>NZ_JBXAMZ010000001.1:2192998-3707893 GCF_058801135.1 Sphingomonas sp. GW822-FHT03G08
CGTTGTTGCCCTGGCCGTTGCCGCCCTGATCGTTTCCGTTGCCGTTGCCGTTGTTGCCGGTCCCGGCGTCGCTGCCCGATCCCGAGCCCGAGCTGGCACCGCCATTGCCGTTGCCATTGCCGTTGTTGCCCTGGCCGTTGCCGCCCTGATCGTTTCCGTTGCCGTTGCCGTTGTTGCCGGTCCCGGCGTCGCTGCCCGAACTCGAGCCCGAGCTGGCACCGCCATTGCCGTTGTTGCCCTGGCCGTTGCCGCCCTGATCGTTTCCGTTCCCGTTGCCGTTGTTGCCGGTCCCGGCGTCGCTGCCCGATCCCGAACCCGAGCTGGCACCGCCATTGCCGTTGTTGCCCTGGCCGTTGCCGCCGGAATTGTTGCGGCCGCTATCGATACGCGTCAGGGCGACGACCTCGGCGCTCGCCACCTGGACCGCGCTGGTACCGCCGACGAGCCCGCCGGTCGCCTTGCCGAGATCGGTGGGCTGTGCCGTAATTGTCTCGCTGATCGTCTGCGCGGCAAGCAGGTCGGCGCCGCTGGGGCCCTCCTCGGCCTCGCTACCGCCGGTCGGCGTCGATTCGGTGCCGCCGGACGCCGGTGCGGCGTCCTGCGGTTGGGGCGCCTGCGCGGGCGCAGTGCCGCGCGCCGGAGAATCGATCGTGCGCGTATCGGCCCCGCGCACAGTCAGGCGGAACTGGTCGGCAGCGGATACCGAAGCGACGATGCCCGGTCGGATGAGCTCGCGCGCGCCGCCGTCGCCGGTCGAGGTCTCGACCGCGCCCTCCAGAACCTGGAGCGAAGCACCCTCGCGCGTCACGGTGATCGAGAAGGTCGTGCCCTTGACCACGGCGGCGAGATAGGGGGTGCGCACGCCGAAATGCGGGTTCTTCTTCTTCTCGATCTGGAAGATCGCATTGCCCCATTCCTGCACCACGTCGAAGCCGCCGCTATTCTGGACGGCGGTCGGGATGCGGATGCGGCTGTTCGCCGCCACGGTGACGAAATCCTTGCCGCGCACGACCACTGCGCGTGACCCGGTGCCGGTAGAAAGTGTTGCGCCCGGCGCGACCGTCATGCCCCGCCGCGCGGCATGCTCGCCCGCATTGTCTCGCACCGTGACGCGGCCGCTCGCCTCGCTCAGCGTCCATGCCGGGACCTGCGCGATTGCGGTTTGCGTAAATAGCAGGAAGAACGCGCCGGCGAGCAGCTTGAACGTGCGGATCATGCGGAAAAGCCCCCAAATTATGCCCGCAATTTAGGGCGGCGGGGGTTTCGGCTCAGTTGGCCTACGTAGTTAACACACCAGAAATTTGACGAAAATTAAACGGGTTAGCCTCTATCCACCTACGCAATATTACTAATCCATGTTGTGAAATGTTGCGCTCCAAGGCCTTGCTGGCCACCTGCCTGACCAGTCTTGCTTTCGTCGTCGCAAGCCCTGCGGCGGCGCAGAATGCGCTCGACCGCATCAATCCGATCGACAATAGCCAGAACGAGCGCAAGGAAGCCTCGCCGGCCCGGCCAAACGTCCCTGCACCCGTCGAGGTCCAGGTCGAGACGCCTGCGGCGGAGGCTCCGGCCGGCCCGGCGATCACCGTCGGGGCGATCGTGCTGATCGGTCTCGAAGCGTTGCAGCCCGCCGATTTCGCCGATGTCCTGGCCGAGCGGGTCGGCAGGACGCTGAGCCCCGACGACCTGCGCGCGCTCGCCACTGCGATTACGCGCCGAGCCCAGGAGCGCGGCTATCAGCTCGCCGCCGCCTGGATCGAGCCGCAGCGCCTCGACAAGGGCGTGCTCGCCGTGCGCATCGACGAAGGCCGGATCGACGAGATCCGCTTCGATGGCGTCGCCGATCCCGCGATCCGCAGCGCGCTGCAGCCGCTCGTCGACGGTAAGCCGGTGCGGATGGGCGAGATCGAGCGCCGGCTGCTGATCGCCGGCGACATCGATGGCGCGCGCATCCGGTCGAGCCGCTTCTTCCGCGAGAAGGGCAAGGGTGTGCTGCTCGTCCGCGCCAGCCGCGAGCGCGTGACCGGGCGCATCGGCATCAACAATGACGGCACCCGCCCGCTCGGGCCGCTCCAGGCGCGGCTCGACATCGACGTCAACGCGCTTTTCTTCCACGACGACAGCTTCAGCCTCACCTTCTCGGGAACCCCCGCGGAGCCCGGCGAGCTCGGCTATGTCCGCGCGCGCTATTCCAAGCGCGTCGGCACGGGCGGCACCGAAATTGCGTTGACCGGCTCGGCATCACAGACGCAGCCTGGCGCTTATTTGCGCGCCTATAAGCTCGAAAGCAGCAGCTGGTCGGCCGACGTCAGCCTGCTCCAGCCGCTCTGGCGGCGGCGCACTGCGAGTCTTTGGTTCGAAGGCGATCTCGGCATCCGCACGCTTCAGCAGCGCCGCGCCGGCGACCTGCTGCGTGACGACCGCACCGTCACCTTCCGCGCGACCCTCTACGGCAATGCGGCGGTGGCCGGAGGCCGGTTCCGCTTCAGCACGACTCTGTCCCAGGGCCTCGGCATCCTCGGCGCGACCGGGCGCCGCGATCCGCTGGCGTCGCGCTTCGATGCCGGCGGCACCTTCACTGCGCTGAACAGCTGGGCCGATTGGACGGTCGGCCTGGGCAGCGGCTTCAGCCTGCGTCTCGCCGCGCAAAGCCAGCTGGCCTCAGCGCCCCTGCTGGTGACCGAGGAATTCGGGCTGGGTGGGACTGCGTTTCTGCGCGGCTATGACTGGAGCGAGCGGACGGGCGATCAGGGCGTCGCCGGCCTTGCTGAGCTCCGCTACATGATCGACCGCCCCTTCGGCTTGGTCCAGCGCGCGCAGCTCTATGCCTTTGTCGACGGCGGCAAGGTCGCCAATCTCGAGAACGGCTTTGGCGGCGGAACGCTCGCGTCCGCTGGCGGCGGCATCCGCGCCGACGTCACCGACCATCTGGGAGCCAATATCGAAGTCGCCGCTCCGCTAACCGGGCCGCGCTACGATACTGGGGACGAGTCCGCAAAAGTGAAGGTTCGGGTGATTCAAGCTTTTTGACCAAGCCTTCAAGACTCGAAAGAAACGGGTTTCCCATGCGCGGCGGCGTCGGCCCTTCCATGGCAGCTCAGACGCGGAGCGCGGACGCCTCCGCCCAACTAATCGCTGCTGGATAGCACTGGCGATCAGCATCGAGCGGACGGTGGCTACCAGTATAAATCCGCGCAAAAATCGCCAGCCCGCTGACGGCTCCATTGAAGACGAGAGTCGGAATGGCACCAGCGAGGCACCTTGAGTCACCAGCGAGCAACTGATGCCGGTTTGAACAACGAGCGAGTCTTGAGGCCGAGCCCCGGACATTGAGTCGCGCGGGCGGAGGCACGCATGACACCGACGAAGCTCCTCCTTGGTCAGATGCTGGTTGTCGCCGCGATCGTCGTGGCTGGAATCTGGTTCGCGACGCAGTGGGCGGCGGCGGCGCTCGCCTATCAGCCCGAGCTCGGCACGCCCTGGTTCCGGTTCGGGGAAACGCCCGTTTACGCGCCCTGGTCGATCTTCCCCTGGTGGTTTCATTTCGACGCCTATGCGCCGGTTGTCTTCGACCAAGCCGGCGCGATCGCGGCCGCCGGCGGCCTGTTGGGCTGTGGCGCGGCGGTCGCCGGCTCGATCTGGCGTGCACGCCAGCAGCGCAACGTCACGACCTATGGATCCGCGCGCTGGGCGGGTCCTCGCGAAATCCGCGCCGCGGGCCTGGCAGCCGAAGCGGGCGTGTTCCTTGGGCGCGCAGACTCGCGCTATCTCAGGCATGATGGGCCGGAGCACGTCATGGCCTTCGCGCCGACGCGCTCGGGTAAGGGCGTCGGTCTCGTCGTGCCGACCCTGCTCGGCTGGACCGGTTCCGCCGTCGTCCACGACATCAAGGGCGAGAACTGGCAGCTGACCGCGGGCTGGCGGTCGCGCTTCTCGCATTGCCTGCTCTTCAACCCGACCGACGCGCGCTCGGCCCGCTACAATCCGCTGCTCGAGGTGCGCCGGGGCCCCGACGAGGTCCGTGATGTCCAGAACATCGCCGATATCCTGGTCGATCCCGAGGGTGCGCTCGAGCGGCGTAACCATTGGGAAAAGACCAGCCATTCGCTGCTGGTCGGCGCGATCCTCCACATTCTCTACGCCGAGGAGGAGAAGACGCTCGCCCGCGTCGCGACCTTCCTGTCCGACCCCGAGCGCCCGTTCGTCGCAACGCTGCGCGCGATGATGACGACCAATCATCTCGGCACCGAGGAGATGCCGCTGGTGCATCCGGTCGTCGCCTCGGCCGCGCGCGAGGTGCTCAACAAGTCCGACAACGAGCGCTCGGGCGTGCTGTCGACGGCTATGTCGTTCCTCGGGCTCTACCGTGATCCGACGGTCGCCGCGGTCACGGCAGTTTCCGACTGGCGCGTCGACGATCTGGTCGCCGCGCCCCATCCGGTGTCGCTTTACCTGGTCGTCCCGCCCTCGGACATCAGCCGGACCAAGCCGCTGATCCGCCTCTTGCTCAACCAGATCGGCCGGCGCCTCACCGAGCAGCTCCACGCCGCCGGCGCACCTGGGCGCCACAGGCTGCTGCTGATGCTCGACGAGTTTCCGGCGCTCGGCCGCCTCGACTTCTTCGAGACCAGCCTGGCCTTCCTCGCCGGCTACGGTGTCCGCGCCTTCCTGATCGCCCAGAGCCTGAACCAGATCGAGAAGGCTTACGGCGAGCACAATGCCATCCTCGACAACTGCCATGTCCGCGTCGCCTTCGCGACGAACGACGAGCGGACGGCCAAGCGGATCTCCGACGCGCTCGGGACCGCGACCGAGCAGCGCGCCATGCGCAACTATGCCGGCCACCGCCTCGCGCCCTGGCTCGCGCACGTCATGGTCAGCCGTCAGGAGACCGCCCGCGCACTGCTGACGCCCGGCGAAGTCATGCAGCTGCCGCCGACGGACGAGGTTGTGCTGGTCGCAGGCTACCCGCCGGTCCGCGCCCGGAAGCTTCGCTACTTCGAGGATGCGCAGTTCAAGGCGTGCGTTTTCCCGCCTCCGACGCTTGAACGCGGCGGGGCGGCCGACCTGCCGCCCCAGCGCGCCCATGACTGGCAGGACCGTGTCCGCCCGGTCGACGCGAGGCTCGTCGAGGCCGTTGCCGAAGACGAGGAGGAGGCCGGCGGTCTCGAGCAGGCGCGCCATCCCGCCCAGGAAATTGTCGCCGCCGCACCTGTCGATCTGGCACCTGCCGATCCGCTCGGGCTGGGCGAGGACGAGGGCGACCTCGCCGCCGACAAACGCGCTATGGACCAGGCCACGACCGGCACCGCGCGGCGCGCCTATGCGCTGGACATGGCCGACAAGCGGCCCGGCAATCTCGAGCTGGACTTTTGAGATGGCCGATCGCGTCCGCCACCAACTCTTCCTGCCGAAGCCGGTCAGCGACCGTCTGGAGGCGCTTGCCGCGGCCCCCGGCGCCAGCAAGTCCGCGATCTTGGCCGATGCGGTGACCGCCTGGCTCAACCGTCGCGGCGCCTCCGAGCTCGAGGATCGCTTCGCACGGCGCCTCGACCGGATGTCCAATGCGCTGGGCCGCATCGAGCGCGACGGCCATGTCGCGCTAGAGACGCTCGCGCTGTTCATCCGGTTCGAACTCTCGATCCAGGCACCTCTGGCCGAGAACGACGTGGCGGGCCGCGCGCTTGCGCGCGAGCGCTTCGAGGCATTCGTCACCCAGGTCGGCCGCGCCGTCGCGACCGGCAGGCGCACGCTCTTTCCCGCGGAGGAGGAGCGATGAGCGAGATCCTCTCGTCCGATCGCCGGCGGGCGATGCTGCGCACCGCGATGGGATCCGACATCGCCTCAGCGCTCGCCGATCCGTTGGTGATCGAGGTCATGGTCAATCCCGACGGGACGCTGCGCCTCGACCGGCTCGGCGAAGGCCGGATCAACACTGGCGTCATCCTGGAGGCGTCGCAAGTCGAGCGGATCGTCCGGCTGGTCGCGAGCCATGCCCGTGCCGAGGTCCATGCGGCGCAGCCGATCATTTCTGCCGAGCTGCCGCACCATCTCGATGGCCGGGCCGGCGAACGCTTTGAAGGCGTGCTGCCACCCGTTTCGACGGGGCCCTGCTTCTCGATCCGCAAGCCCGCCCAGCGTCTCTACACGCTGGACGACTATGCGGCGGACGGGATCATGTCCGCCGCGATGGCGGACGCGCTCAGGGCGGCGGTCACCCAGCGGTTCAACATCCTCATCGCCGGCGGGACGAGCTCGGGCAAGACGACCCTCGCCAACGCGCTGCTAGCCGAGATGCGCTGGGTGGATGCCCGCGTCATCCTGATCGAGGATACGCGAGAGCTGCAGAGCCCGGCGCCGGACACGGTGGCGCTGCGCACCCGCCCGGGAATCGTGTCGATGACCGACCTGGTGCGCTCGACGCTCCGCCTCCGCCCGGACCGGATCATCGTCGGCGAGGTCCGCGGACCCGAGGCGCTCGATATGCTCAAGGCCTGGAACACCGGGCACCCCGGCGGGATCGCGACCGTCCACGCCAACTCGGCCGAGGCCGCGCTCTACCGCGTCGAACAGCTCGTCCAGGAAGCGGTCGTCACCGTACCCCGCCGCCTCGTCGCCGAGGCGATCGACCTCGTCGTCTTCATCGCCGGACGCGGTGCCCACCGCTCGGTCGACGCGATCGCGCGCGTCGTCGGCGTCGATCCCGACACCGGCGCCTACGCGCTCGCCCCGTTCCACCTTCCCACCAGCCAAGGAGCCTGACCATGAAGACCATAGACCTGCCCGCCAAGCCGCGCCTGCTGGCCGGCGCCGCCATCGCCGTCCTGGCCGCCGGGCAGGCCTGGGCCTCCGGAACCGGCATGCCGTGGGAGGAGCCGCTCCAGCAGGTGCTGGAGTCGGTCCAGGGCCCGGTCGCCAAGATTGTCGCGGTGATCATCATCATCGTGACCGGCCTGACGCTGGCGTTCGGCGAGACGGCCGGCGGCTTCCGCCGGCTCATCCAGATCATCTTCGGCCTGAGCATCGCGTTCGCGGCCTCGAGCTTCTTCCTGTCCTTCTTCTCGTTCGGCGGCGGGGCGCTGCTGGCATGATCGGCGACGGCCAGCATCTCGACGGGTTCGAGGCGCCGCTCCACCGGTCGCTCGCCGAGCCGATCCTGCTCGGCGGCGCGCCGCACGCCATCGCGATCGTCAACGGCACCGTCGCCGCCGCGCTGGGCCTCGGGCTCCAGCAATGGATCGCGGGCGTGCTGGTCTGGGCCGTGGGCCACACCATCGCGGTCTTCGCGGCGAAGCGCGACCCGGACTTCGCTTCGGTGCTCGCGCGCCACCTGCGCCAGCGGGGATATCTCGCATGCTGAACCTGCGCGAATATCGCAACCGCGCCGGCCGGCTGGCCGATCATCTCCCCTGGGCGGCGCTGGTCGCGCCCGGCGTGGTGCTCAACAAGGACGGCGGCTTCCAGCGCACGCTGCGCTTCCGCGGTCCCGACCTTGAATCGGCGACCGAGGCCGAGCTGGTCTCGACATGTGCACGCGCCAACAATGTGCTCAAGCGCTTCGGCTCGGGCTGGGCGCTGCACATCGAGGCCGAGCGTCGCGAGGCACCGGGCTATCCGGCGAGCGGCTTCCCGGACGCGGCGTCCTGGCTGGTCGACGAGGAACGGCGCGCGTCGTTCGAGGCGGCGGGTGCCCATTTCGAGAGCCGCTACCATCTCACTTTGACCTTCCTGCCGCCGCCCGACCAGGCGGACAGCGCCGGTCGCGCGCTGGTCGAGCGTGCCGATGCGCCGCAGGGCCGCGACTGGCGCCAAGCGCTGGCCGGGTTCGTCGCGGAGACCGATCGCGCGCTCGATCTCTTCTCGGGCTTCATGCCCGAGATCGCCGCGCTCGACGATGCGGAGACGCTCTCCTTCCTTCACGGCACGATCTCGACGCGACGCCACGGCGTGCGCGTGCCCGAGACGCCGATGTATCTCGACGGGCTGCTCGCCGATACGCCGCTGACCGGCGGGCTCGAGCCGATGCTCGGTAGCCTGCACCTGCGCACGCTGACCATCCTCGGCTTCCCCGGCCTCAGCCGGCCCGGGATCCTCGACGCGCTCAACCACCAGGATTTCGGCTATCGCTGGGTCACGCGGTTCATCGCGCTCGACAAGACCGACGCTACCAAGGCGCTGACGCGGCTGCGCCGCCAATGGTTCAACAAGCGCAAGTCGGTCACTGCGATGCTGCGCGAGGTGATCTACAACCAGCCGGTCCAGCTGCTCGACAGCGACGCCGACAACAAGACCGCCGACGCCGATCTCGCGCTCCAGGCGCTGGGCGGCGACCATGTCGCCTTCGGCTACCTCACCACGACGATCACCGTCGCCGACGAGGATCGCGCCCGCGTCGAGGACAAGGTCCGCGCGGTCGAGCGGATCGTCAACGGGCTCGGCTTCACCTGCATCCGCGAGGGGCTGAACGCGGTCGAGGCCTGGCTTTCGAGCCTGCCCGGGCAGGCCTATGCCAATGTCCGGCAGCCGCTCGTCCATACGCTCAACCTCGCACACCTGATGCCGTTGTCGAGCGTCTGGGCGGGGTCAGCTCGCAACCGGCATCTCGATGGGCCGCCGCTCCTCCATGCCGAGACCAGCGGGTCGACCCCGTTCCGGCTTTCGACCCATGTCGGCGATGTCGGGCATATGATGATCGTCGGGCCGACCGGTGCCGGCAAGTCGGTCCTGCTCGCGCTGATCGCGCTCCAGTTCCGCCGCTATGCGGGGAGCCAGCTCTACCTCTTCGACATGGGCCGCTCGGCGCGCGCGGCTACGCTGGCGATGGGCGGTGCGCATCATGGCCTCGGGCTCGGCGGCGACGCCGGCGAGACGATCGCGTTCCAGCCGCTCGCCGGGATCGGCGACGCCGGCGAGCGTGCCTGGGCGGCAGAATGGATCGCCGCGCTGCTCGCGCACGAGAAGGTCGTGGTCACGCCGGAGGTGAAGGAGGCCGTCTGGTCGGCGCTGACCAGCCTGACGAGCGCGCCGATCGAGGAGCGGACGCTCACCGGCCTGTCGCTGCTGCTCCAGTCGATGGCGCTGCGCTCGGCGCTCGCGCCCTATACGCTCGAAGGTCCGTTCGGCCGGCTGCTCGACGCGGCCGAGGACGATCTGCGCATGGCGGACGTCCAGTGCTTCGAGACTGAGGCGCTGATGGGCGCCGGCAGCGTGGTCGCGCCGGTCCTGACCTATCTCTTCCACCGGCTCGAGGCGCGGTTCACCGGACGCCCGACATTGCTGATCCTCGACGAGGCCTGGAAGTTCCTCGACCACCCGCTGTTCGCCGCGCGCATCCGCGAGTGGCTGAAGACGCTGCGCAAGAAGAATGTCGCGGTGATCTTCGCGAGCCAGAGCCTCGCCGACATCGCCGACAGCGGCATCGCGCCCGCCATCATCGAGAGTTGCCCGCAGCGCATCCTGCTTCCCAATGCCGCGGCGATCGAGCCGCAGGGACGTGCGGCCTATCAGCGGTTCGGGCTCAACGACCGGCAGATCGAGCTCGTCAGCCGCGCGACGCCCAAGCGGCATTATTACCTCCAGTCCGCGGCCGGCAACCGCCTCTTCGAGCTGGGTCTCGGGCCCATCGCGCTCGCGCTGTGCGGCGCCTCCGATCCCGCCACGCAGGCGCGCATCGACGCGCTGCTCGCCGCGCACGGTCCGGCCGGATTCGCCGCGCGCTTCCTCGAGGAGGCCGGGCTCGACTGGGCCGCGGCGCTGCTCGCCCAATTCCCCGATCCCCAAGCGAAGGAGTAGACCTGATGCGTATCCTCACCCGCAAGAACCTGATCGCGACGGCGCTGGGCCTCGGCGCCCTGGGCTCGCTGACGATGGGCTTCGTGACCAGCGCACACGCGCAGATCACGGTGTTCGACCCCACCAATTACAGCCAGACCGTCCTGACCGCGGCGCGCACGCTCCAGCAGGTCAACAACCAGATCCAGTCGCTCCAGAACGAGGCGCAGATGCTGCTCCGGCTGGACAGGAACCTGAAGGGCATCGCCTTTCCGCAGCTCCAGGCGCTGCTCGACAAGCTCGACGGTATCGACCGGCTGATGCAGCAGGCGCAGAGCGTCGACTTCGAGGTGGACCAGCTCGAGGCAAGGCTGAAGTCGCTCTATCCGCGCAGCTTCGATCCCGCCTCGACACGCGACCAGCGGCTGCAGGCGGCCCGTGCGCGCTACGACGCGAGCACCGACGCCCTGCGCCGGACGATGACCGTCCAGAGCGGGATCGTGCAGCAGGCGCGCGAGGATGCCGAGGCGCTGGCCGAGATCGCGGCGCGCAGCCAGGGCGCGGAAGGCGCGCTTGCCGTCGGCCAGGCAACCAACCAGCTGCTCGCGCTCACCGCCAAGCAGGGCATGGCCCTCCAGCAGATGATGGCCGCGCAGTTCCGTGCCGACGCGCTCGAGAAGCAGCGCCAGCTGACCGAGTCCGAGGCGTCGCGCGCCGCGACGCGCAGGTTCCTCGGCACCGGCACCGCCTACACGCCCCGGCAATAGCGAGACCGGCCGCGGCGGACCAAGCCCCCTGCCGCCGCGGTCGCAGCCCGCGGGGCCCTGGCCAATCGCTCCCCCTGGCCGGGCCCCGCGGCACCCAGATCCAAGGAAGAACCCGTGAACGACCTCAACGTGATCGACCGGTTCATGGCCGACTTCATCCGCTACATCGATAGCGGGTTCGGCCTGCTCGGGCCCGACGTCGGCTTCCTGACATCCGTGCTGATCGGCATCGACATCACGCTCGCCGGCCTGTTCTGGGCGATGGGCGGCGAGGACGACATGATCGGCCGCTTCCTCAAGAAGATCCTCTATATCGGCGTGTTCGCGCTGATCCTGAACCGCTTCTCCACGCTCGCCGACATCATCTTCCGCTCCTTCGCCCAGGCAGGGTTGACCGCCGGCGGGGGAACGCTCTCCGCCGACGACCTGCTCCGCCCGGGCCGCCTCGCGGGCACCGGGTTCCAGGCGGCCTGGCCGCTGCTCGACCAGGCCAGCGACCTGCTCGGCTTCACGACCTTCTTCGAGAACTTCATGACGATCATGGTGCTCCTGATCGCCTGGGTGATCGTGATCGTCGCCTTCTTCATCCTCGCCGTGCAGATGTTCGTCTGCATCCTCGAGTTCAAGCTGACGACGCTCGCCGGGTTCATCCTCGTGCCGTTCGCGCTGTGGAACCGGACCAGTTTCCTCGCCGAACGCGTGCTCGGCAACGTCATCTCGTCGGGCATCAAGGTGATGGTGCTCGCGGTGGTCGTCGGCATCGGGTCGGGCTTCTTCACCGAGTTCGCCTCCGCGCTCCAGGGCAAGGAGCCCGATATCGGCCAGGCGATGAGCCTCGTGCTCGCGAGCCTCGCATTGTTCGGCCTCGGCATCTTCGGGCCGGGCATCGCCTCCGGGCTCGCCTCCGGCGCGCCGCAGCTCGGCGCCGGCTCTGCGGTCGCGACCACGGCGCTCGCGGCAGGCGGGTTCGCGGTCGCCGGCGGCGCGGGCATGGCTGCGGCGAAGGGGCTGGCCGGTGCCGGGCTCGGCGCGATCCGCGCCGGCACCTCGATGGGGTCGGCAGCCTCGACCGCGTACAAGCTCGGCCAGGAGACCTCCGGATCGAAATCGGTCGCGGCCGGCATGGGCGGCGTCGCGAGCGCCGCGCGCGGTGCGGTCGCCCAGCGCATGAGCGGCGGGCTCGGGTTCCGCGCGGCGACGGCCGAAGGCCAGCGCGCTGCCTGGAATGCCGGGACGACGGGCGCGCAGGCCAACCCCGGGGAAGCGGCGGCTCCTGCGTCTAACGCCATGCCGGGTTGGGCGCGCGACCTCCAGAACACGCAATCCCGCCGTCACCATCGCCAAGCGGCGATCCACGCCCTCCAGGGTTCGGATCGCGGCGGCGGCGGCGCGACCCCCGACATCAAGGAGAAGGACTGATGCGCTTCAAACGTGCCGTCCAGCGCTACGGGCGCACGGACGAACCCGAGACACCGTACCGCCGCGCGGGCCAGCTCTGGGACGAGCGGATCGGCTCCGCCCGGGCCCAGGCGAGCAACTGGCGGCTGATGGCGTTCGGCGGGCTGGCGCTGACGACCGGCCTGTCCGGCGCGCTGGTCTGGCAGTCGATGCAGAGCCGCGTCGTCCCCTATGTCGTCGCGGTCGACAGCCTCGGCCAGGCACAGGCAGTGTCTCCCGCCACCGCCGAATACCGGCCGACCGACCCCCAACTCGCCTGGTTCCTTGCGCGCTTCGTCACCGACATCCGTGGACGGTCGCTCGACGCGGTGCTGATGCGCGAGAACTGGCTCCAGGCCTATGACTTCGCGTCGAAGCGCGGCGCCATCTTCCTCGGCGAATATGCCCGCTCGGCGAACCCGTTCGCCGATGTCGGCGACAAGACCGTATCGGTCCAGGTGACCAGCGTCGTCCGCGCGTCTGCGACGAGCTTCCAGGTGAAATGGGCCGAGCGCGCCTATGACCGCGGGAGCCTTTCAGGCACGTCGCGCTGGACCGCGATCGTCACCGTCGTGCTTAAGCCGCCGCGCGACGCCGAGACGCTGCGCAGGAACCCGCTCGGCCTCTATGTCGATGCGATCGACTGGAGCCGCGAGCTCGAGACGCCTGCCGACCATTCGTCGGGCACGGCGCCGACGCCCGTGCCGGATCCCGGCGTGCCCAGCGGATCGCCACTCGATCCCCGCCTCGGCCAGCCCTCCCAAGCCCAACCGGAGAACCGCCCATGAACCGCATCCTGCTTGCGGCGAGCGCGCTCGTCGCTGTGCCCGCTTTCGCGCAAACCTCGCCGCCCCAGCCGCCTCAGGCCGCCACGGCGAGTCCCAGCTCGCCGCCGGTCGCGACTACCATCGCTCCCCCGTCGGTAGTGCCTCCTCCCGTGGCGCCCCGTCGCCACAAGCCGTCGCCAGCCGAGCTTCGGGTTCGCACTGCGAATGCGAAGGCTACCCAGGAGCCCGCGGCACCGGCCTTCGTCAACGCCGTGCAGGTCTACCCTTATGGCGAGGGCGTCCTCTACCGCCTGTTCGCCGCGCCCGAGCGGGTCAGCGACATCGCCCTGCAGCCCGGAGAGGCGATCGTCTCGGTGGCGGCGGGCGACACGGCGCGCTGGACCGTCGGCGACACGACCAGCGGTTCCGGCGAGAGCAGGCGCGTCCATATCCTCGTCAAGCCGTTCGCCGCCGGGCTCTCGACCAACCTCGTCATCACGACCGACCGGCGCGCCTATCATCTCCAGCTCGACAGCACGCCGGCCACCGCCATGGCTGCCTTGTCCTGGACCTATCCGCAGGACGAGATGATCGCGATCCGCCGCCAGCAGGCGTCGGCGGAAGCGGCAAGGCCGGTCGCTTCGGGCCTCGCTGTCGAGCGGCTCGACTTCGGCTATGCGGTGACCGGCGACAGGCCGGCTTGGCGGCCGCTGCGCGCATTCGACGACGGGCGGCAGACGTTCGTCGAATTCCCGGCGAGCGTCGGCGTCGGCGAGGCGCCGCCGCTGTTCGTCATCGGCAACAGGGGCGATGCGCAGCTCGTCAACTACCGCATGGCTGGCCGCTTCTATGTGGTCGACCGGCTGTTCGACGCCGCCGAGCTTCGGCTGGGCACGAAGAAACAGGCCGTGGTCCGCATCGTCCGGCTCGGCGCCGACCGAAGCCGGCGGCAGCGGAGGGCATCATGAGCGAGACCGTTCCTGCCGCGGCGACCTCGCCCAAGCTCGATCCCGAGACGCTGGTGCTGCGCGGCCGCCCGAACCGGATCATCCGCTTCCGTCGCGGCGCGATCATCGCGATCGCGGCGCTGGGATCGACGGCGATCGTCGGGGTCACCTGGGTTGCGCTCAAGCCCGCGACCTTCCGGATCGTCGCCGGTGCCGAGGACCAGAAGGACATCGCCAACCATGCGCCCGACGACGCCCTCGCCGGCGCGCCGAAAGGCTATGGCGATGTGCCCAGGCTCGGGCCGCCGCTCCCCGGCGATCTCGGGCGTCCGATCCTGCGCCGGCAGGAGGCGCTTGGCGGATTGCCGACCCCGGGCTCCTCGGACCAGGCCGCGCAGGCGGCCGAAGCCGAGCGACAGCGGCTTCTCGCCGAGCGCAAGGCGGCCCGCGAATCCGGCATCATGATGCAGCTCGGCGCTGCCGAGCACGCAACCGGTGCTGCTCCAGCTTCCGCTGCACCGGGCGCGGTTCCGGCGCGGGAGGCGCCATCGGGGACGATCGCGGTCGATCCGGCGCGAGATCCGGGCAGCCAGCAGCGCAAGGCCGACTTCCTCGCCGGAAAGGATCAGACCGGCGACATCAATCCGCATGCGCTTATGGCATCGCCATCACCCTATACGCTGAGTGCGGGCAGCATCATCGCCGCCAGCCTCGTCACCGGTCTCAACTCGGACCTGCCCGGGCTCGTCACCGCGCAGGTGACCGAGAACGCCTATGACAGCGCTACCGGCCATATCCTGCTGGTTCCGCAGGGTGCCCGGCTGATCGGAAGCTACGACAGCGTCGTGGCCTATGGGCAAAGCCGGGCTCTGGTCGTCTGGCAGCGGATCGTCCTGCCGAACGGCAGCTCGATCCGGATCGACAATGTGCCCGCGACCGACATGGCCGGCTATGCCGGCCTTGCAGACAAGGTCGATGCCCACACCTGGCAGCTGCTCAAGGGCGTGGCGCTGTCGACGCTGCTCGGCGTCGGGACCGAGCTGAGCCTGGGCGACCGCGAAAGCGATCTCGTCCGCGCGATCCGCGAATCCGCACAGCAGGGCACGTCGCGCGCCGGCGACCAGATCGTCACCAAGAACCTCAACGTCCAGCCGACCATCAAGGTGCGGCCCGGCTGGCCACTCCGCGTCGTGGTGCACAAGGACATCGTCCTCGCGCCATGGCCCGGCCAGGAGCAATAAGATGCCCGAACTCAAACTTGCGCAACTTCCCGATCGCATGCCGGTCAAGCTCGGCATCTCGGTGATGCCGGACCTCCATCAGGCGCTCGTCGCATATGCGGCGCTTTACGCCCAGGCCTATGGCCGGGAGGAGCCGATCGCGGATCTCATCCCGGCGATACTCGCGGCGTTCCTCGAAAGCGATCGCGCGTTCAGCAAGGGGAGGTCGAAATGAGCCGGCATGCTCTGGAGCCCGATGAAGCAACGCTGGAGCCGATCAGCGTACGGATTTCCACCGCCGTCAGGATCACCGGCATCTGTCGCTCTACGATCTACGAGCTCATCGGCGATGGGACGATCGAGACGGTGAAGATCGGGCGATCGACCTTCATCCTCTATCCCAGCCTGAAGCGGCTGTTCGAGCGGAGCTAACCTCTATGCGCTGGCGGGCCATGTACGGGCCTGACGGCAGCCGGAGGCACGGGCGCTTGAACGACCGGTAGTGGGCCGTTTGCTGCCTGACCGCTCCTGGAAGCCAGTCCGCAATAGCTGCCATTAGGGAGAGGGCCAGCCGAACGACCATTAGCGTCGGACTTCAGAAGCTTCTCACAATCCTTCTCAGATCAGGAAGCTAACACTTGCGGAGACAGAAAGTCATTAGACCCGAACGGCTGAACTATTTGCGATTCCCGCCACCTTCATTTTCCCAATCGTCAAGCGCCTTGCGCAGTTGATCGTCGCGCGTTTCAGGGCGGATCTTGCGCCAGGTTTGCCCCAGAGGAACCACCACGGCGTCCAACAATCCGCGATAGGCCTTTGCCATACCTTCATGGGCGATCCGGGAAGTGGGCTCTGTCGCAGCCTTCGCCGCAGCCAAAGATTCCTTCAGCCGCCTTGTGTAATATTCCATAGTCATCGTGCACGCTCCCGTGAAAACGGAGCACGATGATCTCAAGTCAAGGTTGCCCGGCGAGTCGCCCTTTATGGGTACAGCATATCACAATTATCATATTAAATATAATCAAATGATGCGCATTTCCGTAATCCACCGGTCTTGAGATGGGGCGGGATTAAATGTCTCGGCGCGACGCCCAAGGGGCACGCTTAACCGCTCCACTGAGGACGCGCGAGCCATAGGCCTGCGCCATAGTGGCTGCATCTTTGGCGTTCATGAAGACGACGTGGGTTCCCCGCGGCAGCAACGGCTCGATTGCACTGATGACGGCGGCATGTTTGGCCGACATCGCCGTTACATCGGCAACGGTGGCATCAATGTTCAACGCGCGGGACATGGAGGCTTCCTTTCAAGCTTCTTGACTGTATCCGCCCTACTTCTCGGCGAAGCAGAGTTGGTTTGTAACAGGCGGCTCGCGTCGGCCGCGCGGGACAGGAAGCCGCCAGAACGATGAACGGAACCGAGCTGCCTCCATGGTGGCGTGGGCGGATGCACAGGCCTGATGATCCTGGGCGGCCCGGTATGGTCACTCCAAGTCAGCTAAATCCCAGACTGGCACCTCTTCCGCCCAGGATCGTCGCGCTACCGGCGCCGCTGCGAAGAGCCACTACGGCCGTGGTGCATTCCTGTTCGCTCGTATAGCCGGCACAGGTCGCCAGCAGCGCACCGGATCCCGAGCGAAATTGCCACCGCCAGTCGCCGCCCGCCATCAGGATGGAGGTAAGACGCACCTCATCGGCACGATAGATTTCGAAATAGCATTGTCCGTCCGCCTCCGGGCGGCCGCTATCGTTTGCGGCGGAGACGCT
The DNA here is from genome assembly GCF_058801135.1 of Sphingomonas sp. GW822-FHT03G08. Taxonomy (NCBI): domain Bacteria; kingdom Pseudomonadati; phylum Pseudomonadota; class Alphaproteobacteria; order Sphingomonadales; family Sphingomonadaceae; genus Sphingomonas; species Sphingomonas sp. GW822-FHT03G08. The sequence goes on from NZ_JBXAMZ010000001.1 coordinate 2,209,672, forward strand.
GAGAAGTGCTTCCGAAACATCTGCAGGCAGGTCAGTGACCGCGGCATGGGGCCGCTTCAGTTCGCAGAATATGGAATTGGTCGACACATGATTTCTCCCGTGGGCAAGCGGGAGCAATTGAATTTCTCTCGGGCGTCGCGCGCTTGCGAAGCGGATGAGTCGACGATCCGCGCTTTGTACATGCATTCGCCTTGCCTGGCCATGATGCGTGCCGGAATACTTGCCGGCAGCATGAGGAGCGGTCGCGGGCTAGGGCTTTTCCGTCAGAATGTTAGCCACAGTATCGGCATCCATTGGTAATCCGGCCGCAGCCCCCATATCAGGATTATCGCGCCACCTGCCACGAGCCCGGCCGCGACCGAGAGATGCTTCGCGCTCCCGCTCAGTGACGGAGACAAACCATGAGCATCTACCCGCCGATTACGGGCGCGAATATGCGAACACCAACGCGTTCGACCGATCCGACGGCCCTCCAGTTGGAAGCCGATGCACTGGAAGCAAGCCTTCGCGACATGTCTGCCTCCTTCTCGCGGGATTATGTCGCCGGGCGGATGGGCGTCCGGCATAACACCTACCAACATCGCGCACGCGTCCTGCGGCAGTTGACGGCGCAACTCGCGGCGATGCGTACCGAAGCTCTATTGTCCGCGTCGTGATCTCGGAGCGCTAATCGACCGCGCGGATCAAGGGTGTGGCTCGCCGCGGTGGCGCCCCGCATGGATCCGTGCTTCTTTCCGCAACCGCCGGTGATAGGAACGGGCACGCCCATGATAGATGCGGTACGCGATGAAACCTGCGACCAGCAGGGTGATGACCAGCATCAGGCTGTAGGCGGCGATCAGTCTGGGTTCCATCATGCACCTCCTGGGTTGCTCGCAGTGCTTTGCAGGGGATCGGCGGAAACCATGACCTCCACCGTCATGCCGAGAAAAGCTGCAGCCGGGCCGAGATAATGCCCTTCCACGGGGCGCAGACGGGCGATGTCGCGTCCGACTGCGGTGGGCACTAGATTGGCCTCTCCCATGCGGCCGTTGGTTGGATCGAAGGCGATCCATCCGGCACAGGGTAGATAGACTTCTGCCCAGGCATGGGTTGCGCCGTGCTGGCGCTCCCCTCCGCCGGGGTCATCTGTCAGCGGGTCAAAGATATAGCCGGACACTGCGCGGGCGGCGAAGCCCAGGTGCCGCACCGCTTCGATGAAGAGCATGGCGATGTCCCGGCAGGAGCCCGATCCCAGATCGAGCGTGGCGCCGGGAAGCTGCGTCCCTTCCGATTCGCGCGCGGCATAGGCGACGCCGTTCCGGCTGGCGGCGCTCACATCCTGAAGCAGGGCCAGCGTGTCGGTGGGGTCGGAGCGAACCAATGCGCGAGCCCAGATCGCCAGGCGGCCGCCAGGATCGGGATGGACCGGCGCCAGCAGCCCACCCAAATCGCTTTGTTCCTCTTCGGAATAGCGGAAGGGGTAGCTATGCGCGTGCGGTGCGATATTGAAAATGGGCCAGGCATCGGCGGTCTGCTCGACCACCAGCAGGCTGTGGATTTCGAGCCGGGTGGCCAGGTGCGAGAAGGATGCGGTGGCGATCAAATTGCCGAACACATCCTGTGTCCATGCCAGTTCGGCGGCAGGCGTGCAGTGAAGCTGGGTGACGATCGGGTTGAGGACCGGGGAGGCTCGCGGGCTCAACATCACGCGATGCGGCAGCAGCACGACCGGATCGCGATAGGTGTAGCTTGTGGTGTGGGAGATGTGCAGGCGCATACACGCTCACCCTTGCTGGCTAGCGCGAGCAGTGTGCGGCAGACCGAATTCCGGGCTGCCGCACTGCGGCATCAGACTTCCTGCAGGTTCACTGCCGACGTCTTTCCGCGCTGATCCGATTCCACCTCATAGGAGAGGCGCTGGCTTTGCTGGAGCGTCGTCATGCCGGCGCGTTCGACGGCGCTGATATGCACGAAGCTGTCATTTCCACCGTCCTCGGGAGAAATGAAGCCATAGCCCTTGCTGCTATTGAAGAATTTAACGGTGCCGACAGGCATGATCTGTTCCTTTCGCAAAAATGAAGTGCCGGACCGCAAATGCAATCCGAGCCAGGAAGCGAGAAAAGGAAGATCCGCCCGAAGGCATCAATTTCCGTCGCAAGCGACGACAGCTAGTCTAAGATGGTCGATCTGGTTGGCATTACAATGGCTACACCAGATATATCCCTATGCAAATTCGCGATTATAGAGGGCGCGATCCGGATTTTCGCTCAAGTTGCGATCTTCCATGAACGCCGGTTCGTCCTTCATCACCCCAGCCCGGGCGATTTCCTGAGAGCGCAGCTTGCGGGCCTCGCGATGTTCGGCGGCAGCGCCTTCCTTTGCCCATGCGGCTGCTGCCACAATCGCAATGCGCTTTACGTTCTCGAGCTTGGCTGTGCCGGCCAGGGCGCGCTGGCGCGCCTCTTCCGCGCGGCAGAAAATGGCAGTCGGTTGCATGGATCGGTCTTTCCGCTTGAGGAGGCGACGCTGTCTGGCATCACGATTTCTTGAGAGGCTGCACCAGCGGTGTGCCTTTCAAGGCTGCGCTGACCGGCACCAGTTTCGGCGCCGCGACCTTTTTGGGCTTTCGAGCCTCTTTGTTGCTTCGGCGTTGACCCTTGGCCATGCAAAGTTCCTTCCTGACGGTTTCAGATGCGTGTGAAGCGAATGGACAAGCGAGGCCGCGGACGCATTTGCGTCGGGGTGCCAGGGCTTGGGCAAGGAGGCGCGCCGCTTGGTCGCGCGTGCTCGGCGCTGGGCGCAACTATCGGGAAAATCTGCATGGAGGTGCTCCACGTCAGAGCGGGAGCATGAACTCTCAGTCGCACCCAGGCTCATGGCAGGCGGTGCGATACAAGTTATGTGGGGTGCCAATGGCGGTTACGCCACCCCGACCCCGGCAAATCGCAGTTTCTCAGCCAGCATGGGTTGTGCCCGGCCACAGTCGGCCTGATATTGTGCGCTGCAGCAATTGGCCTGGCCAGGGACGGTTGCTGCATTGTCAGGGCTTCCGCCGTGGCCAGGAGAACGCCAAATGCGACCCCTGAACGACACGATAAAGCACCTCAATGCGTTGCGCGCCGGGCAGAATATCATCCCGACGGGTGCGAGCCGGCTCACGGAACTGCGCGACTTCGGGTCCAACCCCGGCGCACTGCGAGCCTTTTGCCATGTGCCGGCGAGCCTGGGAGAAAATGCAGCGCTCGTCGTCGTGATGCACGGCTGCACCCAGGATGCCGCCGCATATGATCGCGGCTCGGGCTGGTCCCAACTGGCCGACGAACAGGGTTTTGCGGTGCTCTTCCCTGAGCAGCGGCGCGCCAATAACGCGAACCTTTGCTTCAACTGGTTCAGCCGGGACCACACCCGGCGTGACGCCGGCGAGGCGCTGTCGATCCGCCAGATGGTGGCGGCGATGATCGCCACACACCGGCTTGATCCGGCTCGCGTCTTCGTGACCGGCCTCTCCGCCGGCGGTGCGATGACCTCGGTGATGCTGGCGACCTATCCGGAGGTCTTCGCCGGCGGCGCTATCATCGCCGGTCTGCCCTATGGCACCGCGGAGTCGATCCCACAGGCTCTGGACCGCATGCGCGCGCAGGGCGGTCCGAGCGGGGCCGCGCTGGGAGCGCTGGTGACGGCGGCGTCCGCCCATGCCGGCCGATGGCCAAGTATTTCGATATGGCACGGCATCAGCGACATGACGGTCAGCCCCGCAAATGCCGCGCTCATCCTCGAGCAGTGGCGCCGGCTGCACGGCGTTGCAGAGTCTCCCTGCGAAACCGATGCCGTCGAAGGCCATACCCATCGCCTCTGGCGGGACGCCGCAGGCCGCGAAGTGATCGAGGAATATCGCATTGCCGGGCTCGGGCATGGCACGCCGCTCAGCACCTCGGGCTCCGACGCCTGCGGAGTGCCGGGACCTTATATGCTGGAAGCCGGCATATCCTCCACGCGCCATATCGCGCGCTTCTGGGGGCTGATCGGGACCGGGGCCGCACGCGCGCCTTCTCGGGTCCGGGAAACCGCCAGGATAGAGGGTAGGCAGCTCGACAAGGCAGATACCGGCACGGGAGTCGGGCGGATAATCGAGGAAGCGCTGAGGGCAGCCGGGTTGATGCGCTGATCGCGCCGGAAGGAGCTTCCATGCAGCCACCGCACGACCTCTACATCCAGTTGATCGCAGGGGTCGGTGTGCTGGTGCTGATGACAGCGTGGTTGCCGATGCTGCTGCGCAAGATGCCGCTGTCGCTTCCCATCCTTTGCGTTGCCACCGGCGCAGCACTGTTCGCACTTCCGGCGCTGCGCCCTTTCGCAGTCCACCCGCTTGCCTTCCCGGTGACGGTACAGCGGCTGAGCGAGCTGGTCGTTATCGTTTCGCTGATGGGCGCGGGTCTCAAGATCGACCGGCTGATTGGCCTGCGCCGCTGGGCGCTGACCTGGCGGTTGCTGGGCATCGCCATGCCGATCACCATGCTGATCGTTGCCGGTCTCGCCTCGGGGATATTGGGTCTCGGCCTTGCTGCCGCGCTCCTGATCGCCGCGGTGCTGGCACCCACCGACCCGGTGCTGGCGAGCGACGTCCAGGTGAATGGTCCCGGGGAAGGCGGCGAGGACGAAGCGCGCTTCGCTCTAACTTCGGAAGCCGGTCTCAACGACGGCCTGGCATTTCCGTTCGTCTATCTGGCGATCGCGCTGAGCGCGGCGAGCTTCGGTGCGGGAGATGCTCTCACCTGGCTGGCACGCGACCTGCTCTGGAAGACCTTGCTCGGCGTGGCCGCCGGTTATGCGATCGGGCGGGGGCTGGGCTATCTTACCTTCCACCTTCCCAACCGCGCCAACATCTCCCGCACTGGCGACGGCTTCGTCGCGCTGGCCGCCACCTTCCTCGCCTATGGCGTGGTCGAGATGCTAGGCGGTTACGGCTTCCTGGCGGTCTTCGTCTCGGCACTCGCCTTGCGCAACGCGAGCCGGGACCATGACTATCAGGAGCGGCTCCATGGCTTTGCCGAAGAGGCGGAGCGGCTGCTGATGATGTCGTTGCTGGTCCTGTTCGGCGGCATCGTGACCTATAGCGGGCTGCTCGCGCCGTTCGATTGGCCGATGCTGCTTTTCGTGGCCGGAGTTCTGCTCGTCGCGCGGCCCGTGGCGGGCATGATCGGCCTGGCGGGGACGAGATTGCCTTGGCGGGAGAAGCTGGTGATTTCCTTCTTCGGCATCCGCGGCATGGGATCGATCTACTATCTGGCCTTCGCCCTAAACCACGCGAATTTCCCCGATCCGCGCCGCCTTTGGGCGACGGTCGGTGCGGTGGTGCTCGCCTCGATCCTGCTGCACGGGATCACGGTGACCCCGTCACTCCAGCTGATGGACCGGTGGCAGCGTAGGAAAACTGCTGGTTCAGATTAGTAATGTGGCTAGTCGATAAGCCTGCAATTGAAAATAATGATCCAGATCAGTCAAATAGATAATTGCGATCCCTATGAGATGCTAACGACTCGCAACAGGAAATTTCTTGGAACGTATATTCTTTTCATCCTGTTTGATCTTCGTCTCAGGAGAAATAACATGGCTGACACCAAGAAAGATGCAATCGCCCTTCTCAAGGCCGATCACCGTACCGTGGAAGCGTTGTTCGAGCAGTTCGAAGGAGCTTCGGGCGACGGCAAGAAGCAGAAGATCGCGATGCAGATCTGCATGGAGCTGACCGTCCATGCGAAGATCGAGGAGGAAATCTTCTACCCGGCCTGCGAGGGCAAGATCGAGGAAGACCTGCTCAAGGAAGCCTATGTCGAGCATGACGGCGCCAAGGTGCTAATTGCCGAAATCGAAGCCGGCGCGCCGAGTGACGATTTCTACGATGCCAAGGTGAAGGTGCTGTCCGAGCAGATCGAGCACCATGTCGGCGAGGAAGAGCAGCGCATGGAAGGCATGTTCGCCCAGGCGCGCAAGGCCGGGCTGGATATGGACGCGCTGGGCGAACAGCTGCTCGCCCGCAAGACCGAGTTGCTCGCCACCTATAAGGCGAGTGGGCTGCCGAAGCCGGAGCTTACCACGATGACCGACGTCACGGTCTGATCGCAAACTGCAAAGACGCCTCGTGATACGGGCGGGCGAACCCTTTGCCCGCCCGTATCATTTCCACCTGCTTCGATCGCAGCGTCGGCGCTTCGTTATGCGAGCGTTCTGAGACCCGGCTCGCGAGCGTAGAAGCGTTTTGCTGCGGCTGGCACGAACCCGTCATCCAAGCCGGTAACGCCATCGTCGGGCTCAATACCGGCCTTGTCGAGCAGCGGCTTTGCCGCGTCGCTGGCGCCGATGGCCTTCAGGTGACCGAAGGCGTTCATCACCCATTCGACTGCCGCACCTTCGTTCATCAGTGCCGCGCAACCTTCTTCCGAAAGCACCACCGCCACCGCGTCGAAGATCTGCGATGGCGTCCCTGCGAGTTGCCCGTCGGCCTTCTGCACTTTGCCGTCGGACAAGGTCGCGCCGCCCACCTTGGGTGCGACGATCACGGCCTTGGCTTTGGCCTTCTCGATCGCGCCGATGAGCGTGCTCAGGTCGGCGGCGTCGGTACCGTCTGCGATCAGCACGCCGATCGCGCGGCCTTCGAGCGTGTCCTTCATGTTCTTTTGGATCGACAGCGCATCGGACGGCGCGATCTCAACCGGTTCGCGCGCGGCCGTGGCCTTTGGCGGCAGCGGGATACCGAGACCGTCAGCCACCCGTTTGGCGAACGCTTCATCGACATTGCGAAGATTGGCGACCATCCGGCCCGGTACTTGGTCGAGCAACCCGACCTTGGAGAGTTCGAACACGAAGGACGAGGCGATATGCGCCTGCTCGCTTTCGGTCTGTGAGGCGAGGAACATCCGTGCCTGGCTGTAATGGTCGGCGAACAATTCGCTCCGTACGCGCAGCTTGTCGCCTGTCTCGTCCCGGCCGGTAGGCGCGGTGCTGGTGGCGAAACCGCTGGCGGGACATTCGCGCGGCCCGCCTTCCTCGCCATGCGCCGCAAGGCTGTTGGGCTCGTAGTTGGCGCGCCCCTTGGGCACCGCCATCTGCATCATGCCATCGCGCTGGAAGTTCGCCATCGGGCAGCGGGGCGCATTGACCGGGATCTGGTGGAAATTGGCGGTGCCAAGCCGCGATTTCTGCGTGTCGAGATAGCTGAACAGGCGCCCCTGCAGCAGCGGATCGTTGGAGAAATCGATGCCGGGCACGATGTTGCCGGGGCAGAAGGCGACCTGTTCGGTCTCGGCGAAGAAGTTATCGACGTTCCGATCGAGCACCATCCGCCCGATGATCCGCACGGGAATATCATCCTCGGGGATCAGCTTGGTGGAGTCCAGTACGTCATAGGGCTGGGCATCGGCGAATGCCTGATCGAACACCTGGATGCCGAGCTCCCATTCGGGAAAATCACCCGTGTCGATAGCTTCGAACAGGTCACGACGGTGATAGTCGTTGTCGGCGGCCTGAAGCTTGAGCGCCTCGTCCCAGATCGTCGACTGGATCCCGAGCTTCGGCTTCCAGTGGAACTTGACGAAACTGGCCTTGCCGGCTGCATTGACCAGCAGGAAGGTGTGGATGCCGAAGCCCTCCATCATCCGGAGCGAGCGCGGCAAGGTGCGGTCGGACATCGCCCAGAACAGCATGTGCGTCGTCTCGGGTATCAACGACGCGAAGTCCCAGAAGGTGTCGTGCGCGGAGCCGGCCTGCGGATAGGCGCGGTCCGCCTCCATCTTCACCGAATGGATGAGGTCGGGAAACTTGATCGCGTCCTGGATGAAGAAGACCGGGATGTTGTTGCCAACCAGGTCCCAATTGCCTTCGCGCGTGTAGAATTTGACCGCGAAGCCACGGACGTCACGCGGCGTATCGACCGATCCCGCGCCACCGGCGACGGTCGAGAAGCGCACAAAGACCTCGGTCTTCTCGCCTTTGGTGAACAGCGCTGCCTTGGACAGGTCCGAGATATCGTCGGTCGCTTCGAAAAAGCCATGCGCACCGGTGCCGCGGGCGTGGACGATGCGTTCGGGAATACGTTCATGATCGAAGTGGAAGATTTTCTCGCGAAGGACGAAATCCTCCAGTAGCGTCGGGCCGCGCAGGCCCGCCCTCAGGCTGTTCTGGTTATCGGAAACCGCAATGCCCTGATTGGTGGTGAGCACCTCCGTGCCGTCACCGGCGATCTGGTGTGTCTCGCCGCCATCGCCGCTTTGCCTGGTATTCGTCGCCATGTGCCCGCTCCTGATTGTCGGAGGTTCAACCGGCGGTGCCGCACCAAGGGTCCGTCGATTTGGCGAACTTGCTGCAGATTAATGCGATTCCCCCGTGGAGGTCGAGCTGAAGTGCGAAGATACGAGCCAGTATGCATGAAGCTGACGCGGGCTCGGCAGTTGCGTGAGATTGTGCTGGCATTGGCGCGGCAGCGGGTCGCCGATAATGGGTCGACTGACCTTTAGCGTTCGCCACGACACCGGCCTGCGCACTCACTCAGCCTGTATGATTTGGTGCGTATGTGATCGGTAGCGTAACTTAGGCGCGCTGACCTGAAAACCGCAGCCCGCAAAGACGGGCCATCAAACAGGTTAGGCGGCAGTAGGCCACGGGCCTTTCAGCCATCGCCTAAACAAAGACGGCTTTCGGGTTTGTCGGCTGTCAAGCCGAACGTCCGAGATTGGGGCGCGAAGCCGCCGTCGGCTCGCACCGACGGCGAAATCTGCTTGCTCATCGCGATGATCGCCTCGATCGACCACCAAAATCGACCGTGACCACTTTGCTGTCGTCGGCAAACGTACCGCCGTCATCGCTGCCCCGAAGCTGGTCGAGATAGTCCGACCAGTGCTGCATCATGCGCACGCGCTCCTCCCAGTACTGGCCTCGCGCATAGGCGCGTCGCACGCCGTTATTCTCCAAGTGGGCGAGCTGCCGTTCGATCGCGTCGGGGTTCCATAGTCCCATCTCGTTCAGCAGCGTTGCCGCCATGGCGCGGAAGCCGTGCGCAGTCATCTGGTCGCCGCTGTAGCCCATACGCCGCAACGCGAACGTGACGGTATTCTCAGACATCGGGCGCTTCCAGGTATGAAGTGCCGGGAACACATAAGGGCTATGGCCGGTCAGCGGCCGAATCTCGTCGAGCAGGTCGAGCACCTGGCGCGAAAGCGGCACCTGATGCGGCCAACGCATCTTCATCTTCTCGGCCGGGATCGACCACACCGCACGCTCGAGGTCGAACTCGCTCCATTCGGCCCGGCGCAGCTCCCCAGGGCGCACGAAGACGTGCGGCGTCATGCGAAGGGCGAACCTCGTGATCGCGCTGCCCGCGCTATCGTCGATGTCGCGCAGAAGCTGCCCGACTTCCTTGGGGCGGGTGATCGCGGCGAAGTGCTTGGTCTTGGGAACGATGATCGCCCCGCGCAGGTCGCGCGCGACATCAACCTTCGCCCGTCCGGTGGCGATGCCATAGCGAAACACGCGGCTGATCACGCTGCGCATACGGCGCGCGCTTTCGTAATGGCCCGTCGCCTCGATCTTGCGCAGGACGGCGAGCACCTCCTGCACCTCTATCTCATGAAGCGGGAGGTGGCCGAGAAACGGATAGACCTTCTCCAGCAGCCAGCGGACCTTGCTGAGCGTCACCTCGGCGCGCTCTTCTCGCGTGATCTTAACGAACCATTCCTCAGCGACGCCCTTGAAGGTGACGTTCGCGTCAATCTGGGCGCGAAGCTTCCGGCGCTTCTTCTCGACCATCGGATCGACGCCGTCGTCGATCATCCTGCGCGCGGAGTCGCGCTTGGCGCGAGCATCGGCCAGGCTGACCTCGGGCCATACGCCGATCGCGAGAACCTTCTGCTTGTCGAGAAAGCGATAGCGGAAGCGCCAGTATTTGGCGCCGTTCGGCATCACCAGGAGGAAGAGGGAACGCCCGTCGCCGAGCTTGTATTGCTTCGCTTTGGGCTGGGCGTTTCTGATGGCAAGTGCGGTAAGTGCCATGGTGGTATCTCCGTCCGAAAACGGGCGAATCCACGGCCGATTTATACCACCAAAATTGGTTGTATCTCGGCGGACCCGCCCAAATCTCGTCGGAAAGATATTTGAAAAAAGCGTTTTTCCCCAGCCGCTTACGCGACGCTCATGGACGTCACCGGACGGGGAAAATGGTGCCCAGAAGAGGACTCGAACCTCCACGCCCTTGCGAGCGCCAGCACCTGAAGCTGGTGCGTCTACCAATTCCGCCATCTGGGCACGGGGTAGGCGAGCGCCTCTACGGGGGACACAATCCCCTGTCAACAGCCACGAAAACATTTTGCGGATCATTTTATCGCACTGCGCAAAATGCCGGGCTTGCCCGCCCGCGCCGCTCACGCTCCCCACGCAAAATGCCGGCACAGCGCCTTCCGGCGCCGTAGCGAACGCACCCGGAGAAGCGCCCAGGCGGCATCCGACCGCGGCCCGCGCCCTGCACGGGAAAGCCGGGAGATTTGAGCGGGAAACCACCGCGCGCCGCCGTTCCCCAGCCAGATCGAACATCCTCCCCCGGTCAACGCGAATGCAGCCTAGCCACGACAGCCGCCCGCTGCGGCCGGCCGTCGCCCGGCTCCAGGCGCCAACAATCGATGTTGCCCGAGGCGCGACCGGCATCGCATGCCGGCGAAGCGGAGACCATGGCCCGCCGCCCGGCCCGAAGCCCGATCGCCCTTGTTTCACTACTGCAAAATGAATGGCGCCGCCTACAGGACTCGAACCTGTGACCTCCGAATTACGAAGGTGTCTGACGAGATATCCGGAGCAGTTGCGGGAAAGCTGCCCTGCCGCCTGCTCGTTCCTGGCGCCTTATCGTTGACTTTGGCCGTAAACGCCCAGCCGATACCCGAATTTCCTTTCTAATGCGAAACGGCAGCGTAGCGTTGGGCCTCGCCGACGACGCGAAGGATGTTGCCGCTCCACATTCTGTCCAGATCACCGTCTGAATAACCAGCGGCACGCAGCCGTGCGGTCACGTTCGGCAACATCGAGATGTCGTCGATTCCCGGCAGACCGCCGCCGCCATCCCAGTCAGCGCCGAAGCACACATGATCCACCCCGGCGACTTTGATCACGTGGAGGACCATTTCCATGTAGCGATCGAAATCGGCCTTGCCCCAGATCGGCTGGGTCTTGTCGAGCTCCCGCCATTTCCGGGCAAGCTCCACCTGTTCCTCAGGCGACAGGTCCGAGATATGCTCGTACCGGGTGAAAAGCGCCGCGCGTTCGGGCGTCATGTTCATGTTCGCCAGGAAAATGGTGCTGACGCAGATCGCCCCGCCCTTGGCCGCCAGCTTGCGGATACGTTCGTCGTCGAGGTTGCGGGGATGATCGAATGCCCAGCGGCCGCTGGAGTGCGACAGGAGCAGCGGCGTTTTCGACAGCTCCAGCATCTGGTCGAACGTGTCGTCGGACGCGTGGCTGGCGTCGATCACCATGCCGAGCCGGTTCATCTCCGCCACCCATTTACGCCCGAGGGGAGAGAGGCCGTTCCATCTGGGCTTGTCGCCCGAACTGTCCGCGAACTGGTTGTTGGCGCCATGCACCGGCCCCGCGAGCCGCACCCCGCGATCGTGAAATTCCTTGAGCAGCGAGAGGTCCTCGCCCAGCTCGTAGCTATTCTCCATGCTCTTGAACGCGACAAGCTTGCCGTCGCGGTTCAGCCGTAGCGCATCGTCGGGCGTCAGCGCCGGACCGATCTTGTCGGGGAACTTCGCGAGCGTGGAATCGATCAGGTCGGAGCGCCCGCGCGCATAGGCAAGCGCATCGGCATAGCCCTTGGGGGTAAGCGGCCCCTGCTCGGTATAGATGGCGAAGAAGCCGCCGTCGAGCACTCCGGCCTCCATCCGCTCCATATCGACCTGCACCAGATCGGTCGCCGGATCGTGATGGCCTGCGAAGCTCCAGCCAGGCCGGGCGAAATGCAGCGGCGTATCGAGATGGGTGTCGAGCACGAGGAAGTCCTTGTGCGCCCGGGGCGCCGCCGGACCTGCTTGCGGTGCGGTCACGCAGCCGGAGAGCAGCAGGGCGAGGAACACGAGGCGCTTGGTCATTTCTTGTCTTCCACCGGACGCAGATCGAGATCGCCATAGTCATAGCTGAAATCGGCGATCGGGCTTTCAGGCTTCATCGTCACGCGCGCGACCTTGCCATCGGCATCGAGCGCGAAGGTGACATAGGCCGGCTCGATCGCCTGGTCGTCGAAGCGGGTGACGAAGGTGTCATATTGCCAATGGAGCAGCTTGCCGGCCATGCGCGGCGTGGTCTTGAAGTCGATGCGCAGCCCGTCGGCGCCCCCAGTCACCGCGACATCGCCGTACCAGGGATCGCGATAGGTGCCGGCATAGCGTTCGAGCGGCAAGGCTGGCCCGACCTTGGCAGGCGCGGCCTTGACTGCCGAGAGCGCCGCCTTGCCGCCTTCCACGCGGTTGGTCATGAACTCGCCGAAGCGCCTGGGCCAGTCCTGATCGGGGATGCCGAGATAATGGTCGACCAGCATGTGCGCGACGCCGCGCAGCAACGCCACGTCCTCGGAATTGACCACCACCGCGATACCGACATCCTGGTCGGGGAGCAGGATCACATGGGTGATCGACCCGAACACCCCACCGCCATGTGAAATGATCCGCGCGCCCTTATAGTCCTCGACCTCCCAGCCGAGCGCATAGGTGCTGAACTTTGGCGTCAGCGGCGCGAGACTGCCCGGATAGGGCGTGAGCGGCTGGACCGTGACTCCCTTCCACATCTCCGCTGCCTGGGTCTCGCTGAACAGCCGCCCGCCGCCGGGAAGCGCGCCGTGGCCGAGCTGGATCTTGAGCCATTGCGCCAGGTCGTTGGCGCTGAGCGCGAGCCCTCCCGCGGGCATCGCCGCGCGGCCCAGTTCCTCGCGCTCGTCGAGCACCGAGTTCGGGCCGTCGCCGCGCACCGCGCCGCCGATCCGGGCATGCGGGAAGGCCCGGTCGGCAGTTGCCCAGCGCGCCTCATAGGTGGCGGTGGCGCTGCTCATGCCGCCGCGCTTCAGGACCTCGCTGGTCATAAAGTCTTCCCAGCTCTTGCCGCTGACTTCCTCGATCAGCTGGCCGGCGACCATGTAGAGGATGTTGTCATAGGCATAGCTGGAGCGGAAACTGGTGGCGGGCTTGATATAGGCGAGCCGCTTGACCGTCTCCTTGCGCGACAGGCTGCCGCGCGGGACGAAGAGCAGATCCCCCGCCCCAAGCCCAAGCCCCGAATGGTGGACGAGCAGGTCGCGGATCGTCATCTCGCGCGTGACCCAAGGGTCGTACATGCGGAACCAGGGCATGTGATCGATCACCTTGTCGTCCCAGCCGATCTTCCCTTGGTCAACCAGGATGGCGAGCGCGGCGGCGGTGAACGCCTTGCCGGTCGATCCGGTCTGGAAGATCGTGTCGGCATCCACCTTCGCCGGCTCGCCCTGCTTGCGAAAGCCCCAGCCCTTGGCAAGCGTCGTCTTGCCATGCTCGACGATCGCCACCGCAATGCCCGGCGCACCGCTCGCCTTGCGCAGCGCTTCTACCTTGGCATCGAGCCCACCAGGCGGATCGGCCAGCGCCGGAGTGGCGAGCGCAAGCAACGGCAGAGCGAGCAGATGGCGCAGCTTCATGCGGCAGTCTCCTGGGGAATGGCGGAGCGACGGAGCAGCCGTGCCAGCCCGACGGTCAGCAGCGGCAACACGAACACGGCGAGGAACAGGTACGCCAACAACCGGTAGCCGTTGGCGATCAGCGCGATCAGTCCGACCCGGTCGGCGACGAACATGCAGACGAGCAGCAGCACTCCGGCGATCGCGGCCCGGGCCCTTGCTCCCAGCGCCACGCCGCGCCGCCGGCGCACCACCCCCGCCACCCGCTCGTTGATCGCATGCACCGCCCCAGCGCCGCTTTCGAGCAACGCCGCGAAGATCATCATCTGGAATGCCCAGTGGAAAATGGGCACGTCGAGCTGGCGCAGCAGGAAGTCCGACGGCAGCGTCTCGGCGCCGATGCCGGGATAGAAGGCGACCATGCAGGTGAAGAACAGGATCGCCGGCAGCATCGCCAGCGGCCCGGCGATCAGGCCGGCGACCACCGCGTCTCGCGTGCTGGTCAGATGGCGAAGGACCGGCAGGATCACCACGGCGCCGATGATGTTGTAGCTCGCATAGGTGAGCCCGCCGCTCGCCCAGCCGCTCCACGGCGCGGGCGTCGCGAAGCCGTCGGCGATGCGGTCGCCGAAGCGCCACAGGCTCAGCGCGAGGAAGATCGCATAGACGGCATAGAGCAGGAAGGAGACGTACTTGAAAACACCCTCCACCGCCGAATTGCCGAGCGCGACAGTGGCGAGGATGGCAAGCGCGAGCGCCAGCGTGCCGACGAACACCGGCCAGCCGAACATCGCCGCGCCGATAGCGCCCGCGCTCGCGCCGAACACGGCGAGGATCAGCACGACGAACAGGATGTAGGCGCCCTCGAACGCGATCCAGGCGGGGCCGAGCAGATTGGCGAAAAAGGTGCGATAGTCGAGCGCGCCGACGAGGCGCGCATAGGCGAAGGTCGCGGCGGCGATGGCACTCCACAGCAGCATCGCGAGGATCATGCCTGCCAACCCGCCCCAAGGCCCTGCGGGGAGGAAATATTCCGCCAGTTCGCGTCCGGTCGCATAGCCGCCGCCGATGATGACGGCCTTCATCGCGAAGCCCGGTAGCAGGAAACGCTGGAACCAGCTCGATCCTGCTGCCGGGGCGCTCATGCGAGGCAGCTTTCGACCAGCGCGGCGAACGCCGGGCCGCCGCGCACCGGATCGGCGACGGGCAGGCCTAGGCGTTCGCTCTCGCGTGCCATGACCTCCAGCGCTTCCGCCTCCCCCAAGGCCGACGTGTTGAAGCTCACGCCGCCGCAGCGGATGGCCGGATTGGTCCGCCGGCCGAGCGCGGTGGTGAGGTCGATGATCTCCTCGATGCTCGCCACCGTATAGCCGGCGGTACCGAGCATCACGGTGCGGCCCGGCTCGTGACAGACGACGAATACGTCCGGCTGGCTGCCGTGCAGCAGGCCGAGCGACACCGCCGCATAGGCCGGATGCGCGAGCGACCCCTGCCCCTCGATCACGTCCCAATGCGCCGGATCGGCATCGGGCGAGAGCATCTCCGCTGCGCCCGCCTCGAAATCGGAGATCACGGCGTCCATCGGCATGCCGCCGCCGGCGATCATGATCCCGGTCTGGCCGGTAGCGCGGAAGCTGGTGTCGAGCCCGCGCGCCTCGAACGCACGCGCCAGAGCCAGCGCGGTGTACTTCTTGCCGAGCGCGCAATCGGTGCCGACGGTGAGCAGCCGCTTGCCGCTGCGCTTGCGCCCGGTGGCGACCGGGATCTCGGCCGGGGGTACGCGGATGTCGATCAGCCGGCGGCCGAGCAGCATCGCCGCTTCCGCGACTTCCGGAATGTCCGCCAGGCGGACATGCATGCCCGAGACGATGTCGAGCCCCGCCTCCAGTGCCTCGACCAGCGACTGGCGCCAGGAAGGCGGGATCACGCCGCCAGGATTGGCGACGCCGATCACCAGCCCCCTGGCGCCCTGCGCCACCGCCTCCGCGGGGCTCCAGCGCGGCAGGCCGGTGGATACGGAGGCCCCGCACGCGAACTCGCCCACGCACTTGTCCCCGGCCCAGTCGCGCAGGCCGAACGCGGTCTTGGCGAAGCCCGGCTCGGTCGTGTCGCCGAGGAAGAGAAGATAAGGCTGCGGCAGCACCAGCGCGGTGCCGCGCGCGCCGAAGGGCGCATTCATTCCTGTGGCTCCGATCAGAAGGCGATGTCGAGCGCGAGACCCAGCGTGCGCGGCTGGACCGGGACGGTCGAAAGATAGCCCGGGTTCACCGTGGCGACGCTGGTGGTGATGCGCCCCTCGCTGTCGGTCAGGTTGCGGGCATAGGCGCGCAGCGTCCATTTGCCGTCGAACGTGACCGATGCGTTGAGATCGAAGGTCGCATAGCCATCGACCGGCACCGACAGCGGATCGCTTGCCACCGCCGAGATGCGATCGCCGACGATCCGCACCGCGCCGCCGACATGCGCCCGGGTCGAGCCGCTTAGCGCCCAGTCGTAATCGGCGGTCATCGCTGCAGCGAGCTTGGGCACGTTGGGCAGCTGGTCGCCATCAGTGCAGTTCGGCGTGGTCTGGGTGCACTTGGCATCGGTGTAGGCGAAATTGCCGCCGACGCTGAACCCGGCGACCGGCTGGATCAGCAGCTGCGCCTCCACGCCCTGGCTGCGTGCGGTGCCGGCATTGACCAGCCCGTTGATGCCGTTGGCGAAGGCCTGGGCCACCTGAAGGTCGTTCCAGTCGAGCAGGAAGGCAGCGGCGTTGAACGTCACCTTGCGATCGAGGAATCGAGTCTTGATGCCGGCCTCGTAGCTGGTGACCCTTTCGGAGTTCACCGTCGCCGGGAAGCCGGGCAACGCGATGTTCGGCCCGCCCGGGCGATAGCCGCTGGCGGCACGGACATAGAGCATCGTGTCGCGGTTGAGGTTGACCTGCGGGCTCACGCTCCAGGTGACGATCTCTTCGCTCGACGAACCATCGCCGCCGCTGTTCAGACCGAGCAGCGGGATCTGGGTGCTCTGCGTGAAGGTCTGGTCGTTGCGCGCCCAGCGCAGGCCGCCGGTGATGTGGAAGACGTCGCCGAGCTTCAGCGTCGCGTTCCCGAAGACCGCATATTCCTTGTAGGTGTTGGGCAGGCCGACGATCGCGAAGGGATCGAACGGCGCGAGCGGCTGGCCATTGGCGTCGAGCGCGCGGACCAGCTGGTCGTGGCTATTGTCCTCATCGGTGTAGAAGAAGCCGAGCTGCCAATCGAGCAGCTTGTTCGTAGCCGAGGTCAGGCGGACTTCCTCGGTCCATTTCTTCTGGTGCAGGTTCGCCGGATAATTGGCGAGCCCGCCCCAGATCACGCCATAGACGCGTGAGGCATCGCTGGTCTCGAGGATCTTGAGCTCGCTGTATGACGTGGTCGAGCTCAGCTCGGCAAAGCCCATGTCATAGGAGATCGAGCCCGAGAGGAACTTGAAGTCGCTGTGGAAGGGCTCGGGCAGCTGCGAGTTGGTGCTGAGCCACGAGGCACCGGGCGCCAGCGGCGTCGGGCTGCCCTGGGTTTCGTAGAGGATGCCGAAATTGTCGGACTCGGTGCGCTGCCACAGGCCGCTCAGCTTCACCGTCAGCTTGTTGTCCGGCTTGAAGAGCAAGGCGACGCGGGCACCCTGCTGGACGGCGGAGTTCACGTCCTTCTCGCCGGTCAGCACATTGTCGATGAAGCCGGGCGTCTTGCGGCGCGAATAGCTGCCGCTGATCGCGAGCTTGTCTGCGACGATCGGCAGGTTGACCAGCCCGCTCGCCGCCCAGCCGGCATCGCTGCCATGGGCGATGGTGAACACCTCGCCGCCGGCGCGGACCGAGAATTTGGTCAGGTCGGGCTGGACGGTGACGTACTTGAGCAGGCCGCCGATCGAGCTGGCGCCGTAGAGCGTGCCCTGCGGCCCGCGCAGCACTTCGATCTGCTCGATGTCATAGGGCAGCAGGTCGAGCGAGAAGGTCTGGGCGCGGTTGTAGATGCCGCTGGAGCCGATCGGCGCGTCATCGAGATAGATGCCAACCGTGGCGCTCGGCCCGATTGGCGCGACGCCGCGCAGCGACAGGGTCGAGCGACCCGGCGAGCCGGCATTGTCGACCTGGAAGCCAGGCACATAGGCGGCATAGTCGGCGAGCTGCGATGCGCCGCTCTGCTGCATCTGCTCGCCACCCACCACGCTGATCGAGATCGGCACGTCCTGCAACCGCTCCTCGCGCTTCTGTGCGGTGACGACGATCTCGTCATCGCCCGCCACTGGCGACGGTGGCGTTTCCTGCGCGAATGCTGCGCTGGGCAGCAGCAGCGTGACCGCCGCGACGGTAATCAGCAGATGGGCCCGATTGGTCTTGCGCGTCATCGTTCGTCTCCCCCCTTCGGAAGTTCGATGTCCTCTCCGCCTCCGCTTGTGCAGATGGCGGCCGGTAAGCTGCGCGGCACTTGGCGCGTACGCAGCCACTCCTTTGCCTAATCAGGATGCTATTATCCTGATTAGAGAAGAGTCAATCCAATTTGACAATTAAGTTGCAGGCGTGGCCAAAAGGGCACGCTGGCCCCACACCGCCTCGGGGCAGTCGATATATCCGTCGCGATAGACGATGCCCGGCGTGCGGTCGGCAGCAAGGAAGGTCGGCCCGTCCAGGTCCACCACGTCGCAGAGCTGGCCGAGCAGCCAGGCCGGCGCCATCGCCCAGCTCGACCCGACCATGTTGCCGACCATCACGTCGAGCCCCAGCGTCCGCGCGCGCCTGGCGATCGCGATCGCCTCGGTGAGGCCGCCGCATTTGTCGAGCTTGATGTTGACCGTCTGGAAGCGCCCGACCAGCCCGTCGACATCGGCGAGCGTCAGCGCGCTTTCGTCCGCGGCGATCGGGATTGGCGAGTTGAACCCGTCGAGATCAGACTCGCGCCCACGCGCCAGCGGCTGTTCGAGCAGCGCGATCTCGCATTCGACCAGGGCCGCGACCAGCGGGTCGAGTTCGTCCGCCTGGAAGCCCTGGTTGGCGTCGACCCCGATCCAGCATCCGGGCCGCGCGGCGCGCACCGCCCGCACCCGGGCGATGTCGAGGTCGAGATCGCCGGTCAGCTTGAGCTTGAGCGCACGGGCATCGGCATAGGCACGCGCGCCCTCCGCCATCACGCCGGGATCGTCGGCACCCAGCGTGAAGGTGGTGAGCAGCGGCCTGGGTTCGGGAAGCCCGGCGAGCTTCCACACCGGTACCCCCTCGCGCTTGGCATCGAGCTCCCACAACGCGCAATCCGCCGCGTTGCGGGCGCCGCCGGCGGGCAGCTCGGCCTGCAGTTCGGCGCGGGTCATCCCCGCACTCAGGCCGTCGCGCACTGTCTCCAGCGCGGCAGCCATCGTCGTTTCATCGTCCCCCAGATAATAGACGCCGCTCGCCTCACCACGCCCCGTGTGGAGGCCGTCGGAGACAGTGACGACCACCACCGGAGACTCGGTGAAGACATGACCGGAGATGCGGAACGGCTTCGCGAAGGGAAGCCGTTCCACGGCGATGTCGAGCGAGCGGCGCATCACCACGCCCTCAGAACTCGGTCCCGAACGAGACCAGGTGGAAGGCGAGTGCCACCCAGAGGATGAAGAACACCCCCAGCACCAGCAGTACGCTCCAGATGCGGGCGAACCAGCCGCGCTTGTCACGCCAGGTGAGCCAGGCGTTCCAGATCGACAGTCCGAACATCCCGAAGAATGCCAGCGTGCCGACGAACTGGGTCAGCAGGATCAGCCAGTCGGTCGAGCCATGGCTCTCGAAATTCTCGAGCCCGGTGATCACGACCCCCCAGAGCACCAGCGCCAGCAGCACCAGCCAGGCGAAGCCGCGCAGTGCGCGATAGGTGCGCCGCGCCTCGCCTTCGAGCTTCAGCGGCGCTGCATAGCGACGGCGGGCGAACCAGCCGACGGGCCAGGATAGTGCGCTGAGCAACACCATGCCCACGCCGAACAGCAAAGCCGGCACCAGCCAGGCCGAGTCCAGCGCGGCGGGCGTGCGGTACCAGATCATGAACGGCGAGACTTCGCCGAAGCTCCAGCGCACGACCTTGCCGTCGACCACCTGCGCCGCGAGCCGCTCATGGCCATAGGCGTCCTGCCAGACAAAGGGCGCGACTTCGATCAGCTTGCGCGGCGCGCCGCCCGGGCTGGTCAGCGCCGGGATCACCGGGCGCCCCTCGGCGTCGAGCGTCACCTTGGTATCGCCGAGCAGGTTGATGATCTTGGCGAAGCTCGATTCGATGCGGCGGCTGTTGGTCCAGCTGCCGACGAGCAGCTTGGCGTGCTCCTTGGCGGTGGGCAGTTCCTTGGGCGCCGCCTTGTTCGGATCGGGCAGGTAGCGATCGGCGAACTCGTCGAACAGCGAGCCGCGCAGCACGCGGGTCACCCCGTCCTTGCCGCCGCTGTTCATCGAAATGTAGAGCCCGACATTGTCTTCGGGGAAGATCCAAAGGTCGCTGTGGAAATAGACGGTGTCGCCGCCATGCGCGATCGCGCGGTGGCCGTTGATGCGCTGCTCGTAGAAGCCGAGCGCCATTTCGTTGATCGCCGGGATCGCGCTGGGCTGGGCAGTGTGCATCAGCTTCGCGGTCTCGGGCTTGAGCAGCGGCCCGCCATTGGCAAGGTGCGCGATCATGAACTTGGCCATGTCGCCGCCGCTAATTGCCGAAGCACCCGCCGGCGCCATGCCGATCAGCTCATAGCCCTTGGCCTTGCCCGAGCCGAGTTCATAGCCCTGCGACATGAACGGCTTGAGCCGGTCGGGCAGCGGCTGGCGGAAGCTGGCATAGCGCATGCCCAGCCGGTCGAAGATGTTCTTCTCGACATAGTCGTCGAAGCGCATCCCGGACGCGCGCTCGACAATGTAGCCCGCCAGCGCGGTGGCATAGTTGGAATAAGCCGGCGTGCTGCCCGGCGCATAGATCCGCTCGGGGACGCGGTGCTTGAGCACATCGCCCAGGCTCGGCACCGGCTTGCCGAAGCTCAGCAGCCCCTTGATGATCTCTTCGAAACCGGCCGTGTGCGTCATGATGTTGCGCAGCGTGATCGGCTTGCCCTGATAGGGCGGGATCTTGAAATCGAGATACTGGTTCACGTCCGCGTCGAGGTTCAGCTTGCCGGCCTCGACCAGCTGCATCACCGCAGTCCAGGTGTAGAGCTTCGACGTCGAGCCGGGGCGGAACAGCGTGGTCGCGGGATCGACCGGCTTGCGCTTCTCGACATCGGCATAGCCGAAGCCGCGCTGCGTCACGACCTGGCCGTCCTTGACGATGACCACCACCGCACCGGCGACATCGCCGCGGGCGAGCGCATAGGGCATGAAGCCGTCGAGCCAGGCATCGGCATCGGCCTTGGTCAGATTGGCGGCGACCGCCGGCTTGGCGACCGGCGCGGCGGGCGCGTTCGTCTGCGCCACGGGAGTGAGCGGTGATGGCGCCTGGGTGAAGGCCGGCACCGATATGGCAATGCCCAGCAGCCCCGCTGCCAGCACCCCGAGCGAACGTTTCCACATAAAGCGTCGTCCCCCTTTCCTCTCGCCCGCCCAGGACTCCGGCATGTCGATTGCGCCGGTATCCGCCTGCGGCTAAGCTATGCTCAATGAATAATCCTGATTAGGACATGATGATCCTATTCAGAAAAATGTCAAACAGAGGCGCCGCATGGCAACGAAGCTGAAGCCCGAGCATCCAACATTGGGCACCCTGCTAAAGGCGCTGCGCGCCAGGAATGGCTGGACGCTCAAGGAGATGAGCCTGAAGAGCGGCATCCCGGTCTCGACCCTGTCCAAGGTCGAGCATGACCGGCTGACGCTGACCTATGACAAGCTGCTCCAGCTCAGCCAGCGGCTGAACATCCGCATGTCGGAGCTGTTCGCCGAGAATGATTCGGCGCCCGAGACGCAGGTGACCGCGCGGCGCAGCATCGGCGACCTCGATCGCGCGGTGCGCGTCAACACGGCCAATTACGATTATTACTACCTCTGCACCGAGCTGCGCCGGAAGCGGATGATCCCGGTGATCACCAAGGTGCGCGCCAAGACCGCCGAGGAGTTTGGCGATCTCGTCCACCATTCGGGCGAGGAATATATCTTCGTCGTCAGCGGGCGGATCGTCGTCCACACCGAATTCTATGATCCGGTGCCGCTCGAGGCCGGCGAATCGATCTACATCGATTCGAACATGGGCCATGGCTATGTGACCGGCGACGGCTGTGACGAGGCCGTGATCCTGGGCGTCTGCTCGAGCGCCGAGGACGGTCTCATGGACTCACTGCTCAACCTACACGCCTGATTGCCTATGCGAACGGTTGGATGAGACGATCGGTAACGCGAATGTCGGCCTGTATGTGAAACACCGCTCGGCGCGACGCGGCAGTCCAGCGAATCGCGGAGAGCATTCCCACGAGCAGCGGACCAATGGCGGCCATCCTTCCAGACATTCGCAAAGCGCGTGGCGACCGCGCGAAGCTGCAAGGTAAAAAGGACCGGCGGGCGGACGATTGCGCGTCCGGCCGCCGGTCCAGGGGTTGGAGGGTCAGAAGTTCACATTGACGGTCGCGAGGAGCTTGCGGCCGTTCTTGTACACGCCGCGCGGCAGGCGCTGCGTGTTGGCATAGGCGTAGTATTGGCTGTCGGTCAGGTTCATGCCCGAGACGGTCAGCCCGACTTCCTTGGTGATGTTGTAGGTAGCCGACACGTCCACATTGGCGCTGTCGCGTACATACATCTGGTCACCCCGGTCGATGCCGGTGAAGTACTTCGAGCGCCAGGTATAGGTTGCGCGCAGGGCGACCGGACCGCTCTCGAAGAATGGGCTGAGGCTCGCCTGGTGCTTCGAGTTGTAGGGCAGGTCCGCCCCTTCCTCGCCCTTGCCGTCCGCATAGGTGTAGTTGGCGAGCAGGCCGAAGCCGAGCGGCAGGCTCTGCTGATAGGCGATCGCGAAGCCCTTCACATTGGCCGAGCCCGCATTGAAGGGCCGGCTGATGTTGTAGGTGGTCACGGCGCCGACGAACTGGTTGAAGTACTGCTCGCGGGCAGTCTTCTGCAGAATGTAATTGCCGATATCCTTGTAGAACACCTCAGCCGCCAGGATCGCGCGCGGCGCGAAATACCATTCGAGCGACGCGTTGTAGTTGGTCGATTCGTAGGGCTTCAGATTCGGGTTGCCGCCACCGCCGGTGCCGATCTGGTCAGACAGCCAGAAGTAGTTCGACATGTCGGCATAGTTCGGCCGCGCGATCACCTGCGCCGCGGCGAAGCGGAAGGTCAGGTCCTTCTGCAGCGCGATCGCGACGTTAACGCTCGGCAGGACATTGTCGTAGGAGCGGGTCGTCGTCTGCCAGATCCAGTCGGCCTGTGCGTTGCACGCGGCACCCGGCTTGCAGACAAAGCCCGCGCTCTCGGTCTTGGTATGGACATAGCGCGCGCCGATATTGCCGCGCAGGGCGCCCTGCTCGAAGTTGATCTGGCTGTAGAGCGCCTGGATGTCTTCCTTGATGTTCCAGTTGCCGGCGGTGAACTCGGCGGCGGCGAACATCGAGGGAGTCGGCAGGTTCGGGCGGCCCTGGACATAGTCCACCATCGAATCGCCGTTGATGACGAAGCGGTCTGCCATCTGGTCGTTGATGCCATCAAAGCCCGACAGATAATTGCCCTTGACCGGACGCGTGTCGAAATTGCTCGCCGGCACCGAAAGGCCGGTCAGCGCGATGCCGGCATATTCCTGGCCGGTCTCGTGATGGCGATACTTGTAGCCGAACGACCAGCGCTTCAGCGAGCCGTCGAACTTCAGGCCGAGATCGACCTGGCCATAGCGCTCCTTGTCGGTGGTCGGCTTGTTGACGAGGTTGCCGCTCCAGCCCGGATCGGTGGCGAAGGCCGCCGGATTGCCGAGCACGTTGCTGCCATAGGTCAGCGTGCCGGGCTTGTCGGGCGCGCCGCTGATGTCGACGGTATAGTCGGCCCAGTTGAGGAACTCGAGGAACACCTGCTTCTTGGTGCCGCCGTCCGCATCCGACACGCCGCCCTCGACATTCAGGTCCCAATGCACGTCGTCCCAGCCGATCTGGCCGCGGAACGTCTGCGAGTGCATCTCGGCGACGCGATATTGCGCATCCAGCACCGACAGCGCGTTCTTGAAGCTCGCCTTGGTGACGATGCCGTTGTCGACGGTTAGGCCGGTCAGCGAACCGGCGCTGTTCCAGACATTGCCCGGGAAGGCGTACATCGACTGGTTGAGATTGTCGTAGGTCGCGTCGATGCGCAGCCAGTCGGCAGTGACGGTCAACTCGTCGACCGGCTTCCACTGGGCGGTGGCGGAGTAGGTCAGGCGCTCGCGGTTCTGCTCGAAATAGGAAGTGCCGAACGCGTTCGGGAACTTGGCCCCCGGGTTCGCGGTCAGCGTGGTCGCGCAGGTGGCCGTGCAGTTGCCCGTGGTGATCGAGCTGGTGCCGGCGTCGTTCTTGCCGGCCCAGAAGTCCGCGGTGATCGTGCCATAGCTCTCCAGGCCGTCGCGGCGCAGACGATCCTTGGCGCGCTGGAACGAGGCAAGGATGCCGAAGGTCTTGCTCTCATTATGCCAGCTGACCAGCGCCGAGCCCTGGACGTCGCCCTTCTCCGAGCGATCATTGTAGAGATAGCCGAGCGAGCCGGCGACCACGAAGGGCTTCAGCTCCAGCGGCTTGCGGGTGAGCACGTTGACGGTGCCGCCGATCGAGCCTTCGTCGATGCGCGCCTCGGGCGACTTGTAGACGTCGACGCGGTTGACCAGCTGCGGCGCGAGCAGCGCATAGTTGAAGGTACGGCCCGGCGAATCCAGAATGAACCAGTCGGCAGAAGCCACGGTCTGGCCGTTGAGCAGGGTGCGGTTCAGCGCCGGATCGGTGCCGAGGATCGAGACCTTCTCGCCCTGGCCGAACTGGCGGTCGACGGTGACGCCCGGAACCAGCGTCAGCGCTTCGGCAACGTTGGTGTTGGGGAACTTGCCGACATCTTCCGCCGAGACCGAGTCTATGATCGAATCGGCCTTGCGCTTGGCATCGATCGACTGGGCGAGCGATGCGCGGAAGCCGGTGACGACGATCTCGCCTTCATCGGCAGGCTGGGCAGTGGTGTCGCTGGTCTGTGCATGCGCGGCGCCGGTGAGCAGCGCCATGGCGCTGGCCGTGCCGATAAGAAATCCCCGGATCCCCATGTCTCATCCCCTTGGTCAGATGTTTCTGAACTTCGTTTTATTCTTTGTGGTACGCCGTTGGTATACCAGTCGCGTACCAATACCCGTACCATTCCTTAGGTCATGAGGGTCGTCAAGACGGATTCTTACATTGGGATTACAGTCCTCTGAAATTTTCTACTGACAATGGTACGTTAGTGGTACTAGTGTTGCATAAGGCGCACAGCCGACTATGGGGAAGCGATGCCGCTGCTGGCAAAAAAGATCAGGCCGTTCGATGGCCGGGGAAAAGGGCCGCTATACCGGCAGCTCGAGAACGCGTTGCGCGAAGCCCTGCTCGATAACCTGCTCAAGCCGAATGAAGCGCTGCCCGCCGAACGGGATCTGGCTGCGGACCTCTCGGTCTCTCGGATCACCTTGCGCAAGGCGATCGACAAGCTGGTCGACGAGGGGCTGCTTGTCCGCCGCCACGGCGCGGGCACCTTCGTGGCCAGCCGGGTCGAAAAGCAGTTCGCCAAACTCTCGTCCTTCTCGGAAGATATGGCCTCGCGCGGGCGGACCGTGCGCAGCGAATGGCTGATCCGCACCGCGAGCGCGGTGACGGGCGAGGAATCGCTGACCTTCGGCCTCAGCCCGGGCACCGAAGTCTACCGCTTCCACCGCATCCGCTATGCCGACGACGTGCCGATGGCGCTCGAATTCGCGATCATCCCAGGCTTCGGCCTGCCGGGGATCGAGGCGGTCAGCTCCTCGCTGTACGCCGCGCTCGAAGCGACCGGAAATCGTCCCGTTCGGGCGCTCCAGCGATTACGCGCTGCCCTGTGCGACGCAGAACGGGCGGCCCTGCTCGGCGTCGATGTGGGCGCGCCCGTGCTCTATATCGAGCGGCGCGGCTTCCTGGCGGATGGCCGGGTAATCGAGGCAACGACCAGCTGGTATCGCGGCGACGCCTATGACTTCGTCGCCGAACTCGACACACGCGGCTAAGCTGATGATCTCCTCCCATCCGCGCCGCGGGACCATCCCCGCGCACGCCGGTCAGTTCGCCGAGACGACCGGGAAGATTCGATGCGGGCGCTGATCCCCACGCGCGCGCTGGTGGACGGCGCGCTGCAGACCGGCATCGCCGTGCTGGTCGATGGAGCGCGCATCATCGACCTGGTTCCCGCCGGCGCCCTTCCCCCGGATGCCGTGCGGGAGTCTCTGCCGGGCACGCTGGTCCCCGGCTTCATCGATACCCAGGTGAACGGCGGCGGCGGCGTACTGTTCAACGACGCGCCCACCGTCGCCGGCATCGCCGCGATTGGTGCGGCGCACCGTCGCTTCGGCACCACCGGGTTCCTGCCGACGCTCATCAGCGACGACCTCGACGTGATCCGCCGCGCAGTGGCCGCAGTCGATGCCGCGATCGAAGCGGGTGTGCCGGGTGTGCTCGGCATCCACATCGAGGGTCCGTTCCTCAACGTCGACCGCAAGGGCATCCATTCGGCCGAGAAGATCCGCCCGCTCGACGAGGACGGCATGGCGGTGCTGACCGGCCTGAAGCGCGGCCGCACCCTAATCACGCTCGCGCCCGAACGGGTCTCCCCAGCGCAAATCGAATCCCTTGTCGCTGCCGGCGTGGTCGTCTCGGCCGGGCATACCAATGCCAGCTATATCCAAGCCAAGGCGGCGGTGGCTGCCGGCATGCGCGGCGTGACCCACTTGTTCAACGCGATGTCGCCGCTCGGTTCGCGCGAGCCGGGGATGGTCGGCGCTTCGCTCGATTCGCCTGAACTGACATGCGGCCTGATCGTCGATGGCCATCATGTGAGCCCGGCGACGCTTCGTCTGGCGCTACGTTGCAAGCCCAGCAGCGGCTTCATGCTGGTGACCGACGCGATGCCCTCGGTCGGCTCGCTTGCGAGCGAATTCCTGCTTCAGGGCCGCCGCATCACCGTGAAGGACGGGGCTTGCCGCAGCGACGACGGAACGCTGGCCGGCTCGCATCTCGACATGGCGGCCGCGGTACGAAACGCGATGTCGATGCTCGGTCTCGACATCGCGACGGCAGTGGAGCTGGCGAGCGCCAGCCCCGCTGCGCTGATCGGCCTGGGCCGGACGCGAGGCCGCATTGCCGCCGGCTTTTTGGCGGACCTCGTGCTGCTCGACGACGCAGGACGGGTCATTGCGACCTGGATCGGCGGGCGCTAGCCCATCCCCTGGCAGGCCCGAACCGGACAGTGGTTTCATAGTTTGTTCTGCGCGAAAGTTGTCGGCCGGCCAGCCACCCGTTCGCGGCCTTTCCGCGGTGCACGGCCGATCCTAAACCGGCCAGTCTGCAAACGCCCCAATAGCGGACATTGATGCCTGATGAGGCTTTGGCGTAAGACGGGCAGCAATGATTGCCGGTCTCCTAGCTCCCATCACTATGGCAATGGCCGCACTTCTTGCGGCGGAAGATCGTTGGCTTTTTCTACCCAGTGACGGAACAGCTACGATCGCTCTCGACCGTTCCAGCATAATTCAAGGACGGCGGCAGAAACTTTGGGTTCGCGTAACCTGGGCCAAGATCCGCGATAATGCCGCTTACTCGGATTGGCTTGAGAATTTTGACTGCGCTACCCAGTCGAGCTTCCCAAGCCGCATAATCGATTATGCTGCAGATGGGACTGTCCTTCGGAAGCTGGATGGCGACGAGGACTTGATGAGCATATTCCGAGATGCTG
Organism: Sphingomonas sp. GW822-FHT03G08; assembly: GCF_058801135.1. NCBI lineage: Bacteria > Pseudomonadati > Pseudomonadota > Alphaproteobacteria > Sphingomonadales > Sphingomonadaceae > Sphingomonas > Sphingomonas sp. GW822-FHT03G08. Next base: position 2,237,232 of record NZ_JBXAMZ010000001.1, read on the forward strand.
ATCTGGCCATCGTGCATGATGTGGCTTGCGGCGCGGGGCCATCGAGTGGTGCTCGGAGTGGCAGCTAACCACCCAGGCTCATGTGCAACCACGTTAGCTGGGGCATCCTGTTGCTGGATCGCCGAATAATCCATGCGAAGCCAACTGCATATTTGGACTTCAGCCAGACCTCTTCCGCCACGTTGGTCGCGTCAACCTGCTCAGGCTAAGTCGGACCCATTTTCCTACCTAGAACGCCCCACGCACGACCCAGCCGAACGCCCGTCCGCAGGTCCCTGGTTTCAACGCTATAAAGTGGGTGGTGCCGCCTACAGGACTCGAACCTGTGACCCCCGCATTACGAATGCGATGCTCTACCAGCTGAGCTAAGGCGGCCAACCAAGCAGGAGCGCTTCCGCCCCCGAAGGAGCGGCGCGCTTACCAGCATGTTTCGGGGCTGACAAGCACCCGCAATGGCCCCGCCATCAAAACCCGTCGAAAAGCGCCGCCTTTACGCGACGTTTACCACAGGCGGGGCACAAGCCTTGCTACAAGTACAAAGGGGCCATTGCCCCGAGTGGAGCATTTCGCATGGACATGGCGCGCGGCATCAACCACCCGCTCGGCTCGAACCCCGGGCACGAGGCGGACGACGCCGTAAACGATCGCGAGCTGACGATCGGCACCGATGAGCGCCGCATGCATGTGCGCGCCTATAATCACTGGGTCTCGCTCCTCCATGGCCGCGCCTATCCGTCGATCGAGGATCTCGATCCCGACAACATCATGGATTTCGGCGCGCACAGCGTGCTGCTCGATTTCTCCAAGGGCGTCGACGATCCCGCGATTCGCTTCCTCGGCCGCGCGCTGCGCGAGGAGACCGGCCTCGACGCGACGATCACCCATGTCGCCCAGGTGCCCAGCCGCTCGCTGCTCTCGCGCCTGACCGATCATTATCTCCAGATCATCGCGAATCGCGCGCCGATCGGCTTCGAGGCCGAGTTCGTCGGCACGCGCGGGCACAATACGCTCTATCGCGGCATCCTGATGCCCTTCTCGTCGAACGACGACACGATCGACTTCATCTATGGCGTGATCAACTGGAAGGAACTGGTCGACGCCGAGACCCAGGCCAGGCTCGAGGCCGAGGTCGACGAAGCGCGCCGCACCGCGCCGCGCAGCCTCGTCGCCGCCCCCGTCTGGGCCGATGGCCCGAGCGCCGGCTTCGATGCCCCCGCCGCCGCGGAAGCCCCTGCCCCCGAATCGCCGATCACCGTCGATGCCAGCCTGGCCGACAAGCTGCTGCTCGCCCGCGAATCGGCCGCCGCCGCCCGCGCGTCGGACACGCGCAGCCGCTCGGCACTCTACCGCGCGCTTGCCCGGGCCTATGATTTCGCGCTCGCCGTCGATGACGATGCGGAAGGCTATGCCGAACTGCTCGCCGATGCCGGGCTCACCGTCCAGGCCCGCGCACCGATGACGCCGGCCGTGAAGCTCGTCTTCGGCGCCGATTACGACAAGACCCGCGTCACCGAATTCGCCGCCGTGCTCAGCCATGCCAAGCGTACCGGCGTGCCGCAGGGCGGGCTCGATGCGTTCCTGGATGGCGCCGAGGGCGGCATCAAGGGCGTGGTGAAGGCCGAGCGCGAATTCCGTCGCCCGCCGGCCAGGCCCGATGCCTTTGCCGAGATCGCCGCTGAACTGCGCAGCCGCCCGCCGCTCGGTCATGTCGACATGACCGTCGCGATCCCGGCGGACCGCGAGTTCGTCGTGCTGCTCGCCCGCGCCGGCAAGCAGGGCCTCGACATCGTCGCCCAGGTCGAGGACAGCCCGCTGACCGAGCGCCTGGTGCGCAAGGCCGCGGCCTGAAATCCGCCGCTTCGGCGGCCCTTGGCCTCCAATACTCAGAGCTTTCCCCCGCACGAGAGTCACTTTCGTGCGCCGGCTCCACAATGTCCGCACGTTTGTAATTTTCTTACAGAACGAGTCTTGAGCCGGTCACTCCACAGGCGTAGGCGGTACTGCCATGAAAAGCATGATGACGTCGCTGACGCAGGCGTTCGAGGCGCGGTTGCTCGAGGGAGCGCTGCCGGGAGAGTTGGAAGATTTCGGCGAGGCCGAGCGCACGGAGGCGGCGAACTTCGTCGCGGAAGCTGCCGCCGTCCGTCCGCCGGACACGGCGAAGGTCGTGCTGGAGACCTTCCAGGGCGAGGAGAGCCGCCGGATGCGGCTTGCCGTCGTCAATGACGACATGCCCTTTCTTGTCGATTCGATCTCGGGCGCGATCGCGACCTATGACGTCGCCGTCCACCGCATCATCCACCCCGTGATTTCCGTCGAGCGCGATGGCGCCGGCAAGCTCCAGTCGATTGACGCCGGCAAGCGCGAATCGATGATCTATATCGAGATGGAGCGCGCCGATGCGCGCGCGCGCCGCAGCCTGGTCGTCGAGCTGGAGCGCACCCTCGCCCAGGTCCGCGACGCGGTGCATGACTGGCGCGCGCTGCAGAGCGCGATCGGCGCCGATGCCGCCACCGTCGGCGGGCGCGAGGGCGCCAAGCTGCTGCGCTGGTTCCAGGAAGGCGCGATGACCCTGCTCGCGCACGAGACCTGGACCGCGAGCGGCGATGTCGGCGACCAGCTCGGCCTCGCCCGGCACGAGCTCGACACCCCGATCCTCGCCGAGGCTTCGCGCAAGGCGGCGGTGGAGTATTTCCGGAAGGGCGGCGAAGTGCCGCTGCTGCTCAAGTCCAACTCGATCTCGCCGGTGCACCGCCGCGTGCCGCTCGACATCGTCGCGGTGCCGATCCTCACCGGCAGCGACGTGACCGGCCTGTCGATCCATGCCGGGCTGTGGACCAGCGCCTCGCTGTTCGCCAATCCCGAGGACGTGCCCGTGCTGCGCTCGCGGCTGGAAGGGCTGGAGCGCAAGTTCGGCTTCGATCCCAAGGGCCATACCGGCAAGGCGATGCAGCACGCGCTGACCGCGCTGCCGCATGACCTGACCACCGCCTTCGATGCCGATTCGCTCGAGCATCTGGTGCTCACCTCGATGTCGGTCGCCGACCGGCCGCGCTCGAAGCTCGCGCTGGTCAAGAGCCCGCTCGGCCGCCACCTGTTCGCGTTCGTCTGGCTGCCGCGCGACGAAGTCGGCACCACCCGGCGCGAGGCGATCGGCACGATGCTCGCCGATGCCGCCAGCGCCAAGATCATCAACTGGTCGATCGCGCTCGAGGACGGCGAGGTCGCGTTGCTGCGCTACACGCTCGACCTGCGCGCCGGCGGAGTGATGCCCGACGCCGAGGCGCTCGACAACCAGCTCGAGCGGATGATGCGCGGCTGGGCGCCCGCGGTCGAAGCGGCGCTGCTCGACGATGCCGGCCCCACCGGCGCCACCCGCCTGACCCTGCGCTACGCCTCGGCCTTCCCGCCCGCCTACCGCACCACCTCGACTCCCGAGGAAGCCGCGCGCGACATCCTCCACCTCGCCCGCCTCGAAGGGCCGGGCGACCGCTCGGTGCGGATCACGCCGGTAGACGGCAAGCCCGGCGAATACCGGGTGAAGCTCTATGCCCAGGGCGCCGCGCTCGCGCTGTCCGACGCGGTCCCCGCCTTCGAGAATTTCGGCTTCCGCGTGATCGAGGAAGTGCCGACCGAGCTCGCCGGCGGCGCCTTCGTCCATGACTTCGCCGTCTCGGCCACCGGGCTGAAGGGCGACACCGCGGTGATCGAGGACGCGCTCGCCGCCGTCCTCGCCGGCAATGCCGAGAACGACCTGTTCAACCGGCTGATCGTCGAGAGCGGCATGAAGCCCGCCTCCGTCGTGCTGTTCCGCGCCTGGTTCCGCTATCTGCGCCAGACCGGCATGAACTACGGCATGGCCACCGTGGTCGACGCGCTGCGCCGCGCCCCCAACGTCGCGACTGCGCTGATCGAGCGCTTCGACGCCGCGCACAATCCGGCGCGCGCCGGCGACGATGCCGCGATCGAGGCGGCCGCCGCCGCGATCGAGACCGGCCTCGCCCAGGTCCAGGCGATCGACGACGATCGCATCCTGCGCACCATCCGCGGCGTCGTCCTCGCGACGCTCCGCACCAACGCCTATGCCCCCGCGGCAAAGGAAGCGCTGGCGTTCAAGCTCGATTCGGCCAAGGTGCCGGGCCTCCCCGCCCCGCTCCCCTGGCGCGAGATCTGGGTGTACAGCCCGCGCGTCGAGGGCATCCACCTGCGCGCCGGCCCGGTCGCGCGCGGCGGCCTGCGCTGGTCCGATCGCCGCGACGACTTCCGCACCGAGATCCTCGGCCTGATGAAGGCGCAGCGCGTGAAGAACGCGGTGATCGTGCCGACCGGCGCCAAGGGCGGCTTCTATCCCAAGCAGCTCCCCTCGCCGGCCACCGACCGTGACGCCTGGTTCGCCGAAGGCACCGAGAGCTACCGGATCTTCATCCGCACTTTGCTGTCGATCACCGACAACATCGTCTCGGGCGCGGTCGTCCATCCGGACAGCGTCCGCATCCTCGATGGCGAGGATCCCTATTTCGTCGTCGCCGCCGACAAGGGCACCGCGACCTTCTCCGACGTCGCCAATGCCATCGCGATCGAGCGCAACTTCTGGCTGGGCGACGCCTTCGCCAGCGGCGGTTCGGTCGGCTATGACCACAAGGCGATGGGCATCACCGCCAAGGGCGCCTGGGTCTCGGTCCGCCGCCACTTCCTCGAGATGGGCACCGACATCCAGTCCGAGCCGGTCACCGTCGCCGGCTGCGGCGACATGTCGGGCGACGTGTTCGGCAACGGCATGCTGCTGTCCAAGGCGATCAAGCTGGTCGCCGCCTTCGATCACCGCCACATCTTCCTCGATCCCAACCCGGATCCCGCCGCGTCGTGGGAAGAGCGCAACCGCATGTTCGCCCTGCCGCGCTCGAGCTGGGCGGATTACAACCCGTCGCTGATCTCGCAGGGCGGCGGCGTCTTCCCGCGCACCGAGAAGTCGATCCCGCTCTCTCCGGAAGTCCAGGCGCTGCTTGGCCTTACCGTCAGCGAGATCGATCCGGTCTCGCTGATCTCGGCGATCCTCAAGGCCCAGGTCGGCCTGCTCTGGTTCGGCGGCATCGGCACCTACATCAAGGCCGCGTCGGAAAGTAACGGCGAGGTCGGCGATCCCGCCAACGATCGCCTGCGCGTCAATGCCGAGCAGCTGCGCTGCAAGGCGGTCGGCGAAGGCGCGAACCTGGGCGTCACCCAGGCCGCACGCATCGCCTTCGCCGCGCTCGGCGGCCGCATCAACACCGACTTCATCGACAATTCGGCCGGCGTCGATTGCTCGGACAACGAGGTCAACATCAAGATCGCGCTCAACCGCGAGATGATCGAAGGCCGCCTCGAGTTCGAGGACCGCAACACGCTCCTCGCCTCGATGACCGACAATGTCGCGCACCTGGTGCTCGAGGATAACCGCCTGCAGACGCTCGCCCTCTCCTTCATGGAGAATGACGGCTATGTCGCGCTGCCCTCCTATGTCCGCGTCATCGAGATCCTCGAAGGCTCGGGCCGCCTCGATCGCGCGGTCGAGGGGCTTGGCAGCAACGAGGAGCTGCTCCGCCGCGCCCAGGACAAGAACGGCCTCACCCGGCCCGAGCTGGCAGTGCTGCTCGCCTCGACCAAGCTGGCGCTGCAGGACGCGATCGAGCATGCCGATCTCGGCCAGGATCCGGCGCTTGAGGACGATCTCATGCATGCCTTCCCCCAGGCCATGCAGGATCGCTTCGCCAAGGCGATCGAGGAGCATCGCCTGCGCACCGAGATCATCGCGACCAAGCTCGCCAACCGCGTGATCAACCGCCTCGGCGTGCTCCATCCCTTCGAGCTTGCCGAAGAGGAAGGCGCGGCGATGGCCGATATCGCGGCGATGTTCGTCGTCGCCGAGCGGCTGTTCTGCCTGCCCGCCTTGTGGGAAGCGGTCGAGACCGCCCCGATCAGCGAAGGCGCGCGCCTCGCGCTGCTCGACGAGATGGCGGTGGCGGTGCGCGGTCAGGTCGCCGACCTGCTCCGCGTCTCGCCGCCGGGCGCCAGCCCCGCCGAAGTGATCGCCCGTCTCAAGCCCGGCATCGATTCGCTCGACAAGGCCGCCAAGGGCCTGCTGCTCGACGAAGTGAAGGCGCAGTCGAACCGCATCTCGTCGCGGCTCGAAGCCGCCGGCGCGCCGGCCGAGCTGGTCGCCCGGGTGGTCAAGCTGTTCGAGCTGGACGGCGCGGTCGGCCTTGCCGATCTCAGCGTCCGCATGGGCACCGACGTGACCGCGCTCACCCGCGCCTTCACGTCGCTCGGCCAGGCGCTCGGGCTCGACTGGGCCCAGTCGACCGCCGCGCGCATCACCACCGGCGATGTGTGGGAGCGCCTGCTGATCGCCGGCCTCGCCCGCGACTTCCAGCAGATCCGCCTCGACTTCCTCCATCGCGGCGAAAAGGGCGAGCCCCAGGCCGCCGTCGATGGCTGGCTCTCGGCCAATGCCCCGCGTGTCGAGCAGTTCGCCGCGCTGGTCCGCCGTGCCCGCCAGTCGGCGGTGCCCAATGCCGCGATGCTCGCGCAGATCGCCGGCCAGGCCCGCGTGCTGCTGGGGCGGTAGAGCGATCCGCTTCCCCACCCTGCAAGGGGAGGGGAAGCCTTGCGGCCGTGTCCCTCCGGTTCCCCGGCGAAAGCCGGGGCCCAGGGTTTCTCTGCCGCATCGCTTGTGACCCTGGGCCCCGGCTTTCGCCGGGGAGCAGCCAAGCAACCGCCAGAAGATCACGGCGCACCGCGCACGCGGCGCACCCCTTCAAATCCACCTCTGCCCATCGGGCAAAGAAAAAGCCCGGCCGGTCCTTCGGGACCGACCGGGCTTTTCTATTGCAGACCGGAAAATCAGGCCTTGTCGACTCGCCGCGCCGGCGGCGTACTCCGCAAGATCAGGTACATGCCCCCCAGGCAAGCCGAAACACCCACCACGCAAACCACTGCCAGGCCGAGATAAAGTGCCGACATCCAGTCCTCCCAAGTCTTTTCTGGAAGGAAGCTGCGTAATTTCTTGAAGAACGGCAAGAAACATTCGTAGCTGCATTGCAACGCAATTATGCTGCAATTGCGAAATAATCGACCTCGCCGTATCGATACGAGACAGGGACTCCGGACTATCTTGGGCGGGCCCGGTGCGCGCTCAAATGGCGTAGAATCAATCGCTCCCGCTTCTTCCCGGGTTTGCAATTGCGAATCGTTCTCGTTATCGCGCCGTAATCGAATCGAACCGGAATCGCTCACCCAAGATGCACGCCCCCTCCGCCCAGGCAGAAGAACTGGCCAAGGCCAAAGCCAAGCGCGCCCGCAAGAGCTTCTGGCTGAAGCAGCTGCATACCTGGCACTGGATGAGCTCGGCGATCAGCCTGATCGGCCTGCTGCTCTTCGCGATCACCGGCTTCACCCTCAATCACGCCGCCGACATCGAGGGCTCGCCCAAGTCGGTCGAGCATGCCGTGCAGCTGCCCGCGCCGCTGCTGGCCAGGGTGAAGGCGGACGACCTGCCCGATGCCAAGAAGCCGATCCCGGCCGATGTCGCCAAATGGGTGCAGGACCAGGTCAAGATCGACGCGAGCGGCACCGCCGAATGGTCCGCCGGCGAGATCTACCTCGCCAAGCCGCGTCCGGGCGGTGATGCCTGGATCTCGATCGACCGCGATACCGGCGCCGTCACCAGCGAGAACAGCTCGCGCGGCTGGATCGCCTATCTCAACGACCTCCACAAGGGCCGCAACGCCGGCGGCTGGTGGAAGCTGTTCATCGACGTCTTCGTCTTCGCCTGCCTCGTCTTCACGCTCACCGGGCTGGTGCTGCTGTGGATGCACTCGAAGCATCGCAAGAGCACCTGGCCGATCGTCATCGCCGGCCTCGTCATCCCGGCGCTCATCGCCATTTTCCTGATCCACTAAGGGGAGCCCAAGTCCATGCAGTATCGCATCACCGGCCTCACGCTCGTCGCGATCGGCGGGGCGGGCCTGCCGACCGCCGCCGGCGCGCAGACCATCGACCTGTCGGTCACCATTCCGCAGATGAAGGTCGCCGAGTATCACCGCCCCTATGTCGCGGTGTGGCTGGAAAAGGAGGGCGCCGCCCCCCGCACGCTCCAGGTCTGGTATGATTTCGACGGCCGCAGCGCCGAGGGTGCCGGCACCAAGTGGCTGCGCGACATGCGCCAGTGGTGGCGCGTGGTCGGCCGCGGCATGAGCTTCCCGGCCGACGGCGTCACCGGCGCCACCAAGGGCGCGGGCACCCACAAGATCGCGCTGGTCGGCGGCAAGGGCGCCACGCCGGCGCTGGCGCCGGGCAACTACAAGCTGCTGGTCGAGGCCGCACGCGAAGTCGGCGGCCGCGAGGTCGTCAGCGTGCCCTTCACCTGGAACGGCAAGGCCGTCACCGCCACCGCCAAGGGCGCGAGCGAGCTCGGCGCCGTCACCGTCTCGATCAAGCGCTGATCTCAAGGGGGAATAGAGACATGAACTTCCGCAAGCCGCTTCTCGCCGCAGCCGCCGTCATCGCGATCGCTGCTCCGGCCGCCATCGCGCACCGCCAGTGGATGCTGCCGTCCTCGACCACCGTCTCGGGCACCGATAACTGGGTGACCGTCGATGCCGCCGTGTCGAACGACCTGTTCTTCTTCGATCACCAGCCGCTACGCGCCGTGCCCGTGGTCACCCAGCCCGACGGCACCGAGGGCAAGGTCGAGAACCATAATGTCGGCCGCTTCCGCGCGACCTTCGACCTGCACCTGACCCAGCAGGGCACCTACAAGGTCGCCGTGGTCAATGAGGGAGTGTTCGGCAGCTATGTGCTGAACGGCGAGCGCAAGATGCTGCCGCGCGGCACCAACACCGCCAATCTCGCCGCCGCGATCCCGGCCGGCGCCACCGATGTCCAGACCGCCGAGAATGTCTCGCGCAACGAGATCTTCATCACCCAGGGCGCGCCGACCAACACCGTGTTCAAGACCAGCGGCAAGGGCATCGAGCTGGTGCCGGTCACCCACCCGAACGACCTGGTCACCAATGAGCCCGGCAACTTCCAGTTCCTCAAGAACGGCAAGCCCGGCGCCGACCTGACCGTCACCGTGATCCCGGGCGGCATCCGCTATCGTGACGCGCTGCACGAGCAGGTGCTGAAGACCGATGCCCAGGGCAAGGTCTCGATCAAATGGGGCCAGCCCGGCATGTACTGGGTGATGGTCAACGAAGGCGGCGAGCGCGGCGAAGGCCCGGGCGCCGGTGGTCCCGGCGGCGGCCCGCGTCCGCAGCCCGCTCCGGGCGCTGCTCCCGCGGCACCGGGTGGTCCGCAGGCCGGCCCTGGTGGCCCCGGCGGCCGCCCGATGGGCCCGGTCCGCGCACGCGTGAGCTACGTCACCACCCTCGAAGTGCTGGCGCCGTAGTTCACACCGCCATCCCTCCTTTCCTGTCATCCCCGCGAAGGCGGGGATCCATGGGCGCTGCAGTCGCGGCTCTTCTCGACAACCTGCGTGAATGGATCCCCGCCTTCGCGGGGATGACGGTGTAAGAAAACGTGGACGCACGGATAGCCATCCCCCCAACCCTCTCGCCCGCGGCGTTCCATCGCCGCCGGGCGGGGGCCCCTGTCATTTCCTGCGCGGGCGAGACGATGGGGACCAGCTGGTCCGCCCGCATCGTCGCCCCGCCCGAGGGCATCGCCCTGAAGATCCAGGCCGAGCTCGACCGCGTCGTCGCCGAGATGAGCCATTGGGCCCCCGATTCCACGCTGTCCCGCTTCAACCGCAGCGAACCGGGTCGCTGGCAGCCCCTGCCGATCGGCTTCGCGAAGGTCCTCGCCGCCGCGATGGAGGTCGCCGAAAAGAGCGACGGCGCCTTCGATCCCGCGATGGGCGCGCTGGTCGATCTCTGGGGCTTCGGTCCGCCCGGCCCGCGCATCGGCTTGCCCGGCGACGCCGAGGTCGCGGACGCTTGCGCGCGGTCCGGGCGTTCCCATATCGAGCTGGACGGCCGCCGTGCCCGCCGCGATGCGCCGGTGCGGCTCGATTTGTCGGGCATCGCCAAGGGGCACGGCGTCGATCGCGTGGCGGAGATGCTGCGCAGCATGGCGCTGCCCGATTTCCTGGTCGAGGTCGGCGGCGAGCTGCGCGGCGAGGGTATCAGGCCCGATGGCCAGCCCTGGTGGGTGGATTTCGAATCCCTCCCCTCCAGCCCCCTGGCAAGTTTTCGCGTCGCGCTCCACGGCCTGTCGGTCGCCACTTCGGGCGACTATCGCCGCAGCTTCGCCCATGAAGGCCGCGACTATGCCCACACCCTCGATCCCCGCACCGGCCGCCCGCTGGAAAACGGCGTCGCCTCGGTCACGGTGCTCCATCCAAGCTGCATGCTCGCCGATGCCTGGGCCACTGCGCTGACGGTGCTGGGCCCGGACGGCATGGCGCTGGCGGAACGCGAAGGGCTCGCGGCGCACATGGCGGCGCGCGAAGGCACGGGCTTTATGGAGCATCTCTCGCCGGCCCTGCAGGGGATGCTCTGAGAAATTCCCTTCCCTGAAAGGGAGGGGAGCGCAATCGGGTTGCAACACAGGATTTCGCCTGCTTGGCCACCACAACTGCGAGATGCGCTTGCCGCGCGGCAACCGAGTCAATTTGGCGCCACGAAACCCCGCTCCCGGCGTGTACTTCGTGTACTTTGGCTCAGGCGTCGGCCCAGCGGCGCAGGAGATTGTGGTAGACGCCGGTCAGCTCGATCACCGAGCGATCGTCATTGCCCAGCGTCGCTACCAGCCGCTGCACTGCCTGGTCCATCTCGAACAGGATGCGCCGCGCGCCATCGTCGCGCACCATCGACTGCATCCAGAAGAAACTCGCCACCCGCCGCCCGCGCGTGACCGGCTCCACCCGGTGGAGGCTCGATGAGGGATAGAGGATCGCGTGCCCCGCCGGCAGCCTGACCGACTGCGCGCCGAACTGCCCCTCGATCAGCAGCTCGCCGCCGTCATAGGCAGCGGGATCCTCGAGGAAGACTGTCATCGACAGGTCGGAGCGGATGCGGAAGTCCGTGCCCCTCTGGATGCGGATCGCATTGTCGACATGCGTGCCGAACTGCTGCCCGCCGCCATAGCGGTTGAACAAGGGCGGGAAGACCTTGAGCGGCAGCGCGGCGGCGAAGAACAGGGGTGACTTGCCCAGCGCGTCGAGGATCATCGCCCCGCCCTGGCGATGCGCGTCGCTGCCCTCGGGAAGCTGCTCATTGTCCTTGGCCAGCGCCGATTGCGCGCCGGAAGTCGCATTGCCGTCGATCCATTCGGCCGCATCGATGATGCCGCGCAGCTCGGTCACCTGCTCGGGCGAAAGCAGGTCGGGAATGGCGATCAGCATGAAGTTCCTTCCTTGCGCAGCGCTGCGCTGCCCCGGGTCCGTAGCCGCTCGTCCGGGACCTGCGCCAGCCAGGCAAGCGCCTTGTCGCGGAACACCGGCTTCGCCTCCGCCCCGCACCGCTCGATCCACAGCAGCGCGCCTTCCACGTCGCCGGCTTCGGCAAGCATCCGGGCATGGTTGAACATCCCGCGGAAGTCCCCGCCTTCGGCCGCCCGGGCATAGCAGTCCGCCGCCGCCGCCATATCGCGCGGGACCAGGTCTCCCGCCTCATGGAAGCTGCCGACGAAGTTGGTGGATTTGGCGTGCCCCATTGCGGAGGCCTTCTGGAACCAGCCGAGCGCGGCCGCCTTGTCCTGCGTCAAGCCGGCGCCGAGCGCGAGCGCGGAGCCGTAATTGTACATGCCCCAGTCGAGCCCCGCCTCGGCGGCGACCCGGAAGCATTCCGCCGCGCGCACCTTGTCGATGCGCGTGCCCCAGCCAAGGTCATAGCAGCGGCCCAGCATGTTGAGCCCCATCGGATGCCCCTGTTGCGCCGCCTTCCAGAACCAGCCGAACGCCTCGGCCGGCTTCTGGGCGTCGAGCAGCATCTGGCCATGGATGGCCTGCGCCTCGGCCAGGCCGGCCTCCGCCCCTTCGCGAATCAACGCCGCCCGCGCCTCCGGCGAACCGGAGAGGCGGGCGGCGATGTCTTCGCTCGACAATGGATCGAGCCGCGTCATGTCCTGGCTATATCAGAACTTGTAGCTGGCCGTCAGGATCGCCGAGCGCGCATCGCCGGGGGTGGCCCAGCCGTTATTGGCGCGGATGCGGGTGTAGTAGAGCTTGTCGCCGATATTCTTGACGTTGAGCTGCAGCGACAGCGCCTTGGTCACCTCATAGGCGGCGGTCAGGTTGTGGACGAGATAGTCCTTCGAATAGAGCACCCGCGACAGCGGTCCGCCGACCACGGTGCGCGTCGGGAGATTGATCGCGAACTTGCCCTGGTAGGTCGCGCCGTAGCCGATCGTCAGGCCGAACGGCAGGGTATAGGCGGTGTAGAGGCTGCCCGAGTGCTTCGGGGTCTGCTGGAGCTGCGCACCGGCCGAGGGGTCGAGCGCCGCACCCTTCGCCACCGAGCGGATCAGCTCGCTGTCGAGATAGGTGTAGTTGGCGGTGATCTGCCAGGCCGAGGTGATGTGCCCGGTGGCGCCCAGCGCGACGCCGTCGACGCGCGAATGGCCGTCAAGCTGCTGATCGGGGACGGTCGGGTCGACCGAAGGCACCTTGTAGCTGTCACGATCGGTGCGGAACAGCGCGGCGGTCAGCAGCAGGCCGCCCTTGAACAGCTCCGCCTTGCCGCCGATCTCGTAATTCTTGGCGCTCTCGGGCTTCACGTTGCAGGTCGCGGCCGAGCAGCTGCCGTTGACGGTGCTCTGCGACGGGGTCCGCGAATTGCCATAGGCGACATAGAGGCTGATCGGTTCGATCGGCTTGTAGACCGCGCCGACGCGGTAGGAGAGCAGGCTGTTGCGGTTGCCCGTGCGGGTCACCGCCGTGATCTGGCCCAGCGTCGCTGCCGCGGTCGACAGGGTGTAGGCCGCGAACTCGCCGATGTTGCGCTCCCAGCGAACGCCGCCGTTGAGCTCGAAATGGTTCGACAGCTTCATCGTGTCGAACAGGTAGACCGCCTTGTTCGCGACCTCGCTGTGGCTCCGCGCGCTGACGATGAAGTTCACCGGACCGCTATAGACATTGCGGTTGTTCAGGTTCGGATCGTTCCAGGCGTAGGCCGGGATGGTCACGGCGGTGCCATTGGCATTGCGCTGCGAATTGCCCGAGCGCACGTCATAATATTCGCGCGAGAGCGAGATGCCCAGGTCGAAGCTGTGCTCGATGCCGAAGGTCTCGAACGTGCCCTTCAGGTCGGTCTGGTTGTAGATGATCTGGTTGCGGGTATCGCGGGTGTTGCCGCGCGAGCCGCCGCTCGGCGTGAACAGGCCCGGGGTGGTGCAGGCCAGGCCGGCGGCAGTGAGGCTCGTCGGCAGGCAGAAGGTGCCTTCCGGGCCGTCCGCGATCGAATATTGCTCGACGTCCTGGTAGCGGGTGAGGTTGCGCAGCGAGATCTTGCTGCTCAGCTCATGCTCGAAGATCGCCGTCGCCTGATCGACATTGCTGTCCTGCTTGTCGAGGTTGCGGAAGCCGTAATAGGCGCTGCGGCTGGTGCCCGGCACCTGGCCGGTGAACCAGTTGTTGGTGCTGCTGACATAGGGCACGCCGAACTGCGGGATGTTGTTGTCCTCCTGGTGGAGGTAGATCAGGCTCAGCTTGGTCGGCGCCTCGAGCCCGAAGGTAACCGACGGCATCACGCCCCAGCGCTTGTTGTTCTCGACTTCGCGACCGGGAACATCGTTGCGGTGATACATCGCGTTCAGCCGGACGCCGATGCTGTCGCTCAGCTTCCTGTCGATATCGGCGGTGGCACGGTAATATTCGTCGGTGCCGATCCCGGCCTGCACCACGGTCTTGTCGCGGCCGCTCGGGCGCTTGCTGACCAGGTTGATGTTGCCGGCGATCGAACCGGCACCCGAATAGACCGAGTTCGAGCCGTTGGTGACTTCGATCTGCTCGATGTTGAAATTGTCCGAGCGGGTATATTGCGCGCTGTCGCGCACATTATCGATCGTGATGTCGTTATTGGCGCTGAAGCCGCGCAGGTTGATACTGTCGCCATAGCCGCTGCCGCCTTCGCCGGCGCCGAAGGTGATGCCGGGCACCGTCGCCAGCGCATCGCGCAGCGACAGGATGTTCTGCTGCTCCATCACTTCGGCCGTGATCACCGTCACGGTCTGCGGGGTATCGCGCAGCGGACGGGTGTTCTTCGGGCTTTCCTGCTTCGGCTGGTAGACCTGGCCGTTGACCGTGATCTGGTCCTTGTCCTGCACGTCGTCAGACGAAGCGGGGGTATTCGCCTTGTCGCCGTCCGGCCCGTTGGAGGCGTGGGCTGGCGCGCTGGCGACGAAGCCGACACAGGCGAGCGCGAGGAAGGCGGGCGCAGCCGCACCGGTCGAACGATTCACTTGGGAACCCCCTGTTACAGATTGTTTCGCCGCCAGCTATTGCGAACCAATCTCAGAGTCAACGCTAATGCGACTGGATCGCAACATTGTCGTAAAATTGTCGCGACCGTCACAGCGGGAAAACGTCAGGGGCGATGCATCTCGGCGAGCAGCCAGGTGCGGATCGCACTGGCAAGGTTGGGGGGATCCTCCCCGCTGATCCGGGCATGGTCGATGGCCGCGACCAGCGCATTGAGCGGCAAGGAACGCCCCGCTGCGGCACGTTCCAGCGCGTCCCAGAAGATCGGCTCGAGGCTGATCGAAGTCTGGTGCCCGGCAATGGTAACGGAGCGCTTGATCGGCCCCTCGAAGCCGCCCGGGGGAGGATCGATCTTCATTCCCGCCGGCTCGCTCGCGGGCCGGGCATCATTCGGAGTCGAAGAGCGCGGCCAGCTGCTCGACCATCGTGCCGGCAAGCTGCTCGGCGTCCATGATGGTCACGGCGCGGCTGTAGTATCGGGTCACGTCATGCCCGATGCCGATCGCCACCAGCTCCACCGGTGAGCGCGCCTCGATCCAGCCGATCACCTGGCGTAGATGGCGCTCCAGATAGGAGCCCGAATTCACCGACAGGGTCGAATCATCGACCGGGGCGCCGTCCGAGATCACCATCAGGATCTTGCGGTCCTCGCTGCGCCCGATCAGTCGGTTATGCGCCCAGAGCAGCGCCTCGCCGTCGATATTCTCCTTGAGCAGCCCCTCGCGCATCATCAGCCCGAGTGACTTCTTGGCGCGGCGCCACGGCTCGTCGGCCTGCTTGTAGACGATGTGGCGAACGTCGTTGAGGCGGCCGGGCTGGGCCGGTCGGCCATCGGCCAGCCACTTCTCGCGGCTCTGCCCGCCCTTCCACGCACGGGTGGTGAAGCCGAGGATCTCGGTCTTCACGCCGACGCGCTCCAGCGTGCGCGCCATGATGTCGGCGCTGATCGCAGCGATCGAGATCGGCCGCCCGCGCATCGAGCCCGAATTGTCGATCAGCAACGTGACCACCGTGTCCTTGAACTCGGTGTCCTTCTCGCTCTTGTAGGAGAGCGACTGCATCGGGTTGATGACCACGCGCGCCAGCCGAGCCGCGTCGAGCAATCCCTCTTCCTGATCGAAGTCCCAGCTGCGGTTCTGCTGCGCCATCAGCCTGCGCTGCAGCCGGTTGGCGAGCTTGGTCACCGCGCCCTGCAGATGCACGAGCTGCTGGTCGAGATAGGAGCGGAGCCGGTCGAGCTCCTCGGTGTCGCACAGGTCGGTCGCGGCGACGACTTCGTCGAACTGGGTGGTGTAGGCGCGATATTCGAACTGGGGCGGCAGGTCGCTCCACGGCCGGTTCGGGCGGACGGGCATCATGCCCTCCTCGCCTTCTTCGCCGGGCTCGCCGTCGCCATCTTCCATCGCGTCGGACTGCTGCTGCTCGCCTTCCTCGCCCTCGTCGGATTCGCGCTGCTCGCCACGCGCCTCCGCCTGGCCTTCGCTCTGGCTCGACTCGCTCTCGCCTTCCTCGTCGCCGTCCTGCTGCTGGTCGTCGGTGCCTTCGTCCTCGCCGCCGCCTTCATCGGCTTCGTCGGGGATCAGGTCGCCCTCGGTCAGCTCCAGGTCCTGGAGCAGCTTCGACGTAAGCGAAGCGAATGCCTGCTGGTCGTCGATCGCCAGCGCCAGGGCATCCAGGTCGGAGCCGGCGCGCTCTTCGATCCAGTCGCGGATCAGCGCCATGCCCAGCGCCGCGGTGGCAGGCGATTCACGCCCGGTCAGCCGCTCGCGGACCATCAGGCCGAGCGCCGTCGACAGCGGCACTTCCTCGCGGTTTCGCGCCCGGGTGATCGGGTCGGCGCGCAGCTTCAGTTCCAGCGCATGCTCGAGATTGGCGGCGATGCCGGCATAGCCGCGCGAGCCCAGCGCCTCGACCCGCGCCCCTTCGACCGCGTCGAACACCGCGCGCGCCACCGGCTCCTTGGGCGCGCCTTTCAGGTGCAGCGCATTGTCGTGGTGGCGCATGCGCAGCGCGAAGCTGTCGGCAAAGCCACGCGCCTCGGCGACTTCCTCGGCCGGCAGGCCGCGTGAGGGCGCCGGCACCTTGATCTGGCGACCGTCCTGGCGCGGCGCCTCGCCGGTGAAGCTCAGCTCGGCCTCGCGCTCCCCCGAAAGCGCGCGCGCTGCGCCGCCAAGGACATTGCGGAACCGGTCGAGCGGAGAGTCGGCAGCCATGGCGATTGTCTTTGTGTGCCTTGTCCCCCAGGATCAAGTCCGAAGGGGGATTGGATGAAGTTTCTTGACCGTATCGGCCTCGGGCGGATGAGCCACGGGGAATATAATGCCAACCTCACCGGACTCGGCATTTTCTTCGGCGCAGTGCTCGGCTTCGTGATGGCCAGCACCGAGAACCTGACCACCAAGGACTATGTGCTGGTGCTGTTCACCACCGCGGCGATGGTGATCACCATCCTCTATGTCTCGTCGAGCCGGCACCGGATCGCCTATTCGATCCTCGCTTTCGCCTTCATCGCGGCGCTGCCCTATATCCTGGGGCTCCTGGTGACCCCGGGCGCACAATTGCCGCCCAAGCTCCAGCCGACGCTGGCGGTGTGGCTGGCGATGACGCTGATCGCCGAGTTCAACCCGCGCGACCGCGAGACCGGGCAAACCGCCTAGCGGCGCCACAACCGCCGCCAGAAGCCGCGCCGCACGGGCGGCTGCGGCGGCGAGGGCTCAACCTTGCCCACGCCCATCCGCGCGTGGATCAGGTCCTTGAGATAGGCATATTCGTCGCCGGTAATCGGCCCGCCCTCACCCCCGCGCGCCGTCCAGCGGCGGGGGTGGAGCGGATCGTCGTCCGGCGTGTCGCTCAAGCCTTGCCGACCACGCTTTCGGGCAGGTCCTTGCCGAACACGCGCTGGTAGTATTCCGCCACCTGCGCGCGTTCCGCCTCGTCGCACTTGTTGAGGAAGCTCAGCCGGAACGCGAAGCCGACATCCTTGAAGATCTCGGTATTCTGCGCCCAGGTGATCACCGTGCGCGGGCTCATCACGGTCGAGATGTCGCCGTTGACGAAGCCCTTGCGGGTCAGGTCGGCCACGCGGACCATGTTCTCGACCAGCTCCTTGCCGCCCGGCTTGTCGAAATCGCCCGACTTGGCGAGGACGATCTGTGCCTCGACCGCGGCGGGGAGGTAGTTGAGCGTCACCACGATGTTCCAACGGTCCATCTGGCCCTGGTTGATCTGCTGGGTGCCATGATAGAGGCCGCTGGTGTCGCCCAGGCCGACCGTGTTCGCGGTGGCGAACAGGCGGAAATAGGGGTTCGGGCGGATCACGCGATTCTGGTCGAGCAGCGTGAGCTTGCCCTCGGTCTCGAGCACGCGCTGGATCACGAACATCACGTCCGGGCGGCCCGCGTCATATTCGTCGAACACCAGAGCCGTCGGCGTCTGCAGCGCCCAGGGGAGCAGGCCTTCGCGGAACTCGGTGATCTGCTGGCCGTCCTTGAGCACGATCGCGTCGCGGCCGATCAGGTCGATACGCGAGATGTGCGCATCGAGGTTAATGCGGATGCACGGCCAGTTGAGACGCGCGGCGACCTGCTCGATATGCGTCGACTTGCCGGTGCCGTGATAGCCCTGGACCATCACGCGGCGATTGTGCGCGAAGCCCGCCAGGATCGCGAGCGTGGTATCCGGATCGAAGACATAGGCCGGATCGAGATCGGGCACGCGCTCGTCCGCTTCGCTGAACGCGGGGATTTCGAGGTCGGTATCGATCCCGAACAGGTCGCGTGCGCTCACCATCTTGTCGGGCGAGTCGAGGATCGTGGTGCTCCGGCTGTCGGGCTGGGTGTTGGGGATGTCCGCCATGTCTTCGTCCTTCCGTCGCCTGAGCGACTAGAAGCTCCCGTGCCGCACTGCAACGGGGATCGCGCAAAAGCCGCGATCCAAACGACCGAGCGCCGGCCCTTCCCTCGAATCGGCTTTCATGGGATCATGACGTCATAGCAACGGTCGCGCGTACACCGATTCTTGTCATCACCTGGGGAAGTCGATGAACTGGAAGCTGTTGTTCCTGGCGCTGCTTGCGCCGCTTGCGGCCTGCGACTGGGGCCAGCAGCCAGCCCAGCCGCCCCATCGCCCCCCGCCCCCGGTGACCCGCCCGATCGATCGCGGCCCCGACTGGCTCGCCGCCGTGCCTTATTGCGAGGGCGCGCTGCGCCGCGGCCAATGGCTGGTCTGTGACAACAAGGGCCTGAACTGGCTGCACCGCACGCTCGCCAACCAATGGGCCGAGGATCGCCAGGGCGCCACCCGCCAGCAACTCTGGGTCCAGCGCCAGCAGCTTCAGGCGCTGGCAAGCGAGCGCGACGCCTGCGAGACGGCGGAATGCGTGGCCACCGCCTATCGCCGCTATCTGCGCAAACCCGATCGCTGGGTGCCCGAGCCCGGCGGCTGGAACCCGCCGCCCCGGCCGCGCCCCCGCCCGGTCCATCACCGCCCGCCGGCCCCCAAGTACAACTGGCGCGACAATGGCGCGACCTGCGCGTCGAAGATCGGCTGGCAGAAGGCGGCGCTGCTCGCGCGGCAATGCTCGGTGGTCAATCCGGACGGCCAGTGCGGCCCCCAGCGCTCGTGCGGCGCGCTCAAGACGATGATCCTCGACGGCTGCTGGGACATGGGCGACCGCAAGCCGGGCTTCTGCGGGCGGGTCTAGGCGCTGCCTACAGCGCCGCGGCACCGGCTCGCGAAAAGTACAGGCCAAGAGCGGGTTTTCGCGGCCGGAATTTTGACCTTTTGGGCGGAAACGCACCGCATCTCGCAACATGCTTGCGCGCGCGTGATCCTATCTTTCCTACAGTATCAAAGAGGCGGAGCCGCCCCCTTCACCGTCACCCCGGCAGGCGAAATCCTACATTGCAAGGTACAGGAGTGATGCCCCCTACCTGCTCCTCGGCGTGCCTGACCGCCAGTCCCTAATCGTTCTCGAACCGCGGCAGCCCGAACAGGTCGACGAAGCGCTGGCCCGCGGCGAGGTCGCCGGTGACCGCCACCCGCCCCTCGCGGATCGACTCCGTGAGCGGCAACGGGCCGTAGAAGGTCGCGGCCAGCAGCGTAGGCACGCCTTCGAAGATCACCTCCGCCCCGGCCGGATCGCGCCGCTCGATCACCAGCCCGCCCTCGACGATCGCCGCGCGGAACGGCTCGCCGCCGACCCGGAAGCCCAGGTCGATCGAGAGGCCCCGCGCCGGCTCGCGCGCGATCATCGTCTTGAGCGACAGCATGAAGGCGCCGTTACTGAGCGGCAGCGTGACGTCATGCGCGGGCGAACCCGCCGCCCAGCGGCTCAATGCGAAGATCGGTTCCTCGAGCTGGGCACCCCATTTGGTCAGCTCATAAACCTGGGCGTTGACCGGCGAGGGCAGCTGCCTGCGGCGGATGATCCCGCCCTTCTCGAGCCCCTCGAGCCGCTGGGTGAGGATATTGGCGCTCAGCCCCTCCAGCGCGCCGCGGATCTCGCCGAAACGACGCGGCCCCAGCAGCAATTCGCGAACGATCAGCAGCGACCAGCGTTCTCCGATCAGATCCATTGCGAGCGCCGTCCCGCACGCGTCCTGATACCAGCGGCGCGCCTTGGCGAAGTCGTTGCTAGTTACTTTTTGTGACTCCATGGTTGCTTTTAATAACCGATGGGCGCATCAGGATCAAGAAAGCGATTCGCGAAGCCCCCAAAGCGGAGGTTTATTCCGATGACACTCGTTCCCGCCGCAGAACTGGCCGCCCGCGAAACCGCGCGCTGGCCGAATGAGAGCCCGCAATATCGCCAGGCGCGCACCGCACTGCTCGCCGAGGAGATCGAACTGCGCCGCCATATCGAGGCCGTCGCCGAGCAGCGCCGCGCCCTGCCCGCCGGCCCCGAAGTGACCAGCGACTATCGGTTTGAGGGCGAGCACGGCCCGGTCCACCTGGCCGACCTTTTCGGCACGCACGACACCCTGGTGATCTACACCTGGATGTTCGGACCCCAGCGCGAACGCCCCTGCCCGATGTGCACTTCCCTGCTCTCGGCCTGGGATGGCGAGACGCCCGACATCGAGCAGCGCGTCGCCTTCGCGGTGACCGCACGCTCGCCGATCGACAAGCTCACCGCGTTCAAGGCCGAACGCGGCTGGCAGCATCTGCCGCTCTATGCCGACACCGACCAGGCGTTCAGCCGCGACTATAACGCGATCGCCCCGGACGGCAGCGACATCCCGCAGCTGCTGGTCTTCACCCGCCGCGACGGCACGATCCGGTTCTTCTGGGCCGGCGAGATGGGCGCCGAAAGCATGGATCCCGGCCAGGACCCGCGCGGCGCGCCCGACCTGATGCCGCTCTGGACGATACTCGACTGCACGCCGGAGGGCCGCGCGCCCGACTGGTATCCCTCGCTCACCTACTGACAAGAACCACCAGGAGAGAAGCAATGCCCCAGATGATCTTCGTCAACCTGCCCGTCAGCGACGTGGCCAAGTCGACCGCCTTCTACGAGGCGATCGGCTGCACCAAGGATGCGCGCTTCAGCAACGAGCAGGCATCGGCCATGCAGCTGAGCGACACGATCGTGTTCATGATCCTCAACCGCGACTTCTTCCAGACCTTCACGCCCAAGCCGATCGCCGATGCGCATGCGGTGACCGAGGCGCTGATCTGCATCTCGCGCGACAGCCGCGAGGCGGTGGACGCGATCGTCGAGGCAGCGGCAAGTGCCGGCGGCAGGGCCGATATCCGCGAGAAGCAGGACATGGGCTTCATGTACGGCCGCAGCTTCGAGGATCCGGACGGCCATATCTTCGAGCCGATGTTCATGGACATGGAAGCGGCGATGGCCGCCTTCCCCGAAGGCCCCGCGCATGAGCCGGCCTGATCCCGTGCAGCGCAACCGCATCCTCGGCTGGTGCCTGAGCGGGCTGGTCCTGCTGTTCCTGGCGATGGACGCCGGTGGCAAGCTGATCGCCCCGGCGCAGATGATCGCCTACAGCCCGCCGATCGGCATTCCCGCCGAGCCAGGGCTCTACCAGCAGCTGGGCGTGATCCTGGCGGTATGCGCCCTGCTCTATGCGGTGCCGCGCACGGCGGTGCTCGGCGCGATCCTGCTCACCGGCTATCTGGGCGGTGCGGTCGCGCTGCACTGGCGGGTGGGCAGCCCGTTGTTCAGCCACACCCTGTTCGGCGTCTATCTGGGCGTGATCGCCTGGGGCGGGCTGTGGCTTCGCGATCCCCGCGTCCGCGCGCTGATCCCGATCGCCTGAGAATATCAGAGTCCAAAGGAGAGGACCGATGGCAGACAAGATCACCACCGTATTGTGGTTCGACCATGTGGCCGAGGAGGCCGCCAATTTCTATACGTCGCTGCTGCCCGACAGCCATGTCGGCAAGGTCTATCGCGCGCCCGGCGACAATCCGAGCACCGAGGAAGGCGCGGCGCTGGTCGTCGAATTCACCCTGGCCGGGCGCAGCTATGCCGGGCTCAACGGCGGGCCCAATTTCAAGCCGAACGAGAGCGTGTCCTTCCAGATCCTCACCGAGGACCAGGAAGAGACCGATCGGCTGTGGAATGCGATCGTCGGCAATGGCGGCCAGGAGTCGATGTGCGGCTGGTGCAAGGACAAATGGGGCTTCAACTGGCAGATCACCCCGCGCCGGCTGATCGAGATAAACTTCGGCGATGACCCCGATGCCGCGCGCCGCGGCTTCGAGGCGATGATGACGATGAAGAAGATCGACATCGCGGCGGTCGAAGCCGCGGCGAAAGGCTGAGGAGAGATGCCATGGCTATCGAGATCACCGGCTTCAACTGGGTGCCCGACTTCGCCCGCGGCTATGTCCGCGACCTCAGGCCGCGCTGGGCCTGTGAGGAGATCGGCCTCCCCTATTCCACGCGGCTGATCAGCCCGATCCCGCCCAAACCGGCCACCTATTTCGAGGAGCAGCCCTGGGGCCAGGTGCCGGTGCTGCACGACGGCGGCATCCAGCTGTTCGAAAGCGGCGCGATCCTGCTCCACCTCGCCGAGAAGGACACAAGGCTGCTGTCGCGCGACCCGCAGCAGCGGGCGACGACGCTCGCCTGGCTGTTCGCTTCGCTCAACAGCGTCGAGCCCGGCCTGTTCGAGTTGGGCAACGTCACCCTGTTCTCGAAGGACGAGGAATGGGCGAAGCTGCGCCGGCCGAGCCTGATGGAGGACATCGGCAAAAGGTTCGACCGGCTCGCCGATGCGCTGGGCGACCGCGAATGGCTGGGCGACGGGTTCAGCGTCGCCGACATCGCGATGGTGACGGTGCTGCGCAATGCCGACAACAGCCCGCTGATCACCGAGCGGCCGGCGCTCGCCGCCTATGTCGAGCGCGGCATGGCGCGGCCCGCCTTTCAGCGCGCGATGGCCGCGCAGCTGGCCGATTTCCAGCCCGCGCCCGTCGCGGCCTGACACCCGGATAGAGGAGAGAGATGATGACCTATATCGACGGTTTCGTAGCCCCCGCGCGCGATCGCGAGGCCTATCGCGCGATGGCCGCCAAGGCGGCGCCGGTGTTCCTCGAGCATGGCGCGCTGCAGGTGGTGGAGAGCTGGGGCCATGACGTGCCGCGCGGCAAGACCACCGATTTCTACATGGCGGTGAAGGCCGAAGACGGCGAGACGCCGGTCTTCTCCTGGATCGTCTGGCCCGACAAGGCGACGCGCGATTCCGGCTGGGAAAAGGTGATGGCCGACGAGCGGATGAAGCCGCCGGCCGAGATGCCCTTCGACGGCAAGCGCATGTTCTGGGGCGGGTTCGAGACGATCGTGGACACGGGAGAAGCCAAGTGAACGCGCATGGGAGCTTCATCTGGTACGAGCTGCTGACCAGGGATGCCGGCAAGGCCAAGGCCTTTTACGACTCGGTCTGCGGCTGGAACATCGATGCCCAGCCGGCGCCGGGCGGCATGGACTATCGCATGA
Source organism: Sphingomonas sp. GW822-FHT03G08 (assembly GCF_058801135.1). Classification (NCBI taxonomy): domain Bacteria; kingdom Pseudomonadati; phylum Pseudomonadota; class Alphaproteobacteria; order Sphingomonadales; family Sphingomonadaceae; genus Sphingomonas; species Sphingomonas sp. GW822-FHT03G08. Next base: position 2,260,652 of record NZ_JBXAMZ010000001.1, read on the forward strand.
TCAACGCGGAGGACGGCCAGGCGGGCGGCGTCATGCAGCTGAATGCAGACATGGTCGCCGGCGGCGCGAAGCCCGTCTGGCTCGGCTATCTCGGCGTCGATGACGTCGATGCCTCGGTCGCCGCGGTAGTCGCCGAAGGCGGGCAGGTCCATCTTCCCGCTTTCGACATTCCCGGCGTCGGCCGGCTGGCGATGGTCACCGATCCGCAGGGCGTGCCCTTCTACGTGATGCGCGGTGCGGTGGACGCGACCAGCACCGCCTATCAGCGGATGGGCTTCGGCCATGTCAGCTGGAACGAGTTGCTGGCGCCGGACGATACGGCCGCGCTCGCCTTCTACGCGAAGCTGTTCAACATCGAGAAGGTCGGCGGCATGCCGATGGGCGAGATGGGCGAGTACAGCTTCATCGCCAATGGCGACAGCAAGGGCGAGGCCGTCGGCGCGGTGATGAAGGCACCGCCGGGCGCGCCGACCGGCTGGGGCTTCTATTTCCGCGTGCCCGACATCACCGAGGCGCAGACGAAGGTCGAGGCCGGGGGCGGCACCGTCGTGCAGGGGCCGATGGAAGTTCCCGGCGGCGAATGGGTGATCAACATCGTCGATCCCGAGGGTGTTACCTGTGGCCTGGTCTCGCCGGGCAAGAGCGGATGACGATCACCATCACCGCCTTCGATCGCTCCCCCGATGGCGGCAAGGGGCTGGCCCGCGACACAAGGGTGCGCTGGGCGCTCGAGGAAGTCGGCCAGCCCTATGATGTGCGGCTGGTCACCTTCCCGGAGCTGAAGCAGCCGGCGCATCTGGCGCTCCACCCGTTCGGCCAGATCCCGACCTATGAGGAAGGCGATCTCGCGCTGTTCGAGACCGGGGCGATCGTCTTCCACCTGGCGGAGCGATTTGCGGGACTGCTCCCGGCGGATGCCGATGCGCGGGCACGGGCGATCAGCTGGATGTTCGCGGCGGTGAATACGATGGAGCCGCCGATCCTCGACCTGACCACCGCGAGGATCTTCGAAGGCGACAAACCCTGGGCCGCCGAGCGGTTGCCGCTGGTGCAGGCGCGCATCCGCCCGCGCCTCGACCAGCTGGCCGCGCGGCTGGGCGAAGCCGAATGGCTCGACGGCGATTTCAGCGCGGGCGACCTGATGATGGTCTCGGTACTGCTCCGCCTGCGTCCCTCGGGCATGCTCGACGACTATCCGACGCTCGCGGCCTATGTCGCCCGCGGCGAGGCCCGCCCGGCCTACCAGCGCGCCTTTGCCGACCAGCTGGCGGTGAACACGCGCGCATAGGCACTTGGCTCCACGTCTCCCGTTCCCCGGCGAAAGCCGGGGAGCAGGTCAGGCAACCTAGGCGAACGCCGGCGCGGTCTTCAGGTGCTGGTACGCCTCGATCACGCGCTGGAGTCGCCCCTCATGGCTGCGGTCGCCGCCATTGCGATCGGGATGGAACTTGCGGACCAGCTCCGAATAGCGCTTGCGCAGCATCGTGCGGTCGGCGTCGATCTCAAGGTCGAGGACCTTGAGCGATTCCCGGTCCTTGCCCGACAGCGGCTTGCCGTCCTTGCGCTCGGCACGGTCCTTCATACGGTCCTTGAACCGCGCGCCGATCGCGTCGAGCGGGTCGGCGAAATCGGCCCAGCGCGGCGGGCGGTCGGCGCCGCCGGTGCCGTTGAAGGCACGCGTCTCGCGCTCCCAGCCGGCATAGGGCCGCTGGGCGTCGTGGATCTCGTCCGGGCTCATGCCCTGGAAGAAATTGTAGCCCGAGTTGAACGCGCGGACGTGATCGAGGCACAGCCAGCGATATTCGCCGGGGCCGTCAAAGGTCGCCCGGCTCTCGCCCGCGGGCGCGCGGAACTCGCCCGGCTCGTTGCAGCCCGGCTCGGAACATAGTCTTCCCTGCGCCTCCACCCGGCCGTGGAACCGCGCATTCGGCCTGTCTTTCTTCGGGTGGCTGTCAGCCACGTGACCTCCCTTGAGCAAACCGCCTATATAGGCGCGATGACAAACCCTGCCAGCGGCGGACTCGCCGACATCATCGCTGCCCGTCTCACCGCCGCGCTCGCCCCGACGCATCTCGAGGTGATCAACGACAGCCATCACCATAGTGGTCATCTCGGCGACGACGGCACCGGCGAATCGCACTGGACCGTGGTGGTGGAAAGCCCCGCCTTCCAGGGCCAGTCGCGCGTCCAGCGCCAGCGCATGGTCAACACCGCGCTCGCCGATCTGCTCCAGGCGCGCATCCACGCGCTGGCGATGAAGGTGCGCGCGCCGGGCGAATGAGCGCGACCCGAAAGGGTGGGTTTCCAAACTGTGGCTGTCCGCCGAACATGGCGCAGGCTAGCTATCTGGTGACGAGAGGGCCCTTATGACCGACGAGCTTTTCACCCAGATCATCACGCCCACCACCCATGACCTTGGCGGGTTCAAGGTGCACCGCACCCTGCCCTCCAAGCCGCGGACGATGGTGGGGCCGTTCATCTTCTTCGACCAGATGGGCCCGGCCCGGCTGACCGTCGGCACCGGCATCGACGTGCGGCCGCATCCGCACATCAACCTGGCGACGGTGACCTATCTCTATGCCGGCGCGATCGATCATCGCGATTCGCTCGGCACCTTCGCGACGATCGAGCCGGGCGCGGTGAACCTGATGACCGCCGGCCACGGCATCGTCCATTCCGAGCGCTCGCCCAGCGCCGAGCGCGAGAAAGGCCCCGAGCTTTCGGGCATCCAGACCTGGCTGGCCCTGCCCGAGGACCGGGAAGAGATGAACCCGGCGTTCGAGCATGTCTCGGCCGCCGAGCTGCCGATCGTCGAGGACATGGGCGCGCGCTGCCGCGTCATCATGGGCGAGCTGTGGGGCGCCAGGGCACCGACAACCACCTATGCCCAGACCATCTATGCGGACATCGAGCTGGAGGCCGGCGGCGCGGTGCCGATCGATCCCTCCGCGACCGAGCGCGCCGTGTATCTCGCCTATGGCGATGCCAGCATCGACGGGATCGAGATGGAAGTCTCGACCCTCTACATCCTGCGCCCCGGCATCACCGCGATCCTGCGCTCCGGCAGCGGCGGGCGCGTGGCGCTGTGCGGCGGCGAGGACTTCGCGACGCCGCGCCATGTCTGGTGGAACTTCGTCTCGTCGAACCGCGACCGGATCAACCAGGCCAAGGAAGACTGGAAGGCCGGCAACTTCCCCAAGGTGCCAGGCGACGACAAGGAATTCATCCCGATCCCCGAAGTGCCCAAGACGGTGAGCTATCCCTAGCACCCGCCTGAGCGTCTGCCGCCGCAAGGCGCGGTTTCCCTCAAGGGAAGACGCGCTGGCGGCGATCGCGAAGAGCGGCTGGGAACTGCGCCCCTATCGCTGCGACCGGTGCTGGCAGTACCACCTGACCAGCCGGACCAAGGGGAAGCGCTTGCCGCGCGGCGCCTGATCGCTAGGCTCGCCTGAAAAGGAGAGGCGACATGGCGGAATTCGAGACCCAGCGCATCGCGCTGCCCACCGGGGTGGAGCTGAACGTCGCCCTCGCCGGCGATCCCGCCAACCCGCCGATCGTGCTGCTCCACGGCTTCCCCGAATCGCACCGCACCTGGCGCCACCAGATCGCCGCGCTCGCCCGCGACCATTATGTCATCGCGCCCGACCAGCGCGGCTTCGGCTATTCCTCGCGCCCCGCGGGCGTGGCGAGCTACACGCCCGACAAGCCGGTGGGCGACCTGCTCGCGCTCGCCGACCATCTCGGCATCGGTCCGTTCACGCTGGTCGGGCACGACTGGGGCGGCGCCATCGCCTGGATGGCCGCGCTGCAGAACCCGCAGCGGATCGCCCGCCTGGTCATCGTCAACGCGCCGCACCCGCTGGTCTTCCAGCGCAGCATCTTCGACGATCCCGCCCAGCGCGCGGCGAGCCAGTACATCATTGCCTTCCGCAACCCCGATTTCGAGCAGTTCGTCGAGCGGATCGGGCTCGAGACCTTCTTCGACGAGAGCTTCGCCAAATATACCGACGCGGCGAAGCTGGAGCCGGAGAAGCCCGCCTATCTCGCCGAATGGAGCCAGCCCGGCGCGATGACCGCGATGCTCAACTGGTACCGGGCCAGCGCGATCCTGGTGCCCGCGCCGGGCGAGACGCCCGAGCGGCCGGCATGGCTCGACGCGCCCTTCCCGCCCGTCACCCAGCCCACCCTGGTGATCTGGGCGATGCAGGACACCGCGCTCCTCCCTGTCCAGCTCGACGGGCTCGAGGCGCTGGTGCCCGACCTCACCGTCGTCCGCATCGCCAGCGCCGGCCATTTCGTGCCCTGGGAAAAGCCCGAGCTGGTCAACGAGGCGATCATGGAGTGGCTGTCGTAGCGACACACCCAGTTGCTACCCCTACAACACCACCTGCGCCGCCGCATCCAGCGCGATCCCCTCGGTCGCGCGCGCGTCGCCGGGGCGGACCCAGGCGGCATGGGCATGGGCGGTGGCGACCACTTCGCGCGCCGCGGGGCCGGGCCAGGTCCGGATGCTGACCACCTGCTCGCCCAGCGCCCGGTCGGGCTCCATCGCCACCCAGGCAAGCGGGCGCGACGCCGTGGCGCGCGCCCCCGCGGCTTCCATCGCCGCGCGGATCCGCGCCGTCCGGTCATCGGGGATGTATTGCCACACCACCGAATGCATCAGCACCCGCGTGACGCCCTCGGCCTGCGGCTCGGCCAGCCGCGCCTCCATCCAGTCGGCGGCATCCGCGCGATCCAAAGACACACCCCGCGCCCGGATCATCCCGATCGCCGCCTGCAACCGCTCCAGCCGCTCGGGCTTCTCGGCCCAGACATAGGCGGCGAGCCGCGCTTCGACCGCGGGATCGGTCACGTCGAGCGGCGCGATGTCGCTGCCCCGCGTCGAGACGATCTCCAGCGGCGGCAGCGCTGGCGTCGGCCCCAGCCATTCCGGCGCGATCGTGATCGGCGAGTCCGCCGGCCCCAGCATCGCCCCGCCCAGATCGAAGCGGAAGCGATCGATCAGCAGGTTGAGCCCACCGCTCGATCCGATCTCCAGCACTTCCAGCTTCGGACCCAGGCGCCGCGCCACCTCGACCAGCCCGACGATCAGCGCACCGGAGCGCCCCGCCTCGTTGGTCTGCGGCGGCCCGTCGAGCCAGGGCAGCAAGTCAGCATCGTTGCGCGCCAGCACCCGGTTCAGCGCATCCTGCAGCGCCGCGCCCGAAACCCGCCCGGCGAATATCTCCGCCAGCTCGGCATCCGCCCCCGCCAACACCAGCGCATGCAGCCCGCCGATCAGCCGGAGCGGCAGCGCATCGCGCGTCGGCTCCCCCGTCCAGTCGAGCACCGCCCGCCCCGTCCCGCTGCTCCGGTCGAGCCCGTCGGCCAGCGCCGTGCAGAGTTCGGCGTAGAGGGGCGCCGCCATCTTCCGGCAATAATATTCCTGGATCCGGAACGCCCCGCGGTTCGTCGCTTCATCGGCCAAAAGAAATACCTCCGCGGCCGCTCTGTTGCGCCTGGGGGGTGCCCCGAGTAAAGCCCCGGCTTCGATGACCGAACCGCTGATCCTTGCCGTCCCCAAGGGGCGCATCCTCGACGAGGCGCTGCCGCTGCTCGCCCGCGTCGGTATCATCCCCGAGCCCGACTTCTCGAACGAAAGCTCGCGCGCGCTGCGCTTCAAGACCAACACGCCGGCGATCGACCTGATCCGCGTGCGCGCGTTCGACGTGGCGACCTTTGTCGCGCATGGCGCCGCGCAGCTCGGCATTGTCGGGTCGGACGTGCTTGCCGAGTTCGACTATTCGGAGCTCTACGCGCCGGTCGATCTCGGCATCGGCCATTGCCGCATCTCCGTCGCCGAGCCGGCCGACCTGGCGGTGAAGGACGATCCGCGCGGCTGGAGCCATGTCCGCGTCGCGACGAAGTATCCGCACATCACCCGCGCCCATTTCGAGGCGCGCGGGGTGCAGGCCGAGTGCATCAAGCTCAACGGCGCGATGGAGCTGGCGCCGGTGCTCGATCTCGCGCCGCGCATCGTCGACCTCGTCTCCTCGGGCCGCACGCTCAAGGAGAACGGCCTGGTCGAAGTCGAAGTGATCGCCGAGGTGAGCAGCCGGCTGGTGGTCAATCGCGCCGCGTTCAAGACACGGGCGACCGATGTCGTCCCGCTGGTCGACAAGTTCCGCAAGGCGGTGGCGGCATGATCCGCCTCAACGCCTCCGACGCCGGCTTCTCGGCCGCCTTCACCGATCTGGTCAACGCCCGCCGCGAAGCCGACGAGGATGTCGCGCGCGACGTGACCGCGATGATCGCCCGCGTCCGCAACGAAGGCGACGCCGCGGTCAGGGAACTCACCCAGCGCTTCGACAGGTTCGACCTCGATGCCCAGGGCTGGACGCTCGACCGCGCCGATTGCCTCGCTGCCTGGGAGGGCCTCACCCCCGAGCTGCGCGACGCGCTCGAGCTCGCCGCCGAGCGGATCGCCACCTATCACGCCAAGCAGAAGCCCGAGGATCGCGACGAGATCGATTCGACCGGCATCCGCCTCGGCGCACGCTGGAAAGCCGTCGATGCCGCCGGCGTCTATGTGCCTGGTGGCCGCGCCGCCTATCCCAGCTCGGTGCTGATGAACGCACTGCCGGCCAAGGCGGCGGGCGTCGGCCGGCTGGTGATGGTCACGCCCACCCCGAACGGCGAAGTGAACCCACTGGTGCTCGCCGCCGCGCATCTCGCCGGGGTCGACGAAATCTGGCGCATCGGCGGGGCGCAGGCGATCGCCGCGCTCGCCTATGGCACCGAGACGATCGAGCCGGTCGATGTGATTACCGGCCCCGGCAATGCCTGGGTGGCCGAGGCCAAGCGCCAGCTCTACGGCGTGGTCGGCATCGACATGGTCGCCGGGCCGAGCGAGATCGTGGTGGTGGCGGACAGCCGCAACGATCCGGACTGGATCGCCGCCGACCTGCTCAGCCAGGCCGAGCACGACCCGACCAGCCAGTCGATCCTGTTCACCGACAATGTCGATTTCGCCGACAAGGTCGCCGATGCCGTCGAGCGCGCGCTGGCGAAGCTGGCGACCGAGCGGACCGCCCGGGCGAGCTGGAATGCCAATGGCGCGATCATCGTCGTGCCCGATCTCATCGCCGCGATGCCGCTGGTCGATCGGCTGGCGCCCGAGCATCTGGAGCTCGCCTGCGATGCGGCGGAAGGGCTGTTCGACATGGTGCGCCATGCCGGCTCGGTGTTCATCGGCCGCTACACGCCGGAAGCGGTGGGCGATTATGTCGCCGGTCCGAACCATGTCCTGCCCACCGGCCGCCGCGCGCGTTTCGCCTCGGGCCTGTCGGTGCTCGACTTCATGAAGCGCACCAGCTTCCTCTCGCTCGACCAGGCCGGCCTGGCGGCGATCGGGCCGGCGGCGGTGGCCCTGGCGAACGCGGAAGGCCTGCCGGCGCATGCCGAGTCGGTCGCCATTCGCTTGCGGAACACGTGATGCGCGCGCCCGATCTCGACGAGGATGGCTGGTGCCTGGCAAGCGCGGTGGACTATCACGCGCTCGACGCCGAAGTCTTCGACCTGCCCGACGAAGCGACCCGCACCGGCCTTAAGCCCGGCGACTTCGCCAAGCTGATCTTCCTGATCGCCGTGGAGGAAGACGAGGAGCCGATCACCGACCGGATGTGGGTGGTCGTCCGCGAAACCGCCGATGGCGGCTATTTCGGACTGCTCGATAACGAACCCGACATCGACGAGAATGACGAGTTCTGGCTGGGGACGGAGGTTCCGTTCGGGCCGGAGCATGTGATCGAGGTCCAGCCGGGCAACGCCGAGAGCGTCGCCTATGCCGCACGGACGCCGCTGAAAGTGTGGCCGCGGGGTTGAGTTCATCGTCACCCTGAACTTGTTTCAGGGTCCAACTCTCCCCAAACGATATCCCTCGCGGCTCCTTGGATGCTGAAACAAGTTCAGCATGACGAAGTTGGGCCTATCGCAAGACGCTTTGCCAACTCGCCCGAAGCGACCTATGGGGCGCAGCATGCCAAGCCATCAAGCAAAGTCCCGTTCCAAGGCGCGCGCCGCCGCGCGCCTCGCTGCCGTGCAGGCGCTGTACCAGCACGAAATGGAAGCGGTCTCGATTCCCGCGCTGCTCCACGAGTTCCACAATCATCGCCTGGGCGCGACGATCGAGGACGTGGAATATGCCGAGGCGGACATCGCCTTTTTTGACGACATCGTCACCGGCGTGAGCGAGCGCCGCGACGAGATCGACCGGATCATCGCCGGCAAGCTGACCGCCGACTGGACGCTCGACCGGCTCGACAAGCCGATGCGCCAGATCCTGCGCGCCGGCACCTATGAGCTGATGGCGCGCAAGGATGTGCCCGTCGGCGCCGCGATCAGCGAATATCTCGACGTGACCGACGCATTCTACGACCGCCGCGAGAAGGGCTTCGTCAACGGCATCCTCGATGCCGTGGCCAAGGAAGTGCGGGGTTGATCCCATTCCTCCCCCGGAGGGGGAGGGGGACCGCCGCTAAGCGGTGGTGGAGGGGTAGCGCGCCTCACGCTTCATCGCTCGTGGAGATTACACCTCCACCAGCTTCACTGGTTCCCCTCCCCCTCCGGGGGAGGATTGGATTGTGAACGAAGCCGAGTTCATCGCCGCCCTGCGCACGCTGCCGCTCCACCCCGGCGCGCAGGAACTCCGCGACGACACCGCCATCCTGGCGATCGGGGGCGAGACGCTCGTCCTCACCCATGACGCGATCGCCGAGGGCGTGCACTACCGCCCCGGCACCGATCCGTTCGACGTGGCCTGGAAGCTGGTCGCCACCAACCTCTCCGATCTCGCCGCCAAGGGTGCCGAGCCGGTGGGCCTGCTGGTCGGTGCGGTGCTGGTCGATGGCGCCGAGCGCTTCGTCGAGGGGCTGCGGGCGATCCTCGCCGAATATGACGTGCCGCTGCTCGGCGGGGATACCATCTCGGTTTCGCCGGCCACCTTCGGCTGCACCGCGATCGGCCGGGCGACCTTCACCCCGGTGCCGCGGCGCGACGGCGCGCGGCCGGGCGACGGGCTGTGGATCACCGGGCCGGTCGGCGCGGCGATGCTCGGTTTCGAGACCGGGCAGGGCAGCGCCTATCTGCGCCCGCGGCCCCGGCTGACCGACGGGCAGGCGCTGGCGCCGCACGTGACGGCGATGATGGACGTGTCCGACGGGCTTCTGCTCGATGCCTCGCGCATGGCCGAGGCGAGCGGCTGCACAGCCGATATCACGCTCGCGAAGGTGCCGGTGGCCGCCGGGGCCGACCCGCTGCGCGCGGTCACCTGGGGCGATGATTACGAGCTGCTGTTCGCCGCGCCCGCCGGGTTCGAGCCGCCGGTGCCGGCCGCGCGGATCGGCGGGATGATCGCCGCCGGAAAGGCACCGCTGCTGCTCGATGGGCAGGCCCCGGGAATCGCGCTGGGATACCAGCATCGCTGAGCGGCTTGCGCTGAGGGCACGCGCCCGATAGCCTCCCCCATACCGGGCCTTTTAAATCCGGCACACAGACCGGCGCGGCTCGATATCCAATAGGGGAAGGGCTTGAACGCATGACGATTGTGTACATCGCCATAGCCTGCGGCGTGCTCGCAGTGCTCTATGGCTTGTTGACCAGCCAGCAGGTGCTGAACGCGCCGGCGGGCAACGAGAAGATGCAGAGCATCGCCGCTGCCATCCAGGAAGGCGCCAAGGCCTATCTCGGCCGGCAATATACTACGATCGGCATAGTCGGCGTGATCGTCGCCGTGGTCGTGTTCTTCACGCTCGGCACGCTGCCGACGGTGGCGTTCCTGGCCGGTGCGGTGCTTTCGGGCGCGGCCGGCTTCATCGGCATGAACATCTCGGTCCGCGCCAATGTGCGCACCGCCGAGGCCGCGCGCGGCTCGCTGCAGGGCGGGCTGACGCTGGCGTTCCGCTCGGGCGCGATCACCGGCATGTTCGTGGCGGGGCTGGGGCTGCTCGCGATCGCCGTGCTGTTCTGGTACCTGGTCGGCCCCGCCGGCCTCACGCCCAATTCGCGGGCGGTGACGCTGGCGCTGACCGCGCTGGCGCTCGGCGCCTCGCTGATCTCGATCTTCGCGCGTCTCGGCGGCGGCATCTTCACCAAGGCCGCGGACGTCGGCGCCGACCTGGTCGGCAAGGTCGAGGCGGGCATCCCCGAGGACGATCCCCGCAACCCGGCGGTGATCGCCGACAATGTCGGCGACAATGTCGGCGACTGCGCGGGCATGGCCGCCGACCTGTTCGAGACCTATGTCGTGACGCTCGGCCTCACCATGGTGTCGATCGCGCTGCTGGTGAAGAACCTCGCGCCCGAGCTGCTGCTCAAGCTGATGGCGCTGCCGCTGATCGTCGGCGGCGTGTGCATCATCACCTCGATCATCGGCACCTATATGGTCCGCCTGGGCAAGAGCCAGTCGATCATGGGCGCGCTCTACAAGGGCTTCTGGACCACCGCGATCCTCTCGGTGCCCGCCATCTGGTTCGCCACCCAGTATACGCTTGGCGACATGCATGCGGTGATCGGCGCGCTGCCGGTCGATCCCAGCGCCTTCCTCGAGCCGAGCGACGCGATCACGCCGGAAGCGGCGGCGGGGCTCGCCTCGGGCGCGCAGTTCACCGGCATGAGCCTGTTCATCTGCATGATGATCGGCCTGGCGGTGACCGGCCTGCTGGTGTGGATCACCGAATATTACACCGGCACCAACTATCGCCCGGTCAAGTCGATCGCCAAGGCATCGGTGACCGGCCATGGCACCAACGTCATCCAGGGCCTGGCGATCAGCCTCGAATCGACCGCGCTGCCGACGCTCGTCATCGTCGTCGCGGTGATCGCCGCCTACCAGATCGCCGGGATCATCGGCGTCGCCTTCGCCGCGACCTCGCTGCTCGCGCTGGCCGGCATGGTCGTCGCGCTCGACGCCTATGGCCCGGTGACCGACAATGCCGGCGGCATCGCCGAGATGGCCGGGCTCGAGGACGAAGTCCGCCACAAGACCGACGCGCTCGACGCGGTGGGCAACACCACCAAGGCCGTGACCAAGGGCTATGCGATCGGCTCCGCCGCGCTCGCCGCCCTCGTGCTGTTCGGCGCCTATACGACCGACCTCAAGGAGTTCTTCCCGGACGTCCCGGTCGATTTCAGCCTGAACAACCCGTACGTCATCGTCGGCCTGCTGCTCGGCGCGCTGCTACCCTATCTGTTCGGCGCCTTCGGCATGACCGCCGTCGGTCGCGCGGCGGGTTCGGTGGTCGAGGACGTCCGCCAGCAATTCGCCAACGACAAGGGCATCATGGCCGGCACCAGCCGTCCCAACTATGCCCGCACGGTGGACATCGTCACCAAGGCGGCGATCAAGGAGATGATCGTCCCCTCGCTGCTGCCGGTGCTCAGCCCGATCGCGATCTACTTCATCATCACCGCGGTCGCCGGCCAGTCGCAGGGCTTCGCCGCGGTCGGCGCGATGCTGCTCGGCGTGATCGTCTCGGGCCTGTTCGTCGCCATCTCGATGACCTCGGGCGGCGGCGCCTGGGACAATGCCAAGAAATATATCGAGGACGGCAATTACGGCGGCAAGGGATCGGACGCGCACAAGGCGGCCGTGACCGGCGACACCGTCGGCGATCCCTACAAGGACACTGCCGGCCCGGCGGTGAACCCGATGATCAAGATCACCAACATCGTCGCGCTGCTGCTGCTCGCGGCGCTGGCGGGCCACGGCGCGGGCTGATCCGGGCCACCTGAAACTGAGGGGCCGCCGGCGCGATCCGGCGGCCCTTTTTCATGCCCGATCGGGGCGGGATCGCCCCGCCGTTTTGCGATTGCAAAAAGCGACATCGTCGCCGCGAAGGGCCGATTTTCCCCTTTTCCGGCAATAGTTTGCCACAAATCCCTCCGTAAGAATACGTACGTAAAATTCGTAATTCATGCCGCATCGCGCCACGCACCTCGGCAATAAAATACTGAAATTGCGTGATTTATCGCTACATCATCTGTCGCGCCCACCGCCACAGTTGCAAAAACTGCATCTGTCCCGCCGCCTATAATGATCCCGAAACAGGAAAAAAGGGATCCGGCTGGTGCGATTGAAGATTGGTGCAAGGGTCAATTTGATCGGTGTGGCCTCGTTCCTGGGGCTGGTGCTCGTCACGGTGCTGTCGCTGATGCAGCTGAGCAGCGTCATGCGCGGCGGCATCGCCGACCAGACGCGCAAGACCGTAGAGGTCGCCTACAGCACGATCGCCCATTACCAGGCCGAGGAGCAGGCCGGCCGGATGACCCGCGCCCAGGCACAGGCCGCCGCGCTCCAGGCCGTCTCGGCGATGCGCTATTCCGGCAAGGAATACTTCTGGATCAACGACATGCAGCCACGGATGCTGATGCACCCGATGAACAAGGCGCTGGTCGGCCAGGACGTGTCCGCCACCAAGGATCCGAACGGCGTGCCGGTATTCACCTCGATGGTCGACATCGTCCGCGCCAAGGGCGAGGGCTTTCTCGACTATAGCTGGCCCAAGCCGGGCAGCGAGCAGCCCCAGCCCAAGATCTCGTTCGTGAAGGGCTTCGCGCCCTGGGGCTGGGTGGTCGGCAGCGGCGTCTATGTCGACGACGTGCAAGCCGCCGTCGGCGCCGCCGCGTGGCGCCAGGGCGGTATCGCGCTGGTCGTGATCCTGCTGGTCAACGCCATGGCCTTCATGCTCGGCCGCACGATCAAGCTGCCGCTGGTCGCGATCACGCGGCGCATGCGTGGTCTCGCCGATGGCGACAAGGACAGCGAGATCCCCGGCCTGAGCCGCGGCGACGAGATCGGCGAGATGGCCGGCGCGCTCGAAGTGTTCCGCGAAGCCGCCGTCGCCAAGGAGCGCGCCGAGGCTGCCAAGGCCAAGGCCGATGCGGAACAGCAGTTCGTCGTCGACACGGTCTCGCAGCAGCTCGGCCAGCTGTCGGAAGGCGACCTGACCGCCGAGATCAAGGCCGAGTTCCCGGCGTCCTACGGCACGCTTAAGTCCAACTACAACAAGGCCGTCGGCAACCTGCGCGACCTGATCGGCGCGCTGTCCACCGCCGCGGTGGCGATCCGCACCGGCGCGAGCGAGATCGCCTCGGCCTCGGAGGACCTCGCCCGCCGTACCGAAGCCAATGCCGCGAGCCTCGAGGAGACCTCCGCTTCACTCACCCAGATGCGCGGTCGCCTCGAAAGCTCGAGCGAAGCCTCGACCCGTACCGTGGCCCAGGCCGATGGCGCGATCAGCACCGTCTCGGGCGGCCGTGCGATCGCCGAGGAAGCGGTCCAGGCGATGACCCGCGTCGCCGACAGCTCGAAGGGCATCGACAGCGTGATCGAGGGCCTCGACAAGATCGCCTTCCAGACCCGCGTCCTCGCGATGAACGCCGCCGTCGAGGCGGGCCGCGCCGGCGAGGCGGGCCGTGGCTTCGCGGTCGTCGCCGACCTGGTCTCGGCGCTGGCGATGCGCTCGGAGGAGGAAGCCGGCCGCGCCCGCGACCAGCTGACCGCCACCCAGACCGACATCGTCTCGGCGGTGGACCGGGTCCGCGAAGTCGACGGTGCGCTGGCCGACATTTCGAGCAGCGTCGAGCAGGTCCATGAGCTGGTCGCGAAGATGGCCGAGGACAACCGCGCCCAGTCGAGCACGATCGGCGAGATCGCCTCGGTCGTCTCGGCGATGGACACCTCGACCCAGCAGAATGCGGCGATGGTCGAAGAGACCTCGGCGGCGGCACGCAGCCTCTCGGGCGAAGTCGACCACCTCGCCGACCGCGCCGCCCAGTTCCGCACCGAGGACGCGCCCCGCGCGACGCGATCGGTGGCCAGGCCGGCCGCAGCCGCCAAGCCCCGCCCGGCCGCCGTGCCGATCGCCCGGGCAACCGCGGACGCCGGCGACTGGGCCAGCTTCTAAACCCCAGTTCCCCGGCGAAAGCCGGGGCCCAGGGTTTCTCTGCCGGCTCGCTTGCGACCCTGGGCCCCGGCGTTCGCCGGGGAGCAGTCAACCGATCGCCCAAAGCCCGCTTCTCAAAGGACTCCCCCATGTTCTCGCGCAAATTCGCACCGGCCCTGCTGGCCGGAACCATCGCTGGCGCCTGGGCCACCCCGGCCCTTGCCCAGCAGACCGACAGCGACCGGTTCAAGGCACTCGAAGCGCGTCTGGGCGCGCTCGATGCCGAAGTCGCCGAGCTCCGCAGCGCCCTCGCTGCCGAGCGGTCCAGGAACCCCGGCGTGGTTGCCCCCGCGTCCCTGGACCGCCCCGTGACCGTCGCCGCTGCAACCCCTGCGGCGGCGGTCACGCCTCCCCTCGTCCCCACGCCCAAGGCTCCGGCGAACGTCGGTCCCAGCGTGAAGATCAGCGGCTTCTTCAAGACGGTCGCCTCGTTCAGCCACACCAGCGGCGGCACGATCGCCACCAACACGATCGGCCGCGACTTCTACGTCCCCGGCGCGATCCCGATCGGCGGCCGCTCGGGCGGCACCGATTTCGAGACGCATGCCAAGCAGTGGCGCATCGTCGTCGCGGCGAGCACGCCGGTGGGCGGCCATACCCTGTCGGGCCTGGTCGAGACCGATTTCCAGACCGGTTTCGGCGCCGGCAACCAGCGCATCGTCAACGCCTATAACCCGGCGCTGCGCCGCGCCTTCATCCAGTTCGACGGCTTCCTGGCCGGCCAGGAATGGACCAACTTCCAGTATATCGCGGCGCTGCCGGAGACGACCGACTATCTCGGCCCGAGCGAAGGCACCGTCTTCGTCCGCCAGTCGCAGCTGCGCTACACGCGGAAGCTCACCCCCACGCTCAGCCTGTCGGTCTCGGCCGAGAACCCGGCGACGATGAGCGCCAGCGTGGGCGGCGCGCTGGTCGAGAACGACACCGATCGCCTGCCCGACGGCACCGCGCGACTCAACTGGAAGCTCGGCAAGAGCGAGCTGTCGCTCGCCGGCCTGGCGCGCAAGCTGACCGTGGCGGGCGCCAACAACGATGCCGATGCCACCGGCTGGGGCGTGTCGCTGGCGGGCAAGCTGCCCTTCGGTCCGAACGGCCGCCACGACCTGCGCTTCATGGCGACGCATGGCAGCGGCATCGGCCGCTATGTCGGGCTCAACCTGGTGCCCGACGCGATGATGGCGGCCAGTGCCGGGCGCATCCGGCTGGAGACGGTCGATGTCACCGCCGGCTTCGCCGCGCTGCGCCTCGGCTGGACGGGCACTTTGCGCTCGACGCTGATGGCCAGCTACCAGAGTGCCGACTATCCGGCCGGCCTGATCGATCCCGCCGCCACCGCGGAATCGTGGAGCGGCTCGGCCAACCTGTTCTACTCGCCGATCAAGCCGGTCGATCTCGGCGTGGAGTTCCGCCACGGCCGCCGCGAACTCGTCTCCGGCGCCCACGGCGTCCTCGACCGCTTCGAGATGATCGCCAAGTACAGCTTCTGAGTGGGATGGCGGGGTGCATCATCCCCGCCTCTTTCGCTTCCCCGGCGAACGCCGGGGCCCAGGGTTTCTCTGCCGGATCGCCCGTGGCCCTGGACCCCGGCGTTCGCCGGGGAGCAGGAACTAGTTCCCCTCCCTGCAAGGGAGGGGTTAGGGGTGGGTGAGAAAAGGCCGGGCTCGACGCCCGGTCTTTTCTTTATCTCCACCGGTTAGCTGGGCTCCCCCGGCCTTCGCCGGGGTCGCAACCCACCCCCGGCCCCTCCCTTGCAGGGAGGGGAGCAAGAAGAGCGCCGATCGAAAAATGGTTTGGCCCCGCACCCAAAATCCCCGCCCAACCGGCTGACAATCCCACTCCCGCACCCCATATCGGTGCAAGGCGGGGAACCTCATCGGGTTCTCCGCCTTTCCTTTTCCCGTCTTGCGCTGTAAAGGCACCGCCACTTTAAGCGCGCGCTGACTAGAGAGGCATATTTTTGGCCAAAGAAGAACTGCTTGAAATGCGGGGCCAGGTCGTTGAGCTTTTGCCCAACGCCATGTTCCGTGTTCGCCTCGAGAACGACCATGAGATTCTCGGCCACACCGCCGGCAAGATGCGCAAGAACCGCATCCGCGTGCTGGTGGGCGACGAAGTGCTCGTCGAGCTGACGCCCTACGACCTGACCAAGGGCCGTATCACCTATCGCTTCAAGTGATCCGGGGCACAGCACCGGATCGTCCCGGCGCTGGCCGGGCACCTGAAGCCTGAAGGTCCGCCCCGTGCGGCTCGTACTAGCCTCCACATCGCCGCGCCGACTCGATCTGCTCAAGCGGATCGGGGCCGAGCCCGTGCGGGTCGCGGCCCCCGATGTGGACGAGGATGTCCGCGCCGGCGAGAGCCCGCGCGCCTATGTGCTGCGCGTCGCGGTCGACAAGGCGCATGCGGTGGAGCGCGCGGCCGATGAGATCGTCCTCGCCGGCGACACCACGATCGCGGTCGGCAAGCGCATCCTCGCCAAGCCCGAGGACGAGGCCGATCTGCGCCGCATGCTGAAGCTGCTGTCCGGCCGCCGCCACCATTGCCTGTCCGCAATCTGCCTGATCGGGCTCGACGGCAAGGCGCGCACCCGCATCTCCGACACGATCGTCACCTTCAAGCGGCTGACCGATGCCGAGATCGACTGGTACGTCGCGTCCGGCGAAGGCATGGGCAAGGCGGGCGGCTATGCCATCCAGGGCAAGGCCGAGGCGTTCGTCCGCTATATCGCCGGCAGCCATTCGGGCGTGGTCGGCCTGCCCGTGTTCGAGACGCGGGCGCTGCTCGTTTCGGCAGGCCTCGTACTTGGCTGAGTGGCTCTACGAGGCCGGGATCGGCGAGAACCGCGCCGCGCTGGTCTCGCGCGGCGCCATCTGGAAGGCACGGATCGAGCTTGAGGACACCGGTCCGCGCGTCGATGCGGTGCTCGAGGCGCGGCTGGTCGACAAGGCCGCCAAGCTGATCGCGCTCGACGGCGGCGGCGAGGCGCTGTGCGACCATATCCCCAGGACCGTGACCCAGGGCGCCAGGCTGCGGGTGAAGATCACCCGCGAGGCGATTCCCGAGCCCGGCCGCGCCAAGCTGCCCAAGGCGGTGCCGAGCGACGAGCCCCTGTCCGACGGGCCGACGCTGCTCGATCGGATCACCGCGAGCGGCCTGCCGGTACGGGTGCTGCGCGCGCACGAGCCCGATGCGCTGGAGGAAGCGGGCTGGTCCGAAGTGCTCGACGAGGCGATCACCGGCGAGATCGGGTTCGCGGGCGGCGCGCTGCGCCTCTCCCCTACCCCGGCGATGGCGCTGTTCGACGTCGATGGCTCGGGCAATCTCGAGACCTTGTCGGTCGCGGCCGCGCATGCGGTGGCGCGGGCGATCGAGCGGCTCGGGATCGCGGGGTCCATCGGTATCGATTTCCCCACGCTGGTCGGCAAGGACGCGCGCAATGCGGTGGCCGAAGCGATCGACGCGGCCTTGCCCCAGCCGTTCGAGCGGACCGCGGTGAACGGGTTCGGCTTCCTGCAGATCGTGCGGCGGCGGGTGCGGCCTTCGCTCCCCGAATTGCTGCGCGCCGATCTGGCGGGCGCGGCGACTCGTGCGGAGCTTCGCGTGCTCGAGCGTCTTCCCCCGCCGCCGCCGACTACCCATATGGTGACCAGGAACATCGCCCGCCGCCTCGCCCAGCAGCCTGGCTGGACCGCGGAGCTGGCACGGCGAATCGGCGGGGTGACGGTGTTCACCTCGGCAGGGGATTGAAATGAGCCGGAACAAGGGCTGCCCGGTCTGTGGGCAGCAGGTGGTAATCGAACACGCGCCTTTCTGCAGCAAGGGCTGCAAGGACCGCGATTTATTGCAGTGGCTGGGAGAGGGATATCGAATCCCTGCAGAGCCGGCGCCCCGGGATGTAAATTCGGGGGTGGACAGCCCCGATTCGCCCGACTAAGAGGCGCGCTCCCCGGCACTCGCCGGGCGTGCCCGGGTAGCTCAGTTGGTAGAGCATGCGATTGAAAATCGCAGTGTCGGCGGTTCGACTCCGTCCCCGGGCACCACGTCTCCCAGATGGTGCGGAACGCGTTTTCAGGTGGTGATCCGCCGGCGGCTGTGCCACGAATCGCCGCGAAAATGTCGTCGCTCCCAAAATCCTCGCCGCTGATCGGCGCCCCTGGATCCGAGCCCGCCCGCCGGGCCCCGACGATCGATGATGTGGCGGCCCTGGCAGGCGTCGGCCGCGCCACCGTCTCCCGCGCCCTCAACGACCAAGCACATGTCAGCCCCCGCATGCGCGAGAAGGTACTGCGCGCGGTCGAGGCGCTCGACTATCGGGTGAACCCGCAGGCACGCAACCTGGCGAGCCGGACGAGCAAGACGCTCACCCTGATCAACTGCAACTCGCGCGACGCCCCGCCCAACTCGCATTACTTCGCCGCGATCGAGATGGGAGCCCTACGCGCCGCCGCCGCGGCGGGCTTCGAGCTGCTGACCTACAGCCTGCATATCGAGGACGAGGATCGCGACGATCGCGTCGTCGAGTTGTTTGCCGCAGGACGTACCGCCGGGCTGGTTCTGTCGCCGCCGCTTTCCGCCGATGTCGCGCTCGCCCGCCGGCTGATCGCCCAGGGCTGCCCCGCCGTGTGCATCTCGCCAGGCGACGACGTCTCCGCGCTGCTGCCGAGCATCGGCTTCGACGAGGAGGCGGCCGGCTATGAAATCGCCCGGCACGTGATCGCGGCCGGTCACCGGCGCTTCGGCTATATGCTGGGCATCGAAGGCCATCCGGCGGCCGAGCGGCGCCATGACGGCTTTATGCGCGCACTGGCCGAGGCCGGACTGAGCGCCGATGCGGTAACCGCCCTGCGCGGCGATTTCAGCTTCAAGTCGGGCGTCGACCTGGCCGAAGAAATGCTGGCCGGGCCGCAGCGCCCGACCGCGATCGTCTGCGCCAATGACGACATGGCGGTGGGCACGATGTTCGCCGCGCAGCGCATGGGGCTGGCGCTGCCGGCCGACCTTACCGTGGTCGGCTTCGACGATGCGCCGGTGACCGGCTATATCTGGCCGCCGCTGACCACGATCCACCAGCCGATCCGCCAGATGGCGGCACGCGCGGTCGAGCGCCTGGTCGAGACGCTGCTGCGTGGGCACGGCGTGATGACGCCAGGACTGGAACTGGTCGCGCACCATCTGGTGCCGCGCGATTCGGTGGCGCCGCCCAGGAACTGAGCGGCAGCCCGACGCTACTTCTTGGGGGTGACCCAGACCGATACCGGCACCACCACCTTGCCCGGCGCGGGCTTGCCCACATCGACGCGATCGATCGCGACCAGTTCGCCGCTCTCGAGGTTGAACGAGGCCCAGGGCTTGGGCATGCGGCCGAAGCTCATCTTCTGGATCGGCTGGCCGGTGGTCGAATTCATGACGGTAGCAATAACGGGCATTCGCGTGGCCGTAGCCAGCCGGCGCGGCGGGTGTCCAGTAGCGATGGCGCGCTATCCACAGCCTAGTTTCGGCATGCCCCTGATGAAGCATTTGTTTATTCACCTACTAATTCAGTGGGATATTCTAGCCCCTCGTAACCGGCCTGAGACTCACCGCGCGAGGCTAACCCATGTCGCTCAAGCTTTTTGATACCGTCCCCGACTTCACCCAGGAATCGACCTTCGGCACGCTCAACTTCTACGACTGGGCCGGCAGGGACTGGGTGGTGCTGTTCTCGCACCCCAAGGATTTCACCCCGGTGTGCACCACCGAGCTGGGCACGGTCGCGCGACTGAAGCCCGAATTCGACAAGCGCGGGGTGAAGGTGATCGGCCTGTCGGTGGATCCGGTGGACCGCCATCTCGACTGGGCGAACGACATTGCCCGCACGCAAGGCGCGGCGCTCAACTTCCCGCTGCTCGCCGATGTCGACCGGCGCATCTCGGAGCTGCTCGGGCTGATCCATCCCAATGCCTCGGACACGAACACGGTGCGCACGGTGTTCGTGATCGACCCGCAGAAGCGCGTGCGGCTCACCCTTACCTACCCCGCCTCGACCGGGCGCAACTTCGACGAGATATTGCGCACGATCGACAGCCTGCAGCTGACCGACAGCCACAAGGTGGCGACCCCGGCCGACTGGAAGCAGGGCGAGGATGTGATCATCGTTCCCGCGGTGGGCGAGGAAGAAGCGCGCGCGCTGTTCCCGCAGGGCTGGACCGAGCACACCCCGTATCTGCGCACCGTCGCGCAGCCGGTGCCCGCGCCGTGAACGAGACCGTGACGGCTCCTGCCCTGTCGCCGTTCACGGGCGAGATCGCCCAGGCGGTCTCCGCGCTCAATGCGGCACGCTCGGCCTGGCGGGAACGCCAGGCCGGGCGCCATGCCGTCACACGCTTCCCCTCGCCCACGGCACTGGCCGAGGCGATCGAGCATCTCTCGGCCGCGCTGTTCCCCGCCCGGCTCGGTGGCTTTCGCGGCGGCCCGGCGCGCGAGGACGACTTCGTCGCCGAGCAACTCGCCCAAGCCTTTGCGCTGCTGCGCGAGGAAATCGCCGCCGAGTTCGACTATTGGCAGCGCGAGGCCGACCAGCCCTTCGATCCCGACCAGCCGGAAGCGATAGTCCGCCTGTTCTCCGCGACCCTCTCCGACATCCGCGCGGCGATCGATGCGGACGTGGAGGCGGCGTTCGTCGGCGATCCCGCCGCGCGCAGCGTCGACGAGATCCTGGTGAGCTATCCCGGGGCGTTGGCGATCCGCTATCACCGGATCGCGCACGAACTGCACGAACTGGGCGCAGCGATCGTCGCGCGGATCATCTCCGAGCTGGCCAATGCCCGCACCGGCATCGACATCCATCCGGGCGCGACGATCGGGCAGAGCTTCTTCATCGACCATGGCACCGGCGTGGTGATCGGCGAGACCGCGATCATCGGGCGCAACGTGCGGCTGTTCCAACATGTCACGCTGGGCGGGCGCAGTCCGCTGGGGCTGGCGCCGGCGGGGCCGCGCAGCCGCTTCGCCCGGCATCCGATCCTGGAGGATGACGTGATCGTCTATGCCGGGGCGACGATCCTGGGCCGGGTCACCATCGGGCGCGGCAGCAAGATCGGCGGCAATGTCTGGTTGCTCGACGATGTCCCGCCGCATAGCCTTGTCGTGCAGCCCGGCGCGATCCGACTGGATTCGGCGGAAGCCGACAGCATCGGCGCGCGGCTGGCGGAGCATGGCGCATGAAACCCCTGATCGGAGTCCTTTGCTGCAACGAGTTTTCGGAACGGCCGATCCAGACCGTGGCGAGCCGCTTCATCGCGCCGCTCGCCCAGCTTTCCGACGCGACCGTTCTGCTGGTACCTGCGCTGCCCGACACGGTGGACGCGCGTTCGCTCGCCCGCAAGCTTGACGGGTTGCTGCTCACCGGCTCGCGATCGAACGTCGCCGGGCATCGCTACAGCGACAGCGGCTTGGACCAGACCCCGCTCGACGAGCAGCGCGACGAAGTGGCGCTGGCGCTGAGCGGCGCGATGATCGACGCCGGGCGGCCGGTGTTCGGCATCTGCCGCGGGCTGCAGGAGCTCAACGTGCTGTTCGGCGGCACGCTGCGTGGCGACCTGGACGGGCATCATCTCGAAGGTGAGGAGCGCAGCTTCGAGTGCCTGTTCACCCACGGCCATGACGTGACGCTGACCCGGGACGGCGTGCTTGCCGGCGCCACCGGCGCGGACCGGCTCGCGGTCAATTCGGTGCACCGCCAGGGGATCGACCGGCTGGGGAGCGGGTTGACGATCGAAGCGCTGTCGCCCGAGGACGGGCTGGTCGAGGGCTTCTCCGCGCGCCCCAATGGCGGGCAGGTGCTGGCGGTGCAGTGGCATCCCGAATGGGACGTTGCGCGCCAGCAGGGTAGCCAGGCCTTCTTCCGGCTGGTTGGGGAAGCGCTGGCGGCCTGAACGCTGGCGGCGGTTATCGGATTTGCAACATCGTACGGAACACCCCCTGCCCAAACTGCTCCCCGGCGAAGGCCGGGGAACGGAAGCAATCAATGCCGGTGCTACGGACCCGCTAGCGATTGTCCGGGCCGGCAACGTTCGCTGAGCTGCCGACGGGCTCGCCTTCCTTGGCCTGCTTGTAATGGCCGAGGTTCATGCCGACGAAGATCAGCACGACCAGCGCGAGGATGATCGCGACGACAAGCACGAAGCCGCGCTTGCGGCGGGGCGTGAGCGGCGGAGATTCCTGCTGCGGTTCCATGCAGGAGATACCAGCGAGCGGGGCTTCCGGTTCCGTGCACCCCTTCAGTCGTGTGCGGGGATGAACTCGGTTTTCTTCTGCGCCGGCAGGCCCACGGGATGGAAATACGCCATGGCCCGGACGCCGATCCGCCCGTTCCGCCGGACTATTTCGAGGGAGCAACCGTCTTCCGGCGAGTTCTGGGGGAAGAGCTTGTCGCCCAGGCGAGCCTCTACCCCAGCTTCCTCGGGCCGCGCCGGATCGGCCGGCGCCGCGTCCGGCCTGAAGCCCCCATTCGGCGTGGAGACGAAACCCGGGCCGCCTTTCCGGTTGAAATAGATCCGGACGCCGTTCTCCGAGGTAACGACATCGGTGACCCAGCATATGAAGGGGCTGCGCGTATCAGCGCTAGGGAGATCCGCCAAAGTCGGAGGCAGGACGGCAGCGATCAAGGCAAGTCCAATCATCCTCTCATCCTCCAAAGGCTCGCCCGAGTCTTATCCCTGGCGGTATGAAGGACCGCAAGCCCGGCATCTCCGCGGGGCTTGACGCAAGATGCCTGGATGCCGACACCGATGGGATAGTCGCGCCATTGCGCGGTTCGGGGGAGGACTGTCGTGCGTCTTGGATCGATTGTGGCCGCTTGCGCGCTCGTGATGCCGCTGCAGTTCGCTCCGGCATCCGCACATTCGACGACGCCCGAGCTCAGCATGCGGCCTGCCTGGATCACCGAACCGGGAGCGGGCGACCTCATCGTCTACATCACCGACGATTTCAGGAAGTCCGCGCCTATCGCGCCGCAACCGCTGAACGTCGTGACGATCCGCCGCGCCAATCCGGGGGACCCCCGCAACAGTCCCAAGGAGGACATGGATGCACTGTTCAAATATCTGAAGGCGAACACCGCGTTCATGGCCAAGGATTCCGTTGCGTTCACCTCGGGCCGGGACCTGATCCGCTTCTATTTCAACGGCGATCATGCCGCGCTCGCCGCGAAGTTCCAGTTTCCGAAAGCCACGCTGGGTGAAGCCACCGCCCAGGACTGGACGATGCTGCGCTCGATCAGCATCCCGGACTTCTCCCGGTTCATCGCCAGGAGCGCCACCTCGCAGGCGGAACTTCAGCGCACGCTTTTCGGCGCCAAGGTCCCGCCGGCGGAAGCCCGGACCGTGGAACTCAAGCTGAAGATCGACACCGACAGCCCGGCGCAGAGTCAGGCGCTTGCGGTCGCACTGCGCAACAAGCGCCTCGACAATGTCACCGTGAAGCTGACGCCCGCCGCCGACGATCGCTCGCTAACCTTCGACGCGAGCATGCGCTTTTCCGAAGCGCTCGTGCAGAAGGTCATGAACGAGACCTGCGCCGACGCCGCCAAGGCCGGTGGCCAGTGCGTCTCCTGGGCGGGCAGGTTCCAGTCCGTCCACGTCGAACTTTCGCCCTAGCGCCCGATCAGCGTCACCCAGTCGATCGGCTTCTTGCCGGTGCGCTCGGCCAGCTTCGCGGCGAAATCGCGATAGGGAATGCCGGTGATGGCTGCGGCGAGCGCATAGGTGTTCACCGCGTTGCCCGGGTCCCAGGGGTGCGGGGCATATTCCTTCTGCCCCGCTGCCGCGCGCTCGCGATCGAAGGCGATCTGCGAATTGGCGAACTCGATATGGCTCTTCTCGCCGAGCGCATAGGGCTCGAGCCATTTGAGTGCGCCGGCGAGGCTCGATCCCGTGGGACTCTGCCACGCGTACCAATCCTGGTCGTGCACCTGTGCCGACAGCGCGGCCATCAGCATCGGATCGAGATTGTAGGTGACATAATGGAGCGCATCGCGCTCGTAGAAGTCGAATACCGAACCGTCGGGGCGGATATTGCCGGTGACCTGCTTACGGAAGGCCGCGCGGGCACGATCGATCAGCTGTGCGTCACCGACCTCGAACGCCGCCATCGTCGCCAGCTTGATACGGTGGCTCTGCCAGTTGGTGTGGGAATTCTTCACCGTGCCGTCCATCGCGTCGAGATAGCCCTTGGCCATCTTGCGCCAGAACGCATCGAGCTTTGCCTTGAGCACGGGCGACAGGTCGTCCTCGGTCAGGTCGGTGGCGAGGATCAGCGTGTCGAATCCGGTCTCGTCGATCGGGTTGAACGACATCTGGTAGATATCCGCCCAATTCTCGAGATAGCGTGCGGTCTGGTCGAGATAGCGCCTGTCGCCGGTCAGCCGCCAGGCAAGCGCCAGCGCGATCACGATCGGCTGGTCCTGCTTGGCCTTGAGGCTGATCTCGCGGATGCCCTTGCCGGGGAGCGTCCCTTCGGTGTGGAGCTGGGGGATCGCACCGGGCGGCCGATCGAGCGCGGCACTGGCTCGGGCGAGGATCTGGCGCGCCACCGGATCGGTCGCCGGAATGCCCTTGGCAAAACCCGGGCCGAGGATCGCATTGTCCTGCGCGAATGCGGGAACGGCGCCGAACGCCAGCAGGGCGACGGCGCTGGAGAGAAGCAACTTCATCGGGCGGGTCTCACCGAAAAGGGGGCGGAGCGGCTGCACGCATAGCCGCTCCGCATGCAGGGAGGCTAGAAGTTGGTGCGCACCGTCAGCGTGTAAGTGCGGCCGTCATAGTCGATGCGGCGCGGCAGCATCGGGTCGTTCTCATATTCCGAGCGGGTCGCGTTGGTGAGGTTGAACGCATCGAGCGAGAGCGAGAAGTTCTTGCTTATGTTGAGCGAGGCCGAAGCATCGAGCTGGCTGCGCGCCTTCACAGTGCGGGCATCGCCGACGAAGCTGTTGCCGGCGGCCAGATCGTACTTGCCGCGATGGTTGAAGACCATGCGCAGGCCGAACAGCTTGGTCTCGTAATAGCCGATCAGGTTGATGTTGTGCTTGGCGACGCTGGGCAGCGTGATCGGGTTGCCCGCCGTGTCCTTCCCGTCGATCTGGGTATAGGTGTAGTTCGCCGCGCCGCCGAGATACTTGAGGAAGCCCGGCAGGAAATCGAGGTTCTGCTGGATCGAGACCTCGACGCCGCGCACCCGCATCGGGTTCTGGTTGGTCAGACCGCTCGCCCGGACGATCGCGTTGACCAGCGCGCCGCCGGCGCCAATGAACTGGTTCGAGCTCACACAGTTCGGACCGACGATGCTGAGGTTGCCCAGCCCGTAGTCGACGCCGTTGATGCGGCCGTCCGACGGGCAGAGCACGTTCTGGTCGGTGATCGGGCCAATATAGCCGTTGACGTTCTTCTGGTAGACCGCGACCGCGAAGGCGCCGCCGGGCCGGTTATACCATTCGAGCGACAGGTCGAACGAGTTGGAGGTGTAGGGCTTGATGCTCGTCGCGCCGATCGTGACCGTGTAGACCGGATCGACCGCCGGAGTGAGCACTTCGGGCACCTGGACGAAGGAGATCGGCACGGTGTCGCGCGGCTGCGGGCGGACATAGGTCTTGTAGTAGGCGCCGCGCAGGACGAGGTTCTTGGCGAGGTCCGCCGCGAACATCGCCGAGGGCAGCCAATAGTCGTAATGATCCTTGTAGGTCCGGTTCGACATGCTGTGGTTGACCGGCCCGGCCAGCGTCGAGAGCGCGCTGGCGCAGTTGCGGCAATCGAGCGCGTCGATCCGCTGGTCCGTGGTCTCGTAGCGGACGCCGGCATTGCCGCGGACATGGATACCGAAGATGTCGGTATCGAACTTGCCCATGAGATAGGCCGACATCACCTTCTTCGAGTTGGTGAAGTTATTGTTCCAGTAATTGGCGTCCCAATAGTTGTTCACCAGCCCATAGGGAGTGAGGAACACGCCGCCGCTGCCATAGACGAACTGGCCGGGCAGGCCGTTGGGATTGGCGGTGGTGCGCGGGCCGGTGTTCACCGGGGTGACCGCGCCGAGCACCTGGTTGATGTTCAGGTCGCGCCAGTTCTGGGTATAGCCTCCCGCGGTGCCACCGAAGAAATCGGACACATAGGGGTTCACCACCGACATCGCCGGGGTAACGTTCCCGGTGTTGGCGCCGAGCGAGGTGTTGCGCGAGCCGATCGAGGTATATTCGTTGCGCTCGTAGCGCAGGCCCGCCTGCACACTCGACAGGAAGCTGCCTTCGAAGCTGCGCTCGAAATCGAGCTGGATCGCGTCGAGCGCATTCCACGACTGACCGTTGGTGCCGGTGACGCCGAAGCGATCGCCCTGGGTGCCCGCCGTCGCGCCCGGCATCTGCGCACCGGCCTGGGTGGCCTGGTTCGCCGCCGAGGGCAGCGGATAGCCGCCGGTCGGGATGTGCGAGGCATTGGGCGTGTTCAGGATGAACTTGGCATCCTGCAGGCTGGCGCCGCCGGTGAAGATCGAAGCGGTGATGCCGTTCAGCCCGGCGGTACCGAGATTGCGGTACGGGTTCTGAATGATGTCGAGCTCGATCTGGTTGGCAAGCACCTGGGCGCGCGAGATCGTACCCTGCGCGGTCACCCGCCACTGATCGTCCTTGAATTCGATCGTCGGGTTGATCGCCCAGGTCTTCTGCTTGGCCGGCTCGGAGCGGATCGAGTCATAGGTCTGCAGATTCTCGGCCGAGAACTGGTTGATATAGGCGCGCGGACCGCTCGAGGTCTGGACGACATAGGGCGTGCCGAGGCTGGTGAAATGCGCCACGGCTGAAGTCGCCGCGAGCGCGGTGTTGGTGTTGTTGCCCGCCGAAGTGTCGATGTAGAGGAGGTGGTTCAGGCCCTTGTCGAGATTGCGCTCGGTATAGAAGCCCGTCGCGCCGAACTTGATCTTGTCGGTCGCCTGCCACTCATAGCCCGCGGCGCCGGTGAGCAGATGTCCCTGGTTCATGCGGACGAACTGGCGGACCTGGCTCGGATAATAGACACCGCCCGGATATTGGGCGATCAGCGCCTGGTAGGTCGGGTTGGTGGCCGCCGCCTGCTGGTTGCCGACCTGGATCGCACCGAGGCGATTAGCCCAGGTGTTGACCGAGATGGAGTCGCGGCGGAACTTCTCGTCCTTGTAGGCGACGACGCCGAACACCGCGAAATTGTCGGTGATGTGCGCATTGTAGCCGGCGGAGAGCGCCGGGCTGCCGAGGTCGCCGAGATCGTTATACTCGTAAGACGCCTTGGCCCAGCCGCCCTGCTTGCGGCCGAGCGCCGGGGCGATGCGCAGATCCACATTGCCCGAGAGGCCGCCGGCCAGGTTCGCCGCCGAGGGCGACTTGATCACGGTGATCGCGGTGAAGATGTCCGAATTGAACGCGCCGAGCGGCGTGGACGAGGTGTTGGTTGCGCTGCCCAGGATCGGATCGGCGAAGCCGCCGCCGTTCAGCGTGGTGCGCGCGAACGAGCCCGGCAGGCCGCGCAGCGAGATCGTCGCGTTGCGCGAATCCGCCTCGCGGTTGATCTGCACACCCGGGATGCGCTGCACCGCTTCGCCGACGTTCAGGTCCGGGAAGCGGCCAAGGCCATCGGACGAGATCGAATCGGTGATCTGATCGGATTCGCGCTTGATGTTGAGCGCATCGGCATAGGCGCGACGGAAACCGGTGACCACGATCTGGTCGGTCGGCGTCGGCTCCTCGGCCTGCGGCGCTGTGTTCTGGTTGCTGCTGTCAATGTTCTGCGCGAGCGCAGGCGTAGCCATCAGGACGGCGCAGAGCGCCGAGCCGGCAAATAGAGCAGTCCTTCGCATGACTCTCCCTCCCCATCTGTTTCCCGGCTTGTTTTGCCAGACAGGCTGGCCACCGGTGTCAGGCCAATAAGGCCGATACGGCGACAAGTGTCAATAGAATGGTCAGGCCACATTGCATTATTGGTCGGGCAGGATGCGCTACGGGCACGAAAACGGGCCGCGGCGGGCCTTCGCGCGCGGGCATTTTGGTCACGGCCAAGCAGGCTGTGTCCAGCTACACTTTCGGGTAGTAGGGAGTGTTCGCGGCACGCATGCCGTTGAACCAGCCGCGTCCCCGCGCGCCATGAGGCACGCGGGGCGCGGGGGCGGGGGTTGGCAGGTTCAGCCCTGGGGAGACTGCTGCCACCCCCCGCCAAGCGCGAGGAACAGGGTCACGGTCGCATCGGAGAAGTCCGATTCGGCCTGTGCGAGGCTCAGCTCGTTCGAAGCGAGCGAACGCTCGGCATCCAGCACGGTCTGAAACGGCTCGGCACCGGCACGGTAGCGCAGGCGCGCGATGCGCGCCGCTTCGCCGCTCTGGTCACGGCCGCGGCGCAGCGCCTCGACCCGCTGGCCCTGCGCGACATAGGCAGCGAGCGCCGTCTCGGTATCGCGCAATGCCGTGAGCCAGGTGCCGTCGAACGTGGCGAGCGCAGCGTCCGCCCCGGCCTTGGCCTGGGCGATGCGGGCACGAGCCACGGTCATGTTCGGGAAGCTGAACGAGAGCAGCGGGCCGACGCTGAACCGGAACGACGAGCTCTTGAACAGGTCCTTCGGATCGAGCGCGGTCGAGCCGATCGAGCCGCCGATCGAGATGTTCGGATAGAGGTCCGCGGTGGCGACACCGATCTGCGCGGTGGCCGAGGCCAGGCGGCGTTCGGCGGCGCGGACATCGGCACGGCGGGCGAGCAGGGTCGCGCCGTTGCCGACCGGGATTGCCTGCTTCACGACGGGAACCGTCTCGCAACCTGCGACGTCGGCCGGAGCCTCTGCCGGCGGCTTGCCGGTGAGCGTGGCGAGGCGGAACAGCGCCGCCTTGCGCTGCGCTTCGAACACCGGGACGGTTGCGCGGGTCTGCTCGAGCAGCGCGCCGCCCTGGGCTGTCTCCAGCCCGGTGCCGCGGCCACCGGCCTCGAGCCGGCGGGTCAGGTCGAACGTGTCTTCCTGCAGCTTGAGCGTCTGCGAGGCGACCTTGAGCTGCTGGCCTGCGGCGCAGGCATCCGAATAGGCGCGGATCGTCTCGGCGACGACGGTGACGCGGGCGAGGTCATAGGCGGCCTGGCTGGCAGCGACATCCGCCCGTCCGGCCTCGATGCCGCGCGCGATCTTGCCGAACAGATCGACCTGATAGCTCGCGTCGAGGCCCACGGTGTAGGTCTCGCCCTCGAACGAGGCGTTGGGGATACCCATCGCCGCGCCCGGGGTGCGGGCATGCGTCGCCTGCGAGTTGACCGTGGTGCTGGGCAGGATCTGGGACCGGGTCTCGCGCAGCACGGCGCGGGCCTGGCGCAGGTTCGCCGCGGCGACGCGCAGATCGGTGTTGGCCGCCAGCGCCTCGCCGACCAGCCGGTCGATCACCGGCGTGTCGTAGAGCTTCCACCAGTCGGCCGGCGGCTCGTCGGGCATGAAGCCCGGCGCGTTCGCCTGGCTGAGCTCGCCCTGTGCCGGCGCCTTGGGCGCGGGCGAGACATAGTTGGGGCCGACCGCGCAACCGGCCAGGGACAGGCCGGCGGCGGTCAGGATGAGGGTCCGCTTCATTGGGCTTCTCCCGTCGCGGGTGCAGGCGTCTGGGTCGGCTCCGGCGGGGCTTGCTCGCTCACCCGGCCACCGCCCCATTTGCGCATCAGCACATAGAAGATCGGCGTGAAGACCAGGCCGAAGATGGTCACGCCGACCATGCCGAACACCACCGCGGTGCCGAGCGACTGGCGCATTTCCTGGCCCGGGCCGCTGGCGATCGCCAGCGGGATCACGCCGAAGATGAAGGCGAACGAAGTCATCAGGATCGGGCGAAGACGCGAACGGGCCGCATGGATCGCCGCATCGAACCGGTTCATGCCCTCTTCCTCGCCCTGCTTGGCGAACTCGACGATCAGGATCGCGTTCTTCGCGGCCAGCGCGATGAGCACGACGAGACCGACCTGGGTGAGGATGTTGTTGTCCATCCCGCGCAGGTTCACGCCGAGCAATGCCGCGAGGATACACATCGGCACGATCAGGATCACCGCAAGCGGCAGCGTGAGCGCTTCATACTGGGCTGCCAGCACGAGGAACACGAACACCACGGCGAGGACGAAGATCAGCGCCGAGGAACTGCCCGCCGCCTTCTGCTGATAGGCAAGGCCGGTCCATTCATAGCCATAGCCCTGCGGCAACACCTTGGTCGCCATCGCTTCCATCGCAGCGAGCGCATCGCCCGAGGAGACGCCCGGCGCCGCCTGGCCCTGCAGTTCGACTGCGGGGAGCAGGTTGTAGCGCACCACGCGCGACGATCCGGAATCGCGCACCAGGTTCGCCACTGCGGAGACCGGCACCATCTGCCCGCTCGACGACCGGACCTGGAGACGGCCGATATCGTCCATCTGGTCGCGGGCGTTCGGCTCCGCCTGCGCGGTCACGCGGAAGGTGCGGCCGAGCAGGTTGAAGTCGTTGACATAGGTCGAACCGATATAGGTGCCGATCGCGTCGAACACCTGGCTGGGCTGCACGCCGAGCAGTTGCGCCTTGTCGCGGTCGACATCGGCACGGATCTTCGGCGTCGCGGTGTTGAACAGCGAGAAGACCTGGCTGACCTTATGCTCCTGCATCGCGGCGCCCATCATCGCGCCGGTCGCGCCCTCGAGCCCGCGCCAGCCGCCATTGGCCGACTTGTCCTCGATCATCATCACGAAGCCCGAACCGTTGCCGAGGCCCTGCACCGCGGGCGGTGCGATCATGAAGATGTTGGCGCCGCTGATCTGCCCGGCGATCGCGCCGGTGAGCTGGCCGGCCAGCGCTTCCGCGCTCTGCTTCTTGCCGCGCTCGGACCAGTCCTTGAGCTTGATGAAGATCACGCCCGCGTTCGACGCCTGGCTGAAACTCGCGCCGTCAAGGCCGGCGAACGCCGCGCCGTCGATCACGCCATCGGTCTTGGCGGCGATGTCATAGGCCTTGGCGACGACTTCGCTGGTGCGGTCGAGCGACGAGCCCGGCGGCAGCTGGACGACGCCGATCAGGAAGCCCTGATCCTGCTCGGGGATGAAGCCGGTCGGCGTGGCGGTCAGGCGCCAGCCGGTCAGCGCGAGCAGACCCGCATAGATGATCATCATGATCAGGCCCATGCGGATCAGGCGGCTGGTCACATGCCCATAGCGATCCGACAGCCAGTCAAAGCCCTGGTTGAACTTCTCGGCGCCGATCTTGATCGGGCGCATCCAGCGCGGACCCTTGTTCGCATCCATATGCTCGTGCGGTTTGAGCAGCAGGGCTGCGAGGGCCGGCGACAGGGTAAGCGAGACGAGCAGCGAGATCGCCGAGGCAGCGGCGATCGTCACCGCGAACTGGCGGTAGAAGATGCCGGGAATGCCGCCGACCATCGCGGTCGGGATGAACACCGAGACGAGCACCAGGCCGATCGCGACCAGCGCGCCGGACACTTCGCGCATCGTCAGGTGCGCGGCCTCGCGCGGGTTCTTGCCCTCGCGGATATGCTTTTCCACCGCCTCGACCACGACGATCGCGTCGTCGACCACGATGCCCACGGCGAGCACGAGCGCGAACAACGAAAGCGAGTTGATCGAGAAGCCGAGCGCGAGCTGCACCGCGAAGGTGCCGACTAGCGCGATCGGGATGGCGACGATCGGGATCACCGCAGCGCGCCAGGTCTGGAGGAAAATCAGCACCACGACGACGACGAGGACGACCGCTTCGAACAGCGTGTGCTGCACGGCTTCCACCGAGGCCGAGACATATTCGGTCGGGTTGTAGGGGATGCTGTACTGCAGGCCGGCCGGGAAGTCCTTCTTGAGGACGTCCATTTCCTTCAGCACGAGCTCGGCTGCGTTGAGCGAGTTGGCGCCCGGCTGCTGGACGATGGCGAGCGCGATGCCGCGCTTGCCGCCGAACGAGCCCTGGATCGAATAATCCTGGCTGCCCAGCTCGACCCGCGCGACGTCGCCCAGCTTGGTGAGCGCGGCGCCCGAGGGATCGGACTTGATGACGATGTTCGAGAACTGCTCGACGCTGGCGAGACGGCCCTGCACATCGACCGGCACTTCGAACGAAGGCTTGTCCTTGCCCGAGGGCGACGAGCCGAGCGCACCGCCCGCGGTCTGGACGTTCTGCGCCTGCAACGCGGCGATGATCTCCGTGGAGGTCAGGTTGCGCGCGGCCGCCTTGTCCGGATCGATCCAGACACGCATCGAGTAGTTGCCGCCGCCGAAGATCTGCACCGAGCCGACGCCTTCGAGGCGCAGCAGCCGGTCACGGATCACCGTGTTGGCGTAGTTGCCCATGTAATCGACATCGAGGCTGTTGTCGGGCGACGTCAGCGCCACGATCATCAGGAAGCCCGATTCCTGCTTGTTCACCGTCACGCCGATCTGGCGGACCTGCTCGGGCAGGCGCGGCAGCGCGAGGTTGACGCGGTTCTGCACCAGCACCTGCGCGGCATCGAGATCGGTGCCGGGCTTGAAGGTGACGGTGATCTGGCCCGCGCCCTGGGTGGAGGACGAGCTCATGTAGAGCATGCCCTCGACGCCGTTGATCTCCTGCTCCAGCGGCGCGGCGACCGTCTCGGCGATGATCTCCGGCGAGGCGCCGGCATAGGCGGCCTGGACCGAGATCGTCGGCGGGGCGATCTCCGGATACTGCGACAGCGGCAGCAGCGGATAGCAGAAGGCGCCGATCAGGGTGATGAACACCGAGATCACGGCCGCGAAGATCGGCCGCTCGATGAAGAAGCTCGAGAAGCCGCGATGCTCGACCGGCGGCGCGGACTGGGCGGCCGTTGTGGCCTGGTTGTCACTCATCGACCCGTTCCTCAGCGCTTGTTCGCGGGCTGGGCGGCGTAGTCAGGCGCGTCGTTGGGGCCCTTGGCGGCCGGCGCCGCTTCCTTGACCTGGCCCGGCTGCGGCGTGACCTTCACGCCCGGACGGGCGCGCTGGGCACCGTCGATCACGACCCGGTCGTCCTTGTTCAGGCCCGAGCGGATCACGCGCAGGCTGCCCTGGAGCGGGCCGGTCTGCACCGGACGCGCCGTCACCGTGTTGGTCTTGTCGACAACGAACACGATCTGGCGGGCCGCATCGGCCATGATCGCCGTGTCGGGCACCAGCATCGCCGGATAGGGCTTGGATGCCTCGAGGCGGGCCGAGCCGAACATGCCGGCCTTCAGGAAGCCGCCGGGATTGGCGATGACCGCACGGGCGCGGATCGTGCCGGCACCAGCATCGAGCGCGTTGTCGACGAAGTCGATCGTGCCGTTATGGGTATAGTCGCTCTCGTCCGAGAGCTTGACCTTGATCGGGGTGCCGTTCTGGGTGCCCGACCCGTCGCGCTGGTACTTGAGCAGCAGCGCTTCCGAGCCCTGGAACACGAAATGCACCGGATCGACCGAAACGATCGTGGTCAGCACAGTCTGGTCGGTCGCGACCGTGTTGCCGACGTCGACCTTGCGCTCCGAGATGCGGCCGCTGATCGGCGCAACGACCCGGGTGAAGCCGAGATCGAGCTGGCGGGCGCGGAGATTGGCCTCGGCTGCGGCGACCTGCGCGCTACCCGAGCGCAACGCGGCGCGGCGCTGCTCCAGCTCTTCCTGGCTGGCGGCGCGCTGCGCGACCAGCGCTTCCGAGCGGGCATATTCGGTCTGCGCGTTGGCGAGCGTCGCCTTTGCCTGGGCGACCTGCGCCGCAGCTTGGGCGACGGCGGCCTGGGCCGGACGCGGATCGATGGTGAAGAGCAGCTGGCCCTTGCGGACATACTGGCCATCCTTGAACCAGATGCCCTGCAGATAGCCCGTGGCGCGCGGACGCACTTCGACGCTCTGGATCGCCTCGAAGCGGCCGACGAACTCGTCCCAGTCGACGACGTCGCGCACCAGCGGGGCGGCAACGGTCACGGGCGGCGCACCCTGCTGGGGCGGCTGCGCACCGCCTCCACCGCAGCCGGAAAGGACAAGCGCGGCTGCAAGAGCCGGGATGAGCAGCTGACGGTTCTTCGAGTGCATTTTCGATCCCTAAATCCGTGCCTCTGGCCGGACATCCTCCGCGGTGTCGTTGCTCGAAACGAACGACTTCCGATTTGGTCCCGCTAAGCGGGTTCAGGGAACTTGTCAACGAGTGATGACATATGTCCACAGCGGTTGACTATGCTCACCGCCATGTTAGGGAAACTGTCCATGATCCCACCGGTTCCGTCGCGGCATCGCAATGCCGTTGCGACGCGCCAGGCAATTCTCGCCTCGGCCCGGAAGCATTTCGCACGCGAGAATTACGAGAATGTCGGCCTGCGCGAGATCGCGGGCGATGCCGGCGTCGATCCCGCATTGGTCAGCCGCTATTTCGGCAGCAAGGAAGCGCTGTTCCGCGAGACGCTGCGCGATGATGACGAGAAGGACATCATGGACGGGGCGACGCGGGAGACGCTCGCCCAGCATTTCGCCGATCTCTTTCTCGAGAAGGGCGACACGCCACCGGGTGAGCGCGACATCCATATCGAGCGCATCCTGATCCTGCTCCACTCGATCGGCTCGCCCAAGGCGGGGCAGATCATCCACGACGCGGTACAGGCTGATATCCTCGACCCGGTTTCCCAGGAACTGGTCGGCCAGGATACCGAGATGCGCGCGGCGATGGCGCTTGCGGTGCTGATGGGCATGGGCATCATGCACAACATGCTCTCCATCGACACGCTTGAATGCAGCCCCGAAGAGGATGCACGCTTCGAAAAGCGCCTCACCCGCATCTTCGCCGCCGCGCTGGAGCCCATGGACGACTGACATGACCGCAGCGCCGGTCCGCAAGATCATCCATGTCGATATGGATGCCTTTTACGCATCGGTGGAGCAGCGCGACGATCCGGCGCTTCGGGGCAAGCCGGTCGCGGTCGGGTACGCAGCGGCACGCGGCGTGGTCGCGGCGGCGAGCTACGAGGCACGCAAGTTCGGGGTGCGCAGCGCCCTGCCCTCGGTCACCGCATTGCGGCGCTGCCCCGAGCTGGTGTTCGTCAAGCCGCGTTTCGACGTCTATCGCGCGGTCTCGAAGCAGATCCACGCGATCTTCGCCGACTATACCCCGATCATCCAGCCGCTCTCGCTCGACGAGGCCTATCTCGACGTGACCGCCAATCTGCGCGGGATCGAGACCGCCTGGGCGACGGCCAAGGAAATCCGCGCGCGCATCCTGGAGGAAACCGGGCTCACTGCCTCGGCGGGCATCTCGTACAACAAGTTCCTCGCCAAGCTCGCCTCGGACCAGCGCAAGCCCAACGGCCAATTCGCGGTGACGCCGGACATGGGCGCCGCCTGGGTGGAGACGCTCCCGGTCAAGCGTTTCCACGGCGTGGGGCCGGTGACCGCGAAGAAGATGCAGGGACTCGGCATCGAGACCGGCGCGGACCTGCGCGCCAAGTCGATCGAGTTCCTGCGCGCCCATTTCGGCAGCTCGGCCGAATGGTATCACGCGATCGCCCGCGGCGAGGACGACCGCCCGGTCGATGCCGAGCGCATCCGCAAGTCCTCAGGCTCGGAGACCACCTTCAACACCGACCTGACGGGCAATGAAGAGATCGAGGCCGGCGTGCTGGAAATGGCGGAGGACGTCTGGGCCTGGTGCGAAAAGGCGCAGGAGTTCGGCCGCACCGTCACGGTGAAGGTGAAATATGCCGATTTCCAGATCATCACCCGCAGCCGCAGCCTGACCGCCGGCCTGGTCGACCGCCGCGAGGCGCTGCGCGACATGAGCCTGTCGCTGATCCGCTCGGTGCTGCCCACGCCCAAGGGGATAAGGCTGGTGGGGGTGACGGTGTCGAACTTCGAGGAGCGGCTAGGGGAGGAACTACCGTTCTGAGCGCCTATGGCGCGTCGGTTTCAATCATCAGCGTAAGCGCCCTGAACCACTTCAGGATTTGCCGCCCACGAAAGAAGATAACCACGCTTAAGAACGGAATCCAGAAGACGAACAACGCCTTGTCGATCGTGAATGCTCTCCAGAGCATGCTGACGAAAAGAACGAGGATCGTCAGGTCGAACAGGACATATGCCGTACCGAGCAGCATCTCCTTGGTCGTCGTAAAACGAAGCTTCGCGTCCAACAGGACGAGCAGCGCCCGGATAGTCTTCATTACCCCCAAGTCCCTCTATTCCCCCGGCCGATACACCCGCTCGACATGCCCCTTCAGATCCTCGGGGTAGAAGTACACCGGCCGCAGGGCGCCCGCCGCATAGCGTTCGGCCTGGTCCTTGAAGTGCTTAGACTCAGGGTGCCCGCTCTCGCCGCCGGCGGTCACCGCCCAGGCGCGCACCTTCGGCCCGAACTCCACCGCCGCGACGAAGCTGTTGCCGAGCGTGCCGTAATAGCGCTTCGTCCCCGGCCAGCGCTTGGCGCCGAACGAGGCGAGCGAGCCCCATTGCGCCGAGGTGAAGGGCACCGGGATGCTCGGCTTCGCATCGTCGAACTGCTGGGCGATCGCGCCGTCGTTGCGCTGGAAGCGGTTGATCTCGCCCCAGGGCACCTGCCAGCTGCCGAAATCCTGGGTGAGGCGATCGACCGCCGAGGCCAGCGCGTCGATCCGCTGCGCGTCGGTCGCGCGCTCGGCCATCCAGTCCCATACCGACAGGCCTGCCTCCTTGGCCGGCGTCGCCGAGGGAACCCATAGCGCCTCCCCCCAGAACACCGCGAGCGACGTCGCGGTCGAGTCAGCATTCCAGCGGCGGTCCCAGCCCTTCAACAGCGCCACCGGCTCGGCAAGCCTGGCCTTGCGGGCATCCCCCTCGAGCAGCTTCTCCCAGGCCGATATCAGTCCCGGCAGCAGCCGGTCGAAGGCGGGCAGGAAGCTGTCATAAGCCGCTTGGCGCAGCGTCTCCGGCGTGAAATCCCTGCGCGCGTTCAGCACCCGCAGCGCATGTGCTCCGCGCGGATTCTCGCCCGCCTGGTCGAAATAGCGCGGATAGTCCGTCGCCTTCGGACTGTCGGCACCGGCCGCGGCCCAGGGCCAGTTGTTCGTGTTGAAGGCCCAGCCGTTTCGCGGGTTCACCACCTGCGGCAGGCTGGCAAGGCTGTGCAGCCCCCGCCAGTCGGTCGCCGGATCGCTGCCATCGACCGGCTTGCGATAATCGAAGCGATTGTCGCGCACCGGCATGAACTGCGGCATCAGGAACGCGATCTCGCCCTTCGAATCGGCGAACAAGGTGTTGTTCGAGCTGTTGGCCTTGAGCCCGGCAATCTTCAGGAAGCTCGCATAGTCGCCGGCCTTGGTGCGCAGGAAGCTCTGCTGCAGCGCCTCGACCGGCTTGTTCATCAATGAGACGGCAATCCACTTGCCGTCCGCCGTTTCGCGGACGATCGGGCCGTGATGCGTCGAATAGGTGGTGAAGCTGCGCCGCCCCCGCTCCCCGTCCGCCGTCCGATAGGCGATGGTGATCGGCTTGAGCGTTATCCGCCGCTTCTCGCCACCATAGAGATAGAAGAGCTCCTTCTCCCAACCACCCCGATCAACCGTCTCCGCGAACTCGTCGACATTGTCGACGCCGCTCGAGGTGTGCATCCAGCCGGCGTGCGGGTTGAAACCC
Source organism: Sphingomonas sp. GW822-FHT03G08 (assembly GCF_058801135.1). Taxonomy (NCBI): domain Bacteria; kingdom Pseudomonadati; phylum Pseudomonadota; class Alphaproteobacteria; order Sphingomonadales; family Sphingomonadaceae; genus Sphingomonas; species Sphingomonas sp. GW822-FHT03G08. The sequence goes on from NZ_JBXAMZ010000001.1 coordinate 2,298,236, forward strand.
TGGTAGATGAAGAACTGCCCCCAGGTTGCCGCGCCATAGGCATTGAGCCCCTCGCCGCTCGTCACCTGCTGCTCCGATCGGAAGAAGAAGCTGGTGTGCGGGTTGATCAGCAGCAGCGCATGGCCGTTCTTCGTGTGGCTCGGCGCGATCGCGAAGCCGTTCGAGCCCTTGGGCTCCTTGTAGAGCAGACCCTTCTCGGCATCGGTCATCGCCAGCTTCTGCCTGCCGTAGAACGCCTCGATCTGGCTGAGCGGCACCCGCTCGATATCGCCGCCGATGCTGCCTTCGGAGAAGCTCAGCGCCATCCACGGCTCGAACCGGGTGAGCACCCGCGGCTTCACCTCAGGGTGGGTGGCGAGATAATAGTTCAGCCCGTCCGCCCAAGCCTGCATCAGCGTGCGCAGCCATTCCGGGCTCTTCGCATAGTCCGCTTTCAGCACCTCGGGGTCGACGAACAGCCGTTGGCGCAGATCCTGCCAGATCGCGCCCTCGCCCTCCGCTTCCGCCAGACGCCCCAGGCTGACCAGATAATTGGTCTCGATCCGGTTGAAGTCGTCCTCGGCCTGGGCATAGATCATCCCGAACACCGCATCGGCGTCGCTCCTGCCGTGGATATGCGCGACGCCCCAGTCGTCACGGGTGATCGTCACCCGCGACGCGGTCGCCCTCCAGCGAGCGGCATCGGTCTGGGCATGGGCGGCGGTGGAGGCGAGCAGCGCGGCGGCGAGGAGCAGGCGAGTCATGCCCGCACCCTAGACCGGCTTGGGCTCAGTCCGGAATCGTTTCGATCTCGACAATCTCGATTGCCTGGGGCTTGCCCGCGAAATCGACCTTCTCGCCTTCCTCGGCACCGATCAGCGCCTTGGCGAGCGGGGCCTGGAAGGAGAGCCGGTCCGCCGAGGGATCCGCCTCGTCATGCCCGACAATATCGATCACCCGCTCCTTGCCGGTCATGCGGATCCGCACGCGCGAGCCGATGCCGACCACGCCTTCCTCAGGCTCGGGCGCGATCTGGGCAGTGGTTCGGCGGGTGTTCCAGTAGCGCAGCTCGCGCTTCAGGCCCTCGAGCGCCTCTTCCTCGCCGCCGGCCGCAACTACCGCTTCCAGCTCGGCGACCTTCGCCTCGATCAGCGCCAGCCCGCGCGCCGTGACCATATTGGGTCCCGGCGGCAGCGGCAGCTCGAACTTCGGTTCCTTATGTTCCTCGTCGCTCTCGCGGCGGAAGGCGACGCTCATTGGCCGGGGGTTTCCTCGATGCTCGACGAGATCTTCCAAAGATCGAGGCTGCCATCGGTTGCATGCTGATCGATCTCAGCCAGTTCATCCGCACTGAAATCGAGATTGTTGACCGCGTCCAGCGAGTTGTCGAGCTGCTCCACCGTGCGTGCGCCGATCAGCGCGGAGGTGACGCGTGGATCGCGCAGCACCCAGGCGATCGCCATCTGCGCCAGCGTCTGGCCGCGCTTCTGGGCGATGGCGTGGAGGGCACGAATGCGGGCGATATTGTCGTCCGACAGCAGCCGCTGGTTGAGCGAGCCGCCCTTCGAGGCACGCGCATCCTCGGGCACGCCGTTGAGGTATTTGTTGCTCAGCATGCCCTGCGCCAGCGGCGAGAAGGCGATGCAGCCGGTGCCGAGCTCGCCCAGCGTGTCGAGCAGCTCGCCTTCGACCCAGCGGTTGAGCATCGAATAGCTCGGCTGATGGATCAGCAGCGGCACCTTGTATTCGGCAAGGATCGCCGCCGCCTGGCGGGTCAGCTCGGGCGAATAGCTGGAGATGCCGACATACAGCGCCTTGCCCTGGCGGTGGATCTGGGCGAGCGCGCCCATCGTCTCCTCGAGCGGCGTCTTGGGATCGACGCGGTGCGAGTAGAAGATGTCGACATAGTCGAGCCCCATCCGCTTCAGGCTCTGGTCGCACGAGGCGATCAGATACTTCTTCGAACCGCCGACATCGCCATAGGGCCCGGGCCACATGTCCCAGCCCGCCTTGGTCGAGACGATCAGTTCGTCGCGATGGCTGGCGAAGTCGGTCACCATGACGCGGCCGAAATTCTCCTCGGCCGAGCCATAGGGCGGGCCGTAATTGTTCGCGAGATCGAAGTGGGTCACGCCCCGGTCGAACGCGCGGCGCAGCATCGCGCGGCCGGTCTCAAACACGTCGGTGCCGCCGAAATTCTGCCAGAGGCCCAGGCTGATCGCCGGCAGGTCGAGACCGGAACGGCCGCAGCGGCGATAGGGCATGCGCCCGTCATAGCGCGCGGGATCGGCGACATAGGGCTGGGGATAGGGCATCTGGTCTCTCCGCATGAACCTTGCGACGCGCCGCCTGGCGCGCATCGGCTTCGCGGCGTCCTATAATGATTCCCGGCCAGCAGTGAAGGATGCGCGTACATGCCCCGATTGGCGCTCGTGATGATCGTGCGAGACGAGGAAAGGTGCCTGGCGCGCTGCCTGGAAAGCGCCCGCGACCATGTCGACACGATGATCGTGGTCGATACCGGATCGACCGACGACACGGTCGCGATCGCCGAGCGCTGCGGCGCCACGGTGCACCACTTCACCTGGTGCGACGATTTCGCCGCCGCCCGCAATGCCGCGCTCGACCTTTCGGATGCCGACTGGAACCTGATCCTCGATGCCGACCAGTGGATCGAGGGCGATGCCGACGCGCTCGGGCCCGAGACGCTGCCGCCCGCCTTCATCGCGGCACAGCGCTTCCTCGGCTGCGCACACATGATCAACCAGGATCCGGCTGAAGGCCCGGGAGTGCGCAGGCTGGTGCCGCGCGTGCTGCCGCGCGGGGTGCGCTATGAAGGGCGCATCCATGAGCAGCCGGCCTCCTCGCTACCGCTGGTGCCGCTGTCGCTGTCGTTGAGGCATGACGGATTCGACGAGGCGCAGCTCGCCCGCAAGGCCGGGCGCAACGAAGCGCTGCTGGTCGCTCAGCTCGCCGAGACCCCCGGGGATTCCTATCTCTGGTACCAGCTCGGCCGCGAGCATCTGGTGCGCGGCAAGCCAGGCGAGGCCGCCGATGCGCTGCTCACCGCCCACCGCACCGGCGCTGCGGGCAATGCATGGCACCACGGCACCGTCGTCGGCGCGCTGCAGGCGCTCAAGCGCGCCGAACGGTTCGAGGAAGCGCTGGCATTTGCCGACCTGGAGCATCGCAACTGGCAGCGTTCGCCCGACTTCTATTTCGCTGTCGCCGACCTCTATCTCGACTGGGCGAGCCGCAATCCGGCAACTGCGATGAGCGAGCTGCTGCCGATCGCCGAGATGTCGTGGAAGCGTTGCCTCGAGATCGGCGAGCAGCCGGATCTGGATGGGTCGGTGGAAGGCTGCGGCAGCCATCTCGCCGCAGGCAATCTCGCAATGCTCTACGAGACGCTGGGGATCGACGACGAGGCGCGGGTTTATGCCGAGATGGCCACCAGCATGCGCCAGCGGATCGCGGCTTAAGGAAAGCAACTGCCCCCGGCTTTCGCCGGGGAATCGAGAAAGGCTTAAACGGTAAAGCTCTCGCCGCAGCCGCAGCTGCCCTTGGCATTCGGGTTCTGGAACACGAAGCCGGCGGTGAAGTCGTCTTCCTGCCAGTCCATCGTCGAGCCGATCAGGTAGAGGATCGAGCCGCTATCGACATAGAAAATGCCGCCGGGCGTCTCGATCTTCTCGTCGAACGGCTTGGCCTCGCTGACATAGTCGACCGAATAGGCCAGCCCCGAGCAGCCGCGCCGCGGAGTCGACAGCTTGACGCCTACCGTGCCCTCCGGCGCCTTGGCCATCAGGTCGGCGATACGCTGCTCGGCGGCCGGCGTCAGGATCAGCGCGGCAGGGCGGGTACGGGTGGCGGTGGTCATCACAGCATCCCCAGTTCGAGCTTGGCCTCGTCGCTCATCTTCTGCGGATCCCATGGCGGATCCCAGACTAGATTGACTTCGGCGTGGCCGATCCCCGCGACCGAACCGACGCGCAGCTCGACTTCGCCGGGCATCGATTCCGCCACCGGGCAATGCGGCGTGGTCAACGTCATCGTCACCGCGGCATGGCCGTCACTGGTGATTTCGACGCCGTAGATCAGGCCGAGATCATAGATGTTCACCGGGATCTCGGGATCATAGATCTCCTTGAGCGCGTCGATCACCGCTTCGTACAGCGCGCCGCCCGGCTCGGTGCCCGACAGCGCCTGCGGCTTCTGCGAGAGGAAACCGGCGAGATAATCGCGCTTGCGCTCGAACGTCTCACTCACGTCCTCAACCGCATCGTCCACGCGCGCCTTGGGGGGCGGGGCGACGGCGTCCACCTGCTCGACTTCAATCTTACGCTCTTCGTTCATCCGAAGATCCTTGTGACCCGTTCTATTCCAGCAACCAGCGCGGCGATGTCGTCCGCGCCGTTGTACACTCCGAAGCTCGCCCGCGCCGTGGCCGGCACGCCGAGCAAGTCCATCAGCGGCTGGGCGCAGTGGTGCCCGGCGCGGATCGCGACATTGGCTTCATCCAATATGGTGGCGACGTCGTGCGGGTGCACCCCCTCCACCGCGAAACTGACGATGCCGGCGCTGTCGGCCGGACCGAACAGCTTGACCGAATTGAGCTGCGACAGCGCCTCGCGCGCCTGCGTCACCAGCGCCGTCTCGTGCGCATGGATGCGCTCCAGCCCGATGCTATCCACGTAATCGATCGCCGCATGCAGCCCGACCACGCCGACGATATGCGGCGTCCCCGCCTCGAACCGTCCGGGCGGCGGGGCATAGGTCGTCTTCGCGAAGGTGACCCGGTCGATCATCGAGCCGCCACCCTGATAGGGCGGCATCGCGTCGAGCAGCGCGTAGCGGCCCCAGAGCACGCCGATGCCGGTCGGCCCGTAGAGCTTGTGGCCCGACATCACATAGAAGTCGCAGCCGATCTCGGCCACGTCGACGGGAATGCGCGGCACGGCCTGGCAGCCGTCGAGCAGCACCTTGGCGCCGACCCTGTGCGCCAGTTCGGTCGCGCGCTTGGCGTCGAGCACCGAGCCGAGCACGTTCGAGACATGGGCGAGCGCGACCAGCTTGTGGCGCTCGGTGAGCATGGCTTCCATCGCGTCGAGATCGATCCGCTGGTCGGCGGTGAGCGGCACCACGTCGATCTCGGCGCCGATGCGCTCGGCGACCATCTGCCAGGGCACGATGTTCGAATGATGCTCGAGCGCGGAAAGCAGGATGCGGTCGCCGGCCTTCAACTGGGTACCGGCCCAGCACTGCGCGACGAGGTTGATCCCCTCGGTCGCGCCGCGCACGAACACGACTTCGTTCTCGGCTCCACCCAGGAACTTCGCCACCCGCTTGCGCGCCGCCTCATAGGCCAGCGTCATATCCGCGGAGCGCTGGTAGACGCCGCGATGCACGGTGGCATAGGTCTCGCCATATGCGCGATTGATCGCGTCGAGCACCGGCTTGGGCTTCTGCGAGGTCGCGGCGGTATCGAGATAATGCCAGCCGGCCGGGATCGCCGGGAAATCGGCGAGCACATCGAGCGGGCGGGTGTCGGCAGTCACGGTCATAGCGCTGTGTCCAGCCAGCGGTCCGCATCGGCGGCAAAGGCTTCGCGCACCGCCTCCTCGCCGATCCGGGCGATCGCATCGCCGACAAAGGCGCGGGTGAGCAGCGCCTGGGCGCGGGCATGATCGATGCCGCGGCTCTGCAGGTAGAAGAGCGCCATCTTGTCGAGCTCGCCGACCGTCGCGCCGTGGGCGCACTTCACGTCGTCGGCGAAGATCTCGAGCTCGGGCTTGAGGTTCACCGTCGCCGAGCGCTGGAGCAGCAGGCCGCGCAGCGACTGCTCGCCATCGGTCTGCTGCGCACCGCGCGCCACTTCGACCCGGGCAGCCAGGCTGGCGGCCGACTTGTCCGCTGCCACCGCGCGCCACAGCTGGCGCGACGTGCCTTCGAGCGCGTCGTGGCGCACCACCACCGCGGCTTCCTGCTTCTGCGAACCCGAGGTAAGCAGCGCGCCGCCCATCTCGGCGAACCCGCCCTTGCCGTTGACCAGCAGCGAACCGTCGATCCGGCTGCCCATGCCGCCGGCGCCGAGGAACACCGAGACCAGGCTCGCCGCCTCGCCCACTTCGGCTTCCTCGCGCAGCGAGACGAAGCCGTCGGACTGCAGCAGCCGCACCGAGCGCATCAGCCGCGCGCCGGTCTCCAGGCACAGGGTGGTCAACCGGTTGGCCCAGCCCGACCCCGCATAGGTCTCGACCACGCTCGCCACCGCGTCGGCGCCGAGCATCAGGCGGGCGGGCACATGGCTCTCGCCGCCCGTGCCGATATGGACGATCTGCACAGTGAGCGCGGCATGCTCGGGACCGAGATGCAGCGACCAGCCCTCGCCATCGGTGAGGCTGCCAAGCGGATGGTCGGTCGTCGCCAGCTGCTGCGTCACCTGCACCGGGCCGGGCTGCGAATGCGCGGGCTCGAAGCGACCATCGACGAACAACAGGCGCGGCCCCTCGATGTCGAGGAACAGGCCGGCCGGATCGACGCCGGTCGCATGCTGCGGCGTCGCGGCCGCCGCCTTGAGCGCGCCCATGTCGGCCCAGCGCCATTCCTCCTGGCGCGGCGTGGGGAGTTCGAGCAGCGTGTTCACGCCGCCAGGATCCCATAGCCTTCGCGCTCCAGCTCGAGCGCGAGCTCCGGCCCGCCCGAACGGACGATGCGGCCATCGGCGAGGATGTGCACGAAATCGGGCTGCACATAGTCGAGCAGCCGCTGGTAGTGGGTGATCAGCAGCACCGCCTTGTCGGGCGCGCGCATGATCCGGTTGATCCCCTCGCCCACCGCACGCAGCGCGTCGATGTCGAGGCCCGAATCGGTCTCGTCGAGGATCGCCAGCTTGGGGCTGATGATGCCCATCTGGACCATCTCGTTGCGCTTCTTCTCGCCGCCCGAGAAGCCGACATTGACCGGGCGCTTGAGCATCTCGACGTCCATGCCGAGCGCGTCGGCCTGAGCACGGGCCAGCTTGAGGAACTCGCCGCCCGACAGCGGCGCCTCGCCCCGCGCGCGGCGCTGGCTGTTGAGCGCCTCGCGGACGAACTGCAGGTTGGAGATGCCGGGGATCTCGACCGGATACTGGAAGCCGAGGAACAGGCCGGCCGCGGCGCGCTCGTGCGGCGCCAGCTCGAGCAGGTCCTGCCCCTCGAAGATCGCGCTGCCGCCGGTCGGCTCATAGCCCGGGCGGCCGCCCAGCGTATAGCCGAGCGTCGACTTGCCCGCGCCGTTCGGGCCCATGATCGCATGGACTTCGCCCGCGTTCACTTCGAGGCTGAGCCCCTTGAGGATTTCCTTGCCGTCGATTTCGGCGCGGAGGTCGGTGATCTTCAACATGTCTTGCGTCAGTTCCCTTGGGTGGCGCGCGCATCGGCGAGCGCCGCAATCATCGCTTCGCGCTTGTCCGCGAAGCATTGGCCGAGTTCCTGGTTGAGCGCGTCGAGCCGGCGCTTGCGCTCGTCAGCCGCGAGCGCCTTGTCCTGGCTGGCATCGAAGCGCGGCTGCATCGCAGTGAAGCACTGCACGGTGGACTCGCAGCCGATCCGGTCGATCGCGGCATCGCCGGTCGACTTGCGGGTGCGGCAGCTTGCCCTGCCCTTCTTGAAATCGGCATGGCCGCGCCAGTCCTTGAGCTTGCGGCCGATCACGGTGATCTCGTCCGCCCGCGCATCCTGCACGAGCGTGGCGTCCTGGGCGGTGAGGAGAAGGGCGAGCGCCATCATCCGCGCTTCCCCGCGCGGACGCGGCGGCCGAAATCCTCGAGGATCGCCGGCTTGCGCGCCTCAATGCAGATACGCATCGCGTCCTGGCTGAGCGCGCCCTGCCTGGCGCACTTCGCCGCCGCCTTGCACAGCTGGCCATCGACCGACGCGCTACCGCTCGACTGGCTGAGGCTGCAGCCGAACTTGCCGTCGGCCTCGCGCATGACATTGACCGAGATGCCCTCGAGCCGCTTGCCGACCACAACGATCTCGTTCTCTGGCGATTCCGGCACGTCCTGCGCGACGAAGAGGAGGAGCAAAGCCGCGATCATGGCCGACGCTCCGACTTGTCGGTGTCGTCGCGCTGCTGGCTGTTGCCGGTGGTGAAGCGCACCACCGGGCCGTCCGACGCGGGATTGGTCGGCGGCGAGATCGGCTTCACGCGCTGGCGCTCGGTCTCGCGGGTCTCCTCGCCATTGGCGACAGGGCCAATCCCGTTGGTCGGGAACGCGACCTTGGGCTGGACGAGCTTGGGCAGCTCGAACAGCTGCTTGCCGGGGGCGCTGGTGGTCGTCGCGGCAGCAGGCGCCGGCGCGGCGATCGCGGCCTGCTCGAGCACGCTCAGCTCGCGGCAATCGGTCACTTCGTCGGCGGTCTTCGCATAGCAGACCGGCGTCGCCTGGCACGCCGTGGTGTCGCGCCGCTGGCTGCCGCTGGAAACCATCACCCGGCAATTGCGCAACTTGCCGTCCGCCCCCTTGTCGAACAGCATCGTGGTGCGGCCGAACGTGGCGCGCACGACGATCTGCGCCTCGTCCTCCACCGGCGCGCCGACCGCCTGGGTGGCGGGCACGTCCTGGGCGAGGAGAAGAAGGGCGGCGGCGAGGATCATGAAAGCCATCCGAACAGCAGGGCTATCAGAATGATGGCGACCGGGAGCCCGGCACCCAGCAGAAACTGGTAATAGCCGAACGGGTTGTCTGCCTTGGTAATGAGCGCCCCCCAATGCCAGGCGCGTTCAGTCTTCAGCGACCAGGCCATGATGCCTGCGCCAAACAACATGAACACCAGCCACGGCATAGCGGACATCACCCGACGCTGCCCTCCAGGCTGATTCCCAGCAGCTTCTGCGCCTCGACGGCGAATTCCATCGGCAGCTGCTGGAGCACTTCCTTGGCGAAGCCGTTGACGATCAGCGCCACCGCGGCTTCCTGGTCGAGCCCCCGCTGCATCGCGTAGAACATCTGGTCCTCGCTGATCTTCGAGGTGGTCGCCTCATGCTCGATCTGCGCGGTAGGGTTCTTCACTTCGATATACGGCACCGTATGCGCGCCACACTGGTCGCCGAGCAGCAGGCTGTCGCACTGCGTGAAGTTGCGGACATTCTCGGCGCCGGCATTGACCAGCACCTTGCCGCGATAGGTATTGTCCGAGCGCCCGGCCGAGATGCCCTTCGACACGATCGTCGAGCGGGTGTTCTTGCCGATGTGCAGCATCTTGGTGCCGGTATCGGCCTGCTGGCGGCCATTGGTGACCGCGACCGAGTAGAATTCGCCGACCGATCCGTCACCCTTGAGCACGCAGCTCGGATATTTCCAGGTGATCGCGCTGCCGGTCTCGACCTGGGTCCAGCTCACCTTCGAGTTCTTGCCCTCGCACAGCGCGCGCTTGGTGACGAAGTTGAAGATGCCGCCGACGCCGTTCTCGTCGCCCGGATACCAGTTCTGCACCGTCGAATATTTGATCTCGGCATCGTCGAGCGCAACCAGCTCGACCACGGCGGCGTGGAGCTGGTTCTCGTCGCGCATCGGGGCGGTGCAGCCCTCGAGATACGAGACGTACGCACCCTTGTCGGCGACGATCAGCGTGCGCTCGAACTGGCCGGTATTCTCGGCATTGATCCGGAAATAGGTGCTCAGTTCCATCGGGCAGCGCACGCCCTCGGGAATGTAGACGAAGGTGCCGTCGGAGAAGACCGCGGCGTTGAGCGCCGAGAAGAAATTGTCGCGCACCGGCACGACCTTGCCGAGCCACTTCTTCACCAGCTCGGGATATTCGCGGATCGCCTCGCTGATCGAGCGGAAGATCACGCCCGCCTCTTCCAACTCCTTGCGGAAGGTGGTGGCAACCGAGACGCTGTCGAACACCGCGTCGACCGCGATCTTGCGCGCGCCTTCCACGCCGGCGAGCACCTTCTGCTCTTCGATCGGAATGCCGAGCTTCTCATAGGTCCGCCGGATCTCGGGATCGAGATCGTCGAGGCTGTTGATCGTCTTCTTCTGCTTCGGCTCCGCGTAATAATACGCGTCCTGGTAGTCGATGTGCGGGATCTGCAGCTTCGCCCATTCCGGCAGGGTCATCTCCTGCCAGATGCGGAACGCCTTGAGCCGCCAGTCGAGCATCCACTCGGGCTCGCCCTTCTTGGCCGAGATATAGCGGACGGTGTCCTCGCTCAGCCCCTTGGGCGCGAACTCCTGTTCGACGTCCGAGGCGAAGCCCCATTCATACTTCTTGTTGGCGGCCGCCAGTGCTTCCGCGTTCTTCGTAGCCATGCTTACACCTGCTCCCCGGCCAGCGCCGGGGTCCGGATCGAGTCTGCCGGAGTGTGCGCCCCGGCATCTGCCGGCGCGCTGGAAATCTGGGCGAGGGAAATGCCCGCGAGCGCGCCCTTTACAGCACCGTTCACGACATTCCAGTGCGGCTTCACCTTGCAGCTGTCCTGCACGCAGCAATCCTGCTTGCCGGCATCAACGCAGCTGGTCAGCGCGATCGGACCTTCGACGGCCTCGACAATGTCGGCCAGGGTGATCGCCGCCGCCGGACGCGCCAGGCGGAAGCCGCCGCCGGTGCCGCGCGCGCTCTCGATCAGGCCCGCGCCAGAGAGCTTGCTCACCAGCTTCTGCACGGTGGGAAGCGGCAGCCCGGTATCCTCGGCGAGCAGGGTCGCGTTGAGCCGGCACGTCGCGCCGCAATGGCGCGCCGCGGCGGACATCATCACGACCGCATAGTCAGCGAGGCTCGACAGGCGCACTTGAATTCCCTTGCCGCCCCTTCGCGCAACCGCGCTCCGGGCTCAATCGGACAAATATGTTCCGATTGGCCAAATGGGCTCAGCGGCGGCGAAGGTCAACCGATTCGGGGATCACATCCGGCAGGAAATGGAAGGTTTCGTTGTCGAGCGTCACCGCCAGTATCGGATCGATAGCCGCGCGCAGCGACGTCGGCGTGTGCCCCGTGAACTGCCGGATCTCGTTGATCATGTGCGACTGGTCCGAGAAGGGCTCGACCACTTCGTCCACGCTCGCGCCCTGATAGATGCGCATCGCCGCGCCGATCGCGCGAAACTTGCGCTTCAGGTGCGCCGGGCTGCCGGCGAAATAGTCCTTGCACAGCCGCTGGACCTGGCGCTCGCCGATGTTCGAGCTCTTGCGGATCCGCGCATAGAGATCGTCGATCGTCGGATCCTTGGTCGCCGCCCATTCGCGCACCGCGCGCAGGAAGACGAGATGCGCCGCCGGCACCGGCTTCACTTCATGCTGGCGCATCTTGAGCAGCGGTTCGATCGCATCGATCATCTCGTCGAGCGTCTCCATCTTGTGGAGACGGTGCCAGAGCAGCCCCGCCTGCTCGCAGAAGAGCTTCTCGCCATCGACGATATGGTCGGCGACCTTGTAGGCCGGCAGGCCGATCAGCGCCTTCCAGCCGATCGCGCGCAGCGACACGCCGAAGCAGTGGAACGGCCCCTGCATGCGATAGGAGGCGGCGGCCGTGCCCGGGCCGTTGATCATCACCTTCTTGGTGCTCTCGCTATGCCCGTCGGGGAAGTGGACCGTGCCGCTCCCCTTGATGACGAAGCGGAGCTGGCCGAGATCGACGCGTTCGATCCCTTCCAGATCCGCGCCGTCATGGCGATAGAGATAGTAGGATTCCACGTGCGGGAGCAGCGCGCCCTCCGCCTTGCGGAATTCGATCTGAGGCCGCGGATCGCGGTCATTCTCAGCGGCCGGATGGGCCGGTTTCATCCTGGTTGCGCCCCGCATGTTATGCCCTGTTCATCCGAGTTTTCCCCTCCTCGGATTCCCTCTTTTGTGGGCCAAATATACCGCGTGGTCGCCAAATAGAAAAGTGGCCCGGTTAGCCGAAGCCAACCGGGCCAAAAGGAAAGGGTTCCCCCATTGAGCGGAAACCCCTCGGGTCGCAGTTCTCCTCTAGCCCGCCCCTCGGCCAGCGTATTGGAAGGAATCGACATACGCAGCTTTACGGAGGGAAAATCCGATGCGAAGGCCATGCCCATGACCTATGGCTTCCGCTCCGCGCTGTTCGCGCTCGATGCCGAGAAGGCGCACCGCGCCGCGATCCGCGCCCTCGCGCTCTGGGGATCGCTCGGCACGCCTTTTTCATCCGAAATGGTGCAATCGCCCATCCAATTGGGAGGATTGACCTTTCCGAACCGAATCGGGCTCGCGGCCGGGCTCGACAAGGATGCCGAGGCGATTCCGGGGCTGTTCGCGCTGGGCTTCGGCGCGGTCGAAGTCGGCACCCTCACCCCCCGCCCCCAGCCGGGCAATCCCAGGCCGCGGCTGTTCCGGCTGGTCGAGGACGAAGCGGTGATCAACCGCATGGGCTTCAACAATGGCGGGATCGACGCGGCGCTCGCGCGCATTGCGAAGCTCGGCCCGCGCAAGGGGCTGCTCGGCATCAATGTCGGCGCCAACAAGGACAGCGACGACCGCGTCGCCGACTATGCGCTCGGCGTCGGCAAGGCAGCGGCGCTCGCCGATTACATCACGATCAATGTCAGCTCGCCCAACACGCCGGGCCTGCGCGACCTGCAGAGCCGCCCGGCGCTCGACGAGCTGCTCGCCGCCAGCCATGCCGCGCGCGGCAAGACGCCGATCTTCCTCAAGGTCGCGCCCGATCTCGACCGCGCCGGGCTGGAGGGTGCGATCCAGGCGGCGGTCGACAATCATATCGATGCGCTGATCGTCTCGAACACCACCATCTCGCGCCCGCCGCTTCGCTCGGCCCATGGCGGGGAAGCGGGCGGCCTGTCGGGCAAGCCGCTCACCGAGCTCTCCCGCGCCAAGCTGGTCGAGGCACGGGAGATCGCCGGCGGCGCGCTGCCGCTGATCTCGGCGGGCGGGATCGACAGCCCGGACGAGGCCAAGCGCCGCGTCGATGCGGGGGCGACGCTCGTCCAGGTCTATTCGGCGCTGGTCTACAAGGGCCCCGGCCTGGCCCGGGCGATCGCGAAGGCGCTGGCCTAGCCGGCCAGCTTCTTCAGCCGCAGCGACAGCGCGACATAGGTCGCGCCGGCGAAGATCGACACCCAGGCGATCAGCCATACCAGACTGATCGCGCCCGCGACCGGCCAGGCCAGCAACGCGATGCCGAAGGCGATCGAGGCGAGGCCGGCGAGGATCAGGAAGATCTCGCCCTCGATCTCCTTGCGCAGCGCGATCGCGCCGGCGACTTCCATCACGCCGGTGACCAGCGCCCAGGCGGCGATGAGCAGGAGGAGCACCTGCACGGTAACCCCCGGCCAGATGAAGGTGAGCAGGCCGGCGGCGATGCCCGCCAGGCCGGTCAGCACCAGCCACCAGCGCGGCGTGTCGCCGCTGCGCATGCCCGACATCGCGGCGGCGAGCGCGAACGCGCCGTCGGTCAGCGCATAGGCGCCCCAGACGATCGCCAGGGTAAGCAGCGCCACCCCCGGCCACAGCAGCGCGAGGAAGCCGAAGGCGATGCCCGCCGCGCCGCGCAGGGTGAACAGCCACCAGCGCTTGGCGAGTGCGCGCAGGAGCGAGGGAGATGCGAATGTCGAGGCGGTGGTCATGCGAACCCTCCTGTTGACCGCGATACCCGGAGAGATTGCGCCCGGTTATACCCCCACGCAACCATCCGATCGTTTGCCCCTGGCCGTAGCGTCTTTGCGCTCCGGCCAAAGCCCGCTACGGCTAGGGTCATGAAGAAGCTGATCCTGCTGTTCGCGTTCCTTGCCGCGCCCGTCGCGGCTTCGGCCCAGGGTGTGGTGAGTGCGGCGGACCCCCGCGCGGCGGCCGCCGGCACCGAGATCCTCAACGCGGGCGGCAGCGCCACCGACGCGGCGATCGCGACGATGCTCGCGCTCAACGTGGTGGAGCCGCAGAGCGCCGGCATCGGCGGCGGCGCCTTCTTCCTCCAGTACAATGTGAAGACCGGCAAGATCCGCACGATCGACGGGCGCGAGGCAGCCCCCATGGCGGCGGACAATCGCTGGTTCTACGGCCCGGACGGCCAGCCGCTCGACCACCGCGCCGCGGTCCCCGGCGGGCGCAGCGTCGGCGTGCCCGGCACGCTGCGCGCCATGGCGCTGGCGCATGCCCGCGGCGGCAGGCTGCCCTGGGCCCGGCTGTTCCAGCCCGCGATCCGGCTCGCCCGCGACGGCTTCGACGTCTCGCCCCGCCTCAACAACGCCCTGCGCAGCTATGCCCCGCATGTCGATGTCGGCACCCGCGCCATCTATTACGGCGCCGACGGCAAGCCGATCGCCACCGGCACCCGCGTCACCAACCCGCAACAGGCCGCGCTGCTCGAGCGCGTCGCGAAGCTCGGCCCCGACAGCTTCTATGTCGGCCCCCAGGCCGAGAAGCTGGTCGCCACCGTCAACAACGCCGCGCGCAACCCGTCGAAGATGACGACCGGCGACCTCGCCGCCTATGCCGCCAAGGACCGCCCGGTGCTCTGCGGCACCTACCGCGCCTACAAGATCTGCTCGATGGGCCCGCCCTCCTCGGGCGGCGTCACCGTGCTGATGATCCTGGCGCAGCTCGAGCGCTTCGACATGGCGAAGCTCGGCAAGGACAATCCCGTCGCCTGGCACCTGTTCGCCGAGAGCTCGCGCCTCGCCTATGCCGACCGCGACATGTATGTCGGCGATCCGGACTATGTGCAGGTGCCGCTGGCCGGCCTGCTCAACCGCAAGTATCTCGCCGGCCGCTCGGCGCTGATCTCGCCCGACAAGAGCATGGCCGTGGTCGAGGCCGGCAAGCCCGTGGGCGCGCCGAAGCGGATCAAGGCGCAGAGCATGGAAGTGCACGGCACCACCTCGCTCTCCATCGTCGACAAGGCCGGCAATGTCACCCAGGTGACAACCACGATCGAGAGCCCGTTCGGCTCGGGCCTGTCGGTCGACGGCACGATGCTGAACAACGAGCTGACCGATTTCGACATCGTCCCCGAGAAGGACGGCTATCTCGTCGCCAACCGGGTCGAGGGCGGCAAGCGCCCGCGCAGCTCGATGGCGCCGACGATCGTCTATGGCCCGGATGGCAAGGTCCGCCTCGCGATCGGCGCGGCCGGCGGCTCGACGATCATCGCACAGGTGGCGAAGGGCATCATCGGCGTGGTCGACTGGAAGCTTTCGGCCCAGGACGCGATCGGCCTCGGCCTGCTCTATGCGCCGGGCATGATGGCGACTGCCGAGAAGGGCACCCAGCTTGACGCGATGGTCCCGGCGCTGCAGGCGTTGGGCGAGAAGGTGCAATCGGGCCCGCTCGGGCTCAAGATGAATGCGGTCGAGCGGGTGAAGGGCCGCTGGACCGGCGGCGCCGATCCGCGCAGCGAGGGCGTCGTGATGGACCAACAGGGCCACACGACCGTTATCACCCGCGTGGGCGCGCAGCCGAACCGGCCGTCGGAATAAGGCGGGACGCCCCGGAAAGGGGTGCCCGTATGGGGAGAGGGAATGCGTAGGCTCGAACGGTTTGAGAACCTGGTCCAGATGTTCTTCGCGCGCGCGCGGGAAAAGGGCGACGCGCCCTTCCTCTGGCACAAGGCGGGCGGGAAATGGCAGCCGACCAGCTGGGCGGAAGCCGCGCGGCAGGTGGCAAGCCTGTCGGCGGCGCTCACCGCGCTCGGCCTGAAGCGCGGCGACCGGGTGATGCTCGTCTCGGAGAACCGCCCGGAATTCTGCATCAGCGACCTGGCGATCATGGCCGCGGGCTGCGTGACGGTGCCGACCTACACGACCAACACCGAGCGCGACCACCAGCACATCATCGAGAACTCGGGCGCCTGCGCGATCATCGTCTCGAACGGCAAGCTGGCCAAGACGCTGCTGCCGGCGGCGATCCGCGCGTCCACCGCCCGGATGATCATCGGGCTGGAAGACCTGCGCGTCGGGCAGCAGAGCAGCCTGGAATTCCATGACTGGCGCGCGTTGATCGCGAAGCACGACACCGATCCGCGCGGCGTCTCGTGCAACTGGCGGCGCGAGGACCTGGCCTGCATCATCTACACCAGCGGCACCGGCGGCTCCCCGCGCGGCGTGATGCAGCACCACGGCGCGATCCTGTGCAACGTCGAGGGCTGCTGCACGATCATCTCCGAGGATTTCGGCTGGGAGGACGAAGTGTTCCTCAGCTTCCTGCCGCTCAGCCATGCCTATGAGCATACCGGCGGCCAGTTCTTCCCGATCGGGCTCGGCGCGCAGATCTATTATTCCGAAGGGCTGGAGAAGCTCGCCTCGAACATCGAGGAAGTGCGCCCGACGCTGATGGTCGTCGTCCCCCGCCTGTTCGAGGTGCTGCGCACCCGCATCGTCAAGCAGGTCGAGAAGCAGGGCAATTTCGCCAATTTCCTGCTCGACAAGGCGGTGGCGATCGGCGGACGCAGGGCGGCGGGCAATTCGGGGCTCCGCGACCTGCCGATGAACCTGCTGCTCGGCGCCACGCTCAAGCCCAAGCTCGCCAGGAAGTTCGGCGGGCGGATCAAGGCGATGGTCTCGGGCGGCGCGCCGCTCAATCCGGAAGTCGGCATCTTCTTCCAGAGCCTCGGCATCACCTTCCTCCAGGGCTATGGCCAGACCGAGGCCGCCCCTGTGATCTCGTGCAACCGGCCCAAGGCCGGGCTCAAGATGGACACGGTCGGCCCGCCCTTGCCCGATGTCGAGGTCCGCATCGCCGATGACGGCGAGATCCTGGTGCGCGGCGAGCTCGTGATGCACGGCTATTGGCGCAACGAGGAAGAGACCAGGCGCGTCCTCAAGGACGGCTGGCTCTATACCGGCGACATCGGCCATATCGACGAGAAGGGCCGCATCAAGATCACCGATCGCAAGAAGGACATCATCGTCAACGACAAGGGCGACAATGTCGCGCCCCAGAAGGTCGAGGGCATGCTGACGCTGCAGCCCGAGATCGTCCAGGCGATGATCGCCGGCGACAAGAAGCCCTATATGTCCGCGGTGATCGTCCCCGATCCCGAATGGACCGCCGAATGGTGCGCCCACACGGCGACCAAGTGCGACTTCAAGGAGCTGTCGCACGATCCCGACTACAAGGCGGCGCTCGGCGCGGCGGTGGAGCGGGTCAACAAGGACCTGTCGGTGATCGAGCGCGTCCGCAAGTTCATCGTCGCCGACGAACCCTTCACGATCGAGAACGAGCAGCTGACCCCCTCGCTCAAGATCCGCCGCCACATCCTGAAGGCGGTCTATGGCGACCGCCTCGACGCGCTCTACCGCACGAACACCCCGCCGATGGAAGATCCGAAGAAGGATTGATCGCCGCACGCGTCATCCCGGCGAAAGCCGGGATCTCGTGCGGCTCTTTCCCCGCGCCTTCGCCTGAGATCCCGGCTTTCGCCGGGATGACGATAGGAAACCGGGACGACGAAACGAAAAAGGCCGGGGCTTCCACCCCGGCCTTTCGCATTTCAGTCGGGCCGCCGGAGCCTCACTTCGCCTCCGGCACCACCTTCACCGTCCAGTCCTTGTCCGGGCGGAGATACTTCATCGCCAGGCCCTGCACATCGGCCGGGGACACTCGCGAATAGTCCTGGGCCAGCGTCTCGACCGCGGCGATGCGTGCCGGGTCATAGGTGCCGCCCTCGACCAGGCGCATCCAGAACATGTTGCCCGACGACATGCGCAGGATCTGCTGCTTGAGCGGCGTCAGCGCGCGGTTGAGCTCGTCGGCATCGACCGGCTTCGCGACGAGATCGGCCGCGATCTTGCGCGACAGCTCGAAGAAGAAGTCGACCTTGTCCGGCGGCACCATGCCGAGCGCCATGATCTTGCCGCCGGTCGACAGGCCGAGCGGCCACTGGCTCGCCACCTGCGGCGAGTAGCTGACGCCCGCCTGGCTGCGCAGCTGGTCGAGCAGCCGGTCGCGGAAGATCGCGGCGAGCACCTCGAGCTTGCGGCTCTCGGTGATGCCGCCATTGGCGGTGCCGCCGCCGGTCGGCCAGGCGATCACCGCCGCCGCCTGGTTGGGCTGGCCGGTATGGGTCAGCGTCACCGGGGTGGCGACATGCGCGGGGAACTCGAACGGCACGCGCGGCGCCATGCTGGCGACGCGCGGCTTGAGCGCGCCGAAGGTGGCGGCCACGGCCTTCACCGTCGCCTCGGCATCCATGTCGCCGAACACCTCGACTTCGATCGGGCCGGTCGCCAGCAACGGCTCCCAGAACTTGCGGAAGCTGGCCGGGGTGGTCGCCTCGATCACTGCCTTGGACGGCACGCCCCAGCGCGGATCGCCATTGTGGAGCAGCCGCTCGAGGTCGCGGCTCATCACCGCGTCCGGCGAGGCCGAGAGGCCGGCATAGCCCGACAGGATGCCCGCCTTGGCGCGGTTGACCGGGTTCGGATCCCAGGCCGGCGCGGACAGCTTGGTGGCGAGCAGCTTGAGCTGGTCGGACAGGTCGTCCTTGGTCGTCTGCGCGCGCAGGGTGAAGGCATCGTCGTCGATGTCGAAGTCGGCGCCGATCTGGCGGTTGCCCGTCAGATAGTCGAGCTCCTCCTGTCCGTATTTGCCGACGCCGCTGGCGACGAGCGCCGGCTCACCGGCCCAGGCCGGGGTCGCGCCCTTGTTGGGCAGGCTCGACAGGCCGCCGCCGAAGCGCACGTTCACATAGACCTTGCCGGTCTCCGACGGATCCTGGCGCATCAGCAGCGTGACGCCATTGGCAAAGGCGAGCTTCTCGATGCCGGTGCCCGGAAGGATCTGCTCGCGGCTGGCGACCTTGCCCGGCAGGCCAAGCTTGGGCAGCGCCGCGAAGCTGACATTGCCCAGCACCTTGCGCTTGCCGGCACCGGCGACATTGGCCTCGAGCGCCGAGGCCACCTTGGTGGTGATCGCCGGATCGGGCGCGTGCAGGTTCACGATCGCGCGGGTCGCGGTACCCTGGAACACCGTCTTCGACGAAGCGAGCACGGTGGCGGGGGTGAACATCTTGCCGTCCACCGCGCCCTTGAAGATCGCATAGGAGAATTCGGGGGTCGTCACCGTCTCGTTGATGTCGACCGCCTCGGCCAGGTCGTCGGCGAGCTTGGCGCCTGCATCCACCGGCGCGGTGTTGATCCGCTGCTGCATCGACGATGCGATCTCGGCGACTTCGCGGTCGATCTCGGCCTGGGTCGGCGCGGTCGCCTGGGCATCGGCGATCACCGCGCGCACGTCGCGCAGCGCGGCTTCCCAGTCGTCGCCGACCGGCAGCACCTGCACCGTGGTGATGTTGGCCGATCGCGCCAGGTCGCTCAGATCCGCGCCGGCGGCGATATAGGTGCCGCCCGAGCGGGCCCGGGTCTCGAGCCGGCGATTGATGATTCGGATCGCGACCAGGTCGATCATCCGCTTCTGGTTGAAGATCACCGTGTCGCCATCGACGGTCCAGGGGCGGACGATCGTGATCGTGGTGAGCACCGGCAACGCGGGCTCGACGATGCTGGCCGAGACCGGCTTACCAGCCACGGGCTTGCCGAAATCGGGACTCGGCACGGCCGGGCCGGTGCCCTTCCAGTCCGAGAAATGCTTGACGATCATCTGCTCGAGCAGCGCCGGATCAACATCGCCGATCGCGATGATCGTGGCGCGCTCGGGGCGGTACCAGCGGTCATGGAAGGCCTGGACGCTCGCCGGGGTGGCGCCGTTCAGCGTCTCCACCGTGCCGATCGGGTCGCGCTGGGCGAGCGGCTGGCCGGCGAACATCAGGTCCAGCATCGCGTCGCGCAGGCGCACCTGCGGGCCCGGCTGCTCGCGCTGCTCGGCCAGCACTACCGGGCGCTCCGAATTGAGGATCGGCTGGGTGATCTCGGGGCCGGACATCATGCCGGCAAGGATCTTGAAGCTCTCGTCGAGCCCGGCCGGCGTCGCCATCGGCAGGTCGAGCTTGTAGGTGGTGGCGGTGAAGGTGGTGCTCGCGTTCGAGTCCGAGCCGAAGGTCACGCCCAGCCGCTGCCAGATGCGCTTCGATTCGCCGTCGGGCACGTGCACCGAGCCGCGGAACGAGAGATGCTCGAGCAAGTGCGCGAAGCCCCGCTCGCTGTCCTGCTCCATCAGCGAGCCGACATCCATGCGGACGCGGACCGAGACCTGGCCCGGCGGCACGCCGTTCTTGCGCACCGCATAGCGCACGCCGTTGGAAAGCCGCCCGAACTTCCAGGCATCGTCATGGACGAGGTCGCTCTTTTCGTAGAGCCAGGGATCCTTGGCGGTCTGGACCGGCCGCCCCACCGTCTTGGTGTCGGGCACGCCCGGGGGGTTGGTATTCTGCTGGGCCTGGGCCGGCAGCACCGGGGCGAGCGAGGCGAGGGCGAGGAGCGCGAGAGGCGCACGCAGGAAAGAGTGCATAGCTGTCCATCTAGGAGCGAAGCGCCGGGCATGCCAGCGCGAACCTTGCTCCCAGATGTATGAAAAGCCGGCACGGCTACGTTACGAACCCGCCCCCATGCGCCGCGTCAGGGCCATGTTTTGGACCCATCGCCCGCCTAGAAAACAGCCTGTGGGCAAGTCCCGCGAGTCGAAGAGGCAGCGTAACAGCGAGTCAGTCAGCAAGGTCAGGTGCAGTGAAGGTCGAGCCGAGCGCGCGGGGCAGCGCAATGTGGCGGGACGCAGGCGAAGTGGAAGTCGGCGAAGCCCGGGAGATGATTCCCGATCTGACGGTGATGTCGGGCGCGGTCATGCCCGATTCGCCGCTTCGGGCCGAGCGCGACCGGCCCTTCCTGATCAAATATGGCAAATATCTGCGCGGCACCTTCGACCGGTTCATCGCGCGCTTCTCGCTGGTCTCGAACGATCCGGTGCTCGACGTGCGCGACTTCGCCTGGACCCAGGCGCTGCGCGCGAACTGGCAGGCGATCCGCGCCGAGGCGATCGCCGCCGCGCTCGATCCGCACCAGGCGCCGAGTTTGGCGCACATCTCCCCCGATCACCGCGCGATCGCGCCAGCGAACAAGTGGCGCAGCTTCTTTCTCTACGGATATGGATATTTCGTGGAGGAGAATCTGAATCGCTGCCCAGAAACCACCCGGCTGGTCGAATCGATCCCGGGGCTGAACAGCGCTTTCTTCTCGATCCTCGCGCCAGGCACCCATATTCCGGCGCATCGCGGCGTCACCAAGGGGCTGATCACCTGCCATCTCGGGCTGGTCGTGCCGCGCGATGGCGATGCGCGGATGCGGATCGACGACCGCGTCGTCCGCTGGTCCGAGGGCGAGACCCTGGTGTTCGACGATACCTATGACCATGAGGTCTGGAACGACACGAGCGGCACCCGCGTCGTGCTGCTCATCCAGTTCCGCCGGCCGCTGCGCCAGCCCGGCCGCTGGTTCGTCGACAGGTTCCTCGCCTGGATCCGCCATTCGGCCTTCGTCCAGGATGCGCGGGCCAACCTGATCCGCTGGAACCGGGTGGTCAATTCGACCAATTGATCCAGCGCAAATGCGTGCCCACATGCGCCTCCGAAAAGGAGTTGCCGAAATGGCTACTGACCAAACCAAGGCCTGGGCTGAATTTCGCCGGATGATCGTGTGGATCGCACTTGCCGGCGTGCTGATGGTCGCGGGTGCGCTCTGGTATCTCTCGCTCTACGACGCGCTCTATCCTTCCGCGATCGCGGCGACGGTGGGCGGCGTGTTCATCTCGACGCTGCTCGGCTGCGGCCTGTTCGCCGCCGCCTTCTTCAGCGACAAGAGCGGCCACGACCAGAGCGTGAGCGACGCGACCACGCATGAGGACGAGCAGGCCTGAGGTCCGGCCCACCACCCCCGGGATCGGCCTCCATCATAGTTCGTCATGCTGAACTTGTTTCAGCATCCAACTCACCACCAGCGATATCGCCCGTGGAGGCTTGGACGCTGAAACAAGTTCAGGGTGACGAAGGGGCTCTTCGGAAAAGCACCTCGCCAAAACCGAACCTGCGCACGACGCCTACCCCACCGGAAACCTTTCGTTTCCCGCGTCCCGCTTGATCCGCGCCGCCCAAGCGCCCAAATGGCGATCATGCTGATCGAAACCGAAGCCACGCCCAATCCGGCGACGCTCAAGTTCCTTCCGGGTCGCACCGTGATGGAAGCGGGCACGCGCGACTTTGCGAGCCCGGAAGAGGCCGAAGCCTCGCCTCTCGCCGTGGCGCTGTTTACTCTGGGCGACGTGACCGGCGTGTTCTTCGGCCGCGACTTCATCTCGGTAACGATCGCGCCGGGCAGCGACTGGCGTGACGTGAAGCCCGATGTCCTCGGCATCCTGCTCGATCACTTCGCCGCCAACATGCCGCTGTTCCATGCCGCGTCGGCCGGCTTCAGCGTGCCGCCGGAAAGCGCCGATTTCGGCGACAATCCCGAGGACGCGGAGATCGTCGCGCAGATCAAGGAACTGATCGAGACGCGCGTGCGCCCGGCCGTCGCCAATGACGGCGGCGACATCGTCTATCGCGGCTTCGACGCCGGCAAGGTCTATCTCCAGATGCAGGGCGCCTGTTCGGGCTGCCCCAGCTCGACCGCCACGCTCAAGAACGGCATCGAGCAGCTGCTCAAATACTACGTTCCCGAAGTTACCGAAGTCCGGGCCGTCTGAGCCCCAATCTTCTCCGAAAGGACTGTTTTCATGGCCACTCCGCTCGACGATGCGGCGCTGGATACGCTCTTCCGTACCGCGCGCTCCTATAACGGCTACACCGACGCCCCGGTGACCGAGGCCGATATCCGCGCCATCTACGAGCTCACCAAGATGGGCCCGACCTCGGCCAACAACCAGGCCGCGCGCTTCGTCTGGGTGACCACTCCGGAAGCCAAGGAAAAGCTCGCTCAGCTCGCCAGCGCCGCCAATGCGGACAAGATCCGCAAGGCGCCTGCCACGGTGATCATCGGCATGGACCTCGCGTTCAACGAGCATCTCCCCTGGCTCTTCCCGCACGCGCCGACCGCCAAGGACTGGTTCCCGACCGAGGAAGCCCGCTACACCACGGCGTTCCGCAACTCGTCGCTGCAGGGCGCGTATCTGCTCCTCGCCGCTCGCGCGCTCGGCTTCGACACCGGCCCGATGTCGGGTTTCGACAACTCCAAGGTTGACGAAGCGTTCTTTGCAGACCAGCCCAATGTGAAGTCCAACTTCATCTCGACGCTGGGACATGGCGACCCCTCCACCATCTTCGATCGCCTCCCCCGCCCGGAATTCGAGAAGTTCAATCAGCTCCTCTGACCTGACTCTCGTCATCGAGACCGCGACTGCCGCCTGTTCGGTAGCGCTTCTCGACGGGACGACCCTGGTAGCCGCGGCCCATGAGGTGGTGGGCCGTGGCCATGCCGAGCGCCTGGTGCCGATGATCGCATCGCTGCCGGCCGAAGGCCGTGCCGCACGCATTTTGGTCGATGTCGGCCCGGGCAGCTTTACCGGCGTGCGCGTCGGGCTGGCCGCCGCGCTTGGCCTGTCGATCGGCTGGGGCGTCGAGGTGCAAGGCTATTCGTCGCTCGCGCTGCTCGCCGCGTCCGGCTTTGCCGTCAATGCGGGTATGCCACAGCTTGCCGTGATCCTCGAAGGGGGGCACGGTGAGGTGTTCATGCAGGCGTTCCACTCCCAGCCATTTGGGGAAGACGGGCCGTTCCGCTCGCTCGTTCCCGCCGCCGCCCGCGAAGCGCTGGGCGCGCTGCCTGCGTTCGGCAGCGGCGTGCGCCACCTTGCCGCGCTCGGCGAAGGGCTGGAGCTGCACGAGACGCTGCCCAATGCCGCTGATGCCCGGCTGCTCCCCGCCGCCTTTGCCGCCTTGCCCGCGCGACCGATCTATGGCCGCGCGCCCGATGCCAAGACGCTCGCCGAGCGGGGCCTGGCATGAGCGGAACGGTGCACCTCGTCGAGCTGCGCGAAGGCGGCTCGCAGGATCTCTACAGCGTCAACAACATCATGCAGGAGGCCTTTGACCCGCGCTTCGGCGAGGCCTGGACCAGCGCGCAGTGCCTGGGCATGCTCTCGTTGCCCGGCGTCTGGCTGGTAGTGGCCAGTGTCGATGGCGAGGATGTCGGCTTTGCCCTGTCCCGCGCGACGGTCGATGAAGTCGAGCTGCTGCTGCTCGCCACCCGCCCGATCGCGCGGCGGCGCGGCGTGGGTGGCGCGCTGCTGCGTGCCGTGATTGAAGAAGCGCGCGGCCGCAACACTGTACGCGTGCATCTTGAGGTTCGCTCAGGAAACGATGCCGTTCAGCTCTACCGTCGCGAAGGCTTCGAAAAGGTCGGCGAACGTCGCGATTATTATCGTGGGCGTGGCGGGCAATTGTTTGACGCACATACTTATGCTCGGGATATTGCCGATCTGACCTGAAACTTACGGAAACATGCAAGTTTGGTCTTGCGTTTGATCCGAAATGGTCCGATAGGGCGATCTCAGACGACAACGAATAGTCGTCTTACCCGGGTCGAAAGGAAAAAAATGGAAACGCAAGCTGAGATTGATGAAACGCTGGTCACGCTGACCGCGGATATTGTTGCAGCTCATGTCAGCAACAACAGCGTGTCGGTCTCCGACCTTCCGACTCTGATCTCGAACGTGCATGGTGCCCTTGCAGGTCTTGGCCGCGCCGCCGTCGAGCCGGAAGTCAAGCAGGAGCCGGCCGTTTCCATTCGCGCCTCGGTGAAGCCCGACTACATCGTGTGCCTCGAGGACGGCAAGAAGCTCAAGATGTTGAAGCGTCACCTGATGACGCACTATCAGATGACCCCCGAGCAGTACCGCGCCAAGTGGAACCTGCCGGCCGATTATCCGATGGTCGCCCCGAATTATGCCGAGCAGCGCCGCAGCCTGGCGAAGAAGATCGGCCTCGGCACCAAGCGCCGCAAGCGCTGAGCCGCAACAATTTGAAATGTGAAAAGGCCGGTCCGGATCGCTCCGGGCCGGCCTTTTCGTTTCGCGATCGCGCCTTTTCGCGGCCACAGTCTTCCAACTTCCGCCCGCGCACGCTACATCGCGGCCATGGGCCGTAAGATCGATCTCGAAGCGCTTTGCCACGAAAAGGGGCTGCGCATTACCGAACAGCGCAAGGTGATTGCGCGCGTCCTCTCCGATGCGGAGGATCATCCGGACGTCGAGAAAGTCTATGAGCGCGCCTCGGCGATCGACCCGGGCATCTCGATCGCCACGGTCTACCGCACCGTGCGCCTGTTCGAAGAGGCGGGCATCCTCGATCGCCACGATTTCGGCGATGGCCGCGCCCGCTATGAGCCGGCGCCCGAAGCGCATCACGATCACCTGATCAACGTCGAGACCGGCGAAGTGATCGAGTTCGTCGATCCGGAGCTCGAGCTGCTGCAGAAGCAGATCGCCGAGCGGCTGGGCTTCCGCCTGGTCGATCACCGGATGGAACTCTACGGCGTCGCCCTCGACCGCAAGAACTGAGGTGGCGCCCGCGGGCGAGACCCGGGCGGAACGCGCCGCCCGTCGCCGCGAGGAGGCGATCCAGGGACTCGACACGAAGCTGAGCCCCGCCGGCAAGTGCCGGGTGATCCTGCGCATTGCCGGGCTGGTGCTGGCGCTGCTGGTCTTCGTGCCGCTCCATTACCTGTTCCGCCTCTTCCGCCTGCCCTCCCCCTGGCCGCGCCATTTCCTCGGCACCGCCGCGCGGATCTGCGGCGCGCGGGTCAATCGCGTCGGCACGCACCTGAAGCGCGACGTCTTCTACATCTCGAACCATTTGAGCTGGATCGACATCCTCGCGCTGGGCGGCGCCAGCGGCACCGCCTTCATCGCCAAGGCCGAGATCGAGACCGCTCCGGTGGTCGGCTGGCTCGCCGGGCTCAACCGCACCGTCTATGTGAAGCGCGAGAACCGCCTCGGCGTCGCCGAGCAGATCAACGAGCTGCGCGACGCGCTGGCCGAGACCTGGGCGATCACCGTCTTTCCCGAAGGCACGACGACCGACGGCAAGTCGTTGCTCCCGTTCAAGACGCCGATGCTGCGCGTGCTCGAACCGCCGCCGCCCGGCGTGATGGTCCAGCCGGTGATGCTGCACTATGGCGCGGCGGCCGACGACATCTGCTGGATCGGCCAGGAGACCGGCCTCAACAACGCCAGGCGCATCCTCAGCCGCAAGGGCAGCTTCCGCCTCGACGTCCATTTCCTCGAGCCCTTCCACCCGCGCGACTTCCCCGGCCGCAAGGTGATCGCCGCCGAAAGCCGCCGCCGGATCGAGGAAGCTTTGGTCAAGGTGCTCGACCAGCCGCTTCGCACCTTCCGCTTCGCCGAGGACCCGATCGGCTACAAGCCGAAGCCGGGCGCGACGTCCTGAAACTCCCCTCCCTGGAAGGGAGGGGTCGGGGGTGGGTGGCGGCCTGGCGATACTGAAGCCAGGAGCGCACCCCAGCCGCATCGCGATCATCGACCCACCCAACCCCTCCCTTCCAGGGAGGGGCTTAATGTTGTCGATTTTCGCAGCTATATGCCCGCCCGATGAACGCTCCCAAGAATCCCAAGACCTTCCACGTCAAGTCGTTCGGCTGCCAGATGAACGTCTATGACGGCGAGCGCATGGCCGAGCTGATGGCCGCGCAGGGCATGACTTCGACTGCCGACGCCGACAGTGCCGACCTGATCGTGCTCAACACCTGCCATATCCGCGAAAAGGCGACCGAGAAGGTGTTCTCGGACATCGGCCGCCTGCGCAAGCAGGCCGCCGCCGCCGATCGCGCCGCGCCGATGATCGCGGTCGCCGGCTGCGTCGCGCAGGCCGAGGGCGAGGAGATCGTCCGCCGCGCCAAGGTCGATGTCGTGGTCGGCCCGCAGGCCTATCACAACCTGCCCGAACTGGTCGCCAAGGCCGCCGCCGGCACTTCCGCGCTCGACACGGACATGCCCGCCAACAGCAAGTTCGGCGCGCTGCCCAGGCGCCGCAAGGTCGGCCCCACCGCCTTCCTCACCGTGCAGGAAGGCTGCGACAAGTTCTGCACCTATTGCGTGGTGCCCTATACCCGCGGCGCCGAGATCAGCCGCCCCTTCGCCGAGCTGGTCGACGAGGCCAGGGCGCTGGTCGATGCCGGCGCGCGCGAGATCACCCTGCTCGGCCAGAACGTCAACGCCTGGGACGATGACGCCGGCACCGGGCTGCACGGCCTGATCCACGCGCTCGACCGGATCGAGGGGCTGGAGCGCATCCGCTACACCACCAGCCATCCCAACGACATGCGCGAAGGCCTGATCCGCGCCCATGCCGAGGTCGCCAAGCTGATGCCGTTCCTCCATTTGCCCGTGCAGGCCGGCAGCGATCGCATCCTCAAGGCGATGAACCGCAGCCACAGCCGCGATTCCTACCTGAAGATCCTCGACCGCGTCCGCGCGGCCCGCCCGGACATCGCGCTGTCGGGCGATTTCATCGTCGGCTTCCCCGGCGAGAGCGATGCCGAATTCGAGGAGACTTTGAGCCTGGTCGACGCGGTCGGCTACGCGCAATGCTTCAGCTTCAAGTACAGCCCGCGCCCCGGCACCCCAGCAGCCGAGCTGCGCGACCAGTATATCCCCGCCGAAGTGATGGACGAGCGCCTCCAGCGCCTCCAGGCCGCGCTCAACCGCGATCAGCTCGCCTTCAACCAGGCGACCATCGGCAAGACCTGCGCCGTGCTGATCGAGCGCCAGGGCAAGCTCCCCGGCCAGATGCTCGGCAAGTCGCCCTGGCTCCAGTCGGTGTATCTGAACACCGACGCGAAGATCGGCGACATGGTCGAGGTCGAGATCACCGGCGGCTTCGGCAACTCGCTGACCGGCGTGGAAAAGGTCAAGGCCGCGGCCTGAACCTGCTTGTGCGGGATTTTAGTTCCCCGGCGAAGGCCGGGGAACAGCTTGAGCAACGGGTTCGCCGCGCGCGCCAAAGCCTAGCGGGCCAGATAGCCGCCATCGACCGGATAATAGGTGCCGGTCATGAAGCTCGCCTTGTCGGAGAGCAGGAAGCTGGTCAGCGCCGCGACTTCCTCGGGCGTGCCCAGCCGACCCAGCAGGTGCTTGCCCGCCAGGCCCGCGATCGCCTCGTCGGTCATGTTCGCCGCGATCGCCGGCGTGCGGATGAAGCCCGGGCCGACCGCGTTCACGCGCACGCCCTTGTCGGCATAGTCGATCGCGGCATTCTTGGTGAGGCCGAGCAGCGCATGCTTGGCGGTGACGTAGATGCCCGAGCCGCCCCAGCCGACCGCGCCGAGGATCGAGGCCATGTTGACGATCGAACCGCCCCCGGCGGCGACGATCGCGGGGATCTGGTACTTCAGGCAGTAGAACACGCTGTTCAGATCGACATCGATCACCCGGTGCCAATCCTCCAGCGAGATGTCCGCGATCGGCGCGGCGGGCCCACCGATGCCAGCATTGTTCACCGCCAGGTGCAGCGCACCGAACTCGGCCACCGCGAAGTCGACCATGGCACGCACCGCCTCGGGATCGGCGACATCGAGCTGGAACGACCGCGCGTTCCCGCCAAGGCTATCCGCAAAGCTCTTCGCATGCGCCCCGTCGAAATCGGCGACCACCACCTTCGCCCGGCGCTCCGCAAGGTCCTTTGCCACCGCCGCGCCGATGCCCGACGCCGCGCCCGTCACAATGGCGACCTTGCCTTCAAAATCCTGCATTATCTTCGTCCTTGCTAGTCGATCCCCAGGGTCTTCGGGGAACGCACCGAGCGGCGGCAAAGTCGCCATTACGGCTGCGAAACACAGGGTTTCCGATTGCGAGGGACCGAAGCGCGGGGCACGGAGGGCCGCCTTTCCGAATCGTCGCCGTATCGCATCGCTCCGACGCGTTAACGATGCCCGGCAAGCACCTGGTAAGTTTCGGAAACCTAGCTCCTTATGTCCCAACGCCCGCCATTCGGCCGGACGCAAAAGACAAGAAGGGGGTCGCGCCAGAATGCGCTTCTATCTCGCCACGCGGTTCCTGTTCCCGCGCCACTTCCACCTGCGCATCTTCGCCATCTGCTTCGTCGCGGTGCACCTGCCGCTGATCACCTTCATCGCCAGCCAGGCGGTGATCGGCGAATGGGAATGGCAGATCTTCTTGCCGCTGCTGCTCGCCACGCTCGCGGGCACCCTCGCGGCCATCTATGCGCTCGGCGCCCTGCTCGCCCCGATCCGCCAGGCCTCGGCGATGCTGCGCGAAGTACAGGACGGGAAACCCGTGGTCGATGTCCCCGCCGGCGGCCGCGATCTCGCCGGCGAGCTGCTCGACAGCGTCGGCCTTGCCGCGATCGCCACCAATACGCGGATCAGCCAGCTGCGCGATGCCGCCGAGCGCGACCTGCTCACCGGCCTGCGCAACCGGCGCGGCTTCCTCGACGCAGCGGCGCATCTGCGCGCCGGCACCCGCGCCACGCTCGCGCTGGTCGACATCGATTTCTTCAAGCGGATCAACGACATCTTCGGCCATGACGAAGGCGATCTGGTGCTGCGCGAATTCGCCAGCCGCCTCACCGAGACGATGCGCCGCTCCGATCTGGTCGCGCGCTGGGGCGGAGAGGAATTCGCCATCCTGATCCCCGGCATGGGCCCGCGCGACGCCCGCGCGCTGATCGAACGGCTGCGCACCGCGCTCCATGCCGATCCGATCGGTCCCAATCCGGAAGAACCGGTCACCTTCTCCTGCGGCCTCGCCTTCCTGCGCGGGCCCGAGCAGATCGCGGTGGCGATGCAGCGCGCCGACAAGGCGCTCTACGCCGCCAAGCGCGCCGGCCGCGATCGGATCGAGCTCGACGAGGCGCGGATGCTCGACGCCTGAGGCCCCGCTCAGGCGGCCTGCTTGGCCGATGTCGTCACCGGCTCGGCCCAGCAGCCGTCGAACGCGCCGAACACCGGCTCCGAACCCTTCTGCCCGGTCTCCAGCCACTTCACCTTGGCACGGGTATAGTCGACCATCGCATTGAGCTGCGCTGCCTTCTCCTCCAGCCGGGCAAGCTGCATCCGCATCAGCTCCAGGCTGCGCTCGGGCGTCATCCCGCCGGCATAATATTCGGCCGACAGCGTCGCGATCTCGCGCAGCGAGAAGCCTAGGCTCTGCGCCATCCGCACCATCCGCGCCGCTTCCAGATGCTCCTCGGTGAAGATCTGGTACGGGTTGGAGCCGCCCTTCACGCCCGTTTCGGGCGCAAGCAGCCCCTTGCGGATGTAGAAGCGCACCGTGTCGGTGCTCATGCCCGCCCGCCGGGCGAATTCAGAGATCAGCATGCGATTCATCCCTTGACCATGGACTATGGTCCACACTTATATGGCCAGGCTCCACCTCGCAACCGGAGCCCAGAATGCAGAAAACCGCCCTCGTCACCGGCGCCTCGGCCGGAATCGGCGAAGCCACCGTCCAGCGCCTGATCCAGGATGGCTACAAGGTCTTCGCCGCTGCCCGCCGCCTCGATCGGATGGCCCCGCTCAAGCGCCTCGGCGCCGAGCTGATCGACCTCGACCTGACCGACGACGCCTCGATCGTCGCGGCGATCGAGACGATCCGCGCCGCCGCCGGCCGGCTCGACCTGCTCGTCAACAATGCCGGCTATGGCAGCTATGGCGCGATCGAGGATGTGCCGATGGAGGAGGCCCGCCGCCAGATGGAGGTCAATGTGTTCGGCCTCGCCCGGCTCTGCCAGCTCGCCACCCCGCTGATGCGCGCGCAGAAATCGGGGACGATCGTCAACGTCACCTCGATCGGCGGCAAGTTCGGCGAGCCGTTCGGCGGCTGGTACCATGCCACCAAGTTCGCGGTGGAGGGCTTCAGCGATTGCCTGCGCCTTGAGCTGCGCCCCTTCGGCATCCGCGTCGTGGTGATCGAGCCCGGCGCGATCCGCACCGAATGGAGCGGTATTGCCCATCAGAGCCTGGTCGAGCGCTCGGGCAAGAGCGCCTATGCGCCCTGGGCGCTCCGTCACGCCGCGATGCTCGGCAATGCCAATGCGATGCGCTTCGCCTCGCCGCCTGAGGTGGTGGCGAGGACGATCGCACGCGCCGCCGCCGCACGCCGTCCGCGCATCCGCTACGGCACCGGCGGCGGCGCGCCGGTCTTCCTGTTCCTGGCGCATTGGCTGCCCGATCGCTGGCTCGATGCGATGATGTGGCAGGCGAGTCAGTCGGGCAGGATCGACTAATCCCCGGGCGGAAAGCGAACGCCGCTCCCGATCACGATGCTGCCGTCGAAATCGGGCGCGGCGCGCTGCCGCTCCTTCTCGGCGCGGACCCGCGCAATGCTGTCGGTGCGGCGCTCCGCCCGGAGCGTCTGCTCCGCGACATGTTCGCCAAGCGGCATGTCCGCGCTCTTCGTCCAGCCGTTGACGCGTTCGATATCGTGCGCAAGCGCGCTCTCGACGGCCTCGGCCCCACTTTCGTCGAGCCGCTCGATCACCGCGAGCGCATGCACCGCCTTGCGCCGCACCTTGCGATTCTCGCCGGCCTTGCGTGCCGGGATGGCCTTGCGCGCCGCCTTGTCGTTGGCGCCATAGGCGTTGCGGCGATCCTTCGCATAGGACAGCGCCTTTTTCTGCTGCGGCGACTTCTGCTCAGGCGGGCGACCTCTGGTCATGTGGCCTCTATCGCACAGTCCCCGGCTTCCTTGAAGTCAGGCCAAAATTGGCGCTGTCCAAGTTGGAAAACCTCTGTCACTCTCCCCATATCGCATGCGACAGGGAACCGCCCGCATCGTCTTCGCTTTGACACGCAGCGCCGCTACGTGCGCCGTGCAACTGGCGACCTCGCATACGCGTGGGACACTCAAGAGATTCAACATTTTTCAGCGCGAAGGAGCCGCATGAGCCGCAAGCCTGTCCCCGCCCAGTCCGGTGAACGCTCCCGCGCCGAGGTGAATTTCGACAAGCCCCAGCTCCTGCCCCAGCTTTTCGGCGAGTTCGATAGCAATATCCTCGCGCTTGAGGAGCGGCTGGGCGTCTATATCCATGCCCGCGGCCAGCGCGTGCAGATCGAGGGGACGACCGAAGCCGTCGCCCATGCCCGCGAGGTGCTGCAGGAACTCCATGCCCGGGTCATCCGCGGCGAAGTGATCGACACCGGCCTGATCGACGCCGTGATCGCGATGTCGAGCGAGCCGATGTTCACCGGCATCGTCAAGGCGGACAACGGCAACGCCCCCGCCTCGATCATGATCCGCACCCGAAAGAAGACCATCGTACCCCGCTCGGTCGCCCAGACGCACTACATGCGCGAGCTGGTGTCGAACGACATGATCTTCGCGCTCGGGCCGGCGGGCACCGGCAAGACCTATCTCGCCGTCGCCCAGGCGGTGGCGCAGCTCATCACCGGCAGCGTCCAGCGGCTGGTGCTGTCGCGCCCCGCGGTCGAGGCCGGCGAGCGGCTCGGCTTCCTGCCCGGCGACATGAAGGAGAAGGTCGATCCCTATCTCCGCCCGATCTACGACGCGCTCTATGACTGCCTGCCCGCCGAGCAGGTCGAGCGGCGCATCGCCAGCGGCGAGATCGAGATCGCGCCGATCGCCTTCATGCGTGGCCGCACCCTGGCCGATGCCTTCGTCATCCTCGACGAGGCGCAGAACACCACGCCGGCGCAGATGAAGATGTTCCTCACCCGTTTCGGCCAGAACAGCCGGATGGTGATCTGCGGCGATCCCAACCAGGTCGACCTCCCCGGAGGCCCGCCCGCCTCGGGCCTCAACGATGCGGTCCGCCGTCTCGAGGGCGTCGAGGGCATCGCCTTTTCGCGCTTCACGGCAGCCGATGTCGTCCGTCACCCGATTGTGGGCCGGATCGTCGATGCCTATGAGGGCCCGAATGCTTAAGGGGCAAAAAGCTGCCCTCCCTGAAAGGGAGGGGCTGGGGGTGGGTCGATGCGTGCGCTACGGCAGCCGCATGACTATCCATCTTCAGTATGGCCAGGACGCCACCCACCCCAATCCCTCCCTTGAAAGGGGGGGGCTTTAAGTGCTGGACGTTGCCGCCCTCGTTGAAGCCCCCTGGCCCGCTGCCGATTGGGAATCCCTCGCCAACCGCGCGGCGGAGACCGCGATCCGCCAGACGCCGTTCCTCGAATGGCTGGATCACCCCGCGACGATCGAAGTCGCGGTGCGCTTCACCTCCGACGAGGAGGTCCATGTCCTCAACCGGCAATATCGGGACAAGGACAAGCCGACCAACGTGCTGTCCTTCCCGATGATCCAGCAGGATCTGATGGAAGCGGTGACCGAGAATACCGACGACGGCGAGGTGTTGCTGGGCGACATCGTCCTGGCCCACGGCGTCTGCGCGGCCGAGGCGGCGGAGCGCAAGGTCTCGGTCGAAGATCACGCCACGCACCTGATTGTCCACGGCCTGCTGCATTTGCTAGGCTATGACCATATGGACGACGCGGAAGCCGAGGCCATGGAGGAGATGGAGCGCGCCGCGCTCCGCGACCTCGGTTTGCACGACCCCTATCTGATACGCGAGGATTGAACACCGAACATGCCCGAGGGCCAAAGTAGCAGCGCTGGCGGCGACAACCACGAAGGTGGCGGGATATGGCGCGGAATCCGCACCCTCCTGTTCGGTGACGATCAAGAAGAGACGCTGCGGGATCGGCTGGAAGATGCGATCGACGAGCATGAGGAAGATGGCGGCAGGAGCCCGGTAGGCGACCTCGCCCCGATCGAGCGGCAGATGCTGCGCAACCTGCTCCATTTCGGCGAGCGCGATGCCGGCGATGTCGGCGTGCCCCGTGCGGACATCATCGCGGTCGAGGAGAAGACCAGCTTCGCTGACCTGGTGAAGCTGTTCGAGGAAGCCGGCCACAGCCGCCTGCCGGTGTATCGGGAGGAACTCGATACCATCATCGGCATGGTCCATATCAAGGACGTGTTCAACATCCTGGCCAGTGGCGCGCCGCACCCGGAGAACCTGTCCGCCCTGATCCGCCAGCCGCTCTATGTGCCCCAGTCGATGGGCGCGCTCGACCTGCTCGCCCAGATGCGCGGCCGGCGGACGCACCTAGCCATCGTGCTCGACGAATATTCGGGCACCGAGGGGCTGATCACGATCGAGGACCTGATCGAGGAGATCGTCGGCGAGATCGAGGACGAGCATGACGAGGCACCGACCGCGCTGCTCGTGCCGATCGAGGGCGGCGGCTGGGAAGCCGATGCCCGCGCCGAGCTGGAGGACGTCGCCGAGACGATCGACCCGCGACTGGGCGAAGTCGACGGCGATGTCGACACGCTGGGCGGCCTCGCCTTCATCCTCGCCGGCCACGTACCGGCGGCGGGGGAATGTCTGGAGCATGACAGCGGCTGGAAGCTCGAGATCGTCGAGGCCGACCCCAAGCGCGTGACGAAGCTGCGCCTCCATCCGCCCGTCGAGAAGGCGCTGGCGGAGGAATAATCGGCCGCCCACCACCTACCCGTCATCCCGGCGAAAGCCGGGATCTCGGTGAAGGCGCGATGCGGCACGAGATTCCAGCTTCCGACGGATGACGGTCCTGGTGACAACGGCGTGTCGTAAAAATCACCCACTCGATCACTGACGGCGATCTAATCCATTTCTTCGATTGCATCCGGAGTGGCATCCCATGGGACGCACATTCAGCAAGGAGCTTGGGAGATGGACGCTAAGACTGGATCGATCGACGGCGGTGGCTGTCCGATGCACGGCGCAGGCGGCGTGCGCGCACTGCTCGGCCGCACCAACAAGGATTGGTGGCCCGAGATGCTTGCCACCGAAATCCTCAACCCCAATGGCTCGTCCAACCCGATGGGCGCCGATTTCGACTATGCCGAAGCCTTCAAGCAGCTCGACTATGCCGCGCTCAAGGCCGATCTCACCGCACTGATGACCGACAGCCAGCCCTGGTGGCCGGCGGATTACGGGCATTATGGCCCCTTCTTCATCCGCATGGCCTGGCACGCCGCCGGCACCTATCGCACCGCCGATGGCCGTGGTGGCGCCAACAGTGGCCAGCAGCGCTTCGCTCCGCTCGATAGCTGGCCTGACAATGGCAATCTCGACAAGGCGCGCCGCCTGCTGTGGCCGATCAAGCAGAAATACGGCAAGCACATCAGCTGGGCCGACCTGTTCATCCTCACCGGCAATGTCGCGATCGAGAGCATGGGCGGGCCCGTTTTCGGCTTCGGCGGCGGCCGCCCCGATGTCTATGAGCCCGAGCGCGACATCTACTGGGGCTCCGAAGACAAATGGGTGAACGAGGGCGTCCAGACCCGCATCGCCCCCGAGCATGGCTTCCATGAAATCGAAGGCCCGCTCGCCGCGATCCAGATGGGCCTGATCTACGTCAATCCCGAAGGTCCGCAGGGCAATCCGCATGACGATGCCGGCATGGCGCGCGACATGAAGGAAACCTTCGCGCGCATGGCGATGAACGCCGAGGAGACCGTCGCGCTCACCGCCGGCGGCCACACTTTCGGCAAGGCGCATGGCAATGGTGACGCATCGCTGCTCGGCGCTGCGCCGGCAGGCGGCGATCTGGCCGCGCAGGGATTCGGCTGGGTGAGCGGCCATGAGAGCGGCGGCATCGGCGAGCATACCGTCACCAGCGGCATCGAGGGCGCCTGGACCAATACCCCCCGCGAATGGACCGAGAATTATTTCCGGCTGCTGTTCGACTATGACTATGAACTGGTGAAGTCCCCCGCGGGCGCCAACCAGTGGCAGCCGATCAACCAGAAAGAGGAGGACATGGCGCCGGCGGCGTGGGATTCGAACATCAAGGTCCCGACGATGATGACCACCGCCGACATGGCCTTGAAACGCGATCCCGAGTTCCGCGCGATCAGCGAGAAGTTCCGCGCCGATCACGAAGCGTTCAAGGACGCCTTCGCCCGCGCCTGGTTCAAGCTGACCCACCGCGACATGGGCCCCAAGGTCCGCTATCTCGGGCCGGAAGTCCCCGCCGAAGACCTGATCTGGCAGGATCCGATCCCGGCCGGCACCGAGCCCTCGGACGCCGATGTCGCGGGGGTGAAGGCGAAGATCGCGGGAAGCGGACTAACGGTCAGCCAGCTGGTCAAGGCGGCCTGGGCCTCGGCCAGCACCTTCCGCAAGTCGGATTTCCGCGGTGGCGCCAACGGCGCGCGCGTGAGGCTGGCCCCGCAGAAGGACTGGGAGGTCAACGAGCCGGCAACGCTCGCCAACGTCATCGACACGCTCAATGGCCTGCGCGGCAACCTGTCGCTGGCCGATGCCATCGTGCTCGGCGGCGTGGTCGGACTTGAGAAGGCGATCAAGGACGCAGGCTTCGGCGTAGCGGTGCCCTTCACCGGCGGTCGCGGCGATGCGACGGCGGCGCAGACCGACGCCGACAGCTTCGCGGTGATGGAGCCCGAGGCGGACGCGTTCCGCAACTATGTCGGCAAGAAGAAGCTGGCGGTGAAGGTCGAGGAGATGATGCTCGATCGCGCCTCGCTGCTCGGCCTCTCGGTGCCCGAGATGACCGTGCTGATCGGCGGCCTGCGCGTGCTCGGCGCCAATCACGGCGAGCGCGGCCATGGCCATTTCACCAAGCGCCCGGGCCAGCTGACCAACGACTTCTTCGTCAACCTCTACGACATGACCAATGTCTGGGCGGCTGCCGGGGAAGGCGACGACGAATATGTCGCCACCGACCGCGCGGCAGGCCATGAGAAGTGGCGGGCGACCCGCGCGGACCTGATCTTCGGCTCGAACTCGGAACTGCGCGCAGTCGGCGAGGTCTATGCCGAGAACGGCAATGAGGAGAAGTTCGTGAAGGACTTCGTCGCCGCCTGGACCAAGGTGATGAACGCGGATCGCTTCGACCTGAAGTAAGACCCGCGGCGGGCGGGCCGAAAGCCATTGGCTTAGGCCCGCCCGCCCCCTATCCTTCCGCCATGCTCAAGCGGATCCTCATCGTCCTTGCCATCGTCGTGGTGGTGCTCATCGGCCTCGTCGTCTGGGCAATCCAGCCGGACAAGGCCAAGCTCTCCGAAAGCGCCGTCACCGGCGTCGTCCCCCAGCTGAGCGAAGCGCGCTACCAGGACGTCCCGACCGTCCGCATCGCCAAGCCGGTGGGCTGGGCGAACGGCGCCAAGCCGACCGCGCCCGAGGGGCTGCAGGTCGCACCCTTCGCCGACAAGCTCGATCACCCGCGCTGGCTCTATCGCCTGCCCAATGGCGACGTGCTTGTCGCCGAGAGCAACTCGCCCCCGCGCGAGGGCGGTGGCATCACCGGCTGGATCATGGGGATCATGCTGAACCGCGCCGGTGCCGGCGTGCCCTCGGCCAACCGCATCACCCTGCTGCGCGACACCAATGGCGACGGCGTGGCCGACCAGCGCTCGGCGCTGATCGAGGGGCTGAACTCGCCGAGCGGCATGGCGCTGATCGGCGACTGGCTCTACGTCGCCAATACAGACGCACTGGTCCGCTTCCCCTACAAAGCCGGCGACACCAGGATCACCGCCAAGCCCGAGAAGATCATCGACCTGGCCGGCGGCGGCAATCACTGGGCGCGCAACATCCTCGCCTCGCCGGATGGCAAGCGCATCTATGTCGCCGTCGGCTCCTCCTCGAACATCGGCGAGAACGGGCTCGACAAGGAAGGCGACATCTATGGCGCCGACTCGCCCTTCCAGGTCGCCAGGCAGCTCGACGCCGCCAGGCGCACCCGCGCCGCGATCCTCGAGGTGGTGCCGGAAACCAAGTCCTCGCGCGTCTATGCCTGGGGCCTGCGCAACCCCAACGGCATGGCGTTCGAGCCGCATACCGGCAATCTGTGGACCGTGGTCAACGAGCGCGACATGCTCGGATCGGACATGCCGCCCGACTATCTGACCCAGGTCGATTTCGGCGCCTTCTATGGCTGGCCGTGGAATTACTGGGGCGGCTATATCGACAAGCGGGTGACGCCCGAGCGGCCGGACCTGCGCGAATACACCAAGCGCCCTGACTTCGCGCTGGGCGCCCATACCGCGCCGCTTGGGCTCGCCTTCGCAGCCGATGCCAAGCTGGGCGGCAAGTTCGCCAATGGTGCGTTCATCGCGCTGCACGGCTCGTGGAACCGCGAGCCGCCCTCGGGCTACAAGCTCGTGTTCGTGCCGTTCGGCGACAATGGCTATCCGCTCAAGAACGCGAAGCCGATCGACCTGCTCACCGGCTTCCTGGGCAAGGACGGCAAGACCGTGAACGGTCGTCCGGTCGGCCTGATCACCGATGCCGGCGGCGCGCTGCTGGTGGCGGACGATGTCGGCAACATGATCTGGCGGCTGAGCAGCACGGCGGGCGCGCCGATCGCCGGGACGCCTTCGCCCGCTCCGACCAAATAACCGTCATCCCCGCCTCCGCGGGGATGACGATCTTGTAATTACACCGGAATCTGCTGGCTGATGCAGTGGAAGCTGCCGCCGCCGGTGAGGATATGGTCGGCGCGCTGGCCGATGATCGCGCGGCCGGGGAACAGCTCGGCGAGCTTGTCCACCGCTGCCACGTCGTTCTCCTGACCGTAGAGCGGCACGACCACCGCGGCATTGCCGATGTAGAAGTTCATGTAGCTCGCCGGGATGATCTCCTCATCCTCGTTGAGCACCCGACCCGGCGAGGGAAAGCGGACGACCTCGACCCCGGCGCGCTCGGCGCGGGCGGCGGCGTCCTGGTAGATGCGCCAGTTGGGGTCGTTCTCGGCCCCCTCGGGGATCAGCAGGCGGTTGGGGCCGATGAAGCGAGCGAGATTGTCGACATGGCCGTCGGTATGGTCGTTGAGCAGGCCATCACCCAGCCACAGCACCTGGGTATAGCCCAGGTCCTTGAGCAGCATCTCCTCGACCTCGGCCTTGCTGAGCTGCGGGTTGCGATTGCGGTTGAGCAGGCACTGCTCGGTAGTGACCACCAGGCCGGTGCCATCGCCGTCGATCGCACCGCCCTCCAGCACCCAGGCATGGTCCTCGACGTTCATCTGGGCGCGCTCGGCGAGGCGGTGGCCGATATCGTCATCGCCTTCGAGGTCGTACTTGCCGCCCCAGCCGTTGAACTGGAAGTCGTGCGCGGTGCCGTCGCCGCCGATGATCGCGGCGGTGTCGCGCAACCAGATGTCGCCGAAGGGCTCGACCACGACCTTGGCCGCGTTCCCCGCCAGGGTACGGGCAGCCTTGGCGGATTCCTCATTGGCGGCGACCAGGATCACCTGCTCGCCCTTGCCCTCGGCATGCACGGCCTTGGCGAAGGCGGCGACTTCGAGGCGCGCGGAGGCGAGATCGTCGAGCCAGAGTTCGGGATGGCTGGGGAAGCCGATCCACACGGCGTGATGGTGCGCCCATTCGGGCTTGGGGGGAGGCGGAATCGTCATTCCGCCCCCATAATCCCGTTCATTGTCCGGCGCGAGACCTGTCGCGAACCGCACGGAATTCGGCGGTCTTGTACCAGTTCGGCCAAGCGCTGCCCTCGGCGAGCTGGCGGCCGAGGCCGTAATAGATGTTCAGGTCCGAGACCGAACCGCTCCAGTCCCAGGCCGGGTTATATTCGTCCTGGGGCTTGTGATAGCGGTTCTGGGTATAGTCCTTGGCGGCCTTCTCGCCGGCTTCCTTGCCGCCATTGACCAGGTCGTCGCCGCTCTCGCCATAGAGCATCGGCACGCCGAGCTTGGCGAAGCTGAAATGATCCGAGCGGTAGTAACCGCCCGCCTCGGGCCGGGCCTCGGGGACGATCACCCGGCCCTCGGCCGCGACGAAGGGCTTCACCAGATCCTCCAGCTCGGACTTGCCGGCGCCGGCGATCACGAAATCCTTCGTCTTTCCAATGACATTCAAGGAATCCATGTTCACCCCGCCGACGGTCTTGGCGAGCGGATAGACCGGGTTCTCGGCGTAGAACTTGCTGCCGAGCAGGCCCGATTCCTCGGCGGTGACGGCGAGGAAGACGAGGCTGCGGCTGGCCGGGCCGGCCTTGGCATGCGCTTCGGCAAGGGCGACGAGGCCGCCGATGCCCGAGGCATTGTCGACCGCGCCGTTGCAGATGTCGTCGCCATTCACCGCGTCGCAGCGTCCGAGATGGTCCCAATGGGCCGAGTAGAGCACGACCTCGTCGGGCTTCGCGGTGCCCGGCAGCACGCCGACGACGTTCTTCGACGCCTGGCGCTTGATCGTGTTTTCCCAGCCGACAGAAGCCTTTACGCCGAGCGGAACCGCCTTGAAGCCCTTCTGCGCCGCAGCGGCCGAAAGGGCGTCGAAGTCCTTGCCCGCGGCGGCGAACAGCGCCTTGGCCTTGTCGAGCTGCATCCAGCCGATCGCCTGGCTCTGGTCCATATGGTCGCCCGGCGTGTCCTGCTCGAGCTGGGGGCCGGTCCAGGAGGACTGGACCACGCCCCAGGGATAGGCGGCCGGATAGGTGTCGTGGACGATGATCGCGGCGGCCGCGCCCTGCCGGGCGGCCTCTTCGAACTTGTAGGTCCAGCGGCCATAGTAGGTCATCGCCTTGCCGTCGAACAACCCCTTGGTTTCCGGGGTTTTATAGTCGGGGTCGTTGACCAGGATGACCACCGTCTTCCCTTTCACGTCCAGACCGGCATAGTCGTTCCAGCCGCGCTCGGGGGCGTTGATGCCATAGCCGACGAAGACGACGTCGCTGTCCTTGATCGCGACCTTGGGCACCACCCGGTAGGTCGCGATGACCATGTCCTTGCGATAGTCGAGCGACACCGCCTGCTTGCCGCCAGTGAAGACCAGCGGCGCCACGTTGTTCGCGGTGATCTCGACCAGCGGCACGTCCTGCGTCCACTGCCCCTTGTTGCCCGGCTTGAGCCCGGCCTTTTCAAAGCGTTGGACGATATAGGCGATCGTCTTGTCCTCGGCCGGGGTGGTCGGCGCGCGGCCTTCATAGGCGTCGGAGGACAGGACCTGCGTCACCTCCTTCATCGTCTCGACCGGGATGGTCTGGGCATTGGCCGCGGTGCCGGAGAGCAACAGGGCGACGGTGAGCAGATGGCGCATGGATACCCCCAAACAGAACTTCGTACGCCGATGTTGGCAAGGGTTGCGCGGGTTCGCAATGCGAGGCAGCCTGATAGCGATAACATAGGAGGGGATGCGATGCGCTTGTGGACGCTCTGTGCGCCGATATTGGCACTCGTCCTGCCCGCAGCCGCGCAGCAGCAGGATTACACCGCCGCCAATGCCGACCGGCAGGCGATGCTCGATCGGCTGGGAATCGCGGAAATCCGTGCGGGCGCGGATGGTTTCAACCCCAGCGCGCCCAATGCGGTGAACTATGACGAGGCGAAAGCGGGCACGCCGCAACTTCCGGATATGATGCGTCTGAACGACGGCCGGCCGGTCAGGAACAGCAAGGACTGGGACCGCCGGCGCCGCGAGATCGTCGAGCTGTTCGACCGCGAGATCTATGGCCGCGTGCCGCTAACCGCCCCGAAAATAACGTGGAATCTGGTGCGCGAGGAAAAGGCAAGCGAAGCCGGGATCCCGGTGACCAGGCGCTGGCTGGAAGGCGTGGCCGACAATCGGGACGCCCCGCAAGCATCCGCGACGATACGCGTACGGTACACGCTGCCCGACCGTCCCGAACGCGTGCCGGTGATGCTGAGCTTCGGCTTCCCCGAAGGCTTCAAATTCCCCGGGCCGCCGCGCCCCGCCGACCCCGGTCCGCCCTATACCGAACAGCTGCTCAAGCGCGGCTGGGGCTATGCCGTGGTGGTGGCGAATTCGATCCAGGCGGACAATGGCGGCGAGCTCAAGACCGGGGTGATCGGCATCTCGCTGCGCGGGCGCCCGCGCGGCCCCGAGGACTGGGGCGTGCTGCGCGCCTGGGCCTGGGGGGCGAGCCAGGCGCGCGAGGCACTCGCTTCGGACGCGAAAGTGGACAGGCGACGGATCGGGATCGAAGGGCTGTCGCGCTACGGCAAGGCGGCGCTGGTCGCCATGGCCTATGATCCGCACTTCGCGATCGGCTTTGTCGGCTCTTCCGGTGCGGGCGGCGCGGCGCTCTATCGGCGCAATTTCGGCGAGCGGATGGGCAATTTGGCGGCCGGGGGCGAGTATCACTGGTTCGCCGGCAATTTCCTGCGCTACGCCGGACCGAAGACCGAGTTCGACCTTCCGATCGACGCGCATATGCTGATCGCGCTCTCGGCGCCGCGGCCGCTGTTCCTGGGCGCGGGCACGGTGGATACCGGCGACGGCTGGGTCGACCCCAAGGGCAGCTTCCTGGCGGCGGTGGCGGCATCGCCGGCCTGGACGGTGCGCGGGGCGAAGGGGCTGAGCGCGAGCGTGTTCCCGCCGGAGCTGACGCCGGTGACCGAAGGCGACCTGGCGTT
This sequence comes from Sphingomonas sp. GW822-FHT03G08, assembly GCF_058801135.1. Classification (NCBI taxonomy): domain Bacteria; kingdom Pseudomonadati; phylum Pseudomonadota; class Alphaproteobacteria; order Sphingomonadales; family Sphingomonadaceae; genus Sphingomonas; species Sphingomonas sp. GW822-FHT03G08. The sequence continues at coordinate 2,340,449 of NZ_JBXAMZ010000001.1, forward strand.
TCGCCAGCATCGCGGCGGGCATAACAATCGGGATAACTGGCCGAGCTTCATTGACTTCGCGGTGCGGGAATTGGGGCGGTAGGCCGGCTTCCCTGTTCCGCTGGCTCTTTCCGTTCCCCGGCGAAGGCCGGGGCCCAGGGTCACAAGCGAGACGGCAGAGAAACCCTGGGCCCCGGCTTTCGCCGGGGGAACTGCCGAGTAGCTGGCCCGCCTTCGCCCGAGATCCCGGCTTTCGCTACCCCCCGACCGCGCGCAGCACGTCGGCGGCGAGGTCGGCTGCGATCTCGGCATGGGCGAGGCGTTCCAGCGTTTCGTGCTGGAGCCGGGTGAGCGCCGGGATCAGCGCGTCGCGGCGGGCCTCGGCCGCGCGGATGCGAGGCAAGTAGCGGCGCTCGAGCTTCTTGAGCCGAGCGATGTCGGCCACCGTATCGACATGGATGATCAGATCCCGCTCGCCGTCGAAGCAGGTGGCCGAGGGGATCTGTCGCTCGGCATCGCGATAGCGCTGCCGCAGGGCGTGGACCTCCGCCTCGCTGGCGATGAAGCGCTCGAGCGGATCGGCGCGGAGCAGCGGCGCGAACAGCTGGGGCATGTTGGGCGGCCAATCGAGCGCATGATCCTGGACCGGATCGATCGCGAAGCTGGTGACGCCCACGCCCCACCCGCTGACCGGATGCGGCGAGATATCGGAGAGCTGGCCCGAGGGCGCGCGCCACACCGCATGATGCCAGCCGAACAGCGCGATGCCGGGTATCTCGACCAGCATCCAGCCGAAGACGCACGACCCGCCCTGCAACCGCACCTGATCGCGCACATTCCAGTAGCAGCGGCCGCGGCGGCTGCCGGGCAGCGGATAGCGCGGCACCGCGATGGCTTCGGCGGTGCCGAGCCGGGCAAGCAGCGCTGCCAGCGCCGGATGATCGAGACCGGCGTCCCGATGAAGCAATCCCAAAGCAAGTCCCCCCGGACTCTTGCGCGGGCGCGGATCCCCCCGGATTCCGCGACACGCGCAGCAAGAGCACCCCCGACGCCGATTGGCGCAACATGCGGTGCGGCCCCGTGCGACCCGAGACCCTGTTTGCGGATTTGTTACAGCGCCCGAACGACCGCGTCAGGCGAGGTGCCGCCGAAATGGGTCAATCCTGGCGCGATAAGCACGGTTTTCCGCCAGATTGAGTAGATTCCGGAAAGCCGCCGCCCGATCGGCTTCGACACCGCGCCGGTTCCATCACCCGATTGCCAATGCCCGCGCACCGGCTAGGCTGGCCGTTCGAATATCGGGGGGATCATGAAGAATCTTGTTCGTGCGGCATTGCTTGCCGCATCGGCCGTGCCGGCCATCGCCTTTGCCCAGAGCGAGGATGCGCGCAAATTCGGCGCGCGGGAATTCATCCAGCAGATCAGCCTGTCGCCCGACGGCACCCAGGTGGCGATGCTCCAGCCCGTTTCCGGACGGGGGGATGCGCTGGTGGTGGCGAACCTGGAGACCGGTGCTTCCAAGGTGGTCATGAACTCGAGCGGCGATCCCGACCAGATCACCAGCTGCCGCTGGGCCAGCACGACGCGGATCGTATGCAACATCTACATGATCGGGAAGCTGGACAAGAAGCTGGCCTTCACCCGGATGGTGTCGCTCAACGCCGACGGATCGGACCTGAAGCTGCTGAGCCAGCGCGACAGCGCAACCGCGCTGGACATCATCCAGTCCGGCGGCGACATCATCGACTGGGGCCCGGACGGATCGAACGGATCGGTGCTGATGACGCGCGAGTTCGTGCCGGAATATTCGACCGGTAGCCATGTGGCGAACGCGCGCGAGGGGCTGGCGGTGGAGCTGGTCGATGCGACCACGCTGAAGCGCAAGCTGGTCGAGTCGCCGCGCGGGGGCGCGAACGAATATATCAGCGACGGCCATGGCAATGTCCGCATCATCGGCTTCGCCCAGGCGCGCAACGAAGGCATGCTGACCGGCAATTACAGCTATCAGTATCGCACCGCCGGCGATCGCGACTGGAAGAAGCTGGGCGACCTGGTGAGCGATGGCGGGGGCGGCTATTCGGGCTTCAATCCCTATGCCGTCGATCGCGATGCCAATGTCGTCTACGGCTTTGACGACAAGGACGGTCGATCCGCGCTGTACCGCATCGCGCTGGACGGCAGCCTGACCCGCAAGCTGGTGTTCGCGCATCCCCAGGTCGATGTCGACGGGCTGGTGCGGATCGGGCGGCAGCGCCGCGTGGTGGGCGTGAGCTATGCCACCGACAAGCGGACCACCGAATTCTTCGATCCCGAGCTGCAGAAGCTGCGCAACGCATTGGGCAGGGCCCTGCCCGGCAAGCCGCTGGTCACCTTCATCGATGCCAGCGCCGACGAGAAGAAGCTGCTGCTGTTCGCCGGCGGCGACACCGATCCCGGCACCTATTATCTGTACGACAAGACCAGCAAGCAGCTGGGCGAGGTCATGCCGCTGCGCCCGCCCCTGGCCGAGACGAAGCTGGCATCGGTCAAGCCGGTGACCTTCCCCGCCGCCGACGGCACCCAGATCCCGGGCTATCTGACGCTGCCGGTGGGCAGCGACGGCAAGAACCTGCCCGCGATCGTGATGCCGCATGGCGGGCCGGGTTCGCGCGACGAATGGGGCTTCGACTGGCTGGCGCAATTCTACGCCGCGCGCGGCTTTGCCGTGCTCCAGCCCAATTTCCGCGGATCGACCGGCTATGGCGATGGCTGGTTCCAGAAGAACGGCTTCCAGTCCTGGCGGACCGCGATCGGCGATGTGAACGATGGCGGGCGCTGGCTGGAGAAGCAGGGCATCGCCGCGCCGGGCAAGCTGGCGATCGTCGGCTGGTCCTATGGCGGCTATGCGGCGCTGCAGAGCCCGGCGCTCGACCCCGACCTGTTCAAGGCGATCGTGGCGATCGCACCGGTGACCGACCTGGAGACGCTGCGGAACGAGGCGCAGGGCTTCACCAGCTACAATATCGTCAGCAAGTTCATCGGCAGCGGGCCGCATGTGAAGGAAGGCTCGCCCGCGCAGAACGTCCAGAAGATCAAGGCGCCGGTGCTGATGTTCCATGGCGACCAGGACCTGAATGTCGGCATCGGCGAATCGCGGATGATGGCCAGCCGGCTGCGCGGTGCGGGCAAGCCGGTGGAACTGGTGGAGTTCAAGGGGCTCGACCACCAGCTCGACGACGACAAGGCGCGCACCCAGATGCTCGACAAGAGCGATGCCTTCCTGCGGGCGGCGCTGGGGCTGGCGGCGAAGCCCTAGGGCCGTTGAACCTCCCCTCCCTTCCAGGGAGGGGAGCAAAGAAAAAGGGCGGCCCCGAAGGACCGCCCTCTTTTCTCGTTCCCGAAGGAAGCGAACCTTAGCGCGAGTAGAACTCGACCACGAGATTCGGTTCCATCTTCACCGGGTACGGCACCTCGTCGAGGGTCGGCACGCGGGTGAAGGTGATCTTCGAGGCGCCGTCCGGCGACACGTAATCGGGGATGTCGCGCTCGGCGAGGCTCTGGGCTTCCATCACCAGCGCCATTTCCTGCGCCTTCGGACGGAGCGACACGGTCTGGCCCGGCTTGATGCGGCGCGAACCGATGTTGCACTTCTCGCCATCGACCAGGACGTGGCCGTGGTTGACCAGCTGGCGGGCAGCGAAGATCGTCGGCGCGAACTTGGCGCGGTAGACGATCATGTCGAGACGCTGCTCGAGCAGGCCGATGAGGTTCTGCGACGTATCGCCCTTCATCTTCGAGGCGTCTTCATACGCCTTCTTGAACTGCTTCTCGGTGACGTCGCCGTAATAGCCCTTGAGCTTCTGCTTGGCGCGCAGCTGGATGCCGAAGTCCGACATCTTGCCCTTGCGGCGCTGGCCGTGCTGGCCCGGGCCGTATTCGCGCTTGTTCACCGGGGACTTCGGACGGCCCCAGATGTTCTCGCCCATGCGGCGGTCAAGCTTGTACTTTGCGCTGGAACGCTTCGACATTTGTAATCCTTGCAATCGCTGACAACGTGGTTCCCGGTATCCGCCTGCTGCTCTCGAGGAGAGGCAGGGCCGCCGCTTCACCGGGGTGCGGGGCCATTGCGAAGGGGCGCCGTTAGCGGCGGGGGGCAGCGGAGTCAAGTTGCGCGCGGCCGCTGGACAGCGACGCCCCGCCCGGCCAAGGAGCGGCCATGCAAGAGATACTCGACCCCGAAGCCTGCACGACGATGATCGAAGTCCGTGCCGGCGTCGACGCGGTGGACGCGGCGCTGGTGGCGCTGCTCAAGCGCCGCTTCGGCTATATGGACGCCGCCGCCCGCATCAAGCCCGAGCGCGGCCATGTCCGCGACGAGGCGCGCAAGGCCCAGGTCATCGACAATGTCCGCGCCCACGCCCGCGCGGCGGGCATTCCCGACGCGGCGATCGGCGCGATGTGGGAAACGCTGGTCGAAGCCTCGATCGCCTATGAGTTCGAGGCGTTCGACCAGCGCTGAGACGGCCTATTCCTTGTTGAAGCTGCCGTTGCCGCCCATCCCGCGCTGATCCATCGCGCGATTGGCGCGATCGGAGGTGGCGGCGCTGAGCTTGGCCCATTCCTCGCGGGTCAGGCAGTATTTCTTGCGCAGCAGGATCGAGCCGGTCTGTGCGACCATGCGGCAGATCTTCTTGTCCGACTTGCCCTCGGCCGCGGGCGCGTCTTGGGCGATGGCGGGCGCCGCGACGACGGCGAGCGCGCATAGCATGATCAACTTCATGGATTCCCCCTCTGGAATGCCGATCGATCGCCGCGGATCAATTGCCCCCGGCGCCGGCACCCGCGCGCGGGCGATTCCCGAGCGTGCGCTCGGCGTTCTCGGCGTTGGCGGCGCTGATCTGGCGCCACTCTTCCTTGGTGTGGCACTCGCGCTTGCCCATGATCGAGCCGGTGGTGTCGACCAGGCGGCAGATCTTCTTCTCGGGCTTGGCATCGGACGCCGCCGGGGCCGGCGTCGCCTGCTGGGCGAGGGCGGGAACGGCGAAGACAACACACGCGAACACAACTGCGAACTTCATCCAGCTTCTCCACTGCGAGGGGGAAGGCGTTCCCGCCCGTGCCGGCCGTTTCCAGTTGCCAGGCCCCACAAGCAACCAGAACCGGACCGATGTGACACGAAACGTACCGGAACCCCCTCCCGCTACGAAAGATTCGTGCAACATAACGCGCTTTCGCATATGCGAAAAGAAGAAGTGTGTTGCAGTTGTGTATCAGCCGGAACGGTGGCGTTTCTTGCCTTCGAGGGCGGAAAGCACGCCGCGCAGGGTGCGCAGTTCCTGCGACGACCAGCCCGGCTTGGTGAGCACCGTGCGCAAGGTGCGCTTCGTCGAGGGCACGCGATCGGGCGGGAAATAATAGCCCGATTCGTCGAGCATCGCGTCGAGCTGGCCGATCATCCCGTCGAGCTCGTCCTGCGGCGCGGGAGGATCGAGATCCTCCTGGGTCGGCTGGGCGAGGCTCTCGCCCTTGGACCATTCGTACGCGACCAGGATCACCGCCTGGGCGAGGTTGAGCGAACCGAATTCGGGGTTGATCGGCACGGTGACGATCGTGCGCGCCACCGCGACGTCGTCGGTCTCCAGCCCCGAGCGCTCGGGGCCGAACAGGATCGCCGAGCGCCCCTCCTCGCGGTGGATCTCGCGCGAAGCCTCTTCGGGAGTCATCACCGGCTTGGTGACGCCGCGCTTGCGCACCGTGGTGGCATAGACATGCGCGCAGTCGGCCACCGCATCGGCGACCGTCTCATAGACCTGCGCCTTCTCGAGCACGATGTCGGCACCCGAGGCGGCAGGCCCGGCGCTGGGGTTGGGCCAGCCGTCGCGCGGCGCGACGAGGCGCATCTCGACCAGCCCGAAATTGAGCATCGCGCGCGCGGCCTTGCCGATATTCTCGCCGAGCTGCGGGCGGACGAGGACGATGACCGGAGGCTGGCTCACTGCTTGCCGACCTCGCTGACATTGCCGGCGAATTCCTCGAAATCCTTGGCCTCGCGGAAGTCCTTATAGACCGAGGCGAAGCGGATATAGGCGACCGAATCGAGGCCCTTGAGGCCCTGCATCACCAGCTCGCCGATCTTCTGCGAGGGGATTTCGGTATCGCCCATCGTCTCCAGCTGCCGCTGGATGCCCGAGACCAGCTTCTCGATCTGCACGCCGTTGACCGGGCGCTTGCGGGTGGCGACCGAGATCGAGCGGACCAGCTTGTCGCGATCGAACGGCTCGCGCTTGTCCTCGGACTTGAGGACGGTCAGCTCGCGCAGCTGGATGCGCTCGAACGTGGTGAAGCGCGCGGCGCAGGCCTCGCACTGGCGCCGGCGACGGATCGCCGCCCCGTCTTCGGTGGGGCGGCTGTCCTTTACCTGGCTGTCTTCATGTCCGCAGAAGGGGCAGCGCAATCCTTAGAGCTCCGGATAGATGGGGAAGCGCTCGCACAGCGCGCGGACACGCTCGCGGACATTCTGCTCGACCTGGGCGTCGCCCTGCTCGCCATTCTTCTTAAGGCCGTCGAGCACGTCGGCAACCATGTTGCCGATCTCGCGGAACTCCGCCGGGCCGAAGCCGCGGGTGGTGCCCGCCGGCGAGCCGACGCGGATGCCGCTGGTCTTGACCGGCGGCAGCGGATCGTTGGGGATACCGTTCTTGTTGCAGGTGATCGCCGCGCGCTCGAGCGCCTCGTCGGCGTCCTTGCCGGTGACGCCCAGCGGCGTCAGGTCGATCAGCGCGAGATGCGTGTCGGTGCCGCCCGAGACTACCGCCGCGCCGCGCTCCTTGAGCGTGGCCGCGAGGATCTTGGCATTCTCGACGATCGCCGCCGCGTAGCCCTTGAACTCGGGCTGGAGCGCTTCGCCGAACGCAACCGCCTTGGCGGCGATGACGTGCATCAGCGGGCCGCCCTGCAGGCCCGGGAACACCGCCGAGTTGATCTTCTTGGCGATCGCCTCGTCATTGGTGAACACCGCGCCACCGCGCGGGCCGCGCAGCGTCTTGTGGGTGGTGGTGGTGACGACATGGGCGTGGCCGAACGGCGTCGGGTGGACGCCGCCGGCGACCAGGCCGGCGAAATGGGCCATGTCGACCATGAAGATCGCGCCGACTTCGTCCGCGATCGCGCGGAACTTGGCGAAATCGATATGGCGCGGATAGGCCGAGCCGCCGGTGATGATCAGCTTGGGCTGGGTCTCGCGGGCGAGCTTGGCGACCTGATCATAGTCGATCAGGTGGGTGTCGGGCGTGACGCCGTACTGGACCGCATTGAACCACTTGCCCGACATCGCGGCGCGGGCGCCGTGGGTGAGGTGGCCGCCCGAATCGAGGCTGAGGCCCATGATCGTGTCGCCGGGCTTGACCATCGCCAGCATGACGGCGCCGTTCGCCTGCGCGCCCGAATGCGGCTGCACATTGGCGAACTCGCAGCCGAACAGCTGCTTGGCGCGATCGATCGCCAGCTGCTCGACTTCGTCCGACGGGTGGCAGCCCTGGTAATAGCGCTTGCCCGGGTAGCCCTCGGCGTACTTGTTGGTGAAGACCGAGCCCTGGGCTTCGAGCACCGCCTTGGAGACGATGTTCTCCGAGGCGATCAGCTCGATCTGATACTGCTCGCGCTTCAGCTCGTGCTGCACGCCGGCGAAGACCGCCGGATCCGCCTCGGCAAGCGAGCGGGTGAAATAGCCATCAGGCTGCGCGCCAAGGTTCACGGGGTTGGTGCTCATGCATGGGTCCCTTCAGGATGGCTGAGCTTTTCGACCCGACGCTGGTGGCGGTCGCCGAGAAACTCGGTTGCGAGGAAAGTCGTGATGCAGGCCTTGGCCATCTCGATGCCGACAAGGCGGGCGCCGAGGGCCACGACATTGGCATCGTTATGCTGGCGCGCAAGGCTGGCCGAAAGCGGCTCGGAGACGAGCGCGCAGCGGGCATGCGGGTTGCGGTTCACCGCGATCGAGATGCCGATGCCCGAGCCGCAGAGCGCAACGCCCTTGTCGGCCTGGCCATCCTCGATCGCCTTGGCGAGACGATAGCCATAGTCGGGATAATCGACGCTCTCGGGTCCGTTGGTCCCGAGATCGAGCACTTCATGCCCTTCGTTACGCAACCATTCGGCGAGTTCTGCCTTCATGGCGTAGGCGGCATGGTCCGAAGCGATAGCGATGCGGTGCGACATGCGCGCTCCCCTACGCCGCAAGGACCGTGCTGGCTAGACCGACTATTCGGAGAGAAAGATGCGCAAGACGATTTTCGCCCTGCTTCCGGCACTGGCCCTGGGTGTTGCCGCCTGTTCGCCGAGCGCGGAGAGCAATTTGAGCAATTCGCTCGACCGCACCGGCGACTCGCTGGAGAACAGCGTGAACGACATGGGCGACACGCTGAGCAATGCCGCGGACGATGCCGGCGATGCGTTCGACAACACCGCGAGCGACATCGGCAACCGCGCCGAGCATGTCGGCAATGCGATCGACGAGGCGACTCGCTGATGCGCGCGCTGCTGATCCTGGCGCCCGCGCTGGCGCTCGCCGCGTGCAACACCGCCGACAAGGCGGCGGACGCGACCGCCAATGCCACCGAGACCGCGGGCAATGCCGCGGTGGCGGTGGGCGATTCGTTCGCCAATGCGGTGAGCGAAGGCGCTTCCAGCCTGAAGAACGAAGTGAGCGCCAAGCCGGTGGACCGCGACGACTGGGTCGGCCGCTGGAAGGGCGTGGAAGGCACCTATCTGGTCGTGTCCAAGGCCAAGGACCCGGGCATGTACAAGCTGGAGATGCAGTACACGCTCGACGACAAGGGAAGCTTTGACGGCAAGGGATCGAGCGAGGGTATCTCCTTCGAGCGGCCGGACGGCGACTTCACCCTGCACCCGAGCGACGGCGACGCGACCGGGCTCAAATACCTGGCGGGCAAGAAGGACTGCCTGACGGTGAAGACCGGCGAAGGCTATTGCCGGGATTGATCTCGTGGCCCGGGCTCGACGCACCGACGCCGAACCCGGGCCAACGCCCCATCAATCCAGCGTGACGACGATCTTGCCGATCTGCGCGTTGGATTCGAGGAAACGGGTGGCATCCTGGATCCGATCGAACGGGAAGGTTCGCGAGACCAGCGGATCGAGCCTGCCGGTTTCCAGCCCTTCGACGATGAACGCCTTCGCGCGCGCCAGGGCCGCGTCGTCACCGACGATCTCGGTATAGAGATAGCCCTTCAGCGTCAGGCTCTTCCCGAGTACGGCGAACTGGGGAAACGGGCCCGCATCAGGACTGAGCGCGCCATATTCCAGCAGGATGCCGCCAACCGCCATACATTCCGCGAGCTGCGCGATGGCCGGACCTCCGATCGGATCGAAGACGACGCGCGCGCCCTTGCCGCCAGTGATCTCCCGCACGCGCACGGCCAGGTCTTCCTCGGCCGTCGCGATCACATGATGCGCGCCCGCCTCGCGCAGCGCCTGCACCTTGGCGACGGTCCGGGTGGTTGCGATCACCGTCGCACCGACGCTCCGGGCGACCTGGAAGGCCGCGATGCCGACACTGCTGGATGCGGCAGAGACGATCACGAAATCGCCCGCGGCGAGCCTTGCCTGGTCGATGAGGGCGCCCCAGGCAGTGACATACTGCATCCACGCCGCAGCGGCCTTTTCGAACGGCAGGCCAACCGGATGCTTCACGACATGACGGGCGGGAATGTTGATGACTTCGCCGTAGGTGGGCCAGCGCGACATATCGAGCGTGGGGATGACGCTGACCGCATCCCCTTCCGCGAAGTCCGTCACGTCCGCGCCGACCCGCTTCACCGTACCGGCAGCCTCATAGCCGAGCTGCGAAGGAAAATTCGCTTCCTGCAGATAGGCTCCGTTGCGGAACATCACTTCGGCGCGGTTGAGCCCGATCGCGCGCACGGCGATCTGCACCTCGTCGGCCGCCGGCGCGGTCACCTCGACCGTTTCGATCCGCAGGACATCTGCGGGGCCATATTCATGAAAGCGTACGATGCGGGGCATTGGCGTCTCCAGATCACGCACCGGGACGGCGCGTTCGAACGCCCATTTGAGAGTGCCGGCTGAATTGAAAATACGGCAATCGAAAGCACATACTGCTCAAAAGTATACTGTAAGGCCGCCTTCGCCATGCCCAAGCTGCACGATTATGATCAGGTGCCCGGCTGCACCATGTACGCCACGCTGAACCTGATCAGCGGGAAGTGGAAAGGCATGATCCTGTACCACCTGATGAAGGGGACGATGCGCTTCAACGCGCTCAAGCGCGAGCTGGGCGACTGTTCGCACGGCTGCTGATCAAGCAGCTGCGGGAGCTGGAGGCGGATGGGCTGGTGGAGAGGACCGTCTATGCCGTCGTGCCGCCAAGGGTGGACTATTTGATTACCGAGGAGGGGCGCTCCCTGGAGCCGATCCTCCTGGACCTTCGCGGCTGGGGAGAAGGCTGGCTGCGCCGGCGCGGACTGACCGCCCGGGACGATCAAACGGCGCCCACACTTCGCCCGTAACTACCCCCGGGCCCGCAACCACCCCCGCGCCCGCGCGTCCGCCGCATAGGTGGCGCTGACCGGCACGCTGCCGCCGCCGGCGAGCAGCAGGCGCCATTTGCGGCCGTCGCGCTCGGCGCTTTCGACTGCTTCCGCCGCGACCCAGGCGCCGCGATGGACCTGGAGGCCGTCGATGCCGGCGACTTCCTCGAGCGCATCGCCGAAGCGGTAGTGGAGCAGCGCGCTGGTGCCGTCACGGCGATGCAGGCGGCAATAATGGTCTTCGGCCTCGATGGCGGCGAGATCGCAGGCGGCGATGCGGGCGCGGGCGAGCAGGCCGGTCTCGGCGCGGACCGGGCGCATCCGGCGGAGCAATATCCAGGCGACCGCCGAGCAGACGGTGAAGATCACCGCGCTGATCGCCGCCGCCCTGCCCCACACGTCGAGCGGCATCGCCTGCATGCTGACGCCGACCAGCCGGCCACAGGCCCAGATCTCGAAGGGCAAGGGCAGGTTGAGCGGGATCGTGCCGAGCAGCGAGATGCGCGGCCAGTCGGTCGGCTTGCGGACGCCCCAGGCGAAGAGCAGCTGCCATTTGAGCGCGTTCCAGCCCATCAGCAGCAGCCAGAAGGCGGCGCGGGTGTGGAGCGGCAGTCGCGCGGTGCCGAAGCCGCCGGTGACGGTCATCAGCGCGGCCGCGGCGAGGCAGGCGATCCAGAGCAGCGGGAAGCCCGGCACCGGCTTTTGGGGAAGTGCGCGTTTCGCGAAGCCGAGGACACGCTTCGCGAAACCGCGCTTGCCGGCGGTGCGGGCGGCGGGGCCAGTGCGGAGCGACCGGGCGGCGGGCATGGCGGACAGGCTGCCATGCGACGTTCCGGACTACAACGGAGATCGGAATGCGCAGCTGGCTTCACTTGAGTTCCCCGGCGAAAGCCGGGACCCAGGGTCACAAGCGACACGGCAGAGAAACCCTGGGCCCCGGCTTTCGCCGGGGAACTGCTTGGGTTTATGCTCTGGCCGCCCTTGCCCTGCCCGCCGCCGCGCAGGCCCAGGCCGCCGACAAGAGCGCGATGGCCGCGCAGGTGGAAGCCGCGCACAGGCTCGACTGGATGCACGGCAAATGGCGCGGCGAGGCGCGGATGAAGATGCCGGGGGCGCCGGAGCATGTGGTCGTCCATACCGAGCGGGTCGGCACGCTGCTCGACGGCACGATCACGGTGATCGAGGGCAAGTCGTTCAACCCGGACGGCAGCGTGCCGTTCAACGCCTTTGCCGTGGTCTCCTATGATCCGCAGACCAAGGCCTATGTGATGAACAGCCATACCGGCGGGCGTTCGGGCAATTTTCCGCTCGCGGTCAGCGAAACCGGCAAGGGCTATAGCTGGGAAGTACCGGCCGGGCCCAAGGCCAGGGTGCGCTACACTGCGGTGTTCGACGGCACGACCTGGACCGAGACCGGCGATTTCGTTGCCGAGGGGCAGCCGGGGCGGCCCTTCTTCAAGATGGTGCTCAAGCGGGTCGGCGACAGCGACTGGCCGATGGCCGGAAGCATGACACGGGATTGATTTTACTGGGCTCCTGCCACTAGGGGCGCCTCGGGGGGTAGCGACGCAAGGGACGTTGCGGGTGCTGCCATGAGCCCCTAAAGTGACGCCGGTTCGTCACAAAGGGGTAATAGGGCGTGGCGGACCACCGCTCGCCCGCGGGGCGTCCAGGAGCTACTGATGGGTTCGATTACCAAGACGCCGAAGAATGTCGCCGTCCGCGGCGCCGTGCATCGCCATGAGCACATGACCAAGGAAGGCCTGCTCGAGCGCGCCTTTACCTTCGCGTTCCGCGGGCTCGTCTACCCGCAGATCTGGGAAGACCCGGTGATCGACATGGAAGCGCTGCAGCTCCAGCCGGATCATCACATGGTCACCATCGCCTCGGGCGGCTGCAATGTCTTCTCGTACCTGACGGCAGACCCGGCGAAGATCACCGCGGTGGACCTGAACCCGGCGCATATCGCGCTCAACAACCTCAAGAAGCAGGCGGCGCTGAACCTGCCCGATTACGCAGCGTTCCACCGCTTCTTCGGCCAGGCCAACAAGGCCGAGAATGTCGAGGCCTATCGCCAGCATATCGCGCCGCACCTCGATGCGCCGTATCGCGACTATTGGGAGCGCCGCGGCCTGAACGGCACCCGCCGCATCGATGCGTTCAAGCACGGCTTCTACAAATACGGCCTGCTCGGCCGGCTGATCGGCTTCGTCCACTGGCTGGCGAACCGCTACGGCATCGATCCGCGCGAGATCCTCGCCGCGAAGAACATCGAGGAGCAGCGCCAGATCTTCGAGACGCGCTTCGCGCCGTTCTTCGAGAAGAAGTTCCTGCGCTGGCTGGTCGACCAGCCCGCCGCGCTGTTCGGCTTCGGCATCCCGCCGGCGCAATATGACCTGCTCAAGGTCGACGATCAGGCCGGGATCACCGGGGCGCTGCGCAGCCGCCTGCGCAAGCTCGCCTGCGACTTCGACCTGAAGGACAATTTCTACGCCTGGCAGGCGTTCGGCCGCGGCTATGGCGAAGGGCCGGACGCGCCGCTGCCGCCGTACCTCGAGGCGAAGAACTGGGACGTGGTGCGCGAACGCGCCAACCGCGTCGAGATCCGCCACACCAACTATGCCGATTATCTCGAGACGATGCCGGCCCAGTCGCTCGACCGCTATATCCTGCTCGACGCGCAGGACTGGATGACGGACGAGCAGCTGACCCGCATCTGGGGCGAGATCACCCGCACCGCCAAGCCGGGCGCGCGCGTGCTCTATCGCACCGCGGCGATCCCCGATGTGGTGAAGGGTCATATTCCCGACGAGCTGATGAACCAGTGGGAATATGAGGACCAGGCCAAGCTCGACGACTGGACGCGCCGCGACCGCTCGTCGGTCTATGGCGCGACGCACGTCTGGACGCTGAAGCCGCACGCATGAGCGCCGCCACGGGGGACGCCGACCAGAAGGGGCTGATGGACGCGACCTATGCGCTCCATCGCCACTTCTACGACTTCACGCGAAAGTTCTACCTGCTGGGGCGCGACGCGCTGATCCGCGGGCTGAACCCGCCCAAGGGCGGCACGGTGCTGGAGGTCGGCTGCGGCACGGCGCGCAACCTGATCGTGGCGGCGAAGCGCTTCCCCGAGGCGCGCTTCTATGGCTTCGACATCAGCGAGGCGATGCTGGAGACAGCGCGCGCTTCGGTCGAGAAGAACGGCCTCAGCGGCAAGATCACGCTGGCGCAGGGCGATGCCGGCGCGTTCGACGTGAACGCGCTGTTCGGGGTCGACAAGCTCGACCGGGTGTTCATGAGCTACACGCTCTCGATGATCCCGCCCTGGGTGGAAGCGATCGAGCTGGGCGCGAAGGCGCTGGCGCCGGGCGGCAGCCTGCACATCGTCGATTTCGGCCAGTATGAGAAGCTGCCCAAGTTCGCCAAGCGGCTGCACTTCAAGTCGCTCAACGACTTCCACGTCTACCCGCGCGACACGCTGCCCGCGGTGCTCAAGCGCATCGCCGAGGAGGAAGGGCTGCGGCTCGACTTCCGCTCGACCCTGCGCGGCTATGTGTGGAGCGCAACGCTGACGCGGGACTGAGCTTGGCCCGGCGCATCGTCCTGTACGGCGCGCTGCTCGCGGCGGGGACGCTGCTGCTCCAATGGCTCGACTACCAGCGGCTGGTGCGCTCGCACATCGGCGACGTCTATGTGTTCCTGATCGCGGGTGGCTTCCTGGCGCTGGGCGTCTGGCTCGGCGTGCGCGGGATCGCCCGGCCGGCCCCGCGCGGGTTCGACGGCAATCCGCAGGCGGTGGCGGCGCTGGGGCTCTCGCCGCGCGAGCTGGAAGTGCTCGAGGAACTGCTCGCCGGGCGATCGAACCAGGAAATCGCCGACGCGCTGGGCGTGTCGCTCAACACGGTGAAAACGCATGTCGCGCGGCTGCTCGAGAAGCTGGGCGCGAAGCGGCGGGGGGACGCCGTGGCACGGGCGCGCGAACTGGGAATCGTTCGGTAAAGCCCCCTCCCTGGAAGGGAGGGGTCAGGGGCGGGTCGCGTCCAGGCTTACCGAGGCGACAGGGATGCGGGCGCAGTATCGCGGTCATCCACCCACCCCCAGCCCCTCCCTTCCAGGGAGGGGAGCATGCCGGTTTCACGCAAATCATCCTTTCGGGGGATTGCCCGCCCGGCTTGCGGTGCGGCTGATCGGGGCGCAACCTGATACCCGAGGGGAGAAACGAAATGCTGCGCACCATCCTGATCTATGGCGTGATCGGCGGGCTGATCGCCGGGGGCGTGCTGTCCGTCGTCGTGCTCAACTTCGAAGGCGCCACCGGCCAGTACGGCATGGCGATCGGCTACCTGATCATGCTGATCGGCCTGAGCACCATCTTCCTGGCAATCAAGCGCCAGCGCGACGTGGCGGGCGGCGGCGTGATCCGCTTCCTGCCCGCGCTCGGCATGGGGCTGGCGATCAGCCTGGTCGCGGGCATCGTCTATGCGATCTGCTGGGACCTGGCGCTCGCCACGATCGGCATCGACGCGTTCATCGACAAGTTCGCCGGGGCGATGCTCGAGGGCAAGAGCGGCGCAGAACTGGCCAAGGCGCAGGCGGAGATGGAAGGCTTCCGCACCGCCTATCACAACCCGTTCTTCCGGCTGCCGATGACCTTCACCGAGATCTTCCCGGTGGGCGTGATCGTGTCGCTGGTATCGGCGCTACTGCTCCGCAACAGCCGCTTCCTGCCGGCGGCACGGGTGGAGGAAGAGCAAAGCTCGGAAGCGTGAACAACCTCGCTCCCCGGCGAAAGCCGGGGCCCAGGACCGCAAGCAAGTCGGATGAGAAACCCTGGGCCCCGGCTTTCGCCGGGGAACAGGAAGGAAATCACGCCGCGCGGCGGAGTTCCATGCGGCCCCAGATCTCGACCAGCGCATCGACCAGCTCGCGCATCATGCTCTCGTCATGCGCGGGGCCGGGCGTGAAACGCAGGCGCTCGGTGCCGCGCGGGACCGTCGGGTAATTGATCGGCTGGACGTAGACGCCATATTCGGCGAGCAGGATGTCGCTGATCTTCTTGGCCTTGACCGGATCACCGACCATCAGCGGCACGATGTGCGTGGTCGATGGCATCACCGGCAGCCCGGCCTCGGCCATCATCGCCTTCAGCTTGGCGGCCGCGGCCTGCTGGCCGTCGCGCTCTTCCGACGAGCCCTTGAGGTGGCGCACGCTGGCCAGCGCGCCGGCGACGAGCACCGGCGACAGCGAAGTGGTGAAGATGAAGCCCGGCGCATAGCTGCGGATCACGTCGATGATCATCTGGTCGGCCGCGATATAGCCGCCCATCACGCCGAACGCCTTGCCGAGCGTGCCCTCGATGATCGTCAGCCGATCAGCCAGGCCTTCCCGGTCCGAGATGCCGCCCCCGCGCGCGCCGTACATGCCGACGGCATGGACCTCGTCGAGATAGGTCAGCGCATTGTACTTGTCGGCCAGGTCGCAGATCTCGGCGATCGGGGCGATATCGGCGTCCATCGAATAGACCGACTCGAAGGCGATCAGCTTGGGGACGCCCGGATCGTCCGCCGCGAGCAGTTCCTCGAGATGCGCCAGGTCATTGTGGCGGAAGACGCGCTTCTCACAGCCCGAATTGCGGATGCCGGCGATCATCGAGGCGTGGTTGAGCTCGTCCGAATAGACGATGCAGCCCGGCAGTACCTTGGCGAGCGTGGAGAGCGTCGCTTCGTTCGAAACATAGCCCGAGGTGAAGAGCAGCGCGTTCTGCTTGCCGTGGAGATCGGCGAGCTCATGCTCGAGATCGACATGGTAGTGCGTGTTGCCGCCGATGTTGCGCGTGCCGCCCGAGCCCGCGCCGACGTCGTGGAGGGCTTCCTCCATCGCCGCGATCACCTTCGGGTGCTGGCCCATCGCCAGATAGTCGTTCGAGCACCAGACGGTGATCGGCTTCGGGCCGTTATGGCCGGCGAAGCAGCGCGCATTGGGGAACATGCCCTTGTTGCGCAAAATATCGATGAAGACGCGGTAGCGGCCCTCGGCATGCAGCCGGTCGATCGCGGACGTGAAAACCCGGGAATAGTCGACGGGCGCTGTGCTGTCTGCGCTGTGCATAACGTGTTCCTACCGCCAAAGTCCGGCGATTTCCAGTTGGACATAATGCCTAATCGGACCGGAATTTAGCGCCTTTGATCCAAAGCAAAATCCGGTTTGGACGGAATTGATATGCGTTGGTTCGGAAGTCGATCCCGCTGTGGTACATTGATCCCATCGCGGGCGAGTCGGCACCCAAGCATAGCCCGCGGCTGAGAGACTAGGGCTCCCGCTTGCGTATGGAGCATCCGCAATGAGCGCGAGAGACATAGAATATTACCGGAAACGCGAGCGCGAGGAGCGCGAGCATGCGGCGCGCGCCGACGACACCACGGCGCGGCGCGTGCACCAGGAAATGGCTGAACGCTATTCGGCGCGGCTGCGCGACATGGTCGCGACGGTGCCGGTGGCGCAGCAGGCCTGAGGGCGGATTCCCGGAGGCCTGGCAGCTAGCGCCGGCCCGGATGTGTCCCTTATCCTATTCCGTCATCCCCGCGAAGGCGGGGATCCAGAGTCGCAAGCAAATGGTGCGCGGCACGCTTTAGTGTATCCGTTCAGCACAGGTCCGATTGCTTCCTTCGCCCGAACTACCCTGGATCCCCGCCTTCGCGGGGATGACGGTGTGATGGGTGTGCGGCCCAGCCTATAGCGACTCGACCACGCCCAGCCCGTAGCGCGCCAGCGCGGGGGCGAGCGCTTCGGTGCGAACACTGCGGGCAGTGAAGACCGCCTTGCCTGGAATCGGCGCGGCCGGCCATTCCTGCCCTTCCGTAAGATAGGCGACGCGGCGAGCGATGCCGGGACCGCCATCGACGAACCGGACCGGATGCGGCGCAGCGGCGGCGAGTTCGGCCTCGACCAGCGGGAAATGGGTGCAGGCGTTGACGATCACGTCGATGCGGTCGCCCTCCGGTTGGTCGAACAGCCCGTCCAGCACCGCGCGCATCCGCTCGGGCACCGGCGCCACCCCTTCCAGCGCTGCCTCGGCAATCTCGACCAGTTCGGCCGAGCCGTGGCGCAGCACGGTGGAATCGCCGGCGAAGCGCGCGGCGAGATCGTCGACATAGGGCTGACGGACGGTCGCCTCGGTGCCGAGCACACCGATCACGCGGCTCTGGCTGATTTCGGCGGCGGGCTTGATCGCGGGGACGGTGCCGACGATCGGCACGTCGAGCGCGGCGCGGACATGCTGGAGCGCGATCGTCGAAGCGGTGTTGCAGGCGATGACGATCAGGCGCGGATCATAGCGCTCCGCCAGTCGCCCGAGCAGCGCCGGCACGCGTGCGGCGATCTCGCCTTCGCTGCGGGTGCCATAAGGGAAGCCCGCCGAATCCGCGACATAGACCAGCGGCGCGTGCGGCAGCAGCGCGGCGGTGGGCGCCAGCACCGAAAGCCCGCCCATGCCGGAATCGAAGAACAAGATGGGGCGATTGTCGATCATCGCCGCGGGGCATGGCTCCGCAGCCGGTGAGCGTCAACCGCCCCGAGTTTCGGAAACACCCCCGAGGGGGATCTCATCTGGCCTCGATTCCCCAGACGCTGCGCGTGGCGCCTGGCCTTGAGGCAACTCAATCCTCCCCCGGAGGGGGAGGATTGCAGCACTACCGCGGTCGACGGGCTCAAATCAGTTGCGCGGCTTCCAGTTGGCCGGGATGCCCATGGCGAGGACCATCGGGCGGCGCGTGGCGATATATTCGTCCTTGCTCACCTTGCCGTCGCCATTGGTGTCGAAGCGGGCGAGGAACATCCGGCCGCCCTGCTCCGCCCCGACATCCTTGCGCGGGCCGTTGTTGACGCTGACCGAAGCGCGCGGCGCTTCGTTTGCCTCGAGATAGCCCGACTTGTCCTTGTCCATCGTCGCGAAGCTCTGCGCGAGATAGGCCGTGGCCTGCTCCGGCGTGGCCGGCACGAACGGCCCGTCATACATCTTCATCTTCTGCTGGGGCGCCTGCGCGCTCTGCTGCGGTGCCGGGGCGCCGGGCAACGTGAGGGCCAGCGCGGCCGCCGCGATCGTGATGCTCATTGCAATTCCTCCAATCCACCACCGGCGCCTTCCGCCGGAGACGGGACCGGCATGCAGCGGCCGGGACGGCGCGGCGAGGTCCGGCGCATGGGGTACCAGCGCCTGGGACCCGGACTGCGACTCTGCCTGGACGAGCAGCCGCGCCGCCTGGAGCGAGGAGGAGAGGCCGAGCTTGGTGCGGGCCATCTTGAGCCGCTTCTCCACCGCGTGCGGCGAGACGCCGAGCTCGATCGCCATTTCCTTGGCGGTCTGGGGAAGCAGGCGGCGGCGCAGGCATTCCTTTTCGTTTTCGGTC
The DNA here is from genome assembly GCF_058801135.1 of Sphingomonas sp. GW822-FHT03G08. NCBI lineage: Bacteria > Pseudomonadati > Pseudomonadota > Alphaproteobacteria > Sphingomonadales > Sphingomonadaceae > Sphingomonas > Sphingomonas sp. GW822-FHT03G08. The sequence continues at coordinate 2,359,383 of NZ_JBXAMZ010000001.1, forward strand.
AGCCGGCTGATCGCCGCCTGCATTCGCTCATCCAGCACCAAACGCTCCCCGACACCCGCAGCACCCACGCACTTCGTCGCGCCACGCTAGGGCAAAGTCGAGTTTCGCCCAAGTCGGAGCGATTGGTACCCCATCCACATTGCGCGGCCGTGGCCAGCCACTATGTTGGCACCGGATTGGGGGAGCGGATTTCTTGACCTTCGAAACTGCCATCGGCCCGGCCGGCGTATTGCTGCTCGGTTATCTGCTCGGCTCGATTCCATTCGGCCTGTTGCTGACGCGCTTCTTCGGCGCGGGCGACCTGCGCCAGATCGGCTCGGGCAATATCGGCGCGACCAATGTGCTGCGTACCGGCCGCAAGGGACTGGCGGCGGCGACGCTGCTGCTCGACCTGGCCAAGGGCGCGGCGGCGGTGCTGATCGCAGGCGCGCTGATCCCCGGTGGCGGCGTGCTGGGCGGCCTGGCCGCGTTCATCGGCCATTGCTACCCCGTCTGGCTCAAGTTCAACGGCGGCAAGGGCGTGGCGACGATGATGGGCGTCGTGCTCGCGCTCCACTGGCCCTCGGGCATCGTCTTCGCGGCGGTGTGGCTCGGGCTGCTGGCGGCGCTGCGCATCTCCTCGCTCGCCGGCATGAGCGCGGCGATCAGCGCGCCGGTGAGCGCGGCGTTCTTCGGGCGGATCGACCTGGTGCTGATGCTGCTCGCGCTGGCAATGATCGTGCTGTGGAAGCACCGCGCCAATATCGACCGGCTGCTCAACGGCACCGAACCGCGCGTCGGCGGCAGCAAGAAAAGTGCCTGACAGGCGCGAGGCACAGCTCAGGCTGCTGCGCTCCGCCAATATCGGCCCGGTTACCTATCGCCAGCTGATCGCCCGCTTCGGCAATGCCGAGGCGGCGCTCGATGCCTTGCCGACGCTTGCCGCCCGGGGCGGTGGGCGCGCGCCGGTGATCGCCGATGCGGGCGCGGTGCGGCGCGAGATCGCGACGGTCGAGAAGCTCTGCGCCCGCTACCTGTTCCTGGGCGAGGACGACTATCCACCGCTGCTCGCCGAGCTCGACAGCGCCCCGCCGGCGCTGATCCTGCGCGGGCGGCTGGCGCTGCTCGATCGGCCGGCGGTGGCGATCGTCGGTGCGCGCAATGCCTCCGCCGCCGCCTGCCGCTTCGCCCGGCAGATCGCGCTGGGACTGGCCGAGGCAGGGGTGACGGTGGTCTCCGGGCTGGCGCGCGGGATCGACACGGCCGCGCATATCGGATCGCTGGGCGGTGGCACCGTCGGCGTGATCGCCAGCGGGATCGACATCGCCTTTCCGCCCGAAAATGCCGAGCTGCAGGAACGGGTGGCGCGCGACGGGCTGCTGCTGGCCGAGCAGCCGCCGGGCACCGAGCCGCTGGCCCGCTTCTTCCCCTCGCGCAACCGGATCATCGCCGGGCTGGCGCTGGGCACGGTGGTGGTGGAGGCGGCACCGCGATCGGGCTCGCTGATCACCGCGCGGATCGCGGCCGAGGCGGGGCGCGACGTGATGGCCGTCCCCGGCTCGCCGCTCGACCCGCGGGCGCAAGGCTGCAACCTGCTGATCCGCGAGGGCGCGACTCTGGTGCAGGGCGTGGACGACATCCTCGAGATGGTCCGCCCGATAGATCCGCGCGCGGTGCGGGCTCCGGCCAGCGGCTGGCAGGGTCCGCCGCCCGAGGACGCAAGCGATGCGGACCGGCGCGTGGTGGCAGGGCTGCTCGGGCCGGTGGCGGTGAGCGTGGACGAGCTGATCCGGCAATCGGGGTTGGCCCCGGCGGTGGTGCAGACCGTCCTGCTCGAACTGGAGCTGGGCGGGCGGCTGGAGCGGCACGGCGGCGGGCGCGTCAGCCTGATTTCCGCATGATCTATGTGGCTTTCGCCTTGCTGCTCGTGTTCACGGGCTTTTTCGTACGCGAGACCATCGTCTCCCTGCGTCGCGGCGCAGTTCACAACCGTGGGCAGCGCTATGGCCGGCGGGAGCGGCCGATCCTGTTCTGGTCCGGCATTTTCGCATGGGTCCTGAACGCATCCGTGGGCGCCTTGTTCTTCGTAATGCTCGCCCTGTCGGAACCGCGCTGATTTCGCCCTAGCAAGTTTCGGGACCGTTCCTACATCGCCGCGGCAACCTCTCCCCAAGGAGCCCGACATGGCCGACGCACCCGATCCCGCCAACAACCAGCCCGCCGGCTATGTCCCGCCCAAGGTCTGGGTTTGGGAAGCCGGCAATGGCGGCGCCTTTGCCAGCATAAACCGGCCGGTCTCGGGCGCGACCCATGAGAAGGTGCTGCCGGTCGGCGAACATCCGATCCAGCTCTATTCGCTCGGCACGCCCAACGGCCAGAAGGTGACGATCATGCTCGAGGAGCTGCTCGCCGCCGGCCATGCGGGCGCCGAATATGACGCCTGGAAGATCAATATCGGCGAGGGCGACCAGTTCGGCAGCGGGTTTGTCGGGATCAATCCGAACTCGAAGATCCCCGCGATGGTCGATCATTCGGTGGACCCGTCGATCAGCGTGTTCGAGAGCGGCGCGATCCTGGTCTATCTGGCCGAGAAGTTCGGTGCGTTCCTGCCGACCGACCCGGCCAGGCGCGCGGCGACGATGAGCTGGCTGATGTGGCAGATGGGCTCGGCGCCGTTCCTGGGCGGCGGCTTCGGCCATTTCTTCGCCTATGCGCCGTTCAAGATCCAGTACGCGATCGATCGCTATGCGATGGAAGTGAAGCGCCAGCTGCACGTGCTCGACACACACCTGGCGAAGAACAAGTTCATGGTCGGCGACGAATATACGATCGCCGACATCGCGATCTGGCCCTGGTATGGCGGCGTGGCGCGCGGCGATGCCTATGCGGGTGCCGCCGAATTCCTCAACATCGGCGAGTATGCGCATTTCAACCGCTGGGCCGCCGAAGTGGGCGAACGCGAGGCAGTGCAGCGCGGGCGGCTGGTCAATCGCGGCAGTGGGCCCGAGGACCAGCGGGTGCCCGAGCGCCACTCGGCGGCGGATATCGATGCGGTTCGGGCGAAGATGCTGGCCTAACGGCCGACATACTCCACTCGCGCGGTCCCAGAGGCCCAGACGGGCAGGTAGAGCCCCTGCCCGCTGGCCTTGATCGCGCCGGTGCGGACATCGGCGATGTCGGCGCGAATCAGAAAGTCGCCGGCGCGCTTGCGGACGATCGCGCGGCGGACCTTGCCGAGCAGCTTCTCGAAGTCACGGGTGAAGTTCTGGGTGAGCTCGCCGGCCAGAACCTCGGACACCGCCGGCGCCTGGACAAGGCGGACGAGCAGGTCGCCGCCGATCCCGTCGGTATCGCCGTTCACCGCCAGCTGCTCGAAATGGACACGCTGCGAGCCCGGCGTGTTGACCGGCACCGCGGTGAGCCAGACCAGGCCGTGCGTCTCGGTGGTGCTGTTCTGTGGGCGCGCGGCGATGGTCAGGCCGACCGCGATGCGGCCGCCGGTGGTGCCATAGCCGGTGACCTTGTCGAACCGCGCCACCACCGGACCGATGCCTGGCAGCTCGAACGGGCGGACGGCGCGCTTGGCCAGCGCCTTTTTCAGCACGGGCTCGAGCTGGGCGTAATCGGCGATCACCGGAATGAAGAATTCGAGCTTCGATCCGGCGGCGTCGTGGCCAAGCGGGGGCAAGGGGGAGGGATTCGGATCCTCGGGGCGCGGGCCGACAAATGTCTCGGTAAGCGCCGACAAACCGAGGCTGAGGCGCAGGCGATTGCCGGAAAGGCTGTACCCGCCATAGCTAAGCTTCTGCGGCGTGATCCGCATCCAGACGGGCGGGTTCTGCTCGTTCAGCTCGAGCGAGGTGAAGCTCTGCCGCCAGGCATCGGCGACGCGGGCGCGGATGTTCACCTTCGCGATCTCCTGCGGCAGCTTGCGCTCGAGATCGCGGACAATGGGGCCGAGCTTCTCGTCGGCCTTGTCGGTGAAGGTGATGCGGCGCCCGAGGAAATCGATGCCGGGCGGGGTGGTCCAGCTATAGGCGAGGCGGACGGTGGCGCGCGGCTGCCAATTGTCGGTGACAGACAAGCGGATGCGCGCGCGGACCATTGCCGATCCGGTCGCGGTCTCGCCCTTGAGGAAGCCGCCGACATGGCGCGCGGCGATATTGGCGCGGATCGGCACATCGGCGACGATGTCCTTGCCCTCGCCGCGCAGGCGGATCGCGGAGCGAGTGACGGTGCCGACCACGGTGCAGCCGAGATCGGGGCTGACCTTGATCTTCGCCTTGAACAGCTTGACCCGCTGGGCGGGCACGCATTTGTCGATCTGCTGGTTGATCGACCAGAGCGTGCGCGGCACCGCCTGCTCGATCGCGCGGCTGATCACCGAGACATGGACGTCGAGCGGCACATCGATCGCGGAGACCTGCTTCGGTACCTCGACCTGATCGGAAGCGCGCGGCGGCGGCTCTACCTTCCCTTCGAGCCTGGCACGCAGCCAGAGATACCCGCCACCGACGCTGGCCAGCAGGAGCACGAGGATGCTTCCGAATATCCACCAGCCGCGATGCCCGCTGCGCGGCGGCGGCGAAACAGTCTCGTCGAGCAATCTTTGGCTCCCCCTGGACGTGCCGAAGTGATACCCGCGAAGCGTTACCAAGTTCCAGATCAACCGGGTTGACGGCCCCCGTCGCCGCTCCCCACCTTACACGCGTACACGTGAGGACCGCTTACCCCCCATGCAGCTCGTCATCGTAGAATCGCCCGCCAAGGCGAAGACCATCGAGAAATATCTCGGCAAGGACTATCGCGTCCTCGCCTCCTATGGCCATGTCCGCGACTTGCCCGCGCGCGACGGCTCCGTCGATCCCGAGGAGGGGTTCTCGATGGAATGGGAGACCTATGCCGACAAGTCGAAGCAGCTGAAGGCAATTGCCGACGAGGCGAAGAAGGCCGATCGCCTGATCCTCGCGACCGACCCTGATCGCGAAGGCGAGGCGATCAGCTGGCACGTCCAGGAAGTGCTCCGGAACAAGAAGGCGCTGCCCAAGGAAGTGGAGCGCGTCACCTTCAACGCGATCACCAAGCCGGCGATCCTGACCGCGATGGCGCATCCGCGCGAGCTGGATACCGACCTGATCGACGCCTATCGCGCCCGCCGCGCGCTGGATTATCTGGTGGGCTTCACCCTGTCGCCGGTGCTGTGGCGCAAGCTGCCGGGCGCCAAGTCGGCCGGCCGCGTCCAGTCGGTGGCGCTGCGCATCATCGTCGATCGCGAGCGCGAGATCGAAGGGTTCAAGCCGCAGGAATATTGGTCGGTCACCGCCGACATGGAGCAGGACGGCACGCCGTTCCAGGCCCGCCTGGTCAAGTACAAGGGCGACAAGCTCGACCGGCTTTCGATCGGCGACGGCAAGACTGCCGAGGCGGCGAAGAAGGCCGTCGAGGAAGGCCGCTTCACCGTGGTCTCGGTCGAGACCAAGCCGGCGATGCGCAACCCGGCCGCACCGTTCACCACGTCGACGCTGCAGCAGGAGGCCGCGCGCAAGCTGGGCTTCTCGGCCAGCCACACCATGCGGATCGCCCAGGGCCTCTACGAGGACGGCGCGATCACCTATATGCGTACCGACGGCGTCCAGATGGACCCGAGCGCGATCCAGGACGCCCGCAAGGCCGTGGCGGCGCGCTATGACGGCAGCTATGTGCCCGACAAGCCGCGCATCTACACCGCCAAGGCGAAGAACGCCCAGGAAGCGCACGAAGCGATCCGGCCGACCGATTTCAGCAAGGACCGCACGGGCTCGGGCGACCATGCCAAGCTGTACGACCTGATCTGGAAGCGCGCGCTCGCCAGCCAGATGGCCTCGGCCCGGATGGAGCGCACGACGATTGACCTGGAGGACGCGACCAGCCAGCACGGGCTGCGCGCCACCGGCCAGGTGGTGATCTTCCCCGGCTATCTCGCGCTGTACGAGGAAGGCCGTGACGACGAAGGCGACGAGGATTCGCGCCGCCTGCCGCGGATGAGCGAAGGCGCGACGCCAGCCAAGAAGGCGGTCAACGCCGAGCAGCACTTCACCCAGCCGCCGCCCCGCTTCTCCGAAGCGTCGCTGGTCAAGCGAATGGAAGAGCTCGGCATCGGCCGCCCTTCGACCTACGCCTCGGTCATCCAGGTGCTCAAGGATCGCGCCTATGTCCGCCTCGAGAAGAACCGCTTCTTCGCCGAGGAGAGCGGGCGGCTGCTGACGGCGTTCCTCGAGCGCTTCTTCCAGAAATACGTCAACTATGACTTCACCGCCGAGCTGGAGGAGGAGCTGGACGACGTGTCGGGCGGCCGCGCCCAGTGGCAGGCGGTGCTTGAGGCGTTCTGGAAGGACTTCAAGCCGCGCACGGCCGATGTGATGGAGCAGAAGCCGTCGGACATCACGGCTGCTCTGGACGAATTCCTCGCGCCCTATCTGTTCCCGGAAAAGGCGGACGGCAGCGATCCGCGCCTGTGCCCGAACTGCGGCAATGGGCGACTGGCGCTGCGCGGCGGCAAGTTCGGCGCGTTCATCGCCTGCTCCAACTATCCCGAGTGCAAATACACGCGGCGCTTTGCCCAGCCGGGCGGCGAGAGCGGCGAGGACAGCGGGCCGGAAGTGCTGGGCCAGGATCCGGACACGGGCCTGAACGTCGAGCGCAAGTCCGGCCGGTTCGGGCCGTACATCCAGCTGGGCGAAGGCAAGGAAGCGGCGCGCGCATCGATCCCCAAGGACGTCGAGCTCGACCTGGAGCTGGCGCTGAAGCTGCTCAAGCTGCCGCGCGTGATCGGCGACCATCCGGAGACGGGCAAGCCGATCACCGCGTCGATCGGCCGCTATGGGCCGTATCTGGCGCATGACGGGAAATACGCCCGCCTGCAGGGCACGATGGAAGTGTTCGAGACCGGCATGAACGCCGCGGTGGTCAAGCTGGCCGAAGCGGCGAACAATGCCGGGCGGCCGGCACGCGGTGCGAGCCGCGAGCCGCTCAAGGTGCTCGGCAAGCATCCGCGTACCGAGGCCGAGATCAAGCTGATGGACGGCCGCTACGGCGCCTACGTCACCGACGGCGAGACCAATGCCACGCTGCCCAAGTCGATCGACAAGGACCAGCTGACGCTCGAGGAAGCCGCCCAGCTGATCGATGCCCGCGCCGCGGCGGGTCCAGCCAAGGGCAAGGGCAAGAAAAAGGCCGCGCCGAAAAAGGCTCCGGCCAAGAAGGCGGCGGCACCGAAAAAGGCAGCGGCGAAGAAGCCGGCTGCAAAGAAGACCGCGGAATAATGGCCGTCATCCCGGCGAAAGCCGGGATCTCGTGCGGCTCTATTCCCGCCATCGCCTGATCCCCCGCTTTCGCCGGGATGACGGTGGTGGGACAAGGAGCTGATCCCCGGCGAAGGCCGGGGCCCAGGGCCACAGGCCGATCGAAAGAGAAACCCAGGGCCCCGGCTTTCGCCGGGGAGCCGCAGGTTGTCGTGTGCCGACTTAAATCAGGCCGCGCGTACCTCGAAGCCGCGGAGCCAGGCGCGGGCGGCCTTCTGCGCTTCGATGATCTCGCGGGCCGTCATGTCCTCGGCGATCTCCGCGCGGCATTCCTGCGCGCGGCTGTCACCGGTGACGGCTGCGATGTTGAACCATTTATGGGCCTCGATCAGATCGACGCCGACGCCGTCGGCGCCGCTCGAATAGACCATACCCAGATCATAACACGCGTTGGCATCGCCGCGGGCCGCGTCGCGCAGCCGGCTCTCGATAAGGAAACGCGCACTCTTCAGGCTGCTGCCCATGTCGCTTACCCCTGTTCCACACCCATTCGTGGTGGCTTGGGGTTTGGCAGCCAAATCCGAAACAAATGGTTAACAGCGTTAACCGTAATTGTTCAGGTCCGTACTATTCGGGTAGCGCGATATTATCGATGAGCCGGGTGCTGCCGATCCGGGCCGCCGCGAGCAGGCGCAGCGGACGCCCCGCCTCATAGGCGCCGACCGTCTCCAGGGTCCCCGCATCGGCGAGCGCGACATAGTCAACATCGAAGCCGGCGGCGGCGAGCGTGTCGCGCGCCTGGGCCAGCGCCGCCTCGACCTCGCCGCCATCGACGATGGTCTTGGCAGCGGCACCGAGCGCGCGCGGCAGGGCAACCGCCTTGGCGCGATCCTCGGGCATCAGGAAGGCATTGCGCGACGACAGCGCCAGGCCGTCGTCGTCACGCTGGGTGACGACCGACTGGATCTCGATTGGCAGGTTGAGGTCGGCGGTCATGCGGCGGATCACCGCGAGCTGCTGCCAGTCCTTCTCGCCGAACAGCGCGACATCGGGCTGGACCTGGTTGAACAGCTTGGAGACCACCGTGGCGACGCCGTCGAAATGGCCGGGGCGGTGCGCACCCTCCAGCACTTCGCTGACGCCCGAGACCGAGACATTGGTGGCGAAGCCCTCGGGATAGACGACCTCGACCGGCGGCATCCACAGCACGTCGACGCCGGCATTGGTGAGCATGCGCGAGTCCGCGGCTTCCTTGCGCGGGTATTTCGCCAGGTCCTCGTTCGGCCCGAACTGCTTCGGATTGACGAAGATCGAGACGATCACGCGGTGCGCGGTGCGCTTGGCCGCCTCGACCAGCGCCATATGCCCGTCATGCAGCGCGCCCATGGTGGGCACGAGGGCGATGCGCTCGCCGGCCTGGCGATAGGCGGAGACCGCTTCGCGAAGGGCTTCGAGCTGACGGACTGTTTGCACGCGTTAACACTTTCGATAAGACGGAAGCGCGGCCTTCTATGGGGGGCAGGCCGATCGATCAATACAAGGATGTTGAGACGTTGAGCGAAGGGTCGAAGCGGCTGCACGTTCTGGTGTTCGCAAATGAGAAGGGCGGCACCGGAAAGTCCACCACGGCGGTGCACACCGCAATCGCGCTTGCGTCCAAGGGCGCGCGCGTCGCCTGTTTCGATCTGGACCATCGCCAGCGGACCATGGGCCGCTATCTCGACAATCGCGGGGCGACGGCCAAGCGGATGGGCAAACCCCTGCCGATGCCGGTCTACGATACGCATGACGGCGAGAGCATGGCCTATTTCTCCGAGGCGCTCGACAAGCTCGGCGAGAATGCCGACTTCCTGGTGATCGACACGCCGGGCCGCGACGACAAGTTCGCGCGCATCGCCGTCACCAACGCCGACACGCTGGTCACGCCGATGAACGACAGCTTCGTCGATTTCGACCTGATCGGCCAGGTCGACCCCGACACGTTCAAGGTGGTGCGCCCCAGCTTCTATTCCGAGCTGATCTGGGAATCGCGCAAGCGACGCGCCAAGGCCGACGGCGAGACGATCGACTGGGTCGTCCTCAGGAACCGCATGCAGCATATCGAGGCGCGCAACATGAAGCGCGTGTCGGAGGCGATCGACCAGCTTTCCAAGCGCGTCGGCTTCCGGGTGATCTCGGGCCTGTCCGAGCGCGTGATCTATCGCGAGCTGTTCCCCCAGGGACTGACCATGCTCGACAGCCGCGATTTCGGCGAGATGGGCCTGGCGCATGTCGCCGCGCGGCAGGAGTTGCGCGAGATGATGGCCGGGCTGGCGCTGCCCGAAGTCACCATGCCGCTGTTCGCCTGATGATCTTCAAGCTCCTTATCGCCGCGGCGATCCTCTACGCGCTTTACTCGCTCGTGCTGAAGCCGCGCTCCAAGGGCCCGCGCATGCCCGAGGACGAGGCACGCGCGATCCTGGGCGTGGGCGCGGATGCCGACGAGGACGCGATCCGCTCGGCGCATCGCCGGCTGGTCAGCGCGGTGCACCCGGACAAGGGCGGCTCGGCCGAGCTGACCCGCCGGATCAACTCGGCCCGTGACACGCTGCTGCGGCGCCAGGGCTGAGCTTTCGCCGGGACGAAGGCTTTGGAAGTCCACTTGTTGCACTGCCGCATTGAACTTTCCCGCATCCTCGCGGATTAGGCGGGCAGCATTTCCCCGGGAGGCATCATGACGCACCGTTTCGACCCCACTTCGCTGCGCGAGTACGACATTCGCGGGATCGTGGGAGAGACCCTCGGCCCCGACGACGCGCGCGCGATCGGCCGCGGCTTCGCGACGCTGCTGCGCCGCGCGGGCGGCACCCGCGTCGCGGTGGGCCGCGACGGCCGGCTTTCCTCCCCCGCCCTGGAAGCGGCGCTGATCGAGGGCCTGACCGCCTCGGGCTGCTCGGTGGTGCGCACCGGCATGGGGCCGACCCCGATGCTATATTATGCCGAAGCCACGCTGGAAGTGGATGGCGGCATCCAGATAACCGGCAGCCACAATCCCGGCCATTACAATGGCTTCAAGATGGTGTTTCAGCATTCGAGCTTCTTCGGCGAGAAGATCCAGCTGCTCGGCAAGATGGCGGCGGAAGGCGATTGGGACGAGGGCGACGGCACCGAGACGGTGACCGATGCCGATGTCGAGGACCTCTATGTCAGCCGGCTGATCGCGGGCTATGCCGGCGGCGCCTATCGCGTCGGATGGGATACGGGCAATGGCGCCGCCGGCCCGGTGATCGAGAAACTGGTGAAGCTGCTGCCCGGTGAGCACCACACGTTGTTCACCGATGTGGATGGTCACTTCCCCAATCATCATCCCGATCCCACCGAGGAGAAGAACCTCGCCGATCTGAAGAAGCTCGTCGCCGAGAAGCAGCTCGATTTCGGACTGGCTTTCGACGGCGATGGCGACCGGCTGGGCGCGATCGACGGGCAAGGCCGTGTGATCTGGGGCGATCAGCTTCTGTCCATTCTGGCTGAACCTGTGCTCCGCGTGGAGCCGGGCGCGACGATCATCGCCGACGTGAAGGCCAGCCAGATGCTGTTCGACCGAGTCGCGGAGCTCGGCGGCAAGCCGCTGATGTGGAAGACCGGGCACAGCCTGGTGAAGACCAAGATGAAGGAAACCCATGCGCCGCTCGCCGGCGAGATGAGCGGCCACATCTTCTTCGCCCAGGACTATTACGGCTTCGACGACGCCCAGTACGCCGCGATCCGGCTGATCCAGGCGGTGCATGTGATCGGCAAGTCGCTGACCCAGCTCAAGGACGAGATGCCGAAGCTGGTCAACACGCCCGAAATGCGCTTCCAGGTCGATGAGAGCCGCAAGTTCGCGGTGGTCGACGAAGTGCTCGACCGGCTCGAGGCCGAGGGTGCCGACGTCAACCGCACCGACGGCGCCCGGGTGAACACCGCCGATGGCTGGTGGCTGCTGCGCGCCTCGAACACCCAGGACGTGCTCGTCGCCCGCGCAGAAGCCAAGGACCAGGCCGGGCTCGACCGCTTGCTCGCCCAGATCGACGACCAGCTCGGCAAGAGCGGCGTCGTGCGCGGCGAGACCGTGGGGCACTGATCCTTCGAAAGCCCCTCCCCACCGGGAGGGGCTTATCGTTTTGACTCGCAATTCGGCGCGGCTGCCCCCACATGCGCCCTCATGGCGTCATCCTACCCGCCCATCATCCGCGTCATCGATCTCGAGACCACCGGCGACAAGCCGCCCGCGCACGCCGTGATCGAGATCGGCTGGCAGGACGTCGCACTGGGCAAGGACGGGCGCTGGGAGCTGTACGGCGAGGGCGGCAACCGGATGGTCAATCCGGGCCGGCCGATCCCGCCGCTGACCATGGCGATCCACCATATCCGCGACGAGGACGTCGCCGACGCGCCGTGGTGGCACGACGTCGCCCGGCCTATCCTCGATCCCTGGCCGCGCCGCCTCGCCCTTGCGGCACATCGCGCGACCTTCGAGGAGCAGTTCTGCACCCCCGCGCTCACCCGCGGCGCCGACTGGATCTGCACCTGGAAGTGCGCGATGCGGCTCTGGCCCGACAGCGGCGGCTTCTCGAACCAGTTCCTGCGCTACTGGCGCAACCCCGAGGGGCTGGAGCATGCGCGCGGCCTGCCCGCGCACCGCGCCTTTCCCGACGCCTATGTGACCGCGCACCATCTGCGCGACATGCTCAACCAGACGAGCGTCGAGCAGCTGATCGAATGGTCCAAGGCGCCGGGGCTGCTGCCACGCGTGCGCTACGGCCCCGATCGCGGCAAGGAATGGACCGAGATCGACGACGACTCGCTTGCCACCTTCCTGACCGACCGCGACGAGGACATACGCTTCACCGCGCAGACCGAGCTGGCGCGACGCCATAGCGGCGGCCAGATCCGCCAGTCGCTGCCGGCGCAGGACACGTTGTTCTAAGCTAGCGGCTAATACTGGATGCTTCCCCGGCGAAGCCCGGGGCCCAGGGCAACAGGCGAGACAGCAGAGAAACCCTGGGCCCCGGCTTTCGCCGGGGAACTAGGTCGCTTCGAACCAGCCCCTACCGCTTGCCCGCGATCAACCAGCGCACGCCTTCGAGCACGATGCCATAGACCAGGTGCGAAGCCGCGCCATAGGCGTGCTGGACCAGCGGCGTATCGTCCGGACCCGGCGCCAGGCCGGCGGCGGGGACCACGCCTTCATCGAGCAGCGCGCTGGTGGCGATGCCATAGGCGCCGCCGAAGCCCGCGCTCGCCTCGGGCTTGTATTCGGTGATCACGCCGTAGATGCCGCCAAGCACCGCGCCGGTGATGTAGTGGACCGCCAGGCCCGCCTGCTCGCGATATTGCTCGGGCACCGGAGCATCGAGGATCGCCTCGCTCGCCTTGTCGGCGGCCTTCACCGTGGCGGGGTCCTCGTCCTTTCCATCCTCCGGCAGCAGCTTCTCCGCCTGATGCTGGAAAGCAGCCATCGCCGCCGAAGCGACGAGGCCGGCTGCGACGCCGGCGAGCAGGCCGAGGAAAGGACGGGGCTTTGCCATGACGAACTCCGGGCAGGGATGCGCTTCGCACTCCCCTGCCCGGCCCATGGCGTCACATCAATATAGGGGCAATCAATATTGGATGCGCTCGGCCTTGAGATTGTGCTTGGCGAGATAGGCCTGGACGCTGTCCGGCCCCGCGAGATGCCCGGCGCCAACTGCGATGAACACGGTGCCCGGCTTGGCCATGCGCGCGCTGATCCAGTCGGCCCAGCGGGCGTTGCGATCGCTGAGCAGGACCTTGCCGACCTCCGGCGTCTTGCGCATTTCCTCGTTCATCGTTGCGCCGAGCGCATCGGGATTGCCGGCGCTCCACTGTGCGACCATCTTGTCGAGCAGCGGACCGACATTGTCGAATTCCTTGACCGTGTTGGCCAGAAACTTGACCTGGGTGTCCTGGGGCAGCGTATCGAAGAAGCCGATCTGTTGCTCGAACGTCTCGAGGCCGATCAGTTCCTTGTTGGCGGTCTTGGCAGCGGCGGTAAGTGTCATCTCGACACCGCTATTGGGATCATAACCAAGCTTCGGAAGCGAAGCCGTGGACAGCGTCATCGCGGCGAACCACGGCTCGAAGCGATCCAGCGCAGTGGCGGGCATACCGAGGCTGGTGAGAGCGGCGGCATAGGGTGCGCGGCTTGCCTCGGGCAGCTTGACGGTGAGTGCAGGATCGCCAGCCGGCGCCATTGCCTTGCTCAGAACAGCGGCCTGCGCCGCCGCCGGCTCTGGCATGATCATCTCAAGCGCGATCGTATCGCTCTTGTCGAATGCCGCCTTCACGGCTTCGTCGAACCAGCTCAGGCCCGGCTTAAGGACATGGACGGTGCCGAACAGATAGATGGTGGTATCGGCATCCTTGACTACCCAGAGCGCCGGATCGGCATCCTTGGTGGCGGCAGCGGCCGGGGCAGGCGCGGTCTGGGCATAAGCGGCCGCGGGAAGCGCGAGCAGCGCCATGGGAGCCGCAAAACTCTTGAGCAGCTTCTTCATCATCTCGAATACTCCAATTGTACGGCCCGTCAGGGCCGGAGCCTCTTCCAGAAATAGACGGCAACCACGACGGCCATGGTGCCGATGAAAAGGAGCTGGTGATCGGGTTCGGGGACGAGCCCGCCCTTCCAGAGAAAATACCAGCCCGGATACAGCATTGTGTAGAAATAGATGCCGGCGGTGCAGCCGATCAGGTTGTCGCGGAGATCGACTTCATCGGTCTGGCGCAGGAACAGCCAGCTGCCGAGCGGCAGGCAGATCGCATAGAGCAGCGTGACACCCACTGCCCAGCTTGCCGACAGGCTGCGTGCGTCATTGTCTCCGAGATAGCCAAGCGTCGCGCCCACCCCGGCACCCATCAGCCCGAAGACAAGGCTGACGGCCCAGTAGCGGCGTGCGCGCAACCGCTCGGCGCGTTCCCCCGGACCTTCAGTCATCCCCCGACTCGTCATCGAAAAATATCTCCTCGATGGGCATGGCGAACAGGCGTGCGACCTTGAAGGCAAGCGGCAACGATGGATCGTGCTTGCCCGTCTCGATCGCGTTCACCGCCTGTCGCGACACGCCAAGCCGACCGCCAAGCTCCGCCTGGCTCCAGTCGCGTTCGGCGCGCAGCACTTTCAGGCGATTTCGCATCCTGTTGCTGTCCCCATGTCCTGACTTTCTGTCAGGCAAACCTTACATAGCGAGTCGAATGACGTTGTCAACAAGACCTGACATTTTGTCAGGATATGCTGGCGGCGAGTTCCTTGAGCGGAACGCTGGTGTCGGCGAGCGCGGCGGAATCGAGGGCAAGCCCCTCCACCACCAGCTTGCGGCCCTGGACATAGTCCTTGACCGCATTGACGCAGTCGAGCGCGATCACCCGGCCATCACGGAGGTAGATCAGCGAGAAGCCGCGCGTGGCGGGATCGCCGCGCACCACGATCGAATCATGCCCGGCCGAGATGCCGACGGTCTGGAGCTTGAGGTCGTACTGGTTCGACCAGAACCAGGGGACGGCGTCATAGCCCGCCTCGACTCCGCAGATCGTCTTGGCGGCAACAGTCGCCTGGTCATTGGCGTTCTGTACCGACTCGAGCCGGATCGCGCTGTCCGCGGCATAGCGGTTCACATGCAGCGCGCAGTCGCCGATCGCGAAAATGTCGGCCAGGCTGGTGCGCGACTGGTCATCGACCAGCACGCCGTTGCCGCCTGCTGCGCCGGCGGCGAGCAAGGGCTCAACCGCTGGGACGATGCCGATGCCGATAATCGCCATGTCGGCCGGGATGACCTCGCCGCCCGCCAAGCGGACGCCGCTGACCTTGGCGTCACCCTCGATCGCATCGACCTGGACACCGAGGCGGATATCGACGCCATGCGCGCGATGCTCGGCCTCGAAGAAGCGCGACAGCGGTTCGCCGGCAACGCGGGCGAGAACGCGGTCCTGCGCTTCCAGCACGGTCACCTGCTTGCCGAGCTTGGCGAGCACGGCCGCCGCCTCCAGCCCGATATAGCCGCCACCGACCACGGCGACGCGGGTGACGCCGTCCAGCTCGGCCATCATCTGGTCGACATCGGCGCGGTTGCGGACGGTGTGGATGCCCGAAAGGTCATGGCCATCGCAGGACAGCCGGCGCGGCTTGCCGCCGGTCGCCCAGACCAGTTGGCCATATTCGATCGTCTCGCCGTTCGCGGTGACATTGTGCGCGACGGGATCGACCGCGGTGACGGTGCGGTTCGGCAGCATCGTTACCTGGCGCTCTTCCCAGAAGGCGGCGTTGCGGATCAGCAGCCGCTCGAACGCCTTCTCGCCCGACAGATATTCCTTGGAGAGCGGTGGGCGCTCGTACGGCAGTTCGGGCTCGTCGCCGAGCAGCGCGATGCTGCCCTCGAACTTGTTCTGGCGGAGCGCGATCGCGGCCTGGGCGCCGCCATGGCCGGCGCCGACGATCAGGACGTCGAACTTCATGCCTTCAGCCTCTCGGCGTGCCAGGCGACATGATCGCCGAGGAAGGTGGAGACGAAATAATAGCTATGGTCATAGCCCGGCTGGAGCCGCTGGGTGAGCGCGATGCCGGCATCGCGGCAGGCGGCTTCGAGCAACTCGGGCTTGAGCTGGACCTCCAGGAACTGGTCGGCGGTGCCGGTATCGACGAGCAGCTCGGGAACGCGCGCGCCATCCTCGATCAGCGCGACGGCGTCATGCCGGCGCCATGCCGCACGATCGGCGCCGAGATAGCCGGCCAGCGCCTTCTCGCCCCAGGGCACCTGGCTGGGTGCGACGATCGGCGAGAATGCCGAGACCGAGCGGAAGCGCGCCGGATTGCGCAGCGCGATGGTCAGCGCGCCATGGCCGCCCATCGAATGGCCGGTGATGCCCTGGCGATCCATGTCCGCCGGGAATTCGGCTTCGATCAGCGCGGGCAGTTCCTGCTCGATGTACGACCGCATCTGGAAGTGCGCCGCCCAGGGCGCCTCGGTCGCATCGACATAGAAGCCGGCGCCCTGGCCGAAATCATAGGCCTCGTCATTGGGCACGCCCTCGCCGCGCGGGCTCGTGTCGGGCGCGACCAGGATCACGCCGTGCTCGGCACAGGCCGCGCGATACTCGCCCTTTTCGGTGACATTGGCGTGGGTGCAGGTGAGGCCCGAGAGGAACCACAGCACCGGCAACCTGGCACCCGGCGCGGACTCGGGGACGAAGACCGAGAAGGTCATGTCGGTGCCGGTGGCGGCGGAGGCATGGCGGTACACCCCTTGGGTGCCGCCATGCGAGCGGTTCGTGCTGAGCGTCTCGATCATGCGGTCACGACCGGGCGTTGCGGCGAGTCTTCGCCGAGATTGTTGGTGCCGCCGGGCTCGATGTTGATCATCCGCACCTCGCCGTGGCGGGCGACCGGGCGATGCTCGACGCCGCGCGGCACGACATAGAGCTCGCCCGGGCCAAGCGTGACCGTGCGGTCCCGCAGCTCGATGTCGAGCACGCCGTCGAGCACCAGGAAGAAGTCGTCGGTGTCGTCATGCGCATGCCAGACGAACTCGCCCTCCACCTTCACGATGCGGATGTCGTTGCCGTTGTAGCTGGCGACGAGGCGCGGCGCCCAATGCTCGGTGAAGGTGGCGAACTTCGCCTCGAGATTGACGACGTCGCTCACGCCGGAACGCGCCACATGGCGCAGAGCTTGTTGCCGTCGGGGTCGCGCAGATAGGCGAGGTACATCGAGCCGAGCGATCCACCCTCGCGCACGCCGGGCGGATCCTCGATCGCGGTGCCGCCGTGCGCGAGGCCGGCGGCATGGAACGCCGCCGCCTGCTCGGCCGAAGCGCATTTGAAGCCGATCGTCGCGCCGTTTGCGCAGGTCGCCGGCTCGCCGTCGATCGGCTCGCTGACGCAGAAACTGCCGCCGTCATGCCGGTAGAACAACCGGGTCTGGCCGGTGGCGTTGACGTGCCGGAACGGCTCGCCGACGCCGAGCGTGCCGAGCAGCGCGTCATAGAACGCCTTGGACCGCTCTATATCGTTGCTGCCGACCATCACATGGCTGAACATGTCCCGCTCCCTTCGCTTAGAAGACCACCACGCTGCGGATGCTCTCGCCCGCATGCATCAGGTCGAAGCCCTTGTTGATGTCCTCCAGGCCCATGACGTGGGTGATCATCGGGTCGATCTCGATCTTGCCCGTCATGTACATGTCAACGATCTTGGGCACGTCGGTGCGGCCCTTGGCGCCGCCGAACGCGGTGCCGCGCCAGTTGCGGCCCGTCACCAGCTGGAACGGGCGGGTGCTGATTTCCTTGCCCGCCTCGGCCACGCCGATGATGATGCTGGTGCCCCAGCCGCGATGGCAGGCTTCCAGCGCGATACGCATCACTTCGGTGTTGCCGGTGGCGTCGAAAGTATAGTCGGCGCCGCCATCGGTCATCGCGACGATCATCGCGACCACATCCTCGCGGCTCATGCCCTTGGAATTGAGGAAGTCGGTCATGCCGAAGCGGCGGCCCCATTCCTCGCGATCGGGGTTGATGTCGACGCCGATGATCTTGTTCGCGCCGGCGAGCCGCGCGCCCTGGATCACGTTCAGGCCGATGCCGCCCAGGCCGAAGATCACGACATTGTCGCCGACCTGGACCTTGGCGGTGTTGATCACCGCGCCGACGCCGGTCGTTACGCCGCAGCCGATATAGCAGCTGCTCTGGAAGGGCGCGTCCTCGCGGATCTTCGCCACGGCGATCTCGGGCAGTACGGTGAAGTTCGAGAAGGTTGAGCAGCCCATATAATGGTAGATCGGCTGGCCCTTGTAGCTGAACCGCGTAGTGCCGTCCGGCATCAGGCCCTTGCCCTGGGTGGCGCGGATCGCGGTGCACAGGTTGGTCTTGCCCGAGAGGCACGACTTACACTGGCGGCATTCCGGCGTGTAGAGCGGGATCACATGGTCGCCCGGCTTCACGCTGGTGACGCCCGCGCCGACTTCGCGGACCACGCCGGCGCCTTCATGGCCGAGTACCGAGGGGAAGATGCCTTCCGAGTCGAAGCCGTCCAGCGTGTAGGCGTCGGTATGGCAGATGCCGGTCGCCATGATCTCGACCAGCACTTCGCCGGCCTTGGGGCCTTCGAGGTCGAGCTCGACGATTTCGAGGGGCTTCTTCGCTTCGAAGGCGACGGCGGCGCGGGTCTTCATGGGGCTTACTCCTTGCTTGGCGGCGTGATCGGGGAAACGCCGCGCGGTTGCAAGGCGTCAGCGCAGGGTTCTGTCCTCCGGGCGATAGAGCGTGAGGAAGACGCCGGCCCACCAGAGAATGCCGGCGAACGCCGCGAATTCGAGGAAGGGGCGCGAGAAGCCGGAGATGATGGCAAGGCCCGCGAAGAGCAGCCCGGCAAGCTGTACCCAGGCAGGCAGGCTGCGCGCGGCGCGCGCCTCGCGCACGGTGAGCGTCGCCCAGAGCGCTACACCGGCATGGCCGAGCAGGGTGAGCGCGGCGACCAGATCGCCGCGGGGCGATACGCGACCCTGGCCGAGCAGGGCAGCCGCCTCGATCGAGAAATGCGCGGTGACGACAAGGCAAAAGACGCCGGCGATCCCGGCGAGCAACGCCGCATCGCGCCCGATCGTGCGCGGGCCGATCGGCCCCGCCAAGGTGAGCATCGCCAGCAGCAGCGCACCGGCCAGCACGCAGCGCACGATCTCCACAGCGAGGAGCAATCCCCAATAGTCACGGGCAGGTTCGAGGTTGCCGCGTGCGATCGCCGAGAAGGGCTGCGCCCCACCCGCGAGATCATGCGCGACATCGCCGAGGACGATCAGCGCGACCGTCAGCAACAGGCAGAACAGCGCGGCGACCGTTCCGAAGGGCCGACCACTCGCGCCGATGAAGGAGCGCTGCATAATATCTTTCCTATGTGTATTAATTGCATAATACACCAATATCCTGCAGGGACAAGCCGGACATTGGCCGATCGCCCCGGTTGCGCCTATGGGGCCCGGAATGGCGTTCTTCGAAGACCAGCGACGCGACCTTTCCGAACTGGCGGCGCGCAGCCGCGCCCGGCAGCTTGCCGTGCGGGCCGGGCGGGATTTCTCCTCCAACGACTATCTCGGCCTGGCCGCCGATCCCGCACTTACGGATGCGGTGCGCGCGGCGATGGATGCCGGCGTGCCGATCGGATCTGGCGGATCGCGGCTGCTGCGCGGCAACCATGCGGCGCACGAGCAGCTTGAAGCGGACGCCGCCGCCTTCTTCGGGGCGGAGAGCGCGCTCTATTTCTCGACCGGCTATGCGGCCAATGCGGCCCTGCTCTCCACGCTGCCCCAGCGCGGCGACCTGATCCTGCACGACGCGCTGATCCATGCCAGCGCGCATGAAGGCATGCGGCTGAGCCGGGCCGAGGCACGCAGCGCGGCGCATAACGACGTCGGCGACTTCGAAGACGCGATCCTGGACTGGCGGCACGACGGTGGCACCGGCCGCGTATGGATCACCGTCGAGAGCCTTTATTCGATGGACGGCGACCAGGCGCCACTCGCCGATCTCACCGCGCTTGCCGACCGGCATGGCGCCATCCTGGTGGTCGACGAAGCGCACGCGACCGGCGTGTTCGGGGACCGGGGGCGCGGGCTGGCCGCCGGGCTGGCCGGGCGCGAGAACCTGATCACGCTGCACACTTGCGGCAAGGCTCTGGGCTGTGAGGGGGCGCTGCTCTGCGGGCCCCAAATAGTGCGCGATTTCCTGGTCAATCGCGGACGGGCCTTCATCTTCTCGACCGCGCCCTCCCCGCTGATGGCGGCGGCGGTGAGTGCAGCCCTGAAGCTGATCGCCGAACCGGCGCGCCGGGATCGGCTGCATGCGCTGGTCGCACGCGCCGAAGCACTGCTCGCGCCGGCGGGCGTGCAGGCAACGGGATCGCAGATCCTGCCGCTGGTGATCGGCGAGGATGCACGGACCATGGCGATGGCGGCGGAGCTGCAGCGCCTGGGCTTCGATGTGCGCGGCATCAGGCCGCCGACTGTCCCAGCGGGCACGTCCCGCCTGCGCATTTCCTTGACGCTCAATGTCGACGAGAACGATATCGCCGCGCTCGCCCGGGCACTTGGAGAGCTCAAATGCGAATAGTCGTCACCGGTACCGATACCGATATCGGCAAGACCATCTTCGCCGCTGGCCTGGCCGGGGCGCTGGGCGCGAGCTACTGGAAGCCGATCCAGAGCGGGCTCGACGGCGGCAGCGACGGCGAGCGGATCGCCGCACTGACCGCAGCGGTGGTGCTTCCTGAAGCCTATCGCCTGACCACGCCCTGCTCGCCGCATCTCGCCGCCGAGATCGACGGCGTAGTGATCGATCCGGACAAGCTGACCCCGCCACCACGCGATCCCCTGGTCGTCGATCCGCTGGTGATCGAGGGCGCAGGCGGCGTGTTGGTGCCGGTGACGCGCGAGCTGCTCTATGCGGACCTGTTCGCGCGCTGGCAGCTGCCGACCGTGCTGGTCGCGCGGACCAGCCTGGGGACGATCAACCACAGCCTGCTGTCGATCGAGGCGCTGCGGTCGCGCGGCGTGCCGATCCTGGGCGTGGCCTTTGTCGGCGAGGCGAACGAAGACAGCGAGGCGACGATCGCGGCGATCGGCAAGGTCCGCCGGCTTGGCCGCCTGCCGATCCTCGATCCGCTCGACGCAGCCACCCTCAAGGCCGCCTTTGCCGAGGCATTCGACCTTTCGGACTTCACTGCATGACGTCGCCCGTCTGGCACCCCTTCACCCAGCACGGGCTGGGCGAGCCGATCCCGCAGGTGGTGCGCACCGAAGGCGCGGCGCTGCACACGGCGGACGGCGGCCGCTACGTCGATGCGATCTCGTCCTGGTGGGTGACGACGCATGGGCATTGCCATCCACGCATCATGGCGGCGATCGCCGAAGAGGCGGGGCGGATGGACCAGATCATCTTCGCCGGCTGGACCCACGAGCCCGCCGAAACGCTGGCCGCCGAGCTGGTGCGGATCACGCCCGAGCCGCTGCAGCATGTGTTCTATTCGGACAGCGGCTCGACCAGCGTCGAAGTCGCGCTGAAGATGGCGCTCGGCTTCTGGGACAATCGCGGCGAGCCCCGCCACCGCATCGTCGTGATGGAGCATGGCTATCACGGCGACACGATCGGCGGCATGTCGGTCGGCGCGCGCGGCGTGTTCAACCGTCCCTATCAGCCCTTGCTGTTCGACGTGGCGACCATCCCCTTTCCCGAGCCGGGCCAGAGCCAGGCCGTGCTCGACGCGCTCGAAGCACAGTGCCGCGAGAAGCCGGCCGCGCTGCTGGTCGAGCCACTGGTGCTTGGCGCGGGCGGCATGAAATTCTATTCGGCCAGCCTGCTCGCCGAGATGCGCAAGATCTGCGCGGCGCATGACGTCCTCTTCATCGCCGACGAGGTGATGACCGGTTGGGGGCGCACCGGCGCGCTGCTCGCTTGCGAGCGGGCGGGTGTGGTGCCCGAAATCCTCTGCCTGTCCAAGGGGCTGACCGGCGGCGCGATCCCGCTGGCAGTGACGATGGCAACGGCACCGATCTTCGAAGCGCACCTGTCCGACGATCGCGCGCGGATGTTCTTCCACTCGTCGAGCTACACCGCCAATCCGATCGCCTGCGCCGCCGCCAACGCCAATCTGGCGATCTGGCGCGAGGAGCCGGTGCTCGACCGCATCGCCGATCTCGGCGACCGCCAGCAGGACCGGCTCGACCGGCTCGCCACCCACGCGCTGATCCGCAATCCGCGCCGGCTGGGTACGATCGTCGCCGCCGAGGTCGGGGGCAGCGAATCGGCCTATCTCAATTCGGTCGGCACCCGGCTAAAGGCGTTCGCGATGGAGCGCGGCGTGTTGCTGCGGCCGCTGGGCAACACCGTCTATGTGATGCCGCCCTATTGCATTGAGGATGCCGATCTCGATGCGGTCTATGGCACGATCACGGAATTCCTGGAGCGCGAACCGCGAATGGGAGACCTGTTCGCCTTCTGATGCGGCTCTTGTCGAATCGATATTTCTGGAATAGTCGAAATATCGAACCATTGGAGACCGCAGCCATGAAGCGCCTGCACCTGCACATCAGCGTTCCCGACCTCGATCAGGCAATTGCCTTTTACGGCACCCTGTTCGATGCGCCGCCCACGGTGGTGAAGGCCGACTATGCCAAGTGGATGCTCGAGGATCCGCGGGTCAACCTCGCGATCTCGGCGCGCAGCCGCGCCACCGGCGTCGATCATGTGGGCATCCAGGTCGATAGCGCCGATGCGCTGGGCGAGCTCGCGGGACGGCTGAAAGCGGCCGGCGCCACGACCTTCGACCAGGAAGCGACCACCTGCTGCTACGCGAAATCCGACAAGTCCTGGGTGACGGACACGGCCGGGGTGCGCTGGGAGACGTTCTTCACCCATGGCGATGCGACGGCCTATGGCGAGGATGAGGTGATCCCGACCGCCAGGGCGTGCCGCTGATGCAGTTGCCCGTCGCCGTTGAGGCACTGTCCGCCCTCGCCCATGCCAATCGGCTCGCCGTATTCCGCCTGCTGGTGCGGGCGGGTGCGGATGGCATGGCCGCGGGCGACATCGCGCGCGAGATCGGCGCACTTCCCAATACGCTTTCGACGCATCTGACGATCCTGAGCAATGCCGGGCTGATCGGATCGCGCCGGGACGGCCGATCGGTGATCTATTCCGCCGATTATGATGGCATGCGGCAGCTTCTTGGCTTCCTGGTTGCCGACTGCTGCGCGGGGCGTCCGGAGATATGCGGCACGCTGGGCGATCTCGCCGCGAGCACCGATTGCTGCACATGAAGCTGCGCCGTCGCCTGCTTGCCGAGGGCATGGGCACGGCCATGCTGCTCGCGATCGTCATCGGCTCCGGTATCATGGGCGAGCGGCTCGCGGGCGGGAACCAGGCCGTGGCGCTGCTCGGGAACACCCTTGCGACCGGTGCCGGGCTGATTGTTCTCATCCATATTTTCGGCCCCATATCGGGCGCTCATTTCAATCCGGTCGTCACCCTGGCGGCTCTGCTGTTGCGCGAGACCAGCGCGGGCATCGCGATGCTCTACGTCGTTGCCCAGCTCGCGGGCGCGATCCTCGGCGCATGGGCGGCCCATGCGATGTTCGCCGAACCGATCCTGCAGCTGTCCGGAAAGGCGCGTGACGGCTTTCCCCAGGGCCTTTCCGAATGCATCGCCACCTTCGGCCTGATCGGCACGATATTGGCGACCCGGCGCACCCGGCCGGATTTCACGCCAATGGCCGTCGGGCTCTACATCGTCTCCGCCTATTGGTTCACCGCGTCGACCTCCTTCGCGAATCCAGCCGTGACGATCGCCCGCAGCCTGTCCGACACCTTTGCCGGCATCGCCCCGCATTCGGTGCCGTTGTTCATCGCGGCGCAGCTTGCCGGCGCGCTCGCGGCGATGGCGACATTCCCATGGCTTTACGAAGAGGAGTGCGTGCGATGACCGGCAGTTTCCCGATCACCATCTATCACAACCCCGATTGCGGCACCTCGCGCAACGCGCTCGCGATGATCGAGGCGGCGGGATATGCGCCGCAGGTCGTCGAATATCGCACCGCCGGCTGGGAACGCGCGCAACTGCTCGGCCTGCTGGCGGCGATGGGCGCGACGCCACGCGACGTGCTGCGCGAGAAGGGCACGCCGGCCGCCGAGCTGGGGCTGCTCGATCCCGCGACTTCGGAAGAGACCCTCCTTGAGGCGATGGTCGCCCATCCGATTCTCGTGAACCGGCCGATCGTGGCAACGCCGAAGGGCACCAGACTGTGCCGACCTTCCGAAGTGGTGCTGGAGCTGCTCGACCGCGCGCCGGCGGAATTCGTCAAGGAAGACGGCGAGATCGTCCGCCGCTGACCGGCTCTCCCCCCAAGGGGGTGGGATCTTCCATTTCGATTTTCGGGAAAATGGTGCTGCCGGTGAGGATTGAACTCACGACCTCAGCCTTACCAAGGATGCGCTCTACCACTGAGCTACGGCAGCACTCGCCCGAACGATCCGGCAGCGCCGGGTCCCAAGCGGGAGGCGCCTATGTGCTTGGGTGCGGGCGATTGTCAACCTGCTAATGGCCGGTTTATCGCAGGAAAATGAGCAATGCGGAAAAACAGGCCCGTTTAGCGGAGGCGCTGCGGGCCAATCTGCGCAGGCGCAAGGCGCAGGCGCGCGAGCAGGCCGCTACCAGCGACCTGCCCGGCGATCCGGCCACCCCTCAGAGCGAGCCGAACCAGAGCGACAAGCCCTGAGCCGTATCATAGGCGTTGCGCATAATGGCGTGCGGCCCGACGAGATACATCGCCATCGTGACCGCACCTGCCAGGAACCACATCACCCGATGGGCGCGCACTTCGCTTCCAACCATACCAACTCGTCCCCGCCCAGCTGCGGGCCCAAAATCCGCAGCACTTCAGCATGATAACTATCAAGCCAGCTGCGTTCCTGCTCGGTTAGCAAAGATGGTTTAATCAGCGTTCGCTCTATCGGCGCGAACGTCAGCGTCTCGAACCCCAGCATTTGTTGTTCCGCACCCGAAATCAACTGCTTGGTGACCAGCACCAGGTTCTCGATCCGGATGCCGAATTCCTGCGCTTTATAGTAACCGGGCTCGTTCGACAGGAACATGCCCTCGCGCAGCGGCTCAAGGCTCTGGCCACCCGGATAGTAGGGCTGGGCGATGCGCTGCGGCCCCTCATGGACCGAGAGGTACGAGCCGACGCCGTGGCCGGTGCCGTGCCCGTAATCGAGCCCGACTTCCCACAACGGGCGGCGTGCGAAGCTGTCGAGCTGGGCGCCAGTGGTGCCGTCGGGAAAGATCGCGGTGGCGATGGCGATATGGCCCTTGAGCACGCGGGTGAAGCGGTCCTTCATCTCGTCGCTCGCCTCGCCCACCGGCATCACGCGCGTCACATCGGTGGTGCCGTCGGCATATTGCCCGCCCGAATCGACGAGATAGAGCTGGCCGAGCTCGATCGGCAGGCTCGATTCGTCGGTGACCTTGTAGTGCGGGATCGCCCCGTTCGGGCCGGTGGCGGAGATGGTGTCGAAGCTCAGGTCCTTGAGCACGCCGGTCTGCTCGCGGAACCACTGGAGCTTGTCGGCAGCCGACATTTCGGTGAGGCCACCCTGCGGTGCGGTTTCCTCGAACCATTTCAGGAAGCGGCTGAGCGCGGCGCCGTCGCGAGCCTGGGCTGCCTTCTGCCCGGCGATCTCGGCCGGGTTCTTGATCGCCTTGGCAAGGATCACCGGGTCGCGCAGCGCCAGCACCTTGGCACCGCCGGCGTCGAGCGCATCGAACACCGCGGCGACGGCGCTGCCCGGATCGGCGGCGACACGCTTGCCAGCAAAGCCCTGGAGCGCTGGGGCGAAGGCGGTGCGGTCATGGATTCGAATCGCGTTGCCGAGATGCTGGCGGACTTCGTCGGTCACCTTTTCCGGCGCGACGAAGAAATCGGCGGTGCCGTCGGCGTTAACGATCGCATAGGCGAGCGCGACCGGCGTGTGGCTCACGTCCGTACCGCGGATGTTGAATGCCCAGGCGATCGAATCGAGTGCGGAGAGCACGACGGCATCGGCCTTCCGCTCGGCCAGCCAGTCGGCGATCTCGGCGCGCTTGGCGGGAGAAGACTTGCCGGCGAGGTCGTCGGACTGGACAGCGAGCGTCGCATCCGACGGAGCGGGCTTGTCCGGCCACACCGCATCGATCGGATTGGTGTTGACCGCGACCAGCTCGGCGCCCTTCTCGGCCAGCGCCCTGCGAGCTTCCTCGACCCAGGCGCGCGTGTGCAGCCAGGGATCATAGCCGATGCGGCCGCCATCGGGCGCATGGGCACCGAGCCAGGACGAAACACTGGTGGCCGGCACGCCGACATATTCCCAGTGATCGGCCGAGACCTGCTGGCGGACCTGGATCGTGTAGCGCCCGTCGGTGAAGATCGCCGCTTCCTCCGGCAGCACCACCGCGGTGCCGGCCGACCCCTGGAAGCCGGTCAGCCAGGCAAGGCGCTGGGCATAGGCTCCGACATATTCGGACATATGCTCATCGGTGAGCGGCACGACGAAGCCGTCGAGACGGTCGCGCTTCAGCTGCTCGCGAAGAGCCTTGAGGCGATCGGCATAGCTGGACATGGGATATACTCTATTGCTGGACTCTATGGGGCTGCTTTGCGCCGATATTCGGCAAAAGTCACATCCTGCGCTAGTCGAAGGCGATGAGCGATTTCCCCCTGCCCCGCGCCGACCTGTCCACCCCCGCCCTGCTGCTCGACGTGGCGGCGATGGACCGCAACATCGCGGCGATGGCCGAATTCGCCCGCGCGAGGGGCCTCGCGCTCCGGCCGCATGCCAAGACGCACAAGAGCAGCGAGATCGCGAAGCGGCAGATCGCCGCGGGCGCGGTCGGCATCTGCTGCGCCAAGCTGGGCGAGGCCGAAGCGCTGGCGGCCGAGGGCGTGGGCGACATCCACCTGACCTCACCCGTGGTGACCAGGGACGGGATCGCGCGCCTGATGGCACTGGCGGGGAAGATCAGGCTGTCGGTGGTGGCGGATCATCCGGACGCGGTGCGAGCGCTTGCCGGATGCGGAGCGACGCTGTTCGTGGATGTCGATCCAGGCAAGCATCGCACCGGCGTGACGTCCCCCGAAGCGGCGGTGACGCTGGCGGCCGCCGTCGTCGAGTCCGGGCTCGCGCTCGGTGGGGTGCAATATTATTGCGGCTCCGAGCAGCACATCGCGGTCTTTGCCGATCGCCAAGCGGCGATCGTCGAGAAGACCGACTATTTGCGCACCGTGCTGGCGGCGCTGGCAGGAGCGGGTTTCGATATCCCAATAGTGACTGGTGCCGGCACCGGCACCTTCGCGATCGATGCTGAACTGGGGGTGCTGACCGAACTGCAGGTGGGCAGCTATATCTTCCTCGACCGCGAATATCGAGATTGCGAGCTGGCGGGGCCGAGCTTCGAACAGGCGCTATGGGTGGATTCCACCGTAGTCAGCGCGAACACGCCCGGCATGGTGACGATCGATGCGGGATTGAAGTCTTTCGCCACCGATGCCGGGGTGCCCGTGCCCTTGTCAGGCTCCGCGCGCTACGCCTTCATGGGCGACGAGCAGGGAGCACTGTTCGGGGAAGCACTGCCGGGCCTGGCGGAACGCGTTACGCTCGTTCCGCCGCACTGCGACCCGACGGTGAATCTCTATGACCGCTATTGGCTGGTGGCGGGCGAGACGGTCACCGGCGCGTGGCCGGTGACCGCCAGGGGCCGTTCCACCTAGGCTTGGCCGATCCGGCCCTAGCGGCGGACGTAATAGCAGCGATGCTTGGCGCTGATCGTGCGATCGATCGCGCGGCCGCCAAAGGCGCCGCCGACACCGCCGACCGCCGCACCGAGCAGGCCGTGGCCGATGATCGCGGGGCCCGCGAGCACACCGACCGCAGCACCACCGATCAGGCCGGCATGGCCCGGGGAGCGGCGGCACTTCTTGTAATAGGTCCGGCTCTTCGAGCTCTTGCCCTTGTAGTGACTCTGGGCCTGCGCCGCCTCGATCGGCATTGCGACGGGCATGGCCAGCGCGAGAGCGGCGGTGGCCGCAATGAGCTTACGCATGATTTCCATCCCTTCCTTGATTCGATGCAGCAACAACTTGCCTGGGTGCCGCGCGGTTGCATGAACTGAAAACAACAAGGTGTTCATGGGATCGTTCGGCGGATCCAGCGCATTGGATGGGCATGACAGGCGCCGGAATCCCGACTCCGCGCGAGCGGCTGGGCAGCGCAGCGGGCGCGCTCGCTTTCGTGGCACTGCTGCTGTGGCTGCTGGTCAGCGGGCTGGGCGTACGCCTGCACATCATGCCCAGCCCATCCATGCAGCTGATCGACTTCACCCTGCCCCCGCCACCGCCGCCAGAGCCTGAAAAGCCCCCCGCCCCCAAACCCCGCCCCCCCAAGGAGGAAGGCAAGGCCTCCCCGCCCAACAAGACCTCCCGCGCCACCGAGGTGGCGACGCCGGTGAAGACGCCCCTCCCCCAGCCGATTCCCGCCGCGACGATCCCGGCGCAGGGCAGCGATGCGAGTTCGGGTAATGCGCCGATCGCCGGCCCGGGCACGGGATCGGGCGGGATCGGCGATGGCACCGGCAGCGGCGGGCGCGGCGATGGCGCGGGCGGTGGCGGCGGGACCGTGCTGCGGCTGCTCGAGGGCGACATCACCGGACGCGACTATCCCAAGGCGGCGGCACGTGCGGGCGCGCAAGGCACTGTCGGCCTGCGTTTCACCGTGGGGGTCAATGGCCGGGTGACCGACTGCCGGGTAACGCGATCGAGCGGCAATGCCGATCTCGACGAGACGACCTGCAAGCTTATCCAGAAGCGCTTCCGCTACGCACCAAGCCGCGATGCCAGCGGGCGGCCCTATGCCGATGTGGTCACCGGCGAGCAGGTCTGGGAGCTGTACGACCGGCCGGATCGCTAGCGCCCGAGTTTCTCCACCAGGAAATCGACAAACGCCCGCACCCGGGCCGGCCGGGTGGCGCCGCCGACATAGACCGCGTGGATGTCCTCCCGGTCTCCCGGGTTGAAAGGCTCGAGCAGGGAGACAAGCCGCCCGGCGGCGATATCCTGCGCCACGCTGAAGGTGCCGACCCGGGCGATGCCGACTCCCGCAAGCGCCAGCTCGGCAAGCGTCTCGCCATTGTTCGCCTCGATATTGCCGCCCACCGGCAGCGCATAGTCGCGCCCGTCGCGGCGAAACGGCCAGACCGGCTCGGCGCGACGGAAGTTGAAGTTGAGGCAATTATGCTCGTGCAGGTCCTCGGGAAGCTGCGGCGTGCCCATCCGCGCGAGATAGGCCGGGGCGGCGACGATCGAGCGCCCGGTCTCACCGATCTTGCGGGCAGTGAGCGCGCTGTCCGCCAGCGGGCCGAAGCGGATCGCGACATCGGCCCGGCCGCCGGCGACATCCTCCAGCGTGTCGCTCAGGCTGATATCGACGAGAATCCCGGGATGGCGCGTCACGAATTCGCCGAGCAGCGGCACGATCACCAGCCTGCCATGGGCCAGCGCCGCGCTTACCCGGAGACGCCCGCGCGGCGAAGCCTGGTCGGCGAGTTCCTCCTCCACCTCGGCGATATCGGCAAGGATGCGCTGGGCGGCATGGAGATAGGCATCGCCCTCCGGTGTGAGCGCCAGCCGGCGGGTGGTGCGGGTGATCAGCCGCACGCCCAGCCGCGCCTCGATCCGCCCGAGCGCACGGCTGACCGCCGAAGGGGTCAGGTCGAGCCGGCGCGCGGCAGCGGAGAGGCTCCCTTCGCGCACGGCGGTGACGAAGATCTCCATTTCCCCCGAGCGATCGGTCATGGCGCGCGTCATTCATGAATCCAATGCACAGATGTTTCGCCTTTCAGGCGCCTACCGGAAGCATGAGCGCCAGTCCATTTGTGTTGCCGCACAAATCGGAGCTGCATCCATGAGTCCCCGCCTCGCGCTCACTGCGCTTTCCATCGGTGCCTTCGGCATCGGCGTCACCGAATTCACCCCCATGGGCCTGCTGCCCGTGATCGCAGGCGACCTGGGTGTGTCGATCCCCACCGCCGGCCTGCTGGTCAGCGCCTATGCGATCGGCGTGCTGATCGGCGCGCCGCTGATGACGCTGACCACCGGGCGGGTGCCCCGCCGGACGCTGCTGATCGCGCTGACCGCGATCTTCACGCTGGGCAATCTGATGGCCGCCTTCTCCGACAGCTACGCGATGCTGCTGGCTGCCCGGATCGTCACCTCCCTCAATCACGGCGCCTTTTTCGGCGTCGGATCGGTGGTCGCCGCCGGCCTGGTGGCGCCCGAGAAGCGCGCGGGTGCCATCGCGACCATGTTCATGGGCCTGACGATCGCGACGATCGGTGGCGTACCGCTCGCCACCTGGGCGGGCGAGGCGATCGGCTGGCGTGCGGTGTTCGGCGCGATCGCGGCGATCGGCGTGGTGACGATGATCGCGCTGCGCCTGTTCGTCCCCGCCCTCCCGGCCGAGAAGGACGCCGACATGATGGCCGAGCTTCGCGTGCTCGGCCGCGGCCCGGTGCTCTTCGCGCTCGCGCTCACCATGGTCGGGTTCAGCGCGATGTTCACCGTGTTCACCTATATCGCACCGATCCTGCGCGAGGCGGCGCATGCCTCGACCTTCTGGGTCACGGTGGCACTGGTGATCTTCGGCATCGGCCTGACCGCGGGCAACTGGCTGGGCGGGCGCTATGCCGACAAGTCGGTGGAAGGCGCACTGATCACGATGACGGCGGCGCTGGCGGTGCTGCTGGTCGCCTTCGCCTTCGGCATGTTCTCGCTGCCGGTCGCGATCGTGCTGATGCCGCTCTGGGGCGCTGCCAGTTTTGCCCTGGTGCCGCCGCTGCAGATGCGGGTGATGGACGCCGCGCATGAAGCCCCCAACCTCGCCTCGGCCATGAACATCGGCGCATTCAACCTGGGCAATGCGATCGGCGCGGCGCTGGGCGGCGAAGTGATCCGCGAGGGGATGGGCTATCCGGCAGTGTCGCTCGCCGCCGCGGCGATGGCGCTGGTCAGTCTCGCGATGGTGCTCAGCCCCAAGCTGGTGCGCCGGCGCGCGGCGGCGCTGGCCTGACGACGGGGCGGGCGCTAGGAAGACGCGATGACCGATCTTCCCAAGCCGCCCGTAGCCGCTACCCGCCCGCATAGCTTCACCGCGCACGGAGTCACGATCGAGGA
This sequence comes from Sphingomonas sp. GW822-FHT03G08, assembly GCF_058801135.1. NCBI lineage: Bacteria > Pseudomonadati > Pseudomonadota > Alphaproteobacteria > Sphingomonadales > Sphingomonadaceae > Sphingomonas > Sphingomonas sp. GW822-FHT03G08. The sequence continues at coordinate 2,390,412 of NZ_JBXAMZ010000001.1, forward strand.
CCCCTGGGCCTGGCTCAAGGACCCCGCCTATCCCACCGTCACCGACAAGGACGTGCTTTCCTATCTCGAGGAGGAGAACACGTTCTTCCAAGCGGTGATGGATCCCTTGAAGCCGCTCTCCGATACGCTGTTCACGGAAATGCGCGGGCGGATCAAGGAAGACGAATCGACCGTGCCGCAGAAGGACGGCGACTGGTTCTACTGGACCGATTACGAGACCGGCGGCGAATATCCGCGCTGGTGGCGCCGGCATGTGAATGGCGGCGAGGATGTGATGATCCTCGACGAACCGGCACTGGCCGCGGGCAAGGAGTATTTCCGGCTCGGCGCCTTTTCGGTGAGCCCCGACGGCAAGCTGCTTGCCTATGCCGTGGACGACAATGGCTCCGAGCGGTTCGAGGTCCGGGTGAAGGATCTGGAGAGCGGCCACCTGCTTCCCGACGTGATCCCGGGCATGCTCTCCGAGATCGTCTGGACCGCGGACTCCAAGGGCTTTCTCTACGGGCTGGCCAATGAGAACTGGCGGACCGACAATGCCCGCTGGCACGTGCTCGGCGAGCCGGTGGACAGCGATGTCGAGCTCTACAAGGAAGCGGACGAGGGCTATCGCGTCGGCGTGGGCGAGACCCAGTCGCGCAAGTATCTGCTGATCTCGACCGGCGACCATGTGACGAGCGAAGTCTATCTGCTCGACCCCGCCGACCCCTCGAAGCCAATGGTCTGCGTCTCCCCGCGCAAGCCGGGCCGCGAATATGACGTGGACGAGCATGACGGCACGCTGTTCATCCACACCAACGATATCGACCCGCAGTTCCGGCTGATGACCGCTTCGGTCGACAGCCCCGGCGAATGGATCGAGCGGATCGCACCGTCCGCCCATTTCTACATGACCGGCGTCACCTGCTTCGCCGACTATTTCATCGTCGAGGGCCGCGAGGACGGGCTCGATCAGATCGAGCTGCACCGCTACGACCCCGCCATCGCCCCGGTCCGCCTCGAATTCCCCGAGGCGAGCTATGTCGCGGGGCTGGGCGACAATCCCGAATATGCCATGGACAAGCTGCGCATCGGTTATGAGTCGATGGTCACGCCCGGCACCGTCTATGACTATAGCGTCGCCACCGGCGAGCTCGAGACGCTCAAGGTGCAGGAGATCCCGTCGGGCTATGACGGGAGCAAATACCGCACCGAGCGGCTGAAGATCACCGCCCGTGACGGCACCCAGGTTCCGGTCTCGATCGTCTACCCCAGGGACTTCCCCAGGGACGGCAGCGGCAAGCTCTATCTCTATGCCTATGGCGCCTATGGCTACGCGATCCCGCCCGGCTTCTCGACCAGCCGCATCTCGTTCCTCGACCGCGGCGTCGCATTCGCCATCGCGCATATCCGCGGTGGTGATGACCTGGGGCAGCAATGGTATCTCGACGGCAAGCTCGAGAAGCGGACAAACACGTTCAACGATTTCGTGGATTCCGCCCGGGGCTTGATAGGGGAGGGATTCACACATCCGGGCGGGATCGCGATTGCAGGGCGGTCCGCGGGGGGTGAACTGATGGGCGCGGTGGTCAATTCCGACCCCGAGCTCTGGGCCGCCGTCGTCGCCGACGTGCCGTTCGTCGACGTGCTCAACACCATGCTCGACGAGAGCCTGCCGCTCACCCCCGGCGAATGGCCCGAATGGGGCAACCCGGTGGAGGACGCCGCGGCCTTCGCGCTGATCCGCTCGTACAGCCCCTACGACAACGTCACCGCCCAGGCCTATCCGCCGCTGTTCATCTCGGGCGGCCTCAACGACCCGCGCGTCACCTATTGGGAGCCCGCGAAATGGGCGGCGAAGCTGCGCGCCACCAAGACCGACGACAATGTGCTGGTCCTCAAGACCAACATGGGCGCCGGCCATGGCGGCAAGTCGGGCCGCTGGGAGAGCCTGAAGGAAGCCGCCGACGAAATGGCGTTCGTCCTGTGGCAGCTCGACGCCACCGAGCTGAAGGGCTGAGCCCCGCCTTCCCGACGATATCAAGGAGCGGCCGGCCGCCAAGCCGGCCGCTTCAGCCAGCCAGATCAAATCCTACATTGCAAGCGGGCGGATTCCGTCGCGAGCCGATTTCGAGAGGCTTGCCCTTCCCAACCAGCTGCGCCGAGGCTGGGGCCCGGCCTTCGCCGGGGAACTAGGAAGAGCCCTCCCCCCGCGTGATCCGCGCCAGCAGCCGGGTCTCGCGGTGGCATTGGTGGCAGAAGGCGAAATCGAACGTCTCGCTGAGCACCCAGGCCTGGGAACTCGCGTCCCATTCGGCCCAGGCGTCGCGGGTGACGGCAACACCGCCGCAACGCTCGCATGCATATTCGACCCGAGGAGCATCGCCTTCTGCCACGCCCGGCACGATATGCGATTCCCGGTCCGTTTCGGCGGCAACCCTCTCCATAATGGAGGAGGTTTGCGCGGCCGTTGCGCGGGCTTCCGGGCGGGCCTAGCCTGTGCGCCTCCGACCAAGGGAGCCATCCAATGCGCACGTCCATGCTCGCACTCGGCGCCGCCGCCGCTTTGTTCACCAGCCTCGCCGCCACCGCCCCCGCCAGCCGCGCGCGGCCAGCCGCCGCCGATCCGAACGCGGAGGTGATCGCCGGACGCAAGGCGGCCTTCCTGATGTCCGGCGCGCTGTTCGGCCAGATCAAGGCGGGCGTCGACCGGGGCGACGATCCGAAGACCCTGGGCTTCGCCGCCCGCGCGCTGTCGCGCTGGGCGAGCGCGCTGCCCGGCATGTTCCCCGCCGGCAGCGGCGGCGCACCGTCCGAGGCGCTGCCCGCCGTGTGGAGCGACTGGGCCGGGTTCGAGGCCAAGGCAGCCGACTATGCGGCGGCGACGACCAAGCTCGCCGACCTGGCGCGCGCCGGCGACAAGCCGGGCTTCGCGGCGCAGTTCGCGGTGGTTGGGGGCACGTGCAAGGCGTGCCACGACACCTATCGCAAGGCCGAGGACAAGCATTGAGGGGGTAGGCCGCCCTTCCCGCTCCCGGCCCCCTAGTTCCCCGGCGAAAGCCGGGGCCCAGGGTAACAAGGCTACACGGCAGAGAAACCCTGGGCCCCGGCTTTCGCCGGGGAACGGAAGGGTGCGGCTCTCCCTTTTCATCGTCATCCCCGCGCAGGCGAGGATCCATTCTGGCTAGCCGTGATGCGTCTCACTCCCCTCAGTGCCAATGGATCCCCGCCTGCGCGGGGATGACGGATCAAACCTCCACCCGCGGCGTTGCCATCGCCTGCGCCATGCGGGTGAGCGCGTCGCCGATCTGGGCGGCCAGCTCGGTGTCGAGCGAGGGATCCCCGGCCAGCGCCTCGCGCATCGCCGTCGCCCATTGCGCCGCCAGTGCCGGTCCGAAATCCAGCTGGCGGTGCATGCGCATGATGCACAGGCCCGGGCGCTCGGCGAACCAGTCGCGCGGGCCGCCGAGCCAGGCGGTGAGGAAGCCGGCCAGCGAGGCGGCGATCGGGGCGAGATCGGGGCCGTGCGCGGCGCGCAGATCGGCATAGACGGGGTCGCGGTCGATCAGCGCATAGAAGCGCTCGGCCAGCGCCCGCACCGGCGCCGCGCCGCCGATCCGCGCAAAGGGCGTGGCCTCGCTCATCCTGACGCGGTGCCGCGCCGCCGCCCCGCCCGCCTTGATCGGCGTCAAGCCGGACCTCAGGGAAAACCCCGTTCACGCCGCCGACAGCGCGGCCATCCTATAATGATTTGGTCATTAACCTTAATTGTGCGTTCACCATGCCGTGCGGCGTGGCCATATGGCACCGGGAGTATTGCCGATGCACGATTGCATGAAACGCCGCCTGTTGTACGCGTCCAGCCAGGCCTATCAGCCGGGCATGCAGGTCCAGGGCCGCGGAGTCGGCTGGATCGAAGCGCCCTTCGTGGTGCGCCGCGAGACCGCATTGGGCGGGCGCGAGATCGACCAGGCGATCGTCGGCCGCACGCCCGAGGGCGTGGTGGTGGCGTTCCGCGGATCGCTCCCGCCCTATTTCGGCAGCAGCTATGACGGCTGGGACGTGGTGCTCGACTGGCTGAACGACGCCTTCTCGCTGTGCCTGGAAGATTCGCATTATGGCGGCGGCGTGCATTTCGGCTTTTCGGAATCGATGCGCCGGCTGTGGAGCGACGCGGGCTCGGGCCCGGGCGTGCGCACCGCGATCCAGGCGATGCTCGACCAGAGCCTGCTCGACCGCAAGGCGCGGCGGCATCTGTTCGTGACCGGCCATTCGAAGGGCGGCGCGCTCGCCAACCTGGCCGCGATGCGCGCGGCGCAGGCGAGCGAATGGGCCGATGTGCCGGTGAGCGTGGCGACGATCGCCGCGGCGCGCGCGGGCAATGCCGACTTCGCCGCGAGCTATGCGCGCACCCGCATCGCGTGCCTGCGCTACGAGATGCCGGGCGACCTGGTGCCGCACCTGCCGCTGAGCCCCGCGACGCCGGGCTGGGCGCGCAAGATCGCCAAGGGCGTGTTCCCCAAGCTCGCCGCCGCCGATTACCGACCGGTGGGTCTGCTCGTCTCGCCGCCGCCGGCGCTGAAGACCGGGCATCAGGCCTGGAGCGGCTCGCGCCGCCCGGTCCGCCGCCTGCTCGACCGGCGCGGCTCGGGCCTCGACGCGCTCGCCCCGGCGATCCTGAGCGCGCATGCGATCTGCCCGGGCAGCGGCTATGACCGGCTGATCTGCGAAGGCGAGGGTATGGTGTGCGATCACGGCGAGGCGCCGGCGCGCAAGCGGGCCTGAGGGCGGCGTACTTGCTCTGACGGTGCCCGGGGAGCAGAAGGGGGTGAATACCGAAAAGGGCGCGACGGCCGGATAGTGGCGGGCGAGCCGGGTGGCCCGCCCGCCGGCGCGGATCAGCCCAGCGGCATGTCGACGCAGATCAGCTTGCCCAGGACGTAGAAGCAGCCCGGCGGGAGCGGATCGTCGAACGCCAGGGCGACCGAGGGCGCGAGGGCCGACAGGGCGAACAGCGCGGCAACTGCGATCTTCTTCTTCATCGATGCACTCCTCCGATTGGTGGAGCGATCAGGCTATCGGTTGCGGGGTTCGGCTCAAGCCACCGGGGCCGATACCGACAGGTTTATTGGCACCGAAACGGGGGCGGCGCGGGCCGGAGCCCTGCGCCGCCTTTTTCGGGACTTAGAAGTGCGCGATCACGCCGGCCATCGGGCGGAAGCTCTTGGCGTCGCCGAAGGTGTTGATCTCCATGCGCAGGCGCAGGCCGCTGTTGCCGGTGATGCCGCCAAGGCCGATGTCCTTGGGGCCCACCTCGACGCCGGCACCATAGGTCATCGCGTGGAAATCGCGGCTGTTGTCACCGAGCGCGGCGAAATTGACCCATTGATAGCCGACCTTGCCATAGATCATGCCGCTTTCGCCCGCGCGCAGGCCGAAGCGCCCGGCGGCGCCATATTCCCAGTCGATATCGCCCTTGAAGCCCTTCACGACATTGCCCTCGGCGCCGACGAACACCGGGCCGAGCGGCACGTTGATGCCGGCGACGCCCTGGACGAGGCCGCCGTCATAGGCCTTGCCGTTCGCGGGCAACGGGATGCCGGCATTGGCCTGCTCGTCGAACCGCTCATAGCCGCCGAGGATGCCGATATAGGGCTCGATCCCGAAGGCGCGGGTGCCGTCGGGCGCGGTCTCGGCTGCCGGAGCGGCAGTGGTGGTGGCGGTGCTGTCCGTGTCCTGCGCCTGGGCGGCGGGGACGGCGAAGGGCAGCGCGGCGAATGCCGCGGCGGCGAGGATGGTACGCATGTTGGGGGAAACCTCGTGATTACTTCAGACACACGCCCCGCCAATGCCGCCCTGGATACGCGGGCGCTGGCGGCGGGGCTGTATGGGAAATGCGCGAGGAGTCAGTAGGTTGCGGGGTGGGCTTAATTGCGGCGGGGTGTTGCTTGGGGGACACGGTTGGGAACGAGATTGGCACTAGTCGCCGTCAGATTCCTCCGCATCTCGATCACCTGCAGTATCATCACGTACCATCGAGAAATAATCGTCAGCCAACTTCTTCATCGGCTTATTCAATTTATCAAAATCGAACTCCTTACGGAATTTCTCTTCACTAAAACCGCCCAAGGATTTTAAGGAATATCCCCCATCAATTCTATTAATGGATATCCCCATTGGCTCGAAATACGCTATGGCGGACATGCATCCACCAATAAAATACTGCCATTTCACGGTAGAGAACGCGTCCCTTGGATTGAATTCCTTACTATCACTCTCGGACATTTTTATTATTGAATACAGAGCTATCGCCAATCCAGAAGTCTTGTTCGAAGAATTCAAATTATCCATTGGCTTATAGGCAGCGCTCGCAGGGGATAGACCCCTTTCAATCTTGGTATTTATATCATCAAACTTTGGCTTCAACTCAGCAATATCTCTAGCCAAATCTTGCGTAAGCGAGAGCAATGTCTGCGATGCACTTCCTATGTTTCCAGACGATTCGGCAGCCTGATCCGCCGACGACCGAAGAACACCAACAGTCTCTGAGAAGCTCTGATTAGAGACGATCGAGTAGAAAATCGCCACAATAGCCAAGAAAAGAGAGGAAACAGCAACAGAGAAATTAAAGAAATCAAGCAGCTTATCCGAGTCAGGCTTTTGAACTATTAGCCAACAAATACATATCACAAGGGCAACAACAACCCAAAAGCAGTGCACCCCTCCGTGCCGCTTCCAATGCTCCTTCATTGCCGCCCCTCTTCTCCGAATAGCCTTCCGACATCACTCCGCCGCAACCCCGGACCCAGAGAACATGTCCGGCCCGCCTTCGGCCGCGTCCTCATTGGCCACCGGGGTGGCCTTGGCCTTCTGGCGCTTGTCGAACGAGTCCCACACCTCGCCCCAGTTGCCGCGGGTCGCTGCCTTCGAATATTCGGTCGCGCGGGTCTCGAAGAAGTTGGCGTGCTCGACGCCGTTGAGCAGCGGGGCGAGCCAGGGGAGCGGGTGCTCCTCGACCATGTAGATCGGCTTCATGCCGAGCTGGCCCAGGCGCCAGTCCGCGATGTAGCGGACATACTTCTTGATCTCCTTGGGCGTCATGCCGTTGACCGGGCCCATCTCGAAGACGAGGTCGATGAACGCGTCCTCGATGCGCACCGTCTTCTGGCACATGTCGAGAATGTCGTCGCGGACCGACGGGGTGAGGCAGTTGCGCTCCTTGCAGAAGGCGTGGAACAGCTTGATGATGCCTTCGCAGTGCAGGCTCTCGTCGCGGACCGACCAGCTGACGATCTGGCCCATGCCCTTCATCTTGTTGAAGCGCGGGAAGTTCATCAGCATCGCGAAGCTGGCGAAGAGCTGCAGGCCCTCGGTGAAGCCGCCGAACATGGCGAGCGTCTTGGCGATATCCTCGTCGCTGTCGACGCCGAAGGTGCTCAGATAGTCATGCTTGTCCTTCATCTCCTTGTACTGGAGGAAGGCGGCATATTCGGTCTCGGGCATGCCGATCGTGTCGAGCAGGTGCGAATAGGCGGCGATGTGGACCGTCTCCATGTTGCTGAACGCGGTCAGCATCATCTTGATCTCGGTCGGCTTGAACACGCGGCCGTATTTCTCGTGGTAGCAGTCCTGCACCTCGACGTCCGCCTGGGTGAAGAAGCGGAAGATCTGGGTGAGCAGGTTGCGCTCGTGATCGGTGAGCTTCTGCGCCCAGTCGCGGCAATCCTCGCCCAGCGGCACTTCCTCCGGCAGCCAGTGGATCTGCTGCTGGCGCTTCCAGAAATCGAACGCCCAGGGATATTCGAAGGGCTTGTAGGTCTTGCGGGCTTCGAGAAGCGGCATGGGAGTTACTCCGGGATGAACTTGGGAAAGGAAGGAAGGGCGGGCGCGAGCGGGGCGGTCATGCCGCGCCTCCCGCCAGGGTGAAGACGGCGGCGAAACCGCCGAGGAACAGGCCGAGCGCGAGCAGCATCATGCCGGCGATGCGCAGGGCGTAGGTGGTGGCCTCCGCCTCGGGCAGGCCGAGCGCGGCGCGCGCCGTGGCGGGCCTCACCAGCGTGGCGAGGCCGGCGGCGCCCGCGGCTCCGGCGATGCCGGCCATCAAGGCGAGGCTGCGGGTCATTCGTGGTCGATCACCGTGGTGTCGCCGCGGCGGACGGTGCGGTCGCGGTAGACGACCCTGGTCACCCGGGTGCCGCGATTGGCGCCGACGCCGAACACGCAGATGCCGAGGAAATAGCCGAAGTCGTACCAGCCGCCATTGTTGGGCACGGCATAGACCGCGACGTCGGGCACGATCAGCGAGAGGAACCACGCCACCGGGAAGATGAAGCCGTGCCAGAGGCCGAGCAGGAAGCCCGGCGCCTCGGGCTGGACGGCCGTGGGTATCTGCTTCGCGCAGGCGGCGAGCAGCAGGAAGGCGGCGACGGACAGAGTGCGGAACGGCTTCATGCAATCCCCCGAACGGGTGAGTGACAGGCTGCACGCGCGGCTGCATCGTTTCCCCGCCGCGCGCGTTGAGCGTGCGAAACCGTCCCCCAAGGAGAATGGCGATGACCGACGTGAGTGCAATCAAGGAGCATATGGAAGTGATCGGCGCCGACGGCGTCCATGTCGGTACCGTCGACCATGTCGAAGGCGAGCGCATCAAGCTCACCAAGAAGGATAGCGGCGCCGAGATCGAGGGCGCCGAGGGCTCGCATGCCGGGCACCACCACTACATCTCGCTCGGCCTGGTCGCCGGCGTGGAAGGCGATCAGGTCCGCCTGAGCGCGAACGCCGATGTGGCGGTCGAGATCTTCGAGGAAGAAGCCTGAGCTCAAAACCCCTCTCCCTTTGGGAGAGGGGCAAGCCGCGAAGCGGCGCGGGGTGAGGGTGAGCGCGATGCAGCTTGCGATTGGCGACCCTCACCCTTCCCACTCGGCTTCGCCGAGCGGGCCCCTTCCCTCTCCCAAAGGGAGAGGGAAATTTGGGCGATCACGCCGTCGGCGTTTTCCAGCACATCGTTGTTCCAGAACCGCAGCACGCGATAACCCTCGGACTCGATAAAGCGCGTGCGGCGCGCATCATATTCGACGGCCTCCGCATGCTGGCCGCCATCCACCTCGATCACCAGACGCTCGGCGAAGCAGAGGAAATCGACGCGATATGGCCCGACCGGGGCCTGAAACCGCCACTTCCTGTCGTGAAAGGCAGTGCGCAGCGCGCGAAGCAACCTCTTCTCAGCTTCCGTGGCACCCCGCCGCAACTCTCGAAGCCGCGGCACCGTGCCTGACGGTTGATCCTGATAGAGGCGCACTCGCCCTCACCCTTCCGCCGCTTCGCGGCTCCCTCCCTCTCCCAGAGGGAGAGGGATTATTGCCTCACTGGCACGCCAGGCATTCGTCGTAATCGGTCGACTCGCCCAGGTTGAACTGCGGCTTGTCGATCGTGTTGTCGGCTTCCACGCCGCCCGCGAAGCCGGCGCGCTGCACCGACTTGGAACGCAGATAATAGAGCGACTTGATGCCGAGCTCCCAGGCGCGGAAGTGGAGCATCAGCAGGTCCCACTTCTCGACATCGGCCGGGATGAACAGGTTCAGCGACTGCGCCTGATCGATATAGGGCGTGCGGTCGCCGGCGAGTTCGAGCAGCCAGCGCTGATCGATCTCGAAGCTCGTCTTGTAGACGTCCTTCTCTTCCGGCGTGAGGAAGTCGAGGTGCTGGACCGAGCCGCCCTGCTCGAGGATCGAGTTCCACACCGCATCCGAGTTCTTGCTCTTCTCCGAGAGCAGCTTCTCCAGATACGGGTTCTTGACCGAGAAGGAGCCCGACAGCGTCTTGTGCGTGTAGATGTTGGCCGGGATCGGCTCGATGCAGGCCGAGGTGCCGCCGCAGATGATCGAGATCGACGCGGTCGGCGCGATCGCCATCTTGCACGAGAAACGCTCCATCACGCCCATGTCGGCCGCGTCCGGGCACGGGCCGCGCTCGACGGCGAGCGCCATCGAGGCCTGATCGACCTGCGCCTTGATGTGCTTGAACATCCGCAGGTTCCAGCTCTTGGCCATCGCGCCTTCGAACGGGATGCCGCGTGCCTGGAGGAAGGAGTGGAAGCCCATCACGCCGAGGCCGACGCTACGCTCGCGGCTGGCCGAATAGGCGGCCTTCTCCATGCCGGGCTCGGCGCGGTCGATATAATCCTGCAGGACGTTGTCGAGGAAGCGCATCACGTCCTCGATCAGGTTCTTGTCGTCCTTCCACTGATCCCAGGTTTCCATGTTGAGCGACGAGAGGCAGCACACAGCGGTGCGCTCATTGCCCAGATGGTCCTTGCCCGTCGGCAGCGTGATTTCCGAACAGAGGTTCGAGGTCGAGACCTTGAGGCCCAGATCGCGGTGATGCTTGGGCATGTTCGAGTTCACGTGATCGCTGAACACGATGTACGGCTCGCCGGTGGCGAGACGGGTTTCGACCAGCTTCTGGAACAGCGCGCGCGCATCGACCTTGCCGCGCTCGGACTGGTCCTTGGGCGAACGCAGCACCCACTCCTCGCCGTTGCGCACCGCTTCCATGAACGCGTCGGGGATCAGCACGCCGTGGTGCAGGTTCAGCGCCTTGCGGTTGAAGTCGCCCGACGGCTTGCGGATCTCGAGGAACTCCTCGATCTCCGGGTGCGAGATGTCGAGATAGCAGGCGGCCGAACCGCGGCGCAGCGAGCCCTGCGAGATCGCCAGCGTCAGCGAATCCATCACGCGGACGAACGGGATGATGCCCGAGGTCTTGCCGTTGAGGCCGACCGGCTCGCCGATGCCACGCACCGAACCCCAATAGGTGCCGATGCCGCCGCCGCGCGAGGCCAGCCAGACATTCTCGTTCCAGGTGTCGACGATGCCGTTCAGGCTGTCCGGCACCGAATTGAGGAAGCAGGAGATCGGCAGGCCGCGGCCGGTGCCGCCGTTCGACAGAACGGGAGTGGCGGGCATGAACCACAGCTTCGAGATATAGTCGTAGATGCGCTGGGCGTGCGCCTGATTGTCGGCATAGGCCGAGGCGACGCGCACGAACAGGTCCTGGAAATTCTCGCCAGGCAGCAGATAGCGGTCGCGCAGCGTTTCCTTGCCGAACTCGGTGAGCAGCGCGTCACGCGAATGATCGACCTCGACATCATACGCACGCGGCGCGACGGTCTTGGAATCGGTCTTCTTGCGCAGCTTGGGCGCGGCCTTCTCGGCAGCGGCCTTGGCTGCCGCATCCGTGGCGGCCTTGACGGCAGCGGTGGGGGCTTCGGCGACGGTATCGTTCACGCTGTTTTCCGTGTCCCTGAATTCCATGACAACACCCCTGATAAAGCTTCACGCGCCTCTCGCATTGGAGAGACATCAAATCCCGACTCAAGGGGCGCCGATACTATCACCGGCTCGGTCGATCGCGAAGAACAAAACATGTCCATCACACCTCGTCCCAGGCACGAGTCGACCCCTTCCGCATATGGGTATGCGGCGGAGAGTCCACCAGTGCTTGAGCTTGCCCCTCAGTGCAACCACAACAGATTGTGCCAAACCGAGTCCGGGCACAAGAGCCGAAATGGTTAATATCCACAACGCTTCGTCGCTAAAATGACTCGCTTCACAGCAGCTGCGCAACTGCTGCAATGCCGCGACGCGCGGACTTTCCTAGGGTTTCCGAAAGGCAAGGGAACGAACGCGGAACGTAAATTTTTTTAACGTGGAGGACTCATGGCGACCACAAGGGCTTGTGGTTGACCGCTCGGAAGCACCGCAGATGGTGGCTGTCCGATTGTTCCCGGCGAAAGCCGAAGCCCGGGGTCACACGCAGCATGGCAAAGAAACCCTGGGCCCCGGCTTTCGCCGGGGAACCGGGTGCCCGGATGCCCGCTCACCCCAATGAGCGACGGCGTACTACACCGCGCGGCAATTGCAGATTGCGCCGCAGCCATGCGACTATACCAAGGTGCGCTTGCGGATCGTTCCGCCGCATGCGGAATTATATCGGGATGGCAACGAACGGGGCAGAAGCGGAGGATCGGGACGCCTGGCAACCGGCGCCGCATGAACGCTCGCCCATCCCCGGATCGCCGCCCACCCCCTGGCACCCGCTGTCGCGGCGCATCGCCTATTTCTCGGTCGCGGTGCTGGTGGTGCTGTCCGGATCGCTCGGCAATGCGATCGTCACCGCCAACCTGACCACGCTGCAGGGATCGCTGGGGCTCTATTCGGCCGAGATCCAGTGGCTGCCGACCGCCTATGTGATGACCAATGTCTGCGCCAACATGGTGCTCATCAAGTTCCGCCAGCAATTCGGCATAAGGCTGTTCACCCAGATCTTCCTGATCGCCTTCGCGCTGACCACCGCCTCGCACCTGCTGGTCCACAGCTTCGCCAGCGCCGTCGCGGTGCGCGCGATCAGCGGGATCGCGGCGGCGGCATGCAGCACGGTGGGGCTGCTCTACATGGTGCAGGCCTGGACGCCCGAGCACCGGCTGAAGGGCATCGTGCTCGCCGTATCGCTGCCGCAGATCGCCGTGCCGCTGGCCCGGCTGTTCCCCAGCGAGGCCTTCGAGCCCGATCGCTGGCAGACCATGTATCTGTTCGAGCTGGGGCTGGCGCTGTTCTGCCTGGCCGGGGTGCGGCTGCTGGTGCTGCCGCCGGTCGAGCGGATGAAGGCGTTCGAGCCGCTCGACTTCGTGACCTTCCCGATCTTCGCGGTGGGCATCGCATTGCTCTGCGCGGTGCTCGGGCTGGGCCGGTCGGTCTGGTGGTTCGAGGCGCCCTGGGTAGCGCCGGCGCTGATCGGGGCGATCGTGCTGATCCCGATCGCGGTGGTGATCGAGCATAACCGCAGCAATCCGCTGCTCAACACCCGCTGGCTGGGCAGTGGCGACATCGTGCGCTTCGCGCTGGTATCGATCCTGACCCGGGTGGTGCTTTCCGAACAATCGATCGGGGCATCGGGCCTGCTGACCGTGCTCGGCATGGGCAATGACCAGATGCGGATGCTCTATCTGGTGGTGCTGCTCGCCACGTTGGCCGGCATCGTGATCGGCGCGCTGACCATCGATCCCAATTTCCTGGGTGGGCCGATCCTGGTGGCGCTGGCGCTGATCTGCGTCGGTGCGCTGATCGATTCGGGATCGACCAGCCTGACCCGGCCGCACGACTTCTATTTCAGCCAGGCGCTGATGGGTTTCGCCAGCGCGCTGTTCATCGGCCCCGCGCTGCTGATCGGGCTGACCCGGGCGCTCAAGGAAGGGCCGACCCATTTCGTCAGCTTCTCGGCGCTGTTCGGCATCACCCAGAATCTGGGCGGGCTGTTCGGCAGCGCGATGCTCGGCACCTTCCAGGTGATCCGCGAGCATGCCCATAACAATGCGATCGTCGCGCAGCTGGCGGATGGCGACCCGCTGGTGGCGCAGCGGCTGCAGCAATATGCCGCCGCCTATGGCCGGGTGCTGATCGACCCGGCACTGCGCCAGGCCGAGAGCGCGGCGATCCTGACCCAGACAGTGACGCGCGAAGCCAATGTGCTCGCGTACAACGACACCTTCCTGCTGGTCGCGGCGATCGCGGCGGCGACGATCGTCTGGGCGAGTTTTCACATATTCCGGATCCGGCGCGAGAATCTGCGCCGGGCAGCGGAACAACAGGCGGGAGCATCCTGATGGCAGACGGGCAAGAACCGGCCCCTCCGGCAACCAGCGAAGGCGCCGATCCGCCACCGGCGCCAGCGGCGGCCGCGCGGCGCTGGAAGCCGCCGAGGCTTTCCTGGCTCTCGATCGCGATCGCGGCGGCGCTGATCCTGATCGGCGTGACCGCGGTGCTGATGGCGTGGCAGGCATGGCCGTTCGGCGGGCGCAGCCAGTCGACCGAGAATGCCTATGTCCGCGGGCAGGTGACGATCATCAGCCCGCAGGTGAGCGGCTATCTGACCAGCGTGCCGGTACAGGATTTCGCGCGGGTGAAGGCCGGCGACGTGCTGGCGACGATCGACGACCGGATCTACGCCCAGCGGGTCGACCAGGCGAAGGCGAATGTCGCCAGCGCCGATGCGGCGCTCGCCAACAATCCGCAGCAGGTGGCGTCGAAGACCGCGACCCTGGGATCGCAGCAGGCAGCGGTCGCCTCGGCCCAGGCGCAACTCGCCAAGGCGCAGGCCGATTATGCCCGGATCGACGCGCTGGCGAAGAACGGCTTCGTCACGCGCAAGGACCGCGATGCGGCGCTCGCCACGCTGCGCACCGCCCAGTCGGCGGTGGCGCAGGCCCAGGCGGCGCGGACGGTGGCGACGCAGGACATCCGCAGCGTCGATGTGAGCAAAAGCGGGCTGGTCGCCTCGGTCGACGCCGCCAAGGCCGCGCTGCGCCTGGCCGAGATCGACCTGGCCAATACGGTGATCCGCGCCCCGGTGGCCGGGCAGCTGGGCGAGATCGGCGGACGGCAGGGGCAATATGTCACCGCCGGCACTCAGCTGATGGCGCTGGTGCCGCAGACGCTCTGGGTGACCGCGAACTTCAAGGAAGCGCAGACCGCGAAGATCCGACCGGGCGCGAAGGCGAGCTTCAAGGTGGACGCGCTGGGCGGGGCGCGGCTGACCGGGGTGGTCGAGCAGCTGGCGCCGGCGGCGGGGTCGGAGTTCGCGGTGATCCGCAGCGACAATGCCACGGGCAATTTCGTGAAGATCCCGCAGCGGATCGCGGTGCGGATCCGGATCGACCCGGACCAGCCGCTGGCCGGCCGGCTGCGGCCGGGCATGTCGGTGGAGGCGAAGGTGGAGCTTGGGCGCTAGCGGCTACCCTTCCAGCGCGAGGAGTGGGGCGCTAGGCTGGTCGCGAAACGAGATTCGGGGACGGCATATGCGCACGGGACTGACGGCTTTGGCGGTGGCACTTGCCTGGGCATCGCCCGCTTGGGCACAGGAAGCGCCCGCTCCGGCGCCCGGGGCCGCGCCGGTGATTACCCCGACGCCGCTGCCCGCCGACGCGGTGGTGGTCAGCACCGACGACAATCCGGCCAACCTTGTCGTCGAGAAGTCGATCGACGAGCTGCAGGCGATGCTCGCCGCCGGCAAGGTCGAGGCGTGGAAGCTCGCCGACCTCTATGTCGAGCGGATCGGCAAGGTGGACCGCGACGGGCCGACGCTGCGCTCGGTGATCGTCACCGCCCCGGCCAAGGACCTGCGCTATGACGGCCGCGCCAGCGACGACCGGCGCAAGGCGGGCAAGACGCTGGGGCCGCTCGACGGCATCCCGGTGCTGATCAAGGACAATATCGAGACGCAGAACATGCCCACCACTGCGGGCAGCCTGGCGCTTGCCAACAACGATACCGGCCGCGACGCGCCGCTGGTGGCGAAGCTGCGGGCGAAAGGCGCGGTGATCCTCGGCAAGACCAACCTCAGCGAATGGGCGAACATCCGCTCGAACCATTCGATGAGCGGGTGGAGCGCGGTCGGCGGGCTGGTCAGGAACCCCTATGCGCTCGATCGCTCGGCCTGCGGCTCGTCGAGCGGTTCGGGCGCGGCGGTGGCGGCAAGCCTCGCGGCGGCGGCGGTGGGCACCGAGACCGACGGATCGGTGGTGTGCCCTGCGGCGATGAACGGGCTGGTGGGCCTCAAGCCCACGCTCGGCCTGATCAGCCGCACCGGGGTGGTGCCGATCAGCCATAGCCAGGATACGCCCGGGCCGATGGCGCGGACGGTCAAGGACGCAGCGATCCTGTTCGGCGCGATGATCGGCAGCGACCCCGGCGATCCGGCGACCAAGGATGCCGACAAGCACAAGGCGGACTATGCCGCCGGCCTCAGCCCCGATGCGCTGAAGGGCATGAAGATCGGCTATTGGAAGCCCGAGATGGCCGCCGACCTCGCCACGCGCTTCGACAAGGCGCTCGAGGAGCTGACCGCGGCGGGCGCGGTGCTGGTCGAAGTGAAGATGCCCGAATTGAAGGGGCTGGGCGAGGCCGAGGGGCTGGTGCTCTACACCGAGCTCAAGGCCGACATGGCGACCTATCTCGCCACCACGCCGGCCAGCGTGGGCCCGAAGACGCTCGCCGACCTGATCGCGTTCAACGAAGCGAACAAGGCGAGCGAGATGCCGTTTTTCGGGCAGGAGACCTTCCTCAAGGCCGAGAAGACCAAGGGGCTCGACGATCCCGACTACAAGGCGGCGCGCGAGAAATCGGCACGGATGGCGGGACCGGAGGGGATCGACGCGATGCTGGCCGCCGGTGGCGTGCAGATCCTCGTCACCCCGACCTATGGCACGCCCTGGCTGAGCGATCCGGCCCATGGCGACCAGTTCCAGGGTCCTTCGGCGAGCGAATTGCCGGCGGTGTCGGGCTATCCGCACCTCACCGTGCCGATGGGGCTGGTGAACGGGTTGCCGGCCGGGCTTTCGTTCATCGGCACGGCCTATTCGGACGGGCTGCTGCTCAAGGCCGGCTATGCCTATGAGCAGGCCACGCACGCCCGGGTGGTGCCGCAATATCTGCCGACGATCCCGGCGGACCTGGGGCCGCGCAAGTAACCCGTCGCCCCGGCGACGGTTACCGCTTCTTCTCGAGCTCGAGAAGTTCCTCGCGCACATGGATCGCCTCGAGCGACATGCGCACCTCGACCAGGAAATAGATCAGCCCGGCCATCAGGAGGAGCATCGAGATGATGAAGCTCGACGCCACCCAGATGCCGACATGGAGGTTGGTCAGCCGCGCGACGAACATCATCGCGACGACGAGACAGATCGCCAGCGCGCTGGCGGTGCACAGGAAGATCGCGTTGTTGATGACCGAGATGCGGCGATCGATGATGCGCAGTTCCCAGACATGGCGGTCATGCTCGGGCCCGGTCGAGCGCGGGTGAAGCTGCTCGATGTTGCGCGCGCGATCGACGATCCGGGCAAGCCGCCCGACCATCACGTTGAGGAACGCCCCGATGCCCGCGAGCAGGAACACCGGCGCGATCGCGGCCTGGATGGTCTCGGAGACCGTGGAGAGATAGGGGCCTTCCATCGTTATCCTTATGCCGGGTGCGAAACGAGGAGTGAAGACGCGATGATGACCTTCGAGACCGATACGCAGGCAGGCGTCGTCGAGTTCCTTGTCGATGGCGGTGTGACCCGCGCGGACTATGATGCGGGCGTAGCCGCGATGGAAGCGGTGATCGCGGACAAGGGCAGCCTTTCGGCGCTTGCGGTGATCCGCAATTTCTCCGGCATGGAGCTGGGCGCCTGGTGGAAGGACATAAGCTGGGGCGCCACGCACATGGGCAAGATCCGCCGCGCCGCGATCGTCACCGACAGCGGCTGGATCGAAATGGCGACCCGGGCAGGCAGCATGATGGTCTCGGCCGAGGTGAAGCTGTTCAAGCCCGACGCGCTCGACGAAGCGCGTGCCTGGGTGCGGGAGGGCTGAGGGGCATCCAGGTGCAACCTAATCCTCCCCCGGAGGGGGAGGGGGACCGCCGCGAAGCGGTGGTGGAGGGGTAGCGCGCCTCAAGCTTCAAAGCCCGTGGAGAATACCCCTCCACCACCGCTTCGCTGGTCCCCCTCCGGGGGAGGATAGCAGTGGGATCCGGAACCACACGCCAAAACCCGTCATCACCGCTTGGTAACGGGTAGCGTAGTACAAGCACCGCATGTCGAAGCCGATGCTGCTCGAGGAATTCACGCGCCTGCCGCCGGCGCTCACCGTCGATTGCGTGGACGGCCTGTCCGGCGCGATCGACGCAGTAGCGACGCGCGCGGCGCCGTCGCACCGATTCCTGCGCTATGGCTGGTTCGCCGCGGGGCTGCGCGCCTATGGTGGCCATGCCCGCACGATCACCGTGTCACGCGAGGGCGAACCCGTCGCCGCGCTGCCGATCGTCCCCGCCGGCCCGGCCTGGGCGAAGCTCGTCGCCATTCCAGGCTGCTACTGGCCGTTCCGCAGCTTTCCCGTGCGCGAGGATGCCGGAGTGGAAGCCGTCGAGGCCCTGCTCCCCCGCCTGGCCCGCGAGGCCCGGGCGCTGCGCGTCGGCCCGGTCTATGACGGCGATCCGGGACTGGAGTTGTTCAAGGAAGCCGCGCGCAACCAGGGCTGGGCGCTGCTCGACCGCTTCGTGGCGGACAGCTTCGCGCTCGATATTGCCGCCGAACGCGCCGAAGGCACCTGGCCGCGCAACTCGACGCTGAAGAAGAACCGCTTCCACGAGAAGCATCTCGGCAGCCATGGCGCACTCGACTGGAGCTTCGTCAGCGGTGGCGACTGGAACGCCGCCGCGTTCGATGCGCTTGCCGAGATCGAGGAGAAGAGCTGGATCGCGGCGCGGACCGACGGATCGGACGCCAAGTTCACGACGACCGGCCACGGCGCCTTCTGGCGCGCGGCGGCGGAGGATCCGGTGCTGGCCGGCATGATGTGGGCGGCGATGCTGCGCGTTGACGACGCACCTTCCGCCTTCTCGTTCGACATGAACGCCGGCGCACTCAAATACGCGATCGCCAACAGCTATGACCCAGCCTTCGCCAAGCATTCGCCGGGCAAGCTGCTCTATTATCGCAACCTGGTCCGCGCGATCGAGGACGGGATCAGCGATGTCGACTGGGGTGCGGGCGACAGCGGCTACAAGCAGGTGATCGGCGCGGCCAAGGGCCCGGCGATCCGCGACTGGCTGTTCGTGCGCCCGGGCATCGACGCGCTGGCCGGCAAGCTGCTGCGCGGCGCGTGGAAGCGCACCGGCAGAAGCGAGACAGGCTCAGCGCCGGCTGAAGCGGAGCGCGTCCTCGATGCTGAGAAAGGCGACGACGCCCGTGAAAAGCGCGAAGGCGCCGACGACTAGGTAGAGGAACATCGCATTGCTCCATGCTGGCAATGTGTTCGCCATGCCCCCTGGGACAATCCGCCGCTTTGACGATTCTCAAATGGCGGCCATAGTAGGGGCATGACCGCTGCCCATATCTGCTCCGACTGCGCCGTGCGCGACCGGGCGCTATGCGCCAGTCTCGACGACGCGGAATTGAATGCGCTCAACACGCTCGGCCAGCGCCGGACGCTGCAGCGTGGCCAGGCATTGATCTGGGCGGGCGAGGAAAGCCCGGTCTGCGCCAATCTGATCTCCGGTGTGCTCAAGCTGAGCGCGACCACCCCCGACGGGCGCGAACAGGTGGTGGGTCTGCTCTATCCCGCCGATTTCGTCGGCCGTCCCTGGGCCAACACCGCCGATTTCACAGTGACCGCACTGGGCGAGGCCGAGCTCTGCGTGTTCCCGCGCGGCCCGTTCGAGCGCGTCCTCGAGGATCATGTCCGCATGGAGCGGCTGCTGCTCCAGCGCACCCTCGCCTCGCTCGACGAGGCACGCGCCCGCATGCTGACGCTCGCCCGGCTCTCGGCACGCGAGAAGCTGGCGGGCTTCCTGCTCGACCTGGCCGATCGCTCGCATGGCTGCCGCGCCACCGCCTTCGGTCCGGTGACCTTCGACCTGCCGCTCACCCGCGGCGAGATGGCCGACGTGCTGGGGCTGACGATCGAAACGGTGAGCCGCCAGCTGAGCAAGCTCAAGGCGGAAGGCGCGATCAACCTGATGGGCGCGCGCGGGATCACGATCCGGGATCGCGCCAAGCTGGAGGCGAGCAGCCAATAGGCTGCCGCACCGGCGCCAATATCGTCATCCCGGCGCACGCCGGGACCTCAGGCGAAGGCGCCGGGAAGGAGCCACACGAGATCCCTGCTTCGCCGGGATGATGGATGACGCGGCGCAGGCTAGCCCGCGATCTTCCGCAGCGCTTCCACGAAGCGATCGACCTCATCGATCGTCGTCGCCAGCGCCGGCGTCACCCGCACGCAGCTGCCCGAGGCCAGGCCGTCGCGATGGACGGTGAAGATGCCATGTTCGTCGAGCAGCCGCTTCGCCAGCGCGACATTGGCCGCATGGCTGGTCTGCCCCTTCAGCCGGAACGCCGTGATCGCGCCGAAGAAGAGAGGATCGTCGGGGGTGAGCACTTCGATCCCCTTCATCTCGCGCGCCAGCAGCGCCCAGCGACAGCGCAGCATCTGGAGACGCGCCGCCTTGGCCTTGATCCCGATGCTCTCATGAAAATCGAGCGCGGCCGGCACGGTGAGTTGCGCCGCGAAATCGAGCGTGCCGGTATGCACGCGGCTGCGGATGTCGGCCGGGTCCGCGCCGAGTTCGGCAGGGTCGACATCGATGTCCGCCAGCCGTCCGCCGCGGATCACGATCGCCCCGACGCCCAGCGGTGCGCCGAACCATTTGTGCAGGTTGATGCCGATGAAGTCGGCGCCGAGCTCCGGCAGCCTGAAATCGAGCTGGCCGACGCTGTGCGCGGCATCGACGATCACATCGATCCCGTGCAGCTCCGCCATCGCCGCGATGTCTGCGACCGGCAGGACCAGCCCGGTCCGGTGGCTGACATGGGTGAGCAGCACCATGCGCAGGTTCGGATGGGCGATGAACGCCTTGGCATAGGCATCGATCACCGACTGATAGGTGGCGGGCTCGGGCAGCGCGATCTTCACCACCTCCACTCCGCGCCGGGCGTGCAGGCTCTCCATGCAGGCCTGCATCGAATCATAATCGAGATCGGCATGGAGCACCGCGTCGCCGGGGCGCAGCTTGTTGTAGCCGAGGATCAGCGCGCGCATCGCTTCGGTGGCGTTGCGGGTGAAGGCGATCTCTCCCGTCGCCACGCCGAGCGTCGCGGCTACCCGGGCGCGGATCGCCTCGATCTCGCCGGGCATCTCGCGCCGGGCATAGAAGCTGGTGTCGCGGTTCACCCGCTCGACATTGGCACGATAGGCGGCAAGCACCGGCCGGGCCATCATGCCCCAATTGCCATGCTCGAGCTGCACGACCTTGCGGGTGATATCGTACTGGGCGGCGATCTTCAGCCAGCGCTCGTCATCGGCGGCGAAGGCGGGCACGGGAGCGACGGAAGCGGCGGCGGCGGCGCCGAGCAGGGTCCTGCGGTCCATCATCTCCCCTCCCCTGTTCAGACCCGGATGTAGCGGAAGTACCAGACTTCGTGGCCGAGCCGCCGCGCCTTGCGCTCATAGCGCGTCTCAGGCCAGTCGTCAGGGCGGGTGAGGAAGTCCTGCGCGGTCTTCGCCTGCCACTCGAAATCGCGGCGCTGGTTCATGATCATCATCGCCCAGCGGACATAGACCGGATGATCGGTGCCGAGGCGGAACTCGCAGCCCGGCTTCAGCTTGGCGGCGATGATGTCCATCGGGCCGTGATTGACCATGCGGCGCTTGGCGTGGCGGGCCTTCCGCCAGGGATCGGGGTGGAGGAGATAGAGCCGGTCGAGGCTGGCATCGGGCAGCCGCTCGAGCACTTCGAGCGCATCGCCCATGTGCAGGCGGACATTCTGCAGCTCGCCGTCTCGGATATGGCCGAGCGCGCCGACGACGCCGTTGAGGAAGGGCTCGCAGCCGATAAAGCCGTGATCGGGGCGCGCGGTCGCCTGGCCGGCGAGATGCTCGCCCGCGCCGAAGCCGATCTCGAATTCGAGCGGCCGGCTGTCGCCGAAGAGGATCTGGGAATCGAGCGGGCCGGATTCGGGCACGCTCAGCTGGGGCAGCAGCGCCTCGACGAGCTCGGACTGGCCCTGGCGGAGCTTGTGGCCCTGGCGACGGCCATAGAGGCGGCGGATGGAAACGGGATCGGACACGGGCCGCCTGTTAGCGTGCCGCGCGGAGAGAACAAGCTTTAGAGCGCCTGGGCGATCGACGCGGCGGCAACGGGACGGGTGGCGCCGCTGCGCTGGTGCGCGGCAAGGCGGCGATGCTGGGGCACGGCGACACGCGGTTCGCGGCGGGCGATGTGCGGGCGCGGCAGCGGGTGCGCCATCGCCGGCGCGATCCAGTCGCCCTGCATGTGGCGGATGCCCATGGTGCCGAGCATCGCGAGATCCTCGCGGCGGACGATGCCGTTGGCGATCAGCGTCACGTCCATGTTGCGAGCGAGCCGGAGCACGCCCTCGACGATCACGCGGCGCGAGCTGCTGTCGGAGATGTTGCGGACCAGCCCCGAGTCGAGCTTGACGAAGCGCGGGGTGAAGCGGCCGAGCAGGCGGACGGCGAGCGGGCCGACGGCGAAGCTGTCGAACGCGATGGCGATGCCGCGATCGACGCATGCCTGGGCGAGGCCGGCGACATGGTTGAGATCCCCGCGCTCGTCGGCATTGATCTCGACGACGATGCGGTCGACCGGCACGCGGTGCTCGATCGCGGTGCGGAAGAGATGGGCGAGCAGCGCGTCGGGCGCGCCATGCGCGGCGCCGACCGGGATGGCGAGCAGCGCCTCGCCCTCGAGCAGACCGGCATCGACCGCGCCGGCGATGGCGGCGCTGATTCGCGCCATCTCGAGGCGGGGGCGGTCCGCGGGGGCAAGCGCGGCGGCGATCTGCGGGAAGCTGCGGCCCTGGGCGGTGGCGATGACGGCCCAGGCGAAGGGCAGGCCGGTGGCGGTGGCGACCATCGGCTGGAAGGCGATGGCGATACCGGGCTGACTGGCGTGCGAAACAGGATCGGCGTGCATGGAGCTTCCTTTCTGAGCCCCTTTAAAGATGGTTAACGATACCAACTCCATTCCGTGCGGTTGCGAAGGGGGATTCCCCCCATGGGGATTCTACCAAGCGCGACTCGCACGATTCCGCTTGAACCGCGGATTCCCGCGAGTCGCGGGCCGGCGAAGCGCACAGGCCATAGCGCACGGATGCGGGCCAGGAGCCGCAAGCCTTTGGGTTTTATTGCAGATTTTTTGTCCGGAGCGCCCGCGAATCAGGCGGCGTTGCGCGTCGCCGTCTGGGGCAGGATGCCGGCAACCGGTGCGCCGACATAGCTGCCCTGGACCAGCGGCACGCCGAAGCTGCGCAGCCGCTCATAGGCCGATTCGCTGTCTACGCCCGCCGCGACGATGCGCAGGCCGAGGCTCTGCATGCGACGGACAAGGTCTTCCATCGCGATCCGGCGCGACCAGCTGGAACCGACATTGCTGACCAGGTCCGGCTCGATCGTCACCATGTGTGGGGCGAACTTGCCGCAGGCGGCGAGGCCCGACTCGTTCGGGCCGATGCCGTGGAACGCGACGACCGGGCCGAGCTTGTTGAAGACATGCATGATGTCGGCAAGCTGCGAGTTGGTGATCGACTGATAGTGATGCAGCGAGAACACCAGCCGCTCCGCGACGATGCCGTACTGGCGGGCGGTGAGCAGCGCGGGCTGGATATGCTCGGCGGGATCGCCGATCGCGGGCGCGCTCAACGGAATGGCGAGGCGGCCGCCCGAAGTGGCGAAGCCGGCCGTGGCGGCCCAGCGGATCGCGGCGACGGCGCAGCGGCGATCGACATCGCCGCGCTGCTCGGCCGAGAGCTGGTCGAAATCCTGCGCGGCCGGCGCGCCGTTGCGCAGCACCTGCGCCTCATAGGCGTGGATGCGGCTGCCGGCGATCTCCGCGATGGGCTGGAAGGCGATCGCGAGGCCCGCGCTGGCACCTGCGGATGCTGCCCCGGCTTCCGGACCCATCATCGAATTCTCCGTCTCCACCGACTCGCTCCTTTCCATTCCTTCCTGATGAAGAATTGCGGTTGCTCAGTGCTTTATAGGCGCCTCGGGACGAATACGGAGCCGCGCGCAGCGGATTTTGTCGCGGCGTCGAGCAGATATGCGCCGATCTCAGTCGCTTCCCGCATGCTTCTCAGCAACGCGCCCGGACAAAGAAAAAGCCCCGCGCCGGTGGTCCGGCGCGGGGCTCCTCATGACTTGCCGAAGCGAAGGATCAGGCCAGGGCGGCCTTGAGGTCCTCGACCAGGTCGGTCTTCTCCCAGGGGAAGAAGTCGCCTTCCGGCTTGCGGCCGAAGTGACCATAAGCCGCGGTCTTGCTGTAGATCGGCTTGTTGAGCTGCAGATGCGTGCGGATGCCGCGCGGGGTGAGGCCGCCCAGCTTCTCGATGCCCGCGATCGCGGCTTCGATCTTGTCGTCGGCGACGGTGCCGGTGCCGTGGGTGTCGACATAGAGCGACAGCGGCTTCGACACGCCGATGGCATAGGCCAGCTGGATCGTCACGCGCTTGGCGAGGCCGGCGGCGACGATGTTCTTGGCGAGATAGCGGGTGATGTACGCCGCCGAACGGTCGACCTTGGTCGGGTCCTTGCCCGAGAAGGCGCCGCCGCCGTGCGGAGCCGCGCCGCCATAGGTATCGACGATGATCTTGCGGCCGGTGACGCCCGCGTCGCCGTCCGGACCACCGATCTCGAACGAGCCGGTCGGGTTGATGTGGTACTCGGTGGCGTCCGAAAGCAGCGCCGCCGG
The DNA here is from genome assembly GCF_058801135.1 of Sphingomonas sp. GW822-FHT03G08. Classification (NCBI taxonomy): domain Bacteria; kingdom Pseudomonadati; phylum Pseudomonadota; class Alphaproteobacteria; order Sphingomonadales; family Sphingomonadaceae; genus Sphingomonas; species Sphingomonas sp. GW822-FHT03G08. The sequence goes on from NZ_JBXAMZ010000001.1 coordinate 2,414,688, forward strand.
GATCACGTCCGCGACGACCTTCTTCACATAGGCCTTGAGCTCGGCTTCCTTGTCGCCTTCGTCATAGCCCTTGCCGTGCTGGGTCGAGACGACGATCGCGGTGGCCGCAACCGGCACGCCATTTTCGAAGCGCAGCGTGACCTGGCTCTTGGCGTCCGGCTCGAGGAACGGCGCGGCGCCCGAGTGACGGTCGGCCGCCATCTTGGCGAGGATCTTGTGGCTGTAGTCGAGCGTCGCCGGCATCAGGTCAGGAGTCTCGTCGGTAGCGAAACCGAACATGATGCCCTGATCGCCCGCGCCTTCGTCCTTGTTGCCCGAAGCATCCACACCCTGCGCGATATGCGCCGACTGCGGGTGCAGGTTGTTCTCGAAGCGGAAGCTCTCCCAGTGGAAGCCGTCCTGCTCGTAGCCGATGCGCTTGACGGTGTCGCGGACGGTCTTCTCGACCTCTTCCTGCACGCCCGGGGCCCAGTTGCCCTCGGTGTCCATGATGCCCTTGCCGCGGATTTCACCGGCGAGGACGACCAGCTGGGTGGTGGTCAGCGTTTCGCAGGCGATGCGGGCTTCGGGGTCCTTCGAGAGGAACAGATCGACGATGGCGTCGGAAATCTGGTCGGCGACCTTGTCGGGATGGCCTTCCGAGACCGATTCGGACGTGAAGAGATAGTTGGAACGCATGGTTTTCCTCAGACAATGGGAGGAAAGCGCGGCCGTTGCCATGCCATATAAAGCTTTCCTTATATCCTGCCCTAGCGGGCCAGGCGCCGGAAGGCAATTGCCAACACTACGCAAGCGAGCGCGGCGAGCAGCGCCAGCCAGTTGCCCAGGCGGGAGAACAGGGTCGGCGGCGCCGCCCGCGGGAGCGGCGCTTCGATCGCACCTTCCTGCTCCGCCGGCACGGTGCCGAGCAGGCGGCCGCGCGCATCGATGATCGCGGAAATGCCGGTGGGCGTGGCGCGCAGGATCGGCAGCCCCTCCTCGATCGCGCGTAGCCGTGCCTGCGCCAGATGCTGCACCGGCCCCCAGCTGCCGAACCAGGCATCGTTCGAGGGATTGAACAGGAAATCGGGCCGGTTGCGCTGATCGATGATCTGGCCGGAGAAGATGATCTCGTAGCAGATCGCCACGCCCGACTTGCCGAATCCCGGCACGTCCAGCGTCTGCGGGCCCGGGCCGGGCAGGAAATCGAAGTCGCCCATCACCACCCGAGCGAGGCCGAGCGGCGCGAGCAGCGTGCGCATCGGCAGATATTCGCCATAGGGCACCAGATGCGCCTTGTCGTAGCGCTTGCCGAGCATCCCGGCGGAATCGACCGTCCATACCGAATTGCCGACGCCGGCAAGCTTGCCTTCCGAGAAGATCAGCGCGTTGCCGCCGACCATCGCGCGATCCCGCGGCCCCAGCAGCCCGCCGATCCGCCCGCGCACCCAGCGGGGATCGGCGTCGCGGTAATAGGCCTTGGGATAGCCGTCCTCGATCAGGTAGTTGACCATGCCCTCGGGCCAGACGACCAGTCGCGGCACCGCGCCCGGCTGGCCGCTCCAGTCCGCCAGCTTGTTGAGCACCCGCGGTGCATAGTCGGGCTGATCCACGCCCACCTGGCCGATATTGGGCTGGACGATGCGGACATGCGGGCGGCTCATATCCTCGGCCGGACGACCGGGATTCAGCGCGAAGCCGGCGACCAGCAGCAAAGCGGCAGTGGCCAAGGGCGCGCGATACTGGTGCTGGCTGGCAAGATAGAGCGCGCCGGCGGCGAGCAGGGTGACGCCCGACAGCGCATAGGTGCCGGTGAATGCCGCGAGCTGCGCGATCGGCGTCGGCACCCAGATCACGCCCATCGGGTTCCAGGGATAGCCGGTGAACAGCGTGCCGCGCAGATATTCGGTGACGATCCAGGCGCCGGCGGCGGCAAGGACAAAGCCGAGGTCCGGCTCGTCCCAGCGCGCCTTGACCAGCCGGGTGAAGCGCCAGGCCAGGCCCATGGCCACCGCCGGATACACCGCCAGATAGAGCGCCAGCAGCACCACCGCGAAATAGCCGAGCACCGGCGGCATCTTGTCCTGGAAATCGAAGGCGTGCTGGATCCAGTTATTGCCGAGGGTGAAATGCCCGACCCCGAACAGCCAGCCGCGCAGCAGCGCGCTCTTCGTCGTCGGCGCGTGCCAGGTGAGGTGCAGCAGCACCGCGAGGCAGATCAGCGTTACCGGCCACCAGTCGAGCGGGGCGAATCCGGTAGCGGAGAGGAAGCCGGCGATCAGCGCGATGAGCAAAGGGCGGTTGAGCATCGGGTGGGTGCTTACCCGATCCCAAAATACCCTGTCATGCTGAACTTGTTTCAGCATCCAACGTGCGGCTGACGACACCGCCCGATCCTCCAGGCCACGGCCCGGCCCAACCTTGGACCCTGAAACACGTTCAGGGTGACGAAGTGGGGAACGGATCGGGTAGCGAATCCCCCTCGACCGCACTACATGGCGCGCCATGACCGAGATCACCGTCGCCGCCCTGCAGCTCGCCTTTTCCGACAATATCGACGCGAACATCGCGAACGTGTCGCGGCTTGTCCGCGAGGCGGCCTCGCGCGGCGCGCAGGTGGTGCTGCCGCCCGAACTGTTCGAAGGCGAATATTTCTGCCGGGTCGAGGACGAGGGCCTGTTCGCCAATGCGAAGCCCATCTCCGAGCACAAGTCGGTCCTGGCGATGCAGGAACTGGCGCGCGAGCTGAAGATCCACATCCCGACCAGCTTCTTCGAGATGGACGGTCATCATTACTACAACAGCCTCGCGATGATCGATCCGGACGGCAAGATCGCCGGCGTCTATCGCAAGAGCCACATCCCCGACGGCCCCGGTTACGAGGAAAAGTTCTACTTCCGCCCCGGCAATACCGGGTTCAAGGTTTGGAACGGTCCCGACAAGACCACGCTCGGCGTCGGGGTGTGCTGGGATCAATGGTATCCCGAGACCGCGCGCGCGATGATGCTGATGGGCGCCGACATCCTGTTCTACCCGACCGCGATCGGCAGCGAGCCGCATGACGACAGCCTCGACACCGCGCGCCTGTGGCGCCGGGCAATGGTGGGCCATGCCGTGTCGAACGTCGTCCCCGTGGTCGCCGCCAACCGCATCGGCACCGAGCATGGCCAGACCTTCTATGGCACCAGCTTCATCACCGACGAGCGCGGCGACATCCTGGCCGAACTCGACCGCGAAGAAGAGGGCGTGATCACCGCCAAGATCGACCTCACGCTGGCCAAGCGCCACCGCGCCGCCTTCGGCTTCTTCCGCGATCGCCGCCCGGAGCTGTATGGTCGCCTGGTGCAGGATATCTGATGCGCAGCAAGCGCCACCTCGAGCGTCACCTGGTCTCTCGGATCGGTTGGCTGCGCGCGGCGGTGCTTGGCGCGAATGACGGTATCGTCTCCACAGCAAGCCTGATCGTCGGCGTTGCTGCGGCAGCGCCGGACCGGTATGCGATCCTGATCGCGGGCGTGGCAGCCTTGCTTGCCGGCGCACTTTCGATGGCTGCAGGCGAATATGTCTCCGTGAGCTCGCAGGCAGATACCGAGAGAGCCGATCTTGATCGCGAGCGGACCGAACTCGCAGAAATGCCCGAGATGGAGCTGGAGGAGCTTAGCCAGATCTATATCTCTCGCGGGGTCGAAGAGAAGCTTGCCCGCGATGTTGCGGCCCAGATGATGGCGCATGATGCTCTGGAGGCCCACGCACGCGATGAGCTCGGCATCACCAGTCATCTTGCCGCTCGGCCGGTCCAGGCGGGAATAACATCGGCGCTTACATTCGCGGTCGGTGCCGCCGCGCCCTTGCTGGTCGCGCTGCTTGCCCCGACTGCGATGGTGATTCCAGCCGTATTCATCGCCTCGTTGCTCTGTCTTGCCCTGCTCGGCGCGCTGGGCGCCCGCACCGGCGGCGCCGGCATCGGCCGAGCGGTGATGCGGGTGGTGTTCTGGGGAGCCGTAGCGATGGCTGTCACCGCAGGAGTGGGAGCGTTGTTCGGCACCAATCCAGGCTGACACGCGTTCGCAAAGGGCCTAATCTTTGCGGCAACTGCGACTGGAACCGCAAGCATGGACGACCCCGAACTTCCCGACGACAGCAAGCTGACGCTCTCCAAGCAGCAATGGGCGAGCCAGGGCAAGTTCCTGACCGGTCATATCGCCCGGCCCGAGGAGGAGCGCCTGCCGCCCGGCCAGCACCTGACCGTCAAATGGCCGGTGCTCGATCTCGGCCGCCAGCCCGACATCGCCCGCGAGCGCTGGAAACTGGAAGTGACCGGCATGGTCGCCAGGCCGGTGACGCTCGACTGGGCCGGGCTCATGGCGCTGCCGCAGACGCGACTGACCAGCGACATCCACTGCGTCACCAGCTGGTCGCGCTACGACAATGACTGGCAGGGCGTGCTGACCCGCGACCTGCTGGAGCATGTCGAGCCGCGCGACGAGGTGCAGGCGGTGATGCTTCACGGCTATGACGGCTATACCACCAATGTGCTGCTCAGCGACTTCGCTGCTCCGCAAGCGATCGTCGCGCATGGCTGGGCCGGCCAGCCGCTGGCGCGCGACCATGGCGGCCCGGCGCGGCTGGTGATCCCGCACCTCTATTTCTGGAAAAGCGCCAAGTGGATCCGCGAGATCGAGCTTATCGGCGCGGACAAGCCCGGCTTCTGGGAAGTGAACGGCTATCACATGCGCGGCGATCCCTGGACCGAGCAGCGCTACAGCCGGGATTAGAGCATTCTCTGGCCGCGCAGGTTCAGCGCTGCTTGTCGCCCAGTTCGTCGGCGATCTTCACGGGCTTGTCGCAACCGTCTTCCGTACGCTGCACGGCAAGGAACAAGCCGGCCTTCGGTTCCCGACCGAGCGTGCCCGCGCGCACCGGGTTACCGAAGATGGGTATGGCATAGCCCATGCGTGCATTCTGGCACTCGACCTTGGGTGCCGCAGGCAGCGCAAGGTGCGAAGCCGGAACCGATACGTCCCGCTCACCGGCGAAAGCGGGGACAGGCGTCAGGGCCAGACAGAGAAGCACGATACGCATGGGCACCTCCTTTACCTGGAGCCATGCTAGCAGAGTTGCCGCCAACCGGCGTACCGCAAGATGTCACCGATCCGGTGCTATACGTCGCGGAGCGCCACGGCACGGGCAACCACCGCCTCGAGCATCTCGGGCGTCAGCCGCCCGGTATTCTGGTTGTAGCGCGAGCAGTGATAGCTATCGAGCAGCAGCTGCCCGCGGTGCATGCGATGCTCGGCGCCATGCGCGAAGCGATGCTTGGGGAGCTTGCCGCCCATCGCCTTGACCGCCGACTGGTGCGCGACCTGACCGAGCGCGATCACGATCGGCGCCTTGAGCTCGGCGGCCAGGAACGGGCGGCAGGCATGGATCTCGGCCGGCTCGGGCTTGTTCTCGGGCGGCAGGCAGCGGACGGCATTGAGGATCACCACGCCCCTGGGCTCGCCCGCCTCCGCCAGCCCGAACTTGGCGAGCGTCGCGAACAGCAGGTCACCCGAGGCATCGCCGGTAAAGGCGCGGCCGGTGCGGTTCGCACCATGCTTGCCGGGGGCGAGGCCGACGATCGCGATCGGCGCATCGGGCTCGCCCAGCATCGGCACCGGCGCGTTCCACCAGTCGGGATGTGCCGCACGCAGCTCGGTGCGGAGCGCGACGAGGCGCGGACAGAGCGGGCAATCACGGCTTGGCTCGAGCATCCGCGCGCGATAGTCGCCGAAGCGTGCCGAGGACAAGCTATGCCATCGCGATCGGATCGAACCGGCCGGGCCGCCATGGCGGCCCGCGGCGCGAGGTGCTGGCGGCGATCGCGGCGCTGGAGGGGGTGCGCGCGGTATCGCCGATCCTCCACACGCCGCCGCTCGGCCCGTCGAAGCGCCGCTTCGCCAATGCGGTGGCGTTGATCGAGAGCGACGACGAGCCTCCTGCCCTGCTGCGGCGATTGAAGGCGATCGAACGCAGTTTCGGCCGGCGGCGCGGGCAGAGCTGGGCGGCGCGGGTGATCGACCTCGACATTGTGCTGTGGTCGGGCGGCAGCTGGGGCACGCCCGGGCTCACCGTGCCGCACCGCCTGTTCCGCACCCGCGATTTCGTGCTGGCGCCGCTGCTGCGGGTGGCGCCGGAATGGCGCGATCCGATCACGGGCCTGAACGTCCGGCAGCTTCACGCCCGGTTGACCCGCCGCAAGCCCGCATCTAGGGGCAGGGCCGGTGTGGGTCCGTAGCTCAGTCGGTAGAGCAAGCGACTTTTAATCGAGAGGTCCCGGGTTCGAATCCCGGCGGACCCACCACCGCCTCTCCGCGCACATGCGCCGATCCGGATCCGCGCAATTTCCATTTGGGCCCGGCCTGCGCACGCGCTGCAGCTGACGGGAATGACGGTGGGCGAAGAAACGCAGGTTCGGGACAATCTCCTCCAGGCGCTCGAAGGTGCCGTCGGTGCGCGACATGTATTGACCGATCCCAGGCGCACCCGCTTCTATCGCACCGGTTTTCGAACCGCGGCGGGAGATGCCTTTGCCGTGGTCCGGCCGGGATCGCTGGTGGAGATGTGGCGCGCGATCGAGGTCTGTACCCGCTTCGGCGCGCCGATGATCGTGCAGGCCGCCAATACCGGCCTGACCGGCGGCTCCACGCCGGCACCGGGCGGATATGACCGGCCGATCGTGATCATCAGCACCCTGCGCATCGGCGGCATCACCCCGATCAACGAAGGGCGCCAGGCGATCTGCCTGCCCGGGGCAACGCTTCACGCGCTCGAAAGCGCGCTGAAGCCGCTGGGCCGGGAGCCGCACTCCGTGATCGGCTCCTCCTGCTTCGGCGCGTCGATCGTCGGCGGAGTCTGCAACAATTCGGGCGGCTCGCTGGTGCGACGCGGCGTCGCCTATACCGACTATGCCCTGTTCGCCCGGTCGACGGCCGATGGCGGCATCGAACTGGTCAATCATCTCGGCATCGACCTGGGGGACGACCCCGTCGAGATCCTGCACCAGCTCGACACTGGAGCCTTTCCGCGGATCGCGGACGAGACCCCCGGCAAGTCGGCCAGCGACAAGGACTATGCCAGCCAGGTCCGCGACGTCGATGCGGATACGCCCGCGCGCTACAATGCGGACAAGAGGTGCCTGCACGAAGCCTCCGGATCCGCGGGCAAGCTCGCGGTCTTCGCGGTCCGGCTCGACACGTTCGAGCTGGAGAAGGACACCCGTACCTTCCTGGTCGGCTGCAACGATCCCGCCCAGTTCGCGACGCTGCGCCGCGCTATCCTGAGCGAGGATCGCCCGCTCCCGATCGCGGCGGAATATCTGCATCGCGAAGCGTTCGATCTCGCCGACACCTATGGCAAGGACCAGTTCCTGCTGATCGAGAAGCTGGGGACGGACCGGCTTCCCAGGTTCTTCGCGCTCAAGAGCCGCATCGACGCGATGCTCGAGCGCTGGCGGTGGATGCCCGCCAATGCCGTCGATCGCCTGCTGCACGGACTGGCGCGCTGGCTGCCGGACCATCTGTCCCCCCGGCTGCGCGAATGGCGCGACCGGTTCGAGCACCTTCTCCTGATCAAGGTATCGGCCGGCGCGGTTCCGGAAATGCGCGCGCTGCTCGACCAATGGGGCGCCGGCAAGGACGCAGCGAGCGTCGAATGCACCCCGGGTGAAGCGTCCAAGGCGTTTCTCCACCGCTTCGTGATCGCGGGCGCGGCGATCCGGTACCGAGCGCTGCACACCCGGCAATCGGCGGGCGTCCTGTCGCTCGACATCGCGCTTCGCCGCAACGATGCCGACTGGTTCGAGACGCTTCCGGCCGAGATCAGCGAGCAGGTCGCCCACCGCATCTATTACGGTCACTTCCTCTGCCATGTGCTGCACCAGGACTATGTCCTCACGGCAGGCGCCGATCCCGATGCGATCAAGACAGCGATGCTCGACCTGCTGGACAAAAGGGGCGCGCGCTATCCTGCCGAACACAATGTCGGCCATACCTATCCTGCGGCACCGAACCTGGCAGCCTTCTACGAAGCGCTCGATCCGGCCAATCTTTTCAATCCCGGGATCGGCAAGACCTCGCGCCGGAAGAACCACGAGGCGGGATAAGGCACCGCTGGATCAAGCCGGCAATCGATAGATGCGTTCGGCATTCCGCCAGAAGAAGTGCTCGCGATCGGACTCACTCCAGTCCTCGCTCAGTGCTTCCGCCAGCCCGAACCAGGCCTTGTAGCCGCCCGCGACTTCACAAACCGGCCAGTCGCCGCCGAACAGGATGCGATCGGGACCGAACGCCTCGACCGCAGCGCGGGCGTACCAGAGGATCGCGTCCGGCACCCAGCCGGTCCAGCCCGCCTCGGTAAGCAGGCCGGAGATCTTGCAGGCGACATTGGGCAGAGCCGCCATCTCGCGCATCTGCGCGTGCCAGGGTTCCCGCAGCCCGGCCAGGATCGCCGGCTTGGCGCAATGGTCGAGGACGAACTGTCCGTCTGGGCATTGCCTGACGAGCTCGATCGCCTCCGTCAGCTGGTCATGGGTGAGGCAAAGCTCGAAATGCAGCCCGGACCGATGCACCTCGCGCACGCCGGCTACGAAGCCCGGCTGTACTGCATAGCCCGCAGGATGACCCTGGAGATTGTCGCGGATCCCGCGCACCAGCGGCATGGCGCGCACTGCCTCGAACGTTGCCGGAGCGGCATCGTCGAGCAGCGCGACGCGCGCGACAATGGCCTGGATGCGCGGATCGGCCTCGGCCAGGCCGGCCACCCAAGCCGCCTCCTGCACCGAACAGCGCGGATGCGCATCGCACTCGACAAAGACCATCCGGGCAACCGGCACGTCAGCGGAGGCGCGCTGATATTCGGCGGGAAGGAAACTGCGGTCGAACGGCGAGCCCTTCTCGATCCAGGGATAGTCGAGCGCATCGACATCCCAGAAATGGACGTGCGTATCGATGACCTGCAAGCAGCCTTCCCCTCGAGAGATTTTCAGGGCCGCATATTGCGTGCCGATGCGCCCGTTCCGCAATCCGCCGCAGCATCCCCGCGCACGAAATTGCCATCGATCGATCAAACCAAGGGATGGATTGCGCCAGCGCCCTCCCGTCCCCAAGGTCCCGTCTTCCCTGGTTCACGAGTATCGCCTTGCTTCGTTCGCTTCTCGCCCGCTTCTCGATCGATCCCTATCTCCTGCTGCTGATCGGCACCGTGATCCTCGCGCTGCTGCTTCCGGCACGCGGGGCGGCGCAAGGCATCGCCGAGATGGCGGTGACGCTCGCGGTCGGGCTGCTGTTCTTCCTCTATGGCGCACGGCTTTCCGCCTCGGCGGTATGGGAAGGCATCGCCCATTGGCGGCTCCAGTCGCTGGTGCTGGCGAGCACCTTCGTCCTGTTCCCGCTCCTCGGCCTTGCGGTCTATTTCCTCGCCGGCACCTGGGTGCCGCATGATATCGCGATCGGCCTGCTTTACCTCTGCCTGCTACCCTCGACGGTGCAGTCCTCGATCGCCTTCACTTCGATCGCGCGCGGCAACGTGCCGGCGGCCCTGTGCAGCGCGTCGGTATCGAACCTGCTCGGCGTGGTGCTCACCCCGATCCTGGTCGCCTGGCTGCTACCGGCCTCGGGCGGCGGCTTCTCGATGGGCGCGATCGAGGACATCGCACTGCAGATCCTGCTCCCCTTCCTCGCCGGCCAGGCGCTGCGCCGCTGGATCGGCGGCTGGATCCTGCGCCACCGCACGCTCACCTCGATCGCCGACCGGGGCTCGATCCTGCTCGTCGTCTATGCCGCGTTCAGCGCCGGCGTAGTGGCAGGTGTATGGAGCAGCCTGAGCGTGCCGGACTTCGTCATCGTCCTGCTGCTGAGCACGCTGATCCTCGCCATCGTCATCGCGATCACCACCGCGCTCAGCCGCGCGCTCGGCTTCTCGACCGAGGACGAGATCGCCATCGTCTTCTGCGGCTCGAAGAAGAGCATGGCGAGCGGCATCCCGATGGCGACGATCCTGTTCGCCGGCCACGCGGTCGGCCTGATCGTGCTGCCGCTGATGCTGTTCCACCAGATCCAGCTCTTCGTCTGCGCAACGCTCGCCAGACGCTATGCGAAGCGCCCACAGGCCTAGCCCGCCACCGCCTGTTTGCCGAAGTTGCGCTGGACCAGCGAGCGCTGGTCGATCCTCGCCGCCAGGCCGGTCACGATAGCATCGAGCCCCGCATCGAGGTCGTGCGCAAGCCCGCACATGAAGATGTCGACACAGGCGGTGCCATATTCGGGCCAGGTGTGGATCGAGATGTGCGATTCAGCGAGCAGGGCCACGCCGGTCACCCCCTGTCCAGGGCCGAAGCTGTGCAGCCGCACTTCGAGCAGCGTCGCGCCGGCAGCCGCCGCGGCAGCGACGAGGCAGGCCTCGATATGATCGGCCTCCGTCAGCCGGGTAGCGCCGCTAAGATCGGCGATCAGATGGTATCCGGTCACAACAGGGACTCATGCGCGTGGCGTAGCAGGGTCATCGCGCCTTCGGCGGCGCGAACCCCGTGATAATGGGCTTCCTCGAACAGCGACAGTCCGCTGAGGTCGGAATGGGCGAGGAACAGCGGCGGCGCGGGCTGATGCGTCGTGCCGCGATCGAGAAAGCCTGGGGTGGGGCGGATCATCGCATGGCCCCAGCGCCAGAGCTCGATCGCACCGATCGCGCCGTCCAGCTCGGGATGCAGCGCCAACAGGTCGTCGCGCACGATGCGCTTCCACTCGTCCGCCGAACGTTCGACCAGCAGCCGGCGCGCCGCGGCGGGCTCAAGGTTCGACAGCGGCAGATACCAGGTGAGTACCGTCTTCTCGGAGATCGCCGCGGGCCCCTGATGGGTGGCGACGACATAGCCGAGCGAGTCGCTGGTGCTCGACACATTGTCCCAGGCCAGCGGCACGCCGCGCCCGCCAGGCAAGTGATCGACCGTGACATTGGCGATCAGCCAGGGCGCATAGCTGAACGCCTTGGAATCGGCGAGCTCGGGGCAGACCCGGGTGGCGATGAAATGCGGCATGGCAAGGATCGCAGCGCGGGCGCGGGTGCGGACGGTGCGATTGGCGGCGACGTCGAAACTGTCGACCAGCACCCGGTCTCCCTCGCGAGTGACCCGGTGGACGATGTGGCCGCGCGCGATCTTCCCTGGAAAGAAGCCGGCGAGCTGCCCGACCAGGCGGCCATTGCCCTCGGGCCAGGTCAGCTCGTTCTCACCTGCACCGTTCGCGGCCCAGCCGCGGCGGCCGGCGAAATAATGGATACCCGCCCAGGCCGAGACATGCTGTGGCTCGGTGCCGTAGTCGTCGCGCATCGCATAGCGGACATGGGCGCGCAGCACCGGCGAATGCCAGCCCTGCGCATCGAGCCATTCGGCGAAGGACTGCCCGTCGAGTGCGCGCAGGTGCGGCTCCTGCGAACTATAGGCCATGGGCACGGCGAAAGCCGGCTTGCCATCGGTGCCGATATAGCTGGAAAAGCGCTTCATCTGCGCGTCGAAGGCCGCGAGGTCCTCGCGGTCCCGCCGGGTGAGCCCGGTGCGCGGGATCAGCCCCTCCTGCCAGCGCCCCTGCCAGAACAGCCGTTCCTGCAGATCGGCGCAGAGCTGGACAGGATCATAGACCGGCACGCCATCCGCATCGCCGGTGATCATGCCGAGTTGGCGCAGCAGGTGCCGGAGCGCCTTCGCCTCCCGGTTGGCGACCGGCAGGTAATGCGCGCCAAGCGGATAGGCCGATACGGCGTTGCGCCCGCACCGGGCATTGCCGCCGACCGCGTCCTCCAGCTCGAGCAGCTTGAACTTGCCGAAGCCGGCATCGGTTAGCCGCCAGCCTGCGGAGAGCCCGGCCACGCCGCCGCCGGCGATGATGAGGTCGACTTCCTCCTCGGCGCTGGGTTCGGGAAAGCCGCCGTCACGCAGCCGGTGGCCGCGCGCCATGTCGGCGCCGCCCAGCGCGCCCGGCGGCAGCGGCGCCTCATGGTTCAGCGCATAGGCGAGACCGCCGCCGGCGACTGCGATCGCCGCTGCGCCCAGGCCCAGCGCCGTGCGCCGGTCAGCCTTCATATTTCCCCCAGGCATCGGCGAACTCGCGCACCAGCACCTGGTTGTCGAGCCGGTTCACCGGGGTCGGTCGCCGCGCCATGTCGGGCGGAAAATCGAACAGGCGCTGGTCGATCGTGGGGGTGAGGAAGCGCCCGCCCGGCAGGACGCGCGCCTGGTCCGGGATAGGCCTGGCCGCCGCCAGCACGAAACCCCACTCGCCGAAGCTCGGTACATAGACATGATAGCCGCGCGTCTGCAGCCCCACCGCCTCGAGCGTCGACGCGACGGTCCAGAAGGCGTTGGGCGCGACCAGCGGGGAAGTACTCTGCACCACCATCATGCCGCCCGGCGCGAGCAGCTTGCGCACCGCGCGATAGAAGGTGTCGGTGTAGAGCTTGCCGACTGAGTAATCGACGGGATCGGGGAAATCGACGATGATCGCATCATACTGGCCGCTATGCTCGCGCGCCCAGCGAAAGCCGTCGGCATTGATCACGGTCATCCGCTTGTCGGTCAGCGAGCCGCGATTGAGCGCGGCGAGGGTCGGCGTGTTCGAGAACAGGCTGGTCATCTCGCCGTCGAGGTCGACCAGCGTGAGTTTCGCCACTTCGGGATGCTTGAGCACCTCGCGCGCGGCCAGCCCGTCGCCGCCGCCGAAGATCAGCACGTTGCGCGGATTGGCCACCCGGCCGAGCGCGGGGTGCACCAGCGCTTCGTGATAGCGATATTCGTCGCGCGACGAGAATTGCAGGTTGCCGTTGAGATAGAGCCGCAGGTCGTCGTCGCGGCGCGTCAGCACGATGCGCTGGAAGCGCGTGGTCTGGGCATAGATCACCGGTTCGCCGTAACTCGCCACCTCCGCCCAGCGCTGGAGCCGGTCGGACGCAATGAAGCCGGCGATCAAGCCGATCAGGATCAGCACCCCGGCCAGCTTCTCGCTCCGGTAGCCGGTCGCGCGGGGCAGCACGAACAGTAGCGCCAGCGCCACTGCGGCGTTGGCGATACCGAACAGGAAGCCGGTGCGGATCATCCCGAGATGCGGCATCAGCAGCAGCGGGAAGAGCAGGCTGGCAACGAGCGCGCCGACATAATCGAAGGTCAGCACGTTCGACACGGTCTCACGGAAATCGAAGCCGCGCAGGATGCGGATCAGCAGCGGGATCTCGAGCCCGACCAGGAAGCCGATGGCCAGCACCAGTCCGTAGAGCGCGACCCGGAAATGCTCGACCAGCGGGAAGAGCAGGAACAGCGCGGCGGCCGAGCTGCCGCCGATCAGCGCGATCAGCAGCTCGACCCGGACGAACAACCGCACTTCGTCGCGCTTCACGTAGCGCGAGCACCAGCTGCCGACGCCCATCGCGAACAGATAGGAGCCGATGACGGTGGAGAATTGCGTGACGCTGTCGCCGAGCAGATAGCTGGCCAGGGTGCTCGCCAGCAGCTCGTAGATCAGTCCGCAGGTGGAGACGACGAACGCGGACGCAAGCAGCGCCGCCGCGGGGGCGGAGGCGCGGAACCGTGGATGGGCGGGATCGCCTTCAGCCATGGATGGCGGCGGCGACGATCATCGCGAGCCCGATCGCGACGGCACCGGCGAAGATCGCAACGGCGATATTCTGCTTCTGGTGGATCTCCTGCCACAGCTTGCCCGGGGTGAGCAGGTCGAGGACGATGAAGCCGATTGCGAAGATGACGATGCCGACCACGGCATAGACGAGCGTGGCGAGCAGGGCTGGAAAAGAAGTGAACATATCCAACTCCTTATTTGTGGGTGGGGCCAGAGATGCGGGAATAACCGTGCGCCCGCCCGCCTTCGGCGAAGGGGGACCAGGCGAAGATGCCGCTGAGCACGAACAGCGCGGCCACGCCGAGGCACCAGAGCGCATAAAGGAAAGTGCGGGTGCTCATTCTTCGTCATCCTCCGAGGATTGCGTCAGCGCGGCAAAGCCGGTCGGTGCGAAATCGCTTTCCGCCTGGCGTGCCTTGTCGAACTGGATGTGGCGGATCAGGCCGATCAGCAGCGGCAGGCCGAGCAGGAGCAGCGCGATGAAGAAGCTCGAGGCGAACAGCGCGCCGCCCCGCACCTCCACCACGACTTCCGGCTGATTGTCCTGGTTCAGCCAGCCCGGATCCTCGACCGACATGCCCCTGGCGTAATCCCAGGTCGTGCTGCTGTTCCAGCGATTGCCCTTGTAATCGACGACCAGGTCATAATCCCCGGCCGGCACGCTCGCCACCGAGATCGAGGAGCGGCGCGAACCCTCCGTCCACGGCCCGTCGGAATCGCTGCCCGAATAGCGCTCGGCCGCGCCATAGGCTTCGTAGACCTGCTGCGTCTTGCGATCGACCAGGGTGTAGTCGAGATCGACCCAGCCATTCTCCAGCCGCGGCACATCGGCGCGGATCTCGACGCGCTGATAGAGATGGCCAAGGTGGATCGGGCCCAGCGTGACGGTACGTTCGGTGCCGTCGGAGGCGATCGGGAAGCGCCCCGCAGTAACCCAGCTGGTGCCGCCGAAGGCCAGGATCAGCACGGTCAGCAGCAGGAACATGCCCGCGAAGATCTTGAACCCGGTGCCCAGCCAGGCGGCGTTGGGCGAAGGCTGGTGCGGCATCGGCGGCCAGCTGGCGCCCTTCTGCACGCCGAACGCTTCCGCCATCTCCTTGTGGTCGAGCAGGATCGACCGGGTCCAGCTCACTTCATGCGCGTTCTTCTCGCGCGAGAGCATCGAGCCCGGGCGGACCCAGTCGGCACCGACCACTTCCTCGCCTACCGCCACGCGCCAGTAGAATTCGCCGAGCACATAGTTCACCCGCGCGGTGCTGTCCTCGTAGAAGCGGGTATAGGCCCGGTCGCCGAGCATCATCGTCTCGTAATCGCTATAGCTCGGCGAGACGGTCAGCTGCTCGCCCAGGCTCCAACCACGGCCGTCCGTGATCAGCCAGCGATAGCCGTGATAGGGATTGAACAGCAGATATTCGTCCCAGGCCCCGCCGCCGGCGGCCGAGCGCTGCAGATAGCCGATCGCTTCCCATTCGATCCCGCGCAACGTGCCGCGCGACCCAAGCGGAATCTCCAGCGCCTCGGCGGCCTGGCGATATTCGGTGATCAGCTTCACTTGCGGATCGGTGACGTCGAGGATCGAGCTGCAATATTGGCAGACGATGCTCACGCTGTAGCCGGCCGCGCGGAGCGCGACCGAGCCGCCGCATGCCGGGCAGGCCAGGGCCTTCACCGCAGGGGCCGCGGGCAGCTGGAGTTCGGTTTCAGGCTGCATAAGCAGGGAGCGTCCAGCCTTCGAACGCGCGCAGCCCGGTGGGGGCAAGCTCGGCGAGCGTCACATAATGGCCCTGGTAGAAGCTGGTGGCGAGCGCATCGCGCTGGAGCGAGGCGCATTCGCCCTTCGGCCCGCGTAGATCGACGCTGTAGACCCGCCAGCCCGGCGTCGGGGTGAAGGGCAGCTCGCCTTCGGCCGCGATGCAAAGCACGTCGCGCGCATCGACGATCGTCAGCTTGCGCGCGTCGAGCGTGATCTCGGCGCCCGGCACCGCCTCCTTGCCCTTGCCGATGTCCTTGAGCGTGCGGGTCTGGACCTGGCTGAACGGGCGCTCGCGCATCAGCATGAACTGGCCCATCGCATCGCCCAGCCAGCCGTGGCTGCCATCGCCGAACAGCAACAGCCACTCGTTCCAGGCGCCGTCGGTCCAGGCCCAGCGCACCCGGCCGATCACTTCGAACGGCTGATCCTCGATGCGCCCCCGCATCCCGATCTGCACCGGGCTGACATCGAAGGGCAGCGGCGCGGACTTGCCGACCACCATCACGCCGGTGTCGCTGCGGGAAAGCAGGCTATGGCAATAGTCGCAGACGCGCGCCGGCAGGGCCGCCGAACGGAAGACGGCTTCGGCGCCGCAATTGGGGCAATTGACGCTCAGGCTCATGACGGCTTCAGCGGATGCGCGAAAGCAGCTCGGCCTTCTTGGCGTCGAACTCCTCTTGGGTGATCGCCCCGATCGTCAGCAGCTTGTGGAGCTTCTCGATCTGGGCATAGGCATCTTCGCCCGGCGCCGCGGCAGCACCCGGCGCCGGCAGCGCGCCGCCGCCGATCCCCCCGGCCATGCTCTGGCCGATCGCCACACCTGCCGCCGCGCCCGCGCCGATCCCGGCAATGCCGCCCGACTGGGCCGCCGCCGTCTCGATCGCCTCGGCGCTCTGGAAACGCACGAACCGGTCAAGGTCCCCGACCACGCGCATCGAGCTGGCCTTGTCGAGCATCGCCTGCACTTCGTCGGGCAGCGACAGGCTCTCGATGAAGAAGCTGGTGCAGCTCAGCCCCCATTGCGCGAAGGCCGGCTCGACCGCTGCCTTCAGCTTCTCGGAAAGCGCGCTCTGGTTCGCGGCGAGATCGAGGAAGGCGATCTCGCCGGTGCCCAGCGCCGAGGCTATCGACGTGGCGATCGCGGCGCGCAGCTGCGGCTCGAGGTCGCTCACCGTCAACCGGTCGAGCGAGCCCATCATCTTAACCGCGAAGGCCGAGACATCCTCGACCCGGAAGCTGTAGCTGCCGAATGCGCGGATGCGCAGCGGGCCGAATTCCTTGTCGCGCACCGTGATCGGCTGGGTGGTGCCCCATTTGAGCCCGGTCTGCTCCTTCTGGCTGTAGAAATAGACATCGGCCTTGAAGGGCGAGGCAAAGCCCTTGTCCCAGTTCATCAGCGAAGTGAGCAGCGGCAGATTGCCGGTCTGCAGCGTGTGCAGCCCGGGCAGGAAGGCGTCGGCAATCTCGCCCTGGTTGAAGAACAGCGCGGTCTGGCCGCTGCGCACGGTCAGCTGCGCGCCGTTCTGGATCTCGCGATCCTGCATCGGATAGCGGATCGCCAGCGTGCCGGGCTCGTCGACCCAGTCAATGACGTCGACGAACTGCTTCGAAAGGAAGTCGAAAATGCCCATGATGCCCCTCCTGCACTGCAGGATAGGCGATATATTGCCGGCGCAAAACTGCAAAGCGACATGCCAACCGGCATTTCGACATTCCGGCAACTGCCCGACCGCTTGCGCAAACCGGGCAGTTGCTGGTCTCAGCCGCTCGCCAGCCGGACGAGATGGCACCCATCGGACTGTTGCTCGAACAGCCAGCGTTGCCCCGTGAACCGTTCGATAATATCGGCGGCGGTCCGCGCATGCTGGCTCGGCTTCACCGTGGTGAAGCTGCCCCCACCGGCAAGCGCGAAGGGCAGCAGCAACTGGTCGGCGAGATACGGCCCTGCGAATGCCGGCGATTCGAGAAACCCGGCCATGCGCTGCGCCGCCGTCCGGGCGAGCGATTCCGCCGATACGCCCAGCTTGCCGAAGCCGGTGACGACCTCGGTCACCTGCTCGAACTCGGCCGCGAGCAGCAGCGCATTGCCCGGCCCCTGCCCCTCGGGGAGCTGGTGCATGGCAAAGGCGTCCTCGGGCCAGTCGGGCAACAGATTGCGGACGGTCCGCAATTCGCGCTCGGCGATATTGCCCGGCAGCGCGGCGAACAGCGCCGTGGCCGACACCGAACGCACCGCACCGCGATCGACGCAGTCGATCGGCGTGAGCTTGCCCGGCACGATGTCCACCTCGATCCGCCCGCCGCCACGCGGGTAGAAGCCGTGGCGGACCAGCCGCATCTCGATCTCCGCGCCCATCCGCCGCACCACCGGCGCGAACGTCTTCGCGATGAAGTCGAACGGGGGCGCGAGCATGTTGTGCGTGCCGCCCTCGAGGACGATCCGCGACGGTCCATCGGCCATCAGCAACGGCATCAACAGGGTCTGGAAGACCAGCCCGGTGCTGCCCGCCGTACCCACCGCGAAATGATATTCGCCGGGCGTGACGCGGCCAGGCGTAAAGCTGAAGTCAGACGCGCCGACTTCCAACCCCTCGCAGACCGTGCCGCCGATCGCCAGCGCCGCTTCGATCGCAGTCACATGCTGGCGCATCAGCCCCGGCTTCTCGCGCTTGCCGCGCGCATTGGTGATGCGGAAGGGCTGGCCGGTCACCAGCGACAGCGCGCAGCTGTTGCGCACGATCTGGCCGCCGCCCTCGCCTTCCGATCCGTCGATGACAATCATGTATTCACCAGTTCCAGAAAAAGGTCGTTCGCACGATCGACGAAGCGATCGTGCAGCTTGCGCGCCGGCAGCTCTCCCGCCCGCTCGAGTTCGCCGCGGATCAGCGCGTCGATCTCGGGCAGCCGGGCGCAATTGGCACGCTCGTTAGTGCGCGCCTTGGCCTCGACCAGCGCCTCGATCTGCTCGACCAGCAAGGCCGGCAGGTCGCTCGCCGCAACCAGCGCCTGCAGGTTCATCGGCGGCCGCACCCCCGGGTTGAGCCGGATTGCACGGATCGCCAGCGCAGGACGCAGGGCGTAGAAATACTTCTTCACCGGCACATCCCCTTCCCCGTCGAGCCACCGATCCGCGGCCAGCTTGCCCGACCGCGCATAATGATAGGCGATCGCCCGCGGATCGAGCAGGTCGTCCGCCAGTTCCGCCAACCGGGCGATGAACGGATCATCGGTCCGATAGCGGATCGGCGAGAGCATCCATTCGCTGACCCCGGCATTCGACTTGAGCAGCAGAGGGAGCGCCTTGCGCACGTCCCAGCCGTTCAGGTCGATCTCGTCCTCGATCGGCGTCTCGATCACGTCGCGGCCGGGCGCGAGCGACAGGTACCAGTCGCGCGGCCGCACATAGAAAAAGCGCACGTCATAGTCGCTGTCAGGCGAGGGAAAGCCCCAGGCGCGCGAGCCGGATTCGATTGCGAGCAGCAGGCGCACGCCGTTCTCCGCCTCGATCCGGTCGAGACGGGTTTCGATCTCGCGCCGCACGGGAGGCGAGATCGTTGAATCGAACGTCATCGTGAAAGCCTTCCCTCGGTATAATTGACGCCCGGCACCCACCAGAACATCCAGGCATCGGCGCGCTTCTCTTCCGAGGGAGCGATGCCGAAATCGCCGTCGCCGATCTCGACCGAGGCAAAGGCCGCCGCCAGCTTGCGCGCGCGGCGCCCTCCTAACGCCAGGACCAGCATATTCCCGCCCGGAGTGAGGCTCAGCGCATCGAGCTCCGGCCTATAGTCCAGCCGTAGCCGGTCGAACCGTCCCCCAAGGCGATAGCCGGCATTGGGCACCGCCAGCACATTGTCGGTCACCGGATCGAGCCGTAACGTCCGGTAGCAGGCCTCACCGCCCTGCATCCGATCGATCAGGTTCCGGACCGACCGGGCGCCCGCGGGATCGGCAGCGAACTGCCAGCCGCACCAGGCTCGCCTCGGCTCGGCATAGCGCCAGACGAAGAGCTTGCCCTCCTGCTGCCAGGCGGCGACGCTTCCAATCACTTCAGGTCTCCGGAAATCGGCGGTGCGCGCGCCGGGCTGACGAGAGCTTTAGCCCTTCACGCACACCACCTGCTTCAGCGTATGGACGATCTCGACCAGGTCGGCCTGCGCCGCCATCACGGCCTCGATCGGCTTGTACGCCTTCGGCGTCTCATCGATCACGCCTTCGTCCTTTCGGCACTCGACGCCCGCAGTGTCACGGATGTGCTCGTCGAGCGTCACCAGCTTCTTCGCCGCGGTTCGGGACATGATGCGTCCAGCTCCGTGCGAGCAGCTGTCGAACGACTCCGCGTTGCCCAGGCCGCGCACGATGAACGACTTGGCGCCCATCGATCCGGGGATGATCCCCAGCACGCCCTTGGCCGCGCGGACCGCGCCCTTGCGGGTGACCAGCACATTCTCACCGAAGTGGTTCTCGCGCTGGACATAGTTGTGGTGGCAATTGACTGCCTCCAGCTCCGCATCGAACGGCTTGGCGATTTGCCCTCGCAGTGCGCGGATGACGTTGGTCATCATCATCCGCCGGTTCAGCGCCGCGAAGTCCTGCGCCCAGCCGACCGCCTCGACATAGTCGTCGAAATGGTCGGTCCCTTCCGGGAAATAGGCCAGGTTCTCGTCGGGCAGGTTGATGTGCCACTTGCGCATGTCCTGCTTCGCCAGCTCGATGAAGTAGGTGCCGATCGCATTGCCGACGCCGCGCGACCCCGAATGGAGCATCACCCACACGCGCTGGTCCTGATCCAGGCACAGCTCGATGAAGTGGTTGCCCGTGCCCAAAGTCCCCAGATGCACCAGGTGATTGGTGTTCTTGAGCTTCGGATACTTCTCGACGATCCGGTCGAAGCGCTGGGCAAGCGTCGCCCAGGCTTCGACGATCGCCGGGGGCGGATCGCCCCACGAACCCGTGTCACGCTTGTTGCGGTTCATCGATCGGCCGTGCGGAACGGCACGCTCGATCGCGCTGCGGATCCCTTCCAAATTGTCGGGCAGGTCGCTTGCCACCAGCGAGGTGCGCGCCGCCATCATGCCGCAGCCGATATCGACACCCACCGCGGCAGGGATCACCGCGCCCTTGGTCGGGATCACCGAGCCGACGGTCGCGCCGATGCCGATATGGACATCGGGCATCGCGGCGACATGCTTGAACACGAACGGCATCTTCGCCGCGCGCGCCAGCTGGTCGCGGGCCCCGTCTTCCACAGGCACGCCACGGGTCCACATCTTGATCGGCACGCCCCCTTCGACGTGCTGGAAATCATACAGCGTCTCGGTCATCGCGACCTCCTTCAAACTCGATCATGGTGCCGGCGACGAGCGGTGGCGAGACAGTTTTGCTGAGCTATCCGGTTGCCCGGAGGCGGAGTTGAACCGCCGACCTCCCGCCGCAAGAGGGCGGGTGCTCTGTCCTGTAGTCCCGCCGGCATTCGCCAGCGAATTGGGTTCCGGCGACGAGGGATGCGATGGACGTTCCCCGAAGGGACACTTTGGAGGTGTAGTCCAACGCGGCATTCGCCGGGTTTTGCCGGTCACGGCGACGAGGGATGGGAAAGACTGCCCCGAAGGGCCGGTGCTCTATCCGCTGAGCTACCGCTCCCGGGGGAGCGGGCGGGATTCGAACCCGCGACACCCGCATTACCAATGTAGTCCTTGCCCGGCATTCGCCGTGATGTTCGTGTTGGGCCGTGGCGACGAGGAGTGACGAGAACGTCCTTGAGCTACCGCTGCAACGGGGGGACTCAAACCCCACCTCCCGTTCGGCCGAAGCCTCCCGGGCGCTCTTTCCGGACTTTCGGGTTTCCCCTTGGAGCAATGTAATCCCGCCGGCATTCGCCACGGCCCTGTTCGTCAGATCTCCACTTGCTTGACGATGCCCACCCAGTCACGCGTGTCGCCGGAAACGAAGCGCGCGATGGTGTCGAACACCGCGTCGGAGAAGCCCCCGACATTCAATATGTCCGCCCGGTCCTGCGCCTGGCTGGTGCCATGCGGCTGGATGTCGATGCAGACGAGCTTGGCAGCCGGGTTGCGGCGCTTCAGCGCGTTCCACTCGCGCATCGTCGCCGTCGCGCCGTACCGGTTGGCATCCACCCAGGACTCGTTGTCCGAGACGATCACCACCAGGTCCACCGGCTCGCGCAGCAGGTTGAGTGCAGCCAGCGGTGCCGAGACGTTGGTCCCGCCCCCGCCGATCGCCGCCAGCTTCGCCGCATTCACAGCGACGCGGGCGCGCGGATCGAGCTTCACCTTCACCACCGCCTGCTCGAACGGCAGTACGCGGGTATCGCGATTGGTGCGCAGCATCGCTGCAGCAACCAGCGCCGCGACATCGATGCACCGCACCTTCGACGAGGCGCCCTTGCGGTAGCCCGTCGCCGGCGAAGACATCGACCCCGACACATCGGGACAGACCACGACCCGGCCCGGCACCTTCGGCACGCGCGCGAGCGACTGCTCGAGTGCATCCTCCAGCGCCGCCTGGACCTTGAGCGGCACGCTCTCGCGGGCCTGGTCCAGCGCCACCATCAGCTGGTAGGGCATGGGCCGGACCTTCGCGATCGCGTCGCCAGCCGCCAGCCGCACGGCAACCGCATCGGCGACCCCCGCCACGTCGAACGCGCCGTTGCGCGCCAGCGTGTTGAGGTTCATCCGCAGCGCCTGCCAGCCGATCCGCGTGGACAGCACCGCCCAGTCTTCCGCCGTCAGCGGAAAGGCCGTCAGCCACTCGAACGGCACGTTCGGCAGCGGGAGCGACCGATCGGCCTTCCACGCCTCGAACCCGGCGATCTCGGCAGGCAGCGCGGCAACGTCGTACGGACGCCCGATCAGCCAGCCGTAGAAAGCGCGCCGCGCCGCATCGGCGGGCTTGGGGTGCACCATGCGGACAATGTCCGCCAGGCTCGGATCCTTGCCCGTCGCCGCCATCAGCTGCGGCATCGACGCCTGCTCCAGCCAGCGCTGGACCAGCCGCTTCGGCCGCGAGCCGAGCGAAGTACGCCCCACCTGCCCCGAGCGCATGATCTGCACGAAGTTGCGCAGCATGCGGCCATTGTCGATCACCCGGCCGAACACGCGGACCGCAAGATCCGGATCGGCAACTGTGAGATACGCCGCAAGCAGCGCCGGCATGTCCTTCATCGCGCCCGACTGCCGGGCGTAGACCGCGGCCTGGGCAACGAAATACGGATCGCAGACCCGTGCGGCATCGAGCATCTCGGCCAGCTGCGTTTCCGCCGGCGCGTAGAAATTGTCGGCCAGCGTGCCGGTCACGGCAAGCTGGGCGAGCTTGTGCTCGGGCCCATAGGCATAGGCCGGCGCACCCTCGCGGTTCCGCGTATCTGCGGCCGGCATCAGCTTTGCGATCGCCGAAGCGAAAAGTCCTTTGTTGGCCATCGTCCAACTCCTCGTATCTGGTCAGGGCGGCAGGATTTGAACCTGCGACCTCCCGCTCCCAAGGCGGGCGCTCTGCGCAGCCTGAGCTACGCCCTGTGAAATTCCCGGGGGCGGCCAGCCCATTCCGGCCGCCCCGCGTTTCCGCCGCCGGCTTGGGAGGTTCGACATCTCCCCGTCCGACGCCGAAATGTATTGCAGTGCGCGTGCCAGTTTCGCTGCGCGCGCCGGAATTTTCTCACAACATATTGGTTATTAGTTATTTTATTCGGCACGCTGATGTGACTGCATTCTCATCGAAAACAAATCGAAAGCGATTTTTCTATCGATAGAGATCGTAATTTATCCTATGGTATAAGCATGAAGCCACTCACCGTTATCGGATTCCTCGGCTCGACGCTTGACGCGAGCAAGTTTGGCCCGTCACGCTGGGGCAAGTGGCGCCCGTCCGTCGCACTGACGATGCACGAGGATCTGCGCGTCGATCGCTTCATCCTGCTGCACGGCTCGCTGCATCGTCGGCTGGCGGAATACGTCGCCGAGGACATCGCCTCGGTGTCCCCCGAGACCACCGTCGAGATGCGGCTGCTCGATTTCGGCGACCCCTGGGATTTCGAGCAGGTCTACGGAAAGCTGCTCGACTTCGCCCGAGCCGAACCCTTCGATCCGGACGTCGAAGACTATCTGATCCACATCACCACCGGCACGCATGTCGCGCAGATCTGCCTCTTCCTGCTCACCGAGGCGCGCTATCTGCCCGGCCGCCTGCTGCAGACCCAGCCGCGGCGCGGCACGCCCGGCGATGCCGCCGGCCTGTGGAACGTGATCGACCTCGACCTGTCGCGCTATGACAGCATCGCCACCCGCTTCGCCGTTGCCGCGGAGGAAAGCACCTCCTTCCTCAAATCGGGCATCGAGACACGCAACGCCGCGTTCAACCGGATGATCGACGAGATCGAGCATGTCGCCCATCGCTCCAAGGCGCCGATCCTGCTGATGGGGCCCACCGGCGCGGGCAAGAGCCAGCTTGCGCGACGCATCTACGAGCTCAAGCGCCTCAAGCACCAGATCGCAGGCACCTTCGTCGAAGTGAACTGCGCGACGCTGAAGGGCGACGGCGCGATGTCGGCGCTGTTCGGGCACCGCAAGGGCGCTTTCACCGGCGCGGTTGCCGATCGGCCGGGGCTGCTGCGCGCCGCCGACAAGGGCATGTTGTTCCTCGACGAGATCGGCGAGCTGGGCCTCGACGAGCAGGCGATGATCCTGCGCGCGATCGAGGACAAGCGTTTCCTGCCGGTGGGGTCTGACAAGGAAGCCGCATCCGACTTCCAGCTGATCGCCGGCACCAATCGTGACCTGGGCGAGGCCGTCGCCGCCGGCCAGTTCCGCGACGATCTCTATGCCCGGCTCAACCTCTGGACCTTCCAGCTGCCCGGCCTGGCCGAGCGGCGCGAGGATATCGAGCCGAACCTCGACTATGAGCTCGAGCGCTTCGCCGAACGCGAGGGCGACAGCGCCAGCTTCAACAAGGAAGCCCGCCAGCGCTACCAGGCCTTCGCGACCGGACCGGATGCCAGGTGGCCGGGCAATTTCCGCGACCTCGCCGCCAGCGTGACGCGCATGGCGACGCTCAGCGCCAAGGGCCGGATCGACCTCGAATGCGTGGAAGCGGAGATCGAGCGGTTGAAGCGGCTCTGGTCGGGCCAGCGCGAGGACGAAGCGGGCGTGCTGGGCACGATCCTCGCCCCCGAGGCACTCGCCGAAATCGATCCGTTCGATCGCGTCCAGCTGGCGGAGGCGATCCGCACCTGCCGGCGCAGCCGCTCGCTATCCGAAGCCGGCCGCACCCTCTTCGCCGCCTCGCGCACCCGCCGGACCAGCGCCAATGATGCAGACCGGCTGCGCAAATATCTGGCGCGCTTTGGGCTGGATTGGGCGGTAGCGTCGGGCCAATGAACCGACCAAGGCATATATAGCAACAATCATGGCTGATATTGTGCCTTTCCGCAGGATATCGGCCATTTTCGTTGCTGTGTTCGCCACACTGGCTAGGATGCCCTCGCCCGCATCGACAAGGGCCGCGCAGGGAGAGGATGATGACCCGCATCGTGGAAGCCGGTAGCCGCCGGAACATGCTCAAGGCGGCTGCGCTGCTGCCCGTCGTCGCGGCGGGCGCCGCGAGGGCGCAAGCCGCGTCGCCAGGCGACCTCCTCGCCTTCGCCCGCGACACCCGCGAGCCGGATCTCGTCCTGCCGCTCTGGCCCGAGGGCAAAATGCCGGGCGACCCGATCCCGGCGATGACCGAACGCATCGACGACCAGACCGACAATGCCGGGCTGCGCTACCGCGTCGCCGAGCACGTCACGCGCCCCACCCTTTCCTTCTTCGCGCCGACCGCGAGCCCGACCGGCGCCTCGATCCTGATCCTGCCCGGCGGCGGCTATTCGCGCGTCGGCATCGACCGCGAAGGCTATGAGACTGCGCGCTGGTTCAATGCGCAGGGCATCGCCGCCTTCGTGCTGCGCTACCGATTGCCCGCGGATCGGTGGGGCGGCGGCGCGCTCGTCGCGCTGCAGGATGCGCAACGGGCAATGCGGCTGATCCGGGCGGGCGGCAAATGGAGCATCGACCCCAAGCGCGTCAGCGTGCTCGGCGGATCTGCCGGCGGGCATCTGGCGATCAGCCTGTGCGTGAAGGTCTATGACCGCACCTATCCGGTGATCGACGCCGCCGACCGGCTGCTCACCCGGCCCGATGGCGCGATCCTGCTCTATCCGGTCGTGTCGATGGGCGCGGGCGCGCATACCGGATCGAAGCTGGCGCTGCTCGGCCCCGACGCCTCAACTGCGGACGCAGCCGCCTGGTCGTTCGACCAGCGCCTGCCAGGGATCACGCCGCCGATCTTGCTGGCGCATGCAGTCCATGATCGGGTGGTGCCGGTCGATCACGCGCTCGCGCTGTTCGGCGCGGTGCGCGGATCGGGCGGTTCGATCGACATGCATTTGTTCGAGGACGGCGCACACGGGCTCGGCCTGCGCGGCGATCCGGCTTGGCCGATGTCGGACTGGCCCAACCTCGCCCGACGCTGGCAGCAGCGCAACGGGCTGGCGTAGACCCCGATATACTCGTCACCCCGGCCTTGAGCCGGGGTCCCGCTATCCTACCCTCCCGCGAAGGAGCGGGACCCCGGGTCAAGCCCGGGGTGACGGAAGAAGATTAACCCGGCCGCAGTTCCGACGTCGGCTGGCTGCGCAGTGCCACAAAGGCGATCAGCATCGCCAGCGGGTGGAGGCACCCCATCAGCAGGAAGATCTGCCCGTAATTGCCCGACTGGGCGAGACGGCCGACAAGCTGAGTCGAGAAAATCCCGCCCAGCCCGCTGCCCGCCGCGACGATGCCGAACACGGTCGCCACCACCCGGGTCGGATAGAGGTCGACCACCAGGGTGCTGATATTGATCTGGAAGACGAGGTGCGCGAACGCCACCAGTGCCGCCAGCGCGAAGGTCACTTCGATCCCCGGATTGGTCGAGATCAACATGCCCACCGGCGCCAGCACCGCCGCGACACCAAGACCGACCAGCCGGCTGTTCGGAGGAGTCATCCCGCGCTTGATCAGCTGGCCCGAGAAGATGCCCCCGCCAATGCTGCCGATGTCCGCCGCGAGATAGACGATCCACGCCGTCGCCGCGATCGTCATCAGGCTCAGCTCGCGCTGATCGGCAAGGTATTTTGGGAACCAGAACAGGTAGAAATACCACACGGGATCGGCGAGCATCCGCGACACGGCAAAGCCCCAGAGCGGCCGCTCGCGCAGGATGACGCGCCACGGCGTCGGCTCGCGCACTTCCTCCCGCGCCTCCTTGCGACGCGGATAGATCGCCAGCCAGGCAACCAACCAGACAAAGCCCATCGCGCCGGTCGCCACGAACGCTTCGCGCCAGCCATAGGTGAGTGCCAGCCAGCCGATCAGCGGCGGGGCGATCGTCGCGCCAACCATTGCGCCGGCGGTATAGGTGCCGAATGCGAAGCCACGTTCGCGCGGCGGGAAATGCTCGGAGACCGCCTTGGGCCCGGCGGTATAGTTGCCCGCCTCGCCCAGGCCGAGCATCGCCCGTGCCCCGCCCAGCGCCCCGGCGCTGCGCACGAAGCCCGTCGCCATGTTGGCGAGCGACCACCAGCCGACGAACAGCGCCAGCGCCGTCCGCGTGCCCAGCTTGTCGGTCAGCCAGCCGGCGACGAGATAGGCGATGGTGTAGGCGATCAGGAACAGCTGGACGACATGCGCATAGCCGATGTCGTTCATGCCCAGGTCGCGCTGGACCATCGGCGCCAGGATCGAAAGCGTCTGCCGATCGACATAGTTGAGCACGGTCGAGGCGAAGAGCAGCGCGAGGATCGCCCAGCGCAAAGGGCTCGGCGATTTGGTCTCGCCGATGGGCACAGCCGGATCGGACATTCAGCCTCCTATTTCGGGTGCAGCCTCGCGCAGCGCGGCAACCAGCGGCTCGGTCGCCGCCTCGGGAATCCAGCCGGAAAGCGCGATGCCGGCATGGGCCGGGTCGCCAGTCGAAACCGCGACGACATGATGGTCGCGCTCATCGGCGACATGGACACGCGCATAGCCCAGCCGCCGCACCTCGGCGAGCTTGGCGAGCAGCTGCTCGATCCCTTCCGGGAACATCGGAATGTCCTTGTCGCGGTAGATGTCGCGCACTTCGTCGTCGTCCAGCTCGGAGAGCAGGACGATGCCGATGCCGCTGGTGGTGGCGGGCAGCAGGCCGATACGCCCCAGCCCGCGCGATGCCTCGATTCCCGGCGGCGCGTGAAACAGATAGCTGACACTGTCGCCCCACAGCACGCCGAGCGCGACCGTGTGGCCAAAGCGGCGAAGATTCTCGAGCACCGGCAGCGCGCGCCGGATCAGGCCTGATGCGAACAGGCTCTGCGCGGCGAGCACATGCATGCCGGCGCCGGCGGTATATTTGCGGTTGGCGGTCTGCCGGGCGATGCCGAGATAGGCGAGCGTCTTGAGCAGCCGGTTGATCTTGGTCGGATCGGCGTCGAGCCGGCGAGCGAGCTCGCGGCAGCCGACCGGCTCGGGCGAAGTGGCAAGCGCCTGGAGCGTGGCGATGCCGTCGATCAGGCTCTGGTTCGGCTGGGCGTTGAGTTTAGCGCGCATGGTTGCATCCTATGCACCCGCGCGTGCGCGCCGCATAGCTCACGCCACCTGCTCCGCATGGTCCCAGAAGCGCGCGTTCGGCTCGACGCCAAGGCCCGCACCAGTGGGCAGGACATAGCCGCCCTCGCCATGCCCCATATCGGTGTCGAGCAGTGCCAGGTTCCGCTCGAATACGGAGTGCTGCCACTCATGCTTCCACAGGCCCGGGATCGTCGCCGAAGCCTGGAGGCTGGCGGCGAGGAAGATGCCGGTGCCGACCGTCGCATGCGGCGCCACCGCGACGCGCTTCGCCGCTGCCAGCCGGGCGATTCGGACGAACTGGGTGATGCCGGTATGGCCCATCTCGGGCTGGATGTACGCCAGCGGGCCGGCGGCTAGGCGGTTCGCGGCCTCATACTCGGTGTACCATTCCTCGCCCGCCGCGACCGGCACCGGGCTGGTCGCCGCAAGATGTGCCAAGCCGGCGATGTCCTCGGGCCTGACCGGCGCCTCGACGAAGCCGGGGCGGTACGGCACAAGCTTCTGGATCAGGTCGGCAGCCTCGGCCGGGCTGAACTTCCAGTGCAGGTCGATCAGGACCTCGGCCTTGTCGCCCAGCACCTCGCGAAGCGCCGCCATCTCGGCAACGATCCCCTCATGGCTGACCACCGCGGCGAACTTGAACGCGTCGATCCCGCGCGCCTGCCATTCCCTGGCCAGCGCCACCCGCGCCTCAAGCGTCGCCGCAGGCAGGCCCGAGAGATAGCTCGGGATCGCCCCGTGCACCGTCTCGCCGATCAGGTCGCGGACAGGCTTGCCCTTGGCCTTGCCCTTCAAATCCCACAACGCGATGTCGATCGCCGCGATCGCATCGACATGGAAGCCGCCCCAGGCGCCGCGCACGCGCATCAGCCCGTAGAGCAGGTCCCAGGTCGCACCGATGTCGGTGATTTCCTCGCCGATCAGCACCGGTGCGAGCAGATCGTTGATGATCTCGCAGGTCGCGCGCGGTGCGCAGATGCCATAGGTCTCGCCCCAGCCCACGCTGCCGTCCTCGGTGGTCACGCGCACCACGATCGAACGGTCAACGGTGGGGTAGATCGTGCCGTTGCCCTTGCGCACGATATAGCCATGCGCATTCACGCGCTCCCCCTCCGCGAGCGGCCCGAGATAGGGGGTGTCGCGGGGGACAGTGACGATGAACGTGTCGATCGCGGCGATGCACATGGTCAGGCGAGTGCCCCCTGGGGTGCTTCCATCGGCAGCAAGTCTGCCAGCCGGGCGAGCAGCGCGTCCAGCTCTGCCTGGTCGTAGCGGTCGAGTTCCGGCCCCGGCGCACGCACATAAGTGCTCTCGATCAACCCACGACGCTGCAGCACCGCCTTGGTCAGCCGCCAACGGAAGATCGCCTGCATGTTGAGCAGGGGCAAAGTACGCTCGAACAAATCCCGCGCGCGCCCTTCCTCGCCCGCCGCATAGTCGGCGAGCATGCGGACGTGCAGCTCGGTGATCTCGCAGGCCGGCATCGTGCCGCGTGCGCCGCGCGCCAGCTCGTCGATCACATAGCGCGCGCCGGCCCCGCCAAAAACGGCCTCGAGCGAATCGCCGGCCAGTGCGGTCAGCCGGGTGATGCGCTGGCCCGAGGGCGGCGCCTCTTCCTTGACATATTTGATGCCCGGCACCTGGTGCGCAAGTTCCGCGACCTGCTCCAGCGGCATGCCGATGCCCATCGGCGCCGGCGCGTTCTGCAGCATGATCGCGATGCCCGAGCCTTGGTGCGCGGCGTGGAAGAAACCGGCCATCGCGGCAAGATCGCCGGCAAAGGTCTTGGGCGTGAGGATCATCGCCGCCGAAGCACCGGCCTTCGCGCCGGCCTCGGCATAGGCGATCGCCTCATTGGTATCGCCGGTGCTGCCCCCGACCACGAAAGGCACCCGGCCATCCAGCCATTCGCCGATTCGCGCAGTGAGGTGTAGCCGCTCCTCGACGCTCAGCATGTCATATTCGCTGGCGAGCCCCGGGAAGACCACGCCCTGCGCGCCGGCGGCGACGATATAGTCGAGGACGCGGCGCATGCCGGCCTCGTCCACCGCGCCCGTGGCAGTGAAAATCGTCGGCAGAATCGGCAGCACGCCTTGCAGTTGGGTCACGTCCCCTCCGAAATATTTTGTTGCTATATTTGTCATATGCATCCGCAAAATCACCCTTGTCAACTCAGGCGTTGCGCCGCTGTCACAGCGCCTCCCTCTGTGAACGAGGGTGTTGCGCGATCCTTATTGTTGCTTTAGTAGATACGTCATGCGGAAGCCAAGGGCATAAAGTCCGGGCCCGCCAACCGCCGGGTTGATAAGGGGAGAGGATATGAAGAATCGCACCGTCCAGCGCCTGCTGGTGTCCACCATTCTCGGGTCGGCGGCATTGCTCGCCACGCCCGCCGCAGCGCAGACCGACTCGGCCGCGCCGGCCGCCCAGGCAGCCGATCCCGCCGGGCAGCAAGACGACGGCGCCATCATCGTCACCGGCATCCGCCAGAGCCTTGGCGCCGCGCGTGACATCAAGCGCGACGCGATCCAGTTCGTCGATGCGATCGTCGCCGACGACATCGGCAAGCTGCCCGATCGCAACGTCGCCGAATCGCTCGCCCGCGTCTCGGGCATCCAGGTCGATCGCGGCATTGCGGAGGGCACTAACGTCTCGGTGCGCGGCCTTCGTCAGAACGTCTATCTGTTCAACGGCCGCGAGATCGTCGATGCCACCGGCCGCGGCGGCGTCGGCCTCGATCAGCTCGGCAGCTCGACCTATGGTATCCTGTCGCTGGTCCCCTCCGAGCTGATCTCGCGCCTCGAGGTGACCAAGCTTGCCGGCGCCGACGACATTGCGGGCGCGCTTGGCGGCATCGTCGATATCAACACGCGCAAGCCACTCGACGGCCCGAACAGCATCGCCGCCCGCGCCGGCGCCAGCTACGACACGCTGACCGAGAAGCCGAGCTACGAGCTGTTCGGCCTGGTCTCGCAGAAGTTCGCCGGCGACACGCTCGGCGTGCTGGTCTCGGCTTCCTATGGTCGCCGCAAGCTTTCGCAGCAGGGACTCGATACCTTCTCGGGCTATACCCGCTTCACTGACTCAAACGGCGCTGTGCATTTCGGTCATTCGGACGTTCGCCCCGAGGAAATTTCCGAGACGCGCACCAAGTTCGGCCTGGACGGCGTGATCCAGTGGAAGCCGGGCCCGGGCGTCGAGATCACCCTGGACAGCTTCTATTCCAAGCTGATCTCGGACCGCGAGCGCTACTGGGTCTCGTTCAACCCGCAGACCGGGCTGACCAACGCCACCTATTCGCCGAACAACATCCTGATCTCGGGCAACTCGACCGCGCCGGTGCTGACCAACAGCGAGTTCGCCTATACCAAGGCCGACACCTGGTCCTCGGCGCTGAACGGCAAGTTCGACGTGACCGACCGGATCAAGGCAAGCGCCGAGGTGTCGTACAACCGCTCGACCTCGAGCTACGACCAGAATTACCTCCGGCTCCAGCCGCTCACCACGATCACGCCGAGCACCAGTTTCGACTTCTCCAAGGGCGATCTTGGCGCCTATTCGATCAGCGGCATCAACCTGAGCGATCCATCGCAGCTGCGCTTCACCATCCTGTTCGACAATCTCTACCGGGCGAAGACCGAGGCCACCGCCGCGCGCACCGACTGGAGCGCGGACCTGGGCGAAGGCTTCCTCGACAAGCTGAGCGTCGGCGTGCGCTATCAGAAGCTCGACACGCGGGTGAACCCGGCGCTCGCCGATATCCGCCCGACCGGCGGCATCGTCGCGACCTCGCTCGCGCAATATCTGACGCTGCGCTCGAATCCCAAGTTCGCCGAGGGTGACTTCGCGGGCCTGACCCGCACCTTCCTGGCGGGCAATGACACGATCGCCAACGGCTGCAGTGCCTGGACCACGGTCACCGCCGTCTCGCAATCGGCGGCCTGCCTCAATCCGACCCAGACGGCCACCGCGCTCGCCGGTACCTATCGGATCAACGAGAAGTTCACCGAAGGCTATGCCAAGCTCGACTTCAAGGTGGAGGGCGGCCTCGACCTCGCCGGCAATATCGGCGTGCGCTACCTGCACCGCGACATGACCTCGATCGGCAACCTGATCGGCGCCACCGGCGGGGTCACCCCGGCCAGCTTCGAGCGCACAGATGACGAATGGCTGCCCTCGGCAACCGTCCGACTGAACGTCGCCGACGGGATGATCGTGCGCCTGGGCGCGGCGAAGGTCGTCGCCTTCCCGAACACCGCCGATCTCAACAACGGCGTCACGCTCAACAACACCGCGATCTTCGTCGGCGGCGTGCAGACCACCCCGGGCACCGGCAGCGGCGGCGCGCCGAACCTCAATCCGTTCAAGGCGAACCAGTTCGACGCCTCGCTCGAATATTATTTCGGCCGCCAGGCGCTGTTCTCGGTCGGGCTTTTCTACAAGGACGTCTCGACCTTCATCGTCGCCAAGCAGAGCCCTGAGACGTTCAACAACGTCAACTACCTCATCAACCGCAAGATCAATGGCGACGGCGCCAAGGTGAAGGGTATCGAGGCACTGCTCCAGCTGCCCTTCTACTTCCTCCCCGGCGCGCTGGACGGGTTCGGCATCGTCGCCACCTATTCGTACATCGACTCGACCACGCCGATCCGCGACGCGGTGGGCCGCGTGCTCGCCTTCCCGGGCCTGTCGAAGAACAATGCCAATCTGGTCGGCTATTACGAGAAGGGTCCGGTTTCCTTCCGCGTCGCATACAACTGGCGCGACGACTATCTGGTCGGCCTGTCGGGTGCGAACACCGGCATCTACAACGATGCCTATACCGATCTGTCGGCGACCTTCCGCTATGACATCTCGAAGAACTTCTCGCTGAACCTCGAGGCGAACAACCTCCTCAACGAGCATCAGCGCACCTATGACGGCTCCTCGGAGGCCCTGCGGACGAACCTGTTCTTCGGGCGCATGTACAAGGCCAGCGTGAGCGTCAAATTCTGACGCCGGCCTGCCGGGAGGAGATCGAAGGTGAGCGATAGCGAACTGGCCGGACGCACGGCGCTGGTCACCGGCGCCGCGAGCGGGATCGGTGCGGCGATCGCCCGGCGGCTCCGCACTGCCGGCGCCCGGGTCGTCGGGCTCGATCTTCGGCCGGCATCCGATGCGGACGAGGCGCTGGTCGCCGATCTTCGCTCGGATGCGGACGTGGCCGAAGCGGTGGCGCGGCTGGGCGGGATCGACATCCTCGTCCACGCCGCCGCGATCTCGGTGCATGGCGGCGTGATCGACACCGACACCGCCGCCTGGGCCGACATCTACAATGTCAACGTGATCGGCGCCGTGCGGTTGCTGCGCCATGCCGTGCCTCCGATGCGGGCGCGGGGCGGCGGGTCGATCCTGCTGCTTTCCTCGATCAACGCCGATTTCGCGACGCCGACGCTTGCGGCCTATGCCGCATCCAAGGCCGCTATCGAGAGCCTGACGCGCACCGCCGCGCTCGAATTCGCGCCGGATGGGATCCGGGTCAACGCAATCGCTCCGGCTTCGGTCGATACGCCGTTGCTGCAGGACTCCTTCGATCGCGCGGCCGATCCTGAAGCCGCGCGTGCCGCCAATATCTTGCGCCATCCGCTTGGCCGCCTCGGCACGCCCGAGGACGTTGCGGAGCTGGCGCTGTTCCTCGCCTCGGATCGGGCGAGCTGGATCACCGGGGCCATTCATCCCCTGGACGGAGGTGCAAGTGTCACACGCCGCTGATGCCGAGATTGTCGGCGTCAATTGGGGAAGCTCGAACTTCCGCGCCTGGCGCATCGCGGGCGACGGGACCGTGGTCGATGAGATCGTCGCGGCGAAGGGCGTTGCGGGGCTGAGCCGGGAAGGCATGGCCGAGGTTATGGCGACACTCGCCGCGCGCTGGCCCGATCACGGCCCGATCTACGCATCGGGCATGATCGGATCGAATATCGGCTGGGCCGAGGCGCCCTATGCGATTGCACCGGCCGGCATGGCGGACCTCGCCCGTGCGACGATCCCGGTGGAGATCGGCGACAGCCCGGTGCGGATCGTACCTGGCATCGCCTGCAACCGCGACTTCGACGCCGCGCCGGACATCCTGCGCGGCGAGGAAACCGAACTGCTCGGCCTGATGGAGCTGGCTCCCGGCGACGGCGTCGCGGCGCTGCCCGGCACCCATACCAAATGGGTGCGACGCGAGAATGGACGCATCGGCGAGTTCCTCACCGCCATGTCCGGCGAGATCTTCGACCGGCTGACCGCGCAGGGGCTGCTCGCCTCGATCGTCGAAGGCGAGGCGGCGGACGGACCGGCATTCCGCGAGGGAGTCGCACGCGGCCGTGCCGGCGGGCTTGGGCTGTCGAGCCTCCTCTTCGGCGCCCGCGCCCGCGTGATCCGCGGCGCGCTCAGCCGTGCCGACGCCGCATCCTATATCCGCGGACTGCTGATCGGTTCGGAGATCGCCGATGCGATGGCGGCCTTCCCCGATATGGGCGGTGCCGTGGTGCCGCTGATCGGTAACGGGCCGCTTTCCCGCCTCTACGCCGCCGCGCTCGGCTCGGTCGGCATCGAGAGCGAACTCGTCGAATCGCGCCGCGCCTGTCTTCTCGGCTTCCGCGCGATCCACCGGGCTAGCATCGGATGAGCGACGGCGCGGCCGCCCGGCTCGATGCGGCGCTGGCCGAACTGCCGATCGTCGCGATCCTGCGCGGCCTGCGCGTGGAGGAAGCGGTGGCGGTGGTCGGCGCGCTCTACGATGCCGGAATCCGTGTCGCCGAAGTCCCGCTCAATTCGCCCGACCCGTTCGACACGATCGCGCTGCTCTGCCGCCAGTTCGGCGACCGGATGGCGATCGGGGCGGGGACCGTCACCGATCCGGAGCAGGTACGAAAGCTGGCCGCATGCGGCGCGGCGATCTGTGTCTCGCCCAATGTCGATGCCGCGGTTATCGGGGAGGCACTAAATCTCGGCCTGGTTCCGCTGCCCGGTTGCGCAACGCCGAGCGAAGCGTTCGCCGCACTCGCCGCCGGCGCGCGCCACCTTAAGTTCTTCCCTGCCGCCGGGCGCGAAGGTGACATCGCCGCGCTGCGCACGGTGCTGCCTAAGCATGTGGTGGTGCTGGCGGTCGGCGGCGTCGGCCCGGCCAATATCCCGACATTGCGGGAGGCCGGCTGCAGCGGCTTCGGCATCGGATCGGATCTCTACAAGCCGGGCCGCTCCGCCGAGGAGGTCGGCGGCCGCGCCCGTGCGCTGGTCCGCGCCATCCGGCACGCCCCGCGCGCGCTGCTGCTCGCCAACCCGCAGGCGATCATCGGCGAGTCCCCGGTAGTGCAGGGCGATACCGTCACCTGGACCGATCCGGTGCGCCGCCGAATCTATCGCTTAACCGAAGGCCAGGCGACCGAACAACCGACCGACCAACCCGTCTTCGGCCTCGCCCCGCTGCCCGAGGACCGCATCGCCGGCACGCTCGAGAGCGCCTTCTGCACCCTCGCCGGTACTACCGGACCCGTTGCGGAGATCGGCGCCGGATGCCGCTTCAACGACCTGGCCGTCGATCCCAAAGGCGGCCTGTGGGGCGGGACGATGCACAAGGCGATCCTGGCGGGCCGCGGCGCAATCTTCCACGCGCCAAGCCCCGAAGCCGCGCCGCGCCGCGTGGCGGAAGGCCTGGGCGTTCCCAATGGCATGGCCTTCTCCGAAGACGGCAAGACGCTGTTCGTCATCGACACGCTCTCGCGCACCTTGATCGCCTATCCTGCCGATATCGAAGCCGGGATGCTCGGTGAGCCGGTGATCGTCAGCGACTTCATGAACGTGCCCGGCAAGCCCGACGGCATGACCCGCGCGGCCAATGGCCGTTTCTTCGTCGCGATGTGGGGCGGCGGCTGTATCGCCGAGCTGGCGCCCGACGGCGCCATGCTGCGCAGCATCCCGGTGCCGGCACCCAATCTCAGCAGCGCCGCGCTGGCTGGCGACACGCTCTACGCAACAAGCTCGCGCATGCGGCTTTCGCCTGCCCAGCTCGAGGCTTTCCCCGCCAGCGGCGGGCTTTTCGCGATTGACCTGACGGGCGGCTGATCCGCCCGACACACCCGGTCCAAGGAGACGCGTACCGAGTAACCAAAACTAAAATCAGGAGAGAATGCCATGCGCTTGCGCTTGATTGCCAGCACAGCGTTGCTGTGCCCGCTTGCCCTTTTGACGCCCGCCACCGCCCAGGCCCAGGTGGTCGTGGACACGGTACCGGCCGAGACCGATTCCTCCAATGCCGCCGCCTGGTGGCGGCCGATGGTGGTGAAGGGCAACACCACCTATGTCGCGTTCAACGCGCCGGGCGATACCGCCGGCACGCACAAGATCAAGATCGGTGTGAAGACCGGCACCGGCGCCTGGACGATCGACTATCTCAAGGACGAGAACGGCAATGTCTGGAGCCATGCCGACGATGTCGGGCATGACCAGCCGACGATCGCGGTGGACGGAGACGGCTATATCCATGTCTGGACCGATCATCATGTCGACGACTGGCGCTATTTCCGCTCGAGCGCACCCAATGATCCCACCGGAAT
Source organism: Sphingomonas sp. GW822-FHT03G08 (assembly GCF_058801135.1). Taxonomy (NCBI): domain Bacteria; kingdom Pseudomonadati; phylum Pseudomonadota; class Alphaproteobacteria; order Sphingomonadales; family Sphingomonadaceae; genus Sphingomonas; species Sphingomonas sp. GW822-FHT03G08. Next base: position 2,451,295 of record NZ_JBXAMZ010000001.1, read on the forward strand.
GCTGCGCCGCATCAGCGACATGCCGGGCACTGTCGGCGCAACCTATCCAATCGCCGAGGATGCGCCCAATGGCGACATCTTCCTGATCATCCGCAACCATTACAACAATGCCGGCCAGGGCGAGCTCTATCGCTGGGACAATGCCGCGAACAGCTGGTCGAAGATCGGCATCTTCGCGCGCGAGAACACCAACTACGTCTATCCCGACGACCTGAAGATCGACGATGCGGGCAACGTCCATATCGCCTTCGAATGGGCCTATGGCACGCCGCGCTCGCTGCGCCACTACGGCTCCTACCTGAAGTACGATGTCGCCGCCGGCGTATTCCGCACCGCGAACGGCGTCGCGCTCAGTGCCCCGGCCACGCGCACCACCGCCAATGTCCTGTTCCAGGGGCTGGGCACCGGCGAGGTGTGGAACAACTCGAACGACGGCGTCGGCATCCAGGCGGCAGGACTCACCGTCGATCAATATGCCCGGCCGAGCATCGCCTATCGCTATCGCACCGCCGGCGGCACCAACGCGTACAACTTCGACGTCTACCGCGTGCGCTGGAACGGCGCCTGGGTCGATCGGGTGAAGATCTACACGGCGAACAACGACGTGCCCGCCGCCGTGGAGACCACGCACAACGGCACCCGGGCGCGGGTCTATTTCACCGTGCTGGGCAGTGGCCTGATGGCGGCGGAAAGCCCGACCTGGGCAGTACACCAGGTCGCGCCGGCCCAGAGCGCGGTGACCCGCATCTCGGGCATCCTCAAGTCGACGACCGAGGACGTGATCTACGCCGCGGCACCGACCGAGATCGACGCCAATCGCGGGCGGCTCCACGTCATCAGCATCGGCAACACCCTGCCCTGACCGAACGAACGCTCCGGCGGCGGGTCCCGCCGCCGGAGCGCTTCCGCATGGAGATCGCCCTTGATCCGCAAACACTTGCTCTGGCTGCTGCCGCTGGCGGGCATAGCCGGCCTGATGCTGTTCCTCGCACGCACCGCCGATGCGCCGGCAAAGAGCGGCACCGTGATCGTTTCGCCGACGCCCGACGCCGCGCCGAGCCCGGCGCCCATCCTCACTCCGCTGCCCGTCGCCACCGAGACGCCGAAGCCGAAGACGGTCCTCATTCCCGAGGCTCCAGCGAAGACGGCGGACGGCACGATCGTCACCCGCTGCACCGATCCGGAGTGCTGAGCGGCTTGGCGCGGCGTTCCATTTGCCCTATGCGCCGCGCCGTGGAGGGCACACGCCCTCCACGACAAGATCGCGCCGGTGCCCCGAAAGGGGCTTAAACGGGAATGCGGTGCGGACGGGCCTTCCGTCCAATTCCGCGGCTGTCCCTGCAACTGTAAGCGGCGAGCGCGATGCACTGGCTCCCCAATCGAGGGAGCAGCCACTGGACCATCGGTCCGGGAAGGCCGTGCATCACGCCCTGACCCGCGAGCCAGGAGACCTGCCGGCGCAACGGTCGCTCTTGCTTTGGTCCAGGGGATGGCCAGGGCACGGTATCTCTCCGTCTGAGCGACGAACCAAGCGGCAGGGGCCGCTTCGGTACGTGCGCGACGGCGAACAAGCGCCCGCCTCGCGTCTCGCACCGGCCGTTCGCGGCAGGCCCCCGCCCTCGTTGCACGGGCGCCGGGGGGACTACCCATGTTGAAGACCAGTTTCGTCTCGCTGCTCGCGATCGCCGCCGCCACGCCGGCCTTCGCCCAAGACGCGGTCCCGGCCAGCGACCCGCAGGATACGATTGTCGTCACCGCCTCGCGCTCGGGCGAAGGCACCGAACTCAAGGACCTGCCCGCCTCCGCCACGGTGATCACCGCGCAGCAGCTCGACCAGCGCCAGACCCGCATCGTCTCCGACGTGCTGCGCGACGTGCCCGGCGTCTCGGTCAGCCGGATCGGCGCGATCGGCGGCCAGACCCAGATCCGCATCCGCGGCTCGGAGAGCAACCACGTCCTCGTCCTGATCGACGGGATCGAGGCGGCCGATCCCTATTATGGCGAATATGACCTGGGCACGCTGATCGCCGATCCGGCGGCGCGCGTCGAAGTGCTGCGCGGCCAGCAGAGCTCGCTCTACGGATCGGACGCGATCGGCGGCGTAATCAACTACATCACGCTCTCGGGTCGCGAGGCGCCGGGCTACAGCGCGCGCATCGAAGGCGGCTCGTTCGGCACGATCAGCACCGCGGCCCGCGCCGCCGGCGCCTCGGGCGACTTCGACTATGCCGTGTCGGGCAGCTGGTACCACACCAAGGGCTATCCCACCGCGCGCGGCGGCAGCCGCGACATCGGCTCGGACAATGTCGGCGCGACCACCAAGCTGAACTGGACCCCGGCAGAGAATTTCAAGCTGAGCGGCGTGCTGCGCTACAGCTATACCGATGCCGAGACCAACGATGCCGATGCCAATCCGGCGAGCCCGAGCTTCGGCTACACGATCGACAGCCCCGGCACCTATTTCACCAACGAAGCGCTTTACGGCCTGCTCAGCGCCGAGCTGACCGCGCTCGACGGGCGCTGGACCAACACGCTCTCCGGCCAGTTCTCGGACACCACGCGCAAGGGCTACAACGCCTTCGGCTTCAACTATGGCGACAAGGGCCAGCGCTACAAGGGATCCTTCGTGTCGAGCTTCCGCTTCGGCACCGACGCGATCAGCCACCGGCTGACCGGTGCGGTCGATTGGGAGCGCGAGCAGTTCCAGAACATCGCGCCGTCCACCGGCTCGCCCTATGACGCGTTCCGCGGCCGCCGCGACACCGACAATCTGGGCCTGGTCGGCCAGTATGAGCTGACCGCGGGCGGCTTCACCGGCGGTGCCTCGATACGCTACGACGACAATAACCGCTTCGCCGACACCACCACCTGGCGCGTTCAGGCCGGCTATCGCCTGCCGACCGACACGCGCGTCCACGCCGCTTACGGCACCGGCGTGAAGAACCCCGGCTATTACGAGCTCTACGGCTATTCGAGCGGCACCTATATCGGCAATCCGGACCTGAAGCCGGAGAAGTCCGAGGGCTGGGAAGTCGGCGTCGACCAGAGCTTCTGGGACGGCAAGGCCGTGATCGGCGCGACCTGGTTCGATTCTAAGCTGACCGACGAGATCTACACCAGCTATCCGGCGCCCAACTACACCGCGACGCCGGCCAACCGCGCCACCGATTCCAAGCAGCACGGCGTGGAAGTCACCGCCAGCCTGCGCCCGATCCGGCAAGTGCAGATCGAGGCGGTCTATACGCATCTTGATGCTACCGAGGACGGTGTCACCGAAGTCCGCCGCCCCGGCGACATTGCCAGCTTCAACGCCACGCTCTTCAGCAAGGACGAGCGCTTCTCGACCACGCTGACCGTGCGCTACAATGGCCGGATCGACGACGTCGCCTATACCGACCCGAGCTATGTGCCGGTGCGCGTGTCGCTCAAGCCCTTCACGCTGGTCAATCTCAACGCGCAGTACAAGCTGACCGATCGCTTTTCGGTATTCGGCCGCGTCGAGAACCTGTTCGACGTGAACTATGAGGAAGTGTTCAGCTTCGCGACCCCGGGTGCTGCCGTCTATGGCGGCGTCCGCGTGGCGTTCTGAAGCATCAGGGGGAAGCGGCCGTGAAGCAGCGCACCGACGAAGAGCATAATGCCAAGATGAAGAAGCTTCAGGTCGCCCAGGCCAAGAAGCTTGCCACCAAGACGGTCGAGAAGGGCCTGATCATCGTCCATACCGGGCCGGGCAAGGGCAAGACCTCCGCCGCGCTCGGCATGGCCGTGCGTGCGATCGGGCACGGCATGAAGGTTGGCATGGTGCAGTTCGTGAAGGGCGCGATGGCCACCGGCGAGAAGGCGGTGTTCGACCGCTTCCCCGACCTGATCGAATTCAAGCCGATGGGCGAGGGCTTCACCTGGGACACGCAGGACCGCAGCCGCGACATCGCGGTGGCGCGCGAGGCGTGGGAAGAAGTGAAGCGGATGATCGCCGATCCCGAATACGCGATGGTGATCGCCGACGAGCTCAACATCGTGCTGCGCTACGATTATCTGCCGACCGAGGAAGTGCTCGAGGCGCTCGCCGCGAAGCCTGCAATGAAGCATGTCATCATCACCGGTCGCAACGCCCCCCAGGCGCTGATCGACGCCGCCGATCTCGTCACCGAGATGGCGCAGGTGAAGCACCCCTTCCGTGAACAGAACGTCAAGGCACAGGCGGGGATCGAGTTCTGATGGCTCCGGCCAAGCTCCTGGCCCTGCCGCTGCTCGCCCTGGGCGGCGCGGCGCTCTGGGCGAGCGCCCCCGCATCCGCGCCGCCCTCGACCAAGCCCGAGCGGATCGTCTCGCTCAACCTGTGTGCCGATCAGCTCGTTCTCGCGCTCGCCGATCGCAACCAGATCGCCGGACTCACCCGCAACGCCACCGACACCGAGATGTCGGGCGAGGCCATGAAGGCGCGCGGTCTGCCGGTGCTCAAGAACTCGGCCGAGCAAATCCTTGCGATCGATCCCGACCTGGTCGTCGGCATGCCGGCGAAGCGCAGCGCGGCGATGCGCGCGCTCAAGGGCCACAAGTACAACATGCTCGATCTCGAGACCGCCAATACGGTCGATGAGATCTATGCCTCGATCCGCCAGACAGCAGTGGCGGTCGGCCATCCCGAGCGCGGTGAAGCACTGGTCGCGAGGATGCAGGCGGCGCTGGCCAGGATCGGCAAGCCCGGCGGCGGCAAGGTCGCGGCCTATTACCAGCGCCGCGGCTTCATGACCGGCACCGGCACGCTGATCGACGACCTGATGCAGCGCATGGGACTGGTGAACCTGGCAGCGAAGCTCGACAAGCCGCCGCTCTCGCAGCTCAGCCTCGAGGAGATGGTCGCGGCCGGCCCCGATTACCTCATCGTCGAGAGCGCCACCGACAAGATCGCCGACCAGGGCACCGAGATGCTCCACCATCCGGCGATCGCCAACATCCCCCGTATCTCCATCCCCCAGGCATGGACCGTGTGCGGCAGCCCCGCCTATGTCGAGGCGGCCCAGGGGATGGCGACCCAACTTATCCGCTATCAGGATCGGACCCACGCCCGATGACCCTATCCCGTCCCTTGTTGATCGGCGGCCTGCTCGCTCTCACGCTCGTCGCGGCGATCGGATCCTTGCTGTTCGGCCCGGTCCATCTGTCACTCGCCCGGATGTTCGCCGCCTTTACCGGGCATGGTGACCGCATCGCCTCCACCATCCTGCTCGAACTGCGCCTGCCGCGCATGCTGCTCGGCCTCGGCGTCGGCGCGATGCTCGGCCTGGCCGGCGCGGCGCTGCAAGGGTATCTGCGCAACCCGCTCGCCGAGCCTTCGGTGCTCGGCACGTCAAACGCCGCGTCGCTCGGCGCGGTGGCGGCGCTCTATTTCGGGCTGGCCGAGTTGCATCCGATCGTACTCCCCGTACTGGCGGTGCTTGGCGCGCTGCTGTCGCTGGTCGGCCTGTCCGCACTTGCCGGACGCTCGGAAAGCCCGCTCACCCTGATCCTCGCCGGCATCGCCATCGCCACCTTGGCCACGGCGGGCGTGAGCCTGGCGCTCAACCTTTCGCCCAATCCCTTCGCGGCGATGGAGATCATGACCTGGCTGCTCGGCAGCCTGGAGAACCGCTCGTTCGAACATGTCTGGATCGCCTATCCCTGCATCGCGATCGGTGCGCTGCTGCTTTTCTGGGACGGCCGCGCGCTCGATGCGCTGACGCTCGGCGAGGACGGCGCCCAGGCGCTCGGCGTCGATATCCAGCGCACCCGCATCCGCCTGTTGCTCGGCACCGCGATCGGCGTCGGCGGCGCGGTCGCGGTATCGGGCGCGATCGGATTTGTCGGCCTGATCGTCCCGCATCTCGTCCGCCCGCTCACCGACCGGAGCCCCTCGGCGATCCTGCTGCCCTCCGCGATCGGCGGCGCCGCCCTGCTCACCTTCGCCGATCTCGCGGTGCGGCTTATCGATACCAAGAACGAGCTCAAGCTCGGCGTCGTGACCGCGTTCCTCGGCGTACCGGTCTTCCTGATCCACCTGATGCGGGAGCGCCGCCTGTGGTGAACATTCGTCTCGAACAGGTCGGCGTGTCGCTCGGCAAGCGCCATGTCGTCCGAAACGCCAGCGCAGCCTTCGTGCCCGGCACGCTCACCGGCATCGTCGGCCCCAATGGTGCGGGCAAGTCCACCCTCGCCCGCGCGATGCTGGCGCTGGTGCCGCATAGCGGGCGCATCCTTGTCGATGACGCCGACGTCGCGAGCATGGCGCGCGCGGAACTGGCCAGGCGTGTCGCCTATCTCCCCCAGGGCCAGACGCTGCACTGGCCGCTCACCGTCGAGCGGCTGGTCGAGCTTGGCCGCCTGCCGCATCTCGCGCCGATGTCGCGGATCGGCGAGGCCGATACCGCAGCGATCGAGCGGGCGATGGCGCGCGCCGATGTCGGGGGCTTGCGCGACCGCCCCGCCACCGAGCTTTCGGGCGGCGAGCGCGCCCGCGTCCTCCTCGCCCGCGCGCTCGCGGTGGAAGCCCCCGCACTGATCGCCGACGAGCCGCTCGCCAGCCTCGATCCCGGTCACCAGATCGACGTGATGGAGCTGCTCCAGTCCGAGGCCCGCGCCGGCGGTCTGGTGATCGCGGTGCTCCACGACCTCACCATGGCCGCACGCTACTGCGACCGGCTGGTGCTGATCGACGGCGGCACCGTCGTCGCCGACGGGACGCCCGCCGAAGTTCTCACTTCCGCCAATCTCAAGTCGGTCTACGGCATCGAGGCGAAGGTAGAGCTCAGCGGCGACTGGCCGACGATCACCACTTTGGGCCGCAGCCGATGACCGATCCCGCCTTCTACCGCGAACAGGGCTATGCCGCCCTGCCACTGTTCGATCGCGCGCTGGTCGAGGCCGCACAGGCCGATATCGCCGAGCATATCGACCGGCTGTCGCACGCCTTCTACCTGCCCTTCGACAAGAGCTGCCCCGACGTCCCGCTCGCCGAACGGCTCGACCGGATCTATGCGAGCGACCGCAGCCAGGCGAACCTGCTGCGCGTCGCGATCTGCACCGATGCGCATCGCGGCCCCAGGCTGCAGGAGATCGCCAACGATCCGCGCCTGCTCGCCGAGGCCCAGCGGCTCAGCGAGCGCGAACTGGCCGGCAAGGTCGTCCGTATCCGCGCCAGCATCGCCAGCTTCCCCGAGCACCGCCACGCCTGGCACTCGGACGTTGCCCGCGACGACGGCACCTCGTGCGGGCAGGTCTGGACCACCGCCTGGATCCCGCTCTGCGACGCCGGGCCCGGCAATGGCGGGCTGGAGATCATCCCCGGCCGCCAGCCCGCGCCGCTCGCCAGCGAGACCGACCAGGGCCTTCGGATCACCGACGAGGCGATCGCCGGCATGCCCCGGCTCCAGCCCGAATGTCCGGCGGGCACCGTCCTGTTCCTCGATCGCTTCACGCCGCACCGCACGCTGCCGGCCGACAAGGCACGCTTCGCGCTTGTCGTCTGGATGAAGGCCGCCTAAGGGCAGCGCCGCGACAGGTTCCCCGGAGACGGGGATGAAAAGGGAACGGGAAAACCCCGGCTGCCCCTGCAACTGTAAGCGGTGAGTCATCGGCCATTTGCCATTGGGTGTTGCAGCCCGAGAAGGCGGCCGACCGGCATCGACCCGCGAGCCAGGAGACCTGCCCGTCGTGGTCGTCTTTCGTGCGGACAGGGTGTGCCGGACGGACGGGGGTGAACCCGAGCGACGACAAGGTTGGCCGCGCGCATGCGCGGACGCTGTCGTGCGCGCCCAATGGCCCCGGCAGCGTCCGCGCGTACCCGGCATGTCGATTGGGTCGAATAATGCTGAAGTCCGTTTTCCGTCTCTCCGTTTCTGTTCTCGCCCTCGCCGCAGCTCCCGCCGCCTTCGCGCAGCAGGCCGCCGCACCCGATGCCGCCGCCACCGAGAGCAACGACGACATCGTCGTCACCGCCACCCGCGCGCCGGTGAACATCGACCAGGTTCCCGCCTCGATCACCGTGCTCGACAAGGCCGCGATCGATCGCAGCCAGGATGTCGGCGCGACCGAACTCCTGCTCCGCACGCCCGGCATCAGCATCTCGCGCAACGGCGGCTATGGCACTTCGACCTCGCTGCGCATCCGCGGCGCCGAATCCGACCAGACCGTGGTGGTGATCGATGGCGTGAAGCTCAACGATCCGGCGGCCACCGGCGGCGGCTACAACTTCGCCAACATGCTGATCGGTGACAGCGCGCGCATCGAAGTGCTGCGTGGGCCCCAGTCGATCCTCTGGGGCAGCCAGGCGATCGGCGGCGTGGTCAACATCGTCACCGCCACGCCCGAAAAGCCGCTCGAGGGCAGCTTCGACATCGAGGCCGGCTCGCGCGAGACGGTCAGCGCCCGCGCTGCGATCGGCGGCAAGACCGGCCCGCTCGCCTGGCGCATCGGCGGCCAGCGCTTCACCACCGCGGGCATCTCGGCGATCGCCCCTGAATTCGGCGGCAAGGAAGCCGATGGCTACACCAACAGCAGCGCCAGCGGCCGCGCCGAGCTGACGCTCACCAGCAACCTGAGCGTCGAGGTCCGCGGCTATTATTCGAACGGCCGTACCGAGATCGATTCGACCAGCGGCGACAATAGCGACTATTCGACCAACGAGGAGTTTGTCGGCTATGCGGGCATCAACCTGTCGCTGCTCGACGGGCGTTTCCGCAACCGCTTCGCCTATGCCTATACCGACACCGATCGCGACAGCTACGGCCCGACCCGCGCCCGCCCGTTGAGCTTCGAGTCCGACGGCAAGAACAAGCGCTTCGAGTACCAGGGCAGCTTCGCCTTCACGAAGCAGATCTCCGCGGTGTTCGGCGTCGAGAACGAGAATTCGGACTTCCGCAGCCGCTCGCCCGCCGCGTCGCTGGCAACGCCTCTGCCGGCCTTTGCGCGCGGCGAGGCCGAGCTGACCAGCGCCTATGCCCAGCTCAGCGTCGAGCCGATCACCGGCCTGACCCTGAACGGCGGCATCCGCTATGACGATCACAGCCGCTTCGGCGGGCAGACCCTGTTCCAGGCCGGCGGCGTGTGGCGCCTGCCGACCGGTACAATCCTGCGGGCCAACTACGGTGAAGGCTTCAAGGCGCCCTCGCTGTACCAGCAGTTCAGCGAATACGGGAACACTGCGCTGGACCCGGAACAGGCCAAGGGCTGGGAAGCCGGCGTCGAGCAGCAGCTGTTCGGCCGCAAGCTGGTGTTCGGCGCGACCTGGTTCGAGCGCAAGACCACCAGCCAGATCATCTTCAACAGCTGCACCACGACCTCGACCGTGCCGCTCTGCTTCGTGCCGGGCAGCACCACCGTGCGCCGTTTCGGCTATTATTCGAACGTCTCGCGTGCCGAAGCACATGGCATCGAGGCTTCGGGCGCGCTCAACCTGGGCGGCTTCACCCTGGACGGCAACTACAGCTGGACCGTCGCCGAGGATCGCTCGGCCGGCACCGCGACCTTCGGCAAGTGGCTGCCGCGCCGCCCGCAGAACACCGCGAACGGCTCGATCAGCTATGCCTTCCCGTTCGGCCTGACCACCGCCGCGGCGGTGCGCTGGTCCGGCCACAGCTTCGACAATGCGGCGAACACCACCAGGCTCGACGACTATACGCTGGTCGACCTGCGCGCCGAGCTCAAGGCCGGTGACAATCTCAGCGTGTTCGCCCGCGCCGAGAACCTGTTCGACGAGAAGTACATGACCGCCTATCGCTACGGCACGCTGGGCCGCAGCATCTATGCCGGCATCCGCGGGCGCTTCTGATGGGAGAAGGCAATATGACGCAGGCACGCGCATCCACGCTGTGGATCATGCTGCTTACCCTGGCGAGCATGGCGACCAGTTTCGCTCTTGCCTGCACGGCTCCGGTTGCGGCGCTCGCCGCGCTGGCGGCAGTGCATATGCGCCGGCGCGACGGGATCGCGCTGGCGCTCGCCGCCTGGGGCGCCAACCAGGCGGTCGGCTTCCTGTTCCTCCACTATCCGCATGACCCCAAGACGCTCCTCTGGGGCGTCGGGCTCGGCACCGCGGCGGCCGGATCGGCGATCGGCGCCTATGCCGCGCTCGGCCAGCTCCGAATCCAATCGACCGTCGCGAAACTGGCCATCGCCTATGTCGCGGCGTTCGTTGCCGGCAAGCTGGTCACCCTGTGCTGGGCGGCGATGCTGGGCGGCGTGGCAATCACGCTTCACCCCGGCTATTCGCTCGACCAGTTCCTGCGCAACGGTGCGATCCTGATCGGGCTCTATGCCTTTTACCGGCTGCTGGTCGCGCTCGGGGTGCCGGCGCCGGGCGGCAAGCTGGCCACCGCCTGATGCTTACCCGCGTCGCGGACGGCCCGGCGGTCGTCGCCTGCAACACCTGTCGCCATTCCGCGGACTCCCGCGAGGATGGCGCAGGCGTGCGCGGCGGCGCCCGGCTGGTTGCGGCGCTCCGGGCCGTGCAGGCGAAGGATCCGCGCTATGCCGGTGTCGCAGTGCAGGAAATGCCGTGTCTGTTCGCCTGCACCGATCACTGCACCGTCCATCTGCGCGCGCCCGACAAGGTCGGCTATGTCCTGGGCCGGTTCACGCCCGACGAGGACAGCGCACGCGCCATTCTCGACTATGCCGTGCACTATGCAGCCAGCGAGCATGGCCGTGTCCCCTATTCCGCCTGGCCCGAGGGAATTAAGGGCCATTTCATCACGCGCACCCCGCCCCCAGGATTCGTCGCAGAATGATCTTCGCCTCGCCCGCCGATTTCCGTGTCGCGCTCGCCGATCTTTGTGTTCCGGACGAAGGCGCCATCGCTGCGGCGCGCGCCCGCCAGGCCGAGCTGACCAAGCCGGCAGGCTCGCTCGGCCGGCTCGAGGAGCTCGCGGTCTTTATCGCCGGCTGGCAGGGCAATCCGCGCCCCACTATCAAGCGCGCCCGTACCGCGATCTTCGCCGGCAACCACGGCGTGACCGTCCACGGCGTCAGTGCCTTCCCGGCCAGCGTGACCGTCCAGATGGTCGCCAATTTCGAGGCCGGCGGCGCGGCGATCAACGCCCTGTCCGGCGCGGCCGGCCTTGAGCTCGAAGTGACCGCGCTCGATCTCGACACCCCCACCGCCGATTTCACCATCGCCCCGGCAATGACCGAGGCCGAGTGCCTTGCCGCGCTCAACGCCGGTGCAGCCGTAGTGGGCAACGACCTTGACCTGCTCACCGTAGGCGAGATGGGCATCGGCAATTCCACCGCCGCCGCCGCGCTCTGCCTGCGCGCCTTTGGCGGCACCGCGGCAGAGTGGATCGGCCCGGGCACCGGCGTCGATGCCGAAGGTATCGCCCGCAAGACCGCGGTCGTGGAGCGTGCACGCGCCTTCCACGCCGATGGGCCGGCGGACGCCTTCGAGACGCTGCGCCGGGTCGGCGGGCGCGAGATCGCGGCGATCGCCGGTGCCGTGTTGCACGCCCGGCAGCTCGGCATCCCCGTGGTGCTCGACGGCTTCATCAGCAGCGCGGCCGTGGCCCCGCTCGCGGCCGACAATGTCGAGATCACCGATCATTGCATCGCCGGCCATGTCTCGGCGGAGCCCGGCCATGTCCGGCTGCTCGCCAGGCTCGGCCTCGACCCGCTGCTCGAACTCGGCATGCGGCTCGGCGAAGGCAGCGGCGGAGCGCTCGCGGTGAACCTGATCCGCTCCGCACTGGCCGCGCACAACCAGATGGCGACATTTGCCGAGGCACAGGTCGCCGCCAAGCTGTGACGCCCTGGACACTGCATCTGCTGCGCCACGGTGCACCGGCTTTGCCCGGACGGCTGATGGGGCGCACCGATTGCGGATCGACACCCGAAGGGATCGCCGCCTGCGTCGCGCGTGCTGCCGGTCTGGATATTGAGCGCATCGTCAGTTCCGATCTCCAGCGCGCGCGCCACGCCGCCGCCGCGATCGCCGACGCCGGCAGGATCTGGCCCGCTGTCGACCCGCGCTGGCGCGAACTCGATTTCGGGGTCTGGGACGGGTTGGCGCCGGACGAGGTCGAGTCCGGCGCGATGCTGCGCTTCTGGGAAGACCCCGACGCCAATCCGCCGCCCGGCGGCGAGCGCTGGTCGGAGCTGGTCGCGCGCGTCTCCGCCGCGATTGCCGCACTCGAACCCTCGCCCACGCTGGTCGTTACCCATGGCGGCGCGATCCGCGCGGCGCTGCACCTGTTGTGCGGCTTCGGCCAGCACAAGCTCTGGGCCTTCGACCTGCCCTATGCGGCTTTGGTCTCGCTGCGCGTATGGCCGGGCGAGAAGCCGAGCGCCCAGATTTCCGGGCTCGTCACATGAAGGGCCTGATCGTCGCGATCCAGTTCCTGACTCGACTCCCGACTCCACGCCTGCCGGTGAGCGGCGCCGAGTTCGCCGCGTCGATGCGCTGGTTCCCGGCGGTCGGCCTGATCATCGGTGCCCTCGTCGCGGGCGGATGCTGGCTCGGCGCCGCGATCGATCCCTGGAGCGGTGCGCTCGCCGGGCTGGTGCTGTGGGTAGCGGTCACCGGCGCGCTGCATCTCGACGGACTCGGCGACATCGCCGATGCGGCGGGCGCCGCGCACAAGGACCGAGACCGCGTCCTTGCGGTGCTCTCCGATCCGCATATCGGCAGCTTCGGCGCGGTGGCGATCGGCGTGCAGCTCATCGCCAAGCTGATACTGCTTCACGCCCTGGTCGCGACGAGTGCCTGGCTGGCCATCGTGCCGATCCCCTTTGCTGCGCGCATCGCCCCGCTGTTCTGGACGCGCTGGCTGCCCGACCTCCATGCCGGCCTCGCCTCGCGCTTCCGCGACGCGGTGCGCCCGCTCGACCTGGCGATCTGGAGCGTGGCGCTGCTCGCCGCCTGCTGGTTCTCGCCGAGCCTGATCGCCGCGCCCCTGCTGTGGTTCGGCTGGGCGGCCTGGCTGTGGCGCAAGCTTGGCGGCATATCGGGCGACGGCCACGGCGCCGGGATCGAGCTGACCGAAACCGGCCTGCTGCTCGCCGCGCTGCTGCTGGTCCGCTTCGCATGAGCGCCAGCTGGACCTGGCACGGCGGCGGCATGGAAGCCGCCCGCAGGCATTTCGGCGGCGAGGACTGGATCGATCTTTCGACCGGCATCAACCCCCACCCCTGGCCCGGCACCAACGCCCTGGCCATCGACTGGCAGCGCCTGCCGGAGCGGCATGAACTGGCCGGACTCGAGGCCGCCGCCGCCGACTATTTCGAGGTCGACCCGCGCCATGTCTGCGCGGTGCCCGGCACCGAAATCGGGCTGCGGCTCGCGGGTGGCCTTGTCGGCGGCAGCGCGCACTATGTCGCGCCGACCTATCGCACCCATGGCGAGATGATCGCCGGCGCAATCCGGACGACACTCGACGCGGCCGGTGCCGGCACGGTGATCCTCGCCAACCCCAACAATCCCGACGGCCGCGCCCTTTCGTCCGCGCAGCTTCGCGGCCTGCTCGACCGTCGCGATCCCGGCGCCTGGCTGCTGCTCGACGAAGCCTTTGCCGATGCCGACCCCGCGCTGAGCCTCGCCGATCATATCGACGATGCCCGGCCGCTGATGATCTTCCGCTCCTTCGGCAAGTTCTTCGGGCTGGCCGGCGTACGGCTCGGCTTCGTCCTCGGCCCCAGCCCGATGCTCGAAGCGATCCGCGCGGCTCTTGGCGCCTGGCCGGTCTCCGCTGCCGCGATCGCGATCGGCACCGCGGCCTATCGCGATCGCTCCTGGACCGAGGCCATGCGCGCTCGGCTTAGGAATGACGCCGCCGCGCTCGACGCCGTGCTTGCCGCTGCCGGACACGCCGCGATCGGCGCCTGCCCGCTCTTCCGCCTGATCGAAGTGCCGAGCGGCATTGCGCTGTTCGAGCAGCTCGCCCGCCACGCCATCCTGACCCGCCCCTTCGCCGAGCAGCCCCGCTGGCTGCGCATCGGCCTGCCCTCGACGGGCGAAGCACTCGCCCGGCTCGAAGCGGCGCTCCGTGGCTGAGCCGATCGCCCTCGCCGCGCTCGCGCTCGACGCCACGCTGGGCTGGCCCGGCAAGCTCTACCGCCGGATCGGCCATCCCGTCGGCCTGTTCGCGGCGATCATCGGCACCTGCGAGAAGCTCTGGAACCGCCGCGAGCGCGGCTTCGCAGCGCGGCGCACACTCGGTGTCCTGACGGTCCTGCTGCTCGTCATCCTGATCGGTGGCACCGCCTGGCTCATCCAGAGCATGCTGCTGCGCCATCTCGGCACCTGGGGCTGGCTCGCCGTCGCGCTGCTCGCCTGGCCGGCCCTCGCCCAGCGCAGCCTGTTCGACCATGTCCGCCCGGTCGCCCGGGCACTGGCAGCAGGCACCCTGCCCGAAGCCCGCCGCGAAGTCGGCAAGATCGTCGGCCGCGACACGGAACAGCTCGACGCGCCCGGCATCGCCCGTGCCGCGATCGAAAGCCTGGCCGAGAGTTTCTGCGACGGCGTCGTCGCTCCCGCCTTCTGGCTGCTGCTGCTCGGCCTGCCCGGGGTGTGGACCTACAAGGCGATCAACACCGCGGACTCGATGATCGGCCACCGCGAGGAGCGCTGGCGCGCATTCGGCTGGGCGGCGGCGCGCAGCGACGACCTGCTCAACCTGATCCCCGCCCGCCTTTCCGGCCTGCTGCTCTGCCTCGCCGCGCCGGGGGGCTGGCGGACATTGCTACGCGACTCGCACAAACATGCCTCGCCCAATGCCGGCTGGCCCGAGGCGGCGATGGCGGGCGCCCTGGGGCTGCGCCTGGCCGGCCCGATCGCCTATGACGGCGCGGTGCAGAACAAACCCTGGATCGGCGACGGCCGCAGCGACGCGAACGCTGGAGACATCGCCCGCGCGCTGCACCTCTATGTCCGCGCCTGCCTGCTGCTCTGGATCATCGCGGGAGTTGTCGCATGGGCGCGCTGATGCTGCAGGGCACCGGCTCCGATGTCGGCAAGTCGGTGCTGGTCGCCGGGCTCTGCCGCGCCTTCGCCAATCGCGGGCTCACCGTACGCCCGTTCAAGCCGCAGAACATGTCGAACAACGCCGCGGTGACCAGCGATGGCGGCGAGATCGGCCGCGCCCAGGCGCTGCAGGCCATCGCCTGCCGGGTCCCGCCGCATACCGACATGAACCCGGTGCTGCTCAAGCCCCAGGCCGATCGCACCTCGCAGTTGATCGTGCAAGGCAAGGTGCGCGGCACGCTCGGCTC
Organism: Sphingomonas sp. GW822-FHT03G08; assembly: GCF_058801135.1. Lineage (NCBI taxonomy): Bacteria > Pseudomonadati > Pseudomonadota > Alphaproteobacteria > Sphingomonadales > Sphingomonadaceae > Sphingomonas > Sphingomonas sp. GW822-FHT03G08. Next base: position 2,466,529 of record NZ_JBXAMZ010000001.1, read on the forward strand.
GGGCAATTTCCGCCAGGCGCGCGGCAGCCTGATCGGCGAGGTGCTGGAGAGCTACCAGCGCCTGCGCGAGCAATGCGACCTGGTCGTGGTCGAAGGCGCCGGCTCCCCGGCGGAGATCAACCTGCGCGCCGGCGACATTGCGAATATGGGCTTTGCCCGCGCCGCCAATGTGCCGGTGGTGCTGGTGGGTGACATCGATCGCGGCGGCGTGATCGCGGCGATCGTCGGCACCCGCGCGGTGATCGAGCCCGAGGATGCGGAGATGATCCGCGGCTTCCTGATCAACAAGTTCCGCGGCGATCCCGCGCTGTTCGAGGATGGCTATCGCGCGATCGAGCAGCGCGCCGGCTGGCGCGGCTTCGGGGTGATCCCCTGGCTGCCCGCCACCGTCCGCCTGCCGAGCGAGGACGCCGTCATTCTCGATCGCACCGCCTCGCGCGGGGAATGGCGCAAGCTGGTCGCGTGCCCGATCCTGCCGCGCATCGCCAATTTCGACGACCTCGATCCGTTGAAGCTCGAACCCGGCGTCGAACTGGTCATGATCCCGCCCGGCACGCCGATCCCGGGAGACGCCGCGCTGGTCGTGCTACCCGGCTCCAAGGCGACGGTCGCCGACCTCGCCTTCCTGCGCTCCCAAGGCTGGGACGTCGACATCCTGGCGCATCATCGCCGCGGCGGCGCGGTGCTCGGCCTGTGCGGCGGCTACCAGATGCTCGGCCGCACGGTTGCCGATCCGCTGGGAATCGAGGGGCCGTCGGGCGAAGTCGCCGGTCTCGGCCTGCTCGATGTCGAGACCAGCCTCGCCCCCGCCAAGATACTGCGCCATGCCAGCGGCACCGCGCTCGGCGCGCCGGTGACCGGCTATGAGATGCATATGGGCGAAACGACCGGCCTGGACACTGCCCGTCCCTTCGCCGATCTCGACGGGCTCGGCCCCGAAGGCGCGGTCAGCCGCGACGGTTCGGTGATGGGCAGCTATCTCCATGGCCTGCTCGCCACGCCCGAGATGCGCACGGCATTGCTCGCCCGGATCGGCGTGGCCGGCGCGGGGCGCGACTATCAGGCCGATGTCGATGCCGCGCTCGACGAGATCGCCGGCGAACTCGAGCGCCACGCTGATGTGGACGCGCTGCTCCAGCTTGCCCGGGAGGCCCGATGACCAGGTTGTTCGTCCTAGGCGGCGCCCGCTCGGGCAAGAGCCGCTACGCCCAGCAGCGCGCCGAGGCGCTCGCCGGCCGCCATGTCTTCATTGCCACCGCCGAGGCATGGGATGAGGAGATGGCCGATCGCATCGCCCGCCACCGCGCGGACCGTGACGCCCGCTGGCAGACGGTGGATGCTCCGCGCGACCTCGTCGCCGCGCTTGATGCGGCGAGCGGCACCAGCGCGGTGGTGCTGGTCGATTGCCTGACGCTCTGGGCCAGCAACCTGCTGCTCGCCGATACCGATATGGATGCCGCCACCGTAGCGCTGGCCGAAGCCATCGCCCGGTTCGACGGAGCGCTGATCCTCGTCGCCAATGAAGTCGGCCTCGGCATCGTCCCCGACAATGCCCTTGCCCGCCGCTTCCGCGACGCCGCCGGGCGGATCAACCAGGCCGTGGCGACGATCGCCGACGAAGTGATGCTGGTGGTCGCCGGCCTGCCGATGCGCGTCAAGTAACTCTTTCGGAGTGCTGGAGCGCTCCGGGGCGGCGTGATATTCCAGAGATGCTGCTTGGGGAGTTCAACATGGCGTCGCCGATCAAGATCCTGCTCCAGACCACGATCCCGCCGGTCGAGGATGACTGGAACATCCGCCGCTTCTCGATGCTCCACGCGCATCTTGCCGGCCTGACCGGCGAGGACGGCGCGCCGCTGTTCGAGGTGACCGCGCGCGATCGCACGCCCCCCGGCACGCCCGACCCGGTGCTCTCGACGCTCGACGATTCCGATTTCGACCAGCTCTGGCTGTTCGCGGTCGATACCGGCGACGGACTGGCCGAGGCGGATTGCGCCGCGATCAGCCGCTTCCGCGAAAAGGGCCGCGGCCTGATGGTGACGCGTGACCATATGGATCTGGGCTGTTCGGTCTGCTCGCTCGGCGGCGTCGGCGCGGCGCATTATTTCCACACCCACCATCTCGATCCGGACGAGGCCCGTCGGGTGATCGACGATCGCGAGACCAGCTATATCTCCTGGCCCAACTATCATTCGGGCGCGAACGGCGATTTCCAGGAGATCGCGATCCTCGGCGATGCCCATCCGGTGCTGCGCGACGATGACGCCCCCGGCGGCCTGATCCGCTACCTTCCCTCGCACCCGCATGAAGGCGCCGTCGGCGCGCCCGCGGACGATCCTTCGGCCCGCGTCGTCGCGATCAGCACCAGCAAGGTCAGCGGCAACGCATTCAACATCGCCGTCGCCTTCGAGCCTTCGGATCAGGGCGGCCCCGCCTGGGCGGAATCGACCTTCCATCATTTCGCCGATTACAATTGGGATCCCGCCAAGGGCTGCCCGACCTTCGTCAGCGAGGCGCCCGGCAATGCGCTGGCCGCATCGCAGGAAGCCCAGGCGTCGGTCCGCAACTATGTGCGCAACCTGGCGCTCTGGCTGGCGGGCCAGCTGCCGATCGACGAGCGCGCCCAGCAGCTCGACCGTGAGCTCGACGAAGCACTCGAGGAAAGCTTCCCCGCAAGCGACTCCCCCGCGATCTACTGATCCGCGGTTCTGCCCGGCGGCGCGACCGCGACCAGGAACGCAACCGCGCTGCCGATGCAGAGCTGGAACGGGAAGGCAAGATGCGCCAGCGCCCCGGGCAGGCCGATCGTGCCCGCGATCTTTGGCTGGAGCAGCAGCACCACGAAGAAGCCGGCGATCAGCGCGGCGATCACCGATTCGGTAGTCCCACGCGGCGTGAAGATCGCGGTCATGTAGACGCCGATCAGCCCGGCATAGGCGAACACCATCACCGACAGCGCGAATTCGAGCAGCCCGAGCTGGGCATAATGCTGCCAGTAGAAGGACAGCACCGCGACGATCAGCATCGCCACGCCGATCACGCCCATGCCGGCGCGCCCGGCCTGGACATAGTGATGCTCGGACACTTCGCTCCGCCCCGCGCGCCACGGCCGGTAGAAGTCCTCGATCAGCACCGACGACATCGCGTTGAGCGCCGAGTTGGTCGTCGCCACCGCCGCGGCGATGATCCCGGCGGTCACCAGCCCCCGCAGGCCGGGCGGCAGCTGGGTGAGGATGTAGTGCATGAAGATGCTGATCTTCTCGCCGCCAAAGGCAAGGCTTGCGCCCGCCGTCGCACCGCCCATCAGCTCGGGCCGGTCGTAGAAGACATGGAGCAGCAGCCCGATCGTGATGAACAGCGCCACCACCGGCACCGTCGCGATCACCGACCAGTACAGGCTGCGCGCACCGGTCTTCGCGTCCTTGCAGGCAAGCAGGCGCTGGGTGGTGTCCTGGTCGAGCCCAGAGGACGCGATGTAGAGCAGCGCGATGCCGGTCACAATCGCGAGCAGAGAGAAAGGCTTGGACAAGTCGGTGGTCAGGTCGAACAGCCGCAGCTTGTTGGCGCCGTCGGGCGCATGGGCAAGCCCCTGGAGGATCTCGGCATTGGTCGCCGGGATGCCCGAACGCAGATAGACCAGCACCGCGATCGCGGATCCGACGAAGATCACGAACTGGATCAGGTCGATCCACAGCACCGACTTGAGCCCGCCGACAAAGGTCGAGAGGAAGGCTGCGGCGACAAGCAGGGTGGCGGCGATGAAGATGCCCTGCGCGCTCACCGTGCCGGTCATCACCATCGCGATGGCAATGGCGGCAAGGTAGATGCGCGCGCCGCCCGCCAGCACCCGGCCGAACAGGAACATGCCGCCCGCCCAGCGCGTCGCCAGCGGCCCGAAGCGCTGGCCGAGCAACTCGTACACCGTCGTCACCCGCGCCGCGTAGAAGCGCGGGATCAGCACATGGGCGACGAAGATCGCGCCGATCAGCCCGCCCAGATTGGTGCCGAGATAGGTGAAGTCGCCATGGTAGCCGAAATCCGGCGCGCCGAGGAATGTCGCGGCGGATTGCGTGGCGGAAAGCACCGAGATCGCAGCCAGCCAGGCGGGGACGTTGCCGCCGGCGAGGAAATACTCCTTCGCCGTGCCGGTATGGCGCGGCGTGAACAGCCAGCCCCCCGCGATCAGCACCGTCAAGTAAAGGAGGATGACGACCCAGTCGGTCAGGCTGAAAGGCAGGTGCATCGCGGTCCTCAGTACAGCAGGTAGCGCGCGCGCCGCGCCTTGAAGCGGTTCAGCTCGGCTTGCCAGCCGGCGGCGATCTTCCTCGGGTCCATGCCCGCCTTGATCTGGTCGAGCACCGCGCGGTTGCGCAGCAGCCGGTCGACCTTCTCGATCTGGAAGGTGGCGCCATAGAGTTTCCACAAGGCGGCGACTGCCTCGACGCCCAGCGCCGGCGCGTCGATCCGGTCACGGTCGAGCAGCAGCACTTCGACGCCCTGCACGCGCTGGCCGGCAAAGGGATACAGCTTGTCGTTCGCCGGCACATAGGTGACCGGCAGGAAGCGCACACCGGGGATCGCCCGCGCGTTCAGATAGGCTGCCAGCTCGGTACCCTTGATCCAGGGCGCGCCGAAGCGGAGGAACGGGACCTCGCCCGGCCCCTTGATGTTGACATTGGTACCCTCGAGCAAGGCCGTGCCGGCATAGGCCGTGGCTTGCGTTATGCTGCGCAGGTTAGGCGAGGGGTTGATCCACAGCAGCCCGGTCTGGTCGTACCAGTCGGCGCGCTTCCAGCCGGTCATCCGAACCACGGTCAGCCTGGCGCCGATCCTGTCCTCCGCGTTGAACAGGGTCGCCAGCTCGCCCATCGTCATGCCCGGGCGCATGGGCTCGCTATGGGCATTGGTGTAGTCCTCGCGCCCCGGCGTCGAGACCGGCCCCTGCACCGCCAGCCCGCCCAGCGGGTTCGGCCGGTCGAGTATGATCACTTCCACGCCGTTCGCCGCACAGGCCTGGAGGAAATATTTGGTGAGCGTCTGGAAGGTCCAGTAGCGCACGCCGGCATCCTGCAGGTCGATCACAACAGCGTCGATCCCGGCAAGCTGCGCCGCGCTTGGCCGCTTCTCGGCATCGGTGCGGCCATAGAGGCTGACGATCTCCAGGCCGCTTGCCGCATCGACCTTGTCGTCGATGTCCATGTCGTCGGTCAGCGCATTGATGCCGTGCTCGCCGCTGAACAGCTTGGCGACCACCATGCCCGGCACCGCCGCCTGCCCCTTGCTGCGCAGCACGTCGATCGTCCGCCGTCCCTCACGGTTGACGCTGATCGGATTGGCGAGGATCGCCACCCGCAGCTTGCCGCCATGCCGCGCGGCCGCTTCCCGCAGCTGCGCGAAGCCGGTCTGCTGCAACACATCGATCCCGGTACGCACCTGTGCCGCTGCCGGCATCGCCATCAGCAACGCCAGCAGGACTAGCAGCCGCCTCACTTCGCCGCATCCAGCGCCGTCAGCACGGCGGTGTGGATCGCCGGCCGCGCCTTGAAGATCTCGGCATTGTTGCGGGTCGGGTTCACCCGGTTGGTGAGCAGGATGATGAACGCATCGCGGTCCGGATCGATATAGATCGACGTGCCGGTAAAGCCGGTATGGATGATCGCGCGAGGCGAGCCCAGCGGCCCCGTGAATCCCTTCTCCGAAGGCATGTCCCAGCCCAGCGCGCGGCTGCTCCCGGCGGGCAGGCCCTGGGGCTGCATGAACAGCTTCACCGTCTCGGGCTTGAGCAATTGCCGCCCATGCCAGCGGCCGTAATTGAGATAGAGCTGCCCGATCCTGGCCAGGTCCACCGCGGTCGAGAACAGCCCGGCATGGCCCGCAACGCCGCCCATCACATAGGCATTCTCATCATGCACCTGCCCGCGCATCAGCCGGTGACGGAACTTGTCGTCCTGCTCGGTCGGCACGATCCGGGACATAAGCTTCGGCGACGGGTTGAACCCCGTGTCCTTCATGCCGAGCGGCCCGAACAGCTCCTGCTTCAGGAACCTGTCCAGCGGCTGCCCGGCGATACGCTCGACGATCTCGCCGACCAGGATCAGGTTGAAGTCCTGATAGACATAGACCGTCCCCGGCGGGCTGCCGACCGGCATGGTATGGATCTGGCGCAGGATGCCGGCGCGGTCGCTGGCATTGCCCCACAGCACCCCAGCGGGTGCCTTGAACCCCGAGCTGTGGCTGAGCAGATGCCGCACGGTGATCGCCTCGTGCCCCGGCGTGCCGGCGAATTCGGGGAGGTAGCGCTGCACCGGCGCATCGAGATCGAGCCGCCCGCGATCGTAGAGCAGCGCCGCCGCGCTGGTCGTCGCCACCACCTTGGTGAGCGACGCCAGGTCGAAGATCGCATTGCGGGGCATCGCCGGCGCGCCCGCTTCGCTGTCGATATGACCGAACGCCTTCACGGCCAGCAGCTTGCCATGCTGACCGACCGCGAGCACCGCACCGGGAAACGCCTTGCCGACCCAGGCATCGACTTCGGCAAAGGCAGGGGCCAGCTGCACATGGCGCGCGGCGGCATGGGAAGCGGGGGACGGCGCGGGATTGGCCGCACCGGGCAGGAGCAGCGCGCCGGCGGCCAGCAGCGGCCAGTATCGTCCCGTCGCGGCCATCTTCTTCTCCCCAGCGTCCCGCATTTCGCGGCAGCATGGGGTGGGTGCGGGCACGGGGTCAAGGAACCGCGCCTTGCCCGCCTATAACCAGCGGGCAAGGCGCCAGTGCATCACTGCGCGGCTTCGTCCGCGTCGATCAAGCCATTCTTGTTGGCATCGGCCCGGTCGAACTTGGCGAGGTCCTCGGCCGCCAGCTCGTCGGCGCTGACACTGCCGTCGCCATTGGTGTCGAGCCGCTTGAAGCGACGATCGACCTTGGCCTGGTCCATCGTCTCGCCGCGCTTCTCGGCTGCCTTGGTCATGAACGCCAGCAGCTCCGCCGGGCTCGCCTTGCCGTCGCCATTGGTGTCGAGGTTCTTGAACTTCTTGGCCGATGCCGCCTGCGCCTCGGCGCGGGTCTGGCCGGCCTTCTGCGCCAGCGCCTGGCCCGAGATCAGCAGCGCACCCATGGTAATCGCGATCTTCAACGTCTTCATGTCCAACTCTCCTTGGTTTTTCTTCTCGATCAGAACCGGAACCCGGCGCTCGCGCGTGCGGTCACGCCCGATCCGCCGCTACCCGTCTCCCCGCGCACGCCCATGCCCAGGACGAAGCGGCCGACATTGGTGGAAGCATCGATCCGCCCGGTCACCACCGTGCGGCCGAACTGCGTCCCGCTCGCCTCGAAACCATTGCCGGTATCGACGAACTTGAACAGCCGCCGCGCTTCCGGATCGCCCAGATAGGAGCGCCCGCCCAGGTCGCCGCTCAGCGTCACGCCGTTGATCGTCGCGGTGCCGCGCACGCCGTAATTGGCCAGCGTCGTGGTGCTGCGCGCCTTGCCGGCGACCAGCGCCGCGGCGCCGCCCCATTCCTGTACCCGGTCGAAGCTCGCCGAGCTCACGCTGGCGCCGACATAGGGGCCGACGCGCGCGCCCTTGCCCATCGGCGCCATCCAGGCGAGCTCGCCGAAGCTGGTATAGCTATGGCCATCGCCGTCCGAGGTGAGGTGATTGGCAAGCCCGCCGAACGCGATCCGGCGATCGGTCGAGAAGGTATGCGCCGAATAGCCCGCGCCGCCCGCGATGCGCAGCCCACCCCAGCTATAGCCGAAATAGGCAAAGGCCGAATTGCTCACCAGCTGGCCGTCGCTCGCCCGCGCATCGAGGCTGATGTCGTTCTTCGCATAGCGATAGGAGAAGCCGTAGCGCAGCGTAGCGCCGGTCACTTCGATGCCACCCGAGATCACCTGGCGATCCGACTCGATGCCCGCCAGGCCATCGCGTGCACGCGCCTTGAGCTGGCCGAGGTCGCCCGCGATCCAGGCGGTCTTCTTCTGCCCGCGCGGCCCGTCGATCCGCCCGATCAGCTCGCGCGCGGTGTCATGCCCGTCGCGCCCGGCGACCGTCATGCCGACCGCGAACACTTCGCCCGAAAGCTGGTCGAACGCATTCCGCGCATCACCGGCGTTGAGCCCGATCACCGCGTCGAACACCTCGCCCGAGCTCCGCGCGCCGACCGCGGCGGCAACCGCGACCTGGTTCGGCGTCTGCGCCACCGCGCCCAGGCTCACATCGTTGCGCAGCAGCCGCAGCTGCACGCTCGCCGCGCTGTAGACCAGCGACGGCGTCAGGAAGGCGAGATCGGTGATGACGCTGCCGAACGTACCGGTCACGCTCGATCCGGACAGGATAGTGTAGGTGGTGAGCGGCAGGAAGTTGGTCGCCCCGCCGGTCAGCACCGAGACCGAGCCGCCATTGATCGTCACCGCGCCCGTCGCGATGATCTGGTCCGAGATGCCGGTCGGCGACACTTCGACCTGATAGGTCGATCCCGCCGCGAAGGTCAGGCTGCCCGCCACGTTGAGCGTGCCGATCGAATTGCCCGGCGCCACCGTGCCGGTGACGCTCAGCAATCCGGTCCTGCCGGATCCGCCCAGCCGCCCGTTCGCACCGATCGTCAGCGTGCCCGTCAGCGAGCCGTTCACCACCAGCAGGCCCTCGTTGATCGTGGTCGAGCCGGTGTAGGTGCTGGCGCCGTTCAGCATCAGCGTGCCGGCACCCGACTTGACCAGCCGGCCGGTTCCCGAGAGCACGCCCGAATAGCTCGAGCTGTTCACGCTGTTCACGGTCAGCACCGCGCTGCCGAGCGCGATGTTGCCGTCACCGGCCAGCCCGCCCACGGTCGTCGCGAAGTTGGCCAGGTTGACCGCGCCCGGCGCCGTCACGGTCAGCACGCCGCTGCCGAATGCGTTGGCGATGCCAGCGGCCAGCGTGCCGCCGGTCACGGTCGTGCCGCCGGAGTAAGTGTTGGCGGCGCCAAGCGTCAGCGTGCCGGTCCCTGTCTTCACCAGGCTGCCGGTGCCGCTGATCACGCCGGTGAAGCTGCTGTTCGTGGTGCCGCCCGCGCTCAGCGATCCGCTGCCGAGCAGCACGCGTCCCGCGCCGCTCAGCGTCCCCGCAGCTACAGTACCGCCATTGACGTCGAGCGTCGCGCCGCTCGCCACGCTCAACGCACCGCCGCCGGCGATCGAGCCGCCATCCAGCCGCAGCGTGCCCGCCGAGACATTGGTGGCGCCGGTATAGCTGTTCGCTCCCGCCAGCGTGAACACGCCGCTGCCCGCCTTGGTCAGCCCGCCGCTGCCGCTGATCGTCCCGGCATAGCGCGTGTCGGTGTTGCCGCCGCCGGTGGTCAGGCTGCCGCCCGAAAGCGTCACGCTGCCTGTACCCGCAAGGCCGGCAATGGTCTGCGAGGCAGCAAGGTCGAGCGTTGCGCCTGTCGCAATGGTCACGCTGGTGCCCGTCGGCAACGCCCCGCCCACCCCGGCACGAAGGATACCGCCCGCAACAATCGTCGCGCCGGCATAGCTGTTGACGCCGGACAGGATCAGCGTGCCCGTATCGAGCTTGTTGATCCCGCCATTGCCGCCGATCCCGGCGCTGATCGTCGCGGCCACGCCCGGATCGACACGGATATTGGTCTGGGCATCAGCCAGGCTCAGCGTCCCGGTGCCCGCCGCGATCACATAGCCGCCGGTCATGAACTGCATGCCGGTGGTGCTGATCGCGCCGTCGATCGTGACGGTCCCCGCCGGCCCCTGGAACACGGCGAAGCGCCCGCCCCAGCTGTCGTTCACCGCGCCATTGGCATCGGTCCAGTTGGTTCGGGCACTGGTCCAGCTTCCCGAGCCACCGCCGACCGCGCCATTCGCGCTGGTGCCGGCACCGTCCCAGAACTGAATCTCGGGGACGATATTGTCATAGACCAGGTTGATCTGGTTCCCGACCGAGGTCTGCAGGTTGATGTGCGGGACATTGGAACCCGCCGGCAGCGCGCCGATAGCCAGGCCATTGTCGGTGAGCGCGCCCGTATAGTCGATCAGGCGATAGACGCCGACGCCGAAGCCGCCGAGATCGGTAACGTTGAGCGTGCCGTCCAGGGTCAGGTCACCATTGACCTGGATCCGGTCGCTCACGCCCGCCACGTTCGGCGCACCCAGGCCCATGTCGAGCACGGAGCCGGTGGAAAGCACCAATCCACCGGTGGTCAGCGTCCCCGCCCCGGCGCCACCTGCCGCGAGATGCGCGCCGTCGGCGATCGTCACCACGCCGCCCGCGCTGCCCGATCCGCTCAGCGTCGCGCCGCTCGCGACATTCACCGCGCCCGCGACGCTGCCATCGAGCTGCAGCGTGCCCGCATTCACCTCGGTCGCGCCGAGATAGGCATTGGCGCCGCCCAGAGTCAGCGTGCCGGTACCCGTCTTGGTCAGCCCGCCGGAACCGCTGGCCACACCGCCGAAGTTGTCATTGGCGTTGAGCCCGCCGGTGGTGAGGTTCGCGCCGAGCAGCACGCCGCCGGCGCCGTTGAGCCCGCCGATGCTCTGGTCCGCACGGATATCCAGCGTCGCGCCTGCGGCGACATTGACGTTGCTGGTCGTCGGCAAGGCCCCGCCGTTCAGCGCGACCAGTGTGCCACCCAGCACATTGGTCGCGCCGGCATAGCCGTTGGTCCCGGACAGGATCAGCGTGCCGGCATCATTCTTCACCAGCCCGCCGCTGCCGTCGATGCCGGCGCTGATCGTCGCGGTCACGCCCGGATCGACGCGGATATTGGTCAGCGGGCTGTCGGCGCTCAGCGTGCCCGTGCCGGCGGCGATCTCATAGCCATCGGTCATGAACTGCGCGCCGGTGAACAGGATTGCGTCGTCCACCGTCACCGTGCCGGCGGCGCCGCCGAACACGCCGAATGCACCGGACCAGGCGCTGTTGTTGGTCGCCGCCGCGTCGGTCCAGTTGGGGAAGCTGTTGGTCCAGCTGCCGCTACCGCCCTGTGCGATGCCGTCGCCCGAATTGTCGGTGCCATCCCAGAACTGGATCGTGGTCGCCGCCGGCGTGCCGTAGATCAGGTTCACCTGGGTCGCGACCGATGTCTGGACGGTCATCAGGCTGCCATTGGCGCCGGCCGGCACCCCGCCAATCACCAGGCCGTTGTCGGTCAACGCGCCGGTATAGTTGATCAGCCGATAGACCCCCTCGCCGAACCCGCCGACATCGGCCACGTTGAGCGTGCCGTCGAGGATCAGGTCGCCATTCACCTGGATACGGTCGCCGGTGCCGGGCGCGGCGAGATCATAGTTGAGCACCGAGCCTGCCGAAAGGACCAGCCCGCCGCTGGTCAGCGTCCCAACCCCGCCGCTGCCGGGCGCCAGGATCGCACCGGATGCGTCAAGCACCCCGTTGATCCGGCCTGCCCCGGAAAGGCTGGTGCCCGCCGCCATCGTCACATTGCCCGACCAGCGGCCGGATAGCGCCACGCCGCCGCCGTTGATCGCCAGCACGCCGCTCGCCGTATTCTGGCCCGACAGCGTCAGCGTGCCACCGCCGACCTTGGTCAGCCCGCCAAGCTGGCTGACCACGCCGGAGAAGCTGGTGTCGCCGCCGAGCCCGCCGGTGGTGAGCGTAGCGCCGCTGGTGCTGCCGGTGTTGACGAAGCCGTCCCCCGAAAGGTTGCCGATCGTCTGGTTGTACCCGATCTGGGTGTTGCTTCCCGAGCTGTTCACGCCATTCAGGTCGAGCGTGCTGGTGCCGGTGACGATCACCGCCGAATTCGCCGAGAAGGCGTTGTCGAGCAGGCCGCTGCGCAACATGCCGCCACCGCTGATGATGGTGTCGCCGGAATAGTTGTTGGCAGTGGTCAGCGTCAGGTTGCCGGTGTTGACGAGCTGGAGCCCGCCGGTGCCGCTGATCGCGCCGAAGCTCTGCAGGTTGCGGGTGCGGTTCAGGATCAGCGTGCCGTTGTTGACGATCGCGCTGCGGACCTCGCCGCCGGTCGTGGCGTCGAAATCGTCGAGCCGCAGGGTCGCGCCCGCTGCGATCGTCGTGCCGAAGCGCGGCGTCTGGGTGTTGATGATGCCCCAGGTGCCACCCTGCACATTGAGCGTGTCGAAGCCGGTGGTGGAAACCAGCGTCTGCGATCCCGTGCCGGTCAGGTTCAGTATGTCGTTGGAATTGGTGTTGGTGGTCGCCGCGATGGTGCCGTTGATCGTCGCGCCGGTCTCGATCGTCAGCGTGTTGACCGTGCCCGCGATCGGCGAACCGCCGAAATTCACCGCATAGCCATTCGCGTTGGTGCCGGTGCCGGCACTGGTGGTGCTACCCGCAGCCAGCGTCACGCTGTTCAGATAGCTGTTGTTGACGACCAGGCCGGTGGTCGAGCTGACCGAATAGCCCAGGTTGATCCGGATCGCCTCGTTGGTCCCGCTGCCACCGCCGGAGCTGGCGATCGTCCCGCGGTTGACGATCGCGGTATTGCCCGTGCCGATGATCCCGTACAGGCCGGTGATCACGCCGCCGGCCTGGTTGGTAACGTCCAGCGTGCCGGCATTGTGACCGCGTACCGCTTCTCCCTGGGTCGCCGCGGCACCGTTTCCGGTGATCGTCCCCGAATTAGTCAGGATCAGCGCACCGGTGCTGACGATGCCCTGCGATCCGGTGATCGAGCCCCCGGCGCGGTTGACGACGTTGAGCGTGACGCGCGTGGCGGCAAGATCGATGCCCCGCCCCTGCACGGTCACCGCGCCATTATAGTCGATCCCGGTGCTCAGGATCGTGCCGCTGTTGTCGATGGTGACGGTGCCGGCGCTGTACCCGGCCGTGGTCTCGGAAAAGCGGATCGCGCTGTTGCCCGATCGGATCGTGCCGCGGTTGGTGATCAGGGTGGTGCGATCGGCGAAATCGCCGCTGCTGCTGATCCCGCGGCCGTTGCTGTTGGTCGAGGTCGCACCGGTTTCGAGCGTGCCGTCATTGGTGATCACCACGCCGGTGCCGGTGCTGGTGCCGTTGACGCTGATCGCCTGGTTGCCGGTAGGCGTCGCGATCGAGCCGGTGGATGTCACCGTCACCGTGCCGGCACCGCTCACATTCACGCCGGTGGTGCGCACCGTCGAGACCGTGGTCTGGGCATAGGCCGTGCCGGGCAGCGCCACGAAGCAGGCGGAAAGCAGCAGGCGGGTGCGCAGGCTGCGCGCGCGGATCGTTCTAGTCATGAGTCATCCCCCCATCGCGGCGCGTGCCGCATGGCCAAGTCCGGCGCGGAGCCGGGTTTCGCGATTTCTGGTGGGGCATGCGCGCGGCAGCGGCCGCGTCCCTACGGCCCCTCGTTGCGTGCGCTTATCTTCGCATCCGCATCCGGCATCTCTCCCTGGCAGCGTCCGGCTTGCCCGTGCATGCGGGTGCCGCTTTTGTCCTCAGGGATAAGGCCAGACCTTCAATCCGGAGTCAATAGAATGGTTAGTCCAGATTTGGCATATTGGTTCGTATACCAGTAAACAGACCAGTACGGCCGACTTGCATGCGAAAACGCGCGCCGCGGCAGGTGCCGGGCGCGCGCTGGAGTAGCGGTATCGAAAGGAGTCCGGTCGTTCAGCTCAGCTGGGCGCTGATCAGGAAGCGGTTGCGGCTTGCCTCGGCCTTGCGGCGCAGCTCCATGATCTCACGTTCTTCCGATGCCTTGAGCATCGCCTCGAGCAGCCGGCTGAAATGCTTGCGCATCGCCGTGCGCGCCGCCACCGAGTCGCGGTTCTTCAGCGCCTCGAGCACCGCGGCGTGCTCGTCATGCCGGCTGTCCTCGTCCTTGCTGCACACCGAGGCGTGGAGCGCGCAGATCTCCGGGATCTCGGTGCGCATCCGCCACAGGGTGGTGATCACGAACATGATCGCCTGGTTGCCCGATGCCCCGGCAATGGCGAGGTGGAAGGCGCGGTCCGCCTCGGTGGCGGCGGCGCTGCCCTCCTCGGCTTCGTCCATGGCGGCCACCAGCGATTCGAGCACCTGGAGCTGCTCGTCGCTGATCGTCGGCGCGGCGAGCGCGGCCGCCTCGGACTCGAACAGCGAACGCGCCTCGGTGAGCTCGAACGCGCTCACCACCGGCAGCTGGCCGACGCTCGGCTCGTTGCGATCGCAGACATAGACGCCCGAGCCGGTCTTGATCCGCACCAGCCCCTGGGCCTGGAGCGCGATCTCCGCCTCGCGGATCGTCACCCGGCTCACCCCGAGCCGCTCCGCCATCTCGCGCTCGCCGGGCAGCCGCGAGCCGGGAGGGAAAGTGCCCTCCGCGATCATCGCCGCGATGCGTTCGGCGATATCCTGGAAGAGACGGCGTTCGGCCATTGGGTCCTCGGGTAGCTTGGTCTGACGATCAGCAATGCCCCAGGCTGCGGGATTTTGGAATAGGCAATTGGTCCGCAGCCTGCTTCCGGTCCGCCTTAACGGAGACGAACGCGGAAGCTCAGGAAATATTGCGGGCCGTAATATTCCACGTTCCGGGTGCTGCCGACGACCGGCATATACTCGACGCGCGGCTCGTTGAAGATGTTCAGCGCCTGGAAGCGGATGTCCGCCTGCTTGTTGATCTTGTAGCTCATGTTCACGTCGAAGGTGTTGTTGCCCTCGACATAGCGCAGCTGGGTGTTGTCGCTGGTGAACGACTGATAATAGCGCGAGCGATAGCGATAGATGCCCTGCAGCGAGATCGGCCCGATCTCGTAGAAGGCCTGGGCCGAGAAGACGTGCTTCGAATAGCCGCTCAGCCCCGCCGCCGGGATCAGCCCGGGGATCACGTCGCCGGTCGCGCTGTCGATGATATCCCCATAACGAATGTCCTGCGTCTTGTAGTTCGACCAGGCGTAATTGTAGCTCAGCTTAACGCCCAGCCCGTCGAGCGGATGCGGCAGCCAGCTGAACCGGTTCGACGCAGTGAACTCGACGCCGTACAGGTCGGACTTGTCCTTGCTGTTGGTCGTCTGGGTGACCGGCACCGCATAATCCTGGCCGCCGATCGTGAAATTCTCGTCGGTCGTGATCGGGATCTTCCCGCCGGTGAAGCGCTTGTAATAGGCGGTCGCGGCGAACAGCGTGTCCTTGTTGGCGTAGTATTCGTACGCGAGGTCGGCGTTCCACGACATCACCGGCTTCAGCCGCGGGCTGCCGGTGGCGATGATCGAGTTGATCGCATCGGTGACCGAGGTGAAGCCGTTGCCCACTTCCAGCGTGATGTTGCGGCCGGCACCCAGCGCGCTCGGCGCGGGGCGCGACATTGCCCGGTAGATGCCGGTGCGGATGCGCGACTTGGGGCTCAGGTCGAAGATCGCGTTGACGCTCGGCAGCCAGCGCATCGAGCCTGAGGTGATCCGGGTCGGGGTGAAGCTGCCATTGGCGCGCAGCGAGATGCTGCCGTCGCTGTTGTTGATCACGTCGAGACCCGAGCGCAGGCCCTCCGCCGTCACCTGGGTATGCACCCCGCGCACGCCGAAATTGCCGCGCACCGCCAGGCCGCCGATATGGCCCGAATAGGTCGCCATCGCATAGCCGGCCCAGGTCTCCTCGGTGACGTCCGAATTGTCGACCGAGCGCAGGTCGCCGGTATTGCCGGGATCCTCGGTGCCCAGATAGTTGCGGAACTGGCAGAGCACGTCGAAGGTCGCATAGCTGCCGACGCTCGGGCTCGGCGCGTCGCCCAGGAAGCTGCGCTCCGGGAAAGGGGTGCGGCAGGCCAGGTTGACCGCGCGGTCCACCGCGAGGTCGTTCTGCTGGATGATCAGGTCGTTGCCATAGCCGAAGAAGGTCCGCTTGGCCCAGCGCCCGCCGATGTCGATCCGCTCGATGAAGCCGTCGAGCTTGTAGCTCGCGTCCAGCCGCGCCGAATGAATCTCGTCGTCGCGCCCGTCCTGCGATCGGGTCAGCTGCGCATCGTCGCTGAACGCCGTGTAGTCCGCCGGGTTGAAGCGCGAATCATAGGTGAAGACCGGCAGGAAGCTCTGCGTGAAGTCGACATGATAGGGGATGCGCTGGTTGTTGATCGCCGTGCGCACGCCGAAGATGTCGAGCGGATCGGTGCGCAGCCGCACGGTGCGCGTGATGTCGAGCCGCTTGGTGTGCGAATAGCCGTAATCGGCGCTCACCGTCAGCCGGTCGGTCGGCTTCCATTCGACATTGCCGCCAAAGCCCAGATACTTCTCGTCGCGCAGGAACAGGCCCGACAGCGTCTGCAGCGTCGCCGATCCGTCGGCCGAGAGCATCTGGTGGTTGTCGCCGATCACGACGTTGCGCAGATTGTAGCGCCCTTCCGCCGTGCCGAAGTCGTTGCGTGCCTCGCTATACTGGCGCCGCGAATATTGCAGGTCGAGATTGACGTCGATCGTCGGGCTCGGCTGCCACTGGACCGCGCCGAACACCGCGTTGCGCAGGTCCGAGGTGGTCATCTGGCGATAGAGGTACGAGTTGGACGCGTGGTAATAGGGCGTGCCCGAATTGCCCTGCTGGCGGGTCACTTCGGTGCAGTTGGTGGTCGAGACCACCGCCGCGTTGCAGGTGAACCAGGTCGAGCTGGTATAGAAGCGCTCGACCGGATCATTCACGTCGTTGCGCTGATAGCCGATCGAGATGCCGATCTTGCCCAGGTCGCCCGCGTTGAACTGGTCGATATAGCTGATCGTCGCGCGGTAGCCGTAGGGGCTCTTGCCGCTGATCCGGTCCTGATAGGGATTGTAGTTGCCCTTGATCTCCGCCTGGATGTTGCGGCGCTTGTAGTCGAGCGGCTTGCGCGTCTCGAGCTCGATCAGGCCGGCCACGCCGCCTTCGATCAGGTCGGCCTGCTGCGTCTTGTAGATCTTGATCGCGTTGAACAGCTCGGAGGGGAACTGGCCGAAATTCACCGCGCGGTCGCCCGAGCCGTTGGTCGCCTCGCGCTTGTTGAGCGTCGTCATGCTCAGGCCCGAGCCGAGACCGCGGATCGAGACTTCGGTGGGGCCGTAATTGGCGCGGTCGATCGAGGCGCCGGTGATCGTCGCGATCACTTCGCCGACCGACTGGCCCGGCAGCTCGCCGATTTCCTTGGAGGAAACCGAGTCCACGATCGCATCGGAATCGCGCTTGGACTGGATCGAGCTCTGGATCGTCTCGCGGATCGCGGTGACGATGATCTGGTCTTCCTGCTGCGTTTCCTGCGCCACTTCCGGCGCGGTCGCTTCGGCAGGAGCCTTGCCGGCGGGCGCCGGCTGCGTGTCCTGCGCCCAGGCAGGCGCCGCCGTCAGCGCCGCGGCGATCGACACGCCGGTCAGCAGGGCCGAGCGAGCGCGCATGCGCGCACGGATGGTGCCCAAAGCCATTCGAATCCTCCCCAATCTTCTTTTTATACCAATTCTAGGTACCACAGGTCCGAAGACTGTCAATGATATCTTGATACCAATTATCCAATCCGCTTAGTGCAATGCAGCAAAGCCACAGGGGAGGATTGGATGGCAACCGGACTAACCAGCAGCGGACCAGTACGGCTGATCGGCTTTGGCGAAGTGTTGACGCGGCTCGCGACCCAGGGTCGGGTACAGCTGCCCCAGGCGCAGAGCCTCGACGTGCATATCGGCGGGGCGGAGGCCAATGTCGCCGCCGCGCTCGCGGCGCTCGGCCACCGCACCGCGATGGTCTCGGCGCTCCCCCGGGGCGGCCTGGGCGACGGCGCCTGGCGCGCGCTCGCCGCCGCCGGCGTGGACCTGACCCGGAGCTTCCGCGCGCCGGGCCGCCAGGGCCTGTATTTCCTCAGCCCGGGCGGATCGTTGCGCGCCTCGGAGATCCTCTACGACCGCGCCGGCAGCGCCTTCGCGTCGCGGGACTGGTCCGCATTCGACTGGTCCGCGGCGTTCGAAGGCGCTGAATGGCTCCATGTCTCGGGCATAACCCCGGCGCTGGGTCCCGATCTCGCCGCCGCCACCGGCGCCGCGATGACGGCTGCCCGCGCCGCCGGCCTGCGCGTGTCGTTCGACGGCAACTACCGTGCGAACCTGTGGGCGAGCTGGGACAGCGATCCGCGCACGATCCTCACCGGGCTGGTCCGCCAGGCCGACCTGTTCTTCGCCAATCACCGCGACATGGCGCTGCTGCTCGACCATCCCTTCTCCGGCGATGGCGAAGCGCGACGGCGAGAGGCTGCACTGGCCGGGTTCACCGCTTTCCCCAACCTGAAGTGGATCGCCTCGACGGCTCGCCATGTCGAGACCAGCGACTGCCATCGCCTGGCCGCGCGCATCGACACGCCCGAGGCCGGCTTCCAGACCGCCGAAGTCGCGATGCCCGGCATCATCGACCGGATCGGCGGCGGCGACGCCTTTGCCGCCGGCGTGCTGCACGGCCTGGTCGAAGGTGCCTCGATCCCGCGCACCGCCGAACTCGGCCTGGCCCTGGCCTGCCTCAAGCACAGCGTGCCGGGCGACATGGCGCTGTTCTCCCGCGCCGATGTGGAGGGCTTCTCCGGCGAAGGCGCCGACGTGAAGCGCTGAGGGCCGGCCCAAGCCATATCGTCATGCTGAACTTGTTCGGCTCCCAAGGCTCCCCGGGCGATATCGCTGGTGGAGAATTGGACCCTGGAACAAGTTCAGGGTGACGATAGCTTGCAATGTAGGATTCCGCGTGCTCGGCTCACGCGGCCGGGCCACCACCCGGCCGCTCTTTCAATCTGCAGGAAAAATAGGATCACGCGCCCGCAACAATGTTGCGAGATGCAACGCGTTACCGAGAAAACAGGGAAAATAGCGGCGGCAGAAACCCGCTCTTGGACTGTACTTCGTGTACTTTGCCGAGTGACGGCCGCCGCCAATGTTGGAGCGCTAGAACCAGCCCCAGATCGGGTTCGCCGGATCGGCCAGCAGCTTCACCGTCAGCGCCGCCGAGAGAAGCACCAGCAACGGCCGAACGCCGCGCCCGCCGAAGCGGATCGCCAGCCGCGCGCCGATCTGGTTGCCCGCCATGTTCGCCAGCGCCATCGCGATGCCCAGTCCCCAGAGCAGCTTGCCGCCGGCGATCATCGCCAGCAGCCCGGCCAGGTTGGTCGACAGGTTGAGGAACTTGGTGTTGCCGATCGCCCGCACCAGCCCGAGCCCGGCCAATGCGACCAGCGCCGTAGTAAGGAACGATCCGGTGCCCGGCCCGAAGAACCCGTCGTAGAAGCCGATGCCGGTCACGATCAGCGTCAGACCCTTCGGCCCTATCCGGGCATGCCGGTCCGCCTCGCTCATCTTCGGCGCGAGCAGGAAATAGAGGCCCATCAGGATCAGCAGTACCGGCACAAAGGCGGCAAGGAAGTGCGAGTCGATCAGCTGCAGCGTCACCGCTCCGGCCGCCGCTCCGCCAAAGGCGCCCGCGGCGGGCAGCGCGAAGCGCTTGAAGTCGACATGGCCGGCCCGGGCATAGGTGAACAGCGCGGAGCCGGTGCCGCAGGCGCTCGCCAGCTTGTTGGTCGCGATCGCCGAGACCGGCGGCACGCCCATGGCCATCAGCGCGGGCAAGGTGATCAGCCCGCCGCCACCCGCCATCGCATCGACGGTGCCGGCAAGCAGCGCCATGGTGACGAGGAAAGCGAGGATGTCGGGGGTAAGGTGCATGCGGTCCCGTTAAGGCGATGCCGCAAAATAAAAAAGGAGGCGCGGCCGAGGGAGTCGGACCGCGCCTCCAGGGACGGAGTGGGTCAGGGCAGCAGCTGGCTGCTCAATTCGGGAACCGCGATCGCCAGGTCGTAGGCGACGATCTTGGCGAAGGCCTTGGCGCCGGCTTCGCCGACATGGGTATAGTCGAACTTCTCGACGATCCGGCCGCGCGGGCCGGTCTTCGGAAGCGTCGACGTGGGCGGCGATTCCGGCGCGGGGCGCGGGCGCAGCGTGGTGCCGGCCTTGCCTGCCGCCACTTCCTCGGGAAGCGGCTCGGCCATCGCCAGCTTCATCGATTCGACTGCGCCGAGCTGCTCGACCGCCTTCGCACTGTCGCGGTTCAGCTCGATCACCGGCGCCTTCATCTCGACGCCGATCTTGCGCACCGCATCGGCCCAGGCGGCGAGCGTGTTGTTGAGCTTGCCGCCCCGGAATTCGCGGCGCGACAGCGGGGTTACCAGCACCGGCACCGCGCCGGCGGCGCGGACGTCGAGCACCATCTGCCTGAGGTTCGACTGGAAGTCGGTGTTGAGGTCGGTCCAGCGCTCGGCCTTGGTCGACTGGTCGTTATGGCCGAACTGGATCAGGACGTACTTCTTGGCATAGCCCGGAACCGCAGCCTCGCCGAGCGCGATCTTCCACGAACCCTCGGCCTGGTAGCTGCGGGTCGAGCGCCCGCCCCGGCCCATGTTGAGGCAGGCGATGTTCGACTTCACATGATAGGCGCAGAAGGCAGATGCCCAGCCGCTGCCCGGCGCCATAGTGGAGTCGCCGACCAGGATGATCTTGTAGGCGGAGATCGGCGGCGCATCGGTCCGCTTCTCGCGCTTCTCGAGCGCAGGCTGGGCCTCCGAAGTCTGGGCGAAGGCCGCCCCCGGAACCGCCAGCAACGCTGCCAGCGTGATCGCCATTTTCAGCATGTGTAACCCTCCCAGTTGCGGCCTTCTGTCCCTCGATCAGGAGAAGGCGAGGCCGCCGTTGATGTCCATGTTGACGCCCGTCAGGAACGACGAGTCGTTCGAGGCGAGGAAGACAACCGCCGACGCCACTTCGTCCGGATGGCCCTCGCGGCGCAGCGGCGTGTTGCCGGCCACCGCCTTGCGGCCCTCGGGCTTGGAGAAGGTGTCGTGGAAGCTGGTGCCGATCAGGCCCGGGCACAGCGCGTTGACGCGGATGCCCTGCGGACCCAGTTCCTTGGCGAGGCCGCGGGTGAAGGTCATCAGCGCGCCCTTGGCAGTCGCGTAGATCGACGCGCCCGGCCCGCCGCCGTCCCGCCCGGCGAGCGACGACAGGTTCACGATCGCGCTGCCCTCGCCCAGGTGCGGCAGCACCGCCTTGGTGACGAGGAAGGCGGACTTGAGGTTGAGCTCCATGACATGGTCGAAGAACGCCTCGTCCATGTCGGCCAGCGTCTTGCGGGCGACCATGCCGCCGGCCACGTTGACCAGCACGTCGACGCGCTCGCCGAACGCCGCGGTGGTCTCCTCGACCAGCTTCGCCACTTCGGCCGGCTTGGTCACATCGGCCTGGATCAGGATCGCGGTGCCCCCCGCGGCCTCGATCTCGGCGACGGTCGCCTTGGCGGCGGCTTCGTCGCTGCGATAGTTGACCGCGACCTTGGCGCCCTGCGCCGCGAGCTGCAGCGAGACCGACTTGCCGATGTCACGCCCGCCGCCGGTTACGATGGCGACCTTGTCCTTCAATTTCATGCTGGATTCCGTTCTGGGGAGGTAGTGCCCTCGGCGCGCGGAAGCCCGCGACCGAGGAGCAGGATGGAGAGGAGCGCGAGCGGGACGATCGCCGCGGCCAGCGCGAAGATCGGCGCATAGCCCTGGGTGGTCATCACCGGCACGAGCCAGGTGGTGATGAGCGTGCCGGCCACGGCGGCGGTGCCGCTGATCCCGGCGAGCGAGCCCACCGCGCCGCCGGCGAAATAGTCGCCCGGCATGGTCTGGATGTTGTTGATCGCCACCTGGAAGCCGAACAGGATCACCGCGATCAGCAGCACCGCGCTGAGCGGCGTCGAGGCCTGGGCGGTAAGCAGCAGCGCCGGCAGCATGATGACGCAGCCGATGGCGATGGCGAGCTTGCGCGCCGACAGCGCGCTCCAGCCCCGCGCGATCAGCACGCCGGAGAACCAGCCGCCGCCCAGGCTGCCGAGCATCGCGCCGACAAACGGCACCCAGCCGAACATGCCGATCTGCTTCACATCGAAGCCGAAGGTCTCGGCCAGGTAGATCGGCAGCCAGGAGACGAACAGCCACCAGACAGGATCGAGGAAGAAGCGGCTGAGCAGGATCGCCCAGCTCTGGCGGTAGCGCAGCAGCTCGAGCATGCCCGGTGCGGGTGCCTCGGCTTCGGGCGCGTCGTTGGCGGCGGGGCGCGCGTTGATATGGGCGCGCTCCTCGTCGCTCAGCCAGGGATGGCGATCGGGATCGGCGCGGTAGACGAACAGCCAGGGGATCAGCCAGACAAAGCCGAGCACGCCGACCAGCACGAAGGTCGCCCGCCACCCGAACGCCCCGTAGAGCGCGGCAACAGCAGGCGCGGCGATGATCGCGCCGATCGCGGCACCGGCATTGAAGATGCCCTGCGCGAAGGCGCGCTCCTGCGGCGGGAACCACAGTGCATTGGCCTTGACCGCGCCCGGCCAGTTGCCCGCCTCGGCCACACCCAAAGTGACGCGCAGGCCGATCAGCATGCCCAGCGAGCGGACGAGTGCGTGTGCGCCGATCGACAGCGACCAGACCGCGATCGCGATGACGAAGCCGATGCGCGTGCCGATCCGGTCGAGCAGCTTGCCGAACAGCGACTGGCCGAACGCATAGGCGACCATGAACATGGTCACGAGCAGTGCATAATCCGCCTTGTCCGCGCCAATGTCCTTAGACACCGCCGGCCACATCACGGCGAGCGCGTTGCGATCGATATAGTTGATGACGGTGACCAGCCCGATCAGGCCGATCACGAGCCAGCGAAGCCCTTTGACCCTGGTCATCGGCTCAGTTTCCCTTGCCCGCATCGAAGCGCGCAAAATGGCCCTTCCAGTCGAGCTTCCTGCCATCGACCGTCGCCGAGTGCGCCGCATTGGCATCGGCCGAGAAGGCGATGGCGAGCGTGATTGCGCGGCCATCGGCGAGCTTGATCGTCACCACATCGGCATCACCGGTGCGGACATGGGTAAAGCCCTTCACCCGGCTGTTGCTCGCGGTCGTCTTCTCCTCGCCGGCGTCGTAATTGCCGTGCGGCTCGAGCAGGTTGACGAACTGGGCGTTGGTCGCCCCGGTCACGCGCTCGATCAGCAGCGGCTCGCGGCGCAGGTTGAAGCGCGGATCGTTGGCGCCGCTCTCGCCCAGGATCACGCTGGTGCCCGCCGGCGCGAGCATCCGGTAGGTGTAGAAACGGTTGTCGTTGATCCAGGTGACCGCGCCATTCTCGGCAGTCGGCGTACCCGTCGCATCGACCCAGATGTGCTGGTAACCCGCCGCCTTGCCGAGCACCGGCCGCTCGGCGGTGTTCGACTGGAGCGGGAAACCGATCGCGGTGATCTGCCCGGCATAGTGCAGCGGCAAGTCATAGGTGGCGGGCTTGTCGCCGGTCACGTCGAGCAGGTCGACGATCATCGGGCTCTCGACGCCGTCCACCGGCAGCTGGATCAGCGTGCGGCGATAGCGGACGCCGGGATAGGCGCCGACCATCTCGGCGGTGCTGACCGTCGCCTGCGGGGTACTCGCCCAGAAGAGCTGCTTGGGCGCGAGCTTGTCGCCCACCTTCCACTTGCCGCCGAAATTGCTGGTCTCGTTCACGACCAGCGTATTGTGGGCGACGGTCTGCTTCGCCCAGCTCTCATTTTCCTTGAGGTAGCGCCCGCCGTCCTTGCTCTCGACATTGAGGAAGCGCGCCGCGCCGTAATCGGTCACGATGGCGTGGCCGTTGTCGTAGAGAATCCAGTTCAGCTTGTCGAAATGGCCATGGCCCATGCCCATCGCGGCATTCTTGGCGACCAGTACCTGGTCCTTGTCGCTCGGCCCCGAGCGCATGATCGCCAGGCCGCCCATATCGCCCTTGGGTCCGTCGCTCAGGAACTGCGAGGCGAAGGGGAAAGGCCTGGCCTTGCCGGCCGCGAGATCGCGCGCGACCATCAGCCCGTCGGGCGTCAGCACAGTGCGGCCCTGCCACTGCGCGATCGACAGCAGCGCCGGATCCTTGGTCACTTCATAGCCGATCGCCACCGACTGATAGAGCTCGTCGGTCTTCAGGCTCTTGTCGGGCATCGCATCGTTGAACGGGAAGAAGAAGCCGTCATAGGTCGTCTGGATCGAGGTCCGGATCGCCTTCAGGAGCACGCCGCCGCGATGCTCGAAGATCTTCTGCTCGGGCTGGTTCGCCTGAATGAAGCGGGCGAACAGCACGAAGGGCAGCATCGCATAGCGCTGATAATAGGGCCCTTCGACATAATAGCCGTCGGGCGAGAACAGTTGGTCGATCTGCGCCAGGAAGCCGAACTTGCCGTCACGGCGCAGGCCCTTCAGCGCCACTTCGACAAAGTCCTTGTCGCGCAACGTATAGCCGATCATCCCGACCGCAGCGCAGGCCCAGGTCGCATGGTTGTGGATCTGGTCGAACTCCTCGGCCTGGCCGGCCGACAGGAAGGTCGCCATCGGGCGGAAGACCTTGTCGTCGATCGTCGCGCGATCGGCGGCGCTCAGGCTGTCGCGGATCGCGTCATAGCCCTGCACCGCATAGACCGCCCAGACGGCGTCGTTGAGGCTCTGCCAGAAGAGCCGGCCCGGCCGCTGGTCGCTCGCCGCGGGATGGTTGCCGAGCGTCGGATAGAGCCTGGCATATTCGAGCAGCTCGGCCTTGGCGAAATCGGCATAGCGCTGGTCGCCGGTGATGCGGAACAACAGCCCGGCGCCATAGATCGCCGTGTAGTTCCGCTTGTGCTGCTCATGCGTGTAGCCGCCACCCGGATCCTTGGGCTGGGGCACGATCACGCCGGCCTTGATCGCCTTGTCGACTTCGCGGCGGACGCGCTTCAGTTCGGCGTTGAACAGAGGATAGGCCGTGGCTTCCTTGGCCGTGGCCGCCATCTCCGATGCGCGGAACAGCGTGGGCTGGGTGCCGGGCGCGGTCTGCGCCAGAGCGGGCGTGGCGAGCAGGGCGGAACCGGCTAGGAGAAAAGCGAAACGAGTCATCAATTGCTTCCCGGAAGCGGCGAGGCCGCAGGCTTGACGTACCAGGAGACACCCGTCTCCTCGCGCGTGATGGGCTTGAGCGTGCGATCGGCACCGAGCTTGGCCAGCGCCGGATCGCTCGGATAGAGCAGGCCGTTGGCGGCGCGCTTGAGCGTCACCTGGCGGCGGTCGATCTGGATCGGCAAGGCAGCGGGTCCCGGCACGGACAGGACATTGCCGGTGAATGTGATCCCGGCGATGTCCGCCTTGGCGACAAAGGGATCGCCGCGCTTCGCGTTGACGAAGAGGTTGGCCACGAAGCGCGTCGAGACCGGCGGCAGCGACAGTTCGGCGTCCGCGCCATTGCCCAAAGTCACCGTCGCCGCTTCGATCAGGCTGTTCCGCTCGATCAATGCATCCTGCACCTGCTCGTAGCGGTTGATCGGCGAGTTTGGCACGCCGTTCATCAGCGAGAGCGCGCTGTACGACCCGTCGCCGGCCAGACCCTCGAGATAGTTGTTCCGCACCACCTGGCGCCGGTTGATCACGCGGATACCGCCGGTGCGCTTCACGCCATTGCCGAAGAAGACATTGTCCTCGATCCGGTTGCCATGGCCGTGGCGCATCACAAAGGCGCCCTGGCTCTCGACCACGACATTGCGGCGCAGGATGTTCGCGCCCGACTTGATCGAGACGATCTCGACCTCGCCGTTGCAGCGCTCGAAGAAATTGTCCTCGACGATCGTGAAGGAATCGCTCTGCGATTGCTGGCTGGTGCCAATGCGAATCGTCTCGCCGCCATTTTCCCCCAGGGGAGGCCGCGGGCCGAAGTAATTATGGTCGATCCGGTGGTGGTTTTCGCTTGGGCCATAGGCGGCGCGGACCACCACGAGCATCGCCCCGCCATGGACCTTGCCGGCGAAGTGCGAGTGATCGACGCGGTTGTTGCTGCCGTAGAGCGAGACCCAGTGATCGGTCTTGGCCTGTGTCGGCGCGCCATAGCCGTCGACGACGATCCCAGTCAGGCGCGAATTCTCGGCCCAGCGTTTGGTATCGAAGCGAAAGGCGATCAGATCCTCATCGGTGCCGCGCCCGTCCCTGAACACCAGGTTGGAGACGACCAGCCAGTTGCCCGCCATGCGCAGGCTCGAGGCACCGGTCAGGACAACCTTGCCCGGCGTCTCAGCGGTAAGCGTGATCGGCCTGGCCTCGCTGCCCTGGCCCGAGAAGCGCACCGCAAAGTCGCGCCACTCGCCATTGGCGAGGATGATCCGATCGCCCGGCGACAGCGCCTTCGCGGCCGCTCCATATTCCTGCTGATTATGGACAAGGGTGTCGCGCGCCGCCGCCGGACCGGCAGCCACCGCAAGCATCCCCATCGACAGCGCCCAGAGTCGCAACGAGTCCTCCCCACCGGCTCTTTTGGCCGATGTGGATGCCTACCAGTCGCATGAATTACGTGCAAGCCAATTTGAATACCAATTCACTGGACCAGAATTGGTAGAGTGGTTCTATACCAGATCAGCCTCGCGCGCTGCCTCCGAACAGCGGTGCCAGCGTCACCGCCACCGCGCCGACCAGGATCGCCGACACCATCGGATCGAGTTCGTCGGCCAGCCAGAAATAGCCGGCAACGCCCGCCACGCCGGCCAGTCCAACCGCCGCCAGCAGCGAAGCGGCGCGCACCAATGCGCCGGCGCGGCGCGGCCAGCCGTCGATGACGTGCCGTACGCGATCGAGCATCACGGCGCTGAGCCCCGCGGCTTCCGCCCGTGCGATCTCACCCGAATCGAGCGCCGCGCCGTCGAGACGATAGAGAATGGCGAAGCGCCGCAGCGCCTCCAGCCGGGCATTGGCGAGGCCGGATACCCGGCGCGAACCGAACAGCATGGCAGCGATCCGCTCGATCCGACTCGGCCCACGCAGCGAGACGCGACCATCGGCCTGAGAAAGCTGGAGCGTGCGTAGCTCGAGCGAGGTAAGCGCGGCTTCGGCCGAGACGGTGCCGGCGAGCCCTTCGAGCAGCCCCGCCCTGGTATCGAGATACGCCATGATGTCCTCCTTTTTGCAGCCGGGCATCTAGGCGCGTCGAACGCCGTTGATTAGCCGTGCGCGTGGCATCGCAAGGTTTCCGCAACTGCACCGATCCGCAGCGATGACGTTGCGGTTGTCCCGCTTCCGCATCTCGCCCGGCCGAAACAACCGGATATCCGAAAGTATGACTAAACAGGGCTTGATACCTTATATCATCACGGCTACCGCAGCGCAGCAAGTTCCATGGTTCGGGAAGATTCGTTGATGTTGTTGCGTCCGCTGTTGCTCGCCTCCGCCGCCCTGCTCGCGCTTCCCGCGCACGCCGAAGAGACTCCGGCCAACGGCAACACCGCCCCGGCAACCAGCAGCACCGAATCCAAGGCGCCGGCCACCAGCGACCAGGATCATGACCAGCCCGGCGCGCAGATCGTCGTCACCGGCACCCGCGCCCGCAACACCGCGGACGTACTCGGCGGCACCGCAGTGCTCGCCAAGGAAGAGCTGACCCGCGACCTGCGCCCGACGATCGGCGACACGCTGGCCAACCAGCCCGGCGTCTCGGCTACGTCCTTCGGTCCCAATGCCTCGCGCCCGGTGCTGCGCGGCTTCATCGGTGCCCGCGCCCCGCTGCTCACCGACGGCATCGGCAGCATCGACGTGTCCAACACCTCGGCCGATCATGCGCCGATCATCAACCCGCTCACCGCCGACCGCATCGAAGTGCTGCGCGGCCCGACCGCGCTGATCTTCGGCCCCTCGGCGATCGGCGGCGTGGTCAACGTCATCGACAGCCGCATCCCGCGCCACATGCCCGAGGAAGTGGTCCATTTCGACGGCATCGCCAGCTATGGCAGCGCCGCCGATGAGCGCTCGGTCTCGGGCACGGCGGATGTGCCGGTGACGAGCAAGATCGTCCTCCACGCCGATGGCAGCTTCTCGCAGACCGGCGACCAGCGCACCGGCGGCTATGTCCTCAGCCGCGAGCTGCGTGCCCAGGCGGCCGCGAGCGCCGATCCCGAAATCCAGGAACTGGCCGACCTCAAGGGCAAGGTACCCAACACCGCCGGCAAGACTTGGGACGTCGCCGGCGGCGCCGCGATCATCGACGGCAACAACAATCTCGGCTTCTCGGTCAGCCATTTCGACACGCTCTACGGCGTGCCCGTCCGCTATTCGCTCGATCCATCGGTCGAGGCCGAGCAGGTGCGCCTCCACGCCCAGCAGACCCGCGTCGACGTGCGCGGCGAGGTCAATATCGGCGACGGCTTCTTCAAGCAGCTCCGCACCCGCTGGGCCGCAGCCGACTACAAGCATAGCGAGATCGCGGAAGACGGCGCCGTCGGCACCACCTTCTACAACCAGGGCTATGAGGGCCGGCTCGAGATGGTCCAGTCGGGCCGCGGCGGCTGGGACGGCCTGATCGGCGGCCAGTTCTCGCTGCGCGACATGCACGTCGTCGGCGACGAGAAGTTCCTGCCCAAGAACTCGGCGCAGCAGTTCGGCCTGTTCACGCTCCAGTCGCTCGATCTCGGCGCGTTCAAGGCTGAGGCGGCGGCGCGCTTCGAGCACAACAATGTCAGCGCCCAGGCCGATGCCGACATCGGCAACCCGGCGTATAACCGCAACTTCAACAGCTTCTCCGCCTCGCTCGGCGCCAGCTATGCGGTGGCCGACGGCATGCGCTTCGGCGTCAACGTCTCACGCGCCGAGCGTGCGCCGACCCCGGAAGAGCTGTTCGCCAACGGCCCGCACGCCGGCACCCAGGCGTTCGAGATCGGCAACCCGAATTTCGGCACCGAGAAGAGCTGGGGCGTGGAAGCCACGTTCAAGGGCTCGGGCGACGGCTTCGCCTTCTCGACCGCAGCCTATTACAACTGGTTCAAGGGCTATATCTACGACTCGCCGACCGGCGCGACCCAGGATGGCCTGCCCGTCTTCCAGTACAACCAGGCCGATGCCCGCTATTACGGCTTCGAGGCCGAGGGCTCGCTCCGCCTGGCGACGGTGAAGGACTTCACGATCAACGCCACCGCGCTGGCCGATTACGTCCATGCCGAGATCGTCGGCACCGGCCCCGCCCCGCGCATCCCGCCGCTGCGCATCAATGGCGGGCTGGAAGCGACCTCAGACGCCTTCACCCTCCGCGGCGAAGTCGAGCATGTCTTCGACCAGACCCGTATCTCGGCCTTCGAGACGCCGACGAACGGCTTCACCTTCGTCAACGCCTCGGTCTCGTGGAAGCCCTGGGGCGCCGGCTCGAACACCAGCCTGCAGCTCTCGGCGAACAACATCTTCGACGTCGAGGCCCGCCGCGCCGCCAGCGTGCTCAAGGACTATGCCCCGCTTCCTGGCCGCGACATCCGCGTGACCGCGCGCATCCAGATCTGACCTTGCACCAATCCTCCCCCTCCCTTTGCGGGGGAGGATTGGATAGGGTCGACCGATGCACGCCGCTCCCGAAGCCCCGCCAGCCTCCCGCCGCCTGCCCTGGCCGATCCTCGCCGGCGCCGGGCTCGCGCTTTTCCTCCTCGCCCTGCTATGGTTCGGCCACGAACTTGCCGAGGGCGACGGCGCGACCATCGACCGTGCGGTCATGCTGGCGATGCGCGTCCCCGGCCATCCGCTCCAGCCGATCGGCCCCGCCTGGCTCCCCTCCGCGGTGCGCGACGTGACGGCGCTCGGCAGCACCACCGTGCTGAGCTTCATCGTGCTGGTCGCTGCGATCTTCCTCGGGCTCGCCGGGCGCCTGCGCACCGCCCTGCTCGTGGTCGGCGCTTCGCTGCTCGGCTCGATCGCAGTCGAGACGATCCGCGGCTTCGTCGCCCGCCCCCGGCCGCAGCTGACCGGCCAGCTGATGGAAGTGAACTCGGCCAGCTTCCCCAGCGGCCATGCCGCGATCAGCGCGATCGTCTATCTGACGCTCGCCACCCTGCTCTTCCCGGTGCTGCCCGACCGCCGCATCCGCGCCTTCGTGCTGATCGTCGCGCTGGCGCTTACCACCTCGGTCGGCCTCAGCCGCCTCTATCTCGGCGTTCACTGGCCGAGCGACGTCCTCGCCGGCTGGGCGTTCGGCGGGGTCTGGGCAATGCTCTGGTGGCGGATCGAGCTGGAACTGCTCGGCCGCGGAAAGCGGCGCTGAACCGTCAGCCCTGGCGCTCGGCGAGCTTGCGTTCCCAGGCAAGCGCGTCCTTGACGATCCCTTCCAGGTCGTCGTGCTTCGGCCGCCACGGCAGCGCCGCCAGGATCGCGCTGTTGTCGGCAACCAGCGCATCGGGATCGCCCGCACGCCGCCCCTCGAGCTTGCGCTCGATCGTCAGGTTGGTCACCCGATCCACCGCGTCGAGCACCTGCAGCACCGAGAAGCCGCGGCCATAGCCGGCGTTCATCGTGTGGTTCTCGGTCGGCTTCGCGATCAGCAGATCGAGCGCGTCGACATGCGCGGCGGCGAGATCGCTGACATGGATATAGTCACGCACGCCGGTGCCGTCGGGCGTGTCGAAATCAGTGCCGAACACCGAGACATGGCTGCGCTTGCCGGTCGCCGCCTCGGCCGCGATCTTGATCAGGTGGGTCGCACCCGCGGTCGACTGGCCGGAGCGACCCTGCGGATCGGCGCCGGCGACGTTGAAGTAGCGCAGCGCCGCATAGTTGATCGGATGGGCGGCGGCGACGTCCTTGAGCATGATCTCGGTCATCAGCTTGGACATGCCGTACGGGTTGATCGGCTGCTTCGGGCTGTCCTCGCGCACCGGCACGACTTCGGGGATGCCATAGGTCGCCGCGGTCGAGGAGAAGATGAAGTGCTTCACGCCCTCTGCCACCGCGCTCTCGATCAGCGAGCGGCTGGCGGCGGTGTTGTTGCGGTAATATTTGAGCGGGTCGGTCACGCTCTCCGGCACCACCACCGAGCCCGCGAAGTGCATGATCGCGATCACGCCGTGCTCCCGGATCGCGGCGCGGACCTTGTCGTCATCGGCGATGTTGGCGACCACCAGCTTGGCGCGCGGATCGACGGCCCAGTCGAACCCGGTGACCAGGTTGTCGACCACCACGACCTTCCAGCCCGCATCGAGCAGCGCCAGCACCGCATGGCTGCCGATATAGCCCGCCCCGCCCGTAACCAGCACCGTGCCTTCGCGCATACCAAACTCCGCATTGTTCTTCGCGCGTCCAATCCTATCTTTGCGCCGATAGCAAGGAGTTCGCGATGAGCATTGAAACCGCTACGCTGGCCGGAGGGTGCTTCTGGTGCACCGAGGCCGTGTTCAACGATGTGATCGGCGTCCAGTCGGTCGAAAGCGGCTATATCGGGGGCACCAAGGAAAACCCGACCTACAAGGAAGTCTGCTCGGGCACGACCGGCCATGCCGAGGCGATCCGGGTGAGCTTCGATACCGACCAGATCTCGTATGGCGAGATCCTCGACATCTTCCTGGCCACCCACGATCCCACCCAGCTCAACCGCCAGGGCAACGATATCGGCACCCAGTATCGCTCGGCGATCTTCCCGCATTCGGCGGAGCAGGAGCGCGAGGCGTTGGATGCGATCGACCGCGCCCGGCCGGACTGGCCCGCGCCGATCGTCACGGCGATCGAGCCGCTGGGCGAATGGTGGTCGGCCGAGGATTACCACCAGGAATATTGGCAGGGCGAAGGCCAGCGTAACCCATACTGCCTGGCGGTGATCCCGCCCAAGCTGCGCAAGCTCCGCAAGAGCTTCGCGGCGCGCAGCAAGGAAGGCGCGACGGCAGCCTGACCCGGACAATCCTCCCCCGGCATCGCCGGGGGAGGATCCTGGCCTATTCCGCGCCTCCCGGCAGCGCCGCGCCCTCGATCGGCGGACGCTTGCCCGCTTCGGCACCGAGCGCCTTGTAGACGAAGCCGCCGAGCAGCCCGCCGACGATCGGCGCAATCCAGAACCAGAGCAGTTGCTGGAGCGCGATGCCGCCCTCGAGCAGCGCCGGCCCCGTCGAGCGCGCCGGGTTGACCGAGGTGTTGGTCACGGGGATCGAGATCAGGTGGATGAGCGTCAGCGCCAGGCCGATCGCGATCGGCGCGAACCCGGCCGGCGCGCGGCTGTCGGTCGAGCCCATGATCACCATCAGGAACATGAAGGTCAGCACGACCTCGATGACCATTCCTGCCTGGAACGAGAAATGGCCGGGCGAATGTTCGCCGAAGCCATTGGAGGCGAGGCCGCCCGCATAGCCCGGCGCGCCGCTGGCGACGTACCAGAGCAGCCCCGCGCCGATCACCGCGCCGATCACTTGCGCGATCACATAGAGGGGGATGTCCCTGGCCGGAAAGCGTCCGCCGGCCCACAGGCCGAAGGTCACCGCCGGGTTGAGATGGCAGCCCGAGATATGGCCGATCGAATAGGCCATGGTGAGCACGGTCAGGCCGAAGGCGAGGCTGACGCCTGCCAGCCCGATGCCGACCTCGGGAAATGCCGCGGCCAGCACCGCGCTGCCGCATCCACCGAAGACGAGCCAGAAAGTGCCGATGAGTTCGGCGAGACCACGTTGCACATTGCTCATGCTGTTGCCCTCCTGCTGTGTACGGTCTCCCCAGCCCCAGACCTGCACGGATTTGTAGGTCTGTGCGACGGAAAAGCAAAGCCGGGCGGATGGCGGTTGCGGCGCTGCGGCGGCTGTGGTGAGGAGAAGCCGATGAGTCTCCCCAGTCGCAGCTTCGCCGCCTTCCTGTTCGACATGGACGGGACGCTCGTGAACTCCATGGCGGTGGTCGATCGCGTCTGGCGCGCCTGGGCGGCCCGCCACGGCGTCGAGACCGATCCGTTGATGGCAGCACTCCACGGTGTGCGCGCGATCGAGACGATCCGCCGCTTCGCGCCCGCCGGCGTGGATGCCGAGGCCGAGACCGAAGCGCTGACCCAGGCCGAGATCGACGATATCGAGGGGCTGGCCGAAGTGGGCGGCGCGGCGGCCTTCCTGGCGCGGATCCCCGCCGGGCGCTGGGCACTGGTCACCTCGGCCCCGCGCGCGCTCGCGCTGCGCCGGCTGGAAGCCGCCGGCATTCCCCGGCCCGAGGTCGTCATCACCGCCGAGGATGTCGCGCACGGCAAGCCGGCGCCCGATTGCTTCCTGCTCGGGGCCGAGCGGCTTGGTGTCGAAATCGCCGATTGCCTGGTCTGGGAAGACAGCCTGGCCGGTCTGGCCGCCGCCGATGCCGCGGGGGCTGCCGCGGTGGTGATCACCGAGACGCATCACGAGGTGATGGACACGCCGCACCCGCCACGAGTCGATTATCGCGGCCTCGACGTCGAGATCGATATGCATGGCTGGCTGAAGCTGGTCGCACGCTAGTCCGCGGCGGGCGCCATGCTTGCAATGTAGGATTTCGCCTGCTCCATACTGGTGGATGCAAGCCGGCGCCTTTTCCTCTCTGGCACACCCTCGCCGCACGCCGCCGCCCCGGGGTCCGAAAACCATCCCCCGTAGCGTAGCATATGCTTCGTAAACTTCCGTGCGCTTCAGGGGGCCGGTATCGGCCTGGGCCTGGTGCTGGCAAAGCCTCGCCTAGAAGGCGGCGCGGCGCAGGCGGTCGTTGATCGCCAGGCCGATGCCGCTGGCGGGGATCGGCGCCACGGCGATGGCGAGCGCGTCGCTCGCATCGGCGCGGTGGAGCGCGTCGAACAGGTTCGCGGCGGCTTCGGTGAGGTCACCGGTCGCGGAGAGAGTCTCGGTGCCGTGGATCGGGCCGAAGCCGATGAGGTACTCGCCGTTCTTCGCCTCGGTCGCGTGGAGGCGTACCGGCTTGGACGGGGCATAGTGGCTGTCGAGCTGGCCCGGCGCGATGATGCCTTCACCGTTCCCCGGCGAAAGCCGGGGCCCAGGGGCACCGGGGAACAACTCCGCCTGGGTCAGCGGCCCGGGCCGCAGGATCTGATTGCCCATCACGATCGTCGATTCCACCCCCGCCGGGGTCGCACCATCGTCGATCACCAGCGGGATGCGCCCGGCGAGGCTCTTCGCGACATGCTCGGCGCGGGTCGGGCTGATCGAGCCGCTGGCATTGGCCGAGGGCGCTGCGAGCGGCTTGCCCGACGCTTCGAGCAGCGCCTGCATCGCGCGATGGCGCGGCACCCGGATCGCGATCGTGTCGAGCCCGGCCGTGACCAGCGATGCGATCCCGGCGTCGGGGCGTACCGGCAACACCAGGGTCAGCGGCCCCGGCCAGAAGCGCGTCGCCAGGTCTCGCGCCTGCGGATCGAACACCGCGATACGCTCCGCGGCGGCGAGGTCCGGCACATGGACGATCAGCGGATTGAAGCTCGGCCGCCCCTTGGCCGCATAGATGCCCGCGACCGCGCGCGACTCGGTGGCGTCGGCGGCCAGGCCATAGACCGTCTCGGTCGGCACCGCGACGCATTCTCCGGCGCGAATCAGTGCCGCCGCCTCGGCGATCGCGGCCGTGCCGTAGGGTAAGATTCGCGGATTTGTCGGGCTCACTTTTCGCGAGCTATACGGCGCGAAACCAGACCACAAGAGAGGCCCCATGTTCACGCCAGCCACCGCCGATCAGCGCTTCGTGCTCGAGACCATCGTCCGACTGGGCGAGATCAGCGAGGAAGCCGCCGAAATGACCGATGCGGTGCTGGAGGGCGCGGGCCAGTTCGCCGCCGGCGAATGGGCGCCGCTCGAGCGGCTCGGCGACACCGACGGGCCGAAATGGACGCCCGAGGGCGTGAAGATGCCGGCCGGCTTCGCGGCGGCCTACCAGGCCTATGTCGAGGGCGGCTGGGGCACGATCGGTTCGCCGGCCGAGCATGGCGGCCAGGGGCTGCCGGTCAGCCTGTCGATCGCGGTTCTGGAGACGTTGGGCACCGCGAACATGGGCTTCGCGCTCGCCCCGATCCTGACGGTCGGCGCGGTCGAGGCGCTGATGCATCACGGCACGCCCGAGCAGCAGGCGCTCTACCTGCCGCATCTGTCGACCGGCACCTGGACGGGCACGATGAACCTGACCGAGCCGCAAGCGGGCAGCGATGTCGGCGCACTCAAGACCCGCGCCGAGCCGGTCGGCGACGGGACCTTCCGGATCAAGGGCACCAAGATCTTCATCAGCTTCGGCGACCACGACATGGCGGAGAACATCATCCATCTCGTGCTGGCCCGCACGCCGGGCGCCCCGGCCGGGACCAAGGGCATCTCGCTGTTCCTGGTGCCCAAATACCGCCTCAACGCGGACGGCACCCCGGGCGACTTCAACGACGTCCGCACTGTCTCGATCGAGCATAAGATGGGGCTGCATGCCTCGCCGACCTGCGTGCTCTCGTTCGGCGACAATGACGATTGCATCGGCGAGCTGGTCGGCCCCGAGCTGGGCGGCATCCGCGCGATGTTCACGATGATGAACAATGCGCGCCTCAATGTCGGCCTGCAGGGCGTGCAGGTCGCCGAGCGCGCCACCCAGCGCGCGGTCGCCTATGCCCGCGAGCGCGTGCAGGGCTATCGCGGCGGCGAACAGGTCGCGATCGTCGAGCATCCCGATGTCCGCCGCATGCTGTTGCGCATGAAGGCGCAGACCCAGGCGGCACGGGCTTTGGTCTACTATGCCTTCGGCCAGCTCGATCGCGCCCGTGCCGGCGATGCCGAGGCGGAGAAGCGTGTCGAGCTGCTCACCCCGCTCGCCAAGGCGCACGGCACCGATCTCGGCAACGAAGTCGCCAGCCTGGGCGTCCAGGTCCACGGCGGCATGGGCTATATCGAGGAGACCGGCGCGGCCCAGCATTTCCGCGACGCCCGGATCACACCGATCTACGAAGGCACCAACGGCATCCAGGCCGCCGATCTGGTCGGCCGCAAGCTGAGCATGGACAATGGCGGCACGCTGCTCGGCCTGATCGGGCAGATGCGCGGAGACGCCGAGGATACCGGCCTCGTCAACCTGATCGACGCCTGCGAGCAGGTCGCGCGCAACCTGCTGTCAAGCGAGGCGGATGACCGGCTGGCGGCGAGCTATCCGTTCCTGACGATGCTCTCAACCGCCGTGTGCGGCTGGCTGATGGAAGCGAGCGGGCGCGCGGCGGCGCGCAGCGAGGGCGATCCGGCGTTCCTCAAGATGAAGCAGGCGGCTTCGCGCTTCTATGTCGCGCAGATCGTGCCCGAGGCGCTGGGCCTGATGCCGGCGGCGATGGCCAAGGCGGAAATGCTCTACGCGATCGATGCCGAGGGCTTCGCCGCGTAGAGCTTCCCCCTTTTGAAGGGGCCAGCATAACAAAAGCCGGCGGGATGCCCGCCGGCTTTTACCGCCGAAACGGCTGGAATTACGCGATTAGTTGTAGCGGTTGCCGCCCGGATCGGCGCGGAAGCCATTGTCGGCGCCGCCACCCTGGCAGCGCTGGTCCTCGGGGTGCTTCTTGCAGAGCTTGCGCAGCTCCTTGCCTTCGCGCGCTTCCTTCTCGCGCATCTTGCGGCCGTAGTTGCGGTCGGCCTCGTCCTGGCTGGTCGTCGCCCAGTCGGCCGCCTGCGCACCGGCGCGGACCGGCATGGTGGCGACATCGACCACGGTCTTGGCGATGCAGCCGCCGCTCAGCAGCGGCAAGGCAATGATGATCGGCAGCAGAAACTTGCGCATAGAAAACCCTTATCCCCCCTTGTGCGCCCCCGCCGCAGCGTCGCGCGCCTCAACCCCAATATAGGGGAAATCGGTGAAGAAACCGTCCACGCCAAGCCCGATGAAATACAGGATCTCTTCTTTCAGGCGACCATGATCGGCCGGATTTGCGCCGGAACGGTAGCTGGGCAGGAGGAAGAAGTTCTCCGCCCGGAATGTCCAGGGATGGAGCTTGAGCCCCGCGGCATGCGCGTCGGCGATCAGCGTGGTCGCCGGGCCCGTGGCCGGCTGGATCATCGTAAGCTCCGGTCCGATGCCATAGGCATAAGCGGCAACTGCCTTGAGCCCCTCGGGCGTGATCATGGCCTTGTAGCTCGGCTGCGCGCCGTCCGCCGGCGCGCCCGCACCCGCCATCAGCTGGATCAGGCGGACCCTGGTCATCGCCTTGAGCTTCTTGAGGTTGTTCACCTCGAACGACTGGATGAACACCGGCGCATCGGCGCGGTCCCAGCCCGCCGCCTTGAGCTTCTCGACCAGCCGCTGCTCGAGCGGCAGCCCGATCGAAGCGAAATAGCTGGGGTGCTTGGTCTCGGGGTAGATGCCGATCGTCCGGCCGGTCTCCTTCGACGCCTTCTTGGCCAGCGCGATGACCTCGTCGAGCGTGGGCACTTCGGCCTGGCCATCGAACTTCGTGTTGTCCGGACGCAGCTTGGGCAGGCGCTCCTTGGCGCGCAGCGTCTTCAGCTCGGCGAGGGTGAAGTCCTCGGTGAACCAGCCGGTCATCGTCTCGCCGTCGATCATCTTGGTCGCCTTGCGATCCGCGAACTCGGGATGGCTGGCGACGTCGGTGGTCTCGGTGATGTTGTTCTCGTGCCGGGCGACGAGCACGCCGTCCTTGGTCGGCACTAGGTCCGGCTCGATGAAATCCGCGCCCTGCTCGATCGCGCGCCGGTAAGAAAGCAGAGTGTGCTCGGGGCGCTCGCCCGAGGCGCCGCGATGCGCGATGACGATAGGCTTGTCGGTCTTCCCGTGCATGGCGTGATCCTGCCCCAGCGCGGCGCCCGGCACCACCATCATCAGCGACAAAGCGGCAATCAGCGATCTCGTCACGAAACTCTCCACTCGTTACGGGGTTGGGCCTAGGCTGCGGATGTGACGGTTACGAGGCGATATGGCGGATAATGACAGCGTGCTCGCGGCGGCACGCGCCTGGAGGGGCGAAAGGCTGGCGCTGGCCACCGTCGTATCGACCTGGGGGTCGGCACCGCGCCCGCGCGGCAGCCATATGCTCGTCCATGCGGACGGGCGGTTCGAGGGCTCCGTCTCTGGCGGCTGTGTCGAGACCGATATCCTGCAGGCCGCCGCCGAGGTGATCGCGGGGTCGCCCCCGGTGGTGAAGACCTATGGCGTCGCCGATCCTGCCGCCTGGGAAGTCGGGCTACCCTGTGGTGGCCAGATCTCGGTGCTGGTGCAGGCGGTCTCCGAGGCCGGCTTTCCCCCTGCCCTGTTCGACGCGATCGATGCGGCGCGGAGCCGGGGCGAGACGCTGGACGTCGGCACGGACCTGGCCAGCGGACTTTCGGCCGAGGGGCCGGGGGCGTTCGTCAACCGCTATGATCCGCCGCGCCGGCTGCTGATCGTCGGGGCGGTGCAGATCGCCCAGACGCTTGCCGGCCTTGCCCGCGAACTGGGCATCTCGACGACGGTCATCGATCCGCGCGGGAGATTTTTGACCGCTGAACGGTTTCCCGGGGTGATGCTCGACGACCGCTGGCCAGACGAAGCCGTGACCGCGCTGCAGCCGGATCCGGCCACCGCGGTGGTGACGCTCAGCCATGATCCCAAGATCGACGATGCCGCGCTCATCGCGGCCCTCCGTGCACCTACCGGCTACGTCGCGGCGCTCGGCTCGCGCCGCAGTCAGGCCGCGCGGCTGGAACGGCTTGCCGCGGCAGGAATTGCCCCCACCGATCTCGACCGTATCGAGGGGCCCGCCGGCCTCGACATCGGCGCGATCGGCCCGGCCGAGATCGCCCTTTCGATTGCCGCCGCCATGGTGAGGAGATTCCATGCTCAAGCCTGACCAGGTCGCCCTGATCCTGCTCGCCGCCGGCCGTTCGCGTCGCTTCAACGATGGCGACAAGCTCGCCGAGCCGTTCCTCGACAAGCCGCTGGCCTATCATGTCGTCACCGCGCTGGAGCGGGTGAACTTCTGCGCGCGGATCGCGGTGGTTTCGGACACCGAGCTCGACTTCGCCGCACTTGGCTATGACGTGGTCGAGAATCCCGATCCCTCGCTCGGCCAGGCGCGCTCGCTTTGCCTGGGGGTAGCGCGGGCGAAGGCGCTGGGCGCCGAGGCGGTGCTGGTGGCGCTTGCCGACATGCCGCGCGTCACCGCCGCGCATATCCGCCGGATGATGGACGCCGCCGACGGGCCCGCGACGATCGTCGCCTCGTCCGACGGTACCCAGCCAATGCCCCCAGCGCTGTTCGGCAAGGACATGTTCGATACGCTGCTCAAGCTCGAAGGCGACCAGGGCGCCCGCGACCTGATCCGGCGCGGCCGCCACGTGATCGCGCCGCCGGCCGAACTGGTCGACATCGACACGCAGGAAGACTTGCGCGAGCTGCGCGAACTCTACGGGCTGCGCACCGATGGGCTGCCCGAGCTCCCGCCCGCGCTCGTCATTCGTGACGAAGCGCGTCGATCGGATTGAGGCTTGCCGCGCGCCGTGCCGGGAAATAGCCGAACACCACGCCGATGATCGCCGAGATCGCGAAGGCGATCACGTTGATCTGCACGTCGAACAGGAAGGGCAGCGAGCCCAGCCACGACATCAGTGCGACGGCAAATTGCGCGATCAGCAGGCCGATCACGCCGCCCAGCATCGACAGCACCACCGCCTCGACCAGGAACTGCATCAGCACCTCGCTCGCCACCGCGCCGATGGCCAGACGGATGCCGATCTCGCGCGTACGCTCGGTGACCGACACCAGCATGATGTTCATGATGCCGATGCCGCCGACGATCAGGCTGATCATCGCCACGGCGGCGACGATCTGGGTGAGCAGCGTGGTTGTGCCGGTCAGCGTCTGGCTGATCTGGGCGGTATCGAAAATGTTGAAATCGTCCTGCTTGCCGCCGGTGATGTTGCGCCGTTCACGCAGCAGATCGGTGATCGAGGACTGGATCTGCGCGCTGTCATAGGCCGGATCGGTGCCGACCAGCATGAGCCGGATATCGGTGCTGCCGGTGAAGCGGCGCTGGACCTGCTTGATCGGCATGATCACGACATCGTCCTGATCGCCGCCGAACCCGGCCTGTCCCTTGGTTTTGAGCACGCCGATCACGTCGCAGGAGATACCGTTTACGCGGATGCGCGAGCCGGTTGCGGCGCCACCGCGGAAGAGGTTGGTCTGGATCGTGGTGCCGATGATGCACACGGCCTTTCCGGCCTGCTCCTCCGCCCGGGTCCAGGTGCGCCCTTCGATCAGTGGCCAGGGCGATACTTCGAAATAGCCATTGGTGGTGCCGTTGACCGTCGTCGACCAGTTGGCACCGTTGTAGATCACCGTCGCGGTGGTCTGCGCTTGGGGCGCGACCGCAGTGACGCCGGCGACCTGGTCGCGTATCGCCGTGACGTCGGCCGGCTTGAAATCGGGTGGGCGCGGGCCGCCGCCGCCGCGGCCGAAACCCTGGCCGGGACGGATCTGAA
The DNA here is from genome assembly GCF_058801135.1 of Sphingomonas sp. GW822-FHT03G08. NCBI lineage: Bacteria > Pseudomonadati > Pseudomonadota > Alphaproteobacteria > Sphingomonadales > Sphingomonadaceae > Sphingomonas > Sphingomonas sp. GW822-FHT03G08. The sequence goes on from NZ_JBXAMZ010000001.1 coordinate 2,506,649, forward strand.
GGATGTTGGTGCCGAGCGCAGAGATCTGCTGCTGCACCGCCGCCGTCGTCGCCTTGCCCAGCGTCACCATGGTGACCACCGCGGCGACGCCGATGATGATGCCGAGCGCCGTCAGGATCGAGCGCAGCTTGTGGCGCAGGATCGATCGGATCGCGAGGACGAAGGTCGTGCCGAACATTATTCCGCCACCGCCTGACCTGCATGGTGATTGCTGTCGATCCGCTCGACCAGCCCGTCCTTGAAATGGACGATCGTGTGCGCGAACGCCGCCATGTCCGGCTCGTGCGTGACCATCAGCACGGTGATGCCGCTGGTCTTGTTGAGGTCGGTGAGCAGTTGCATGATCTCCACCGAACGCTCAGAATCGAGGTTGCCGGTCGGCTCGTCGGCGAGCAGCACGTCCGGGTTGGTAACGATCGCGCGGGCGATCGCGACGCGCTGCTGCTGGCCGCCGGAGAGCTCGGCGGGGGTATGGTCCCACCAGTCCTTCAGCCCGACCTTGTCCAGCGCCGCCATCGCCATCTCGCGGCGCTGCGCCTTGGGATCACCGCGATAGAGCAACGGCAGCTCGACATTCTCAAGCGCCGAAGTGCGCGCAAGCAGGTTGAAGCCCTGGAACACGAAGCCGAGATATTTCCGCCGCAACAGCGCGCGCTGGTCACGCTCCAGCTTCTCGACATGCACGCCCTTGAACAGGAACTCGCCCGCGGTCGGCACGTCGAGGCATCCCAGGATGTTCATCGTGGTCGACTTGCCGGAGCCCGAAGGCCCCATCACCGCGATGAAGTCTCCGGCGTTGATGTCGAGATCCACGCCCTTCAGCGCCTGGAATGCCGTCGGCCCCTCGCCAAAGGTCTTCACGATCCCGCGCAGCCGGATCAGCGGCGCATCACTGTCCGCCACGCTGGCCTCCGGCACCCGAACCGCCCTGGCCGCCGCCCTGACGACGCTGCCCGCCCGAGCGGCGCGTGGCTGAGGCGCCATTGGCGAGCTGGCCGGTGATCACCTTGTCGCCGGGCTTGAGATTGCCGCCGGTGATCTCGGTGACGGTCCCGTCGGTGCTGCCCGTGGTCACATCCACCGCCTGCGGCTTGCCGTCGGCGCCGAGGATGTAGACGGTCTTCTGGCCGCCACGATCGCTGCCCGTCGCGGTCTTCTGCTGGCCGCTATTGCCGCGTCGCGGACGGCTGGGAACCAGCGCGCCGGCAATGCCGCTGTTGGAACCGCCACTGCCCGCGCCCTGCCCTGCCGCGGTGGGCGTGAAGCGCAGCGCCGCATTGGGGACCAGCAGGACATTCTGGCGCGCCATGGTCACGATATCCGCCGTCGCCGTCATGCCTGGGCGCAGCTGCTCATCCGCATTGGAGACCGAAAGATCGGCGGCATAGGACACGACCTGGTTCGCGGTCGTGCTGGTGCTGGTCGAAGACGAGGAGCTGGCGTCCTGGACCGACAGGTTGGAGCCGACCTCCACCCGCGTGATCTTCGCCGGGAAGGTCTTGCCCGGGAAGGCATCGACCGTGAAGCTGGCGAGCTGCCCCTCGCGAACCTGGCCGACATCGGCCTCGTCGATCGCGACTTCCAGCTTCATCTGCGACAGGTCCTGCGCGATCACGAACAGGGTCGGCGTGTTGAACGAGGCGGCGACGGTCTGGCCCGGATCGACCTGGCGCGCGAGGATCACGCCGGTGACGGGGGAGCGGATGATCGCCCGGGTTCGCTGGGTCTGCGCCGAGGAAAGCTGCGCGCGTGCCGAGGTGACGTTGGCATTGGCGGCATTGAGGTTGGCAAGTGCGCGATTGCGGTCGCCGATCGCGCTGTCCATTTCGGTCTTGGCCGGCACCTTGCCGCCCGAGAGCCGGCTGACTTCCTGATAGCGCGCCAGGGTGGCGTTGCTCTGCTGCAGCGTCGCCTTGGCCTGGCCGACCGCGGCGATGTTCGCCGCCAGCGTCGCCTCGGCCTGCTTGACCTGGTCGTCGAACTGCGAGGGGTCGATCAGCGCCAACGGCTGGCCGGCGGTTACGCGGTCGTTCACGTCCGCCAGCACCTTGATGACCTGGCCCGAAAGCTGCGAGCCGACGGTCACCTGGTTGGTCGGCGCCAGCTTGCCGGTGGCCGAGACCGTGACGGTCAGGTTGCCGCGCGCGACATCGTCGGTCGCGTATTTCACTTCTTCCTTGCCGCCGAGGAAATGCCAGAGCAGCAGCACAACGAGCAGCGCGCCAAGGCCGATCAGCCCCCATTTGAGCCAGCGCCGCCACCACGGGCGCGGGGGCGTGCCGAGAAAGGCGTCGAGATTCTGGTGGGGATCAGTTGCCATTCGTCGTGCCGCCTGTCGTGGAAGTCGTGGAGACGCTGGGGGTGGTGCTGGCATCCCAGCCTCCACCCAGCGCCTGATAGAGCTGGATCAGCGCAGTCGATTCATCCGACCGGGCCGAGACCAGGCCGTTCTTCGCCGAGATCAGCGAGGACTCGGCCTGGTTTAGCGTGGTGAAATCGGTGAGGCCCGAGCGATACTGCATGCGGGCAAGCAGCGCCTGGTTGTTCGCCGCATCGAGCGCGACGGCGAATTCCTGCTCGCGGCGCTGCGCCGTCTGCATCGCGACAATCGCGTTCTCGATATCCTCGAGGCTGGTCAGCACGGTCGACTTGTAGGCGAGGAAGGCGCCGTCCGCCGCCGCCTCTGCCGAACGTACCTGGCTGCGCCGCGTGCCGCCGTCGAAGATGGTCTGGGCGATGTTGCCGAACAACCGCCCGGTGATCACATCGAACAGCGAGGACAGCGCGCTGCTGCCCGAATCGATGCTGCCGCCGATCGACAGCGAAGGATAGAGCTGGGCGGTGGCGACGCCGATATTGGCGCTGGCCGCGGCGAGGTTGCGCTCGGCCGCGCGGACATCGGGACGCTGGCGCAGCGTGTCCGCGGGAATGCCGGCCGCGACTTCCGCCGGCCCCTTGGGGATCGGCTTCACCGCTTCCATCTCGGCCTTGAGCGCGCCGGGTGCCTGGCCGGTGAGCACGCCGAGCCGCGATACCGCGCTGTTGTAGCTTGCCTCCAGCGTCGGGATCGTCGCGGCGAGCTGCGCGCGGCTGGCGCGCGCCTGTTCCTGGTCGACCGAGGAGACGAGACCGGCCTGGACGCGCCAGCCGGCGATCTCGAGATTGTCGTCCGCGATGCCCAGGCTATCGCGGGCATTGGCGATCTGCGCCTGCGCCACCCGGGCGAGCACATAGTTGCGCGCCGTCTCGGCCTCGACCGAGATCAGCACCGTCGCATAGTCGAACCCGCTCGCTTCATAGGCGGCCCGCGCATTCTCGACGCCGCGGCGTACCCCGCCGAACAGGTCGACCTGATAATTGGCATCGCCGCCGATCGTGTAGCTGGTGCTGCCGCCCTGCGAGATGCTGGTGACGGTACCGTCCGGCAGGGTGGTCGTCCGCGTGCCGCCGCGCAGCGACTCGCTGTGCGAGACCCCGCCAGAGGCGCTGATACTGGGCAAGAGGTTCGCGCGCTGCTGAACGAGCCCTTCGCGGGCCTGGCGCAGCCGGACGACCGCTTGCGCGACATCCAGGTTGGCGGCCTGGGCGCGCTGGACGAGGCTGCCGAGCATCGGATCGTCGAAGCGCGTCCACCACTGGCTGAGGTCTTCCCGCGCCTTTTGCTCGGCGGAGACCGACCAGGCATCGGGAACGCCAAGCTCGGACGCCGCGCGCGGATGATAGTCCGGGCCCACCGCACAGGCGGCAAGCGGCAGGGCGAGCAACAGGCTCAGGGTCAGCGGACGGTTTGCCATGGCACTCTAGATGTTTCCGAAGCCGTTTCGGTTCCAGAAGAATATTGTCGCAATATGTCGCGGGTCATGCCGGATCATGCGCGGAATGGAGATTCTGCGCTTGGCGTGGCGCCTTCGCTTCGGCAGAGAGGCGCCAAATCAAAACGAGGAGCCGCAGCGATGAGCGATACCGTCAGCGTACACCCCGTGCCCGAGATCTGGGCGCGCACCGCTCGGGTGGATGCTGCGGGCTATGAGAAGCTCTACGGCATGAGCCTGGCCGATCCCGGCAGCTTCTGGCTGGAGCAGGCGCGCCGGCTCGACTGGATCAAGCGCCCCGAGATCGCCGGCGACTGGTCATTCGACGAGGCCGATTTCCGGATCAACTGGTTCGCCGACGGCAAGCTCAACGTCGCCGCCAATTGCGTCGACCGCCACCTCGCCAAGCGCGGCGACACGATCGCGATCATCTGGGAACCGGACGCGCCGGACGAGGAGCCCAGGCGCTTTACCTATCGCCAGCTTCATGCCGAGGTCTGCCGCCTCGCCAATGTGCTCAAGGCGCAGGGCGTCAGGAAGGGCGACCGCGTCACCATCTACATGCCGATGATCCCCGAGGCGGCGTTCGCGCTACTCGCCTGCGCGCGGATCGGCGCGATCCATTCGGTGGTGTTCGGCGGCTTCTCGCCGGAGGCACTGGCGGGCCGGATCACCGATTGCGATTCCAGCGTGGTGATCACCGCCGACGAAGGCCGGCGCGGCGGCAAGAAGGTACCGCTCAAGACCAATGTCGATGCGGCCGCGGCGCATGTCAGCTGCCTCGAAAAGGTCATCGTGGTGAAGGCCACCGGCGGCGACATCCCGATGCAGGAAGGCCGCGACCTCTGGTATCACGAGGCCGCCGCCGAAGTTCCCGCCGACTGCCCGGCCGAGCCGATGGGCGCCGAGGACCCGCTGTTCATCCTCTACACCTCGGGATCGACCGGCAAGCCCAAGGGCGTGCTGCACTCTTCGGGCGGCTATCTGCTCTGGGCGAGCCTGACGCACGAACTGGTGTTCGATTACCGGCCCGGCCAGATCTATTGGTGCGCGGCGGACATCGGCTGGGTCACGGGCCATAGCTATATCGTCTACGGCCCGCTGGCGAACGGCGGCACCACGCTGATGTATGAAGGCGTGCCCAACTGGCCCGATGCCAGCCGCATCTGGCAGGTGGTCGACCGCCACAAGGTCGAGATCCTCTACACCGCGCCCACGGCGCTGCGTGCGCTGATGAAGGAGGGTGACAGCTACGTCACCAGCACCTCGCGCAAGTCGCTGCGGCTGCTCGGCTCGGTCGGCGAGCCGATCAACCCCGAGGCCTGGCGCTGGTACTATGATGTCGTCGGCGAAGGGCGCTGCCCGATCGTCGATACCTGGTGGCAGACCGAGACCGGCGGCCAGATGATCACCCCGCTGCCCGGCGCCACCCCGCTCAAGCCGGGCTCGGCGACCAAGCCCTTCCCCGGTGTCGATCCCCAGGTGGTCGATGCCGACGGCAATGTCCTGCATGGCGCGACCGAGGGCAATCTGGTCATCGCGCGCAGCTGGCCGGGCCAGATGCGCACCGTCTGGGGCGATCACGAGCGTTTCTTCCAGACCTATTTCAGCACCTATCGCGGCAAGTATTTCACCGGCGACGGCTGCCGCCGCGACGAGGATGGCTATTACTGGATCACCGGCCGGGTCGACGACGTCATCAACGTCTCGGGTCACCGCATGGGCACCGCCGAGGTGGAGAGTGCGCTGGTGCTGCACCCCAAGGTGGCCGAGGCCGCGGTGGTCGGCATGCCGCACGACATCAAGGGCCAGGGCATCTATGCCTATGTCACCCTCAACGCGAACTGCCAGGCCGACGACGCACTGCGCGCCGAGCTGATCAAATGGGTCCGCACCGAGATCGGCCCGATCGCCACCCCCGATGCGCTCCAGTTCGCGCCGGGCCTGCCCAAGACCCGCTCGGGCAAGATCATGCGCCGCATCCTGCGCAAGATCGCCGAGGGCGACGTCTCGTCGCTGGGCGATACCTCGACGCTCGCCGATCCGAGCGTGGTGGATGACCTGGTGAAGAACCGGGTGGGATGAGCGCGGATCGCATCCAGATCATCGAGGGGGACATTACCCGGTTCGAGGTGGATGCGATCGTCAACGCTGCCAATTCGTCGCTGCTCGGCGGCGGCGGAGTGGACGGCGCGATCCACCGCGCCGCCGGGCCGGAACTGCTCGACGAATGCCGCAAGCTCCGCTCGCTCGGCGGGTGCAAGACCGGCGATGCCAAACTGACCAAAGGCTATCGCCTGCCGGCCGGGCACATCATCCATACCGTCGGGCCGGTCTGGCAGGGCGGCGGCAAGGGCGAGCCCGAGCTGCTCGCCAGCTGCTATCGCCGCTGCTTCGAGATCGCCCGCGCCGAGAGCTTCCGCACCCTCGCCTTCCCGGCGATCAGCTGCGGCGTCTATGGCTATCCGGTCGAGGCCGCGACCGGGATCGCGGTGGCCGAGACCCGCAGGGCGCTGGCCGAGAACCCCGATCTCCGGGTGATCTTCGCGACCTTCGGCGCCGAAATCACCGCCGCCTACAGACAAGAATTGTAACCCGAATCCCGTTGCGGGCGTTACTACCCGGCGTTACACTCGCCTAATACAGTCTTACGGGGGAATCCGCATAATGAAGATGAGCAACTGGGTGCGTCTGGCCGCCGGCGTGGCGCTGGTCGCCGTTTCGCCGGCGATCGCGCAGACCGCCAAGCCGGCGCCGCGCTATGGCAGCTTCGGCGTCGACCTGTCCGCGCAGAAGCCGAGCGTGAAGCCGGGCGACGATTTCTGGAGCTTCGCGAACGGGGGCTGGAACGACCGCACCGAGATCGCCGCCGACCGCGCCTCGGCCGGCTTCGGCACCCAGCTCTCGATCGAGGCGGAAGCGAATGTCCGCGCGATTCTCGACGACATGGCGAAGAACCCGTCGGCCTATGGCGCCAGCGGCAAGCAGGTCGGCGACTTCTACGCCAGCTGGATGGACGAGGCCGCGATCGAGAAGGCCGGCACCGCGCCGCTCAAGCCCTATCTCGCCACGATCGCCGGGGTGAAGGACCTCGACGCGCTGCAGGTGCTGTTCGCCACCACCGGCTATGCTTCGCCGGTCGAGCTCGGTATCATCCCCGACCTCGCCGACCCGACCCACTATACCGCGGTCACCGGCCAGGGCGGCCTGGGCATGCCGCGCGACTATTACCTGCTGGAGGGCGCGAAGTATGACGCGTTCCGCACCGCCTATCGCGCCTATGTCCAGAAGATCCAGGAACTGGCCGGCATCCCGGATGCCGCCGCCAAGGCCGATGCGATCGTCGCGCTCGAGACCGCGATGGCCAAGGTCCAGTGGTCGCCGGCCGAGAGCCGCGACATCGCCAAGCTCAACGATCCGCAGACGCTGGCCGGGCTCAAGGCCAAGGCGCCGGACTTCAACTGGGCGCTGATGCTCAAGACCGCCGGGCTCGAGAGCTCGCCTTCGGTGCTGATGACGCAGAACACCGCCGTCACCGCGCTCGGCAAGCTGATGACCGCGACGCCGCTCGCCACCTGGAAGGACTATGTCGCCTATCGCTTCGTCAGCGATCATGCGCAGTTCCTGCCCAAGGTCTTCGACGACACCCGCTTCGGCTTCTATTCGCAGACCCTGTCGGGCGTGAAGGTGCAGCGCGAGCGCTGGAAGCGCGGCATCCAGCTGGTCAATGGCGCGCTCGGGGAAGCGGTCGGCGCAATCTATGTCGCCAAGTATTTCCCGCCGGCGGCCGAGAAGCAGATGGCCGAGCTGATCGAGAACCTGCGCGGCGCATACAAGGACCGCATCACCGCCTCGACCTGGATGGACGACGCGACCAAGCAGAAGGCACTGGCCAAGCTCGCCGCCTTCGAGCCGCGCATCGGCCACCCGGACAAATATATCGACTATTCGTCGTTCAAGGTCGTCCGCGGCGACCTGCTCGGCAATGCGATGCGCTCGGGCGAGTTCCAGCACCAGCTCGAACTGTCGCGCTTCGGCAAGCCGGTCGATCGCACGCTGTGGGACATGACCCCGCAGACGGTGAACGCCTATTACAACCCGCTGTCGAACCAGATCACCTTCCCGGCCGCGATCCTGCAGCCGCCCTTCTTCGATCCCAATGCCGATCCGGCGGTGAACTATGGCGCGATCGGCGCGATCATCGGCCATGAGATGGGCCATGGGTTCGACGACCAGGGCAGCCAGTTCGGCCCGACCGGCAAGTTCGAGAACTGGTGGACCGACAGCGCCAAGAAGGCGTTCGGCGAGCGCACCGCCGCGCTGGTCGCCCAGTATGACGGCTATGAGGCTGTTCCCGGCACCAAGATCCAGGGCAAGCTGACGCTCGGTGAGAATATCGGCGACCTTGGCGGCGTCGAGGCAGCCTATGGCGCGTTCCAGAAGTACCAGGCCGAGCATGGCAAGGCCCCGGTGATCGGCGGGCTGACCGGCGACCAGCGCTTCTTCCTGTCCTATGCCCAGGCCTGGCAGACCAAGCTGCGCGAGGACACCGCCCGCCAGTACGCGCTGATCGATCCGCACTCGCCGGCCAAGTTCCGCGTCAACGGCATCGTCCGCAATGTCGACGCCTGGTACAAGGCGTTCAACATCCAGCCGGGCGACGCGCTCTATCTCGCGCCCGAGCAGCGCGTGCATATCTGGTAAGCCTTTCCGGTCTTACCGACACGAAGCGGCCCGGCAGCGATGCCGGGCCGTTTTCGTTTCCGGCATTGCCAGCCGGGCCCGGCAAGCGCCAAAGGGGCACATGACTCCACGCGAACTCATCGATACCGCGATCGTCCCCGGCGGGGGCGAGGCGCTGCGCCTGTTCCGGCGCGGCGGCGACTTCATGATCGTGCTCGATCGCAACGAGCTGATGTCGAGCCGGATGAGCGGTTCGGAGGAAGCGCTGGCAACGATGACCTGCGAGCGGCTGAAGACGAAGGCGCCGCATCTGCTGATCGGCGGATATGGCATGGGCTTCACCCTGCGCGCGGCCCAGCAGGTGCTGGGGCCGGACGCGAAACTGACCATCGCCGAGCTGGTGCCAGAGATCATCGAATGGGCGAAGGGCCCGATGGCCGAGCTGGCCGCGGGCTGCCTCGACGATCCCCGCGTCGAAGTGGTGCTCGACGATGTCGCCGCGGTGATCGGCCGGGCGCGCGCGACCTATGACGCGATCCTGCTCGACGTCGACAACGGCCCGGACGGACTGACCCGCGATGCCAATGACCGGCTCTATTCGCCGCGCGGGCTGCAGAAGCAATGGGAAGCGCTAAAGCCCGGCGGCGTGCTGGCGGTGTGGTCGGCCGCGCCCGACAATGCCTTTGCCCGGCGAATGAAGGAAACCGGCTTCCAGGTGGAGGAAGTCGGCGTGCGAGCGCGCAGCAACGGCAAGGGTCCGCGGCACGTGATCTGGTTCGGGCGGAAGGGCTGATTGCACAAATTGCAATCCACACCCTGATTCATTGCAGTTGCAGAAAGCGCATGTCCGAACCATTTCCGTCTATGTTGCATTGCAGCAAGCAAATGCACGCAGAAGGGTTTTCCGATGTTCTCGCTTATCTCGCTCTTCCTCGCCGCACGTCGCCCGGTGATGTTTGCGGTGCCGGCACCGGTTGCCGCCGCCCCGGTTGAGGAAACGGTCGAGCTGCGCCTCGCCGCCTGATCCGGCGCCGCGCACGACCGAAAGAGGGGGAGCCGCCGCGCTCCCCTTTTTTATGCCTGCCGTTGGTGGGGTAGCCGCCCAACAAAAAGGCCGGCGCTTTCGCGGCCGGCCTTTCCGTCATCTGCAATGCGGCATCGATTACTTCACGCCGTGCATCCAGTATTTCAGCGGCCAGCTCAGCAGCAGGAGCAGCACGCCGAGGATGATCGCGGCGATCGAGATCGTCGTGAACACCTTTACATAGACATCGAGGCTGACCTTGAGATTGGTCACCTGACCACCGACCGTGTCGACGCTGGCGAACTGCGCGATCACGCCGGCGACATACTGCGCCACCGAGATCGACAGGAACCACACGCCCATCATCAGGCCGACGATGCGCGCGATCGATAGCTTGGTGATCATCGACAGGCCCACCGGCGAGATGCAGAGCTCGGCCGCAGAGTGGATGAAGTAGAGGCCGGCCAGCCACCAGATGCTCACCTTGAAGCCGGCATCGGCATAGGCCGCGCCCCAGACGAGCAGCAGGAAGCCAGCCGCCACGCCGATCAGCGCGATGCCGAACTTGACCGGGATCGACGGCTCGAGCCCGCGCTTGGCCAGCGCCCCCCACATGATCGACATGAACGGCGCGAGCAGCACGATGAAGGCGGCGTTGAAGAACTGGGTCTGGCCGGCGGTGATCGTGAACAGGCCGAAGACCGAGAGATCGGTGTTGCGGTCGGCGAACAGGGTGAGCGACGAGCCCGCCTGCTCGAACAGCGTCCAGAACACGACATTGAAGACGATCAGCACCATCGCGGCGAGCATCATCTGGAACTCGGTCCTGCTGCCGGCGACGAACGACCAGATCAGGATCGCCGGCACGCCGAGCAGGAACGAGCCGAACAGCAGCTTGCCCATCAACGGCAGCGAGGCGACATAGCCGAGGAAGCCCGAGCCCTCGGCCGGCGCGGCCGAATGCATCAGGTTGACGTAGAGCAGGTAGAAGAGCGGCACGACGCACAGCGCCGCCGCATAGATGATCCACTGCTGCGAATTGACCTTGGGCCTGGCCGGAGGCTCGCCATAGCCGTTGAGCTTGCCGCCGTTGAACTGGATCAGCGCCCAGGAGATCATCATGCCGATCGCGGCGAGGCCGAAGCCCCAGCTCCAGCCATAGGCCACGGCCAGCCAGGGGCAGAGGATCTGCGAGAAGAGCGAGCCGGTGTTGATACCCATGTAGAAGATGGTGAAGCCGCTGTCTCGGCGCCGGTCGCCCTGTTCGTAGAGCTCGCCGACCATGGTGGAGATGTTGGGCTTGAAGAAGCCGTTGCCCACCGAGACCATCGACAGCGCGATGAGCAGCACCATCACATAGAGCGGGCTGCGGTCCGCGTTCGACTCGAACTTGCCCTTCTCGACCTTGCGCTCGACGGCGCCGGCATTGAGCAGGTCGACGCTGCCGTCGTCATTGCCCTTGATCTCGAGCTTCTTGCTGCCATCGACGACATAGCGGACTTCCTTGTCCGCCTGCTTCTCGATCGACACTTCGTAGCGCTGGCCGTCGATCGTCGCATAGGGCGTCGCCGTCGGGCCGCCGAAGCAGAGGATGGCATAGCCGAGTGACATGATGATCGCGCCGAACTTCACGGCGCGCTTCGAGCCGAGATACTGGTCCGCCAGATAGCCGCCGACCAGCGGGGTGAGGTAGACCAGCGCGGTGAACCCGCCATAGATGCCCGTCGCCTCGCGGTCGCCGAACATGAAATGCTGCGTCAGGTAGAGCGTGAGCAGCGCGCGCATGCCGTAATAGCCGAAGCGTTCCCACATCTCGGTGGTGAACAGGCGCGCCAGCTGGCGGGGATGCCCGAACCACGTCGCTTCCTTCGCAGGATTGACGTGGGTGATGTCCGGCTCTGCCGGACTATCGGCGGTTGGAGTGTCTACCATGCGGTGTAATGCCCTTTGAAATCGGTTCCGGGCTCATGGGCCCGGCGCATGGGCGGCCAAACTAGACGGAATGAAGCCGCTGTAAAGCATGCGCGATTCTGCGCAGCATGGCGCCCCGACCCGCCATCCGGCGAAAGCCGGGGATCGCTTCCGATCGGTCGCCAGCTTGGCGACGCGACCCTCGCACCCTAGATGCCCGGCATGACCTTCAACGACACCACTTCCCCGCTCGCACTGCTCCGCACCCGCCGCTCCGGCAAGCCGCGTGACCTGGGCGCACCCGGCCCCAGCCCCGAGCAGCTCGACGAAATGATCGCGATCGCCGCGCGCACCCCCGACCATGGCAAGCTCTTCCCCTGGTGTTTCGTCGTGGTGCCGGACGAGGCCCGCGCCGCGCTCGGCGAGAAGCTTGCGGCGATACTGCGCAGCGAGAAGGAGGGCTGCACCGAGCGTGACGAGGAAGCGGCGATCCAGTTCGCCACCCAGGCGCCGGCGCTGGTAGTGGTGCTTTCCGCGCCGGTGGTGCCGCACAAGATCCCCGTGTGGGAGCAGGAGCTCTCTGCCGGCGCCGCCTGCATGAACCTGCTCCATGCCGCGCACGCCATGGGATTTGCCGGCGGCTGGCTTACCGGTTGGGCCGCCTATTCGGACGCGGTGCGCGATCTGTTCGGCGGCGAAGGCCAGAAGATCGCCGGATTCGTCTTCATCGGAACCCCGGAGCGGCCGCTGGAGGAGCGCCCCCGCCCCGAATTGTCCGAAATCGCACATAGGTGGAATCCCGGGTATGGACCTGCCGCCTAATTGGTGTATTATAGCACCATGACAGCGCTAGAGCACGAGGACAGCCCGGTCTACCTCAAGCTGCGCGCCAGCATCGCCGCGGCGATCCTGCGTGGGCAATACCGGGCAGGGGATCAGCTTCCGTCGGTGCGCGCGCTTGCCGCCGAACATGGCGCCAATCCGCTGACGGTGGCCAAGGCCTATCAGAGCTTCCAGGACGATGGTTATGTCGAGGTCCGTCGCGGCGTCGGCATGTTCGTGCTGCCGGGCGCGGTGGAGAAGCTGCGTATCGCCGAGCGCGAGCGCTTCCTTACCGGCTACTGGCCGCGCGTGAAGGAGCATATCGCCCTGCTCGGCCTCGACGTGCACGAACTGCTCGACCGCGAAACCGCCTGAACCCGGCAATGACGCGCTGGCCCGGCGCGGCGGCGCTGCTGTTTCTCGCCGCGCTTTCCTGGCTGTGCCTCGGCGCGCATGAGCTGATCCACCATGCGACCGGCCGCATCATCTGCGGCGCCTGGGGCGGCATGACGCTTTCAACCTTCGTCCTGCCCGACAACTGCCCGGCCTCCGCCGCATGGATCGCCGCGCTGGCCGGTCCGGCGCTGAGCTGGGCGCTGATCTATGCCGGCGTCGCGCTGCGTGGGCCGATCGGCCTGCTCCTGATCTTCGCCAATCTGCCGCTTGCGCGGGTCGTCACCGTGGCGACCGGCGGCGGCGACGAGCGGATCATCGGCCGGGCGCTGTTCGGCGAGATGCTGGGCTATCTGGCGATGCTGGCGTTCACGCTCGTGCTGGCCGCGCCTCCGCTGATCCATGCCTGGCGCCATCTGCCACAGCGCCACCGCATCCTGGGCTTCGTCGCCCTGCTGGTACTGCCGTTGCTGTGGGACCTTTTCTTCAAGCGCATGCTGATCGGCGCAATGCTGCCCGCCGAACCGGCATGGAGCGGCGTGCCGGTGGCGATCTTCGCCAGCCACGCGATCGCGCTCCTGCTGCTTGCGCTGAGCTGGCACAACACCCGAGTGGAGTAACCCATGCTGATCATCACCGGCACCTTCCGCCTGCCCCCGGCCAATCTCGATGCCGCCCGCCCGGTAATGGCGGCGATGGTGGAGGGCAGCCGCGCCGAAGCGGGGTGCATCCATTACAGCTATGGCGAGGATGTGCTCGATCCCGGGCTGATCCATGTGACCGAGCAATGGGCGGACCGCACCACGCTGGAGGCGCATTGGGCGAGCCCGCATATCCAGGCCTGGCGCACCGCCTGGCCGGAACTCGGCATCGGCGAACGCGACCTGACTTTGTTCGAGACGGACGCCGGCGCGCCCTGCTAGGCTCCGCTTCCATGGCGAAGGCCGATCAGATCCCCATCCGCTTCCGGATCGTCATCGAGCAGCCGGTCGACGGCGTGCGGCACAGCCTGCAGGCGAAGGACGACATGCCGCTCGATCCGAAGACGTCGCTGGCGGGCGAAGCGCTGCATTTCGACTTCCCAGTGCGCTTCGAGCCCGGGCCCAAATTCTTCGGCGACCAGGTGCGTCGTGAAGGACCGGAACGGCGCTTCGTCTATATCCGCATCGGCCAGGCGGCTGGCGACCATGGCTCGCCCTGGTCGCGCCGGATGAAGATCGACATCCATGATATCGAACGGGCGCTGCTGGAGCAGGCGGCGCGCGGCGGCGTCCTCGAGATCACCGTCAACGGCACCGGCAAGGACGGCACCCCGGCCTGCGCCACCGTGCGCGCGAGCGGGCGGCGCGTCGTTCCGGCCTAGGCCCAGCTTCCCAGCATCTCCGCCACGGCGCGCAACACCTTCGGCTTCATCTGGACGAAGAGATGGCTGCTGCGCACTTCGATCGCGCGGCAGGCAGCACCCTCGCCTTCGCGGCAGATCAGCCCGTTCACGAACCCGTCGCTGCGGCTCCAGATCGCGGCGGAGGGCATGGGCAGCGGCCGCGCAGCTTCCCTGAGCCGGCCGACGACGACGGGATCGGTGATCTTCTCGCCGGTGAACAGCTGGAAGGGGCGCCAGACATTGGTGGCGCTGGGCAGGCCGGCAAAAGGCGAACTGATCGTCAGCACCGCGCGCACCAGCTCGGGATGCCGATGCGCGACGATGCGGCTCATCACCCCGCCCAGCGACACGCCGACCAAGGTGACCTTCTCGCCGGTCTCGCGCTGGATCTCCTCGACCCGCGCGATCAGCCGCTCGCATTCGGGGCCGACGGTGCGCACGCCGAAATTGCGGCCGAGCTTCCAGGGATAGGGGCGGTAGCCGAGCCGGCGCAGCATGGCGCGCAGCACGAAGTTCGAGCGATCGGTGTTGCACAGACCGGGCGAGACCAGCACCGGGCGGCCATCGCCCCGAGGAAGTCCGGCGAGGCGGAAACCCACGAGCTCGGCGATGTTGAGCGCGGCGCGCGCCGGCTCGATCGCAAGCGTGAGCCTGGGCGGCGGATCGGCGGCGGTCCTCGGTATCATAGCCACAGCATCACCCCCCAGGGCAGCGGCGTCCAGACCCCCATGCGCACTCCTGCCTTGCGCAGGCCCCGCCCGGTCCACTCGTTGCAGGTGTTGATAGCGCTATAGCCGCCCTTTGCGCTGTAGAAGGCGTCGCGCCCGCCATAACCGCGCACCACCGGCCCGGCCGCGAAGGTGCCGCGGACATATTCCACCAGCCGGCGATATTCCTCCTTGCTCAGCACCAGCGCGCGGACCGGCCCGCCGACGCGCGGCTCGGGGATATGCGCGACATGGAGCACGGTCGATCCGACCCCGGCCAGCGCCTTGGCGGTGCGCCACAGGTTGAGGTCGCTCCACCGGGCGGTGTGCAGATAGAAATCGCGATTGCCCCAGCCGAACGCCATGTACGGCTCGGCGCCGTAGCGCGGATCGGCGAGATGCTCGGGCCTGGCGACATCGCGGAAGGCGGCGGCGGGCAGGATCAGATCGGTATGCGCGCCATTGTCGGCGACATAGATTCGCACGCCCGCGGCCACCGGCTCGCGCCCGCCATTCACTGCCAGTCCGGCACCAAGTCCGGCGGCCGAGAGATAGAGCACGACCACCAGCACCAGCGCTCCCGCCAGCCGCAGCAATATCCGCAACACCGCCCTCCCCATTTCACGTCCGCCCCGCACCATGCTATGTCAGATCCATGGCGCAAGACACGCATGTACTCGACCGTCCGCCCGAAGGCGCGTCGGCAGACTGGACGATCCCGCAGAACTGGCAGGCCTATACGGCCGAGGAACACGCTACCTGGGACAAGCTCTATGAGCGCCAGGCGAAGCTGCTGCCCGGCCGCGCGAGCCAGGCCTATCTCAACGGCCTGGACGCGCTGCGCCTGTCCGAATCGGGCATCCCGAATTTCGAAGAGCTGTCCGAGCGGCTGATGAAGCTGACCGGCTGGCAGGTGGTGGCGGTGCCGGGCCTGGTACCCGACAATGTGTTTTTCGATCATATGGCCAATCGCCGCTTCGTCGCCGGCAACTTCATCCGCCGGCCCGACCAGCTCGACTATATCCAGGAGCCGGACGTCTTCCACGACGTGTTCGGCCATGTGCCGATGCTCGCCGATCCGGTGTTCGCCGATTATCTCGAAGCCTATGGCCGCGGCGGCAACCGCGCGCTCGAGCTGGGCGCGTTGAAGCAGCTCGGCCGGCTCTACTGGTACACGGTGGAGTTCGGGCTGATCCGCGAGGATGACGATCTGCGCATCTACGGCGCCGGCATCGTCTCATCCTCGGCCGAAAGCGTCTTCTCGCTGGAGAGCGCCAGCCCCAACCGCATCGGCTTCGACATGAAGCGGGTGATGCAGACCGACTATCGGATCGACGACTTCCAGCAGAATTATTTCGTTATCCCCAGCTTCGGCGAGCTGTTGCGTCAGACGGTCGAGACCGATTTCGCGCCGCTCTATGACGAGATCATCGGCAAGCCGGACATTCCGATCGCAGAGATCCTGCCGGGGGACGATGTCATCACCAGTGGCACGCAGGAATATGCGAAGGGCAAGGCTGCCTGATGGTCGGTTTCCTCAGGAAGCTGTTCGGCGGCGGCAGGCCGGCGCCGGAAGCGGAGGCGCTGCCCGAGCCGGACCTGACCCTTGCCCGGGCCGAGGAGGAGCTGAAGCTCAAGACCGAGTTCGCGATGGCGACCTGGGGCCTGGGCGAGGGCGGCACCTGGGAAGCCGATCTCGATGCCGGCACGATCAGCTTCACCAACGACAAGGGCTGGGAGATCACCGCGCCGGTGCAGGTGATCGGCACGTTCAACACGCTCGACGGCAGCTGGCTATGGGGCTGGGATCACCCGTCGGTACCCGAGTCGGCCTCGCATGACGCGCGGCGCGTGCTGGAATTCGGCGAGCAATATGGGCTGGCGGCGCTGACCACGCGCAAGATTCAGACCGACGAGACCGATGCCTGGACCTTCACCGCGCTGGCCTGCCACCTGGCCGGCGCGCAGGGCGGCTATCGCGGGCCGGCGGGCAGCACGCACGTGTTCATGACCTATGGCACCGTCTCGATCCGCAAGCCGGACGGGACAGACTCCAACTAACTGCTCCCCGGCGAACGCCGGGGAACCAGAAGGAATGCAGGTAGGCTAGCGTACTACCAGCTGCCGAAGCCCGGCGCCTCGCCCTTGCCGCGGCTGAGGCGGGTCACGCGCTCGGTGCCGTAGCGCACACGCTTGGTGAGCGTCAGCGTCGGCCAGTCGCCGCGATCGGTGCGGTTGACCAGGCGAAGCCCCTGGCGGCGATAGGCCTGGGCCACGGTCTCGGCCTGGGTCCCCAGCAGCCCCGCCAGGATCAGCGTGCCGCCCTCGGCCAGCACCGCACCCAGGCTCGGCGCCAGCTCGACCAGCGGGCCAGCGAGGATATTGGCGATGACGAGATCATAGGGTGCCCGGCCGAGCAGCAGCGGATGCTCGACGCCGGCGGCGGCTGCGAGCGCCAGTGCGCCCTGCCCGCCGCCGAGCGGCACGCGGTTGATATCGGCGTTCTCGGCCGTGACCTCGACTGCGCGCGGATCGATGTCCGAGGCGGTGGCATAGGCGCGCGGCCAGAGATGCAATGCGGCGAAGGCGAGCAGCCCGGTGCCGGTGCCGACGTCGAGGATGTTCTCGAAGCGCTTGCCCTCGGCCTTGAGCCGGTCGAGCGCGATCAGGCAACCCGAGGTGGTCTCGTGGGTACCCGTGCCGAAGGCGAGGCCGGCATCGATGCGAAACGTCTTGGCCCCGGTCGGCACCTTGCCCTTGTTGGTGGCGGTGTGGACATAGAAGCGGCCGGCCTGGACCGGCTCGATCCCTGCCTGGCTGAGCGTTACCCAATCGGCGTCACGGATCTTCTCGGCGACAGCCTTCACGCCTCTGGAGCTGGGCGCCAGCGACTGCACCGCGGCAAGCGCGGCGCTGTTCGGCTTGGAGTCGAAATAGGCCTCGAGTTGCCACGCAAGCGGATCGTCCGCGATCACTTCGCTGGTGAGCAGCACCGGCGACGGCTCGATCTGGAACACCGCCTCGTCATCGGCGTCGATCGCCTCGGCCTCGGCGCGGGTGCAGGGCAGGATGAGCTTCCAGCTCGACATCAATCAATCTCCACAGGGCGCGCGACGACCACCTTGAGGGCGGGAATCTCGATCGCGCGATATTGCAACTTGCGGCCCTGGCGCATCAGCAATGCGACGCGCGTCGGGCTCTGCATCCAGATCTTGTCCACCCCATCCAGGCCGGTGAGCAGGAAGGCCTGGCGCCCGGTGGCGAGATCGCCGACCAGCACATCCTCCTTGCCGCCCTGCGCGCGGACGCGGAACAGATAGTAAGCGAAGGGCGGCTCGGGCTTCTTCTGCGCCGCGTCACCGCCGGAGGCCCCGGCAAGATACTGGCGCTCGAGGATCCGCCGGCTGTTGTCGGGCAGAATCTTCCGGCTCGCGCCGCTGGCCTTGTCGAGCAGGATAACGTTGCGATCGTCCGCGGGTTCGCCGGCCGAATAGCTCCCGCCACCCCGTCCGATCGAACGCTCGGTCGCGATCACGATCTCGGTGAGATTGATGCCGCGCAGCGGCGTGACTTCCGAGACCGCGAACACTTCGTTGGCGGCCTTGGCCTCCACCTGCGCCGGCGCTTCCCGGTGGCGGGGGCCATCGTAGAACATCGCCACGGCCATCACGATCGCCAGCAACCCGACGATCGCACCGATCATCGCCAGCGCACCGATCACCAGCGCCCCCATCTGGCCGCCGAACGACGGACGCCACGGCTTGGGGGCTTCGACCGGCGGGCTATCGGACATAGCTGGCTCCGTTGATGTCGAGCACCGATCCGGTCATCGAAGGCGGCGCGGAAAGCGCGCAGAAGCGGGCGAGCACCGCCACTTCGTCGGTATCCGCCACCCGGCCGAGCGGGATGTCGGCGAGCAGCTTCTCGCCGCCGCGGCTGGCGAGATACTCGTCGGCCATGCCGGTCATGGTGAAGCCCGGGCAGATCGCGAAGGCGAGGATGCCCTGGCGCGCATAGCCGCGCGCGATGCTCTTGGTCATGCCGACCATGCCCGCCTTGGAGGCGGCATAATGCCAGTGCGCCGGGCTGTCGCCGCGATACGCTGCACGGCTCGCCATGTTGACGATGCGGCCGGGGCGCCCCTCGGCCTGCCAGTGGCAGATGGCGAGACGGCAGAGCTCGGCCGAGGCGGTGAGGTTCACCCGCATCGTCCGCTCCCAGTTCGCCACCCAGTCGTCGTGATCGATGTCGAGCGGGTTGCTCTCGAACACGCCGGCATTGTTGATGACCACATCGATCCGGCCGTCCAGCGCATCAAGCGCCTTCGCCCAAAGTGCCTGGGGGGCGGCGGGATCGGCGAAGTCGGCGGGCATGCCGCTTCGCGTGCCCTGGCCGATCAGGCGGACATTATCGTTCTTGAAGCTCTCGGCGATCGCGGCACCGATGCCGCGGCTCGCGCCGGTGAGGAGGATATGGGTGGCCATGCGCCTGCGTAGCGCTTCGCCCGGTCCCCGTCATCCCCGCGGAGGCGGAGGTCCAGAGTAGCAAGTGCTGTCCTGCTTGCCCCTGGATCCCTGCCTTCACGGGAATGACGAAGTTCTAGGCCGCTACGCTGCTGGAGAAGCTCTCCGCGGCGGTGCGCAGCTTGTGGAGGCGGTCGTCGACTTCGGCGACGTCCTTCTGGAGCGTGTCGATCTCGTGCGTCACCGACTTGGTGTCCTCGCGGATCGCGCCGATCGTGGCGGACATCGAGTCGGCGGCTAGCGCGGTCTCGTCCACTGCCGCGGTGATCGCAGTGACGGTCTGCGCCTGGATTTCCATCGCGCCGCGGATGCGGTTGGCACTTGCCTGGACTTCGCTGACCGTCGAGCGGATCGAGGCATTGGTCTCCACCGTGCTCTTGGTCGCCGACTGGATCGCCGCGATCTTGGCGGCGATGTCGTCGGTGGCGCGGGCGGTCTGGTTGGCCAGGCTCTTCACTTCCTGCGCGACCACCGCGAAGCCACGGCCGGCATCACCGGCACGGGCCGCCTCGATCGTCGCGTTGAGCGCGAGCAGGTTGGTCTGGCCGGCAATGTCGCGGATCAGGCCGAGGATCGATTCGATCGACTTGGCGTGGTCGCTGAGCGCTTCGCTCATGCCCACCGCATCGGTCGCCTGGCTCGAAGCCCGCGTGGCGATACCCGCCGCCGCTTCCACTTCCATGCGCGCGTCCTCGATCGCGCGGATCAGGCCCGCAGCGGTCTGCGCCGCTTCGCGCATCGCCACCGCCGACTGCTCGGCCGCAGCGGCGACTTCCGACGCCTTGCCCAGCATGCCGCGCGCCGAGCCCGAGGCGCCCTGCGCCTGCACCCGGATGCGGTTGGCGAGGCCGGTGGCCCCTTCGATCGACTCGGCGATGCTCGCCTTGAACTTCTGCGAACGGTCGCGGCGCGCCTGATCGGCATAGGCCGCGTCGCGCGCACCGAGATGGCCGGCCATCAGGTCGGCCTCGGCCATCGCCATGCGCTGGACGACGTCGCAGAGACGCCCCAGCTTCTCGGCATCGCCGGGCAGCGCCTCGCGCAGCGCGCGCATCGTCGCGCTATGGGCATAGGAGAAGGCAGCCACCACCGCCGGCAGCGGAATGCCCGCGGCATAGGTCTGGGTGGCATAGGCGCACACCATCTCGACCCATTCCTCGCTGAACGGCTTCTCGAACTTCACCGTGCCGTAGCGCGTGCCGTTGGCGACCTGCGCTTCGTAGAGCGCGGGATCGTCGAACACGTCGCGCATTGCCTGGCTCGCCGGCATCGCCTTGAAATGGACCCAGAAGCCCTCGGCGATCTCGCGCTGGCGATGGCCGATCAGCGTGACGATCTCGCGGCAGCCCGCTTCGATCGCACCATCCCAGTCATATTCGCGGCGATGGTCCTCCACCGTCCGCATGCCGCCGCTCCAGCGGCCGGGTTCGCGTGCAACTACCATCATGTCCTCCCCCTCAGGCCGCGACCTTGGCGATGAAATCGCTGGCGCTGCCCTTCAGGCTGCCGAGTTGCCCCTCGAGCGCGGCAAAGCCCTGGCCGACCCGGTCGATCTCGCTCGCCACGGCTTCGGTATCCTCGCGGATCGCGCCGATCGTGGCGGACATCGAGTCGGCGGCTAGCGCCGTCTCGTCGACCGCCGCGGTGATCGCGGTCACGGTCTGCGCCTGAACTTCCATCGCGACACGGATGCGGTTGGCGCTTTCCTGCACCTCGGTCACCGTCGAGCGGATCGAGGCATTGGTCTCGACCGTGCTCTTGGTCGCCGACTGGATCGCCGCGATCTTGGCGGCGATGTCGTCGGTGGCGCGGGCGGTCTGGTTGGCCAGGCTCTTCACTTCCTGCGCGACCACCGCGAAGCCACGGCCGGCATCACCGGCACGAGCCGCCTCGATCGTCGCGTTGAGCGCGAGCAGGTTGGTCTGGCCGGCAATGTCGCGGATCAGGCCGAGGATCGATTCAATCGACTTGGCGTGGTCGCTGAGCGCTTCGCTCATGCCCACCGCATCGGTCGCCTGGCTCGAAGCGCGCGTGGCGATACCCGCCGCCGCCTCGACTTCCATGCGCGCGTCCTCGATCGCGCGGATCAGGCCCGCGGCGGTCTGTGCCGCCTCGCGCATCGCCACCGCCGACTGCTCGGCCGCAGCGGCGACTTCCGACGCCTTGCCCAGCATCCCGCGCGCCGAAGCGGAGGTGTGGCTGGCCTGGACGCGGAGCTGCTCGCCTTCGCGCGAGGCGCGCTGGACGGTGCCGCCGATCGAATCGCGGAAATCCTCGGCGAGCCGGTCGCGCGCCGCCTGGGCGCTGTGTTCGCGGTACATGTTGTAGATCTCGACCGTGATGTCGCCTTCCAGCGCCGACAGCCGCATCAGCGTGTCGATCAGCCCGGCGAGTCGCGCATTCTCGGCGCCGACGCGGCGGATCAGGATCTCGAGCGCCGCCCGGTCGCTCGCGCTGATCATCGAAAGCAGCGCCATCGGCGGCACATTGGCGGCATAGGCAGCGGCGACCGAACGCTCGATCGACTCGATCCAGGCACGGCCTTCGGGATCGAGGAAACGGTTCTTGAGGAAGACCA
Organism: Sphingomonas sp. GW822-FHT03G08; assembly: GCF_058801135.1. Classification (NCBI taxonomy): domain Bacteria; kingdom Pseudomonadati; phylum Pseudomonadota; class Alphaproteobacteria; order Sphingomonadales; family Sphingomonadaceae; genus Sphingomonas; species Sphingomonas sp. GW822-FHT03G08. Next base: position 2,528,486 of record NZ_JBXAMZ010000001.1, read on the forward strand.
CGCCGACATCGATCATCTTCTGCGTGTCGTCGGGCGCCCAGTTGCGCTCATCGGCGAAGCAGCGCAGCCACTGATGCCAATAGGCTTCGGAAACCGCGCGGATCTCGGGCTCCAGCGCTTCCCAGGCGGCCCGACCGGAAGCGGTGAGCGATCCTTCGATATCGAAGATGCGCAGGCGCGCGCGCTCATCGATGCGGGCGGCTACGGTGCCCGGCATGGGCAGGTCTTCGGACGAAACGGCGTTGGTCACGGAACAGTCCCCTGTGCGGCCGCGGGACGATCGGCCACTTGCTCCGCGATATGCGGGCGAACTGGTTAAGACCGGGTTAGTCAAGGCCCGATGTTGCGCATGCCAGCTTGCATCCGGCGACATGCGGACTAAGGAGACGGGCACCGACCGAGGAAGGACTTCAATCTTGGCCAATGTGCGCAACACCGCGCGACCCCTGTCGCCGCATATGTCGATCTGGAAATGGGGCCCATCGATGGCGGCCTCGATCACGCACCGCGTCACCGGCAGCGGGCTGGCGACCGTGGGGACGATCCTGTTCGTCTGGTGGCTTGTCGCGCTGGCTTCCGGCCCGGCGGCCTATGCCTGCTTCCTCGACGTGTTCACGGTGAAGTCCGGCGCGCTCAACATCGTCGGCTATGTCTTCGGAATCGGCCTTACCTACTCCTTCTTCCAGCACCTGAGCACCGGCGTGCGCCACTTCTTCCTGGACCAGGGCGCCAATTTCGAGCTCAAGGCCAACAAGACGACCGCGCTGCTGACCTATGTCGCCGCGATCCTCCTCACCATCGCCTTCTGGGGCTTCATCATCTGGGGTAAGACCAATGGGTAACGGCACCAGCATCGGCAAGGTCCGCGGCCTCGGCTCCGCCAAGGAAGGCGCGCATCACTGGTGGCACCAGCGGCTGACCGGCGGCGCCAACCTGATCCTCACTTTGTGGTTCGTGCTCAGCGTCGCGCTGCTGCCGGCTTATGATTTCGAGACGGTCCGCCACTGGCTGGCCCAGACCCAGGTCGCGGTGCCGCTGATCCTGCTCGTCATCGCCACCTTCTATCACTTCCGCCTCGGCCTGCAGGTGGTGATCGAAGACTATATCCATGACGAAGTGCACATCGTGCTGATGGTGCTGCTGAACTTCTTCACGCTGACGACCGGCACGCTCGCCATCTTCTCGATTCTCAAGATCGCCTTCACGGCAGGAGCTGCGCTCTGATGTCCGCCTACAAGATCATCGACCACACCTATGATGCCGTCGTCGTCGGCGCCGGCGGTTCGGGCCTGCGCGCCACCATGGGCTGCGCCGAGGCCGGGTTGAAGACCGCCTGCATCACCAAGGTGTTCCCCACCCGCTCGCACACCGTCGCCGCCCAGGGCGGCATCGCGGCGAGCCTCGGCAACAACACGCCCGATCACTGGTCGTGGCACATGTTCGACACCGTCAAGGGCTCCGACTGGCTCGGCGACCAGGACGCGATCGAGTACATGGTCCGCGAGGCTCCGGCCGCGGTCTATGAGCTCGAGCATGCCGGCGTGCCGTTCAGCCGCAACGACAATGGCACGATCTACCAGCGCCCGTTCGGCGGCCACATGCAGAACATGGGCGAAGGCCCGCCCGTGCAGCGCACCTGCGCCGCGGCGGACCGTACCGGCCACGCCATGCTCCACGCGCTCTACCAGCAGAGCCTGAAGTATGACGCCGACTTCTACGTCGAATATTTCGCGCTCGACCTGATCATGGAAGATGGCGCCTGCCGCGGCGTGATCGCCTTGTGCATGGAAGACGGCTCGATCCACCGCTTCCGTTCGCATGCCGTGGTGCTCGCCACCGGCGGCGGCGGCCGCGTCTACCAGTCGGCGACCTCGGCGCACACCTGCACCGGCGACGGCAACGGCATGGCGCTGCGCGCGGGTATCGCGCTGCAGGACATGGAGTTCGTCCAGTTCCACCCGACCGGCATCTACGGCGCCGGCGTCCTCATCACCGAGGGCGCGCGCGGTGAAGGCGGCTACCTGACCAACTCCGAGGGCGAGCGCTTCATGGAGCGCTATGCCCCGTCGGCCAAGGACCTTGCCAGCCGCGACGTCGTCGCGCGCTCGATGGCGATGGAAATCCGCGAGGGCCGCGGCGTCGGCAAGGAGAAGGATCACATCTTCCTTCACCTCAACCATATCGATCCGAAGATCCTGCACGAGCGCCTGCCGGGCATCACCGAGACCGGCAAGATCTTCGCCGGCGTCGACCTGACCCGCCAGCCGCTGCCGGTGGTGCCGACCGTCCACTATAATATGGGCGGCATCCCCACGAACTATCACGGCGAAGTCGTCCGCAATAAGGACGGCGATCCGGACTCGGTCGTCCCCGGCCTGTTCGCGGTCGGCGAAGCGGCCTGCGTGTCGGTCCACGGCGCCAACCGCCTCGGCTCCAACTCGCTGATCGACCTCGTCGTGTTCGGTCGCGCCACCGGTCTCCGCCTCAAGGAGCTGCTCAAGCCCGGCATGAAGCACAACGAGCTTCCCAAGGGTTCGGAGGAGTTCGCGCTCGGCCGCCTCGATCACTTCCGCAACGCCAAGGGCGAAAAGCCCACCGCGCAGATCCGCGCCGACATGCAGAAGACGATGCAGCGCCACTGCGCCGTGTTCCGCGACAGCGCGCTGCTGGCGGAAGGCGTCGAGCACATGAAGGAAGTCTATAAGGGCTTCCAGGATGTGGGCATCCAGGACCGCTCGCTGATCTGGAACACCGACCTGGTCGAGACGCTTGAGCTCGACAACCTGATCGGCCAGGCCGTCGTCACCATCGAGTGCGCCGCCAACCGCAAGGAAAGCCGCGGCGCGCACATGCACGAGGACTTCCCCGAGCGCGACGACAAGAACTGGATGAAGCACACCGTCGCCACCTTCGAGGGCTGGGGCGGCAAGGGCGGCGCGACGAACATCGATTACCGCCCGGTCCACGACTACACGCTCACCGACGAGATCGAGTACATCAAGCCGAAGAAGCGGGTGTACTGATCCCTCGACAGCGGTTTCCGAAAGGGCCCGTTCGCCAGGCGCGAGCGGGCCCTTTTCTTGTCGTCTGCACAATAGCTCCTTTTGAACGGCGATCATGCACCGCCAGACTGGCTGCGACGCAATGGAGCGCGCCGATGCAGTCTTCCCCTTCGACATCGCCGGTGCCGCTCTCGGGCGCTTGACACCGCCCAGCCCCCCACGAAAGTGAACCAACAAGGGGGCACCAATGAGCGCATTCGAATTCATCTTCAGTTTCTTCGGGCTGCTGCTCGGCCTCGCGCTTGCCGAGGGGCTTGGCGGGCTCTCCCGCGCGCTCAAGGCCAGCCACAAGGTGCGGATCGGCTGGGCGACCATCCTGCTCGGGGTCTTCGTCTCCTGCGACGTCGTGTCCTTCTGGATGTATGGCTGGGCGTTGCGCGATCTGCTGCCGCTCAACTGGCCGGTGCTGTTCTGCGGTTTCCTGGTGACCGCGGTCTATTATGTCGCCGCCTCGCTGATCTTCCCCGACGATCCCGAGGAATGGGGCGATCTCGACCTTTATTTCGACCGGCACCGCGGCAAGGTGCTGTCCGCCGTGCTGCTCTGCAATATCGCGCTGATTGCGACGACGATCGGTTTGGCCGGCACAAAGGGCATGTTCACGTTCCGGCTCTTCGTCCTCACCTGGTCCTTCTTCCCGGTGATCCTGCTCGCGATCGCGGCGCGGGACCGGCGGATCGTCATCGCCTGCCTGGCCTGGCTGATCGCGGTCTATCCGCTCACCGCCATCTGGCATTGAGGCACGGCGCTCCCCAGATGGCTTGACACCGCTCTCGCACCCGCGAGAGTGGTCGTTAACTAAATCGGGGGTTCTCGCCTGCCCATGCGTATCGCGTTCGCCATGCTTGCGGCGGTTGCCGCGCTCGCCGTCACGCCCGCCGCCGCCCAGTACAAGGCGCCCGAGCACAAGGCGGACTGGCCGGGGATGGTCTCCGGGCCCGACGGCATCGAAGGGCTCGATCCCGGCCCCGAGCTCCAGCGCGGGCGCTCGGCCAGGGCGATGCTCGCCGATACCCGCAAGCTCAACGTCGCGCTCAACGCGCTCCAGCCGCAGCGCAAGACGCTGGTCGACGCCTATGTCGTCTCGGTCGCGCTCGACAGCGATCCGGTGTTCGGGCGCGAGGCGCGCGAGGCCGGCAAGGTGCTTTCGCGCCGCTTCGATGCCGCCGGCCGGACGATCGTGCTGGGCGGCACCGCCGGCGCCATGCCGAGCGAGCTGCCGAACGGGTCGCTGACCAGCCTGACCCTCGCCCTCGCCCGCATCGCCGAGGTGATGGACAAGGAGCAGGACGTCCTCGTCCTCTACACCACGAGCCACGGCGCCAAGGTTGGCATCGCTTATCATGACGGCGACGAGGGCTATGGCATCCTCAGCCCCCGGCGGCTCGAATCCCTCCTCGACGAACTCGGCATCAAGAACCGGCTGCTGATCCTCTCGGCCTGCTATTCGGGCATCTTCGTCAGCCCGCTCTCCAGCCCCACCACCGCGCTGTTCACCGCTGCGTCGTCCGACCGGACCTCGTTCGGCTGCCAGGCGGACAATGACTGGACCTTCTTCGGCGATGCGATGATCAACCATGCGCTGCGCAAGGGCCAGCCGCTCGAAAAGGCATCGGACGAGGCGCGCATGCTGATCAACGACTGGGAAAGCATGGCGCGCGTCATGCCGTCCAACCCGCAAGTGACGATCGGCGCGGACGTCGCGACCTGGCTCGCCCCGCTCGAGGCGCGCATGCCGCAAACGGATACCCCACCCGTCGGCCGCCCGGCGACCGACATGCTCAAACGCGGCGGATAGCATGGCAGCCGAGGAAACCCTTCTGGAGCGGTTGATCCCGGGCGATCTGGAACACCAGATCCCCGCGGCGATCCAGAAGGCGCTTCCCGGCGGCTTCCGCAATCGCGTGCTCCAGGTCGGGCTCGGCCTGCTGATCACCTTCGGCTTCGCCTTCCTGGTCCGTCGCTGGGTCGAGCGGCGCGAAGCTCGGCGCCGGGTAATCGCACCCCGGCCCGCGGCCCCCACGCTTCCGCCCGCGCCACTGGAACCCGATCCGATCGCGGAAGTTACCGCGGCGATGACCGACGCGATCGACTCCCCCGCCACCCCGCAGGACGACGGCCAGGCCGCGCGCTACCCGCTGCTCGCCCGTCCGCACGTCGCCCTGTCCGGCCCGGTCGACCAGGCGATGTATGCCAGCTTCCGCGAACAGCTCGCCGCCGCCCCGCGCGAAGGCAGCCTCGTCGTCTCGCTTTCCACGCTCGGCGGCGATCCCGAAGTCGCCCGGCTGATGGGCGACGAGATCCGCCTGCTGCGCGACTATTCTGGCCGCGAGACGCTCTTCCTCGGCAAGGTCGCCGTCTACTCCGCCGGCGCGACCTTCATGGCCGCCTTCCCCGCCGACAAGCGCTTCCTCACCCGCGGCACCCGGTTGATGATCCATGAGCGCCAGATCCAGTCGACGCTCGATCTGTCCGGACCGCTGCGCATGCAGGTCGCCAGCCTCAAGGCCAAGCTGCACGAGATCGAGGAATCGGTGCGGATCGAGGAGGAGGGTTTCCGCGCCATCATTGCCGGCTCAAGCGTGCGTTTCGAATCCCTCGCCGAGCGCGCGCCGGCCAACTGGTATATCGAGGCGGAAGAGGCCCGTTCGCTCGGTCTGGTGCTTGATATCATCTGAGAGGTTGAGCCCGGCGGTTCGATTGGCTATCGCGCGGCCAAGCATAAGGAACCCCTCGATGGCCGAATTCCGCCTTCCCAAGAACAGCCGCATCTCCACCAAGGGCAAGGAGCACAAGGCGGACCCGGGCGCGAAGAACGTCAAGAAGTTCAAGATCTACCGCTACGATCCGGATTCGGGCGAGAATCCGCGCTACGACACGTTCGAGATCGACCTCGACGAATGCGGCCCGATGGTCCTCGACGCGCTCATCAAGATCAAGTCGGAGCAGGACAGCTCGCTGACCTTCCGCCGCTCGTGCCGCGAAGGCATTTGCGGCTCGTGCTCGATGAACATGGACGGGCGCAATGGCCTCGCCTGCACCACCGCGATCGAGGACATCAAGGGCGACATCCGCATCACCCCGCTGCCGCACATGGACGTGATCAAGGACCTCGTCCCTGACTTCACCCACTTCTATGCGCAGTACGCCTCGATCAAGCCGTGGCTGCAGACCGTGTCGACCACGCCCTCGGGCAAGGAGCGCCTCCAGTCGCCGGCCGACCGCGAGAAGCTCGACGGCCTGTACGAGTGCATCCTGTGCGCCTGCTGCTCGACCTCGTGCCCGAGCTACTGGTGGAACAGCGACAAGTTCCTCGGCCCGGCGATCCTGCTCCAGGCCTATCGCTGGCTGGCCGACTCGCGCGACGAGATGACCGGCGAACGCCTCGACAATCTCGAGGATCCGTTCCGCCTCTATCGCTGCCACACGATCATGAACTGCTCGAACGTCTGCCCGAAGGGCCTGAGCCCGGGCAAGGCGATCGCCGAGATCAAGAAGATGGAAGCCGAGCGCACGCTCTGATCCTGTGAACCAGCCCGGCCCCGAACATTTCTTCTACGAAGATGATCCGGACCTGCCGGGCTGGAAGCGCTGGCAGATTCTGGACCAGGGCCGGTTCAACAGCTTCATCGGCTCACTTTCGGTGAAGGCGAGCGGTGAGCGCACTGCGCTGGTCCGCCACCGCTTCGAGCGCCAGCACTCCAATTTGCGCGATCATATCCATGGCGGCGCGCTGGCCGGCTTCATCGACATGGCGCTGTTCGCCGCCGCGCGCGGGCTGGGCGTACTCGCCGGCCCCGCCTCCACCGTCGACATGTCGATCCAGTTCATCGCCGGCGGTGCGATCGGCACCGATACCGAAGCCGAGATCGACCTGCTGCGCGAGACCGGCCGGATGCTCTTCCTGCGCGGCGTGGTCCGCCAGGGCGACGTGACCGTCGCCAGCTTCCTCGGCACCATCCGCAAGAGTTCGCCCCCGCCCAGATCATGACCAGCGTAATCGAGAAATACCGTGCCCTCGTTGCCGCGGGCGAGCTTCGCCCCGACCCCGAACAGGCCGCCGCCGCCGAACGGCTGAACAGCCTCGCCGGCGAACTGGAGGCGGTGCCGAAAAAGGGCAGCATCCTGTGGCGCGCACTCGGCCGCCTGCCCGAGCCGCCGCGCGGGCTTTACATCTGGGGCAGCGTCGGCCGCGGCAAGTCGATGCTGATGGACCTTTTCTACGAGACGGTGAACATCCGCCGGAAGCGCCGCGTCCATTTCCACGAGTTCATGCTCGAAGTGCATGAGCGGCTCAACGAAGAGCGCAAGAAGGACACGCGCGATCCCGTCGTCGCGGTCGCCGATGCGATGGTCGAGGACACCCGCCTGCTCGCCTTCGACGAGATGGTGGTCAACAACCCCGCCGACGCGATGATCCTCTCGCGCCTGTTCACCGAGATGATGGGCCACGGCCTCACCATGGTCGCCACCTCAAATCGGGCGCCGCGCGATCTCTACAAGGATGGGCTCAACCGCCAGCTGTTCATCCCCTTCATCGAGCTGATCGAGGCGAAGATGGACGTGCTGACGCTGAACGGCCCGACCGACTATCGGCTCGATCGCCTGGGGCGGATGGATACCTGGCTGGTGCCGAACGGACCAGAAGCGACCAGGCAGCTCTCCGAAGCGTTCTTCCGCCTCACCGATTATCCGGTCGAGGACCGCGCCCATGTCCCGACCTGCGAGCTGCCGGTGCAGGGCGGGCGCGAGCTGCACGTGCCGAAATGCCTGAAGGGCGTCGCCGTCTTCTCGTTCAAGCGGCTGTGCGGCGAGGCGCGCGGCGCCGCCGACTATCTCGCCATCGCCCGGCGCTTCCACACGGTGATCTTGGTCGGCATCCCCAAGCTGGGGCCGGAGAACCGCAACGAGGCGGCGCGCTTCGTTACGCTGATCGACGCGCTCTACGAGCACAAGGTCAAGCTGCTCGCCGCCGCCGATGCCGAGCCACAGGACCTGTACGAGACGGGCGACGGCCGCTTCGAGTTCGACCGCACCGTCAGCCGCCTGATGGAAATGCGCTCGGATACCTACCTGGCCGAGGGCCACGGCGAGCAATAGGGCGAGCATCCGTATGCAAGCCCCCCTCCCTTCCAGGGAGGGGGGCGGAGCAGAAGCAACCAATCCCGATATATTGGTCTGGCCGAATGGCCTGACCCGCGATAGGCTCCCCGCAAAAGCAAAATAGGGAGAGACTATGCGCCTGATCGGGTTCGCGCTTGTGGCGTTACTGGCACCCATGAGCGCTTCGGCGCAGACCCTGGTCGCGGCCGACCTTCGCCCGGGCCAGAGCCTGGACGGCGCCTGGCACTGGTCGGTCGATCCCTATCGCGATGGCGTCGCGGGCTTTCATGGCGGTCCGCCTTCGGAAAGCACCGCGCGCTACCAGGACAAGATCCAGGCCGAGGAAGCCGAGAAGCGCCCGACCGCGCTGTTCGAGTTCGACATGCAGCGCTCGGCGATCACGCACCTGCCCGGCAGCTGGATCGGTCATGCCCCGGAGATGCGCTATTATCAGGGCCTGGTCTGGTACCAGCGGACTTTCGACTACACGCCGGTCACCCCGGGCAAGCGCGTCTATCTGCGCTTCGGCAGCGCTGATTACGCCGCCAGCGTGTTCCTCAACGGCAAGCCGGTCGGCAAGCATGTCGGCGCCTTCACCCCCTTCGCCTTCGACGTGACCGACAGGCTGCGCCCGGGCAGCAACCAGATCACCGTGGGCGTCGATTCCGCCCGCACCGACAGCGACGTGCCGCCGCCGGTCACCGACTGGGAGACCTATGGCGGCATCACCCGCTCGGTGCGCCTGGTCACCGTGCCCGAGACGTTCGTGGACGATGCGTTCGTACGGCTCGGCAAGGACGGCCGCATCGCAGTCTCGGCGCAACTGCTCGGGTCGCAGGCCGCGAACGCACCGATCCGCCTCGCCATCCCCGCGCTCGGCGCCACGCTCGAAGGGCGTACCGATGGCGAAGGCAGATGGAGCGCCAGCCTGCCGACGCCGCGCGGGCTGCAGCGCTGGTCTCCGGAGAATCCGAAGCTCTACGACGTCGAGATCGCCTCTGGCGCGGACCGCTTCGCCGATCGCGTCGGCTTCCGTACGATCGAAGTGCAGGGCGACCGGATCCTGCTCAACGGCAAGTCGATCTTCCTGCGCGGCATCTCGATGCACGAGGAGGAGCTCGGCAAGGATCCCGTCCGTGCGATGAGCCCCGCCGCCGCGCGGGCGCTGTTCTCCGAGATCAAGCAGGGTCTGCACGGCAATTTCGTGCGCCTGGCGCATTATCCGCATGACGAGGGCACCACCCGCCTCGCCGACGAGATGGGCCTGCTCGTATGGAGCGAAGTGCCGGTCTATTGGCGCGTCGCCTGGGGCAATGCCGATACGCTCGCGACCGCGCGCCGGATGATCGCCGAGAATATCCGCCGCGACCGCAACCGCGCTGCGATCGTGCTGTGGAGCGTCGCCAATGAAACGCCGGTATCGGACGCCCGCAACGCCTTCCTCCGCACGCTGATCGGGGATGTCCGCGCGCTCGACGACAGCCGGCTCGTCACCGCCGCGCTGCTCAGCGATCGCAAGGGCAAGGAGATGCGGATCAACGATCCGCTGGTCGGCGATCTCGATGTGATGGCGATCAACACCTACAATGGCTGGTATTCGGATGACCCGCTCGCCGCGATCCCGAGCTTCACCTGGGCCAGCCCGGTGACCAAGCCGCTGATCTTCTCCGAGTTTGGTGCCGATGCGCTCTATGGCTATCACGACGGCGCCGCGGCCCCGCACAAGTTCAGCGAGGAATATCAGGCCGAATATTATCGCCGCACCCTGGAGATGGCGGCCAAGGTGCCGTTCCTGCGCGGCCTCAGCCCCTGGATCCTCAAGGACTTCCGCTCCCCGCGCCGCCAGCACCCGGTCTATCAGCAGGGCTGGAACCGCAAGGGGCTGATCTCGGAGACCGGCCAGCGCAAGCAGGCGTTCGGCGTGCTCGCCGATGACTATGCCGCGCGAGAGAAGGCGGAGCGTTAGGCCGCCAGCGCCGCCGCCAGCTCCTGCCCCTTCCTCGTCAGCGCATAGAGCGGCAGCGGCGGGTAGCGGTCCTCGAGCCGGCGGCGGACCAGTTCCTCGTCGATCACTGCCTTGAGCGTCGTCGAGAGGGCGCGCGGGGTGACCGGGGCCAGCCGCGCCTGGAGTGCGCCGAAGCGGGTCCAGTCCGGCCCCAACCCGGCAACCAGCGGCAGCGACCAGCGCGGCAGGTCGCCCGCCCCCAGCCGCAGCCGCGCCCGCGCTTCCTCGATCCGCCCGCACAATGCCGCGACCGGGCGGCCGGCATCGCTCAGCACATATTCGGGGCGCAGCGGATGGCCATGGCCGGGGTTGGGCAGCACCCAGCCGCATTCCCTGAGATACGCCAGACAGCGCGACAGGCTGTTGTGCGGCAGGTCGAACGCGCGTGCCATCACCGCGAAGCGCGCGCCCTGCTCGCGGTGGAGCAGGGCCAGCACCGGGATCGCCCAGCGATTGGACTCCAGGGTGCGCAGCAGCTGCGCGGGATCAGGGGGAATTGACTCCATCACCAAATTCATATCGACTATATAAATGTAACCATAGAGTCGGAGAATCCAGATGGCAACCACGCTTGAAGCCCCTGCCCGCGCCGCGCTCGGCTATGATGGCGGCCTGACCTGCGCAATCAACGTCACCGATCTCGACGCCGGCATCGCCTGGTATCGCGACGTTCTGGGGATGAACCTGCTCTACCGCGTCGATGAGATCGCCTGGTGCGAGTTCGAAAGCCCGGTGGCGCGCGTCAATGTCGGCCTTGCCCAGCGCGAGAGCGTGATCCAGGGCGGCGGCGCGACGCTCACTTTCGGGGTTGTCGACATCGAAGCGGCACAGAAGGTGCTCGACTCCGCGGGCGTGCGGCAGGATGGACCGATCCAGGATATCCCGGGCATGGTCCGGCTGCTCACCTTCTACGATCCCGACGGCAATGCGCTGATGCTCTACCAGGATCTGATGCAGGGCGGCTGAGCCCGATCCGCGGGGCCGGGGAAGCGCCGCGCGCCCGCGAGCAAGGCGGCGCAACCCCTTATTGCAGTTGCGAATTAGTTGCAAAGATAATCGCGGCCCATCCTTTTTCATGGGTTGCGACTCTCCTATTATGGGCCTAAGCCGCCACCGCTTTCACCGGCACGCCGGTACGTGCGTGCTGGTGTCCGGTTGAACCAGACCCATAGGGAGTATCCATGGCCCGCAAGAAGATCGCGCTGATTGGCGCCGGCAACATCGGCGGTACGCTCGCGCACCTCGCAGCACTCAAGGGCCTGGGCGACATCGTCCTGTTCGACGTCGTCGAAGGCGTGCCCCAGGGCAAGGCGCTCGACCTGTCGCAGTGCGGCCCCGTCGAGGGCTTCGACGCCAAGATCATCGGCTCGAACGACTATGCCGACATCGCGGGCGCCGACGTGATCATCGTCACCGCCGGCGTCGCCCGCAAGCCGGGGATGAGCCGCGACGACCTGCTCGGCATCAACCTCAAGGTCATGAAGGCCGTCGGCGAGGGCATCGCCGCCCATGCGCCCGACGCTTTCGTGATCTGCATCACCAACCCGCTCGACGCGATGGTCTGGGCGCTGCGCGAATTCTCGGGCCTGCCGCACACCAAGGTGGTGGGCATGGCCGGCGTGCTCGACTCGGCGCGCTTCAGCCACTTCCTCGCCGAGGAATTCGGCGTGTCGGTCAAGGACGTGAACACCTTCGTGCTCGGCGGCCATGGCGACACCATGGTCCCGGTCCTCGAATATTCGACCGTGTCGGGCATCCCCGTCGCCGACCTGATCGAGATGGGCTTCTCGACCAAGGAAAAGATCGACGAGATCGTCAAGCGCACCCGTGGTGGCGGCGGCGAGATCGTCGCGCTGCTCAAGACCGGCTCGGCCTTCTACGCCCCGGCGACCAGCGCGATCGCGATGGCCGAGGCCTATCTCTACGACCAGAAGCGCATCCTGCCGGCTGCCGCGCACCTGACCGGCCAGTACGGCGTCGACAATCTCTACGTCGGCGTGCCGGTGCTGTTCGGCAAGGACGGCGTGGAGAAGATCGTCGAGGTCAAGCTGTCGGACGAGGCCAAGGCCAATCTGACGGTCTCGGTCGATGCGGTGAAGGAACTGCTGGTCGCCTGCAAGGCGATCGACGGCTCGCTCGCCTGATCATGACTGCGCAGCGCTCCGGCCTGCTCGCGATCGCCGCGCTTGCCTGTGCAAGCGCGGCTTCGCTGTTGCCGGCGCCCGCAATGGCCCAGGAGGCCACGCCCACGGCGCCCGCCGAGCCGGTGCCGCTGTTCCAGGCCGCCTGCATCAGCGGCGCGGTGCGGCTGAGCAAGAGCGTCGCCGAGCCGATGACCTTCGCCTCGCTGCCCGCCGCCGCGCAGCGCGCGCTCGGCGCCGGCACCGTCGCGACGCGCGCCGAGGCCGAGAAGCTGCCCGCGCCCACCGCGGCGCAGGTGCCCAACACCATCTACCGGATCTCCGGTGGCCAGCTCTATCTGCTGCCGCCCACCGCCCAGCCCAGCCACACTCCGATCGGCGATAGCTGCATCGTGCTGTGGTACGCGCTGTCCGACGAGGATTATCCCGCCGCACGCAAGCTCGTCCTGCCGAACGAGGACGCCGTGCCGCTCTCCGCACGCCCCACCGCCAGCGCGGTCGGTGCGTCGGTTGCCACTTCCGCTCGCGAGGACGTTCGCGTGACCGCCGCCGCCTATGGCGGCTGGGTCGTGCTGCGCTCCTCCTCCCTAACCGAATCCAAAGCGCCTGGAGCCCAGTGAACGCATGAGCATCCTGATCAACAAGAACACCAAGGTCATCACCCAGGGGATGACCGGTGAGACCGGCACCTTCCACACCCAGCAGGCGCTCGCCTATGGGACGCAGATGGTCGGCGGTGTGACCCCCGGCAAGGGCGGCACCCAGCATATCGGCTTGCCCGTGTTCGACACCGTCACCGAAGCCGTCACCAAGACCGGCGCCGACGCCTCGGTCATCTACGTGCCGCCGCCCTTCGCCGCCGACTCGATCCTCGAGGCGATCGACGCCGAAGTGCCGCTGATCGTCTGCATCACCGAGGGCATTCCGGTGCTCGACATGGTCAAGGTGAAGCGCGCCCTTTCGGGTTCGAAGTCGCGCCTGATCGGCCCGAACTGCCCCGGCCTGCTGACCCCGGGCGAGTGCAAGATCGGCATCATGCCGGGCTCGATCTTCTCGAAGGGCTCGGTGGGCGTCGTCTCGCGCTCGGGCACCCTCACCTATGAGGCGGTGTTCCAGACCACCAATGCCGGCCTCGGCCAGACCACCGCGGTGGGCATCGGCGGCGACCCCGTCAACGGCACCAACTTCATCGACGTGCTCGAGCTGTTCCTCGCGGACGACGAGACCAAGTCGATGATCATGATCGGCGAAATCGGCGGCTCGGCCGAAGAGGAAGCCGCGCAGTTCCTGATCGACGAGGCCAAGCGTGGCCGCAAGAAGCCGATGGCCGGCTTCATCGCGGGCCGCACGGCGCCTCCGGGCCGCCGCATGGGCCATGCCGGTGCGATCGTCTCGGGCGGCCAGGGCGGCGCCGAGGAAAAGATCGCGAAGATGGAAGAGGCGGGCATCCGCGTCGCGGCCAGCCCGTCGGAGCTCGGCTCCACGCTGGTCGAAGTGCTCAAGGGCTGAATTGTAACGTGCGCGCTCCTATCTCCTTCACGGAATGGGAGCGCTAACACAGACTGGAATTGACTATGGGCTATGAGGGCCTGGACTTCGACGAGATCGCCGGCGGTGTGAGCCCCGCCTTCGTCGAGACGATGTACCGCCGCTACAAGGCGGATCCGACCGGCGTCGAGCCGCAGTGGCAGCAGTTCTTCGATGGCCTCGAGAATGCGGCCTCGGGCCCCAGCTGGGCGAACCCGCGCTGGCCGCTCGCCGAGACAGATGCCCTCACCGCCGGGCTCGATCCCACCCAGATGGAGCCCGCGCCCAAGCCCGCCAAGGGCGGCGCTGCCCCTGCCAAGCCGGCCGGCCCGGCCGCGTCGGAAGCAGACATCGCCCGCGCTGCCGGCGATTCGATCCGCGCGATGCTGCTGATCCGCACCTACCGGGTGCGTGGCCACCTCGCCGCTTCGCTCGATCCGCTCGGTCTGGCCCGCCAGGACCTGCCTGCCGACCTGACGCCGGAATATCACGGCTTCACCGGCGCCGATCTCGATCGCCCGATCTATCTCGGCGGCACGCTCGGCCTGGAAAAGGCGACCGTGCGCGAGATCGTCGCGATCCTGCAGGCCAATTACTGCGGCAATGTCGGCCTTGAGTACATGCACATCGCCGATGTCGAGGAGCGCCGCTTCCTCCAGGATCGGATGGAGGGCAAGGACAAGGCCATCCAGTTCACCGCCGACGGCAAGAAGGCGATCCTCTCCAAGGTCATCGAGGCCGAGGAGTGGGAGAAGTTCTGCGGCAAGAAATATGTCGGCACCAAGCGCTTCGGCCTCGACGGCGGCGAAGCGATGATCCCGGCGATGGAAGCCATCATCAAGTATGGCGGCCAGCTCGGCGTGCGCGAGATCGTGTACGGCATGGCGCATCGCGGCCGGCTGAACATGCTCACCAACGTGATGTCGAAGCCGTATCGCGCGATCTTCCACGAATTCTCGGGCGGCTCGTCCAACCCGGACGACGTCGGCGGCTCGGGCGACGTGAAGTATCACCTCGGCACCAGCACCGACCGCGAGTTCGACGGCATCAGCGTCCATATGTCGCTGGTCGCCAACCCGTCGCACCTTGAAGCGGCCGATCCGGTCGTGCTCGGCAAGACCCGCGCGATCCAGACGATCGCCAACGACCTGGAAGCGCATACCGGCTCGCTGCCCGTGCTGCTGCACGGCGACGCCGCGTTCGCCGGCCAGGGCATCGTCTGGGAGTGCCTCGGCTTCTCGGGTATCCGCGGCTACAACACCGGCGGCTGCCTCCACTTCATCATCAACAACCAGATCGGCTTCACGACGAGCCCGCAGTTCGCGCGCTCCTCGCCCTATCCGTCGGACGTCGCAAAGGGCGTCCAGGCGCCGATCTTCCACGTCAATGGCGACGATCCCGAAGCGGTCACCTTCGCCTGCAAGATGGCGATCGAGTTCCGCCAGACCTTCAAGCGCGATGTCGTGATCGACATGTGGTGCTATCGCCGCTTCGGCCATAACGAAGGCGACGAGCCCTCGTTCACCCAGCCGCTGATGTACAAGGCGATCCGCCAGCATCCGTCGGTCAGCGTCGTCTATTCGAAGAAGCTGATCGCCGAAGGCACGATCGACCAGGGCTTCGTCGATGAGAAGGTGAAGCAGTTCAACCTGCTGCTCGAAGGCGAGTTCGAAGCGGGCAAGTCGTACCTCCCCAACAAGGCGGACTGGTTCGGCGGCCGCTGGTCGGGCCTGTCGGTTCCGGGCGATGCCGAGACGGCGCGCCGCTCGGTCGAGACCGGCATCGAGAAGAAACTGTTCGACAGCCTCGGCCGCACGCTGACCGAAGTCCCCTCGGACCTCGAGATCCACAAGACGCTGGGCCGCGTGCTCGATGCGAAGCGTGCGATGTTCTCGTCGGGCGAGAATTTCGACTGGGCGACCGGCGAAGCGCTGGCCTTCGGCTCGCTGCTCTCGGAAGGCTATGGCGTCCGTCTCTCGGGCCAGGACGTCGGCCGCGGCACCTTCTCGCAGCGCCACGCGGTTTGGGTCGATCAGAAGGATGAGCATCGCTACATCCCGCTCTCGACCATCCCGCACGGCACCTTCGAAGTGCTCGATTCGCCGCTCTCGGAATATGGCGTGCTCGGCTTCGAATACGGCTATGCGCTTGCCGATCCGAAGACGCTGGTACTGTGGGAAGCGCAGTTCGGCGACTTCGCCAATGGCGCGCAGATCATGATCGACCAGTTCATCGCCGCGGGCGAGGCCAAGTGGCTCCGCGCCAACGGCCTGGTGATGCTGCTGCCGCACGGCTATGAAGGCCAGGGCCCCGAGCACAGCTCGGCGCGTCCGGAGCGCTATCTGCAGCTCTGCGCGGAAGACAATATGCAGGTCGTCAACATCACGACGCCGGCAAACTACTTCCACCTGCTGCGCCGCCAGATGCACCGCACCTTCCGCAAGCCGCTGGTGCAGATGACCCCGAAGTCGCTGCTCCGCCACAAGCTGGCGGTGTCGAAGGCCGAGGAATTCCTGGGCGACAGCCACTTCATGCGCATCCTCAGCGATCCGTCGGCTCCGGCGGATACCGAGGTGAAGCGCCTGGTGCTGTGCACCGGTAAGGTCGCCTATGACCTGATCGAGGCACGTGACGCCGCCGGTGACAAGAACACCGCGATCGTCCGCATCGAGCAGCTCTATCCCTTCCCGGGCGAGGCCCTGGCCAAGCGCATCGCGCGCATGACCAACCTCGAGGAAGTGATCTGGGCGCAGGAAGAGCCGAAGAACAACGGCTACTGGTTCTTCGTCGAGCCCTTCATCGAGGCCAGCTTGGCCGAGGCGAAGTGCAAGGTGCAGCGTCCGCGCTATGCCGGCCGCGCGCCGGCCGCTGCGGTCGCCACCGGCCTGATGAAGCGCCACCAGGCCGAACAGGGCGCGCTGATCGCAGACGCGCTTGGTCACAATGTCCGCGAAGAAATTCGCCGGACCCGCAACAACTGAGATCCCCAGGGAACGAGGAAAGACAATGGCAGACGTTAAAGTCCCGGTGCTGGGTGAATCGATCACCGAAGCCACGCTTGGTGAATGGCTGAAGAACCCGGGTGACCCCGTCGCGCTCGACGAGCCGATCGCGAGCCTCGAGACCGACAAGGTCTCGGTCGAAGTCGGCAGCCCGGTTGCCGGCGTGATGGGCGATCAGCTCGTCAAGATCGGCGACACGGTCGAGGTCGGCGCGGTGATCGCCGTGGTGACCGAGGGCGGCGCCGCCGCCGCTGCTCCGGCGCCCGCCGCGGCCCCGGCTGCCGCGCCGGCTCCGGCCGCCGCGCCTGCTCCGGCAAGCTCGGAAGCCGCTGCGCTGTCGCCGTCGGTGCGCCGCGCGGTGCTCGAGACCGGCGTCGATCCGTCGACCGTGCAGGGCACCGGCAAGGACGGCCGCCTGACCAAGGACGACGTGCTGACTGCGGCGAGCAACAAGCCCGCCCCGGCCGCCGCGCCGGCACCCGCCGCTGCTCCGGCAGCTTCGGCGAGCGGCCGCAAGGAAGAGCGCGTCAAGATGACGCGTCTCCGCCAGACCGTCGCCAAGCGCCTCAAGGAAGCGCAGAACACCGCCGCGATGCTCACCACGTTCAACGACGTGGACATGACCGCGGTGATCGAGGCGCGCGCCAAGTACAAGGATTTGTTCGAGAAGAAGCACGGCGTTCGCCTCGGCTTCATGGGCTTCTTCGTGAAGGCCGCCTGCATGGCGCTCAAGGACATCCCGGGCGTCAACGGCTCGATCGAGGGTGATGAGATCGTCTATCACGACTATTGCGACATCTCGGTCGCCGTATCGGCCCCGCAGGGCCTGGTCGTCCCCGTGATCCGCGATGCCGAGACCCTGTCGGTCGCCGGCATCGAGAAGACGATCGGCGACTTCGGCAAGCGCGCCAAGGACGGCACGCTCAAGATGGAAGAGATGAAGGGCGGCACCTTCACCATCTCGAACGGCGGCGTGTTCGGCTCGCTGATGTCGACCCCGATCATCAACCCGCCGCAGTCGGCCGTGCTCGGCCTGCACCGCATCGAGGACCGCCCGGTGGTCCGCGACGGCCAGGTCGTCGTCCGCCCGATGATGTACCTCGCGCTCAGCTACGACCACCGCCTGGTCGACGGCCGCGAGGCGGTGACCTTCCTCGTCGCGCTCAAGAACGCGATCGAGGATCCGACCCGTCTGCTGATCGACCTGTAAGAACTGAAACGCATCCCTATCTTCCGTTCGTGCTGAGCTTGTCGAAGCACCGCTCTTCTCGAACGGAAGACAGGCAGCCCTTCGACAAGCTCAGGGCGAACGGAGTGAAAAATGGCTGAGTACGATTTCGACGTCCTGGTGATCGGTTCGGGCCCCGGCGGCTATGTCGCGGCGATCCGCGCGGCGCAGCTGGGCCTGCGCACCGGTTGTGTCGAGGGTCGCGAGACGCTGGGCGGCACCTGCCTCAACGTCGGCTGCATCCCGTCCAAGGCGCTGCTCAACGCGTCGGAGAAGTTCGACGAGGCCGTCAACGGCACCCTCGCCAAGCACGGCATCAAGCTGACCGGCGTCGAGCTCGACCTGGTCGGCATGATGGCCGACAAGGACAAGGCCGTGAAGGGCCTGACCGGCGGCGTCGAGTTCCTGTTCAAGAAGAACAAGGTCGAGTGGGTGAAGGGCTACGGCACCTTCGTCGACGCGCACACCGTCCAGGTCGGCGACCGCACCGTCACCGCCAAGAACATCGTCATCGCCACCGGCTCCTCGGTCACCCCGCTGCCCGGCGTCGAGATCGACCAGAAGGTCGTCGTCGATTCGACCGGCGCGATCGCGCTCGACAAGGTCCCCGGCCACATGGTCGTCATCGGCGGCGGCGTGATCGGCCTCGAGCTCGGCTCGGTCTGGCAGCGCCTCGGCGCCAAGGTGACCGTGGTCGAGTTCCTCGACCAGCTGCTCCCGGGCATGGACGGCGACGTCCGCAAGGAAGCCGCCAAGATCTTCAAGAAGCAGGGCATGGAGATCAAGCTCTCCACCAAGGTGACCGGCGTCACCGTCAACGGCGGCAAGGCCACCGTGACGGTCGAGCCCGCCGCCGGCGGCGCCGCCGAGACGCTGGAAGCCGATGCCGTGCTGGTGTCGATCGGCCGCCGTCCGAACACCGAGGGCCTTGGCCTCGACAAGATCGGCCTCGAAGTGAACAAGCGCGGCCAGGTCGAGACCGACCACAGCTTCCGCACCAAGGTCGACGGCGTCTGGGCGATCGGTGACGTGATCCCGGGCCCGATGCTCGCGCACAAGGCCGAGGACGAAGGCATCGCGGTCGCCGAGAACATCGCCGGCCTCACCGGCATCGTGAACCACGACGTGATCCCCTCGGTGGTCTATACCCACCCCGAGATCGCCGGCGTCGGCCTGACCGAGGAGCAGGCCAAGGAGCGCGGCGAGGTCAAGGTCGGCAAGTTCCCGATGGCCGGCAACAGCCGCGCCAAGGCGATCGACGACACGGTCGGCTGGGTGAAGGTGATCGCCGACGCCAAGACCGATCGCGTGCTCGGCACCTGGATCATCACCTCGGTCGCCGGCACGATGATCGCGCAGGTCGCCCAGGCGATGGAGTTCGGCGCGACGTCGGAAGACATCGCCTATACCTGCCATGCGCACCCGACGCACAGCGAGGCGATCAAGGAAGCCGCCATGGCCGTGCTGGGCAAGCCGATCCACGTCTGACGGGAAGCGTCATCCCGGTGCAAGCAGGGATGATGGACAGAAAAAGCCCCTCCCCACCCGGGAGGGGCTTTTTTCTTGTCTCAGTGCACCGCCCAGGGCCCGCTCAGCTTCGGCCGCACGCGCAGCAGCGCAAAGGCGAGCACCGCGCTGGCGATCGGCGCCAGCCACAATGCCGTCCAGCCCCAGCGGCCATGGCTCGCCGCGCCCATCACCGCGCCGGCGACGAAGCCGAGCCACAGGAACAGATAGCGCGTCCACGCCCAGCGATCGGGATCGCCCATCAGCGCGCCCGCGAGCCCCTGCCCCAGCTTGACCAGCGATCCGGTCATATAGGTCACGCCCACCGTCACTTCGCCCTCGCGGTGGAGGATGCCGTTCTCGCAGCCCATAGCCATCGCCAGGAAGATCAGCACGAGCGGCCCCGGCATCAGGCTGGCGAGCGTCGCGGCGATCACCAGCAGCAGCGTCACCAGCGCCATGATGCTCTCGCGGAAGCGCGCCTGGCGCCAGCGCGTCACCACCGCGGCGAGGATCACGCCGCTGATGAAGCTCATCACCAATGCCCCCGCCACCGCCGCGACGCCGGGCATGTCTTTGCCCAGGCCCACCGCCATGCGGGTGGTGTTCCCGCTCATGAACGAGGCGAAGAAACCGCCCAGGCTGGTAAAGGCCAGCGCATCGACGAAGCCGGCAAGCGCGGCGAGGCAGATGGCGATGACGACGAGCGGGGACTCTGTACGCTGCATGGCAGCCCTCATGCCCCAGCCGCGCATTTGACAGCAAGCCGTTCCCAGCATGAAACATTGGTCATGGAAGCCGTAGACGCCGCCGCCCGGATCGGGCCGATCCTCCCCTGGCTCGATATGCTCGGCATCGCCGTGTTCGCCGCCACCGGCGCGCTGGCCGCCGCGCACCGCGCCCAGACCTTTGTCACCGCAGCCTTCTTCGCGCTGGTCACCGGCGTCGGCGGCGGCACGATCCGCGACCTGCTGATCGGCGCCCCCGTCTTCTGGGTGCATGACGCCACCGTCGCCTCGCTGATCCTCGCGGTCGCGGTGCTGATCTGGATCACCCCGCAGCGCTGGTGGAACGATACCACCTTCGCCTGGCTCGATGCCTTCGGCCTGGCCGCCTATGCCGCGTTCGGCGCCGCCAAGGCGCTGGGCTATGGCATCCCGCCGGTGCCCGCCGCGGTGATGGGCGTGGTCACCGCCTGCGTCGGCGGCATCATCCGCGACGTGCTCGCCGGCGAGCCCTCGATCCTGATGCGCCCCGAGCTCTATGTCACCGCCGCCGCGCTCACCGGCGTGCTCCAGGTGGTGCTGGCCCTGGCCGGCCTGCCGGTCTTCGTCGCCGGGCTGCTCGCGGCGAGTGCCGGCTTCGGGCTGCGGGCGGCGGCGATCATCTGGAAGCTCGGCCTGCCGGCCTATCGGGGAAGGCGCTGATGCTGCTTTCCCTGCTCCTCCTCGCCCAGGACCCGCTCGTCCCGCTCGATTACTGGCTGGGCAAATGCTGGCGCACGACCGAGCGCGGCCGCCGCGAGTTCACCCGCGCGGAATGAGCTAGATCGTCGCTTCCGGACTCTCGTGCGCGACACAGCCGGTCATGCCCCGCTTCCTTTCCTGGAAATCGGTGCGGAACTCCTGCTCCAGCGCTTCGATCTCCGCGCGCACCCGCCGATATTCCTCGACCGCGCGCGCCAGGTCCGGCGGGTGGAAAGCGCCTGCGGCCAGCTCCTTGCCGGTCGCGTCGGTCACGCTGAACGCCCAGTTCTGGGTCCGGTAGAGCGCCTGCAGGATCGGCCCCTTCGACAGGCCACCGCTCAAGCCGAACATCTTGCCATCCTTCCCGGTCGAGCGCCGCACCTCGCGCGCGCTGAACAGGCGCTGGCTCCCGACCGGGACGCCGTCACCCCGGAAACTGACCTGCACCGGCCCGACGACCCGGGTGTGCCAGGCATAGTTGATATGCACGTAATCGGGGCCGTCGCGCAGCACTTCCGCTTCGCTGCGCCCCTTGCGCCCGTTGTCGGGCTCGTCGGCGGGAGGGCCCTCCGGACGCGGATCGATCATCCAATAGGTGCCATGCGGTTCGTGATCATAGGATTGGATGAGATAGGGGTTGATCGTCCCGGACCCCTCGAAGTCGCGCAGTATGGTGACGGTTTCCCCCTCGACTTCGAACCGGCTCCAGCAACGCCAGCCCCATTCGGGCGCCCATAACCCCGAAGATGCGAGTCCGGACTGGCGCAGGCGCTGCGCGTCGGAAGAACAGCCGCCAAGGGCGAAGACGGCGGCCACCAGCGCCAAATCGCGGATCGGATTCGCCACCCTGCATCTCCCCCATGCCAGCATCCCCAGCCAGGCTAGTTCGCCGCAACCATCCTGTCTATTTTGGCGTCTCGCGCCCCGCAGCGGGAGTTCGTGCGGGTCCCGTAAGATCCGTGCAATTGCCTGCCCCCTCCACACCCCGCATACTCCGCGCATGGAAGAGTCGAGACGCGGCCAGCAATTGCTGTCCACGGGCGAGGCCGCCCGGCGAGACGGAGACACCGAAGCGGCACGCGCCGCCTTTTCGGAAGCGCTGCTCATGTTCCGCCGGGAAGGCGACTTGTCGGGCGAGGCGCTGGCGCTCACCCGCCAGTCGCAGATCGCCCGCGACACCGGCGACCTCGACTGGGCGCTGCACGACCAGGCCGAAGCCATCGCGCTCTATCGCCGCGCGGGAGACGGGCTGGGCCTGGCCAGGGCGCTGCGCCATGCCGGCGACATTTTCCTCGAGCAACAGGCGCTGCCCCGGGCCACCGCCTATCTGCACGAGGCGCTGGACATCTACCGCGCCGATATCGACACGCCGCCGCTCGCCATGGCCAACATGATCCGCAGCGTCGCGCTGCTGGCCACCGCGCTCGGCGAGACCGAGGCGGCACGGGACTATTGGACGGACGCCCGCGAGCGCTATGCCGCGCTCGGCCCGCTCTTCCCGGACGGCAATGCCGGCGTGCGCGAAGCGGAGCAGAGGCTGGCGGCTTTGGGGTAGGGAATGCTGGCTACAGGACCTTCGCAATTCCCCTCCCTGCAAGGGAGGGGTTAGGGGTGGGTTAGAAAAGGTCGGGCTCGATGCCCGGCCTTTTCTGTTTAGGGATGCCGTCTCATTGGGCGCCTCCGGAAGACCGGAGGCGCAACCCACCCCCGACCCCTCCCTTGCAGGGAGGGGAGAAAGAGCGGAACGCCCCTAAACCTCCATCAGCCACGCGATCGCGCTCTCGCGATCGTCGAATATGCCCAGGTCCGGCCGCACCTCGCGCAGCCGCTGCGCCTGCAGCCGGGCGAGCGCGGTGCTCACCACGAACGCGATCTTGCGCGCCCACAGCTTGCGCACCTCGGGATTGTCGAGCGTGTGCTTGATCAGCTCCACCGTCTCCTGCGGCACGACATGCACGCCGCTGCCGTCATAGAGCGTCACATGCTGCCCGACATGGGGGCCGAGCGTGCGGATCGCCGCGCGCAGCTCCTCGCCGATCCAGGCGGCATCCTCGGGGCTGATCAGCCCGCCTATGCGCAGGTCGATCAGCTTGCGGTCAACATCCACATGGATGCTGTGGGAAACGGAGTGGGGCATCTGGGACCGGACCACGCGTTTACTGGGAGACCGCGCCGATAGCGGTCAGCCCCCCGCATGCTCAATCCCGGACAATCCCCATATCGGCGAATTTGCGTGGTTCCACAGGGGGTACGCGCGGTTCGTTCAGTTCGCACTGCCAGAAACCGATATCGATCCACTGGCCATGCTTGAAGCCGACTTCGCGATAGACGCCCTGGCGACGGAAGCCCACCGCCTCGTGCAGCCGGATCGAGCGGTCATTGGGCAACGCGATCGTGCCGATGGCATGGACGAAGCCCTGCGCGCGCAGCGTGTCGACCAGCGCCTCGTAGAGCAGCCGCCCCACCCCCGATCCGCTCGACGCGTCGGTCAGGTAGATCGAAGTCTCGCAGACATAGCGATAGGCCGGCCGGTCGCGGAACTTGCTGGCATAGGCATAGCCGATCACCCCGGCATCCTCGCCGTCGCCGGTGGTGGCGACAAGCCACGGATAGAGTCCGTCGCTCGATGCCATGCGCTTGCGGATCTCCGCCTTTTCGGGCGGCTCGATCTCGAAGCTGGCGGTGCCGGTGAGCACGTGCGGCGCATAGATCGCCGCGATGGCGCCGGCATCCTCCGGCGTGGCTGCGCGGATACCGATCACAGCGCGAGCCGCGCGGCGATGGCGTCGAACAGCCGGGCATCGTCCAGGCTGCCGGTGGCGGGGCCGAAGCCGCCGCACTCCAGGCAGCGTGCCTGCACCGATCCGCCGCGGGCGAGCCGGCGCGCATCGCCGATCGCCTGGATCAGCAACCCGCGCTGGGCGATCGCGGTGCGGGCGAACATGTCCGCCCCCGCCGGCTGGTCGGCCCAGTCGCCTTCCTGGTCATTGTCGCCCAGGAAGCCCTCGATCATCTTCGCCCAGCCCGACGGCTCCTTCTCGAGATAGACCGCATGGACCTTGGCCGGATCGAGCTTGGCGAGGCGCGCCGCCTCGGCGATCGCGTCGTTGATCCCGCCGAACCGGTCGACCAGCCCGAGCTGGTGCGCGGTGCCGCCGATCCAGACGCGGCCCTGCGCGATCTCGTTGACCCGCTCGGGGCTCAGCTTGCGGGCACCGGCCACCAGCCCGATGAAGCGCGCATAGCCCGCCTCGATCGCCGACTGGAGCAGCTTGTCGGTCTCTTCATTGGTGCCGCCATACAGGTCGGGCTGGCCGCTGAGCGGGGTGGTCCGCACCCCGTCCACGCCGACGCCGATCTTGGCGAGCGTCTTCTCGAAGGTCGGGATCACGCCGAAGATGCCGATCGATCCGGTGATCGTGTTCGGTTCGGCGAAGATCGTCTTGCCCGCGGTCGATACCCAATAGCCGCCGCTGGCGGCCAGGCTGCCCATCGAGACGACAACCGGCAGGCCCTGCCCCTTGGCCTGCTCGATGGCCTGGCGGATCTGCTCGGAAGCGAGCGCCGAGCCGCCGGGCGAATCGACGCGGACCACCAGCGCCTTGAGCTTCTTGCTCGCAAGGCCCTTGAGCAGCGCCGCGCTGATCGTGTCGCCCGCCGCCTTGCCGGGGCCGGCCTTGCCGTCGACGATCTCGCCGGCGACGGTCAGCACGCCGATCGCGTCGCCGCCGGTCGGCAGCGGATGCGCGGCGACGAAGTCGGCCAGCTTGATCCGGTTGAAATTGCCCGCCGGCTTGCCGCTGGCGACGCCGGCGATCTCGGCGACGCGCTTGCCGAAGGCCAGCCGGTCGCCCAGCTTGTCGACGATGCCGAGCGCGAGGTTCGACTTGGCGATGTCGCCCTTGGCACCCGCCACCACTTCGGCCGGCTTGGCGATATAGTCGGCCAGCTTGGCCTTGGGCCGCGCCTTGGCGACTTCCGCCTGCCACTGCGCCCAGATCGGCTGGTAGATCGCGAGTTCGGCTTCCTTGGCCTCGGGCGACATGTCGTCGCGCATGTACGGCTCGACCGCCGACTTGAACTTGCCGACGCGGTAGATGTGCGCGTTGACCCCCAGCTTGTCGAGCAGGCTCTTGTAGAACAGGCGGGTGCCGCCCGGGCCGGTGAACATCGCGCCGCCCAGCGGGTTGACCCAGATCTCGCTGGCATTGGCGGCCAGCGCATAGCTGTCGTCGGTATAGGCGGTCGCATAGGCGAGCACCGGCTTGCCGCTCTTGCGGACTTCGCCCACCGCGGCGGCGACTTCGCTGATCGCGGCGGGGTAGCCGCCCATGAAGCGGTCGAGGTCGAGCACCACCGCCTTGACATGATCGTCGGTCTTCGCCGCGTCGAGCGCGCGGACCACGTCGCGCAGCCGCTGCTGCTTGGCGACATCGCCGCCGCCGAGCTTGGCGAAGGGATCGGCTTCCTCGGGCTGCTCGACCAGCGCGCCGTCGAGCGAGACGAGCAGCGCGCCGTCGCGGATCGCCGCGGCGTTGGGCTTGGCGGAGAGCGCCGCGAACAGCACCGTGAAGAACAGGAGCATGAAGACCAGGACCAGAAAGTCCTTGATCCCCACCAGGATCTTCCAGGCGCCTTTGACAAGCTTCACTTCGCCGCTCTCCCATGGAAATGCCGGTTCGGGCTACTAGATATGCGCTGTGGAGTAAACGCCCGTATTAGCGGACCAACACGCCCGTTCGGGGACTCCGAAAAAACGCACTTAACGCCCGTTGACGCCGGGCAGGGGCGCACTCATATGCCGCTCCGTTGGCAGTCGGCGAGTCCGAGTGCCAGAACCATAAACCATTGCATAGAGGATCACTCGCAATGAACTTCCGTCCGTTGCACGACCGCGTGCTCGTCCGCCGCGTCGAAGCCGAGGCGAAGACCGCCGGCGGCATCATCATTCCGGACACCGCTCAGGAGAAGCCGCAGGAAGGCGAAGTCGTCGCCGTCGGTTCGGGCACCAAGAACGACAAGGGCGAGGTCACCCCGCTCGACGTCAAGGCCGGCGACCGCATCCTGTTCGGCAAGTGGTCGGGCACCGAGGTGAAGGTCAACGGTGAAGACCTCCTCATCATGAAGGAAAGCGACATCCTCGGGATCGTCGGCTGAGACTTCGAATCCCTCGCCCTAGGCGGCGAGTTCCCATTTTTCGAAAGTGAAAGGGCAGTCAAATGGCAGCCAAGGACGTAAAGTTTTCGCGCGACGCACGTGAGCGCATCCTGCGCGGCGTGGACATCCTCGCCGATGCGGTGAAGGTGACCCTGGGCCCGAAGGGCCGCAACGTCGTGATCGAGAAGAGCTTCGGCGCACCGCGCATCACCAAGGACGGCGTCAGCGTCGCCAAGGAAATCGAGCTCAAGGACAAGTTCGAGAACATGGGCGCCCAGATGGTGCGCGAAGTGGCCTCGAAGACCAACGACATCGCCGGTGACGGCACCACCACCGCGACCGTTCTCGCCCAGGCGATCGTGCGCGAGGGCATGAAGTCGGTTGCGGCCGGCATGAACCCGATGGACCTGAAGCGCGGCATCGATCTCGCCGTCACCAAGGTCGTCGAGGACATCAAGTCGCGCTCGAAGCCGGTTGCCGGCACCAATGAAGTCGCTCAGGTCGGCATCATCTCGGCGAACGGCGACACCGAAGTCGGCCAGAAGATCGCGGAAGCGATGGAAAAGGTCGGCAAGGAAGGCGTGATCACCGTCGAAGAGGCGAAGGGTCTCGAGTTCGAGCTCGACGTCGTCGAGGGCATGCAGTTCGACCGCGGCTACCTGTCGCCCTACTTCATCACCAACCCCGAGAAGATGGCCGTCGAGCTCGCCGATCCGTACATCCTGATCCACGAGAAGAAGCTGTCGAACCTCCAGTCGATGCTGCCGATCCTCGAGGCGGTGGTGCAGACCGGCCGTCCGCTGCTGATCATCGCAGAGGACATCGAGGGTGAGGCCCTGGCCACGCTCGTCGTCAACAAGCTGCGCGGCGGCCTGAAGGTCGCAGCGGTCAAGGCGCCGGGCTTCGGCGATCGCCGCAAGGCGATGCTCGAGGACATCGCCGTCCTCACCAAGGGCGAAGTCGTCTCGGAAGACCTCGGCATCAAGCTCGAGAGCGTCACCCTGGGCATGCTCGGCACCGCCAAGCGCGTCACGATCGACAAGGACAACACCACCATCGTCGATGGCGCCGGTGAAGCCGATGCGATCAAGGGCCGCACCGAGGCGATCCGCCAGCAGATCGAAGTCACCACCAGCGACTATGACCGTGAGAAGCTCCAGGAGCGTCTCGCCAAGCTCGCCGGCGGCGTGGCCGTGATCAAGGTCGGCGGTGCGACCGAGGTCGAGGTGAAGGAGCGCAAGGACCGCGTCGACGACGCGCTGCACGCGACCCGCGCAGCCGTTGAAGAAGGCATCGTCCCCGGCGGCGGCACGGCGCTGCTCTATGCCACCAAGGCGCTCGACGGCGTCACCGGTGCCAATGAGGACCAGACCCGCGGCGTCGACATCGTGCGTCGTTCGCTCTCGGCCCTGGTGCGCCAGATCGCGCAGAATGCCGGCCATGACGGCGCGGTCGTCTCGGGCAAGCTGCTCGACCAGACCGACACCTCGTTCGGCTTCAACGCGTCGACCGACACCTATGAGAACCTGGTTGCGGCCGGCGTGATCGACCCGACCAAGGTCGTCCGTACCGCGCTCCAGAACGCGGCTTCGGTCGCCGGCCTGCTCATCACCACCGAAGCGGCGGTGAGCGAGCTGCCGGAAGACAAGCCCGCCATGCCCGCCATGGGCGGCGGCATGGGCGGCATGGGCGGCATGGACTTCTAAGTCCTTCGCTCTGCGCACAAAAATGGAAGGGCCGGGGAGCGATCCCCGGCCCTTTTCATGCCCGCCGACCCGGTGCGGGCGACGTTTCGATACTTTGCCGTAACATTTCTGATTTGCGGCAAACTGAACCGATACCTGCTTGACCCTCTTCCGAGGATCAGGGAGGTAGGCGGCCATAGACCATTGGGGGTGGTTACGTGATTAATTGGATTGCCGGGCGTGCGCGTTGCATCGGAGGCCGGCACGAACGTTCCGAGAAGCATGCACAACGCATCGGCGGGGACGACAAATACGTCAGCAAGTGCCGCTATTGCGGGGTCCACATGACCCGCCGCGCCAAGCGCGACTGGATCGTCACACCCAAGGCCGCGCGCTGATCGCCGTCATCGCGGCGTTTTAGGTCCACAAAACACTTTCCCGCGTTCCGAAACCGCGACAGACTGGCGCCTCTTGCAACGGCGCCGGCCTACAGGCGCGATTTCAGGGACTGGAAATGACCGACCTTACCCGCCGCGAAGCGCTGGCTGCCGCCGCCTTTGCCAGCGCCACCGCCGCCCTGCCCGCCTGGGCCCGCCAGGCCGCCGCGCCCGCCGGCGCCGAATGGGACCTGACCGAGCTCTATCCGAACGAAGCCGCCTGGGAAGCCGCCCGCAAGCAGGCGCTCGCCGCCGTGCCGGGGATCACCAGGTACAAGGGCCGCCTTGGCGAGAGCGCCGATGTGCTGGCCGAGGCGCTGAGCCTCCAGTCCGATCTCGGTCGGACGATCGCTCGCATCTACACCTATGCCAGCCTGAAAGGCGACGAGGATGTCCGCATCTCCGCCAACCAGGAAAAGCTCGCCCAGGCCCGCGATCTTTATACCGCGTTCGGCGAGGCCAGTTCCTGGGTCGCACCCGAGCTGCTGACGCTGGGCAAGCCGAAGATCGACAGCTTCCTTGCCGCCAGCCAGGTGCTGCGCACCCGCTTCGACTTCGCGCTCGCCGATGCGCTGCGCCAGGCCGCGCACACGCTTTCGGCCGAGAGCGAGGCGATCCTCGCCAGCGCAGGCTCGCCGCTCGACGCTGTCAGCGACATCGCCGGCCAGCTGCGCTCCTCTGACATTCCCTGGCCAACCATCACCCTGTCGACCGGCAAGCAGGTCCGCCTCGATTCTCAGGGCTATTCGCTCAACCGCGACGCCCCCAACCGCGAGGACCGCAAGGCGGTGTTCAAGGCATTCTGGACCGAGCACGGCAAGTTCCAGAACTCGTTCGGCGCCACCTATGGCGGCCAGGTCCGCTCGGACATCTTCTACGCCAAGGCGCGGAAATACCCGACTTCGCTCGCCCATGCGCTGGCGGGCAATAATGTCCCCGAGGCGGTGTACCGCACGCTGGTGGCTGAGGCGAACAAGGGGCTGCCCCAGCTCCACCGCTATTTCGAGCTGCGCCGCAAGATGCTCAAGCTGCCGGATATCGGCTATTACGACATCTATCCGCCGCTCGTCTCGATGGACCGCAGCTACACGCTCGACCAGATGCGGACGACGACGCTGGAAGCGGTGAAGCCGCTCGGCGCCGACTATCAGGCGCGCATCGCCAAGGCGACAGCCGCCAAGTGGATGGATCCCTGGCCGCGCCCCGGCAAGCGCCCGGGCGCATACATGAATCCCGGCGCGTTCGACGTGCACCCCTATCTGCTGCTCAATCTGAGCGACAAATATGACGGGATGAGCACCTATGCCCATGAATGGGGCCATGCACTGCACTCGCTGCTCGCCAACTCCACCCAGGTCTATGACAAGGCGGACTATCCGATCTTCCTCGCCGAGATCGCCTCGACATTGAACGAGCAGTTGCTCGTCGCCCACCTGCTCAAGGGCGCGAAGACCAAGGAGGAGAAGCTCTTCTACCTCGGCCAGCAGATGGAGAATTATCGCGGCACCTTCTTCCGCCAGACCATGTTCGCCGAGTTCGAGCTCAAGGCGCACGACATGGCGGAAGCGGGCGAGGGCCTGTCAGGCGAGAAGTTCACCAAGGTCTATGGCGAGCTGCTGCGCACCTATCACGGCCCGAAGATGATCCTCGAGCCCGAATATGCGAACGAGTGGGCCTATATCCCGCACTTCTACAACAGCTTCTATGTCTACCAATATGCCACCTGCATCTCGGCGGCGACGTTCTTCGCCCAGTCGATCCTGAAGGGCGGCACCAAGGAGCGCGACAATTATCTTTCGGTGCTTAAGGCAGGCGGATCGGACTATCCGACCGAAATCCTGAAGCGCGCCGGCCTGGATATGGCGAGCCCGGCCCCGTACCAGGCGCTCGTCGCCGACTTCAAGAATGTACTCGACCAGGCGGAAGCGCTGATCGGCTAAGCCTGTTTCCGCCGCGTCGGCGCATGGAAATCGGGCGGCTTGTCCGCGATCCATGCGACGAAGCGGCGGATATCCTCGCGCTCAAGCAGCGCGTCGAGCGTAGGATAGATACGCGCCAGCTCGGCATTGCTCGCGCTGGCGTGGATTGTCCGGTGGCAGATGGGATGGAGCGGCACCGTCTCGCGACCGCCTTCGCTTTTCGGCAGCACATGATGCCATTCGATCCGCCGGCCAAACGGGCGGGCACAAAGCGCGCAGGCTTCGGGCGGCGCAGCACGCGTGGCGGTTTCCAGCGCCGCCGCGACCTGCTTGCGCCGGACCCGCCCGCTCATCCCGCCAGCTGGCGCAGCAGCCAGGCATTGACCACGAGGTCGATCACCAGGTGCACGCGGGCCGTGTCGCCCGCATTCGTGACGCTGTGCGGATCGGCGAGGCGGAGATACCAAGCCTCTCCCGGAGCCATCGCCACACGCTCGCCATTCAGGCGGAAGTCTACATCCGCATTGGTCACGATCGGCACATGGATCCGCGCGAAGCCGTCGGCGACGTCGAGGTCGAGATCCTCATGCTCCTTGATCACCGATCCCGCCGCCAACCGCATCAGCCGCGCGGAACGGATCGGGCAGGCAAAGGCGTCGATCACCGCCGACACCCCCGGCATGCGCGCGCGCCACACCGTATCGACGAATTCGGTGACGCCCGGCGCGGCATAGATCAGCTGGATCGGATGGGAGACACCCGCCTGCGCGCGCAACGGCAGCGCACTCCATTCCCCATCATAATTCTGCTTCACGAAATGCTCGGTCCAGTCGCCCCGCTCGAGAGCCTCCACATCGGCGACGAGCGGCGCGGGATCGAAGGCAAGCGGCAAGCGCACCCGATCGGGCCAAGCGGATTGTGTGGGTGCCGTTGCCATATTAGCCTGACTGCTCCTTTCCAGAGACCCTATCCCAGCGCCCGATGATTGCAACGCCACCAACTCCGATCGAGGCGTTCCGCGCCGCAGTCATGGCCGACCCCGCTGCGCAGGCCCAGCTGGCGGAACCCTTTGACCCGGCCGTGTTCGAGGCACGGGCGATCGCCTGGGCCGCGGCACGGGGCATCCCCCTCACCGCGCAGGATCTGGCCGGATGCGGCCGCCCCGATCCGATCGGCATGTTCCGTTTCAGCGCGGCCCCGGTCATGCAAGCCGAATGGCCGCCCCAAAGCTGGCTCCCGGTCGGCTTCGTGCGCGGACCACAGCCCGCGATCCAGTGGTTCCACTTCGCCGGCATCTCGCCCAGCACGCCCTTCTACGAGGATGCGGTGCTCGAGGCGGGCGGGCGGCCGTTCAACCGCCTGTTCCGCACCGCCACGCCGCTTGAAGGCTTTGTCGGCCGGGCGGACTTGCGCGCGCCTTCGGGCCTGATCTTCCATATGTCGCGCTGCGGCTCGACGCTGGTCTCGCAGATGCTCGGGGCCGCGCCCGGCCATGTCTCGATCTCCGAGACTTCGGTGCTGGACGCGATGATCCAGCACCCGTTCGAGGATCCCGACACGCACGCCGACGCCCTGCGCGCGCTGGTCCACGCCTATGCCCGCGCCGCCGAGCATTTGTTCCTCAAGCTCGACAGCTGGCATACGCGCGCGCTGCCGCTGCTTCGCCGCGCCTTCCCCGACACGCCCTGGATCTTCCTCTACCGCGATCCGGTGGAGGTGCTGGTATCGCAGCTGCGCCAGCGCGGCGCCCAGACGGTGCCCGGCATCGTGCCGCTGGAATGGTTCGGCCTGGCGCCCGAGGACGCCTGGCTGCCCGAGCGCAGCTTCATCGCGCGCGTGCTCGAGCGGACCTGCCAGGCCGTGATCGAGCACGGCCAGGGCCAGGGATTGCTCGTGAACTATGCCGAGTTGCCCGGTGCCTTTTTCGATCGGATCCTGCCGCATTTCGGCGTGGCGCCGGAAGGACCGGCGCGGAAAGCGATGGAAGCAGCCGCTACACGCTATTCCAAGGCGCCGGGAACCCGTTTCACCGCCGACGGAGAAGCCAAGCAACGCGAAGCCGACCCCGAACTCCGCGCTGCCGTGGATCACCATGTCGCACCGGTCTTCGCCGAGCTGGAGGCCGTCCGCGCGGCAGGCTAGCCGCTCTTCTGCATCGCCTCGATGATCTTCTTCACTTCCTGGCTGCGCCCGCGCGGCAGCACCAGCACGTCATCGCCCGAGACGACCACGATCAGGTCCTCCACGCCGACCAGGGCGACGCGCTTGCCGCCCTCGGCACGCACCAGGCAATTGCTCGATTCGATCACCACGGCATCGCCGCGCACCACATTGCCGCCGGCATCGGCATGGCTGATCGCGTGGAGCGCGTCCCAGCTGCCGACATCGCTCCAGCCCATCGTGACCGGCACCACCGCCACGCGCGGCGCCTTTTCCATCACCGCATAATCGATCGAGTCCGAAGGGCTGGCGGCGAAACTGTCCGCATCGGGCCAGATCCGTGCGCCGTCGCGCCGGCCCTTTTCCATCGCCTGCTGCGCGGCCGCGAGCATTTCCGGCGCGTAGCTCGCCAGCGCTCCCAGATAGATGTCGGCGCGGAACAGGAAGATGCCCCCGTTCCAGGTATGCCCGCCATGGGCGAGCATCTCCTCCGCCTTCTCGCGCGGCGGCTTCTCGACGAAGCGCTCGACCCGGTGGACGCCGTCGCCGATCGCTTCGCCCACCTTGATCCAGCCATAGCCGGTCTCGGGCGCATCGGGCGTGATCCCGAAGGTGACCAGCCAGCCGTCGCGGACCAGCGGCAACGCCGCCTGGATCGCGGCATGAAAGGCATCGACATCGGCGATGACGTGATCGGACGGCATCACCAGCAGCGGCTCGGCCCCGCCCCCGGCGGCAATCGCGGCGAGCGCGATCGCGGGCGCGGTGTTGCGGCCGATCGGCTCGAGCACGAGCGCACGCGCCGTGCTGTCGGCGGCCGCGAGCTGCTCCTCGACCATGTCGGCATGATGCGCATTGGCGACGACGATCGGCGGACCGAACTGCTCCCCGGCGGCGCGGCGCGCGGTGAGCTGCAGCATCGTTTCCTCGGCGGTGAGCGAAAGCAGCTGCTTCGGCTTCTCCGCCCTGGACATCGGCCACAGGCGCGTGCCCGATCCTCCCGACAGGATGACAGGGACGATCGGTTGCGAATCCGACATGAGTTACGGACCTCCTGAGAAAATCTGATGTGGTGCTTTGCCCGCACAATCAAACACATGGCTTTGACCACAGTTTCGTGACGGCCTCCAGATTTTTCATCCCGCCGGCGTAACGTCCGCCATGTCGGATTTGTTTACACTTCGCCCGTACAAAAGGCGGCATGATCCGGCTGTTCAAGCATTACGTGCCCAATGCCGTGCTGCTGCTCGGCTTTCTCGACATCGTCCTGCTGGCGATATCGGGCGAGCTTGGCTGGATGCTGCGCGCGCATCAGCTGGGCATCGGCCTGCCTCCCGTCCAGGAGCGCTGGCCCCAGCTCGTCAGCTACGCGCTGTTCCTCGAAGTCGCGATGGTCGCGGTCGGCGTCTATGGCTCGGATGCGCTCCAGTCGCTGCGCTATGCGATGGCGCGCCTGATCGTCGCCATCTCGCTCGGCGTCATCGGCCTCAGCGTCCTCTACTTCCTGATCCCCGAAATCGGCTTCTGGCGCTCCAACCTGCTCTACGCGATGGGCTGCTCGATCGGCCTGCTGATCGCGCTCCGCATCCTGCTCGGCAAGGCACTGGGCAGCCAGGCGTTCAAGCGACGCATCGTCGTACTCGGCGCAGGCGCGCGGGCGCAGCGGCTCAAGGACCTGTCCAAGGCGCCCGGCGCCGGCTTCGTCGTGGTCGGCTATGTCGCGATGAGCGAAGCCAATCGCGTGATCCCCGAGGCGATCGCGCGCGATGCGATCTACAACCTCGCCGATCACGTCGTCGTCCTCAACGCCAGCGAAGTGGTGCTGGCACTCGAGGAACGCCGCAACGCGCTGCCGCTCAAGGACCTGCTGCGCATCAAGACCACCGGCGTCCACGTCAACGAGATCTCGACCTTCCTCGAGCGCGAGACCGGCCGCGTCGACCTCGACAGCGTCAATCCGAGCTGGCTGATCTTCTCCGACGGTTTCTCGTCGGGCCGCATGTTCTCGAGCATGTTCAAGCGGCTGTTCGACATCGGCGCGAGCGCGCTGCTGCTCACGCTGATGCTGCCGATCATCCTGCTCACCGCGATCCTGGTGAAGCTGGAGAGCAAGGGCCCGGCCTTTTACCGCCAGCGCCGCGTCGGCCTCTACGGCATGGGCTTCGACGTCATCAAGCTGCGCTCGATGCGTCAGGACGCCGAAGTGAATGGCCAGGCGGTTTGGGCCGAGAAGGACGACCCGCGCATCACCCGCATCGGCCGGATCATCCGCAAGACGCGGATCGACGAGCTGCCGCAATGCTGGAGCGTGCTCAAGGGCGAGATGAGCTTTGTCGGCCCACGGCCCGAGCGCCCGCAGTTCGTCGAGGACCTCGAGACCAAGCTGCCCTATTATGCCGAGCGCCACATGGTGAAGCCGGGCATCACCGGCTGGGCGCAGATCAACTATCCCTATGGCGCCTCGATCGAGGATTCGCGCCAGAAGCTCGAGTTCGACCTCTATTACGCGAAGAACTATTCGCCGTTCCTCGACGTGCTGATCCTGCTCCAGACCATCCGCGTCGTATTGTTCCCTGAAGGCGCGCGCTGATGGCCGCCCTGCTGCTCTGGCTGCACGCCCTGGCGGCGCTGCTGTTCGGGGCGCTCGCGCTCTGGGCATGGCGCGCCGACCTGGCGGGGCTCCCGCGCCGTCCGCTTGCCATTGCGCTCGCCGCCACCGCGCTCTGGGCGCTCGCAGTCGCCGGCATCGGCACCGCCGATGTCGCCAGCTGGTTCGCCGAGACGCTGCGCAACCTTGCCTGGCTCGGCTTCATGCTGGTGCTCCATCGCCGCGACGCGCAGTCGCGCCCGCCGATCGCACTCGGCACCGTCTATGGCGTGGTCGCGCTCGTCCAGGTCGCCGCGCTGATCCTGACGCTCATCGTCTATACCAATCCCGAGCCGGAACTGGCCGTCCCGGTCGCAAACGCCGCGCTGCTGATGCGGATGCTGGTCGCGGTCGCCGCGCTGGTGCTCGTCCAGGCGCTATGGTCCGCGCTCAGCCCCGGCGCGGGTGGGGCGCTGCGCACGCTGGTGGTCGCGCTCGCGGCGATCTGGTGCACCGAATTCGCGCTGTACACCGTCGCCTATGTCGCCGCGGAGTGGCGGATCGAGCCGCTGGTCCTGCGCGGCCTTGCCTACCTCGCCGTCGCGCTCGCCATCGGCACCGCGCTCCAGCGCAAGGGCGAATGGAAGATCGAGGTGTCGCGCGCCGTTACCTACCAGTCTCTCTCGCTGGTCGCGATCGGCGCCTATTTCGCCCTGCTGGCGCTCGCCACTTCGGCCATCGCCACGATCGGCGGCGCCAATGCCCGCGTGCTGCAGACCGCCTTCGTCCTGGGCTCCACGGCGGCGATCCTCACGCTGGTCGCCAATAGCTGGCTGCGTGCCTGGCTGAAGGTGAAGCTCGCCAAGCATCTCTTCCGTCACCGCTATGACTATCGCACCGAATGGATGCGCTTCACCGAGACGCTCGGCAATCCGCAGGGCGGCGCCGCGCTCGACGAACGCATCGTCAAGGCGATCGCCGACCTGACCGAAAGCCCCGCCGGCGTGCTGCTCGTTCCCGACGCGGGCGGGCTGGGCGTCGGCGCGAGCTGGAACTGGGACCGGGCGACCCTGCCGATCGCCGGCGACACGGCGCTTGCCGAACATCTCCGGCTGACCGGCCGTATCGTCGAGCTCGATGCGATCCGCCGCAACGAGGATCATCTCGACGCCGCCGCCGTCCCGCAATGGATGCTCGACCTGCCCGAGGCCTGGGCGATCGTGCCATTGCCGCACCTCACTGAGCTCGCCGGCGCGATCCTGCTCGCCCGCCCGACGCTGGACCGCGCGCTCGACTGGGAGGATTTCGACCTCCTCAAGGTCGCCGGCCGCCAGGTCGCCTCCTATCTCGCCGAAGCCCGCGCGCAGGACGCGCTCGCCGAGGCGCAGCGCTTCGACGAGTTCAACCGCCGCTTCGCCTTCATCCTCCACGACATTAAGAACCTTGTGAGCCAGCTGACACTGACCGCCCGCAATGCCGAGCGCCATGCCGACAACCCTGAATTCCGCGCCGACATGATCGCGACGCTGCAAAGCTCGGCCGAGCGGATGAACGGGTTGCTCGCGCGCCTTTCCCAGCATCATCGCAGCCGCCCCGAGGCACCGCACGCGATCGAAGTGGTCACGCTGGTCGAGCGCGTCGCGGCACACCGCAAGGGCCAGCACCCGGTGGTGACCGCCGGCGTGCGCAACGCCATCGCCAATGCCGATCCCGCCAGCCTCGAGCAGCTGCTCGCCCATCTGCTCCAGAACGCCATCGACGCCAGCCCGGCAAACGAGCCCGTGACCCTGTCGGTTTCGGCGGACGGCGAGCGGGTGGCGATCGACGTGGTCGATCAGGGCTGCGGCATGTCGCCGGCCTTCATCCGCGACAAGTTGTTCAAGCCCTTCGTCTCGTCGAAGGAAGGTGGGTTCGGCATCGGCGCCTTCGAGGCGCGCCAGCTCGCCCATGCCATGGAGGGCCGCATTGAAGTGACCTCGCGCGAAGGCCGGGGCACCCGCTTCCGCGTGATCCTCAAGGCCGCGCATCCCGCCGATCTCGGCACCCGGGGCGACAATTGGGGGCGTGCCGCATGAGCGACAGCCGCGCCCTGCCCAAGCTGCTCATCGTCGAGGACGATGCCGGCCTCCAGCGCCAGTTGCGCTGGGCCTATGACGGCTATGAGATCTTCACCGCCTCCACCCGCGAGGAAGCGATCACCGTGCTGCGCGCCGAGGAGCCGCCGGTGGTCACGCTCGATCTCGGCCTGCCGCCCGATCCTGACGGCACCACCGAGGGGTTCGCCACGCTGGAGACGATCCTGTCGCTGCGCCCCGATACCAAGGTGATCGTCGCTTCGGGCCACGGCGCGCATGAATCGATGCTCCGCGCGATCTCGCTCGGCGCCTGGGACTTCTACCAGAAGCCGATCGACATCGACGCGCTCGGCCTGATCGTCGCCCGCGCCTTCCACGTCCATGCGCTGGAAGCCGAGAACCGCCGCCTCGCCGAGCGGGTCGAGGCGGGCGCGGTGCTGGGCGGCATGCTCACCGGCGCGCCGGAGATGCTCAAGGTCACCCGCACGATCGAGCGCGTCGCAAGCGCCGACGTGTCCGTCATGCTGCTTGGCGCCAGCGGTACCGGCAAGGAGCTGCTTGCCCGTGGGTTGCACGATCGCAGCGGACGCAAGGGCCGCTTCGTCGCGATCAACTGCGCCGCGATCCCCGAGACGTTGCTCGAATCCGAGCTGTTCGGGCACGAGAAGGGCGCCTTCACCGGGGCGGTGAAGACCACCGAAGGCAAGATCGAGCTCGCCCAGGGCGGCACGCTGTTCCTCGACGAGATCGGCGACGTGCCCTTGCCGCTCCAGGTCAAGCTGCTGCGCTTCCTGCAGGAGCGCGTAATCGAACGGGTCGGCGGGCGACAGGCGATCGCGGTGGATACCCGCATCGTCTGCGCCACCCACCAGGACATCGACGCGATGGTCGCCGACAATCGCTTCCGCGAAGACCTTTATTACCGCCTCGCCGAGATCGTCGTCCGCATCCCGAGCCTCGCGGAGCGCCCGGGTGACGCGGGGCTGCTCGCGCGCCATTTCCTGCAGAAATATGCCGCGCAGATGAACACGACCGCGCGCAGCTTCGCGCCCGACGCGCTCGCCGCGATCGATGCCTGGGGCTGGCCCGGTAACGTCCGCGAGCTCGAGAACCGGGTGAAGCGCGCGGCGATCATGGCCGAGGGCAAGCATGTCACCGCCGGGGATCTCGATCTCGAGGCCCAGGCGGAGATCGAGCCGGTCAACCTCAAGGCCGCGCGCGAGCTCGCCGATCGCAAGGCGATCCGCCATGCGCTTGCCCGCGCCGAGGGCAATATCTCCGGCACCGCGCGCCTGCTCGGGATCAGCCGCCCCACCCTCTATGACCTGATGAAGGCCTATGACCTCCAGCCCTAGGCGCCGCCGGCGCTCCTCTTCCCGGGGCATTCCGCTCCGGCGCCTGCTGGTGATCGGCGGCGCGCTCGTCGTGCTGCTCGCCGTGCTGGCCGGCGGATGGTTCGCGCTGAGTCCCGGCAGGATGGGCACGGCCGAAGCGGCGGAAGCCACCACCCGCGCCGAGGCGATGCTCAAGGCCGACAACGCCACCGGCGCGCGTAACCTTGCCGCGGAAGCGGTGCGCGGCGATCCCGACAACGAGAACGCCCATATCGTTCTTGCCCGCGCGCTGCTCGCGCTGGGCGACGGCGTGGGAGCCGAGGGCGAGATCCAGCGTGCGGTCGATGCCGGCTATGATCCCAAGGCGGTGCCGCAATGGCGCGCCGAAGCCTGGGTGCTGCAGGGCAAGACCGACAAGGCCCCGGCAGAGGCAGATAAGGCCCCCGCCGCGATGCGCCCCTACGGACTTCGAATCCGTGCCCGCGCACTCACCGCCCAGAGCGATTTCGCCGGCGCCGGTGCCGCGCTGGACGAAGCGCTGCGCCTGGCCCCGGACAATGCCGGCGTCTGGATGGACATGGGACGCTATCGCTATGCGGCGGGCGACCTGATCGGTGCCGCCCAGGCATCAGACCGCGCGGTAAGGCTCGCCCCCGGCTATATCGACGCGCTGATCCTGCGCGGCGAAATCGTGCGCAGCCAATATGGCCTGGTCGCCGCCCTGCCCTGGTTCGAGCAGGCGCTGAAGCGCGACCCCGCCCGCCACGATGTACTGATCGAATATGCCGCGACGCTCGGGGATATCGGCCGTACCGTGGATGCTGTCACCGCCACCCGCCGCGCGCTGGCGGCGCGGCCGGGCAGCCCGCAGGCATTCTATCTCCAGGCGGTGATCGCCGCGCGCGCGGGCAATTTCGACCTTTCCCGCGCTATCCTCGAAAAAACCGGCGGCGCGATCAACGATCTGCCCGGCGTGATCCTGCTCGGCGGCACGCTCGCCCTGCAGAAGGGCGACTACGAACAGGCGATCGACAAGCTGGGCGACCTGGTCGGCATGCAGCCGATGAACATCACCGCCCGCAAGCTGCTCGCCTTCGCGCTGCTCCGCACCGATCGCGCCCGCAACGCGATCGACACACTGCGCCCGGTCGTCGCCCGCGCCGATGCGGACAGCTACGCGCTCACCCTGGTCGCCCGCGGCTTCGAGCGGATCGGCGACCGGGCAAGCGCCGCCCGCTTCCTCGATCGCGCCGCCTTCCCGGCTATCGGCGAAGCGAGTGCGTTCAGCGCGGACGACAGCACCGCGACGCTCGCCGCCGATGCCGACCAGCGCCCCGACGATCCCCAGGCGACGCTGCCGCTGATCCGCGCCCTGATCGCCAGCGGCGACAAGGGCGGCGCCCTCGCCCGCGCCCAGGCCATCGCGGCGAAGAACCCCGGCGCGCCCGCCGCCCAGGTCGTGCTCGGCGACATGCTGATGCTGCTCAATCGCCCGGCCGACGCCGTCGCCGTCTACAAGCGCGCGGCCGACCTGCGCTTCGACGAGCCGACCCTGCTCCGCCTGGTCGAAGCGCTCGACCGCAGCGGCAAGCGCGAGGACGCCGCCAACGCGCTCGCGCTGTTCCTGTCGCAGAACCCGGGCAGCATCGCCGCCCAGCGCATCTCGGCGCACTGGCAGCTCGCCGCCGGCGACTATGACGCGGCGATCGACACGCTGGAGGACATCCGCGCCCGGATCGGTGACGGCGACGCCGCGCTCAACGGCGAGCTCGCCGCCGCCTATGCCGGCGCCGGCGAAACCGGCACCGCGGTCGATTTCGGCGAGGCTGCCTATGGCCTGGCCCCGGCCAATCCGGCGGTGGTCGACGCCTATGGCTGGGCGCTGTTCAAGGGTGGCGACAAGGAAGGCGGGCTGGAGCTGCTCCAGAAGGCCGTGATCCTGGCGCCGAAGCATCCGGGCCTGCGCTGGCACCTCGCCCAGATCTACGCCGCGCTTGGCCGCAAGGCGGAAGCGAAGCAGAATGCGGCGGCCGCGCTTGCCGATCCGAGCTTTACCGAGCGGGCCGAGGCCCAGGCGATGGCAAACGGGTAACGTCCACCCGGGTATCCCAGCCGAGCATCGCGACCTCGGCGACGCCCTCCAGCTCGGCCCGGCCCGCGCCATCGCGCGCCAGGATCGACATGCCGCTCTGTACCGTCTGAACGAAGCGGGCGAGCGCATCGAGATCGACAGCAGCAGGGATTTCCCCCTGCGCGACGCCACGATCGAGACGGGCGCGTAGCCGTTCGAAGGTGATCGCTCGCGCCGAGCGCACCCGCTCGCCAAGTTCGGCATTGCCTTCGCTGCCCACCGCCGAGAGCGTGACCATGCAACCGCGCGGCATATCGGCAAGGCAGCCCGTCAACGCCGCGGCGCTATCCATCAGCAGCGAGGACACCGCACCGCGCGCCGTGTCCGCCGCAAAGAAGCCTGCCCAGACAAACGCCTCGTTACTGTCGCGATAATGGCCCAGCGCTTCGGCATAGAGTGCCTCCTTCGAGCCGAAGGCGGCGTAGAGGCTTGGCGCGCCGATCTCCATCGCCTCTGTCAGGTCGGCGATCGACGTCGCGGCATAGCCCTTTTCCCAGAACAGCCGCGTCGCCCGTTCGAGCGCACGCGCGCGATCGAAGGCGCGCGGGCGCCCGCGGGATCGGGTTTGCGTCTCTTCTCCAGAATTTTGCATCGATCGTTACATAATTCCCTTGACGCCCGCCTACAAGCTTCCCAGCTATTCTGTATCGATCACTATAGAATAAGGAACGGACGAATGACTGAGCTTCTCGGCAAGCGTGCATTGGTGACCGGCGCCTCGCGCGGCATCGGTGCGGGTATTGCGCTGGCGCTGGCGGACAAGGGCGCGGATGTCGCCATCACCTATGAGCGTTCGGCCGATCGCGCGGCCGAGATCGTGCGCGCGATCGAAGCGAAGGGCCGCCGCGCCATCGCCATCCAGGCCGACAGCGCCGATCCCGAAGCAGTGAAGCGCTCGGTGACGGAAGCCGTCGCGGCATTGGGCGGGCTCGACATCCTGGTCAACAATGCCGGCATCGCCCGCTACAGTCAGGTCGTCGACCTCAACCTCGAGGAGATCGACGCACTGCTCAACGTCAATGTCCGCTCGGCAGTGATCGCCACCGGCGCGGCGATCCCGCATCTCGGCGAAGGCGGCCGGGTCATCACCATCGGATCGTGCCTGGCCGAGCGCGTGCCCTTTGCCGGCTCGACGCTCTATTCGATGACCAAGTCGGCTCTGCTTGCCTTCACGCGCGGCCTGGCGCGCGACCTGGGCCCGAACGGAATCACCGCCAATCTCGTCCAGCCCGGCCCGATCGACACCGACATGAACCCGGCGGATGGAGATTTCGCCGACACGCTGCGCGGCCTCACCGCGCTTGGCCATTACGGCAAGCCCGAGGACGTCGCGGCAGTCGTCGCGTTCCTTGCCAGCCCGGCGGCGCGGTTCGTGACCGGATCGGTTGTCACCGTCGATGGCGGCATCAACGCCTGAGGAAACCCAGGCAATAGGTGCCGATAGGCAAGTTGGGGGTGAGCCGGCGGCGGCGCCACGCTATAGCCGCCCCCATGCACGAAGAAGTCCTTGCCCGCATCGCCGACGCACTCGACCGGCTGGCTCCGCCGCCGCCCCCGCCAGCCGACCTGGAGGCACATCCGGCCTATGTATGGCGCGGGCACGGACTCTCCCCGGCACGCGTGTTCGATCCGCTGCCGATCGAGATCCTTCGCGGCGTGGACAGCCAGCGCGAGGCGCTGGTCGGCAATCTCGCACGGCTATCGCAGGGCCATGCCGCGCAGGACGTGCTGCTCTGGGGCGCACGGGGCACCGGCAAGTCGGCGCTGGTCAAGAGCGCGGTCGCAGCGGTGCAGGCCGAGGGCGGCCGGCTGGCGCTGGTCGAGGCGGTGACCACCCAGCTCGATACGCTGCCCGAGCTGTTCGCGCTGCTCAGCACCACCGACCGGCCTTTCGCGATCTTCCTCGACGATCTCGGCTTCGACGGCGTCGGCGATGCGCGGGCGCTGCGCTCGCTGCTCCAGGGCGGGGCGGAGGCGAGGCCGGACAATGCCCGGCTGCTGGTCACTTCCAACCGCCGCCATCTCGTCACCCGCGACATTGCCGAGCAGGCGAGCGCGATCAATCCCCGCGATTCGGTCGATGACGGGCTGGCGCTGGCCGATCGCTTCGGGCTGAGCCTCGGCTTCCATGCCGTTGACCAGGATACCTATGTCGACATCGTCCGCGGCTATGCCGAGACGCATGGGCTGAGCTTCGATCCGGCCGAGGCGATCGGCTGGGCGACGCGGCGCGGCAGTCGATCCGGGCGCGTCGCCTGGCAATATGTCGTCGATCTCGCGGGACGGTCCGGCCGAAACCTCTGACCAGCAGAGGGAACACCGCCCGCCGCTGCGCGTCTCCTTTCGGATTCGCAACGATGGGAGACGGCAATGCACGATTTTCGGAAACTGGCAGTGATGATCCTTGCGCCGATCGCGGCGAGTTGGGCATTGCCGGCCCAGGCGCAGACCGAGTTCAGCGGCGCGGGCGAGAATTCCGAGATCGACTGTAATGGCGGCACCGTCCAGATCGAAGGTGCCAGCAACACGCTGACGATCCGCGGCGCGTGCACCGGTCTGAACCTGACCGGCGCAGGCAACCGGATCGTGATCGACCTCGCCACCAAGTCCACGATTCGGGTGGAAGGCGCGGATAACCAGATCCGCTGGCGTGCTCCCGGCGAGGCGCGGCCACGCATCAGCATGACGGGCGCCGGCAATCGGATCATGCGCGAGAAATGACCGAGAAGCCGACACCATGTCGTTGATTCGGCTTCACATAAACTAATCTGGATCAAAGCGACCGGCGGGAATGCTTGACTCTCGCCGGTGGCCGATGCCTCCTCCCTTCATGGGGCGAATAGGCGAAACCGATCTTGCCGACCGGCTGGCGCCGAGCGGGCGCGGCGCGTTGCTGGTGCAGCTGAGCTTCGGCCTGCTCATCACCGGGCTGGCCATTGGCCTGCGCGCGCTGATCGATGCGATCGCCCCGGCCGCCGGCCCCTTCTCGCTCGGCTTCCCCGCCGTCCTGATCGCCACGCTGTTCGGCCGCTGGCAGGCGGGCTTGCTCACCGGCGCGCTGACCCTGCTCTACAGCTGGTATTTCATCCTGCCCGAGCAGCACAGCTTCCTGCTAAAGAGTCCCGACGACATGGGCCGGCTGGTGCTCGCGACGATCAACTATGCCGCGGTGCTGCTGATCGCCGAGCTGTTCCGCCGCGCCGTGCGCCGTGCCACCCAGGAGCGAGATCGGGAGCTTGCCGAACGCGACCTGTTCCTTGCCGAATTCGACCATCGCGTGAAGAACAACTTCACCCTCGTCGCGGCGCTTCTGGACATGCAGCGGCGCCGTACGAAGGATGCGGAGACGCAGGAGGCGCTGTCCTCGGCGCTGACGCGGGTAGAGAGCATAGCCCGGGCGCATCGGCATCTTTATCGCGGCGGCGCGGCTTCGCCGGGCGATGTCGACATGGCGGTGTATCTCGAGGAGCTGAGCGCGGCGCTGGCCGAGGCGCTGTTCCTGCGCGGAGCGATCACGCTCGACTGCGTGTGCGACCATGCCGCCCTGCCCCGCG
Organism: Sphingomonas sp. GW822-FHT03G08; assembly: GCF_058801135.1. NCBI lineage: Bacteria > Pseudomonadati > Pseudomonadota > Alphaproteobacteria > Sphingomonadales > Sphingomonadaceae > Sphingomonas > Sphingomonas sp. GW822-FHT03G08. Next base: position 2,572,565 of record NZ_JBXAMZ010000001.1, read on the forward strand.
ACCGCGCCGTCTCGATCGGGCTGATCGTCAACGAACTCGTGACCAATGCCGCCAAGCACGCCTTTGCAGGGCGCGAGAGCGGGCGGATCGAGATACGCTTCGAAACCGCAGCGCCGGGCTGGCTGCTTTCCGTGCGCGACGACGGAGTCGGCCTGCCCGCCGAGCCGAAGCCGCGCAAGGATGGAGGGCTGGGGCAAAAGCTCGTCGACGGCTTTGTCCGCCAGGCCCGGGGCACCGCGATTACGGAGACCGGAGCACAGGGTACGAAGGTCACCGTCGCGCTGGAAGCCTGAGCCTCAGCCCAGCGCCTCGACCATCTCGGCCAGTTCCAGCCAGCGCATCTCCGCCGCGTCCTTTTCATCCCGCAGCTTGCCGATACCGTCGCTGAGCTTCGCGAACTTGTCGGGATTCTTCGTATAAAGGTCCGGATCGGCCATCGCCGCTTCGTCCTTCGCGATCTGCGCCTCGATTTCCTCGATCCGCCTGGGCAGCAGGTCGTAGTCGCGCTGGTCCTTGTAGCTGAGCTTGGTCGCCTTTTTCGGCGCCTCGGGCGCAGCGGCGGCCTTGGGCGCCGCCTTCTTCGCATCCACCTTCGGGCGACGCTTGGCTTCCCAATCGGCATAGCCGCCGACCACCACATCGACCGTGCCCGACCCGTCGAGCCCCAGCGTCACCGTCACCGTGCGATCGAGGAAGTCGCGATCGTGGCTGACGATCAGCACGGTGCCTTCATAATCGGCGATCACTTCCTGGAGCAGGTCCAGCGTCTCGAGGTCGAGATCGTTGGTCGGCTCGTCGAGCACCAGCAGGTTCGAATGGCGGGCGAACTCGCGCGCCAGCAGCAGGCGCGAACGCTCGCCGCCGGACAGCGTGCCGATCTTCGCTTCCGCGATCGACGGATCGAACAGGAATTCCTTGAGATAGCCATGGACGTGCTTGCGCACGCCGAGAACGTCGATCCAGTCGCCGCCGTCCGCCAGCACGTCACGCACCGTCTTGGCCGGATCCATCAGGCTGCGCTGCTGGTCGATGATGACGCCGTTCAGCGTATTGGAGAGCTTGACCGTGCCCTCATCCGGCTGGATTTCGCCGGTTAGCAGCTTGAGCAGGGTCGACTTGCCCGCGCCATTGGCACCGACGATGCCGATCCGGTCGCCCTTGGTGACCCGGAAGGTCAGGTCCTTGATGATCGTCCGATCTCCAAAGCGCTTGGTGACGTGCTTGGCGTCGATCACCACCTTGGTGTTACTGTCGTCAGCGGCGGTGACCAGCTTGGCGGCGCCCTGCGGCCCGATCATCGCGGCGCGGGTGGCGCGCATTTCCTTGAGCTTTTCGAGGCGACCCTGGTTGCGCCGGCGCCGGCCGGTGACGCCGCGCTGGAGCCAATGCTCCTCGATCTTCAGCTTGGCGTCGAGCCGCTGGGCGTTGCGCTCCTCCTCGGCATAGACCTGGTCGGTCCAGGCTTCGAACCCGCCAAAGCCCACTTCGGCACGGCGAATCGTCCCGCGATCGAGCCACAGCGTGGAGCGGGTGAGGCGGGTGAGGAAGGTACGGTCATGGCTGATGACGATGAACGCGCCATTGAAGCGGGTGAGCCAGTCTTCCAGCCATTCGATCGCGGCGAGATCGAGATGGTTGGTCGGCTCGTCGAGCAGCAGCACGTCCGGGTTCATCGCCAGCGCGCGGGCGATCGCGGCGCGGCGGCGCTCGCCGCCCGAGGCGGTCTTCGCCTCGCGGCTGAGATCGATGCCGAGCTGGTCGGCGATCGCCTCCGCCTCGTGCCGGGGCGGCGCATCGCTGCCCGAAAGGACATAGTCGAGCAAGGTCGGGCAGCCCTCCATGCGCGGCTCCTGCTCGAGCAGCACGACGTGGGTGCCCGGCACGATGGTGCGGCGGCCCTCGTCCCCCTCGATCGTGCCGGCGATCAGCTTGAGCAGGGTCGTCTTGCCCGCGCCGTTGCGCCCGATCAGCGCCAGCCGGTCCCGCTCGCCGACATAGAGGTTCAGCCCGCGGAACAGCCAGCCATGGCCCTGGACGAGACCGAGATTTTCAAAGGAGAGAACAGGTGCAGCCATGCGGGCCACCTAGGGGGTGGGACGATGTCCGGCAAGTTACAGCCGGCTGACTGGCACGTTCAGGGGCTATTCAATGCCCGGACCCTATGCCATCTCGCATGAAGATGTTGGTGACGCCCATCCTTTGCGCCTGCCTGGCGGCATTCGTGCCTGCCGGGGATGCGGCTGCGCAAGCGAATTGGCGCCAGGATTCGGACGGACCGCGCGCCGCCCGGCGCCAGGGCCCACCGCTCTCGGTCCGCGAGATCGAGCGCCGGGTCGTGCCGCGCCTGCCGGGTGCCCAATATCTTGGTTTCGACTTCGATCCCGCGACGGAAGTTTACACGCTGAAGTTCCTGCGCAATGGATCGGTGATCTGGGTGGACGTCGATGGCCGCACCGGCGCGATCGTCCGCAAATCGGGCAGTTAGGCCCGCCGAGGGGAAACACATGCGACTTCTGATCGTCGAGGATGAGCCGACCCTGGGGCAGCAGCTCCGCAATGCGCTGGAAGGCGCGGGCTATGCGGTGGACCTCGCCACCGATGGCGAGGAAGGGCTCTATCTCGGCTCCAACGAGCAATATGACGCGATCATCCTCGACCTCGGCCTGCCCGAGATCGACGGCCTGACCGTGCTCGATCGCTGGCGCAAGGAAGGCAAGACCACCCCGGTGCTGGTGCTGACCGCGCGCGACAGCTGGTCGGACAAGGTGGCGGGCCTCGACGCCGGCGCCGACGACTATGTCGCCAAGCCGTTCCAGACCGAGGAGCTGATCGCCCGCCTGCGCGCGCTGATCCGCCGCGCCTCGGGCAACGCCTCGGCCGAACTGATCGCAGGCGACATCCGCCTCGACACCCGCTCGGGCAAGGTCACCAAGGCCGGCGAGCCGGTGAAGCTGACCGCGCAGGAATACAAGCTGCTGTCCTACCTGCTCCATCACAAGGGCAAGGTGGTAAGCCGCACCGAGCTGATCGAGCATATCTACGACCAGGATTTCGATCGCGATTCGAACACGATCGAAGTGTTCGTCACGCGCATCCGCAAGAAGCTGGGCGCCGACGTGATCACCACCATTCGCGGGCTGGGCTACAGCCTGGACGAGCCGGCCGACGCCTGAGTTGATGTCGAAGCTCGCCCAAAAGCTAGGCGAGCTGCGCCATCGACTGTTCGGCCGTTCGCTGACCGAGCCCGAGCCGGTCGCGCCCGGCGAGCCACAGCCGCGCCACTATACCCAGTCCACCGGATCGGTGAGCCGGCGCATGCTGCTGGTCGCTACCGCCTGGATCATGATCCTGCTGATCGGCGGCGGCGTGGCGCTCGACCGGGTGCTGGTGACCACGGTCACCAAGAATTTCGACGAGCAGCTCGACTATCTGCTCAAGGCGATGATCTTCTCGGCCGAACTCGACCAGAATGGCGAGGTGATGCTCAACCGCGAGCTCGCCGACCAGCGCTTCCTCGAATATAATTCGGGTGCCTATTGGCAGATCAGCGGCAAGGGGCATGAAGTGTTCCCGTCGCGCTCGCTGTGGGACCAGAAGCTCGCGGTCGACCAGCAGCACAACGACACCAACGTCCATGTCTATGACAGCCGCCAGCTGCCCGGCCAGCTGCTGCGCGTCGCCGAGCGGGACGCGACGCTGCCGGGATCGAATGTGCGCTGGCGCTTCCAGGTGGCGCAGAGCCGCGCGACGCTCGACGCGCAGATCGCCACGCTGCGGCGTACGCTGGTGCGCAGCTTCGTGCTGCTGGGGCTCGGCCTCATCATCATGGTGGCGCTGCAGACCTGGTACGGCCTGTTGCCGCTGCGCCGGGTACGCCAGGAGATCGCCCGGCTGCGCGCAGGCGAATCGACCCGGGTCGAAGGCAAGATGCCCGCCGAAGTGGCGCCGATGGTCGAGGAGCTCAACGCGCTGGTCGAGCATAACGACCGCCAGGCCGAGGAAGCGCGACTCCATGCCGGCAACCTGGCGCATGCGCTCAAGACGCCGCTCAGCGTGATCATGAACGCCGCCGCGGCGGGCCAGCCCGACCTCGCCCAGGCGGTGATCCGCGAGGCGCGGACGATGCGCCGCCAGATCGACCACCATCTCGCCCGCGCCCGCGCTGTGGGCCGGCGTGGTTCGGCGCACAGCCGCGCGGCGGTATGGCCGTCGATCGAGGCGGTCGAGCGCGCGGTCGCGCGGCTCTATCCCAATGTCCGCATCGATATCGACGGGCAGAAGGACCTGGTCGCGCATATCGAGCGGCAGGACCTGGACGACCTGCTCGGCAACCTGGTCGAGAATGCCGCCAAATATGGCGGCGGCAGCGTGTTCATCACCGCCGGCGTGCAGGCCGGGTTCGTCGAAGTGCTGGTGGAGGATGACGGGCGCGGCATTCCCGAGGCGGACCGGATCCGCATCTTCGATCGCGGCGTGCGGCTGGACAGCGGCAAGCCGGGCACAGGCCTGGGCCTCGCCATCGTGCGCGACGTGGCCGAGATCTATGACGGTACCGTCAGCCTCGAGGAGAGCGAGGATCTCGGCGGGCTGCTCGTGCGGCTGCGGCTGCCCGCGGCGAGCTGAGCCGAACTGCAACAAACTGAAATTCTGACGCGACGAACCGGACGCAAACCGTCCGGGAACTCGCGGATTGCCCTCTTAATGTCCGTCGGGTCGCGTGGCGGCGCTGGTTCTGGGGCCAGCGTCGCCCAAACGCGAGGGTTTGAATATTATCTTTCGTTTACAATATGTTAGCACTAATCTGCTAAACTACCCGCTGGGGATTGTAGACGCAAAGGGACCAGCATGACTTCCATTTCATCGTTATCGCAGCGCCCCGATCCGCGCGCGCAGATGGATGCGCGGATCGCCGCGGCGGCATCGGCCGGCACGATCGGCAGCGACGACCAGAATGCGCTGAGCAGCGCGCTCGACACGATCGATACGAGCCTGGCTTCGGATCGCGCCAGCGGCGGCAAGCCCGGCGACATGAAGGACAGGATCAACGGGCTGATCGACAGCCAGGTCGAGAGCGGCACGCTGACCGACGACCAGGCCGAGGAGCTGAAGAGCTTCTTCGCGCAAGGCCCCGATGGCGCCCAGGGCGGGCCCGGTGGCCCGCAGGGCGCGGGCGGCCCGCCTCCCGGACCGCCGCCCTCGGGCACCAGCGATTCGGACGAGGATTCGACCAGCGATACCGACACCACCACGCAGATCAGCGAAGCGGCGGCGCGCCAGCTCGAAGCGATGACCGCTTTCCTCCAGAAGCTGCGCGACGCGGCGGCATCGGGTTCCGCCACCTATGGCAGCAACGCGGGGACGAGCAGCAATGGCAGCTCGGCGACCGGCTGGGTGATCGACCGCCAGGCCTGATCGCTCGCGCCTGTGGCGCTGAGGCGCGGCGCCGTTCCGGGGGGATCGGCGCCGCGTTTTGATTCAGAGGCCGCGCATCGCCTCGGCGGCGAGGGTGAGGCTCTTCTTGCGCGCATCGTGATCGAACATCGCGCTGGTCAGCATCAGTTCGTCGGCGCCGGTGCGGGCGATGAAGGCGGCGAGTTGCTCGCGGACCCTGCCGGGCCCGCCGATCGCGCTGGCCGACAGCACCTGGTCGAGCATCGCATTGCCGTGCCCACCCAGGCTCTCGCGATAGCCGGGCACCGGCGGCGGCAACTGGATGCCCTTGCCGGTGGTGCGGATCGCGACAAACGCCTGTTGCTGCGAGCTGGCGAGTAGCTCGGCTTCCTCGTCGGTATCGGCCGCGAAGACGTTGAACCCGAGCATCAAATGCGGCTTGTCCAGCACGTCGGACGGGCGGAAATTGCGGCGATAGACGTCGATCGCCTGATCGAGCTGGCCGGGCGCGAAATGCGAGGCGAAGGCATAGGGCAGGCCGAGCATCGCGGCGAGCTGCGCGCCGAACAGGCTGGAGCCAAGGATCCAGATATCGACCTTCGCACCGGCGCCGGGGGTCGCGCGGATGCCGGTGCGGCCGTCATCGGCGAAATAGCTCTGCAACTCCGCCACATCGCGGGGGAACTCGTTGCCGTCGCTGTCGAGCCCGCGGCGGATCGCGGCGGAGACGCGCTGGTCGGAGCCGGGCGCGCGGCCGAGACCGAGGTCGACGCGACCCGGGAAGAGCGCATCGAGCGTACCGAACTGCTCGGCAACCTGAAGCGGCGAGTGATTCGGGAGCATGATCCCGCCAGAACCGATGCGGATCGTCGAGGTCGCCTGGCCGACATGCGCGATCACCACCGCGGTGGCTGCGCTGGCGATGCCGTCCATCCCGTGATGCTCGGCTACCCAGTAGCGGGTGTAACCGAGGCCTTCGACATGCCTGGCAAGGTCGGCGGCGTTGGCAAGGGCTTGCGATGCGGTCCCGCCCTGGATGATCGGGACGAGGTCGAGCAGGGAATAGGCTGTCATGCGCCGGGAGATGGGGAGCCCAGCCGCCGACTGCCATAAAGTTTTGGTCTTCCGTGACGAAGCAATCATCCGTCGCGCTCATCATATCCGTCATCCCGCCCCACAAGCGTCATCCAGGCGAAAGCCGGGATCTCAGGCGAAGGCGGGGGAGGCACCGCACGCGCTCCCGGCTTTCGCCGGGATGACGCTATGAATAAGAAACACTTGCTTGATAGCCGCGCCCGCTGGGCCTAACCGCGCGGCCATGACCCCTGCCCTGTCGCACGTCCGCAACTGGATCTTCGATCTGGACAACACGCTCTACCCGGCGAGCGCGAACCTGTTCGCGCTGATCGATGCGCGGATCGGGCAATATGTCCAGAACCTGCTCGGTCTCGATCCGGTCGCCGCGCACAAGGTGCAGAAGGGCTATTTCCATGCGCACGGCACGACGCTGGCCGGACTGATGTCCGAGCATGGCACCGATCCGCATCACTATCTGGCGGACGTCCACGATGTCGACATGAGCGTGCTCGAAGTGAACGCGGCGCTGGTCGAGGGGCTCGCGCGGCTGCCGGGGCGCAAGCTGGTCTTCACCAATGGCGACGCGCCCTATGCGATGAAGGTGCTCGACCGGCTGGGCATGGGCGAGACCTTCGAGGCGATCCACGACGTGCACGCCACCCAATATCGCCCCAAGCCCGATCCGCTCGCCTATCAGGGGCTGTGCGAGGCCTATGACCTCGATCCCCGTGCCAGCCTGTTCGTCGAGGACATGGCGCGCAACCTCGCGCCGGCCAAGGCGATCGGCATGACCACGGTGTGGATCGACAATGGCTCCGAACAGGCGCCGGGCGACGCCGATCTTAGCTTCATCGACTATACCACCAACGACCTCGGAGCCTGGCTCCACAGCATCCTGGAGACTTCCGAATGACCGACCTGCAGACCATTATCGACGCCGCCTGGGAAGACCGCGCCAACCTCGGCTTCGGCACTGAGGGCGCCGTGCGCGAGGCCGTGGCCGAGGCGCTGAACCTGCTCGATCGCGGCGCAGCCCGTGTCGCCGAGCCCGTCGAGGGTGGCTGGCAGGTCAACCAGTGGCTCAAGAAGGCGGTGCTGCTGTCCTTCCGCCTCAATGACAATGTCGTGGTCCAGGGCCCGGGCGGCGCCAACTGGTTCGACAAGGTGCCCTCCAAGTTCGCCAACTGGGGTGAGGAAGCCTTCCGCCAGGCCGGCTTCCGCGCGGTGCCCGGCAGCGTCGTCCGCCACGGCGCGCATGTCGCCAGGGGCGCGGTGCTGATGCCGAGCTTCGTCAATATCGGCGCCTATGTCGGCGAAGGCACGATGGTCGACACTTGGGCGACCGTCGGCAGCTGCGCGCAGATCGGCCGGAACGTCCACCTCTCGGGCGGCGTCGGCATCGGCGGCGTGCTCGAGCCGCTTCAAGCCGATCCGGTCATCATCGGCGACGGCGCGTTCATCGGCGCGCGCGCCGAAGTGGCCGAGGGCGTGCGCGTGGGCGAAGGCGCGGTGCTCTCGATGGGCGTCTATCTCGGCGCCTCGACCAAGATCATCGACCGCGCCACCGGCGAAGTGCATCGCGGCCATGTGCCGCCCTATTCGGTGGTGGTGCCGGGCACGATCCCGGGCGAGGCCAGCAAGCCGGGGCTCTACTGCGCGGTGATCGTCAAGACGGTGGACGCGCAGACCCGCTCCAAGACCGGGATCAACGAACTGCTGCGCGACTGATTTAGTATCCAGCGTTACCGCTTTCATCCGGGCGGCGAGATGGCGTAGGGACGGGTCATGACCGAAAGCATGACCTATGGACGCTATCTCGCGCTCGACGAACTGCTCGCCGCCCAGCACCCGCTGTCGGATCGGCACGACGAGCTGCTGTTCATCATCATCCACCAGACCAAGGAGCTGTGGCTGAAGCAGGCGATCGCCGAGATTCGCCTGGCGCTCGACCTGGTCCGCGCCGACAAGCCGGTGGAGGCGTACAAGAGCCTCGCCCGGGTCAGCCGCATCCAGGCGGTGATGACGCTGAGCTGGGAAGTGCTGACCACGATGACGCCGAGCGACTATACCCGCTTCCGCGACGTGCTCGGCGCCAGCTCCGGCTTCCAGTCCGACCAGTTCCGCGCGGTAGAGACCTTGCTCGGCGTGCGCGGTGGCGGGGTGCCGGGGCCGCTCACCACCGAATTCTCCGCCCTGCCCAGCCTGTGGGACGAAGCCAATGCCGCGCTCGTCCGCGCCGGCTTCGACCTGCCCGCCGAGGTGCTGGCGCGCGACTGGGCCCAGCCCTATGAACCCAGTCAGGCGGTCGAGGATGCATGGGCGCAGGTCTATCGCGAGACGGACAAATATTGGGAACTGTACCAGCTCGCCGAGAAGCTGGTCGATATCGACGACGCGCTGGCGACGTGGCGGCACAAGCACGTCCTCACCGTCAGCCGGGTGATCGGGATGAAGCCGGGGACCGGCGGCACGCCTGGCGTACCCTATCTCGCCTCGACGCTGTCGAAGCGCGCCTTCCCGGAACTGTGGACACTCAGGACGCAGCTTTGAGCTACAAGCACCTCTTCCAGCGCGCCCTGGCTGCGGCGCCCGAGCGGCTGCACTTCGCGGCGCATTCGCACCATCTCTGGCCCGATGCCTCCTATCTCGGCCAGCTCGCCGCCTGGGAAGACGGGGTACGTCTTGCCGATCGAAAATGGGAGCGGGTGATGGGCGAGATCTGGCCCGCCGCCCAGCAGCACGTCGCCGCCGAGCTCAAGCTGCCTGATCCGAGCAGCATCGTCTTCGCGCCGAACACCCACGAGCTGCTGCTGCGCATCGCCTCGGCCCGCCCCGGGCCGTTGCGCATCCTTGCCAGCGACGGCGAGTTCCACAGCTTCCGCCGACAGTCGATGCGCTGGGAAGAAGCCGGCAGCGCGACCGTGGAGCGGGTGCCGCTCGAGGCGATCGTCGAGCTGGCGAAGGCCGGCGACCACGACCTGATCTTCGTCAGCCAGGTGCAGTTCGGCACCGGCCATGTGTTCGACCGGATCGCCGAGCTTGCCGCGCTGGCGGCGCCGGGCGGCCCCTGGGTGGTGATCGACGGCTATCACGCTTTCATGGCGATGGAGGTCGACCTGTCGGCCGTGGCGGACAAGGTCTTCTACCTCGCCGGCGGCTACAAATACGCGATGGCCGGGGAAGGCTGCGCCTTTCTCCACGCCCCGCCGGGTTTCGGCATGCGACCGGAGATCACCGGCTGGTATGCCGAATTCGAGGACCTGGCGCTGCCGCCTGGCAGCATCGGCTATGCGCCCGATGCACGCCGCTTCCTGGGCGCTACCTTCGATCCTTCGGGCATCTACCGCTTCGTCGGGGTGCGCGACATGCTGCGACAGGAAGAACTGACCACCGCGAAGATCGCGGCGCATGTCGACACCTTGCGCGCGCAACTGCTGGCCGAGCTACCGATCGAGGCCGAGCTGCTCAACCGGGGCAGCCCCGCGCGCTTCCTCGCGCTACGCTCGCCCGATGCCCAGCGCTGGAAGGCCGAACTGGAAGCGGAGGATGTCATCACCGACGTGCGGGGCGACGTGTTGCGCATCGGCCTGGGCCTGTACCAGGACGGCCGCGATGTGACGCGGTTGATCGAGGCGCTTTCCTGGCTCCGCTGACAAAGCGACCGGGCACGCAATGCGCGTCGCGCCCGGCCGTGAGGGAGGTCATCGACGGGCGACCTGGGTGGCGCCCCAGCGCGCAGTGAGCTGGCGGGCGACGTCGCGCTGGACGCCGTCACGGCAGCGCTTGATCGCCACCGCCTCATCGGCGCCCGCACTCGCATAGGAACCGCAGACCTGCTCGGTTGCGACGGCGAGGCGACGATTGAGCTCGATGCGGCCCGCCTCGCTCTTCAGATCGAGATCGGCATGGCGGATGGCGACGCTGCGGTCCCCGGCCAGGGCCGGCGTAGCGAACAGCGTGGCGGCGGCGAGGGCGGCGATGAACTTGCACATGGGATGGCTCCTTTCCGTGGAATGCCGGCGTCGTTGCCGGATACCTCCTGATCGCCGGAAAGCCCGCCGGGCGAGAGGATGAGGAGCCGATGAAGAGCTGATGAAATGCCGATGATTCGCCGATAGGGTGGATTTCGACACTTGTTGCGGGGATGGGGGAAAGGTGGAGAGCCGCATCGACCTTGCGCATGAACCGGTATTCCGCCTCGGGCCGATCGAGGTGCGTCCCGCCCTGCGCCAGCTTGCGCGGGAGGATGGCAGCGAGGAAGTGCTCGAACCGCGGGTGATGCAGGTGTTGGTCGCGCTCGCCCGGGCGAACGGGGCGATCGTCAGCCGCGACGACCTGACCCGCAGCTGCTGGGAAGGCCGGGTGGTGGGCGAGGACGCGATCAATCGCGTCGTCTCGCGCCTGCGCCGCGCCGCCGAGGGGATCGGCCAAGGCGGCTTCCGGATCGAGACGATCACCAAGGTCGGCTACCGGCTGCTGCGCGAGGGCGAGGGCGGCACGCCCGCACCGGCGCCCGACAGCCCGCTCGCCCAGGCCCGCGCCGAGGCCGATCGCCTCCGCCTCGATCGCCGCGCGATGCTCGCAGGAGCCGGACTTGCAGTGCTCACCACGACTGGCGCGATCGGCTGGTATCGCTGGTCGCAGCCCCACAAGACTGTGCCAGATGATGTGAAGCCGCTGCTCGATCAAGCGATGGCCTCGATACGCCAGGGCACGCCGGAAGGGCTCAGCCAGGCAACCGGCCTGTTCCGGCGTCTGACCGAGCTGCACCCCGACCAGCCCGATACCTGGGGAGCACTCGCGATCGCCTATGCGATCGGTGCGGGTGGCGGCAGCCCCCGGAACGAAGCGGCGATGCGCATGCGTGCCGAGCAGGCCGCTGCCCGCGCGCTGCAGCTCAATCCGGCCAATCCCTATGCGCGCCTTTCACGGGCGATGCTCGATGCCGCAACCGACAGCTGGCTGCGGGACGAGCGGCTTTGTCGCTCGATCCTCACCACTCGCCCCGACATCGAATTCGCCTGGGGCATGCTCAGCGGCGTGCTGCTCTCGGTCGGGCGCTGCCGCGAGGCGGCCGACACATTCGTCCAGTTCTGGGGAAAAGGGCTCCCCGATCCTTCGCGCGCCTATACCCGTGCCGTGGCGCTTTGGGCCGCCGATCGGCTCGACGAGGCGGACAAGGCGATGGAGGAAGCGATGGCGCTGTTCCCCACCCATTTCGCGGTGTGGTTCACGCGCTTCTACCTGCTGCTCTATACCGGCCGCGCCGCCGATGCGCTGGCGATGTCGCGCCGGGCCGACCAGCGGCCCACCGGTATCCCGGCCGACAATTTCGCGATGATCGAGGACGTCGCCCAGGCGATGATCACCCGCGCGCCCGCCGCCATCGACCGGGCGATGGCGAGCAACCTGGCGGCGGCGCACAAGGGTGCGGGCTTTGCCGAAAACACGATGCAGTTCGCCGCCGCGCTGGGCCGGGTCGATACCGCATTCGAAGTGGCCGAGGGCTATTATTTCGGCCGGGGCTTCGAGGTCGGAGAGCTGCGCTTCCAGCCCGAGCAGCGCGTCTGGACCCGGCGGGCCAACCGCCGCACGCGGCTGCTGTTCATGCCCTCCACCGCGGCAATGCGCAGCGACCCGCGCTTCGGCAAGCTGGTCGAGGAGATCGGGCTGGAGCGCTATTGGCGCGAGACAGGATCCGTGCCCGACTACCGCAAGACCTAGTCCTGCTCGATCGGCGCGACGCCGAGCCGCGGGATCTCGATCGCCGGGCAGCGGTCCATCACAACCTTGAGCCCGGCCGCCTCGGCACGGGCGGCCGCTTCCTCGTTGATCACGCCGAGCTGCATCCACACCGCCTTGGCGCCCGCGGCGATCGCTTCGTCCACCGCCTCGCCGGCGGCCTGGGGACGGCGGAAGATATCGACCAGGTCGACCGGCTCGATCTGCGACAGGTCGCGGAACACGAACTCGCCGTGCACATGCTCGCCGGTGATCTGCGGGTTGACCGGGAACACCCGGTAGCCATGCCGCTGGAGGAAGGCCATCACGCCGTAGCTGGGACGATCGGGCCGGTCGGACGCGCCGACCATCGCGATGGTGCGCACGCTTTCGAGCAGCACCTTGATGTCCTCGTCGCGTGTCAGCGGCATGCCTCTATCCTTATCCTTTCAGCCAGTCGTCCACCTGCCCGGCCAGTCCTGCAAACAATTCGGCCTGCGTACCGTTCCCGGCAGCCGGCGGCTCGCCCGCGTCGGATGCCGTGCGGATCGCCATTTCCAGCGGTATCCGGCCGAGGAAGGGGATGCCCAATTTTGCCGAAATATCCTGGGCGCCGCCGGTGCCGAAGGGATTCGAAACGCCCTCGCAGTGCGGGCAGACATAGCCCGACATGTTCTCGATCAGGCCGATAATCGGCACCCCGGCCTTGTTGAACAGGTCGATCGCCCGCGTCGCGTCGATCAGCGCGAGATCCTGCGGGGTCGAGACGATCACCGCGCCGGCCGGCTTGTGCTTCTGGATCATCGTCAGCTGCACATCGCCCGTCCCCGGCGGCAGATCGAGCACGAGCAGATCGGTCTCGCCCCAATCGGCATCGACCATCTGGCCGAGCGCACCACCCGCCATCGGGCCGCGCCAGGCGATCGCCTGCCCCTCGGCAACCAGCCCGCCCATCGACAGCATCGGCACGCCGAACCGGGTCTGGACCGGCAGCAACACTTTATCACGCGCCTGCGGCTTCACCCCTTCGACGCCGAGCAGGCGCGGCTGCGAGGGGCCATAGATATCGGCATCGACCAGCCCGACCCTGCGCCCGCGGCGCTGGAGCGCGATCGCCAGGTTGGCGGCCACGGTGGACTTGCCCACCCCGCCCTTGCCGCTCGCCACCGCGATCAGGCGCCGGGTGCGCCGCTCGCTGGTCATCAGCACGCGCACTTCCTCCACCCCGGGGAGCGCGCCGGCGGTGCGGCGGATATCGGCTTCCAGCTCCTCGCGGCTGGCCTCGGCCAGGCCGGTCACGTCGAGGACGATGCTGGCGCGGCCGCCTTCGAGGCGGCCGGTGGCGCGGCCGGCGGTGATCGGGGCGAGCGCGGCGTTCAGGGCTTCGGTATCGGTCATCGCGTGGCAGATAGGCGCACAATCGCCGCGCGCCACTGTAAATCCGCGCGCGCCTGCTTATAAAGGTCGAATGGCAAACCTCTTTGGCTGGCTCAACAAGGCCGGCAACTTGCAGAACGAGGCTCCGAAGAGCCCCTGGGGCTCTGGCAGCGGCGGCGGAAATGGCGGCGGCGGCTCGGGCGATGGCAAAGGTGGCTCCGGCGGATCGGGCGGCTCGGGTCCCCGCAATCCCTGGTCCTTCCCGCCCGAGGGGCGGCGTCCCCGCTCCGGCGGCGGTGGCGGCGGAAATGGCGGCGGCAACGGCCCGTTCGAGGACCTGCTGCGCCGCATGGGCGGCGGCGGCCTGCCGGTGCCCCCGGGCGGCGCCAAGCTCTGGCTGCTCGTCGTCGGCGGCCTGTTGCTGGCCTGGATGGCCTTTACCAGCTTCCACGCGATCGGCCCGCGCGAGCGCGGCGTGGTCACCACGCTCGGCCGCTATAGCGGCACGCTCGGCTCGGGCCTGCAGTTCACCCTGCCCGCACCCTTCCAGATCGTCGAGACCGTCGATGTCGGCAGCGTGCGGACGCTGAAATTCCCCGAGAGCGGCGCCAACCTGATGCTGACCGGCGACCAGAACATCGTCGATCTCGCCTATTCGGTGAACTGGTACATCTCCGACGCCGCCGACTATTCCTTCCAGATCAAGGACCCGACCGAGACGGTGAAGGACACCGCCGAAAGCGCAATGCGCGCGGTGATCGCGACCACGACGCTCAACGAGGCGATCGGCGAGGGCCAGGGCCGCATCTCGACCGATGTCCAGGCCGCGATGCAGAAGATCCTCGACGAATATCATTCGGGCATCCGCATCCAGAGCGTCGCGCTGACCAAGGCCGCCGCGCCCGAGCAGGTCGACGACGCCTTCAAGGCGGTGCAGGCCGCGCAGCAGGGCGCACAGGGCGCCCGCAACAATGCCAATGGCTATGCCCAGCAGGTGATCGCTGTGGCGCAGGGCGAGGCCGCCGAGTTCGACAAGATCTACGAGCAATACAAGACCGCTCCCGAAGTCACCCGCCGCCGCCTCTATTACGAGACGATGGAGCAGGTGCTCGCGCGCACCAACAAGACGATCGTCGAGGCGCCCGGCGTCACCCCCTATCTGCCATTGCCGGGGATCCGCCCCGATGCGGGCAAGGCCCAGCAAGGAGAGCAGAAGTGAGCTGGCTGCGTAGCCCCATCGGCATCGCGGTTTCCGCGATCCTCCTGCTCATCGTCGTGATGAGCACCGTCGCGATCGTGCCCGAGACCAAGCAGGCGGTGATCCTGCGACTCGAAAAGCCCTATCGCACGGTCAATCAGTGGCGCGCGGGCGAGCAGTTCGGCCGCACCAATGCCGGCCCGATCCTGCGCATCCCGTTCTTCGACCGGATCGTCTGGGTCGACAAGCGGGTGCTCTCGGTCGACCTGCCCAACGAGCCGGTGCTCTCGACCGACCAGCTCCGCCTGCAGATCGATGCCTATGCGCGCTTCCGCGTGACCGATCCGCTCAAGATGGTCGTCACCATCGGCACCGAGGACCGCGCGCGCGACCAGCTCCAGCCGCTGTTCCGCTCGGCACTGCGCAACGAGCTCGGCAAGCGCCCCTCGGCGATCCTGCTCAGCCCCGAGCG
This sequence comes from Sphingomonas sp. GW822-FHT03G08, assembly GCF_058801135.1. NCBI lineage: Bacteria > Pseudomonadati > Pseudomonadota > Alphaproteobacteria > Sphingomonadales > Sphingomonadaceae > Sphingomonas > Sphingomonas sp. GW822-FHT03G08. The sequence continues at coordinate 2,587,801 of NZ_JBXAMZ010000001.1, forward strand.
CGGCCAGGTGATGGACAATATCCAGAACTCGCTGCAGCAGCTCGCCGCGCAATATGGCGTGTCGATCGTCGACGTGCGGATCAAGCAGACCGAGCTGCCATCGGGCTCGCCGCTCGACAGCGCGCTCGAGCGGATGCGCACCGCGCGCAACCAGGAAGCCAAGACGATCGAGGCCCAGGGCATGAAGGATGCGCAGATCATCCGCGCCAATGCCGATGCCCAGGCGGCGCAGATCTATGCCCAGGCATTCAACAAGGATGCGGACTTCTACAATTTCTGGCGCGCGATGCGGTCCTACCGGACGACGTTCCTGAACAACGATCCGGCAAAGGGCGAAACGTCGATCATCCTGAGCCCGCAGAACAGCTATCTGAAGGAATTCATGCAGCAACGATGACGCTGTCTATCCGTTCATATTCAATCGCCGTTCAGCATTTCGGCGCAAAAATCCGTTTCGAACGCTTTTCCTTCGTCTGAGAGGACTCACTCACGTGCGTTATGCCTACGCCCTGACCACCGCCATCCTGCTGAGCGGCGCCGCCGCCACGATGACGCTCAACCAGCCCGCGGGCGCCCAGACCGCGCAGAACGAGCCGGGCGCCATCCAGGCGTCCGCGCCCCGCGCCGGCGCGCCGATGAGCTTCGCCGACATGGTCGCCAAGCTGCAGCCGGCGGTCGTCAACATCTCGACTACCCAGCGCGTCACCACCAACGCCAATCCGCTCGCCGGCACGCCGTTCGAGGCATTTGGCGGCGGCAACCAGCCGGTGACCCGCCAGGCCCAGTCGCTCGGCTCGGGCTTCATCATCTCGGCCGACGGCTATGTCGTCACCAACAACCATGTGATCGCGGCCGGCGCGCAGGGCGCCACGGTCGAATCGATCACCGTCACCCTGCCCGACAAGCGCGAGTTCAAGGCCAAGGTGATCGGCAGCGACGTCCAGTCCGACCTCGCCGTGCTCAAGATCGAGGGCGCCAACCTGCCCTTCGTGAAGTTCGGCGATTCGGCCAGCGCCCGCGTCGGCGACTGGGTCGTCGCAATCGGCAATCCCTTCGGCCTGGGCGGCTCGGTGACTGCCGGCATCGTCTCGGCACTGCACCGCGTCACCGGGTCGGGCGGCGCCTATGACCGCTTCATCCAGACCGATGCCTCGATCAATCGCGGCAATTCGGGCGGCCCGATGTTCGACCTGAACGGCAATGTGATCGGCATCAACTCGCAGATCCTGTCGCCGACCGGCGGCAATGTCGGCATCGGCTTCGCGATCCCCGCGGAAGAAGCCAAGCCGGTGATCGACACGCTGATGAAGGGCCAGAAGATCGCCCGCGGCTATCTCGGCATCCAGATGCAGGACCTGACCGACGACATCGCCGACGGCCTGGGCGTGCCCAAGGGCCGCGGCACCGTGGTCGCGCGCACCGAGCCGGGCCAGCCGGCGGACAAGGCAGGGCTCAAGCAGGGCGACGTGATCGTCAAGGTCGACGGCAAGGACGTCACCCCGGACCAGACTTTGTCCTATCTCGTGGCGAACGTGAAGCCGGGCACCAGCATCCCGCTCGAGCTCTACCGCGACGGCAAGCCGATGAAGCTGACCATCACCGTCGGCACCCGCCCGCCCGAGGAGCAGCTCGCCCAGTTCGATCCGAACGACGAGAACTCGCAGGCGCCGGGCGCCGATTCGGACACGATGGCGGCCGCCTCGCTCGGCGTGCAGGTCACGCCGCTTACCCCGCAGATCGCGCAGAGCGTCGGCGTCAATCCGAGCACGACCGGCGTGGTCGTGGTCCAGGTGAACCAGGCCAGCGACGCAGCCGGCAAGGGCCTGCAGCGCGGCGACGTGATCACCACGGTGAACCGCGTGGCCGTGGCCAATGCAGGGGACGTCGCCAAGCAGGTTGCCGCCGCCAAGGCCGCGGGCAAGACCAACGTCCTGCTCTGGGTCCAGCGCCGCGCACTCGGCCGCTTCGTCTCGGTCGGCATCAACTAAAACCACGCCCAATCGGGCTGACGGATGCCCGTTTCTCCTCTATTCCGATCTCCCAACCAAGGAGATCGGACATGGCGGGAGAGACGGGCATCTTCATTGGCGCAGGTGCCGGCGGCGCAAATCCCCAGAGCCTGGTGCTCAAGCGCGCCAACCGCCACGGGCTGATCGCCGGCGCCACCGGCACCGGCAAGACGGTGACCATCCAGGGGATCATCGAGGGCCTGTCGAACGCCGGCGTTCCCTGCTTCGTCGCCGATGTGAAGGGCGACCTTTCCGGCCTGGCCATGGCCGGCTCCCCCACTGCCAAGACGCACGAGATCTTCAAGGCGCGCGCCGCCGAGATCGGCCTGGCCGACTGGGCCTATGCCGACACCCCGGTGCAGTTCTGGGATCTCTATGGCGAGCAGGGCCATCCGATCCGCACCACCATCTCCGAGATGGGGCCGTTGCTGCTTTCGCGGCTGATGGACCTCAACGAAGTGCAGGAAGGCGTGCTCACCATCGCCTTTACCGTCGCGGACAAGGACGGGCTGCTGCTGCTCGACCTGGACGACCTGCAGTCGATGCTCGCCCACTGCGCCGAGCGCGCGGACGAGCTGACCGCGACCTATGGCAATGTCTCCAAGCAGTCGGTCGGCGCGATCCAGCGCGCGCTGCTCCAGCTGCGCAGCCAGGGGGGCGCGAACTTCTTCGGCGAGCCGGCGCTGTCGATGGAGGATTTCCTCGGGCTCGACGACAAGGGCCGCGGCGTGGTCAACATCCTGGCCGCCGACAAGCTGATGGCGAGCCCCAAGCTCTACGCCACCTTCCTGCTCTGGCTGCTCTCCGCGCTGTTCGAATCGCTTCCGGAAGTCGGCGATCCGGACAAGCCCAAGCTCGCCTTCTTCTTCGACGAGGCGCATCTGCTGTTCGACGACGCGCCCAAGGCGCTGCTCGACAAGATCGAGCAAGTCGTCCGGCTGATCCGCTCCAAGGGCGTCGGCGTCTATTTCATCACCCAGAACCCGATCGACGTGCCCGACACGATCGCCGGCCAGCTCGGCAACCGGGTACAGCATGCGCTGCGCGCCTTCACTCCGCGCGACCAGCAGGCAGTGAAGGCGGCGGCGACCACCTTCCGCGCCAATCCCGATGTCGATGTCGAAAAGGCGATCACCGAGCTGAAGGTCGGCGAGGCCCTGGTCTCGGTGCTGCAGGACGATGGCTCGCCGAGCCCGGTGCAACGCACGCTGATCCGGCCGCCGGCATCGCGCGTCGGGCCGGTCACCCCGGTGGAGCGGGGCGTGCTGGTGCAGACCGATGCGATCGGGACGAAGTACGATCAGCTGGTCGATCGCGAATCGGCGGAGGAGCTGCTTGCCGCCAAGTCGGCCGAGGCGTCCGCCGCCGCGGCCGAGGCCAAGGCGCAGGACGAAGCCGAGAAGGCCGCGGCGGCCAAGGCCAAGGAAGATGCGCGGCTCGCCAAGGAAGCCGAGCGCCAGCGACTGGCCCAGCAGCGTGACGCCGATCGCCAGGCCCGGCTCGACGCCCAGGCCCAGAAGGCAGCGGAGCGCGAGGCGGCGAACAATCCATGGAACCGGGCGATCACCTCGGCGACGCGCTCGGCCTCCTCGGCGGCGGGCCGCGCGGTGGCGAACGAAGTCTCCAAGGCGGTGTTCGGCAAGAAGAGCGGCGCGGGGGCGAGCATCCTCGGCGGGCTGGTCCGCGGGGTGCTGGGGGGATTGTTCAAGGGACGGTAGGCGCCTCGCTCCCCTTTGCTTTCGCCGGGGAGCAGTCAGGTTTCGGATAGATTCGCTGCCGCCGGCGCCAGGAACTCCCGCCACAGCATCACCAGCACCGCCATCACCGCCGGGCCGATGAACAGGCCGAGCAGGCCGAGCGTCTCGACGCCGCCGAGGATGCCGATCAGCACCCAGAGGAAGGGCAGCTGGGTCGCCCCGCCGATCATCGCCGGGCGGAGGAAATGGTCGGCGATGAAGATGATGACGAGCCCGATCGCGACCACGACGATCGCGCCGACCACCGATCCCTGGAGCAGCAGCAGTATCGCGGCGAGCACGAACAACAAGGGCGCGCCGAACGGGATCATCGCGGCGATGGCGGTGGCACCGCCGAGCAGCAGCGGGTGCGGCACGCCGGCGACCAGGTAGACGATCGCCATCAGCGCGCCGACGCCGAGGCCGACCAGCACCAGCCCGTCGATCGTGCCGCGCACCGACCGGATCGCCTGCGTCCCTACCCGCTCGCCGGCCGGACCGAACAGCCGCGACACGGCGATGCGCCCCTGCGCGATCAACGCGTCGCGGTCGCGCAGCACGAAGAACAGGGTGAGCAGGGTGAAGCCGAACACCACCGCGCGGTGCGCGACATTGGCGCCGATCGCCCGGGAGTGGGTGAGCCACTCGCTGCCGCTCAGCAGGCGCAGCTGCTCGGCAGCATCCTCGGGCCGGGCGAGATGGGTCAGCCACCAGTCGCGAACGGCCTGGCTGCCGACCGGCAGGCGGGCGACCCAGTCGGGCACCGGCACGCCCTGCGCCTGCGCCTCGGCGATCAGCCGGGTGATGTCATGCGCCTCGCGCAGCGCCTGGCCGATGCCGAAGCCGAGCGGGATCAGCACCACCAGCGCCGCGAGCAGGGTGATGATCAGCGGGATGACGATGCGGTGCGAGCCGTGCAGCATCGCGCGCAGCTTGAGATGCAGCGGATCGACCGCGATCGTCAGCACCACCGCCCAGAGCAAAGCCGCGATGAAGCCATGCGCGACCCAGAGGCCAAGGAGCAGCAATGCGCCCACCAGCGCCAGGCGTGCGGCGCGCTGCGCCGTCTCGGTTCCCGTGTTCATTTCGCCAGCGTAGCGTCGCAACGCCCGATCGTTCAAGCGAGCGCGGCGGCAACCCCCTCCAGCCGATCGAGGAACTTGCCCCAGCCGAAGCGCGCGCCGCCATAGTTGCTGGCGTTGGTGAAGCCGCTCTGCTCCATCCGCAGGCGCGTGCCGCCCGCTACCGGCTCGAGCGTCAGCGTCACCACCGATTCGAAGCGCGGCATCGCTTCCTCGCCGCCGCCGGTATCCCAGCTATACGAGAGCTGGCGCCCCGGTTCGATCTCGCGCACTTCGCAGTCAATCCGCCCGCTCCAGCCCGGCGCACCGGGGCTCTGCAGCGTGAAGCGGTGGCCCTGCTCGGCAGCGAAGTCATTGGGCAGCAGCCATTCGGCGATCAGATGCGGCTGGGTGATCGCGCGCCACAGCTTCTCCGGCGGATGCGCAAAGTCCCGCTCCATCACCAGGGTGCGCGTCTCGGTCATTGATCCATTCTCCTGAGCAGGTCCTCGAGCCGATCGAAGCTGTCGGCCCACAGCGCCTCGTGCAGGCGCATCCAGTCGAGCAGCGGCGCGAGGCCGCGGGGATTGGCGCGGTAGTGCGTCTCGCGCCCCTGTGGCCGGTCGAGCACCAGCCCCGCGCCCTTCAGCACCGCGAGATGCTTGGACACCGCCGGCTGGGAGATTCCCGCCCCCTCGGTCAGCGCCCGCACCGTCAGCTCGGATCGCGCCAGCCGCTCGAACAGCGTCCGCCGGGTCGGGTCGCCCAGCGCGCGGAACAGCGCGTCGGCGGCGGAGTGGGCTATCGGCTCCATGCGCCAATCCATAACCATGTGGTTATTCAAATCAACCCGCCGCAAAAAATGCTGTCCTCGCCGAGCCTGCGGTGCCAGTTTCCCGCGATGACCGAACCATCCACTTCCGCTCGGCCGATGGCCGAGCTCACGCTCCGCGGCATCATCCTCGGCGCGCTGATCACCATCCTGTTCACCGCGGCGAACGTCTATGCCGGCCTCAAGGTCGGCCTGACCTTCGCTACCTCGATCCCGGCCGCGGTCGTCTCGATGGCGATCCTCAAGGCGTTCAAGAGCGGCACGATCCTCGAGAACAACATCGTCCAGACGATCGCGTCCGCCGCGGGCACCCTCGCCGCGATCGTGTTCGTGCTGCCGGGCCTGATCATGGTCGGCTGGTGGTCGGGCTTCCCCTATTGGACGACCGTCGCGGTGTGCATCACCGGCGGCGTGCTCGGCGTGATGTTCTCGGTGCCGCTGCGCCGCGCGCTCGTCACCGGAACCGACCTGCCCTATCCGGAAGGCGTCGCCGCCGCCGAAGTGCTCAAGGTCGGCTCGGGATCGGGCGCGGGCGACAAGGAGAATGCGGCGGGCCTGCGCACCCTGATCGTCGGCACGATCTTCTCGGGCGTGTTCGCGCTGCTCGGCAAGATGAAGCTGGTCGCCGAGGAAGCGGGCAAGAATTTCGCGGTCGGCGGCACCGCCACCGGCTGGTCGACCAGCTGGTCGATGCTGCTGATCGGCGTCGGCCATCTCGTCGGCATCTCGGTCGGCGCGGCGATGTTCTTCGGCATGCTGATCTCCTGGACGGTGCTGGTGCCCTATTTCGCCCATGGCGGCGACATCAGCGGCGGGATCGACGCGCTGGTCGGCTCGACCTTCCGCGGCCAGGTGCGCTTTATCGGCGCCGGCACGATCGGCGTCGCGGCGATCTGGTCGCTGCTCAAGATCATCGGGCCGATCATCGCAGGCCTGCGCTCCGCCCTTGCCGCCTCGCGCGCGCGCCAGGACGGCCAGGCGCTCGACATCACCGAGCGCGACATGCCGATCGGCGTGGTCGCCCTCATCACCCTCGCCACGCTTGTCCCGATCGCCTGGCTGCTGTGGACCTTCTCGGCCGGCGGGCCGGTGCACGATCATGCCTTTGCGGTGATCGGCGGATCGCTTGCCTATGTCCTGATCGTCGGCGTGCTGATCGCGGCGATCTGCGGCTACATGGCCGGCCTGATTGGTGCGTCGAACTCGCCGGTCTCGGGCGTCGGCATCCTTGCCGTGCTCGGCGCCTCGCTGCTGCTGGTGGCGGTGTTCGGGCATGAGGCCGATCCGTCGCGCACCAACGCGCTGATCGCCTATGCGCTGTTCACCACCGCGATCATCTTCTCGATCGCGACCATCTCGAACGACAATCTCCAGGACCTCAAGACCGGCCAGCTGGTCGGCGCGACGCCGTGGAAGCAGCAGCTCGCGCTGATCCTGGGCGTGGTGTTCGGCTCGCTCGCCATTCCGCTGGTGCTCGACCTGCTCAAGAACACGCTCGGCTTTGTCGGCATGCCCGGCGCCGGCCCCAATGCGCTGTCGGCGCCGCAGGCCGCGTTGATCTCGTCGATCGCCAAGGGTGTGCTCGGCGGCGACATCGACTGGAACCTGATCGGGCTCGGCGCGCTGATCGGCGTCGGCGTGATCATCGTCGACGAAGTGCTGGGCAAGACCGGCAAGATGCGCCTGCCGCCGCTCGCCGTCGGCATGGGCATCTATCTGCCGATGGGCCTGACCCTGCTGATCCCGGTCGGCGCGCTGATCGGCCATTTCTACGATCGCTGGGCCAAGCGCCAAGCCAACCCGGAATTCGCCGAGCGGATGGGCGTGCTGGCAGCGACCGGCCTGATCGTGGGCGAGTCGCTGTTCGGCGTGGCCTTTGCCGGCATCCTTGCCTGGGCCAACCGCAACTCGCCGATCCCGCCCAACGACGCACCGCTGGCGATCATGCCCGAGAGCTTCGAGAGCGTCGCGCTGTGGATCGCGCCGCTGCTGTTCTTCGGACTGATCGCGGTGTCGTACGCGATGACGCGCAAGCTGGTCAGCAAGACGCCGACGGGCTCGGGGCCGGAGACCCCGGCGGACGATATCGCCACCTATCGCTGAGGCATGAGCGCACCCGGCCCGGCCCCTATCCCGGGCCGGGTGCCCAATCGCAGAAGTACAGAAAAGCACTGGCCAGGAGTGGACTTAACCGTTCCCCGGCGAAGGCCGCGGCCCAGTCTCGGCCCATTATCGACGGCGCCGGAACCTCACGAACGACATTGGAACTGGGCCCCGGCCTTCGCCGGGGAACTTAGAGGTGCTCCGCTCCGGCCTCAGGCCATCTGGGCGAGCATCGAGGTGATCGGCACGAAGGCGAAGGCGACCGAGCTGTCCGCCACGCCGTACGGGATGAACAGCTTGTCGCCGTGCTTGATCGCGCCGCAGGTGTAGACGACGTTGGGCACATAGCCCTCGCGGTCCTGGTCCGCCGCCGCCAGCAACGGCTCGGCCGAGCGCGCCAGCACCTTGGACGGGTCGTTCTTGTCGAGCAAAGCCGCGCCGATCGAGTATTTGCGCATCGCGCCGACGCCGTGGGTGAGGATCAGCCAGCCCTCGTCGAGCTCGATGGGCGGCCCGCAATTGCCCATCTGGACCAGCTCCCAGGGGAATTTCGGCTTGATCAGCAGCTCGCCGCCTTCCCAGCTTGTGATGTCGTCCGAGGCATGGAGGAAGATGTTCTCGCCGTCCTGGCGCCCGAGCATCATGTAGCGGCCGTTCACCGTGCGCGGGAACAGCGCCATGCCCTTGTTCCGCGAGGCGCTGCCCGACATCGGCACGAGATCGAAGGTCCGCCAGTCGCGCGTGCGCAGCAGCTCGGACTGGATCACCGAACCGTTATAGGCGGTATAAGTGCCGATCCATTCTTCCTCGCCGTCGTCATGGCGGAAATGGGTGATGCGCAGATCCTCGAGCCCGTTCGACTGCGCCTTGGTGATCGGGAAGATCACCGTGCCCGACAGGGTCGAATCGCGGTGGCGATAGACGGTGACCGGTCCCTCGGGGATATGCGCCTCGTCCTCCTCGCGCGCGTCCGCCGCGGTGGCGAAGGGCGGCTCGGGCGCCAAGGCCAAGTCGTTGCCGTCGGTGATGATGCCTTCGCGGAAGGCGACCGAGGAGATATGCCCCTCCCCGACCGCGCGCAGGCTCATCAGGATGCGCAGGCTGCCCGGCGGCATGCCGGTCTGGTCATAATGCGGCACCGCGCTGGGGTTCATCAGCGCGGCGGCGGCATAGCTGTATTCATGGCAGAAATAGGCGCCGATCAGCTGGCGCTTCTCGTCGCCGATCTGGCTGCCGTCGAGCCCGAGCATCCCCTCGATCTCGTCATAGCGCGTCATGAACACGCGGCGCGTCTGCCAGTGGCGCGCCTCGAAATCCTTGAGCACGATCTCGAGCTGGCTGCGCGCCTCGCCCGGCGACATCGCCAGCACTTCGGTCACCAGCCGCTCGCTGCGGCTCGGGCCCGACCCGTTGGAGGTCCAGGCGATATGGAAAGGGCGGACCACAACACGCGAAGGATCGGCCTTCAGGCGCAGCGCATGATTGAAAATATCGAGCATCCGGCTCCCAGCCATTGTCCCCGCACCGGCGCGAAATCGTTACGCGACGGCGGCTCGCAACGGTGTTGCCATGTTTTCGGTCGCTTTTGAAAGAGCCGAAATCGCGCAATTCGCCAGCTGGAGTGCCAGAATCGACTCGGCGCCCTGATTCCGGTTCAAGCCGTGCGGCATCAGCCCGTCGAAACAGCCGCCATCCTGGGCGCTGGCGAGCGGCAACTCCAGATCATTGGCGCCGAGATACCAGCGATAGGCGCGCACCGCTTCCTCGACCCAGCGATTCTCGCCGGTAGCCTCATGGGCGGCGACACAGGCCTCCACCGTCGCCTGCGCCTCGAGCGGCTGCTGGTCGAACTGCATCGGCGCGGCATAGGCGCGGCCGAAGCTCTCGGTGCCGACGGCGCGGAAGCGTCCCTCGGGCGAGGTCTGCTGGGCGACGATCCATTCGAGCGTCTCCAGCCCGACGCTGGTGAACTCGCTGCGCCCCAGCGCCACGCCGGCGCGCAGCAGCGCCTCGGGCAGGCGGGCATTGTCATAGGCCAGGACGATCTCGAACCAGCTCCATTCCGGACGACGATTGCCGTCGAGCAGCTCGATCAGCTCCGCGCCGAAGCGAGTGAGGATCTCGCGGCTGCGGGCGTGGCCCGGATGCGCATCGAGCATCGCGGCGGCCCCCAGCATCGCAAAGGCGCGGGCGCGCGGGCTGCCCAGCTCGAGGGCGATGCCGGCCGTGGTATCGAACAGCGCCGAGGCCCAGTCGCGATGCTTCTGCGCTCTGGCATCGCGCGCGGTGACGCCAAGCGACCAGAGCGCGCGGCCGTTCGAATCCTCGGAGCCGACATCCTCGCACCAGGTGCGATCGAAGTTCATGAAGTTGCGGAAGCGCCGGAGATCCTCGTTCCAGGCATATTGGACGAAGGCGGCATAGACGCTGGTCCATTTGTCGCGCAGCGTCTCGTCGATATCGTCGATCTTCGACATCAGGATCAGCGCGCGGGCATTATCGTCGATGCAATAGCCATGGCGGCGATCGGGCACCGAATAGATCGAATGCTGGAGCATGCCGGTGGCGTCGCTCATCCGCTCCACCGCGGCGATATCGGGCTTGAGCGGACGCAGCTCCTGCTTCGCCCGGCCGACCCGGCGCGGGCGCGCGGCGACGATCCGGACCAGCGCATCCATCGCGGTTTCGGCAAGGCGCGGCCACAGCATCGTGCGGCCGCGGGCATAGGCGCGCTCGGCCAGCGCCATGCGCGCCGGCTTGTCGGCGAGCAGGCGGCTGATCTCGCGGGCGAAGGCGTCGCTGTCGCCGAAGCCGACCAGCACGCCGTGATCGTCGGCAAGGATTTCGGTAGCGTGGATATAGGGCGTGGAGACCACCGGCTTGCCGACCGCGACCGCATAGGAAAGCGTGCCCGAGGTGATCTGCGCGGGATTGGGATAGGGCGTCGCATAGACGTCCGCCGCCTGGAGATAATCGAGCAGTTCGTCCTGCTCGACGAACCCGTCGACAAAGGCGACATGGTCGGCCACGCCCAGCTCGGCGGTGAGCGCCTTCAACCGGTCGCGATAGGCTTCGCCTTCATGCGCGACGAGATTGGGATGGGTGGCGCCGAGGATCACATAGAGCGAATCGGGCCGCGCCCGGGCGATCGCCGGCATGGCGCCGATCATCGTCTCGATGCCCTTGCTCGGCGCGAGCAGGCCGAAGGTGAGGATCACTTCGCGGCCCTGCCAGCCGAAGCGCGGCTTGAACGCCTGCGGATCGGCGAACGGGCGATCGGGCACGCCGTGCGGGATCATCGCGACCTTGCGATCGTCAACGCCGTGGACGCGCTTGAGGATCTCGCGGCCCTTCTCGGCCATCACGATCACCTGCGAGGCGCGGCGCAGCAGCGCATTCATCACCCGGCGCTGATCGGCATTGGGGTTTTCGAGCACAGTGTGCAGCGTGGCGATCACCGGGATCGACAGGCGATCGAGCAGCGCGATCAGATATTCGCCAGCGGGGCCGCCATAGATGCCATATTCATGCTGGACCCAGAGCGCCTGGGCGCCCGAGGCCTCGATCACCCGGGCCGCGCCGAGATAGGCGGCACGGTCCTGCTCGGGGATCGAGGCGGTCACGGCATCGGGATAATCATATCGGCCCGGATGATCGTCCATCGCATAGACGTCGACCTTGAGGTCCGGGAAGCGCTGCCGGAGCGCGGCATAGGTATCGGTGGTGTAGGTCGCGAGTCCGCACTTGCGCGGGAGGAAGTTGCCGATCAGCGCGATGTGCTGGATATTCGGGGCTTTCATGCGCCGATCTTTCCTTTCGCTATCGCAAACTCAATTGCGTGTTGCCCCCACGCTCACCCTTCCAAACTCACTGTTTTCAATAAGGTTTCATCATGCTGCAACGCAGCACAATACGACTATCAAGTCGTCTTGTAAATCTGGCGTTCAGCCGCGGCCGCGATAGCCCGGAACGCCCTGATCGGGCACCCAGACACCTTCCGGCGGCGTGCCGGACTGCCAGAAAACATCGATCGGGATACCACCGCGGGGATACCAGTACCCGCCGATCCTGAGCCATTCCGGTTTCATCTCGTCGAACAGGCGCTGGCCGATGCCGACGGTGCAATCCTCATGGAAGGCGCCGTGGTTGCGGAACGATCCGAGGAACAGCTTGAGCGACTTGGATTCGACGATCGTGTCGCCGGGCACATAGTCGATCACCAGATGCGCGAAATCGGGCGCGCCGGTGATCGGGCAGAGCGAGGTGAACTCAGGTGCCGCGAAGCGGATGAGATAGCGGGTGCCCTTGCGCGGATTGGGCACATAATCGAGCTCGGCTTCTTCCGGCGTGGCGGGGAGAGTCGAGGTTTTTCCGAGATGCTTGGCGTCCATCCGGGCCATGTAGGCGTTTGCGCGCCGCTTTGCATCCTCCTAGGACATCCCGCCATGGATAGCCTCGTAACGACCGAATGGCTGGCCCGGGCCGACAATGTGCTGGTGCTGGACGCGACCTATACCTCGACGATCCCCGGATCGCCGCCGCGCGATCCCCGCGCGGAGTTCGAGGCCGAGCATATCGCCGGCGCGCGCTTCCTCGATCTCGATACGCTGATCGACGAGACCAGCCCGCTGCCCTCGACCGTGCCGACCGTCGCCAAGATCGCCGAGCGGCTACGCGCGCTGGGCGCGGATACCGAGACGCAGATCGTGCTCTACGACAATGGCCCGCACCACACCTCGTGCCGGGCCTGGTGGGTGCTGCGGCTCGCCGGCGTCGATGTCGCGCTGCTCGATGGCGGCATGGCCAAGTGGAAGGCCGAGGGGCGGGTCTGCGAGGAAGGCCTGCCATGGACCGAGCCGGGCGGCTTCGTGGTCCGCCCGCCACGTTCGCGCGTCCGCACGCTCGACGAGATGAAGGCCGAGACCGGGCAGATCGCTGATGCCCGCTCGGCGGCGCGCTTCACCGGCGACGAGGTGGATCCGCGCGCTGAAGTGGCGGCCGGGCATATCCCGGGATCGCGCAACGTCCCCTATCCCAAGTTCTTCAATGCCGACGGCACCTGGAAGGCGCCCGAGCATATCCGCGCGGTGTTCGAGGAGCATGGCATCGACCTGGGCCAGCCGCTGGTGACCACCTGCGGATCGGGGATCACCGCGGCGATCCTGGCGTTCGGCGCGCACCTGCTCGACAACGAGGCCGCACTTTATGACGGCAGCTGGACCGAATGGGGTAGCCGTCCCGAGACGGCCAAGGCATTGGGCCCGGCATGAGCAGCGAAAAGCACGACAAGACCAAGGTCGTTTCCGCCGGGCGGCGCAAGGAATGGACGCAGGGCATCGTCAACCCGCCGGTGTGGCGCGCCTCGACGATCCTCTATGACGATGTCGCGCATCTGCGGGCGAGCGGCGCGCGCGATACGCATCACCGGCTGTTCTACGGCCGGCGCGGGACGCCGACCCAATGGTCGCTGGCGGACGCGCTGACCGAGCTGGAGCCGGGCGCCGAGGCCACCCTGCTCTATCCGTCGGGCGTGGCGGCGATCGTCTCGACGCTGCTCGCGCTGCTGTCGCCGGGCGATCACCTGCTGGTGCCCGACAGCGCCTATGACCCCACCCGCAACTTCGCCAACGGGCTGCTCAGGCGGATCGGGGTGGAGACGACCTATTACGACCCGCTGATCGGCGAGGGCATCGCGGCCCTGTGCCGCGAGAACACCAAGGTGATCCTGCTCGAGAGCCCCGGCAGCCTGACATTCGAGGTGCAGGACGTGCCGGCGATCGTCGCGGTGGCGAAGGATCGCGGAATCGCCACGGTGCTCGACAATACCTGGGCGACGCCGCTGCTGTTCCCGGCGATCCAGCTGGGCGTGGACTATACGATCCTGGCGGCGACCAAATATGTCGTCGGCCATTCCGACGTGATGCTGGGGTCGGTCACCGCGGCGCAGGGCAGGTACCAGGCGCTGCGCGACACGACATACCAGCTGGGCCAGACGGCAAGCCCGGACGATGCCTGGCTCGGCGCGCGCGGCCTCAGGACCATGGCGATCCGGCTCGAGCAGCATGGCCGCGCCGCGCTGCAGATCGCCGAGTGGCTCAAGACCCGGCCCGAAGTGGCGCGGGTGCTCCACCCGGCGCTGCCAGATTGCCCGGGGCACGAGATCTTCCTGCGCGATTTCCGCGGCGCGTCGGGACTGTTCTCCTTCGTGCTGGACGGCGGCGGCGAGAAGGAGCGCGCGGCGCTGATCGACACGCTCGAGCATTTCGGTATCGGCTATAGCTGGGGCGGCTATGAGAGTCTGGCGCTGCCGGTAGACCCGCAGCGCTTCCGCACCGCGACCGAGTGGAAGGCCGAGGGGCCGGTGGTCCGTCTGCAGATCGGGCTCGAGGATCCGGACGACCTGATCGCGGACCTCGACCGCGGCCTCGCCGCATTCCGGGCGGCACGCGGATGATGCAGCGCTTCGGCGACTGGCTGGCGGGGCACAATCTGCCCTCGCCACCCGAGCTCACCGAAGCGGGGGTTGCCGTCGGCCTGGTCGTCGCGGCGCTCGGACTGGGCTGGATCGCCGGGCGCAGGATCGGGCCGCGGATCGCCGAATACTGGTCGCGCGACGCCGATCACGGGCCGTTGTTCAGCGGGCGGATCTGCGAGGTACTGCGCTACGGCGTCGCCACGCTGCTGCTGGGCGTCGTCCTGGCCGGCTGGGCCTGGCACCCGCTCGCCGCACTGGGGCTGGGGCTGGTCACCGGGACGACCGCGGCGATGTTCGCGGTGGCGGTGCTGCGCGGGCTGCACATGCCGCGCTCGGTCGCCTGGACCGCGGCCGCGATCGCCTTTGCCGCGATCTTCAGCCACGCGATCGGCGGGTTCGCCGCGACGCGCGAGACGCTGGAGCGGGTCGGCATCGACATCGGCACGCGGCGGCTGACGCTGCTCTCGCTGCTCAGCATCGGGGTGACCGTGCTGACCCTGTTCGCCGGCGTGCGGCTGTTCAACCGCATCCTCACCCAGTGGATTGCCGGCGCGCGCGGCTTCGACCCAACCCAGAAGCTGCTGTTCCAGAAACTGGCGGCGATCGCGACGGTGGTGATCGCCTTCTTCGTCGGCATCGACCTGCTCGGCATCGACCTGACCGCCTTCGCGGTTTTCTCCGGCGCCTTCGGCCTCGCCATCGGCTTCGGGCTGCAGAAGACGATCGGTAACCTGATCGCCGGGATCATCCTGCTGATGGACCGCTCGATCAAGCCGGGCGACGTGATCGTGGTGGGGGACAGCTTCGGCTGGGTGAACAAGATCGGCGTGCGCGCGGTCAGCGTAGTCACCCGCGACGGCAAGGAGCATCTGATCCCGAACGAGATCCTGATGACCCAGGAAGTGGAGAACTGGTCGTATACTGACCGCAACGTCCGCGTCCGCATCCCGGTGACCGTGTCGTACGACTGCGACCTCAAGCTCGCCCAGGAGCTGATGCTGCGCGCCGCCAAGGAAAGCCCGCGCGCACTCAACGACCCGCCGACCAATGTCCGCCTCTCCGCCTTCGGCGAGAGCGGGGTGGAGCACGAGATCCTCACCTGGATCAGCGATCCCGAGAGCGGCGTTGGCAACGTGAAGAGCGACGTGCTCAACCGGCTCTGGGCGATGTTCAAGGAACACGGCATCGCGCTGGCGCTGCCACAGCGCGAGGTGCGGCTGCTCGGGCGCGACGAGAAGCAACCTTAGGCCATTGCCCTAGATGGGGGGCCGTCCCTATCTTGCCTGCGTGCCCGCCTCGTCCGTGACCGCCCGCATCGCCGATGGAGTCAGCTCGATCCTGCCGGGCGACTGGGACGCGTGTGCGGGCAACCGCAATCCCTTTGTAAGCCATGCCTTCCTGTCGATCCTTGAGCGCTCGGGATCGGTGAGCCCGCGCGCGGGCTGGCAGTCGCTGCCGATCGTGATCGAGGATGGCCAAGGCCGCCCCGCCGCGATCGCGCCCGCCTATGCCAAGAGCCACAGCCAGGGCGAATATGTGTTCGACCATGCCTGGGCCGATGCCTGGGAGCAGGCCGGCGGCCAATATTATCCCAAGCTCCAGATCGCCGTGCCCTTCACCCCGGTGCCCGGACCGCGCCTGCTGCTGCGCGACGGGGCGCTGGCGCCGGGACTGATCGCAGGCATCGAGGCAGTGACCGACCAGAACCGCCTGTCCTCGGCGCACGTGACCTTCCTCGACGACGCGCAGCTGCCGCTGTTCGAGCAGGCAGGCTGGCTGGTGCGCGCCGGCACCCAGTTCCACTGGGCGAACGAGGGCTATGCCAATTTCGATGACTTCCTCGGCGCGCTCGCCAGCCGCAAGCGCAAGGCGATCCGCAAGGAACGCGCTGCCGCGATCTACGGCCTGGAGATCCGCCACCTGAGCGGTGCCGAGATTACCGACGCGCATTGGGACGCGTTCTGGAACTTCTACCAGGACACCGGCAGCCGCAAATGGGGCCGCCCCTATCTGACTCGCAGCTTCTTCACCCTGCTCGGCCGCGAGATGGCCGACAAGGTGCTGCTGATCTTCGCCTGCCGCGACGGCGTGCCGATCGCCGGCGCGCTCAACCTGATCGGCGCCGACACGCTCTATGGCCGCTATTGGGGCTGCACCGAGGAAGTGCCCTTCCTCCATTTCGAGCTCTGCTATTACCAGGCGATCGACGCCGCGATCGAACGCGGATTGCAGCGCGTCGAGGCCGGGGCGCAGGGCGAGCACAAGCTGGCGCGCGGCTATTCGCCGGTCACCACCTGGTCGGCGCATTACCTGCCCGATCCGGGCTTCCGCCGCGCCGTGGCCGACTATCTCGAGCGCGAGCGCGAGGCCGTGGCGCAGGAACAGGAATATCTCGGCGAGATGACGCCGTTCCGGCGGGGTGCTTGAGACAAATCGAGATTCAGTCTGCCGAATAGCTATCTCGCTCCCCGGCGAGCGCCGGGGAATCGCAATGGCTGAATGCCGTATGCCCTAGTGTTTTGCCTTCTTGTGCTTCGCCGCCTTGTGCGTCGGGCTGGGCGACGGCGTAGGCTCAGGCGTCGGCACCGGCGATTCGATCGGTTCGGGCACCGGGCTCGCCTCGGGATCGGGCAGGCGGCTTTCGCCGCCATGGCCTTCGCGCAGGATGATGTCGCGTTCCCAGCGCGGCACCGGCAGCTCGCCGGGCTTGATCACCGGCGCCGGCACCGAATGATCGATCTTGAACAGCGCGCTGGCGCCGTCGCGCCATAGCGGGATCAGGCCCTGCTCGAAGCGCGGATCATAGTTCGGCGTCTCGATCATCCAGACATAGTCGAACGCATCGCGCGGGAAGCGGGCCAGCGCCCAGGCGACCGGACGCCAATATTCGCGCGGGCACTGCACGTCGGTGACGATCTGCGAGGGATCATGGGCGAAGCGCTTGGCCGCTTCGTAGCGCACAGTGAGCAACTGGCCGCCGGCCATCGACCATTGGTCGTTGGTATAGGCGAGCTTGCGCTCCAGCGCGAGCGCGGGGACGTGCTGGAGGCGGGTCTGCTTCCACTCGTAGCGGCAGGTCTCGCCGACAAAGGTGATCAGGCGGGCGCCCTGCGGCAGATGCTCGAGCGCCTTCAGTTCGCGATCATAGGTGCCGCTGTAGAGCAGGAAGCTCCAGGTCGTCGCACCGATGCGGACGCAGAAGAACGCCATGCCGAGTGCCGCGACGGTGGCGGCGCCACGGATCGACAGGCCGGGCTTGGGCCGGATCGCAAGGATGCCGATCGCCAGCAGGAACGGCACCAGGCGCATGTCCGCATAGGCCGAGCCGAACACGACGCGCGGCAGCAGCGCATAGACCAGGGTCAGGAAGATCGCGGACAGCGCGAGGTTGCGCGAATATTGGATGTTCGGATCGCGCACCGCCTTGAACAGCAGCAGGAACAGCACGCCGACCGAGGCGAGGTCGAACAGCTGCCAGCGATCGCGGAAGACCTGGGTGATCCAGAGCATCTTCGCGCGCCAGTTGAACATGTCGAAGGTCTGGCCCGAGACATGATCGCCCGAGCGCCACAGGACCATCATCACGGCGGGCGGGACGAGCACGATGCACTGCAAGCCGGCAAAGAAGCAGGGAAGGATCCAGCCGCCAACGATATCCTTGTACCAGGGCAGCTCCGGATTGCGGCGCAGATCGTGCTGGCGGATCAGCTCGGCCGAGAAGGCGAGCACGCCGAGCAGGCCCCAGCCATAGGTGTGGCAGACCCAGATCAGCACCGAGACCGGCACGAACACCAGCGTGCGGAAGGTGAACTTGCCGAGCCGCGCCAGCCGCAGCCACCAGCCGAAGGCGAGCAGCGCGAACGCCATCGACAGCGCGAAATTGACGAAGCCGAAATGGAAGGGGAAGGCATAGGCGAGCGGCAGCGCGAACAATGCGGTCGCCGGGATCCGGCCATGCACTTCGCGTGCAATCCACAGCATGCCCGCCACGGTCATCGCCGGAATCGCGACGACGATGATCTTCACCGCCAGCTCGAGCCCGAAGACATAATGGAGCGGGATGACCAGCAGGTCGACGCCCAGATTGCCCATCAGGCTCCAGCGGAAGTCGTACCATTCCTGGAGGAAGGGATATTGGTCATAGGTGAACTGGACACGGTAGCGCCCCATGTGACCCGGCAGATCGACCAGCGGAGGGATGGTCGGCCAGATCAGCGGAATAATGGCTATGAAGGTGCAGAGCGCCACGAACCATCGTGTCTGCCACCATTGCAACGCGTCGCCCCTGTCCATCGTGGCTCTTTAGGCCGAGCATGGCCGTGCCTACAAGCCAGTCTTGTCCATGAATCCGATGGGAATCAGCGGTGCACCCGGTAGAGATGGTCGGTGCCGTCGCTCCAGACCTCCGAAAGCTCGGCCAGCACGCGCGGATCATCGATCTGCGGTTCGATCAGCCAGACATAGTCGAACCGGCCGCGCGGCAGCCCGGCGAGCGCGCCGCGCAGGTCGCGCAGTCCCGCTCCCGTTGCGCAGGGCCGGTTGGTGATCATCTCCGACGGATCCACCGCATAGCCCTTCACCCCCGGGGCGATGACATGCATCAGCCCGGTCGAGCCGAGGTCGAACTGGTCATTGGCGAACGCGCCGCGGCGGACCACGACCATGCTCGGCAGGTGGTTCTTGCGGAACAGCGCCCAGGGCGGCTTGCAATTGTTGGTGACGAAGCCGGCGACGCGGCTACCATAAGGGATGTGCTCGACCGCGGCGAGGTGGCGATCCCAGTCGCGCGCCTCGATCGTCATGCTGGTGAAGGTGCCGGCGATGCGGATCAGGCAGAAGACCAGGCCGATCATCGCCATCCGGCGCAGATCGTGCCGGCCCGCCTCGGCGCGCGGCACCACCGCGAGCAGCGCCATCATCACGCCATAGGGTGCCAGCCGGGCATCGGCATAGGCGGTGCCGAACGGCATCACGACAAAGGCGGCGCACAGACCGAGCGTCACCACGCCCAGCTGCGGCGCGAACCGCCATTTGGGCGAGCGGGCGGCGTGGTAGAGCAGCAGGCCGATCGTCGCGACCGAGGCGACGTCGAACCATTCCCAGCGATCGCGCAGCACCATGCCGATCCAGCCGGGCTTGAGCCGGAAGCTCTCCAGCCAGTCGCTGGTGCCGGCGCCGTCGCCGGGGGTCCAGCGCAGCAGCATGACGAAGGGAAGTGCGAGCGGCAGGCAGTTCAGGCCGGCCCACCAGATCGCCGCGATCCAGCCGCGCCCGGCGGCACGCTCGCGCATCAGGTCGGACAGGAAGGCGAAGCAGCCGAGCACCAGCCAGCCGAACAGGTGCGCCCCCCAGATGAGCCAGGCGATCGGCACGAACAACGCGGCACGCAGGCGGAAGCGCTGCTGGCGGCCGAGGCGCAGCCACAAGGCGAAGGCGTTGAGCGCCAGCGCCATGGCCAGCGTGTAGTTCAGGAAGCCGTAGAGAAAGATCATGCTGTAGGCGAGCGGCAGCGCGAACAGCGCCGCGGGCTGCACCCGGCCATGCGCCTCGCGCGAGACCCACAATAGGCCCGCCACGGTGAGCATCGGGATGGCGGCGACGATCAGCTTCACCGCCGGCTCGAGCCCGAGCAAGGGCGCGAGCAGGTACACCAGCACATCGACGCCGAGATAGCCGATCGCGCGCCAGTGGAACTCGAACCATTGGTTGAGCGTCGCGGCGTCGGTGCCGAGCATCACCCGGTAACGGGCCATATGGCCCGGCAGGTCGAGCAGCGGCGGCGGGCTCGGCCAGAGCAGTGGCACGGCAGCAGCCAGGATCGCGGCGAGCGCGAACCAGCGGGTCTGCCACCATTCCAGTTCGGGCCGTTCCATGTCGATCAATGCCGCGTGCCGATCCGGTAGATGCGCGGTGCGTCGCCCTTGTCGAGCGGCACCAGCCATTCGGGGATTACCCCGCGGCCAAGCTGCGCGGCAAGGCTCTCGGGCTGGGCGGATTTCGCCATATGGTCGAGGTCGCCGGGGCAGAAGGCGACATAGTCGACGCCCCATGCACGGGCGATCGCTTCGGACTGGGCAGGCTGGCGCATGAAGAAGTCGTACATGGCACGGTTCCCCTGGTTGTTGCGGTGATAGGGTGCGGCGATCACGCGGTGTGGCGTCGCGGCGAGAGCATAGGCACCGAGATCGAGCGGTGTGAGCAGGCGGCCGGGCGGAAGCGCGGCGAGCCGGGCAAGCGCATCGGGCGCGGTGCAGTTCGGGCCGGGTTCGACTTTCGGCGGGAAGAGCGCGGCGGCGGCGATCGGATAGAGGATGCCGGTGGCAGCGATCCAGGCACCGGCCAGCGCCAGGGCGTTGCGCGCGCGGGCCGCGGTGATCGTCACCGCCAGCGCGGGAGCCGCGAGCAGCGCGCCGGCATAGGCGCCGCGGAGCTGGAGCAGGGTGATCGCAAGGCTGGCCAGCTGGAGCGCGGCGAGCAGCCACCAGCCCGGCGCTCGTGCTTCCCAGGCGATGCGGGCGCTGGCGAGAAGGCCGACCAGCGCAAGGCCGGCATAGGCGATGGCGCTGGCCGGAGGGGCTGCGAACAGGGGCTGCGCCTCGCCGACCTCGGCCAGCCAGAGCCGGGCAAGCAGCGGATCGACCGCGCCATAGGGATGGAGGCATTGGGGGGCGAACGCCAACATCGCGACCAGGACGAACAGGCCGGCAATACCAGTGGCGATCAACCGTGCGCGCAGGCTGCGCGGAGCGGATATGGCAAACAGAGCGAGGCCGAGCGGCGCCAGTGCGGCGCACTGGGCGGCGCGCCATAGCAGGCCGGTGAAGCCGTCACAGGCGAAAACATTCCAGCCGCTGGTGCGGAATACCACCCCCGCCCCGACCAGCGCGAGCGGCAGGACAAGGCCGAAACCAAACAGGCGGCTGCCAGCACCGGGAGCGTCCGTGACCCATAGGATCACCATTGCGGCGCCGGCCACCGCGAGCAGCGGCACCGTCTCCAAACCGACGACCAGTGATGCGGTGATCGCCAGGGCCGCGATCATGCCGGCGCGGAAGCTTCCGGTGCCGAGCAGGGCATGGACCAGCAGCAAGAGCAGCACCATCTGCAGCGCATGGTGATCGATGCGGCCGGGCATGAACAGACTGATCGCCGGATAAGCCAGGGCAGCGAGCAGGATCGCGGTGGCCGACGGCGCGCCGAGGCGCCGGGCGATCGCGCCCGTCAGCACCAGCGCGGCGAAGAACAACAGGGCGGGCGAAACGGTGAGCGCCGCCAGCGTCGCGGCGTGCGCGCCCAGCAGCGGGGTGAGCGCGAGAATCAGCGCGGCGGGCACCAGGTCGGCGAGCCGCGACCAGTGCATCTCCAGCCCGGGCGCGGCGCCTAGGCGATGCTGGGCGAGATCGGCGAATGCCTGGCCGCCGAGCCAGTCGCGAACTTGTTGGAGCCGGACCATGTCGTCGGTATCGGGCAGGCGCAGCGCGGCGAGATCCTGCCAGTCGCGCAGCGCCCAGGCCACACCCAGCACCATAGTCAGCAGCAGCGCGACGCACAGGTCGCGCCACACTGCTCGGTGCGGGCTCGTTTCCATGCCCGCACGCTAGGCCGTTTTGGTTAATCGCGCGTTAGAAGCCGCTTCCGGGCCTCACGCGATCCGCACCTTGCCGATCCGGTTGATGCCCAGCTCGCTGAACCAGATGTCGCCGTCCGGCCCCTGGACGATACGGTGCATCACCGTGCCGCGCGACGGCGCGCGATAATAGCGGATATCGACCCCGCTCAGGTCGCCCCTCTCGGCATGGAGGATGTCGGCTGAGAGGCGGACGATATAGTCGTCGGCCACCGGCCCGGTCGGCGGCTGGCTGACATATTGCTGGACCCAGAGATTGCCCTGATCGTCAAAGGCCAGCCCCGCCAGGATGGCGTTCGCCGCAGTGAGCGGCACCGGGAATTCGGTGATCGATCCGTCCGCCTCGACCCGGCCGACCTTGCCGCCGGCTTCCTCGCTGAACCACATGCGGCCATCCGGCCCCGGAACGATCGCGATCGGGCGGCTGTTGGCGGTGGGAATGGCGATCTCGACCGGCGCACCGCCCTCCGCCGGGATGCGCGCTACCCTGCTGCTGGTCAGCTCGGTGCACCACATCGCGCCGTCCGGCGCCGCGGCGAGATAGATCGGCACCGCACCGAGAGTCGGCAGCGCATAATGGCGCACTTCGAAGCTGTGCGGATCGACGCGGCCCACCGTGTTGGTGAGCTTGCCGGTAAACCAAAGCGCACCGTCCAACCCGATGCCGAGCCCGTGCGGACGCGTGTTGATCGGCGGATCGATGCCGGGGCCGTGGAGGCGGACATCGAGGAGCTGGACGATGCTGCCGTCCGGATCGATCCGGGCGAGCTGGCCATGCCCTTCGAACGTCACCCAGAGCTGCCCGTGGAGATCGAACTTGATGCCGTGCGGCAGGCTGCCCTTCGGCATGGCGAAATAGGTTGCCTGCCCGTCGAGCGTCACCCGGGCGATGTGGTCGTAATTCTGGCCCGAGACCCAGAACACCTCGCCACCATGCCGCTGGTCATAGACCAGCTCATGCGTCGAACCGCCGCCCTCGACGCAGCAATGGGTGGAATCGGCGGCGGCGCAGCCGCTGGTCGGCGCGGCCCCGGGCCAGGCCAGCGGATATTCGATCACCTGTCGGGCGACGCACGGCGTCGTATCGATCGCCGCACCGTGATCCATGTGATCCATGCCGTGATGCATCGACATGTCGTGCATAGCCGTTCCCCCTGAAAGTCGCGGAGGAAGCTATGCCTGGCCCGATGATCGCACAATGCGCGGCCATCGGGAGAAGCATCGGTTTCGGCAATATCGCGGCCGTCAGCGCGACACGATCCAACGGCCATCGCGGAAGCGATACAGATTCGGCGAGATGCAGCGCTGCTGGCTGGCGCAATCCTCGCGCACCGTCTGCTTGAACTGCTCTAGCCGGGGTCCGTCGGGCATGCGGGCGACGAAGACCATGTCGTCCGCGACGACGGTGACGAACAACTCGGGTCCGGCGACATCGGCGATGGCACGCCAGGCCTTGGTGTCGGCAAGCAACGTGGCGAGATAGGGCTGCTCCGCGAAGAGGACCGGGTTCTGCGCCATGGCGGAAGGGCTGGGCAGCGCGGGAAGCCCAGCTCGGGTCTGCTGCCAGGCGCGCGCCCAGGCCTGACCGCGGGTGAGCTTGAGCGTGCCGAGCGCCTCTGGCGGCACCGTCGATACGCTGTCCGGGGCGTTGGACACCAGCACCGCGAACAGATCCTCGCCGATCGGCTCCGCGACGATCGCCGGGACGTGCCGCACATATTGCGCGTCGCGCACAGCGATCCGCAACGATTCCGGAGTCGGCGCCGGCGGCATCGGGTTCCGCAGAACCTTGTCGAGGAATTCGGTCCGCACCGCCGTGCAATCCGCGGCCGGAGCGTGGCGGCAATAGCCATAGACGCGGTGGAAGTTCAGCGTGCTTTCGGTCCGGCCGCCACCCTTGAGCGATACCGACAGCGGATCATCGCGCTGCACGACGGTGACGCCGGGTACCCGCTGCTGAATCTGCCGGATCATCTCGGCAACGAAGCGCTGCTCGTTGCTGACCTGAGCGCTGCATCCCGTGCCGGAGAGCAGGGCGCCGCACGCCCCCAAAACCGCCGTCCGCCGCCTGATCGCCATCTCGCTTCCCCTCGAATCGATGAGAACAAAGCGATAACAGAGTGCCGCCGGAACGGACGGGAACCATGTCCGAACCGGACATAGTTACGGCGGGCGCACCAAGGCGCCCGCCGCATATTGGGATCAGCCCTCGCGGCGACCCAGCAGGCGCAGGCGGAGCGCGTTGAGCTTGATGAAGCCCGCCGCGTCGCGCTGGTCGTACGCGCCCTGGTCGTCCTCGAAGGTCACGACCTTCTCCGAGTACAGGCTGTACGGCGACTTGCGGCCGGTGACGTTCACGCTGCCCTTGTAGAGCTTGAGGCGGACGGTGCCGGTGACCTTTTCCTGGCTATAGTCGATCGCGGCCTGGAGCATCTCGCGCTCCGGCGCGAACCAGAAGCCGTTATAGATCAGCTCGGCATAGCGCGGTGCCAGCTCGTCCTTGAGGTGCGCGGCGCCGCGATCGAGGGTGATCTGCTCGATGCCACGGTGCGCGAGGTGATAGATGGTGCCGCCCGGCGTCTCGTACATGCCGCGCGACTTCATGCCGACGAAGCGGTTCTCGACCAGGTCGAGACGGCCGATGCCGTGCTTGCGGCCGAGCTCGTTGAGCGCGGTGAGCAGGGTGGCCGGGCTCATCGCCACGCCGTTCAACGCCACGCCGTCGCCACGCTCGAAATCGATCGTGATAACTTCCGGCTCGTTCGGCGCGTCTTCCGGGTTCACCGTGCGCGAATAGACATAGTCGGGCACTTCCTCCCACGGATCCTCGAGCACCTTGCCCTCGGACGAGGTGTGGAGAAGGTTCGCGTCGGTCGAGAAGGGCGATTCGCCGCGCTTGTCCTTGGCGACCGGGATCTGGTGCTTCTCGGCGAACTCGATCAGCTTGGTGCGGCTGGTCAGGTCCCACTCGCGCCAGGGCGCGATCACCTTGATGTCCGGATTGAGCGCGTAATAGCCGAGCTCGAAGCGGACCTGGTCATTGCCCTTGCCGGTGGCGCCGTGGCTGACCGCGTCGGCGTTCACCAGCTTGGCGATCTCGATCTGGCGCTTGGCGATCAGCGGGCGCGCGATCGAGGTGCCGAGGAGATACAGGCCCTCATAGAGCGCGTTGGCGCGCATCATCGGGAAGACGAAGTCCTTGACGAACTCCTCGCGCAGATCGTCAATGAAGATGTGCTCGGGCTTCACGCCGGCCATCTCGGCCTTTTTGCGCGCCGGCTCGAGCTCCTCGCCCTGGCCAAGGTCGGCCGTGAAGGTCACGACCTCGCACTGATATTCCTGCTGGAGCCATTTCAGGATCACGCTCGTGTCCAGGCCGCCCGAATAGGCGAGCACGACGCGGTTGATCTTGTCTGACATGGGCGACTCCGAAGGATGTGCGGGAAAACCGGGGCGCTCTAGGGTCCATGCGCCGCTTCCGCAAGTTTTGTGGCTGGGGCATGCTCGACGGATACGACTCGGGAGGGGAAGACGCGCCCATGGCTGTATTGCTGCCGCTGCTATTCCTGGCTGCGACGCCCTGCCCTGGCGGCGAGCGGATCATGACCTGGCAGGGCATGACGATGCGCCGCCGCGAAGCCCCCGAGGGGATGGACGGCGTCACGATTTCCTTTTGCCGCGCCGGGCGCCTCGTCCGCCGGTTCGATCAACCGGACGCCCTGCGCTGGGATGGGTTCAAGGTGCTTGACCTGGATGGCGACAGACAACCGGAGCTGGCCAGCAGCTATTGGACAGGCGGCGCGCATTGCTGCTTCACGCAGGTCGTTTTCCGCACCAACGGCAAGGGCGGTGTGATCGCGACCCGGCTGGCGCAGGAGGACTATGGGGAATCGAGCTGGCGCCGCCTTCCCGGATATCCGCGCTCGGTGATGCTGCTCTACGACTTCAGCTCGGCCTATGTCTTTGGCGGCTTCGCGGAGACCGTGACGATGCCCTATTTGGTCGAGATCGGACCGCAGGGCTTCCGCCTTGCCGCGCAATTGATGCAGGCGCGCGAGCCTGGCTGGGGACCGGCGGCATTGCGGCACGGCCCTGCGGCCTGGGCCAGTTTCCTGCGCCGCAATGATGGCAACGATACCCGGCTGGCCAGCGTCCAGGCGCCCGAGAAGCGGCTGGAAGCGCTACACCGGCTCATGAAGGATGATCCGGGCAAAGGGGTGCTGCTCCGCGCCGCCGAGGAGCATATCAAGCTCTACTGCTATTATAATGCCCGGTGCGACGTGCCGAGCCTGATCCGCGCGATCGAAGGGCCACGACCCGGCATGCTGGGTGGCTTCCCGGAGCTGGTGAAAACGATGCGGGAATCGAACATCAGCAAGCTGCGCCGTGCGCCGGCAGGCTGGCGATAGGAGACGGGCAATGGCCGAGATCAAGACCAGGGCGACGGAAGTGAAGGTGGCGGATTTCATCGCCGCGGTGCCCGATCCCGTGCGCCGCGCCGATGCGGAGACCGTCTGCGAGATGCTGCGGTGGCTGACCGGCGAGGAACCCAGAATGTGGGGGCCGACGATCATCGGCTTCGGCAGCTACCGCTACACCTATGACAGCGGCCATTCGGGCGAGATGTGCCGGATCGGCTTCTCGCCGCGCAAGGCGGAGACAGTGCTCTATGTGCTGACCGGCCAGCCCGAGCAGGAACCGTTGCTCGCCAGGCTGGGCAAGCACCGGACCGGCAAGAGCTGCCTCTATGTCCGCAAGCTCGCCGATGTGGACCTGGCGGTGCTGGAGGAGATCACCCGCACCGCCATTGCCCATATGGACGTGACCTACCCCGCCTGACCGGCCTGACGGAGGGTCACCTTGTGCGGCTCGTGCAGCGCGCGCTCGCCCTCGAACATGTAATCGCGGGTGAGCGGCAACGCGTCGCGCGAGCGCGAGAATTGCAGCTGGTAGTTGACCAGGCCGCCATATTGGAAGCTGACATGGCAGCCGGCCAGGTAGAAGCACCACATCCGGTAGAAGCGCTCGTCGTACAGGCCGACGATCGCATCACGCGAGGCGACGGCGCGCTCGTACCAGTGCCGTAGCGTCTCGGCATAATGAAGGCGCAGCACCTCCACATCGGTCATGAAGTAGCGCAGCCCCTCATAGCCCTTGGCGATCTCGGACAGCGCCGGGATATAGCCGCCGGGGAAGATGTATTTGAGCGTGAACGCATCGGTGACGCCGGGGCCGCCGGCGCGGCCGATCGTGTGGAGCAGCATCACGCCTTCCGGCGTCAGCAGCTCGCGCACCTTGCGGAAGAAGGTGCGGTAATGCGGCGTACCGACATGCTCGAACATGCCGACCGAAACGATCCGGTCGAACTGGCCGCTGAGGTTGCGATAGTCGATCAGCTCGAACTTCACCTTGTCCGCCACGCCCGCATCGAGCGCGCGCTGGCGAGCGACCTTGAGCTGTTCCTCGGACAAAGTGACGCCCAGCACCTCGGCGCCGGTCTTCTGGTGGATGTAGAGCGCCATGCCGCCCCAGCCGCAGCCGATGTCGAGCACCTTCATGCCCGGCCCGATCGCCAGCTTGGCAACGATGTGCGCCTTCTTGTCGAGCTGGGCCTGCTCGAGGCTGATGCCCGGCCCACTGAAATAGGCGCAGCTATATTGGCGATCGGTATCGAGAAAGAGATCGTAGAGCTTGCCCGACAGGTCGTAATGATGCGCGACGTTCTTCTTAGAACGGTGCTGCATGTTGATCCGCCCGATGCGGAACATCAGCTTGTCCAGCACCGCCTTGAAGGCGCTGGGCGACAGGGCCGAGCTATTGTCCTCCCAGAGATTGTTCGCGGCGAACAGCACCACCATGTCGAAGATGTCGCCATGTTCGATGACCATGTCGCCGTCCATGAACGACTCGGCGGCACCGAGCGAAGGATCGCGCAGGATGCGACGCACCGCGCGCGCTCCGAAACGGACCGTTACCGGCTTGAGTGTGGCGTCCGGTTCACCGAAAACCCGTTGCGTGCCATCCGCGTGGATGACGGTCAGTTGTCCGCGCTTGATTGCGCGTGCGAAAAAACGATCAATCAACGCCATTTAGCCGTCACCACCATCCAGGGTTAACAGCCCCCCATAAGCACCTTAGGGATGTACGGGATTTCCGCAATATTTCCGCACCTGCGAAGAATCCGACACAATCAGATGCCGGCGTACCATTCATAGCCGGCGATATCCTCCCAGAAGCCGCCCTTGCCCCGGCCGATTCCGGCCAGGCTGGCCACCGCTTCGATGCGCATGACGTATTTTGCGTGCTTGTAGCCGAGCTGGCGCTCGACCCGCAGCCGCAGCGGCGCGCCATGCCCCACGCCCAGCGCCTGGTCGTTCATCGACCAGGCGAGGATGGTCTGGGGATGGAAGGCATCGATCAGGTCGATCGATTCGTAATAGGGGATATGGCGCTGGCCGAAGACATCGGCGCAGTGGAAGACGATGTAGCGGACGCCGTCCCTGAGGCCGGCGAGGCGGAGCACCTCCTCCAGCCGCGGCCCCTGCCATTTGCCGATCGCGCTCCAGCCCTCGACACAATCGTGGCGGGTGATCTGGGCGCGCTGGGGCAGCGAGCGGAGCTGGGCGAGGCTGAGCGACAGCGGTTGCCGGACCATCCCGCCCACCTGCAGCCGCCAGTCGGCGAAGCGATTGGCGGCGAGGGCGTTGTACTCGGGCGTGTTCGGATTGTTGGTGCCGTTGGTGCGGAAGCGTGGGCTGCGCTGCTCGGGACGGAACTCGGCGGCGAGCGCGCCGCGGCCGACCACCGCGCGCTGGAGATAGCGATGCGCTTCGTCGGCATCGAGCAGCACCGGGCTGCCCGTCCAGGCATCGCAGCCGGCGAGCAGGGTCGCACCGCCGGAGACGATCAGGCCTCGCCGGGTGATCATGCCGCTTCCTCCAGGTCCTCGGGCGTCTTCCACCAGCCGGTGATCATCGAGCGAACCTCGTTGACGGGACCGGCGAGGATCACCAGCGTCAAATGCACCACCGTGAACAGGCTGAGCAGCGCCATCGCGATGAAATGGAGCGAGCGCGCCGATTGCCGGCCGCCGAACATGTCGGCCAGCCAGGGCCACATGCCGGGTGCGAGCGCGAGGCCGGTGAAGATCAACAGGGGCAGCAGGATGAAGAGCACCCCGGCATAACTGGCCTTCTGGAAGATGTTGTACGCCTTCGGATCGGCGGGATCGTGGAAGCGCAGCTGCCAGTGTGCCTCGAGATCCTGCGCGAGATGCGCCGGCGCCAGCTCGGCCCTGCGGATGCGCAGGTCTCGCTGGATGTGGCGGTTGAGCAGGCTCCAGGACAGATAGACCAGCAGCGAGAAGGCAAGCACCAGCGCGAAGGCCAGGTGCCAGTGCCGCGCGCCGGCCAGGTCATAGCTGGAAGGCAGGGTCAGCCAGCCGGGCCATTGCGGCAGCTTGAGCCAGGCATGGTCGAAGTTCGCGCCGTAATTGCCCCAGTAGAGCCGGGGATGGGCGTTGAAGATCATCAGCCCGCTGGGGATCATCACCAGCACGGCAAGCGCGTTGAGCCAGTGCCAGAGGCGCGTGATCAGCCGGTGGCGATAGACCTGCATGGTCCCTCCCTAGCGCATCATCCGTAAGCGCGCATGAAGAAGACAATGGTGGTGCCCGCGGTCACCAGCAAGGTCCATATCCGCACCAGCCGGTGCGAGAGCTTCTTGCCGACCCAGGCGCCGAGCCAGCCGCCCAGGATCCCGCCGAGCAGCATCGGCAGGCAGGCGGTCCAGCGCACCATGCCCATGCCGATGAAGATGAAGGCCGCCGCGAAATTGGCGACGGCGAGCATCAGCGTGCGGATCGAGAAGAGCGAGCGCGGGTCAGCCGCTGCCAGCAGGCCGTAGACCGCAGTGGTGATCAGCCCCACCCCGCCGCCGAAATAGCCGCCATAGACGCCCAGCAGGCTCTGCGCGGTCACCAGGGTGCGCGGGCCGATGGTGACGCGGGCGTGCAGCCAGTCAGAGGCGCGCTTGCCGAAGAGCATCACCACCAGCGCGAACAGCAGCAGCCAGGGGATGATGAGGTCGAAGGCGCGGGTGGGCGTGAGCACCAGCAGCGTGCTCCCGACCAGCCCGCCGGCAAAGGTGATCCCGGCCAGCACGCGCACCGGCATGCCGCCGACCGGGGCCAGCTCGTCGCGATAGGCCCAGGCGCTCGCGCCTGCACCGGGAAGCAGCGCGACATTCGAAGTGGCGTTGGCGATGTTCGAGGGCAGGCCGAGCGCGATCAGCGCGGGCAGGGTCGCGAAGGTACCGCCCCCCGCCAGCGCGTTCATCGCGCCACCCAGCGTGCCGGCCACGGCGGCGAGGATCAGGTCGGAAAGGTCCAGCACAGGGCCCCCTTCCCGTGACGGTCGACGCTTGTCGAGGAGTTTCTAGGGCTGGAGCGGCAGATGCCAGTGCAGCGCGTCCGCCGCCTGAGTGCGGACAAAGCCATGGCGCGCGAAGAAACGGCCCGCCTCGGGATTATCGGCCAGCGTCTCGAGGCGAAGCGCGGACAGGCCCTGTTCGCCAGCCCAGGCCCGGGCTTCGCCGAGCAGGCATTGGCCCACACCCTGGCCGCGCCGGACGCGATCGATCTCGATGCGGCGCACTTCAGCCGAATCGCCGTCGCGGGTGCAGGCGATGTAGCCCGCGACCTGGCCATCGACCCGGGCCAGCGCCAGCATCCGTGCCGCGCGGGGCACCGCGAAGGCGTTGTCGAAGGGATAGGCCCTGCCCGACGGGTCAAAGGCGAAATCGCAACCGGCAAGCCATGCCGGATCGAGCGTCGCGACCCGTTCGATCGCGACGCTGGAACTCAACCGAGCGCCGCCATCTTTTCCTCGGCCTCGCGGTCGAGCTGGGCGCGGCTCTTCTTCTCGGCCGCGGTCTTGAGCTGGCCGCAGGCGGCGTCGATGTCGCGGCCGCGCGGGGTGCGGACCGGCGCCGAGATGCCTGCCTCGAAGATGATGTTCGAGAAGGCACGGACACGCTCGGGCGTCGAGGTGTCATAGGGCGCGCCGGGCCAGGGATTGAACGGGATCAGGTTCACCTTGGCGGGCAGATCATACTTCTTGAGCAGGCGGACCAGCTCGCGCGCCTCGGCATCGCTGTCGTTCTTGTCCTTGAGCATCACATATTCGAAGGTGATGCGACGGGCATTGTTGGCGCCGGGATAATCGGCGCAGGCCTGGAGCAGCTCCTCGATGCCGTACTTCCTGTTCAGGGGCACGATCTCGTCGCGGACTTCCTTGGTGACCGCGTGGAGCGACACCGCGAGATTCACGCCGATCTCCTCGCCGGCACGGGCCATCATCGGCACCACCCCCGAGGTCGACAGGGTGATGCGGCGCTTCGACAGCGCCAGGCCGTCGCCGTCCATGACGATCGACAGGCCATCGCGGACATTGTCGAAATTGTAGAGCGGCTCGCCCATGCCCATCATCACGATATTGGTGAGCATGCGGCCCTCGGGCTGGCTCGGCCATTCGCCGAGCGCGTCGCGCGCCAGCATCACCTGGCTGACGATCTCGCCGGCGGTGAGGTTGCGCACCAGCCGCATCGTGCCGGTGTGGCAGAAGCGGCAGTTGAGCGTGCAGCCGACCTGCGAGGAGACGCAGAGCGTGCCGCGGTCCGCATCGGGGATGAAGACCATCTCGTAATCCTGGCCGTCCGCCGAGCGGAGCAGCCACTTGCGCGTGCCGTCGGTGGAGACCTGCGCCTCGACCACTTCGGGGCGGCCGATCACGAACCGCTCTTCCAGCCAGGGGTGCTGCGCCTTGGCGATATCGGTCATCACCGAGAATTCGGTGGCGCCGCGATTGTAGATCCAGTGCCAGATCTGCTTGGAGCGCAGTTTGGCCTGCTTGGGCTCGAGCCCGGCATCGGCGAGCACCGCGCGCATCTGATCGCGGGTGAGGCCGATCAAGTCGGTACGGCCGTCCTCGCGCACCACCGCGGGGCGGGGTACGGGCACGGGGTCGATGTGCCCGGGAATGGGCATGGGGGCGGCCGAGACTGTCTGCATAGGCGCGCCATGTAGTGGATTTCGGCGCGGAATTCTACCTGTGGTGGTTTACGGACCCGCGCGGCGGGCACGGAGCGCCGCCGCGTCCGCGCGGATGTGGCGCCAGACCTCGATGCCGAGCAGCAGCAGGATGGCAGCAAGCAACAGCAATTCCAAGGGCTTGCCACCGGGTATCAGCGGGCGGCTTCCCCAGATTGCGCTTGCGACGATCATGACAAAGGCCAGAACCAGCATGCCGAGCCACAGCGAACGCGTCCGGCTGCCCGGGCGGGACCAATGCCGCCCCCAGGCTATGCTGGTGACCATGATCAGGAGCAGCAGGTCGGTGACGACATCGATCATGGCCGAAGCCTATCAGCTGCACCCCAGCCCCGCCAGCGTGACCCGCAGCGATTCGACCAGATCGGTGCGGGGTTCCTCGCCGAGAAAGGCGACCAGCTCGCGATTGTCGAGGCGCATGGGGTGGCGCCAGAAGGGGCGCATCTCGAGCAGCTCGCGGATCGTCGGGTTGAAGGGGGCGGCCAGCGGAAGCAGCGCCCAGGGGAGCGGCTTCGTCTTCACCTTGCGGCCAAGCGCCATGCCGATCGCCTCGACGAAGCCCTTGCCGTCGCCGTCCCAATGACCGGCGAAATGATAGCGGGCGAAGCGGGGCAGCTCGGTCTCGCGATCGAGCAGACGGGCGAAAGTCTCCGCTACGTCAGGGAGATAGGCCCAGGCGTGCCCCGCGCCCTTGCTGCCCGGATAGGTGACTGCGCCGACCGGCTTGCCGGGGGTAATCATGCCTTGGGAAAGCCAGCCATTGCCGGGCCGGGGGCCATAATAGTCGCCGGCGCGCAGGATCAGCGCGCGCACCCCCGAATCCTCGATTCGCGCCTCCATCGCCTTGCGAATCAGCCCCTTGCGGGTGGCCGGTTCCTGGGGCGAGTCGACCCGGGCGACCGGCTGTGCCGCGGGGTCGTAATTGTAGATCGTCCCCGGCAGGGCGAGCCGTGCATCATTGACCCAGGCGGCCTCGATGCTGCTCTCGATCATCGGCAGGACCAGCTTGCCCCAGTCGCGATAGCCCGGCGGATTGACCGCATGGACCAGCGCATCGACGCCCTCCGCCGCCGCCAGCACATCGGCGCGATGCATCGCATCCCCTTCGAACCATGTGATATTCGGGTCGAGCCCGGGGCGCAGACCGCGGACCAGCCCACGCACCTTCCAGCCATGCGCGAGCAGCGCCCGGGCGGTCTCGCCGCCTACCCCACCGGTCGCGCCGAGCACCAAAGCCGTCCTGTCCATTCCGTCCTCCATTGCTGCCAATGGTTGCGGGAGTGACCGAATCGGACCTTGAAGAAAATTGTCGAACCTTTGCATGTCGCCTATATAAAATTGATGAGCGAGGTGGATTGGGAGCAGCAGCGCGCCTTTCTGGCGGTGCTGGAGACGGGGAGCCTGTCGGGCGCGGCGCGACATCTCAACGTTGCGCAACCGACGGTTCGGACGCGGATATTGGCACTGGAGGCCGCGCTGGGCACGGCGCTGTTTACCCGATCGCCCGGCGGGCTCACTCCCACGGAGAGGGGACAGGCGCTGCACGAGCATGCCCGCGCCATGGCACTCGCTTCGGACGCTTTTGTTCGCACTGCCTCCGCCGCGCCCGACGAAGTGGCCGGCACGGTGCGGATCACCGCCAGCGAAGTGATCGCGGTGGAGGTGCTTCCCGCCATCCTGCGCGAGGTGCAGCGCCAACATCCGCGGCTGGTGATTGCGCTGAGCCCCAGCAACCGCAACGAGGACGTGCTGCGCCGCGAGGCCGATGTCGCGGTGCGGATGGTGCCGCCGAAGCAGGAAGCGCTGGTCGCCAGGCGCATCGGCGCGGTGCCACTGGGTGTGCATGCCCACCCCGATTACCTGGCCGGACGCCCCTTCCCCACAGGCTTCGAGGACCTGGCCGGGCACCGGCTGATCGGCCCCGAACGCGACTCGGCGATGCTTCGCCAGGTGCAGGAAGCAAACTTCCCCGTACGAATCGCCGACTTCAGCTTCCGCGCCGAAAGCGACCATGCCCAGCTCGCCGCGATCCGCGCGGGACTGGGAATCGGGGTGTGCCAGGTACCGATCGGCGCGCGCGACGGACTGGTCCGTCTCCTTCCGGACTTCGAACTTCCCCTCGAAACCTGGGTGGTCTGCCATGAGGATCTGCGCGGGCTGGCACGGGTGCGGACGGTGTTCGACGCGCTCGTAACCGGTCTCAGGACCTATCTCGGCTAGCCCCGCACAGGCCACGACACACCGCGCTTTGCTTGCGGCCATGCATCCCGGGACCCCAGCCTTGCGTTCCTGGGGGCGAGTTCTTTGTGTGTTTGGAGTGCTGTAATGAAGCTTATCGCCACGATCCTTGCCGGCACGACGCTGGCCCTTGCGCCGGCCGCCATGGCGCAGACCGCACCGCAGACGACCCCGGCCACGCCGGACGCCCCGGCTGCACAGACGACCGCTCCGGCGGCACCGGCAGCTACCGCACCGGCAACCAATGCGACGGTGACCGACGCCGAGGTCGGCCAGTTCGCCACCGCCGCGCTCGAGATCGAGAAGATCCGCAAGGACACCGCCACGCCGGAAGCAGACAAGGGCGCCAAGATGGCGGCCGCCGCTTCCTCGGCAGGCCTGAGCTCGGAGCGCTTCAACGCGATCGGCCAGGCGATGCAGGGCGACGCAGCGCTCAACCAGCGCATCCAGAAGGCGGCGACCGACAAGCTCGCGGCCTCGGGCGGCGGCGCCGCGGCGAAGCAGCCGTAAACGATTGTCACTACGGACACTGTGGCGGATCGCTTCCTTGGGAGCGGTCCGCTTTTTTCGTTCCGTCACCCCGGCCTTGCGCCGGGATCCCGCGTCTTCTTGGTTTGGGAGCAGGTAGCGGGACCCCGGCTCAAGGCCGGGGTGACGATGGCAATTCTGGTTTCTCCAGCTCAGCCTAAGGAAACCCGTCACCCTGAACTTGTTTCAGGGTCCAACGTGCCTCAGGCGGTATCCTTGATGGAGGGTTGGATGCTGAAACAAGTTCAGCATGACAGGGGATTATTCAGCATGACGGGGGATTATGAGGCCTCCCCGGAACCCCTGCCCTACCGCCCCGCGCAGCCCAGCGCCGCCGCGTCGATCGCGGTTGCCGCGCCTTTCAGCGCATAGCTGTCGGCGAAGGGCGCGCCGTTGGCGCCGACCGTCTCGACGCTCATGCTGCGGCCCGAACGCATCGCCACGACGATCGCAGCATCGGTGCGGGCATCGGGTGCCCAGGCATCGGCGTCGCCCGCCTGGAGCTCGAAGCGGCGCTCGCCGATCGAAAGGGTGACGCGGGCATTGCCGGCACGGGTGCGGCTCAGGCGGATATGGAGCTGGTTGCGCACCCCGTCGCGCGGCCAGCTGGCGATGCTCGCAAAGGGTTTCGCCTCGCGATATTTCTCGACCGGCTGGGCGATCGCGAAGCAGCGCAGCGGCGAGGAATCGCGGAAGGCGCCCCAGCTGTCGAACGTGCCGAGCGCGGTGCGCGTCTGCGCCTGCAACAGGAGAAGGAGCGCCAGCGCGCTCATGCCGGGGCGGCGCCGCGGCCGGTGCCGAGATGCACGACGGTTTCCACCCCGCCCTCGATCCGCACCACCGAGCCCTGCGGCAGATCGCGCGCGACGGGGGCGCCGAATGCGGGCGAGACCGGCAGGCCGGTCATCACCCCGCGCAGCACCCGGCTCGACATGCCGTGCATGATCACCAGCCTATCGCCCGGGTCTTCATCAGTGTCGGCGAGCCAGGACGAAACGCGCACCGCGATACCGTCATACCATTCGCCGCCCGGCGGCGGACGGGTGTAGAGGCCGTGCTCGATGTCGAGGAAGCCGGGGGCCTCGTCCATCAGATCGGCATAATAGCGGCCGCTCCATTCGCCCATGCCGATCTCGACCAGTCGGTCGTCATGCCGGGCCTGGTGCCAGTCGAGCTCGAGATGCTCGGCGATCACCGCCAGCGTCTGCAGCGCGCGGCCGGCGCTCGACGACCATAGGGTAAGCTTCGGCTTCGGCCCGAGGATCTCGCGCAATGCGGCACCCATCGCATCGGCCTGGGCGAAGCCGGCGCGGGTGAGCGGGGTATGGGGATGATCGCCCTGCATGCGCCGGGCGATGTTGAACACGGTCTCACCGTGGCGGGCGATGAAATCGCGGCCTTTGCGCTGGGTCGTCATCACTTGCTCACAAGCCCGCATGGCAGCGGAAAGGCAAGTGCCCAATTTGCGCCCCCTTTGGTTCATCTCCCGATCAGGTGCAGTAGCCCACTACCACACCAGCCCCGGTCGGGGCGCAACGAAAAGAGGGAGGTACCATGTCCAACACAAGCGACGCATCGGTCTGACCGCGCGACAGGCGCCTGACCTGTTGCCCGTAAGTCACGCTTTTTGTTGTTTATCTGGGGTTCATGAAACAGCGCGGGCCTCCCCCGGTTTTGAACCCTGCCCATGCCGGACAGCATGGGTGCGTACCCAAGGAGTTCCGTTATGCGTACCAAGTTCATCGCCGCCGCCGCGACCCTGCTCGCCGGCACCGCCTTTGCCGCTCCCGCCTTCGCCCAGAGCACCGATGCCGGCTTCACCGGCCCGCGTGCCGAAGCCGTGGTCGGCTGGGACCATGTGAAGGGCGACAATACGGGCGGCGTCGACGGCGCGCTCTATGGCGGCCAGATCGGCTATGACTTCCAGGCCGGCAGCGCCGTGCTGGGCGTCGAAGGCGAAATCACCGGCTCGACCGCGCGCCGCACCGAGAACAACGTGATCGTGGCCGGCGACAGCGCCCGGCTGAGCACCGGCCGCGACCTCTATGTCGGCGCGCGCGCCGGCTTCACCGTGGGCGGCAACGCCCTGATCTACGCCAAGGGCGGCTACACCAACGCCAAGCTCAACAGCCGCTACACCTCCGGCACCACCGACGTCCGCTTCGACGACAATGTCGATGGCTGGCGCCTGGGCGCGGGCGCCGAAGTGAAGCTCAACGACAAGGTCTATCTGAAGGGCGAATACCGCTATTCGCAGTACAAGAATGACGATGCCGGCATCGATGCCAAGCGCCACCAGGTGCTCGGCGGCGTGGGCGTGCGCTTCTAAGATCGCTACCACGACGCATTAACTACGCATTTAAGGTGTGAACTATAGGGCCGGAGCGCTTGCTCCGGCCCTTTTTACCGTTAAGGGTATGGTCCGGAAAATTCCCGCAAGCGGGTTCAGATTCGGGCGATAGCTGCCCCGGGGGTTCTTGATGAAGGCGACGATCGAACGCGCAACTCTGTTGAGGGGCTTGAGCCACGTCCAGTCCGTGGTCGAGCGGCGCAACACGATCCCCATCCTGTCGAACGTGCTGATCGAGGCACAGCCGGGCGGCGCGCTGCGCCTGATGGCGACCGACCTCGACCTGCAGATCGACGAGACGATCTCCGCTTCGGTCGACCAGCCGGGCGCGATCACCGTGCCGGCGCACACGCTGTTCGACATCGTGCGCAAGCTGCCCGAGGGCGCGCAGGTCGAGCTGACCGCTGCCGAAGGCCGTATCACCGTCAATGCCGGGCGCGCGCGCTTCACGCTGTCGACGCTGCCGCGCGACGATTTCCCGATGATCGCCGAGGGCGAGCTGCCGACGGTGTTCGAGCTGCCGGCCGAAACGCTCAAGCAGATCATCGACAAGACCCGCTTCGCGATCTCGACCGAAGAGACGCGCTATTATCTCAACGGCATCTATCTGCATGTCGTCGACGAGGCGACGCCTGTGCTGCGCGCCGCCGCCACCGACGGCCACCGCCTCGCCCGCGTCACCGTGGCGCGTCCGGACGGCGCCGATGCGATGCCGGGCGTGATCGTGCCGCGCAAGTGCGTGGGCGAGCTGCGCAAGCTGCTCGAGGAAGTCGACGGCTCGATCGGCGTGTCGCTCTCGGCCTCGAAGATCCGCTTCGATCTGGGCCAGGCGATCCTGACCTCGAAGCTGATCGACGGTACCTTCCCGGATTACACGCGCGTGATCCCGACGGGGAACGACAAGCTGCTCAAGCTCGATCCGAAGAGCTTCATGGAAGGCGTCGACCGCGTCTCGACCATCGCGACCGAGAAGACCCGCGCGGTGAAGATGGCGCTGGAGCGCGACAAGATCATCCTCTCGGTGACCAGCCCGGAGAATGGCGCGGCGGCCGAAGAGGTCCCGGGCGACTATGCCGCCCTGCCCTTCGAGATCGGTTTCAACAGCCGCTACCTGATGGACATCCTCAACCAGATCGAAGGCGATTTGGTGGAAGTCCATCTGGCCGATGCGGCAGCACCGACGCTGATCCGCGAGAACGACAAGTCGCCGGCGCTGTACGTGCTGATGCCGATGCGCGTCTGATCGCACGGCGATTGCGGACATGAAAAAAGCCGGTGCGGGACCATCCCGCACCGGCTTTTTCGTTTCAGGCCAGACGGATCAGGCGAACATGCCCCGGCGGATCGCCGCGACGATCGACAAGACTAGATAGATCGCCGTCGAGATCGTCATCAGCGTCCACAGGCTGACCTCCGCGACCAGGCCGAGTTTGGCGAGCGCCGCCCAGCCGAACAGGCCGAGCT
Organism: Sphingomonas sp. GW822-FHT03G08; assembly: GCF_058801135.1. Classification (NCBI taxonomy): domain Bacteria; kingdom Pseudomonadati; phylum Pseudomonadota; class Alphaproteobacteria; order Sphingomonadales; family Sphingomonadaceae; genus Sphingomonas; species Sphingomonas sp. GW822-FHT03G08. The sequence goes on from NZ_JBXAMZ010000001.1 coordinate 2,626,332, forward strand.
GGGACAGCCAGAAGCTGGCGATCGATGCCTCGGCCAGCGCGGCACGGGTGAGCTCGTCGCTGTCACGCCGGATCCGGGCATTGAGCCAGACCTGGAGCGCGAGCAGTGCGGCAAGGCCGATCGCGACCGGGATCGCCGCATCGCCGGCATAGCCGAAGCGCACGGCGAGCGGCGGGGCGAGCAGCAGCGCGGCGCCGAGGAGCAGGCCGATGCCGTTCAGCCGCAGATAGCGCAGTACCGTGCCGTCGAGCGGATCGCCCTCCTGATAATTCTCGGCCATGCGGCGATAGAGCGCGCTGCTCGACGCGGCGACAAGCGCGAACAGGCCGAGGAGCAGCAGCAGCGCGGCGAGCACGGTCGAGGCGATGTCCTCGCCCGGCATTTGCGCGATCCAGTCGAACAGGCCGAACTGCCCGGCGGCGAAGCCGAGAACGAGACCGAACACGGCGCCGACCGCGGCGCGGACGAGCCGGCGGCGGGTCCCGGAACTAGCCATTGGGGAGCTCGGGCGGGGTCCAGTCGTCGAGGAAGATGACATCGATGGGCACTCCAAAGATCTTCGAAAGCCGCATCGCCAGCGGCAGGCTCGGGTCGTATTTGTCGGTCTCGACCGCATTGATCGTCTGGCGCGAGACGCCGAGCAGCCCGGCCAGGTCGCCCTGGCTGAGGCCGGCCTCGGCCCGCAGCACGCGCAGCCGGTTCTTCATGCGCGGTGTCCAGAACTCTGTACCATATGACAAGAGTTCTTGTCATAAGCCAGCAGCGGGTGTCAAGAACTCTTGTCAGCTCGGGTTTCCGCTACGGCAGCATTGATTCCCGGACCCGACTCCTGTATTGACACTCTTGTCAGTAAGGAATCGCATATGGCCACCCAGCCCGCTCCGCAGGTCTTCAACCCCGGCATCCCGATGAAGCGGGAATGGGGCACGGCGTTCCGTGCGCTGGGGCGGCTGCTCGCCAATGGCGACGATACCGAGCAGGTCTTCCGGATCATGCGCGCGCTCAACGGCGACGCGACGCAGAAGAGCTATCGCAAGCTGCTGACCATGCCCAATGGCGGGCGGATCGCGTTCCAGCATGTCGAGATGGCCGAGCGGCTGGGCGACCGCGCCTGGATCGAAGGCTTCGCCGAGGGCACGGTGGGCGCGGCCTATCGCAACTTCCTCGATTCGACCGGCTATTCGGCCGACGGGCTGGTCGCGGTGAGCATGACCGAGGGCGCGTTCCAGAACGCCGATATCCAGCACCCCTATGCCTGGATGGGCCGGCGCGAGCGCGACATCCACGATTTGTGGCACGTGATCACCGGCTACCAGGCCGACGAGCATCTGGGCGAGGCCTGCCTGGTCGCCTTCTCCTATGCGCAGACCGGCGGGCTCGGCTGGGGCTTCATCGGCATGGGCGCGGCGCTCAAGAGCATCCGCATCACCCGCAAGCTCGATTTCTTCAAGGCCGTGATCGAGGGCTATCGCCACGGCAAGGCCGCGCAGTGGCTGCACGGCGAGGACTACGAGATCCTGCTCGCCGAGCCGCTCGACCAGGTGCGCAAGCGGCTGAACATCGGCGATCCGGTGAAGTACCGGAAGGCGCAGGCCAGCCTGGAAGCGGCCGGCCTGAAGGGGATCTAAACCCCGCGCCCTTGCTTACGGCAGGTCCTTGATCGCGCCGCCGGCGTTCGGCTTCATCAGCGCGTCCATCGCACCGAAGATCTCGTCGGCCGACGTGACCGGCGCGGGCAGCTCGAAATGCTTGGCGTCGATCTCGGCGGTGTCGAGCGACTTGAACTCGATCAGCGGGCCGTCCTGCTTGGCCGCACCTTCCTCGATCGGCGTGACGCGCAGCGGCGTGCCCTTGGCGAACAGCTCGGTCAGACGCGCGGAGAAGCCGGTCTCCTCGGGGAACATCGCACCGAAGAAGCTGTTCACCGTGTCGATCGCGCGGCGGAACACATTGCCGACGGGCGTGAGCCTGGGGTCCGCGCTGACCACCATCTCGATATGCTTCTTCTTCGAAGCCTCGTCGCCCTTGAGCATCAGCAGCTTCCACGCCTCGCCCTGCTGGCCGGCGACGACCGCGGCGGTGCCCGGCGCGATGCCGAACTGGAACTCCTTGGCCTTGGGATCCTCGCTCTTGGGGATGAAGCCCTTGACCAGATCGACCATCGCCTGGAGCTCGAAGACCTTGGTGCCTTCCTTGTCGGTGACGGCGATATAGTCGACGCCGTCGCGGTGGATGATCGTGAACTTGCCGCCGACGTCGAGCCGCGAATTGCCCCCGTCATCGACTTCGATCACCAGCTCCTTGCCGCCGGCATTGTAGCGCGCGGTGACGTCGGCCAGCGCCGGCATCGGCGCGAGCGCCAGGATCGTGGCAAGGAACAGCTTGGTACGCATGGTGGAACCCCCTTATTCGACGCCGGCGATCATCCGCGATGTCGCGCGCGGCGGCAATAGCGGCTATCGGCGGGAAATGGCAGTGTCCCGCCTCGTCCTGACCGACTTCCGCAACCATGAAGACGCCGTGCTCGTGCCCGGGCCCGGCTTCGTGGTGCTGAGCGGCGAGAATGGCGCGGGGAAGACCAATGTGCTGGAGGCGCTCTCGCTGCTCGCCCCCGGCCGGGGCCTGCGCCGCGCGCCGCTGACCGAGATGGCGCGGCAGGGCGGCAGCGGCGGGTTCGGCGTGGCGGCGCGGCTGACAGCCCCTCCCGCAATGCCCAGGAGCGGCGCACTCGGTGAGACTTCCCCCACCCCCAACCCCTCCCCTGAAGGGGAGGGGCTTGTAGATATAGGCACCGGCACGCAGGCGAGCGCGCCCGAACGGCGGCTGGTGCGGATCAACGGCGCGACCGCCGCCGCCACCAGCCTGGCCGAATGGGTGAGCGTTCTGTGGCTCACGCCGGCAATGGACCGGCTGTTCGTCGATGCGGCGGGCGAGCGGCGGCGCTTCCTCGACCGGCTGACGCTGGCGCTGAGCCCCGGCCATGCGCACCATTCGACCCGATACGAAGCCGCGATGCGCGAGCGCAATCGGCTGCTGGCGGAGGATGCCGCGCCAGACCCCGACTGGCTGACCGCGCTCGAGGCGAGGATGGCCGAGCATGGCGCGGCGATCGATGCCGCCCGGCGTGCGCTGGTCGTGGCGCTGGCCGAGCGGCTGGCGGCGCAGCCCGAGGGACCGTTCGCGCGGGCGGGGCTGGCACTGGAAGGCTGGCAAGGCGATGCCGACGCGCTCGCCCGCGAGCTGGCGGCCGGTCGCCGGCGCGACGCGGCGGCGGGCCGCACGCTGGCGGGTCCGCACCGCGCCGACCTGCTCGTCACGCATCTGGGGAAGAATCAGGCGGCGCATCTCTGCTCCACCGGCGAGCAGAAGGCGCTGCTGCTTGGGCTCGTCCTCGCCCATGCCGAGCTGGTCGCCGAGCGCGTGGCCCGCGCACCGATCCTGCTGCTCGACGAAGTCGCGGCGCATCTCGACCCGGGCCGGCGTGCGGCACTGTTCGAACGGCTGGAAGGCCGCGGGCAGGTGTGGATGACGGGGACCGAGCCGGCCTTGTTCGAGGCGGTTCCCGGGGGTGCGACGCGGTATCGGGTCAGCGATGGGGCGGTTTCGGTCGAGTAGCTGAGGATACCAGGTGCTCCCCGGCGAAGGCCGGGGCCCAGGGTCACGAGCGACACGGCAGAGAAACCCTGGGCCCCGGCCTTCGCCGGGGAGCAGGTTAATTGGATAGCGTCAGTCCTGATTGCCGAGAACTGTCACCAGCTCGAACAGGAAGGCGCGGCCCGAATAGAGCGCGTCGACCGCGAGCCGCTCGTTGAGCCCGTGGGTACCGTTTCCATCCGGGTCGGAATAAGTGCCCGGCGGGCCATAGGAGGGGATGCCGATCGCCTCGAGGAACACGCCGTCGGTAGCGCCGGTGGACATCATCGGCACCAGCGGCACGCCGGGGCGATGCTTCGCCAGCAGCTTCTCGATCGGCTTGACGATCTTCGGATCGAGCGGCACCGGCCGGGCGAGCGGGCCGCGCAGCTCGGGCAGGGTCACCGTCATCCGGGGATCGGCGATCACCCGGACCAGTTCGTCGCGCACCGCTTCCGCCGACACGCCGGGGAAGATGCGGCAATTGATGTTGGCACCGGCGCGCTGGGGCAGCGCATTGTTGGCATGGCCGCCATCGATCAAGGTCGCCACGCAGGTGGTGCGCAGCATCGAGTGGAAGGCCTTGTCGGTGTTGACGATCGCCTCGGCCGCCTTGTCGCCCGGATTGGCGGCGAGCGCGATCATCGCCTTGCCCATGTCGTCACCGCGCGCCGCGCCGGCCCGGGCGAAATAGGCCTTGGTCGTATCGGTCATCATCAGCGGGAATTCGAACTCGCGGACCTTCACCAGCGCGTCGGACAGCTCGTAGATCGCATTGTCCTTCACCGGCGCGGAGCTGTGACCGCCGGGATTGGTCGCCTCGATCCGGTAGTTGACCGCGGTCTTCTCGCCGACATGGAGGTTGGCGGTGAGCAGCTTGCCCTTGCCGTCGGTGCGGCCACCGCCGCCTTCGTTGAGCGCGAACTCGGCGGCGATCAGATCGGGCTTGTTCTCGGCCAGCCACTTGGCGCCGTTGAACGCCCAGCTGGTCTCCTCGCCGCAGGTGAGCGCCAGCTTGAGCGTGCGCTTGAGCTTCGCCTTGCCGAGCTTGAGGCGGAGCATCGTGTCGATCCAGATCGCATCCAGCGCCTTCATGTCGGCGGTGCCGCGACCCCAGAAATAGCCCTTCTCCTCGACCAGCTTGTACGGATCGCGGGTCCAGTCCTCACGCTTGGCGGCTACCACGTCGATATGGCCGAGCAGCAGGATCGGCTTCAGCGTCTTCGACGTGCCGGGCAGGACGACGACCAGCCCGCCCTCCTTGGGATGATCGGGCACCGCGAAGCGGGTGATGTCGGCATCGCCATACCCCGCCGCGCGCAGCCGCACCTCGACCTTGTCGGCCAGCGCGGTGCAGCTACCGGTGGTGATGCTGGTGTCGGTCTCGACCAGTTCCTGATAGAGCGAACGCAGCGCTTCATTGTCCTGGGCCTGGGCCGGGAAAGACGCCAGCAGCACCGCAAGTCCCACCGCCAAACGCTTCATCGACCGCCCCTTTTCCGCCCCGGAATCTCGTCCACAATTCATCATGTTTCCCCGCGCGGGCAAAGCGCCATTTTGCTTCCGTTTCGTGACGCCAATACCTATATGCTGGGCATGGCAAGCGACGACACCACTCCCGAAAATACCCCGAACCAGAACAGCTACGGCGCAGACTCGATCAAGGTCCTCAAGGGACTGGACGCAGTGCGCAAGCGCCCCGGCATGTATATCGGCGACACCGACGACGGTTCGGGCCTCCACCACATGGTGTTCGAGGTCTCGGACAACGCGATCGACGAGGCGCTGGCCGGGCATTGCGACAAGATCATCATCCAGCTGAACGCGGACGGCTCGGTCTCGGTCGAGGACAATGGCCGCGGCATCCCGACCGGCATCCACAAGGAAGAAGGCGTCTCGGCGGCCGAAGTCATCATGACCCAGCTCCATGCCGGCGGTAAGTTCGAGAACACCAGCGACGACAACGCCTACAAGGTATCGGGCGGCCTGCACGGCGTGGGCGTCTCGGTGGTCAACGCGCTTTCCGAGTGGCTCGACCTCAACATCTGGCGCGACGGCGAGGAGCATTGGATGCGCTTCGCCTATGGCGACGCGACCGCGCCGCTCAAGGTGATCGGCAAGGCCCCCGAGGGCAAGAAGGGCACGCGCGTGACCTTCCTCGCCTCGACCGAAAAGGCCCCGGGCGACGGCGGCACCTTCCGCAACCAGATCGAATATGACTTCGACAAGCTCGAGCACCGCTATCGCGAGCTGGCCTTCCTCAATTCGGGCGTGCGCCTGTTCCTGCGCGACGCGCGGCACGAGGAAGTGAAGGAAGTCGAGCTTTATTACGAGGGCGGCATCGCGGCCTTCGTGAAGTGGCTCGACCGCAACAAGCAGCCGCTGATGCCCGATCCCGTGGCGATCGCCGGCACCCGCGACGACGTGACCATCGACGTGGCGCTGGAGTGGAACGACTCCTATTATGAGAACGTCCTCTGCTTCACCAACAACATCCCGCAGCGGGATGGCGGCACCCACCTCGCGGCGTTCCGCGCGGCGCTGACCCGCACGATCAACAGCTATGCCGACAAGAGCGGCATGCTGAAGAAGGAGAAGGTGACGCTCACCGGCGACGACATGCGCGAAGGCCTGACCGCGATCGTCTCGGTCAAGCTGCCGGATCCGAAGTTCAGCTCGCAGACCAAGGACAAGCTGGTCTCGTCCGAAGTGCGCCAGCCGCTCGAGAGCCTGATGGCGGACAAGCTGGCCGAGTATCTCGAAGAGAACCCGGCCAACGCCAAGACGATCATCCAGAAGGTGATCGACGCTGCCGCCGCCCGCGAAGCCGCCAAGAAGGCGCGCGAGCTGACCCGGCGCAAGGGCGTGCTCGACATCGCCAGCCTGCCCGGCAAGCTTGCCGACTGCCAGGAGCGCGATCCGGCCAAGTCCGAACTGTTCTTCGTCGAGGGTGACTCGGCAGGCGGCTCCGCGAAGCAGGGCCGCGACCGCCAGTTCCAGGCGATCCTGCCGCTGCGCGGCAAGATCCTGAACGTCGAGCGCGCGCGCTTCGACCGGATGCTCGCCAGCCGCGAGATCGGCACGATCATCACGGCGCTGGGCACCGGCATCCGCGACGACTTCAACATCGAGAAGCTGCGCTACCACAAGATCGTCATCATGACCGACGCAGACGTGGACGGCGCGCATATCCGCACGCTGCTGCTCACCTTCTTCTACCGGCAGATGCCCGAGATCATCCAGGCCGGGCACCTCTATATCGCCCAGCCGCCGCTCTACAAGGCGACCAAGGGCCGCAGCGAAGTGTATCTGAAGGACGATACCGCGCTCGACCAGTATCTGGTCGAAGGCGGCGTGGGCCTCACCCGGCTCGAGACGCATGAAGGCCCGATCTTCGGCGAGGAGCTGATGAAGCTGGTCGACCATGCCCGACGCATGCGGACCCTGATGCGCTACGTGCCGCGCCGCTATGCACCCGACATCGTTGAGGCGCTGGCGCTGGCCGGCGCGTTCGATCCGGACGCGAGCCGCGAGCAGCGCGACGAGCGGCTGGGCGCGGTGACTCGCCGGCTCGACCAGACCGACGAGGATGCGCGCTGGAGCGCCCGCGTGACCGAGGATGGCGGTTTCCACTTCGAGCGGCTGTGGCGCGGCGTGACCGATCACCACATCATCGAGGCGGCGTTCCTGGTCTCGGCCGAAGGGCGCAAGCTCCACACGCTCGCCGCCGAGCAGGCGCAGAGCTATGCGGTGCTCGCCAAGCTGGTGCCGGCAAAGACCGCCGCGACCGAGGAGGTTGCCGCGCCGGCAGCCGAGGATGGCGAGGAACTGGTCGCCGCCGCCAAGGGCGAGACGCTGGTCGCGCGCCCGAGCGAACTGCTCGACGCGATCCTGGCGGCGGGCCGCAAGGGCCTGTCGATCCAGCGCTACAAGGGTCTTGGCGAGATGAACGCCGAGCAGCTGTGGGAAACCACGCTCGATCCGGCAAACCGCTCGATGCTGGTGGTGCAGATCGACCAGGCCGATGTCGCCGACGAGATCTTCACCCAGCTGATGGGCGACGTGGTCGAGCCGCGCCGCGACTTCATCCAGGAGAACGCACTGAGCGTGGCCAACCTGGACGTCTGATCCGGGCCGGGCGCGGGCTGGAATCGCCCGCGCCCGCCTTGTGAAAATCAGCGCTCGCGCCCGGCCTCGTCGATGGTCTCGGCGATGGGCGACAGGAGATACTGGATGATCCGGCGCTCGCCGGTCCGGATCTCCGCCTGTACGGCAAGGCCAGGGCCGATTGGCATCTCCCGGCCCCCTATCGCGATCGTGCGACGCTTCAGGCGGACGCGCACCGCGTAGATCAGGCCGCGCTTCTCGTCCTCGATGGCGTCACGGCTGATCGACGCCACTTCGCCGTCGATCAGGCCATAATCGGTGAATGGGAACGCCTCCAGCTTCACCCGCACCGGCTGCCCCTCGCGGATGAAGCCGATGTCGCGATTGAGGATCTGCGCCTCGACCTCGACTTCGTCCGCCGACGGCACGATCACCAGGAGCGGCTGGGCGGGCTGGACGACGCCGCCCACGGTGTGGATCGCCAGCTGCTGCACCACGCCGTCGACCGGCGAGCGGAGTTCCTGATATTGCCGGCGCCGCAGGGTCTTGCGGATTTCCTCGCTCGCCACAGCGCCCTTGTCCTCGGCTTCGGAAAGGTCGGAAAAGGCCGCCTTGCCGAAGGTCTCGCGCAGCCGGGCGATCTGCGCATCGGTATTGGCGATCGCCGCGCGTGCCTTGGCGGCGGTGCTGCGCTGCACCGCGATATTCTGGACATGCTCGACGCGCAGCTGCTCATATTCAAGCAGCTTGAGCCGCGAATAATAGCCCTTGTCGGTCAGGGTGCGCCGCCCTTCCAGCTGCTGGTCGACCAGCGGCAGGGTCTGCAGGAGCTTGGCGAGCTCGGCATTGGCCGCGGCGAGATCGGCACTGCTCTGCGCGCGCGCTTCCTGGAGGCTGGCGCGCTCGGCTTGATATTCGGCGACCGCGGCCCTGGCGAGGCCGGCCTGCGTCGCCGCGACCGCCGCCGGCGTCCCCTCGGGCGGGACATAGGCCAGGTGCCCGGTCGCGAGGTAGCGTACCAGCGCATCGCTGCGCGCCTGGGTGAGCCGTGCCGAGAGCAGGCCCTGGCTCGCCTGGGCATCGTCCGCGCCGGCGAGCGTCGGATCCAGCTCGATCAGCAGCTGCCCGCGCTTCACGCGCTGGCCGTTGCGGACATGAATCGCACGGACCGCGCCGATCTCGATCGGCTGGATGATCTTGATCTTCGCGGACGGCACGACCTTGCCGGTGGCGACCGCGACGGTATCGACCTTGCCGACCCACGACCAGAGCAGCGCCACGCCGAACAGCGAGCACAGCAGCAGCATCAGCCAGCGCAGGCCGGGGCTCGGCGGCTTCTCGATGATCTCGAGCGCGGCGGGCAGGAACTCATGGTCGAGCTTCGGCCGTCGCCGCGCCTTTGCCTCGCTCTCCATCCGCCAGGCGGCGCGCAGGACCTGCCAGTGATGCGCGAGATTGGGGAAGCGCGCCGCGAGGCTCACAGCGCAACTCCCATCTGCTTGGCATAGAGCTGCGCGTAGCGCCCACCCGCGCGGATCAGGCTGTCATGATCGCCATCCTCGGTGAGCGCCCCCGCCTCGACGGTCACGATCCGGTCGCACTGGCGCACCGCGGACAGGCGATGCGCGATGATGATCACGGTGCGCCCCTTGGCGATGACCCCGAGGTTGCGCTGGATGATCTCCTCGCTCTCGGCATCGAGCGCGCTGGTGGCTTCGTCGAGGATCAGGATGCGCGGATCGGTGACGAGCGCGCGGGCGATGGCGAGGCGCTGGCGCTGGCCGCCGGACAGGTTGCCGCCGCGCTCGTCGATCACGGTGTCGTAGCCGTGCGGCAACTCGAGCACGAAATCATGCGCGCCGGCCATCTGCGCGGCGGCGATAACCTGCTCCATCGGCCGGGTCGGATCGGTGAGCGCGATATTCTCGCGGACCGAACGGTTGAACAGGATGTTCTCCTGCAGCACCACGCCGATCTGGCGGCGCAGCCATGCCGGATCGACCAGCGCCAGATCGACGCCATCGACCAGGACCCTTCCCTGCTCCGGCACGTACAGCCGCTGGACGAGCTTGGTCAGGGTCGACTTGCCCGATCCGGAGGGCCCGACAATGCCCAGCGTCTGCCCCGCGGCGATCTCCAGCGCGACTCCGCGCAGCGCCTCTGGCGCGTCGGGCCGATAGCGGAAGCGCACGGCATCGAAGCGAATGTCGCCGCGGATCGCCGGCAGGCTGGCGCGATTGGGATTGTGCTCGGGCTCGGCGGGCGCGTTGAGCACGTCGCCCAGCCGATCGACCGAGATGCGCACCTGCTGGAAGTCCTGCCACAGCTGCGACAGCCGGAGGATCGGCGACGCAACCCGCCCCGACAGCATGTTGAAGGCGACGAGCGCCCCGACCGACAGGTCTCCCGCGATAACCTGCTTCGCGCCGAAATAGAGGATCGCGACGGTGGTGAGCTTGGAGACGAGCTGGATGCCGTGGCTGCCCCAATTGGCCAGCGTCATCACCGAGAAGCCGGTCTGGGTGTAGCCGGCGAACTGCCGCTCCCAGCGCGCGCGCATCTGCGGCTCCACCGCCATCGCCTTCAGCGTCCCGATCCCCGTCACGCTCTCGACGAGGAACGCCTGGTTCTCCGCACCGCGCCGGAACTTCTCGTCGAGGCGCGCCCGCAGCGTCGGCGTGATCAGGATCGAGATCGCCGCGTAGAGCGGGATCGACAGCACCACGATCAAGGTCAGGATCGGGCTGTAGAGATACATCACCGCGAAGAACACGATGGTGAAGAAGAGATCGATGACCACCGTCACCGCGTTGGAGGTGAGGAACTCGCGGATTCGCTCCAGCTCGCGTACCCGCGCCACGCTGTCGCCGACGCGGCGCGCTTCGAAATAGGAAAGCGGCAGGTTGAGCAGGTGCCGGAAGAGCCGCGAGGAGAGCTCGGCATCGACGCGATTGGTCGAATGCGCGAACAGCCAGTTGCGCAGCGCAGACAGCGCCGTCTCCCAGGTCAGCACCACCGCCAGGCCGATCGCCAGCACATCGAGGGTGGACAGCGACTGGTGCACCAGCACCTTGTCGATCACCAGCTGGAAGAAGATCGGCGAGACCAGCCCCATCAGCTGTAGGAAGAAGGAGGCGATCAGCACGTCGCGCAGCGGCTTGCGATATTTGACGAGCGCCGGGATGAACCAGCTGATGTCGAACGGCCGGCCCGTGCCCGCGATCGCCTCGCGCGTGGTCATCAGCAGCAGGCGGCCGGTGAAGCCGGCGGCGAACTGGTCCTCGCTCCAGATCTCCGGCGCCGCTGCGCCGCCGCGCTGGACGAGCAGGCGCCGCTTCTCCTCGCTCTCGTCCACCTTGAGCAGGATCACGGCCTCGCCGTCCTCAAGCTCGGCGAGCGCGGGAAGCGGGCGCTTGATCAGATCGCGGATGGCGCTGGACTGGATGCGCGCGACGATGCCGATGCGCTTGGCGGCACGCGCAAGCCCTTCAAGGCGGAAGTCCGTCCCCTGCCCCTGTTCATGGGCAATCTGCGCAGGATCGGCGGGCACCCCCAGAAAGCGGGCGACAAGCACGAATGCATCCAGCGAAGCCGACGACGCGGCTTTCTCCCCCTCGATCACAAATCCCCCCGAACGCGTTACGCGCACAACATTTGAGTAGCGTCAGCTGGTTGTTCACTGCCCCCAGCGCCCTGGAACCAGGGTACGCAGCTATTCCTTGAGCTGCGCCGCGATCGCCTCGACCAGCCGGTCTCCCGCATCCGCCTCGATCCGCTGAACGGAGCGCAAGCCCGTCTCGAGATCGGTGCGGTGGAGATTGAAGGCCTGCCCGCGCAACGGCTTGGCAATGAGATCCGCGATCATGATCTCGAGATGGCGATTGGTCGCATCGGCGAAGGGCGCGACGAGATCGACCAGCCAGAGGCGGTCTCCTTTGCTCCATTCGTCCATGGTCAGCCGGTTCTCCGGCTCGATCATGCCGCGCTGCAGCTTGGCCTCGCCCTCCGCGGTGGTCCTGGCCCATAGCGCCAGGCCCACCGGCCGATCGCCGTCGCGGAAGATGTAGAACTGCTCGTTGAGCAACGCCGGCATCACCAGCCATTCGAGATCGCCGATCGCAAGGCCGCGATGCAGCGGCGACTGGGTGAGCAGCCAGGTCATCTCGCCCAGGAGGTGGCTGACGGTAGGAGGCGTAGTCATCTGTTCCATGGTCTTCTCTGTCATGCCGCGGTCGCGGCATAGAAATCATATGCCGGCGCAATACCGGCCCGTTCGAGACGCATCTCGGCGGCCGAGCCCGCGCCGAACCCGCCCATCGCTTGTCGCATCAACGCGAGCCGCGTGTCGAGCAGATCGGCGCCATCCCCTGCTTCTTCGCGCGACAGGCCATCCGGCGCATCCAGTTCCTGCGGCCATTGCAGATTCCGCGCGGGCACCGCGGACTGCAGGTCGGCCGAGGGGGAAAAGGCAAAGGCCACGTCGCCCATCGTGCGCGTCTTGCCGTTCTGCGTGAACAACGCCGTCGACATCAGGACGTTCGAGCCCATTTTCTGGTTCGCGACGCTGGTCGCGATGCCGCTGGTGCGGATCTCGGTGATGGAGAAGTCGCTGAGCGACCGGAGCTCCCCTTCGTCGCTGCGGCCATTATAGTTCGCGTCGAACCACACCTTGAGCTCGCCGAAGCGCGCGTCCGCCGCGGTGATCTTGCCGTCCTTGTTGCTGTCGAGCGCCGCCAGCCCCTCGAGATTGGTGCGGGCACCGGCCTTCTCGCCCAGGAAGGAAAGCTCGGCCCCGCTCGTGATCAGCCCGTCATTGTCGCGGTCGATGACCAGGAAGCCGTCTCCCCGGGCGACCCAGCCGGTGTTGTCGCGCACGCCGTTGCCGTCCATGTCGAACGATGCGTCCGAATTCACCTGGTGCTCGAGATCCATCCCGTCGCCGTCGAGATCGAGGACGAACGCGCCCAGCATGCCGATCGTCTTGTCGCGAAGGTGGATATAGGTCGCCGCCGCCATCGCGCCGGCGCCCGGATCGTACATCGTCGAGGCGTTGCGCGGGCGGACGATCAGCTGTCCGTTCGCCGCGCCGATGCGGGTCTTGCCCGATTTCCAGTCGAAACTGTCCTCGGTCATCGCCGGCTTCATGCTGGTGCCGGGATCATTGCCGGCATTCTCGAAGCTGAGCCCGGCGTCGAACAGCCTGCCGACCGTTCCGTTGCTCCGCATGAAATTTCCGATGCCATAGATCACATTGCCATTGGCGCCCGCCTGATCCGCAGCCGTCGCGCTGAGGTTGATCGAGACGATATCGGCCTCGGCCAGGCTGCGGATCTCGCCGGCATCGGAAACGCCGTTCGAGTTCGTATCGAACCACAGCTTGAATTCCGCGAAGCGCGCATCGAGCGCCGTCAGCGCGCCGTCGCCATTGCTGTCGAACGCCTTGAGGCCCTCGAGGTCCGTCTTCGCCCCGGCCAGGTCCCCGACGAACGAGATTTCCGAAATGCCGGAGATCTTCCCGTCGCCGTTGCGATCGAGCGCCAGGAACGCGTCGCCCGATTCGATCCATCCGGTTCGCTCCAGCGCGCCATCGCCGTCCATGTCGAAGCGCGTCGTGCTGCCGGCCAGCGATACCAGCCCGGCACCGTCCCCGTCGAAATCGAGGATCACCGGCGCCGCGATGTCCCGCGGCTTGGACGGATCATAGACGAGGAAGACGTCACCGACGGTTCCCGTCGTCCCGTCGGCGCGCAGATACTGCGTCGTGCCGTAGATCGTGTTCTCAACCTCGCCGGGCTCTGCCCCCGTCAGGTCGAGCGACAGGTTCATCTGGACGATACCCAGCTGCGCCAGGGTGAGGAGTTCGCTCGCCTGGCTGATCCCGTCCTGGTTGGCATCGCGCCACACGCGGAATTCGCCAAAACGCGCGTCGCCTGCATCGAGGAAGCCGTTCGCGTTGCTGTCGAACGCGCGAAGCCCCTCGAGGTCGGACATGGCGCCTTCGGCATCGGATGCGAACGAAATCTCGCTGGCGTCGTCGATGATGCCATTGCCGTTGCGATCGAGCGCCAGGAAGCCATCGTCGCTGCCCACCCAGCCGGTCTGGTCGCCGATGCCGTCGAGATCCATGTCGAAATAGATCGGCGAGTCCGGCGCACTGACCAGCTCGATGCCGTCCCCGTCCAGATCGAGGACGATCGGGGGAACGCTGTTGGTGTCGTGCTTGAGGAAGGTGATGGTCAGGTCGGTGGTGCCGACGGTGCCCGAGCTGTCCGTCATGACGAGCGTGAACTTGTAATCGAGATAGAAATAGCGCCGTCCGCCGAGCACCGGATGGTCGCGCACCCCGCCTTCCCATTCGCCGTCATTGGGCACGGTGAAGGAGAGGTGTCCGTTGGAAGTCACGAAGACGTCGGGATACCCGTTGTCGACATCCTCGCTGCTGCCCGACGAGATCTCGTACTCGCGCTTGATCAGGTTGGTGAGCTGGAAGGTGATGTTGGTGCTGCCATTGTCGGGGTCATAGGCGTAGAGCCAGCCGAAATCGCCTTCCGCCTGATCGTCGCGGATGGTGAAATGGTTGGGGCCGGACAGCACCGGCGCCTCGGGCTGGTCGGTGACGGTGATCGTCGCAATCGCGTTGCTGGTGAACTGACCGTCGCTGGCCGACACCTCGAGGTTGAAGACCGCCCGCGAGGGATCATTGCCCACGAAGACCTGCTGGGACTCATAGTGCCCGCCCGCGTCGGGATCCTCCACCCAGACATCGCGCCACTCATAGACCGCGATCAGGCTCTCATAGTCGACCGAGGCGTTCTTGAGGCTGATCTTGCCCGTCGTCGGATCGATGACGAACATCCCATATGCCTCGTCGCTGCCGTCCGCGAAGGTCCAGGTGATGTTGGGCGTGGTCGCATCGACATCGCTCAGCACCAGGTCCAGCCCGGCGATCGGGACGAGCGGCCCGGGGGATGCGCCCTCGGCCAGGAAGGTGGAATCCGAGGCGACGCTGTGGGCCTCGTTCCTGTTCTTCAGGCCGATCGTCAGCGTCGAGGTGACCTGATTATATCCCGCCCCACCCTGGTTGTCGCGCACGGCAACCGTATAGACGCCGGCCGACATCGTCTCGAAGTTGAGCGCCGCCGCGGTCTTGACCATGCCGGTGACCGCATCGATCGAGAAACGGCCATCGCTCGACGTGCCGCTCGCGACGCCGTTGTTCAGGAAGTAATAGCGCTGCTGCCCCGCCACGCTCGCGGGGCCGTCGATGTCGCTCGCAACCACCTGGGCGATATCGGTACCGATGGGCTCGTTCTCGAACACGTCCATCGCCAGCGCCGACGCCACGCTGTTGGCTTCGTTGACGTCGGCCAGCGCGATCGTGACCACCGAGCTGGCCTGCCGATAGCCGGCCGCGCCCTGATTGTCGCGGGCGATCACCGTATAGGCAGTCGATACCGGCCCGGTCTCGAAGTTCATCGCGGCAACGGTCTTGATGACGCCGCTGATGGCGTCGATCGTGTAGCGGCCGTCGCTCGAGGTGCCGCTCGCGGCGCCCTGGTCGAGGAAATAATAGCGCTGCTGGCCAAAGGCGGTGCCGGCCTTGTCGACGTCATAGGCCGAGACGGTGCCGACCACCGCGCCGCCGGCGAGGTTCTCCGCCACGCTCATCGCATAGGCGCCGGGCAGGCTGTTCGCCTCATTCACGTCGACGACGCCGATCGTGACGATGGAAGTCGACTGGGTATAGCCGGGGTTGCCCAGATTATCGCGCGCCGCGACCGTATATTCGCCGCTGGGAGTGCCGAGCTCGAAATCCAGTGCGATCGCGGTCTTGATGACGCCGGTGAGCGCATCGATGGTGTAGCGCCCATCATGGGAAGTCGCGCTGACGGTGCCGTTGTTCAGGAAGTAATAGCGCTGCTGGCCGAACGCCGCGCTCGGGCGGTCCACATCGCCAGCCGCGACCGTACCGACAGTGGTGCCGATCGCGAGGTTCTCCGCCACGCTCATCGCATAGGCCAGCGGCAGGGAATTGGCTTCGTTCGCGTCGGTGACGCCGATGGTCACCGTCGCCGTCGCCTGATTGTAGCCGGCCGCCCCCTGATTGTCGCGCGCGGCGATCATGTAGGAGGTATTCGCGACCGTCTCGGTCTCGAAATCGACCGTCGCCACCGTCCGGATCACGCCCGTCACGACATCGATCGCATAGCGCCCGTCATGGGAAGTGGCGCTCACCACGCCGTCCTTGATAAAATAGTAGCGCTGCTGGCCGAACATGCTCCCCGGGGCATCCAGGTCGCCGGCCTTCACCGTCCCGACGGTCGTGCCGCTCGCGACATTCTCGGCCACGTTCATCGCGTAGTTCGACAGGCTGTTCGCCTCATTGGCGTCGGCGATGGCGATGCTGACCGTCGAGGTGACCTGATTGTACCCCGCCGCGCCCTGGTTGTCGCGGGCGGCGACAGTGTAGGCGACGTTGGTCGTCCCCGCCTCGAAGTCGAGCCCCGTCTTGACCCGGATGACGCCGCTCAGCGCATCGATCGTGTAGCGATCGTCGAACGAGGTCGCGCTCGCCACTCCCTGGTGGAGGAAATAGTAGCGCTGCTGGCCGAACGGCATGCCGCTGCCGTCGATGTCAGTGGCTGCCACGGCGCCAACAGTCGTGCCGGCCGCAGTCCCTTCGACCACGCCCATCGCGTAGCTTTCGGGAATGGCATTGGCCTCGTTCGCGTCGGTGACGCTGATGGTCACAGTCGACGTCGCCTGGTTATAGCCCGCCGCGCCCTGATTGTCGCGCGCGGCCACGATGTAGCTCCGGCTTCCCGTCTCCGTCTCGAAGTTCATGGTCACCGCGGTCCGGATGACACCGGAGACCGCATCGATCGCGTAGCGCCCGTCCCCGGACGTCGCACTCGCGACGCCGTCGTTGAGGAAATAATAGCGCTGCTGGCCGAACAGGACGCCGACCGCATCGAGATCGCTGGCCACCACCGTGCCGACGCTGGCGCCGACCGGAACATTCTCGGCCACGCTCATCGCCAGCTCCGCCGGCAGGCTGTTGGCTTCGTTGAGGTTGGTCACATCGATGGTGAGCTGCGACGACGCCTCGTTATAGGGGCCGTTCCCCTGATTATCGCGCGCGACGACCGTGTAGGTCATGCTGGCCGGGCCGCCCTCGTAATTGAGCGCCGCCGCCGTCCGGACCGCGCCGGATATCGCGTCGATCGTGTAGCGCCCATCGAAGGACGTTCCGCTCGCCACACCGTCCTTGACGAAATAATAGCGCTGCTGCCCGAACGCGGTCCCCGCGCCATCGGTATCGGTGGCGTGCACCGTATCGACGAGCGTCCCCACCGCGACATTCTCGACCACGCTCATCGCCAGGCGCGACGACAGGCTGTTGGCTTCGTTGACGTCGTTGACCGCGATCGTGAAAGTCTGCTCGACATAGGCGCCAAGCTGGTCCGTCGCGCGGATGACGATCGTGTGCGAGCCGGCATTCTCGGAGTTGAGCAGGCCGTTGTTGGCGACCCTGAGCTCGCGGCCGAACAGCGCGAAACGCCCGCCCGCATCGTCCTTCAGCTCATAGGTGATGACGTCGCCAGAGTCCGGATCGACGGCGCTTACCATCCCGACCACGGTCGCGTTCGCCGCATTCTCGCTCACCGAGCCGGTGAAGACGAGGTTCGCCGGAGAGGCATTGATGGCGACCGTCGTCTGGACGGCATCGGACACCGCCAGCGTTCCGCCCTCGGACGCACGGGCGGTCACGGTGAGCAGGAGATCCTGGCTCCACCCGGCCGGCGCGATCACCTTCAGGCCATCGGCCTGGTCCGCCGGCAGCTTCCAGACATTGTCCACCGCATCGAACGCACCGGCGCTGAGCGCCACGCCCGCCGGTACGCCAGCAACCCAGATTTCCTGGGTCTCGGATCCGTCGGTATCGGGGAAATTGACGTCGATCGTGAGAGCGATCCCGCCCTGGCCCGACGTCCCCGACCCGCCGGAGAGAAGCGCGATCGTGGGCTTGTCCGCCTTCGGCTTGATGGTGAGCTGGAACTCCTCGGTCGACGTCACGCCGCCGGCATCCTTGGCGACGATCCGGATCGTGACCGTGCCGCTGGCATAATCCTTGGGCGAGATGGTGAGGGTGCGCTGGCCCTGCGAATTGGCGAGGCCGAGGACAAGCCCCTCGGGGTCGATCAGCGACTGGGTCCCGATCGCCTCGGCGGTGACCTGCACCCCGGCATCCGGGGTGAGATCATCCGTCGCCGTTACGGTGAGGGTCAGATCGCCGCTCTCGTTCATCTCCTTGTCGGGGATGGCCTCGATCACCGGCGGCGCATTGAGGCCCCAATAGGTGGCCCATTCCACCCGATAGTTGGAATCCGCCATCAGCGCATCGCGCTGGGCCACCGTGGTCGGCTTGGTCTTGGTCGCCATCAGGGCGATCAGCCCGTCGACGTTCACCTCGCTGGTATAGCGCACATCGGCGATGATGAAGTCGATCCGGTAATTGGCCCGGCTCTGCGCATCCGAGATCAGATACCAGTCCTTGATCAGCACGCTCGTCGTGGTGCCGATCACGCTGACCCGCATGTCGTCATTGACCTGCTCGAACCAAAGATCCTTGTCCTGGATGCGCACATTGTCCTGGAAACCCAGCACGTCGATATCGTCGCCCGACGGGTCGTAGTTATAGATCGTGTCGGCTTCGGAGCTCCGCGTGACGATGTAGGTGTCGTTGTCGTCCCCGCCATTGAGGATGTCGTTGCCCGCCCCGCCATCGAGGAAATCGTCGCCGCTCTCCGCGTAGAGCGTGTCGATGCCCGCGCCGCCGAGCAGCGTATCGTTGCCGGTGCCACCCCAGATGATGTCGTCGCCGTCTTCCCCGACCAGCATGTCGTCGCCGTCATCGCCGTACAGCGTGTCGTTGCCGGTGCCGCCCCGCAATGTATCGTTGCCGCCACGGCCGCGCAGCATGTCGTCGCCGTTACGCCCCCACAGCGTGTTGCTCTGGCCGTCGCCCAGCACCGTGTCGTCGCTGTTCGTGGCCATGACCGATTCGATGCTGTCGTAGACATCCCCGGCTGCCGAGCCGGCATTGGCGGCGTTGTTCTCGAGATCGACCACCAGCCCGGGCATGTTGACCACCCAGTCGCCATATTGGGCCGTGTCGTTGCCGGCGCCGCCGAAAAACTGGTCGGCACCATTGCCGCCGGACAGGAAGTCGTTGCCCGCGCCGCCATACATTATGTCATCGCCGTCGTCGCCGAGCAGCATGTCATAGCCGTCATTGAGGTCGTTGCCGTCGACGTTCCCGCCATAGAGGATGTCATTGCCGCGGCCGCCCATCAGCTGGTCGGTACCGTCGCCGCCATACAATATGTCGTTGCCGTCCTCGCCGGCAGCCCAGTCATCGCCGGCGCCGCCTTCGATCCAGTCGTTGCCCGCGTCGCCGAAGATGGAATCGCGGCCACCGAAGCCGAATATCCGATCCGCGCCGCTCTGACCGCGCAGCGTGTCGTTGCCGGTGGTGCCCTCGAAAATATCGGGCAGGTCCGCAATCGCTATATTCCAGGAATTGGCAATCTTGAACGGACTATTCACGTCCGTGGCCAGGATGGTCAGCCGGTAGGTGTTTTCCGACTCGAAATTCATCGCCGCGCCCATCTTCAGGCGCACGACATTTCCGACGATCTCAAACCGCTCATCCAGGATCGAATAGGTGTAGCTGTTGTTGGCCCCCTCGATGTCGGGATCGGTTACCGAGAGCGTTCCGATCTCGATCGCGGGCAGGGTCGTGTTGGTGGCGACATGGTCGCGTTCGGCCAGGCTGGTGATCGAAGGCGTGAAGTGGATCGCGGTCGGCGCCTCGTTGACATCGGTGATGACGATCTTGACCTGCGAGGTCGTCAGATTGGTGACCCCGGTATCGCCGCCATGGTCCGCTGCGGCCACGGTATAGGTCCTGGGGCCGGACTCGGTTTCGTAGTTGAGCGCGTTGAACAACCGGATATTGCCCACCGCATCGATCACGTAGCGCCCATCGGACGACCACAGGCTCCGCACGCCGTTGTTGAGGAAGAAATATTCCTGCTGCGCGAATACCGACCCGCCAAGATCGCCGTCGGTTGCCACTACCGTGCCGACGATCCCCGTCTGGTTCTCCGCGAAGCGCATTTCGATGTCGGCCGGCAGCCAGTTCGGATCGTTCCGGTCTTCCACCGTGATCGTGACGGTGCTGGTGGCCTGGCTATAGGCACCCTCGCCAAGATTGTCCCGCGCCACCACGGTGTAGGAAAGCGGCTCGGGCTCGGCTTCGAAGTCGATCGCCGCCGCCGTCTTGATCGCGCCGGTGATGGCATCGATCGTATAGCGGCCGTCGAGCGACGTGCCGCTCACCTCTCCATTGTTGAGGAAATAATAGCGCTGCTGGCTTCCGGCGCTTCCGGCACCGTCCACGTCACTCGCCGAGACCTGGCCCAGCGCCGTGCCGATATCGACATTCTCGGCCACGCTCATCGCGTAGCTGCCCGGCATGCTGTTCGGCTCGTTGGCGTCGGCGATGCCGATCCGCACGGTCGAGCTGGTCTCGTTATAGCCGGCAGCGCCCTGATTGTCGCGGGCAATGACGACATAGTCCGTCGGGGCTGCCTCCGCTTCGAAATCGAACGTCGTCGCGGTCGTGATGATGCCGGATACGGCATCGATGGTGAAGCGACCGTCGAACGACGTCGCACTCGCGACCCCGTCCTTGAAGAAGTAATAGCGCTGCTGGCTGAAGGCGCTGCCGCTGTGGTCCGGATCGCTCGCGACGATGGTGCCCACCTGCTTGCCGGGCGCATTGTTCTCGGCGACGCTCAGCAGATAGTCGGCAGGCAAGCTGTTCGCTTCGTTGCCATCCGCGATGCCGATCGTGACTGTCGTCGTTACCTGGTTGAAGCCGCTCGCGCCCAGATTGTCGCGTGCCGCGACGACATATTCGCCGCTGGCCATGCCCTCGAAATCGAGGACCATCGCGGTCTTGATGCGTCCAGTGGTAGCATCGATCGTGAAGCGGCCATCGAACGACGTCGCGCTCACGACGCCCTGATGGAGGAAATAATAACGCTGCCCGCCCAACGACACGCTGCCGATATCGGTGTCGCTCGCCAGCACCTCGCCGACCACCGTGCCGATCGCCTGGTTCTCGGCCACCTGCATCGCATAGCTGGATGGCATCGCGTTGGGCTCGTTCACATCGCCGATGTTGATCGTCACCGTCACCATCGCCTGAGCAAAGCCGGGATTGCCCTGGTTGTTGCGCGCCACAACCTTGTAGGCGCTGCTGGACTCGCCTTCCTCG
Organism: Sphingomonas sp. GW822-FHT03G08; assembly: GCF_058801135.1. Taxonomy (NCBI): domain Bacteria; kingdom Pseudomonadati; phylum Pseudomonadota; class Alphaproteobacteria; order Sphingomonadales; family Sphingomonadaceae; genus Sphingomonas; species Sphingomonas sp. GW822-FHT03G08. The sequence continues at coordinate 2,647,420 of NZ_JBXAMZ010000001.1, forward strand.
AAGTTGAGGGGCGTTGCCGTGCTGATCGCGCCGCTGACCGCGTCGATGACGTAACGTCCGTCCGCGGAGGTCGCATAGGCCCCGCCGGAATAGTAGAAATAATAGCGGAGCTCGTCGGATGAGCCGCCCGGGCTGTTGAGATCGATCGCGGCGACCGATCCCACGGCGGCTCCCGCCGCGAGATTCTCGTCGATATGCATCGGCTCGACGGGAGCCATCGTCACGCCTTCGTTACCGTCGAGAACCGTGACCGTGAAATTCCGCGTCACGATCGCGCCGTTCGAATCGACCACGCGAACGCCGATGGCATGCGAAGGCACGGTCTCGAAATCGAGAAGCCCGGGGTCCCGCAGGATCAGCTGGCCGTCGCCGGTGATATCGAACCGTCCGCCGGCATCGTCGGTCAGCGAGAAGGTGAGCGCATCGCCTTCGATATCCGTCGCCACGAACCGGGCGATCGGGCTGTCGACCAGTGCGCCTTCGATGACTTCAAGGACTTCGCCCGCAACGAGCCGCACGTCGCGCGGGGCGTCGTTCACTGGCCGGACGACAACGGACACCGGCACTTCGGTCGTGTTGCCGTCCGCATCCTTCACCAGGATCGAGAAGCTGTCCTTGCCGGTGAAATCCGCAACGGGCGTATAGACGAACTGGCCGGTCTGCGGATTGAGCGTGACCTGGGCTTTGGCCGGCGGCGTGCCGAGCGCATAGCTGGTGATGTTGTCGTCGTGATCCACCGCCGCGACCGAAGTGAGCGCGGAAGCGCTGTCCTCGTCGACGGTCAGCGTGATCGGCGCAGCCTGAGGCCTGGCTTTGCCGCCGGCGTGCCAATATTCCCCGAGCATCGCGACGATCGACTCCGGCATCACCGCCGGCGGGGATGCCGCGGAGATCGCAGTCATCGCGTTTACGAGCGCCTGTGCGTGGCCGAGGAAGAGCGTATGCGTCTGTGTCGACACCTCTCCCATCAGGGTCGGCCAGGAGGGTGCGAAATAGTTCTGGAGCGTGACGCGGTCCGTCGTGCCGATCACGGTGATCTGCAGGTTGTTGCCGACCCGTGCGAACCAGAGCGTCTCGAGGCTCACTTCCGCAGCGAACAGGATCCGGTTCTGGCCGCCGAAATCGATGACCGTGTCGGCACCGAAGGCCGCTTCGAAGATATAGAGATCATCGCCGTCGCCGCCGGAAAGCGTGTCCGCGCCGGCACCACCCGAGATCGTGTCGTTGCCGTTGCCGCCATCGATCCAGTCGACGCCACCGCCGCCGCTGATGTTGTCGTCATCGTCTCCGCCGTAAAGGCTGTCGCTGCCTTCGCCGCCGGTGAGCACGTCCTCGCCGGCATCGCCATAAAGGGAGTCGCCGCCGTCCCCACCGGACAGCAGGTCCTTGCCGTCGCCGCCGTTAAGGTTGTCGCCGCCATCGCCGCCAGAGATGTTGTCGTCGCCCTGATCGCCGTAGATGTTGTCGCTGCCGCTGCCGCCGATCAGGACGTCGTCGCCGCCCCGGCCATAGATGATGTTGCTGCCATCGAGCCCGTCGATCACATTGGCGCTGTCGTTGCCGGTCAGCGTATCGCCGAATGCCGAACCCGTGAGGTTCTCGATGCCGACCAGGATGTCGCCGGCGGCATCGCCCCCGGCCTGGGCGGTGGTCTTGTTCAGGTCGACCCGCACCGCCGCCGTCGAGCGTACGTACCGGGCGGTGTCTCCCCATCCCTTCACGCTCGAGGCGGAGTTGCTGCCGCCGTCGAGCAGATCGGCTCCCGCGCCGCCTTCGAGCACATCGTCGCCGTCGCCGCCACGCAGGGTGTCGGCACCCGCCCCGCCGCTCAGCACGTCGTTGCCCGCGCCGCCATCCACCAGGTCGGCCAGTGCGCCGGCCTGGCCCATCATCAGGTCGTCGCCGGCAGTGCCGGAAAGCAGGTTTCCATCTATCGCGGTCAGGATGCTGGCCAGCGACACGGACAGGCCGTCGCGGAACTGGAGCGTCTCGATCCGGCTATTGGCGGTGAAATGGTCCTTGATCGTGACCTGGCTGGTCGCCAGGCCGCCAAAGCGGACGATGAGATCGCTGCCGCTGACGAGGAAGCTCAGGTCGCTGAGGCTGATCCCCGTGCCGAATTCGAGGATATCGTCGCCCGCATCGATCGCAGTATCGAAATGCGCACGTGTTACCTGCTGGCCATTGGTCCGGGCGAAGCCGCCGAGCCAGCCGGCCTGGTGATAGCTCGCCGGCTGGGGATCAGGCTGCGTCGCGCTCGCATTGTTCGGCGCGAAGAGATCATAGTCATATACGATCTCGCCGTTCGGGCCGGTGATCTGCAGGTGCCAGTAATAGCGGTCCTCATAGCCGGGCTGCAGGATGTCGGTCGCTTCCCACAGGGTCTGGGAATAGCCGCTGGCTAGCGCGCCGGCCGCGGTAACGGCTTCCTCCATGGCGAAGCTGGCGTCGCGGATCGTGTCGGCGCCGTCCCCGACATTCCAGATATAGCTGTCGTCGCCCGCGCCGCCCCACAGCGTGTCGTCGCCCTGGCTGCCGCTGAGCTCGTTGTCGCCCGCGTCGCCGCCGAGCAGGTCGGCACCGCCGCCGCCGCTCAGATTCTCGATGCTCGAATAGCTGTCGCCGGCGGCGTCGCCGATATTGAGTTCGGCATTCGCCAGATACGCCCGGACGCCCGCTCCGGCTGAAGCATAGGAGGCGGTATCGAACCCGGCGCCTCCCACCAGCACGTCCGCGCCGGTGCCGCCGTCGAGCACGTCATTGCCCGCGCCGCCGTATAGGACATCGTCGCCGACCTCGCCCTTGAGCGTGTCGGCTCCACTATTGCCTGCAAGGATATCATTGCCGGCACCACCGGCGATCACGTCATCGCCCGCGCCGCCGGTAATCCAGTCCGCCGCGGTCGAGCCCGAGAGCGGGGTGGCGGCGACGCCGTCCGCACCGTCGGTTCCCGCGATCAGATTCGTCGCGCCCGCGGAAATGTCGAGGATGCCCGTCTGATAGAAGGCCAGTTTCTCGATCTGCCCCGGCAGCGCATACCAGTCCTTGATGGTGACGCTGTCGGCGAAGGAAGTCGCGCTCGCGAACTCGGCATTCTCGCTTGCAATGGAGATGACCAGGTCGTTCGAACCGGCCGGCCGGAACAGGATCAGGTCCTGGATATCGATGCCCGGCGCGAATTCTATCGTGTCGACGCCGCTATTGGCCACGACCGGAGCGCCCGCCGGCGGATTGAACCAGCGCAGCGTGCCCGTATCGCTGTCATAGTCGAACCGGCCGACCCATTGCAGGTCGGGGAAAGCGGCGGTGCCGACATTCTTGCGCAGATAGGTGCCGCCCGGACCGGTGACTTCACCGGTCGCCGAGACATAGGCGAAGCCAGCCGCCGCATTCCAGTTGCCGTTGCTCCAGACAACGTCCCAGTTCGCCGAGAAATCATCGAACATCATGTCCCGGCCATCGCCGCGGGCATATTTGAAGGTATCGTTGCCGGCGCCGCCGACAACCTGGTCCCCGTCGCCGCGACCGCCCGACAGGATGTCGGCATCGTCACCGCCATAGAGATCGTCGCCGCCGCCATCGCCCGACAGGGCGTCAGCGCCCTTGCCGCCGATCAGCTGATCGACGCCGAGGCCACCGACGAGCAGGTCCCGTCCCGAATGCCCGGCGATCAGATCATTGCCGGAGCCGCCGTTCCCGATATCGTCGCCGCCGAGAAGGTGCAGCTGATCGTCGCCCTCTCCTCCATAGACGAAGTCATTGCCGTCCGTGCCGATCAGCACGTCGTTGCCGGCGCTGCCGACGATGAAGCTGGTGATGTCGCCGATGCGGACTTCGTTGCCGTCCATGAAGCGCAGCCATTCGATGCGCTTGAACGGGTTGGAGAACCAGTCCTTGACCGTCAGCTGCGTGCCCGAGAAGCTCGTCACGCCATCGACCGTCTGCATCACCCGGATGACGAGGTCGTCGCTGTCGCTGCTCGAGCGGAACAGCTGGAGGTCGCCGATGTCGATATCCTTGCCGAAGACGATCGCGTCCTCGCCACCACCGATCGTCGTGCCGTTCACCCCGGCGGCGTTGCCCACCCAGTTGCGCTTGACGATGCCCGAGATCAGATCGGCGAAGCGCTGGCTGACATAGTCGCCGCCCGACTGCGCCACCGGCGCGCCCGCGGCGTCTTCCTCCAGGACGTCCACGCCGTCGCCGAGGCGGACGATATACTGATCGTTGCCCGCGCCGCCGCCCATCTGGTCGCCGTCGCCGCCACCGCCCGCCAGGATATCGTCGCCACCGCCGCCGGTCAGGATATCGGTGCCGGCGCCACCTTCGAGCCAGTCCGAGCCCTCGCGCCCGCGCAGGATGTCATTTCCATCGCCGCCGTCGAGATAATTGCCGTCACCGCCAAGCCCGCCGGCCACCGCGCCGGCATCGAGCGTGTCATCGCCGTCGTCGCCGAACAGCCAGTCGTCGAGCCGGCCGCCATAGAGCGTGTCGTTGCCCGCACCGCCGAAGACGTTGTCGCCCAGGTCCGAGGCATGGACGACGTCGTTGCCGGCGTTCGCGAAGACCACCGCGGCGATCTTGATGTCCTGCCCGCCGAACATCTCCGTTCGAAGATCGATGAAATCGCCGGTCGCCTCGTCAGTGGCGCCGTTGACGATCGTCTGCTTGTCGATGGCGATGTCGTCGGTAAGCGTCCCGCGATAGCTGCCATTGCCGTTCGCGACGAACCACTCGCGTCCATTGGTCGTGAAGTTGAAGCGCATCTCGACGGCGCTGGCGGCAACCGAGACGTCGTCGAACCGGCCGTCGTTGAGCTCGTCGAGCCAGGTCGCATAGCCGCCGATCCAGTCGGTCGCGCCGCGCCGGTCGAGATGGAGATCCGCGGCCATCGCCAGCGTGGTCGCCCAGCCCAGCGCGAAATTGCTCTGGGGATCATTCGCGATCGCCGAGGCGATGACCTTCGCGTTCTCCGCGAACATCGCATAGTCGCGCGCCGTCGAGATGACCGCCACGATCTGCTCGACGCTGAAGTTGCCGGTCGCGTCGCCCAGCTGGCCGTCCACCACGCCGTCACTGGCGTCCAGCGCGCTGAACAGGGCGCGCTTCACAAAGACGTCGCCGCCCGCGGAACTGGCGACGATGTCCTTCAGGCCCTTGGCCGCGCCATAGGCGATCAGCGCATCGGCATCATGGAATCGCGCCTCGATCGCGGATTCCGACTGGGTGGAGATCGACCGGTAGACCCAATCCTTCTTCCGCATGCCATAGTTGCCGGCCTGCACGCTCTCCGGGGCGAGCAGCTTCGACTCGGTAGCCTGCAGCACCGAATTGTAGATGTTCGCCACTGCGTCCGAAACCGACTTGGCAGCGTCCTTGCTGCCGCCTTTACGGGCATAGGCGTTCGCGACGATGAACTGGTTGTTCGAAGCGTCCCATTCCACATCGGCGCCGGAGCGCGGCGTTCCCCCGAACACCGATCCGATCAGTCCGCCGACAAGGAAGCCGACGAACGCGCCCACCAGCGCGCCGACGGGACCGCCAACCGCCGTGCCAAGCCCCAGCGCCTTGATGGCGATGGCAGAGCCCGCAATCGCACCGGCGGCTGCGCCGATCGACGATCCGAGCTGGCCGCCGATCGTATCGAATTCGGCGATTTCGGAGGCCAGCGTGCTGCCGAGCCAGGAGGCGGCGATCGAAAGCGGATCGATGCCCTTGAAGACCGCACTGAAGCTCTTCGTTCCGGCAAGGAGCTCGGGCAAGGCCTCGATGGCCGCCGACAGATAGGCGCCGCCCACCGCCTGACCGAGCGCACCCGGCACGCCGCCGATACCGATGGCATCGAAGATCTCGCTGAGCAGGAACGAGGAAAGCGCGCCGGCGCCCGCGGACTTCAGGTTCTGGAGGAACTCGCTGCCGATATCGCGAAGCGCCTCGTCGACCTTGGTCGCCGCGCTCAGCGGGGTGACCCCGTCCAGTCCATAGACGTCGTTGAGGAGATCGTCCGCCAGCTCGCCGAGATTGCCACTGACCGTCGAAAGGACCGCGCCCAGCGCGATCTGCGCCGCTACGTTGTCGCCGGCCAGGTAGCGGCCGATGTTCGAACCGAAGATCGAGCCGAATTGCTCGAGCGTGAGGATGTGGTTCTCGAACTTGATGTCGACTTTGGGATCTACTTGGTCAATGGACTCGTGCGAGGGGGCTCGTTCGCGAACATAGGTCACGGTTGCATCGTCGCCAGTCCGCGTGACCGACGAATAGACAGTCGTGTCCTGCCCCTCGAATACCGTCTGCTTGGTGACCTGAACGATACGATCCCCGACACCGGTCGTGCCGTTGTTCAAGTGGAAGGTGGTGACCGCCTCCTTGGTCCCATCGGGATTGATGCGTATCTGGTACGTCACCGGGCCGTCAGGATCGATGATGTCCTTCAAGTCTATCGGCCGGCCCTCGTCGCCGCCCATTCCAATGAGCGCGTCGGCCCGACCGAGGATGCTCGCAAGCAGCTCTGGCTCGAGGCCCGGGATGTTATTGAAATCATTGGATGCCCATTGGCCCTGATAGGCGCCGCCGCTTAGAAACAGACCTCCGGTCCGTCCGACCACGACCGGCTGATCTGGAGCCACCTCGTAGTCATGCGATACGCCATTCTGGTCCACGAAATGGACGTTGACACGCTCCCCACTCGAATCCGTCGTCGATGTCGCGGTGAGCACATCGCCGTCGAGAAAGGATATCCGATAGCCGTTCCCCGAGCGTTCGAAATTGGTGATCAATTGCGCGCTTTCGACCACCAGAAGCGTGCGATCCGCTCCGTTTACAAAGGTGACCGCAGGCGTGTCTTCGATCGAATTCGTCAGGAAGGTGACGAACTGGCCGGAATCATGATCATATTTGACTACGCGGCGCTGGCCGCTTGTCGGCGCCGGGAGGCCGCCCAGCGAGTTGCCCCCGCTGACTTCGTTCGGCGTTCCTGCGGGCACTAGGAAGATCTCATACGGCGCGAAGGTGCGATCGCCGTAAATGAGCCGTAGATGCTCCGACGGGACATGCGCGTCCATCGCCGCCTGGCTGAGCGAAGTGTTCTGATCCGAATTGAGATGAAAGCCATGGGCCTCGAGCACCCGCCGGCTGTTTGTCAGCGCGTCATTCAGAAAATCGTTTCTGGCGTTGATCAGCTTTTCGTCGCGAGGCATGACAAGACTGTTTTGCCATGCATGGATGTCTCCCAGCCGCGACTGGAGCGCACCGACAAGGTCGAGCGATGCCTGCAAGGCCTTGTCGGTGAGCGGCACGGTAAGTGGGTCACCCTGCAACGCCGGCAACACATCCAGGATGCCCATAGCCGAGCTGAGCAGGCCTGAATTGTCGGTGAGCATCTGGGAGTAGAGCAGAACGCGCGCGCGCGTCACGTCCCGCTGATAATTGCCATCGACCACCACGTTTCCGTCGGTAAGTGCCAGCTTAACGGCCGCACCAACGAAATCTCCCCTGTCGAGAAGGTTATAGAGTTCGTGCCGATAATTGTCCTTGTCCGAGTCCGACTCGGACCCCGGACCAGGCAAGAGATATCCCTGATACCCTAGATCAAAGGCGACCGCTCGCTCTATGGAAGGCAGTAGGTTCGTGTAGAGTCTGTCAATTTTCTTTTCATAATCATCATCAATTACGGAAAAAAGACTCGCCGCCTGCCCAAGAGATATTGTTTTTCCCGTAAATACATCACGCATCAATGCGTTCATATTTTCCTGGGACAAACCCGACGCATTCTTTAACCTATTCAGAAGCGTCGTGTCACTTGGCAGATCCACTCCCGCCGCGACCAAATCATTATATAGACTTGCCCGGCGCTGATATGGATCATATCCAAATCCAAGAGCAGCATTCCCCTTGCCGTCGTTAGTGGTCCATCCTTTCCCTGTTCCGGTTGCAAGAGAAAGATCTTCAAGTGTTACGAGGAGAAATTTGAACTTGTCGTAGGTAGACCACCCTAGCGGCTCTATGGTTTGAAACCATTTACTCTTATACGGCTCGGCGTTCGAACCAAGATTGACGTTGCTCAAAATAGCATCGATGAGGATCTTCAGATCCGAAAATTCGATCGTGTTCAGATCCACGAAGCTGCCGAGCTTCCCACCCGAGATTAGACGCCGGCCCATTATCTACCCCCTTTGCAGGCACGCAGCCCGACTGCATCTTTTCCGGTATCGATGGCCGCGACAAATAGCGCGGGCCTTCCAAGAGAAATCAGGATGTAAGATCCACGAATACTGATGGAGAACTTCGCGGCCGGCGAGATTCGCCTCAACGCCGCGAGAGCATCGCCATTTATCGCCTGAGCGCGCTCATATTCGGTTCCGGTGGTGCCCAGCCGCAATTCACGCGCCTTCTGCCGCGCATCGAAGCCATCGCCGCGCCCCCAGACATTCTCGCCCCGGCTCGCGAGGAAATTGAGCACGGAGATGAAATTGCGGCTGAAATTATTCCCCTTCGGAAAGGGCTGATCGACGTCGTCCGCGTCGCGGAACGGGATCCTGGCCAGGTCGAGGAAAGGGAAGGTCGCCCCCATCGCGCGCTGGTGCTTGAGCTGCCGATGCGCGGAAAAGGGGTGATCGCTTACCGCGAACGGCATGCCCCATCTATGAAACGAATAGTCGGGCGCCACCTGCTTCGCCTCGACTTCGATTTCGACGTCGCGGAAGATCGTCGCCTCGATCTCGTCATAGACGGTCGCCGCGGAGCCAGCCTCCCTCGCCCGGACCTCGGCATAGCTGCCGGACACTCTTACCGGCAGCGGGCTCTCGTAGATGAAGTCGTACGACTGGAATTTCTTGAACCGCATCTCCTGCAGTTCAGCCTCGCACACGTCGTCCAGATAGAGGTCTGAAGCAAAATCGATAGGCCTGGCCACGTCCGGGCCGGGCTTTGTCGGCTGCGTTGCCTTTTCAGGCCGCGCCGATTGCGCCGCCTGATCCGAACGTGGCTCCACCGGCCCCGCGCGACAAGCGCCCAACGCAACCGTGGCGACACTCACACACAACAGAACCGATATGTCGCGCCCGAAGCTCATCGCCGCACGCGGCCCACGCGCAGCGCAGCCGCCAGGCTTCCGCGCAACGCGCCGCCTCCCTCCTGCAAGCTTCGCATGACACCCCCGACTGCGACCACTGAGTTCGTTATCGCATAGATCTCAGCAGCCTATGCCGCACTTCGCACAAGTCAATCGGTGAGAAAGGACCAATTCGGCGCCTTCCCCGTAACCCATTGGATTGCTGTTTTCACCGCCTGTGACTGGGGCATCTTTTTCCGCTCGGGCGAGTTCCCGACGCGTGGGCGATGAGAACTTTCCCCCAGACGTAAAGCCGCCTTGGGAGCAAGACATCGAACGGAAGCGGATCGGCCCTACCGCTCCGCCGGCACACCCCAGGCCGGGACCGCGTAACCGGGCGCATACATGTTCACCTTGGCCCCCGCCGCCTCGAACCACGCCTTCCACGCGGCACGGACAGCGGGCGTCTGGAGCACACTGTTCCTGGCACTCGCGAGCTCGAAATAATTCACCGTGACACCGCGCAGCAGGTCGGACGGGGGCGACGGCAACACGATCTTTCCGCTGGTGTAGATGGACGACGCCGGCGTGTTTTCGAGGCCGTCGGTCATTAGGTTCAGGATACGCTCCTCGCCACGCCACCCGATCGTGGGATCGTTCGCCGCGCGCAGGATCTGATCGGCGATCGGAGACTGGTTGCTCTCGCGCGGAACCGCGAGCTCAGCTGCAGCCTTGCTCAAGGGGGCGACGAAGCGCGTCTCATAGTCGCGCTGGAGCCGCACCGCCCCCTCGCTCAGCGTATCGGCCTCCGCTCCCTTGCCCGGCGAGCAGATGTCGAACGCCACGGCCAGGGGCTGGCCGAGGTCGCCGCCGAACGGAACGATCGTCAGGCGACCGTTGCGCGGCAACGTATCCCGCACATGGTTGATCAGCCGGGTGAAATGCTGGCCGGCGCCCGCCGCCAGCGCGTCGGTCTGGTCGAGCAGCGTCAGCTCCGCGCGCGAGGTCGGGCCCCGCAGGAGGCACAGGGTGGCGGGATCGCGCTCCGTCGCATCCCCCTGCTGCGCACCGCTTGCATACCAAGCCGCCATGCCCAGCAGCATCACTATGATGGCAGCGCCGGCTGCGATCAGCCGCCAAGGGGAAGGCCGGTCGCCGGGGAACGCATTCCAGGAGGCCTTCGGAGCGCTGTCGAAGCGGACGGATCGAAATGCCATAACCTATCTCCCTACCTGCCGAACCGAAGTATATTGTCGCCGCGACCGCGCGGGTTGCTGCGCGCCGCTTCCTCGGCCGCCGCGCCCATCTCGCCGATCCTGGAGATGGCCTCATCGGCCGCCGTCCCGATCTCGTCGGTCATGATCGGCATGGCGTCGCGGATCTTGGCGAGGCGCGCGACAAGGGCCCCCTTCGCATTGGTCTCGCCCGGGTCGATCGCGAGGGGCACCACGGCGATGCGCGGCGGATCAGCGTTGAAGCGGGTCAAGCTGCCGCGCTTGGGATGCACCATCTCGACAATTTCGCGATATTCCTGCTCGCGCGCGATGGCCGCATCCGCGATCGCATTGGCGTCGCCGAGAAAGTCGTCACGAATTTCCTGCGCCTTCGCAGTCAGCGCATCACCCTGCTCGACATGATCCTCCGCGACCTTGAGCAGCCGGTCGACCATGTCGAGCGCAAGGCCCCGCGCGGCATTGCACTGCGCACGCGCCCGCTCCTTGGCAGCCTCGAAGCGGGCGGTCGCCGTGGCCGCCGCGCGCTCGAGGCGCTTGAGGTCCAGGAACCCCCACATGGAGATCGACTTCCAGCAGACCAGCGCGAAGCCGGCGAGGTTGAGGATCAGATAGGGCATCAGCGACGTGTCGGTGAGCGGGGCGAACGGGGCGCTAGCCATCGTTGCCTGCGCCATTGCGGCGGCATCCGCACTCTTGTCGGCCAGTGCCTCGCGATAATGGGCGATTCCCAGCATGAAGAAGCCGACAACACCCAGCGCGATGGCGAACAGGCCATGTCCACCGATCCGACGCCCAAGCTGGGGCCTCCGGAATTGCGCCCAGCCGATACCCGCGGCAATGCCGATGAGCGCGATCGCCCCGCCGACCCCGAGCGCGAAGCCGAACGCGTCGCGAAATCCCATCTCCCCCTTGAACAGGTGCGCGTTGACCACCGCCTCCGCGAGCGCCGTCGCCAGGGTCGTGGCGAACCATTCGAGCGCCGATCGAGCAGTGGGGACATCATGGACGGCATTGAGCGCCTTGAAACCCGAGAGCGCGGATTCCGTCTGCACCTTGGCGCTTGCGAGGCCGGGCAACCGCCCCGACAGGCCTGTCAGCACCTCCGCGATGCGAGACGCGAGCCCGGCCTTGATGCGCTTGAGCTCGGCATCGCTCGCATCAATGGTCATGCCAAGGAGGCTTGCAAGAATGCGCCTAACCCTCCGGTTCGCACGACGCCGGCCGACCTCGATCTCGCGCCCATGGGTCGTCCGGATATCGAGCTCGATCGCGGTCGGGCGCAAATCTTCCGGCGCCGGCAGGCCTTCGCGCGCCTGCGGTACCGCGCGCTGCGGAATCCGGAGCTTCTTGGCAAGCGCGTCGCAGGTTTGCGAGACGTTGCGCCACAGGGCGGAGATGTCGAGCGCGACCCCCGGCCCCTCGAAGACATTGTACACCACCGAGACGATGCCCATCGTTAACCCCTTCTGCCTTCCTCCCCATTTTCAAATGGGCTGCAGGTTGGCTCTCGCGACCGCATCGAGGCCATTACCTCGAGCTTGGCACTAATTTAACCAATAATTGGCGATTCTTCTATCGACTTTATTATTAGATTATCCTAGCTGGGCCGATTTTTATCGAATCAATCTTCACGCAACGATCAGGTTTCCACGCATTACTGTGCGGCAATTTGGACAGTAGTGCTTGAAACTAGGTTCGCGATGCGAACTCGGGACTTCACCATGCGCCCGACTCCGGCGTGGTTAAGAAAAATGGCGACATTGATACGATTCTGCGTAGAACCGTCCGATTAGGCGTACGGGGGAACGCAATGTTGGAAGAGGAGGATGCCCAGGCAACTGGCGCGGGTGAAGTTACGATTGACGATAAGTCACTGATGGGATTGACGACACGTATCCTGAAGGCCGTCAATTCGACGAGCGACAGAAACCGGGTGAAGAAAGACGACCTTCCTGGCCTGACGGGCCTGACGCGCTCGCAAGTGAATGCAATTCTCAATCCGGACTCACAGCGCTCGACGAAGATCTCGCTCGAATCGATCGCGAAGGTGGTCGACTTCGGCCAGAAGTTCGCCGGCAAACACCCGGACGAAGGCGTACGAAACCAGGTGTCCACCTATTGCAGCGTCATCACGCAGCGCCTTCACGGCTATCTCGAGCGAGGCGGGTTGAACCCGACCGAGCTTGCCTTCGTGGTCAATCTTCAACTCGACGATGACCACAAGCAAAGGCACTTCAGCGAGCGCCATGCCGGCGTCTACGCCCTTGTCCGCCTCGATCGGGAGGGGCACATCCTGATATCCCGCCTCGACATCTTCCCGCGGGTCAACCGGCTCTGCCGCTTCGCGACGGACAGCAAACATCCGGGGACGCGGGAGCCGACGGTGGAGGGATTCGTATTCGCCGTCGATGACGTGGTCCAGGCGGTCGGCAGGCCGGACAATTCGGGCCGTCTTCGCACATCGATCCTGCGTTCGCGCCGGCATGAGGCCTCATGGGACCTTATGGGACTGCGGCTGGGCACCTCCGACTATGACGGCGGCCCCTATGCCTATCGCATCTACTGCCGGCGGATCGCGGGAGGCGAGCATGCCGGCAAGGAGCTGCCCGACTGGGCCAGGCTCTTCGGCGCCCGCAAGTTCGAGGCGATCGAGGACATCGAGCAGCGCATCCAGGATATCGGCGAGATCCTGAAGCTGCTGAAGGAAGAGGAAGACGAGGACACGCCCTGGGGAATCCGGATCCCCACGGGCATCATGTCGGACGACAATGCAGGGGCGGCCCCGGCCAGCATCGACGAGGACTGAGCCGGCCAGCCGCTCCCTCCCCCCCAACGGCGCCGCGATCAATAGACTTCGTGCCAGTTCTCCACCGACGAGGCGCTGCTGGCCAGCCCCCAGCAGATCAGGCTCGGGCGGCTGGCCGAGGCCTTGCCCCTGACCAGCCGATATTCGAGCCGGCGGCAGCGAAAGCCGTCGACGGTCTCCTCGCGGAGCAGCGTCAGCGTGCCGACCGAGGCCCTGCCCTGCCAGCGCAGGCTCTGCCCGACCGTCCAGGTGCCGACGCGCATCGCGCGCTCGTTATACTTGCCGCTGAATTCGTCGAACTCGAACTTCGGGCGGCCGTCCAGCTCGATCCCGCCCTCGCAATCGTTGCAACTGACTTCGCCGAACTTGTTGTACCGCGTCTTCTGGGCTTCCACGTCCGCCGGGACGGCAATGTCGCCGACATAGCGAACCGCCCTGGCGGCCGCAGGCGTTGGCGCAGGCTGCTCGTTACCACCGGCGTCGCTCGCCCCGGCATTGCCTTCGGGTGCCGCCTCGGGGTTGCGCGCGCGCTTGCGGCCGGCACCGTCCACGGCGCTGGTGACGCCCTGGCGCACCTTCTGCTCCGCCTCGCTCTCGGCATGACCCACGGCGCGTTCGGCGAGACGCTTGAGGAAGCCCTGGGCCTGCGCGGCCTGGGTCGTGGCGAGAAAGGCAGCGGCGAGCGCCGCCGCACGATAGAGATGCTGCATGGTCTACTCCTGATCGATGCGGGTGATGCGCGCGGTTACCGGACCGCCTTCATGCGGCGCCGGACGTCTTCCCAGTCGGTCATGAACATCGCCGCGGCGAGACGGGAGACCGGACGCTCGGGGCTGAGCCGGTCGCTGCGCAGATCGTCATTCTCCTGGGAATAGCTTGAGACATGCACGAGCAGCGGATGCACGCCCGCCGCGCCGGGCTGGTACCAGCTGCGATCCTGCTGCAGCTGCAGCGCGAGCGGCCGCGGACCCCAGGCATATTCCGCATCGGGATCATAGTCGGGCAGACGATCGGCGAGGTAGAGGCCATAGGCGGCGCCGGTGCGGACCTGGAGGCCACCGCCCCACAGCCCCTCGGCCTGGACCCGGCGGCGGGCCATCATGTCATAGGGGTTTAGGTGCACGTTGAGCACCGCGCCCTCTTCCGAGGGCGTGACGTAGCGGCCGTCGCGCAGCACCGTGTCGGGCTTGCCGGCGATGACGCTCTTGGCGCGGATGCTGAAGATCGCCGCGACCAGCCGCACGCCGTCCAGCGTCGGCACCACCGAGATGTTGATGTCCGCCTGGAGGCTGGTGCCGCGCACGTCGCGCAGCGAAGGCTGCCGCATCAGCGCCTCGAACGCGACCATCGCGCGGCGGCGCAACAGGTCGATCTCGGCCACCGGGATCCGCGCCAGATTGGCCGGCTGGTGGACATGGATGTCGGGCGTCTTCGAGGTCCAGCCGGGCAGGCCGGTGCCCGGATCGGCTGCGCCGGCGGTCCAGCGCTGGACCAGCTTCTTCGGGGCGCGGCTGTCGACGGGCGCGGCCAGGGCCGTCGGCACCGGCGCGGCGGAGGACGCCGCGAACAGGCCGAGCATGGCAAGGTTGAACATCTGTCTCATCCGTCCGGCTTTCACAAAGGGGCTCGGCTGCGCTTCGTGCGGCGAGGCGGGGGCAACGCGCCGAAGCCATTGCCGGACTCCGGACGGCGAAGAGCCGAGAACCGCGCTCCGCTAGGTCGGGCGTCCGGTGCTTTCCATCTGGGCTCGCCCAAGCCGGTCATCGGCGCTGCGGGCGAACCGCTTCGCGACGAAGCCAGCCGCATGCGCGACCACGCCGGACATCGCGCCGCCGCGCGCATCCTTCCGCCGCATGCGGCACAGGAGCGGACGGGCAAGCCCACCCGGCTCGCATCGGGTTTCATCGCCATGGCGGCGGGCCCCATCGCGGCAGCGCCCTGCCCGTCGCGCCCGCGCCTGCCCCGGCAATTTCCGGCGCGACAGCGAGCCGCGCCGGCGACAGCTGGCCGCAGCACCAACGGGAGTTTCCGGTATGATCGTCCTACGTACCTTGCCGGCGCTGGCAGCGGGCCTGATGCTGTCGAGCGCGACCGTGCCGGCAGCCGCAGGGATGAAGGCCGCGTCGGCGAAATGCACCAGCGGCTGGGTGGGCAACGTCCAGTACAGCCGGCACATCGCCAACAGCCAGGACAAGACGGTGGCGCGCGTATCGGGCAAGGGCACGGACACGACCAGCTGGTCGATGACCTATGACTATGCCGCGCAAGTGACGGTGCGCGCGACGGACAATCCGGACATCAGCCTGGGCCGGGCGAACATCAATCTGAAGTCGATCTCGACAGAGACCAAGGCGGCGCAAGACACGGACATGTGCATGCAGCAGCGCGTGTACCGCACGGTATCGGGCAATTTCGTCTCGAAGAGCGAGACGCGCGCCAATGGCAACGGGCTCGACGCCGACGTCAATATCGGGGTGGACAGCGAAGGTACCTACCGCGTCAGCGTGCGCCTGCCCGAGATCAAGGGCGTCGTTTCCGGATCGGAATCGGGCAGCTTCCGTGGACAGTGCAAGGCGAAGGAAGGCGCCAGCCGCACCATCGCCGACCTGCCGACGACGATCGACCCGGTGCAGTTCTCCAGCGACGGATCGGATCGGGTAGATCCGCGCGAGCCCGACCGGCTGACCGGCAGCCATTCCGAGACGCTTGCCGGGGCGACCGACACGCTGAGCTGGAACCTGCGCCGCTGCGGCGGGGCGCTGCGGCTGGTCGACCTCAAGTTCGAGGACATGCGCTTCCCGACCTGGGGCGCCTGGCGGAAGATCACCGAGCAGGTTGGCACGATCGACGGCAACCTGGTGCGGATCACCGCCACCGTCGCCAATGACGGCCCCGAGGAGAAGCTGGCGACGCTCAAGCTGCGCGAGACCTACAAGGGCGACAAATGGGACGGCGCCAAGCCGGACAGCACGCTGGACGAAGGCACGCTGAGCGTGCCGGCGGGCGAGCAGCGCGACATCACCTTCGAATGGGACAGCTCGGGTTATGCCTGGTACGACGATGGCCGCCCCCGGCTGGTCCAGCGCATCCGGGCCGAGGTGGAGGACAAGGGCAAGAAGGCCGACGAGATGACGCGCAACCTGAAGGTGGCGCCGAAGCCGGTCGTGCTCGTCCACGGCCTGTGGTCGAACTGGCAGGCCTGGGAAATCTGGCAGAACATCCTGACCACCAGCCATTCCTATGACTGGAAGGCGTTCCCGGTGGGCGAGAAGCCCGATCATGGCCGGATGCGGACCGGCGACGAGCCCGGCAATTTCGCGCCGACCAACACGATCGACGAAAATGCCGCCCAGCTTTCGCGCTATGTCGAATATGCCCAGACCGATCGCAACGCCTGGCATGTAGACCTCGTCGCCCATTCGATGGGCGGCCTGATCAGCCGGCGCTATATCCATGCGGCGATGCCGATCTATCCGGACGGCAAGCCGCAGGTGGGGCACCTGGTGATGCTGGGCACGCCCAACCGGGGCAGCAGCTGCGCCGACCTGATCAGCATCCCGCTGGAGCTGGCCGGTAAATCCATGGACGCGCTGCGCGAGCTGCGGCCGGTATCGGTGCTGCGATTCAACCAGGTGAACGTCAACCGCAAGGGCGTGCCCTTCTCGATCCTGGCCGGAAACCCGCTGCCGCCGGTGTGCAGGATGCTGGCGATGAACGACGGGGTGGTCGCCGAATCCTCCGCGATCTGGACGATCGAGGACCATGCGGTGGAGCGCACCATCCACACCAGCCTGACCGGGACATCGCAATTCTCGTCCTTCGTGAAGCCGCGCCTTGCCATCGGCCCAGGCAAGCAGGGCGCGCAGGGCAAGCTTGCCGCGCTGCTGCCGGGCGGCGGTGGCGGGCGGCTGTTCGAATTCGCCCGCGCCTGCCTGGAATTCCTCGGGCTCGCCGACCCGAAGGACCCGGATGCGGGCGATTTCTCCAAGATGGCGATGCTTGCACCTGGGCAGGTGATGGAGATCGCCATTCCGGTGGAGGATGCCCGGAATTTTGGAGTCACCTTCGTCGCCGCCAGCACGGTCTCCGCGACACTGGCCGACGACAAGGGCACGGCGCTGGGCAGCAACCTGGCGGGCAAGCCCGAGGCGAGCCAGCTGTTCCGCGGCATCCTGGTAGATCGGGCGATCACCCGCGCCACCTGGAAGCTGACGCTGCGCAACGAGGACAAGGTGGAGCGCCAGGTCGTGCTCTCGACCTGGTCGAACGCGCGCTAGGCGCGGGTGCGCGGGAAGCCGGCGGCGAGGTGGTCGATCAGCGCGCGCACCGCGGGCGGCAGCCCGCGGCGGGTGGTGAAGACCAGATGGACGATCCCCTGCACCCCGCGCCATTCGGGAAGCACGCGGACGAGACGGCCGGACTCCAGCGCATCGAAGCAGACATGATCGGGCAGGATCGCGACCCCCAGCCCGTCGATCGCGGCGCTGCGCACCGCCGCCATGTCCTCGCAGCCCAGGCGCGGCTCGACGCGCAACACATGGCTGCGCCCCACCTCCGTCTCCAGGTGCCATTCGAGATCATCGGCCGCGTCACTGGTCGCGAGCGCGGGCACTTCGCCGAGCTGCTCGATCGTCTCGATCCGGTTGGCCAGCTGCGGGCTGGCGACGACAATGCGGGTCGACTTGCCGAGCGAGCGCATCGTCAGCGCGGCATCGCTGGTCAGGCTGGCGCGGACCCGCAGCGCGAGATCGACGCGCTCGGCGATCAGGTCGACCGGGCGATCGGTCGCCACCAGCTGGAGCCGGACCTTGGGATAGCGCTGCAGGAAGGACGAGATCAGGCCGGCAATCGGCTCGAGCATGCCGGTGGGGCAGCTGAAGCGGATGCGGCCATGCGGCTCGGCCTGGGCCTGCAGCACCAGCGCCTCGGCCTGTTCGGCCTCCGCCAGTATCGCCCGGCAGCGCTCGTAGAAGGCCTGGCCGGTATCGGTGACGCGGAAGCGCCGGCTCGACCGCTCGATCAGGCGCAGGCCAAGCCGCGCCTCCAGCCCGGCGATGCGGCGGCTGAGCTTCGACTTGGGCTCGCGCAATGCCCGCCCCGCCGCGGCGAACCCGCCATGCGCGACGACCTCGGCGAAATAGGCATAGTCATTGAGATCCACCCGCATCATCGTTCCTCCAATGGAACGCTAAGTGCCATATTCGCCGACTACACGCATCATCGTTCACGCTGCATCTCAGGCGGGCAACGGCGCTTTGCCGAACCGAAGGAGACAGAAGATGGCGAACAAGTTCCAGGACAAGGTGGTGGTGGTGACCGGCGGCACGAGCGGCATCGGCCTGGCCACGGCCAAGGCATTCGTGGCCGAGGGCGCATCGGTGTTCATCACCGGCCGCCGCCAGGACGCGCTCGACGCCGCGGTGAACGCGATCGGCGGGCGAGTGACCGGGGTGCGCGGCGACATGGCCCAGCTCGCCGATATCGACCGGCTCTATGACGCGGTCCAGCAGCAGCATGCGCAGATCGACGTGGTGTTCGCCAATGCCGGCGGCGGCGAGATGGCCCCGCTGGGCGCGATCAGCGAGGAGCATTACGAGAAGACCTTCTCCACCAATGTGAAGGGCGTACTGTTCACCGTGCAGAAGGCGCTGCCGCTGCTCAAGGATGGCGCCTCGGTGATCCTGACCAGCTCGACCACCAGCATCTCGGGCACGCCGGCATTCAGCGTCTATTCGGCGACCAAGGCGGCGATCCGCAACTTCGCGCGCAACTGGATCCTCGACCTCAAGGACCGCCATATCCGGGTCAACGCCGTCAGCCCCGGCGTGACCGACACCGCCGGCCTGAACGAGCTGTTCGGCGGCGGCGAGCAGGCCGAGGGCACCAAGGACTATCTGGCGAGCCTGATCCCGGCCGGCCGCGTCGGCCAGCCCGAGGAGATCGCCAGGGCGGTGCTGTTCCTCGCCTCCGACGATGCCAGCTTCGTCAACGGCGTCGAGCTGTTCGTCGATGGCGGCCAGGCACAGATCTGATGACGGAAGCTCCCCGGGGTTCTTCCCCGGGGATGTCTCTAATTGATGGAGGACGAGATGGTACCGAACAGCGAATCCGCCGATCGCATCCGCGAACTGCTGCTGCGCAACCTCGAGGAAGTCTTCGGCGAGGGCGATTCCGGGCGCCGGCGCGCCGCGATCGAGGAACTCTGGGCCGAGGACGGCGTGCTCTATGCACCGACCGGGCCGGTCACCGGCCATGCCGCGATCGACGCGTTCGCCGGCACGCTACGGGCGATGCATCCCGACTTCGCCTATGCGCCCGGCAATCCGCAGATGCTCCACAATGCCGGGCGGCTCGGCTGGGGATCGGGACCCAGGGGCGAAGCGCCCGCCTATACCGGATGGGACTTCATCCTGGTGCGCGATGGCAGGATCGCCGCGCTCTATGTGTTCCTCGACGAAGGATCGGCGGAGTCGCGGCGCATGCGGGAGGCGGCCGGGAACTGAGCCGGGCGGGGCGGCCTCTGCGGAAAGGCCGCCTTGCTCCGATCCGTGCTTGCGATTGATAGTGAATCGCAATAATTGATCGCCAACGCTTTCACGGGGGCCGATCATGCGATTTCCGAAACTGATCCTGCTGGGCGCGCTCGGCGCGATCGCGCTGGGCAGCGCCGCCCAGGCGCACATGCCCTATCTGCTCCCCACCCTGTTCGACGTGGGCAAGGGCGATCATGTGACGCTCACCTCGGCGTTCGGCGAGGATCCGTTCGTGCCCGAGATCGGCATGAAGGATGCGCCCTTCCACTTCATCAAGCCGGACGGGACGCGCGGCGAAGTCGGCAAGCCGACCTATCTGCGCGACCTGACCGTGTTCGAGGCGGACCTCTCGGCCGAGGGCACCTATCGCCTCACCACAGGCCAGCGGCTGGGCCGGATGGGCGAGATGTATTCGGTGGGCGGCAAGTGGATCATCGCCGGCGAGGATGGCGCGCCGCCGGCCGGTGCCAGGGAAGTCGCGGTGCAGAGCACGACGCTGGCGGAGGCCTATGTGACGCGGGGTGCGGCGAGCAGCGGTGCGCTCAAGCCGATCGGCACCGCGCTGGAAGTACAGGCGATCACCCATCCGAGCGAGATCAGCTCGGGCAGCGATGCAAAGTTCCGGCTGTTCTTCGACGGCAAGCCGCTGGCGAACACCGAAGTCACGCTGTTCCGCGCGGCGGGCAATTATGACGGCAGGAAGATCGTCGCCACGACGACCTCCGATCCGCAGGGCAATTTCACCCTGAAGCCGAGCGATGCCGGCATCTATCTGATGCTGGTACGCCACCGCACCGAGGCACCGGCGGGATCTGCGACTCCCTATCGCAGCTATACCTACACCCTCGCCTTCGACGCGGCCTGACTAGCGCGGCGGTTGCGCGGTTCGTCGCCGCGCAACCACCATATGCCGCAGGATCGGCTCGCCGGTGTGGATTTGTTCACCGATCGGCGGCAGGCCGGCGCCGGGGACAACTGCAAGGCGTGGGTAATGGGGGCAAGATTTGAGCGGGTGCTGGCGATTGCCATTGCGGCAATGCTGCTTTCTCCTTGCGCGATCTCCCATGCCAATGCCCCCGGACTGGCACCCGAAGCCGCGATCGCCACCGGCGAGGCCAGCTATTATGCCGACCGCTTCGCCGGCAAGCGCACCGCCAGCGGCGAGGCCTATGACCCCAGCGACTTCACCGCCGCGCATCGCAGCCTGCCCTTCGGCACGCGGGTGCGGGTGACCGATGTCGCGAGCGGGCGGAGCGTGGTGGTGCGGATCAACGATCGGGGGCCGTGGGGCAGGGATCGGCTGATCGACGTCTCGCGCGCCGCCGCCAACGAGATCGGGCTGGCCCGTCGTGGCCGGGGTACCGTTTCGATCGCGCTGGCGCAGGACGACACCGACACCGAGGCCGCCCAGGACTAACGGAACGCCCAGCGCAGGGTGCTGGCGACGCCGCGGGTGCCTATGCGCACCGCCGGGGTGGCCAGGCCGGCGCTGGAGAGGCCGTGCATCGTCCGCGCCCAATCGGGCAACAGATCGACCGCCGCACCGAAGGTCAGCGCCTGGAAGGGCTTCACCGCCATGCTCGGCGCCGGCTGGTCGAGGACCATGCGGGCAACTTCCCGGGTACGCGCATCGACCAGCAGCTCGGCACGCATTTCCGCGATAAAATTATCCGCGTCGGCCCGACGGCGAGGGATTCGAACCGCGCCCAGCGCTTCGGCGATACGGGCGAAATCGGCGAAATACCGGTCCTGATCCGCGAGACTCATGCCCGGCTCGGCATAGCGGATCCACGCATCGAGAAAGCTCACCGCCTCCGTCACATGCACCCAGGCGAGCAGGTGCGGATCGTCCGCCGCATAGGGCGTGCCGTCGGGCAGCACCCCCTTCACCCGCGTATGCACGTCGCGGACCTTGTCGATCATCTCCTGCGCCTCGGCCGCCGAGCCATAGGTCGTCACCGCGATGAAGCGCGCAGTGCGGCGCAGCCGGCCGAGCATGTCGCCGCGGAAGGTCGAATGATCCCACACGCCCGCAAGCACCGCGGGATGGAGCATCTGGAGCAGCAGCGCCGCGACGCCCCCAACCATCATCGTCGTGACGTCGCCATGCACCCGCCACACCACCGACCGGGGACCGAACAGGCTCTCGTCCGGCTTGCGCTGGACCGGCTTCTCGCCGCGCGCCTGATCATTGAACACCGCGCGCACCTGCCCGATCAGCGCGGTGCGCAGCCGGTTCGCGATGCCGTCCGCCGGAGTCATGCACCCAAGTTAGGGTGTCCCGCACGCCGTGCAACCGCCCGGTTTTCGGAACGCCTCCGTGCTGATAGGATGTCATGACGTCATTCCCCCGGGGGCCCCAGCCTTGTTCCGATCGACGCGCTTCCGCGCGCTTGCCCTCACTACCGCCACCGCCCTGCTCGCCACCGCGGGCGCCGCGCAGATGCAGCCGATCGGCGACGGCACGGTGATGGCATCGGTGGAGCGGCTGCGGCCCGGCCAGTTCCTCTGGGTGCCCGAGATCGCCCCGAAAGGCCCAATGCTGGTGGTGGTCAACATCGCGACCCAGCGCGTGGTCGCCTACCGCAATGGGGTCCCCATCGCGGTCTCCACCGTATCGACCGGCAAGGCGGGCCACCGCACCCCGACCGGGGTCTTCACCATCCTGCAAAAGGCGAAGTGGCACCGATCGAGCAAATATTCGAACGCGCCGATGCCGTTCATGCAGCGGCTGACCTGGTACGGGATCGCGCTGCACGCGGGCAATTTGCCCGGCTATCCCGCCTCGCATGGCTGCATCCGCCTGCCGCATGAATTCGCGCGGCTGCTGTTCGACGAGACCGCGCTGGGGATGACGGTGATCGTCACCAACCAGGCGCCGGCGCTGCGGATCGGCGCCCAGCCCAATATGCCCGCCCTGCCCGCCGGCCCGGCGGTGTGGCGGCCCGAACTCTCGCGCTCCGGCCCGGTCTCTATCGTGGTGAGCGGCGCGGACCGGCGGATGGTGGTGCTGCGCGGCGGCGTGGAGATCGGATCGGCGCCGGTGGCGTTCAACGGCGTGATCGAGCGCACCCAGGCCTATGTGCTGCAGGACGTGACGGCGGGCCGGTATAACTGGAAGCGGCTGGCGCTGCCCGGCGAAGGCTATGCGGGCGGCAATGGCTTTACCGCGCAGGCGGACGGCTTCCAGGGCAGCGACCCGTTCCGCCGCGCGCTGGCCGAAGTGGTCGGCCCCGGCACCACCATGGTGGTGATCCCCGATTCGCTCGGCCTCGGGCCGGATCTCGCGCCGCCGCAGGAACCGGACGCGCTGATCGAGAATGATCCGGGGGTGGCGGACTGGATGGAGGATGCCAGCGTGATCGCGCGCTGAGAGTCAGTGCGTTCCGCTCCCCGGCGAAAGCCGGGGCCCAAGGTAACAGAGCGATCCGGCGGAGAAACCCTGGGCCCCGGCTTTCGCCGGGGAACAGCTTCCGGGGAGGCCGGCCTCGGAATCCCCCCTCAAGTCGCCGCAATCCAAGCGAAGAAGCGAAACTAAACGCACCCCCAAGCGCTTTGCCGTTGACCCCGTAACGTTTCGCAGTGCAGCAACGCGCCTCATGGCTAGCCTCGCAATCGCAAATAACGAGGATGTTCGCTTCCTCGGTCGGCTCCTCGGCAACGTGATCCGTGCCTATGGCGGCGAGGAGCTGTTCAAGCGCATCGAATATATTCGATCGACCTCGGTCGACCGGGCGCGCGGCGTGGCCGGATCGGGATCGGTCGATCGCGGGCTCGACCGGCTGAGCCTGGACGAGACGCTCGATTTCACCCGCGGCTTCATGCTGTTCTCGATGCTCGCCAATCTGGCCGAGGACCGGCAGGGCGTGGCGAGCGAGAAGGATGCCGATATCGCCTCCGCGCTCAAGCGGCTGGAGAGCGAAGGCATCGGCCGCGACGCGGTGATGGCGCTGCTCGACCATGCGCTGGTCGCCCCGGTGCTGACCGCGCACCCGACCGAAGTGCGCCGCAAGTCGATGATCGACCACAAGAACCGGATCGCCGAGCTGATGCTGCTGCGCGACCAGGGCGTGGCCGAGACCGAGGACGGCGACCAGGTGGAGGAAGCGATCCTCCGCCAGATCGCACTCCTTTGGCAGACGCGCGTGCTGCGCCGCGAGAAGCTGGGCGTGGCCGACGAGGTGGAGACCGCCCTCTCCTATCTGCGCGACATCTTCCTGCCAGTGCTGCCGGCGCTCTATGCCCGCTGGGACCGGGCGCTGGGCAACCGCACCCCGAGTTTCCTGCGCCCCGGCAGCTGGATCGGCGGCGACCGCGACGGCAATCCCTTCGTCACCGCCGATTCGATGCAGTTCGCGCTGGCCCGCGCGGCCGAGGCGGTGCTCGGCTATTATCTCGACGCGGTCCACGCGCTCGGCGCCGAGCTGTCGATCTCGACCGAACATGTCGAAGTGAGCGAAGCGCTGCTCAAGCTGGCCGAGGCCAGCCATGACGAAGCGCGCAGCCGCGCCGACGAACCCTATCGCCGGGCGATCACCGGCGTGTACGCACGGCTTTCCGCTACGCATGAGAAGCTGACCGGCAAGGCGCCGCCGCGCCCGGCCGCGATCGCCGCCGAGCCCTATGCGACGCCAGCCGAGTTCCGCGACGAGCTGGTGACGATCGCCCGCGCGCTCGCCGACGAGGGTGCCGGCCCGCTCGCCACCGGCGGTGCGCTGGGCCGGCTGATCCGCGCGACCGAGACCTTCGGCTTCCACCTCGCCACGCTCGACATGCGCCAGAACAGCGCGGTGCACGAACGCGTGGTCGCCGAGCTGCTCAAGGCCGGCGGCGTGGTCGAGGATTATGCGGCGCTTTCGGAAGACGAACGCATCGCGCTGCTCCGCAAGGAGCTCGCCAATGCCCGGCCGCTGACCAGCCCCTATGCCGAATATTCGGAGGAGACCGCTTCCGAGCTGGCGATCGTCCGCGCCGCGGCGCAGGCGCATGCGAAGTACGGCCGCGCCTGCATCACCCATTACATCGTCTCGATGGCGCAGTCGGTGTCGGACCTGCTCGAGGTCCATATCCTGCTCAAGGAAGCGGGCCTCTACATCCCCGGCGACGAGCCGCAGGCGCATATCATGGCGATCCCGCTGTTCGAGACGATCGGCGATCTCGAAGCCGCGCCGCCGATCATGGAAGCCTGGCTCGGCCTGCCCGAAGTCGCGGCGATCGCGGCGAAGCGCGGCCACCAGGAAGTGATGATCGGCTATTCCGATTCGAACAAGGATGGCGGCTATCTGACTTCGACCTGGCAGCTGTCGCGCGGATCGACCGCGCTCAAACCGGTGTTCGAGAAGGCCAATCTCGGCATGCAGCTGTTCCATGGCCGCGGCGGCGCGGTGGGTCGCGGCGGCGGATCGAGCTTCGCGGCGATCCTCGCCCAGCCCCGGGGCACGGTGCAGGGCCGCATCCGGGTGACCGAGCAGGGCGAGATCATCGCGGCGAAGTACGGCACGCGCGAGAGCGCGCGGACCAACCTCGAGGCGATGGCTTCGGCGACGCTGCTTGCCAGCCTGGAACCGGAGAAGCTGAACAAGGCCGATGCGGAGCGTTTCGCGGCGGCGATGGACCAGCTCTCCGACGCCGCGTTCAAGGCCTATCGCGGGCTGGTCTATGAGACCGAGGGCTTCACCAGCTTCTTCCGCCAGGCGACGCCGATTGCCGAGATCGCCGGGCTCAAGATCGGCTCGCGCCCGGCCAGCCGCAAGAAGAGCGACGCGATCGAGGACCTGCGCGCGATTCCCTGGGTGTTCAGCTGGGCGCAGGCGCGCGTGATGCTGCCGGGCTGGTACGGCGTCGGCCAGGCGATGGAGCAGTTCGAGGACAAGGGGCTGCTGCGCGAGATGGCGACGGCCTGGCCGCTGTTCGCCTCGACGCTGGCGAACATGGAGCAGGTGCTGGCCAAGTCCGACATGGAGATCGCCGCGCACTATGCCGCGCTGGTCGAGGATGCGGGCCTGCGCGACAAGATCTTCGGGCAGATCCGCGAGGGCTGGCAGAAGACGCATGACGGGCTGCTCCAGGCGACGCGCCAGACGCGGCTGCTGGAGAAGCACCAGGCGCTGGAGACCTCGATCCGGCTGCGGCTGCCCTATATCGAGCCGCTGAACCTGCTGCAGATCGAGCTGCTCAAGCGCCACCGCGCCGGCGAGGAGGATCCGCGGATCGGCGAAGGCATCCTGCTGTCGATCAACGCGATCGCGACGGCGCTGCGGAACAGCGGGTAAGGCAGAGCGCGGTTCTACTCTCGTCATGCCCGCGAGGGCGGGGATGACGGTAATTCCGGCTTCGGAATCCCTATCCCCGTCATGCTGAACTTGTTTCAGCATCCAACGCGCCTCAGGCCATATCCTTGGTGGAGCGTTGGACCCTGAAACAAGTTCAGGGTGACGGTGGTTCTGTGGCCGCCTCAGTCCAGGAACGGCGCCGCGACTTCGGGAGGCACGCGGATCAGGCGTTGCGTCGCGCGGTCGATGATCGCCCAGGTGGTCTTGGCTTCGACCCGCACCTTCCCGTCGGCGCCGGTGAACTTCATGTGGCGATCGAAGCGCGCGCCGCGCGGAGCCTCGGGAACCCAGGTCTCGGCGGTCACCGTCTCGCCTTCGCTGACATTGCCGCGATAATCGATCTCGTGCCGGGTAACGACCCAGAAATAGGCTGCCTCATGCTCGGGCGCGGCGACGGCATACCAATGCGCCACCGCCACGTCCTGGATCCACTTCACCCAGACGGCATTGTTGACATGGCCGAGCTCGTCGATGTCTTCGGGCCCGGCGGTGATCGTCGCGGTGTAGCTGGGCATCTGTCCTTCCGGCTTGATCGGGCGAGCTTCCCCCGCTTCGCCTTGCGCTGCAAGATGCCGCTGCACCCTATTCGGGATTCCTCGTCATCCCGGCTCAAGGCCGGGATGACGGTGTAGGGGCTGAGACGGGCTCAGCCGCGAATGGCGGTGCAGGCGATCGGCGGCTGGCCCGGCGCCTCGTACGACATGGCGTCGCCCTTGCCCTGGAAGGTCACCTGGCCGTCCGAATAGCGGATGCCCGAGGCCATGACCTGCTGCTGGAGCGTGACGCTGGTGCCGGCGCGGGTGACGACGGCGCTGCCCTTGTCGGGATCGAAGCGGGCGACGATGCGGACGCCGTCCATGCAGCGGAAGCGCGCGGTGATCGCCTTGCCCGTGCCCTTCGCGGGCGCCTTGTCGAGCGGCGCGGGCGAGGCATCGGTGGTGATGTTGGTCTCTTCGGCCTGCGCGGCGTTGACCGGTGCGGCGGGCTGCTGGCTGGAGCAGGCGCCGAGCGCGAGCAGGGCGATAAGGGGTAGGCGCATCGGGGAAATCCTTGGTTCGTTCGGCAGCGTAACGAACGCCCGATGCGCCCGTTCCCGTCAATCTTCCAGGGGTCGATTTCCGACAAAGCCGAGCTTGGTGATGCCCGCGCGCTTCACGGTCGCGAGCACGCCGTCGAACCGCTCATAGCGCGCTTCGGGATCGGTCTGGAGATGCAGCGCCGCCCCCGATTGCTGGAGCGCGGTCAGCCTGGCGGGCAGCGCTGCATCGGGGAGCGCGGCGCCGTTCCAGTAGAGCGAACCCTGGCGATCGATCGCGAGCACCGCGGGCGGCTGCGGATCGACGGTGCCGTGGCCGACGGGGAGATCGACCGGCACCTTGTGGCTGGCGATCGGGATGGCGATGATGATCACGACGAGCAGGACGAGCATCACGTCGATCAGCGGCGTGATGTTGATCGCGCCGATCGGGGCGGCATCGGGAAGACGACGGACACGGATTGCACGGGCCATGGCAGCTCTCCTCGTTATGATGATATACCGTAACACAACGAAGAAGGTTGGCAAGACCGGCTTATCGCCTCAGCAATTCTCGTATTTCCAGTTGCGGCGCTTGCCCTCGCGCATCCAGGCGACGGCCTCGGCGACGCGCCTGGCCTTGGTCTCGGGCCGCTTGGCCTCGGCGATCCATTCGCAATATTCGCGGCGGCAGCCGGGCGGGAAGGCGGTGAAGGCGGCATGGGCGGCGGCGTCTCCG
Organism: Sphingomonas sp. GW822-FHT03G08; assembly: GCF_058801135.1. Classification (NCBI taxonomy): domain Bacteria; kingdom Pseudomonadati; phylum Pseudomonadota; class Alphaproteobacteria; order Sphingomonadales; family Sphingomonadaceae; genus Sphingomonas; species Sphingomonas sp. GW822-FHT03G08. The sequence goes on from NZ_JBXAMZ010000001.1 coordinate 2,675,129, forward strand.
GCCAGCGCCTCGGCGAGCTCGGGCGGGACTTCGGCCTCGCCCTTGGGGGCGGCACGGGGACGGGCGGGCTTCGCTTCGCCGAGCCGGGCCACCGCGTCGCGGATCAGCTGCTCGACCTCCTCGGCCGGCGGCAGGTCGGCGAGCGATTCGATGCGGCCGAACTGGCCCATCGCCTCGCCTTCCCTGCCGGTTTCATTCTCCTGGCGGTTCCAGAAGCCGAAGCTCGCATGCGCCTTGAACGCGGCCATGTTGGCGAGCGGCTTGCCGCCCAGGGTGAAGAAGGGGTGCGACCATTTGATCGTCTCCTCCACCTGCGGCACCGCGACGTGGAAGCGATCGCGCAGCCAAGTGAGGATCGGCCGCGCGAACTCGGCGCGGCCCTCGATATAGGCGTCCACCCTAGGGTCCCTGGTCATGGGGCGGCATGTTCCGCCGCTCCATGCCGCAGGTCAATACGGGGTTTCAGGGCTCGAGCGAGTCCTCGTCGGCATCGTCGAGATCGTCGTCATCCTCGAGCTCGTCCTCGTCGAAATCGTCCTGGACCTCGTCCTCGGAGATGGCGCGCTCGGTCTGCTCGGCCTCGTCATCCTCCTCGCCGATCTCGTCGTCGACCATGCGGAGGTCGTCCGCGTCGTCATCGTCGTCGTCGCCGAAATCGGGGGACAGGTCGGTCAGGATATCGCCGTCGCTCGGGCCGTCATTGGTCGCCTCGAGGATCTCGGCGCGCTGGCTCTCGTCATAGCCTTCCTCGTCGAAACCGTCGTCACCCGAACCACGTCCCGGAACCTGGTAACCGCCCATTGCCTGTCCTCACGTAACGCGCCCGCCACCGCGGCGAGCCTCGTGAGTGCGAACGGCGATGGCGCCCGAGCGTTCCCTAGCCGGGGCGGAACATGCGTCCGCGCTCGGTCACCGCTACTACCACGAAAGCGATGACCCCCATAAGCAGGAATCCGGCGTAGAGCGGCACGGTGGTGCCATCGAACGCCTGGCCGATCGCCGCGCCGATCACCGCCGAGCCGAGCGTAGTGACGAAGCCCTGGAGGCTGGACGCGGTGCCGGCGATCTCGCCCATCTTCTCCATCGCCATCGCCGAGAAGTTCGAGGTGGAGAGGCCGACACAGCCCATCATCAGCGCCTGGAGCACCGTGAAGCTCCAGATCGATTCGAAGCCGGCCAGGGCGATGGCAAGGTGGACCGCGGCAAAGGCGATCATGCCCGCCAGCGCCGTGTGCGAAATCCGGCGCATGCCGACCTTCATCACCAGCCGCGAATTGAGGAAGGAGCCGAGTGCCATGGTCGAGGCGACGCAGGGGAAGACCACCGCGAGCAGCCCGGGCGCGTGGAACACGTCCTCCATCACCTGCTGCACCGAGCCGATGAAGCCGAACATGCCGCCCGAGAGCAGCATGATGCCGATCGTGTAGCCCACCGCCTGGCGATCGCGCAGCATCAGGCCGTAATCGGCGACGATGCGCGCCGGGTTGAGCGAGAGGCGGCTCTCCTGGTCCAGCGTCTCGGGCATGCGCAGCCAGAACCACAGCACCACCGCGGCCGCGACACCGCCGATCGCCCAGAAGATCAGCCGCCAGGAACCGGCGTAGAGGATCAGCTGCCCCAGGCTGGGCGCGACGATCGGCGCCGCCATGAAGACGATAAAGGCCAGGCTCATCACCCGCGCCATCGCGCGGCCGGCGAAACAGTCGCGCACCAGCGCCACCGATACGACGCGTGCACCCGCCGCCGACGCGCCCATCGCGGCGCGGGCGATCAGCAACAGGGTGAAGCTGCCCGAGGCAGCGGCGACCACGCTGGTCACCACATAGGAAGTGAGCGCGATCGCCAGCACCGGGCGGCGCCCGAAGCGATCCGACAGCGGGCCATAGGCAAGCTGGGCGACGGCGAAACCGATCAGGAAGGCCGTGATGACGTACTGGCGATGATTGGGCTCGGCCACGCCCAGGCTGTGGCCGATCGCCGGCAGGGCAGGCAGCATCGAATCGATGCCGAGCGCGGTGAGCGCCATCATCGCGGCGACGAGGCTGACGAACTCGCCGAACGCGAGCGGCGCCTTGTTCTGGGCGCTTGCTGTGAGGTGCGGCTCTTCCATAGCCGCGCAAATGGCGCATCCTCGCCGCTACGTCACCCCCTGTTGCATTGCCGGCATGCGTCCGTCCTTGCGCCCAAGGTCGCCATTCCGGCGACCAGGGGCCCGCGCCCTGCTTGGTCGATGCCAGGGCCCATAGTAGCCCGGACGAAAGGTACATCGGGATCGCCGCGGCCAATGCGCCGGCCGACGCCAGACCTACCGCGTTCGAGGGAGCCGATGAACAAGCTGCGCCTTATCCCGTCCCTGGCTTTCGGCCTGATCCTCACCAGCGCGGCGAACCCGCCGGCACCCGCCGGAACGCCAGGCGCCGCCCAATGCCCCAGAGGATGGTCGGGGTCGGTCCAATTCACGCGGAAGCAAATGAGTACGCTGTCCAAATCCGCGCCACGGATCGCCGGCAAGGGCATCCAGACCTCCAATTCGACGACGAACTATGATTATTCGGCGCGGATCAGGGTGCGCGAGACGGCCGAACGGCGCGGCTACAGCGTCGCCACAGCCAATGCGAGCTCGCTGCTCAGCTTCTCCGAAAGCCGTTCGTCTACGGATCAGGCCGTGTGCAGCGGCGAGCGCCAGCCGCGGACGATGTCAGGCTCCTTCACCACGCAACGGGAAATCCGCGCCAGCACCCCCGGCGTCGAGGCGAACGTCAGCGTCACGATGAGCGCGAACGGCGCCTATTCGATCGGCATATCCGTGCCCGCGCTGCATTCGACCACCACCGGGTCGAGCTCGAGCAGCTACAGCGGCCAGTGCTATCCCAAGAAGGGCGGCACCACCAACGTACCGCCCGTCGAAGGCCGCACCGACCCCATCTCCTTCTCCACCGACGGCTCGCACCGGGTGCCGCTCTCCAACCTCGACCATCTGTCGGGCAGCTATTCGAAGAAGTATGGCAACGTCACCGATACGCTTGTCTGGGATCTCCGGCGGTGCGGCACGCCGTTGCGCCTGGTGGACCTCAAGTTCGAGGACATGAAGTTCCCGCTCTGGGAAGCATGGCGGGAGGTGACGCCCGAAACCACAACGGTCGACGGCAACATCGTGCGGATGCGAGCGATCGTCGCCAATGACTCGGGCGAGGACCAGTCGGCCACGCTGATGTTCAAGGACAGGGATCAGCCAGGAAAGAACATGCCGGAAGGCCCGGCCAAGCTGCTGAAGCAGGTCTCTTTCAACGTCCCGGCCGGCGAGGAGAAAACCGTCGATTTCCTTTGGGATACATCGGGCCACGCCTGGTACGATGACGGCCGCCCGAAGCACCGCCAGTCGATCAAGGCCGAAATCTGGGACAACAACAAGAAGATCGACGACCTCTCACGGAATCTGAATCTGGCGCCCAGGCCGCTCGTGCTGGTCCATGGCTACTGGGCCGATTGGTCGATGTGGAGAACCTGGCCCTCCATGCTCAACGAAACGCACTATGCCGGCTGGAATGCATTCGCGGTCGGCGAGAGGCCGGGCAATGGGAAGATGGACATGGGCGAGAGCGCGACGTCGCTGAAGCCCACCAAGACGATCAGCCAGAATGCCGCGGAACTGACGCGCTATATCCGCTATGCGCAGGAATTCTCCAATGCCTGGCACGTCGATATCGTCGCGCATACGATGGGGGGTCTGGTGGCGCGGCAATATATTCACCTGTCGATGCCGATCTACCCCGATGGCAAGCCGCAGGTCGCCCACCTTTTGATGCTGGGAACGCCGAATCTGGGCAGCCCCTGCGCCGACGTGATGAGCGCGCCCCTGGAGGCCATCGGCAAGCCGGTCGAGGCGTTGCGCGAGATGCGGACGGGCGCCGTCGCGCAGTTCAACAAGCATATTGTCGAGCGCAAGGGCGTGGAGTTCTCGGCCCTCGCCGGCACCCATGGCGTTCCCAGATGCTATTCGCTGGACTTCAATGACGGCTTCACCCCGGTGCCGTCGGCGCTCTGGACGATTGCGGACACCGCCAGGATGAACATCCTGTACGACGCCATGGCCAGCGGCGGCGTGTTTTCCGACTTCGTGATGCCAAGGATCGCGAAGGGACCGGGGGTTCGGCCGGCCGGGATCAAGCTGGAAGGCCCCAAATCCCGCACCCCATAGCGCCGGGCCAACTTTCAGGAATGACTATTGGCTGGCATGGCTCTTCCATCGCCGCGCCGCAGCGCCACGCCCTGTTGCGCTGCCGGCATGCTTCCGCTAGTGTGTTGCGTAGATAATACGCTGGAGACTGGTCGATGCGTTATTTGCCGCTGCTGCTCCTTCCCCTCGCGCTTGCCGCCTGCGGCGGCGAGGGTACCTCGATCTCGATCAACGCGCATTCGGACGATGGCGACAATGCTGTGTTCGCGATGAACAACGGCGCCGTATCGGTGAAGAGCGACGGCTTCGAGGGCAGCTTCAAGGTCCCGAACATCAAGATGACCGCCGAGAATTTCGACATGGACGGCGTGAAGCTCTATCCCAATTCGACGATCACCAGCTTCAACGTCGATGCTACGGACCATGCCGGCAAGCAGAAGGACGAAGGCAAGGTGACCGCCGCCTTCTCCAGCCCCGCCGACCTTGCCAAGGTGCAGGGCTGGTTCCGCGAGAAGCTGACCGACAAGGGCTTCAAGTTCAACGAGAAGGGCAATGGCTTCGCCGGCACCACCGATGATGGCGAGAGCTTCACCATCGATCTTTCGGCGGACGGCGGGGCGAAGACCAGCGGCAAGATGGTGATTGTCGGGAGCTAGAGCTGGGCGGTTCGCCGCCTGGCTGTTCCCCGGCGAAAGCCGGGGGCCAGGGTAACAGAGCGACACGGCAGAGAAACCCTGGGCCCCGGCTTTCGCCGGGGAAGCGGGTTGGGCGCATAGCGCTTTGACCCCGCGCAATTCGCGCGGCGGCCGATCGAGTCATGGCGGCGCCGGGGCGCCTCTTGTCGCGCCGGTATCGGCGGGTCTAACTGACCGCCAAGGAGACTCGATAAAATGGCTACTATTCTCGACGAGGTGCCTCTCGTCTCGATGGCCGAGCAGGCGAACGACCCTGAGGGGTTCGCCCAGAAGTTCGGCCAGTCGTTCCGCCGCTTCGGCTTCGCGATGGTCGCCGATCACGGCGTGCCGCAGGAGCTGATCGATCGCGCCTGGGCGAAGACCAAGGAATTCTTCGCGCTGAGCGAGGAAGAGAAGCGCCAATATCATATTCCCGGCGGCGGCGGCGCGCGTGGCCTGACGCCGTTCAAGACCGAGATCGCCAAGGGCGCGACGCATGTCGACCTGAAGGAATTCTGGCATATCGGCCGCGAGCTGGCCAAGGGCCACCGCTTCGAGGAGCAGATGGCGCCGAACATCTGGCCGCACGCGCCGGAAGGCTTCAAGGAGACCTTCCTCAAGCTGTTCCAGGCGCTGGACGATGCCGGCGACCGGCTGCTCTCGGCGATCGCGGTCTATCTCGGCCTCGAGCCGCACTGGTTCGACCGCGCGGTGAAGGACGGCAATTCGGTGCTACGCCTGCTCCACTATCCGCCGGTGCCAGCCGATGCTCCCGAAGTGCGCGCCGGCGCGCATGAGGACATCAACCTGATCACGCTGCTGCTCGGCGCCGAGGAAGCAGGCCTCGAGCTGCTCGACAAGGACGGCCGCTGGCTGCCGGTCAAGCCGCCCGAAGGCGCGATGGTGGTCAATGTCGGCGACATGCTGCAGCGGCTGACCAACCATTACCTGCCCTCGACGACGCACCGCGTCGTCAACCCGCCGGTCGAGCGCCGCGGCACGCCGCGCTACTCGATGCCCTTCTTCCTGCATCCGGCGCCGGACTTCCTGATCGAGACGCTGCCGTCGACGATCACGGACGAGAATCCGAACCGCTATCCGACGCCGATCACCGCGCACGACTATCTGTTCGAGCGGCTGGTCGAGATCGGGCTGATCAAGAAATAGTATCTTGAAAGCCCCTCCCCCTCGGGGGAGGGGCTTGGGGTGGGGCCTATCCGCGGGCGCAAGTCTCTGCGAGACGTCCCCCACCCCCAACCCCTCCCCTGAAGGGGAGGGGCTTTTCTTTTCGTGAGAGAGATAGATGACCGAACCGCTTCGTATCGCACTTGCTGGCCTTGGCACCGTCGGGGCGGGCGTGATCCGCCTGATCGACGCGAATGCGGAGCTCATCGCCCGCCGCGCCGGCCGGCCGATCGAAGTGGTCGCCGTATCCGCCCGCGACCGCGCCAAGGATCGCGGCGTCGATATCACCCGCTTCGACTGGGTGGACGACACCGCCGAGCTGGCGCGCCATCCCAAGGCCGATGTCGTCGTCGAGCTGGTCGGCGGGTCGGACGGCCCGGCACTTACCCTCGCCCGCGCCTCGCTCGCCGGGGGCAAGAGCTTCGTCACCGCCAACAAGGCGATGATCGCGCATCACGGGCTCGAGCTCGCCAATGCCGCCGAGACCGCCGGGCTGGCGCTCAAGTTCGAAGCCGCGGTGGCCGGCGGCGTGCCGGTGATCAAGGGGCTGCGCGAAGGCGCCGCCGCCAACGAGATCGCCCGCGTCTACGGCATCCTCAACGGCACCTGCAATTTCATCCTGTCCAAGATGGAGGCCGAGGGCCGCGACTTCGCCGAGATCCTCGCCGAGGCGCAGCGGCTGGGCTATGCGGAAGCCGATCCGAGCTTCGACATCGACGGCGTCGATGCCGCGCACAAGCTGTCGATCCTCGCCAGCCTGGCCTTCGGCACCCAGCCGGCGTTCGACCAGGTGGCGATCACCGGCGTGCGCCATGTGCTGGCCGCCGACATCGCCGAGGCGGCGTCGCTGGGCTATCGCATCCGCCTGCTCGGCGTGGCCGATGCCGGCAGCGGCGGGCTGTTCCAGCGCGTCCACCCGCACCTCGTGCCGCTGAGCCATCCGCTGGCGCATGTGACCGGCTCGACCAACGCGGTGGTGGCCGAGGGCAATTTCGTCGGCCGGCTGCTGTTCCAGGGTGCGGGCGCGGGCGACGGCCCGACGGCAAGCGCCGTGGTCGCCGACCTGATCGACATCGCCCGCGGCGAATTCGGTCCGCCCTATGCGATGCCGGCCGCGGCGCTTGCCGCGCCGGGTGCCGCCGACACCGGCGAGCGGACCGGCCGCGCCTATGTGCGCTTCACCGTGGCGGACAAGGTGGGCGTGCTCGCCGAGATCGCCGCGGCGATGCGCGATGCCGGCGTCTCGATCGAGAGCCTGATGCAGCGCGGCGCCAATCCCGATGGCAGCGTGCTGGTGGCGATCGTCACGCATGAAGGGCCGGAACGCGCGGTGGCGCAGGCGCTCGACAAGCTGCGCGGCTCGGCCAGCCTGACCGGCGAGCCGATGTGGATGCACATCCTGGGCGGTTAATCGCTCAGGCTGGTCTTCACCAGCGCCTTCCCCTTGCTCGGGCAGACCGGCGCACCGGTGGTGCCGCACGCCATGCCGGTGTTGCGCACCGCATCGCCCTTGGCATCGGCGATCTCGGTGCTGGGCAGCGGCAGGCGGTAGCGCTGGTTGGGATCGACCTTTACGATCGGGATCGCCGCCACCGGCCGGGCGCTGGCCGGGATGCGGGTGACCCGCGTCACCCGCGCCTTGGCCCGGCGGCGCTGCGGATCGATCGCGGGCGTGGCACCGGACAGGGTGAGGGCGACGAGCAGCAGCATAACAGGACTCTCCGAAGCGGGTTCATCGCGCCCAACGCACGTCCCGCCGTCCGGGTCCCTCAGGGGGCGAGGTCGCGGCGGACATAGCGCACGCCGCGCGCGCTGACCGTGGCGGTGACGCCCACCGATCCGCAGCGCACGGTGAAGGCGCCCTGGCCGCAGGGCAGGCTGCCATCGGCGCGATCGAACAACCGGTCGAGGCGGCCCTGATCGGTGTCCGGGCCATTATAGGTCGTCTCTAGCGGCACGCGGTACCGGTCCGCCTCGCGCCGCGAGCAGACGACGATCTCGCTCTCGTCGCGGGCACGCTGGCAAGCCGGATTGGCAGACCAGCGCTCGCGGTGCATCGCCAGCACCTCGGCGGGTGTCGGGGCATGGTCCTGGGCAAGCAACAGCAACGCGATCACCAGCATCTGCACGTCCTCCGCCCCCGGATTTCGTTACGCTAGCGCCATGTTGTGGCGGAATTGGGAGCAGTGCCGGCCTGACAACGTTAGCGGCATCGACAAGCGCCACGGCGCTGCCTAATCGCCGCCCCAAGTCCAATCACCGGGGTACCCCATGACTCAGCCCAGCCACGCCCTTGACCGTGTCCTCGTCCTCGAAATGGTACGCGTGACCGAAGCGGCGGCGATCGCCGCTTCCACCCTGGTCGGGCGCGGCGACGAGAAGGCGGCCGATGCCGCCGCGGTCGAGGCGATGCGCGACGCCCTCAACAAGCTCTATCTCGACGGCACCGTGGTGATCGGCGAGGGCGAGCGCGACGAGGCGCCGATGCTGTTCATCGGCGAGAAGGTCGGCGCGGCGCAGGGCAAGGGCCCGGCGATCGACATCGCGCTCGATCCGCTCGAAGGCACCACGATCTGCGCCAAGGCCGGGCCGAACGCGCTGGCCGTGCTGGCAGTCGCCGAGAAGGGCGGCCTGCTCAACGCGCCGGACGTGTACATGGACAAGATCGCGGTCGGCCCGGGCTATCCCGAGGGCGTGATCGACCTCACCAGGACCCCGACCGAGAATGTCTGCGCGATCGCCAAGGCCAAGGGCGTGCAGCCCCACGAGATCATCGCCTGCGTGCTCGACCGCCCGCGCCACGAGAAGCTGATCGCCGAACTGCGTGACATCGGCTGCGGCGTGGTGCTGATCGGCGACGGCGACGTGGCCGGCGTGATCGCCACCACCGATCCCGAGACCACGATCGACGTCTATATGGGCCAGGGCGGCGCCCCCGAGGGCGTGCTCGCCTGCGCGGCGCTGCGCTGCGTCGGCGGCCAGTTCAAGGGCCGGCTGGTGTTCCGCAACGACGACGAGCGCCAGCGCGCGCGCAAATGGGGCATCGAGGATCTCGACAAGATCTATGACCTGACCGAGCTGGCCAAGGGCGACTGCATCTTCGCGGCGACGGGTGTCACGGACGGCTCGCTGCTCGAGGGCGTGAAGCGCTTCGCCACCAAGATGACCACCGAGAGCGTGGTAATGCGCGCGCATTCGGGCACGGTGCGCTGGGTGAAGGGCGAACACCGGCTGTAAGGGCTGGCGGTTCGGCCGGCCCCACAGCTCCCTGGCTTTCGCCGGGGAGCCGGCAGGAGTGAGTCAGGCGCTCGCCACCAGGCCCTGCGCCACTGCGAAGGGTAGCCAGCTTGCCACGGCGGCATCCGCCGGCACCGCTTGCGCGGGATCGTCCGGCAGCAGCGCCAGCCAGTCATATTGCCAGGGCTCGAGCGGCAGGCAGGAAACGCGGTAGTTCGCCCGCGCCACGGCAAGCAGCGTCGGATCGGGCCTGGGCGGAATCGGCTCGCCGCCGGCGAGCATCTCGCTGAAGTCGAAGGGCAGTGCGAGCAGGCGCATGCTGTCCGGCCGGTAGAAGTGCCGGGTACCGGCCATGGCGAGCAGCTCCGCGATCGCCGGATCGATGCCGGGCCAGGCCGGTCCTGCGCCCTCCACCCCACGCGCGCGGTGCACTTCCGCCTTGGTCCGCTCGATCCGCGCAAGCGCGCCAGGGATCGCCTCTACCGCTTGGGGATTGCCCGGTGGCCGCGCCGCTTCGAGCCAGTCGGCGAAGCGGGCGCCGAAATCGTAAAGCGTGTAGCTGTGAGATGGGTATGCCGCGATATAGCCCTGGGCGAAGAGCTGGAACGCCGTCGGCCCGGCCAGCGCGGCGAGCAGCGGATATTCGCTCTCCAGGCACTCGACCAGCCGCTGGCGATAGCTGCGAGCATAGATATGGATGCGGTCCTCGGCGGTGAGGCGGTTGTCGCCGCGGACATGGTCGCGCGCGCCCTGGTCGGACGCGGCGAGGATCGCTTCCTGCATCCAGTCCTGGAGACCGGCAAACTCGGGTTCAGGCGGCAAGCGGCAGCCCTTCGCGCACGCGCCGCGCCTTGGCCAGTTCGCCTGCGACCACGTCGAAGGCCGGGATATTGGCATCCCACTCGACCATCGTCGCGACCGGGCCGCAGCGCTCCCAGACATGCGCATAGAGCGGCCACACCGCGTCGGGCACCGGCGCATCATGCGTGTCGATCAGATGGGTGCCATGATCGCTCGGCCCGGCGAGATGGACCTGGACGACATGGTCGGCCGGGATCGCGTCGAGATATTCGAACGGATCGAGCGCGTGGTTGAAGCTCGAGACATGGACATTGTTGACGTCGAGCAGCAGCCCGCAGCCGGTGCGCTCGCACAGCCGGGCGAGGAACTCCGCCTCGGGCATCTGGCTGGCGCGGAACTCGAGATAGGTGCTGGGGTTCTCGACGATCAGCGGGCGGCCGAGGAAATCCTGCACAGCAAGCACCCGATCAGCGACATGCGCCAGCGCCGCCTCGGTCAACGGCAGGGGCAGCAGGTCGTGGCTGTTCACCCCCTGCACCCCGGTCCAGCAGAGATGATCGGAGACCCAGAGCGGCCGGAAGCGCTCGGCAAGGTCGCGCAGCTTGCCGAGATAGGCCATGTCGAGCGGCGCGGTGCTGCCGATCGACAGCGACACGCCGTGGAGCACCACCGGCCGATGCGCCGCGACATGCTCGAACACGCGCATGCCCCAGCCGTGATTGTCGAGCAGGTTCTCGGTGATCGCCTCGAACCAGTCGATGCCCCAATTCTCCGGGGGCGTCGACATCAGATGCGGAAAATGCTCCTCGCGCAGCCCCAGCCCGTCGCCGGGATTGGGCAGGCCGAGCCGGGGCTGCGTCATCCTCCTGCAGCTCCTAGGTCGAGGGCGGATAGGCGAGGCGCAGGTCGTTCGGCGGCTGCTGGACCAGCCCCTCGACCGGCTTGTCCGGATCGCCATTGACCTTGAACGCCACCACCTTGGCAAACGCCTGGAAGGCGATGTCTTCCACCTTATCGCCTTCCTTGAAGTCGATCGTGGCGATCTTCTTCGAGGAAGGCGCGCCGCAGCCCGGGGGGGTGGGCGTCGGCGAAGGTGAAGGGGTACCGCACAGATTCTTGTCGGCCTGGGCCTTGGGCGCACCGCACAGCACCGGCTTCGAACTGCCGACCAGTGCCCAGACTTCCATCGTGCCCGACTTGGGATAGAGCTGCATTGCCGAGATCGGCACTGCGCAGCCGCCGAACCCGCCGCAGATATTGTCGCTGGGCGCCGTATACATCGGCCCGCTCGGCGTCGGGGTGGGCGAAGGCGAGGGAGTCGGCGTGCCGCACAGGCCGCCATAGGTCCGGATCGTCACCGCCGAGCAGCCGCCGCCCTTGACCGTGGTCGGCGTGCCGCAGCTGCCGCTCGCCACCGGATTGGCCTTGGGCGCGTTCGAGGTCTTCGAGGCGGAACCGCACCCGCTGCTCGCCCCGCCGCAGCTGCCGCCGCCACTGGTCAGCTGGACGAAGCCGCAGCCGCCCTGGCCCTTGCACAGGTTCGAGCCGCGGCAGGTGTGGTAGATCGAAGTCTCGGCGCAGGCATTGGCGCCCCATTTCCCGCTGGTTTCCTCGACATCGAGTCCCTGGCAGGCGTGGTTGACGATGTACTTGTCCGGCTCGCCGACGCCGACCGAAAGGTCCGGCGTCTTGCCGAATACCGCCCAGGCGGTCGACATGCGGTCGCCCGATCCGGCCATTGACGGGAAGGGGAAGGACACGGTGGCGCCGGCCGGGTTCCAGTAATTGTCGAGCACGGTGGTGACGCCCTTGATCGCGCCACACACCGCCTGGCTCATCTTCTGGAAATTGGCTGCGGCGTCGCCGCCATTGTTGAGCGCATTGAGCGCGCCGGCAATCGCCTCGGGCGTGGGCAGGCCATAGGGGTTGTCGTTCGGATCATAGCCTTCGGTGGTGAGATCCGCGGCGGCCCATTTGCCGACCTTGGGAGACTGGTTCCAGGTCTCGAGCCCGCCGCTGCCGCGGATATCCTCGATCTCGCGGAAGCGGGTATAGTGATCGACACCGTCATTGTCGGCACGCGCCGCAGCATCCGACGAGGGGATCAGCTTCCCTTCCATCGAGTAGCTCGGATAATCCGAGGCGAGGGCGTCGCGGTTCGGGCAATAGCTCGGGTTGACGTCGCCCTGGACAAGCTTGGCCTTCCCGTCATTGAGCCGCTGGCCCTTCTCGTCATAGCGGGCACCGAGCGTGGCGCCTTCGCCCTGATCGGTGATCGCGTTCATCATGTTGAGCGCTTGGCGGAGCGCGATCTCCGGATCGGTCATCGCGATCGTGGTCTCGAAGCCCATGAACTCGCGCATCGGATGGCCGGGAAAGCTGAAATTGTTGAACAGGTCGTTCTGCTGGCCGCCGGGGTTCATCACATGATCCCAGAGCCGCGTGCCGTCCGCGTAGCGGATCAGCAGATAGTCGCGGTAGCACTGGTACATATAGCCGATCGAGCCGAACATGATGTTGGCATCGAGCTCGGCCACCGTGTCGTACTTGAACGGCACCTTGGGGAAATAGCGGTCCTTGTTGCGGACGATATCCTGCTCCGCCGTTTCCTGCGGCTGCTCGATCGCGAGGAACAGCTTGATCCGCTCCTCGTCGAGCGGGCCGACATTGACCTTCACGTCCTTGAACCGGTTGGTGTCGGTCAGGTCGACAATGCCGGGGATCGCGGTGAGCGACGGGCCATAGCAGGTCCAGCCATGGTCGCCGCTCTGCAGCGTGGTCGCGGTGAAGCTGGGCACGGCGCCGATGGAGGTGGCGAGGTTCGCGGCCATCTGCAGGTGGAGCATCTCCTGGATGAACACCGAGAAGACGATGTTGAACGCCTTCTTGTTGCCCCAGCCCTTCTTGCCCGGCTTGTAGTCGGTGAAGGCGCTGGTCTTGGCGCCGGGCCATTGCCGGCCCTTGTAGAAGCTGTTCCCCTGGCTGGTGATCGGGTGCATGCCGGTGATCGAGTAGAGCGACGTCATGTAGAGCGGGATGGTGAACAGCTCGACATTGACCGCGGCCTGCGCGATCCAGCGCACCACCAGCTTGTCGGTTTCGAGGAAGGAAATAGGGCGCGCGGAAAGCTCGCCTGCCTTGTGCGTCAAATGCATGACAATATCCCCCAAGCTTCACAGATTACTGCGATGCCATTGGGTTCCACCAATGCAATTGCTCCGTCAATCGACGAAAGAACCGATATAGTTGGAAGCACTATTTGTTACGGTTGCTACTCGATTTACTTTCTACTTGCGTAACTTCGAAGAACTTGCCCCGCCGCCGCCACACGCTATCCCTGTTCGCATGGGCGGAGGGGGAATGACGCACGCGCTGATCGCGCCGGCACTGCTGGCGGTGTCGCTGGCGGCGCTCGCCTGGCTCCACCGGGGCGGCCGGCGCCGCTTCGATCGCTTCCGGGGGATCGAGGACAGCGCCGATCGCCGGCACACCTATCTGCGCTGGGCAGTGCATGGCTGCCTGAGCAATCTCGGCATTCCGCTGGTCGGCCTGGCGCTGCTCGGCCGGATCGACGCGATCTGGTCCTTTCCGGAGGAATTCGCCGCGCTCGCCTGGGCGTTGCCCTATTTCTCGATGGCCGACCCGACGCTCCTTCCCATCCTGCTGATCGGGCTGCCGCTGGGAAGCCTGTTGAGCATCTGGATCGCGCTGCGCGGTCCGTCGCCCCGCGCGCGGCAAGGCTATGACCTTACCCCGATGCTGCCGCGCAACCGCGCCGAGCTGCTGGCGATCCTGCCGCTGGTGCTCAATGCCGGGATCAGCGAGGAAATCTATTTCCGGCTCTACCTGCCGCTGCTGCTGGTGCTGTTCGGGGTTCCAGCCTGGGCGGCTTTCCTGATCGCCCTTGCCATCTTCGCCGCGGTCCATCGCTACCAGGGCTGGCTGGGGATCGTGCTGACCGGTGCCGGCGGCGCGGCGTTCACCCTCTTCTATCTCGGCAGCTGGGGCCTGATGCTGCCGATCCTGCTGCACCTGATGGCGAACCTGAATGCGCTGGTGCTGCGCCCCGCCGTGCGACTGCGCTTTCGGCCGCGAACCGATTGACAGCGGCAACACACCGATTACCCCCTCCCGCATTCGAGTTTCTTGGGGAGGTTAGCATGCGGTTGGTCAGTCTCTTTGCCCTGGCGGTCGCCGCCGGCACACCACTCGCCGCGCTTCCCGCGAAGCAGACCGCACCGGCTCCTGCGGCCCAGGCCGATGACGGTGCCTTCATCGTCGAGGAAGCGATGATCCCGATGCGCGACGGGACGAAGCTCCATACCGTGATCCTGCGCCCCAGGGGCCAGACCGGGCCGCTGCCGATCCTGCTCAGCCGCACGCCCTATGGTGCCTCGGGCCGCTCGCCCAGGACCGTGCCGTTCAGCTGGGCGGCGCTGGCCAAGGACAGCTATATCTTCGTCAACCAGGACATGCGCGGCCGCTTCGCCTCGGAAGGCGGGCCCTTCACCCTCTCCACGGAGATCAAGACCGGCAAGAACGCCGTCGATGAATCGACCGACGCCTATGATTCGGTCGATTGGCTGGTGAAGAATGTGAAGCCGAACAACGGCAAGGTCGGCATGTGGGGCGTGTCCTATCCCGGCCTGACCGCCGCGATCTCGCTCGCCCGGCCGCACCCGGCGCTCAAGGCGATCAGCCCGCAGGCGGCGTGGATCGATTACTGGAAGAATGACGACCTGCACCGCTGGGGCGCGATGCGGCTGACCTATGCCAGCGACTGGGTGAACAGCCTCCAGGCCGACAAGACCAATGACGGCATCGACCTGTACGACCGCTACGACACCTATGAATGGTTCCTCAAGGCGGGCTCGCCCGCCGATATCGAGGAGAAGTATTTCAAGGGCCGGGTGCCGCTCTACAAGCAGATGATCGAGCATCCCGATTATGACGAATTCTGGAAGAAGCAGGTCTGGTCGGACACGCTGAAGAAGACCACCGTGCCGACGCTCAACGTCGCCGGATATTGGGACCAGGAAGATCCCTGGGGCAGCTGGCAGATCTTCTACAAGCAGCGCGAGAACGACCCCAACAACCTGGCGCTGATGGTCGCCGGGCCGTGGAACCATGGCAGCTGGCGCTCGCCGGGCAACGCCGTGGGCCGCATCCCGTTCGGCGTCGATAGCGGCACCCAGTTCATGCAGGAGGTGGAGGCGCCGTTCTTCGCCTATTGGCTGCACGGCAAGGGCAGCAAGCCGGACTATCGGATGAAGAGCTTCCAGTCGGGCAGCTGGCAGTGGAAGACCTACAACCAGTGGCCGCTGGCCGGTGCCAGCCAGAAGAGCCTCTATCTCCACGCCGATGGCAGCATGTCGTTCACCGCGCCGGCGCAGGGCGAGGGTTGCCGCGAATATATCTCCGATCCCGCCAACCCGGTGCCGTTCCGTGCGCGGCCGATGTCGGCGACCTATGCCACGCCCGAATGGCGCTGGTGGGAAGCCGAGGACCAGCGCTTCGTCGAGTATCGCCCGGACGTGCTGAGCTATACCAGCGCTCCGCTCGATGCCGACCTGACCGTGACCGGCGCGATCACCGCCAGCCTGATGGCGGCGACCAGCGGGACCGACAGCGACTTTGTGGTCAAGCTGATCGACGTCTTCCCCGAGGATTACGAGAAGCCGCCGACGGCCGCGGGCGCCTATGCGCGCGGCCTCAACGGCTATCAGCTGCCGATCGCGATGGAAGTGAAGCGCGGCCGCTATCTCCAGTCGTTCGAGAAGGCGACGCCGCTGGTGCCGAACCAGGTGAACGACTGGTCGATCCCGCTGCGCGACCATGATCATGTCTTCAAGAAGGGCCACCGGATCATGGTGCAAATCCAGTCGAGCTGGTTCCCGATGATCGACCGCAACCCGCAAACCTTCGTGCCGAACATCTACAAGGCGAAGCCGGCGGACTACCAGAAGGCGACGCAGAAGGTGTGCTCGGGCTCGGCGATCATGCTGCCGGTGGTCGGCAACTAGGCGAGGACGCGCTCCCGATAGTGCTCGAGCACCGCATCGAGCGCATCGGGGGAGATGGAGAGGCGCAGCCCCTGGGCGGCGCCCTCCGCCGCGACCGCCGCGCGATCGGCCATCGCGGCCTCGTAGCGCGCCACTGCTTCCCACCCCTCATTCGAGAGCAACGCCTCGGCGAGGTCGGCGGCGTCGGCGAGCGCGAGGTTTACGCCCTCGCCGCTGAACGGCGACATCACATGCGCGGCGTCGCCGAGCAGCGTGACGCCCCGGCGGGTCTCCCACCGATGGCCGATCGGCAGTGCCACCATCGGCCGTATCGCCAGTGCATCGCCTTCGGCAATCAGCGCCTGCAGCTCGGGCGACCAGCCGGCGAATTCGGCCAGCACCAGCCCGCGAACTTCCTCGATCGGCAGCGCCTGCCAGGCCTGCACGGTCGCTTCGGGGACGCGCAGCCCGGCATAGCCGCGGATATGGCCGGCGCCATTGCGCTGCGCGATCAGCAGGCGGTTGTCGCCCGCCGCGAACATCTTGCCATGGCCGGTCAGCGCATCGACCCGAGGATGGCGCTCCACGTCGAAGCCGAGCTCGAACAGGGTTGCGCCCTCATAGGCGGGCACCGCGTCGGACAGCAGCGGCCGCACCCGCGACCAGACTCCATCGGCGCCGACAACCACGTCGAAACGCTGCGCCCTGCCGTCGACAATGACCTCCCAGCCCGCGCCCGACGGCAGGATCGCCTCGACCGGGCCACCCCAGCGCACCGTTCCCGGCGCCAGAGCGGCGAGCAGGATGGTGCGCAGCGCCGTGCGATCGATCTCAGGCCGGTCATGCCCGGCACCGTCATGGTCGAACACCAGCCTGCCGGCGGAGTCATATAGCCGGTCGCCCTGATCCTCGGGCCGTGCCTCGGCCATGAATTCGGCCTCGAGCCCGGCCAGCCGCATCGCGCGCTGGCCGGTTTCGGCATGCAGGTCGAGCGAGCCGCCCTGCGGGCGCGCACCGGCATGGGAATCGCGCTCGAACACAGTGACGGCACGGCCGCCCCGTCGCAGCAGCCGCGCCAGCATCAACCCGCCGGGGCCGCCGCCGATGATCGCGATCGAAGGATTGGTTGTCATGGTGAGTCGCTCCAGTTACATAGGAGCCTATACATTAAACATAGGATGCTATGCAATGCCCATCGACTTCGCCGCCGAAACGCATATGCCGGGCCATTACTTCAGCCGGATCGCGCGGGCGATGGCGCGGATCGGTGACGCGCGGTTGAAGCCGCTGGGCTTCGCCACGGCGCAGCTGCCGGTACTGACTGCATTGCGCGACGGATCGGCGAAGCCGCAGGGCGAGCTGGCGCGCTGGGCCAAGGTCGAGCAGCCGACCATGGCGCAATTACTGGCGCGAATGGAGCGCGACGGCATCATCCGGCGCGAGCCCGATCCGCGCGACCGGCGCAGCAGCCTGGTGTCGCTGACCGAGGAAGCCCGCGCCAAGCTGCCCGCCGGACGCAAGGTCCTGGAGGAGGGCAATCGCGACGCCACCGCCGGGCTTTCCGAGGCGGAGGTGGCGACGCTGGTCGGGCTGATGCAGCGCGTGCTGGCGAACCTCGACGCACTGGAGGCCTAGGCCGCCGCCTCGCCCCTGGCCGCGAGGATCTGCACCCAGGGATTCGGCTTCGCCACGCCGACCCGGTGCAGGGTATTGCGGTCATGATGGTCGAACGGCCCCTGCCCCTTCACTTCGAGCGTGGTGTGGATGTCGTAGCTCCAGCCACCATCCTCGGCGAAGGCGATGTCGATCGTATAGGCGTCGGTGCGGAAGGCATATTCGAGGAAGTCGGTCGAGCAGATGCCATAGCTGGTCTGCCCACGCTTCGCCTCGACATGGATCGTCCTGTCGCCTGCCGCGCCCTTGCCGCTGGCAAGCAGCACCTGGCCGCGCGGGATCGCCAGCGTCTGCAGGATCAGGCCGCTGGCCGGCTCCCACAGCCAATATCCCACCTGATCGTGGAAGGTGATGTCCTCTTCCTCGGTGGTGATGTGGATATGATAGCGCAGCCCGTAGAAGAGCTGCGGCCCGTTGGCCTGCGGGTCGATCGGCACGCACTCGATCCGCTCGATGAACTCGCGCCGCTCCGGCCCCTCGGCCTTGGGGTTGAGGTCTATGCCCTTGCGCCCCTCCCAGCGACCGGCGAGCGGTGCCAGGGGGCCCAGGTTGGCGAGCGTGTGGGGATCGACGTCCTCGGGCTCGGTGAAGATATCCAGCGGGAAAGGTGTCATCAGTTCTTGAGCCTGTAGCCGGTCCGGAAGATCGTGACGATTAGACCAAGGCATAGGGCCAGGAACAGTACGACAAAGCCCAGGCTCCAGCGCACGTCGATATCGCCGACATCGCCGAAGAACGCCCAGCGGAAGCCGCTGATCAGATAGGCCACCGGATTGAACAGGCTGACCGTGCGCCACGGCTCGGGCAGGAAGCTCAGCGGATAGAAGCTGCCGCCGAGGAAGGTGAGCGGCGTGAGGATCAGCGCCGGCACCACGTTCAGCTGCTCGAAGCCCTTGGCCCAGATGCCGATGATGAAGCCGAACATCGAGAAGCTGATCGAGGTGAGCAACAGGAAGGCAAGCATCGCCAGCGGATGATCGACGCGCAGCGGCACGAACAGCCCCGAGGTGAGCAGGATGATCAGGCCGATCACCATCGACTTGGTCGCCGCAGCACCAACGAAGCCGACCACCAGCTCGACCGCCGAGATCGGCGCCGAGAGCAGCTCGAACACCGTGCCGGTGAACTTGGGGAAATAGATGCCTATCGAGGCATTGGCGACGCTCTGGGTGAGCAACGACAGCATGATCAGCCCGGGCACGATGAAGCTGCCATAGGTGACGCCGTTGATGTCGGCGATGCGGCTTCCCATGCCGGCACCGAACACGATGAAATAGAGCGAGGTGGTGATCACCGGGGTAGCGATCGACTGCCAGAGCGTGCGCAGCGTGCGCGCCATCTCGAACTTGTAGATCGCCCAGATGCCGTGGAAGTTGATGCCGGTCATGCCGCGGCTCCCTCATTGGAGGTTTCGCGCTGTTCGACCAGCCCGACGAAGATATCCTCGAGGCTCGACTTGGAGGTATCGAGATCCTTGAACGCGACGCCCATCTCGCCGAGCTTGCGCAGCAGCGAGGGAATGCCCGTGCGCTCGGCCTGGGCATCGAAGGTGTAGCGCAGCCGCGTGCCCTCATCCTCAAGGCTGAGATGCCATTCCTCCAGCCCCGCCGGGATCGTTGCCATCGGCTCGACCAGGCTGAGATCCAGTTCGCGCTTGCCGAGCTTCTTCATCAGCTCGGCCTTGTCCTCGACCAGCAGCAGCTGGCCCTTGTTGATCACGCCCACCCGGTCGGCCATTTCCTCGGCCTCCTCGATGTAATGGGTGGTCAGGATGATGGTGACGCCGCGCTCGCGCAGCTTGCCGATCATCTTCCACATGTCGCGGCGGAGCGACACGTCGACACCGGCAGTGGGCTCGTCGAGGAACAGGATGTCGGGCTCGTGCGACAGCGCTTTCGCGATCATCACGCGGCGCTTCATGCCGCCCGACAGCTCCATGATCTTGGCATCGCGCTTGTCCCACAGCGACAGGTCCTTGAGGATCTGGTCGCAATAGTCCTGGTTCGGCGCCTTGCCGAACAGGCCGCGCGAGAAACGCAGTGCGCTGCCGACAGTCGAGAACATGTCGACCGCGATCTCCTGCGGCACCAGCCCGATCCTCGATCGCGCCTCGCGCGGGGAACGGATCGCGTCATGCCCATCGACCAGAATCGTGCCGGTGCTCGGCGTGACGATACCGCAGATGATCGAGATCAGCGTGGTCTTGCCCGCGCCATTCGGCCCGAGGAGCGCGAAGATCTCGCCGCGGCGGATCTCCAGGTCGACATGATCGAGCGCCTTGTGGCCTGAGCCATAGGTCTTGCTCACGCCGTTTATCGAAAGAATGGATGTCATGATGCCCCCGGCCGGGAAAGGACCCGCTAATTAGGCACGCAGATGCGGCGCGGCAACCGGTCGGTACAAAAATCGGATGACTTTAAATCCTCCCCCAGCGAGCTCGGGAAGGATTTATATCGTTACTTCTTCCGCGCCTCGGCCACCGCCGCCGCGAGGCCGGCATAATCGCGCATGCCGTAGAGCAGCTTGCCGCCGACCACCCAGCTCGGCGTGCCGGTCATCGCCAGCTTCTGGCCGAACTTGTGGTTGGCGATGATCTCGCCCTCGACCGCTTTCGATCCGATGACCTGCCTGGCCTTGGCCATGTCGAGCCCGGCCTTCCCGGCCGCCGCCTCGACATTGGCGGCGCTCGGCCCGTCCATCGCGAACAGCGCGTCGTGGAAGGCGCGGAACTTGTCCTGCTCGGCCGCGGCCAGCGCCCAGCGCGCCGCGACCAGACTGTCCGGCCCCAGCACCGGATATTCGCGGTAGACGACCTTCACATTGGGATCGCGTTTCAGCAGTTCCTCGATCGCCGGCAGGCTGGCGCGGCAATAGCCACAGGCATAGTCCATGAAGGCGACCAGCGTGACGTCGCCGTTCGGGTTGCCCGCCCAGGCGCCGGCATAGGGCGCTTCAAGCTTCGGCCGCTCGGCGGGGAGGAGCTTTTCCGCAGCCGCTGCCGCGTCGGCCTGAGCCTTCTCGGCATTGGCGCTCTGCTTCTGGTTGTAGCGCTCGACGGATTCGAGAAGCACTTCGGGATGGGCGAGTACCCAGTCGTGAATCGCGCGTTCGCTCGCGCCCCGCGCGCCTATTCCGGGGACCAGCGCCTGGATGCCCGCGAAGATGCCCGCACCGAGCAGCGCGCACAGCACGAACGCGCCGGCCAGCGCCAGCGGCGACCGCAGAAGCCGTTCGATCATTGCCTCTATCGGTCCTTCTTCTTTTTCCGGATTTCGTCCCAGGCGGTCTGCGAGACCATGTTGAGGTCCTGCGCGCGCACCCAGTCGGCCGAGCCCTGGGGCAGGCCCGACATCGCCGCGCGCGAGCTCATCAGCGCCGTGCCGACATCGCCCATCAGATGCGCGCGCTCGGCCGTGGCCAGCGCGGTGCGCGGCTCGTCGCCCTTGCGGTCATAGACCGTGCCCAGGTTCATCCAGGCAAAGGGATTGTCATTGTCGCGCGCCACCGCCGTCTTGAGCACGCGCTCGGCTTCTTCCAGATTGGCCTTGTCCTCGGTAGCGAGCAGCGCATGGCCGAGCGTGGCGGCGATCAGCGGCTGGTTGCCGGACAGCGACGTCGCCTCGCGCAGGGGCACGATCGCGCCCCTAGGATCGCCCGATTCGAGCATGATCTGCCCTTCGAGCTCGAGGAAATAGGGATCCTTGGGCGCGGCCTTGACCAGCGCCTGGGTCTCCGCGGCCGCCTGCTCGGGATAGCCCGACTTATGATAGGCATAGGCGCGGGCATAATGCGCCTGCACCGACTGGTCGCTCGTCGGATATTTGGTCAGCGTGTCCTTGGGATCGCTGACATAGCCGCGCAGCTTGGCCTGCACGCGCTTGAAGCGGCGCTCGAGATCCTGGTCGAGCGGCTTGTTCCAGCTCGGCGCGTTCATCAGGTCGGCCTTGAGCGTCTCCACACGGTCCTGCGACATCGGGTGGGTCTGGGCGAAGGGATCGACCTCGGGATTGGTGCTGTAATAGCCGTAGCGATGCATCTGGGCGGTGAGCTTGTTGAAGAAGCTCAGCATGCCCTTGCCGCTGATCCCGGCGCTGTTGATGAACCGGGCGCCGGCGGCATCGGCCGAGCTTTCCTGGACACGGCTGAACGCGAGATACTTGCCGATCGCGGCGCGCTGGCCGGCCATCAGGATGCCGGTACCCGCCTCGCCACTGCCCGCCGCCATCGCCGCGACGCCGAGCAACAGGCTGAGGATCGAGATGTTGGTGTAGCCGCCGTCATTCTGGAACACGGCATGGCCGCCGACGATATGGCCGATTTCGTGCGCGATCACACCCTGCACTTCATTGGCGCTGTCGGCCGCGTCGATCAGCCCCGAATGGACATAGACGATCTGGCCGCCGGCCACGAAGGCGTTGATCGAGCTGTCCTGGATCAGCACGACCTTGCCATTGGCGGGCGAGAGGCCGGCCGCGAGGAACAGCGGCTTGGCCATGTCGTTGAGCAGCGCCTCGGTCTCGGCGTCGCGCAGGACCGACTGGGCGACAGCCGGCTGGATCCAGAGCAGCAAGGCGGCCGAGAGCAGGGCGAGGATGCGCTTCATGGGGCCTCGTATCCTCCGAATTCCACCGGCGATCAATGGCATTGGCCGTGCCTGCGGCTCGATGAACCGCGTGTGAAGTCATGAAAAAGGGCGCCGGTCCCTGTCGGACCGACGCCCCTTTTTCTCAGTCCCTCGGATCAGGCGCCGAAGGTGCGCTGCCACCAGCCGCGACGCGGCGTGCCGTCCTCGCCTTCACCTTCGCCTTCCGCTTCGGCATCAGCCTCTGCGACCGACTCCGCCGGCGCGGCCTGCTCGGCAACCGGGGTGGCCTCGACTGCCGGGGCGGGTTCCGCCTCGACGGTCTCGACCTTCTTCTTGCGGGTCCGCTTCGGCTTGGCCGGCGCTTCCTCGGCGACCGGCTCGGCCACGACCTCTACCGGCGCTTCGACCGCAGGCGCGGCTTCGGTTTCGACGGCCTCGACCTTCTTCTTGCGGGTCCGCTTCGGCTTGGCCGGCGCTTCCTCGGCGACCGGCTCGGCCACGACCTCTACCGGCGCTTCGACCGCAGGCGCGGCTTCGGCCTCGACAGCTTCCACCTTCTTCTTGCGGGTGCGCTTCGGCTTGGCGGGCGCGGCTTCCTCGACGGCCGGCTCCGGCGCGACTTCGGCCGGCTCGGCGACTTCGGCCGCAGCCTCGGCCACGTCTTCGCCGCCGTCCTCGGCGCCCTCGGCACCCTCGGCGCGATCGCCACGGCGACCGCCGCGACGGCCACGACGGCGACGCTTGCGGTTGCCCTCACGGCCTTCACCCTCGGCGGCAGCGGAGGCTTCCTCGCCCTCGACGACTTCGCCTTCGGCTTCGACTTCCTCGCCGGCCTCGGCTTCACCCTCGGCGCCTTCGCCTTCCTCGCGACGGCCACGACCGCGGCCACGGCGGCGGCGGCGGCGCTTGCCACGGCCCTCGCCATCCTCGTCGCGCTCGCGGCGCTCGCCGCGACCTTCGCGACGATTGCCGGCTTCGGCTTCTTCCTCGAGCTCCTCTTCCTCTTCGTCGATCTCCTCGACGTAGTCGTCGTCCTCGGGCTCTTCGATCAGCTTCTCGAACTTCGGGGCATGCGCCGGCGGCGGGCCGGAGCATTCGACCGACATGCGCGCGCCCTCGAGCTCGCCGTCCGACAGGATCTCGACGGTCACGCCGTAGCGGTCCTCGATCTCGGCGATGTCGGCGCGCTTCTTGTTGAGCACGTAGAAGGCGGCTTCCTGGCTCGCGCGCAGCGTGATCACCGAGCCGCGGCCGCGGGCAGCCTCGTCCTCGATCATGCGCAGCGCCGACAGGCCGGCCGACGAGGCGGTGCGGACCAGGCCGGTGCCTTCGCAATGCGGGCACTGCACGGTCGAGGCTTCGAGCACGCCGGTGCGCAGGCGCTGGCGGCTCATCTCCATCAGGCCGAAGGCCGAGATGCGACCGACCTGGATGCGGGCGCGATCGTTCTTCAGCGCCTCCTTCATCGCCTTCTCGACCTTACGGACGTTCGAGCCATGATCCATGTCGATGAAGTCGATCACGACCAGGCC
This sequence comes from Sphingomonas sp. GW822-FHT03G08, assembly GCF_058801135.1. Taxonomy (NCBI): domain Bacteria; kingdom Pseudomonadati; phylum Pseudomonadota; class Alphaproteobacteria; order Sphingomonadales; family Sphingomonadaceae; genus Sphingomonas; species Sphingomonas sp. GW822-FHT03G08. Next base: position 2,698,996 of record NZ_JBXAMZ010000001.1, read on the forward strand.
GGCCATGTCGCGCAGGCGAAGCTGGCGGGCGATCTCGTGCGCAGCTTCGAGATTGGTCGCGGTCGCGGTCTGCTCGATATTGTGCTCGCGCGTCGAGCGACCCGAGTTGATGTCGATCGAGACGAGCGCCTCGGTCGGGTTGATCACCAGATAGCCGCCGCTCTTCAGCTGGACGACGGGATTGTACATCGCCGAGAGCTGGTCCTCGACGCCGGCACGCTGGAACAGCGGCACCGCGTCGGCATATTGCTTCACCTTCTTGGCGTGGCTCGGCATCAGGAGCTTCATGAAGTCCTTGGCCTGGCGATAGCCGTCCTCGCCCTCGACGATCACTTCGTCGATGTCGCGATTATAGATGTCGCGGATCGCGCGCTTGAGCAGATCCGAATCGCCATAGACGAGCGCCGGCGCGGTCGACTTGAGCGTCTCCTCGCGGATGCCGTCCCACAGGCGCGCCAGATAGTCGAAGTCACGCTTGATCTCGACCTTGGTGCGCTGGAGGCCCGCGGTACGGACGATGCAGCCCATCGTCGGCGGCAGCTTGAGGTCCGCCATGATGCCCTTGAGGCGCTTGCGGTCGGCAGCCGACGAGATCTTGCGCGAGATGCCGCCGCCATGCGCGGTGTTCGGCATCAGCACGCAGTAGCGGCCGGCGAGGCTGAGATAGGTGGTGAGGGCCGCGCCCTTGTTGCCGCGCTCTTCCTTGACGACCTGGACCAGCAGCACCTGGCGGCGGCGGATCACGTCCTGGATCTTGTAGCGGCGGCGCAGGTTCATGCGGCGCTGGCGCAGGGCCTCGGCCGGGCTGTCCTCGCCGCCATTGCCCTTGCCGCGGCGCTTGCGCGAACGGCCGCCCTCGCGGGCTTCCTCGCCTTCGCCGGCATCGGCTTCGCTGTCGCCTTCGCCGTCCTCGTCGTCGACCGGACGCTCGAGCACTTCCACGCCGCCTTCGTCGTCATGGTCGTGGTCGTCGTCGCCATCCTCCTCGGCGCGCAGCGCGGCTTCCTCGGCCGCATGCTCGGCTTCCTCGCGGAGCAGCGCTTCGCGATCTTCCTTGGGGATCTGGTAATAGTCGGGATGGATTTCGCTAAAGGCCAGGAAGCCGTGGCGGTTGCCACCGTAATCCACGAACGCCGCCTGGAGCGACGGCTCCACGCGGGTTACCTTGGCCAGATAGATATTGCCCTTGAGCTGCTTGCGCTCGGCGGACTCGAAATCAAACTCCTCGATTCGGCTTCCCTTGACGACGGCCACGCGGGTTTCCTCCCGGTGGCGTGCGTCGATCAGCATACGCATGGTCATTTATGATTCTCCGGGCGCGCCGGCCCCAGCCCTCTGAATCTGGATTGCGGAGGGCTCGCGCAGGCGCGCGACATACAATGCGGCCCTGGCCGGCGGGTTCGCCGGCTGCGGTCTCGCGGGTTTCGAAAACTGCTGCTGCTCGCAGGGCACGCGCGAACCGGTGGTCCGCAGGCTCCGCCGCCATCACGCGACCGGCCGGTTCGGCCAATCGGTGCAGACGTTGCGGAAATTGCCTCATGTGAGCGTCAACCTGAACTGTCGCGACAAGATGTGGCCGCGAGAAAGGTCCGGCGCAAGGGCCGGGACAATGCTGCCTAGCATTACCGTAACGGCGCGGCAACCTTGGCTAAAAGCGGCAAACAGACCGGCAAGCCCTTGCCGCCTTGCCGGCAAAAATATGCCGAATCGAAAATTAACCGCACAATTTCACGGCGATTTGAGGCGCGCCCTCTAGTCCGGTCTCGTCAGGGCAGACGCGTAACTCAGAGTATCAATCTATGGTTTTGGGCTGGACCCCCAGAGCCCCGGCGCGGCATAGCGTCAGGGTGCTGTTCCTGCTCGCCTTGCTCTCCGGCTGGTTGACCGGAGTCCCCAGCTGGGCGGGCGTCGTGCAGGAAGTGCGCGTGAAGGGCGACCGGGTGATCGTCAGGTTTGACGCACCCGTTTCCCAGGCAAGCGCTTTCATGCTCGCTGGACCACAGCGTATCGTGCTGGACGCCAAGGGCGCCGAGCCGGGTGATCGCGCCTATGCCGAAGGGCCGGTGACGAGCATCCGACAGGGCTCGCAAGGCGCCGAGGGCGCGCGCATCGTGCTCGACCTGGCACGCCCGGCGATCGTGACCGAGGGCCGCTTCGGCAACGACGGCCGCACGCTCACGCTCCAGTTGCGCACCGTAGACGACGCGCAATTCGCCCGTGCCGCCGCCGAGCGCCGGATGAGCTTCCTGCCACCCTTCTCCTATGTGCAGCCCGCTGGCCACAGCCGCTACAGCGAGACGATCGCGCTGCCCCGGCGCGCGCCGCCGGCCGCGCTGCCGCGCGTCTATGGCGAGGCGGACCGCCCGCTCGTTGTGATCGATGCCGGCCATGGCGGGCACGACCCCGGTGCGATCGGCGCGAGCGGCCTGCGCGAGAAGGACCTCACGCTCAAGACCGCGCTGGCGATCAAGGACGCGCTGCTCGCCTCCGGCCGGGTGCGCGTGGCACTCACCCGCGAGGACGATCGCTTCCTGGTCCTCCAGGAACGCTATGGCCTTGCCCGCAAGCTGGGCGCGGACCTGTTCATCTCTGTGCACTGCGACAGCGCCGGCAACGGCGATGCCTCCGGCGCGACCGTCTATACCCTGTCCGAAGTCGCATCCGACAAGGAAGCGGCACGGCTGGCGGCGCGCGAGAACAAGGCCGACATCATCGCCGGCGTCGATCTCGGCACGCAGAATCCGGATATTTCCTCGATCCTCATCGACCTCACCCAGCGCGAGACGATGAACGCATCGGCGGGCTTTGCCCGGCTGCTCGGCCGCGAGGCCCAGCCGCTGATCCCGATCAAGGCGAACTTCCACCGCATGGCTTCGCTGATGGTGCTCAAGGCACCGGACATGCCCTCGATCCTGTTCGAGACGGGCTATATCTCGAACGAATCCGACGCCGCATTCCTCGCCTCGGACGAAGGGCGCAGGAAAGTGGCGCAGAGCGTGCGCAAGGCCGTGGAAATCCACTTCGCGACGCGCATGGCGTCACGGACTTTAGCTTCTCGGTGAAACCATCTCCTCAATCCCCTTGTGCCCTCATTATAGGCGGGTACGAGGGGAAGTGGTTTCACATTGGGAATAAACCCGTTTTGGGGCAATCACGGGCAATCCCCCTCCGCAACAGGGGCGTGCGGCGAGCCGCCAGACTCCCGGCTTCCTTCCCCGGCCAATCCTGCTAAACCGCGAGCCGCATGTCCGACGGTTCCACCACTTCCAGCGTAAAGATGCGCATCAAGCGCGAGATCGGGGGCTTCAAGGGGCTGTTCGGTCGCGTCCGCCACCGCTGGTGGTTCCGGATCCTCGCGGTGCTCGCGCTGCTCTCCGGCCTGTTCGTGTTCCTCGTCTGGCTTTTCATCGCGCGCAACCTGCCGTCGGTCGACACGCTGAAGAACTACGAGCCGCCGCTGCCGACCAATGTCCGCTCGGCCGAGGGCCTGCCGATCTACAGCTATGCCCGCGAGCGCCGCGTGCAGCTGAGCTTCCCCGAATATCCGAAGCTGCTGGTCGAAGCGTACATGTCCGCCGAGGACAAGACCTTCTTCGAGCATCACGGCGTCGATTTCCCCGGCCTGGTCCGCGCGGCCTTCCAGGGTCTGGTCAGCGGCTCCACGCCGCGCGGCACCTCGACGATCACCCAGCAGGTTGCCAAGAACCTGCTGGTCGGCAACGAGACGAGTTACCTGCGCAAGGCCAAGGAGGGCATCCTCGCCTGGCGCATGGAGGACGTGCTCACCAAGCAGCAGATCATGGAGCTGTACCTCAACTCGATCGAGCTGGGGCGCAACGCCGGCGGCGTCGAGGCGGCAAGCCAGGCCTATTTCGGCAAGGAGCTCGACCAGCTGACCCTGCCGCAGATGGCCTATCTGGCGATCCTGCCCAAGGGCCCGTCCAACTATGATCCCGAACGCCACACCCAGCGCGCGCTCGATCGCCGCAACTGGGTGCTCGGGCAGATGCTCGAGAACGGCTTCATCGACCAGGCCCAGCATGATTCGGCAGTCGCCTCGCCGCTCGGCACGGTGCCGCGCCAGACGCCGAAATTCGAGCGCGTCGGCGGCTATTTCACCGAGGAAGTGCGCCGCCAGCTGATCGACAAGTTCGGCGAGACCGACGAGACCGGCCCCTACAGCGTCTATTCGGGCGGCCTGTGGGTGCGCACCTCGCTCGACCCCAAGCTGCAGGAATATGCCCAGAAGGCACTGCGCGACGGTCTGCTGCGCTATGACCGCGGCCGTGGCTGGTCCGGGCCGATCGGCCATGCGGATATCGGCAGGAGCTGGCTCCAGTCGTTCCTCAACACCAATATCGGCCTCGACTACGAGAATTGGCGCGCGGGCGTGCTGATCGATCGTACCGGCGACAGCTGGCAGATCGGCTTCGATGACGGCTCGACCGGCACGCTGCCAAAATGGGCCGCGACCATGCCGGTGCGCGGCAAGGGCGGTCAGGCATTCGATGCGTTCAAGCCGGGCGACATCGTCGCGGTGGCGCCGGAAGCCGGCGGGCAATGGGCGCTGCGCTCGGTCCCCAAGGTCTCGGGCGGCATGGTGGTCGAGGATCCGCGCACCGGGCGCATCCTCGCCATGCAGGGCGGCTTCGATTCGCGCATCCAGAGCTTCAACCGCGCCACCCAGGCGCAACGCCAGCCGGGCTCGACGATCAAGCCGATCGTCTATGCCGCCGCGCTCGAGCAGGGCATGACCCCCGCCTCGATCGTGGTCGATGGCCCGTTCTGCGTGTGGCAGGGGGCCAGCCTCGGCCAGAAGTGCTTCCGCAATTTCGGCAATGCCCGCGGCGCCGGTCCCAAGACGCTGCGCTGGGGCATCGAGCAGTCGCGCAACCTGATGACGGTGCAGATCGCCAACCAGACCGGCATGGATCACGTCGTCGACCTGATGCAGCGAATCGGCGTGTCGCGACAGAAATTCCCGCCCTATCTCAGCTATGCGCTGGGCGCGGGCGAGACGACCGTGACCCGCATGGTCAACGCCTATTCGATCCTGGTGAACCACGGCCGGGCACTCAACCCGTCGCTGATCGACTTCGTCCAGAACCGGAAGGGCGCGGTGGTGTGGCCGGAGAACTGGCGCCCGTGCGAAGGCTGCAACGCGCCCGACTGGAAGGGCGGCGCGATGCCGCGCCCGGTCACCCGCGCCAAGCAGGTGCTCGATCCGCTCTCCGCCTATCAGATGGTTCATATCGCCGAGGGCGTCGTCCAGCGCGGCACCGCCACGGTGCTGCGCGACCTGGGCCGCCCGATGATGGGCAAGACCGGCACCACCTCGGGCCCGACCGACGTCTGGTTCGTCGGCGGCACCCCGCAGATGATCGGCGGCCTCTATATCGGCTATGACACGCCAACCAACCTGGGCGGCTATGCCCAGGGCGGCTCGATCGCCGCACCGATCTTCAAGCAGTTCGCGATTCCCGCCTTCGAAGGCATGGAGAAGGTTCCCTTCACCGCGCCGCAGGGCATCCGCATGGTCCGCATCGACCGCGCCAGCGGCAAGCCGGTGACCGGCGCCTGGCCGTCGAGCGATCCGCTTTCGGGCGTGATCTGGGAAGCGTTCAAGCCCGAGACCGACCAGCGCCGCGGCCGCCGCGACCAGGAAGAACAGCCCGAGGCCAAGGCCATCGAGAAGAAGGCCGCCCCCAAGAAGCAGGAAGGCGACAGCGACTTCTTGCAACGCGAGGGCGGAATCTACTAGCGCGGCACACTATATCGTCATCCCGGCGGAAGCCGGGATCTCAGGCGACGAGCGATCGGCCTGAGGCACGAGATCCCGGCTTTCGCCGGGATGACGTAAAAGATTTGGAGTTACTGATTATGCGCGCCGAAGCGCAGGCTCATGTCGACAACATCAAGGAGTCGCTCGCGCTGCTCCGCCGGTTCCTCGATTGGGATCGCGCGCTGCGCCGGCTCGACGAGCTCAATGCGCGCGTCGAGGACCCGACCCTGTGGAACGACGCCAAGAAGGCCCAGGACGTGATGCGCGAGCGTCGCCGGCTCGACGAATCGATCACCGCTACGCGTGCGATCGAGACCGAGCTCAACGACACCGCCGAGCTGATCGAGATGGCCGAGGCCGAGGGCGACGAGGACATGGCGGTCGAAGGCACCGCCAGCCTTGCCGCGCTCGCCGCGCGCGCCGAGAAGGACAAGGTCATGGCCCTGCTCTCGGGCGAGGCCGATGCCAACGACACCTATATCGAGATCAACTCGGGCGCCGGCGGCACCGAGAGCAACGACTGGGCAGGCATGCTCCAGCGCATGTACACGCGCTGGGCGGAGCGCCACGGCCTCAAGGTCGAGCTGATCGACTATCATGCCGGCGAGCAGGCGGGCATCAAGTCGGCGACGTTGCTGGTGAAGGGCGAGAACGCCTATGGCTATGCGAAGACCGAGAGCGGCGTGCACCGCCTCGTCCGCATCAGCCCCTATGACAGCGCCGCGCGCCGTCACACCAGCTTCTCCTCGATCTGGGTCTATCCGGTGATCGACGACAATATCGTGGTCGAGATCAACGAGAGCGAGCTGCGCATCGACACCTATCGCGCCTCGGGCGCGGGCGGCCAGCACATCAACACCACCGATTCGGCGGTGCGCATCACCCACTTGCCGACCGGCATCGTGGTGCAGTGCCAGAACCAGCGCTCGCAGCACAAGAACAAGGCCGAGGCCTATAACCAGCTGCGCGCCCGCCTCTATGAGCGCGAGCTGGCCGAGCGCGAGGCCGCGGCCAACGCCACCAACGCCACCAAGACCGATATCGGCTGGGGACACCAGATCCGCTCCTATGTGCTCCAGCCATACCAGCTGGTTAAGGACCTGCGCACCGGTGTTACTTCCACCGCGCCCTCGGATGTGCTCGATGGGGACCTCGACGCGTTCATGGCCGCCGCGCTATCCCAGCGGGTGACCGGCGAGACGGTCGAAGTGGAGGATGTCGATTGAGACGCGGCCCCGCGCTGTTCCTGGGACTGATGCTGGCGGCGTGCAGCGGCGCGCCGGTGGCGATCGACAACAAGGAACAGGGCGTCCCTGCGGCCAATAGCGGCTTCCCCGCTGCCGACCGGCCGGTGGCCGGCATCCTGTCACCGCGCTGGTCGACCGAGGAAGCGCGCGATCGTCTCAACGAAGCGGGCCAGGTGATGGACCTGGCCGGCATCAAGCCGGACATGACCGTGGCGGACATCGGCGCGGGCGAGGGCTATTACACCGTCCGCCTGGCGGCACGCGTCGGCGACAAGGGCCGCGTTGTCGCCGAGGACATCGTCCCCGAAACGCGCGACTATCTCGCCACGCGCGTGCTGCGCGAGAAGCTCGACAATGTCAGCGTCCGCCTCGGCTTGCCCGCCGATCCGCGCCTGCCCGAGAACAGCTTCGACCGCGTGCTCATGGTCCATATGTACCACGAGATCGAGAGCCCCTATGAGTTCCTCTGGCGGCTGCGCCCCGCGCTCGCCCCCGGCGGCCAGGCGGTGGTGGTCGATGCCAATCGCCCGACCCAGGACCACGGCACCCCGCCCGAGCTGCTCAAATGCGAGTTCGCCGCGGTCGGCTATGTCCTGGTCTCGATGAAGCCGATGCCCTCGGCCGGCGGCTATATCGCGATCTTCGAGGCAAGGGGCGAGCGCCCCGAGCCGAGCGCGATCCGCGCGTGCAAGAGCGGCAGGACCGCGACGCCGGCGGTGCTGCCCAAGGAAGAATCAAAGGAACCCTAGGCTGCGGAAACTGGTGGTGCCCTTAGCGGCGACCACCAGATGATCGAGCAGCCGCACGCCCAGCACATCGAGCGCGCGGGCCAGCCGGTCGGTCGCCTCGCGATCGGCACGGCTGGGGGTGGGATCGCCGCTCGGATGGTTGTGCGCCATCACCACGGCAAAGGCACGGAAAGCGATCGCGTCCGCCGCGATGTCGCGGATCGGCAGGCTGAGCCGGTCGCGCCAGGCCGAGCGGGCATGGCGCATGCCCAGCACCTGCTGGCTCCGGTCAAGATAGGCGAAGGCCATCACTTCCACCCGCTCGCCCGCCAACGGGGCGAACAGCGCGCCCGCCGCTTCGCTATCGGCCAGGCGCAGGGGTGGTTTCTCGGCACCGAACAGCATCCCGCCCGGGTGCCAGTCGATACCGCCCGCCCGAAGCGCGATCCGCTCCGGAACGGACCGTGGAGGAGAGGCGCGGTTTCTCCACAATGGATATGTCTCGCCCGCTTGGCCTCGCGCGGAGGCAGGGCTAGGCTGCGGCCCATGCAGCAGTACCTCGACTTGATGGCCCGTGCGCTCAACACCGGCGCCGAGCAGATGGACCGCACCGGCACCGGCACGCTGAGCGTGTTCGGCCACCAGATGCGCTTCGATCTCAGCCAGGGCTTCCCGCTGCTCACCACCAAGAAGCTGCACCTGCGCTCGATCCTGATCGAGCTGCTGTGGTTCCTGCGCGGCGACACCAATGTGAAGTGGCTGCAGGAGCGCAAGGTCAGCATCTGGGACGAATGGGCAGACGAGAATGGCGATCTCGGCCCCGTCTACGGCAAGCAGTGGCGCGACTGGGAAGCGGCGGACGGCCGCCATATCGACCAGATCAAGGAACTGATCGAGACGCTCAGGACCAACCCGGGCTCGCGCCGCATGGTCGTCTCGGCCTGGAACCCGGGCGAACTCCACGCCATGGCGCTGGCGCCGTGCCACTGCCTGTTCCAATGCCATGTCGCCAATGGCAAGCTGAGCCTGCAGCTCTACCAGCGCTCGGCCGACATCTTCCTCGGCGTGCCGTTCAACATCGCCAGCTATGCGCTGCTCACCCATCTCCTCGCCCAGCAGGCGGGACTGGAAGTGGGCGACTTCGTGTGGACCGGCGGCGATTGCCACCTCTATTCGAATCATCTGGAGCAAGCCCGCGAGCAGCTGAGCCGCACGCCCGGCCCGACCCCGCGGCTGGAGATCCTGCGCAATCCGGGCTCGATCGATGCCTATGAATATGAGGACTTCGTGATCCACGATTACGTCGCCCAACCGCACATCAAGGCGCCGGTGGCGGTTTAGGAGAAATCGTCACCCTGAACTTGTTTCAGGGTCCAACCCTCCCCCCGGGAAGCCGTAGCGCGTTGGATGCTGAAACAAGTTCAGCATGACGGGTTCCCATGCAGGGGCGCATCTGCTTCTGTCGCCGGATGCAGGTGATTTCCTTCCATCTTGCCCGTGCCGACAATGGCGTGATCGGCGTCGACAACCAGCTGCCGTGGCGCCTGCCCGCCGATCTCAGACGCTTCAAGGCGCAGACCATGGGCAAGCCGATGATCATGGGGCGCAAGACCTTCGACAGCTTCCCCGCGCCCCTGCCCGGCCGGCGTCATATCGTGCTGACCCGTGATCGCGGCTGGCAGGCCGAAGGTGCCGAAGTCGCGCATTCGCCCGAGGAAGCGCTAGCGCTTGCCGGCCCCGGCGACGTCGCGGTGATCGGCGGAGCGGAAGTGTTCGCGCTGTTCACGCCCGACAGGATCGAGCTGACCGAAGTCCATGCCGCTCCGGAAGGGGACGCGCATGTCCCCGCTTTCGGGGTTGAATGGCGCGAGGTTGCGCGCGAGGATTTCCCGGAAGAAGCGGGGCGCCCTGCCTACAGCTTCGTGACGCTGGAGCGGACGGGATGAAGAAGAAGATCCTATGGGGCGTATTGATCGTCCTCGTGCTGGCCGCGGTCGGCTTTTTCGGCTTCGCCCCGGGGATCGTCGAAGGCAGCATGAACAAGGTGGTGCCGACGAAGCTCGCCAAGCCGAGCGACGCGGTGAAGACGCTCCACGCCTCGCTCCAGATCGCCGACATGCATGCCGACACGCTGATGTGGAACCGCAGCCTGCTCGAGCGCTCGAACACCGGCCAGGTCGACCTGCCCCGGCTGCTCGAAGGCAATGTCGCGCTCCAGGTCTTCTCCTCGGTCACCAAGACGCCGAAGCACCAGAATTACGACGCCAATTCGGGCGACACCGACAACATCACCCTGCTGACCATCGCCCAGCTCCAGCCACCCAAGACCTGGACCTCGCTGCTCGAGCGCTCGCTGTTCCATGCCCGAAAGCTCGATCGCGCCGCCGCTGGCTCGAACGGCAAGCTGCGGGTGATCCATAATCCGCAGGAGCTCGACCAGCTGCTCGCCGATCGCGCGGCAGGCAGGAAAGTCGTCGGCGGCATGCTCTCGATCGAGGGGCTGCAGGACCTGGAAGGCCAGATCGGCAATTTGGACAAGCTCCATGCCGCGGGCTTCCGCATGGCGGGCCTCGCGCATTTCTTCGACAATGACGTCGCCGGATCGATGCACGGGATGAAGAAGGGCGGGCTTACCCCGCTCGGCCGCCAGGTGCTCGCGCGGATGGAGCAGCTCGGCATGATCGTCGACATCGCCCATTCGAGCCACGAATCGGTCGCCGAGATTCTCAGGCTGGCGAAGCGCCCGGTCGTCTCCAGCCACGGCGGCGTGCAGGCGACCTGCAAGGTCAACCGCAACCTGACCGACGAAGAGATCAAGGGTGTCGCGCGCACCGGTGGCGTGGTCGGCATCGGCTATTGGGACGCGGCGGTGTGCGGCACCGAGCCGGCCAATGTCGTCCGCGCGATCCTGCATGTGCGCCAGCTGGTCGGCGTGGATCATGTCGGCCTGGGCTCGGATTTCGACGGCGCGGTGACTACCGGCTGGGATTCGTCGCAGCTGATCGCGATCACCGGCGGGCTGCTCGATGCCGGCCTCTCCCCCGACGAGATCCGCAGGGTGATGGGCGGCAATGTCCTGCGCGTGATTCGCGCGGGGATCGTGCCGGGGAAGTGAAAACTCCTTCTCCCCTTGTGGGAAGAGGAATGGGCCCGCGAGGCGAAGCCGAGTGGGAAGGATGAGGGGGAGTGAGACACACTCCCCTGCCCCCTCACCCTTCCGCCGACTGCGTCGGCTCCCTCCCTCTCCCACAAGGGGAGAGGGAGAGTAGGTCAGCATGTTGGCAGACCCAATCCCGCCCCCTATAGCCCGCCTGATGGAGCGGCTTGACGGCGGCTCGGCAGTCCCGCCCCGCTATCGGGGCGCGATCGTCGCGCTCGGCAATTTCGACGGATTTCACCTGGGGCATCAGGCGGTGGTGGGCCATGCGGTGGCGCGTGCGCGCGCCGAGGGGCGGCCGGCGATCGTCGGCACCTTCGATCCGCACCCCCAGCGCTATTTCCGCCCGGACAGCCCCTGGTTCCGCCTGACCACGATGGACCAGCGCCAGCGCCTGCTCGCCGAAGCCGGCGTCGATGCGATGCTGGTCTTTCCGTTCAACGCCGAGCTGGCGGCACTCAGCGCGCGCGGTTTTGCCGCGGAGCGGCTGGTCGAGCGGATCGGCGCCGGCGGCGTGGTCACCGGCGGCGACTTCACCTTTGGCAAGGGCCGCGAGGGCGATGTATCGACCCTCGCCGCGCTCGGCGCCGAACTCGGTTTCTCGGCCGAGACGGTGGCGCCGGTGCAGCTCGACGGCGAGACCGTCTCGTCGAGCCGCATCCGCGACCATCTCCGCGAAGGCCGGCCGGCCGAGGCCGCCCGGCTGCTCACCCGCCCCTTCGCGATCGAAGGCATTGTCCAGCACGGCGACCAGGTCGGCCGCACGCTCGGCTTCCCGACCGCGAACCTCAGCCTCGCTAACTATCTCCGCCCCGCCTATGGCATCTATGCGGTGCGCGGACGCCTGCCCGACGGGCGCGTGGTCGGCGGCGTCGCCAGCCTCGGCATCCGCCCGACCTTCGAGCCGCCGGTCGAGCTGCTCGAGCCCTATTTCTTCGATTTCTCGGGCGACCTCTACGGTCAGACCATCGAGGTCCAGCTGATCGACTATCTCCGCCCCGAGGCGAAGTTCGATTCGCTCGATGCCCTCAAGGCACAGATCGACGCCGACGCGGCAAAGGCACGGGAGCTGCTGGGCTAGCGCGAATCGCGCACCGCCAGCTGGTGCAGCCGGATCAGCCGGAAGCGCACGCGGTGCCATTTGCTGAGGTCGTCCCAGCGCGATTCGGCAGTGGCCGCGGCGATCTCCGTGTCGATCCGCGCCAGCCCCTCCGCCTCGGGTAGCAGCAGATAATGCCCGGCCAGATCGGCAATCTCGTCACCGCCTCCGGGCCCAGCGACGCTCTGGACCGGAATGTTCATGAAAAGGGGACTCGCGAACCCGCGCGGGGTTCCCCAAATTGGTGGTTAAGCGCACGCGCAACATCTGCTTTGCATGGAGCGCGGCTTCCTCTAATTCCCGCGCACTCATGAGCGACGAAAAAGACTACCGCGACACCGTCTTCCTTCCGAAGACCGAGTTCCCCATGAAGGCAGGCCTCGCCCAGAAGGAGCCTGCCATCCTCGATCGCTGGGCGAGGATCGGGCTGTACGACAAGCTGCGCACGCAGCGTGCCGGCCGCACCCGCTTCATCCTGCACGACGGCCCGCCCTATGCGAATGGCGACATTCACATGGGCCATGCGATGAACAAGGTCCTCAAGGACATCATCGTCCGCTCGCAGAGCCTGATGGGCAAGGACGCGCCCTATATCCCGGGCTGGGACTGCCACGGCCTGCCGATCGAGTGGAAGGTCGAGGAAGCCTACCGCGCCAAGAAGCTCAACAAGGATGAAGTCGATCCCGTCGCCTTCCGCGCCGAATGCCGCGCCTATGCCGAGAAATGGGTCGGCGTGCAGCGCGAGCAGTTCGAGCGGCTGGGTGTGATGGGCGACTGGACCAACCCGTATCTGACGATGAACTATGAGAGCGAGGCGATCATCGCCGGCGAGCTGCTCAAGTTCGCCGAGAGCGGCCAGCTCTATCGCGGCGCCAAGCCGGTGATGTGGTCGCCGGTCGAGAAGACCGCGCTGGCCGAGGCCGAAGTCGAATATGAGGACATCACCTCGACCCAGATCGATGTGGCGTTCGAGATCACCGAGGCGCCGAACGCCCCCGAGCTGGTCGGCGCGCATGCGGTAATCTGGACGACTACGCCGTGGACGATCCCGGTGAACCAGGCGCTCGCCTATGGGCCAGAGGTTGAGTACCTGCTCGTCAAGCGCAATGACGGATTCCAGTTCATTGTCGCGGCCGGCCCCGCAGACGCGTTGATGTATGACTGCCTTGCTCGTTTCTCCAAGGCCCTGCCGGCAGAAGAGCGCTCCTACGAGACTGTTACCCGCTTTTCGGGCTCACAGCTCGCAGGCGCCGTCGCGCGTCACCCGATGCACAAGCTCGGCGGCTTCTTCGCCAAGCCACGTCCGCTGCTCGCCGGCGACTTCGTCACCACCGATGCCGGTACCGGTCTCGTCCATATGGCGCCGGACCATGGCGAGGACGACTTCCTGCTCTGCAAGGCCAATGGCATCGATCCGGTGTTCGCGGTCGATGCGGCGGGCATGTACCGGCCGGACTGGCTGTGGCTCGGCGGCCAGGGATCGGTGATCAACAAGAAGTTCACCGCGTCGGACGGCCCGATCTGCACCGATCTGCGAGAGGCCGGCGCACTGCTCGCCGCCTCGGACGACTTCACCCACAGCTATCCGCATAGCTGGCGCTCCAAGGCCAAGGTGATCTTCCGCTGCACCCCGCAATGGTTCATCCCCATGGACCGCCCGAACGGCGCCACCCGCGACACGAGCTGGGACGACGAATCGCGCGAAGCGACCGCTTCGAACGGCGCCACTCTGCGCGGGATCGCGCTCGATGCGATCGAGAATACCCGCTGGGTGCCTGAAAAGGCGCAGAACCGCATCCGCGCGATGGTCGAGGGGCGCCCGGACTGGGTGATCAGCCGCCAGCGCGCCTGGGGCGTGCCGATCGCGCTCTATGTCCACCGCCAGACCGGCGAATATCTCCGCGATCCCGAAGTGAACGCCCGCATCCTCGAGGCCTTCACCACCGGCGGCGCCGATGCCTGGTTCCAGGCCGATCACCAGCAGCTGCTGGGCGAGAAATACGACCTCGCGTACTATGAGGTGATCACCGACATTCTCGACGTCTGGTTCGATTCGGGCTCGACCCACAGCTTCGTGATCGAGGCGCGCTACGGCGCCGGCACCCGTGCGGACCTGTATCTCGAGGGTTCGGACCAGCATCGCGGCTGGTTCCAGTCGTCGCTGCTCGAAAGCTCGGGCACGCGCGGCCGGGCGCCCTATGACGCGGTGCTGACGCATGGCTTCGCGCTCGACGGCAATGGCCGCAAGATGTCGAAGTCGCTCGGCAACGTCGTCGATCCGCTCAAGATCATCGGCGAGAGCGGCGCGGACATCCTGCGCCTCTGGGTCGCGCAGACCGATTATTTCGAGGACGTCCGCATCGGCAAGGAAGTGCTTGCCGGCACCGGCGACGCGTATCGCAAGATCCGCAACACCTTCCGCTACCTGCTCGGCGCGCTCGACGGGTTCAGCGAGGCGGAGCGCCTGCCCGTGGCCGAAATGCCCGAGCTGGAGCGCTATATCCTAGCCAAGCTGGCTGAGCTCGACAACGAGCTGCGCAGCGCCGCTGACGGTTTCGAGTTCAACCGCTACAGCCGCGCGCTGACGGACTTCATGAACGAAGACCTCTCGGCCTTCTTCTTCGATATCCGCAAGGACTGCCTCTATTGCGAGGCGGAGAGCTCGGCCAAGCGCCGTGCCTATCGCACCGTGCTCGACACGCTGTTCCACGCGCTGGTCCGCTACGCCGCGCCGATCCTCGCCTTCACGGCCGAGGAAGTGTGGCAGGCCCGCTTCCCGAGCGAGGACGAATCGGTCCACATGCTCGAATGGCCGGTGCTGCCGGAAGGTGCCTCGGTCGAGAGCGACTGGACCGCGATCCGCCAGCTCCGCCAGCAGGTGACCGAAGCGATCGAACCCTATCGCCGCGAGAAGCAGGTGCGCTCCAGCCTCGAGGCCGAAGTGACCGTGCCGGTGCTGCCGGCATCGGAAGCGGATCTCACCGAGCTGTTCATCGTCTCGAAGGTGAGCAAAGGTGATGCGGTCACGGTCGTGCCCACCCAGCGCCATAAATGCGGCCGCTGTTGGCGGCATCTCCCGGAAGTTGCGCAGGACGGCGCCTTGTGCGACCGCTGTGCCGGGGTGGTGGAATGAACGTGACTCGTGGAATCGGCTTCGCCGTGGCGGCCCTTGTTTTCGTCATCGATCAGGTGACGAAGCTGCTGGTCGTGCGCGCGCTCGGCGTCGACCTGGCGTTCGTCCAGACCCTGATCCAGCAGAAGCTTGGCCTGGACGGGCTCAACCATGTCCAGGAAGTGCTGCCGATCTTCGACCTGCGCTTCGTCGCCAATATCGGCGTGTCGCTCGGCCTGTTCGCCGCGAACAGCGATGCGACGCGCTGGATGCTGGTGGTGCTCACCGGCGCGATCGCCGCGGGCGTGATCTGGTGGATGTTCCGCGAGAAGAAGCTGCCCGATGTCTGCGCGCTCGGCATGGTGCTGGGCGGCGCGCTCGGCAACATCCTCGACCGGGCCCGGCTCGGCTTCGTCGTCGATTTCGCCGACCTGCATTTCGGGACATGGCGCCCGTTTTTGGTCTTCAACGTCGCCGATGCGGCGATTACCATCGGCGTGCTGATCCTGTTGATCCGCGCGCTCCTCGTGCGCGATAAGGCCGCAGGCGAAAGCCCGGCCGCTGTGGAGAATGAAGTCAATGCGTAAGACCGTTACCATCGTGAGCGCGATCGCGCTTGCGGCCTCGCTCTCCGCTTGCGGCAAGAAGGGTTATGACCGGGCACGCCCCGACGAGTTCGCCGTCGCGCGCCAGGCGCCGCTGGTGATCCCGCCCGATTTCGCGCTGGTGCCGCCGCAGCCGGGCGCCCCGCGTCCGCAGGAAGGCAACCCGGCCAACCAGGCGCTCGACGCGATGTTCGGCGGCTCGGCGGCGCGCAGCCCCGGCGAGCAGGCAGTCATGGACCAGTCGGGCAGCACCGGCGCCGATGTCGGCGCGCGCTCGACCGCAGGCAGCCCGGGCACCAGCGTGGTCGACAAGGGCACCACCACCCGCGACATCGTCGCGGCGCCGGAAGGCGACGGCAAGGATGCCAAGGCCAGCACGCCGCAATAAGCGGCACTGCTCCTCAAGCGCACGAAACAAGAAAGGCCGGCCTGCATCCCCCTGCAGGCCGGCCTTTCCCTATGGCGGGGAGCGCCCGGGGCGCTCCCCTTCCCCCCAACCGAATTAGAAGGCGACGCTCACCGAGCCGAGGATGCCGCCCTTGGCCGCGTCCTTGCTGCTCGGCGTGATGAAAATCGTGTCGGTGTCGACATAGTTCACACCGAAAGTGAGCGACTTGTAGGTGAAGGTCGCGCCCACGCCCCAGTCGGTATACTCGTCGGTCGGACCCGACAGCCAGCTCGGACCCCAGGTGTGGCCGAGATGGGCGGTGAGGCCGATCGGCGTCTTCGGGATCGCGACCGAAAGGTCGCCGGCCAGGTAGAAATTGTCTTCCTTCTTCAGGAGACCGGTCTGGCCCTGGTCGATCGCCAGCGCCTTCTGCTTCGGCGCATAGTTGCCGGTGACCTTCCCGGTGACCGGGCCGATCGCATAGGAGACCGAGGCATAGGGCTCGATGAAGTCCGAAGCGCTCTTGTCGCCGGTGAAGCCGGGACGCGTGCCCGGATAGACATAGTAAAGCGCGCCGACATCGACGGTGACGCCGCCGTCGAAGGCGTGCTTGTAGCCGGCGATCAGGTCGAGTTCCTGATGGGCGGTGCCGTGCACGGTGACATAGTCATCGATCGACGAGCCCCAGGCCGAGACATAGAAGCCGGATGCGTGGCTGATGGTGATGCCGCCCTGCACGGCGAAATTGCCGTCGGTCTGCGAGATGCCGCGGAACTTGTAGTCGCTGACGACGGCGACGCTGCCGCTAATCGTCACGGCGGGTGCCGGATCGGTCTGATCCTGGGCCATCGCGGGGGTGGCTGCGACAGCTGCCGCAAGAGCGGCGAGGCTGATCATGGTGTAGCGCATGGAATACCCTTCCCGTTTATTCAAAAGGGTTCCCGCCTGCTGCGCCCGGTGCGGCGTCATGCGGCTCGAGAGCCTGCGCTGCTTGCGGGTACGCCCTGTTTCTAGACGGGCGCCGCTGCACCGCACAACATTAATTGCTGTTCCGTCACGGGATCGTGACGAACTGTTGCTGACCAGCAACAGGCGGCCGCGCGCACATGAAAAAGGCCCACCCGCGCGAGCGGGCAGGCCTTATGCCAAGCTACGGTAAAATCAGCGGATCTGGACGATCGCGTCCACTTCGACCGCGGCACCAAGCGGCAGGGTGGGCACGCCCACCGCGCTGCGGGCATGCTTGCCGGCATCGCCGAACAGCGCCTGCATCAGTTCCGAAGCGCCATTGGCGACCTTGGGCTGGTCGGTGAAATCGGCCGCCGAGTTCACGAACACGCCGAGCTTCACGATTCGCTCGACCCGCGAGATGTCACCGTCCAGATACTTCTGGATCTGCGCAACGAGCATCAGGGCACAGCGCTGCGCGGCTTCGGTACCGAATGCCAGGTCGCGGTCCTCGCCCAGCCGGCCGGCCATCAGCGCGCCGTCCTTGAAGGGAAGCTGGCCCGAGATGTGGAGCAGGCCATTCGCCTCCACCACCGGCACATAGGCGGCAACCGGTGCCGCGGCTTCGGGAAGGGTGAGGCCAAGCTCTTCGAGCTTGCGGGCGACATGCGTGGTCATGCCCCTGCTCAACCACTCGCCGCGTCGGCGGTCAAGCCTGCGTCGAAGCGCGCTTCGATCCAGTCGCGTGCCACCAGCCAGTCGTCGATTCGGGCATGGGCGTGCGGCGCCGGCACGACGCTCGGCGCCAGGCTCGGCTCGGCGACCATGTGCAGGCGGAACACCTCGGGCGCATGCTTCGCCACCGATTCGTGGTGCACGGCAAGATCATCGACGAACACTGCGACGGTGGGCGCGAATTCCTCGATCAGCCGCGCGACGGGCGAGCCCTTGCCACCCTGGTTGCACTCCACCCGGTGCGCGATGCCATGAGTCGCCAGCTGGGCGACACGATGCTCGCGGCAATGATCCTGGAGGTTGGTCAGCACCACGATATTGGCGCGCTCCGAAAGCGCGGCCAGCGCCTCGCGGGCATGCGGCACCAGCGTCTGGCGCTCCATCTCGGCGGGGAAGAAGCCGTCGAGCAGACCCCACATCTCCTCGCGCTGGATCACCGACGAATCGCTGCGCCGGCGCATCGAATTGGCGAAATCCGCGCCATCGGGCGTGAAGTCTATGTCATGCGTCTCCCCCAGCCAGGTGCCGAAATGGCGGACCATGTGGAGCAGGACTTCATCGCAATCGGTGATCAGCAGCGGTTTCATGCACGTTCCAGTATCGCCCGGGCGGCGACCAGTTGTTCGGGGCTTATTTCGAGTGCCTCGGCGCAGGCGACAAGGTCGGGCTCGTATGATTCGAGGAAGGACAGGGTGGCGGCGAGCACCACCGCGTCGCCGGCACGCGCGCGCAGGTCCGAAGGTTCGAGCCCGGTCAGGTCGAGCAGGCGCCGGGCCCGCGATTCGTCGCCCAGGGTCCAGACAAGTGCCTGCAGCGCCAGCGCTTCCGCATTTGTTTCCGCGCTCGCCATAGCCTACATCGCCCAAATTGGATCCTGGGGGTAGCGCGTGGCAAAAAGGGTGCTCGTTGTCGAGGACAACGAACTCAATCTGAAGCTGTTCTGCGACCTGCTGCGCGCGCACCAGTTCGAAGCCGAGCCGGTGCGCGACGGCCGCGAGGCGGTGACGCGCGCGCGCGAGTTCGATCCGCAGCTGGTGGTGATGGACATCCAGATGCCGCACATCACCGGCCTCGAGATCATCCAGCACATGAAGCGCGATTCGCAGCTGCGCGCCATCCCGATCATGGCGGTTACCGCCTATGCGGGGCGCGAGGACGAGGAGCGGATTCGCGCGGCGGGCGCCAACGCCTATGTTTCCAAGCCGATCAGCCTGGTGCGCTTCATGGAAGAAGTGCGCGCGCTGATGCCGGCCGAAGCGCCTGCAGCCCCCACAGCGCCGGAACCCGCGCCTGAAGCACCGGAAACGGGCACAGAAGAAGCCCCGCAGCCTAAGGGCCCGGGGCTTCTCTTCTGATCAATCCCCCGCGCGAAGCGGGGGCAAGGCAGGCTTGACGCCTGGCTTACTTGATCTTGGCTTCCTTGAACTCGACATGCTTGCGCACGACCGGGTCGTACTTGCGGAACGAGAACTTCTCGGTCTGGGTACGCGGATTCTTCTTCGTGACGTAGAAGAAACCCGTGTCCGCCGTGCTGACGAGCTTGATCTTGACAGTGGTCGGCTTGGCCATGACCCGTAACCCTTGAATCTTGTAAAAGAAAAGAGCGGCACGCTGAGCGCACCGCTGCCAGACGCGGGCACCTGTGCGATTCTCCATCAAAAGTCAAGGCTGGGTGCCCATCGCCGGATGCTTCACGCGGGTTTAACCCTGGCCCGCCACAATATCCGGCGAAAGGGAAGTGCCATGGAAGCTCTGGTCCCGGCCTTCCTGCTGGCCGCCATCACCCAGCTTTGCGACAAGCCGGCGTTGCTCACCGCGATTCTCTCCGATCGTTATGGGCGGCCACTCACCGTCGCGATCGCGGCGGGGCTCGCCCATGCGACCGGCAATTTCATCGCGGCGGGCGCCGCCACCTTCATGGCGCCGATGATGACGCCCAACGCCAAGTCCCTGCTGCTGGCCCTCGCGCTGATCTTCGGCGCACTGGGTGCGATCGGATCGGGCAAGACGCCGGACCGGCTTAGCAGCTGGAAGCTCGGCTCCTTCTTCACTGCGCTGCTGGGCGTGCTGATCCTGTCCTTCGGCGAGCGCACGCCCTTCTTCACCCTGGCGCTGTCGACCGGCGGCCAGCCCTGGTTCGCCGCGGCGGGCGCCTCGATCGCCAGCTTCGCGGTCGCCTTTGTCGCCGCAGTGCTTGGCGAGCGGGTCTGGCGCGACGCGCCGCTACGCTGGCTGCGCATCCTCAGCGGCATCGCCTTCCTGGTCGCCG
This sequence comes from Sphingomonas sp. GW822-FHT03G08, assembly GCF_058801135.1. Classification (NCBI taxonomy): domain Bacteria; kingdom Pseudomonadati; phylum Pseudomonadota; class Alphaproteobacteria; order Sphingomonadales; family Sphingomonadaceae; genus Sphingomonas; species Sphingomonas sp. GW822-FHT03G08. Next base: position 2,719,066 of record NZ_JBXAMZ010000001.1, read on the forward strand.
GATGCTGGATCGGCGTGAACGCGCTCCGTTTGACCTGATCGATTTCTGAGATCGGCAAATTGCAAGTGCATCGCACGGAGCCGTCCCTATATCCCGTTCGTTGACCCTGCGAACCGATTATCCGGGAGGAAGATATGGCTGACACGAACGCGGCGCTCCGCACCCCCACCGACCTCAACCGCAACGACACCAGGAGTGTCGCCGATGCGCTGAACAGCGCGCTGGCGGACTGCTTCGCGCTCTATTTCAAGACCAAGAACTTCCACTGGCACGTGTCGGGCCCGCATTTCCGCGACTATCACCTGCTCCTCGATGACCAGGCGGCGCAGATCTACGGCATCACCGATGCGATCGCCGAGCGCGTGCGCAAGACCGGCAACATCACGCTGCGCTCGATCGGCGACATCGCGCGCCGCCAGACGCTGACCGACAATGATGCGGATTACGTCGCGCCCGGCGACATGCTCGCCGAGCTGCGCGAGGACAATCTCAAGCTGGTCGAGAGCTTCCGCGTGGTGAAGCAGGCCGCCGAAGATGCCGGCGACAATGCGACCAGCGGGATCGTCGACGAATGGACCGACCAGGCCGAGGAGCGCGCCTGGTTCCTGTTCGAGGCTTCGCGCAAGGGCTGATCGCCCAAGGTGGCAGAATCGGAAAGGGGCCGGACTCGCGAGAGTCCGGCCCCTTTTCACGTCACTTGACCTTGGCGAGATCCGTGTCGAGCTTGGCGAGCAGCTCGTCGGTGATCTTGCCTTCGGAGAAGGGCTGCACGGCGCGGAAGCTCATCGCCTTGAACTGGTCATAGGCCGGGTGCTTCTCGACATCGCCCAGGCCGTCGGCGACCAGCACCGCCTTGGCCGCTTCGTTGGCGAACAGCGTTTCGATCGGCGTGTCGGCGCTGAACTTGGCGGCAGCAACCGGCGCCGCGGCGGGTGCCGGGGTCGTCGCGGGTGCCGGCGCGGTCTGGGCAAAGGCAGCGGCAGGCGCGCAGGCAAGCGCGGCGGCAGTAAGGATAAGCTTCATTACGGGAGTCCCCTCCGGTGGTGGAGCGGTGAGCCTAACCCGCTTTTCGTGTCGGCGCCATTGCAACTGGCACGAGTGTAAGCAGCCACAGATCGGGCGGCGCGCCGATACGCAGCGAAACCCCGCTCGCGCCGAGGCCCCCGGTGACCACAACGGTCCGCGCGCCCTCGCGTACCAGCCCGCAGCGATAGCGCGTGCCGTAGCGGCTGACCGGCGGCGCGATATTGTGACCGAACACCACGCCCTGGCCGCAATGGGTATGCCCGGCAAGCAGCAGGGGCGCATCGGCGGGCAGGCCGGGTGCGATGTCGGGCGAGTGGGTGAGCAGCACGATCGGCTTGCCCAGCGCCCGTGCCGCCCGCAGCGTCGCCACTACATCGGCATGGCCCGAGAAATCATCGCTGACCCCACCCAGTGCGATCGGCCCGCGCAATGCCGCGTCATTCTCGAGCACGGTGATCCCGGCCCTGCCGAGCTGCTCGCGCACCGCCTGCGCTCCCGTCCAATAGTCGTGATTGCCCAGCACCGCGGTGACGCCCAGCGGCGCGCGCAGCTGGCGCAGCGGCGCGATCATCGCCGGTCCGAGCTTGGCGGCGCCTTCCGGATCGTGGCCGAAGATGAAATCGCCCGCGATCACCACCAGGTCCGGCTTCAGTGCATTCACCTGGCCGACGATTCGCATCAGCCGCGCCGGGCCCATCGCGGCAGTGCCGATATGGATGTCGCTGAGCAGCACGATCTTCATCGGCCGCTCCAGCCCCGGCATCGCCACCTCGCCGCGGCGGACGATCGGATCGCGAGTCGCCTCGCGATACCCCCAGCCGGCCAGGAGGGCGATGAGCAGGGCAATGCCCGCTGCGATGCCTAGGAGAATGCGCATGCGAACATCGTAACGGGAGCGCATCGGCTGCGCTATGCGTTGGCGCATCATGCGCGCCTTTGCCGATCTTCTCGACAGCCTGATCTACACACGCTCGCGCAACGCCAAGCTCAAGCTGATCGGCGACTATCTCCGCGCCACCCCCGATCCGGACCGCGGCTGGGCAATGGCGGCGCTTACCGGCACGCTCGACCTGCCCGCGGTGAAGCCCGCCCTGCTCCGCGCGCTGATCGAGGCGCGGGTCGATCCGGTGCTCTATGCGATGAGCCGCGACTTCGTTGGCGATTCGGCCGAGACGATCGCCTTGCTCTGGCCCGAGCCGGTGCCCCCGCCCGAGGATAGCGCACCACTCACCGTCTCCCAGGTGATCGCCACGCTCGGGAGCATCTCGAAGTCCGACGCTCCCGCAGCCCTCGCCGCGATGCTCGACCGGCTGGAGGCGGACGAACGCTTCGCCCTGCTCAAGCTTGCCACCGGCGCGCTGCGCGTCGGCATCTCCGCGCGGCTCGCCAAGACCGCGCTCGCCCAGGCCTTCGGACTGGACGTCGATGCGGTGGAGGAAGTCTGGCACGGCCTGACCCCGCCCTATCAAACGCTGTTCGACTGGGCCGAGGGGCGCGGCGAACAGCCGACCACGCGCAACGTGCCGGTGTTCCGCCCCTTCATGCTCGCCCATCCGCTCGAGGCCGAGAGCGTCGATCTGGCCGACTATGCCGCCGAGTGGAAATGGGACGGCATCCGCGTCCAGCTCGTCCATGTCGCCGGCGAGACCCGGCTCTACAGCCGCGCCGGCGACGACATCACCCACAGCTTCCCCGAAGTCGCCGCCAGCTTCGCCACACCCGGCGTGCTCGACGGCGAATTGCTGGTGAAGGGCGAGTTCCAGGGCGGCGAAGCAGCCAGCTTCAACGCCCTCCAGCAGCGCCTCGGCCGCAAGGCGGTGAGCGCCAGGACGCTCGCCGACTATCCCGCCTTCGTCCGCCTCTACGACATCCTGTTCGATGGCGACGAGGACCTGCGCGAGCTTCCCTGGAGCGCGCGCCGCACCCGGCTCGAAGCCTTCGTCCCTCGTCTCGATCCCGAGCGCTCCGATCTTTCCGCGGTGATCGAGGCCGCGGACTTCGCCGCGCTGGAGGAGATTCGCGCCGGCGCCCGCGATGCCGCCATCGAAGGGGTGATGCTCAAGCGCCGCACATCGCCCTATGTCGCCGGGCGCCGCGCCGGGCTCTGGTACAAATGGAAGCGCGATCCGCTGATCGCCGATTGCGTGCTGATGTATGCCCAGCGCGGCTCGGGCAAGCGCAGCAGCTTCTATTCCGACTATACTTTCGGCGCCTGGACGCCGGAAGGCGAGCTGCTGCCCGTGGGGAAAGCCTATTTCGGCTTCACCGACGAGGAGCTGAAATGGCTCGATCGCCATGTGCGCAACCACACGGTCAACCGCTTCGGCCCGGTGCGCGAGACCGACAAGAGCCTCGTCCTCGAAGTCGCCTTCGATTCGATCCACGAATCGAAGCGGCACAAGTCCGGCCTGGCGATGCGCTTCCCCCGGATCAGCCGGATCCGCAACGACAAGCCCGCCAGCGAAGCAGATACGATCGAGACGTTGCGCAAGCTCGCCACCTGAGCCAGTCTCGCGGCATGGGGGAAGAGCAACGCATCGCGCCCGTGCCGCTGATCGTCGCCGTTCTGGCGGGGCCGGCGATCGCGTCGCTGCTGCCGGGCATCTTCGCCGCCGGATCGAACGCGGGTGACAGCTTCCTGCGCATCTGGGGCACGCTCGCGCTGTTCGGGGTCTGCTATGCCGCGATCGTCGGCGTGCCGCTTGCGCTGCTGCTCCTGCGCGACCCCGCCTTGCCCTGGCGCCGCTGGTTCGGCACCGGCCTGCTCGCCGGGCTGGTGACCGCCGCGCTGGTGCTGGGCTGGACCGCATTGTCGAGCGCGCGGCATCTGGTCGCCGGGCAATGGTCCGAAGTGCAGGTGCTCACCTTGTGGATCGTCGTGCCGCTGGTGCTGCTCTCGGCGATCGTTTCGCGAATCACCCTCGCTTTGTGGCTGGGCCGCCGCCAGATCGAATTGTGAGCCCCGAATTCCTCGCCCCGGCGATGATGATCGCCTCGGGTTCGATCCACGCGGTGGTCAACGCCATCCTCAAGGGCGGCAAGGACAAGATGACCGGCCGCGCGATCATCGACGGATCGAGCGCGCTGATCCTGCTGCCCGCCACCTTGCTGGTGCCGCTGCCGCACGGCGCCTGGGGCTGGCTCGGCCTCAGCGCCGCGATCCATTGCCTCTATCTCTACGCGGTCGTCCGCGCCTTCGAGGCCAGCGACTTCTCCGCCGCCTATCCGGTGATGCGCGGCGCCGCGCCGATGCTCACCGCCGCACTGGCGATCCTGGTCTTCGGCGAAGCCGTGCCGATGCGCGAGGCGCTGGGTATCGCGGTGATCGGCGGCGCGGTCGCCACGCTGGTGATCGGTCGTCACCTGGGCCGGGCCGGGCTCGGCTGGGCATTGCTCACCGCCGCGATGATCGGCTGCTACACCGTGGCCGACGCCCATGGCGTGCGCGCCGCGCCCCGGCCGGTCAGCTATATCGTCTGGTCCTTCGTGCTTTCCGGCGCGGCGATCGTCACCATGTTCGGCCTGGTATCGCGCGGCCGGATCTTCGCCGCCGCGCTGGCCCAGTGGAAGCCGGGCACCGCGGCGGGCGCGCTGTCGATCCTGACCTACGGCCTGGCGCTCAACGCCTTCGCGCTCGGCGCCGTCGCCCCGCTCGCCGCACTGCGCGAGACCGGCATGATCACCGCGCTGGTGATCGCTGTGGTCTTCCTGGGCGAAAAGGTGACGCTGGTCCGCGCACTCAGCGTCACCGGGATCCTGGCCGGCGCGGCGCTGATCCTGACCGCCTAGCCCCTGGGCGAAGGCGTGCTCGTCCCGTCCGCCCGCTCGATCGTCACGCCGGTTACGCCGCCCTCACCCGTGAAGCGCACGCGGGTGCGCGGATCGCCGTCCAGCGTGAACAGGTCGCCGCCCAGCGGGACCAGCACCGACTTGGGGCCACCGTCGCGCTGCCAGGTGAGTGCGCCATTCTCCAGCGCCACGGTGCGCGGCCCATAGCGTCCGGCATAGGCGGCAAGCGCCCGCGCCGGCGTCACCGGGGTCAGCCGCGCGCCATAGAGCGCCGCCGTCCATTCGAGCTCGGTCTTCTGCGGCCCCTGCGCTTTCGCGGCGAGCGTCAGTGCGGCTTCCTGCTGCGCCCGGTCCAGCGCCTTTTCGACCGGCACGGCGATCTTCGGCGCCACGCCCGTACCTTCCCAATTGCCGCCGCCCGGCAGCTCGGGGTAGCCGACCGAGACGCTGATCAGATAGCCGCCCGGCACCGCGAAGAACTCGTTGCGATAGGCGGCCCCGGCAGTGGGCGCGCCGATCAGCGTGCCGAAGCCGAGTCGCGCGACGTGGCTGACGAACTCCTCCGCCGCCGACGCGGCGCGACCGCTGGTCAGCACATAGAGCGGCAGGTTGAGCTGCCCGCCGGGAACCGCCTCGCTGGTCGACGTGGTCGGCGCGTCGCTGCGCATATGGAAGGTCACCAGCTTGGTGCCGGCAGGCACGAAATAGCTGGTCAGCCGGCGCACCGCCTCGGGGCTGCCGCCGCCATTGCCGCGCAGGTCGAGGATCGCGGCATCGCCATCGCGCAGGAACGCCATCGCCGCATCGATCGCCGCCTTGCTCTCGTCGCCGGTCCAGCCGAACCCGTCATAGCGGGCATAGCGGACATTGCCGGGCAGCAGCTTCATCTCGGTGATGCCGTGATTACCGCGACGCAGCAGCGCCTTGAAGAAAGGCGTGTTCTCGATCTCGTCGTCCTGGCTGCCGCGCTTGGCGATTTCCGCCGAAGCGCGCGGATCGAAGGACAGCCCCAGATGCTTGTCGGCGGCGACGGCGAACATATCCTCGTTGATCCGGCGGGTCAGCTCACCCGGATCCTCGACATTGTAGCGACCCGACTTGAGCCCCTTGGCGAGCGCGGCATCGAGCGGGGCACGCTTGGCGGCGAGCACATAGTTCTCGGCGATCGCCTTGCGAATGCCGGCGACGATCTCGGCCGTGCCGGCCCTGGGCGCAGCAACCGGGGCCGGGCCGGGGCCCTGCTGCGCCTGGGCGACGACGGAAAGACCGGCCGAGAGAGCCAGCGCCGTGACGAATGCGATCTTCATGGGTCATCCCCCGACTGTGTTACTTGACCAACACTCTATGATCCGAACCCCGGGCGCGTGGCGCGCAATTTCGCCTGCCTGCTTGCCAAAATCTGGCATAGTGGCGGCGATGACCAATGACGACATGGACCTGCGCATCCTCGCGCTGCTGCAAGAGGATGCACTGATGACGGCGGACCTGCTCGCCGAACGGCTGCCGCTGTCGCCCAGCGCAATCGCCCGCCGGATCCGGCGCATGCGCGGCGACGGCACGATCGCCGCGGACGTCTCGATCGTCTCCGAGGAGGTCGGCCCGTTCCTATCAGCGCTGGTCCATGTCCAGTTCGATCGGCATTCGCTCGACGCGCTGCAAGGCTTCCAGCGCCGGCTGATCGCCAGCCCGCACGTCCAGCTCGTCGCCGAAGTGACCGGCAGCTTCGACCTGGTGCTGGTGGTGAGCGCCCGCGACATGGATGCGTTCAACGCGCTGGTCGATTCGCTGCTCGGCAATGATCCGGTGGTGCGTCGCTACGAGACCAGCTTCTTCAAGCGCCGCCGCAAGTTCACCCCCGCGCTGCCCTTGCACGAGCTGCTTGGGGACTAGGTTCGCCGGCTAGGAGAAGTGATACCAGTAGATCCCTTCGCCTACCGTCCGGTAGCCGGACCTGCGCCTGGGGAGCCTGGCAGGATCGCGCGGGACCCAATAGCCCCAGCTGTCGTCGAAATAGACCTTCACGGGGATGTCCACGCCGTCTTCGTCGATCCGCACCCATTCGGGCCGGAGCGACCCGATCGTACGCGGCCAGTGCGATTCGGGGACTCGCGACGATGCATCGACGTGCGGATTGGCCATGAGCGCCCGTGCCTCGGCACGAATCGCGGCCAGCGTCGCGGGATCCTGCGCGGGGTTCGGGCTGCACCCTGGCAACACCAGCACCGCGACGCAGATCACCGCCTGCGCGCGCATCCGTCCGAACACCATGCGCCTCCCCCCAAAAGCAAAAGGGCCGGACGTTTCCGCCCGGCCCCTTTGTTTGTCTGCCTGAAGGCTGATCTCAGCCCTGCGGCGTGAGGTTCACCGCGGCATACTTGCCGCGGCGATCGACTTCGAGTTCGAACTCGAGACGGTCGCCTTCGTTGAGCGTCGGCATGCCGGCACGCTCGACGGCCGAGATGTGCACGAACGCGTCCGGCTGGCCATCATCGCGCTGGATGAAGCCGAAGCCCTTCATGGCGTTGAAGAACTTGACCGTACCGGTCGCCTTCTCGCCAGTCAGCTGACGCTGCGGGCCACCACGGTCGCCGCCGCCGAAGCCGCCACGATCGCCGCGATCTTCACGCGGTGCGCGCTCTTCGACCGGCATCGGCTCGCCGTCGATCTTCAGTTCGGTAGCCGAGATACGGCCGCCGCGATCGACAAGCGTGAAGCCAAGCGGCTGGCCTTCGGCCAGGCCGGTGAGGCCTGCCTGCTCGACCGCCGAAATGTGCACGAAGACGTCTTCGCCGCCATCATCGCGAACGACGAAGCCGAAGCCCTTCTGCGCGTTGAAGAACTTAACGACACCGGTGCCTTCGCCGATGACCTGCGGGGGCATACGGTTGCCGCCGCCGAAGCCGCCGCCACCACCGCCGCCGAAGCCGCCACCGCCGCCGCCGCGGTAACCACCGCCACCGCCGCCGCCGCCGAAGCCGCCACCGCCGCCGCGGTAACCACCGCCGCCACCGCCACCGAATCGGTCACCGCCGCCGAAACCGCCGCGATCCTCGAAACCGCCGCCGAAGCTGCTGCCGCCACCAAAATCATCGCCGCCGAAGCCATCACGCTTGTCGCGGCCACGTCCGCCGCGATCCCCACGGCGCCCTCTATCGAAACTCATGCCCTGTTCGTCTTCCCGGTTCGCCCACAAATCAAATCAAAAGCCAAGCGCCGGACGAAAAACGCAGGTCTTCCAGCGCAAAAACTTGCGCCATGGAATCGGCCATAGCCCAAAATCGTACAGCGAGCGAACGAAATTCGACTTGAAATGGCCGAACTATCGTTAATCGCAGCGCTTGCGCCACATTCCGTCGCAGGGCAGAGCTGTTCGCCATGGACGCGATCACCGAATTGCTCGCCAGTCCGGCCGCCTGGGCCGCGCTCGTCACCCTTGTCGTGATGGAGGTGGTGCTCGGCATCGACAACCTGATCTTCATCTCGATTCTCTCGAACAAATTGCCCGAGGAACAGCGTCAGCGCGCCCGCCGGGTGGGCATCTCGCTTGCCCTGGTCATGCGGCTTGCGCTGCTCACCGCGATCAGCTGGATCATCAGCCTGAAGAACACCGTGTTCAGCCTGGGGCTGACCGGCCCGCTCGACGCGCATGGCCTGCCCAGCTTCGAGACCGATTTCTCCTGGAAGGACCTGATCCTGCTCGCCGGCGGCCTGTTCCTGATGTGGAAGGCGACGACCGAGATCCATCATTCGGTCGACGCCGATGCGCCGGGCGAGGCGGACCAGCTGCTCGACAAGAAGAAGGTCGCCTCGATCACCTTCACGGCCGCGATCGTCCAGATCCTGCTGCTCGACATCGTCTTCTCGGTCGATTCGATCCTGACCGCGGTCGGCATGACCGAGCATGTCGAGATCATGTACGTCGCGGTGATCGCCGCGGTGGCGGTGATGCTGATCGCCGCCGATCCGCTGGCCAACTTCATCAACCGCAATCCCAGCGTCGTGATGCTGGCGCTCGGCTTCCTGCTGATGATCGGCATGGTGCTGATCGGCGAAGCGTTCGGGGCGCATATCCCCAAGGGCTATATCTATACCGCCATGGCCTTTTCGGCGGGTGTCGAGGGGCTCAATATCTGGGCGCGCACCAACCGCGCGCGCAGGCAGGCGGCGAAGCATGCACCTCCGGCCATTGAGCCCGGCGGCGAACAGGGCTAGGCGACCCGGATGACTGTGCATTTCCACGAAGAAGATATCCCCGAGGGCCTGTTCGCGCCGGGCGCCTCGATCGCCGTCGACACCGAGACGATGGGGCTGATCACGCCGCGCGACCGGCTGTGCGTCGTCCAGCTGTCCGACGGTTCCGGCGACGAGCATCTCGTCCGCTTCGGCCCGCGCTCCAGCTATGACGCGCCGAACCTGCGCATGCTGCTCGCCGATCCCGAGCGGCTGAAGCTCTATCATTTCGCCCGGTTCGACCTGGCGGCGATCCGCTTCTACCTCGGCGTCATCGCCGGGCCGGTCTATTGCACCAAGACCGCCTCGCGCCTGGTGCGCACCTATACCGATCGCCACGGCCTCAAGGAGCTGGTCCGCGAGCTGGTCGGCGTCGAGGTGTCGAAGCAGCAGCAGAGCTCGGACTGGGGCGGCCCCGAACTTTCCGAGGCGCAGCGTGAATACGCAGCGTCCGACGTGCGTTACCTGCACGCGATGAAGGAAGAACTCGACAAGCGCCTCGAACGCGAAGGCCGGACCGACCTCGCCCAGGCGTGTTTCGAATTCCTCCCCTGGCGCGCCGAACTCGACCTGGCCGGCTGGCCCGAAACCGACATCTTCGCGCATATCTGATGTCCGAGGTCGCCGCCCGGCTGAAATCTCAGAAGCGCGGCTGGGCGCATCCCGGCAGCGCGCACGACCGCGTCGTGCGCCTGTCGCTGATCTTCCTGCCCGTCGGCATCGGCGTGCTGTCGGCCTTCCTGATCCTCGCGCCGCTGCTCACCAAGGGCGATGTGAGCTTCGTGCTCGACAAGAACAAGGTCGACATGGCCACCGAGCGGCTCCGCCTCGAATCGGCCGTGTATCGCGGTGAGGATTCGAAGGGCCAGGCGTTCCGGCTCAATGCGGGCTCGGCGATCCAGAAGAGTTCAGCCGAGCCGATCGTGCAGCTGCGCGACCTGAACGCGGAGATCAACCTGCCCGAGGGTCCGGCGACCCTCAAGGCGGATCGGGGCCACTACGATCTCGACAAGGAACAGGTGTCGTCCGACGGGCCGATCAAGTTCCAGACGACCGACGGCTATGTCCTCGACACCACCAACGCCACCGTCGACCTGAAGACCCGCAAGATGGAAAGCGGCGGCGCAGTAACCGGCAAGACGCCGACCGGCGTGTTCAGCGCCAACAAGCTGACTGCCGACTTGGAAAACCGCACCATCTCCCTAGATGGCAATGCACGCTTGCGGATTACCCCCAAGCGCGCGAATAGGCGCTAGAACATGATCCGTGCGACTGCCCTGCTTCCGATCGGCTTCACGCTGGCATTGCTTGCCGCGTCGCCCGCGGCTGCGCAGCAGCGGCACGACAGCAACGCGCCGATCGATTTCGACGCCCAGCATATCGAGCTGCAGGACAAGGCCAACCGGGTCATCCTGTCGGGCGGCGTGCGCATCAAGCAGGCGGAGATGACGCTCACCGGCGCGCGGGTCACCCTCGCCTATACCGGCCAGATCACCGATGGCTCGCCCGAAGTGTCGCGGCTCGACGCCTCGGGCGGTGTCACCATCACCCGGCCCGACCAGAGCGCGACCGGCCAATATGCCGTCTATGACGTCAACAAGCGGATCATCACCATGGTCGGCGGCGTCACGCTCAAGCAGGGGCCGAACAACGTCTCGGGCGGTCGCCTGGTCATCAACCTCGACACCGGCCGGGCGACGATCGACGGATCGGGCGTCGGCGGATCGAGCGGCACCTCCGGCACGCCGGGCGTGCAGAGCCGCGGCGGCCGCGTGACCGGCCGCTTCTCGGTGCCCAAGCGCGCCGGCAGCGCCACCACCGCCCCCGCACCTTCCGCCACCCCGGCTCCGAAACAGTAATCGCCCTTTTTCCACGGCACGCCGCTCGGGGCTTCCCTTCCCCGCCGTCTTCATGCAGGAATCCTGCCAAACGGCTGCGGGAAACCCGTCGGTAACGCGCACCGTCCATACAGGAACCACGTATGACCGACGTCGCCACCCTCGAAACGCCCGTCGCCGATCCGGCGCCGCTGCCCGACAAGGGGCTTGCGGTCGTCTCGATCGCCAAGTCGTACGACAAGCGCGTGGTGCTGACGGACGTGTCGGTCTCGGTAGGCCGCGGCGAGGTCGTAGGCCTGCTCGGCCCCAATGGCGCCGGCAAGACCACCTGCTTCTATTCGGTGATGGGCCTGGTGAAGCCCGACAGCGGCCGCATCATGCTCGATGGCGAGGACATCACCCGCCTGCCGATGTATCGCCGCGCGATCCTCGGCCTGGGCTATCTGCCACAGGAAACCTCGATCTTCCGCGGGCTCAGCGTCGAGGGCAACATCTCCGCAGTGCTCGAGCTGGCCGAGCCCGACAAGGCGGCGCGCAAACGCAGGCTGGACGAGCTTCTCGACGAATTCGGTCTTACCCGGCTGCGCGCCGCGCCGGCGATGGCGCTGTCGGGCGGTGAGCGCCGCCGCGCCGAAATCGCCCGCGCGCTGGCCGCCGACCCGACGATCATCCTGCTCGACGAGCCGTTCGCCGGCATCGATCCGCTTTCGATCTCGGACATTCGCGACCTGATCATCCAGCTCAAGCAGCGCGGCATCGGCGTGCTGATCACCGATCACAATGTCCGCGAGACGCTCGACATCGTCGATCGCGGCTACATCATCTATGATGGCCGGGTGCTGTTCGCCGGCTCCCCGGGCGATCTCGTCCGCGACGAGAATGTCCGCCGCCTCTATCTTGGCGAGAGCTTCGAGCTCTAATCGCCGATGAGTCTCGCGCCTCGCCTCGATCTGCGCCAGTCGCAATCGCTGGTGATGACGCCGCAGCTCCAGCAGGCGATCAAGCTGCTGGCACTGTCCAACCTCGAAATCGAGACGTTCATCGCCGAGGAGCTGGAGAAGAACCCGCTGCTCGAAAGCAGCGGTACCGGCAATGACGAGCGTGACAATGAACCGGCCGATGCGCCCGAGCCCGATGGCGATTTCCAGGAACGCGACGGCCCGGCCGATGCCAGCGAGCTGATCGCCGGCGGCGGCGAGGCGGCGGGCGAGGCCGCGCTCGACGTGGATTTCGCCGCCGAAACCTTCCACCACGACAGCGGCAGCGACACGCTGGGCGGCGCGGGGATGGACGGCAGCCTGGGTCTCACCGGCGCGAGCGGCGGCGGCGCGCCCGAGGATGGGCCGGACTTCGACAATCTCGGCAGCGCCGACCTCAGCCTCGCCGATCACCTGATGGCGCAGGCGGGCGCCAGTGTGGACGGCCGCGACCTGTTCATCGCCGCGCACCTGATCGACCAGATCGACGAGGCGGGCTATCTCACCGCGCCCTTGCTCGACATCGCCAACCGGCTGAACGTGCCGCTTGCTCGGGTCGAGGGCGTGCTGGCGACGATCCAGACCTTCGACCCCACCGGCGTTGGCGCGCGCAACCTCGCCGAGTGCCTAGCGCTGCAGGCGAAGGAAGCAGATCGCTACGACCCCTGCATGGCACGGCTGATCGACAATCTCGATCTCGTCGCGCGCGGCGACCTGCCCCGCCTCAAGCGCATCTGCGACGTCGATGACGAGGACCTGGCGGACATGATCCGCGAGCTGCGCAACTATGACCCCAAGCCCGGCTGCCGCTATGGCGGCGAACCCACGCTCGCGGTTACCCCGGACATCTTCGTCGCGCGCCGCGGCATGGGCTGGGCGGTCGAGATCAATGCCGCGACCCTGCCCCGCCTGCTGGTCAACCGCGCCTATTACACCGAAGTCTCCGCCGGCCCGCAGGACAAGGCGAGCAAGGCCTGGCTGTCCGACATGCTGGCCAGCGCCAACTGGCTGGTGAAGGCGCTCGACCAGCGCCAGCGCACGATCATCAAGGTCGCATCCGAGATCGTGAAGCAGCAGGAAGCCTTTTTCCTCAAGGGCGTCGCGCACCTCAAGCCGATGACGCTGCGCCAGGTCGCCGAGGCGATCGAGATGCACGAATCGACGGTCAGCCGCGTCACCTCGAACAAATATCTCAGCTGCGCGCGCGGGCTGTTCGAGCTCAAATACTTCTTCACCTCGGCGATCCAGTCGTCCGAGGGCGGCGACGCGGTGTCGGCCGAAGCGGTGAAGAACGCGATCCGCACGCTGATCCAGGCGGAGGATCCCAAGAAGATCCTGTCCGACGACACGCTGGTCGAGTTGCTCAACGCCAAGGGCTTCGACATTGCCCGGCGCACGGTCGCGAAATATCGCGAGGCGATGGGGATCGGCAGCTCGGTGCAGCGCCGCCGGCAAAAGGCATTGGAGGGCGTGGGTTGATTCGATTCCTGTGGTTGGTGCTCGCGTTGCTCATGCCGATGGCGGTACAGGCGCAGGACAGGCTCGTCGTGATGAGCTTCAACGTCCGCCTCCCCGCCCCTTCGGACGGCGCGAACATCTGGGAAAAGCGCCGCGACCTGTTCGTCGGGACGATCGCCGCGGCAGCGCCCGACGTGATCGGCACGCAGGAGCTGTTCAAGCTCCAGGGCGATTATCTGGTCGAGCGCCTGCCCGGCTATAGCTGGTTCGGGATCGATCGCCGCGGCGGCCATGCCGACGAGCATATGGGCGTCTTCTATCGCCGCGACCGGCTCAAGCTGATCGAGCATGGCGATTTCTGGCTGTCGGACACGCCCGAGGTGCCGGCCAGCATCAGCTGGGGCAATCTCTATCCGCGCATGGTCACCTGGGGCCTGTTCGAGACCCGGGCCGGCAAGCGATTCTACCTGCTAAACACCCATTTCCCCTATCGCGCCGAGGACGAGGCGGCCCGCGAGAAATGCGCGCGGCTGCTTCAGGCACGGATCGCCGCCCTGCCCAAGGGCGTGCCGGTGGTGCTCACCGGCGACTTCAACACCGTCCCCGAATCGACCTCGCACGCGCTGCTCGGCGAGACGCTGGCCGATGCCCGCGGCGCCGTCGCCAGGCCGGTCGGCCCGGAAGCGACCTTCCACGCCTTCAAGGGCGTGCCCGATCGCCGGATCGACTGGATCTTCACCCGCGGCTTCACCGTGCGCGGCTATCGCACGATAGATACCCACAACGGCCCGCTCTATCCCTCGGATCACTATCCGGTGGTCGCGACGCTCGGATGGTCGAAGCCGGCCCGGCGCTAGGGAAGGTGCGCCTTAGGATTTTGGTAGGTGGATAACGCTATCGCAGGTGCCATGTCCGCGGATTTCACCATCGACGTCGAGCCCGAGCGCGATCTCGTCCGCATCCGGATGCGCGGCTTCTTCACGACTGAGGACATCGACGCCTTTCTCGTCGAGCGTGCCACCGCCCATGGCCGGTTGACCTGTGGGCCCAACCAGCATCTCACGCTCAATGACCTGCGCGAGATGAAGATCCAGGCGCAGGAAAGCGTCGAGACGTTCCGCACCATGCTGGCCGACCCCGCCTATCGCTCGCGGCGGCTGGCTTTCGTGATGGGCAAGACACTGGCCCGCACCCAGCTGAATCGCGCGCTCGACCAGCGCTATGCCCGCTGCTTCGAGGATGTAGCGACGGCCGAAGCCTGGCTGTTCGCCGGCACGGATCGCGCCGCCGCCTGATCAGTTCGCCGGCTTGTTGGCCCCCGCGACCATCGCATCGAAATCCTTCTTGGTCAGCGCGAGCAGCAATCCCTTGTTGTTCTTGCCGAACGCCTCGAGTGGCACCTCGACCTTGCCCGCCTCCGCGACGATCACCGCGGCGGCCATGCTGACCGACTCGACCTTGCCGAGCACCACGCCCTTCGAATCGCGCACTTCGCTGCCGGCGGTGACGTCCCCGGGCTTGGCGGGCACCGCCCGCGCCGTCTTCGGCTTCTCGGCGTCGAGGCGCGAATCGCGCACCGCCTTGTCGATCCGCGCCGCGCTGTCGTCCGGTCCCTTGAGCTCCGGCGCGTCCACCGATCCAACCAGCACCGGCATGCCCGGCCCGGTCGATCCCTGCTGCGCCTGCGCCGCGCCGGCACCCAGCGTCAGTCCCGCGGCAATCGCCGCCAGCTTCACTGCTTTCATTTGTCCCTCTCCTGTCTTTTGCCGGGAATGGTATCGGTAACAGGAGCAGTGGGCAATCAGTCGTCCTCATCCTCGAATCCGGCCAGGTCGAGCGCCCGGGCCTTGACCTGGTGGAGCCGGCACCAATGGACCAGCGCATCCTCCCGCCCATGCGTCACCCAGACTTCGCGGGGCTCCAGCTCGCGGATCGTGCGGGTCAGCTCGTCCCAATCGGCATGATCGGACAGGATCAACGGCAGCTCGACATTGCGCTGCCGGGCACGCTGGCGGACGCGCATCCAGCCCGATGCCATCGCGGTGATCGGATCGGGCAGCCGGCGTGACCAGCGATCATTGAGCGCGCCGGGCGGGCAGAGGATGATCCGCCCCTGCAATTCGGCCCTGGCGACGCCCGTGGCCGGGCGCAGCTCGCCAAGGTCTACGCCCTGCTCGACATAGAGGTCGCACAGCCGCTGCAGCGCGCCGTGCAGGTAGATCGGATCGTCGAACCCCATCACCCGCAGCTCGGAGATCACCCGCTGCGCCTTGCCCAGCGCATAGGCACCCACCAGCACGCAGCGCTCCGGATTGGCGCGGAGCGCGGCAAGCAGCTTGTCGAGCTCGTCATGCGTCTCGGGATGGCGGAAGACAGGGAGCCCGAACGTCGCCTCGGTAATGAACACGTCGCAGGGCACCGGCTCAAACGGCGCGCAAGTGGGATCCGGGCGGCGCTTGTAATCGCCCGAGACGACGATCCGTTCGCCGCGATGCTCGAGCACGATCTGCGCCGAGCCGAGGACATGGCCGGCAGGAACGAAACGGATATCGATGCCGTGCATGCTGATCCGCTCGCCATAGGCAACGGGATTGCCGCTCTGCGGCCCGTAGCGCGCTTCCATGATCGCCAGCGTCTGGGGCGTGGCCCACACCGCCTCATGGCCGCCCCGGGCGTGATCGGCATGCCCGTGGGTGACCAGCGCGCGGCGGACCGGCTGCGACGGATCGATCCAGATATCGGCCGCCGGCAGATAGATGCCGGTGGGTCTAGGATCGATCCAGTCGCCGAGCTTCGCCATCATGCCTATATGGTCGGGATGGCCGCCGGTTCCCAGCTCCCCCCAACATTGTCGAACTGGTTCGCGGCCCGTGGCTGGGCGCCGCGCCGCCACCAGCTCGAGATGCTGGAAGCGGGCCGGCGTGGCGAGCATGCGCTGCTGGTGGCGCCGACCGGCGCGGGCAAGACGCTGGCGGGCTTCCTGCCGACCCTGGCCGAGCTGATCGAAGCACCCGCCGACGGGCTGCACACACTCTATATCTCGCCGCTCAAGGCGCTGGCCGTCGATGTGCAGCGCAACCTGCTCACCCCGATCGAGGAAATGGGCGCCGCCATCCGCGTCGAGACCCGTACCGGCGACACACCCTGGGAAAAGAAGGTCCGCCAGCGCGCGCGGCCGCCGCAGATCCTGCTGACCACCCCCGAATCGCTCAGCCTGCTGCTTTCCTATGAGGACAGCCTGACGATGTTCGAGGGGTTGCGGACGGTGGTGATCGACGAGGTCCACGCCTTCGCCACCGGCAAGCGCGGCGACCTGCTCGCCCTCGCCCTGGCCCGCCTCCAGCGGCTTGCCCCAAACCTGCGCCGGGTGGCGCTATCGGCTACGGTCGCGGATCCGGACGGCTATCGCGCCTGGCTGGCCCCGCATGGCGATATCGATACGGTCACCCTGGTGCAGGGCGAGAAGGGCGCCGAGCCCAATATCGCGATCCTACTGCCCGAGGACCGGGTCCCCTGGGCCGGCCATTCGGGCGTCTATGCCATCCCCCAGGTGATGGCCGAGATCGAGACGCACCAGACGACCATCGTCTTCTGCAACACCCGCGGTCTGGCCGAACTGGTCTTCCAGCAGCTGTGGAAGGTCAACGAGCTCAAGCTGCCGATCGGCGTGCATCATGGCAGCCTGAGCCTCGAGGCCCGCCAGCGTGCCGAGCAGGCAATGGCGGACGGGCAGCTGCGCGCGCTGGTCGCCACCGCCAGCCTCGATCTCGGCGTCGACTGGGGCGATGTCGATTGCGTGATCCAGATGGGCGCGCCCAAGGGTTCGTCGCGCCTGCTCCAGCGCATCGGCCGCGCCAACCACAGGCTCGACGAGCCCTCGGAAGCCGTGCTCGTGCCCGGCAACCGCTTCGAGTATCTCGAGGCCCGCGCCGCGCTCGACGCCGTCGAGCAGGGCGAGCTCGATCCCGACGTCTTCCGCCCCGGCGCGCTCGACGTGCTGGCGCAGCATGTCATGGCCTGCGCCTGCGCGTCGCCTTTCGACCGTGACCAGTTGCTGCACGAAATCCGCGCAGCATTGCCCTATTCGGCGCTCCCCGACGAGACGTTCGATCGGGTGCTGAGCTTCATCGCCGATGGCGGCTATGCGCTGCGCGCCTATGACAAGTTCAAGCGGCTGACCAAGGGCCGGGACGGGCTGTGGCGGGTGACCACCCCGGCCTTTGTTGCGCAGCATCGCTTGAACGCCGGCATCATCGTCGAATCGCCGATGATGGAGGTGCGCTTCAAGAATGGCCGGCGGCTCGGCAAGGTCGAGGAAGCGTTCGGCACCCAGCTTTCGCCCGGCGACGCCTTCGTCTTCGCCGGGATGGCGGTGGAGGTCGAGCGCGTCGAGCTGACCGACCTGATCGTCCGCGCTACCGCCAAGCCCGCGCGCTATGTCTCGTACATGGGCGCGCGCCTCGCGATCACCGCGACGCTGTCCGAGCGGGTTCGCCATTTCCTGCACGACCGCAGCCAATGGCGGCGCTTTCCCGATGATGTCCGCGAATGGCTCGAGGTGCAGGAACGTCGTTCGGCGATCCCCGCGCCCGGCCAGCTGCTCGTCGAGACCTTCCCGCACGAGGGCAAGCACCACATGGTCGTCTACAGCTTCGAGGGCTGGAACGCGCACCAGTCGCTCGGCATGCTGGTGACTCGGCGGATGGAGGCGCTGGGGCTCAAGCCGCTCGGCTTCGTCGCCAATGACTATGCGCTTGCCGTCTACGGGCTGGAGAAGATCGAGGACCCGGCCGCCTTGTTCTCGCCCGACATCCTCGAGCATGAGTTCGTCGAATGGGTGCAGGGCTCGGCTCTGCTCAAGCGCGCCTTCCGCGAAGTGGCGATCATCGGCGGGCTGGTCGAGCGCCAGCATCCGGGGAAGAAGAAGACCGGGCGCCAGGTCACCTTCTCGACCGACCTGATCTATGACGTACTGCGCAAGTACGAGCCCGATCACCTGCTGCTGCGCGCCGCCTGGGCCGATGCGCGGGCGCGGATGACCGATGTCGGTCGGCTAGGCCATCTGCTCGATACCGCCGCCGACACGATGCTGCATGTCGATCTGCCGCGCGTGTCGCCGATGGCGGTGCCCGTCCTCATCATGATCGGCCGCGAGAATGTCGCCCAGGGCATGACCGAGGACGCGCTGCTGATGGAAGCCGAGGACATCGCGGCGGAGGCGATGCGGCTCGATTAGACACAATTCAGACAATTGCTGCGCAGCATGGATGGGTGTACCTTCACAGGCATGAACAGGCTCGCAGCGCTTCTCCTGCTCCCGCTGGCCGCAACCGCCGGAGCCCATGACCTCCAGAATCCGAGCGAGCGCACCCCGCCGCCCCAGGATCCCGAGCTGACCATGCCCAGCCCGGAGGATGTCGAGGCGACGCTGCTGGCGCTGGGCGAGCTCGACGCGCGACTGACCGTTCCGGTGGCCGTCGGGACGAGCGGCCCCTACAACTTCATCATCGACACCGGTGCCGAGCGCACGGTCGTATCGCGCGAGCTTGCCGGCTCGCTGAAGCTCGGCGCTTCCTCTCCGGTGGTGATTACCTCGATGACCGGCCGCGACACGGTCAACACCGTGCTGGTCCCCGGGCTGAGCATCAAGTCGATCGGCGAGCAGCATACCATCATCGCTCCCGCGCTGGAGGCGCGCAACCTTGGCGCGCTCGGCCTGCTCGGCATCGACACGCTGCGCAACCACCAGGTCACGATCGACTTCGAGAAGGGCGTGATGGCCGTGCGCCCCAGCACGAAGCGCAACGCCTTTTCCAAGCGCGACCGCGACGAGATCGTGGTCACGGCCAAGAGCGTGTTCGGCCAGCTGATCGTGACCGACGCCTATTACGACAATACCCGCATCCAGGTGGTGCTCGATACCGGCAGCCAGGTGACGATGGGCAACAGCGCGCTGCGCAAGCGGGTGGGTCGCGACACGCCGCGGTCGCAGAGGATCCTGCTGACCAGCGTGACCGGCGACCAGACCACGGCGGACTATACCCAGGTGCCCAATGTCACGGTCGGCCAGGTGCGCTTCGGCTCGATGCCGGTCGCCTTTGCCGACGTCACGCCCTTCGAGCGCTTCGGCCTGGTCAAGCGACCGGCATTGCTGCTCGGCATGGATGCGCTGCGCAGTTTCCGCCGGGTCGAGATCGATTTCCCCAATCGCCAGGTCCGCTTCCTGATGCCCAGGGACAACAAGCCGAAACAGGCGGGGACCGGATCGATGCTGCCGGGGGTGCGCGGCATGGGGACGATCCATACCTATTGAGCGGCGCAAAGGGCTACTGGCATTGACTTTGGCCGCCCGGGCGCGTTGACACCGGGATCATGACCAGCCTTTCGCGCGCCGCGCTCGCATCGCTTCCCGCATCCGTCACCCGGCCGGGACACGATATCGAATCCCTCCGCACCGGCGTAGTCCATTTCGGCCCCGGCGCCTTCCATCGCGCACACCAGGCCGATGTGTTCGACCGGGTGCTGGACAGCGATCCGCGGTGGGGCATTGCGGCGGTTTCGTTGCGCAGCGCGGGCACGGTCGATGCGCTCAAGGCGCAGGACGGGCTTTATACGCTTGCGGTGATCGACCGCGAGCCGAGCACCCGCATCATCGCCGCACATTCGGACGCGATCGGCCCCGGCGAAGGCGCGAAGCTGCGCACACTGCTCGCCGATCCTTCGGTCAAGATTGCGACCAGCACCGTGACCGAGAAGGGCTATTGCCTGGGCGCCGACGGTTCGCTCGACTTCAACCATCCCGACATCGTCCATGACCGCACCCGCCCCGACGAGCCGGCGAGCGTGATCGGCTGGATCGTCTCGGGCCTCGCCGATCGCCGCGCGGCGGGCGCGCCGCCCTTCGCGATGCTCTGCTGCGACAACATGACCGGCAATGGCGGCAAGCTCCGCGCCGCCTGCGTCGCGCTCGCCGGCGAATGGGACGCCAAAGCAGGTAATGGGGGTCTGGCCGACTGGATCGCGCATGAAGTCGCCTTCCCCGATTCGATGGTCGATTCGATTACCCCGGCAAGCGACCCGGCCTTCCTGGCCAAGATCGCCGAAGAACTGGGTGTGACCGATGCAGCCGCCGTGCAGCGCGAGCGCTTCACCCAGTGGGTGCTGCAGCGCTTCGATCTTGCCGACGGGCCGGACCTCGGCGCAGCCGGCGTCACCCTGACCAACGACGTGCAGGGCTATGAACAGGCCAAGCTGCGCATCCTCAACGGCGCGCATTCGAGCCTGGCCTATATCGGCCTGGCGCTCGGCCATGAGACGGTGTTCGAGGCGGTCAGCGATCCCGCCCTCGGCGCCTTTGTCGGCCGGCTGATGCATGAGGACATCGCCGGCTCGCTCAAGCCGGTCGAGGGCCTGGACGTGCAGAGCTATGCGGGCGCGGTGCAGGACCGCTTCCGCAACCCGGCAATCCGCCACCTGCTCAGCCAGATCGCCTGGGACGGCTCGCAGAAGCTGCCCTATCGCCTGCTCGACACCGTTCGCGATCGGCTGGCCGCAGGCGAGAGCGTGGAGCGGCTGGCGGTGCCGGTGGCGGCATGGATCGCCTTCCTCCACCGCAAGGCGACGCTCGGCGAGAAGATCACCGACCCGCTGGCCGAAACACTGGCCCAGGCCGCGGCCAGCGCCGATCCCGCCAGCGCGGTGCTGGCGCTGCGCCAGGTGTTCCCGGCCCAGCTCGCCGAAGATCCGCGCTTCCGCGACGCGGTGACCGATGTGGTTCCGGCATTCCTGGAAGGCCGGGCGACGGCGCTGCTGGCGCGTTGATCCTGCAGAGGCTCGACAGCGACTCGCGAAAGTACACAAAGTACAGGCCAAGCGCGGGTTTTCCGGCGCCTAAAGTTGGCATAAGTTCCCGTAAACGCGGCGCATCCCGCAATGATCTTGCGCGAGCGTGATCCTATTTCCCCTACGATCGGCAAGAGCGGCGGGGGTACCCGGCGGCATCAGGCAAGCAGGCGAAATCCTACATTGCAAGGTTGAGAGGCCGGCTCCCCGGCGAAGGCCGGGGATCAGCAAGGCGCAAGGATCAGATCGCCTGCGGCGCCCCGTCGCGCAGCACATGGGTGCAGAGCTGCGCCTCGGGCGTGTCGTCTTCCTCCAGCGCGGCGACGGTGACCCAGCCCTCGGCGCGAAGGCCCGCGCCGATGCCGGGCGGGGTGCCGAAGGGCAGGAACAGCCGGCGGCGCTCGTCCGCGCTGATCGCGGCGTCGAGGATCGGATCGGCAAACAGCGAGAAGCCGACCGCCGTCTCCTCGCGGCCGTTGCCGTGGAGGATCGTATAGGTGCCGCCGCGGCCGATCTCGGCGCGGGCGCCGTGCGCGAACAGCGAGAAGCCGAGCCAGCTCTGATATTCGAAGCCATGGCGCTCGGTGGGATCGAGGGTGAGCGCGGCCTGGCCCCGGATGCTCGCGGCAATCTCGGCAAGACCGTCGAGGCGGGTCGCGAGCGCCTTGCCGGCGTCGATCGCGCGGAGGCGCTCGATCGCGGCATCGAAGGGCCCGGCCGCCTCGATCAGCGGAAGGTAGCGCGGATCGATCGCGGCAACGCCGGCGGCGTCCTTGGCATCGAGCCGCTCGCGCAGGGTGGCGAGCTGGGCCGGCGTCAGGCTGTCGCTGGCGAGGCAATCGACCAGGTCCGGCAAGGTGAAGTCGAGCGCGATGCCCTGGACACCGGCGGCCTGCAGCGCCTCGATCGCGACGCGTACGATCTCGGTGGCGGCGGCAACGGTATCGAGGCCGATCAGCTCGGCGCCGATCTGGCGGGTGGCGCGCAGCGGATCGAGCTCCGAAGCGGAGAGCTTCATCACCGGCCCGGCATAGGAGAGGCGCACCGGACGCGGATGGTGCGCCATGCGCGTCGCGGCGATGCGGCCGATCTGGGCCGTGAGATCGGGACGGATCGCCAGCGTGCGCTGCGACACCGGATCGACGAACCGCACCGCGTCCCGCAGGCCGCTGGCGGCCTTGAGACGCGCGCTCAGCTCGTCGGCGAATTCGGCGAGCGGGGGATCGACCTGCTCATAGCCATAGCCGCGCGCGACACCGAGCACGCGGGATTCCAGCCGCGATGCCGCATCGGCCGCAGGCGGGAGACGATCGTGGAAGCCTTCGGGAAGTAAACCGCTCATCCGGCTCCCCTAGAACATTCCGCCGCCCCGGTGAAACCCGGGACGGCGGATATCGTGCATCAGAACGCCAGTGCCATCGCAGTCTTCACGCCCGGGAGCGCGCGGACCTTGGCAAGGAGCTCCTCGCTGACCTTCTCGTCGACCGAGAGCAGCAGGATGGCTTCGCCACCCGCTTCGCGGCGGCCAAGGTGGAAGGTGCCGATATTGACACCCGCCTCGCCCAGCGTGGTGCCGAGGCGGCCGATGAAGCCCGGCGCGTCCTCGTTGACGATGTAGAGCATGTTGCCGGCGAGGTCGGCTTCGACCTTGATGCCGAACAGCTCGACCAGGCGCGGTGCGGAATTGCCGAACAGCGTGCCGGCCACCGAGCGATCGCCCTGCGCGGTGCCGACGGTGACGCGGACCATGGTGTGGTAATCACCTTCGCGGTCATGGCGCACTTCGCGCACGTCGAGGCCGCGCTCCTTGGCGAGGAACGGCGCGTTGACCATGTTCACCGTGTCCGAATGGACGCGCATCAGCCCGGCGAGCACCGCGCCGACGATCGGCTTCTGGTTGAGCTCGGCTGCGGCGCCTTCGCTCTCGATCGCGATGTTCTTGAGCTCGCCATGCGAGAGCTGGCCGACCAGCGAACCCAGCTTCTCGGCAAGCGCCATGTACGGCTTGAGCCGCGGCGCTTCCTCGGCCGAGAGGCTCGGCATGTTGAGCGCGTTGGTGACGCCGCCCGAGACGAGGAAATCGGCCATCTGCTCGGCGACCTGGATCGCCACATTGACTTGCGCTTCGGTGGTCGAGGCGCCGAGGTGCGGGGTCGACACGAAGTTCGGCGTGCCGAACAGCGGGTGCTCCTTGGCGGGCTCCACTGCGAAAACGTCGAGCGCGGCGCCGGCGATATGGCCCGATTCGAGGCCCTGCTTGAGCGCAGCCTCGTCGATCAGGCCGCCGCGCGCGCAGTTGATGATGCGCACGCCGCGACGCGTCTTGGCGAGGTTCTCGGCCGAGAGGATGTTGCGGGTCTGATCGGTAAGCGGGGTGTGCAGCGTGATGAAGTCCGCACGCAGCAGCAGGTCGTCGAGCGACACCTTTTCCACGCCCATTTCGATCGCGCGCTCCGGGGTGAGGAACGGATCGAAGGCGACGACCTTCATGCGCAGGCCGAGCGCGCGATCGGCGACGATCGAGCCGATATTGCCGGCGCCGATCAGGCCGAGCGTCTTGCCGGTGAGCTCGACGCCCATGAAGCGGTTCTTCTCCCACTTGCCGGCCTGGGTCGAGGCGTCCGCTTCCGGCAACTGCCGGGCGAGCGCGAACATCAGCGCGATAGCGTGCTCGGCGGTGGTGATCGAGTTGCCGAACGGGGTGTTCATCACGACGACGCCGCGCGCCGAGGCGGCGGGGATGTCGACATTGTCGACACCGATGCCGGCGCGGCCGACGACCTTGAGGTTCGGCGCCGCGTCGAGGATCTCCTGGGTCACCTTGGTCGAGCTGCGGATGGCGAGGCCGTCATAGTTGTTGATGATCGCCTTGAGCTCTTCCGGGGTCTTGCCGGTGATCTCGTCGACCTCGACGCCGCGCTCGCGGAAGATCTGCGCGGCCTTGGGATCCATTTTGTCGGAAATCAGTACCTTGGGCATGGGATATGTTCCTGATGCTTCGGTCGTCATCCCCGCGAAGGCGGGGATCCATTGTCGCTGATGCTGCGGCTCTTTCGACGACCTGCGTGAATGGATTCCCGCCTTCGCGGGAATGACGTTCTAATTAAGCAGCCTTGGCTTCGGCGTAGGCCCAGTCGAGCCAGGGGCCGAGCGCCTCGATATCGGCGGTGTCGACCGTGGCGCCGCACCAGATGCGGAGGCCCGCCGGAGCGTCGCGATAGCCGGCGACGTCATAGGCCGCGCCTTCTTTCTCGAGCAGGCCGGCGAACTTCTTGATGAAGGCTTCGTCCGCACCCTCGACCGTGAGGCACACGCTGGTCTTCGAGCGGATGCCGTGCAGCTCGGCGAGATGACCGAGCCACGGCCGCGCCGCGACGATCTTGTTGAGCGCATCGGCATTGGCGTTCGAGCGGGCCATCAGCCCGTCGAGGCCGCCCAGGCCCTTGGCCCATTCGAGCGCGAAGATCGCGTCCTCGACGGCGAGCATCGAGGGGGTGTTGATCGTCTCGCCCTTGAACACGCCCTCGGCGAGCGCACCCTTGGAGACGAGGCGGAACACCTTTGGCAGCGGCCAGGACGGGGTATATTCGGTCAGGCGCTCGACCGCGCGCGGGCCGAGGATCAGCACGCCGTGGCCGCCCTCGCCGCCCAGCACCTTCTGCCAGGAGAAGGTGGCGACATCGATCTTGTCCCAGGGCAGGTCGTAGGCGAACACCGCCGACGTGGCGTCGGCGAAGCTCAGGCCCTCACGATCGGCGGGGATCCACTCGCCGTCCGGCACGCGCACGCCCGAGGTGGTGCCGTTCCAGGTGAACAGCACGTCGGTCGACCAGTCGAGCGCATCGAGATCGGGGAGCTGGCCGTAATCGGCGCGCACGACGTTAGGCTCAAGCTTCAGCTGCTTGACCGCATCGGTGACCCAACCTTCACCGAAGCTTTCCCAAGCGAGCGTGGTGACGCCGCGGGCGCCGAGCATCGTCCACATCGCCATCTCGAAGGCGCCGGTGTCCGAGCCGGGCACGATGCCGATACGGTGCGTATCGGGCAGGCGCAGCATCTCGCGCATCAGGTCGATGCAATATTGGAGGCGGGTCTTGCCGATCTTCGAGCGGTGCGAGCGGCCGAGCGACTCGGTGGCGAGCTTCTCGGGCGACCAGCCGGGCGGCTTGGCGCAGGGACCGGAAGAGAAATAGGGACGCGCCGGCTTGGTGGCGGGCTTTGCGACAGGCGCAATAGTGGCGTCGGCGGCAGTCGAATCAGTCATGTAGTCTCTCCTTACAGAGAGCGCGCGCGGCGTTGGGACCGCGTGGCCCGCCGACGGCCCTAGCGGCGGCCCCGTGAAAGTCAATTGCGCGCAAGCCCCGATCCGCGCACATTTCTGACGTTAACCATGTCGTACGGCTATGCTGCTAGGGTGAGGCCATGCGCGTATTCAGCCTGTTCCTGCCCCTGTTCCTCGCTGGCTGCATCTTCGGCGGCGGCGACGAGCGCCCCGCCCCGCGACCGGCATCGGGACCGATTCGCGAGCGGCCGGGTGGCCCGATCACGCTCAATGGCCCGACACCGCGCGAGACGCAGCAATGCTTCGCCGACCTGTCACGCGAAGGGGTGCGCTACAGCGGCCTGCCCGACCGTGATTTCGGCAGCGGTTGCGTGGTGACCGGCGCCGTGCAGCTGCTCGACATCGGCGTGCCGGTGACCGGGTTGAAGTCGATGAAATGCGGTCTCGCGCGCAGCTTCACCGCCTGGGTGCGCTTTGCCGTTGCGCCCGCCGCGCGGCAGATGCTGGGCAGCGACCTGGTCAGGGTCGAGACCTATGGCACCTATTCGTGCCGCGGGATCATCGGCAACAGCACGGCATCGGCGGCGCGCATGTCCGAGCATGGGCTGGCCAATGCGGTGGATGTCTCGGGCTTCGTGCTCGCGGATGGCCGCAGGGTGACGATCGAACGCGACTGGCGGACGGGCGATGGCCAGGTTCGCGCGTTCCTGGAGACGATCCACGGATCGGCCTGCAAGCGCTTCGGCACGGTGCTGAGCCCGGACTATAACGCGGCGCACTACAACCACCTGCACCTCGACATGGGAAGGGGTCCGTTTTGCCGCTGATTGCAGGGCGCCTCGGATCGGCTTAAGCCGGTCGAAATGAACGATACGAGAGTCCCGAGCCGCGTTTTCCGCCCTGCCCAGCAGGAAGTGCAGAACGCCAACACCGCCAGCGGCACGCCCCAGACCGAGCATCCCGCCTACCGCCTCGCCTTCCAGGACATGGACTTCCTGTTGCGCGATGATTTGCGGCCGATCCGTTTCCAGCTCGAGCTGCTCAAGCCGCAGCTGCTGCTCGACGAGGCGCACATCAAGTCGACCTTCGTCATCTATGGCTCGGCGCGCATCCCCGAGCCGGACAAGGCAGGCGCGCTGCTCGAGCTGGCCGAGACCCCGCAGCAGAAGAAGATCGCCGAGCGGCTGGTCGAGAAGTCGAAATATTATGACGTGGCCCGCGAGCTGGCGCAGCTCGCCTCCAACTTCCCGCTCGACGAAGCCGGCAACCGCCACTTCGTCGTGACCTCGGGCGGCGGCCCGTCGATCATGGAAGCGGCGAATCGCGGCGCGCGCGATGTCGGCGCCGACACGATCGGGCTCAACATCCTGCTGCCGCACGAACAGGCGCCGAACCCGTATGTGACCCCGGGCCTGTCGATGCAGTTCCACTATTTCGCGCTCAGGAAGATGCACTTCCTGCTGCATGCGCGCGCGGTGGCGGTGTTCCCGGGCGGCTTCGGCACGTTCGACGAATCGTTCGAGCTGCTGACCCTGATCCAGACCGGCAAGATCGAGCCGATCCCGGTGATCTTCTACGGCAAGGACTTCTGGACCCGCGTCGTCAATTTCGAGGCGCTGTGCGAGGAGGGCGTGATCTCGCCCAAGGACCTCAACCTGTTCCACTTCTGCGAGACCGCCGAAGAGGGCTGGCAGATCGTCCAGGACTTCTGGAAGGACAAGGATCACACGGTGATCGCACGGCCGCGCCCGGGCATCGACAAGCCCGAGACGGTGCTCAAGCAGGGCTAGGCAAGCGTGAGGTAAAGCTCGGCCTCGATCACCCAGTCGTCGCCGAGCTTGCGCCACTTGGCGGTGTAGGTGCCCGACGCCTGCATCGCCCCGCCCTGCGCGGCGACGCCTTCCCAATGGCCATGCTCGAAAGCGATCGGTGCGACCGGCGACACCGTGATCGCGTCGGGCATGCGCGTGTAGATGCTGCGGTCCTGCATCGCGAATTCGCGCTTCCAGGCGTGCAACTGCGCCTTGCGGCCGGTGATCAGCGCGCTGTCCGTCCCCGCGACCAGCACGACATCGTTCGCGAGCAGCGGACCGATCGCGGCAAGATCCGCCTCGGCCAGCGCGCGGTTGAACGCCGCGCGGCGGATGCGGATGTCGAGTTCGGGGGTCAGGTGCTGGGCCATGCCCATCCCTAATCAGGCCGGGCCGAAATCGTCCAGCAGCTGCGCGCGGCGCGGTTCGAAATCGGCGAGGCCCCATTTCGCCGCCATCTCCAGCCCGATGATCGGATCCGATCGCGTGGAGACGCGCTGGGGCACCAGGTCGCGCTTCGTGCCGGCGCAGCGGAAGACCGCCACATCCGGCGTTGCCGGCGAATCGGCGGGCTCGTCGATCACCACGGCGAGGCGCTGGCTTTCGAGCAGGACCAGCGCGCCGACCGGGAACACGCCGAGCAGGCTGCGGAACGCGCGCAGCACCCGCGGATCGAAATGACCGGTGGTGCCCATCATCCAGTCGAGCGCCGCACCGGGCGACCAGCTGCGCTTGTAGCTGCGGTTCGACGTCACCGCGTCGAACACGTCGCACACCGCCGCCATGCGGGCGTGGATGCTCAGCGTCTCCTGCGAGATGCCGGACGGATAGCCGCTGCCGTCGATTCGCTCGTGATGATGCAGGCAGACGTCGAGCGCGATCTCCGAGTCGATCCCCGAATCGCGCAGCAGCTCGTAGCCGCGCAGCGTGTGCGCCTGGACCCGGGCATATTCGTCGAGATCGAGCGGACCGGGCTTGTTGAGCAGGTCCGCATCGATCCGCGCCTTGCCGATATCGTGGAGCAGCCCGGCGAGGCCGATCTCCTGGGTCAATTCGGCCCCAAGCCGCAGCTCGTTGCCGAGCGCAAGCATCAACCCGCAGACCGCAACCGAATGGAGATAGGTATATTCGTCGTGCAGCTTGATCCGGGTGACGCTGGGCAAAGCCGTGGGGCTGCGCGCCACCGAGGCGGCAATCGCCGAGACGATCGGAGCGAGGTTCGCCGCCTGGATCTTCCGGCCGAAGCGGATGTCGGCAAAGGTCTCGGTGACGGTGTCCTTCGCCATGCCGACGATCTCCCGGGCACGGTCACGCTCCTGGGCGAGGCTGGCGGGGCGGGCATTGATGTGGAGCCTCGTGCTGGACAGGCGGCGCGGCGAGGGGGCCCGCGCGGCGGCTTCCGCGGCCGGCCCGGCACTGCCGAGGTCGCGCCATTCGCCCGCGTTCAGGCCATCCCGCGCGCTATCCATCCACCCGGCTCAGGCGTACGAGACGGGTGGCGCACCTGCACCTTGTTGCGACCACTTAACCCCCCCGGGCATGCGGCATTAATTCCAGGATTCACGTAATTTACCGACGGTGGGGGGATCAATCGGCCGACCCGCCGAATTGGGTCAGCCGTGCGGCTCCGCGGCCAATGCCGCAAGCGTGGCCAGCATCTGGTCGAAGTGCAGGGTGATGCGGCGATTATTGGCGATGTGGCGATCGTTGCGCAGCACCTGGGCCGGCACGAACACCCCGCCATCCTTCCACGCCACGACCTCCTCCGAGACCAATGCAGCGACCCGGCGGCGCACCGTCTCGAACGGCAGGTCGATCGCGCGGGACAGCGCGCGCAGCGAAACCGGCTCGCGCAGTGCATCGGGCGGCGGCGTGTCCTCGCTCGAATAGAGCTGCGACAGGTGGGGATCCTGGGTGACGCGGCGGACATTGATCGCGGTGATCGCCGCGACGATCGTGCCAGCGGTGACATCGCCGTACAGCTCGGTCAGCGTCTCCAGCGCCCGCAGCGAGAAGGCCAGTATCAGGCGCTCGACCACGCCCGCCGGCAGGGCGGCAACGCCGGCGCCGAGCGTCGCGATCGCCGGGGCATAGCCTGCCTCCGCCAGCCGCTGCAGCGCATGCAGCAACTCGGCCTTGTCCTCGACGGCCAAGCGCGCCAGCACGTCGCTGTCGAAGAACCCCGGCGCGACACTGAACCCGGCCGCGA
The DNA here is from genome assembly GCF_058801135.1 of Sphingomonas sp. GW822-FHT03G08. NCBI lineage: Bacteria > Pseudomonadati > Pseudomonadota > Alphaproteobacteria > Sphingomonadales > Sphingomonadaceae > Sphingomonas > Sphingomonas sp. GW822-FHT03G08. The sequence continues at coordinate 2,748,528 of NZ_JBXAMZ010000001.1, forward strand.
CGCGCATGAGCAACCCGGCATCGACCAGTTCCGCGGCGCGCCGGCGCACCGTGGTGTGCGGCAGCCGCATCGAATGGGCGATCGCAGTGGCGTTGACCGGGCGGCCGAGCGCGCGGGCATCCTCGACGCCGATCCAGCGCCCGGTTGCCGGATCGCGATGGGGATGGTGGGCGATGCTGCCGCCGAGCACGACTTCGAAGACGAAGCCCGCCAGCCGCTCCTGCGGCACCAGCGCCAGCCCGCGCCGGCTGCGCGCCAGCAGCAGTTCCGAGACCTGGCGCGCGACCAGCCGGGTGGACAGCTTGCGGGAGGGCGGTGCGGACAGGTCGGTTGCGAGCATGGGTACGAGCCAAAAAGAAAGCGCCGCGGGATGGCCCGCGGCGCCTTGTTCATTCCATCAGAGCGGAAGCGTCTTCAGACGCCCTTCTTTTCCGCCTGCGCCTTGGCGGCGGGATCCTTGCTCGGCATGCCCTCGGCCGGAGTCGCTTCGTTCGAGAGGTTGCCGCCCGCGGCATGCTCGTCGGTCGCGTTGCCCTCGGCAGGCGCGGCGCCGGCGGCCGGCGGCGCCGGCAGCGGCAGGTTCGAGCCCTGCGAATTCAGATAGGCGATCACGTTCGCGCGCTCCTGCGCATCCGGGATGCCGGCGAAGGTCATCTTGGTGCCCGAGGCGAACTTGCGCGGATTGCTCAGCCACGCGTCCATCTTGTCGAAGTCCCAGCTGCCGCCCACGGCCTTGAGGGCATCGGAGAAGGCGAAGCCGGCCTTGCCCTGGGCAATCGCCTCACCCATCGTGCCATAAAGGTTCGGGCCGATGCCGTTGGCGCCACCCGATGCGATGGTGTGGCAGGCCATGCACTTCTTGAACGAAGCCTCGCCCTTGGCGAGATCGGCGCTGGCCAGGCGGGTGGCGATCGGCGCGACCGCGACGGCACCGCCCTCACTCGCTTCCTCAACGCCTTCAATCACATAGCCCATGTGCTCGGGACGTTCGGCATGGAAATACATTCCGCTCGCGATCGAAAGCCCAAGTGCAGCAATCCCCCCTGCAAGTGCCCAGCCCGCGATCGTATTGAAGCGATTGTCCATGAAATGCCCCTGCGGATATGTTGCGCTTCTTTAAAACCGCCCTTGCAATGAAAGCAAGCGGGGCTTGCGGTGCGAAGTTCGGGCAGCTAGCGCCCGCGCACTATGGAGAATTTCGCAAGCCCGGCGAGAAAGCTCGTCGCGGAGATGACCGAGGCCGCTGCCAGGACCCCCGTTCGGGCCGTCGCCTTCCAGGGCGCGCCCGGCGCCAATTCGCACATCGCGGTGCGCGAAGTGTTCCCCGACGGCCTGCCGCTCCCCTGCTTTTCCTTCGAGGACGCGATCGACGCGGTGAAGGAAGGGCGTGCCGGCTGCGCGATGATCCCGATCGAGAATTCGCTGCACGGCCGAGTGGCGGACATCCACTTCCTGCTGCCCGAATCGGGGCTGTCGATCATCGGCGAGCATTTCCTCCCCATCCGCTACGCGCTGATGGGCCTGGGCCCGGTCGAGGGCGTCAAACAGGCGATGAGCCACCCCCAGGCACTCGGCCAGTGCCGCCACTGGCTGAAGGCGCAGGGCATCCAGCCGCTCGCCTATCCCGACACCGCCGGCGCCGCCGCGATGGTCGCCGAGGCTGCCGACCCCGCGATCGCCGCCCTCGCCCCGCCGGGCGCGGCCGAGCTGTACGGGCTGCGGACGCTCGGCTCCGACATCGCCGATGCTGCGCACAATATGACGCGATTCGTGGTACTTGCCCGTGAACCGCTGGCGGCCGAGGACAAGCCCGAGGGACCGTTCATGACCACCTTCGTCTTCGAGGTGAAGAACGTCCCCGCGTCGCTCTACAAGGCGCTGGGCGGGTTCGCGACCAACGGGGTCAACCTGACCAAGCTGGAAAGCTACCAGCGCGGCGGCAGCTTCGCGGCGACCGAGTTCTACACCGACATCGTCGGCAGCCCCGACGAGGCGCCGGTGGCGCGGGCGCTGGAGGAGCTCAAGTTCCACACCAAGTGGATGCGCGTGCTCGGCACCTACCCCCAGGCGCGCGAACGCGCCTGACCAGACGCTGAAAGTAACAAAGGTTGCGCCATAGCCGGTTTTCGCCGGCCGGCGGCGCTTGCTTGACTCATGCGACGAATCGTTGTGTATAGACAACATATCGTCGTGTGAGTCGCCATATTGCCGCAGATACACAACCGTATTGCCCTGTTCCGCACCGAACGCGGGATGAGCCGGCGCGAACTGGCCGAGGCGGCCGGGGTGAACCCCCAGACGATCGGCTATCTCGAGCGCGGCGACTATAGCCCCAGCCTGGAGCTGGGCATGAAGATCGCCCAGGTTTTCGAGGTTCCGGTGGAACTCGTCTTCTCGTTCGCCCCCTTCGAATCGGTCGCGAGCGCGCTGCGCCGCGCGGCCGAATGATGCCGGAGACCGCCATGTCCCGTTTCAACGAACGCCTGTTCGCCCGGCTCGACGCCGCGGCCGACCGCACCGGAATCCCCGCGCTGGCCCGGCAGGAAGTGAGACGCCGCCATCTCCGCTGGATCCCGATGTTTGCACTGGCTCTTGCCCTTGGCGGCTGGGGACTGGGGCTCGCCCGGCCCGATGCGTTCCCTATCGGCTATGGCCTGGTCTCGGCCGGATTCGCGCTGGGCGTGTTCCTGCCGATCTTCGGGCCGATCAAGCCCTGGGGAGCGGCGAAGCTCGTCGACGAATTCGACCGCCAGGTGCGCCAGCGCGCCTTCCTGATCGGCTTCGCCACGGTGACCTTCGCAGCCTTTCTGGGCATCTGGCTGCTGCTCGGGCTCACCCTGCTCGGCAATTGGAGCCGTGAGACGCTGATGGGGCAGCTGGCCAATTTCGCCTATATGCTGTTCGTGCTCTACCTGACCGTGCCGACGCTGCACGCCAGCTGGACGACGCAGCCGGTGGAAGAGGACTAGGCGGGCGGTTTCAGTCCCCTTCAGGAGCAGAGTTACACCTTCCCCCGTCATTCCCGCGAAGGCGGGAATCCATTACCGCCGTCAGTAGTGGATGGACCCCCGCCTTCGCGGGGATGACGGGCTGGGTGACAGCGCGATTCGGCGGAGAAACCCTGGGCCCCGCCCTTCGCCGGGGAGCAGCTAAAGGCGCTGAACCAGACGGTTCTGTGCGCTAGCCCCCCTCCACCCACGCGGTGAGCAGGGTGTGTGCAATGGCATAGGGCGGCGGTGCCACGAACGGGGCCTCCGGATCGCGGGCGAGCGCCCTGCGCACATCTTCGCGACTGAACCAGTCCGCATGCTCCAGTTCGTGCACGTCGATCCGGATGTCGTCGTTGAGCGCTTCGCCGATACAGGCGACCATCAGCGAGGCCGGGAAGGGCCAGGGCTGGCTGGCGACATAGCGGACCGCGCCGATGCGGATGCCCGATTCCTCGCAGGTCTCGCGCCGCACCGCCTCGTCGATCGATTCGCCGACTTCGAGGAAGCCCGCGAGCGCCGAGTAGCGGCCCGGGGGCCAGCTCGGCTGGCGGCCGAGCAGCGCCATGTCGCCGCGCTCGGCGAGCATGATGACCACCGGCTCGACCCGGGGGAAATGCTCGGCGCCGCAATGGGGGCAGCTCCGCCCCCAGCCGGCATGCGACACCGAAGTGTGCGTGCCGCAATTTCCGCAGAAGCGGTTGCGGCCATGCCAGAAGACCAGCCCGCGCGCCGACGCGTAATTGGCGGCATCGGCCGGCGCGAAGCGATCGAGCATCGCGAACAGCGCCGGCGAGCGGCCCATCGGCACCGGCATCCCCTCCGGCAAGGTCGAGACGAAGCGCGGCTCGCCCGCCTCGAAGCCGAGGAACAGCAGCTCGCCCTGCGCTTCGGCCAAGCTGGTCCAGGTCAGGTGGCCGTCTTCATCCAGCACCGGGTCGAGCCCGTCGAGCACCAGCAGGCGCGCGCGCGGATCGGCCAGCGCGGTGGCGAGCAGCTCGGGATCGTGGCGAACCCGGTCGGCACGATCGAGCGTGCCGCCGGTGAAACCTGGGGTAAGCGTCATTTGCTCCGATTCACTTGGCGAGATCGGCGTACACAGCCTTGGAGACCGCGCGCTTGAGCTCGGTGTCGCCGAACAGGTTGATCATCGCGACGGCGCGCAGCTTGTGGACCGGATCGACCCAGGCGATCGTGCCGGCGGCGCCACCCCAGCCGAACGTGCCCTTGCCCGGGCCGCCCGGCGCATCGGCGAGATAGACCGAGCCGCCCGCGCCGAAGCCGAGCCGGGCGCCGGTATCGCTGGTCATGTCATTGAGTGCCGAGGTGTCGGTGCCCGCCGGCAGCAGGTCCGACATGGCGAGCGCCACCGTCTCGGGCTTGAGGATGCGGGCACCGTCCAGCGCGCCGCCGTTCAGCAGCATGTGGAGGAAGCGATCATAGTCGCGCGCCGACATCACCAGCCCAGCGCCGCCATAGGGGAATTCGGGCTTCTTGAGATAGATCGAGCTGGCCGCCGGATCGGCATCAATGCGCTGGCTGCCCATGAACACATAGTTGCTGGCGAAATTGCCGACCTTGCCCGCCGGCACTGTCCAGTAGCTCTGCTTCATCTTGAGCGGCTTGAAGATGCGCGTGTTGACGAACTGATCGAACGGCATGCCGCCGGCGACTTCGATCACCCGGCCGAGGATATCGAGGCCGATCGAATAGCTCCACTTGGCACCCGGCTCGGCGATCAGCGGCAGCGAGGCCGTGCGGTTGGCGAATTCCTCGAGCGTGTCGGGCCGGGCCGGCGCCATCTGCGCTTCCATCGGCACGTTCACCTGGGCCGGATTGATGCCGAGCTTGTTATACTCGTCGAGCAGCGGTCCCTTGGTGATGATGTTGTAGCCGAGGCCGGCGGTGTGGGTGAGCAGGTTGCGCACGGTGATCGGTTTCGTCGCCGGGCGGGTGGTCAGGTCCTTGGACGGATCGACCAGCACCTTCATGTCCTTGAACGCCGGGATGAAGTCGCTGATCGGCTGGTCGAGCTTGAGCTTGCCTTCCTCGACCAGGATCATCGCGGCGATGCCGGTGATCGGCTTGGTCATCGAATAGACGCGCCACAGGCTGTCGATATCGGCCTTGTGCGCGGTGGCTTCATTGGCGACCCGGCCATTGGTGACCACCGTGACTTCGCCCTGCCCGCGGCCGGTGACGATGACGATGCCGGGCACCTTGCCTTCGGCGACATAGCGTTGGGCGAGCGCGGTCTCGGCAGTGACCTTGGCCGGTGCGGGCGGCGTGGGCGCCGTCTGCGCGAAGGCGGGCGCGGCCAGTGCCGCCATCCCGATGCCGAAACCGATCACTGCGCGCATAGCCGTCTCCTGAATGTCCGTGCCGCCTTGGCGAATACGGTGGGCAGGCCTGCCGATTCGAGATCGGCGACCGGCCACCACTCGCCTTCCACGGCGGCGCCTGCATGCGCTGCGATTGTTGCAGCCGCAAGAGCGACGTCGAGGTTGAAATGGGTGAAGCCGTGGCTGACCTGCTCGTCGAGCAGCTGCCATCCGGCGGCAATTGGGGCGCCTTCCAGGCCGGGCGGCGAATCGGTCCAGGAACCGGTGGGCAGTGCGCGCATGCCCCCCAGCAGGCCCTTGTCCGGGCGGCGGACGAGCAGCACCCGGCCATCGCGCTCGAGCCAGAACATCGTGCCGTAGCGCTGGGGCTTGGGCGGTTTCGCGCTTTTGATGGGGAAGCGTTCCGGCGTGCCGCCCGCGAAGCCGGCGCAATGCGCGCGCAACGGGCAGAGCAGGCATTTGGGCGACCGCGCGGTGCAGATTCGGCTTCCCAGATCCATCATCGCCTGGGCGAAATCGCCCGAGCGGAGTTCCGGGGTGACCGAGTCGGTGAGCGCGTAGATCCGGGCCTTGGCGCCGGGCAGCGCTTCCTCGAGAGCGAACAGCCGCGAGACGACGCGCTCGACATTGGCGTCGACCACCACCGCGCGGCGGCCAAAGGCGATCGCGGCGATCGCGGCGGCGGTATAGCCGCCGACGCCGGGGAGCTCGCGCAGGCCGGCTTCGGTGTCCGGGAACGCCCCGCGCCGCGCCACTTCGCGGGCGCAGGCGAGCAGGTTGCGGGCGCGGGCATAATAGCCAAGGCCCGCCCAGGCGGCCATCAGGTCGGCATCCGGCGAGGCGGCGAGCGCCTCCACCGTCGGCCAGGCGCGCGTGAACTTGTCGAAATAGGGGATGACGCTGGCGACCTGGGTCTGCTGGAGCATCACTTCGGACAGCCAGACGCGATAGGGATCGGGCGCATTGGCGCCGGGCCGCGCGCGCCAGGGCAGGTCGCGGGCGTTATGGTCGTACCAATGGAGCAGCGCGGGGGCGATTGCGAGGGGAACGATTGTACGGGGGGCGTTGTCGGGCACAGGGCCCTATGGCATGGGTTGGTGGAAATGACGAAGCCCCCCCGCGCCACTACCCGCCAGCCCAAGCCCGAGCCGCAGCGCGCGCTGCGCGCCCGCTCGGTCTCCGAGCTGCTGCCCGATGTCGGCGCGGCCAGCTTCCGCAAGTTCGGCTTCATCCAGCATTCGATCGTCAGCCGCTGGGGCGAGATCGTCGGCGAGCGCTATGCCCGGGTCTCGATCCCCGAATCGATCAAGTTCCCCCAGGGCAAGCGCGAGCAGGGCGTGCTGAGCCTGATCGTCTCGGGCGCCTTCGCGCCGACGATGCAGCATGTCGCGCCCGAGATCATGGACCGGGTGAACCGCTTCTTCGGCTATCCGGCGGTGGCGAAGATCGCGATCCGCCACGGGCAGGTGAAGGCGCCGGCCAAGGCCGCGCCGCCGCCCAGCCTCAAGCCGCTGAGCGAAGCGATGGGCGAGAGCCTGCGCGGGATCGCCGACCCTGAACTCAAGGCCGTGCTCGAGGCACTGGCCGCCGGTGTCGCCGCGAGCGACGAGAAGCCCAAGATCGGCCGGATCGACTGATGCGTATCGTGATGATGACTGCCGGCGCGGTTGCGCTTGCCCTGGTTGGCGGTGCCGTGGCCGGCGGCGCTTCGGCGCAACAGGCGCGCAAGCCGGCGGCGAAGCCCGCAGCCAGGCCCGCCGCCCGCCCGGCCGCCGCGCCGAACTGGACCGCGACCGTCGCGATCACGCCGGAGGGCGGCTTCCGCCAGGGCAATCCGAATGCGCCGGTGAAGCTGGTCGAATATGGCTCGCGCGGGTGCCCGACCTGCGGGCGCTTCGCCGCCGACGGCGTGCCGCCGCTGCGCAGCGACTTCATCGCCACCGGCAAGGTGAGCTATGAATATCGCGATTACCTGATCCACGGCGCGCCCGACCTGGCGATGGCGCTGGTCAACCAGTGCGTGCCGACCGCGCGCTTCTTCCCGGTGCTCGACGCGATCTACGCCAATCAGAAGACGTTCGACGACCGGCTGCACAAGCTGGTCGACGGCCAGCCCAAGCAGGTCGAGGCATGGCAGAAGCTGCCGCCGGGCCAGATGGCGACCAGATTCGCCGAGGCGATGGGGCTGATCGCCTTCATGAAGACTCAAGGGTTGCCCGAGGCCAGGACGCGCCAGTGCCTGGCCGATCCGAAGCTGATCGGGCGGATCGCCAAGACCAATGCGGACGCGGTCAACGTCTATCAGGTGGACAGCACCCCCAGTTTCATCATCAATGGGCGCAAGCTGCGCGCCTTCACCTGGGACAGATTGCTGCCCGAGCTGTGGGCCAATGGCGCCTGATCGTATCGAATACCCTGGAGAAAGCAGAGCTATGCGTATCAAATTCGCCCTGATCCCGGTGCTGGCGCTGGCCGGCCTGCTCGCGGCCTGCGGTGGCGGCGGCGAGGGCAACGTTACCGCTTCGGCCCCGGTGAAGGCGGTGACCGCGCCGGCGGGCAAGGCCTGGACCGACGTGATCGTGAAGACCACCGATGGCGGCTATCGCCAGGGCAATCCCGACGCGCCGATCAAGCTGGTCGAATATGGCTCGCGCAACTGCCCCTATTGCGGGCTGTTCGGCCGCACCGCGCCCGAGCCGCTGCGCAAGAACTATATCGCCACCGGCAAGGTCAGCTGGGAATTCCGCGACTTCCTGATCCACGGCGCACCCGATCTCGCCGCGGCTTTGCTCAACCAGTGCGTGCCCGACGAGAGCTTCTTCCCGGTGCTCGACAAGTTCTTCGAGAACCAGGACACGTTCCTGACCCGCACCGAGCAGCTGGTGAAGACCCAGCCGCAGCTGATCCAGCAGCTCCAGCAGATGCCGCCGCCCCAGGCCGCGGTCGCCTTTGCCGAGCAGCTCGGCATGATCGACTTCATGAAGCAGTACGGCGTGCCCGAAGCCAAGGCGCGCCAGTGCCTGGGCGACCAGAAGAAGATCGACGAGATCGCCAAGGTCAATGCCGACGGCGCGACCGTCTATGGCGTGAACGGCACCCCGAGCTTCTTCATCAACGGCAAGAAGGTCGAGGCCGGCAGCTGGGAGCAGCTCGAGCCGCTGCTCAAGGCAGCCGGCGCGCGCTGACGCCTAGGGGGCGGGGGACGCCGTGCAGATCAAGCGGCTGCGGCTGACAGGCTTCAAGAGCTTCGTCGACCCGGCTGATCTGCGCATCGAGCCGGGGCTGACGGGGATCGTCGGCCCCAATGGCTGCGGCAAGTCCAACCTGCTCGAAGCCTTGCGCTGGGTGATGGGCGAGACCAGCGCCAAGTCGATGCGCGGCGCCGGCATGGAAGACGTGATCTTCGCCGGCACCGCCACCCGCCCCTCGCGCGACTTCGCCGAGGTTACCATCCAGGCCGACCAGGTCGGCAGCGATGACGAGCTGGAAGTCGTCCGCCGGATCGAGCGCGGCGCGGGCTCGGCCTACCGGATCAACGGGCGCGACGTGCGCGCCAAGGACGTGGCGCTGCTGTTCGCCGATTCGGCGACGGGCGCGCATTCGCCGGCGCTGGTCAGCCAGGGACGGATCGGCGCGATCATCCAGGCCAAGCCGGGCGAGCGCCGCGCGATGCTGGAAGAAGCCGCGGGCATCGCCGGCCTGCATGTGCGCCGCAAGGACGCCGAGCAGCGGCTGCGCGCGACCGAGGCGAACCTCACCCGGCTCGACGAGGTCATCGGCGACCAGGAGACGCGCGCCGCGCAATTGAAGCGCCAGGCGCGCCAGGCCGAGCGCTACCGCGAGCTCTCCGACCGGATCCGTGTTGCAGAGGCGCGGATGATCTTCGCCCGCTGGCGCGACGCGGCGAGCGCGGCGGACGCGGCCAAGAAGGAAGCGACCGCGGCCGAGGCGCTGGTCGCCGAGCGGACCGAGGCGCATGATTCGGCGGTGGCGGTGCAGCTGGAGGCGGCGGAGAAGCTCGCCACGCTGCGCGCCGAGGCGCTGGCCGTGCGCGACAAGGCGACCGAGGCGATGCACGGACTCGCGACGCTGCGATCGGACAAGGCGGCGGTCGAGCGGCGGATCGCCGAGGTGCAGGATTCGGTGCGCCGACTGGAGGAGGATCGCGGCCGCGAAGGCGCGCTCGCCAGGGATGCCGCCGAGGCGCTGGCCCGGCTCGACGAGGAACTGAAGGCACTCGACAAGCGGATCGCCGAGGCGACGGCGCGGATGCCGAACCTTGATGCGGCGCTGGCCGATGCCGAGCGCGCGGCGCGTGATGCCGAGGTCGCGCTGGCCCAGGCGCTGGCGGCGCAGGCGAGCGAAGCGGCCGAGGCACGCGTCGCGGAGGCCGCTCTGGTGGCGGCGCGGACGCGGGTCGAGCGCTCGGAGCGTGACCGGGCGCGGATCGACGCGGAACTGAAGGCGCTGCCCGATCCCGAGCCCCTCCAGGCCGAGAAGGCACGCGCCGCCGAGGCACGGGCGCAGGCGATCCGCCAGGCGGAGAGCGCGCGGACCGGGCTGGCGCGGGCCGATGCCGAGGAACGCAGCGCGATCGAGTCGCGCAACCATGCCCAGGCCAAGCGCGCCGGCGCGCATGCCGAGCTCGCCCAGCTCGACAGCGAAGCCGCCGCGCTCGCCAAGGCGACCCGGCCTTCGGACAAAGACCGGCTGCTCGACAAGCTCAAGGTCGATGCCGGCTATGAGCGCGCGCTCGCGGCGGCTCTGGGTGACGATCTCGAAGCCGGTCTGGATACCAGCGCCGAGCGCTATTGGGCCGGTGCCGAGCCCCAGGCCGGGGATCCCGGCGCGCCTTCGGGCACCACGCCGCTCGGCCAGCATGTCCAGGCGCCGGCAGGATTGTCGCGGCGGCTGGCGCAGGTGCTGGTTGCCGAGGAGGACAAGGGCCAGCCGCTTGCCGTCGGTCAGCGGCTGGTGACGCTGGCGGGCGTGCTGCGGCGCTGGGACGGCTATGTCGCCAAGTCCGGGGGCGCCGCGGCGGCCGAGCGTCTGGTGCGGGTCAACCGGCTCGCCGCGATCGAGAAGGCGCGGCCGGCAGCGGTGCGCGCGGTCGAGAGCGCCGATGCCGAGCTCACCCGGATCGAGGAGAATATCGCCGAGGCGCGGCGCGCGGCGGCGGATTGCCGGCGGGTGCTGGAGCATGCCGACAATGCGGGCCGCGAGGCGGGGCGCGCCGAGGACCGCGCCACGGCGCAGCTGGAGCGGCTAGATTCGCAACGCGCTGATCTCGACACGCGCATCCGCCGCGTCGCCGCCGAGCAGGACGAAGCCGCGACCGAGCTGAACCGCGCCGAGGCAGCCAAGGCGGCGCTGCCCGACGGCACCGAGACGCGTGCCCGGGTGCAGGCGCTGTCGAGCGATGCCGAGGGCAAGCGTGCCGCTTCCGCCAGCGCCCGGGCCGAGCGCGGCACGCTGGAACGCGAGATCTCCGCATCGCGCGAACGCCATGCTGCTGCCGGTGCCGAGGCGAAGAGCTGGAAGTCGCGCGCCGGCGATGCGGCACGGCGCGCCAACGAGATGGACAAGCGCGCGCTCCAGCTCGCCGAGGAAAGCGAAGCACTCGCCGGCAAGCCCGCCGCGCTGGAGGCGCAGCTCGCCGAGGCCGAAGCGGCGACCGAGAAGGCACGGATCGAGAGCGCCGCCGCCCAGGCCGCCGAGCGCGACGCCGAGATCGCGGTGCGCGAGACCGAAGGCGCGGTGCGCGGCGCCAATGAAGTGCTGGCCCAAGCCCGCGAGCAGCGCGCCGGCGCGGTCGCGCGTGCCGAGAACCAGGAGATGCGCCGCATCGAGATGGGGCGGATTTCGGGGGAGCGATTCGAATGCCCGCCGCCGCTCCTGCCGCAAAAGGCCGGATTCGACGAAGCCACGGTGCGCACGCCCGAGGAGGAATCGACCGGCCATGAGAAACTCAACGCCGAGCGCGAACGGATCGGGCCGGTCAATCTGGTCGCCGAGACCGAGCTCGCCGAGCTGGAAGCCGCCTTCACCAGCAACGCCGCCGAGCGCGACGAGCTGCACCAGGCGGTCAACCAGCTGCGCGGATCGATCGGGACCTTGAATCGCGAAGGCCGGCAACGCTTGCTGGCGGCGTTCGAAGCGGTCGACCAGCATTTCCGCCGGCTGTTCTCGACGCTGTTCAACGGGGGCGCGGCACATCTCGAACTGATCGATTCGGACGATCCGCTCGAAGCCGGGCTCGAGATCATGGCGCAGCCGCCGGGCAAGAAGCTCCAGTCGCTGACCCTGCTTTCGGGCGGCGAGCAGGCGCTCACCGCCGTCGCACTGATCTTCGCGCTGTTCCTGACCAACCCGGCGCCGATCTGCGTGCTCGACGAAGTCGATGCGCCGCTCGACGACGCCAATATCGATCGATTCTGCGACCTGCTCGAGAAGATGACCGAGGAGACCGCGACGCGCTACCTGATCGTCACCCATAATGCGGCGACGATGAGCCGCATGCACCGGCTGTTCGGCGTGACCATGGTCGAGCGCGGGGTCAGCCGGCTGGTGTCGGTGGACCTGGGCGGGGCGGAGAGCCTGTTGGCGGCGGAATGAGCTTCCTGTTCGAGGGCCTGTTCGAGATCGTGCTGCAGGCGTGTGTCGAGGGCAGCGCCTGGATCATCGAGAAGCGATTTGGCGCCGCCGGCTGCCTGATCGCGATGGCCGTGATCGCGATACTCGTCGGGCTGCTGATCTGGGCGATCGCTTGAGCGGCGGGTTTTGCTGGGTGGCTTCAGTACGCATAGTCTCTCTCGTCATCCGCGCGAAGGCAGGGATGACGGCAGTATAGTTCGCATGCCGGCCAATCCTTCTGGTTGGCGCAGGCATAGCCGCTCCCTATCTCGATACCGGGGCGGCAACAGGAGGAAGTGCATGCGATCGAGCCTTTGGATCGGCCTTGCCACGGCGATGCTGGCGACCAGTCCCGCTTTTGCCCAGGACAAACAGCAGAGCACCGCGGAGCGCGCCGGCGACATTGCCGAGCAGCCGGCCAAGGATGTCGGCGCGGTGAAGACGAAGATTCCGCCGGTTCTCCAGAAGGCGGCGGCCGCGCCCTACAGCCTGTCCGGCCTGTCGAAATGCACACAGATCGCCGACGCGTTCGATGATCTCGGCGAGGCGCTGGGACCCGATTTCGTCCAGGGCGTCAATCGCAAGAAGAGCCGCAAGGTAAAGGTGACCGGCGACACCGTGGCCGGGCTGATCGTGCCGTTCCGCGGGCTGGTCCGCGAAGTGAGCGGCGCGGCTTCGGCGCAACGCGAGCTCAATGCGGCGGTCGATGCCGGCTTTGCCCGGCGCGGCTTCCTGCGCGGCGTGTATCAGACGCGCGGGTGCAAGCCGGCGCTGTAGCCCCCTCCGTCACCCCGGCGAAAGCCGGGGTCCCGTGCGGCACCTTCCCTGCGCTACGGCATGAGATCCCGGCTTTCGCCGGGATGACGATGGAGGGTATGAAAGCGCACCCTTCTTTGCTGGTGCCCTTCCGATGAACCTCGACGCCTTTTCCCGCATTGCCCTGTTCGACGCGCCGACTCCGATCCAGCGGCTGGAGCGGGTGGAGAATGCGCTGGGGCTGAAGGGCGCGCGACTGTTCGTGAAGCGCGACGATTTGATGGGGCTGGGCGGCGGCGGCAACAAGCTGCGCAAGCTGGAATATCTGCTGGGCGCCGCGATCGCCGAGGATTGCGACACCTTCATCACCACCGGCGCGCGGCAATCCAACCATGCCCGGCTGAGCGCGGCGGCGGCGGCGCGGATGGGCCTCAAGGCCGAGCTGATGCTGACCGACACGGTGCCGCGCGAGGACCCCGCCTATCTCCACAACGGCAACCAGTTGCTCGACGGGCTGTTCGGCGCGGTGGTGCATCATTTGCCGCGTGGGAGCGATTCGCTGGCGGCCGCGCAGGCGCGGGCCGAGATACTGCGGGCGGAGGGGCGCAAGGTCTATGTGGTCGGCTCGGGCGGCTCCTCGCCGGTGGGCGCGCTCGGCTATGCACGTTGCGCGGCGGAGATCGGGGCGCAGGAAAGCGAACTGGGACTGCGGTTCAGCACGGTGATCGTGGCCAATGGCAGCCACGGCACGCATGCCGGGCTTGCCGCCGGGATCGACGATCCGCGGCGCGTGTTGTCGTTCACCGTGCTGGCCGAGCTGGCGGAGGCGGAGCGCGGCACGCTGGCGCTGGCCAACGAGACGCGGGCGCTGCTCGGGCATGGGGCGCTGGGGGCGGAGCATCTCCGGATCGACGGTTCGCAGCGGGGCGAAGCCTATGGCATCCCGACCGAGGCGATGCTGTCGGCGGTGCGGCTGATGGCGCGGCAGGAAGGGCTGCTGATCGACCCGGTCTATAGCGGCAAGGCGTTTGCGGGCGTGCTGGCGGGGTTGGCCGGGGGGTCACTGACCGGCGATGTGCTGTTCGTGATGACGGGCGGGACGCCGGGGCTTTATGCGTACCAGCCGGCTTTTGGGTGACACTTAAATCCTCCCCCTCCGGGGGAGGAGTGTCAGGCGCCCAGGATGCGGCGGTAGAGCCGGATATAGTTCTCCGCCATCGCCTCGACCGAGAAATGCGCCGCCACCCGCGCGCGGCAGGCGGTGCGGTCGATGCCCTCCACCTGCCCCAGCGCGGCGATCGCCTCGCCTACCGAATCGACCAGGAAGCCCGTCTCACCATCGACGATCAGCTCGGGCATGCTGCCGCGATTGATCGCGATTACCGGCGTGCCGCACGCCATCGCCTCGATCACCGACAGGCCGAAGGGCTCGTCGAAGTTGATCAGGTGGAGCAGCGCCTGCGCCTTGCCCAGCGCGCGCAGGCGCTCCGCTCCGCCGACGGGGCCGTGATAGGCAATGCGCTCGTCGAGGAAGGGCGCGACTTCGCGGTCGAAATAGCCCTGATCCTGGATGATGCCGTAGAGGTTCAGCCGCCGCCCGGTGGCGCGGGCGAGCTGGATCGCTTCGGCGGCGCCCTTGTCCGGGTGCATGCGGCCGAAGAACAGCAGGTCCTCGCCATCCTCGGGCTCGAAGGGGAATTCCTCCAGCCGGATGCCGTGGTGGATGGTGTCGGCGTAGCGCAAGGCCGGGTGGCGATCGGCGTTGCTGATCGCGACAAAGTGCACGCGGTCCTCGAACGGCTTGTACATCGGCAGGATGCGATCCGAGGAGAAGCCGTGGATCGTCGTCACCATCGGCGTGTCGATCAGCGGGGCATAGGCATGGGCCGGGAAATCGGCCTGATTGTGGATCAGGTCGAATCGGTCCGCCTGGGCGAAGAGGTGCGACTGATGCGCGTACTCCCAGACCTTGGCGTCGATGTCGGGGCTCTCCTCATAGCCCATCGGCACCACGCCATCGAGCGTGCCGGCGGTGATCGAGTCCCGGGTGGCGAACAGGGTCACGTCGATCCCGCGCGCGACCAAAGCCTCGGTCAGCAGGCTCGTCACCAGTTCCCAGGGGCCGTAATGGCGCGGCGGCGTGCGCCACGCGATCGGCGCCAGCATCGCGATCTTCATCCCAGGATATAGCCTTCGTTCGGGGAGAGCAGCGCGGGGTCGTGGCCGCCGCGCGCGGAGGCGAGCACGGTGAAGTCCTCGGCCCATTCGGGGATGGCGAAGCCCTGGGGCGTGTCGCCGAGGTTGAGCACGACCAGCAGCCGGTCATGCGCGTAGCGCCGCTCGAAGGCGAGCAGGTCGCCGCCGGCATCGACCGGGTGGTAGTCGCCGAGCGCGAGTGCGCGGTGTTCGTGGCGAAGGAAGAGGAGCTTCTGGGTCAGGCGCCATAGCGAGGCGGGGTCGCCGCGCTGCGCCTCGACGTTGCGGGCGATCCAGTCGGGGTGGAGCGGCAGCCAGGGGTCGGCGGGGCTGAAGCCGGCGTTCGTGGTCGCGTCCCAGGCCATCGGCGTGCGCACCGGATCGCGGCCGAGCCCGATGCCGGGATCGCGGATCTCGCGCGGGTCCTGCACCAGGTGCGCGGGGATTTCGCCATCCTCCATGCCGATCTCGTCGCCATAATAAAGCGTGGGCGTGCCACGCAGGGTGAGGAGCAGCATCATCGCGACGCGGGCCTGCTCCGCGCCGACGCGGGTGGCGATGCGCGGGCGGTCGTGATTGCCGAGCACCCAGTTGGGCCAGCCCTCCGCCGGCAGCGCGGCTTCATAGTCGGCGATCATCTTCGCCAGGCCGGGCGCGTTCCACTCGGCGCCGATCAGCTGGAAGTTGAAGGGGAGGTGGACGCCGGGCTGCTCGGGCGTGCCGTAATAGCCGACCAGTTTCGGCACCGGCAGGTAGATCTCGCCGATCAGGACGCGGGCGCCATATTCGTCGGCGATCGCGCGCATCTCGCCGGCGATGCCATGGACTTCGGGCTGGTCGGTCGAGTGAAGCTGGTGGACGCGGGTGTAATCGGCCTGGCCGGGCGCCCAGTCGAGGTTCACCGGATTGTCGGGCAGGTCGACATGCTTGACCATGTGCCACAGCACATCGATGCGGAAGCCGTCGACGCCGCGCTCGAACCAGAAGCGCAGCACGTCCAGCATAGCCGAGCGCACCGCCGGGTTGCGCCAGTTGAGGTCGGGCTGCTCCTTGAGGAAGGCGTGGTAATAATATTGGCCGGTGGCTTCGTCCCACTCCCAGGCCGAGCCGCCGAAATCGCTGATCCAGTTGTTGGGCGGCGAGCCGTCGGGCCTGGCATCGCGCCAGATATACCAGTCGCGCCGGGGATCGTCCTGGGCGGAGCGGCTCTCCTGGAACCAGGGGTGCTGGTCCGAGGTGTGGTTGGGGACGAGATCGAGCAGCAGGCGGATGCCGCGTTCGTGCGCGGCTGCGAGCAGCGCGTCGAAGTCCGCCAGGGTGCCGAAGCGCGGGTCGATCCCGCAATAGTCGGCGACGTCATAGCCGAAATCGGCCATCGGCGAGGGGAAGATCGGGGAGATCCAGATCGCGTCGATCCCCAGCGCCTTGAGGTCGTCGAGGCGGCGCTCGATCCCCTGCAAATCGCCGATGCCGTCGCCGTTCGTGTCCTGGAAGGAGCGCGGATAGATCTGGTAGATTACGGCGGATTTCCACCATTCGGTCATGCGGAGAGACTCCCTCTTGTTCCCCGGCGAAAGCCGGGGTCCAGGGCCACAGGCGACACGGCGGAGAAACCCTGGGCCCCGGCTTTCGCCGGGGAGCAGAAAGGCCAGCTCACTGGAACCGCTCCTTCGACAGGCGGGTGATGCGGCAGGCGAGATCGGCCTCGCCGCTGGCCGCGATATAATGGTCGCCGGCGTCGGCCACGCCGGTGGTGAACACCACGGGGGTGGGCAGATAGAGCTGGTGCGCGATCGGATCGGTGAGTGCCGGGTTGGCCTCGATCAGCGGGGTCTCGTCCTCGAGGCGGAGGATGCGCGAGGGATCGTCCTTGTCGAGCAGCGCCCAGAAGCTGCGATAGACGCCGACCGCGCCCTGCTTCTCGACGCCGTGATAGATCAGCATCCAGCCCTGCGGCGTGAGCACCGGCTGGCTGCCCCCGCCGATCCGCTGGGTGGAGCTGGTCCCCTTGCGCGCGCGGATGCCGGGCGTGTCGAGCGGCTTCCAATGCAGGCCATCGGGCGACTGCGCCATGTTGATCGAGGGGCCGCCGAGCCAGGGGGAGTCCTCTGGATAGGCGAAATAGACTTCGCCAAGCGGGCGGGTGAGCGCCATGTACTTGCCGCCTGGCTTGCCCTCGAACAGGATCATGTCCTTGTTCTGGTGATCGAGCACCACGCCGAGCAGCTTGTAGTCGAGCCCGTTCACCGAGTGGTACATCGCGGTGCAGTGGCGCTCGGCGGAGACGCCGCACACGGTCATCCACCAGCTGCCGCCGACCAGGCTGATCCGGGCATCCTCGACGCCGTAGTCGAGGAACGACGCCGAGGGCTCGATCGCCTTGTCGTAATGGATCTTCACGATCTTGCTCGCGTCCTTGCTCAGCTCGACGGGAAGCAGCCAGGAGAGCGAGGTGAGGCCGAGCAGGCGCGGGTTGCGGTCCTTGAGCGCGAACTGGCGCGGGTCGTCCATCTGGATGCCCGCCACGGCGTGGCGATCGAGGACATAGCCCGAAGGCGTCCAGCGCACCGCCCGGGCATGCTCGCCATCGACCGGATCGCGCAGCGCTTCCGCCACGCGGACCATCAGCAGCAGGTTACCGTTGGGCAGGCGCGCGAAGCCGGGATTGAAGGCGCCGAGGACATGGGTCGGCTCGGCCACGCCCTTGCGCAGCGGGGAGCGGGACAGGTCGACATCGTCGGGGCGGAAGATCAGGAAATCATCGTCCGCCGCCACGTCTCTACCCCCTCAACAGGATGGAACCTGGCTTTCCCCGCCTTCGCGCTGGTACTTGCCATCTCTCCAGACGTATCGCTCGGCGAAGGATCGGGTTCCCTCGAACTTCACGGTGAAATCGATACCCTTTCGGATCGCCCCGATCTTGCCCCGGACCGACTGGGCATTGTCCTCGACCGCGCCGCCATTGTCATAGACGGACTGGAAGGAGGCCACTTCCTTCGGCCCCTCCGGGTTGAGCGCGACGAGCGTGGTGAAGCTGCACGTGTATCCCTGCCAGGTGCCGCCACCCTCGACATAGACCACCGGCCGGTCGAGGAACTTGTCGCTGACCGACCATTCGGCGAGGTCGCCGAAGCTGCCGCTCTCCGCCGCCTTGGGATAGGCCTTGCGCACCTTGAAGCCGGTGCCGTCCGCATCGAGATAATGGACCGCGATCGTGCCGGCATCGACATGCGCGGGATCGCGGACATGGCCGTGGCTGACCAGCACCGGGCCGAAGCCAGTATCGACCAGCTTGTTGTCGTCAAAGGTGACCGGGCCCTGGTTGACGCCTTCGGGGAAGGACGCCTTGACCGCGGCCGCAAGCCGCGCGGCGGGATCGAGCGCGGGCGTGGGGCTGGCGCTCGGCGAGGGAGACGGCGCCGGCTTCTGCGCCTGGTTGCCGCCGCAGCCCGCCAGCACCAGCGCCGGCAGCAGGAGCGCGGCGGCCCGCCTCATTTCTCGTCCCGGAGCTGCTCGTGGTGGCGGATCACTTCGTCGATGATGAAGCGCAGGAACTTCTCGGAGAATTCCGGATCGAGGTCCGCCGTCTTGGCGAGCTCGCGCAGCCGGGCGATCTGGCGGTCCTCGCGGCCGGGATCGGCGGGCGGCAGGCCCGATTCCGCCTTGTAGCGCCCCACCGCCTGGGTGACCTTGAAGCGCTCGGCGAGCAGGAACACGAGCGCGGCATCGATATTGTCGATGCTCTGGCGGTAGCGGTTGAGGGTCTCGTCGGACATCGCCATCCTCTTTGCGCAGGACGTAAGGTCACGCAAGTCTTGCCTTTGTGCGCCGCACCCGCCAGAGGCTTGGCCCATGAGCGCTACCATCCATCGCCTTGGCGGCGGCCCCGCCCCCTCGCTCGATCCGATGATGGCGCTCGTCGCCCAGGACATGAACCTCGTGAACGCAGTGATCCTCGATCGCATGCAGTCCGAGATCCCGCTGATTCCGGAGCTGGCCGGCCATCTGATCGCCGGCGGCGGCAAGCGGATGCGGCCGATGCTGACGCTCGCGGCGGCGCGCCTGCTCAACTATCCGGGCACCCGCCACCACCGGCTCGCCGCCGCGGTGGAGTTCATCCACACCGCGACGCTGCTGCACGACGATGTCGTCGACAGCTCGGACCTGCGCCGTGGCCGCCGCACCGCCAACATCATCTGGGGCAACCCGGCCAGCGTGCTGGTCGGCGACTTCCTGTTCAGCAAGTCGTTCGAGCTGATGGTCGAGAGCGAGAGCCTGAAGGCGCTGCACATCCTCAGCAACGCCAGTGCCGTGATCGCCGAGGGCGAAGTCAACCAGCTCACCGCGGTGCGCCGGCTCGACCTGGGCGAGGAACGCTATCTCGACATCATCGGCGCCAAGACCGCCGCGCTGTTCGCCGCCGCCTGCCGCATCGCCGCAGTGGTCGCCGAGCGCTCGGAAGCCGAGGAACTGGCGCTCGACGCCTATGGCCGCAACCTGGGCATCGCCTTCCAGCTGGTCGACGACGCGATCGACTATGTCTCGGACGCGGGCACGATGGGCAAGGACGCCGGCGACGACTTCCGCGAAGGCAAGATGACCCTGCCGGTGATCCTCGCCTATGCGCGCGGCGACGAGGCGGCACGCGCCTTCTGGAAGGATGCGATCGCGGGCCACCGCAATTCGGATGCCGACTTCGCCGAGGCGATCAAGCTGGTGCAGGCGAGCCGCTCGGTGGACGATACGCTCGCCCGCGCCCGCCATTACGGCCAGCGCGCGATCGATTCGCTGGGCATCTTCGCCAATGGCACCGCCAAGGATGCGATGGTCGAAGCGGTCGAGTTCGCGGTCGCCCGGGCGTATTGATTCCAGGGCACGGCAGCGGGACCCCGGCCCGGGGTGACGAAGACTATTCCTCGACGTCCTCGTCTTCATCCTCGTCGTCGTCCAGAAGATCGTCCTCGTCGGCATCGAGCACTTCCTCGATCGCCTCGACGATTAGGTCGAGCTGCTCCTCGCTGGCGGTGAACTCCAGCGTCTCGCCGTCATCATCCTCGAGATGCAGCGTGTAATCGCCGTCGCCATCGGCGGTGATCGAAAATTGAGCCAGGGTTCGCGCCATGTCCGGTCCTCCTTCGCTTGCGCGTAACACCGGCTTGGGGAAATGGTTGCAGCGCTCATGAACGATTTGCTGCCGATCCACGCCGTATTGCCCGATCTGCTCGCCGCGCTGCGCGGCGGGAGCAATGCCGTGCTGGTCGCCCCGCCGGGCGCGGGCAAGACCACGGCGGTGGCGCCGGCACTGATTGGCGAGGACTGGTGCACCGGCGAAGTGCTGCTGCTCTCCCCGCGCCGGCTCGCAGCGCGGGCGGCGGGCGAGCGGATGGCGGCGCTCGCGGGCGAGAATGTCGGCCAGACCTTCGGCTACGCGACGCGGATGGACAGCAAGCGATCGGCCGCGACGCGGGTGACGGTCGTGACCGAGGGCATCTTCGTCAATCGCATACAGGCCGATCCCGAACTCGCGGGGGTTTCCGCCGTGCTGTTCGACGAAGTCCATGAGCGCAGCCTCGACAGCGATTTCGGCCTGGCGCTGGCGCTCGACGCACAGGCGGCACTGCGCCCCGATTTGCGGCTGGTGGCGATGTCGGCAACGCTCGACGGCACGCGCTTCTCGGGATTGATGGGCGATGCGCCGGTTGTCGAGAGCGAGGGGCGGAGCTGGCCGCTGGAGTTGCGCCATATCGGCCGCGCGGCGGAGGCGCGGATCGAGGATTCGATGGCGGCGGCTTGTCGGCTCGCGCTGCGCGAGGCCGAAGGCGGCGTGCTCGCCTTCCTGCCCGGCGTCGCCGAGATCGAGCGGACCGCGGAGCGGATCGGCGAAGTGCCCGGTACGGTGGTGCACAGGTTGCACGGCAGCCTTGAGCCGGGCGCCCAGCGCGCCGCGATCGCGCCCGATCCACAGGGGCGCCGCAAGATCGTGCTGGCCACCTCGATCGCCGAGACCTCGCTGACGCTCGACGGCATCCGGGTGGTGGTCGATTCGGGGCTGGCGCGGCGGCCGCGCTATGATCGGGCGGCGGGGATGACCCGGCTGGTCACCGAGCGGGCGAGCCAGGCATCGGTCACCCAGCGCGCCGGCCGCGCCGCGCGCCAGGGGCCGGGTGTCGCCTATCGGCTGTGGGAAGAAGCGGCGACCGCCGGCCTGCCGCGCTTCGATCCGCCCGAGATACTGGAAGCCGATCTCTCGGCGTTGGTGCTCGATTGCGCACTGTGGGGGGTGAGCGATCCGCGCGACCTCAACTGGCTCGATCCGCCGCCCGAGGCTGCCGTCTCCGAAGCGCGCAAGCGGCTGGGGACGCTGGAAGCGCTCGACGAAGCCGGCCGCCCGACCGCCCATGGCAAGGCGATCGCCGGGCTGCCGCTGCCACCCCGGCTCGGCCATATGCTGGTCCGCGCCGCCGAGCGCGGCATGGCGGGGACGGCGGCGCAGATCGCGGTGCTGCTCGGCGAGCGCGGGCTGGGCGGCAATGACGCCGATCTCGAGCTTCGCCTGCGCCGCTGGCGAAGCGAGCGCGGGCCGCGGGCGGAGAATGCCCGACGGCTGGCGCAGCGTTGGGCAAAGCTGGTGGGCGATGACGGGATCGGCGATCCCGCCGCCTGCGTCGCCCTCGCCTTTCCCGATCGGATCGCCAAGCGGCGCGATGCGAGCGGCGAGACCTGGGCTTCGGCCGGCGGGCGCGGGTTCAAGCTCGACCCGACCTCCTCGCTCGCCCGCGCCGAATGGCTGGCGGTGGCGGAGACGCAGGGCATGGCGGCGGGCGCGCGCATCCTCTCCGCCGCGCCGATCGATCCGGCCGAAGTCGAATCGCTGTTCGCCGATCGGATCGAAACGCGGCGCAGCGTCCGCTTCGATCCCGCGACCGGGCGGATCGAGGCGCTGCGCGAACGCAGGCTCGGGGCGATCCGGCTGTCGAGCGGGCCCGATTCGGCGGCAAGCCCGGCAGAGATCGAGAAGGCGCTGCTGGAAGGCGTACGCGAGCATGGGCTGGCGCTGCTGCCCTGGTCGGACACCGCCCAGGCGCTGCGCACCCGCGCCGCCTATGCCGGCAATGATTCGCTGTCCGACGCGCGGCTGCTCGCCGAGCTGGACGACTGGCTGCCCGGCCTGCTCAGCGGCAAGCGGCGGCTGGATGCGGTCGAGGGGCTGACCAATGCGCTGAATAATCTGCTCGGCTGGGACGGGCAGAAGGCGCTCGACCGGCTTGCCCCCGCCCGCTTCGAGACGCCCGAGGGCTCGACCTATGCGATCGACTATGCCGCCGAGGGCGGGCCGACGGTGGAGGTGCGGGTGCAGGCGCTGTACGGGCTCGACACGCATCCGGTGCTCGGCGACGGCACGCCGCTGGTGCTGAGCCTCACCTCTCCGGCCGGCCGGCCGATCCAGACGACGCGCGACCTGCCGGGCTTCTGGAAAGGCAGCTGGGCCGCGGTCGCCAAGGAGATGCGTGGCCGTTATCCGCGCCATCCCTGGCCCGAGGATCCCGCCGCGGCATCGGCGACGCTCAGGACGAAAAAGGCAGATGCAAGGGCCGCCGGCCCGCGCTAAGGGAAATGACCATGACCAAGACCGCTCGCATTTTTCAGAAGCCCAAGAACGCCATGCAGTCCGGCCGTGCGCGCACGACCAGCTGGATCCTCGAGTTCGAGCCGGTCCGCCAGCAAAAGGCCGATCCGCTGACCGGCTGGACCGGCGGCGACGCGACCGCGACCCAGCTGCGCCTGAGCTTCGAGACGCTGGAAGCCGCCACCGCCTATGCCGAGCGCGAAGGCCTGGCCTTCCATGTGGTGCCGGCGCCGGAGCGCAAGCTGAAGCTCCAGGCGTACGCGGACAACTTCCGGTAAGCGCTTCACCGCTTCCACCGCACTTCGTCACCCTGAACTTGTTTCAGGGTCCAACTCTCCCCAGGCGGTATCGCTGGTGGGACCTTGGATGCTGAAACAAGTTCAGCATGACGAAGGTCAGATGCCGAGCAGCGCGCCCGACAGCAACAGCAACAGCTTCACATCGATCGCCAACCCCTCGGCGCGCTTCTTCGCGACGAAATCGGGGAGCCCCGCCAGCGGCACGCGGTGGACGATGATGTCCTCATCCTCCAGCCCGCCGCCTTCGCCGACCTTGGTCAGTCCGCGCGCGCGGACCAAAGTGAAGCTCTCGCTGACCAGGCCGGGCGAGGAGAAATACTCGCCCAGGTCCTCGATCTCCGCGCTGTCATAGCCGGTTTCCTCGATCAGCTCGCGGCGGGCAGCCTCGAAGGGACTGTCATTCTCGCGGCCGGCCTCATCACCGACAAGGCCGGCGGGGAGCTCGAGGCAGCGCTTGCCGAGCGGCACGCGAAACTGGTCGACAAGCAGGACATGGTCGTCGGCGTCGATCGCGACGATCACCGCGGCGCGGATACCCTTGGCGCGCGAGACATATTCCCATTTGCCGCGGCGCTTGGCGGTGATCCACTTGCCGGCCCAGGCAATCTCTTCTTCCATGTCGCTCACAGTTCGATCACCCGGTCGGGAAGTTCGTTCACATCGTCCTCGCTGCGCGGGAAATGCTCGGCGAGCACCAGCCCGATCTGGTGGACGGCCTCGGCCATGCCATCACCGGCCTTGTCCGCCTTCACGCCCTTGAGCAACGCCGCCATCGCTGCGCCCCAGACGTCGGGCGTGACTTTCGAGTGGATCGCCTCGTCGGCGATGATCTCGGCGCGGTGCTCGGCAAGGCTGAGATAGAGCAGCACGCCGGTCGAGCCGCGGGTGCGCTTCTCGGCGGCGGCGCGGAACAGTTCGAGCGCGCGGCGGTGGACGCGACGGTTCTTGGTCGCCGACGGCGTGAGGAACAGGCGGAGCGCGTCGAGCGCCAGCACGACGCGGGCGACCAGGAAGGTGACCGCCATCAGGATCAGCGCGATGGTGAGGTACCAGCGCGCCGGCACGGTCTGCGCCCAGCTGTCGATGAAGCGCGAATGGAGCCATTCGGCCGGCCAGGGCTGCCAGGCGAGCAGCGCCAGGACGAGCAGCATCGCCAGCACCGCCCAGTGCAGCGCGACGTCGTGATAGGGATCCGAGCGCCCGGCGACGACCGTGACGATCTCGCCATTGGTGGTCAGCTCGGCGGCGGTTACGGCCTGGGTGACCGCCATGCGGTCCTGATCGGTCAATCGCATCTCACCAGCTCCCCGAGGCGCCGCCGCCCCCGAACGATCCGCCGCCGCCGGAGAAGCCACCGCCGCCGCCGCCACCGCCGCCCCAGTCGCTGCCGCCGCCACCGCCCCAGCCACCGCCGCCACGGCTGGCCTGGTGGCCGATCTCGTTGGCGATCGACCAGAGGATGATCGGCAGCGCGCCGCTGTCGTCGCTGCGGTAGCGCGGCCCCCAGGGGCCGCGCCGCTTGCGCCGGCCGAGCCCGAGCATCGGCAGGATCACGAACAGCAGGATGATGCCCCAGAAGATCAGCCCGATCGGGAAGCCGCCGCCATTGCCTTGGCGGCGCTTGGCGGTCTCGCTGACCTTGGCCTGGCTCTGCTGGGCACGCTGCTCGGCGGCCTCGAGAGGCAGCTTCATCTGCTCGGCGATCGCCTGCGCGCCGGCGACGATGCCGCCGGCCATGTCGTTCTGCTTGAAGCGGGGGATGATCTTCTCGTTGATGATCTGGCTGGACAGGCCATCGGTCATGATCGGCTCGAGCCCGTAGCCGACCTCGATCCGGACCTTGCGCTCATTGGGAGCGACGATCAGCAGGATGCCGTTATTGGCGTCCTTCTGGCCGATCCCCCAGGCACGGCCGAGCTGATAGCCGTAATCCTGGATGTCATAGCCCTGGAGATCGGGAATGGTCGCGACGACGAACTGCCGGGTCGAGGCCTTCTGGACGTCCTCGGAGAGCTGGTTGAGCTGGGCGACCTGGGCGGGCGAGAGCAGATGCGCCTCGTCGACCACCCGGCCGGAGAGCTTGGGGAAAACCGGCTGCGCCTGTGCCGAGAGCGGCACCAGGACCAGCAGCAATGCGAGCAGGCTACGCAACAGACTCATTCAGTGATCTCGCGAATGATGGCTTCGCTGCCGGCGAAGATGCCGTCGGCGAACTTGCCTTCCTTGAAGCGCGGCAGGATGTCGTCGCGGATGATCGCGCCCGCTTCCTCGTCGCGCAGTGCCTTTTCGAGGCCGGTGCCGACTTCGATCCGGACCTTGCGCTCATTGGGCGCCACGATCAGCAGCACCCCGTCGTTGAAGCATTTGCGGCCGATGCCCCAGGTGCGGCCCAGGTTCACGCCATAATCGGCGATCTGGTGCCCGCCGAGGCTCTTGACCGTGACCACCACGAACTGATGCTTCGACTTCTTCTCGGCATCGACCAACTGGTTCGAAAGCCGCCGCCGTTCGCTTACCGAAAGCAGGTTGGCGGAATCGACCACCCGGCCGGTCAGCGCCGGAAAATCATAGCCGGCGGGGGCGGGCCGCGCATTGGGCACCGCCGCCCCTTTGACCGCACCGGCGACGGGCGTCGTCTCCGCCGCCGGCGTGCATCCCGCCGCAACGGCATGCGGATCGTGCGCGAGCGGCTTGCAGGCCGCCAGCGCACCGCAGAGGAGAAGCGCCCGCAGGATCAGTTGCTGTTCCCGAAGCTGACGTCGGGCATTCTCTCCGCACCCGCCTCGGCCTTGAAGGGCACGATCGGCTTGGCGCCGTAGAAGATCTTGGCGCCGATCGCGTCGGGGAAGGTGCGGATGCGGGTGTTATAGGCCTGCACCGCGGCGTTGTAGTCACGCACCGCGATGGTGATGCGATTGTTGCTGCCTTCGATCTGGTCCATCAGCGTCTTGAAGTTACCCTGGCTCTGCAGCTGCGGATAGGCTTCCTGCAGGCGCTGGAGCGACAGGGTCAGACCGGCCTGGGCCTGGTTATACGCCGACATCTTGTTCTCGTCGGTGAGGTCGTCGCCAGTCACCTGGATCTGGGTCGCCTTGGCGCGCGCCGAGACCACATCGTTCAGGATCTTGCCTTCGGACGCAGCGGCGCCCTTCACGGTGTTGACCAACGCGGGAATGGTATCCGCGCGCCGCTGATAATTGGCCTGCACATCGGCCCAGCGCGCCTTCGCATTCTCTTCGGCGGTGGGCACGCTGTTGAGGCCGCAGCCTGCGAGCAGGGCGGCGCCGGCAAGAGCAAGAAGGGCACGAAACTTCATCACGTCAGGATCCTCCGGATCGGGTTCGAAGTGTCTTATACAGTGGCAACACCTCGGTTCGAAAGCTAAATCGGAAACGCAGGCGGTTTGCGCAAGCTCCACAAGCGTGCTTCATGGCAAAGATGCCGCGCGCTGGCGGCAGGGGTTGGGAGCCGAAGCGATGTTCAAGGAATTCAAGGCGTTCATTTCGCGCGGCAACGTGCTCGATCTGGCCGTGGCGGTCATCATCGGCGCCGCGTTCAGCAAGATCGTCAGCTCGCTGACCGACGATCTGCTGATGCCGCTGATCGGCAAGATCTTCGGCGGGCTCGATTTCTCGAGCTACTTCATCGCGCTGGGGCCGATCCCCGCCGCGCTGACCGGATCGACCGACTATGCCGCGCTGAAAAAGGCCGGCGTGCCGCTGTTCGGCTATGGCGCGTTCATCACCGCGGCGGTCAATTTCGTGATCGTCGCCTTCATCATCTTCCTGCTGGTGCGCGCGGTGAACCGCGTGATCCCGAAGCCGGAGGAAGCCGCCGCCGCCGAACCGGCGGACGTGACGCTGCTGCGCGAGATCCGCGACGAGCTGAAGAAGAAGAACGCGGCCTAGGCCGCGGCAAGATCCTCGGCGGTGGCATCCGCAAGGCTGGTGCCGTCGAGGATACGCGCGGTCTCGTCCCGCACCCGCGCCATCGCGTGGCGGATCGCGCAGCTCGCCTCGTCCTTGCAGTCATTGCACGGGCGATAGGCAGTGCGGCTGACGCAGGGGACCAGCGCCAGCGGCCCCTCGATCACCCGGATGATCTCGCCGAGCGAGATCAGGTGCTTGGCGCGTGCCAGGCGATAGCCACCCGCCTTGCCGCGCGTGGACGTGAGGAAGCCCGCCTCGCGCAGATCGGCCAGGATCAGCTCAAGGAACTTGCGCGGCACATTCGCTTCGGTGGCGATGCGGTTCATCGGCGTTGGCGCACCCGCAATGGGCTGTCCGGCCAGATAGAGCATCGCACGAAGGGCGTAGCGGGAACGCTGGGTCAACATCGGTTCAAAACGTCCATGCCAATAGTTTGCGGCACTGTGAAGACCTTAGGACATCCCGCCTGACCTTTTCATTAATGAATCCCGCCCCTATATGGGTCCTGCCGGCTTCGGTCGGCTATGGGGATAAACGAAGGCGTGCAATAGGCGCAGCGGACCCGGGGGCGGTACCCGGCGGCTCCACCACCAGCTACCTGCTCAAGGCAGTTGCTGACGGGGCCGAACTAGGATCGACGTGTGTTGAAAAGCGCTATCTATCTCTCAGCGTGGGCCACTGTGACGGTCCATTACACAAGTGCCAACGATAACGAAGCACTCGCTATTGCGGCGTAACCCCAAGGCCTAACGGCTTAAGGTTACTCTAAAATGCGCGGTTGGACCCCACCGGGCAACAGAAGGGGATTCCAGCGGTACGGGGAGCACCGGGCAACAGAAGCTCCCCACTTTCCCATTTTACTTAAGCGAAATGCCGCAAGGGCGATCCCGGAACGGCGATCTCCCGAATGTCGCGCGCGCGCCGCGCATGGTTTCGTGCGCGCATGGACCGGCAGACCCACAAAGTGACGGCACTGATCGCCTTCGGGGTGATCGCCTCGGCGATGGTCGCCGAGGGTGCGCGGCCGCCGCGGCTTCCCCGCAGGGAAGCCACGGCGCCGGTGGCCGGCAGCCGGCGCCGTCGCGCCGGCTCCGGGGGAGGACGCCGGCTGGCGCCCTCAGCCTTCCTGCTTCAGTGACGCCATGTCGATGACGAAGCGGTACTTCACGTCGCTCTTCACCATCCGGTCGTAAGCCGTCTCGATCTCGTCCATGCGGATCATCTCGATGTCGGCGGTCAGCCCGTGCTGGTGGCAGAAATCGAGCATCTCCTGCGTCTCGGCGATGCCGCCGATCAGCGAGCCGGCGATCGAGCGGCGCTTGAACACCAGGTTGAAGACGTTCGGCGACGGGTGCGCATGCTCGGGCACGCCGACCAGGGTGAGCGTGCCGTCCCGCTTGAGCAGGCCGGTCAGCGCATCGAGGTCATGGCTTGCCGCCACCGTATCGAGGATGAAATCGAAGCTGTTGGCGTGCGCAGCCATCTCGTCCGCGTTGCGCGAGACGATCACTTCATGCGCGCCGAGCTTCTTCGCGTCCTCGATCTTGGCGGGCGAGGTGGTGAAGGCGACGACATGCGCGCCCATCGCCGCGGCGATCTTGATCCCCATGTGACCAAGGCCGCCGATGCCGACGATGCCGACCTTCTTGCCCGGTCCCGCATTCCAGTGGCGCAGCGGCGAATAGGTGGTGATGCCGGCGCAGAGCAACGGCGCGACCGCGGCCAGGTCCTTCTCGTCATGGCTGACCTTGAGGACGAAGCCTTCCTTCACGACGATATGATCGGAATAGCCGCCAAAGGTGTGGCCGCCGAGATGCGCGTCCGGGCCGTTATAGGTGCCGACGAAACCGGTGGTCTCGCAGAACTGCTCCTCGCTCTCCTGGCAGGACGGGCAATGGCCGCAGCTGTCGACCATGCAGCCGACGCCGACCAGGTCGCCGACCGCGAACTTGCTGACCTCGCTGCCGATGGCGCTGACGCGGCCGACGATCTCGTGGCCGGGCACGCAGGGGAAGATCGTGCCGTCCCATTCGCTGCGCGCGGTGTGCAGGTCCGAATGGCAGACGCCGCAGAACAGGATGTCGATCGAGACGTCATCGGCCAGCAGGTCGCGGCGCTCGAAGGTGAAGGGCGCGAGCGGGGTGCTCGCCGACTGGGCGGCATAGGCCTTTGCTTGGGTGGTCATGTTGGTCCTCTGTTGCTTGGTATCGGGGTTCAGGGGAGTCAGAGCGTGTAGCCGGGCGGCTTGAACAGCAGCTCGGGATGGGCAGCGATCTCGCTTCGGTAGAAGGCAGGCCAGTCGCCCGTCGCGACATCCTCGATCGCCACCGAGATGCTCTCCGGCGGCGATCCGATCGCGGCGGTGACGGCCTCGGCCAGCGCATCGGCGAGGCGCTGCTTGTCCGCGTCGGAACGGCCCGAGGCGAGCCGGAGCGTGACATGCGGCATCAGCGCGCCCCGGCCGGGCCGGCGAGATAAACGGCGTCCGGGACATGCTCGAACCACTCGACCATCTTGCCGTCCAGCGATTCCTGGATGGCGATATGCGTCATCGCGCTGCCCGGGCTGGCGCCATGCCAGTGGCGATGGCCGGGCGGGCACCAGATCACGTCGCCGGGACGGATCTCGACCACGGCCTCGCCCTCGCACTGGGTCCAGCCGAGCCCGGCGGTGACGATCAGCGTCTGGCCGAGCGGGTGGGTGTGCCAGGCGGTGCGAGCGCCGGGCTCGAAGGTGACGCTGGCGACGCCGAAGCGGGGATCCTCGGCGATGGTGAGCGGGTCGATCCGCACCGAACCGGTGAACCAGTCGGCGGGCCCTTTTTGCGACGGCTGGCTGCCGTTCCGCTGAATGCGCATCTGCTGCTCCTGTGCCTGGGCGCCTGCTGGACGCAGGCGGGGAAGACGGGAAGGAGCGATGCCGCAGCCAGGACCAGCCGTTTCATGCGATCACCCCTTTTCCCTGATGTGCGCAGAAATGGGGTGCGAGCGCTCAGCCGATTAGGGGCTATAATATGAACGCGCTTATGAGTATTTTTCAGCAATGAATCGTCAGGACCTTGCCGATCTCTCGGCCTTCGTCGCGGTGGCGCGCGAGCGCAGCTTCACGCGTGCCGCGGCGCAGCTGGGCGTCACCCCGTCCGCGCTCAGCCATTGCATGCGTTCCCTCGAGGAGCGGCTGGGCGTGCGGCTGCTCAACCGCACCACCCGCAGCGTGACGCCGACCGAGGCGGGCGAGCGGATGCTGCGCACCGTCGCCTTCCATCTCGACGAAATCGCCACGCATGTGACCGCGCTCAACGACCTGCGCGATCGGCCGGCGGGCAATATCCGGATCACCGCCGACGAATTCTCGCTGCAGACCGTGCTGTGGCCACGGCTGCGCGGCGTGCTGGCCGAGCACCCCGACATCCATGTCGAGATCGAGACCGATTACCGGCTGGTCGACCTGGTCGCCGAGAAGTTCGATGCGGGCGTGCGGCTGGGCGACATCATCGACAAGGACATGATCGCCGTGCCGATCGGCCCGCCGGTGCGGATGCTGGTGGTGGCGACCCCGGGCTATCTTGCGAAACATGGCCGCCCGCAGACCCCGCAGGACCTCGCCGAGCATAATTGCATCAACCTGCGCCTGCCGACGCTGGGCGGGCTTTACGCCTGGGAGTTCGAGCGCAATCGCCGCGAGCAGCGGGTCCGGGTCAGCGGCCAGCTGATCTTCAACAGCATCTTCCACATCCGCGATGCCACGCTGGAGGGCTTTGGCCTTTCGTACCTGATGGAAGACCTGGTACGCGACGCGCTGGCCGATGGCCGGCTGGAGGCGGTGCTGGAAGACTGGTCGCCGCCCTTTGCCGGCTACCATCTCTATTATCCCAGCCGACGCCAGCCGACGCCGGCCTTCGCGGCGATCGTCGAGGCACTGCGCTGGCGCCCGGGGCGCGAGGCCCGGTCAGGCTGACCGGGCTCCGCCTCCCCTTGCATCAACGCAGCGAATAGGCCGTGATCGTGCCCCCGGGCGCCGTGCCGTTGAGGATCGGCGTCACGATCAGCCGCCCCTCCGCGCCGATCGCCAGCGTGCCCGGCGTAGGTGCCGACCAGACGGTGGCATGCGTGTCGAGCGACACCGCATAGACCTTCGCGGAGGTGGAGAAGAGGACGAGATTGTCGGTGACAAGGATATTGCCGAGGAACGTCTCGCCTGCCGGAACCGGCCAGGACCAGCGGACCGCGCCATCCTCCTCGCCGATCGCGTCCAGCTGCCCGCGCGGATTGCTCGCGGCGAACAATACCCCCTTCGCCAGCGCCGGCGCCGGCGCGTTGCTGTAAGTGCCGGCGGTACGCCAGGCGATCTTGCCGCCCTCGATGTCGTAGCTGACCAGCGGGAAGGAAATGGGATAGATGCCCATTCCCGTGCCCGAATAGGCGATCGCGTTCTTGCGCGCGCCCAGGATCGGGCCGCCGGCATAGGAATAGCCGTTCCACACCCAGAAGGGATCGGCGATGCTCTTGACCAGCGCGCCATCCGAGCGGCGATAGACGTCGAGGCTGCCCGAGTAATAATAGACATACTGGTCGTCGGCCGCGGGCGTGGCGCCGTCCCAAACCTTCCCGGACACGCCGTTCGCCGTCCAGCGGGTGACGCCGTTGTCGAGATTGTAGCTGTAGACGACGTTGCCGTAATAGCCGGATGCCAGATACAGTTCGCGCCCGACCGCGGTGGGCTGGGCGAAGACCGACCATTGCGAGGCGAACAGCATGTTGCGCACGAACTGGCCGTTCGCGGCCGTGAGCGTGACAATCCGATTCTCGCCGGAAGAAGTGAACATGGTGACGACCTGCAGCTGGTCGCCGCTCACCGTCGGGCCGCTGCCGTCGGAGATCGGGCCCAGGTCATAGGCCCAGCGCTGCGCGCCGGTGGCGCTGTCGAGCGCGCAAACGCTCGTGCCCGCGCTCGCCTTGCGCGTCAGGAAGATCGTGCCGCCCTTGGTCGATACCGGGCGGAAGCTGCCGGCATCGGCAAAGCTCTTGTCCCACAGTTTCGCGAACTTGGCCGGATCGAAGCTGGCATGGACATAGGCGGTGTGCCCGGCCGAGCGCTGGAACATCTCCCAATCGTTGAGCTTGACGTCGAGCGTGTAGCGGAAGGTCTGGGTGGAGCCGGGATATACCTCCGCGCACGCCGTGTCGCGGCAGAGCCGGAAGGTGACATCGCCGCTGCGCGTCTCCGCGCTGAGGCCGGCAAGGCTCTTCAGCGAGACCGTGTAGCTCTTGCCCGACTGGACGATATCGCCGTCCTGCGACAGCAGTTTGTCGTCGAAGCTGATCCGGGGATAGATCGCCGTACTCGCGGTGCCGCTATAGGTGGCGACGAAGGAGAAGCTCGCCCGGCTGTCGCTCTCGATTGCCGTCTGGCTCTGCGTCGCCTTGTCGAGCGTGACCGCCAGGGTCGGGACGGGTGTGGGAGTCGGCGTCGAGACACTGCCGCCCGTGCCACCACCCCCGCCTGAACAGCCGGCGAGCAACAACATCCCGCCGAACGGCATCAACTTGCGCATGGAAATCCCCCTCTTTGCCGCGCCACCCCGTGCCATCGGCACCGCGGATGTGACAGGCTGAGGAGTGTTCAACAAGGCACTGAGAAAAGGGATTATCCCGATTCGGTGAAATCACCCGGGCAAAGAAAAGGGCCCGCGTTGCCGCGAGCCCCTCTCATGCTTTTCGGGTTTCCCCGGACGATCAGTCGTCGGCGCCGGTGAGGAACGCCGGCAGGCCGATGTCCTCGCCGCCTTCGTCCTTCGACTCCGAGCGCTCGCGGCGCGGGCCGCGATCGCCCCGGTCACCGCGCGGACCGCGATCCCGGTCGCCGCCTTCGCGACGCGGACCACGATCGCCGCCACGGCCACCATCGCGACGACGGTCACCGCGGTCGCCACGATCGCCGCGCGGCTCGCGCGGTTCGCGGGCCGGACGGGTGTCTTCCAGCTCTTCGCCGGTCTCCTGGTCGACGACGCGCATCGACAGGCGAACCTTGCCGCGCGGATCGATCTCGAGGACCTTGACCTTGACTTCCTGGCCTTCCGACAGGGCGTCCGAGACCTTCTCGACGCGCTCGTTCTTGATCTCCGAGACGTGGACGAGACCGTCCTTGCCGCCCATGAAGTTCACGAAGGCGCCGAAATCGACGAGGTTGACGACCTTGCCGGTGTAGATCTTGCCGACTTCCGCCTCTTCGACGATGCCCTTGATCCAGTTGATCGCGGCTTCGATCTGCGAGACGTCGCTCGACGAGACCTTGATCACGCCCTCGTCGTCGATGTCGACCTTGGCGCCGGTGGTGGCGACGATCTCGCGGATCACCTTGCCGCCGGTACCGATCACGTCACGGATCTTCGACTTGTCGATCGTGAAGGTCTCGATGCGCGGTGCGTGCGCCGAGAGCTCCGAACGGGTTGCCGACAGCGCCTTGTTCATCTCGCCCAGGATGTGGGCGCGACCGTCCTTGGCCTGGTTCAGCGCGGCTTCGAAGATCTCCTTGGTGATGCCGGCGATCTTGATGTCCATCTGCATCGTGGTGATGCCTTCGGACGTGCCCGCCACCTTGAAGTCCATGTCGCCGAGGTGATCTTCGTCACCCAGGATGTCCGACAGGATCGCGAAGTCCTTGCCCTCGAGGATCAGGCCCATGGCGATGCCCGAGACCGGACGCTTGATCGGCACGCCGGCGTCCATCATCGCGAGGCTGCCGCCGCAGACCGACGCCATCGACGACGAGCCGTTCGACTCGGTGATGTCGCTGGTCAGGCGGATCGTGTAGGGGAACTCTTCCTTGGTCGGCAGCACCGGATGCAGCGCGCGCCAGGCGAGCTTGCCGTGACCGACTTCGCGGCGGCCCGGGGCACCGAAGCGGCCCACTTCGCCGACCGAATAGGGCGGGAAGTTATAGTGCAGCATGAAGTTCTGGTACGACAGGCCACCCAGGCCGTCGATCATCTGCTCGGCGTCCTTGGTGCCCAGGGTCGCGGTGGCGATGGTCTGGGTCTCGCCGCGGGTGAACAGGGCCGAGCCGTGCGCACGCGGGAGGAAATGCGTCTCCGCCTCGATCGGGCGGATCTGCGTGGTGGTGCGGCCGTCGATGCGCTTGCCGTCCTTGAGGATGGCGGTGCGGACGATCTCGGCTTCCAGCTTCTTGGTCAGCTTGATGCCGGCCATGACTTCCTGGGGCGAGAGGCCGTCCTCGGCGAACTTCGCCTTCGCCTTCGCACGCGCCTCGTTGAGGGCGTTCGAGCGGGCCGACTTGTCGGTCAGCTTGTAGGCGGCCGCGATGTCCTTGCCGACCAGCTTCTTGATCGAGTCCTTGAGCTTGGCGTTGTCGTTCGACGACGCGATTTCCCAGGGATCCTTGGCGGCCTGCTCGGCGAGCTTGATGATCGCCTTGACGACTTCGCGGCACGCGTCGTGCGCGAACAGCACGGCACCGAGCATGATCTCTTCCGAAAGCTCCTTGGCTTCCGATTCGACCATCATCACCGCGTCATAGGTAGCGGCGACGACGAGATCGAGATCGCCGGCGGCGACCTGCTCGTCGGTCGGGTTCAGGATGTACTCGCCGTCGACATAGCCGACGCGCGCGGCGCCGATCGGGCCCATGAACGGCACGCCCGAGATGGTGAGCGCTGCCGAAGCGGCGACCATCGCGAGGATGTCCGGCTCGTTCTCGCCGTCATAGCTCAGGACCTGAGCGATGGCGTTGATCTCGTTGTAGAAGCCTTCCGGGAACAGCGGGCGGATCGGGCGGTCGATGAGACGCGAGACCAAAGTCTCCTTCTCGGTGGCGCCGCGCTCGCGCTTGAAGAAGCCACCCGGGATACGGCCGGCGGCCGAGAACTTTTCCTGATAGTGGACGGTCAGCGGGAAGAAGTCCTGGCCTTCCTTCACGCTCTTGGCGGCGGTCACCGCGCAGAGAACCACGGTTTCGCCGAGGGTCGCCATCACGGCGCCGTCAGCCTGGCGGGCAACCTTGCCCGTTTCGAGAGTCAGCGTCTTGCCGCCCCACTCGATCGATACAGTCTTCTTGTCGAACATTGTTTTTCCTTCACACCCGCTGCCCGATGCAGCGGGGGCCTATGGAGAGAGCCGTACGTGGCTCGTGGGACTGGCCGAATTGCCGATCCCCCGTCTGCTCCGCTGCGTGGGAGCCTGACGCCGGCACTAGCCTGCCGGGATGACAAAAAGGCGACCCGAAGGCCGCCTTTCCGGTTACTTGCGAAGACCGAGCTTCGCGATGAGGTCGGTGTAGCGACCCTCGTCCTTCTTCTTCAGATAGTCGAGGAGGCTACGGCGCTTGTTGACCAGCATGAGCAGGCCGCGACGCGAATGGTTGTCCTTGGCGTGCGTCTTGAAGTGCTCGGTCAGGTTGGCGATGCGCTCCGAGAGGATCGCGATCTGCACTTCGGGGCTGCCGGTGTCGGTGCCGCCGCGTGCGTGTTCCTTGATCAGCGCTTCCTTGCGCTCTGCAGTGATCGACATAGTCTTTCCTTCGACATCGCTTAGATATTGAAGCCGCGGACGACCCGGATTTCACCGGATAGAGCCTCCACCAGCGCGATCGGGGTATCCCCCAGGCACGCGAAATATTGGCCGTCTTCCTTGGCGATCCCGGCCAGAACCCGCCCCTGTCGGAGCAGCCCTGCCTGGTCGGGGGTGAGGGATAGAGCCGGGATGTCGTCCAGCCCCGCCCTCAATGGCAGGAGAAGTTGTTCAAGGGAGCGGCCCTTAGCGGCTTCGTCCAGTTTGTCCAGCGAAATCGCGGACTCCAGGGTGAAGGGACCGGCCTTCACCCGGCGCAGCATGGTGACATGGCCGACCGTGCCGAGCGCCAGCGCAATGTCACGCGCGAGGCTGCGGATATAGGTGCCCTTGGAGACATGGGCGGTGAGCGTGGCTTGGTCCAGCGGGCCTTGATAAGCGGGCATCAGAGCAAGCTGGTGGACCGTCACCGCACGGGTCGCCAGTTCGACGTCCTCACCCTTGCGGGCGAGATCATAGGCGCGCGCGCCATCCACCTTCAGCGCCGAATAGGCTGGTGGCACTTGCTCGATTGCCCCGGTGAATTGAGGCAGCACGGCCATCACGGCGTCGCGCGTAGGGCGGACATCGCTGGTCGCGATCGCCTTGCCTTCCAGATCGAGCGTGTCGGTCTGCACGCCGAACCCGATCGTAAAGTCGTACACCTTGTCGCTGTCGAGCATCCGCCCGGCCAGCTTGGTCGCCTCGCCCAGCGCGATCGGCAGTACCCCGGTCGCCAGCGGATCGAGCGTGCCGCCATGGCCGACCTTGAACTTGCCGTACTTGCCGTCGCGCAGCGCGCGCTTGACGGCGCTCACGCCCTGGGTCGAGCCAAGGCCCAAAGGTTTGTCGAGAATGATCCAGCCATGCATCCGCGGCGCCCTAGCGGAGCCGCGGGCGCAGAGCCAGCATCACAGGGCCGGTATCAGGCTGCCGGCTTGGCCTTCTTCGCTTTCTTCGCCTTCACCGGCGGCGGTCCGCTGTGCACGATATTGGCGATCTGGCAGCGCTCGCGCCCCGCGAAGATCGTGTCGCCGCGATCGATCTGCGAGGCGCCCGGGAAGGTCTTGAAGCCGACGCCGATCGCGAAGGGCAGGTTGTTGCAGCGACCGAAGAACGAGACGTAATACCAGTTGCGCCGGGCATCCTGGATATAGACGCCGTCGCCGCTATCGGTGGCATCGAAGGTGCGGATGTCGCTCCGGGTGAAGAACGGGATAGAGGCCTGCTCGCCCGACTTGGGCCCGGGCGTCGGGCCCGATTGCTGGGCCGAGGCGGCGGTGGCGGCGAACATCAGCGGCAGGGCACAGGCGATAACGGTCTTGCGAAACATGGATCTTCTCCTTTGCGGAGAACGAGATGGGGCGCTCCTTGCCGCGCTTGTATAATACTTAGGCTGTACGCTGCATGAAGTGGCGGCGGCACAGCGCCACATAGCGCTCATTGCCCCCCACCTCGCGCTGCTCGCCCTGCCGCACCGCGTTGCCTTCGCCATCGACGCGCAGGTTCATGATCGCCTTGCGCCCGCATTCGCAGACCGACTTGATCTCGACCAGCGAGTCCGCGAGCGCGAGCAGCTCCGCCGAGCCGGGGAACAGCGCCCCCTGGAAATCGGTGCGCAGGCCATAGCAGAGCACCGGGATGCCGACCTCGTCCGCGAGATGCGCGAGCTGGCGAACCTGGATGGGCGAGAGGAACTGCGACTCGTCGACCAGGATGCAGGCGAGCGGCGCCTCGTAATGCGCATCCTCGGCAATGCGGCGCAGATCGGTATCTTCCTCGAACGGGATCGCGCTGGCGCTGATGCCGAGCCGCGAATCGATCACGCCCTTGCCGCCGCGATCATGGATGCCCGCGGTGAACAACAGGGTGCGCATGCCGCGCTCGCGATAGTTGAAATCGGCCTGAAGCAGCGTGGTCGATTTGCCCGCGTTCATCGAGGCATAGTAGAAATAGAGCTTGGCCATGGGGCGATCTGCGCCCGCCGTCGCCACGCGGTCAATCGCCCCGCGCGCTTATCCTGTGGATGCAGGAAGCCTCAGCCCGCGGCGCCGTCCTCGTCGCCCAGGTCCTGCGCCACCTTGGGATCGCGCAGCAGCTTGTCGATATGGCTGCCCTCGTCGAAGCTCTCGTCCGCCAGGAACTTGAGCTTGGCCGCGTATTTCATCTTCACCCGGTGGGCGACTTCGCGCTGGAGATAGGCGGTGTTGGTGCGCAGCGCCTTGATCACCACTTCCTCGTCCCTGCCGAGCAGCGGCTTCACGAACACCGTCGCGTGGCGCAGGTCGGGCGACATGCGCACTTCGGTGATCGAGACCATGTGCTTGGCCAGCACCTCGTCATGCACGTCGCCGCGCTGCAGGATCTCGCTCAGCACATGACGCACCTGCTCGCCCACGCGCAGAAGGCGGACGGAACGTTCTTCGGTGGTGGTCTGCGTCTTCATGGCCTGATCTCCGCTCCCTCCCCCACCTTGCAGGCAAGGAGAGGGAGGGAAAACAGCTTAGAGCGTACGCTCGCGCATCTCGACTTCGAAGGTTTCGAGATAGTCGCCCGCCTTGATGTCGGTGAAGTTCTGGCTGAACGTCACACCGCACTCCAGGCCGGCGCGCACTTCGGGGACATCGTCCTTGAAGCGGCGCAGCGACGCGATCTCGCCCTGGTAGATGATGACATC
The DNA here is from genome assembly GCF_058801135.1 of Sphingomonas sp. GW822-FHT03G08. Taxonomy (NCBI): domain Bacteria; kingdom Pseudomonadati; phylum Pseudomonadota; class Alphaproteobacteria; order Sphingomonadales; family Sphingomonadaceae; genus Sphingomonas; species Sphingomonas sp. GW822-FHT03G08. The sequence continues at coordinate 2,786,538 of NZ_JBXAMZ010000001.1, forward strand.
GTCCCGGGTGATGCGCGCCTTGAGCGCCTTGCGGATCGCGCCCTCGGTGACCAGCAGACCGGCAGCCTTGCCGTGCTTGCCTGCCGAGAAGACTTCCTTGATCTCGGCGCGGCCGACGACGGTTTCGAAGGCTTCCGGACCAAGCTGGCCGGCCATGCCCGCGCGGATCTCGTCGGTCAGGTCGTAGATCACGTCATAATATTTGAACGCGACCTTGTTGCGCTCGGCGATCTCGCGCGCCTTGGCGTTCGGGCGGACGTTGAAGCCGATGATCGGGGCACCGGCGGCGCCGGCGAGCGACACGTCGCTCTCGGTGATGCCGCCCACGCCCGAATGAAGCACGCGCGCCTTGATGTCGTCGGTGCTGATCTTGTTGATCGCCGCGACGATCGCCTCGACCGTGCCCTGGGTATCCGCCTTGACGACCAGCGGATATTCCATCGCCTGCTTTTCCTTGAGCGCCGAGAACATGCTCTCGAGGCTGGCAGGAGCCTGGGTCGTGCGCTTCTGCAGCGCAACGCCCTGGCGATACTCGGCGACTTCGCGGGCACGCGCTTCGTTCTCGACGACCTGGAGCGGATCACCCGCCATCGGCACGCCGGAGAGACCGAGCACTTCGACCGGAACGGCCGGGCCGGCTTCCTTGACCTGCTGACCCTTGTCGTTGACCAGCGCGCGGACCTTGCCGCTCTCGGCGCCGACGACGAACACGTCACCGACCTTGAGCGTGCCGCGGTTGACCAGGATCGTCGCGACCGGGCCGCGGCCCTTGTCGAGCTTGGCCTCGATCACCGTGCCTTCGGCCTCGCGGTCCGGATTGGCCTTGAGGTCGAGCAGTTCGGCCTGGATCTGGATCTTGGCGATCAGGTCGTCGAGGCCGATCTTCTTGAGCGCCGAGACTTCGACGTCCTGGGTCTCGCCGCCCATCTCCTCGACGATCACTTCATGCTCGAGCAGACGCTCGCGCACGCGCTGCGGATTGGCGCTGTCGAGGTCGACCTTGTTGATCGCCACGATCATCGGCACGCCCGCCGCCTTGGTGTGATTGATCGCCTCGATCGTCTGCGGCATCAGGCCGTCATTCGCGGCGACCACCAGCACGACGATGTCGGTGATGTCGGCACCACGGGCGCGCATCTGGGTGAACGCCTCGTGGCCCGGGGTGTCGAGGAAGGTGATCTTCGACTTGTCCTTCAGCGTGACCTGATAGGCGCCGATATGCTGGGTGATGCCGCCGGCTTCGCCCTTCACCACGTCGGTGCCGCGCAGGGCATCGAGCAGCGAGGTCTTGCCGTGGTCGACGTGACCCATGATCGTCACCACCGGGGCGCGCGGCTTCAGCGTCTCGGCCGCATCGGCCTCGGCCACGTCCAGGTCGACGTCGCTCTCGCTGACGCGCTGCAGGTTGTGGCCGAATTCGGTGACCAGCAGCTCGGCGGTGTCCTGGTCGATCGTCTGCGTGATGGTGACCGGCATGCCCATCTTGAACAGCGCCTTCACCAGGTCGCTGCCCTTCTCGGCCATACGATTGGCGAGTTCCTGCACGGTGATCGCCTCGGGGACGACCACGTCGCGGACCTGCTTCTCGCGCGGCGCCGACGAGCCACCGTACGAACGACGGTGTTCCTTCTCGCGGGCGCGCTTCAGCGCGGCGAGCGAGCGGGCACGCGCGCCGTCCTCGCCACCCAGGGCGCGATTGACGGTGAGCTTGCCCGACTGGCGGCGGTCGTCGCCCTTGCGGTCGCGCTGCTGCGGACGCGCGGGCTCGGGGCCACGGCGCACCGGCGCACCGCCCGTGGGGGCGGGACGCGATGCGGGCGCACCGGCGCTGGCCGGGCGCGCGGCCTGAGTCGGGGCCGGGGCAGCAGCCTCGGGCTTCGGCTCGGGCTTGGGCTGCGGCTTGGGGATCTCGGGACGCTGCACCGGGGTGAACAGGCGCGGCGCCGGGCGGCTCGGGTCGAGCTGCAGCGCAACCGGAGCCGGCGGCGGGGCCGGAGTCGGTGCGGGTGCCGGAGCGGGCGCAGGCTTGGGCGCGGGCGCCGGAGCGGCGGCCTCCACCTTCGGCGCTTCCGGAGCGGGCGCAGGCGCGGGTGCCGGAGCAGGCGTGGGCTCGGGCGCCGGCGGCGCCTTGGCGGCCTCCGCTTCGGCACGGGCCTTTTCCTCTACGCGGCGCGCTTCGGCCTCGGCGGCCTCGGCACGTTCGCGCTCCTCGCGGCGGCGCGCTTCCTCGAGCGCCTGCATGCGCTGCTCGTCGGCCTCGCGCAGCAGACGGGCCTGGCGCTCCTGCGCGGACTCGTTCGAGACCGGCGGACGCGGGGCGGGCGGCGGAGGCGGCGGCGCGACCGGCTGCGCAGGTGCTGCGACCTGCGGTTCAGGGGCGGGCGCTTCCGCCGGGCCTTCGCCCGGCTTGCGGAAGACGCGCGCCTTCTTGGTCTCGACGATCACCGTGTTCGAGCGGCCATGGCTGAAGCTCTGCTTCACCTGGCCCGTCTCGACCGTGCGCTTGATCCCCAGCGGCGCGCGCATGCCCAGTTTCGGCTTATCGTTGTCCGTGTCGCTCATGCGGCTGCCTAAAGTCCTTCAGTCTGTCGTTCGTCTACGGACGCTTCCGACGGAAGCGCCGATGCGCCTTGCGAAGCGGTTTCGCAAGGGCGGGAGGTGGAATCGGGTCCGATAAAGTGCAGCCACCGATCGAGTGCTTCGCTCGTCCGGGCGGCTGCTTTGGCGTCGGTCAGGCCGGCATGTACCACATTTTCGCGGCCAAGCGCCAAGGACAATATGGTGCGCGGGATCGGCAATGTTAAGCCCTTGCGCCCGCTTCCTTCTTCATCGAGGCCGACGCGCCAGGCCTGGGCGAGCTTGCGCGCCCCGTCCTCGCTCGCGTCGCTCGCATGGAGCAGCAGGTGCAGGCGGCCGCTGCGCGCGGCTTCCTGGATGCGGTCGCCGCCGATCGCGACATGCCCGGCCTTGAACTCGAGACCCAGCCGGTCGAGCGCGTTGCGCTGCAGCTGCTCCTCGATCCGCGCGCCGAGATCCTCGGGAATGCGCAGCTCGGCGCCCTTGAAGGCACGCGCAAGTACGCCCCGGAGCTTCTTGCCAGACGCTTCGAGTTCCGTCCGCGTCACGCCGATCCAGGCGCCGCGGCCCGGCGCCTTGGCGCGGACATCGGGCAGCACTTCGCCATCCGGCGACAGCGCGAGTCGAATCAGCCCGTCGCGCGGGGCTTCCGCACGCGACAGCACGCAGGTGCGCACCGGATCCTTCCCCTCCCGCGCCGCGGAAGGAGTGGTCCCCTTGGCCTTTAGCCGAGCGCTATCATTGTGAGGGTTCCGCATGCGCGTCTCCCTGCACCGGCGCGGCGTTGCGGTCAGCGATCAGCTGCCCGCCCGCACCGTAATTCTCGAGGCTCAGTTCCGTGATGTTGACCTGCACGGCAGCCGCCGACTTGCCCAGGCGCGCGACCATGGAGGCCGTCACGTCAGCGACGATGCCGGCCTTCTGCTCGCGGGTAGCCGGGCCGGCCAGACGGATGTCGATGAACGGCATCAGGCATCACCCTCCGAGGCTTCGGCGGTCTCGGCCGCGGGGGCCTCGTCCTCGAACCAGTGGGCGCGGGCCGCCATGATGATCTCGTTGCCCTGCTCGTCGCTGAGGCCGTACTCGGCGAGGATCCCGCCCTTGTCCTGCTCGCGCTTCGGCGCGTCCTCGTTGCGGCGGCGCGGCTCGGCGCGCTTCTTCTGCACCAGCTCGTCGGTCGCCAGGTCGGCGAGGTCGTCGAGCGTCCGGATGCCGGCCTTGCCGAGCGTGACCAGCATCGCCTCGGTCAGATACGGCATGGTGGCGAGGTCGTCCTCGACGCCCAGCTCGCGGCGGGCGGTGCGATTGGCTTCCTCGCGGCGCTCCAGCGCTTCCTGCGCGCGGCTCTGCAGCTCCTGGCCGAGCTCCTCGTCGAAGCCCTCGATCGAAGCGATCTCGTCGAGCTCGACATAGGCGACTTCCTCGAGGCTGCTGAAGCCCTCGGCGACCAGCAGCTGGGCCAGCGTCTCATCGACGTCGAGCTCGTTCTGGAACATCTCGCTGTTCGCGACGAACTCGGCCTGGCGCTTCTCGCTGGCGTCGGTCTCGGTGAGGATGTCGATCGCCTTGGCGGTCAGCTGCGAAGCCAGGCGCACATTCTGGCCGCGACGGCCGATGGCGAGGCTGAGCTGGTCGTCGGGAACGACGACTTCGATACGATCCTCTTCCTCGTCGATCACGACGCGGCTGACATTGGCCGGCTGCAGCGCGTTGACGACGAAGGTCGCGGTGTCGGGCGACCAGGGGATGATGTCGATCTTCTCGCCCTGCATCTCCTGCACGACGGCCTGGACGCGCGAGCCCTTCATGCCGACGCAGGCGCCGACCGGATCGATCGAGCTGTCATGCGAGATGACGCCGATCTTGGCGCGCGAGCCCGGATCGCGGGCAGCGGCCTTGATCTCGATGATGCCGTCGTAGATCTCGGGCACTTCCTGCGCGAACAGCTTCTTCATGAAGTCCGGATGCGCGCGGCTGAGGAAGATCTGCGGGCCGCGGTTCTCGCGGCGGACGTTGAGGATGATCGAGCGGACGCGATCACCGACGCGAACCACTTCGCGCGGGATCTGCTGGTCGCGGCGGATCACGCCTTCGGCACGGCCCAGGTCAACGACCACATGGCCGAACTCGACGCGCTTCACCACACCGGTGATGATCTCGCCCATCCGGTCCTTGAACTCGTCGAACTGGCGCTCGCGCTCGGCGTCGCGGACCTTCTGGAAGATGATCTGCTTCGAAGCCTGGGCCTGGATGCGGCCGAACTCGATCGGGGGCAGCGGATCGACGATATAGTCGCCCACGGCCGCGCCCTTCTGGAGCTTCTGCGCCTGGTTGACGTCGACCTGCTTGAAATAGTCATCGACCAGCTCGACCACTTCGACGACGCGCCACAGGCGCAGGTCGCCGGTGTTCGGGTCGAGCTTGGCGCGGATGTCGTTCTCGACGCCGTAGCGATTCTTCGCGGCGCGCTGGATCGCGTCTTCCATCGCCTCGATGACGATGGCCTTGTCGATCAGCTTTTCCTTCGCGACCGAATCGGCGATGGCAAGCAGCTCGGCCTTGTTGGCGGAAATGGCGGTGGCCATCAGTCGTTTTCCTCTGCTTCGTATTCTTCGGCGCCCTCGGCGGAGAGCGGCACGGTTGCGGCAATGAGCTTGTCGGTCATCAGCAGCTTGGCGTCGGCGACGGCGCCGAACGGAACGCTGACCACCTTGTACTTGCGGACATCGATCGAGATCATGTCGCCCTCGGCGCCGATCAGGTCGCCGGTGAGCTGCTTGCGCCCGTCCTCGAGCGGCTCGACCAGGTTGAGGCGCGCCTCATGGCCCTTCCAGTCCTCGAAATCCTGCGCACGGGTCAGCGGCCGGTCGATGCCGGGCGAGCTGACCTCGAGGCGATAGGCATGGTCGAACGGGTCCTTGCCCGCTTCCTCCAGCGCGTCGAACACATCGGAGATGCGGCGCGACAGGTCGGCGCAATCGTCGATGGTGAGCTGGCGGGTATCCGGGCGCTCGGCCATCACCTGCAGCGTCGGATCGCTGGTCCCGCCGAACATCTTGACGCGCACCAGCACGAGCCCGAGCGCCTGTGCTTCGGGTTCGATCAGCTTGGTGAGGTCGGCAATATTCGCCACGCGGGACTCCGGTAATGGTCAAGCAGCTTCGGAGCCGGAGCCCTGCGGGCCCCGACCTCGGCATGTTTGACGATGTCGAGAAAGCACTGGCGATATACGCACTTGCCCGGTTGGGGGCAAGAGGGGTTGGGAATCAGGGGAGACACCCCCTGCTCCATCCCTCCGTCACCCCGGCCTTGTGCCGGGGGCCACCGGGAGGCAGGCGCTGGACAAGAGGTTCTTTGCCGTATTGCGCAAGGCGCAGTGGACCCCGGCACAAGGCCGGAGTGACGATCGGAAACGAAGGAAGCCGCGCCTCCGCCTACCCGGGATTATGCGCGTCGAGGAACCTGCCCACCCTCTGCAGGAAATCCGCCTCGTTCGCCGGATCGTGCATCGTGTGATCTTCGCCCGGATAGACGACGAACTCATGCGCCTTGCCCGCCCGGGTCAGCGCATCGTGCAGCCGCTCGGACTGGTCGACCGGCACTGTCTGGTCGGCGGTGCCGTGCGCGATCAGGATCGGCATGGCGAGCTGGCCGGCATAGGTGACCGGCGAGATCGATTCGAGCGACGGCGCCTTGCCCTGGATGCGGGCCCGCCAGGCACGGAAGGCGCGCTCCTCGAAGGTCTTGTGGTCATAGTCGAGCTGGGCGCGGACGTCGGAGATGCCGGCATAGCTGATCGCGCAGCGATAGGTCCGGTTGTCGCGCGCCGCCGCCCACATCGCGGCATAGCCGCCATAGGAGGCGCCCATGATGCACACCCGCTTCGCATCGATCGTGCCGCGCTTCGCCAGCCAGGCGACGCCGTCATCGACATCGTCCTGCATGCCGCGGCCCCATTCGCCGTCGCCGCGCGCGGTCATCGCCCGGCCGAATCCGGTCGAGCCGCGATAATTGGGCTGGAGCACCGCATAGCCCTTGCCCGCGAGATACTGGACCCAGGGATCATAGTCCCAGCTGTCGCGCGCGAACGGCCCGCCATGCGGCATCACGATCAGCGGCAGGTCCCTGGCCGCGCGCCCGGCCGGCAACGTCAGATAGCCGTCGATCTTCAGGCCGTCGCGCGCCGCGTAATGGATGGTCGTCACCGGCGCGAGCTGCTTGCCGTCGAGCGCCGGATTGATCGCGGCGAAGCGCCGGGCCTGGCCGTCGGCGAACAGATAATAGACGCCCGGATCGCTCGCCGAGGCGCTGTAGACCAGCAGCGCGCGCTGATCGTCGCTGGCCGAGACCACGCGGTTGACCCGCCCGGGCAGCGCCGCGTCGATCGCCGCCTGGCGGCTGCGCATCGCCCCGTCGAACCACAGCATCCGGTCGCGATCATCGGTATAGGCAACGCCGGCGGGCTTGCCGTCCGGAGTCAGCTCGAACCCGTCGAGATCGGCCTTGCCATTCTCATAGACCAGCGCCCCCAGCCGGCCGGCGCGGAAATCATAGGTGTAGAGACCGATCCGCCCGGACGGCGCCTCGGCCAGCGCATAGCCCTGGTCGCTGCCCTGGACGGGCGCGAACTGGGCGATCTCGGGATCGGTGCCGGCAACGTCATTGCCCTCGCGACTGAACCCGTCAGCCTCGCCCCGGCGATAGACCAGCCAGGCCTTGTCGTCCTTGGCGCCCACGCCGGCGCGCACCACCCCGGCGCCATCGACCACCCAGTCCTGGACATGCGGCTGGGCCGCCACCGCGAGTGTCGCCGCGCCACTGGCCAGGTCGATTCGCCACACCGAAGGCGTGTCCCGGCGGCGATCGCGCGTCTTGAGCAGCAGGAAACCGGCCTTGCGATCGACATGGAGCAGTTCCTCGCCCCTTCCGGCGACGCGTGCCTGCCCGAGCTGGGCAAGCTGGCCGCGCGCCACGTCGATCTCGACCAGCCGGGTGGTCGATTTGGCCTCGTCGCGTGTCAGGCTGGCGAGCAGCCGGCCCGGCGCCAGCCAGAAATACCATTCGAGCCGCTCGCCCTGGGGCAACGCTACGGGATACGCGGCAAGGTCAGGGCGCTTCGGGTCGAACAGCATCAACCGGCCCTCGGCCCCGATCCGGGCGACGATGCGGCTGCCATCGGGGGAAAGCTGCGGGTCCTCGATCGCCGCCGGGGCGAGCAGTTCGGCCGCGCTCGGCGGCATCGCCGGCCCGGGATCGGCCCGCGCCACGGTCATCAAAGCGAGAATGGCCGCCAATCCGGCGGCGCCTGCCCGGCGAAACTGCGTCAACGAAACCCCCACCCGAGTCCGAGGGCGAGGATGATGGGAGATCGAAAATTGCGCAATACCGTAGATTTGCGCAACTTATTGAAACGGCAGCGTTATGACCTGCAATGCGCCGGCAAGCTTGGCCTTGGCAGCGCGCCCGCGACTGCACAGAATGGCGCGGCATGCGGAGCCGGCGCCCAAACGGCGCGTTGGCCCCGCCGGAACCAAAGAGGGATCGTGGACATGAAGACGAAGCTTCGCGCGGCACTGCCCGCCATTGCCCTGCTCGCGGCATGCAATGCCGGTTCGGGCGTGTCCGCCGAGCCCCAGGCCACGCCCAGCCCGGCGCCCGATCCCGCCCTGCCCTTCACCATGACCCAGGTCGCCGATTTCGATACGCCCTGGGCACTGGCCTTCCTGCCCGACGGCCGCATGCTGGTGACCGAGAAGGCCGGCAAGATCCTGCTCGTCTCGGCGGACGGCAAGCAGTCGCAGACCATCGCGAACGTCGATGTCGTGTTCCAGGGCCAGGGCGGCCTGCTCGACGTGATCCCGGCGCCGGACTTCGCGAAGAGCCGCCAGGTCTATTACACCTATGCCGAGCCGCGCCCGGACGGCTCCAGCCTCGCGCTGGCCCGCGCCACCTTCGTCGATGGCACGACGCCCGCGCTCACCAATCCGCAGGTGCTGTGGCGCGCCGGGGCGGACGGCAAGGGCGGCCAGTTCGGTGCGGTCATCGCCTTCGCGCCCGACGGCAAGTCGCTGTTCCTCACCTCGGGCGAGCGCCAGCGCTTCACCCCCGCCCAGGATCCCAACCAGGCGCTCGGCAAGATCCTGCACCTGACGCTCGACGGCAAGCCGGCGGCCGGCAATCCCTGGGCGGGCAAGACCGGCAGCGCGACCGTGACCGTCACCGATCCGCCCAAGAACACCGAGCTCGCCAGGACCGCGCCCAGCCGCACCGTCGCGGTGGAGGGCACGAACCTGGTTCCCGCCGAGACCTGGAGCCTCGGCCATCGCAATCCCTATGGGCTGGTGTTCGATGGCGGCGGCCGGCTCTGGGAAGTCGAGATGGGCCCCAAGGGCGGCGACGAGGTCAATCTGATCGTCAAGGGCCGGAACTATGGCTGGCCCAATGTCTCCAACGGCGACAATTACGACGGCACGCCGATCCCCGATCATGCGCCGGGCGACGGCTATGAGGCGCCCAAGGTGTTCTGGAACCCCGCCATCTCGCCGGGCGGCATGGCCTATTATTCGGGCAATCTCTTCCCGCAGTGGAAGGGCTCGCTGCTGATCGGCGCGCTTTCCGGGCGCGGGCTGATCCGCGTGGCGCTCAACGGCGACAAGGCGAGCAAGGCCGACCAATGGGTGCTCAACATGCGCATCCGCGACGTCGTCCAGGGGCCGGACGGCGCGGTGTGGCTGCTCGAGGATGCCGGACGGGTTAACGGGCGGTTGTTCAAGCTGATGCCGAAGTAAGGGCTGCGGACAAACCCGTTCCCCGGCGAAAGCCGGGGCCCGGGGTTTCTCTGCCGTGTCGCTCTTTTACCCTGGGCCCCGGCCTTCGCTGGGGAACAGGCAGGCTGGGAAGCGCAAGACCGGATCGACTGCTCCCACCGCTTGCAATGCAGGATTGCGCCTGCCGGGATGATGCGGTCGGCTCCCCGGGGCCGGCCGCTGTTTGCCCCTGTAGGAAAGATAGGATCGCGTGCACGCAACAATGTTGCGAGATGCGACGCGGACCCGGGAAAGTGGGCAGAATAGCAGCCCGCCAAACCGGCTCTTGGGCCTGTACTTCGTGTACTTTCGCGGGCCTCGCCCCAGTCGGTGTAGGACGCCGCCCTAGCGCAGGATCAGGTAGTTCATCCGCGCCGCGGCGATCGGCCGGTCGGGCTCGTCCTGCCAGGCGACTGCCTCGACATTGGCGACGCGGGTGCCGAGCCGGGTGACGATGCCCCGGGCACGCGTCGGCTTGTCGCGGCCACCGCGCATGTAATCCACCGTCAGGTTGATCGGCTTGACCTGGGTCTCGTCGGTGCCGAGCGCCTGCCATAGCGCGCCGACCGCCGCCATCTCGAGCAGCCCGCCGATCGCGCCGCCATGCAGGAAGCCGGGCCGGCCGAGCACATCGGGGCCGAAGGGCATCACCAGTACCGGCGCATCCTCGCCGGGTTCGACCGTGAGGCCGAGCAGTTCGGCGTAAGGGGGCAGGATCACCGGTATCCCTCCGTCGCCATGAAGGTACCGGCGACGTGCGCGATCGGGTCGTTCGGATCGCCGTCATGCGCCTGGCCGCGCACGAACGCGATCGAGCGGGTCAGGCGGTAGCATTCACCGCGGCCGATCACCGCGCGTCCGGGCGTTGCGGGGCGCAGATAGTCGATCCGCAGGTCGAGCGTCGCCTGGGGCACGAAGGCGCCGGCACGCAGCCAGACCGAGACGGCGGTGGCCATGTCCATCAGCGCCAGGATCGGCCCCGATGCGAGCACGCCCGACGCCGGGTCGCCGATCATGTCCTCGCGGTACGGCAGCTCGAGCTCGGCCCAGTCCGGGCCATGGTCCCGGTAGCCGATGCCAAGCCGCGTGCCATGGCTGGCGAAGCGCAGCTCGAAGAAGCGCAGGGGATCGAAGGTGGAAGGGGCCGCTTGGCTCATAAGCCCGGCCCTAGCGCGGCGGCGGATGGCACGCAAATGGGGGCAATTACATGCTTGTAAGATGCACCATATCGACCCGCCCCTAGCCTCCCCTTTGTCGGGTCCTTCCCGGAAGAGGGGGAAATATGGGGTTGCTGAAGATCGATCTCGGCGAGATCGCCGAGCTGGGTACCAATGTCGCGATGCACGGCACGCTGGCCGCCGTGGATCGGGACGTCGATGACCTGTTCGAGCTGATCGTCGGCATCGCGATCCTGATCTACGAGATGGTGCCCGACTTCGCATGAACGGAATCGACGCGGCCACCCGCGCCGCGATCGTCACCGCCCGGGCCGCGGCGCCCGGCACGGTACGGGCATGGCGCGCGGGGCCTGCCTATCGCACGCTCGCCGCCCGCTTCGCCGACTGCCCCGCCGGCGATGGGGAAGCAGCAATTGCCCTTGCCGCGGAGATGCTATGCGACGCCAGCTGGGCCGAGGCGCTGCTCCGCCCGCTGGTCGAGGCGCTTGCGGCCGATCCGCTGTTCGAGCCGCCCTTCCGCGTAAGCCGCGATCCGCTGCGGATCGGCGCGGTGCTGTTCGAATGCCCGGCGGTGAAGCTCTCCGCCAGCGTCACCAGCGCGGCGGAGATACGGCGCAGGCCCCCGCCGTCCAGCTGCACCTTCACCGGCCGGCTGGCAGTGACGCGCTATGTCCGCGCGGGTGGCGCCACGCTGCGGCGCTGGCGCACGGCCCCTGCCGAGGCTGAATTCCGCGCTGATGCCGCTCCGCCCTGTTTGGAGGAAGCGCCGCTCCACCTTGCCGATGGCGCAGTGGTGGCGATCGACGGACGCAGCGAGGCGCAGTTGCTCGCCGATGCGACCCTTGACGTGGTCACGCTCGTCGCCACCGCCCGTGCCGGGGCACCGCTGATGCGCGAGCATGCGATCGCGGACGGCCGGCTGCTCTGTATCGCCAGCGGCGACGACCGCGCCTCGCGCACCGAGATGTTGCTCGCCTTCCTCCGCCTGGCCGGCCGCGCCGATGCTGGCCCCTGCTTCGAGCAGGCGACCCATGATCCGGCCTTCCACCTGCGCTGGGCGGCGATGCGCGAATGGCTGGCGCTCGACGCCCGCGCCGCCCTTCCGCGGCTGGGAGCAATGGCGGAAAGCGATCTCCATGCGGAGGTGCGCGAGGCAGCGGGCCGGACGCTGGCGGTGGTGCGCGCAAAGCTGGAAACGCCATGCCTCGCCTGATCGATCCCGGCACGGGCAACGCGATCGGCCTCTGCGATCTGGTCGAAGCGCTCGACGCCAACCCGGTCGATGCCCGCGACGAGGACGCCTTCGCCAGCTGGGGCCCGCTGCTTGCCCGACTGGGTCGAAACCCGGATTTCCTCGCCGATCTCGCCATCGCCGAGCTCAAGGCGAATTGCGCCGGGCAGGTCACAGGCAATGGCTATGGCGCCCAGGTCTTCCTGCTGCGCCCGCCCAATGGCCGCTATGTGCTGCGCGCCAATTTCTGGCCGGCACGCGAGGACCCGATCACCCGCGCCAGCGGCCCGGCGGCGTTCTTCTATGATCTGCCGCACGATCATAATTTTCCATTTCTGACATGGGGTTATCGCGGCCCGGGCTATTGGAGCGACTATTATGAGTATGATGTCGCCCCGCTCGCCGGCCTGCCGGGCGAGGATGCAGGGCTGCGCTTCGTCGAGCGATCGCGGCTCGAGCAGGGCAAGCTGATGCTCTACCGGATGCGGCGTGACATCCACGTCCAGCTGCCGCCGGACAGCATGTCGGTCTCGCTCAACATCCTCGGCGCCGATCCCGCCCAGCCCTGGCTCGACCAGTATCGCTTCGACATCGCACGCGGCACGATCGCGCAAGGCCTGACGGTGACCGCAGCCGAGGCGCTGGTCGCGATTGCCGTGCATCTCGGCAACGGCCTCGACCTGGCCGAACGCTTTGCCCGCGACCACCCCTGTTCCCGGATGCGGGTGACGGCGCTCGACGCCCTTGCCTCCGCGCTGCCGGGCGAGGCGGCGGCGCGCTTCGAAAAGGCGGTGGACGATCCCGACCGTATCGTCGCCGGTCACGCCCGGGCGCGACTGGGTCCGTAACGGACATGATCGCCACGGAAACGGAGCTATCGCCGTTACCCTCGCACCGTGACCGCCATAGTCGCCTGTAATCTGGAGATGCCCGGCCTGGCCGAAGCCGCCGCCGCACGCGGCCTTGGGCTGGTGCGGTTCGTACCCGGCGTGGCGGCGGATGCGGCGCTGGTGAGAGGAAGGCCCGAGACGATCGCGCGCATCCACGCGATCGGATGGCAGGGACCATTGCTGCTCCTGCTGGCCGACAGCGACAGCGTCGCCCTGGCGCTCGATGCCGGTGCCGAGGACGCGATGCCCGCCTCCACCAGCGTCGAGGAGATCGCCGCCCGGCTTGCCGCGCGCATCCGGCGCCGGCCCGAGATCGTGCTGGGCGAACTGCGCATCGATCAGGTGGAGCGGCGGGTGACGCGGGCGGGCCATCTCATCCGGCTGCTGCCCCGCGAATATGCGCTGCTGCTCCATCTCGTCCGGCAGGGGGAGCGGCCGAGCGGGCGGAATGAACTGCTGTCCGCGGTGTGGGGGCTGGGATTCGATCCTGGCACCAACGTTGTCGAAGTTCATGTCTCAAGACTGCGTGCAAAGCTCGATCGCGGCTTTGCGATTCCGATGCTGCGCACCGACAAGGGGCGCGGCTACCGGTTGTGCGCGGCGTGATCGCGCCGCTATCGTGGCCCCCATATAAGGGAGAGAGCCAAGCCATGACCGAGCAGCGTGTCACGATCGACATCCACGAAGGCGTCGCCGACGTAAGGCTGGCCCGGCCGGACAAGCTCAACGCGCTCGACCCGGCGATGTTCACCGGCATCATCGCCGCGATCGCCCGGCTGGAGCAGGAACCCGGCCTGCGCGCCGTCGTCCTTTCCGGCGAGGGGCGCGGCTTCTGCGCCGGGCTCGACATGGCGAGCATGGCGCAGAGCGGCCTGGGCGGCGCCAAGGACCTCGACATCGCCGCGCGCACCCACGGCCTGGCCAATGACTATCAGCAGGTCGCCTGGGGCTGGCGCACCCTCCCGGTGCCGGTGATCGCCGCGCTCCACGGCGTCGCGTTCGGCGGCGGGCTGCAGATCGCCAGCGGCGCGGACATACGCATCGCCGCATCCGGCACCCGCCTGTCGGTGATGGAGATGAAATGGGGCATCGTGCCCGACATGGCCGGCTATGCGCTGTGGCACGGCAATGTCCGCGACGACGTGCTGCGCGAGCTGGCATATACCGCCCGCGAGTTCGAGGCCGAGGAAGCCCAACGCCTGGGCTTCGTCACCCGCATCGCCGAGGATCCGCATGCCGAGGCGATGGCGCTGGCCCAGGCGATCGCCGGGCGCAACCCGCACGCGATCCGCGCCGCCAAGCGCCTCGCCAACCTGGAGGGCGACGCCGGCGACATCCTGCTCGCCGAGAGCCGCGAACAGGCCGCGCTGCTACGCACGCCGAACCAGATGGAAGCGGTGATCGCCAACATGCAGAAGCGTCCGCCAGTGTTCAAAGACTGACGTCGATCGCCTCGACCCGGTCGGGATAGAAAGCGAGATGGCCGCGGATCGCCTCGACCGCGGCATAGGGCGCCTCATAGCTCCACACCGCATTCTCCACGCCGCCGACGATCGAATAATAGGACGCGTCGCCCTTGTACGGGCAATAGCTGGCATGGGCGGTGCGGCCGAGCAGCGCCATGTCGGCATCCTCGCGCGGGATGTAGAGGACCGGCGGATAACTGGCCTCGCGCAGCTCGAGCGCGCGGCGCGTATCCGCGATCACCCTGCCGGCGGCACGGACCACGACATGCGCGTCCGAACGCGTGATCGTGATCGGATGATCGGGCCCGGGAATCAGGATCGGCTTGCTCACCATATGCCACCTCCGGCAGGCGATATGGGGCGGCGCGAGGCCATTGCAATCGCCCCGCCACGCCGCCATACCGCATCTTCGAAAAAGAACCGGGAAAGGGTGCCAGCATGCGTGAAGCAGTGATCGTCTCGACCGCGCGAACCGGGGTCGGCAAGGCGGGCCGCGGCTATTTCAACGACACCGAGGCGCCCGTTCTCGCCGCGCATGTGATGAACGCCGCGGTGGAACGCGCCGGCATCGATCCGGCGCGGATCGACGACGTGTTCTACGGCATGGGCAACCAATGGGGCACCGAGGGCGGCAACATGGCGCGGATGGCGCTGTTCGCCGCCGGGCTGCCGCACAGCGTGCCCGCCTTCAGCCTTGACCGCAAATGCGGATCGGGACTGACCGCGATTGCCCTCGCTGCGCGATCGATCATGACCGACGAGATCGACGTGGCGCTGGCCGGCGGCATGGAATCGATCAGCCTGACGATGAAGAACGCCCCGCGCTATGTGAACCAGTCGGTGATCGGCAAGGTGCCGGCGGCGTATATCCCGATGATAGAGACCGCCGAGATCGTCGCCGAGCGCTATGGCATCAGCCGCGCGGCGCAGGACGAATTCGGCGCGATGAGCCAGCAGCGTGCCGCAGCGGGGCTGGAGAACGGTGCCTTTGCCGAGGAGATCGTGCCGATCACGGTGGAAAAGGCGCTGTTCGACAAGGAAGGCAACCGCACCGGCAGCGAGACGGTGACCGTCACCCAGGACGAAGGCATCCGCGGCGGCACCACCGCCGAGGTGCTGGCCACGCTCAAGACCGTCTGGAAGGACGGGCAGTTCGTCAAGGAAGGCAAGTACATCACGGCGGGCAATGCCAGCCAGCTTTCCGACGGCGCCGCCGCCCAGATCCTGATGGAGCGGAAGACCGCCGAGGCCGAGGGCAAGGAGATCCTGGGCATCTATCGCGGCTTCCAGGCCGCCGGCTGCGAGCCCGAGGAAATGGGGATCGGCCCCGTCTTCGCGGTGCCGAAGCTGCTCAAGCGCGCAGGGCTGAAGGTCGAGGATATCGGCCTGTGGGAGATCAACGAGGCGTTCGCCAGCCAGTGCCTCTATTGCCGCGACACGCTGGGGATCGATCCCGAGAAGCTCAACGTCAATGGCGGCGCCATCGCGATCGGCCACCCGTTCGGGATGAGCGGATCGCGGCTGGTGGGCCATGCGCTGATCGAGGGGCGCAAGCGCGGGGTGCGCTATGTCGTGGTGTCGATGTGCACCGCCGGCGGGATGGGGGCCGCAGGGCTGTTCGAGCTTCCCTGACGCCCGCCTTCCTCCCTCGTCACCCCGGCCTTGTGCCGGGGTCCACCGGGAGGCGCGCGATGGGCAAGAAGCTCTTTCGTCAAAACGAGAGGCATAGTGGACCCCGGCACAAGGCCGGGGTGACGGTTAGTGGTTTTTGGCGACGGATTGATTCAGTCCAGCCCCACTGCGTCCGCCGCGCGCTTCTCGGCCGCGGCGTGCAGGTCCCAGAAACTCTCCACGGGCTCGCCGGCCAGGCGCCGCTGCAGCACTTCGAGATGGGCGCCCCAGCCGCCGCCGAAATTGCGCGCGTCCGCCGCCCCGCGCAGGCGGTTGTGGGTGAGCACCAGCCGGGTGCGGTCGGGGGCGAAGGCGAAGAGCTCGATCGTCACTTCACCGGCATCGCCATTGTCCCAGGTGAAGGCGAGGAAATGCGGCGGCTCGAAGCGCGTGATCGTCTCCGACCAGGCCTTGCCCTGATGCTGGGCGTAGCGCTCGGGATTGGGCACGTCGCCATCGGACAGGTTCTGGTGGTTGAAGGTCATGCCGAGCTTGCCGCCGACCTGCGGCTCGGTCGGACCGCCCATGAACCAGCGGGCGCGCAGCTCGGGATCGACCAGATATTGCCAGACGGTCTCGATCGGCGCGGCAAGGTCGCGCTCGAAGCGGAGCATCTGCGGGGTGATCGTGTCGGCGGCAAGCGTATCAACCATCGTGCTTCTCCGTGATACGGCCCAGGCCTTCGAGGATCATCGTCCAGCCCTTGCGGGTCTGGTCCTCATAGGCGGCCCAGGCGGGATCCATTGCGTGGGTAAGGGTGAGCGTGCAGCCGCTGTGGCTGGGCGCGATGTCAATCGAGACGCGGGTCCATTCACTTTCCTCGACCGGTCCCGCCGCGAAGAGGAAGACGAGGCGCTGCGGGCGCTCGATGACTTCGAAGCGCAGTCGATGGGGCACTTCCCCGGTGCCGCGCCGCTCGACGATCAGCCCCTCGCCACCGACTCGCGCGTCGATCTCGCAGCGGACCATCTCGCCGTCCGGCGTGGCGAAGAGGAAGCGTGCCGCATCGGCGGGATCGAGCCAGGCATCGAACACGCGCTCGGCCGGCGCGGCGAATGCGCGGGTGATGCTGAGGATCGGGGCACTCATGCCAGGTTGACCTGCCAGGAGACTCCGAACCGGTCGTTCAGCCAGCCGAAGCGGGGGCTCCAGCCATAATTGTCGGGCGGCATCAGCACGCCGCCGCCCTCGGACAGGGCCGCGAACAGCCGGTCGAACTCGGTTTCGTCCGCGACATCGAGGAAGAAGGACCAGCTCGGGGTGAAATCGAAGCCGTGCGTGATGAAGCTGTCATGGATCATCACCGCCTGGCCGGCGATCACCGCATGCGCCCGGAGGATCGTGCCTGCGGGGCCGGGCCCGTCGGGGCCGAAACGCTCGACCGACTCGATGCGGCTGCCGGGCACGGTCTCGATCCAGAAATCGAGCGCGGCCTGGGCCTTGCCGTGCTGGAACATCAGGAACGGGGTGGCCCGGGTCATGAGCGGGTCGCCTTCTGGTCCGCGGCGATGATCGCTTCGAGCGCATCGAGGCGGACGGTCCAGAACTTCTCCCATTGCTTCAGCCATTGCTCGGCTTCGGCAAGCGGCGCGGGCTTGAGTGCGCACATATAGCTGCGTCCCACCTTGCGCCGCGCGACCAGCCCCGCGCCCTCGAGCACCTTCAGGTGCTTGGACGCGCCGGCGAAGCTCATCGCGAAGGGCTCGGCGAGATCGCCGATCGATTTCTCGCCCTGGGCGAGATGGGCGAGCATGCCGCGCCGCGTCGGGTCGGCAAGGGCGTGGAAGGTGGCGTCGAGTCGATATTCAACCATGTGGTTTAATATCTGCGCGCCAGCCGGGATAGTCAACCGATTGGTTGAATAATTTTCGGCGGATTTCCGCGATTCTTCCGGAGAAATGTTGAATCTCTTGTCACGCTTACGCGCAAAGAAGGCGTCGCGCTCGGCTTCAGCCGCGGCGCGGGCTTCGGAGGTCATGGAGGGTCCGGTGGAGTCGGCCATATGCCGACCCCATCAGACAAAATCCTACATTGATAGCGTTATTTACGCCTCAGCCGGCACCGGTGCGCGGGCGGCGCGGATGCTGTCCCAGGCGTAGAGCGCGCAGCCGGCCCAGATCAGCGGGAAGGCGACCAGATGGACGGTACGCAGCGGCTCGCCCAGCGCCAGCGCGACGAAGAATTGCAGCGTCGGTGCGATGTACTGGAGCAGGCCCATCATCGACAGCGGCAGCAGCCGCGCGGCGGCGGCGAACATCAGCAAGGGCGTGGCAGTGATGACGCCGGCGGCGATGAGCAGCGCGTTCTGGCTGGTGGAGACACCGAAGCCGCTGGTCCCCTGCCCCGCCGTATAGGCCAGCCAGACAGCGGCGAAGGGAATGAGCAGGATCGTCTCGACCGTGAGCCCGCCGAGCGAATCGATCGCCACCACCTTGCGGACCAGGCCGTAGAAGCCGAAGCTCAGCGCCAGAGCGAGCGAGATCAAGATCGCCCCGCCACCCTCCAGCGCCATCACCAGCACGCCGGCCGCGGCGATGCCGATCGCCACGCCCTGCCAGCGCCGCAGCCGCTCGCCGAGCACGAGCATGCCGAGCGCGACATTGACCAGCGGATTGATGAAATAGCCGAGGCTCGCCTCGAGCACATGGCCGGTCTCGACCGACCAGATATAGACGAACCAGTTGATCGCGATCAGCGCCGCGCTGGCGCAGAGCAGGAGGAAGGTGCGGCCGCGGGCCGCGCGCCAGATGTCGCCTGCCCGGCCGAACGCGAAGACCAGCACGCCGAGCAGCAGCACCGACCAGACGATGCGGTGGGCGAGGATCTGGAGTGCCGGCACGTTCGACAGGATGTGGAAATAGATCGGCAGGAAACCCCAGATGCCATAGGCGCCGACCGCAAGCGCAAGGCCGCGATTGGCGGAAGCGCGGGCGGGATCGGCGGACGCGGGACTGCTGCTCATGCCGCCTCCTTGCGCGGACCTTCGACGGCGCGCAAGCAAGCCTCGCTTTGCCGTCGCAAAGCGATTGCACCGAAATGCTTCCTCGCTACTCTTGTCAGACAAGAGGGGGAATCATGTCTGACGAATGGGATCGGGAAGGCCCTTATGGCCATCCGGTAGTCGCGACTCTGGTGGGAGGCGCCATCCTGGTGCTGGCCGCCGTGCTGGGGCCGCATTTCTGCGAGCCCGTGCCGCTGCCGGCGCTGCTGGTGGGGGGGGCTGCCGCCGGGCTGGTGCTGTGGCTGATCGGATTCCTGGCGACGACGCGCCATGCCGGGCTGGGCTGGAAGCTGGGCTCGCTGGCGCTGCTGATCGGCGCGGGCGCCGGGGCGGCGCTGGTTGCGCATGGCCAGTTCCAGACGCGATCGCGCGCCGATGCCAGCAGCTTCGCCGACATGGAGCTGGGCACCGACGGCACGCCGTCGCTGCCCGCCGGCGCGGCATCGCGCGGGCCGGTCTCGAGCCTCTATCTTTCGTCGATCAAGGAAGATCAGGCCGCGGCGCGCGCCTATGGCGAGGCGCTGGGCAAGTTCGGCGCGGGGGCGCTGACCAGCCCCTATATGCTCCAGCAGAACCCGCAGGTGATCGGCCATTGCGGCGATATCGCGCAGGTCCGCGCGCTCGCCGCCGAGCAGAGCGTGGCGCGGCTCGCCCGGCGCAAGGCGCTGGCCGAGGCGATCGGCGGCGCGAGCCTGCCCAAGGCCGCCAAGCTGGGGATCGCGAAGATCGCCGGCGATGCGCAGGCCGACCCGCTGCTCGCCAACCAGCAGGCGATGCTCGATGCGACGGCGGAGCTCTGCACGCTGCTCGCGCGCAAGAGCTGGATCAACGCCAATGGCTATTTCGGCTTCGGCAGCGGCAGCGATACGGCGGCGTTCAAGGCAGTGAGCGCGAAGCGCCAGGCGATCGCGAAGGAGGCCGAGGCGCTCGACCGGGCCGCGCGCGAGCGGATCCTTGCCGGGCGCGAGCAGGTGCGCACCGCGCTGAGCCGCTCGATCTACGCGGGGGAGTAAGGCTCAGCCGCCGATCCGCAGCCAGAGCGCGGTCGCGTCGTCCGAGGTCTTGAAGCGCGGGAAGCGGGTGCAGGCGGCGTCGCCCTGCTCGATCGCGCGCAGCTCCTCGGCGATAGCGGCGAGGCCGCGGCTGCGGATCGCCTCGATCAGGGTCGTGTCGTCATAGGTGCCGTAGCTGTCGATCAGCGCGGCATAGCCGTCGCTCATCAGGAAGAGCTCGTCGCCCGGCGCACAGGCGATGCTGGCGCCGGCGACTTCCGACATATGCTCGGGATCGACGCTGAGCACGCGCATGCCGGGGCGGCCGCGGGTGGCGCGGAGATTGGCGAGGATCGGGGCGGAGCGCTTGGGGCTGCCCAGGCCGTGCGCGGCAAGGCTGGCGGCGCGTTCGGCCTCCGAATCGCGGATCTCGCGGACCGGGCCGAGCCGGGTGACCGGGCCGCCGGACCAGAGGAAGCCGACACAGTCGCCGAGCCAGCCGATCTCGAGCACGCCCTCGCCGAGCCGGGTGGCGAGCGAGGAGGCGAGCGGATATTCCCAGCGATCCTCGGGATCGCGGGTGCGGTCGCGCTCCCAGCCGGCGAGGATCGCATCGCCGACATCGCCGAACAGCGCTTCGATCGACGCGGCCGGGGAGACGGTGAAGGCACCGTGCGCGATGCTCGCCAGCCAGGCCGCGCCGCCCTGGCTGCCGACCAGCCCGGGCGGGCCGAGATCGGTCGCGCCGTCGATCACCCAGGCATGGCCGCGCACGAAGCCGGCGCGGTCGTCATTGGGAACGGAGACATCGCCGGCGAGGCTGATCGACTGGAGGAGATCGAAGTGCATGATCCCCTCCTAGCAGGCCGGCGTGACACCTGTCAGTCGCCTGGTGGCGGACGATGCGCGATTTCGACGAGTATCTTGCCGGGCGCGATGAAGTAGAAGGCGAAGGCGCCGCGCTGGTGGACGGGCGGATCGCCGGCCAGCCCCTCGGCCGCCAGCGCCGCGTGGAGCGCGGTCACCGCCACCTCGTCGGCCAAGTGGAAGCCGATATGGAAGCCCTCGGGGAAGCCCTGCGCGCCGCCACGCTGGAGGCGGCTGAGCACCAGCACGAGGCCGGCGCCGTCGACAAGGATCGACAGGCCGTTGTCGCCCAGGGTCTGGAGGTGGCGGAAGCCCAGCCAGCGCTCGAAAAAGGCGCGGGCCTCGGCGATGTCGGGGACGGGAAGGTCGAGATGGTTCAGGCGCATTGGTCGTTCCTCAAGTTGAGGCCCGGCGCGTGCGTGGGATCGTTCAGGTCACACCCGCCGAGCCACCGGCGCGCAACTGCGCCGGCGTCTCGTCGCGGGTCCCCTTGCGGGGTACAGGTTCTCCGCGGACAGCGGAGCGACCGGGCTTACCTATCCGGTCCATGGCCCTTTATCGACGGCAGGATTTTGCGGCTTTGCGGGCGCTCCGTCAACCGGCCGGGCGGATCATGTAGCGGGCGTCCGGGCCATAGCTGGCGAGCTTGGCGCGGAGTTCGGGGCTTTCCCGGGGCACGAAACCCTGGGCCTGCCAGAAACCGGCGGATTGGTTGACCGAGACCAGCGCGATAGGCGCATCGACCTGCGCGAACAGCAAAGCGAGCCCGGCGCGGGCATTGCCGCCGCCCCGCGCCTCGGGAAGCAGAGCGAGATCGTGGAGATACCAGCTGGCCCGGCTCTCGGGCAGCGCGCCGAGCAAGGTGTCGAGCGGGGGGATGGCTCCCTGCGGCCAGGGATAGGCGATGAGGTATCCGGCCACGCCGTCCGCGCCATCGAGCACGAAACAGCTGCCCGGCGCGAGCGCGAGCCGCTCGGCGAAACAGGCCCGCCCCTCGGGATGGTCCGGGAAGGCGATGCGGGCGACCGCGACGACACCGTCGAGATCCCCCGCCTCCATCGCCCGCCAGCGCATCAGTCGGCGAACAGCAGCACGGGGGTCTCGACCAGCTTCTTCACCGCCTGAACGAAGCTCGCCGCGTCCCAGCCATCGACCACGCGGTGGTCGCACGAGATCGACAGGTTCATCAGCTTGGCGCGGACGATCTCGTCCCCCTGGAAGATCGGGCGCTCGACGATCTTGTTCGGGCCGATGATCGCGACTTCGGGACGGTTGATCACCGGCGTCGTGGCGATGCCGCCGAGCGGGCCGAGCGAGGTCACGGTGAGGGTGGAGCCGGACAGCTCCTCGCTCTTCGCCTTGCCGGTGCGCGCGGCCTCGGCGAGGCGCGAGATCTCGCTGGCGAGCTGCCAGACATTCTTGTCCTGCGCATCGCGGATCACCGGCACCATCAGCCCGGCATCGGTCTGCGCCGCCATGCCGAGATGGACACGGCCATGGCGCGTGACCACGCCGGCCTCATCGTCATAGCGGGCGTTGATCATCGGGAAATCGGGCAGCGCCCGGCAGATCGCGACGATCAGGAACGGCAGCATGGTCAGCTTGGGGCGTGCCCCACGATTGTCGTTGAGGTCGGCGCGCATCGCCTCGAGCGCGGTGACGTCGATCTCGTCGACATAGGTGAAGTGCGGGATCGCGCGCTTCGAGGCGGCCATGTTCTCGGCGATGCGGCGGCGCATGCCGATGACCTTGATCGGCTGATCCTCACGGGCACGCGACGCATGCGGGGCGTGATAGCCCTGGGCGCTGCCGTAGCGGAGATAGGCGTCGAGATCGGCGTGGCGGACATGGTTGCCATCCGCCTTCACGCTGGCGAGATCGATGCCGAGATCCTTCGCACGCGCGCGAACCGCCGGGCTGGCGAGGACCTGCTTGTGCGGGGCCGGCTCGGGCAGGGCGACGGGCGCGGGTTCCGGAGCGGGAGCGGGCGCCGGAGCAGCCTCGGCAACTTCCTCGACGCCCGGCGTTTCCGCCTCTACCTGATCCTCGACAGGAGTCTCGGCAGCGGCAGGCGCGGCCGCTTCGGCATCGCCCTCGACTTCGATCACCATCAGCCCCGAGCCGATCGCGACCATCTCGCCGACTTCGCCGGCCAGCGCGACCACCGTGCCGGAGACGGGCGATTCCATCTCGACCGTGGCCTTGTCGGTCATCATGTCGGCGACCTGCTGGTCCTCCGAGACGCGGTCGCCGACCTTGACGTGCCAGGCGACGATCTCGGCCTCGGCAATGCCTTCGCCGATATCGGGCAGGCGGAACGTGAAGCGTGCCATGCGGATCAGTCCTTCAGGATCTTCTTGAGGGCGGTGCCGATACGGACCGGGCCGGGGAAATACGCCCATTCCAGGCTATGCGGATAGGGCGTGTCGAAGCCGGTGACGCGTTCGATCGGCGCTTCGAGATGGTAGAAGCAGCGCTCCTGCACCTGCGCCGAGAGCTCGGCGCCGAAGCCCGAGGTGCGGGTCGCTTCGTGGACGATCAGGCAGCGACCGGTCTTCTTCACCGATTCCTCGATCGTCTCGATGTCGAGCGGAACGAGGGTGCGCAGATCGACGATCTCGGCGTCGATGCCGAGTTCCTCGACCGTGTTGGCGACGACATGGACCATAGTGCCGTAGCAGAGGATCGTCACCGCCTCGCCCGGGCGGACCACCGAAGCCTTGCCCAACTCGACGCGGTAATGGCCCTCGGGCACCTGGGCGCCGGGATGATCGGCCCAGGTCTTGGCCGGGCGGTCATAATGGCCATGGAACGGGCCATTGTAGATGCGCTTGGGCTCGAGGAAGAGGACGGGATCATTGTCCTCGATCGCCGCGATCAGCAGGCCCTTGGCGTCGTACGGCGTCGAGGGGATCACCGTCTTCATGCCCGAGACATGGGTGAAGATGCCCTCGGGCGACTGGCTGTGCGTCTGGCCGCCGAAAATGCCGCCGCCATAGGGCGAGCGGATCGTGATCGGCGCGGTGAAGTCCGCCGCCGAGCGATAGCGCAGGCGCGCCGCTTCGGAGACGAGCTGGTCGAGCGCGGGATAGATGTAATCAGCGAACTGGATCTCGGGGACCGGGCGCAGGCCATAGGCGCCCATGCCGATCGCCACGCCCATGATGCCGATCTCGGTGATCGGCGTGTCGAAGGCGCGGGTCTTGCCATATTTGGCCTGGAGCCCGGCAGTCGCGCGGAAGACGCCGCCGAAATAGCCGACATCCTCGCCCATCACGACCACGTTCGGATCGCGCGCCATCATCACGTCCATGGCGGAGTTGATCGCCTGGATCATGTTCATCTGGGTGATCGCACCCATATCCGTGACCGTATCGGTCATGCCTGTGCCTTGCGAAGGGTCCAGCGGTCGCCCGCCGAAGGTTTCCATGTATCGAGCTTGAGGCGCGCGCCGGCGTCGCCCAGGCCATAGGCCTCGACGAACAGCTTCACCGGCGCCTCGGTGCGCGGGAAGCGGACGGCGTCGTCGACCAGCTGGTGATCGCCGCCCTCGACGACCAGTGCATAGGTGCCCGCCGGTGCGGTCTCCGCCGGGAAGAGATGTTCGCTCGCCGGGGTGGCATGGCCCATGACCGGCGGCAGCGCGTCCGCCGTGCCGGTCACCATCATCACCGGCACCTGGACGCTGCTATACGCACTGTCCGGAACCAGGCCGGGCTGCTTGCCGGGCGACGAGAAGCCGAGCACCGCCTTCACCGCAGGGATGCGTCCCTTGAAGTTCGGAAGCGCACCACCGAGGCACAGCGAGGTAAGCGTGCCGTAGCTGTGCCCCGCCGCGATCACCGGCAGCACGGGAAAGGCCCTGGCGGCATGGGCAGCGGTGGCGCGCATGTCGGCCAGCCGTTCGGTGAACGAGGACAGGAAGGTGAACTTCTCGCGCTCAGGATAGTGCATCGAATCGACATGCAGCGGCGCGAGCACGACAAAGCCCCCGCCAAGCAGCACCGAGATCAGCCGCGCATAGCGCTCGGGCCAGGAGCCATGGCCGGTCGAGAACAACACCACGCCCCGGGGGCTGGCGGGCTTCCAGATCAGCAGCTTGGTCGAGCGCGTCGGCGAGACGGCGAGGTCGATCGTCTCGGGATCGCCGATCGGGGCGGCGTGGAGCAGGCCGGGCGGGAGCAGCGCAAGCGCGCCGAGCGCACAAGCCCCCTTCACCAGCGCGCGGCGGGTGAGGACCAGGGTCACAGGCCGGCCGCCTTCTGCTCGTCGAGCATCTGCTGCTGCTGTTCCTTGAGGTGCCAGGGGATCGCCTCGAACACGCCTTCGAACATCGATTCGAAGGGCTGGTGCATGCCGTGGCCGAGGATGCCGTTCTTCTCGGCTTCCTTCTGCGATGCCTTGACCAGCTCGGCGAGCTCGAGGTCCTGCGCGGCGTGGCGCTCCTCGTCCCATTCGCCGAGCTTGATGAGATGCTCCTTGAGGCGGCGGATCGGATCGCCGAGCGGCCAGGCATTGGGCTCGCCGGCCGAACGGTACGCGGTCGGATCGTCCGAGGTCGAATGGCCTTCGGCGCGATAGGTGAAATGCTCGATCAGCGTCGGGCCCTGGTTGGTCCGCGCGCGCTCGGCGGCCCATTCGGTCGCGGCGTACACCGCCAGCGCGTCATTGCCGTCGACGCGAAGGCCGGCGATGCCATAGCCGATCGCGCGCGCCGCGAAAGTGGTCGCCTCGGCCCCGGCAAAGCCCGAGAAGGAGCTGATCGCCCACTGATTGTTGACGACGTTGAAGATCACCGGCGCCTTGTAGACGGTCGCGAAGGTGAGCGCCGAGTGGAAGTCGCCCTCGGCGGTCGAGCCCTCACCGCACCAGGTGGCGGAGATGCGGGTGTCGCCCTTGGCCGCGCTCGCCATCGCCCAGCCGACGGCCTGGGGATATTGCGTCGCGAGATTGCCCG
Source organism: Sphingomonas sp. GW822-FHT03G08 (assembly GCF_058801135.1). Classification (NCBI taxonomy): domain Bacteria; kingdom Pseudomonadati; phylum Pseudomonadota; class Alphaproteobacteria; order Sphingomonadales; family Sphingomonadaceae; genus Sphingomonas; species Sphingomonas sp. GW822-FHT03G08. Next base: position 2,812,174 of record NZ_JBXAMZ010000001.1, read on the forward strand.
AGATCGAGAAGAAGCCGAATTCCTTCGAGGAATACATGATCGGCAACTGGCGGCCCTCAAGCGGATCGGCCTTGTTCGAATAGATCTGGTTCATCATCGACACGATCGGATAGCCGCGCGTGATGAGGATCCCCTGCTGGCGATAGGAGGGGAAGCACATGTCATCGCTGGCGAGCGCGCTCGCCGCGCCGATCGACACCGCCTCCTCGCCGGTGGACTTCATGTAGAAGCTGGTCTTGCCCTGGCGCTGGGCGCGGAACATGCGCTCGTCAAACGCGCGGGTGAGTGCCATCGACCGGAGCATGCGGCGCTTGGCATCCGCATCGAGCCGCGGATCCCAGGGGCCGACGGCATTGCCTTCGTCATCGAGGACGCGGACCAGGCCATAGGCCAGCTCATGGAAGCTGTCGGCACGGTCGGCGGTGTCGGGCCGGCGGGTGGCGCCGGCGGGCGGCACCACGATGTCGCTGAAGTCCGCCTCGTCACCCGGGCGGAAGCGCGGCTCGGGCACGTGCAACGCAAGCGGGGGCAGGTTGGCGCGGTCGCGCTCGCTCACATGGACTCTCCGGACATAGGTTCCCGTTGCCAAACGCTCGGGAATCACGTTTCGCACCTTTGTTATAAAATTTCAAAGACTGACGCAAGTAGGTCAGGGGTGCTGACCTGAAATGCCGGGTGGGCCGCTGGGAATTCGAGCCCGACCGATGTTCAATACTGCTCCCCGGCTTTCGCCGGGGAAGCGGAAGGCAAGGGGTTAGGAGGCTTACGCGACCGGGAAGCCGCGCCGCTTGAACAGTGCCGACACGTCCGGATCGCGCCCGCGGAACGCGCGATAGGCGAGCTTGCGGTCGGTCTCGTTGCCGGTGGAAAGCAGGGTGGCGCGGAAGCGGTCGGCCGTGGCCTTGTCCCAGACATTGCCGGTTTCCTGGAACGCCGCCCAGGTGTCCGCGTCCATCGTCTCGGACCAGAGATAGGAATAATAGCCGGCCGAATAGGCGTCCGACGAGAAGAGGTGGCTGAACTGCGGCAACCGGTGGCGCAGCACGATCTCCCTGGGCATGCCGAGCGCGGCAAGCGCTTCCTTCTCGAACGCGGCGATGTCGGTGACCGGCACTTCGCGATCGTGGAGCTGCATGTCGAGGATCGCGCAGGCGAGATACTCGACCGTGTCGAAGCCCTGATTGAAGGTGGAGGACTTCTCGATCTTGTCGACCAGCGCCTGCGGCATCGGCGCGCCGGTCTTGTAGTGCTTGGCGTATTTGTCGAGCACGTCGCGGGTGAGCAGCCAGTTCTCGTTCACCTGGCTGGGATACTCCACGAAGTCGCGCGGCGTGCCCGCGAGCCCCGGATAGGTGATGTTCTGGAGCAGGCTGTGGATCGCATGGCCGAACTCGTGGAACAGCGTGGTCGCATCGTCGAGGCTGATCAGAGTCGGCTCGCCGGCGCCGCCCTTGACGAAATTGTTGTTGTTCGAGGCGAGCGTGTTGCGGGCGCCGCCGAACTTCTGCTGGCCGCGATAGCGCGTGGCCCAGGCGCCGGAGCGCTTGCCCGAGCGGGCATAGCCGTCGAAATAGAAGATGCCGATATTCTTGCCGGTACGCGTGTCGGTAACCTCGAAGGTGCGCACTGCCGGGTCGAACACCGGCACGTCCTTCACTTCCTTGAAGCCCAGGTCATAGAGCCGGCCGGCGGCGTAGAAGGCGCCCTGGAGGATGTTGTTCAGCTCGAGATACGGCTTCACCTCGCTCTCATCGAGGTCGTACTTCGCCTTGCGGACCTTCTCGGCATAGAAGCGATAGTCCCAGGGCTCGATGGTGATCTTCGGGCCTTCCCCCCTGGTGCCTTCGGCGTCGGCGAGCGCCTGCATGTCGGCGACTTCCTCGGCCACGCGGGCGCGGGCGGCAGGCCACACCGCCATCATCAGCTTCATCGCATTGGCCGGGGTCTCGGCCATGGTGTCGTCCATGCGATAGTATGCATGGTTCTTGAAACCGAGCAGCTTCGCACGCTGCTGGCGCAGCTTGAGGATCTCGGCGATGCCGGCCTTGTTGTCGCTGGCATTGCCATTGTCGCCGCGCGAGACGAAGGCGCGCCAGACCTTTTCGCGCAGGCCGCGGTTGGTCGAGTAGGTGAGGAAGGGCGAGACCGAGGAGCGGGTGTTGACCACCGCCCATTTGCCGGCGAGCCCGCGCTCGGTCGCGGCACTGGCGAGCGATGCCTTGAAGCTGTCCGGCAGGCCGGCGAGCTGGGCTTCGCTGTCGAGGACGATCCAGGTCTCCTCGTCGGCAAGCAGCTTGCGGCTGAAATCGGAGAAGGCGGAGGCGAGCGCCTGGTTGAGGCGGCTGACTTCGGCGCGCTCGGCATCGGAGAGCGCGGCGCCGCGGCGAACGAAGCCGCGATAGCTCCGCTCGAGCAGGCGAGTCTGCTGGGCATCGAGCTTCTGCCGGGCGCGCGTGTCATACGCCCCCTTCACCCGGGCGAAGAGCAGGGGATCGAGGAACAGCTCATCATTCGCCTTGGTGAGCTTGGGACTCCACTCGCGGTCGATCGCCTGCACCTGCTTGTCGGCGAGGTTGCTGGTGTAGACGCCCCAGGCCGACAACACGCGGTCCATCGTGTCGCCGGCCTTCTGCATCGGCTCGATCACGGTGTGGAAAGTGGAGGCGGTGCGCGCGTTGCGGATCGCGTGGATCTCCTGGCGCTGCTCGGCGACCGCGACTTCAAAAGCGGCGGGGAACATCTCGGCCTTGAACTTGTCCCAGGGGGGCACGCCGCCATAGCCGCCCGGCCAGGGCTTGAGCAAAGGCGAGGCATCGACGGGTTCGGCAGCGTGGGCCATCAGGCTCCCCAGGAAAGGCGTGGCAAGTGCGGCACTGGTGCCGAGAAGCGCCTGACGGCGGCTGAAGTTGCGGATCATCTGCGCGGGGTCCCCTGAATTCTGCGATTGCGGCCAGCTTAGGGGGCTGAGGCGGAATGGCAATTGACTCCGGACGAATAGGGAACACAATAAGAACATTCCGTTCTCCCGAGTCGTGAGGCCATGGCCGATCCTGCCGTCCTGAAGCAATTGCGCGAGAGCCTGAAAGGGCTCGAGACCGGCGGATTCCGCCGGCGCCCGGCATTGCCCTTCGGGATCCCGGAGATCGATTCGCGGCTGGCGGACGAGGGGCTGCGGCTCGACGCACTGCACGAAGTTGCGGCGGGCACCAGCGACATGGCGGATGATTGCGCGGCAACGCTGTTCCTCGCCGGCATCGCGGCGCGCGCCTGGGGGCCGGTGCTTTGGGTGGTCCGGCGGCGCGACCTGTTCGCGCCGGGGCTCGCCCAGTCGGGCCTCGATCCCAAGCGCCTGATCTATGCCGAAGCCAAGGACGATGCCGAGCTGCTCGCGGTGATGGAGGAAGGGCTGCGCCATCGTGGGCTCGGCGCGGTGATCGGCGAAGCCAAGCGCGCGGACATGACCGCGACCCGCCGCCTGCAGCTGGCGGCCGAGGGCGGGCGGACGATCGCCCTGCTGATGAAACGCGCGGCCCGCGAAGGCAGCGATCCGATCGCCATGCCATCGGCGGCGGTGACGCGCTGGCGGGTGACCTGCGCGCCCTCGACGCCCCTGCCCGTGGCCGGTGTCGGCCGACCGCGCTGGAAGCTGGCGCTGGCACGGCAAAAGGGGGGAGAAGGTTTCGAGACAATCGTGGAGGCATGCGATGCAACGGGTCGCTGCGCTCTTCCTCCCGTTATGGCCAATCGAAAGGCTGTGGCGGGCGGAACGGCGCCCCGCCGCGCAGCCTGACGCGCGCGCCCTCCCCACGCCCCAGGCGCCCTTGCGCAAGCCTGCACAGCATGCGGGGCATTGGCGGCCGGGCGCGGAATGGGCCCGGGAGGATGACTCTCTCCCTCTCCCGCTTACGAGAGAAGCTCAAGGTGAGGGTGCCTCGGACGCGGCTCGTTCACACCCTCACCCGACCTCGCTGCGCTCGGCCACCCTCTCCGACAAGCGGGAGAGGGAATTGGAATTCGCCCCGCTTATCACCACCCTGCGCAACGGCAGCCGGATCGAGATCGCCGCCGCCTGTCCCGCCGCCCAGGCGCTGGGACTGCGGCCCGGCATGGCGGTGACCCAGGCACGCGCGCAGGTCCCCGGGCTCGACATCCGCCCCGCCGATCCCGAGGGCGATCTCGCTTCGCTCAGAAGCCTCGCCATCCTCGCCGCCCGGCGCTGGTCGCCCTGCGTGGCGCTGTCGGGCGAGGACGGACTGTTCCTCGATCTCTCCGGCACCGCGCATCTGTTCGGCGGCGAAGCGAAAATGGCGCGACACATCATCCGCTTGCTCGCGCGCGCCGGCTTCACCGCGCGGATCGCGATCGCCGACACGCCCGGCGCCGCCTGGGCATTGGCACGCTATCATGGCCATTGCCTCTGCCCGCCGGGCGAACAGGCCCGTGCGCTGGCCGGGCTGCCCACGCCGGCGCTGCGCATCGACGAAGCCGCAGCGGAGCTGCTCAAGCGATTGGGAGTCGACCGGATCGGTCAACTCGCCGCCCTGCCCCGCGCACCGCTCACGCGCCGCTTCGGCGCGGCGACGGTCCTGCGGCTCGACCAGGCGCTGGGTCGTATCGCCGAGCCGCTCGATCCGGTGATACCGCCCGAAAGCATCGCCGTGCGGCAGCGCTTCGCCGAGCCGATCGCCAGCGCCGAGGCCATCGAGCATTGGCTGGGCCAGCTCACTCCGCGCCTTGCCGCCGCGCTCGAGGACGAAGGGCTGGGCGTGCAGGCGCTCGAATGCATCGCCGATCGGATCGACGGGGTGCCGCAGCGCATCCGCATCGGCCTGGCCCGGCCCAATCGCGACCCCGCGCATCTGCTCCGCCTGCTCAAGCGGCGGATCGAGGATGTCGAGCCGGGCTATGGGATCGACGCGATCACCCTGCATGTCCGCCGCGCCGCGCCGCTCGGGCCCGAACCGGTGGTCGAACGGCTCGACGAGGAAGCGGCGCCCGACATCGCCACGCTGGTGGACACGCTGGCGACCCGGATCGGCCAGGACGCGATGTGGCGGATGCGTGCCGTGGAAAGCGACATGCCCGAGCGCTCCCTGGCACGGGCGCCGGTGCTCGACCCTCCCATACGCAGCGGCGAGCGTCCGAAGGTCGACGATGTCCGCCAGCTCGATCGCAGCGCCGCGCTCCATCCCTGGCATCCGGCCTGGCCCAAGCCCGCCCGGCTGCTGCGCCGACCCGAACGGCTCGATCACGTCATCGCCGAGCTGCCCGACCAGCCCCCCCGCCGCTTCACCTGGCGCGGGCGCCCGCACCAGGTGATCCGCGCCGATGGGCCCGAGCGGGTGCAGGGCGAATGGTGGAAGCGCGATGCCGAGCGGCTGAGCGTGCGCGACTATTTCCGCGTCGAGGACGAGGCCGGCCGCCGCTACTGGCTGTTCCGCGCCGGCGATGGCGAGCGCGCGGCAACCGGCGACCTCAGCTGGTATCTCCACGGCGTGTTCGGATGACCTATGCCGAACTCCAGGTGACGACGCATTTCTCGTTCCTGCGCGGAGCGTCCTCACCCGAGGATCTGTTCCGGCAGGCCGCCCTGCTCGGCCTGCCGGCGCTCGGCATCGTCGACCGCAATTCGGTGGGCGGCGTGGTGCGCGCGCTGGTGGCCGCCGAGCAATTCAGCGCGCTCGGCGTGCCGATCCGGATGATCGCCGGCTGCCGGCTCGACCTGGTCGATGGCAGCTCGGTGCTGGTCTGGCCCGAGGATCGCACGGCGTGGAGCCGGCTCACCCGGCTGCTCACTCTCGGCAAGTCGCGCGCCGATGCGCAGAAGGGCGAAAAAGGCCAATGCTTCCTCCATTGGGACGATCTGGCCGACGCCGCACAGGGGCTGGTCGGCGCACTGGTTCCGGGGCTGGCCGATACCGGTGATCCGGTTTCACTCCGCTGGATGGCGGATATCTTCGGGGCGAGCGGCCATCTCTGCCTCACCCAGCATCGCCGCCCGGGCGACGCACTGCGACTGCACGAACTCAATCTTGCCGCCGAGCGCTTCGGGCTCACCCCGCTCGCCACCGGCGATGTCCTCTACGATACGCCGGACCGGCGGATGCTGCAGGACGTGGTCACGGCGATCCGCGAGAAATGCACGATCGACGAACTCGGCTTCCGCCGCGAGCGCAACGCCGACCGGCACTTAAAGTCGCCCGCGGAAATGGCGCGACGCTTTCGCGACTATCCGCAAGCGCTGGCGGCTTCGGAAGCGATCGCCGAACGCTGCACCTTTTCGCTGCGGGAGCTGAAGCATCAATATCCCGAGGAAGAAGTCCTCGATGGCCGCACCGCGCAGGAAGCGCTCGCCGCGCTCGCCTGGAACGGGCTCAAGCAGAAATTCGCGGGCAAGCCCTCGCAGGCGCATCAGGACCTGCTTCGGCATGAGCTCGGGCTTGTCGAGCAGATGGACTATGCGCCCTATTTCCTCACCGTGAATTCGATCGTCCAGTTCGCGCTCAGCCAGCAGATCCTCTGCCAGGGGCGGGGCAGCGCCGCCAATTCGGTGATCTGCTTCGCGCTCGGCATCACGTCGATCGATCCGATCGTCCACCAGCTGCTGTTCGAGCGCTTCATCTCGACCGAACGCAAGGAGCCGCCCGACATCGACGTCGACTTCGAGCATGAGCGACGCGAGGAAGTGATCCAGTGGATCTATGACAGCTATGGCCGTGACCATGCCGCGCTGACTGCCGTCGTCATCCGCTTCCGCTCGCGCAGTGCGCTGCGCGAAGTCGGCAAGGCGATGGGCCTTCCCGAAGACATGACCGCGGCGCTCTCCTCGCAGGTCTGGGGTTGGTCGAACGACGTCGACGACAAGCATGCCGACGCGCTCAACCTCGATCGCAGCGATCCGCGGCTGGCGCTGACGCTGGAACTGGCGCGCCAGCTGGTGAACACACCGCGCCATCTGTCGCAGCATCCGGGCGGCTTCGTGCTGACCCGCGACAAGCTGCACGACCTGATCCCGGTCGAGCCCGCGGCCATGGCCGAACGCCATGTCGTCGAATGGGAGAAGCTCGATATCGAGGAGCTGGGCTTCATGAAGGTCGATATCCTCGGCCTCGGCATGCTCGGCTGCATGCGACGCACGTTCGACCTGCTGGCGGAGCACAAGCGGACCTACCTGACATTGGCCTCGCCGAAGATGCAGGAGGAAGACCCCCTGACCTTCAAGATGATCCAGCAGGCGGACACGCTCGGCGTGTTCCAGATCGAGAGCCGCGCGCAGATGTCGATGCTGCCGCGAATGAAGCCGGTCTGCTTCTACGACATCGCCATCCAGGTCGCGATCGTCCGGCCAGGGCCGATCCAGGGCAACATGGTGCATCCCTATCTGAAACGCCGGCAGAATCCGGAGCTGGTCGATTATCCCTCGCCCAGGCTGAAAGCGGTGCTGAAGAAGACGCTGGGCGTGCCGCTGTTCCAGGAGCAGGCGATGCAGGTGGCGATCGTCGGGGCGGACTTCACGCCGAGCGAGGCCGACCGGCTGCGCCGGGCGATGGCGACCTTCAAGTCGAGCGGCGATATCGGCGAATTCGGCCCGAAGCTGATCGAAGGCATGCGCCGCAACGGCATCAACGAGACCTTCGCCGCGCAGCTGGTCGAGCAAATCAAGGGCTTCAGCAATTACGGCTTCCCCGAGAGCCACGCCGCCAGCTTCGCCAAGATCGCCTATGCCTCGAGCTGGATGAAATGCCATCATCCGGACGTGTTCTGCACCGCGCTGCTCAATGCGCAGCCGATGGGCTTCTACGCGCCCGCGCAGCTGATCCGCGATGCCCGCACCCACGGTGTCGAGGCGCGCGCCGTGTGCATCAACGACAGCGACTGGGACACGCGGATGGTACCCGAGGGCCCGAACCTGCGCGAACAGGACGCACGTTTCTGCGGCACCGAGGCGGATTGGAAGAGCCTGCAGCCGATCCGACTCGGCATGCGGATCGTGCAGGGACTGGCGCAGGAAGATGCGCGCAAGGTCCTCGACGCCCGCGCAGAAGCCCCCTTCACGTCGATCGAGGATATCTGGCGCCGCTCCCGGGTGAAGCCGGCCGCGCTGGAACGGCTCGCCCGCGCCGATGCCTTCCAGGCGCTGGGCCTCAACCGGCGCCAGGCGCTCTGGGCGATCAAGGGGCTCAGCCAGGCACCGCTCGACCTGTTCGCCGCCGCCGATGCGCGCGAGGGTGCAACCGTGGCCGAAGTGGTCGAGCCGCAGGTGGCCTTGCTGCCGCTGAGCGCCGGCCGCGAAGTGGTGGAGGATTATCGCGCGACCCAGCTCTCGTTGCGCGCCCATCCCCTCACGTTCCTGCGTGATCGCCTGGCGGCACGACGGATCGCGCAGTGCGCGGACCTGCTGAACATGAAGGATGGCCAGAGGGTGGAAGTCGCCGGACTGATCCTGGTCCGCCAGCGACCGGGCAGCGCCAAGGGCGTGGTGTTCGTGACCCTGGAGGACGAGACCGGCATCGCCAATGCCGTACTCTGGGCCGACCGGTTCGAGGCCAATCGCCGCACCGTGATGTCCGCCACGATGCTGGCGATCAAGGGCAAGGTGCAGCGCGAGGGGATCGTTATCCACCTGGTCGCCGAGCAGATCACCGACCTCACTCCGTGGCTGCGCGAAGTCGGCGAGCTCGAACTTCCCCGCATGACCATGCCCGGTGACGGCGCGACGCATGGCGGCGAGATCGATCCACGCGACCGGCTCAAGCTGCCGCGCCAGCGCGCGCTCGAAAGCTGGCCGCCCCGCCGCAGCCTCAAGACGCCGGACCTGATCCCGGTACGCTCAAGGGACTTTCACTGATGCCTGGAAACCGTTTCTTCTATGCGCTTCGTCCCTCGCCGCTCGCCCGCAACCTGATCGGGGTGCAGCGCGACCAGCTGGGGCTGGCCGAGACCATCGTCGAGAATGACCGGCTGCACATCACGCTCGGCATCACCGAGGATTATGCGCGCCAGCCCTATGCCGAAATGAAGCGGCTGATCGAGATCGGCGAGCAGGTCTCCGCCGCGCCGGTGCCGGTACGGCTCGACCGGGTGTCCGCCGGCAACGAGACGATCGCGCTCAAGCCCAGCCGCAGGATCGATGCATTGGCCGAACTGGGCCGCAAGCTGCAGGACGGGCTGCGCCACGCCGGACTGCTGCGCGGTGCCTGGGATTTCCACCCGCACGTCACTCTGCTCTACCGCAAGGGCCGGCCGTTCACGCGGACGATCGAGCCGATCGGCTGGGACGCGACCGACTTCGTGCTGATCCATTCGATCCTGGGCGCGCACCGACATATCGAACTGGGCCGCTGGCCGCTGGTCGATCGGCAGGGCGGGTTCGACTTCTAGAAGCCCAGCCCCAATTGCGGCAGGTCGCGGGTGACCACGCCGTCCCGCACCTCCACACCCTCGATCGCGAGCATCTGCGCCTTGGAATGCGAACCGCCGGGCGCCGAGAAGCCGCCGATCCGCCCGTTCGCCGCCGTCACCCGGTGGCACGGAATGATCAGCGGCACCGGATTGGCCGACATCGCCTGGCCTACATCGCGGGCGAATTCGGGGCCTGCATCGAGCAGCTTCGCGATCGCGCCATAGGTCGCCGTCTCGCCCCAGCCGAGGCGGCGGACCGCGGTGTAGACGCGATCGAAGAAGGGCTGCTGCGGCCCGAGATCGACGGGCACGGCTGCAAAGTCGACACGCTCCCCGGCAAAATAGCGCAGGGCTTGGTTGATTACCGCCTGCACCGGCGGAGACGGAACCACCGCCCTCGCGTCCGGAAGGCGCCGGAGCAGCGCGCGTTCGGCCTCGCCCGCGGTGCCCGCCGGCAACCGGAAGCTGTTGATGCCCGTGCCGTTCCAGCCGATGGCGGCGAAGCCCGCCACGGTCTCGAACACGGTATAGAAGCACTCGTCGGCCATGCGATGGAGATCGGCACTCGTTCCGCCGTTCGCAACCGGCTCAGCGCTCGTTGCGACGCCAGGGGCGGCCACGCCCGATCGCGCGCGCATCACCAAAGGGTAGCCGCGTCTCGAAGCGATCGAGCTCCAACCCGGAATCGTTGTCGCCGAGCATCTGGGCCCGCCGCAGCCACAGGCGGTAGCCGTGCAAATCCCCGATGTTGAACCGGCTCATCGCAAGATTCTGCGCGGCAAGGCACGCATAAGGGCCACCCCGCATCCACACACGCCGGTAGAGCCAGGCCGGTGTTCCCGCCCGAGACATCACGCCCAGGTCCGCCGGATCGTTGCCCTGGCTGAACAGCCCGGCCAGTTCCAGCATCGCATGCGCATGACCGCGCCGAGCGAGATGGCGGAGGATCGGCCGGTAATGGCCATTGGCCCGCCGCTGCATGATCGCGCGGGCGCGCTCGAACAGCCGATCCTCCCGCGTCATTCAGCCCCCGACGGTCTGCTCGATCACGCCGAAGATCGGGTGGTGCTTGTCGTCCTCGGCCCAAATGCGAACCGTGTCGCCCTTCTTGAGGAACGGCGTGACCGGGGCGCCGCCGCGGATCGTCTCGATCGTGCGGATCTCGGCGAGGCAGGAATAGCCGACGCCGCCTTCGCTCACCGGCTTGCCCGGGCCGCCATCCTCGCCCCGGTTCGAAACCGTGCCCGAGCCGATGATCGTGCCGGCGCCAAGCTTGCGCGTCTTGGCGGCGTGGGCGACGAGCGTGCCGAAATCGAAGGTCATGTCGACGCCGGCATCGGCCCTGCCGAAAGCCTGGCCGTTCACATCGACCATCAGCTTGCGGTGCAGCTTGCCGTCCTGCCACCAGTCGCCCAGCGAATCGGGCGTGACGAAGACCGGCGAGAAGGCGCTGGCCGGCTTGGACTGGAAGAAGCCGAAGCCCTTGGCGAGCTCGCCCGGGATCAGGTTGCGCAGGGAGACGTCGTTGGTGAGGCCGACCAGGCGGATCGCGGCGAGCGCCTCTTCGCGCGAAGCCCCGAGCGGCACGTCGCCGGTGACGACCACCACTTCGCCCTCAAGGTCGCAGCCCCAGCTCTCGTCGGCGAGCGGGATCGCGTCGCGCGGACCGAGGAAGCCGTCGCTGCCGCCCTGGTACATCAGCGGATCATGCCAGAAGCTGTCGGGCATCTCGGCATTCCGCGCCTGACGCACCAGCGCGACATGGTTCACATAGGCCGAGCCGTCCGCCCATTGGAATGCGCGCGGCAGCGGCGCTGCGGCGAGCCGCTCGTGGAAACGCTCGCGCGGGATCACCTCATGATCGAGATCGGTCGCGAGGTTGCGCAGATCGGCTTCCACCCGGTCCCAATTGTCTAGCGCCGCCTGCAGGGTCGGGGCGATCATGTCGGCACTGGCATACCAGGCCAGGTCGGTGGAAACGACGACCAGCTTGCCGTCACGGCCGCTCTTCAGGCTTGCGAGCTTCATAAGTCTCTCCTTTGCCCCATCCATAGCCGTCCGCGCGGCCAAGTCGAGTTGATCCAGTCAGTTGACTCGGCCGCGCACGCCCCGCATCGAAGGGTCATGGGGGCTGCGTTGCGCTTTCTGGATCACGAAGGCGAGATGGCGGCGCGGATTCGTGCGTTCGACTGGTCGAACCATGTGCTCGGCCCGCCCGAAACCTGGCCCGAGGCGCTGAAATTCGCGCTCGACGTGGCACTGGGCTCGACCTTCCCCACCGCGGTCTATTGGGGGCCGGAGCTCTTCCTTCTCTACAATGACGCCTGGGCGCCGATCCCGGCCGAGCGGCATCCCTGGGCATTGGGCCGGCCCGGCGGCGAGGTATGGGCGGATATCTGGGATATCGTCGGCCCGCAGATGCGCGAAGTGCTCGACACCGGCCGCGGCTTCGCGATCTACGACCAGCGCCTGATGATGGCGCGGAACGGTCGCCCCCAGGAAACCTGGTGGAACTACAGCTTCACCCCGGTGCGCGATGCCGAAGGTCGCGTCGCCGGCATGCTCAACCAGGGCAATGAGACGACGCGCACGGTGCTCGCCGAGCGTGCACGGCTCGCCGAAGTAGCGCGGCTGCGCGACCTGTTCGAGCAGGCGCCGGGGGCGATCGCGCTGCTTCACGGGCCCGAACATCGCTTCGAATTCGCCAATTCCGAATATCTCGCGCTGGTCGGCGGCCGGCCGGTGCTGGGGATGACCGTCGCCGAGGCGCTGCCCGAGGTGGTCGACCAGGGCTTCGTCTCGCTGCTCGACAGCGTCTATGTGAGCGGCGAGCCGTTTCGCGCCGACGGCATTCCGGTACTGCTCCAGCGCCAGCCCGGCGCACCACCCGAAACGCGTTTCCTCGATTTCGTCTACCAGCCGATCAAGGACGCAAACGGCAACCCGACCGACATCTTCGTTGCCGCCAATGACGTCACCGAGCGGACCACCGCCGAGGAAGCACTGCGCCGAAGCGAGGAGCGCCTGCAACTGGCGCTGAACGCCTCGCTCGGCGTCGGCACCTGGGTCTGGGACGTGCCCGCCAACCTGGTTACCGCCGATGCGCGCTTCCTGCGACTATACGGGGTGGACGAAGCGCTTGCCGGCAAAGGCACCCCGATCGAGCAGTTCTTCGTCAACGTGCACCCCAAGGATCGCCCCAGGCTCGAGGCGGGGATCGCCCGCACGCTGCAGGAGCGCATGCCGTTCAACGAGGAATATCGGCTGCTCCAGCCCGACGGTACCGCGCGCTGGGTGAGCGCGCAGGGCCGGGCGACCTTCGACGAGAATGGCGATCCGCTGCGCTTCCCCGGCGTCGCCTTCGACATCACCGAGCGCAAGCTGGCCGAGGAAGCCGCGCGCGACGCTGCCGAAGAGCTCCGCGAAGCGAACGAGGCCCAGGCATTCCTGGGCGCGTTGGCCGACCAGCAGCGCACGCTCGATACCGCCGACGCGGTGATGCGCTTCACCGCCGCCGCCCTGGGCGAGCAGATGCGGCTCGACCGGGTGAGCTTCTACCGGGTGCACGGCGCCGAAGTGCGCTTCGGCCCCTCCTGGGCCAGCGACCGGCTGGCGCCGCTTGAAGGCACGCTGGCGATCGAGGCGCTCGGCGACAATGCCCGGGCCTATCGCATCGGGCACAGCGTCGTGCTGGACGACATCGCGAGACAGGCGCCCGGCCTCGCCCATTTCGCCGGTGCCGGCGTCGGCGTCCCGCTGCTGCGCGGCGGGCAATGGGTGGCCGTGATGTCGCTCAATACCGCCGAGCCGCGCCGCTGGTCGCCGGAGGAAGTCGCGTTCATCGAAGCGGTGGCCGAGACGACCTGGGATGCAGTGGAGCGGATCGAGGCCGTCGCGGCGCTACGTGAGAGCGAGGCCAAGTTCCGCGCCATCGCCAATTCGATCGACCAGATGGTGTGGTCGACCCAACCCGACGGCTATCACGATTACTATAATGACCGCTGGTACGAATATACCGGCGTGCCGGCGGGCAGCACCGACGGCGAGGCCTGGAACGACATGTTCCATCCCGAGGACCAGGAGCGCGCCTGGGCCGTCTGGCGCCAGAGCCTGGCCACCGGCGCGCGCTACCGGATCGAATATCGGCTCAAGCATCGATCGGGCCGGTATCGCTGGGTGCTCGGCAGCGCCCAGCCGGTGCGCGACGAGCAGGGCGCGATCACCCGCTGGTTCGGCACCTGCACCGACATCCAGGACATCGTCGATGCGCGCGAAGTCCTCGCCCGGTCGCGCGAGGCGCTGGAAGCAGCGGTGCGCGAGCGGACCGAGCAGCTGATGGCGGCCGAGGCACGGTTGCGCCAGGCACAGAAGATGGAGGCGGTGGGCCAGCTCACCGGCGGCATCGCACACGACTTCAACAACATGCTCGCCGTGGTGATCGGCGCGCTCGACCTGCTCGAGCGCCGCGTGAAGCAGGGCAACCGGGACCTCGACAAATATATCAGCGCCGCCCGCGAAGGCGCCAATCGCGCCGCCACGCTCACCCAGCGGCTGCTCGCCTTCTCGCGCCAGCAACCGCTCGCCCCGATGGCGATCGATGCCAATGAGATGGTGCGCGGGATGATCGAGCTGCTCGTCCGCACGCTGGGCGACGATGTCACGGTGGAAACCGTGCTGCCCGCCGGCGTGTCGCCGCTGCTCGCCGATCCCAACCAGCTCGAGAACGTCATCCTCAACCTGTCGGTCAATGCGCGCGACGCGATGCCGCATGGCGGCAAGCTGGTGCTCGCCACCGCCAATGCCCGGTTCGAGGCGGCTGAGGCGGCGGAGCTGGAACTGCAGCCCGGCGACTATGTCGAGATCGCGGTGACCGACAGCGGCACCGGCATGACCCCCGAAGTGGCAGCGCGGGCCTTCGATCCCTTTTTCACCACCAAGGGGGTCGGCAAGGGCACCGGGCTGGGCCTGAGCCAGGTGTTCGGGTTCGTCCGCCAGTCAGGCGGCGCGGTGGGGATCGATACCGAGGAAGGGCGCGGCACCACCGTGCGGCTCTATCTGCCGGCCCATTCGGGCGCCGCGCTGCAGCCGCGCACCGAAACTCCGGCCGCTGCTCCGGCACGAGGGCATGAGGGCGAGCTGGTGCTGGTGGTCGAGGATGAGGAGCGGGTACGCAACTTCTCGCTCGAGGCGCTGCGCGAGCTTGGCTACCAGGTGGTCGGCGCCCGCGACGGGCCCGAGGCATTGCGGCTGATCGACACCGGGCTGCGCGTCTCGCTGCTGTTCAGCGACGTGGTGATGCCCGAGATGACCGGCCGCGAGCTGGCGGAGCATGCGCGCGCCAGGGTGCCGGGGCTCAAGGTGCTGCTGACCAGCGGCTATGCCCCGGAAACCGCCCGGGTGGCCGGCGAGACGATCCTCGCCAAGCCCTTCGATATGGACCGGCTTGCCGCCGCGGTGCGCACCGCGCTGGACGCATAAAGCCTTGACCGAATCGCGCATGCAGGCCATGCGCGCCGCGGCTTCGGCGCCCCGCGCCTGTGCCCCCGTAACGCCCAGCCGCCGAGTCCTGTCGAAGGGCGGCTTGTGGCCCGCCCCGGCAGGCGGAGACGTGTATCCATGGCAAATGTAGCGGTTATCGGCGCCCAATGGGGTGACGAAGGCAAGGGCAAGATCGTCGACTGGCTCGCCGAGCGTGCCGACATGGTCGTGCGCTTCCAGGGCGGCCACAATGCCGGCCACACGCTCGTCGTCGGCGAGAATGTCTACAAGCTCTCGCTGCTCCCGTCGGGCATCGTGCGTGGCACGCCTTCGGTGATCGGCAATGGCGTGGTGCTCGATCCCTGGGCGCTCAAGGCCGAGATCGAGAAGCTGCGCGGCCAGGGCGTGGAAGTGACGCCCGACACGCTGAGCATCGCCGATACCTGCCCGCTGATCCTGCCGCTGCACGGCGAGCTCGACGGTCTGCGCGAGGACGCCAGCGGCGCCGGCAAGATCGGCACCACCCGCCGCGGCATCGGCCCGGCCTATGAGGACAAGGTCGGCCGCCGTGCGATCCGCGTCTGCGACCTGGCGCATCTCGGCGAGCTGGAGCCGCAGCTCGATCGCCTGCTCGCGCATCACGACGCGCTGCGCGCCGGCTTCGGCGTCGGCCCGATCGACCGCGCCGCGCTGGTCCGGCAGCTCGAGGAAATCGCCGGTTTCGTGCTGCCCTTCGCCAAGCCGGTGTGGCGCGACCTCAATGCCGCGCGCGAGCGCGGCCGCCGCATCCTGTTCGAGGGCGCGCAGGGCGTGCTGCTCGACATCGATCACGGCACCTATCCGTTCGTCACCTCGTCGAACACGGTGGCGGGCACGGCTTCGGCCGGTTCGGGCATCGGCCCGGCGGCGGTCGGCTTCGTGCTGGGCATCGCCAAGGCCTATACCACCCGCGTCGGATCGGGTCCGTTCCCGAGCGAGCAGGACAATGAAGTGGGCGAGCGGCTCGGCACGCGCGGCCATGAGTTCGGCACCGTCACCGGGCGCAAGCGCCGCTGCGGCTGGCTCGACGCGGTGCTGCTGCGCCAGTCGGCCGCGGTCTCGGGCATCACCGGCATCGCGCTGACCAAGCTCGACGTGCTCGACGGGTTCGACGAGATCCAGGTCTGCACCGGCTACAGGCTGCACGGCGAGGAGATCGACTATTACCCGTCGAACGCCGCCGATCAGGCCGCGGTCGAAGCGGTCTACGAGACGATGCCGGGCTGGCAGGAAACCACTGCGGGTGCGCGCAGCTGGGCCGAGCTGCCGGCCGCCGCGATCAAGTATATCCGCCGTGTGGAAGAGCTGATTCGCTGCCCGGTGGCGCTGGTCTCGACCAGCCCCGAGCGCGAGGACACGATCCTGGTCCGCGATCCTTTCGCGGACTGATCTGGCCTGGTCCGCAATCCCTTCGCGGACGGATCGAACCAAGGCTATGCGCTACCCGTCCGGCCAGAGCGGGTAGCGCAACGCCCTGTGGCTTAGTTGGGCTTCTTCTTCTTGCCCTCATATTTGCGGTCCCGCTTGTCCGCTTCGTTCGATGCCGAGGCATCTTCGGCGGGAGCAGCGGGATCCGGGGCCGTCGTGGCCGTGCTGGCGTCCGGCGCAGGTGCCGGCGCAGTAGCGCTCGGATCGGGCGCCGGCGCAGGGGCGGGCGTCTCGGTCGGCGTCGTCGTGGTGGACGGATCGGTAGGAGTGGTGGTCTGGGCGAAGGCCGCCGGAGCGGCAAGCAGCGCCGCGGCGCCGATCAGGGTTTTGAGCAACATAACTGGGCAATCCTCCTTCGGTTTTTGCCGAGGACCGTTGGAGCGGTTGCGCATGTCTGGATTGTTTCCAAGCGTTTCAGCCAGCCCTGCGAGGCACACGGCTGGGCAGCGAACAGAGCCGGAAGAGAGATGGGCCGAAATGTGGCAGACAAGTAAAAGCCGGCCGAATTCGCCGATCCGGCCGGCTTTCGAAGCCTGAACTGGTTTCCGCGGTTACCGAACGAATCAGCCGACCTGGGCGCGGTGCAGCAGCTTCTGGTCGGCCAGGACCAGCGCCATCATCGCCTCGACCACCGGCACGCCGCGAATGCCGACGCACGGATCATGCCGACCCTTGGTGCGGATCTCGGCTGCCTCGCCTGCGCGGTTGATCGTCTCAACCGGCGTCAGGATCGAACTGGTCGGCTTGAACGCCGCGCGCACCCGCACCGGCTGGCCGGTCGAGATGCCGCCGGCGATGCCACCCGCATGGTTGGCAAGGAACTCGGGACCATCGGCACCGGGACGCATCGGATCAGCATTGGCCTCACCGGTCGCCAGCGCGGCGGCGAAGCCGTCGCCGATCTCGATGCCCTTCACCGCGTTGATCGACATGATCGCGGCGGCAAGCTCGCTGTCGAGCTTGGCATAGAGCGGCGCGCCCCAGCCCGCCGGCACGCCGGTCGCCTCGCAGGTGACCGTGGCACCCAGCGACGAGCCGGCCTTGCGTGCCGCGTCGACCAGCGCCTCCCACTGGGCCGCCGCTTCGGCATCGGGCGAGAAGAAGGCGTTGCGGTCGATCTCGGCGGCGTCGAAGCGCGAATAAAGGATCGGCGCATGGCCGATCGCCTCGACCCAGCCGGTGATCGTCACTTCGGGAATGACCAGCCGGGCGATCGCGCCGGCCGCCACTCGCGCCGCCGTCTCGCGCGCCGAGCTGCGCCCGCCGCCGCGATAGTCGCGGAAGCCGTATTTTGCGTCATAGGCATAATCGGCATGGCCGGGGCGATAGGCGACCGCGACTTCGGAATAGTCCTTGGAGCGCTGGTCGACATTCTCGATCATCAGGCTGATCGGCGTTCCCGTCGTCCGCCCTTCGAACACGCCGGAGAGGATGCGGACCTGGTCCGGCTCCTGCCGCTGGGTGGTGAAGCGCGACTGGCCGGGACGGCGCTTGTCGAGATAGGGCTGGATATCGGCTTCGGACAGCGCGATCCCCGGCGGGCACCCGTCGACGACGACGCCCAGCGCCGGGCCATGGCTCTCGCCCCAGGTGGTGAAGCGGAAGACGCGTCCGAAGGTATTGTAGCTCATCGCCTTGCTACTGTCCGATCCCACAAGGTTTTGAAAGCGAGAAGCACGGGGATGGCGACCACCAAAGAGAGCGCGAAAACGCCAAAGCCGGCCAGTGAGAAGAAGGAAAGATCGAGCAAGTTCAAGGCGGCCCAAGGGAAGAGGACCAGAATATACAATCCAGGCAGCCCTCTCGCGGCCTGCAGCAAGGCCGGCCCTGTCGGCACCCGTGATTTGCGGCTCACGACCAACCGATCCACCCCCCACGAGAGCGGCAAGACAAACAGAAAGAGATTGGCGTTCAGCTCAAACATCGCGGCCCAGCTCTGCGAACGCCGATGCATGCGTCGCGGCGCCGCGCACCCCGCACGGCATGGCGCCGCCCTGGAGCGGCAACGCCATCAGATACTCACCGGCATAGGGCGAGGCAAATCCCTGCGCCCATTCGGCCACGAAACCAAAACGCTCATAATAGCCCGGCTCGCCCAGCACGAAGCAGAGCATCGCGCCGGCCGCCTGCAGCTGCGCGATCCCGGCCTGGACCAGCGCCTCGCCGACACCCTGCTGGCGCCAGGCCTTTTCCACCGCCAGCGGCGCCAGTGCGACTGCCGCGATCGGCTTGTCCGCGATGGTGACGTCCATCCGGCTGAACGCGACCATGCCGGCAAGCGCGCCGGTTTCCTCGTCGTCGGCCACCAGCGTCAGCACCATGTCGCCGTCGATGCACAGCCGCTGGACCAGCCGCGCCTCGTCCTCCGCCGGGAAGGAACGGCGCAGCAGCGCGTCGATCGCCGCCACGTCCCCGCCGGTAGCGGGGCGCACGACGATGCTCACGAGAGCGCGATGTCCGGCGCGTCCTCGGCCTTCATGCCGATCACATTGTAGCCCGCATCCACATGGTGGATTTCGCCGGTCACGCCAGCGGAGAGATTCGAAAGCAGGTACAGGCCCGCGCCGCCAACGTCCTCGATCGTCACCGTACGGCGCAAAGGCGAGTTCAGCTCGTTCCACTTGAGGATATAGTTGAAGTCGCCGATGCCGCGCGCCGCCAGCGTCTGGATCGGGCCGGCCGAGATCGCGTTCACCCGGATATTCTCCGGACCCATGTCGACCGCGAGATACTTCACGCTGGTCTCCAGCGCGGCCTTGGCGACGCCCATCACGTTATAGTGCGGGATCACCTTCTCGGCGCCGTAATAGGTCAGCGTGAGGATCGAGCCGCCCTCCGGCATCATCGCGCGCGCGCGCTTGGCGACGGCGACGAGGCTGTAGGCCGAGATGTTCATCGTCATCAGGAAGTTGTCGAGCGTGGTATCGTAGAACTTGCCGCGCAGCTGCGACTTGTCCGAGAAGCCGATCGCATGGACGACGAAGTCGATCGTCGGCCACTTCGCCTTGAGCGTGTCGAACGCCACATCGAGCGCGTCCATGTCCGACACGTCGCAATCGATCAGCGTGTCCGAGCCCAGCTGCTCGGCCAGCGGCTTCACGCGCTTCAGCAGCGCATCGCCCTGATAGCTGAACGCCAGCTCGGCGCCCTGCTCGCGCAACTGCTTTGCGATGCCCCAGGCGAGGCTCTTGTCATTGGCGAGGCCCATGATCAGCCCACGCTTGCCCTGCATCAATCCGGTCACGACGCACTATTCTCCATTCTTACGCGGCTCCTCTAGACCCGTTTCGGGCGTTTCCGCCAGAGCCGCGTTCAACTCGGCGCCGACTACCAGCCCCAGCCCAACGAGGAAGAAGAAGATCAGTGCGATCATCACGCCTGCAAGGCTTCCATAGGTCAGATCGTAATTTCCCAGCGTACCGAGGATTTTGGGCAACAGGGCGGTAACCAGCAGCCACCAGGCCGCCGTGAACAGCGCGCCCGGCCATTTCGGGCATTTGCTCTTCCGGTATCGGCTGGGGGTGAGCGAGTAGAACAGGATGTAGAGCGCGCCGAACAGCGCGATCGCCGGGGCGATCTTGCTGAGCGAGACGATGCGCTGCGCCTCGGACGCCCAGGGGAAGATATTGTAGAGGAACTGCTCGACGCCGGTGAGGATCACCTGGAAGCTGAACGCCGCCATGGTGATGATCACCGAGGCGATGATCATCCCGATCGCCCCCAGCCGATATTGCCAGAAGGGCGTGCTCGAGCGGACACCATAGGCCTGGCGCAGGATGCCGCGGATCGTCTCGATGAAGCCGGCCACGGTCCACAGCCCGACGATCGCGCCGAACCAGAGCAGATTGCCCGTCCGCGCCATCAGCACGTCGGACACCGGCTTGCGCAGCAGGTCCGCCACGTCGGGCGGCACGGTGTGGAGAAAGGCCTCGAGCGTGTGGATCCCCTCCGAGCTGCGGCCGAACAGCTGGGCGATCGCCGCCGCGACGATGAAGAAGGGGAAGAGCGTTACCAGGCTGAGATAGGCAAGGTTGCCGGCATAGGTGAAGCCGTCGTTGAACGTGCCGATCACCACCCGCTTGGTGACATGCCAGAATTTGGGTCCCAGGCCGATGCGGGCGAGCAGGCCGAGGATGCGGGATCCAAGCCCCGGCTTCGCCTGTGCGGCGCCCGTATCTTCCCCTGTCGTCACAAGGCGTTAGACGCCCATGCGGCCACGCGGGTTCCCCTTGTCGGTCCAGCCCTGGGCGAACTCGATCAGCGCATCGTCATTTACCGGCAGCTCGACCATCAGCGTGACGAGGAGGTCGCCGCGGCCGCCACCGGTTCCTGGCGCCTTCTTGTGGAAGCCGCGGCCCTTGAGACGGAGCACCTTGCCCGAGGACGAGCCCTTGGGAACCTTGAGCATCACCGCGCCGTCCGGCGTCGGCACCCGCACTTCGGCGCCGAGCACGGCTTCCGACAGCGTGACCGGCAGGTCGAGCCGGATATCGTCGCCCTGGCGCTCGTAGAAACGGTGCGGCTGTATCTCGATCGTGACGATCGCATCGCCGGGCTCGCCGGCACCTTCCTCGCCCTTGCCGGCGAGGCGCATCTGGGTGCCGGTCTCGACGCCGGCGGGCAGCTTGAGGTCGAGCGTCTTGCCGTCGCGCAGCGTGATCCGCTGCGGCGCCAGTTTCGCCGCATCCTCGAACGACACCGCGAGGCGATAGGCCACGTTCGCGCCCTTGGGCGCCGCGCGCCGGCCGAAATCGCCGAAGCCGCCCGAGAAGCCGCCGCCACCGCGCCGGCCGCCCATGCCGCCGAACAGCCCCTCGAAGATGTCGCCGAAGCCACCGCCATCGCCGCCGCCGAAATCGGCGCGGAAACCGCCCTGGCCGGCGCCGGGATTGCCCCCGCCAAAGCCACCGCCGAAGCCGGCCCCGAACGGGTTCACGGGATTGCCCTCGCCATCGATCTCGCCGCGATCGAAGCGGGCGCGCTTGTCCTTGTCGGTCAGCAGGTCATAGGCCTGAGTGACCTGGCTGAACTTCTCCGCCGCCTTGGGATTGTCCTTGTTGCGGTCCGGATGCAGCTCCTTGGCGAGCTTGCGATAGGCCTTCTTGATATCGGCCTCGCTCGCGCCACGTGCGACATTCAGGACGGAATACGGATCAGCAGCCATCAAAACCCCTTTGGACGCGCCGTATTTCGGCGTGTCTGGTTCCTAACGCAAGAGTTGCGGATAAAACTCCCGCCCGCGAGAAAGCCGACTGTTCCAGTGCTTCCCCGGCGAAAGCCGGGGCCCAGGGCCGCAAGGGACATGGCTCTGTTACCCTGGACCCCGGCCTTCGCCGGGGAGCAGAGAAAGGGAGGGGAATTAGGTGCCCGCTTCCTCAAGCGGCTCGACATCGACGGACACATGCATGTCCTGCGCGCCCGAGCCGAGCACGATGCCGTCGATCGGGGCGATCTCGGCATAGTCGCGGCCAATCGCCATCACGACATGATCCTCGGCCATCCAGATGCCGTTGGTGGGATCGACGCCGACCCAGCCGAGATCGGGCCCGGCCCAGACCAGCACCCAGGCATGAGTGGCATCGGCGCCGACCAGCCGGGGCTGGCCCGGCGGCGGCAGGGTGCGCAGATAGCCCGAGACATAGGCGGCGGGCAGCCCGGCGGCACGCAGGCCCGAGATCATGATCTGGGCGAAGTCCTGGCAGACCCCCCGGCGCTTGTCGAAGGCGGCGCGCGGCGGCGTATCGACCAGGGTCGCGCTGGGATCGAAATCGAATTCGCGCTGGATGCGGGTGGCGAGCGCATAGGCGGCTTCGAGCACGCCGCGATCCGGCGACAGGTCGGGCGCGCACCATTCGGCGATCGCGCCGTCGAGCGGGATCTGCGGCGAGGGGAAGAGATAGGATGCCGGGCTGGCCGGCGAGGCATCGCGGCTCTCCCGCGCCAGCCGCGCGATCCCGGCCAGCGTCGGATCGGACGGCGACGGCACCGGGATCGGGCGCTCGACCCGGATGCGCGCGCTGCTCTCGATCGTCAGCGTGCTGGTGGCGTTCTCCATAACCAGCCGCACGACATTGGCGAGCCCGGCTTCGGCGCGCGCCGGAAAGGTGCGCCCGCCCGGCTCGACCGACAGCGCATAGTCGAGCACTTCCTGGCCCGACCACAGGATCGGCTTGAGCCGCAGATTGCAGCGCGCGAAGCCGACCGGCTGCGCATAGTCGAACCGGGTGACGTGGCGGATGCGGTAGAGCATCAGGCGAGGACGAGCCCGGCGGCGCGCAGCGGCTCCGACCCTTGCAGGAAATAGCGGCGCGCGATCGCGTCCGACAGACTGGCGAGGCGCTGCTCGAGCACGGCGAGCAGCGCGTCGTCGGTGCGCATCGCGTTCGACGTCACCAGGATGGCGGCCAGTTCGCGCGCCTGCTCCTGCTGCGGCTCGGCCAGGCCATCATCGGACAGCACCGGCAGCTTGTTGAGATGGCCCGAGATCGCCGCGACCTGATAGGCGATGCCGCGCGGATTGCCCGGATCGAGCGTGACGAGATCGAGCACCGGCACACGGGCGATCCCGGTCAGATAGCGCTGGCGATAGCTGATCTGGCTGTCCGCCAGGTCGAGCAGCGTGCCGAGATCGTCGCTGGTCGCATCCGCCCGGCCAAAGGCGCGCAGGAACGCGAGCGTCGCCACCGCCCGCTCGACGCGGCGCCCCATATCGTGGAATCGCCAGGCATCGGTACGGCCCATATGCTCGGCGGCGAGCCCGGCCAGCGCCGAATAGCGCCGCTGCAGCGAGCCGGCCTTTTCGAGCAGCGTGCCGCGCGTCGGGAAGGGCGCGTCGAGCAGCCGGACCATGTCGGCGGCCAGGCGATCGCGCGAGACCTGGCCGATCAGCCGCGCCTGGGCGTTGATCGACGCGACGCTGTACCAGCCCTCGCCATCCTCCAGCGCCGTCCGGGCAAGCTGGGTGAGATCGGAGCGCTTGAGGCCGCCCGGCACCGGCGCGGCGTTGCTGCGGACCAGGATGTCGATCAGCTTGCGCACCGTATCGGCGGCGAGCGCGGCGCCGGTATCCGCGCTGATCGAATTGCCGAGCAGCACCCGGATCACCCCGAGCTGCGCCTCGCCGCGCTCGAGATAGCGGCCGAGCCAGAACATGTTGTCCGCCACCTGGCTGGGCAGGGTGCCGGGGTTGCGGCGCAGCTGGGTCGAATCGCCCGAAGGCAGCAGCGACACCGGCTCGACCGGATCGGGCCCATGGACGCAGACATCGGCGGACCACATGCCCTCGCCCATCACCGCGGCACGGGCATCGGCATGCTCGCCGATCCGGGCGAAGCCGCCGGGCAGCACCGTCCAGGCGCCATCGGGTCCACGCGCGGCGAACACGCGCAGGGTGAAGGGCCGCGCGGCGAGCCGGTCCTCGGCGACCACCGGCATGGTCGAGAGATGGACGACTTCCTGCCCGACATAATCCTGCGGCCGGCGCGCCATGTCGGCGAGCAGCGCGGCGCGCGCCTCGCCCTGCAGCGCCGAGCCCAGCACCGCCTTGGCGCCGGGCAGGCCGAGCGGCGGGACGCCGAAGGCGGACTTGACCAGCAGCCGGTCGAGTTCCGCCTCGACATGCGCCCGGGCATCGTCCTGCCCGCACCACCAGGTCGCGATATTGGGCAGCCTGAGCCCTTCGCCGGTCAGCAGCTCGGCGAGCCGCGGAAGGAAGGCGGCGAAGGCGGGCGCCTCGAGCAGCCCGGCGCCCGGCGCATTGGCGATGACGACATTGCCCGCGACCATCGCATCGACCAGCCCCGGCACTCCGATCGTCGAATGGCTGTCGAGCGCGAGCGGATCGAGCAGGCGCGGATCGAGCCGGCGCCACAGCGCGTCGACGCGCTTCAATCCGGCGATGGTGCGGACATAGAGCTTGTCGTCGAGCACCGCGAGATCGGCGCCCTCGACCAGCAGCCAGCCGAGATAGCGGGCGAGATGCGCCTGCTCGGCATAGCTCGGGTTGAGCCGGCCGGGGGTGAGCAAGGCGATGCGCGGCTCGGCGCGGCGGCAGCGTGCGGCCAGCCCCTCGCGGAAGGCCGCGAAGAAAGGCGCGTGGCGGGCGATGTTGAGCCGGGTCTGGAGCCCGTCCAGCGTCTGCGCCATCGCCAGCCGGTTCTCCAGCGCATAGCCGGCGCCGGCGGGCGCGCGCAGGTGATCGGCGAGCACGCGCCATTCGCCGTTGGGCCCGCGGCACAGGTCGATCGCCAGCGCCTGGAGATGATAGCCGCCCGGCGGCACCGAATTGGTGAGCGGGCGCAGGAAGAAGGGGCTGCCGGTGACGAGCGCGGCGGGGACATGCCCGTCGGCGACCAGCCTGCCCGGGCCGTAGAGATCGGCGAGCACCTGCTCCATCACCTCGGCGCGCTGGGCGATGCCGGTAGCGATGCCGTCCCATTCGGCCTGGGGGATCAGCAGCGGGATCGGCGAGAGCGGCCAGGGGCGCTCCTCGCCCTCGCCGGCGATGCGGAAGCCGGTGCCGATATCCTCGGCATGGCGATGCGCGCGTTCGCGGGCGGTCTCGAGATTGTCGCCGGCGAGCCCGGCCAGTTCCTCGAACACGGCGGACCAGGCATCTCCGGCGGCGGCGCGCGCGCAGAGCACGTCGTCGCGCGGGGCGGACGCGCAATAGTCCGCGATCCACCGATCGGCGATCGTTCCCGCGTCGAACAGAGGTGCGGCGCTGCTCGCCAAGCTTTCGTCCCCAGCTATACGGGGCGACTAGTGGGGCAATCGCTGCTGCGTGGCAACATGGGATGCGTACGTACGGCCATGCCGTGCACGCATCCCGTTGCGGTTCAGCGGACGAAGGTGAGCGTCGAGATGTGCATCACGCTGGCCACGTCCTGGCCGCCGAGCTTCGCCGGGGCGGTCTCGGTGTGCGAGGCGCTGACCAGGTAGCGGCCGGCGCCGAGCTGCGGCACGGTGATGCGACCCGCGGCATCGGTGACGAAGCTCTTCTGCCAGCGATCGGGAGTGATGATCGACAGCTTGGCGTCGGCAAGCGGCTTGCCGCGGAAGAACAGGGTGAACTGGTCGCTGTTCGCCGCCACCGGCACCAGCTCGAGATCGAGCTTGTGGCTGGTCTCGCTGCGGCCGGCGCGGGCGTAGAAGATCGCGCCCTGCTTCGCCTCGCCCGCCTGCCAGGGCTCGAACACCGCATCGTCGCGCACGCGGACATCGCCGGTGCCCGGGATCGCGGCCTCGATATGGTTGGCGCGGCGGGTGAGCGCCCCCATGCTGCCGACCAGCTGCGGCTTTTGCAGCTTGGGGAATTCGGGGTCGCCCTGGGCGGGCACCGCTTCGTTGGGCTCGCCCAGATAGATGCGCGCCGGGCCCTTGCCGTCATGCTCGACCCAGATCTCGTGCGCGGCGGCCGGGGCGGCGATCAGCATCGCGGCGGCGGCAAGCAGAAGCTTCTTCATCGTCACTCTCCTCGCTTGGGACGAGGGAGGCGCCGGACACGCCTCCCTGCCCCCTTATCAAAAGCGGTAGCTGGCGCCGACCGTGAAGTTGCGCGGCGCGCCGTAGCGATACTGGCTGAACGTGCCCATCTGGCTGTAATAGGTCTTGTCGAGCAGGTTCTCGACATTGGCCTGGACCGACAGATTGTCGCTCACCGCATAGCGCGCCATCAGGTTGACCAGCGCGAACCCGCCCTGCTCGAAGCGGAACGGCGCGGCGGTGACCGGGTTGGCTGCGACGGTATAGGCTTCGCTGCGATAGTTGACGCCGCCGCCGAAGGTCAAGCGATCGAGCGTGTAGGTGGTGAACAGCTTGAGCAGGCGGCGCGGCTGCTCGGTATTGGCGGCGACGCCGTCGCGGTCCTCGGCCTTGAACTGGCTATAGCCGAAATTGATGTTCCAGCCGGGCAGCAGCTTGCCGGTCGCCTCGATCTCGAAGCCCTGGCTGGTCACGCCCTGCGCGGCGACATAGGTCTGCTGCGGCAGACCCCCGCCCGGCGGGGTGACCATGATGTCGGGCTGGCCGACATTGTCCTGCTCGATGCGGAACAGCGCGACCGAGGTCTGCAGCGCATCGTTGAAGAAGGCGCTCTTGAGGCCGACCTCATAGGCCTTGCCCTCGAGCGGCGCGATCAGCTCGAGCGTGCGGGTGCGCAGGTTCTGCGGCTGGAAGATCCGGGTGTAGCTCGCATAGAGCCGGTGGTTCGAAGTGATGTCGAGCAGCGCGCCGACATAGGGGATGAACTCGTCGCTCTTGCCATAGTTGCTCGAGCCGCTCCACGCGAAGCCGCGCTGGTGCCAGCTGGCGAGGCGGCCGCCGGCGATGATCTTGAGCGGATCGGCGATGTTGAGGCGGACCGCGCCATAATAGCCGGTCTGCTCGATCCGCTCCTGCTCGTTGCGCACCGCCGTGGTGCCGAATACCGGCTCGGGGAAGAGCGCGCCTTCGCGGCCCAGGACGGGCACGTTGGTGGCCCAGGAGTTCAGCCCGGTGCCCCAGGCCGGGTTATTCTCGGTATAGGGCGCCACGAAATTGTCGGTGTAGCGGTTGAGCACGCTGTGCAGCGCGCCGAGCACGACTTCGTGATCGCGGCCGAACAGCTTGACGCTGCCCTTGATCTGCCCGTCGAAGCTTTCCTGCGTGCTCACGCCCTTCGACTTGTAGGGGTTGCTGCTGGCGATCGTGCCGGTCGCGCGATCGGCAGTGCCGTACATGTAGAGCAGCTGGGTATCGCCGGTGTTGCGCAGCTGGTTGTAGTTGGCGGTGATGCTCCAGCGATCGCCGATCTCCTGGCGGATCGTGGCGAAGATGTTGCGGTTGGTCGAGTTCCAATAGGTCCAGTCGGCCGCGGTGGTCTGCGAGCGGTCCAGGTCGGTGGTGACCGATCCGTCATTGTAGAAGGTCGGCAGCGCACCCCAGGTCGCGCCCTTGGGCTTGGTGTCCTGATAGCTGATGCCCGCGCGGACCAGCGTGGTGTCGGTCACATCGGCATCGACCACGCCGTAGAGCACGTACTTCTTGGTGTGCAGCAGATCGGTGAAGTTCTTGCCATTCTCGTAGCGGCCCACCGCGCGAACGCGGATGCGACCATCCGCGTCGAGCGCGCCGCCGACATCGGCCGAGACGCGATAGGTGTTCCAGCTGCCGGCGCTGGCGTCGACATAGCCGGTCCATTCCTTCGCATCGGCATGCTTGCGGACAAGGTTGACCGAGGCCGAGGGATCGCCGGCGCCCGAGAGCAGGCCGGTCGCGCCGCGCACGATCTCGACGCGCTCATAGATCGACATGTCGATGCTGGTCTCGCCATTACCGCCGGCGAGCGTCCAGGCGGCCGGAACGCCGTCCACCTGGGTATTCCGGATCTCGAAGCCGCGCGCGTAGAAGGTGTTGCGGACGTCATCGACTTCGTTGACCGCGACGCCGACCGCGTTGTTGATGACATCGGCGACGCTGATCAGATTCTGGTCTAGGATGCGCTGGGCGGTGACGATGCTCACCGATTGCGGCGTCTCGCGCACGGTAAGGCCCAGCCCGGTCGCGGTGTCGATCTTGTCGGGGATCGTATAGCGGCCGCTGACGACGATCTCCCCATCCTCCGCCGGCTTCTGCGCGTCCGCCGTCTGGGCGAAGGCGGGCGTAGCGAGCGCGCACAGCGCGGCACCGAGCGAGAGGGTAAGCTTGAACGTCAAGATTGCGGATGCCTTTTCCTGCGGATGGTGCGTCACGCTTCCGGCGACGTCGCGCAGGGCCCTAATACTATTGAGAATCGTTTGCAATACATCTTCACTTCCTCGTGAATGCGCGTTGCGCAAGCGCGGTTGCGCGGCGGCAAACCTTTGGATGATTGGGAAGACCGGTTTCCGGGCGCATATCCGCGAGCATCCCGCCCTCCATTGGAGTTGCGCCCCATGCCCCCGATCCCGCTCGACCGCCGCGGCTTTTCCCGTGCCGCCCTTGCTTCGCTTGCCGTAACGCTGGCCGGCCCTGCGCTCGCTCGCCCCGCGCCCGTGAAGGCGCGCAACGTGGTGCTCGTCCACGGCCTGTTCGCCGATGGCTCGTCCTGGTCCGAAGTGATCCCGCTGCTCCAGGATCGCGGGCTCAACGTCACCTCGGTGCAGAACCCGCTGACCAGCCTGCCCGACGCGGTGGCCGAGGCGACGCGGGTGCTCGATCGCCAGGACGGGCCGACCGTGCTGGCCGGGCACAGCTTCTCGGGCATGATCGTCACCGAGGCGGGCATGCATCCGAACGTGTCGTCGCTGGTCTATGTCGCCGCACGCGCGCCCGATGCCGGCGAGGATTATGCGGCGCTCGCCGCGAAATACCCGACGCCGCCGGCGAGCGCCGGCATCGTCTATGACGGCGACGAGGGCCGGCTGGGCGAAACGGCGTTCCTGCGCGATTTCGCCGGCGACCTGCCGCCCCGCAAGGCGAAGGCGCTCTTCGCGGTGCAGCAGCCCTTCCACAAGCTGCTGCTGACCGGCCGAACCACCCAGGCGGCGTGGCGCAGCAAGCCGAGCTGGTATGCCGTCTCGACCGAGGACCGCACGATCAGCCCCGATCTCGAGCGCTTCATGGCGAAGCGAATGGGCGCGACGACGATCGAGCTCAAGTCGAGCCATGTCTCGCTGATCTCGCATCCCCAGGCGATCACGCGCCTGATCCTGGAGGCGGCGGGGCAGGTTTAGGAGACATCGACGTTCAGGGGCTGTGGCGAGCGATTTCCGCAAATACCGCGTCACCCCGGCCTTGTGCCGGGGTCCACCGGGAGGCAGGTGCTGGACAGGAGGCTCGCCCGGCAGAGCGGGAGACTTGGTGGACCCCGGCACAAGGCCGGGGTGACGGTGGGCGTCTGAGCCCGGCGGCAATCGGGCTTGCGGTTTTCATCGAACCCCGACACCAATCCGCACAAACAGGGCGGAGAGGCTAGTGACGGAACGCGCAGGAACGCCGGCGGCAGGGGATGCCGCCGCGACCATCGACACGGAAACCCCCGACCGGACCGCCACCGGCAAGGAACATTTCGAAGTCCTGGACGGCCTGCGCGGGACCGCCGCGCTGATCGTGGTGATCTTCCACATCCAGGGCATCACCGTGATGTGGGACGGCGCCAAGGTGGTGCTGCACCACGCCCCGCTCGCGGTGGATTTCTTCTTCGCGCTGTCGGGCTTCGTGATCGGCTATGCCTATGACGATCGCTGGGAGCGGATGACCACCGGCCGCTTCATCGCGCTACGGCTGATCCGGCTGCACCCGCTGGTGATCCTCGGCGCCTTGCTCGGGCTGGCGAGCTATCTGTTCGATCCCTTTGCCGGCAAATTGCAGGCGGTGCCGCTGGCCTCGGTGCTGGGCGCCTTTGCGCTGTGCCTGTTCGCGCTGCCGAGCTGGCCGCTGGCCAATCGCTGGACCGACACCCACCCGCTCAATGGGCCGATCTGGACGCTGTTCCAGGAGTATATCGGCAACCTCGCCTATGCACTGGTGCTGCGCCGGCTGCGCGCGCGCTGGCTCGCGCTGCTGGCGGTGGCGAGCGGCGTGGTGCTGGCGGTCGGGGCGACGCTGCACGGCACGATCGACCAGGGCTCCTATTGGGAGACCTTCTGGATGGCGCCGGTACGGCTGTTCTTCCCGTTCCTCACCGGACTGTGGCTGTACCGGGTGCGCGACCGGCTGCCCGACATAAGGATCGGCTGGCTGCCGCTGTCGATCGCGATGCTCGCCGCGATCGCCGCGCCGACGCTGCCGCCGGTGGGCGGGATCAAGATCAACGGGCTCTACGAGGCGCTGGTGGTCATCCTGATCTTTCCCGCGATCCTCGTCGCGGGCCGCCATTCCGAGGCGGGGCGCGGCATGCTCTGGCTATGCAAGGCGAGCGGGCGCATCTCCTACCCGATCTACATCACCCATTTCCCATTCCTCTATCTCTGGATGAACTTCGTCGCGACGGGGCATGCATCGACGGGCCAGCTGCTCGCGATCGGCACCGCGCTGGTGCCGTTGCTGCTGCTGGTGGCCTGGCTGGCCTATCGCTTCTGGGACGTGCCGATCCGCACCCGGCTGGGGGTCTGGCTGCGCGCGCGGGGCTGAGGATCGGCGACCCCCGGCCCCGCGCACCGGTTCAGCGCGTGGCCGGCGTCGCCACCGCAGCGGCGGGAGCGGGCGCCGGCGCCGCGACCGGCTGGGGCGGCAGCTCGGGCAGGTCCTCGACCCCGGGCAGGTCCCAGCGATCCATGGTCATCGCCGAGCAGCTATAGGTGGCGCGGTCGCGTAGCGGCGCGGGCTTCAGCGATGCGGCAAGCGCGGGCTGGCCGGCGCTCAGCACGCCGCGCGCATCCTCGATATGCGAGGTCCAGGCCATGGCGTTGAGCCATTCGCCATTCGCCAGCCCCACGCCCATATAGGGCACGAAATCGCCCAGATAGACGGTGTCGCCCGCCTCGACATGGAAGGTCGGCGCGCCGAAGCAATAGGTGTTCGAGCTCGGCAGATTGCCCGCCGCGCTCGACGAGATCACATAATCGCCCGGCGTGATCCGCATCGCATGCACCTCGTACAGCGCCTTGCGATCCCTGCTCCTGGCGTTCAGCGTATAGGTCGTCGTGTCGCCGGTCTTCTTCCAGTCCCTGGGCCGGTAGAGCAGGTCGCGGACGTTCACGTCGTAGCGGGTGATCGAGAAATTGCCCGACTTGCCGGCACTGCCCTCGTCGGGGCGGCGGAAGCCGAAGACCAGCACCGCCTCGCCCGGCGCGACCACCACGGGCACCTTGGGATCCGCCTTCTTGCCCAGATAGAGCGTGCCCGGCCCGGTCAGCGGCGCATCGAGCTTGAGCTTGCGATCGGGGCCCACCGTGAAGCTGGTGCGCTCGGTGATCCCGCCCATCACCTGCTGGGCGCCGACGATCGAGTTGAAATAGTCGTTGCGCTGGGCATCGGTCATCGCGCCGACCTTCGCGGCGGTGTCCGAGGGCACGTCGATCAGCCGCCAGCCCTTGATCAGCAGGCAGGCGCGGCGATTGGCGCGGCGCTGCTTGCCCTGCGAGATCGCGCTGCCGATCAGCCCGCCGATCAGCCCGCCCGCACCCGCCGCGACCGGCGAGATGATCTGCGGATTGTAATAGACCGGGATCATGCCGCCCGGCGTGCGCGATCCCCGCGCGATCAGCCGGCAATCCTGCCAGTCGGCGTCATATTGCGCGCGCGTGGCGCCGGGCTTGTTGTAGAAGCGGGTATCCTTGAGGTCGCGCGCCGCATCCTCGGCGATTTCCTCGGGCGTGTCGTCGGTGGCGGCCGGCTTTTGCGCCACCGGCGCGGGCTTGACCTCGTCGATATGGGCATAGGTCACTGCCTGGCCATGGGCCGATTGCACGGTGAACGCCGCGGCGACGGCCGCGGTCATAAGAAGCCTGGAGCGCATACATCCCCCTATTTGCGCATTTTGGAATAGGGAGGATTAACCAGCTTTGGGACCTCGTCCAGACGGAGTTTCAACCAGTTGCGGGCTATCTCAAACGTCCGGCAGCACCTGCTCGGCAAGCCCCCAGCCCTGCAGCGCGCGGCCGGTGGCGCGCGCCAGCAGCTCGGCACTGTCCCGGATCGAGAAATGCCTGGGGCTGTCGATGTCGCGCAGCTCGCTCCACGTCACCGGCGCCGCCACCGGCGCGCCTTCGCGGGCGCGGGCGACATAGGGCAGCACCGCCGTGCTGCCACGCTGGTTGCGCAGGTAGTCGATGAAGATCTTGCCCTTGCGGCTCGCTTTCTTGAGGTTGGCGGTGAAGCGCTCGGGCTCCGCCTCCGCCAGCGCGCGGGAGAAACGCTCGCAGAAGCTCTTCGCCGCGGGCCATTCGGCTTTAGGGGTCAGCGGCACCACCACATGCACGCCCTTGCCGCCCGAAAGCAGCGGCCAGCTGGTCAGCCCGAGCTCGGCGAGATGCTCCTTGATGTCGGCCGCCGCCTTCTTCACGTCCTCGAAGCCCAGCCCCTCGTCGGGATCGAGGTCGAACACCAGCCGGTCGGGCTTCTCGACATCGGCGACCAGGCTGCCCCAGCCGTGGAACTCGATCGTCCCCATCTGGACGCAGGCCATGATCCCGTCGGCGTCGTCGAGATAGAGATAGGGTTCGACCGAGCCGTCCTTCTCGCGGATATCGACATGGTGGACATGGTCGCCGAAGCTGCCGGCGTCGTGCTTCTGGAAGAAGCATTGCCGCGCCCGGCCCTGCGGGCAGCGCACCAGGCTGATCGGCCGGTTGGCGAGCCAGGGCAAAGTGATCGGCGCGGTGGCGAGATAATAGTCGGCAAGGTCGCCCTTGGTGAGATCGTCGCCGGGGAAGATCACCCGCTCGCGGCTGCTGATCTTCACGGCGGAAGCGGGCGTTTCCGGTAGCTTGGCGGGCCTCTCCGCCACCACGTCCTTCACCTTCTTGTCCTCGCGCAGGCCGATGAAGCTGGCATGGCGCACGACATTCTCGGCGGTGAATTCGGCAAAGGCGATCTCGGCGACCAGCTTTGGCTGCACCCAATGCGCGCCGCGCGCTTCGGCTTTCGGCACCTTGGCGGCCGGCTTGTCGGCGGCGATCCCGTCGAGCCGCTCGCGCAGGGCATGCAGCGTGTCGGTGCTGAACCCGGTGCCGACCTTGCCGGCATAGACGAGCCCGTCCGGCCCGTTTAGCCCGAGCAGCAGCGAGCGGAAGCCGCGTCCCTTCGCGCTCGACGGCAGCCAGCCGAGGATCACGAACTCCTGGCGGCGGATGCACTTGGTCTTGAGCCAGGCCCTGGTCCGGGTGCCGCGATAGGGCGCGTCGGCGCGCTTGGAGACGACGCCCTCATAGCCTTCGCGGCACATCGTCTCGAACAGCTTCTCGCCGCTGCCCAGCACATGCTCGGAGAAGTGGATGCGGGCATCCGCCCCCTCCAGCAGCGCGCGCAGCCGTTCCTTGCGGGCGAGCTGGGGGAGCTTGCCCAGGTCCTCGCCGCCCGCTTCCAGCAGGTCGAAGGCGAACATCACCAGCCCCTCGCCGCCATGGGACAAAGCTTCCTGGAGCGAGGAGAAATCGGGCTTTCCGTCCTTCAGCGCGACGATCTCGCCGTCGATCAGCGCCGGGCCGGGCAGGCTGGCCGCGGCTTCGGCGATGCCGGGGAAGCGATCGGTCCAGTCGAGCCCGGTGCGGGTGTAGATCTTCGGGCCGCCCGCGCCGATGCTGAGCAGCGCACGATAGCCGTCATATTTCACCTCGTGCAGCCACTGGTTGCCGGCGGGCACGGTGTCGACCAGCGTCGCTAGCTGGGGCTTCTGGAATGCGGGCGACTTCATTCCTCCCCGAGCTTTGCTCGGGGAGGGGGACCGACGCGAAGCGGCGGTGGAGGGGCCGGCGCGCTTCGCGCCGGTTACACCGTCGCGCCCCTCCACCCCCGGCCTTCGGCCGGCGGCCCCCCTCCCCGAAGCAAGCTCGGGGAGGATTTTAGAGGGCTTCCCCTCCGCGATCTCCTGCATCGTCCGCCCGGTCTTCACGCTGGTGAGCGCGGTCTCGACCAGCGCGTCGGTGGCGCCGGCATATTCGTCGTCGATCTTGCGCAGCAGCCAGTTCTCGGACTTCTCCTTGCCGCGCGGCTTGAGCCGGATCAGCAGCCATTCGCCCCGCATCCGGTCGCCGTCGAGGGTGAAGTGGAGATGGCCCTTCTCCAGGTCCTTTTCGCTCTTGCCCTTGATCGGTGCCCAGGTCCCCTCATCCCACAGCATCACCGTGCCGCCGCCATATTCGCCCTTGGGGATCACGCCTTCGAAATCGGCATAGGAAAGCGGATGGTCCTCGGTGCGCACCGCCAGCCGCTTCTCGTCCGGATCGAGGCTCGGCCCGCGCGTCACCGCCCAGCTCTTGAGCACGCCGTCGATCTCCAGCCGGAAGTCCCAGTGGAGCCGGGTCGCGTCGTGCTTCTGCACCATGAAACGGTGCCCGCCGCCCTTGGCCAGCTTGCCCGCCGGCTCCGCCGTCTTCGCGAAGTCGCGCTTGGCGTTGTATTTGGCGAGGAGATCGGGGGACTTGGCCATCAATCCGTCATCCCGGCGAAAGCCGGGATCTCCCTGTTATGGAGCGAACGCCTGCCGCACGAGATCCCGGCTTTCGCCGGGGTGACGAGGAACATCCTCACGCCCGCTTCTTCGCCGGGGCCTTGGCCGCCGGCTTGGCCTTCGCCGCCCGGCTCGCCTTCGCCTCGGGCTTCTCCAGCGATTTCTTGAGCGCCGCCATCAGGTCGACCACGTTCGAGCCGCGGCTCTCCTTGCCGTCGCCCGCATCCTCGATGATCTTCCTGCCCTTCGCCTTCTGCTTGCGCGCGATCAGGTCCTTGAGCGCATCGACATAGCGATCGTGGAATTTCTTCGGATCGAAGGCCGCGACCTTCTTCTCGATCAGGCTTTCGGCCAGCCCGAGCAGCTCGGGATCGGGCGCGTCGTCGGGAATGTCGCGGAAATAGCCCTGCGCCTTGTTGACCTCATCGGCATAGCGCAGCGTCTCCAGCACCATCCCGCGCCCGCACGGCTTGAGGCTGACGACATATTCCCGCCCGCGCATCGCCAGCTGGCCCAGCCCCACCTTGCGGGTGCGCCGCAACGCCTCGCGCAGCACGATGAACGCTTCCTCGGCCAGGTCGTCGGCGGGCACGACGAAATAGGGGCGTTCGTAATAGAGCACGTCGATCTCGTCGGCATCGACGAACTGGGTGAGCTCGAGCGTCTTCTTCGATTCGAGCTTCACCGCATCGATCTCGTCCTGCTCGAGCAGGACATATTCGCCCTTCTCGACCTCGAACCCCTTCACGATCTCCTCGGGCTCGACCGCGCCGACGCCAGGGGCGACCTTCTCATATTTGATGCGCTTGCCGCTCGGCTCGTGGATCTGGTGGAAGCTGATCTGCGCGCCCGATTTGGTCGCGGTGTAGATCTCCACCGGGATCGACACGAGCGCCAGCCGTATCTGTCCCTGCCAATAGGCGCGCGCCGCCATCTCGCTCTCCTCGTTGCGAAGCCGATTCAATGTGCCAGCAAAGGAGTCGTTCCTCGACACCCGTTCGGGGGAGGCGTAGAGCCCCGGGCCATGAGCACCGATCCGTTCGAACTGTTCGACAGCTGGTACCGGGAAGCGCGGGAAAGCGAGCCCAACGACTCCAATGCGATGACGCTGGCGACCGTGAGCGCGGACGGCCAGCCTTCCGCCCGCATCGTCCTGTTGAAGGGCCACGGACCGGACGGCTTCGTCTTCTATACCAACCGCGAAAGCCGCAAGGCGCAGGAGCTGCACGAAGGCGCGAAGGTCGCCCTGCTCTTCCACTGGAAGTCGCTGCGCCGCCAGATCCGCATCGAGGGCGGCGTCAGCTTCGCCACCGATGCCGAGAGCGACGCCTATTTCGCCAGCCGCGCGCGCGATTCCCAGCTCGGCGCCTGGGCATCGGACCAGTCCCACCCGCTCGACAGCCGCGAGACGTTCGAAGCCCGTTTCGAGGACGTGAAGGCACGGTTCGCGGGCCAGGACGTGCCCCGCCCGCCGCACTGGGGCGGCTACCGCGTCACTCCGACGCGAATCGAGTTCTGGCAGGACCGTGCCCACCGGCTGCACGAGCGCCGGCTGTTCACCCGCGCCGGCGCCGGCTGGTCCGAGGGCCTGCTATATCCATGAGCTCCTGGCGATGAACAACCTCGCCCGCCGCGCCGCGCTCGCCAGCGTCTGCTCCGCGATCCTGCTGGGCGCGCTCAAGGCATGGGCCGCCTGGACGACCGGGTCGGTCGCCGTGCTCGCCAGCCTGGCGGATTCGGTGCTCGACCTGTTTGCCTCGCTGGTCACGCTGGGCGGCGTCCACTGGGCCTCGCAGCCGGCCGACGAGAATCACCGCTTCGGGCATGGCAAGGCCGAGGCACTGGCCGCGCTCTTCCAGGTCGTGGTCGTCGCCATCTCGGCGCTCGCCATCCTGATCCGCGCGATCGAGCGGCTGCAGACCGGCGATGTCTCGGCTTCGCCCGAATCGGGCATCATCGTCAGCATGATCGCGATCGTCGTCACGCTCGCGCTCACCCGCTATCAGCAGCATGTGATCGACCAGACCGGCTCGGTCGCGATCGGCGCGGACCGGATCCACTATACCTCGGACCTGATGCTCAACGCCGCGGTGATCGCCGCGCTCGCGCTCGATGCCTGGGGCCTGCGCGGCGCGGACCCGGTGTTCGGCATCGCCATCGCCTTCTGGCTGCTGTTTGGCGCCTGGCGCGCCAGCGAAGCCGCGATCGACCAGCTGATGGACAAGGAATGGCCCGAGGAGCGCCGCCGCGCCTTTGTCGAGGTCGCGGCGCGCAATCCGGCGCTCCGGAGCCTGCACGACCTGCGCACCCGCTCCAGCGGCAATCGCGACTTCGTCCAGTTCCACATCTCGATGAACCCGGCGATGACGATCCTCCAGGCGCATGACGTGGTCGAGGCGCTGGAGACCGAGTTGGGCGCGGCCTTTCCGGGCACCGAGATCCTGATCCATGTCGACCCGGACGGCCATGTCGACGAACCCGAAAACCCGATGACCGAAGCCAATTTGTTGAAGGACGCCGAGTGACCCTGCCTTTCGCCCAGATCGATGCCTTTGCCGACCGTCCCTTCACCGGCAACCAGGCCGCGGTGATGCCGCTGGAGGCCTGGCTGCCCGACGAGACGCTCCTGGCGATCGCGGCGGAGAACAACCTCGCCGAGACGGCGTTCATCATTCCCGATGCGAGCGGCGAGGCCGATTTCGAGCTGCGCTGGTTCACCCCCGCCGTCGAAGTCGCGCTGTGCGGCCATGCCACGCTGGCGAGCGGCCATTTCGTGCTGTCGGCCGATCCGGCGCGCGAGCGCGTGACCTTCCGCACCCGCAAGGCCGGCATCCTCGAAGTGCGCCGTGACGGCGATTCCTATGCGATGGCGCTGCCCGCCTATCCGCCCGAGCCCGCCGAGGTGCCCGGCCTGCTCGAAGCGCTGGGCGTCGGCATCGGCGAGACGCTGCGCCATCCCAATGGCTATGACCTGACCGTGCTGGAAAGCGCCGAGGCGGTGCTCGCGCTCAAGCCCGATTTCCGCAAGCTCGCCGCGATCGGCGACACGCTCAACATCGTGACCGCGCCGGGCACCGATACCGACGTGGTCAGCCGCGTCTTCGCGCCGGCGGCGGGGATCGACGAGGATCCGGTCACCGGCTCGGCGCATTCGGTGCTGACGCCCTATTGGGCCGGGCGCCTCGGCCGCGACACGTTCAGCGCCTATCAGGCCTCGGCGCGCGGCGGCCATATCGCCTGCGGGCTCGCCGGCGACCGGGTGATCCTGGGCGGCAAGTGCGTGACCGTGATCGTCGGCGAATTCGCGCTCGAGGGCGCCGGCTAGGGCCTAGCGCTTGCGCACGAACTCGGCGCGCAGGACCAGGCCCTTGATGCCTTCATACTTGCAGTCGATCTCCTGCGCGTCGCCGGTCAGGCGGATCGACTTGATCAGCGTGCCGCGCTTGAGCGTCTGCCCGGCGCCCTTGACGGTCAGGTCCTTGATCAGCGTGACCTGATCGCCATCTTGCAGCAGGTTGCCGACCGAATCGCGGACCTCGACCGTCTCGGCCGCATTGGCCTTGGCAGCGGCCTCGGCGGCGGGGATCCACTCCCCGCTCGCCTCGTCGTAGATATACGCGTCGTCGCTCACTTGAAGGCCCGCGCGATCAGGTCCTCGGTCGAGGGATCGAATCCCTCCCCACCCGCACCCGCCGCCTTGGCCATTTCCTTGCCGAGCTCGACGCCGAACTGATCAAACGCGTTGATGCCGAGCAGCACCGCGTTCACGAAGGTGCGCTGTTCGTAGAATGCGAGGATCGCGCCGAGCGTACGCGGATCGACGGTGTCGAGCAGCAGCGTGGCCGACGGGCGGTCGCCCGGATAGTCGCGCGCCAGATCGTCATTCTTGCGGCCGGCCATCAGCGCCGCGCCCTGCGCGAACATGTTGAGCAGCAGCTGGCGGTGATGCTCCTCGGCCAGGCCATCGCCCGGCTCGATCGAGCCGATGAACTCGAGCGGCACCAGGCGGGTGCCCTGGTGGAGCAGCTGGAACACCGCATGCTGGGCATCGGTGCCGACGCCGCCCCAGGTGATCGGCGCGGTCGGATAGGTCACCGGCTCGCCCTTGGCGGTCACGCGCTTGCCGTTCGATTCCATCTCGAGCTGCTGGAGATAGCTCGGCAGCAGCGCAAGGCGCTCATCATAGGCGAAGGTGGCGCGCGTCTCGCAGCCGCGGACCTGCGTGTAATAGAGATCGGCAAAGGCGGCGAGGACCGGGGCATTCGCCTCGAACGGGGCGAGGCGGAAGTGGCGGTCCATCTCGGCCGCGCCTTCGAGCAGTTCCTCGAACGCGTCCCAGCCCAGCGCCAGCGCTGCCGGGAAGCCGATCGACGACCAAAGCGAATAGCGCCCGCCAACGGATTCGTTGAAGGGCAGCACACGCGTCTCGTCGATGCCAAAGGCAATCGCCTTTTCCGGCGCCGCGGTGAGCGCGACGAGCTTGCCGTACGGATCGGCGACCCCGCCCTGCATCAGCCAGGAGATCGCGCTCTCGGCGTTGAGCATCGTCTCGGTGGTGGTGAAGGTCTTCGAGGCGATCGCGATCAGCGTGGTGGCAGGATCGAAGCGATCGAGCGCGGTCTCCAACGCGACGCCGTCGACGTTCGAGACCACCGCGACTTCATAGCGATCGGCGTCGCGGCCGAGCGCGTCGACCAGCAGGTCCGGGCCCAAAGCCGAGCCGCCGATGCCGATATGGATGATGCTGCGCACCGGGCCGAACGCCTCGGCCTCGATCGCGTCGATCAACGCACGCATGCGGGCGTGATAGGCCTGGGCACGGGCGACGCTGTCGGGCGAGCCTTCGCCGCGCTCGGCGGTGTGCTCGACCGCGCGGCCTTCGGTGACGTTGATCTTCTCGCCGGCGAACAGCGCGTCGCGCTTGGCGACCAGGCCCATGTCGGCGGCAATCTTCGAGAAGGCGCCGATCAGCTCGGGCGTCAGGTGCGTCTTCGACCAGTCGAAGTGGATGCCGGCGACGTCGGCGGAAAGCTTGGCGACACGATCGGCGTCGCGCGCGAACAGCTCGGTCAGCGTCGAGGCTTCGAGCGATTTAACGGCGGACCAGTCGGGCAAGCTCATGTTCATCTCCAATTGCGACAAGTTGCCCCTATCGTCCCATTCTCTCCACCGCCACTCCATTCATCGGCTTGACCTCACCGCCCGGCCCAAGCAGAGCAGCACCCCATGGAAAACACGCCTGCCGATTCCCTCGACGACAAGCCCGCCACCCCCGCCAAGGCGGCCGTGGAGGACAAGCCCAAGAACGAGTGGAAGGAGCTTGGCGTCTTCCTCGTCAAGCTGGCGCTGATCGTGTTCGTGGTGCGCAGCTTCATCTTCTCGCCCTTCTCGATCCCGTCGGAATCGATGATGCCGCGGCTGCTGATCGGCGACTATCTGTTCATCACCAAGTGGAACTACGGCTATTCCAAGCACTCGCTGCCGTGGAGCCTGCCGCTGATCCCGGGCCGCATCTTCCCGGGCACGCCGGCACGCGGCGACGTGGTGGTGTTCAAGGCGCCGGGCCATAATGGCGAGGACTGGATCAAGCGCGTCGTCGGCCTGCCGGGCGACAGCGTCCAGGTGGTCAACGGCCAGGTGATCCTGAACGGCAAGGCGGTGCCCAAGCAGAAGGTCGCCGATCTCGAGCTGCCGATCACGCCGAACTTCACCAACTGCCCCACCCTGTTCCAGAGCGTGAGCGCCAAGGGCGACGCGGTCTGCAAGCTGCCGCGCTTCCGCGAGACACTGCCGGGCGGCAAGAGTTATGATGTGCTCGACCAGGGGCTCACCCCGCAGGACAATACCGAGGTCTATCATGTGCCCGCCGGCCATGTGTTCCTGATGGGCGACAATCGCGACAATTCGACCGACAGCCGCTTCTCGCAGCCGCCCGAGGGCCAGGGCATCTCCTATGTCCCGCTCGAGAATATCGAGGGCAAAGCGGTACTGAGCTTCTGGTCGACCGACGGCAGCGCCAACTGGTTCCTGCCCTGGACCTGGTTCACCGCCGCGCGCTGGAGCCGCATCGGGGAAGGCTTTTGAGCGCTCCCGACCTCGGGGAGTGGATCGCGAAGACTTTCGGCCAGCGCCCTTCTGACCTGGCCCCTTATCAGCGTGCGCTGACGCATGGCAGCCAGGCGGCGGAGAATTACGAGCGGCTCGAGTTCCTGGGCGACCGGGTGCTCGGCCTCGCCATCGCCGAATGGCTGTACGAGCGCTTCGCCAGCGAACCCGAGGGCGCGTTGTCGCGGCGGCTGAACGCGCTGGTGACGGGTGCGATGTGCGCCGACGTCGCGCGCGAGGTCGGCGTGCCGCCGCTGCTCCGTCTCGGCAAGCAGGCGCGCGGCGACGGTGCCGCGGACAGCGACAATGTGCTGGGCGACGCGATGGAGGCGCTGATCGGCGCGCTCTATCTCGAGTTCGGCTTCGCACCGGCGCGCGACTTCGTCCGCAAGGCCTGGGCCAGGCATATCGACGCGCACGCCAGCGCGCCGCGGCATCCCAAGTCTGCGCTGCAGGAATGGGCGGCCGCGAACAATCGCCGCCCGCCCGAATATGTGGTGACCGACCGCTCGGGCCCCAACCACGCGCCGCGCTTCACCGTGAAAGTGTCGATCGGCAGCTTCGCCGACGCAGAGGCGCAGGGCACGAGCAAGCAGGACGCGGAAACCGCGGCCGCGGCGGCACTGCTGGCGAAGCTCAAGGCTTGATCTCCCCTGCACAATGCAGGCGCATTGGAAAACGATATGACTGATACCCCCGAAACCCAGCACTGCGGCCTGATCGCGATCGTCGGCGCGCCGAACGCCGGCAAGTCCACGCTGGTGAACGCACTGGTCGGCCAGAAGGTCGCGATCGTCAGCCCCAAGGCGCAGACCACGCGCACCCGGGTGATGGGCATCGCGATCGAGGAGGCGACGCAGCTGATCCTGGTCGACACGCCGGGCATCTTCACCCCCGAGCGCCGGCTCGACCGGGCGATGGTCGCCGCCGCCTGGGAAGGCGCCGAGGGTGCGGACCTGATCGCGCTGATCGTCGATGGCAAGGGCGGCATCGGCCCCAAGGTCCAGACCGTGATCGAGAGCCTGAAGGGCCGGCGCGAGCGCAAGATCCTGATCCTCAACAAGGTCGATGTCGCCGACAAGCCGCGCCTGCTCGGCCATGCGGCGAAGCTCAACGAGCTGCTGCCGTTCGACGAGACCTATTTCGTCTCGGCCCAGACCGGCGACGGCGTGCCCGAGCTGAAGGCAGCGCTCGCCGCCGCGATGCCCGAATGCCCCTGGCACTTCCCCGAGGACCAGGTGAGCGACGCCACCGACCGCATGCTCGCCGCCGAAGTGACCCGCGAGCAGCTCTATCTCCAGCTCCACCAGGAGCTGCCCTATTCCTCCGCGATCGAAACCGAGCAGTACAAGGAGCGCGAGGACGGGTCGGTCGAGATCCACCAGCAGATCCTGGTCGAGCGCGAGACCCAGCGCGCGATCGTGCTCGGCAAGGGCGGCACCCGGATCAAGGAAATCGGCGCCCGGGCCCGCGCGGAGCTCTCCCGTCTCATGGGCGTAAAGGTTCATCTCTATCTTCACGTGAAAGTAAGGCCGGAATGGCAGGAAGACCGTTCGCTTTACCGTGAGATCGGGTTGGACTGGGTCGAGTGACGAAGAAGCTCAAGGTCGCCATCGTACAGGATTCGCCGGTTCCCTTCGCCATCGGCGCGGGGCTGGACAGGGCTATCGCGAAAGCACGCGAGGCGATCGAGAAGGGTGCGCGCGTCGTCGCGTTCGGCGAAGGCTTTCTCGGCGGCTATCCGGCCTGGCTCGATCAGGTCGCCCCGGCGCGGCTCTGGGACCATCCCGGCACGCGCGAGTTGCACGGCCTGCTGCTCGACCAGGCGGTCCGCGGCGAGGACCCGCGCTTCCAGCCGCTGCAATGGACCGTGGACATCGCCGATGTGGCCGTCTCGATCGGCGGCTATGAGCGCGTCCGCCAGAGCCTCTACGCTACCCAGTTCCTCTTCCGCCCCAAGGCGCCGGTGCTGCGCCATCGCAAGCTGATCCTCTCGCCGGCCGAGAAGCTGATGCTCGGCCAGGGCGACGGCTCGACCATGGGTCTGCACGAGGCGAAATGGGGCAGGATCGGCCAGCTCGCCTCCACCGAGCACTGGATGCCGCTCGCCCGCGCGGCAATGCATCACGAAGGCGAGACGGTGCACGTCGCCGCCTGGCCCGAAGTGGGCGACATCGCGATGCTCGCCTCGGCCCATTATGCCTTTGAAGGCCGCGCCTTCGTGCTGGCGGCGGGCACCATCCAGTACAAGCAGGAACTGGTCGCCGGCTATGAGAAGGCAGGTGGGGACGGATCGGCGCGCAAGCTGCTCGACCGGCTGCCCGATGGCCAGATCCAGCACGGCCACAGCGCGATCATCGCACCCGACGGCGTGGTGATCGCCCAGGCAGGCACCGCACCCGAGATCCTGATGGCCGAGATCGACCTGGACGAAGTCGGCCGCGGCCTGGCGACGATGGACGTCGATGGCGCCCAGGCGCGGCATGACGTGTTCGAGTTGTCGGTCGATCGCCGCACCCGTGCCGGCATCATCGAGAAGGGCGACAGCGAGGCGGCCTGATCAGGCCAGCATCGCATCCACCCATTCCGGCACCAGCGTACCCGCCGGCCCCAGCCGCGTTTCGCCGAACCAGTGACTGCCGGCGCTCGGGTCGAGGTTGAGTTCCAGTGTCTGCGCCCCGTGATAGCGCGCCGTCTGGACAAACCCTGCCGCCGGATAGACCGCGCCCGACGTGCCGATCGAGACGAACAGGTCCGCATCCGCCAGCGCCGCCTCGATCACGTCCATGTGATAGGGCATCTCTCCGAAGAAGACGATGTCGGGCCGAAGCGCCGGCGTGCCGCAATTGGGGCATTCGGTGCCGGGCGGCAGGCTGTCTTCCCACTCCACATTGTCCCCGCACGCCGCGCACAGCGCCGACTTCAGCTCGCCATGCATGTGGAGCATCCGGTTGGCGCCGGCGCGCTCGTGCAGATCGTCGACATTCTGGGTGACGATCAGCAGCTGCCCGGGCCACTCCGCATCGAGCCGGGCCAGCGCGACATGCGCCGGATTGGGCGCGACCTCGGCAAGCTTGGCCCGCCGCGCATCGTAGAAGCGATGGACCAGCTCGGGATCGTGCGCGAGCGCCTCCGGTGTGCAGACATCCTCCACCCGATGCCCTTCCCATAGCCCGCCAGGGCCTCGGAAAGTGGCGATCCCGCTCTCCGCCGAAAGCCCGGCGCCGGTGAGAATGACGATGTTCTGGATGTCACGCATGACGGCAGGATAGGAGCGAAGTGCCCTGGCCGCTACCGGCTCAGCGCTGGTGCGATGCCTTGAACGTCTCGTCGAGCGCGCGGTGCAACGCAATGGCAGCGGAGCTCCAGCAGCCATAGTCCTGCGGCACCGCCCATGTGCCGGCGCCACTGGTCAGCACCATGATCGGCGTGCCGCCATTGCTGACGATGATATCGCCACGCTTGCCGGCGCGGCAGGCATCAAGGCCCTCTTCCTGCGCGCGGCCATAGGCTTCGCGGATGGCCGAAAGGCGCGCCGCATCGACCTGGCCATGCTCGATCGGACGCACCAGCTTCGGATCGCGGCACACTGCGCGCGCCGCCCGCGGGGTGAGCGTGTAATCTCCCGTGCGCAGATCGACCTGGACATTGCCGGCGGGACACCATTCGGAATGGCCGATAGTAGCGAAGATCGCGGGGATACCAGCGATATAGTCTGCGGGAGCGGGAGCCGGCGACGGCGCCAGGAGGAGCAAAGCTGCGGGAAGTCCCATCATGTGGAAATCCTCCCATCCCCAACCCGATTCGGCAACGCCGCCGCGCGGCCCGATTGTTCCGATCCCGTGCATTTGCCCCAAGCTCGCCGCAAATCGGGGTTTACCTTCCGCCCATGCTCGCAGCTCTCCTTCTCGTCGCCTTCGCTGCGCAGGATCGCGCGCCGATCTTCCCCAGCCCCGATGATGCGGGCGCCGCCGCGATGGTACCGAAACGCCCCTGCCGACCGGGCGGCGATACGATCATCGTGTGCGGCAACGCCAACGGCAGCCGCCTCCCCACACTCGATGAGGCGCGCTGGGCGGAGAAGCCGCTACGCCCGGACTTCCGCCTGCCGGGCGGCGGCAAGGGTACGGTCGAAGCAGTA
This sequence comes from Sphingomonas sp. GW822-FHT03G08, assembly GCF_058801135.1. Classification (NCBI taxonomy): domain Bacteria; kingdom Pseudomonadati; phylum Pseudomonadota; class Alphaproteobacteria; order Sphingomonadales; family Sphingomonadaceae; genus Sphingomonas; species Sphingomonas sp. GW822-FHT03G08. The sequence goes on from NZ_JBXAMZ010000001.1 coordinate 2,856,837, forward strand.
TCCCGCCCGGTCGGGCCGGGCGTCATCGTGCCATCGGTGATGGTCACCGCCACCATCCCGCTCGGCAGGAAGCCGAAAAAGCCGGACGAAGGCGCGCAATAATCCATCGCGCTCAGGGCCAGCCTGTGCCAGAGGGACGGGCATGACCAGCATCGGCATTTACGGCAGCCTCGGCCGGATGGGGCAGGCGATCGCGGCGGTGGCGCCGGAACTGAACGCGAAGGTCGCCGGCGGTGCCGATGCGCAGGACGATCCCGCGGCGATCGCGGCGCGAGCGGACGTGCTGATCGACTTCTCCGCCCCCCAGGCGCTCGAAGCACATCTCGCCGCCGCGCGCGCGGCGGGCAAGCCGATCGTGGTGGGGACTACCGGCCTCTCGCCCCAGCATCACGCGCTGATCGATGAAGCCGCCAGGGACATCGCGGTGCTCCAGACCGGCAACACCTCGCTCGGCATCGGCCTGCTCCAGCGGCTGGTGCGCGAGGCGGCGGCGCAACTCGGGCCCGACTGGGACATCGAGATCGTCGAGATGCATCATCGCCACAAGGTCGATGCGCCCTCGGGCACCGCGCTGATGCTCGGCAAAGCTGCGGCGGCGGGCATGGGTACGACGCTGGCCGAAGCCGAAGTCACCGATCGCGCCGGCACGGTGGGCGCCCGCGCCTCGGGCACGATCGGGCTGGCGAGCCTGCGTGGTGGTTCGGTGGTGGGCGATCACAGCGTGGTGTTCGCCACCCAGGGCGAGCGGATCGAGCTCACGCACCGTGCGGACGACCGCGCGATCTTCGCACGTGGCGCGGTGAAGGCGGCGCTGTGGCTCGCCGGCAAGCCCGCCGGCCGCTATTCGATGGACCAGGTGCTGGGCGGGTGAAGCGCGAAGACGTCTTCGAGTTCTTCTCGCGCCTCGCCGCGGACAATCCGCATCCCGAGACCGAGCTCGAATATGTCAACGACTTCACGCTGCTGGTCGCGGTGGTGCTCTCGGCCCAGGCGACCGATGCCGGGGTGAACAAGGCGACGCGCGCGCTGTTCCGCGAAGTCGATACGCCGGACAAGATGGTCGCGCTCGGCGAGGATGGCCTCAAGCAGCACATCAAGACGATCGGGCTGTTCAACACCAAGGCGAAGAACGTCATCGCCCTGTCCGAAGCGCTGATCCGCGATCACGGCGGCACGGTGCCGGCGGACCGCGATGCGCTGGAGGCGCTTCCGGGCGTCGGCCGCAAGACCGCGAATGTGGTGATGAACACGGCGTTCGGCGCGGAGACCTTCGCCGTCGACACGCATATCTTCCGCGTCGGCAACCGGACCAGGCTTGCGCCGGGCAAAACGGTGCTCGCGGTGGAGAAGAAGCTGGAGAAGGTGGTTCCCCAGCCTTTTCGCCTGCACGCGCATCACTGGCTTATCCTGCACGGCCGCTACACCTGCAAGGCACGCACCCCCGAATGCTGGCGCTGCGTCGTCGAGGACCTTTGTCCCTACAAGCCCAAGACCACCGCGCCAAGGAAGCCGAAGACGGCACCCGCGCATTGAGGGGCTGGCGCCGCCGCAAAGGCTTTGCTAGGCGCCCTGTTCCAGGCACCCGTAGCTCAGCTGGATAGAGCGCTGCCCTCCGAAGGCAGAGGCCACAGGTTCGAATCCTGTCGGGTGCGCCATTTTCTCCGAGAACTGACTCCTTCCGTCGTTAGCCCGTCAGGCGCGCTGGATCGACCACGACGTGGCGAATCCGCCGCCGGTTCCAGGTATAGGTGATGTGCACTAGCCCGTCGGCCGACTGGATCACCGCCGGATAGGCATAGCCATCGGGCAGCGGCTCGGTTTCCAGCGTCAATGCCGGGCTCCAGTGCACGCCGTCGCGCGATATCGCGATGTTGAGCGGGTAGCGCTTGCCCTTGCCGGGCGTCTCGGGCCGATGGGCGGAGTGATTGTAGACGATCAGCTGGCGCCCGTCCTGCAGCGTAACCGCATCGGTCCCCGAATTGGGGTTGGGGAGGTCGACCGCGAACAGCTTGCCCCAGCTCTTGCCGTCATCGGCCGACTGGGTTGCCGCCAGCACGCCCTGGCGGGTGCGGGCGATCGCCTCCAGCTTGCCATCGGGCAGGAACAGGATGCTGGGCTGGATGGCATCGAAACCCGCCTCGGAATCGACGGGAACCGGTGCAGTTGCCGTCCAGCTCCTGCCGGCGTCCTCGCTGCGCTCGAAGTGCAGCTTCCACGCCCAGCTGGTGCCATCCTCGGTGCTCGACGGCGAAAGCCAGGCACCGCTCTTCAGCACCACCGGCTTGTTCTTGATCGGGCCGAGGATGCCATCCGCCAGCCGCCGCGGCTTGCCCCAGCTCCGCCCGCCATCGGTGGAGGTGACGACCATGCCCCACCATGTCTGCGGGCTCGGGCCCAGCTTGTAGTAGAGATGCAGCGGCCCCGCCGGATCCTGGAACAGGACCGGGTTCCAGGTCGGCAGGCGCGTGCCGTCCGGCTGGATGCCATTGGCGACCGATTTCGGCGTCTCCCACCCCTTCGCGCCACGTCGGGCAAACCAGATTTCCACATCCGGATTGCGCTCATGCGTGCCGCCGAACCAGGCGGCGGCGATCGCGCCATCCCGGGTCTGGACGATCGTCGAGGCATGGCTCTGGGGATAGGGCGCGCTCTCATAGATGAACTCGCGCAGCAGCACGGCACCCTGCTGATCAGCCGCTTCCCGGGAAGCGGCGGGAAGCGTCGCTGGAATCGACAGTGCCAGGGCAAGCATCAGGACGCGGATCATCGGGGAACTACCTTTATGCGAGCTACAGGAGGCCTGTTCAGCATGGCACGGCAGCGCGGGGCAAGCCTTTTGGGCTCAATTAATCACATCAATCGGATGGTGAAGTGCAGCGCACGCACGGAACAGGCGCCTACCGCTACGGGTTCTGCCGTGCGGAGGCACATATGGCGACGACGTTGCAGAAAGGGATGATCGCATTTGCCGGGATCGCCGTGATCGGCGGCGGACTGGCGGGTATGGGCCTGGCCAGCTTTGCCCAGAGCGGCGCATTCGAATTCTACAAGCAGACGCTGCCGCCGGCGCAAGGCGATATCGCCGCCGCTCCGGTGCGCGACGGCTATTATTCGGCCGCCAGTCCGGCGCCGGCCTATCCAGAGAATCCCTATCCGCCGCGCCCGCTGACGATTGCCCGACCGGCCGAACCGATCGACTATCAGCGTGCCGGGCGGATCGATCCCGAGCCTGTTGTCGCCGAAGAGCAGGCCGCCTTGCCCGAACCGGGCCCGGTGATCACGCCACGCCGTGGCTCCTGGACGGCACCGATGGAGGACGAGCCCCTTCCCGAGACCGACACCGCTGCGGACGAAGGCGCGTCCTGAGCGGCTTGCCCCGTTTCGTCCACAGGCGTAGCGCTGCCCCATGACCGACTCCACCAAGCCGCTCGACTATGTCGAGGCACATATCGATGACGCCCTGGACCGCCTTTTCGCGCTGATGCGCGTCCCCTCGGTCTCGACCGATCCGGCCTATGCCGAGCAATGCCAGCATGCCGCGCGGCTGCTGTCCGACGAGCTGAACGACCTGGGTTTCACCGCCCGTGTCGCGCCGACGCCCGGGCATCCCATGGTCGTCGCACATCATGACGGCGATGGGCCGCACATCCTGTTCTATGGCCATTACGATGTGCAGCCGGTCGATCCGATCGAGCTGTGGCGGCGCGATCCGTTCGATCCGGTGATCGAGACGCGAGCCGATGGCGCGAAGCAGATCGTCGGCCGCGGCGCGTCGGACGACAAGGGCCAGCTGCGCACCTTTGTCGAGGCATGCCGCGCCTGGAAGGAAACCGAAGGCCGCCTGCCCTGCAAGGTGACGATCCTGTTCGAGGGCGAGGAAGAATCGGGTTCGAAGAGCCTCGAACCCTTCCTCCACGCCAATGCCGAAGAGCTGAAGGCGGACTTCGCGCTGATCTGCGACACGCTGATGTGGGATACCGAGACGCCGGGCCTCACCATCGGCCTGCGCGGCATGGCCGCCGGCCAGGTGACGATCCGTGCGGCATCGCGCGATCTCCATTCGGGCCTCTATGGCGGCGCGGCGCGCAATCCGATCCAGCTGCTCTGCACGATCCTGGGCGAGATGAAGGATGCCGATGGCCGGGTGACGCTGGACGGCTTCTATGACGGCGTGCCCGAGCTCGATCCCGCCGTGCGCCGGAGCTGGGACGCGCTGGGCTTCGATCCGGCCGAGTTCCTCGGTGAGATCGGCCTGAGCGTGCCGGCCGGCGAGAAGGGCCATGACGTGCTCGAGCAGATCTGGTCGCGCCCGACCGCCGAGGTCAACGGCATCTGGGGCGGCTATACCGGCGAGGGCTTCAAGACGGTGATCCCGGCCGAAGCGCACGCAAAGGTGAGCTTCCGCCTGACCGGCAACCAGGACCCGACCAAGGTCTGGGCATCGTTCGAGGAACATGTCCGCTCGCGCCTGCCCGCCGATTGCGCGGTCGAGTTCACCGGCCGCGGCCCGGGCAGCCCGGCCGTCAGCGTTTCCAGCGACAGCCCGCCGCTGGAAGCCACCCGCGCGGCGCTCGATGCCGAATGGGGCAAGGCCGCGCTGATCGGCTGCGGCGGCGGCATCCCGGTGGTCACGTCGATCTCGAAGATCCTCGGCATGGACACAGTGCTGGTCGGCTTCGCGCTGACCGACGACAATATCCATTCGCCCAACGAGAAATACGACCTCAAGAGCTTCCACAAGGGCATCCGCTCCTGGGTGCGCATCCTCGCGAAGATCGGCGAAATGGCAAAGGTGCCGGCCTGATCCCGCTGGCCCGAATCGGCCGGCTGGGCTAGATTCGGGCGATGCGGACAGGGGTTCATATCATCGCGATGATGCTTGGCGGCGCGGCGCTGACGGCGTGCCAGCCCGATGCGGCCAAACCGGTGCAGAAAGCCGAGGCGCATGATGCCCCGGCATCGACACCGGCCGCACTCAAGGTCGCCACCGCGGATGCGCCGCTGCACGACTGGCTGGTCGGCAGCTGGTCGTTCGAGAGCAGCTGCGCCAGCGACTTCATCGCCCACTATGCGGCGGACGGCAGCCTCGACAATAGCGGCGAGATGGGCGGCTGGGCGCTGGCCGGCAACACCGTGACGGAGACGATCCGCGAGCGCTACGACAGCGCGGCAAGCGACGGCGCCGAGAAGGTGAACCCGCCCGAGACCCGCAGCTACACGATCGAGCGCGCCGACAAGGATCACGGCACGATCACCTATCAGGGCCGCAAGGTGCCGATGCTGCGCTGTTGACGGCGCGGCCGCGAGGATCGATAGCGGAGCCATGGTTCCCCTTTCGTTCGCCGGCCATGACCTGATGGCGCTGCCCGAGGGCGCGCTCTACTGGCCGGCGCGCGAGGCGCTGCTGGTGGCCGACCTGCATTTCGAGAAGGGGAGCTGGTTCGCGACGCGCGGGCAGATGCTGCCGCCCTATGATTCGATCGCGACGCTCCACGCGGTGGCGGCGCTGGCCGAGCGCACCCGGGCGCGCGAGCTCTGGTGCCTGGGCGACAGTTTCCATGATTCGGAAGGCTGCGAGCGGCTGCCCGCCGATGCCCGCGCGCTGCTGACCGACCTGACCACCCGGCTCGACTGGCGCTGGATCACCGGCAATCACGATAGCCTGCTGATCGACCCTTTTGGCGGCACGATCCTCGAGGAAGCCGTGGTGGACGGGCTGGTGCTGCGCCACGAAGCCGAGCCGGGCGATCCCCGGCCCGAGCTTTCCGGCCATTTCCATCCCAAGCTGCGCCTTCGGGTACGCGGCCGGCAGGTGGCGCGGCGCTGCTTCGTGGCTTCCGCGACCAAGTTGATCCTGCCGGCATTCGGCGCGCTGACCGGCGGCCTCGACGCGCATCATCCCGAGATCGTCCGCGCGGTGGGCAGCAAGGCCCAGGCGCTGATCGCACTGGAGGACCGGCTGCTGCGCTTCCCGCTCGCCGCCTAGTCGACCCGGGTCGGCTCCAGGTCGGCGCATTCCACAGGCCCCTGGCCGATCACCGTGCATTTGGCGTTGCCTAGCACGCGCACCACACCGCTCGACGTCGCGTTGATCCGGGCATTGTAGCGCACGTTCATCGCCAGCATCCCACTGCTGCCCGAGATGAGCTGGGCATCCGCCGTGGTGAAGCCGGTCGCATCGAGATTGCTCGCGCCATAGAGCCGCACCCGGGTGTGCAGCGCGGTGCCGGCCAGCGTGATCGTCCCCGAACCGGCGAGCGTCACGCCGATATCCTGCGCATCGACGGCGGCGAGCTCGATCCGCCCGTCGCCATTCTGCGACACGTCGAGCCGGTCGCCGCGCATCTCGGCGATCCGCAATTGCGTGCCGCCATTGGTCTGCACCACGCGCAGCCCCGGCACGGTCACGCGGATCCGCGCGCCGCCGGCCAGCTTGCCGGCTGTCGATTCCCAGCTGTTCAGGCCGGAGTTTAGGATCAGCGTGCCCGCCTGGACGCGGACGCCGACCGCGTCGATCGCCGCGCGGTCGCCGCTGATCGTCACGCCGGCCGACCCCGGCACCACCTCCACCGCGAACGGGCCGTCCACGCGGAGCCGATCGAAGCCGGTGACCATGACGACCCGCTCGTCGCCCGGCGCGGTGGCGCCGAGCAGGAGCAGCATTGGAGCGAGGGCGAGCCGGTGCATGGCCCCACCCTCGCGCGGGTTCAACGCCGAGGCAAGCTCAGGAGCAATGCGCCTCGCCCGGACCGGTCGCGCTGATCGCGCATTTGGCGCCGCCGGTCAGATCCACATCGCCAGGGCCCGCGATCGAAATCGATGCGCCGCCACTGACATTGCCCTTCAGGCTGCCCGGCCCGAGGATCGAGATGCTGGCGCTCTTTGCTGCGAATTTCGCTGCGTCGATGTCGCCGGTGCCGCGGATCGAGGCATTCAGCCGGTTGCCGCTTCCCGCAACGGTGATGTTGCCGGTACCGGTGATCGAGAGGTCCGTATCGGTGGCAGCGAGCGCGGCGATGTCGATATCACCGGTGCCGGTGATCGCGCCGTGGAAATCGCCTTCCGCCTTGTCGATCTTGATGTCGCCGGTGCCGGTGAGGTTCACGGCCGTGAGGCTGGGCAGGGTGACGCGCACCTTCACGCCATGATCCTCGTGATTGCCCCACGAGAACCCGTGCCGGTCCTTGCGCGAGACGAGCAGCGTGCCGTTCTCGACCCGGACCACAAGCTGGTCGAGCGCCGCGGTGTCGCCTTCGGCCGAGACGGCGAACTGCGCGCCATTGGTCACGTCGATATCGTCGGGGCCGCGCAGCTCGATCTTGGTGAAGCCGCTCGCATCGTAGCTGCGCTTGGCGATCACCCCGCTCGGCTTGGTATCATGCCCTTCCTTGCCGTCCTTCTCCCAGCTGGCGTGGCAGGCGGCGGTGCCGGTGAGCGGCAACAGGGCCAGGGCGATCAGGGCTGCACGCATCGAAACTTCCTCCCGAAACCATGTGTATTGCACAACCAATACACTATCGATCAGACAAGGAAAAGGGGCGGTTTTCAAGGCCGCCCCTCTCCATGGTTCAATGCCTGAAAGCGATCAGGCCGGAACCTTGTCCTTGTTGTGGATAGCCGCGGCCTTGCGCAGGATATCCAGGATCTTCTCGAGCGCGGCCGGCTCGTCGATCTCTTCCATCGCCGCGAGCTCGCGGGCGAGGCGGCTTGCGGCCGCTTCGAAGATCTGACGTTCCGAATAGCTCTGCTCGGGCTGGTCGTCGGCGCGGAACAGGTCGCGGACCACTTCGGCGATCGACACCAGGTCGCCCGAATTGATCTTCGCTTCATATTCCTGGGCGCGGCGCGACCACATGGTGCGCTTCACCTTGGGCTTGCCCTTGAGCGTGTCGAGCGCTTCCTTGAGCGTCTTGTCGCTCGAAAGCTTGCGCATGCCCACGCTCTCCGCCTTGTTGGTCGGGACGCGCAGGGTCATCTTCTCTTTTTCGAAACGCAGGACATAGAGCTCGAGCTGCATGCCCGCGATTTCAGACTTCTGGAGCTCGATTACACGGCCAACGCCGTGCTTGGGGTAAACGACATAATCGCCGACATCGAAGGACAGCGCCTTAGCAGCCATGTGCGAGGAACCTTTCGTGATAACCGGCCCCGACGGGCTCGGCGTCCACCCCGGCGAATGCAGGGCAGGCAGATCGGGGCGACTTCTCTTTGCTTCTCCGGGCGGAGGTGAGTCTTCCTCCGTCGCGCCCCATTTAACACGCTTGCAATAAAATTACCAGCCAAACGTCACCGTTTGTCTGCGCAAAAATGCGATTTCTCGCAGATTTCTGAGGATTTGGCGGCCGGGGCCGCCAAATCGGGTAAGCCTAGCTGCCCGAACCGGGCTCCGCCGAGAAGAACTGCTCGAACTTGTCCGGCACGTCCTTCATCGCATCCGCATCGGCGGGCACATCGCCCTTCTGCGTGATGTTCGGCCAGGATTCGGAATAGGTCCGGTTCAGCTCAAGCCACTTCTCGAGGCCGTTCTCGGTATCGGGCAGGATCGCCTCGGCCGGGCACTCGGGCTCGCAGACGCCGCAATCAATGCACTCGTTCGGATTGATGACGAGCATGTTCTCGCCCTCGTAGAAGCAATCGACCGGACACACCTCGACACAATCCATGTACTTGCACCGGATGCAATTGTCGGTGACGACATAGGTCATGGAAACGGCCCCTTGGAACGGAAAACTGCCGGTCCTGCTATGCCTGTGGTTTCGCTGCGTCAATCATATGGCGCTTCCTGCGAGACGTTCGCAGCGACACTGAGGTCCTGATAGCAGGCGCGCCCTTCCGCTGGCGGGCCGCGCCGGGAGGGCAGTTGCTCCACCCGGACGACACGCACCTTGCCGTAGAGCGGAAAGGCGATGACGCAGCCGACACGCACACAGGCGGAGCTGCGCTCGATCCGACGCCCGTCGATGCGCAGCGTGCCCTTCTCGGCGATCGCCTGTGCCGCCGAGCGGGTGCCGGCGAGGCGCGCCCACCACAGGAAGCGATCGACCCGCATGGTGCCCGCATCAGCCATGCTTGAGCTCCGCGAGCACGGCAAAGGCGTTGTCGCGCGGCGGCGCCTTGGGCTTGGGCGGTGCGACCAGCCCCTGCCAGATCCAGCGCTGCGGCTCGCCTTCCGGACCACGCGCCGTCCGGAAGCCGAGCTGCGCCATCAGCCGGCCGAGCGTTTCCGCAGTGAGGCCCATCGACGTGGCAAGCGCCGGATCGGGCGCGAAGGGCTTGCGCCCCTTGCGGCTGTCATGCGCGGCACGGGCGATGCGCTCGACCAGATCGACGCGGACGGCCTGGGCGCCGAGCGGGCGATAGCCATGGACGAGATCGGCGCCGGGCGCGGTGCGCGGCAGCACCGCCGCGCCGTCGCGTGGGGCATCGGCCAGGCCCATCAGCTCGCGGCGCCGGGCGGCCGAGCCGGGCTTGAGCAGGGCCGGCGCGAAGATGTCGAGCGTGCCGATCGTGACGCCGATCTTGCGCAGCCGCTGGCGCGCCGGCGGATCGAGCGCCTCCACCAGCTGAGCCGCGGCACGGCGCGGGAGCAGGCCGCCAGCCTCCAGCAGCGCATTGGCGAGGGCGCGGAGCGGCGAGCCGGCCTGCGGATCGCGCGTGACTTCGTCGAGCTTGCCGAGCACGGTCAGGCGCTTGCCGATCTGCTCCGCGAACCAGCGATCGAGGCGTGCCTGAACGGCGGCCCTTGCTTGCGGGTCGAGCACATCAAGCGAACGGTCGAGCCGGATGCGCGGTCGGGCGATATTGGCACCGGGCTCCAGCGTCGCCACCCCGACGCCGCTCCAGGCAAGCACCGAACCGGCGAGCGTGATTGCGCCATCCTCCGCCTCGGCCAGCGCCGCGCCACGCTTCCTGAACTCGCCGCCCAGCCGTTTCTCCGCCGCCGCGAGCAGCATGCGCTTGTCGGCCGCCCGCGCCTCGGGCGCGACAGTGAAGCGGAAGCCGGTGAGCGTGCCCAGCGCATGCTCCTCGACGCTCACTTCGCCCTCTGGCCCGATCGTCACCGGCAGGTTCGAGGCATCGGCGCCGATCTGGCGGAGCAGCACCGTGGTGCGCTTGTCGACAAAGCGCTGGGTGAGGCTGGCATGGAGCGCATCCGAGAGCTTCTCCTCCACCGCGCGGGTGCGCTCGGCCCAGTGGATCGGATCCTCCAGCCAGTCGGCGCGGTGGGCGATATAGGCCCAACTCCGCGCCGCCGCGATGCGCCCCGCCAGCGTTTCGACATCGCCGCCCATATTGTCGAGCCGCTGGATCTCGTCGGCGAACCACTGGTGCGGGACATGGCCGCGCCCCTCGGACAGATGCCCGAACAACCGGCCGACGAAGCGGCTGTGCGGCTCGGCACCGAGCTTGCGGAAATCGGGCAGGCCGCAGGCCGCCCAGAGCCGCCTGACCATCGCCGGCGCGCGCACCCGCTGGCGCACCCAATCCTCTTCGGACAGCCGCTTGAGCACGGCCAGGTCCACCGCTTCGGGCGCGGCGCGCAGCACTTCGCTGGTCGGTTTCGCCTCGAGGCTGGCGATCAGCGCCTCGACGCTGGCGAAGTCGGGCTCGCCCTGGCGCCAGAACAGCTTCTCGAGCGGCGGCACCCGGTGCGCCTCGATCGCGAGCACTTCCTCGGGAGTGAAGGCATTGGGGCCGTCGTCGTGGAGTGCGCCGAAGGTACCGTCGCGCTGGTGGCGCCCCGCGCGCCCGGCGATCTGCGCCATCTCCGCCACGGTCAGCCGGCGCTGGCGGCGGCCGTCGAACTTGGTGAGCGAGGCGAAGGCGACATGGTGGACGTCCATGTTGAGCCCCATGCCGATCGCATCGGTGGCGACGAGATAGTCGACTTCGCCCGCCTGGAACATCGCGACCTGGGCGTTGCGGGTGCGGGGGGACAAGGCTCCCATCACCACCGCCGCACCGCCGCGCAGGCGGCGCAGCGCCTCGGCCACCGCATAGACTTCCTCGGCGCTGAACGCGACGATCGCGCTGCGCCGGGGGAGGCGCGACAGCTTCTTGGCGCCGGCATAGCTGAGCGTCGAGAAGCGCGGCCGGCCGATAATCTCGGCATCGGGCACCAGCGCCTTGAGCATCGGTTTCAGGCTGTCCGAGCCGAGGATCATGGTTTCCGCAAAGCCGCGGGCGCGCAGCAGCCGATCGGTGAAGACATGGCCGCGCTCGGGGTCGGCGCCGAGCTGCGCCTCGTCCAGCCCGACGAACGCCACCTCGCGCTCCAGCGGCATCGATTCCGCCGTGCACAGGAACCAGCGCGCCTTGGGCGGGCAGATCTTCTCCTCGCCGGTGATCAGCGCCACCTCGGCATCGCTGCCCTTCATTTTCACAACGCGATCATAGACTTCGCGGGCGAGCAGGCGCAGCGGGAAGCCGATCATGCCGCTGGCATGACCCGCCATCCGCTCGACTGCGAGATGCGTCTTGCCGGTGTTGGTGGGGCCCAGCACGGCAGTGATCGGAGAACGCGCGAAACGACTCATTGCGGCCCCCAAGATCGTTCCGAGTCGCCCCTTAAGCAACTCCCCCGAGTTTGCGAATCGCCTTAACCATGTTGGAAACACTGGCGATTATAGTGAATGCCTCGCTTCATCCGCGCGGCGCCACAGCTCGCCGCACGATGCGGCCCCCAACAGGGTACTTAATTTGACTTTAAGTCCTGCCTTGCACACTGATTTCGTCGGTAGCCGGGGGTTTACGGCACGACATCGACGACCTTTTGGGGGGCGTTACGCCTTGTACCTGCGTAGTGACCATGGAGAGGGCCTGACCGGCGGCGGCGCATCCGCGCTTGCCAAGGCACCCGCACATGGCTTCGCAGCACGGTTGAGCGAGAAGCTCGCCGACTTCGAATTCGCCCCCGATCTCGGCTCGCGCATCGGCTCGCTGACCTGGTATCGCGGCGCCGCGACCTGCGTCGCCCTGATCACCGCGACGCTGCTGCTGGCCCCCGGCTTCGAGAACCCGATCTACGGTTCGGTCCCCGCCCCGGTCTCCGGCGCGGAGTTCGAGGCGACCCAGGCCCAGGCGATCAAGCCGCTAGGCATGGGCTCGACCACCGGCACGCGCATGGCCGCGACCGGGCTGGTCGCCCCGCTGACCGATACGCCCGAACGCCCGATCATCGAGCTCGACACCAAATATACCGGCTCGCTGCTCGGCTCGCTGCTGCGCTCCGGCGTGGGCAAGACCGACGCCAACATGGTCGAGCAGCTCGTCACCAAGGCGGTGGCCAGCGGCGACCTGCAACCCGGCACGATGCTCGACCTGACGCTGGGCCGCCGCACCGACAAGTCGCAGCCGCGCCCGCTCGAGAAGCTGGCGATGCGCGCGCGCTTCGACCTGGCGATCGAAGTCGCCCGCAACGGTGGCGCGCTCAGCCTCAAGCAGATCCCGATCGCGATCGACCGCACGCCGCTGCGCATCCAGGGCACGATCGGCTCGTCGCTCTATCGCTCGGCCCGCGCCGCCGGCGCCCCGGCCAAGGCGGTGGAGAGCTATATCAAGACGCTGGCGACGCGCACCGCGGTGTCGCGGCTCGGTTCGGACTGCAAGTTCGACATCATCGTCGGCCAGGCCCGCGCCGCGACCGGCGAGGTCCAGCTCGGCAGCCTGATGTATGCCGGCGTGAACGGCTGCGCCAGCAAGGTGCAGCTCGCGCCGTTCGAGCAGGGCGGCAAGACCAGCTGGTTCGACGGCGCCGGCAAGGGCAACTCGACCGGCGCGATGGCGATGCCGGCCAATGGCCGCTTCTCCTCGGGCTTCGGCATGCGCCGCCACCCGATCCTGGGCTATACCCGCATGCACAAGGGCGTGGACATCGCCGCACCCTGGGGCTCGCCGGTGTTCGCCGCGAGCGACGGCGTCGTCCAGGTTGCCGGGCGCAGCAGCGGCTATGGCAACTTCATCAAGATCGGCCACGGCAATGGCTATGGCACCGGCTATGGCCATCTGAGCCGCATCTATGTCCGCAATGGCGAGCGTGTCCGCCGCGGCCAGCGGATCGGCGCGGTGGGCAATACCGGCCTGTCGACCGGCCCGCACCTCCATTACGAGCTCTATCGCAACGGCGTGGCGGTGAACCCGCGCTCGGTGTCGTTCACCTCGACCCAGCAACTCACCGGCGGCGACCTTGGCGAGTTCAAGGCACAGCTCGGCCGCCTGCTCGCGGTGCCCGTGGGGCATGGCGCGGTGAAGGACGCCGAAGACTGAGGAGGCGCCGGCGTCCGGCCAATGCCGGCGTCCCGCGCGTTCCAACAGCGGATCCGGGAAAACTCGCGAAAGTACACGAAGTACAGGCCAAGAGCGGGTTTTAGCCGCCGGAATTTTGACCTTCCCGACGGAAACGCGCCGCATCCCGTAACATTGTTGCGCGCGCGTGATCCTATTTTCCCTACAGGTTGAAGGAGCGGCCGGGTGGCGGCCCGGCAGCGCGAGCCAAGCAGGCGAAATCCTACATTGCAACCGCGCCGATCCTCCGGACGCGGATCGAGATGGCTTTTGCACTGCACCGCAAACGCGGTATCGCTGGCGCACAATGGATCTCTACCTCCCGATCGCCAACCTGTCGGTCAATGCGCTGGTCATCGTCGCGCTCGGCTTCGGTGTCGGGCTGCTTTCGGGCATGTTCGGCGTGGGCGGCGGATTCCTGACCACGCCGCTGCTGATCTTCTACGGTATTCCGCCCACCGTCGCTGCCGCCTCTGCCGCGAGCCAGGTGACCGGTGCCAGCGTCTCGGGCGTGCTCGCCCATTTCCGGCGCGGCGGGGTGGACGTGCATATGGGCGCGGTGCTGGTGGTGGGCGGCGTGATCGGCAGCATCGCCGGCGCGGGGCTGTTCACCCTGCTCCAGAAAAGCGGCCAGATCGATGTGGTGATCGGCATACTCTATGTGCTGATGCTCGGCTCGATCGGCGGGTTGATGCTGCACGAATCGGTGCAGGCGATCCGGGTGACGCGCGGCGCCCGGCCGCCGCGCGCGCGCAAGCGCCGCCACCATCCGCTCGTCGCGATGCTCCCCCTGCGCTGGCGCTTCTATTCCTCCGGCCTCTACATCTCGCCGCTCGCGCCGCTGCTGCTCGGCTTCTTCACCGGCATCCTTACCGTGCTGCTCGGCGTCGGCGGCGGATTCATCCTGGTGCCGGCGATGCTCTACCTGCTCGGCATGGGCACCCAGGTCGTGGTCGGTACCTCGCTGTTCCAGATCCTGTTCGTCACCGCCGCGGCGACCATGGTCCACGCGACCACCACCAAGGCGGTGGACATCGTCCTCGCCGCCCTGCTCCTCCTCGGCTCGGTGATCGGCGCGCAGATGGGTGCGCGCTTCGCGCTGGCGGTGAAGCCCGAATATCTGCGCTTCATCCTTGCGGTGATCGTGCTGCTGGTGGCGATCCGCATGCTGCTCGGCCTCGCCTGGCAGCCGGACGAGATCTACTCGGTCGAGCTGCTGTGAGGCGATTGCTCCTCCTGGCACTCGCGCCGCTGCTGATGGGCCAGGCCAAGCCCAGGCTGGTGCCCGATGTTTCGCAGCGCGATATCGAGATCGCCTATTCGTTCACCGGTGCCGAGCTGCTGCTGTTCGGTGCGATCCTCTATCCCGGCGGCCGCGCGCCGGGGCAGGACGAGAAGCCGGCCGACATCGTCGTGGTGGTGAAGGGTCCCACCCAATCGGTGCAGGTGCGCGAGAAGGAAAAGGTGGCCGGCATCTGGGTGAATGCCGAACGCATGCGCTATCGTTCGGCCCCGAGCTTCTACGCCATCGCCTCGTCGCGGCCGATCGACAGGATCGTCGATGAGCGCACGCGCGCGATCTACGAACTCGGCGTCGAGAGCCTGCAGCTCTCCCCGGCATCCAGCGCCGCCCCCGAAGTCCAGACGCGCTTCGACAAGGGACTGGAGGACCTGCGCGCGCGGGCCGGCCTCTATTACCAGGCGCCCGGTGCGGTGGAGATCACCGACGGCGTGCTCTACCGCGCCCGGCTCAAGATCCCGGCGCGCGTGCCGATCGGCAAGTTCACCGCCGAGACCTTCCTGATTCGCGACGGCCGCGTGCTCGCCGCCGCGGTGCGCCCCATCGAAATCCGCAAATCCGGCTTCGAGCGCTTCGTCGCCCATTCGGCAGATCACTATTCGGTGCTCTACGGCATCGTCGCCGTCGCCCTCTCCATCCTGTTCGGCTGGGGCGCCGGGGCGGTGTGGAAACGCTTCTGAAAGCTTCGGGACTCACCCAATATTTACCTCCCCGCGCGCATAGTTGGGAGCGGTAACGGGGAGCAGCCGAATGGACGGCCAGTTTGGCGCGCGCGGGTTCGATGGCGCGGCGTCGGTTTCATCTTCCGAGGGCATGCCCTCGCGGGCGCCGGTCGAGCCGATCGGCGCGGTGCTCGAGATCGCCGGCTCGTCGAGCCAGGTGCTGATCGATCCCGAAGCGCTGCACGCGCTCGAAGGCAATCCCGATCCCACCGTCGCCAATGCCGGCCAGGTCGGCAGCCAGGTGAAGGTGCGTGTCAGCGCGACCTGGCTGATCGCGAACGTCCGCTCGCTCAAGCTGCAGGGCGACCACATCGCCGCCTATATCGACTTCCTCGGCGAGGGGGACGAGGAGCGGCTGACCGGCAAGCTCTACAAGTTCCGCCGCGGCGTGACGCGCTACCCGACCCCGGGCGCACCCGTCTTCCCGGTCTCGACCGCCGACCTTAAGCAGATCTACGCCGCCGAGGACCGTGCCCATATCGAGATCGGCAATGTCTATCCGACCAAGGATATCCGCGCCGCGCTCTATGTCGATTCGATGCTCGGCAAGCATTTCGCGCTGCTCGGCTCGACCGGTACCGGCAAGTCGACCGCGGCCGCGTTGATCCTCCACCGCATCTGCGAGCTCGCGCCGCAGGGCCATGTCGTGATGGTCGATCCGCACGGCGAATATGCCAGCGCGTTCAAGGCCACCGGCGCGCTCTACGACGTCAGCAACCTGCAGATGCCGTACTGGCTGATGAACTTCGAGGAGCATTGCGAAGTGTTCCTGACCAGCTCCGGCTCCGACCGGCAGATGGACGCGGACATCCTTGCCAAGTGCGTGCTCGCCGCCAAGCAGAAGAACCGGCTGGCCGCCGAGATCGGCAAGCTCACCGTCGATGCGCCGATCCCCTATCTGCTGAGCGACCTGACCCAGATCCTGCAGCTCGAGATGGGCAAGATGGACAAGGCGACCGACACGGCGCCGTTCCTGCGCATCCGCTCCAAGATCGACGAGATCAAGGGCGACCCGCGCTACGCCTTCATGTTCTCGGGCATGCTGGTGGCGGACACGATGGCGAGCTTCCTGGCGCGCGTCTTCCGCCTGCCGGGCGACGGCAAGCCGATCTCGATCATCGACGTGTCGGGCGTGCCGAGCGAAATCACGTCGGTGGTGGTCGCGGTGCTCAGCCGGATGGTCTTCGACTTCGCGATCTGGTCGCGCGGCGAGAGCAAGCGGCCGATCCTGCTCGTCTGCGAGGAAGCGCACCGCTATGTCCCCAACGAGCGCAATGCCGATGGCTCCTCGGTCGGCCGCATCCTCAGCCGTATCGCCAAGGAAGGCCGTAAATATGGCGTGTCGCTGGGCCTGATCACCCAGCGCCCGTCGGACCTGGCCGAAGGCGTGCTTTCCCAGTGCGGCACGATCCTGTCGATGCGCCTGAACAACGAGCGCGACCAGGCCTTTGTGAAAGCGGCGATGCCCGAAGGCGCGCGCGGTTTCCTCGATTCGATCCCGGCGCTCCGGAATCGGGAATGCATCGCGGTGGGCGAAGGCGTCGCGACGCCGATCCGCCTGCTGTTCGACAGCCTCGAGGACAACAAGCGCCCGGCTTCGGACGATCCGCTGTTCTCCGAACTGTGGCGCGATACCGGCGGCGAGGAGCAGATCCTCGAGCGCACGATCCGGCGCTGGCGCGCCCAGGGGAAGTAAGCCTCAGAAGTCGGCACCCAAGGTGAGCGCGAGACCGGATCCCGGCCTTGCCTCGCCCGCCACGCGCTGGCGCCAGTCGAGCGCCAGCCGCAGGTTGCGCACGGCCAGCGTCGCCGAGGGGCCAATATCGAGCCGCCGCGCATCGCGCTGCGCCGCGCCCCAGGCACCGGCGCCCAGCCCCAGCCGCACGGGCCCGCTCGTCTCGACCGTTCGCGTGCCGCGCGCGGCACCATCGGCATAGGGATCGGCGCGCCGCCGCAGCACCGCGCCGGCCTGGCCATAGGCTTCCAGCCGGAAGCCGCGCCATTCGGTATCCAAGCCGGTAATCAGGCCGAGCCCGGTGCCGCCCGGATTGCCCTCGAGCCCGAAACGACGTTCGGCGATCAGCCGCACCGGCGCGCGTGACGGCTGCCATTCGAGACCCAGCGCCGCTTCGCGTCCGCTGCCGGACAGAGGCGTGGTGATCCGGCCATAGGCAGCGAGGCGATGCCGCGGCGATACCAGCCACGCGACCCGCGCACCCGCCTGCCCGCCGCCGATCTGCCCGCCGGGGGCCGCGCCGCTGCCGCCCGCGCCGCGCGCTACCATCCACGCACTCAGCGACCAGCGATCGGGCAGAGGATCGAGGCGCTCGGGGGCGGCCGCGACGCTTGCCACGGAGCGGCCCGGCAGGGTGAGGAGCGGCGGCGGGACCGCATAGGCCTCGCCATATTGGGCAAGCGCCATCAGCGCGAGCTGCACCCTGGGGTTATCGTCCCCCAGAGGCGTGCGATATGCCGGCAGGGGTGCTGTTATTGCCGGACGCAGCGACACCTCGAAATGCCGGGCGGTCGGCTTGGGTACCATGGGAGCGCCGGCGGGGGCGGCACGCGCGATCGGGATTGCCGCCTCGATCGCCGCCGGCAAGGACCCGGTCTGCGGCCACAGGATCGCAACGCGCGCGCCCACCCAGGCGACCGCTACCATCGCCAGGAAGCGCAGCGGCCGGCCCCGGCCGTTCATCCGCCGCTGGCCGGGGCGAGATCGGGAAACTGGTGCGCGGTCTTGTCCCAGCGCGGCGGTGCCCCGCGCAGCATCCGCACATAGGCGAACAGCGCCCGCCGTGCCGCGAGCAACGCGACCGCGTTGCTCGTCAGCACCCGTGGCATCGACCACAGCGCCTCGCACCAGCCATAGGCCCGCCGGACAAAGGCGGCGCGTACCGCAAGCCGCCAGACCAGCAGCGCGAGGTTCACCCACAGAACCGCCTGCATCAGCACGGAAGGCGTAACCGGCGTGGTGCCCGCCAGCAGATGCCCGCCAAGCGAGGCTGCCCAGCCTAGGATCGAGAGATAGGCGAGCGCCAGTACCGGTATTTCCAGCGTTGCCCGCCGGTCGCGCATCCGCATCCAGTTGTCGCCGATCTGGCGCCAGCCGCCCCAGCCGGTGCGGTCCCAGCCGGCCAGGGCGATCCCGATCATCCAGCGCGACTTCTGGCGCACGGCCGCATCGAGCGTGGCCGGGAAATAGGCCCGCACCGCAACCAGCGGACCGCCCGGTGCCTCGGCGATCCGGAGCAGATGCGCCGGCGCGCCCATCGCCGCGAGGGTGAGGCCGAGCTCGTAATCCTCGACCAGGCTCTCGGCATCGAACGGCCCGCCACCGCGCAGATCCGCCAGCCGCGCCAGCATGTCGCGCCGGATCGCGCAGCCCACCCCGGCAAAGGGCAGGCCCGCACCCACGGTCTGCCGCACGACCAGCGCCCGGCCATGGGCTTCCGCGAATTCGTCCAGGTAATGCCCGGCGAAGAAGCGCGAATGGGCGTGCGCCAGCGGCAGCACGGGCAGCTGCACGGCGGCATGCGCGATCAGCCCATGCGCATAGGCGCGCAACTCGAGTGGATGGACGACATCCTCGGCATCGTGGAGCACGATCGCGCTGGCGGTGAAACCCTCGGCTTCCTCGTCCCGCAGCAGGGCCCGCCACAGGGTGTTGAGGCAATCCGCCTTGGTCGTCCCCCCCGGCCGCGGGCCGATCACCAGCCGGATGCGCGCATCCTCGAGCGCGACGCCGGCGACTGCCGCGATCGTCGCCGGATCATTGGGATAGGCGCCGACATAGATCCGGTAATCGGGATGATCGAAGCGCGCGAGCGCCGCCCGCAGCATCGCCCCGATCACTGCCGCTTCATCCCAGGCCGGCACGAAAACCACGATCCGCCCCGGTGGCACCGGCCCGCCCAGCGCGGGAAGCCTCGCCGGGGGTCCCCGCAGGCGCTGCGCGAGATAGATCAGGTCGACGAGCAGGTCATCGAGGCCGCCCACCACGAACCATAGCGCAGCGAACAATGTCGTCTCACGCGCGACCGCATCGATCGCAATGAGCAGCCCTTCCCCCACCGGCGCAGTATCCCCCTCCGATTCGGACGGGGAATTTAGCCGTGCCGCCCTCGGAACGATCAAGGGCAATGGTGCATTTCCCTCCGAAACGGAGGCGGTTAATTCGTCGCTGGACTTGGCAAGGGTCACGGCTATCGTGCGCCCGCTGCCTGAGGGGGAAGTCATCATGAAGCTTGTTGCCCGGCTTGGCGTATTGGCTCTGGTGCTGGCACCGATCGGCGCAGTCACCGCATTCGGCGACAATGGCCCCCAGGTGGAAATGGCGACGCCCGGCGTCGGCGACGGCGCGATCGAGCGCTTCACCGCCCGGTTCAACGTTCCCATGGTACCGCTGGGCGACCCCCGCGCCGAATCCCCCTTCAAGGTCGAATGCCCGGTCGGCGGCCAGGGCCGCTGGGTCGACCAGCAGACCTTCGTCCATGAATTCGCCTCGCCGCTCCCCGGCGGCGTCACCTGCAAGTTCGTGCTGCGCGACGGGATCAAGAGCCTGTCGGGCTACAACCTGCAGGGCCAGAAGGAATTCACCGTCGATTCGGGCGGCCCGATCGCCCGCGCGGTGCTGCCAAACCGCTATGGCAGCGAGATCGAGGAGGACCAGGTGTTCGTCGTGGCGGCGAACCTGGCGCCCGATCGCGCCTCGGTCGGCGCCAATGCCTATTGCTCGGTGGACGGGCTGGGCGAGAAGATCCCGGTCGATGTCCTCCCCGCCGATGTCGCGCCCAAGCTGCTTGCAGATCTCGGCACCGATCGCTGGGAAGTGCAGAGCTTCCTGAGCGAGGCCGGCCTGCCCCAGTCGCTCCCCGCCAAGGCGGAGGACCGGGCCAAGTCGCTCGCCAGCGTCGTCGCGGTGAAATGCCGCCGCCCGCTGCCCGCCGGGCGCGACATGGCGCTGGTCTGGGGCAAGGACATCAAGAGCGCCTCGGGCCGCACCGCCGGCACCGACCAGCGCTTCGACTTCTCGGTACGCAAGGAATTCAGCGCCCGCTTCGAATGCTCGCGCGTAAATCCCACTGCCGGCTGCAGCCCCGTGCAGGACGCCTGGGTGCGCTTCTCCGCGCCGATCCCCAAGGCGCAGGCGGAAGCGATCCGCATCAAGACCGCCGACGGCAAGGAACTCGCGCCGATCTTCGGCGATGACGACAAGAACAAGGCGGCGGTCGCCGACCTCAAGTTCAAGGCGCCGCTGCCGGCCGAGACCACCGCCAAGGTCGTCTTCCCCGCCAACATCACCGACGAGAGCGGCCGCAAGCTCGCCAATGCCGAGCGCTTCCCGCTCGACGTCAAGTTCGACGCGCCGCCGCCGCTGGTGAAGTTCGCCGGCAATTTCGGCATCCTCGAAGCGAAGGAAGGCGGCGTCCTTCCGGTCAGCGTCCGCAATGTCGAGCCCGATCTCCAGGGCAGCCAGATGGCGGTCAACGGCCAGAGCCTCAAGGTCGAGGGCGGCGACGGCGAGATCGCCAAGTGGTTCCGCGCGCTCGCCGATGCGGCCGAGGACAAGTCGGACGAGATCAAGCGCGGCGACGAGACGATCCGGATCAACCAGACCGGCGCCAAGCCACTGCTCACCCCCGCGGTCGGCAAGCCGCTCAAGATCGGTTTGCCTGGCAAGGGGAAGGAATTCGAGGTTGTCGGCATCCCGCTCGGCAAACCGGGCTTCTACATCGTCGAACTGGCCAGTCCGCGGCTCGGCGAGGCACTGCTCGGCCGCAAGGCGCCGCGTTACGTCGCCGCCGGCGCCCTCGTCACCAACATGAGCGTCCATTTCAAATGGGGCCGCGACCAGTCGCTGGTCTGGGTCACCGCGCTCGACAGCGGCAAGGGCGTCGGCGATGCCGAGGTGCGCGTCACCGACAGCTGCACCGGCCAGCTGCTCGCCAAGGGCAAGACCGATGCCTCGGGCCGCCTCGGCGTCCCCGCCGGCCTGCCCGAGCCCGAGACCTATTCGAGCTGCGAAAACGGCAATTCGAGCCCGCTGATGATCTCGGCGCGCAAGGCCGACGACTTCAGCTTCACGCTCACCCAGTGGGGCGACGGCATCCGGCCGTACGACTTCGACCTCAACTATGGCTGGTCGGCGCCGGAGGAGAAGTTCCACACCGTGTTCGACCGCTCGCTCGTCCGCCAGGGCGAGACGGTGCACATGAAGCACATCGTGCGCACCCCGGTGGCGGCGGGCTTCACCGCTTCGCCGGCGTTCAGCGGCACGCTGCGCCTGAGCCATCGCGGCTCGGACACCCAGTATGACCTGCCGCTCAGCATCGACCAGAATGGCGTCGGCGAGACCGAATGGACCGCGCCGCAGGGCGCCAAGATGGGCGATTACGACCTGACCGTCCTGACCAAGGACGGCGAGGGCAAGGAGCGGACGATCTGGACCGGCCAGTCGTTCAAGGTCGACGAATACAAGCTGCCGACGATGAAGGCATCGGTCGCCGGGCCCAAGGACGCCGCGGTACGCCCCTCGGCGCTGCCGCTCGACCTGTTCGTCGGCTATCTCTCCGGCGGCGGCGCGGCCAGCCTGCCGGTCGAGACGCGGATCGGCTATTTCGCCGACTTCAAGACCCCCGACGGCTATGACGGCTACACCTTCGGCGGCCGGGCGATGACCGAAGGCACCAAGCCGATGAACGGCGAGGGCGAGGACGAGCAGGTCCAGCTGCCGCCGACCCAGACCCTGCCCGCCACGCTCGGCGCCGACGGCACCAGCCGGATCAATGCCGAAGTGCCCCAGTCGCTCGAGCAGAACACGACGATGCTGGTCGAGATGGACTATCAGGATGCCAACGGCCAGGTGCTGACCTCGTCGCGGCGTATCCCGATCTTCACGTCGGCGGTGCAGCTCGGCGTCAAGAGCGACGGCTGGCTGATGAAGCAGGACGACCTGCGCCTGCGCTTCGTCGCGCTCGACACTGCGGGCAAGCCGCTCGCCAACCAGGCGATCTCGGTCGAGCTCTACAGCCGCGAGATCCTGACCGCGCGGCGCCGGTTGATCGGCGGCTTCTACGCCTATGACAACCAGATGAAGACGACCAAGCTGGGCGCCACCTGCTCGGCGACCACGGATGCGCAGGGCCTGGCGAGCTGCCAGCTGAACCCGGGTGTGTCGGGCGAAGTCTATGCCGTCGCCACCACCAAGGATGCCAATGGCAATGTCGCCCGCGCGACCAAGTCGGTGTGGCTGGTCGGCGATGACGACTGGTGGTTCGGCGGCGACAATGGCGACCGCATGGACGTCATCCCCGAGAAGCAGGAATACAAGGCGGGCGAGACCGCCAAGTTCCAGGTGCGCATGCCGTTCCGCGACGCGACCGCGCTGGTCACGGTGGAGCGCGAGGGCGTGCTCTCCAGCTTCGTCGTCGGGCTGACCGGCAAGGATCCGGTGATCGAAGTGCCGATGCCGGGCGACTATGCGCCGGACGTGTTCGTATCGGTGATGGCGGTGCGCGGACGCGTGTCCGGCTGGCAGAACTGGCGATCGAACATGGCGCGCGAATGGGGCGCGCCCTGGTCGAAGGACGGCGGCGAGCCGACCGCGACCGTGGACCTCGCCAAGCCCGCCTATCGCCTGGGCATCGCCAAGGTGAAGGTCGGCTGGGAAGGCCATAAGCTCGACGTGGCGGTGAAGGCCGACAAGCCGAGCTATGCCGCGCGCGACGTGGCCCAGGTCGATGTCACGGTGAAGAGCCCCGACGGCAAGCCTGCCGCCTCGGCCGATGTCGCCTTCGTCGCGGTGGACGAGGCGCTGCTCCAGCTCTCGCCGAATGACAGCTGGGACGTGCTGACCGCGATGATGGGCGACAGGCCCATCTCGGTGCTGACCTCGACCGCGCAGACCCAGGTGGTCGGCAAGCGCCACTATGGCAAGAAGGCGGTGGAAGCCGGCGGCGGTGGCGGCGGCGGGGACCTTTCGGGCCTCAACCGCGAGAATTTCCAGCCGGTCCTGCTCTGGAAGGGCAAGGTCGCGCTCGACGCCAATGGCCATGCCCGGGTGCCGGTGACGCTCAACGACGCGCTGACCTCGTTCAAGCTGGTTGCGGTCGCCACCTCGGGCCCGCAGCTGTTCGGCACCGGCAGCGCGAGCATCCGCTCGTCGCAGGACCTGACCATCTATGCCGGCGTGCCGCAGCTGGTGCGCACCGGCGACCAGTTCGGCGCGATGTTCACGCTGCGCAACGGCTCGAGCAAGCCGATGAAGGTGACCGCGACGGTGGCGCTGAGCCCGGCCTATGCGACCGGCAAGCCGCTGACCGTCGAGATCCCGGCGGGCGGCGCCGCGCCGGTGGTATGGAACCTCACCGCGCCGCCCAAGGACGGCAAGCTGAGCTGGACGGTCACGGCGAAGACCACCGACGGCAAGTCGAGCGACCGGATCACCGTCGCCCAGCAGGTGGCACCGGCGGTGCCGGTCGAGACCTGGGCGGCGACGCTCGGCCGGGTCGGCACCGGCACCCAGTTCGTCATCGCTCCGCCGGCGGGCGCGCTGCCCGGCTTCGGCGCGGTCGAAGTGAGCCTGACCGACAGCCTCGCCCCGCCGCTCTCCGGCGTGCGCGAATATATGTCCGACTACCCGTATAACTGCCTCGAGCAGCGCACCTCGCGGGCAATCGCGCTGGGCGACACGGGCATGTGGAACCTGATCGCCAGCGACATGCCGGCCTATCAGGACGGCGACGGGCTGCTGCGCTACTGGCCGGGCGACTGGCCCGGCTCGGAAGCGCTGACCGCCTATATCCTTTCGGCCAGCGGCGAGGCGGGCCTGCCGCTGCCCGAAGGCCCCAAGGCCAAGATGCTCGAGGCGATGAAGGCCGTGCTCGACGGGCGGCTTCGTCATGAGGATTATGGCGATGTCCGCCTGCAGCGCGTCGCCGCCTTCACCGCGCTGGCGCGGCAGGGCGCGGCGACCTCGGCGATGCTCGGCCAGATCGGCATGGCCCCGGCCGAGATGCCGACTTCGACGCTCTCCGACTATGCGATGGCGCTCGGCAAGGTGCAGGGCCTGGCCAATGGCCAGCAGCTCCGCGTCACTGCCGAGCAGGAACTGCGCAAGCGCCTGGTCTATGAGGGCACCCGCGTCGATATCTCCGACAAGGGCCATATGGCCTGGTGGCTGATGTCGTCGGACGACGAAGCGGCGATCAAGGCACTGCTCGCCACGCTCGGCCGCCCCGGCTGGGAGAATGACTCGGCCAAGCTGATGGTCGGCATCGCATCGCGCCAGCAGCGCGGGCACTGGGACACCACCACCGCCAATGCCTGGGGCACGATCCTGGCGCGGCGCTTCATGGGGATGTACCCGGCCGAGGCGGTCGCGGGCGTCACCACGGCGAGCTTCTCGAGCTTCAGCCCGGTGAGCCTCAGCTGGCCGCTGGCCGAGCCGCAGCGCCAGTTCAGCTTCCCGCTGCCTGCCGCAACCACCCCGCTGGTGATGAACCAGGCGGGCGGCTCGGGCCCCTGGGCGTTCGTCCGGGTGAAGGCGGCCGTGCCGCTCACCCAGCCGCTGATGGCCGGCTACAAGGCGACCAAGAAGGTCGAGGCGGTCAAGCAGGCCGTCCCCGGCAGCTGGTCGCGCGGCGACGTGGTCAAGGTGACGATCAGCGTCGAGGCTTCGGCCGAGCGCAACTGGGTGGTGGTCAACGATCCGATCCCGGCGGGCGCGACGATCGTCGGCAATCTCGGCGGCCAGTCCGAGATGCTCGCCAAGGACGCCGGCACCAGCGAAGGCGTCTCGCCCAGCTATATCGAGCGCGGCAATGACAGCTGGCGCGCCTTTTACGGCTGGGTGCCGCGCGGCAGCTTCACCGTGTCCTACGTGATGCGGCTGGATGCGGCGGGCAGGTTCAACCTGCCCTCCACCCGGATCGAGGCGATGTATTCGCCCGAGATCCGCGCGCAGCTGCCCAATGCCGTGATGACCGTGGCGCAGCGGTGACGGCGAAGGAGGCTTTCGACCACCTCCTCGCCTTCGCCCGCCGCTGGACGAAGCGCATCGATGATGCGCCCGAGGCGCTGCATGCCTGGGCGGGCCGCGAGCGGGCGGCGTGGAAGGAAAGCGGGTGGCGCGGAATCGTCACGCCGCCTCGCGTCACCGGCACGCTGCTAACGCTGCTGCTGGCCGGCTCGGCCGGCTTCTGGTGGGTGACGCGCCCGCCCGCGCTGCCCGATTACGGTGCCGTCCGCGCCGGCTGGCATCCGTCCGAGGCCTGGCTCTACGATCGGCACGGCGTGCTGATCGATTCGAGCCGCATCGATTTTCAGGCCCGGCGTCTCGCCTGGACCCGGCTCAACGACATATCCCCGGTGGCCCGCGACATCCTTGTCGCCGCCGAGGACCGGCGCTTCCGCGAGCATGGCGGCGTCGACTGGATGGCGCTGAGCGGCGCGGCGCGCGACCGGATCGAAGGCAAGCGCGGACGCGGCGCCTCGACCTTGTCGATGCAGGTCGCCGCCTATCTCGCGCCGGATCTCGCCGCGCCCGGCAGCCGCGGGATGCGCGAGAAATTGCGCCAGATGCGCGCGGCGTGGTCCCTCGAATCGCGCTGGACCAAGGACCAGATCCTCGAGGCCTATCTCAACCTGGCCGGGTTCCGCGGCGAGGCGCAGGGGATCGGCGCCGCCGCGCTCGGCCTGTTCGGCAAGACCCCGGCGACGCTCACCCGCGACGACGCGCTGCTGCTCGCGGCGCTGCTGCCCAATCCGCAGGCCAGCCCAAGCGAAGTCGCCCGGCGTGCCTGTGCGCTCAGCCGCGACCAGGATTGCACGCGCTTCGCCGGTGCGGCCGCCTCGATGCTCGGCCCGGCGCGCAGCCTCGCGCTCGATCCCGGGCTCGCCCCGCATCTCTCCGCCGCCTTGCTGACCAAGCCGGGCGCCAGGATCACCACCACGCTCGATGCCCGCATCCAGCGCGTCGCGATCACGGCGCTCAAGCGCCAGCTCCAGGGGCTGGGCGGCAGCCGTGCCCGCGACGGCGCGGTGGTGGTGGTGGACAATCAGAGCGGCGAGGTGCTGGCCTATGTCGGTGGGATCGGCGGCGAGAGCACCGCGCCCGCGGTGGACGGCGCCTCTTCCTATCGCCAGGCCGGATCGACGCTGAAGCCGTTCCTCTACGCGATGGGCATCGAGAAGGGCTATCTCACCGCCGCCTCGATCCTCGACGATTCGCCGGTCCAGCTCGACACCGCCTCGGGCCTCTATGTCCCGCAGAATTACGACAAGGCGTTCAAGGGCCCTGTCTCCGCGCGCATCGCGCTGGCTGGGTCGCTCAACGTGCCGGCGGTGCGCACGCTGCTGCTCACTGGCGTCGACGCGTTTCGCGACCGGCTATGGGACACCGGCTATCGCGGGCTGGTCGAGGACGGTCAGTACTATGGCTATTCGCTGGCGCTCGGCTCGGCCGAAGTGACGCTGATGGAGCAGGTCGCCGCCTATCGCAGCCTCGCGCTCGAAGGCCGGTGGAGTCCGCTGCGGCTGACGCTGGACGCGAAGACCGACGCGCTTCGCCGCACCACCAGCCCCCAGGCCGCCTGGATCGTCGCGGACATGCTGGCCGACCCCAATGCGCGGGCCGGCACCTTCGGCGTCGATTCGGCGCTGCGCCTGCCCTTCTGGGCCGCGGTGAAGACCGGCACATCGAAGGCGATGCGCGACAATTGGTGCGTCGGCTTCACCGATCGCTTCACCGTGGGCGTGTGGGTCGGCAATCTCGAGGGCGATCCGATGCGCGCGGTATCGGGCACCAGCGGCGCGGCGCCGGTGTGGCGCGACGTGATGCTGGCGCTCAACGAAGCGAATCCCGGCAAGGCGCCGCCGCGTCCTGAGGGCGTGGAGGAACGCCAGATCCGCTTCGCCGCCGGCATGGAGCAGCCGCGCCGCGAGTATTTCCTGAAAGGGACGGGCATGGACCGCATCGCCTATGCCCCCGCCGAATCGCGACGGCCGCGCATCACCAATCCGGTGGCGGGCAGCGTCTATGCGCTCGATCCCGATATCCCGGTGGACAATCAGCGGCTGGCGATTTCGGTATCCGGCCAGGCGCTTGGCCACCGGCTGATCCTCGACAAGCGCGACCTGGGCACTGCCGATTCGAGGCCCCTGATCCTGGCGCCGCCGGGCAAGCATCGCCTCGCGCTGGTCGACCTCGACGGCAAGGTGATCGACCAGGTGCTGTTCACCATAAGATAGCGCGAAAACGGGTGAACGGTTCGGGACCGAAACGCTGGTTTGTGCGTTTCACCCGGCGGTCCCAACCCCTTTCGGGGCCGTGTCTACGGGCACCGGCCGCGCGGCCTGAAAGGGCAGCGCGGCCGAAGCCTTTGATCTGGCGCGATTACCAGTAGAAGCTCGGGATCGTGCGGATCACAATGCCGCGACGGGTGTCGATCAACAGCACGTCGTTATAGTGGCGCACCCAGCTCTGGTAGCGGCCGGCGCGCGGCAGGTGATAGCGCCACGGATCGGCGATCACATAGCGCGGGCCGTAATAGCTCGGCCCGATCCGGCCGCCGACGCGGAACGAAGTGTAGCGGAACGGCGCGTTCCAGTTGCCGCGGCCATAGAGCGCGCGGTTGCGGTCGCGGTTGAAGCGCCAGTCGTCGTGGCCCCAGGCGCGGTCACGGTCGCGCAGGTCCTCGCGATATTCGCGGTGCGCATCGCGCACGTCGCGGCGCTCGTCCCGGATGTCGCGGCGATCACCGCGGCGCTGGGCGTCGCGCAGCTCGCGCTCCTCGTGGCGGATGTCCTGGCGGTCGCGGCGCAGCTCCTGGCGCGACTGGGCGCTGGCCGCGCTCGGGATCGCCACTGCGGGCAGCGCGACGGCGGCGAGCAGCAGGGCGGTTGTGAACTTCTTCATGTCTTCCTCCAAACCACTGTCCGGACTTGTCTTCCGGTAGAGCGCCTGTTTGGAGCAGCCACGCTGAACGGCCCGGGAACGGGGCCGTCAGCGAAATGAAAGGCTGGAAAAGCCCGCCCGGAGACTAGGGGCCGTTGCCGCCGCCGCCGCCCGGACCGCCGGTGCCCGGCGCGCCGACCGTGCCGATATTGCCGAACAGATCCTCGAAGAAGCCGCGCTTGTGGCCCAGCGTCGGGGTGGTCTTGCCGTACGGATCGACCGAGGCGATCAGCTCCTTGCCCATGCGATCGACCGCCGCGACATTGCCCTTCGCATCGAAGGTGATGCGCAGCGTCGTCTGGTCCTTGGCCTTGAGCGACTGGTAGCCGAGGTTCGCGCTCTGGCGGGAGATGTAATACCACTCGCCTTCGTTGAACTGGCTGGTGAAGGTCGGACGGCCGAGCGTCTGGAGCACCGATTCGCGCGTGTCGATGCCGGGCTGCACCGAATCGACCAGTTCCTTGTCGATGATATAGCCCTGGTGCGTGCGCACGGGCACGCAGGCGGTGGTGCCAAGCGCGGCTGCCAGCAGGGCGGCGCCAAGCGCACGGGCGGGAATCGGCATTCTGGTCTCCAGGCAAACGCGTACCGGCGCCCGATGCACTTGGTTGCATCGCGGGCCGTTCGCCTCAATATGCGGCAAAATGCGGCCAAACAAGGTCGCGACCCCATATTGCCAGAACCATAGCAGGACCGAACCGGCACATGCGCTTGCTCAAGCGGCTTTTCCAGGCGCCCGACCGCGGCACCGCCCCCCTTCTCTACGCCGCGATCGTCGCGCGCGGCCGCCAGCCCCATTGGTATGAGGCGGGCGCGGTGCCCGACACGATCGACGGCCGGTTCGACATGATCGCCGCGGTGATGAGCCTCGTCCTCCTGCGCCTCGAGCAGGACGAGGCGGCGGTGCCGTTCAGCACCCATCTCACCGAAGTGTTCATCGACGACATGGACGGGCAACTCCGCCAGATCGGCATCGGCGACATCGTCGTCGGCAAGCATGTCGGCAAGATGATGGGTATGCTCGGCGGGCGCCTGGGCGCCTATCGGACCGCGCTGGCGGACGACACGCTGGGCGACGCGCTGGTGCGCAACCTCTATCGCGGCGAGGCGCCCGGGCCGCAGGCGCTCGCCCATGTCGAGAACGAGCTCCGCGCGCTGCATGCGAAGCTGGGCGACACCCCGATCGCGACCTTGCTCGCCGGAGACCTCGCATGATCCAGAGCGAATTCAACCGCCCCCAGCGGCTCGACACGATCGGCGCCGGCGAGAGCCAGGTCCAGGTGCAGGCCGAGCCGAACGAGCGGATCGCGCTGGCCGAGCGGTTCGGCCTCAAGTCGATCGACAGCCTGGCCGCCGACTATCGCATCCGCCGCGACGCGCAGGGCATCATCGCCACCGGCCACCTTTCGGCCAGGGTCGTCCAGGCCTGCGTGATCACCGACGAGCCAGTACCCGCGAAGATCGAGGAGGATTTCGCGATCCGCTTCCTCCCCGAGAGCGACGGCGATGCCGGCGAGGAAGAAATGGAGCTGAGCGAGGACGAGTGCGACATCGTCTTCTATTCGGGCGGCGCGATCGACCTGGGCGAGGCTGCGGCGGAAACGCTGGCGCTGGCACTCGATCCCTATCCGCGCAGCGCCAGCGCCGAGGGGGCGCTGCGCGACGCCGGGGTTATCAGCGAGGAAGAGGCAAAGCGCCTGGCCGAGGAAAGCGGCCCATTCGGCGGGCTTGCCGGGCTACGGGACAAGCTGGGCAAGGGCTGATGCGCGTCGCTATTTGATACGCTGCAGTTCCCCGGCGAAGGCCGGGGCCCAGGGTTTCCGTGCCGTATCGCTCGTGACTATGGACCCCGGCTTTCGCCGGGGAACAGCCAGGAACTCGCAGGCGATATAGTCAGGCGTGCCCCACCACATGCAGATGCGGCGCGCGGCTGTTTACCCACACCTCTTCGCGCGCCACCGGCGACCAGGGCAGCCAGCGGAACCAGGTGTAGATCGTCCGCCACACCGCATCCTCGCCATTCCCTTCGGCGCGCTGGAGCAATGTCTTGTAGGGGCGCGCCGCGCGCGGCCAGTAGAACAGGTGCAGGCGGATCTCCCCCTCGACCAGCCCGTCGAACGTCTCGATGAACTTGGTCTCCGCGTCGGCATCGGCGTCGAGATGGAATTCGGCGGTGAACAGATCGCTGCGGATCATCAGCAGGTCGCGCGACCAGACCAGCTTGAGCGCGATGCGCAGCCCATATTGGACGGGCAGCTCGAGCGCGAGATAGTCCGGGCCGGCATCGGCGCCGCGCATGCGCAGCGCATGCCGTTCGGCCAGCACCGTGAACAGCGCCCGTGCCCGCGCAACATGCCAGTCGCTGAAATCCATGCCCCCTAGATGCGGTACCGATGGCCGCACCGCAATGGTACGCGCCTTGCGTTATCGTATTAGCCGAGCAATACACCGTGCCTAAACCGCGATCCGGGGAAAACATCTTGGGAAAATCCGCCCGCCTGCCCTTCAGCGTCCTGCTGGTGGTAGCGATACTGGTCCTGTCGCAGCAGGTGCGCGATCTCGCCAGGGCGATCGGCCACCCGATCCCGGCGCTCAAGATCCCCTATGGCGGCGCGATCCTCGACAATGGGCTCGCCGTGCTGATCGTGCTGGTCGCGGGCCTGCTGATGCTGCGCGGAGCCGGACTGTTCGACCGGATGGGCCTGCGGTCGAACGGCTGGCGCGGACCGGTCCTGGTCGCGGTGGCGACGATCCCCGCCTGGGTGGGGCTCTTCATGCTCGGCGGGCTGTCGCATGACTGGCGCTGGCTCGATCTGGCGATGCTCGCCCTCGCCTTCCCGCTGGCCGAGGAGATCGTGTTCCGCGGCTTCGGCTTCCTCTTCACCCACCGCGCGCTCGGCTGGCCGCTATGGCTCGCGGTCGGCGCGCAGGCGCTGCTGTTCGGCCTGGTCCATTGGTGGGGCATGGGCGGACCGGCGGGTGGCGACATGGCACTGCAGGTGCTGACGATCACCGGCATCGGCGGCGTGGTGATGGCATTGCTCGACCGGCTCGACGGCAACACGATCTGGAGCGGGCTGCTGCTCCATGTCTCGCTCAACGCGGCGTGGAACGTCTTCAAGGTGCCCGACGAAGCGATGTTCGGCTGGACCGGCAATGCGCTGCGCATCGGCGCCGCGGTGCTCGCGCTGCTGCTGGTCTGGGGTTTTGGCTCGACGACACGCGGGCGGCGCTAGATTTCTTGCCGTCATCCCCGCGCAGGCGGGGATGACAGGAATAACCGGCCGGATCCGCCCTACGCCCCAGTCCCGATCCCGCGCGCCAGCATCTGCGCGACGATATCGGCGATCGCCTCGGGATCCACGTCCTCCTGCCACACGCTGTAGCGCAGGCCGAGGAACACGTTCATCCCCATGATCGCCCAGGCATGGACCTCGTTGACGTCCTCGCGCACCTCGCCGCGCGCCGCCGCCGCCTGGAGCCGCTTGGCGATGCGCTCGGCCGTGCTCGCATAATGGAGCCGGAAGCTCTCGGGATCGACGAACTCGGCTTCGTCGATGATCCGATAGATCTCCTTGTGCGCCCGGGCGAAGCGGATGAAGGCGAGCAGCGCCGCCTGCTCCGCCGCGATCTGGCCGCCGGTCGCGCCCTTGATCGCCGGGGCGACATGCTCGCGCACCTGGTCGCTCATGTCGCGCACCAGTGCGCGGAACACGTCGTCCTTCGAATCGAAATAGGTGTAGAAGCTGCCCAGCGCGACGCCGGCCCGCCTTGTGATCCCGCTGATCGAGCCTTCGTGGAATCCCTTGGCGCCGAACTCCTCCGCCGCCGCATCCAGGATCAGGCGCAAGGTGCGCCGCCCGCGCGCGGTGCGCGGTTCCTTGCCGGCGCTCGCTTCGCTGCCGCCGATTCCCGGTGCTGTGGCGCTCATGCCACGCCCCTCCGCCATTCTGGTTCCTCTTCCCATTTATCCAAGTTGAAACCCGGTTCAGGTTTCAGTATAGCCTCGGACGACCACGTGCAACCCGCGTTGAATGACGGGTTAGACTGATGGGGAGGAAGTCTGGATGTCACGCCTGAATTGTGCCCGTTCGATTCTGTTCGCGGGCGCTGCGCTCGCCGCACTCACCACCAATTCCGCCTTCGCGCAGGAAGCTGCCGCGCCGGCCGCGCCCGAGGCGCAGGATAGCGCACTCGACAATACCGGCGAAATCGTCGTCACGGCCCGCCGCCGCGAGGAGAAGCTGCTCGACGTGCCGACCGCGGTCACCGCGCTCACCTCGGCCCAGCTCGACCAGGCCGGTGCGGTGGATCTCACCGATCTCCAGATCGCGTCGCCGAACACCACGCTGAAGGATGCGCGCGGCACCAACTCGACGCTTGCCGCCTTCATCCGCGGCGTCGGCCAGCAGGATCCGGTCCCGGGCTTCGAGGCCGGCATCGGCATCTATCTCGACGACGTCTATCTCAACCGCCCCCAGGCATCGGTGCTCGACATCTATGACGTGGAGCGGATCGAAGTGCTGCGCGGCCCGCAGGGCACGCTCTATGGTCGCAACACGATCGGCGGCGCTGTGAAATATGTCACCAAGAAGCTCGACGATCGCCCGACGGTGTCGGTGCGCGGCAATTACGGCTCGTACAACCAGGCCGATGTTATCGTCAGCGCATCGACCCCGATCGGCTCGATGTTCAAGATCGGTTTCTCCGGCGCCCGCCTCACCCGCGATGGCTTCGGAGAGAACCGCAATCTCCATATCGAGAACTACAACAAGAATGTCTGGGCCGCGCGCGGCACGCTCGAGTTCGAGACGCCGGACAGCCGCATGTCGATCCGCATCACCGGCGACTATACCCATGACAAGTCGAACGCGCGCAACGGCCACCGCCTGTTCGCCGGCCTGCTCACCGGCTCGCCGGTGCTGTCCAATGTCTATGACACCAATGCGGGCCTCGCGAACCCGAAGAACGATGTCGAGGCCGGCGGCATCTCGATGACGATCAACGCCGATGTGAGCGACCACATCACGCTGCGCAGCATCAGCGCGTACCGCGAGGACACCTCCTGGACGCCGATCGACTTCGATTCGACCCCGTCGGTCGATGTCGACGTGCCCGCCTATTACAAGAACAACCAGACCAGCCAGGAATTCCAGGCGCTGATCCATGGCGATAAGCTCAACGGCATTGTCGGCTTCTACTATCTGGGCGCCAAGGCGACGACGGGCTTCGGCGTGCTGCTGTCGACCACGCTGCCGGGCTTCAACGCCTATACCGCCGGTGATGTGCGCACCGAGACCAGCTCGATCTATGGCGACTTCACCTTCGACTTCACCCCGCAGCTTAGCCTGACGCTCGGCGGCCGCTACACCTGGGATCAGCGCAAGAGCTATGTCTTCAAGGCGAGCTATCTCGGCCTGACCCCGGATTTCGGCGGCACCCCGGTGCCCGTGGGTGCGCCTTCCACCGATTTCCGCGGCACCGCCAATTTCAAGCGCTTCACCCCGCGCGCGACGCTCAGCTTCAAGCCGAGCGCGGACCACATGGTCTATGCCTCCTATTCGGAAGGCTTCAAGGGCGGCGGCTTCGATCCGCGCGGCTCGGGCACCTCGGCACCGATCAGCAATCCGTCGGCCGGGCGCACCTATCTCGACATCTACAACTATCTCTCCTTCGATCCGGAAACGGTGAAGAGCTATGAAGTGGGTTGGAAGGGCGCGGCGTTCGATCGTCGCCTGAACTGGTCGCTCGCCGGCTTCTATTCGGACTATTCCAACGTCCAGATCCCGGGCTCGGTCGGCTGCCTGATCAACAACGTCCAGAGCTTCTGCGGCATCACCACCAACGCGGCGAAGGCCGACATCAAGGGCATCGAGCTCGAGACCAACGCCGTGCTGGCGCGCGGCTTTGCCGGCCCGGGCTCGAGCTTCTTCTTCAACGGCGCGCTCGGCTATATCGACGCCAAGTACAAGCGCTTCATCGGCCCGACCGGCGTCGATGTCTCGGCGGTCCGCGTCTTCCAGAACACGCCGGACTGGACGCTGGCCGGCACGCTCGGCGCCACGCTGCCGGTGGCGAGCGGCGATCTCTCGGCGACCACCACCGTGTCCTATCGCGGCCTGACCCACCAGTTCGAGACGGCCAGCCCGTTCCTCGACCAGCCGGGCTACACGCTGCTCGACGCGCACCTCGTCTACACCTTCGGCGACGGGCGCTACTCGATCGGCATCCACGGCAAGAACCTGACCAATGTCCACTACAAGACCGCCGGCTATCAGTATATCAGCAGCCGGATCGACGGCACGCCGATCCTGACCCCGGCGGGCGGCTACACGCCGACCCTGGGCAAGGAAGGCGTCGCCACGGCCTTCTACGGCAATCCGCGCCAGATCTTCGGGTCGTTCAGCCTCAAATTCTGAGTATGGTGCACTGCACCTAAATTACCGAGCCGGGCGTCCCTTGACGTCCGGCTCTTTTGATGTCGAGGTACGGCCATGAACGCTTCCGCTTCAAACCCCGCGACCCGCCCCGGCTATCGCGGCGTGGTGCTGGCGATGCTCCTGCTCGTCTACACCTTCAACTTCCTCGATCGGCAGATCCTTGGCATCCTCGCCAAGCCGATCATGGAGGACCTGCACCTCACCCGCACCGAATTCGGCGCGATCGGCGGGCTCGCCTTCGCGGTGCTCTATTCGGTGCTCGGCGTGCCGCTCGCCTATCTCGCCGACCGCACCAGCCGTTCGGGGGTGATCGCCGGGGCGCTGGCGGTGTGGAGCCTGTTCACCGGGCTGTGCGGGGTCGCCACCGGCTATTGGCAGCTCTTCCTGTTCCGCCTCGGTGTCGGCGTCGGCGAGGCGGGCGGCGTCGCGCCTTCCTATGCGGTGATCGCCGATTACTTCCCGCCCGAGAAACGCGCCCGCGCGCTCGCCATCTATTCGCTCGGCATCCCGATCGGCCTGGCGCTCGGCACCCTGCTCGGCGCCTATATCGCCGCCCTGGTGAACTGGCGCGCGGCGTTCATCACCATGGGCGTGATCGGCATCCTGATCGCGCCGATATTCCGCTGGGTGGTCCGCGACGTGCCCCGGCCCGCCGTCGCCAGGGGCGACGCCGCCCCGGTGAGCGCGGTGTTCGGCATCCTCGCCGGCAAGCCCGCCTTCTGGCTGCTTGCCTTCGGCGCCTCGTGCAGCTCGCTGTGCGGCTATGGCCTGGCGCTGTGGACGCCGCTGGTGCTGATGGGCAATTTCGGCTTCGACCTGGTGACCACCGGCCAGTTCATGGCCTCGCTGCTGCTGATCGGCGGCACCGCGGGCGTGTTCGCCGGCGGCTGGTTCGCCGACCGGCTCGGCAAGGGCGACCGCGCCTGGTACGCTTGGCTGCCCGCGATCGCCTGGCTGATCACCGCGCCGCTTTTCGCGGTCGGCTTCCTCACCTCCAATCCCTGGATCGCCTGGCCGCTGCTGGTGATTCCCAACGGGCTCAACATCCTGTGGCTCGGCCCGGTGACCACCGCCGTGCAGCACATGGTGCCGCAGCACATGCGCGCCACGGCCTCCGGCAGCTTCCTGATGATCAACAACCTGATCGGCATGGGCCTCGGCCCGCTGCTGATGGGCTTCCTCGGCGAAGAGCTGAAGGCCAGCTACGGCGCCGAGGCGCTGCGCTACGGCGCGGTCTTCTGCCTCGGCTTCTACGTGCTCGCCGGCATCCTCGCGCTGTTCGCGGCCAAGCATGTCCGCAGCGGCTGGGTGGAGCAGACGGCCTAGGTAGTTTCCCGACTCGGCGCTTTCCTGAATCGCGAACGAGTCGCAAATCGGCGAAAAGCAACGCGCGTTCCGAGGGGAAGCCTTACCGGGACGGCCGGGCGGGGATGGGACCGCCCGGCCACCCCTCGGGTCTGCGCTCAGCGCTCGCGTGTCGCCGCGAACTTCACCCTGGGATAGCGATCGGCAACATAGCCGACCTCCCAGCTCGACTTGGCCATGAACACCGGATTGTCGTCGCGGTCCTTGGCCATGGCGCCCCGATTCAGGCTCATGAACTCCGCCAGGTCCTTGGGATCCTCGGCCGAGATCCACCGCGCCGTCTCGAACGGAGCCATCTCCAGCCCCGCCGCCACCTTGTACTCGGCATCGAGCCGCGAGATCAGCACGTCGAGCTGCAGCTGGCCGACCACGCCGATGATCCAGTTCGAGCCGATCTCCGGATAGAAGACCTGGGTCACGCCTTCCTCGGCCATGTCGTCCAGCGCCTTGCGCAGCTGCTTGGTCTTGGTCGGGTCCTTCAGGGCGACGCGGCGCAGGATTTCCGGCGCGAAGTTCGGCAGCCCGGTGAAGCGCACATCCGCCTTCTCGCTCAGCGTGTCGCCCACCCGCAGCACGCCATGGTTGGGGATGCCGATGATGTCGCCCGGGAACGCCTCGTCGGCCAGTTCACGCTGCTGCGCGAAGAACAGGATCGGCGAGTGGATCGCGATCGGCTTGCCATGCCCGGTCGGCGTCAGCTTCATGCCGCGCTTGAAGGTGCCCGAGACCAGCCGCATGAACGCGATCCGGTCGCGGTGGTTGGGATCCATGTTCGCCTGGACCTTGAACACGAAACCGGTGACCTGGCCCGCATCGGGCGCGACCGGCGCCGGCTCGGCCGGCAGCGCGTGCGGCGGCGGGGCGTGCGTCGCGATCGCCTCGATCAGCGAATCGACGCCGAACTCCTTGAGCGCCGAGCCGAAATAGACCGGGGTCAGGTCGCCGTGGCGATAGGCCTCGCCGTCGAACGCCGGATAGCCCGCCTGGGCCAGCTCGACATCCTCGCGCAGCTTGGCGAGGTTCTCGGGCGAGATGATCTGGTCGAGTTGCGGATCGTCGAGCCCGGAAGTCTGCACCACCTTGCCATGGAACTCGCGGCTGTCGCCCTCGGGCAGCAGCAGGCGGTTGGTGGCGAGGTCGAAGATCCCCTCGAAGGTACCGCCCATGCCGACCGGCCAGGTCATCGGGCACACGTCGAGCGCGAGCAGGTCGGCGATCTCGTCGAGCGTCTCGAACACGTGGCGGCCTTCGCGGTCGACCTTGTTGACGAAGGTGATGATCGGCACGTTGCGCAGCCGGCAGACCTCGAACAATTTCCGGGTCTGGCTCTCGATGCCCTTGGCGACGTCGATCACCATCACCGCCGAATCGACCGCGGTGAGCGTGCGATAGGTATCTTCCGAGAAGTCCTCGTGGCCTGGCGTGTCGAGCAGGTTGAAGGTCACCCCGTTCCGCTCGAACGTCATCACGCTCGACGTCACCGAGATGCCGCGCTGCTGCTCGATCTTCATCCAGTCCGAGCGCGCACGCCGCGCCTGGCCGCGCGCCTTCACTTCGCCGGCGAGATGGATCGCGCCGCCGAACAGCAGCAGCTTTTCGGTGAGCGTGGTCTTGCCCGCGTCAGGGTGCGAGATGATCGCGAAGGTACGGCGGTCGGAGGGAGAAGGCATCGCGGCCCTCTAGTCGTCGCGCAGCCTCTCGGCAACGCCTGCGATTTCTCGCACCTGTACTAAACTGCTCCCCCAGGCGATCCGCCCTAGACCCGGAGCGAAACCCGCATCGTGAAGGTCCGCGCCTCGCCCGGCGCGAAGCGCAGCATCAGCGGCTTGTCCCAGATCTCGCCGGTGAAGCCGTACGGATCGGCGATGCCGTGCCAGGGCTCGATGCACAGATAGCGCGCGCCCGGCTTCATCCACAGCCCCAGCGCCGGCGTATCGGGGAAATCGCAGACCAGCTGCGGCCCGCCCAGCGCGCCATAGCTGAGCGACTGGCTGCGCACCGGATTCCACACCAGCGCATCGCGCTCGAACAGCTCGTCATACAGCTCGAGCATCCGGTCCTCGACCGGGCTCTCCCAGCTGTCGGCGTCCATCCAGCCGCCCTTGACGATCGCCGCCAGTTCGCCGGGCTCCTCGTCGGCGAAGACGATCTGGTGCTCCTCCTTGCTCGAGCCATAGGGCAGCGGCCAGGCAAAGGCCGGGTGGAAGCCGAAGCTCGCCGGCATATCGACATCACCGGTGTTGGTCACCGTGATCTCCATCAGCAGCGAAGCGTCGATCAGCGTGAACGCCGCATCGAGCGCGAAGGCGAACGGGTAGACCGCGCGCGTCTCCGCATTGTCGACCAGCCGGAACACCGCCCGGTCCGGCGCCTGCTCGACCAGCGCGAAATCCTGCTTACGGGCGAAGCCGTGCTGGGGCAGCGTGTATTCCTTGCCGTCCAACCGATATTTGTCGTCCATCAGCCGCCCGACGATCGGGAAGAGCAACGGCGCCCGTCCGCTCCAGAAGGCGGGATCCGCATCGGTCATCAGCTCGCGGCCATCCGCATCCCGCAGCGAGGAGAGCTCGGCGCCGAACGGATTGATCGCGGCGGACAGCGACTCGGACTGAATAGAGATCATTCTGGACCTAATAGATCATGGGGAAGACGGCGGCGGATACTATAATCCGGCGACACAGGGGCAAGAGGGGGCAGCCTGAAGGCCAGGCCGCCCGGGAGGAGACACCATGAACAGTCAGACAATCGATGTCATCGGCGATCCCGCGCTGATCGCGGCGATCGCGGCGCTTGCACGGCAGGAGGGCCATGCCGCCTCCGAGCCGATGCTGACCGAATCGATCAGCGACGCGCTGGACGCGCCGTTCGGCGTCGACGAGATCCGCCAGGTCTGCGAAGTCGTCACGATCATGATGGGAGCCGGCACCTCGGTCGTCGGCTTCCTCGCCGCGGTAAAGGCGCTGCTCAAGCGCAGCGAGCCAAAGGGCGGCGGCGAGACCGCGGTGATCGTCAACGATACCCAAAGCCAGGCCCGGATCACCAGGCTGACACCCGATACCGACATCAGCCAGATCGGCGGCTAGCCATGCTCCCCATCATCCAGTTCGATCCGGCCACGATGTCGTTGTTGTACGACGCCCAGCTGATCGGCGGACTGGATGGCGGCGGGCCGATCCAGCAGGCGGTCGCCGCGGTCACCCAGGGCAGATCCGACGAGGCGATCGCCATTCTGGCATCCATCGACGACGACAGGACCTTCAACCGCGGCCTGCAGATGGTGTCGGCGATCTGGCACGAGAAGCGCCATTTCCTCGATTTCGTGTTCAGCAATTACGGCGCGTTCCGCTTCCGCCAGTTCGTCGAAATGTACGCGAACATGCCCCTCATCCTTCGCGAGGGGCAGGAGGCGGGGAAGATCCATGTCCCCCTCGAAATCTATGCCGATCCCGTTCGCAGCGCGGTCGCGAAGGTCGAGAACCCATCCGCCCACTTAGCCACCCTGGCATCGGTACTGACCCGTCGGCGAAAGATGATCGAGAGGGACCGGGCGCAGGAACAGACGCGCTTCGGGAGGCTCGAGCTGGGCGGCGAGGCACAGCTCGAATGCATGGCCTTCCTGGCGCAGCTCGATTTTGTCGGTACCTATTTCGGCGAGGAGGGCATGCGGCGCTTCTACGGCTCGCTG
The DNA here is from genome assembly GCF_058801135.1 of Sphingomonas sp. GW822-FHT03G08. NCBI lineage: Bacteria > Pseudomonadati > Pseudomonadota > Alphaproteobacteria > Sphingomonadales > Sphingomonadaceae > Sphingomonas > Sphingomonas sp. GW822-FHT03G08. Next base: position 2,896,591 of record NZ_JBXAMZ010000001.1, read on the forward strand.
TTCGATGCCGGGCAATTCGCCGCCAAATATCTCTCGCTGATCGAAACCGCCGGGCGGCTGGGGGTGGTGCAGGGAGATGTCACGGCCGAGGATGCGATCACGATCGACCCGTCGCTGCTCGAATGCATCCTGTTCGCATCGCTGCAGACCGACTATTTCGGCGCCTCTGCCCCCGGCTATGCGGCCACCTCCTACCCGGCGGAACGCTTTGCCGCGATCTCGGTGGAACTCACCCAATCCGGCAAGCTGCCGCAACACGGCGCACCGCCGCTCACGCCCGAGGATTGCTGGGAACTCGTCGATCAGGCGTGCCGCACCATATTTGGCGAAAGCATCGAGGGGGCCATCGCCAGGGATCTTGACCTGTTCCGTGCGCAGACCGTCGACAAGATGCGGGGAAACATCCCGCCGGCGCTCGAGACGATGTTGGAGGACTATCTCGGCCTGCGCGAACGCATGCTCGAGGAATTTCGCGAAGACCCCGGCAAGTTCATCTTCTCGGCAAGATTCACCTCGGATCTCGCCGATCGCCTGCAACCGAATTACGTGATGGCGGCAAGCGGCGGAGATCTCGGCGATCCGCCGCCCGGCTACCATCTCATCATGGGCTATGATCATGAGAAGGGAACGGCGGGCGGCCAGGACCTTCCCTATCGCAAATGGTGGTGGGCCTGCGCGCCGACGCATCAGGCGGCAGGCGCAGCGCCGGACCGGCTGGGATTTGCCAACCCCTCGGTCTGGTACTCGGTGATGGACTTCTACGCCCCCACCGCCAAGCTTCTCATGAACGGACGCCGGCTCAGGACGCTCATCGGGCCCGAACTGCTCTTCGCTCAGCAGCGGCTGACGAATGATTTCCAGATCGAAATCGAGATATATCCGAGCTTCGCCTTTCCGGACGAGACGTTGCCGGTGGAGGTTTTCTACTATTACTACGGCACCGACCGGCTGAAATGCGACATGTCCTCCGTCCCGCTCACGCGCCCGGAAGGCGTGGCGATAAACCCCTGGACGCTACGGCGATGGCCGGGGCTCGCCCGGCACATGATCGCCACGCTCGGGGATCATGACTTCGCCTATTTCACCTTTGTTCGCGACTGGTCGCCCTGGGTGATATCCAGCGCCGCCTATGACGAGATCCGGCCCTTGATGGCGTGAGCGCGCTCAGCCCTCGCGGTGGATCGCGAAGGCCTGCCAGCTCTGGTTGACCGGCATCAGCTCGAGGCTGTTGATGTTCAGGTGCGGCGGCAGCGTCGCCACCCACAGGATCGTCTCGGCGATGTCCTCGGCGGTCATCGGGTTCACGCCGCCATAGAGCTTGTCCGAGGTTTCCTGGCTGCCGGTGCGCACCAGGGTGAACTCGGTCTCGACCATGCCGGGCTCGATCGAGGTGACGCGCACCCCGGTGCCGTGCAGGTCGGCGCGCAGGTCGAGGCTCAGCTGGCGGACGAACGCCTTGGTCGCCGCGTACACATTGCCGCCCGGATAGGGATAGGTCGCCGCCACCGACGACAGGTTGATGATCGCGCCCTTGCGCGCCACCAGCATCGGCAGCAGCTTGTGGGTGATCGAGACGAGCGCGGTCACGTTCGTGTCGATCATCGTCTTCCACTTGGTGAGCGACGCCGCCTGCGCGGGCTCGAGGCCCAGCGCCAGCCCGGCATTGTTCACCAGCAGGTCGAATTCGCGGAAGCCCTCGGGCAGCGAGTCCAGCGCCGCGTCGCGGGCTTCCTCGTCGCGGATGTCGAAGGCGAGGGTGCGGACATTGTCGCGCTCCAGCGGCGCCAGCCGCTCCGCCCGCCGCCCGGTCGCGACGACATTCCACCCCGCATCGGCAAAGGCCAGCACACAGGCCTCGCCAATCCCCGAAGTGGCGCCGGTGATGAGTGCGGTGGGCATGGGCTGGCTCCTTGTGCTGCGGTGCCGCGGCTATGCGGCGCGCGAAGCGGCAAGGCAACCGGCTCTCGCCCCAATCCGTCACCCTGAACTTGTTTCAGGGTCCAACTCTCCACGAACGATATCGCTCGCGGCACATTGGATGCTGAAACAAGTTCAGCATGACGAAATGGGACCCCATCCTCCCGTCAAGGGAGGTGCCGGTCAGCCCCGCAGCACCGCGCCCTGCTTGGCCGCGGCGGCAACCACCTTGTCGGCGACCGCCTTCAGCTCCTCGTCGGTGAAGCTCTTCTCGCCCGGCTGGAGCGTGACTTCGATGGCCAGGCTCTTCTGCCCTTCCGGCACGCCGGTGCCGGTGAAGACGTCGAACAGCCGCGCATCGACGATGGTCGTCTTGTCCGCGCCCTTGACGCTGCGGACCAGGTCCCCTGCCGCCAGCGTCGCCGGCACCAGGAAGGCGAAGTCGCGCGTCACGGCCTGCAGCGCGGGCGGCGTATAGGCCGTGCGCATGAAGCCGGTGCCGCCGCGCTTGCCGGGCAGCGCATCGAGATAGAGCTCGACCGCGGCGACATCGCCGTCGAGGTCGAACGCCTTGAGCACGCTCGGGTGGACCATGCCGAATGCCGCGAGCACCGTCTTGGGCCCCAGGCGCAGCGTCGCCGACTGGCCCGGGTGCCAGACCTCGCCGGCCTCGCCCATCACCTGCAGGTTCGCCACCGGCGCGCCGGCGGCCTCGAGCAGCGCCAGCGCTTCGGCCTTGGCATCGAAGGCGGTGAAGGGCTGCGCCTTGCCACCCTGCCAGCCGCGCGGCGTCTTCGCGCCCGCCAGCAGCACGCCGAGCGTCACCCGCTCACCGTCCGCCAGGTAGCGCCGCCCCAGCTCGAACAGGCGCACCGAGGTCGCGCCGCGCTTGAGGTTGCGCTCGGCAGCCCCCAGCAGGCCCGGCAGCAGCGACGGGCGCATGACCTTCATGTCCTCGCTGATCGGGTTGGCCAGCGTCCAGGCACCGCCGCCGAAGGGCGCCGCCTCGCTCTCCGAGACGAAGCTCCAGGTCACCGCCTCGTTGAGCCCCCGCGCCGCCGCCGTGCGGCGCAGCTTGCGCTCCAGCTTCTGCTCGGGCGTCGCGGTCGGCTTCGCCACGCCCGGCACCCGCGAGAGCGGCGTGGACGGCACATTGTCGATACCCTCGATCCGGATCACTTCCTCGACCAGATCGGCCGGGCCATCCACATCGCGGCGCCAGCTCGGCGCGGTGACGCGCAGCGCGTCGAAGCCCGCATCCAGCTCGACCGGATCGCCATTGCCGTCGAGCGGCTGGACCGTGAAGCCCAGGCTCTCGAGGATCTCGACCTGCCGCGCCGCCGGCACCGCCAGCCCGCCCAGCGTCTCGGCCAGCTTCGGATCATAGCCCGTGGTCACGCCCACCTTGGGCAGCACCCCCGCGCGCGTAACCTCGCTCGCCGTGCCGCCGCACAGCTGGATCACCAGCCGCGTCGCGATCGCGATGCCGTCCTCGAGGAACTGCGGATCGACGCCCCGCTCGAAGCGCGAGCGCGCATCGCTGGTCAGGTTGAGCTTCTGCCCCGCCCGCGCGATATGCTCCGGCTCGAAATAGGCGCATTCGATCACCACGTCGGTGGTGGTTTCGGACACGCCAGTGTCCTCCCCGCCCATGATCCCGCCGATATCGTGCACGCCGTTGGCGTCGGCGATCACGGTGATCGTCTCGTCTAGCGTATAGGTCTTCTCGTTGAGCGCCAGCACCTGCTCGCCGGCCGTCGCCTTGCGCACGGTCAGCGCGCCCGACAGCTTGGCCTTGTCGTACACATGCAGCGGGCGGCCGAGATCGATCATCACATAGTTGGTGATGTCGACCAAAGCCGAGATCGGCCGCTGCCCGATCGCCTTGAGCCGGCGCTGCATCCACTCCGGCGACGCGCCGTTGGTCACGCCCGAGACGGTCTGGCCATAATAGGCCGGGCACCCCTCGGGCGCCTCGATCCTCACCTCGGGGCCCGCGCCCGCAACCGCAACCGGCTCGGCATCGAGCGGCTTGAGCGTACCAAGCCCCGCCGCCGCCAGGTCGCGCGCGATCCCGCGCACGCCCATGCAGTCCTGGCGGTTCGGGGTGATCGAGATGTCGAACACCGGGTCGTTGAGATCGGCATAGTCGGCGAACGCCGTGCCCACCGGCGCATCGGCCGGCAGCTCGATGATCCCGTCATGATCCTCGCCCAGCTCGAGCTCGCGGGTCGAGCACATCATGCCGTTCGATTCGACCCCGCGCACCGCGGCGACCTTGAGCGCCATGCCGTTCGCCGGCACCACCGCGCCCGGCGTCCCGAGCACGCCGACCAGCCCCGCGCGCGCATTGGGCGCGCCGCAGACCACCTGCAGCACCTGCTCGCCGGTATCCACCGTCAGCACCTGCAGCTTGTCCGCCTGGGGATGCCGCTCGGCGGTCAGCACCTTGGCGACGCGGAAGCCGTTCAGCTTCTCGCCCGGATTCTCCACGCCTTCCACTTCGAGGCCGACGCGGGTCAGCGCCTCCTCGATGTCGGTCAGCGAGGCGTCGGTGTCGAGATGCTCCTTGAGCCAGCTCAGGGTGAACTTCATGCGCCCACTCCCCCGCTCAGCGTGGGCACGTCGAGTGCCGAGAAGCCGTAATGCTTGAGCCAGCGCAGATCGCCGTCGAAGAAGGCGCGCAAGTCGTCCATCCCATATTTGAGCATCGCCAGCCGGTCGACACCGGTGCCGAAGGCGAAGCCCTGCCATTCGTTCGGATCGAGGCCGCAGCTCTCGATCACCTTGCGGTGGACCATCCCGGAACCGAGCACTTCCATCCAGCCGCCATTGTCGCTCTTGCGCGGATCGCCGCCGATCACGCGCTTGCCGTTCTGCCAGGTGAAGCCGACATCGACCTCGGCCGAAGGCTCGGTGAACGGGAAGTAGCTCGGGCGCAGCCGCAGCACGATGTCGTCGCGCTCGAAGAACGCCTTGAGGAAGGTCTCCAGCGTCCATTTCAGGTGGCCGAGCGTGATCCCCTTGTCGATCACCAGCCCCTCGATCTGGTGGAACATCGGCGTGTGCGTCGCATCGCTGTCCGAGCGATAGACGCGGCCCGGCGCGATGATCCGGATCGGCGGCTTGTCCTTGACCATCGTGCGAATCTGCACCGGCGAGGTGTGGGTGCGCAGCAGATACTTCTGGCTGCCGTCTTCCTCGCGCGGGAAATAGAAAGTGTCGTGCATCGCCCGCGCCGGATGCGTCTCGGGGATGTTGAGCGCGGTGAAATTATGCCAGTCGTCCTCGATCTCGGGACCGGTGGCGACCGCGAAGCCGAGATCGGCGAAGATCTCCGCCAGCTCGTCCATCACCTGGCTCACCGGATGCACCGAGCCGGCGGCCACGCCGTCGACCGGCAGCGTCATGTCGAGCGTCTCGCTGGCCAGGCGCGCATCGAGCGCCGCCTTCTCCAGCGTGCCCTTCCGCGTCGCCAATGCCTCGGTCACTGCCTCGCGCAGCGAATGGATGCGCGGGCCCTGCTCCTGGCGCTCCTCGGGAGTCATCCCGCCCAGGGTCTTGAGCAGGCCGGTGATCGCCCCCTGCTTGCCAAGCGCATGCACGCGCACGGCCTCGACGGCGTCGAGCCCCGCCGCTGCATCGATCGCGCCGAGCAGGTCGGTGCGGAGCTGGTCCAGATCGGTCGTCATCAAATCCTCACTTCGTCGAGGGAGCCTCTAGCGGGGGTGGGCACAAAGAAAAAGGGCGCCGGTGTTGCCACCGGCGCCCCATTTTCTCGTACTCGCGCAGGTCGCCTTAGGCGGCCTGGGGCAGAGCCGCCTTCGCCTGCGCGATGATGGCGGTAAAGGCTTCGCCTTCGTTCATGGCGATATCGGCCAGGACCTTGCGGTCCAGCTCGATGCCGGCGAGCTTCAGCCCGTGCATGAACTGCGAATAGGTCAGGCCTTCGGCGCGGACACCGGCGTTGATGCGCTGGATCCACAGACCACGGAAGGTCCGCTTCTTAACCTTGCGGTCGCGATACGCGTACTGGCCGGCCTTTTCGACGGCCTGACGGGCGATGCGGATCGTGTTCTTGCGACGACCGCGATAGCCCTTTGCCTGCTCAAGAATGTTCTTGTGCTTGGCCTTGGTGGTTACACCACGCTTAACTCGTGCCATTTGTCAGGCCCTCCTTACTTCAGACCGTAGGGCGCCCACGCCTTGATGTGTGCAACATCGGCGTCGGCGAGCACGGAGGTGCCGCGGTTCTGGCGGATATACTTCGCGTTGTGCGAAATCAGGCGGTGGCGCTTGCCGGCGACTCCATGCTTCACCTTGCCAGTGGCGGTGAACTTGAAGCGCTTCTTTACGCCGCTCTTCGTCTTGAGCTTGGGCATTTTCGTCTCCTTATAGTTCGACGATTGCGGACACGCGCGGCAGCCCATTCAGCCGGCGCATCCCTACGATCGCGGAAAGCGGGGCCCCTAGCCGAAGAGTCGGGAGAGCGCAAGGTGAGTCTCTGGACTCCCCTCCACCCTACCTCGTCATCCCCGCGAAGGCGGGGATCCGTTGGCACTGAAGCCGGATGGAGCCGCACCGCCAGCCAGAATGGATTCCCGCCTTCGCGGGAATGACGAGGGATAGTCTGGGATGCCGGCAAATCCCCCGAATCGGAACCCCTTGGCATCGCCGGGCTTTCTCCCAGCATGGCCGATCGCGAAGCCCCGATAACCGCAGCCGACCCGGCACCAGCGCCCGCCGACGCGCCCGCGCGCCCGATTCGTGCCCTCGGCACGCCCCTCGCCAGCGTCATCGCGGTCGCCGCCACGCTCCTCGGCCTGGTCGTCCTCGCCTGGACGATCCTGTTCGTCACCAAGGGCCGCTTCCTCAAGCACAGCTTCGAACGCATCGTCGCCCAGCAGACCCACCGCGAGGTGAAGGTCGCCGGCGACTTCCAGCTCTATCTCAACCCGCTCAACGTGAAGTTCGTCGCCGAGGGGATGACGATCTCCAACCCCGCCTGGGCCGGCAAGGGCAATTTCTTCGAAGCGAAGCGCATCGATTCGCGCATCTCCACCTGGGGCCTGATCACCGGCCGCCGGCGGATCAACTGGCTCGGCCTTGAGGACGGCCGGATCGACCTGCGCTGGGACAAGGACGGCAAGCGCAACAGCTGGACGTTCAGCGAGGAAAAGGGCGAGCCGCTCGACCTGCCGGTCATCCGCCGCGCGCTCGTCCAGGGCACGATGATCCGCTACATCGATCCGCGCATGCGGATCGAAGCCGGGATCCGCATCCACACGGTGGAAGCGAAGGACACCCAGTTCGCTTCGTCGATCGGCTTTGACGGCGCCGGCACGGTGCGCGGCACCCGCTTCGTCATGAACGGCGCGCTGCTCACCCCCAACGCCACCGTGTCGGGCGGCAGGAACCAGCTCAAGCTCCATGCCGAGGCGGTGCGCACCCAGGTCGATGTCTCGGGCACGCTCCCCGGCGCCACCGAGATCGAGGGCGCCGACCTCCACATGAATGTCCGCGGGGCGAACCTGGCGGACGTCTTCATGCTCGCCGGCATCGCCGTGCCCGACACACGCAGCTATCGCCTCACCTCGGCGCTCACCAAGCGCGGCGACGAATGGCGCTTCACCGGGCTCAAGGGCCGCTTCGGCGACTCCGACCTTGCCGGCAAGATGACCGTGAAGATGACGCGCCCGCGCATGCTGCTCACCGCGCAGCTCGCCACCGACACGCTCGACATCGTCGATGCCGGCCCGTTCATCGGCTACAATCCGAACACGCTGGCGGCGAAGGGCGCCGCCGGCGCGATCACCCAGGTCTCCGGCACGCCGCGCCTGCTGCCCGATGCGAAGCTCCGCATAGACGCACTTCGCAACTTCGACGCGAAGGTCCACTGGACGGTGCGCGACGTCCGCGCGCCGAGCATGCCGGTGTCGAACATCGAGCTGGGGCTCGATCTCGACAACATGCTGCTCAAGCTCAGCCCGCTCAATTTCAGCATGGCGCGCGGCACGGTCAGCTCGGACATCAGCATCAACGCGCGCAAGCAGCCGGTCTCCACCGATTACGACATCCGCCTGTCGCCCACCCCGATGGGCACGTTGCTCGCCGGCTGGGGCGTCGAGCAGAGCGGCACCAGCGGCACGGTCAAGGCGCGGGTGCAGATGACCGGCCTCGGCGACAGCGTGCGCGAATCGCTGGCCAATTCGAACGGCCGCATCGCGATCATCCTGCCGCGCGGCTCGCTATGGACGCGCAACGTCCAGCTGTCCGAGATCGATATCGGCACCTTCGTCCAGAAGATGTTCGAGAAGAAATTGAAGGAGCCGGTGCAGATCAATTGCGGGCTGATCGGCTTCACGGTGCGGAACGGCGTGGCCGCGGCGGATCCGATCCTGATCGACACGCAGAAGAACGTCATCCTCGGCCGCGGCGGCTTCAGCTTCCGCAACGAGAGCATCGACCTGGCGGTGCGCGCCGACAGCAAGAAGTTCAGCCTGTTCTCCGGCCAGTCCCCGGTCGGCCTGAACGGCTATTTCGCCCGGCCGGGCCTGAACGTGATCTCGCCCGAGCTGGTCGCCCGCGCCGGCGTCGGCTTGGGGCTGGGCGTCGTCGCCAGCCCGTTCGCGGCGATCATCGCGTTCGTCGATGTCGGCGATGCCAAGGCGGCCGCCTGCGGCCCCGTCCTGGAAGGCGCCCGCGCCGCGGCCCAGCGCACCACCAAGGGCAAGCCCCGCGACGATGTCGGCAGGGGCACGACGAGCAAGTCGGAGAATGGCGGGCGCGGGCGGGATTAGGGAACGCCCTGAAATACCACCGGCATCCCCGGCGAAGGCCGGGGCCCAGTCCCGGCGCACTATCGAAGGCACCGGAACCTCGCGAGCGACATCGCGGCTGGACCCCGGCCTTCGCCGGGGAGCGGCATCCACCCATATCGGTTCGCAAACCCGATTGACGCCACCTCCGCGATGCCGGACCCTCTCCCCACAAACCATCGGAAGGGGAACGATGCGCATCCACCTGCTGCTCGCCGCGACTGCCGGCCTGGCCCTGGCCAACATACCACCCGCCACGCCCGAGGCACGCGCGTCCACCGTGCCCTTCTGCGGCACCGGCCTGGTAGCCGGATTGGCGATCTGCCTCAGCTGGAACATCAAGCGCTCGGAATATCGAACCCTGGTAGCGCGGGCCAATGCCGGCGACCGGGATGCCGCGCTCACCCTCGCGCAGTTCGAAGACGAACGCGACGATATCCAGTCCGATGGCCGCAAATGGTGGGCTCGCGCCGCACAGCTCGGCGAATGCCAGGCCATCCGCAAACTTCGCGATGATGCCGCAAGTGCCGGCAATGCCCGCCTCGCCGCGCATTGGCGGAAACAGGTGGACCGGTATCGTTGCACGGTTCGCGTTTACGGCGAGCGTTGGATGGGTTCGCGCTGGCTGCTCGGAAAGCAATAGCCACGCCCCGACCTGCCCGGCTTGCAAAATAGGATTTCGCCTGCTGGGCTTCCGCAGCGGGCTTCGGCCCGCCGCTATTTCAACCGTCGGAAATCGCTCAATGGTCGTGGTGGTGATGGCCCTGCCCGCGGCAGGCCAGCGCCTCGAGGATCTCCTCGATCCGCGCCGGGTCGCCGGCGGCGATCACTTCGCCGTTGCTGCCGGCGTGGAGGGGATCGCCCTGCCAGTCGCACATCCGCCCGCCGGCGCCCTCGACGATCGGCACCAGCGCGGCGAAGTCGTGGAGCTTGAGGCCGGCCTCGACGACGATGTCGAGCCAGCCGCTGGCGACGCAGCCGTAATTATAGCAGTCGCCGCCCAGCACCACGCTCGCCACGGCGCTGTCGAGATGCTCGAAGGCGTGGAGCTGGTCGTCGTCGAACAGGGCCGGGCTGGTCGTGGCGAGGATCGCGTCCTTGAGGTCGCGGCAGCGGCGCGCCTCGGCGGGCTTGCCGTTGAACAGCGTCGGGCGGCCGGCGACGCCGAGCCAGCGCTCTTTTGTCACCGGCTGGTCGATGATGCCGAGCAGCGGCCAGCCGTCCTCGATCAGCGCGATCAGCGTGCCGAAGATCGGGCGGCCGGCGATGAACGCGCGGGTGCCGTCGATAGGGTCGAGAACCCAGGTCTTTCCGCTGCTCCCCTCCCGCGTTCCGAATTCCTCCCCCTGCACGCCGTCCATGGGCCTTTCGGCGATGATCAGCTTGCGCATAGCCTCTTCCGCAGCCCGATCGGCCAGGGTTACCGGGGACTGATCCTCCTTGGCCTCCATGCCATGGGCACCCCGGAAATAGGGCAGGATGGCGGCGCCGGCCACATCGGCAAGGCGTTCGGCAAGGGCGATATCGGCAGCAGTCACGGGCATGGGGAAGCCCTAGCGTTCCGATTTTGACTCGCCAAGGTCACAAACCTTTGTCACTCCACCCGCCGATGCGCCGCCTGCTGATCCCGATCGCGTTCCTCGCCGCCACCCCCGCCGCCGCGCAGACCTTGCGCGCCGTGCCCGCCCAGCCCGCTTCCGAAGCCGATGCGCTGCGCGGGGTCGAGGTGTTCCTGGTCAATGAAGGCGAAGCGCCGGTCACCGATTCCGGCCCACGCCAGATCGAGATCACTGCGGTCGATGGCACCCGCCTGGTCCTGGAGCGCGCGCCGGGTCCGCTGCCGACGGTCGCTCCGCACGGCTTCGCCAAGGCACGCTATGTGCCGGTGGGCATCGCCGGCCGCGCGGTTCCGCCGAGCGAGCAGCACGCCGCCGCCGACATGCCCGAAGGCGAGACCGTAGTGCAGAGCTCGACGGGCAGCTCGGGCGCCTTTGTCGAGCGATTCGAACCGCACGAGCCGGTCTATGGCGCATTCGGGCTAAAAGACGCCGGCGGCAAGCTTCAGGTCAGCCTTGCCTTCCGCCCGTTCAGCGAGAATGCCCCGCTCAAGCTCGGCAACCTGCGCTTCGCCTATACCCAGACGATGTTCTGGGCGCTGAACCAGCCCTCGGGCCCGTTCCGCTCGACCAACTACAGCCCCGAAATCTACGCCGACATTCCCCTGGACGAGACCACCAGGGTCGCGCTCGGCTACCGGCACGATTCGAACGGGCGCGGCGCGCTGGATTCGGTCGACCTCAACCGCGTCTACCTCCGCGCCGAGAAAACCTTCGACCTGGGCGGAGACTGGCATGTCGATATCGCCCCCCAGGCCTGGTTCTATGTCGGCCAGATCCGCACCGCGCCCGACGTGAAGGACTATTTCGGCTATACCAGCCTTACCGCCGCGATCGGCCAGCGGGACGGAATCAAGCTCTCGCTCACCGGCCGCGGCAATTTCGAGACCGGCAAGGGCGCCGCCGAATTGTTCGTCTCCTACCCGCTCGCGCGGATTGCGAAGGGCGTGGGCTTCTATATCTTCGGCCAGGCCTTCACCGGCTATGGCGAGGCACTGGACGACTATCGCAAGAACGACACCCATGCCCGGATCGGCATCGCACTGACGCGGTAGGCCGGGGAGAGGATCTAAGGAGGATCGCCATGCGCAAATTGCTGATCACTGCCGCCGCCGCCCTGTCGCTCGCCATGCCGGCCACCGCCGCGCTCCAGACCGGCCAGGTCGCGCCCGACTTCACCGCGCCCGGCGCGATGGCGGGCAAGCCCTTCACGGTGAACCTCAAGGCCGCGCTCAAGAAGGGCCCGGTCGTCCTCTATTTCTTCCCCGCCGCCTTCACCGCCGGCTGCAACGCTGAGGCCCATGCATTCGCCGAGGCACTGCCCGACTTCCAGAAGGCCGGCGCCACGGTGATCGGCATGACCGCCGGCAATGTCGAGAAGCTCGAGGCCTTCTCGGCCGAGAAGTGCGCCGGCAAGTTCGCCGTCGCCGCAGCCAGCCCGGAGATCATCAAGGGCTATGACGTGCTGCTCACCGGCAAGGACGGCAAGCCGACGACGATCACCAGCCGCACCTCCTATGTGATCGCGCCGAACGGCAAGGTGCTGTTCGTCCATTCGGACATGAGCCCCGCCGATCACATCCGCCTGTCGCTCGCCGCGGTCCAGAAGTACAAGGCCTCGCACAAGCATTGATCCGCGGCCTCGACATTTTCACGATTCCGCATGCTTTGCTCACCGGATGTTAGCAGTTGCACCGTAATTCCGTGTCCAGACGGCATTGAGGGTTGATGCCGTCGGACCAATTTTCTGGTGAGGCATTGAAGCAGATGGGCGCGGCGAAGGCCGTTCGGGTGGCAAGCGGGTCCCAGGCCGCGCGTAACCTGTACGACCGAATCGGTGAGTTCCTGGTGGATCAGCGGCTCGACCCTGATCCCGCGAACTATGCCTTTGCCTATCAGTTGCTCGCCAATCCCGACGGGCCGCTCGCGCGGGCGGTGCATGCGCTCACCGATGGCGGCGTCCGCCTCACCCGGCGCGACATCGAGACGCTGGGCTGCGACACGCAGCCCGTCGCCGGCAATCCGACCGCGACGATCGAAAAGGCCCAGGGCCTGGTCGCCCAGACCCAGATGCAGGTCGAGGGCTTTCAGGACATGGTCACCGCGATCCATGCCGAGACCGTCGATTTCGGCCGCGACCTGGCCGCCAGCGCGCGCGCGATGCGCAGCTCCGGCGCCGACAATGTCGAGGTCGAGCGCCTTACCGCGACGATGCTCGAGCGCGTGCGCTCCGCCGAGGAGCGACTGGAAAGCGCCAACCGCGAAGCGAACGAGCTGCGCACCAAGCTGGAAGAAGCACGCGACAACGCCCGCAAGGATCCGCTGACCGGCCTGCCCAATCGCCGTGCGTTCGAGGAAGCCTATGCCGCCCAGGCCGCGGCGGGCACCCGGATCTGCATGGCGGTGTGCGACGTCGATCACTTCAAGTCGGTCAATGACCGGTTCGGCCATGTCGTGGGCGATCGGGTGCTCAAGGCGCTCGGCGAAGCGCTGTCGGACACCTGCAAGGGCCATCTCGTCGCCCGCTATGGCGGCGAGGAATTCGTCGTGCTGTTCAGCGGCGTGGACATCCGGACTGCCCGCGAGATACTCGATCGCGCCCGCATCGCCGTGTCGGCCAAGCGCTACCGCCTGCGCGAGACCGATGCCCCGCTTGGCGAGATCACCTTCTCCGCCGGCCTGAGCGCCGCGGCGGAAGGCGAAATGTTCGGCACCGTGTTCCACCGCGCCGACCAGCTCTGCTACGCCGCCAAGAATGGCGGCCGGAACTGCATCCGCCTCGATTGACCGGAATCGGACAGTGACTGTCCGCCTTTGATTGGGAAAATGCACCATTGCTTGGCGTGAAATTTCCCAACTGCGCGTAACTTTCTATCGCGCTCCTAATGAAATCAATCACTTAGAAAATTGGCACGCTCCCTGCAACTCATCTGGCATCGGCAAGGCCGGATGGTCCGGCAACCGAAACACAGGGAGTAAGTTAAAATGGCCGTACGTATCAGCTCGTTCCAGCACAGCGTTGCAGTCATCGGCGCCGTCGTTCTCAGCTATGGCATCCTGCTCTTCTCGTCGTCCGCGCTTCCGATCGCATGATCGGCGCCGGACACGACGGAAGGGAGAGGATAAGCATGACGCGTAGCCTGATGATCGGTGCGGCATCATTCGCCATCACCGCAATGACGATCGCCACGGTCGGCCTGCAGGGTTTCAGCCACTTCGGCTGAACCCTGCGAGCCGCCCGGCGGCGGCCACCACCAGGCGGAAGCTCGGTCCGCCCAAACACCCGAGACTCAGCGGCCCGGACAGGGCCTCCAGCCCGGCGGCGGCACCATCCGGAAGGGATGGAACACCCCCGGCTTCAAGATATCCTCGTCGTACAGCATCGCCAGGAATGCCTCATGGCGGACATAGCGGCGAAAGGCGTGAAACGGCTCCGGCTCGCGGAAGCCATAGCCGAGCATCCCGCAATAGCGGCCCTCATCCCGAACGGCTTCGCCCACCTCCGGCTTCAGCCCGAAATCGGTGGGATTGAGCTTGCCGCTCAACCCGATGAACTTGTCGAGCACCGGATCGCCGCGGTTGACCGTGTAGCGCAGGCTCGCCAGCTGCGGCCCGAGATCCCGCAGCTTGCCGCAGGGCTGCCTGTCCACAATCGCCGCCTGCTGACCCTGATCGCAGAAATCGATCCGGCCGATCGCCGGCGCCAGCATCAGCGCATGGATGCGATTGCCCCCGTCCGGCAAGGGCGGTGGCGTGAGCAATGCCGAATAATCGCCATGCCAGCGCGCCGCGACTTCGCGCGCCCTGGCAATGAAATCGCGATGATAGACCGGATTGCCCAGCGCGCTCAGGATCACCGATGCGCCGCGGCTATGGCTGATCAGATAGACCTGCTTGCCCTTGATCCGCGCCAGCACCCGGCGCAACCCGCGCGAACCGGCAAGCTGGCTGGTCGCCGTGGCACGGAACCAGATCTTGCCCGCACCGAGCAGCTTGCCGGTAAGCCCATCCCAGTTGAAGCGGATCACGCCGTCGTCCGGCCCGAGATCGAGCTGCGCCTCGATCGTGTCGAAGGGCGGCTCGCTGTCGTCGATCTCGCTGTTGAAGCCATGGATCAGCACGAAGATCCGTTTCTTGCCCCGTGCGAAGGCCTCGATATCGGCAAGCTGCCGGGATTCCTCGCGCGCGATCAGGGCGTCCAGCCCGGGCTTGCCCAGCGCTTCGTCGAGCAGGCTGCCAGCCTTCAGCTTGCCGCGATCGGCATAGCTGCGCCAGCCGTCGGGATAGAAGGTGCCGTTCATATCGACGAACAGCTCGGCACGCCTGGCCGCAGCCGGATCGAGATCGGCCGGTGCTAGGAAGCGCTCGCGCTGCGGATAGGCATGCGACCAGCAGCCGCCCAGCAGGACGGCAAGCGCCAATAGAAATGCGCGCGCAAACCCTTGTCGCATGATGCTCCCCGCGAGGCGAGCATCAGGTGGCAGGCGGGCGCGATCGCGGCAAGCGGCTTTCGAGCAGGGCCGCTATCAGGCGGTGGCGCTTGCCCCGACCGGGCCGATCGGCGCTTCCTCGCCGCGGGAATAGGTGCCGGTGAGCAGCCCCGCGGCGATCACCCTGCCTTCCATCGCCCGCAGCACGGCGCCACGGCCCGGATTCTCGCCCGGGTCAGGTCCTTCAGTCAGCGCGAAGATCTGAAAGGCGTAGTTATGCTCGCCATGCCCATTGGGCGGATCGGGCGGCAGCCAGCCCTCGACGAACACGCTGTTGCGCCCAACATCCTCGCCCTCGGCACCGCCGGCGCCATCGGGCGCGATCTCGCCCTCCTTGAGGTTGCCGTCGATGGGCAGGCCCCAGACGATCCCGTGCACCACCGGCTGCGGCGTCGGCGCATCGGGATCCTCGACGATCAGCACCAGCCGCGCCGTTCCCTCGGGCACCCCGGTCCAGAACAAAGGCGGCGACACGCCCTCGCCATCGGCGGTGAAGCGATCGGGCAGGCGCCCGTCATTGGCGAAGGCCGGGCTGGCAAGGTGGATCACGCCTTCGCCGGCCAGCTCGGGCCGGACGATCGCCAGCTTGTCGGCACCGGCACGAAACGGGCTCAGCGCCTTGCCGAGCCAATGGGGAAGATGTTCGAGCATCGCTTTCTCCTCGGCAGCTGAACCGATGAGAAAGCGGGAGGCTCCCATCTGTCACGTCATCCCGGCCCCGAGCCGGGATCCCGCTTCTCCTTCGCCAGCCTGAGGCAGCGGGACCCCGGCTCAAGGCCGGGGTGACGATGAGAGCTACAGGTCGAGCTTCTCGTAATCGGCGGGGGGCGGGATGCCTTCCATCCGCTCGCTGAGCAGCGGGCGGAAGCTCGGGCGGCTCTTCATGCGGATGTACCAGCCCTTGGCCTGCTCATGGCTCTTCCAGTCGATGCCGCCGAGATAATCGGCGATCGAGATCTGCGCGGCTGCCGCCAGATCGGCCAGGCTCATCGTCGGGCCGGCCAGCCAGGTGCGGTGATCGAGCAGATAATCGATGTAATCGAGATGGTTGACCGCCGCCTTCATCGCATTGCGCAGCGCCTGGCCATCGGGCGACTGCTTGTAGACGATGCGCTTGAGCATCCGCTCGTGGAGCAGGGGCGCGGTGATCTCGGCATAGAAATTGGTGTCGAACCAGATCGCCAGGCGGCGGATCTCCGCGCGATCGGTGGCGGTGCCGTTGAGCATCGGCGCCTTGTTCACCGTCTCCTCGAAGAACTCGCAGATCACCTGCGAATCGATCAGCGTCACGCCGCGCTCGTCATCGACCATCACCGGCACCTGCCCGGTCGGGTTCAGGTCGAGAAACTCGTCGCGCCGCAGCCAGGGCGATTCCCGCACCGGCTCATAGCCTACGCCCTTCTCGCCCAGCAGCAGCCGGACCTTGCGCGAGAAGGGACAGAGCGGGAATTGGTAAAGCTGCCACATCCAGTCGCTTTAGGACTCGGTACGCGCCCGCGTAAAGCGATTGCCGGGCAAAAGCGCTTATTTGGTCGTAAGCGCCCCACGCAGCGGCGCCAGCGCGGCGCGCAGGCGGGCGGCGGTCTGGTCGAGCGAGTCCTGCATCTGCAGCGCGCCCTCGGTCAGCTTGCCGGCAATCACGACGGCGCTGCGGGCGTCGTTATGGAAGTTCTTCTCGAAATTGGGATCGCGGCGGCGCTGGATATCGCGCAGCGTATCCTGCTCGCCGATCGTCGGGTCGATATAGCGCGCGGCGGGGCCGACGCGGGTATCGAGCACGATGCCGGCCAGGTTGGTGAGCATCGCCGCAGCGCCTTCCTGCACCATCGGATTGTTGAGCGCGCGGGCGAGCGCCTCGGTCTTGTCGCGGGTGCTGGGCTCGGGCTGGGACTGGGCAAGCGCCGGCGTGGCGGCGGCGCAGAGCAGGGCGGCGGTCAGGGCAAGACGCATGTTACGCTCCGGAGGGCGGACTCGGATATGCGCGCTTTATATCACAAAGGCTTGGCAGATATGCAGGGGCTTGCGACGAGCCGTTCAGCGCGGATTGCCGCCGCAGGAATCCGCCTTCAGCGCCCAGGCGAACTTGCCGCGATCATTCTGGTATCGCGTGAGGGCAACCGTATCGCCGCGACGGCACCGATCGAGCAGGCCCGGATCGCCGGTGAAGCGCTGCACGCCGCCGCCCGGCATCGTGACTTCGATCACGGCGATCGGTCCGTGCGCCAGCGTGTACTTGCCTCCCGACGGCACGCCTTGCCGAAGGTCACGGATGGTACCCGTTCCCACGATCTGCGTGCCCTCGCGGCGCGGCAGCCCTTCCCAGCTCGGCCAGGCGAAGAATGCCCCGACCGCGAGCAGCACCAATGCCGCGACACCTTCGCGCCAGTAATCCCGGATGGGATGCCGGGCGGGCCGGGCCGTCACCTCATTCCGCCGCCACGGCCTCGGCGGCGTCGTCGTTGAGCGGCACCGGCAGGCGGGTCAGCATTTCCTTCGGCACGACCTGCCAGAAACTGCCGAGCACACGGTCCCAGTCCTCGAGCAGTCCAGCCGCCCATTTGCTGTCGGTCGCCGCGACATGCGCCTCGACCAGCGCGCGCAGCCTGGCTTCCCAGTGCGCCGACGAAAGCCGCTGCCAGATGATGCTTTCCGGATTGGCACGCGAGGCGAAGCTGTCGTCCGGATCATAGACGAAGGCCATGCCGCCGGTCATGCCCGCACCGAAGTTCATGCCAACATCGCCGAGCAGCACCGCGGTGCCACCGGTCATGTACTCGCAGCCGTTCGCGCCGCAGCCCTCGACCACCACTTCGGCGCCCGAGTTGCGCACCGCGAAGCGCTCGCCCGCCTGGCCGGCGGCGAACAGCGTGCCGGAGGTCGCGCCGTAGAGCACGGTGTTGCCGATGATCGTGTTCTTCCAGCTCTCCACCGGCGAGCTGACCAGCGGACGCACCACGATGGTGCCGCCCGACAGGCCCTTGCCGACATAGTCGTTGCTGTCGCCGAACACTTCGAGCGTCACGCCCTTGCACAGGAAGGCGCCGAGCGACTGGCCGGCCGAGCCGCGCAGGCGGACATGAACATGGCCGTCCGCCAGCGTCGACATGCCGTACAGGCGCGTGATCTCGGACGACAGGCGCGTGCCGACCGCGCGGTGGGTGTTCCGCACATTGTACGTCAGCTGCATCTTCTCGCGCCGCGCGAAGACCGGGGCGGCATCCTTGATCATCTGCGCATCGAGGCTGTCGGGCACTTCGTTGCGGAAGGTCGACAGGCTGAAGCGACGCTCGGCGTCGTCGGCATCGACCTTGGCGAGGATCGGGTTGAGATCGAGATCGTCGAGATGCTCGGCGCCGCGGCTGACCTGGCGGAGCAGCTCGGTGCGGCCGATCACTTCGTCGAGGCTCTTGAAGCCCAGCCGCGCAAGGATCTCGCGGACTTCCTCGGCGATGAAGGTCATCAGGTTGATGACCTTCTCCGGCGTGCCGACGAACTTGGCGCGCAGCTTCTCGTCCTGGGTGCAGACGCCCACCGGGCAGGTGTTCGAATGGCACTGGCGGACCATGATGCAGCCCATCGCAACCAGGCTGAGCGTGCCGATGCCGAACTCCTCGGCGCCCAGGATCGCGGCGACGACGATGTCGCGCCCGGTCTTGAGGCCGCCATCGGTGCGCAGCTTCACCCGGCCGCGCAGGCCGTTGAGCGTCAGCGTCTGGTTGACTTCGGTCAGGCCCATTTCCCAGGGCGTGCCGGCATATTTGACGCTGGTCTGGGGCGAAGCGCCGGTGCCGCCGACATGGCCGGCGACCAGAATGACGTCCGCATGCGCCTTGGCGACGCCTGCCGCCACGGTGCCGATGCCGGCCGAGCTGACCAGCTTGACGCAGACACGCGCGCGCGGGTTGATCATCTTCAGGTCATAGATGAGCTGCGCCAGATCCTCGATCGAATAGATGTCGTGGTGCGGCGGCGGCGAGATCAGCGTGACCCCCGGCGTCGCGTGGCGCAGCTTGGCGATGAACTCGGTAACCTTGAAGCCGGGCAGCTGCCCGCCCTCGCCGGGCTTGGCGCCCTGCGCGACCTTGATCTCGATCTCGTCACAGGCGTTGAGATATTCGGCGGTGACGCCGAACCGGCCCGAGGCGATCTGCTTGATCGTCGAGTTGGCGTTGTCGCCATTCTCGTAAGGCGTGTAGCGCGCCTTGTCCTCGCCGCCCTCGCCTGACACCGCCTTGGCGCCAATGCGATTCATCGCGATCGCCAGCGTCTCATGCGCCTCGGGGCTCAATGCACCCAGCGACATGCCCGGCGTGACGAAACGCTTGCGGATCTCGGTGATCGCCTCGACCTGGTCGATCGGCACGCCCTGATCCGGGAAATTGAACTCGAGCAGGTCGCGCAGATAGACCGGCGGCAGGTCGCGCACGCCGCGCGAGAAGGCCATGTAGGACGAGTAGCTGTCGGTCGATACCGCCGTCTGCAGCAGGTGCATCAGTTGCGCCGAATAGGCATGCGTCTCGCCGCCATGGCGCTGGCGATAGAAGCCGCCGATCGGCAGCGTCGCGACGCCGCGGTCATAGGCCAGCTCGTGGCGCATCATCGCCGAGAGGTGGAGCGAGGCATAGCCCTCGCCCGAGATCTTGGCGGGCATGCCCGGGAACAGGTCGTTGACCAGCGCGCGGCTGAGACCGACCGCCTCGAAGTTGTAGCCGCCGCGATAGGAGGAGATCACTGCGATCCCCATCTTCGACATGATCTTGAGCAGGCCCTCGTCGATCGCCTTGCGATGGCGCTTGAGGCACTCCTCGATGCTGATGTCGCCGAACAGGCCGCGGCCGTGGCGATCCGCGATCGAGGCTTCAGTCAGATAGGCGTTCACCGTGGTCGCGCCGACGCCGATCAGCACCGCGTAATAATGGGTGTCGAGGCATTCGGCCGAACGGACATTGACGCTGGCATAGGAGCGCAGGCCGCGGCGGACGAGATGCGTGTGCACCGCCGCCGCCGCCAGCACGCCGGCGATCGCCGCGCGATCGGCCGAGACATGCTCATCGGTGAGGAACAGCTCGGTGCAGCCGGCGCGGACCGCCTGCTCGGCTTCATAGCGGATGCGCTTGATCGCCTCGCGCAGGTCCTCCGGGCTGCCGCCCGCCGGGAAGGTGCAGTCGATCTCGGCCGACTGGCTGCCGAAATGGGCGCGCAGCCGCTCCCAGTCGCCATTGGTCAGCACCGGGCTTTCGAGCACCAGCACCTTCGAGCCCCCGCCATCGGCATCGAGAATGTTGGCCAGGTTCCCGAAGCGCGTCTTGAGCGTCATCACCTGGCGCTCGCGAAGGCTGTCGATCGGCGGGTTGGTGACCTGCGAGAAATTCTGGCGGAAGAACTGGCTGATCAGCCGTGGCTTGTCCGAGATGACCGCCAGCGGCGTATCGTCGCCCATCGAGCCGATCGCTTCCTTGGCGGTCTCGACCATCGGAGCAAGGATCAACTCCATGTCCTCGAGCGTCTGCCCTGCCGCAACCTGGCGGCGCGTCAGCTCGGCACGGTCGAAGCGCAGCGGCGCTGCCTCCGGCTCGGGCAGGTCCGCCACGGTCATGAACTCGCCGATCATGCCGGCATAGTCATGCTCGCCGGCGACCTGGTCCTTGATCGCCTTGTCAAAGAGCAGCACGCCCTGATCGAGATCGACGGCGATCATCTGGCCCGGACCCATCCGGCCCTTGGCGACCACGGTCGATTCGGGAATCTGGACCATGCCGGTCTCGGAGCCGACGATCAGCAGTCCATCGCTGGTCTGGGTGTAGCGCAGCGGACGCAGCGCATTGCGGTCGACGCCGGCAACCGCCCAGCGACCATCGGTCATCGCCAGCGCGGCCGGACCGTCCCACGGCTCCATCACCGAGGCGAGATACTTGTACATCGCCCGGTGCCCCTCGGGCGTCGTATCGTCCCATGCCTCGGGCACCAGCATCAGCTTGGCGGTCGGCGCGTCGCGGCCCGAGCGGCAGATCGCCTCGAACACCGCGTCGAGCGCGGCGGTGTCCGATGCGCCCGCCGGGATCACCGGCTTGATGTCTTCGCTGCGCTCGCCGAACGCGATGCTCGCCATCTTGATCTCGTGGCTGCGCATCCAGTTCTTGTTGCCGCGGATCGTGTTGATCTCGCCGTTATGGGCAAGGCAACGGAACGGCTGCGCCAGCCACCATTGCGGGAAGGTGTTGGTCGAATAGCGCTGGTGGAAGATCGCGACGCGGCTGGTGAAGCGCTCGTCCTTGAGGTCCGGATAGAAGTCCGACAGGCTCTCGGCGAGGAACAGCCCCTTGTAGATGATCGAGCGGGTCGACAGCGAGCAGATGTAGAAGCCGCTGATCTGCGCGGCGATCACCGCCTTCTCGATCCGGCGGCGCACCAGATAGAGCTCCTTCTCGAACTCGGCGGCGTCCATCGCGTCCGGCTGCGGACCGGCGATCATGATCTGCTCGATCTCGGGGCGCGTCGCCTGCGCCTTCATGCCGATGACCGAGACATCGACCGGCACCTGGCGCCAGCCATAGATGGTGTAGCCCGCCTCAATGATCTCGGACTCGACGATCGTACGGCACGCTTCCTGCGCGCCCAGATCGGTGCGCGGCAGGAACACCATGCCCACGGCCAGCCGGTTCGGCAGCACGCGGTGCCCGCCCGCGGCGATCGCATCGTCGAAGAAGCGCACCGGCAGGTCGACATGCAGGCCTGCACCGTCGCCCGTCTTGCCATCAGCATCGACCGCGCCGCGGTGCCACACCGCCTTCAGCGCATCGATCGCCGACTGGACGACGCGGCGCGAGGGCTGCCCGTCGGTCGCGGCAACCATGCCGACGCCGCAGGCATCGCCCTCGAACTCGGGACGGTACATGCCCTCGCGAGCCAGCCGCTCACGTTCGGTGGAAAGGGTGCTGATCATTGCTGCCTCGAACTGCTCGTTGCCGTGCGTACTGCCTGCCGCACCTTGGGAAGAATTGCCTGGGCCACGCGCTGCCCGGTTGTGACGCTGTTGTTGACCACCGCGGTCGCCAGCGCCCCGGTGAGCGCATGTTCCTTCGTGCCGACGGGCGATGCCCGATAGGCCACCACCACGGGATCCGCCTTGGCCGCGGCCACTTCGGCGGCGCCGCCCGGCGAGGAGAAGCTGCGGATCACGCGCGCCGATTGCGGACTGGCATAATAGCGCTCGATCTCGACCAGCTCGGCGAGCGAGAAATGCTCCCGATAGAATGCCGCGACGGTATCGGTCAGCGCCGGTGCGAAGGCCGCGTCATATTGCTCGCCGGCGCCCTGCTGGGCCGCGCGCAGCGCCGCATCGCGTGCCGCCGGGTGCTGCTTGAAAAGTGCCCGGCTCCCCGCGTCACTCTCAAGCCCCTCGGCGAACTTCTTCACAAAGGAATCGACAAATGCCTGCCGTGCGTCAGCACTGGGCGCGAAGGTGAGGTTCGCGATACGCTTCGCGAGCGCGGCAGCGGGCGATGCCTCGGCCACGCCCTGCGCGAGCAGCGGCGCCGGCGCCAGGAGCGGCGCGAGCAGCAGCGTCGCGGCAAGGCGCCACGCCTTCACTGGCCGCCCTTCTTCTTCGCCAGATACTCCGCCGCAGCGCGGGTCGCGAAACCTTCCATCTGCGGGCGATTGGCGGCGACCAGCTTGAGCGCCCAAGCCTGGCTGGCCGCGGCGATCTTCGGGTTGAGGCTGCCCATCTTCTGCGCCGCGGTGCTGCCGGCGAACGCCATCAGCGCCGGATAATCCTCGGGCGTCATCTTCGCCATCACCGCCGCCATTGCCGCCTGCTGCATTTCCTGCGGCGACTGGCCCGGCGCGTTGCCCATCGCCTCATAGACTTCGGTGCGCACCTTCTGGCCCGTCGGGCTGGCGAAGAAGGTCAGCGTGTCGGCGATCTCGCCCGGGGTGAGCTCGGCCTTGAGGATGGTCTCGATCTCGCCGCGCAGCGACGGCAAAGCCGCGACCAGGATGCGCGTGAACTGGCCGCGCAGCTGCCCGCCGACCTGCTCGCGCAGCCCGGGATTGGCGTCATAGGCCGCCTTCATCTTCGGGTCGGCGGCCAGCTGCTGGTCCATGCCGAGGTCGAAGGCGCGGCCGGCGATGCGCCCGATCGAATCCTCGGGCGCCATCAGCGCGACGAGCTTCTGGAGATCACCTTCGGCCGCAGGCGCGCTCACCGGCGCGGCGGCAAAGGCCGAGGCCGGGAGGGCGGCGACACCAAGGGCAAGGGCGGCAAGCAAGGGCTTCATCGGGACGACTTCCTCAGGCAGCCCGCGCGGTATCGGCACGGGCGCGCATCCAGGCATGCATGTGCGCCGCGACATCGCGGCCGTCGCGAATCGCCCAGACGACGAGACTCGCGCCGCGGACAATATCGCCCGCTGCGAAAACGCCGTCGAGGCTGGTCATCATCGTGCGCCCGTCGGTGCGCAGCGTGCCCCAGCGGGTGACGCCCAGTTCCTCGGCACCGAACATCCGCGGCAGGTCCTCGGGCTCGAAGCCGAGCGCCTTGATGACGAGATCGGCCTTGAGCTGGAACGCGCCGCCCGGATCGACTTCCGGCGCACGGCGGCCCGAGGCGTCGGGCGCACCGAGGCGCATGCGGCTGGCGCGCACGCCGGTGACCGTGTCGACGCCGTCAAAGGCTTCGGGGGCGGAAAGCCAGACGAACTCGACGCCTTCCTCCTCGGCATTGGCGGTCTCGCGCTGCGAGCCCGGCATGTTGGCGCGGTCGCGGCGATAGAGGCACTTCACCGAGGTGGCACCCTGGCGCACGGCGGTGCGCACGCAGTCCATCGCGGTGTCGCCGCCGCCGATCACCACGACATGCTTACCGTTGGCATCGAGGCTGCCATCATCGAACGCGGGCACGGCATCGCCGAAGCCCTTGCGGTTCGACGCGGTGAGATAGTCGAGCGCCTCGACGATTCCCTTGGCGCCGACGCCGGGCGCCTGGATGCCGCGCGCCTTGTAGACGCCGGTGGCGATCAGCAGCGTGGTGTGGCGCTTGCGCAGTTCGTCGAGATTGGCTTCGCGGCCGACTTCGAAACCGAGATGGAAGACCACGCCGCCCTGCTCGAGCCGCTCGATGCGGCGCATGACGACATGCTTTTCCAGCTTGAAGCCGGGGATGCCATAGGTGAGCAGCCCGCCGGCGCGGTCATGCCGGTCATAGACATGCACGTCATAGCCATATTCGCGAAGGTATTCGGCGGCGGCGAGCCCGGCCGGACCCGCACCGATGATGCCGACCGACTGGCCGCGCGCCGGGCCGACCGCGACCGGTTCCACCCAGCCTTCTTCCCAGGCGGTGTCGGTGATGAACTTCTCGACCGAGCCGATGGTGACCGCACCATGCCCCGAGAACTCGATCACGCAATTGCCTTCGCACAGCCGGTCCTGCGGGCAGATGCGGCCGCAGATCTCGGGCATGGTCGAGGTGCTGTTCGACAGCTGATAGGCTTCGCGCAGCCGCCCCTCGGCGGTCAGGCGCAGCCAGTCCGGGATATGGTTGTGGAGCGGGCAGTGCACCGAGCAATAGGGCACGCCGCATTGCGAGCAGCGGCTCGACTGTTCCTCGGCGCTGGGCACCGCATAGCGATCCGCGATCTCGCGGAAATCCTCCGCACGCAGTTCCGCCTCGCGCTTGCCGGGATAAGCCTGCGCCGTTCCAACGAATTTGAGCATCGTTTCCGCCATGCAGCGCGCCTAACGCCGCAAGCGAGTCGATAAAAGTCAGTAAAGCTGACATATATTGTGTTTTTCGGCGGTTTTGGCGCAAATTTGGAAGATTATTGCGCCATTTTATGGCCGATCCGGACCTTATCGCATCGAGAGCCAGGCGATCGCACCGATGCCGGCGATGATTCGGTACCAGGCAAAGGGTGCGAAGCCGTGCTTGGAGACGATGCCGACGAACAGCTTGATGACCACGATCGCGACGAGGAAGGCCGTGACG
Source organism: Sphingomonas sp. GW822-FHT03G08 (assembly GCF_058801135.1). Lineage (NCBI taxonomy): Bacteria > Pseudomonadati > Pseudomonadota > Alphaproteobacteria > Sphingomonadales > Sphingomonadaceae > Sphingomonas > Sphingomonas sp. GW822-FHT03G08. The sequence continues at coordinate 2,921,420 of NZ_JBXAMZ010000001.1, forward strand.
AAGCCGATCCCGATCTCGTCCCAGCCGACCCGGGCCGATGCGATCGCGTCGCGATTCTTGGCGAGCTCGAGCACGGTCGCACCGAGCATGGTCGGGATGGCGAGGAAGAAGCTGAACTCGGCTGCGGTGCGCCGCTCGACGCCCAGGCTGAGCGCGCCCATGATCGTTGCGCCCGAGCGGCTGACGCCCGGGATCATCGCGATGCACTGGATGAAGCCGATGCCGATCGTGCGGACCAGCGGGATCTCGGCAATGCCGTGGATCGTGGCGGTCTTCGCCAGCCGCTCGATCACCAGGATGGCGATACCGCCGATTACAAGCGCCCAGGCCACCACCATCGGCTGGCCAAGCAGCGCCTCGATATACTTGTGGAGCGCGAGGCCGATCACCGCCGCCGGGATGAAGGCGATCAGCAGGTTGCGCACGAAGCGGATCGAGACCGGGTTCAGCTTGATGAGCCCTTCAGCCACTGCCCAGAAGGTCCTCCAGTAGAGCACGACCACCGCCAGGATCGCGCCGAGCTGGATGACGACGTTGAACATCCCCCAGGTCGCGGAATCATAGCCCATCAGCTCGGAAGCGAGGATCAGATGCCCGGTCGACGAGACCGGCAGGAATTCGGTGATCCCCTCGACAATGCCGAGGAGGATCGCGACGAGGGTTTCGCTCATGCGAGATCAGGCTCCGATGCGCCGACGGGCGCGGATAGAAAGGGTCAGGCGGCGAGCTTGCCGAAGCGGCCATGGCGCCGGTAGCGCACCAGCCAGGCCGGTGCGGCGGTGGCGAGCGGCGTCGGCACCACGCCCAGCGCGGCGAGCCCGGGCAGGTCGCCCGCGACATTGTCCGCCTGGAGCATGCGCCACTGGTCGCGCGTGATCGGCGTGCCCGGCAGTGCCGCGATCAGCGCGCCGATCGCATCGGGCAGCTCGACAAAGGTCGGGTTGTGGCCCGTCGCCCCTGCCAGCCAGCGGAACAGGCCCGCCATGGTCAGCGTGTCGGCACCGGCCAGCGCATAGGTCTTGCCCGCATGCGCTTCCGGATCGGCGAGCGCGGCGGCGACTGCCCTGGCGACGTCGACGACATAGACCGGCTGGAAGCGCACGTCCGCGCGCAGCACCGGCACCACCGGCCCCATGCCGACCATCGCGGCGAAGCGATTGGTGAACTGGTCCTCGCGGCCGAAGATGAAGGACGGGCGCAGGAGGATCGCGTCCGGGAACGCCTGGCGCACCGCCGCCTCGCCCGCCGCCTTGGTCCGGCCATAGGCGGAGGCGGAATCCGCCTCGGCGCCCAGCGCGGAGAAATGGATCAGCGTCCCGACACCGGCCGCCCTGGCGGCTTCGGCGACATTGCGCGCGCCACCGGCGTTGACGGCATCGAAATCGCCCTTGAGCACGCCGACCAGGTTGATGACGGCGTCGGCGCCGGCCACCGCGGCGACGACCGAATCGGGCCGGGTCACGTCGGCGGCGACGAACTGGGTCTGGCCGAGATCGCCGAGCGGCTTGAGGAACCAGGCGTCGCGCGGACGGCGCTGCGCGATGCGCACCCGGGCGCCCGCGGCAAGCAGTTCCTGGGCAACATAGCGGCCGACGAAACCGCCGCCGCCGATCAGCACTACGAGTTTGTCCTTCATGCCCTTTTCCCGGCTTCCCGCCTTGTAGAATATGCCTCGCGGCAGACCCCTATCCCATGCCCCGCACCGGGCGGGGAGGCAAGCACCACATGGTTTGGGTGCGCCATGCCTGCGACCGGCGGTGGCCTAGACTTTCCGCGAGACGCAGCGAAAGCCGATATGGCTGGTCGCGCTATCGATCTGCTGGGGATGGCGCGCCGCCGGCCGGTAGCGCTGGCAATAATTGACCGCGCACAGATGCGAGCCGCCCTTGAGCACCCGCCGCCCGATCTTCGCTCCCGGCGCATGCGACTCGAAACTGTCGCCGATCGTGGCGCCGCGCGGGTTCACCGCCTCGCAGCAGCTGCCCTTGCCCGGCTGCGGCGCGCCATACCAGTCGCGCGTCCACTCCCAGACATTGCCGATCATGTCGGAAAGGCCATAGCCATTGGCCGGGAAGCTGCCGGCCGCCGTCGTGCGATACTGGTCGTCGGGCTTGAGCGTCGCGAAGGGGAACATGCCCTGCCAGTAATTGGCGAGGATCGCGCCGCCCGGCGCCAGCTCGTCGCCCCAGGCATATTCCTTGTCGACCAGTCCGCCGCGCGCCGCGAACTCCCATTCGGCCTCGGTCGGCAGCGCCTTGCCCGCCCATTTGGCATAGGCATAGGCATCCTCGAACGCGACATGGACGACCGGATGGTCCTCGATCCCCGCGATGCTGCTGTCCGGACCGGTTGGATGCCGCCAGTCGGCACCGGGCACGAACGCCCACCACTGGCCATGATCGTCGAGCGATACCGGCTGGGGCGTGCGCTGGAAGACCAGCGAACCCGGCACCGCCAGCGCCGGGTCCATCCCCGGATAGTCCTTCGGATCGGGAGCCTTCTCGACAAAGGTCCGGTATCCGGTCGCGTCGATGAACGCGGCAAACTGCGCGTTGGTGACCGGCGTCGCATCGATCCAGAAGCTGTCCACCCGCACCCGGCGGAGCGGGCGCTCCTCCTCGTAGAATTGCTCCGATCCCATCATGAAGCTGCCGCCAGGGATCAGCTTCATGCCCTGGTGCGAGACCGGGCGGGCGGCGGAGCGGGGCGCGACCTTCTTCATCGCCCTTCCTATGCGGGTCCGCCGCCCCGCCGATCAAGCCCGCGCGTCAGCCGCCCGTCGATCAACCGATCGTCATCAGGCTGGCATTGCCGCCGGCCGCGGTGGTGTTGATCGAGATCGACACTTCCTCGAGCAGCAGGTCGAGCGGATAGCCCGAGGCACCGGCCGCGAAGAGCGAGACGATCGGTCCCTCGCGCCCGGCCAGCTCGGCGGCCAGCGGCCCGGCCTCACCCTCGACCAGCGCAGCGGCAAGCGGCTCGGCGGCATCTGGCGCAAAGGCAGCGGCGACATCCGCCGGCAGGCCTTGCGGCAGCGGTACGCCCTCAATCGTGCCGCGATTGCCGGTCGCCAGCACCGCCGCCATCTGCTCGTACAACCCCGCCGGCGTCTCCGCCCGCAGCAGCACCCGGCCACGCGGATGGAGTGCATAGAGGTTGCGCTCGCCCACCGGCCCTGGCAGCTCGCGCTCCAGCCCCAGCGCCGATTCCGCGCCATAGCGCCGCGCGGTCGCCGCCGCCCTGTCCTCGCCCTGCGCATCGAGCCAGCCGATGAACCCGGCGAGCAGCGTCGGCGCCGCACTGGTCGATTCGACCGCGACCGGCGCATCCGCGACCATCCGCCCCAGATAGAGCGGCCCGCCTGCCTTGGGCCCGGTGCCCGAAAGCCCGCGCCCGCCGAACGGCTGCACGCCGACGATCGCGCCGATCACATTGCGGTTCACATAGAGATTGCCCGCCTTCACCCGCGCCGTGACTTCGGCGACGGTCTCGTCGAGCCGGGTGTGCAGGCCGAAGGTCAGGCCATAGCCGGTCGCGTTGATCGCATCGATCAGCTCGCCCAGATCGTCACGGGCGTAGCGCAGCACGTGCAACACCGGACCGAACACTTCGCGCTCGACATCGGCGATGGCATCGATCTCGATGATCGTCGGCGGCACGAAGGTGCCATGCCCGGCGGCGGCCGGCAGGTCCTGCTGTTCGATCCGATGGCCGCGCGACCGCATCTGCGCAATGTGGTTCTCGATATTGCCGCGCGCCTCGGCAGTGATCACCGGGCCCGTATCGACATTGAGCGCATCGGTCCGCCCGATGCGCAGTTCCTTGAGCGCGCCCTTGAGCATCGCCAGCGTGCGATCGGCGACTTCCTCCTGCAGGCACAGGATGCGCAGCGCAGAACAACGCTGGCCGGCGCTGTCAAACGCCGAGGCGATGACGTCCGCCACCACCTGTTCGGCCAGCGCCGAGCTGTCGACGATCATCGCATTCTGCCCGCCCGTCTCGGCGACCAGCGGGATCGGCTTGCCGGCGGGCGACAGGCGGGTGGCAAGCTGGCGCTGGATCAGCCGGGCGACTTCGGTCGAACCGGTGAACATCACCCCCGCCGTCTCCGCCGCGCCCACCAAAGCCGCGCCGATCGGGCCGTCGCCCGGCACGAGCTGCAGCGCATCCGCCGGCACGCCCGCGTCATGGAGCAGCGCCACCGCCTGGGCGGCGATCAGCGGCGTCTCCTCGGCCGGCTTGGCGAGCACCGGATTGCCCGCGACCAGCGCCGCGGCAACCTGGCCGGTGAAGATCGCCAGCGGGAAGTTCCACGGGCTGATGCAGACCACCGGACCCAGCGGCACTTGCCCGGCCCCGAAGGTTGCCCGCACCTGCGCCGCATAATAGCGCAGGAAATCGATCGCCTCGCGCACTTCGGCGATCGCATTGGGCAGCGACTTGCCCGCCTCGCGCACGATCAGCCCGAGCAGCACCGGCATCCGCGCCTGCATCGCATCGGCGGCACGCTCGAGCATCGCGGCACGCTCGGCGACCGGGGTGGACGCCCAGTCCGACGCGGCCGCGCGTGCGACCGCGGCCGTCGCAGCCTCGGGCGAGACCTCGACCACCACGCCGACTTCGTCGCGATGATCGGCCGGGTTCAGCACCGTGCGTTCCGTGCCCAGGCCATCTGCCGGCGCCGAACGCCAGTCGATCGCGGCGCTCTCGCGCAGCGCCTCGCTCAGCGCCGCCAGCGCATCTTCATCGCTCAGGTCGAGCCCGTCCGAGTTACGGCGATCGGGATAGAGCGCATGCGGCAGCGCGATCTGGTCGTGCGGCGCACCCGGCTTCGCCATCGCCAGCACCTGCTCGACCGGATCGGCGACCAGCTCGGAAACCGGGATCTCCGGATCCGCGATCCGGTTCACGAAGGAGGAGTTGGCGCCATTCTCCAGCAGGCGGCGCACCAGATAGGCAAGCAAGGTCTCATGCGTGCCGACCGGCGCATAGATGCGGCACGGCCGGTTGAGCTTCGCGCTACCCACCACCTGCTCGTAAAGCGGTTCACCCATGCCGTGCAGGCACTGGAACTCGTACTTGCCGACCGCGAAGTCCGGGCCGGCGAGCTGGTAGATCGTCGCCAGAGTCTGGGCATTATGGGTGGCGAATTGCGGGAACACCCGGTCGGTCGCCGCCAGCAGCTTGCGGGCGCACGCCACATAGGCGACGTCGGTGTGGCGCTTGCGGGTATAGACCGGGAAGCCGCGAAGCCCGTCGACCTGGGCGCGCTTGATCTCCGCATCCCAATACGCGCCCTTGACGAGGCGCACCATGATCCGGCGGTGTGCGCGGCCGGCCAGTTCGATGATCCAGTCGAGCACGAAGGGGCAGCGCTTGCCATAGGCCTGGACGACGAAGCCGAGCCCGTCCCAATTGGCCAGGTCCGGATCGAGCGCCAGGCTCTCGAGCAAGTCGAGCGACAGCTCCAGCCGGTCGGCTTCCTCGGCATCGATGTTGAGGCCGATATCGTAGTGGCGCGCCAGCGCTGCCAGCGTCTTCACCCGGGGCAGCAGCTCGCTCATCACCCGGTCGGCCTGGGCGCGGCTGTAGCGCGGATGCAGTGCCGACAGCTTGATCGAGATGCCCGGTCCTTCATAGATGCCGCGCCCGGCGGACGCCTTGCCGATCGCATGGATGGCATTCTCGTAATCGCGGTAATAGCGCTCTGCGTCCGCGCCGGTCGTCGCTGCCTCGCCAAGCATGTCATAGCTGTAGCGGAAGCCCTTGGCCTCTTCGTGCCGCGCGCGCTTCAATGCCTCGGCGATCGTCTCGCCGGTAACGAACTGCTCGCCCATCATCCGCATCGCCAGGTCGATCGCCTTGCGGATCACCGGCTCGCCGGCGCGCGCGACCACCCGCATCAGCGCGGCGCCCAGCCCGCGATCATCGGCGCTGTCGACCAGCTTGCCCGTCACCACCAGCGCCCAGGTCGCCGCGTTGACGAACAGCGACTTGCCGCCGAGATGCGCGCGCCAGTCGCCATCGGCCAGCTTGTCGCGGATCAGCGCGTCACGGGTGGCGTCGTCGGGGATGCGCAGGAGCGCCTCGGCCAGGCACATCAGCGCCACACCTTCCTCGCTCGACAGCGCATATTCCTGGACCAGCGATTCGACCGCGCCGCTGCGCTTGCGGGCGCGCAGCCCGGTGACGAGCTGCGTAGCGGTTGCACGGATCGCGGCGCGGGTGCCCTCATCAAGCGTCGCCGCCGCGATCAGCGGGGCCAGCGCCTCGGCCTCATCACGCCGATAGGCGGCGGTGATCGCCTGGCGGAGCGGAGTCGGCTCGCGGACGGGTGGAGCAAAGGCAGCGAAGGGCGCGGGCTGGGTCATAGGCACAATATAATCGCTTCGCGCAGGTCGATCCGACTTATCAGCGCCACTTCGCAGGCGGGATCGCCATATTATCGCGCATCTGCTAGGCGGAAATCATGAAAAAACCCGCCCTCGCAGTCGAATTGGACGATTTCGACCGCAAGATCCTCGCCGCCCTGGCTGAAGATGGCCGGATGACGGTCACCGAGCTCGCCAGGCGGGTGGGGCTGTCCAAGACCCCGGCGCAGGTTCGCCTGAAGAGGCTGACCGACAGCGGCGTGATCCGCGGCTTCCGCGCGATCATCGATCCGGCAAGACTGGGGCTCGATCATATCGCCTTCACCGAGGTGAAGCTGGCCGATACCCGCGAAAAAGCGCTGCAGGAGTTCAACGCCGCCGTCCGGCGCATCCCCGAGGTCGAGGAATGCCACATGCTGGCGAGCAATTTCGACTATCTGCTCAAGGTCCGCACCGCCGATATCCGCCGATATCGGATCGTGCTCGGCGAGAAGATCTCCAGCCTGCCGCACGTCGCCAGCACCTCCACCTATGTGGCGATGGAGACCGTCAAGGATTGAGGCGAGTGCCCTTGGCGCCGAAGTTCAGCCGCCGCGTGACGTTATAATCGAGCACCGCCATCACGAAATACGCCGCCGCCTGCTTGATCCGCATCCAGGGGCCGGTGCGCGCCTTGTAGAGCTCGGGGGTGATCCGCTCTGACTGCGCGATCTCGCCGTCGATGAAGCCGCGGATATAGGCAGCGAACGCCCTGTCCTCGATCCGGAACATCAGCTCGAGGTTGAGGAACATCGAGCGGATGTCGAAATTGGCCGAGCCGATGTTCACCACGTCGTCGATCAGGAACAGCTTCGCGTGCAGCTTGGTCGGCTGATACTCGTAGATCTGCACGCGCTTGCGCAGCAGGCCCGCATAGGTGAAGCGCGCCGCCCAGATCGCCGCGCCGTGATCGAGCTTGGAGGGCAGCACCAGCCGCACCTCGCCGCGCTTGCCCGCCCGGTCGAGCCGGCGGAGCATCGCCGGATTGGGGGCGAAATAGGCGGCGATGATGTCGATCGACCTAGCCTGCTCCATGTCGCGCTTGACCACCCGCGCCCAGGGCGAGAGCCGCCGCATCGGCCCGCCGAGCAGCCAGCGGGTCTTGCCCTCAGGCTCGCTCCAGGCACGCAAGGTGCGGCCGAGCCGGCGCAGCGACGGCCGCGGCTGCTTGGCCCAGTTCGACAGCGAATCGAAATAGCCGACCAGCCGCCGCGCCGCCGGCCCCTCGACCAGCAGGCCGAGGTCGCGCCATGCTTCCTCGGCGATCGTGCCGAAATAGCTGTCCTCGATGTTGAACCCGCCGACGATCACCCGCTCCTCGTCGGCCAGCGCCAGCTTCTGGTGGTTGCGCAGCAGGTAGCGCCGCCCCCAGCGCGGCACGAAGCGGCACACCTCCACCCCCGCCTCGTGCAGCGGGTCGAAGAAGCGCCGGCTCTGGGCATGCTCGCTGCCCAGCCCGTCGACGATAAGGCTGACCTTCACGCCGCGCGCCGCCGCGTCGATCAGCGCCTGGCGCACTGCGGCACCGGCCTCGTCATCGACATAGATGTAGTAGAGCACGCGCAGCGACCGTTCGGCGCGGCGCATCAGGTCGAGCAGCGCTTCCAGCCGCTCGGGGCCGTCGGGCAGCAGCGTCAGCCGGTTGCCCTCGACCTCGAAGCTCGGCTGGGAAAATTCCATCGGGCCGTGATGCGGGAGCGGCGGGACGGGGGCAAGGGGGGCGAGCGCTTCCATGCGGTTCCACTGAACGTTGCGACAGCGTTCCCAACGCGCCGCACCCGATTCGGTTCGGCAGCCGGGGCCGCAAGCCCATTTTCTTGACTTTTCCGCAGCCGGGCCCTAGATCGCCGCCTTTCCCGGACACTCCGTTTTTCAAGGAAGCGTAGATGGCGCGCGTCACTGTCGAAGATTGCGTCGACAAGGTTCCCAACCGTTTCGATCTCGTGCTGTTCGCGGCGCAGCGTGCCCGCCAGATCTCGGGCGGCGCCGAGCTGACCCTCGATCGCGACCGCGATAAAAACCCGGTCGTCGCGCTGCGCGAAATCGCCGAAGAGACCGTGCGCCCGACGCACCTGGAAGAAGCCGTGGTGTCGAGCCTGCAGCGCGTCCAGATCGACGACGAGGAAGCACCGGACGAAGTCGGCTCGATCGCCGCGTCGGCCGAGGCGCTCCGCCTCACCGCCGCTGCCCCGCCGCGCAACCAGAATCTGGGCGGCGACTACGACGGCTGAGCATGCGGCCCGAGGCCAGCGCAAGCTGGCCCAGGACAAGCCGCATGCCGGCCGGCGGGCATCGCCCGATCGACGGCGTGGCTTTGCCGCGACGGGCAAGAGATAGAGAAGGGCCGGGGGCAACTCCGGCCCTTTTGCTTTGTTTGGCTATTCCCGGTCGAAGCCGGCGAAGGGGCTGAACACTACCCCGTCTTCCGCGAGGTGCGCGGCGATCTCGTCCTGAGAAGGGAATTCTTCGCTGAATTCAGGCCACGCTTGGGCAACATATTCACCCCAGCCGGCCAGTGGCAGCATCAGGCCTTCGGGCAACACATCTTCGAAATCATAGCCCATGGCCTGAAGCGCGCGGACACTCTTTACCACCGCTTCACGCGGCTCGGCGGCAACCGAGAAAGCCGTAACATAGGCCGCGATCAAAGGGCTGGGCAGAGGCTGCGTTCCAGGGCGGACCTTCAGCCGAATGCCATGGATCGTGACGTCCTCACGCTTGCGGCCGGACAGTTTCACGCCCCGTCCGGCTCCGCCTTCCGCCCCTTGAAGCCCTGCGCCACCACGAACCACTCGACCGACCCCTTGCGGCTCGACGGCGGCTTGGCGTGCTTCACGGTGGCGAAGCTGCGCTTCATCGCGGCGACGAACTGCGAATCGGCACCACCGGCAAACACCTTGGCGACGAAATCGCCGCCCGGCTCGAGCACCTGGATCGCGAAGTCGAACGCGGCCTCGACCAGGCCCATGGTCCGCAGCGCGTCGGTCTGCGGATGGCCGACGGTGTTGGCCGCCATGTCCGAGATGATGAGGTCGGGATTGCCGCCCAGTTCCTCGATCAGCCGGTCGGGCGCGGCATCGTCCATGAAGTCCATCTGGAGGATGATCGCGCCATCGATCGGATCGACGGGCAGCAGGTCGATGCCGACCACCGGCGCCTTGGGCAGGCGCCGCCGCACCACCTGGGTCCAGCCGCCCGGCGCGATGCCGAGGTCGAGCACCCGCTTCTTGCCCTTGAGGAACCCGAACTTCTCGTCGAGCTCGATCAGCTTGTAGGCCGCGCGGCTGCGATAGCCCTCGGCCTTGGCGCGCTTGACGTACGGATCGTTGAGCTGGCGTTCGAGCCAGCGGGTCGATTGCGCGGTGCGCTTGCGCGCAGTCAGCACGCGGGTATGGCCGCGTCCGCCGCCTCTGCTCACAAGATTCTCCCGTTGATCAGGCGGCGGAGGATTCCCTCGCGAATGCCGCGGTCGGCGATCCCTAGCCGCTCTGCGGGCCAAAGGTCGAGGATCGTTTCGAGAATCGCGCAGCCGGCGACGACCAGATCGGCGCGTTCCGATCCGATGCACGGCACCTGGCTGCGCTCGGCCATGCTCATGCCCGAGATTCGCTGGCTCACTTCGCGCATCGCCGGCGCGGGCACGATCAGGCCGTCGACCACCGAGCGATCATAGGCCGCAAGCCCCAGATGCACGCTGGCAAGCGTGGTGACGGTGCCGGAGGTACCCAGCAGCCGCCGGGTGCCGCGCGGGGTGCGAAGGCGGCTGGCGAAGGGCGCGAAGCTCTCCGCCACCCGTGCCCGCATGCTCGCATAGAGCGCGGCCCGGTCTTCGGCGGTCTCGGCGCTGCCCGATGCCTCGGTAAGCGAGACGACGCCCCAAGGCGCGCTGTGCCAGTCGAGGATGCGGGGCACGTCGCCGCCGCGCGAATCGACCAGCACCAGCTCGGTCGAGCCGCCGCCGATGTCGAACACCAGCGCCGGGCCATCGCCGGGCTCGAGCAGCGCATGGCAGCCGAGCACGGCAAGCCGCGCCTCTTCCTCGGCGGTGATGATGTCGAGCGCGATGCCCGTCTCGCGGTAGACCCGCTCGATGAACGCCGATCCGTTCGAAGCCTGGCGGCACGCCTCGGTCGCCACCGATCGGGCCAGGATCACATGGCGGCGCTTGAGCTTCTCGGCGCAGATGCGCAGCGCCGCGATCGTACGTTCGATCGCGGCATCGGAAAGCTTGCCGCTGGTGGCGAGCCCCTCGCCCAGCCGGACGATCCGCGAAAAGGCATCTACCACCGCGAAACCCGCCCCCTGCGGACGCGCGATCAGCAGCCGGCAATTATTGGTGCCCAGATCGAGCGCCGCATAGTGGCGCGCTTCTCCCGGTCGGCCGCGCACCGGGCGTTCCCGGGGCCGCTCCATCGGCGGCGGTGCCCTCCGGATTTTTCCGGAACCACGGCCGCGGGGCATCTTGGCGGTGCCATCCCCCATCATATCACTCGCTTATGTTCTGTTCCGTCACGGCTTTTCTGCCGCCGGTGCTTGAAAGCGAGGCTAGCGGAGAGCGGAGGCGGGAGCAAGAAGCCGACGGTACCGGGCCCGTTGACAGCGCCGGATCAGCACCGTATTGCGCCCCGCCTGCCGGCAGTGATGCCGCGTGATGCCCCGTCGTCTAAAGGTAAGACTACGGACTCTGACTCCGTCAATTGAGGTTCGAATCCTCACGGGGCATCCAATTTTCCTTCTGAATGAAGATCTTGCGCGAGAATGCGCTCTGCATCCGATGGCATCGGTGCCGACGGAAGCGCATGCAATATTCCGCAATCGTCAGAATAAATCCGAGACGGGCAAATAATCCTCAAGGATATTTTGGCGATTCCGCCGAGAAGGCTATTCATTCTTCTCATACATCCATAGCCAAGCTTCAGAATACTTCAGGCACCCTTGGCAAGATTCGGCACACCGTTCTGCCGGCATCTTGCATATGCTGAACTGACTTTTGCCCTGCTCGTCGCAAAACCCGCCGGAATGACCGACTTGGTCTTCTGGATAGCCGCCTATGTCGCAAAATGCGGGCCGCATCGCGCCCGAGCCCCCACCGGAAACACCGCCGAGCCGCGTCCGCGCCCGGCCATCCGAACCAGTAAAGAGGGGCTTATCTCGTGAAATCGACCCACAGCTTGAAGAATCGCACGTCCGCGCGCCGGTTTCAGGGTCGCGCGGGGCTCCTCCTGGGCAGCGCATTGCTGCCGCTCATCCTGGCCGGGGCCGCGCACGCCCAGAGCACCGAACCGGTGATTCTCGAGGAAGGCCAGGCCCCGCGCGAAGTGCATCTGGGCACCGGCGACGACCGGGTCGTTGCCGATATCGGCCGAGTCAACGCGGATACCGGTGTGCTCGACCTGAGCGGCCTCGTAACCGGCACGCTCACCGATGCCGGCGGCCTCGACACCCTGTGGCTGCGCGCTACCGGTAGCCGGACCGCAAATCTGGTCTTCACCACGCCGGCGAGCGGTACGGGCAGGCAATTCGTCACGGCGGACGGCACCCCGTTCGATGGCGGTATCGTCTATGAAGCCTCGGGAAACGACACGGAACTGCGCCTCGAGAATCGCTCGCGTTCGGATCCGCCCGGCGCCAATGCCAAGATGAAGCTCAATCACGAGCCGGTGCGGCTTGCCGGTGACGGCACGATCTTCGTCGGCGCCAGCCTCGATGCCCAGGACCAGGGCGGTGCCGCCGCAACCGATCAGAAGGCCATCTATGTGGAGCCTGGCTCCACCCTGGCCCAGCAGGGCGGCGATGGCGACGCGCTGCTGACAGTCGTGATCGCCGCCGACATGGACGGGCGACGCTCGGATACCGGTCTTGTCGATGTTGCCTATGCCCAGGAGCTCCGGCTCATCGACAGCGCCCGCGTGCGCTTCCAGCAGGGCCTCGGCATCGCCGGTGGATCCGCCGACATCTTCCTGGAAGCGAACACCACTATCGCCTCGACCGACCCGGAGATGGGGGACGTCCGGCTGATCCAGAGCAGCGGACGAGTCTTCAATTCGACCAAGATCACAGTGGGTTCGGTGAATGGCGGTACGACCGCCGGCGGTGTCGGCGTCGAGCTGATCGGCGGCAAGCTCTACAATACGCTCACCGAGAACAGCACGCGCAGCGGCGTGGCGAGTGGCGGTCTCGGCATCGTGCTTGCCAGCGGCAACGCGGTGCTCGCCAGCGAGGGCGCGAATTATATCGAGAATGTCGGCCGGCTCGAATCGGTGGTCGATGCCACGATCCGCAACGAGGGCCAGGTGCTGGTCACCCGCAACGCGATCAGGCAGTTCGCCAATGGCGGCTCGCAGGCGGGCGTGATCGTCGGTGGCACGCGATACATCCCCCTGACGGGATCCCTCGCTCCGACCGATAAGCTCGCCTATCAGGGCACCGGCTACGCGACCGACGTCCTAGTCAATTCGGGGACGATCGAAGGCGACGTCCAGTTCGCCGACGGCGAGAGCATGTTCCTCTACACCGGCGCCACCAATGGGGTGAACGGCCAGATCGACGGCGGCTATGGGATCGACGGCTATGGCAAGTCGTTCGGCGCCTCGGCGACCTACACCGCCAGCAACGCCATCCTGAGCCAGCCCGGCATCATCAATTTCGAGATGCACGGCATCGAGGCTAATGGTGCAGATACGGTTGTCACCGTCGCGAGCGCGGAGACGCTCGGCAATGGCCTGATGGCCATTGGTGACGGCACCGTGGTGAACAGCGCCAATATCGACACCGACGGCTTCGGTGTCTGGATCCGCGATATCGAGGGCGTCGGCAACAATATCGACTTCGTCAATCGAGGTAACATCCGGTCCGGCGAGGAGAGGGGCGTCTACGCGGAAACCCTGTCCAGCTTCCGCAACGAAGGCTCTATCCGAACGGAGACCTCGCTCGCGGTTCTGGTCAATGCCTTTGCCAACGGGCCCGGGCCGACCTTCCGGTTCACCAACACCGGCCTGATCGAGAACAGCAGCGCCTATGAATCGGCCGCGCTGGTTCTGTTCGAGGAACAGGCGACTACCGAATTGATGGGCGACATCGTCAATTCGGGCACGATTCGCACCACGGGCCATGTCGGCCCCACCGGTGATGCGCAGTACGCGCTCGCGGTGCAGAACCGCATGCCTTACGGCCTCGGCACCAATTATCTGATTCGGGTGACCAATAGCGGCACGCTCGAAGCCACGGGCCAGGGCTATTCGGGCCTGCTGCTGTCCGGGCACAAGATGGAAGTGGTCAACGACAGCCTGATCCGCGGTACCAACGCGGCCAGCGGCGGCGTTCGTTTTGCCACTGGTACCGACGGCCCGCGTCCGCGTACCGCCGCCTCGCTGACCAATCGCGGCACGATCAGCGGCGGCTCGGGCGCGGTCAGGGACGACGAGTTCGGCACCACGATCTCCTATGGCGCGCTGTTCGATTTCGGCGCGGCAACCGCAGGGGCGAATGCCAACGTCGTCAACCTGGGCACGATCGAAGTCGGCGCCGAAGGCGTCGCGATCGGCGTCGATGGTGGCAACGACCTGGAAGCGACCTTCACCCTCGACAATCGTGGCACGATCCGCGGCGGCGCGGGCTACACGCTTGGCGAGGAAGACTTCCTGGCAACCGCGCGCCTGCTGGACGATGGCGAGTACACGATCGCCGGTGCGATCCACACCCGGAACTCCACCGATCTGATCACCAATAGCGGCACGATCATCGGCAACATCCACCTCGGCGATCTTGGGGATTCCTTCGCCAATTACGGCACGCTCAACGGCGACCTCAATCTCGGCGGTGACCATGACTATTACGTCACGGGCTCAGGCGCCCAGATCATCGGCAGCGTCGATGGCGGCGACGGCATCGACGGGATCGCAGTCGATCTGACCGGCAGCGATGCCAAGAAGCTCGACATGAGCCAGTTCCGCAACTTCGAGGGGCTGACCAAACTGCAGAACAGCTTTGGCACCGGCACGGTCTCGCTCTTCGGCTCGATCGACCAGATGTCGATGCGCCTGAGCGACATCGCGCTGCGGATCGATGCCGGCGACACGATCGGCTCAGCCTCGGGCAGCACGGGATACACCTTCGACAATGCCGGTGCGGACAGCGTCGAATCGCTGACCAACAATGGCACGATCACCGGTGGCGTCGCACTCGGCGGCGGGGGCGATACGCTCGTCAACACCGGTACCATCGGCTTCGACGTCGACATGGGCGACGGCGATGACAATGTCGTCAACTCCGGCACCATCCATGGCAACCTGAACCTTGGCGCCGGCAACGACCGCTATGAGGCACTTGGCGGCGGCCTGGTCACCGGCGCGATCGACGGCGGCGACGGTACCGACACGTTCGTCTTCCGGATGCACGGCAACAGCGGCTCCATCCCCGGCGGCTTCACCAATTTCGAGTCGTTCGGCGCTTATGGCCCCGGTACCCTCACCCTCGGCCTCGACCGCAATTATGAGACGATCGAACTGTGGGAGCAGGCCAACCTCACCCTGCTCGACGGAACCGGCACGGTCGACCTGATCAAGGGCGACGACACCGCGCAGGTGGTGACGATCCAGGATGCCGACTTCACCGGCGGCGTGTCGCTGGGCGGGGGTGACGATACGCTGTCGATCGCGCTTTCCGGCGTGCTGCGCGGCGCGCTGGACGGCGGCTCGGGCACCGACACGCTCAACCTCAACCTGACCGGAGCCGCGTCGATCAACGACCTGTTCGGCTTCGAGATCGTCAATGCCGCGGGCGCCGCGCCGCTGACGCTCACCGGGCATCTCGGCGCAGGCCAGCAGATGAACTTCGACGGCGAGGACAGCCACTTCATCATCGACACCGGCGCAGTGTTCGAAGGCAGCGCCAATGGCGGCGATGGCACCGACACACTCGAGATCAACACCGGCACGGCGAGCAGCCGCACGATCGTGGCAGGACAGCTCACTTCGTTCGAAAAGCTGGTGGCCGGTGGTGCAGGCACGCTCTCGCTCCAGGGCGAAGCCTATCATTTCCAGACCGCGCAGGTTGAGGGCAACCTCTCGATCGGAAACGGGGCCTCGCTCACCGCGACGGACGGCGTGCATTTCGGCGCCGGCGACAATCGCCTGACGCTGCACGGCACCGGCACGGTCGGCAGCCCGGTCGATGGTGGTGGCGGCACCAACACGCTCGCCTTCGAGCTCGATGCCAACAACAGCCGCAACCTGAGCACAGCCGGCACCTTCACCAATTTCCAGCAACTGTCGACTTCAGGCACGGGCGCGCTGGTGGTCGACAAGGACGCGACCTACCAGCAGGTTCTGCTCGAAGGCGGCAACCTGAACATTGCCGGCGGCGCGACGCTCACCGCGCCGGTACTCGGCAATGCGCAGGTCGACAGGCTCGGCCTTGCAGCGGGTGCCACGCTGAACGGTTCGGTCAATCTCGGCGGCGGTGACGATACGGTGAACAATGCCGGCACGATCCACGGCGACGTGCTGCTCGGCGACGGCGACGACCGCTATATCGCCCGCTCGGGCAGCACGGTCACCGGCACGATCGACGGCGGCACGGGGAACAACACCTTCGTCTTCAACCTCGCCGGCGCGGACGGCAGCATTCCGGGCTCGGTCACCAACTTCAATTCGTTCGGCGTCTATGGCCCGGGCACGCTGACGGTGAACCTCGACCACGGCCAGACCTATCACAATATCGAGATCCTGGAGAGCGCGAACCTGGTGCTTTCCGGCACCAACGGCTCGGTCGCCAATGTCATTGGCAGCGACGACAGCCAGCTGGTCACGATCGACGGCAGGCTGACGGGCGGCGTCTCGCTGGGCGGCGGGGACGACAGCCTGACCATGCACCTGTCGGGCCTGCTCCAGGGCGCGCTCGATGGCGGCGCGGGCACCGATACGCTCAACCTGACGCTCGACGGCGCCTCGTCGATCGCCGGCATGTTCGGCTTCGAAGTGGCGAATATCGCCGGCACAGCGCCGCTGACGCTGGCTGGAGACCTGGGCGCCAACCAGCGGGTGAACTTCACCGGCAACACCGACAACGAGCTCATCATCGCGGCCGGCGTGAAGTTCCAGGGCAGGGTCGATGGCGGCGCGGGCAATAACACGCTGCGCGTCCAATCCGGCACGGCGGACAGCCGCACCGTGGTGGCATCGCAGATCGTCTCGTTCGAGAAGCTGATCTCCGAGGGCGCCGGATCGCTTGCGCTCACCGGCGGCGACTACAGCTTCGATTCGGTGACCGTGACCGGCGGCAATTTCGAACTGGGCGCCAACACCCGACTCAGCACCGCGACCGGCGTGACCTTCGACGGGGCGGACAATCGCTTCACGCTGGGCGCCGGCGCGACCGTGGCCGGCGGCGTGGATGGCGGCGCGGGCAATGACACGCTCGTGCTGCACCAGGCCGACAATACGGTTCGCCTGCTCAGCTCCGTACATCAGACCGGTTTCGAACGGCTGGAAGCATCGGGCGGCATCTCGGGCGAGCTGAGGATCGACCAGAATGCCAGCTTCGCCAACGGCGTCGGCATCGATGGCGGTGTGTTCAACGTGACGGCGGGCAACACCCTAACCGCCAACGTGGCCGGTGGCGCGAACCGTGACATCGTAACCGTATCCGGCCGGATCGAAGGCAATCTCGACCTGGGCGCGGGCCATGACTTCCTGACCATCTCGGGCGCGGGCACGATCACCGGCGCGCGGAACGGTGGGGATGGCACCGACACGCTGATCTTCAACACCAGCGGCACCTATGCGGCACCGACGCTGCTCGATCCCAACGCCTATACCGGCTTCGAGGCGCTCAACGTCGATGGCGGCGTGATCTCGACCACCGGCACCAGCAGCTGGGCCGCGATCACCCTCACCGGAGGACGGCTGATCGGACAGGCGGGCAGCGTGATCACCGCGACCAGCGGCGTCCTGATCGCCCGTGGCGCCACTTTCGGTACCGCCGGCACGGTGAACGGCAACATCCTGGTCGAGGGCACCCTCTCACCGGGCGCATCGCCGGGCACGATGACGGTGAATGGCGACGTCCATTTCTTCAGCGGCTCGAACCTGCTGCTCGAGCTCTCGCCGACGGCGAGCGACCTGCTCAACATCTCGGGCAAGCTGGTTATCGCCAATGGCGCCGGGATCGACATCACCGGCACGCTCCGCAACGCACCTGGCGCACGGCTCGACCTGGTGGTTGCGCAGGGCGGCATCACCGGCCGCTTCACGACGATCAACAAGTCGAACGACATCTTCGGCTTCGTTGTCGTCAACGGCAACCGGCTGCAGCTCCAGAGCGAGTTCCAGAACAGCGACACCTATCCACTCAACACTCGCGCGAGCATCGCCTACGCCAATGCCACGCTGGGCGCAGGCAAGAGCGTGCAGACCTATACGGCGGCGCTGCCGGCGCTGGTCAGCGCTACTGGCAGCGTGAATGAGCAGGCCTTTGCCCAGCTGACACCGGAAGCCTATGCCTCGGTCATCCAGCTCGGCATCGAGAACAGCCTGTCGCTGTTCGACAGCGTATCGGCGGACAGCGCCGCCAATGCCGGGCGCCGCGGCTTCTTCGCCTTTGGCCGCTTCACCGGCGGCACTGCGGATGTGGGCGGCGATTCCTACACGGGCGCCGTGAAGACTCATGGCTCGAGCCACGGTTTCCAGGGTGGGTTCGGCTATGGCCTTGACGAGGATATCCAGGTTGGCGCCTTCTTCGGCGGCGGCAGCAGCCGGCAGACCATGGCCTGGCTCGGCGCGCGTACCGATTGGGATCAGCTCTCGGGCGGCATCTTCGCCGATGCGCGACTGGGCGGGTTCGGACTGCACGGCGTCGCTGCACTCAGCAGCGGCACGGCGGAAACGAAGCGCCAGCTGCTCGCCGCGCCGACTGCGGTGAAGTCGAGCTACAATCTCAAGAGCTGGCTGGCTGCAGGCGGCGTCGATTACCGCCTGCGTTTCGGCAAGCTCGCGATCACGCCGCGGGCCGACCTGATCTACATCCATGCCGGACGCGAGGGGCTGAGCGAGCAGGGCGGCAACGGCTTCGCGCTCAACGTCGCGCGGCTCAACAAGAACAGCCTGTTCGGACGCGCGTCGCTCGCCGTTTCGGGCGGCTTCCAGGCCGGCGGCGTCGGGATCACGCCCTATGCCGAACTCGGTGTGCAGCAGCGGCTCGGCAGCGGCTCGCTGTCCGCCTGGGGCGGGCTGCAGGACACGACCGAGGGCTTGTACGCCTTTGGCGTCGAGCGGAAAGCGACCGCGGGCCGGGCCGCACTGGGGCTTGGGCTGGACGTCACGCCGGGCGTGCGCGTGCAGGGCGGCTATACGGTCGAGTTCTCCGGCACCAAGCGCCAGAGCTTCACCGGTGGCCTCTCGATCCGCTTCTGATCCGCGACGCGTTCACGCGGCATCGGAAAGGGGGGCGGTCCGGATTGTCCGGGCCGCCCCTTTTCGTTTCAGGTCAGTAGAAGGCGCCGCGGATCACGTCGACGACGCGGCGGGTGCGGATGTTCACCAGCAGCAGGTCCGGACCGTAGCGCACCCAGCGATAGCCCGGGGGCGGCGCGCCGAGGCCGAGATCGTACCAGCTGTCATAATAATAGTTGTTCGACAGGAAGAGCAGCGGCAGCAGCCCGCCGATCGACCAGCGCTGGTAGCGATAGCCCGGCGGATAGCGGAAGGGCGGACGGTGGATCGGCCGGAACTGGGGCGGGCGGCCTGCACCGGGACGGTGCGGCGGGCGAGCGACCGGCGGACGCGGCGAAGGCGGACGCACCACCGGCGGGCGCGGCGCGGGCGGACGAGTTCCCGGATGCCCGGGATTGGGCCGGCCAGGACCACCCGGTCCACCGGGACCACCGGGGCCGCCATGATTGCCTCCCGAAGGCGGGCGCTGGCCTGATTGGCCAGGGCGATCGCCGCCCGGACGGTGCTGCTGCGCCTCGGCAAGCGCCGGGGCCAGGAGTATCGCCATTGCGGCGAGGGAAGTCAGCTTCTTCATGCTTGCTCTCCGACTTCGAGAAAACCCACCCCCGAAACGATCCGCCCCCGGAAAAGCTGCGCCGATCAGCCCTTCTGCCGGCTCTTCATCAGCGGCTGGATGCGCGTGCCGAAATTCTCGACGCCCTCGAGGAAATCGTCGAAGGTCAGCAGCACGCCCCCGGTGTTGGGCACTTCCGCCATCTCGTCGAGCATCCGCGCGACGCTTTCATAGCTGCCGACCAGCGTCCCCATGTTGATGTTCACCGCCCCCTCAGGCGCGGCGAGCTGGCGGACATTGGTCGTCGGATTGTTCTTGTCGGCCGCGCCCTGGTCGATCAGCCAGCGTACCGCATCGATATCCAGGCCGTCGCGGTACGACTGCCACTTGGCCATCGCCGCCTCGTCGGTCTCGTCGGCGATCACCATGATCAGCACGAACACCTTCACGTCGCGCCCGGTCTTGGCGGTCGCCTCCGCCAGTCGCTCATTGTTGAAGGCGAAGGCCTTGGGCGTGTTGACGCCCTTGCCGAGGCAGAAGGCATAGTCCGCCCATTTCGCCGAGAAGGCGAGACCCTCGTCCGACGAGCCGGCGCAGATGATCTTCATCTCGCCCTGCGGCGTGGGGCGGACGAGGCAATCGTCCATCTGGTAATATTCGCCCTTCAGGTCGCTACGCCCGGTCTCCCACAGCTCGCGCAGGATCTGGGCGTACTCGTCGAGCATCTGGTAGCGGTTGCGGAAATGCTCGTCGCCCGGCCACAGGCCCATCTGGCTGTATTCAGGGCGCTGCCAGCCAGTGATCAGGTTCAGGCCGAAGCGGCCATGGCTGATCGAATCGATCGTGTTGCACATCCGCGCAGCAAAGGCCGGCGGGATGATCAGCGTGGGGCAGGTGGCGTAGATCTTGATCTTCTCGGTGACCGCGGCGAGGCCGGCCATCAGCGTGAAGCTCTCCAGCCCATATTCCCAGAACTCGGTCTTGCCGCCGAACCCGCGCAGCTTGATCATCGAGAGCAGGAAATCGAGGCCATGCTCCTCGGCCTTCAGGGCGATCGCCTTGTTCATGTCGAAGCTCGGCATGTACTGGGGCGCGTTCTCGCTGATCAGCCAGCCATTGTTGTTGATGGGAACGAAGACGCCGACTTCCATGTGATTAGCTCCCCAGAAATGCGAGCACGCGGGCTTCGAAGCCCGTCGGATCGGTAACGTTGCAGGCGTGCCCTCCCCAGGGCATCCGGACAAGTTGCGCCCCCGGAATGGCTTGCGCAAGCACTTGCGAGCAGGCTGGCGGGACCAGCGCATCATCGTCGCTGGCGAGCAGCAGCACCGGCGTCTCGAGCGGCGTCGCTTCCAGCCGACCGATCAGGTCGAACGCGAGCGCTTCGAGGATGCGCGCCTCGACCATCTCGACCGGGAAGCCGGCGACATGGTGCCTGGCCTCTTCGTCCAGCCGGTCGCTATTCTCGGAGATCCACTGCGGCGGGAACAGAAAGATCGGCTGGGCATCAACATATTTGCCGGCGCCATAGGCGCGCAGCAGCGCCAGCCGGGCATCGAAGCAGCGCCTGGTATAGGGATCGAGCCGGCCCCAGCCATTGACCACCACCAGCCTGTCGACCCGCTCCGGCGTGTCGAGCGCCAGGCTCAGTCCGCCCATGCCGCCGATCGCATGGCCGAGGATCGAGGCCTTCTCGATCCCGAGTTCGTCCATCAGCAGCCGGATATCGTCGCCGATGCTTTCCAGCCGCGGGGTGACCGTCCGGTCCGAGCGGGCGGTGCCGCGGTGATCGTAGAGAATAAGGCGGTAATGCTCGGCAAGCGCGGGCAGGTTGGGCCGCCAGTAATTGCCGGAACCGCCCATGCCGGCGGAGAGGATCAGCGGCGGTCCGCTGCCATGTTCCTCATAGTAAAGGCCCGCCGCCTCGGGCATCAGCCGATATGCGCCACCGAGGCGATCTCGACCAGGCAATCGGGCTTCACCAGATCCGCCTTGATGCAATAGCGCGCCGGCTTGGCGCCGGGGAAATACTCGGCATAGATCTGGTTGAAGACGGGGTAATCGGCGAAATCCTTGAGGAAGATGTGGTTCATCGCCACGTCCTCCAGCGTCGCGCCGGCCGCCTCGAGCGTGGTCTTGATGACTTCGAGGATGTGCCGGGTCTGGCCCGCGGCATCGCCGACATGGAGGACGATACCCCCCTCGCCGAGCGCCAGCACGCCCGAGACATAGACGGTGTTGCCCGCCTTCGCCCCGGCCGAATAGGGCGCGATCGGGGTAGGGAACTGGGGCGGGTTGATCGGTTCGAAGGGCATTGCTTACTCCCGGGGCAATTGGCCGAAGCTGCCGCAGAAATCGGCGGTGGTGGAGACCCAGCCGAAGAACTTCTCGACATTGTAGACCGTGGCTTCCTGCATCATCGGCGGGCCGAGATGATGCGTCGCGTCCTCGAGCATCACCCCGAAATATTCGAGGTGGAAGCCGTCGCGCAGCGTGCTCTCGACGCAGACATTGGTGGCGATGCCGACGAAGACGATGTTGCGGATGCCCCGCGCGCGCAGCGTCGAATCGAGCTGCGAGTTGAAGAAGGCGCTGTAGCGGGTCTTGTGGAGGCGGATGTCGCCGGGCTTCGGCGCCAGCGCATCGACCAGCTCATAATCCCAGGTACCGCGCGCCAGCAGCTTGCCGCTGAGCTCGGGCCGGGCGCGCATAGTCTTCAGTGCATTGGACTTGTGCCAGTTGGGCGAGCCGGGGCCGCCCGCCTCGACATAATCGGCATCCCAGCCATTCTGCAGATAGATGACCGGCATGCCGGCGGCGCGGGCGGTATCGAGCACCGCGGCGATCTTGCCGATCGTCCCGGCCGAACCGGAGATGTCGAAGCCGGCCTGGTCGACATAGCCGCCGGGCGAGGCATAGGCGTTCTGCATGTCGATCACGACGATCGCCGTTTCATCGGCATGCACGCGGATCGGCTCGGGCCGGGCGGGAAGCGTGACGATGCGCGGCCCCTGGAGGTCGCGCCCGACGGTAGGTTCGCCTGTCATTTCGGGGAGTGTTCCCGAGAATGGCGCGGGGCACAAGCCCCCTACATCAGGGGCCGGCCCGACTCGCCAAAGTACACGAAGTACAGGCCAAAGCGGATTTTGCGGGCCGCTATTTTCCCTATTTCCTCGGGAAAGCGCCACATCTCGCACGATCGTTGCGCGCGGCTGATCCTATCTTTCCTACAGCGTCAAAGAGCGACGGCCCGGGGAGCCGGGCGCTCGAGCCGAGCAGGCGAAATCCTACATTGCAAGGTGCAGCATGCCGTTTGGTTTCCCCGGCGAAAGCCGGGGGCCAGAACCAAAAGCGATACGGCAGAGAAACCCTGGGCCCCGGCTTTCGCCGGGGAAGCGGGGAGGGGCAATCCTAGCGCGCCTCGGCGAGCAGGGCCGCCGCCTTGGCACCCGCCCAGTCCATCTCGCCCGACAGGCGCCAGACTTCCTTGCCGGCCGAATCATAGAGGATGGTGGTAGGCAGGTTGGCGTTCATGCCGAGGCTGAACGCCATGTCCGGATCGGTCCAGGGCTTGAGGTTCTTGAACCCCGCCTTGGCGAAATAGGGATCGACCAACTCGCGGCCCTTCATGTCCTGGCTCAAGGTGATCACCGGCAACGCATCGCCCTTTTGCCCGGCGAGCGTGTCGAGCGTCGGCATCTCGGCGCGGCAGGGAATGCACCAGGTCGCCCAGAGGTTGACGAGCACCGGCTTGCCCTTGAACGCGGCCAGCGTGACCTTCTTGCCCGCCGGATCGACGAACGCGAAGTCCGGCGCGGCCTCGCCCTTGTGGCTGCGATCGAGCTGCCCCTTGTCGGCGACGGCAGCGGCCGACGCCGCATCCGATGCCGCATTAGCCGCGGAGATAGTTTCGTTTGCTTGGCTTCCGGGCCCGGAGCGCTTATCGCACCCCGCGATCATCAGGGTGCCGAGCAGGAGAAGTGAGATAGCCGAGCGCAAGGACAGCTCCAATGCCATGTGGGGTGGGCGCTTCGCCGAAGGCCCGTCTGCAGTCATGCGCGAGATTAACGCATCCATTCCCTTCGACAAGCGGATGTGGCGCCAGGATCTGCGCGGGAGCCAGGCTCATGTGACCATGCTGGGTGCGCAGGGCATCGTCGCGGCCGAGGACGCAGCGGCGATCCACGCGGGCCTGAGCGAAGTCGCGGCCGATTTCGAAGCCGGGGGCGTGCCCGAGGACCTGGCGCTCGAAGACATCCACATGCTCGCCGAATCGCGGCTGGCGCAGAAGATCGGCCCGACCGCGGGCCGCCTGCACACCGCCCGCTCGCGCAACGACCAGGTGGCGACCGATTTCCGCCTGTGGGTGCGCGACGCGGTCGACCAGGCCGAGGCGGCACTGGGCGCGCTGCAGGATGCGCTGCTGGCGCGTGCGGAGGAACATGCCGACAGCGTGATGCCGGGCTTCACCCATCTCCAGGTGGCCCAGCCGGTGACGCTCGGCCATCATCTGATGGCCTATTTCGAGATGTTCGCGCGCGACCGCTCGCGGCTTCGCGATGCCCGTACGCGCCTCAATCTCTGCCCGCTCGGCTCGGCGGCGCTGGCCGGCACCGGCTTCAACCTCGACCGCGAAGCGACGGCAAAGGCGCTCGGCTTTGACGGGCCGACGCGCAACTCGCTCGATTCGGTTTCCGACCGCGACTTCGCGATCGAGTATCTCACTGCCGCGTCACAGGCAGCGCTGCATCTCAGCCGCCTGGCCGAGGAGTTCGTGATCTGGGCAAGCCAGCCCTTCGGCTTCGTGTCGCTGAGCGATCAATGGTCGACCGGCAGCTCGATCATGCCGCAGAAGCGCAATCCCGACGCCGCCGAACTGGTGCGCGGGCACAGCGGCCGAATCACCGGCGCGCTCGTCTCGCTGATGATCACGATGAAGGGCCTGCCGCTCGCCTATTCGAAGGACATGCAGGACGACAAGCCGCCGGTGTTCGAGGCGCATGACCTACTCGGCCTAAGCATCGCGGCGATGACCGGCATGGTGGAAAGTGCGACTTTCCGGCTCGACCGGATGCGCGCCGCCGCCGAGGCCGGTTTCTCGACCGCCACCGACCTGGCCGACTGGCTGGTGCGCGAAGGCGGCATCCCATTCCGCGAGGCACACCACATCACCGGACGCGCGGTGGCGGCAGCGGAAGCGGCAAGCATCCGTCTCGATCAGCTATCGATCACCCAACTCAAGGAAATCGACGCACGGATCGATGAACGCGTATATGACGTTCTGAGCGTCGATGCCTCGGTATCGAGCCGGACGAGCTTTGGCGGCACTTCGCCGAAGCGCGTACGGGAAGCCATCGCGGCGGCGCGCAAGAGCCGCGAGGAGGAAGCGTGATGAAGCGACTGGTGCTGCTGACCCTGGCCCTGGTGGGCGGACTTGCCCTGGCGAGCTGCGGCAACCGTTCGGCGCTCAAACCCGCGGCGACGGCGTCGCTGCCGGCAGCGCCCTATGGCGCGACTGCGACGCCGTCGCCCGGAGACCTGCTTAACCCGCCCGTCCAGACGCGCCCGGCACGTAGCGACGACCTTATCCAGAGTTCGGACCAGCGGCGCAGCGACGCCTACGACCTACCGCCGCGCTAAGCCCAATAGGAAGTTTTCCCGTGTCTCATTTCGAAGTGATCGGCGGCACCCTGCACGCCGAGAATGTTCCGCTCGCCCGCATCGCCGAAGCAATCGGCACCCCCGTCTATGTCTATTCGACCGAGGCCTTTCGCGAGGCCGCCCGCGCCTTCCGCAAGGGGCTGGAGCCGGTCGGTCGGCACCATGTCGCCTTCGCGGTGAAGGCCAATCCGAACCTCGCGGTGCTGCGCCTGCTCGCCAATGAGGGCTTCGGCGCCGATGTCGTCTCGGGCGGCGAGCTGTCGCGTGCGCTCGCGGCCGGCATCCCGGCGAAGGACGTGGTGTTCTCCGGCGTCGGCAAGACCCGCAAGGAGCTCCACCAGGCGCTCGACGCCGGGATCGGCCAGTTCAACCTCGAACTCGAGGAAGAAGGCGTCGTCCTTGCCGAGATCGCGCATGCCAAGGGCATGGTCGCGCCGGCGGCGCTGCGCGTGAACCCGGACGTCGATGCCGGCACGCACGAGAAGATCTCGACCGGCAAGGCCGAGAACAAGTTCGGCCTGCCGATCGACCAGGCCCCGGCGATCTTCGACCGTCTGGCCAAGCTGGAAGGCATCAACCTGCGCGGCGTCGCCGTGCATATCGGCAGCCAGCTGCTCAGCCTGGCGCCGCTGGAAGCCGCGTTCGAGCGCGTCGGCAAGCTCGTCGCCGAGCTGCGCGCCGCCGGCCACACGATCACCCATGTCGACCTGGGCGGCGGCCTGGGCGTGGCCTACAAGCCGGAGGACGTGCCGCCGACCTCGGCAGCGTTCGGCGAGATGGTCGCGCGGGTGACGAAGGACTGGGATGTCGAGCTGATGTTCGAGCCCGGCCGCCATATCTCGGCCAATGCCGGCGTGCTGCTCACCGAAGTGCTGTGGGTGAAGCCGGGCGTGACCAATCCCTGGGTGGTAGTCGACGCGGCGATGAACGACCTGCAGCGCGTCGCGCTGTACGACGCCTATCATGGCTTTGCCTCGGTGACGCCGAGCGGCGAGACCATGGTCGCCAATGTCTGCGGCCCGGTGTGCGAGAGCAGCGACGTGTTCCTGAAGAATCGCGAGATCGACGCACTGAAGAGCGGCGACCTGGCGGTGCTGCAGAGCGCCGGCGCCTATGGCGCGACCATGGCGAGCACCTACAACAGCCGCGCGCTGGTGCCCGAGGTGCTGGTGTCGGGGGAGCGATTCGAACTGGTCGCGGGGCGGATCACCGCCGAGACGATCATGGGCGAAGAACAGGTTCCGGACTGGCTGAAGTAAGATGACGCTGACCGCCCTGCCGATCTTCGTGAAGCTGGCAGGGCGGCCGGTGATCCTGATCGGCAGCGGCGAGGCGGCGGAGGCCAAGCGCCGGCTGCTCGAACGCGCGGGCGCCGAGATCGTCGACGAGGCGGCGCAGGCCTCGCTGGCGATCGTCGCGACGGACGAGCCCGAACCGATTGTCGCGCGGCTGCGTTCTCGCGGCGTGCTCGTGAACACCGTCGACCGCCCGGACCTGTGCGACTTCACCCTGCCCGCGATCGTCGAACGCGATCCGGTGCTGGTGGCGATCGGCACCGGCGGCGTCTCGGCCGGGCTCGCCGCGGCGCTGCGCCAGAAGCTGGAGGCCGAGCTTCCCGCCGACCTGGGCGAGACCGCAAAGGCGCTCCATGCGGCGCGCACGGAGCTGCGCGCACGCTTTCCCGACATCGCCGACCGCCGCCGCGCGATCGGCGCGGCGCTGGCGGAAGGACTCGGCAGCGACGTGGTTGCGCGCATGCGGGCGCCGGAAGATGCCCGGCTGGTGCGCATCACGCTTGCCTCGGACGACCCCGACGATCTGACGCTGCGCCAGGCGCGCGCGCTTGCGCAGGCCGAGCGGGTGTACCATTTTCCCGGCGTGCCGACTGCCATCCTGAACCGCGCCCGCGCCGATGCGCCGCGCATCGCCTGCTCCGCCCCACCCGAAGTGCCCGGCCCCGGGCTCTCGATCTGGCTGGAGCCCGGCGCATGAGCGGCTTTGCCTATATCGTCCATGACGGGAAGGTGGAGCAGCCCATCCTGAAGGAAGCGCTGGGCAAGGATGCCGCGCTGAGCTGGATCCATCTCAATACCAATGACGAGCGCGCCCAGCTCTGGCTGAGCGGCGAGGCCAAGCTCGCCCAGCCGGTGATCGAAGCGCTGACCGCGATGGAGACGCGCCCGCGCTGCGACCTGTTCGGCCCGGCGGCGCTGATCAACCTGCGCGGCATGTCCTCCGACGCGCTCGACACCTCCGATCCGCTCGCCTCGATCCGGATGTACGCGCATGGCGGCTGCGTCTTCTCGGTCTCGCGCAAGCAGCTCAACGCGGTCCAGCCGGTGCGCAAGCTGGTCGAGGACGGCAAGGTCCTCGATCCGGGCGACCTGATCGCCGCGATCGCCCAGGCGATCACCGAGGAGCTGGACCCGATGGTCGCCGAGCTGGGCGATTCGCTCGACGATTGCGAGGAGCAGATCTCCCGCCACCGCGCCTTCGACCTGCGCCGGCTGGTCAACGAGACCCGGGTGAAGGCGATCGGGCTGCGCCGCTTCCTCTATCCGCAGCGCGCCGCGCTGGAGAAACTCGCGGGCCTGCCGGTGGAATGGCTGGCCGAGGACGACCGGCTCCACCTCGCCGCCGCCGCCGACCGGGCCGCGCGCATGGCGGAAGAGCTGGAGAGCATCCGCGAGCGCGCCGCGCTGACGCACGAGACGCTGACCGACCTGCGTTCGGAACTGATCGACCAGCGCTCGCTGATGATCGCGGTAGTGGCGATGGTGTTCCTGCCGCTCACCTTCATCACCGGCCTGCTCGGCATGAACGTGGCCGGCATTCCCTGGGCGCATGAGCCTTGGGCGTTCTGGGGCGTGGTGGCGCTGTGCGTGGCGGTCGCGGTGCTGATCACCGGCTATTTCCTCCGCCGGCACTGGTTCGAACGCTAGGCGCTCAGGCGCGCTGGAGGCGATCCAGCTCTGCGCGGGCGGCGGCAAGCTCGCCGCGTGCCTCGCCCAGTTCGATCGCGCGCGCGGCGATGCGGGCATCGAGCGCCAGGTTCGACCGCTTGAGCTCTTCCATCCGGTCCGAACGCGCCATCGTGCGCTCGATACGGGCGGCCAGCTCCTCGAAGCTGTAGGGCTTGGCGAGATAATCGTCGGCGCCGGCCTGCAGCGCCTCGACCGCGCCGGCGGGATCGTCCTGGCTGGTGACGACGATCACCGGCAGGTCCGACGTGTCACGCGTGCCGCGGATCTCCTGCAGCACGTGCAGGCCGGAGACTTCGGGCATCACCCGATCGACCAGCACCATGTCGAAACCGCGTGCCGAGATCAGCTCGAGCGCCTGGGTGCCGCTGTCCGCCAGCACGACGAGATAGCCGAGCTGGCCGAGCCGATGCGCGAGGACATGCAGGTTGGTCCGGCTGTCGTCGACCGCCAGAATGGTGCGCGTGGCACGTCGGCGATTGCCAATGCCTTCCTGTGCCGAAGCCTCGTCCATGGCCGGCAGCATAGCGCTGCAACAATCACGAAACAGTTAAGCGGCGCGCAACCAGCCCGATCAGCGATCGAGGAAGCTGAAGATCTGGCCGACCATCACGTCCATCGGGCCGCTGCACTTGTCGAGCGCGTCGCCCGGCTCGATCGTGTTGATCGCCAGGCCCATCGGCGTCGGCCAGCCACGCAGCGCATGGGTGATGGTGCGGAGCGCCTGCAGCGTCGAGACCGCCGCCTGCCAGCCTGCCGCGGTGGCGATCAGGCCGACCGGCAGCCCGTCGAAATAGGGGCGATCGTCCTTGCTCATCGCCTCGACATAATCGAGCGCGGTCTTGACCAGGCCCGAAAGCGTGCCGTGATAGCCGGGCGAGCCGACGATCACCGCATCGGCCGAGCGCAGCGCCTCGAGATAGCGCATCACCGCCGGATTGCCCTCGACATTGCCCGGCTCGTAATGCGGAAAGGCGATCGCCTCGCCGGTGAGCAAGGTGGTGCGGGCGCCGCGCGCCTCGGCCTTGGCGAGCGTGGCCGCGAGCAGGCGTCCGGTGGCGGATTCGGGTCGCAGGGTGCCGCCCAATGCGACGATATGAGGTGCCGACATGGCTTCCCGCTAGCCCAAAGGCTCGGCAAGCGCCAGCGTGGACCTGAGGTGCGGGCTGCGGCTATGCATCGGCAGAATCGCGCATGGGGGAGCCAAATGGTCGCAGCAACGCACGGTCCGCTGGCGGGGCTGCGCATCGTCGAACTCGATATGCCGGGCACGGTGCTGTTCGCCGGCATGCTGCTTGCCGACCTGGGCTGCGACGTGATCCGGATCCGCCGGCCGGGCAGCGAGGGCAGCGCCGTGGCCGCGCCGCTCTATCGCGGCCGATCGCAGGTGCTGCTCGACCTCAGCCAGGCGGCGGGGCGCGAGCAGGCGCTGTCGCTGATCGCCGAGGCCGACGGGGTGATCGAGGGCTATCGCCCCGGCGTGGCCGAGCAGATCGGCCTCGATCCGGCGCGCTGCCTCGCGCTCAATCCCCGGCTGGTCTATGCCCGCACCAGCGGCTGGGGCCGCGAGGGGCCGCTTGCCGGCACGCCCGGCAACGACATCAACCACCTTGCCTTGTCCGGCGCGCTCCATGCGATCGGCCCGGCCGCCGCGCCGGTGCCGCCGCTCAACCTGATCGGCGAATATGCCGGCGGCGCGCTGTATCTCGCGCTCGGGCTGGTCTCCGGCATCCTCGCCGCCCAGGCCACCGGGCGCGGCCAGGTGATCGAGGCATCGCAGATCGACGGCGTGGCATCGATGATGTCGCTCTATTATGCGCTCCACGCCTCGGGCCGCTGGGTCGATGCCCGCACCGCCAACATGGTCGATGGCGGCGCGCCCTATTATCGCTGCTATGCCTGTGCCGATGGCCGCCATGTCGCGGTCGGTGCGCTCGAGCCCCAGGCCTTTCGCGCGCTGTGCGCCGGGCTGGGGATCGCGGCGGACCGGTTCGACCCATATGACCGCGCCGCCTGGCCGGCGCTGACCGAAGTCCTCGCCGCCGCCTTTGCTTCGCGGGGGCGCGACGAATGGGCGGCGCTGTTCGAGAGCGGCGATGGCTGCGTGACACCGGTGCTGTCGCTGACCGAGGCACCGCTCCATCCGCAGAACCGCGCGCGCGGCACCTTCGCGGCGCGGGACGGCGGCGTGCAGCCCGTGCCGACGCCGCGCTTCTCGGCGACGCCCGCCGAGGCACTGCCGCCGGTGGACGAAAGCGTGGAGGATGTGCTGGCGCGCTGGGGCGGCGCTTAATTCAGGATGCTGCGTTTGGGTTAGCTGTTCCCCGGCTAAAGCCGGGTAACTGAAATTGGCGCCTAAGCCGCAGGAGGCGCGCTCTTCAGGCTGCTCCAGGCGCGGGCGATCTCGTCGAGGCTGTTCGCCGCGTCGCGGAACGGTGCGGGATCGGTGCCGACGGCGGCCTGCAGGATCTGGCCGCGCAGGCCGTGATAGAAGGTGGCGAGCGTCTTCGAGACATCGCCGCCCTTCTCGAAATCGAGCCCGGCCTCGAGCGCGAACAGGATCGCCGTCGCCCGCGCGACCCGCTCGCCGCGCACGGCATAATTGCCACGCTCGACCGCCCAGGCGGCCGTGCGCAGCGCGGCGACGCCTTCCTCGTAGAGCAGGCCGACCAGCGCGTGCGGATCGCCACCGGCGGCACGGCCGACGATGTCGATCTGGCGATAGGTTTCCGCGGGGTTGGCGGCGAGGGCCGAGGCGTAGCGCATCAGCTGCCGCTGCTGTTCCAGGCGGCGATCTGCTGCGTCAGGAAGCTCTGGGTCGACTTGTAGGCAGCGACCTTGGCATCCATCGCGGCGAATTGCTGCGTCATCCGATCGCGCATGTTGGCGGTGTCGGTGACGACCTTGTCCTGTTGCTCGGAGAGCTTGTCCATCTGCTTGGTGTAGGTCTTGTTGCTCGACGTGAGCCCCGTCTCCTTGCCCGGCGTGCTGCTGCCGATCGCGGTGGCGACCAGGCTGGACAGCGCCTTGCTGATCCCCGCGCCTTCCGCGAAGATCGCCTCGACATCGTCGGGATAGGTGGACAGCACCTTGGACAGGCGGGCGCTGTCGACCGAGAGCGTGCCGTCGCGATTGGTCTTCACGCCGATATCGGCGAGCTTGTGCGGCACATCGTCGGTGGCGCCCGGCACCAGCTCGGCGAGCGACAGGCTCTTGAGCTGGCGCAGCAGGTCCTTCGCCGCCGGATCGGTGCGCAAGGGGCCGGTGATCGGATCGGTGGCGTCCTGCACCGACTTCAGCACCTGGTTATAGGTGTCGACGAAGTTGGTGACCGCCTGGCTGATCGCCGCGGTGGGCGTGGCGGCGCCGATCGCCACCTTGGTGCCGACCTGCGCCGCGACGAGATCGAGCCGCGCGCCGGGGATCAGGCCCGAGATGCTGTTGGTCGGGTATTTCGCCTCGACGCCGTCCATCGCGACGCGAGCGTCCTGCGCGACCTGATTGACCGACGAACTCGCGCCGACGCCGACATTGAGCGCCGACAGGTCGCCGGTGCCGCTCAGCGTGAAGGCCTGCGACGCGCCGGTCGCGCTCTTCAGCACCAGCCGCGCGCCATTGTTGTCGCTGAGGATCGAGGCGGTGACACCCGCCTTCTTGGCGTTGATCGCGTCGGCGATGCCCTTGAGCGTCGAATTGCCCGAGCCGACCGTGATGTCGATCGAGGCAGCGGGACCCTGGGTGAAATCGGTCATCGCGCCGTCGGTGACGGTGGCGGTGCCGAAGCTGAGCGTGAGCGTGCCGGTGCCGATCGCCGTCGCGCTGCCGCCCGAGAAGAGCTGCGAGCTGGTCACCTGGCCCTGGGCGAGCTGGCGTACCTCGACGGTGGCGCTTAGCCCCGACAGGTCGGCGCCGGGCAGCCGGGTGATGTTGAGGATGCCGGTGTTCGAGCTGGTCGGCTGGGTCGACAGCGAGCCCGAGCCGGTCAGCGAAGTGAGCGCCGCCGAGAAGTCGCTGATATTGCTCTTGATCGTGCTGATCTGCGAAATCTGCGCGGTCAGCGCGTCATTCTTCTGGGTGAGCATCGCGTTCTTGTTGGTGAACGCGTTGGTGACCAGCGAATTGACCAGCGCGGTGATGTCGATCCCCGATCCCGTACCAAGGGTGGTGGCGATCGAAGGCGTCGGAGTCGCAGTGGTGGCCGTTGTCGTGGTCATGTCTACCTCTCCCCCGGTAAACGGCCGGTGCCGCGCCGATTTTAGTGCGCGCGTGCCTGTTTGCGGCCGTTTTCGTCGAAAAGTGCGGTGTCGGGCACGGTGACCGGCGGCATCACCGCATTGGCCCGCTTGCTGAGCTGGAAGACGAAGGCGAGCACGGTGGCGACCGCCATGTAGAGATCGTCGCGGATCTCCTGGTTTTCCTTGCTGGTGTAATAGACGGCGCGGGCGAGCTGCGGGATTTCGAGGATCGGCACGTCGAGCTCGCCGGCGAGCTCGCGGATCGCCAGCGCGGTAGCGCCGCGGCCCTTGGCGACGAGCACCGGCACCTGGTCCTTGCCCTGTTCGTAGCGCAAGGCCACCGCGAAATGGGTCGGGTTGGTGATGACCACGTTTGCGGTGGCCACTGCCTTGCGGAAGCCGCCCTTGAGGATCTGGCGCTGGCGCTGGCGCTGGGCCGCCTTGGCCTCGGGCGAGCCTTCGCTCTCCTTGTGCTCGTCGCGGACTTCCTGCTTGGTCATGCGCAGCTTGGCCATGTGGCGCAGGATCTGGATCGGCAGGTCGACGCCGGCGATCAGCAGCAGTCCGCCGGCCATGACGAAGAGCAGGGTGAGAAACTCGCCGCCCATCGCCCCGATCGCGCCGTGCAGGTCCGCCTCGACCAGGCCGAGCGAGCGGCGCGTCATCGACCACAGCAGCCAGGTGCCGATGCTGCCGAGCAGCACGACCTTGAGCAGGCCCTTGCCGAGCTCGATCCAGCCATTGGGACCGAAGATCCGCGCAAGGCCGGAAGCCGGGTTGATCCGCGAGGCCTTGGGCGCGAACAGCTTGGAGTTCCAGCGGATGCCGGCCAGCCCGGCATGGCTGAGGATCGCGCCGATCACCGCGAGCAGCAGCAGCGCGAGCATCGGGGTGGCGAGCTTCCAGCCCGCCTCGGCGATCGGACGCCAGGGCTCGAAATCCTCGACATCGGCAACCCCGAAGGTGAAGCTGCCGACCATCACTTCCTTGCAGGCGCGTACCAGCGAGGGGCCGAAGAACATCATCCAGCTGCAGCCGAGCAGCACGATCAGCGCGGTGCCGAAATCCTTCGAGCTGAGTATTTGCCCGTCGTCTATCGCCTTGCGCTTGCGCTTGGCTGTTGGGGCTTCTGTCTTTTCGCCGCCGGACTCCGACATCAGCCGAGCACCAGCTGCGGCATCATCGTGAGCGATTCGCGGACGATGACGACGAGGTAGTCCCCCATGGCAGGGAGCGCGAGCAGCATCGCGACGACGCCGAAGAGCAGGCTGGCGGGCAGCCCCACCGCGAACAGGTTGAGCGCCGGCGCGGCGCGGCTGAGCATGCCGACGATCAGGTTGAGGCAGAGCAGCAGGAAGCCGATCGGCAGCGAGAGCAGCAGCCCGGCGAGGAAGGTGTAGCCGCCGAACATCGCGATGCCGAGCAGCCGATCGGGTGCGATCCAGGCGCCGGGGGGCATGACGTCATAGCTGCGCACCACCAGCTCGACGAGGACGAGGTGCCCGTCGAGCGACAGGAAGATCAGGGTGAGCATCAGCGACAGGAAGGTGCCGATCGCCGGGGTTGCGTGGCCGCTATTGGGATCGACCGTGTTGGCGAAGCCCAGGCCCATCGACATGGAGATGACTTCGCTGGCCACCATCGGCGCGGAGAATGCGACCTGCAGGACAAAGCCCATCGCGAGCCCGGTCAGCGCTTCGGCGGCGATCGCGAGGAAAGTGGTGAGCGAGAAGATCTCGGCCGGCGGGGTGACGTGCGCGACGTTGAGCACGAGCACGCCGATCGCGCCGGTGAGCGCGATGCGCGCGGGCAGCGGGATCGCCATTGCGCTGAACACCGGCGCCGCGATGAAGGCCGCGCCGATCCGCACCATGGCGAACAGCAGGGCCCAGAGCTGCGGCTCGATAGAGAGGCCGAAGCCCATCAGCATGGCGGCGTTACTTCACCAGATCCGGAATGCGCTCGAAGATGCTGACGGTGAAATCGCCGAGCAGCCCGAGGATCATCGAGCCGAAGATGATCAGGCTGACGCCGACCACGATCAGCTTGGGCACGAAGGTGAGCGTCTGCTCCTGGATCGACGTTGCGGCCTGGACCATGCCGAGGACGAGGCCGGCGAGCAGCGCGGGCACCAGGATCGGGGTGGCGGCGAGCGCCAGCACCCACATCGCCTCGCGCCCGATGGTGAGGAAGTAATCGGCGTCCATCGTGCTAACTCACGAAGCTGGAGGCGAGCGAGCCCATCGTCAGCGCCCAGCCGTCGACCAGGACGAAGAGCAGCAGCTTGAAGGGCAGCGAGATGATCGTCGGCGACATCATCATCATGCCGAGCGCCATCAGCACGGTGGCGACGACGAGATCGATGACGATGAAGGGCAGGAAGATCAGGAAACCGATCTGGAAGGCAGTCTTGAGCTCCGAGGTGACGAAGGCCGGCAGCAGCACCGAGAAGGGCACGTCCTGCGGCTTGGCATAGGGACCGCTCTTGGCGAGCCCGGCGAACAGGGTGACGTCCTTGGTGCGGGTCTGCTTGATCATGAAGCCATGCAGCGCCTCGCCCGACTTGGAGATCATCTCGGTCGCGCCGATCTTGCCGGCGGAATAGGGCTGGATGGCAGTCGTGTTCATCGTGTTGAGCGTCGGCGCCATCACGAAGAAGCTGAGGAACATCGCCAGGCCGATCAGCACCTGGTTGGGCGGAGTCTGCTGGAGACCCAGAGCCTGACGCAGGAGCGCCAGCACGATGATGATCCGGGTGAAGCTGGTCATCATCAGCAGGATGCCCGGCAGCACCGTGAGCAGGCCCATGATGATGAGGACCTGCAGCGACAGGCTGAGCGGGGCATTGCCGCCACCCAGATCGCCCAGCGCGCGATCGACCGCATCGCCCACGCCCGGAGTCGCCACCGGCGTCGGCACAGCCGGCGCCGCGCCCTGCGCGAAGGCCGGGAAGGCGAACAGCACCAGGAAGGCGAGGATGCCGATGAACAGCGCGGCGCGCCCGCCCATCGTGCGGGGGGCATGGACGATCGCGCGGGTCATTGCTGCTTGTCCACCAGGGTGACGCCGCTGCGGCTCACCGAGACGAGCAGCTTCTGGCCTTCGAACTCGATGACGGCAAGGCGCAGGCCCGGGGAGAGCATCATCGTCTCCTTGAGCTGCACCATCCGGGTCGTCTGGTTCTTGGGCAGGCGCGATTCGAGCTTGCGCCAGGCATAGAGGCAACCGACCAGCAGACCGCAGACGAGCGGCAGCAGCACGATCAGCTTGATGATGTACCAGGTCATGGGATCAACGCGCCGCGCGCTTGTCCGGGCTGACCAGCTCGGTCATCCGCACGCCGAACTTCTCGCCGACCGTGACCACTTCGCCGCGGCCGATCAACGTACCGTTGACGAACACGTCGAGCAGCTCATTGGCTTCGCGATCGAGCTCGATCACGCTGCTTTCGCCGAGCGCGAGCAGCTCGCGCAGGGTCAGCCGGGTCGAACCGATCTCGACGGTGAGCTTGACGTCGACATCCTGCAGCAGCCGGAAATTGGCGGCGACGGCAGTATCGACCTGAAGGGAGGCCGTCATGTCGTTCATTGGAAGTCCTCTGCGTTGAGCGGTTCGAGCGAAGTGAGGCGGACCGCGGCGCGGCCGTTGGCGGTGCCGACAAGGCCGGTGCCGAGGCGGCGCTTCGCCACCATCACCGGAACCTCGGGGCCGAAATCGATCGGGATGACGTCGCCTTCCTTGAGCTCGAGCAGGCGGCCGAGCGGCATGATCGGTTCGGCAAGGACCGAGCGCACGGGCAGCGTCACCGCCATCACCGCGCGGGTGAGGCCGGAACGCCATTCGGGCTCCACCTCGTCCTTGTTGCCGTGGACCTTGACCATCAGCGCGGCGCCATGCGGCTTCAAAGCGGCAACGGGATAGAGAATGTCGAAGAAATGCGGGCGGTCCTCGCCGGCCGCGAGGCCGAAGCGCGTGACCACCACCGGGTCGTCGGCGCCGAGATCGGGCGCGGCGGCGAGATTGGATGCGCCCTCGGCCCGGAAGGCGATGCGCGACAGCGGCTCCCAGGCCTTGTCGAGCAGCAGCGCGCTGGACTGGGCGAG
Organism: Sphingomonas sp. GW822-FHT03G08; assembly: GCF_058801135.1. Lineage (NCBI taxonomy): Bacteria > Pseudomonadati > Pseudomonadota > Alphaproteobacteria > Sphingomonadales > Sphingomonadaceae > Sphingomonas > Sphingomonas sp. GW822-FHT03G08. Next base: position 2,957,812 of record NZ_JBXAMZ010000001.1, read on the forward strand.
CCGGGCAACCAGGGCTTCAGCCGCGGGCGTGAACTCATTCGGCAGCGGATTGGGTGCTTCACCGTCGCCGCCGAAGAATGCATCGAGCATCTCGAAGACCAGCCCGGCCTCGAGCACGAACTGGGCGCGGGCACGGGCATTGCCCATCACCATCGGCTGCCAGGCGGAAAGCATTCCGCCCCGCTCGGCCTTATAGTCGGCAAAGCGCTGGACGGAGAGCGGCTCTGCCCAGGCACGCAGGTCCTTGCGCAGCAGCCCTTCGAAACTGCCCTTCAGGGACTTGGCCAGGCGCGCGCTGAGATGCTGCAGCGTGACCAGGTCGCCGAACGGATTCAGGTTGGCCGTCCCCAGCACCGGCGCGTGTTCCGCGCTGGTCCGGGGGCGTTCCCGCCGATCGGCCGAGCCGTCTGGTGAAGGGCTGTTAACCATGCCCGTTCACTGAACGATGAAATTGGTAAAGTAGACGTTACTAACCCCGCCAAAACCTTCCTTTTCCTTCAAAACGCCGTTGATTGCCTTGGCCAGCCGGTCCTGGATGTGGCGCTTGCCCTCGGCCGTGAACACCTCGTCCTCGGTCGTCTCGCCCAGCGCCATCAGCACCGCCGAGCGAATCGCGATCTCATGCGTCTTGATGTTCTCGAGGACGCGCTCGTCATAGGGCGTCGACACCGCGATGCCGACCTGGACGAAATGGACGCTGTCCTGGAGGTTGGAGGTGAACTCCTTCTCCATCGGATAATAGCTCGACGCGTACTTATCGCCGCCTTCGCCCTTGGGCGTCGGCTTGCCGCCATGGCCAGGGGCCTCGCCGCCCTCTTCACCGCCATGGCCGCCCTCGCCGCCTTCCTTCATCGAGGCGCGCTTCTCGTCGCTCTTGGGCACGAGATGCGGCTCATCCTTCTCCTCGGCATGCGCCGCAGCGCTGAACCAGCCCGCCTGCATGCCGTAGAAGGCCGCGCCACCGCCGCCGCCGAGCAGCACGACCGGCAGGCCGACGAGCAGCAGCAGGTTCTTCTTTTTCTTCTTCGGCGCCTCGGTGGCGCCCGCATCCTTGATATCGGCCATCATCTATCTCCGCGGGCCTCAGGCGACCCGTTCATCCTGACTGGTGGAAGAGGAAGCCTCGCGCCACTGACCGGGCAGCGGCGCCGAAGGCTGGTTGCGCTGGGGCTGCGCATCCTGGCGCTGGCCCTGATTCATCTGCGAGCTGGCGGTGTTCGTACCGGTGCCGCCGCCATTGGAGCCGGCCGCATTGGTATCGACGCTGGTCGAGCCGATACGGATGCCGCGCTCCTGCGCGATCTCGGCAAGCTTGGGCTGGGCGTCGGCGATCAGCTGGCGCGCCGACTGGGTATCGGTGCTGAACTGGACATGCAGCCCGGCATCGTCCTGGCGGATCGCGATATCGACCTTGCCGAGCCCTTCGGGCATCAGGCTGATCTTGGTCTCGCGGACGGGCGCGGCATCGCGCAGCGCCTCGATCCGATCGAGCATCTTCGCGGTCCATTCCTGATGCTGCGTGTCGAGCGGCGCATCCTGTGCCTGACCGGCGGCTGCAACGGCGGAAGTGGTCTGGGTACCGGTCGTCGGCGCGGCGAGCGTGGAAAGCGCGGATTGCGGATCGCCTGCGGCGGTCGCACTGCCCTGCGTGCGCGGGCGATCGAAGGCGGCGAAGATCTGATCCGCGACCGACGGCGACGCGATAGCAGCGCCTTGCGCCTCAGCCGGTGTGACATCGGCGATCGACAGCTTCTGCGGCACCGCCGGCTTGTCGAGCGTGATCCGCACTACCGGCGCCTCTGCCGCGGCCTGGCGCAGCTCGCGCGGGGCCTGGGGCAGCGGAGCCTGGGATACCGGCCCGGCATCGGCGGCCGCGTCCGCAAACGTGGTCGTCACGGCAGTGGCCATGGCAGCTTCGACGGCGGGATCGACCGGCACGGCGCGCGCAGCTTGCACGGCGGGACCCGTAGCAGGCGAGGGCCCTGAAGCGACGACAGCGTCGGCTACGGGCTGGCGCGGCGCAGGCACGGCGGGACCCGCTTCGGCCACCGGCTTCGCTTGCGGCACCGCCGGCGCGGCGACCTGCGGGGCGGCCGCCTCGGCACTGGTCGCCTTTGTCGGCGCATCGACGGCCGGCATTTCCGGCAGCGCAACCTCGGCCCGGGCATGGCGCTTGCCGCCTCCCTCGACGGTGACCGCCGACGCGACCTCGGCCTGCGCCTCGGGTTCGACTGCCGGCGTGGCTGCGGTGGCGAACCAGGCGAAAGGCGGGGGTGGCGCGTCCTCGGCACTCGCATCCTTGTCGCCGCCATCGGCCTCGGCGCCAGCCTGCTCCTCGCTGCGCCCCTCCAGGCCCAGCACGGCATCCGGCAATTCCTTGCCGCCCTCGGCAACATCCTGCCGGCCCGGCACCAGGACCGCCGCTTCGCCCGGCTTGCCCTGGGGAGCGGCGACAGGCGCGGCGATCTTGGGCATCAACGCTCCCAGGGCCAGCGCAAAGCCGCTCACATCCGCGGAAATCGCGGCATTCGGCTTGACGGGCCCTACGGTTACAGTGGGAAGCGCGGTGGCGAGCTGGATCAACTTCTGGTCCCCGTGAAACTGGTTCACGGAGTACTCAGCAAATATCGTGCCGATTTTTGCCCATGGGCGGAAGCTGCTCGAGCTCGCGCAATGCCTTGAGCGCGGCATCGGCTTCGGCACGGGTAATCAGCTTCTCGATGGCGTTCTGGTCGCGTCGCGCCTCACGCGTGGCGGCACGGGCCATTTCCAGGCTCTGCTCGGCGACTTCGACCCGCTTGTCGGCGGCAAAGGCGGACTGGTGGAGGCGGTCGCGGAAATGCGCGGCGGCGGCGAGGCTCGACGCCGATTCGGAAGCGCTGGGCGCGGGCGCGACGTTCGCCGCGAGATTGGCGATGCGCTCGCGAAGCTTCGCTTCCTGATCGACCTTGGCGAGCGCACGAACCTCGTCGGCGCGCACCAGATCGAGCTGGAGCGTGCGGACGCGGAGCAACCGGTCGAGCTTCTTGACCGACCTAGCCATGACCGAAGACGCCGACCAGCTCGGTCACGGCATCGGGCAGCGAGACGATCTCGTCGGATGCCTGGCGGATATATTCCATCACCGCCGGGTGGCAGGCGATCGCCGCGTCGATCTCGGGATCGGCGCCGGCGCGATAGGCACCCATCAGGACGAGGTCGCGATTCTCTTCATAGGTCGCGAGATGGCGGCGCAGCACGCGGGCGGCGGCGACATGATCCCTGGGCACGATATCGGTCATCACGCGGCTGACCGAGGGGCCGAGATCGATCGCGGGATAGACGCCGCGTTCGGCAAGCGCGCGGCTGAGCACGATATGGCCGTCGAGGATCGAGCGGGCCGAATCGACCACCGGATCATTGCCGTCATCACCATCCGCCAGCACCGTGTAGATCGCAGTGATCGATCCGCCGGTATGGACGTCGGTGCCGGCGCGCTCGATCAGGCTGGGCAGCATCGCGATGGCCGAGGGCGGATAGCCGCGCGCGGATGCCGGCTCGCCCAGCGCCAGGCCGATCTCGCGGCCGGCATGGGCGACGCGGGTGAGCGAATCCATGATGAGCAGCACCTTCTTGCCCTCGGCGCGGAACGCCTCGGCAATGGCAGTGGCGCGCAAGGCACCGCGAATGCGGAGCACCGGCGAATGATTGGCGGGCACCGCGACGACCACCGAGCGCGCACGGGCGGCGCCGGCGACCTTGGTCTCGAGGAAATCGGCGACTTCACGGCTACGCTCGCCGATCAGGCCGATGACGATCACGTCGGCCTGGGCGGCGCGGACCATCATGCCGAGCAGCACCGACTTGCCCACGCCCGAGCCGGCCATGATGCCGACACGCTGGCCCTGGCCGATGGTGAGCAGCCCGTTGATCGCGCGCACGCCGACATCGAGCGGCTGGAGCACGCGGCCACGGTCCAGGGGCGACTGGAGCTTGCCGGCGAGCGGCCAGCTACCCGCGCCGCGGATCGGGCCGAGCCCGTCGATCGGCTTGCCCGAGCCATCGACGACACGGCCGAGCATCGCCGCACCGACTTCCGCTTCGCCCGGCGCGCCGATCGGGCGGACCGGGGCGTTGGGGAGCAGGGCGGCGGGGCCACCAAGGTTCATCAGCAAGGTCTTGCCGGCGCGGAAGCCGATCACCTCGGCTTCGACCCGACTGTCGCCATCGCCGATCGCGCAGACCGTGCCGACGGGAAGCTGGAGGCCGACCGCCTCCATCAGCAGCCCGTCATAGGAGGACAGGCGTCCGGAGATGCGCGGGCGCGGGGCGAAATCGCTGCCGCCCAACCCCTGCAGATAGTCTTCGGCGAACAGGTTCAGCATGCGGGCGGAATCGGCACGCGGTCGATCGCCTGGGCGAGCTGTTCGAGCCACAGATCGGGGCCGTCCTCGACGATGGTCGAGGCGCTTTCGATGACGAAGCCGCCGCGCTGGACATGCGGATCGCCGACCGGGAAGACGCTGGCGGGCAGCTTGCCCTGGACGAAGGCGACATCGTCGGGATTCAGGCGAAGCAGCGCGGATTCGGCGCTGTCGGCGAGCAGGTCGACCGCGGCGTTGATCCGGGTGGCGAGGACATCGGGCGCGACGCCGACTTCGCCGACCAGCCTGGTGACCAGGTGGAGCACGGTCTGGCGGAGCTGGCCGGCCATGCGATCGCGATCGAAATGGGCACCGCTGGCGAGCGCGGCCGAGACCTGATCGAGCAAGGCCGTCTCGCGCGCGCGGACGGCATCGGCCTCTACCAGTGCGGCGGCATGGCCTTCCGCGAAACCGGCATCATGCGCGGCGGCGATCGGATCGATGAACGGGCCCGGCTCGACATGGTGCTGCGTGTCGGCGGCGAAGGGATCCCAGCCTTCGGTGGGATTGGCCTGGGGATTGGCAGGCGCGAAGTGGCGCGGCTGGGCCGGCGCTTCCTCGAACACACGGCGGCCGATCCGGTCGACCTCCGACGGCGCGAAGCCGACCCCGTCGCCAAAGGCGCGGGCCAGGACATGTTCGGCGGCGCGGATCCGCCCGGAAAAGCCCGGTGCGAACTCAGACATAGTCGTCGTCCCCGCCCTTTGACGGCATCTGCAGCGTGCCGTCCTTCACCAGGCCGCGCGCGATGGCGATCATCGCCTTCTGCGCATCGAGGACATCGGCCATCTTCATGGGCCCAAGCGATTCCATCTCGTCGCGGATGCCATCGGCGGCACGGCTCGACATGCAGCCCAGGAAGCGTTCGCGCACCTCTTCCTCAACGCCCTTGAGCGACTTGACCAGGATCGTGGTGTCGATGTTGCGGATGAGCGTCGACAGGTTCTTGTCGTCCAGCTCGAGCAGGTTGTCGAAGACGAACATCGCCTCCTCGATCGCACGGGCGACCTCGCGGTCGATCTTGGCGAGCTTGGGCATGACGCGCTGCTCGGTGATCTTGCGGGCGCCGGACAGGATCTTGGCCGCTTCGCGCGTGCCGCCGAGCTGGAGTCCGCCGCTCGACTTGCGGCCGCCCATGCCGGCACGGCCCTGGAGCATCGTCTTGAGGGTCTCGATCGCCTCGGGCGGGATCGGGCCGAGCTTCGCGATGCGGCGCAGGATCTGCGGCTGCGCGGCTTCGGGCAGATGCTCGAAAACCTTGGCGGCGATATCGGGATCGAGATTGGCGAGCAGCACCGCGGCGATCTGCGGATGCTCGTTCTCGATCATCCCGGCGATCTCCTCGGGCTCGAACCAGTCGAGCCATTCGATCGAGGCGGCCTGGCTGGCGGGCATGACGCGGGCGAGCACGCCCGAGGCACGCTCGGGGCCGAGCGCCTTGTTCATGATGCTCTCGATCCGGGGTGCCGGATCGAAGGTGACGCCGGTGCGCTCGCGTGCCTTGAACACGAAATCGTCGAGGACGATCTCGACCTCGGCTTCGCTGACATCGGCGACGTTGAACATCGCCTTGCCGAGCGAACGCACCTCTTCCGGGTCCAGCTTCTGGAGGATGGCGGCAGCCTCCTCCTCACCGACCAGCATCATCAGGACCGCGGCGCGCTCGACGCCGTTGAAGCTGCGGATGGCGTTCATTGCGCGTCTGCCTTGATCATGTCGCGCACCGCCAGAGCGGCGCGGGCCGGATTATCGCGCGTGAAGCCGCGGACCAGGCCGACGCGCTCGTCATAGCTGTTGCCGGCGCTCTCGAGCATGTCGATCGAGACCGGCGGGGCGCCCGGGCCGGCTTCCTCGCCGGACGGACCGCTCATCGACAGCGCCGGACGGTTGCCGGCGCCGGCAGGCTCCTCGCGCTTCTTGAGCAACGCCTTGGTGAGCGGGCGGACGCCGAGGAAGAGGACGAGCAGCGCGATTACCAGCGCAGTGGCGTTGCGCGCGGCGAGCGGAACCCAGGGCGCGTCATACCAGGCCGGCCCCTTGTCGGCGGCATCGGCAGTGGTGGTGAACTTGCGGCTGATCACGGTGACCTGATCGGCGCGGCCCTGATTATAGCCGACCGCGGCCTGGACCAGCTGGGTGACCTGCTGGATCTCGACCTGCGAGCGCGGCTTGCCCGATTCCTCGCGCAGCAGCACCGCGACCGAGAGGCGCTTGATGCCGCCCGGGGCCTGGCGGGTGACCGAGACCTGCTTGCCGGTCTCATAGGTGCGGGTGAAGCTGTCGCTCTGCTTCTGCGGCGTCGCCTGGCTGGCGCCGGTGGCAGTGGTGGCACCGGGCGCGGCAGCGGCGCCGGGCGTCGGCTGGGCGTTGGGCGCGGTGATCGTGCTGGCGGGCGGCGGCGTGTTGGAGAGCGCGCCGGGAATGCCGCCGGGAGCCTGGCCATCCTTGGAGCCGGTCCAGGCGCCCTGCTCGGCGGCGAGGACGGCGCCTTCCTTGTCATAGCTTTCGCGGGTCGCCTGGTTCTCGTCCAGGTCGACATCGGCCTGGACTTCGGCGGTGAAGTTGCCTGCGCCGACCAGCGGGGTCAGCAGCTGGACGAGCTGCTCGCGATACTTGTCCTCGATGCGGCGCTGATAGTCGATGCGGGCGTCGCTGGCCGAATTGGCGTCGCCGCCCTTCTTCGAGAGCAGGGCACCCATCTGGTCGACGATGGTGACACCCTCCGGCGCCATGCCGGGGACCGACGAGGCGACGAGGTTGACGATCGCGCGGGTCTGCGCGTCGCCGAGCGCGCGGCCGGGTTGGAGCTTGAGGATCACCGAAGCGGTGGGCTGCGCCTTGTCGCGCACGAAGACGCTGGCCTCGGGGGTGGCGAGGTGGACGCGGGCCTCGGCGACCGAATCGATCTCCTCGATCGAGCGGGCGAGCTCGGTCTCGCGGGCCTGGCGCAGGCGCTCGCCCTCGACGGCGCGGGAAACGCCCATCGGGAGCTGGTCGAGGATCTGGTAGCCGCCGGGCGCTGCCTTGGGCAGGTTCTGGCTGGCGAGCAGCATCCGGGCCTTGTGGAAATCATCCTCGGCGACGGTGATCGAGCCCGAGCTGTCGATGCTCGACTTGATGCTGGCGCCGTCGAGTGCGGTGGTGATCGCCGCCTTGTCGGCATCGGTCACGTTGGCGAACAGGATCCGCTGCGGCGGGGTCGAGACCAGCGACCAGGCGAGGAAGCCGGCGGCGACCAGGCCGATCAGGAAGATCAGCGGCATCGCGCGCTTCACGGCGGGCTGGGCGAGGATGCCGCGCATCTGGGCGAGCGGCGCGCCGAAACGGCCCGCGGAGGCAGGCAGGAGGGGCGCATCGGTGGAGGTGAGGGCGTTGCTCATGGATTACACCGGCATGCTCATGATGTCCTTGTAAGCGGACAGGAGTTTGTTGCGGACCTGCAGGGTCGCCTCGAAGCCGACCGAGGCTTGCTGGCGGGCGAGCATCACCTTGGCGATGTCCACGGTCTCGCCGCGTTCATAGGCCTCGGACAGTGCACCGGCCTGGGCCTGGGACTGGTTGACCTGCTTGAACGCCTCTTCCATCGACGAGGTGAAGCTGGTCGACTTGGTGCCCGAGGCGCCGGTGATCGTGCCGGCGGGCGTCTCGTTGGCCTTGGCGAGCGCGGCGTTGCGCTCGAGGATCTGGGCTCGGAGCGCCATGACCCGATCGACGCTCATCGCGCCGCCGCCGATACCGTCAACGCCGCTCATGCCGAAGCCCTCGCCTTACCGAAGTCGATGCTCTCGCCCTGCTCGCGCGCCTTGGCGAGGCGGTAGCGCAGGGTGCGCTCGGAGATGCCGAGCCGCTTCGCCGTCTCGATCCGGCTGCCGCCGCATTCGGCGAGCACGTCGCGGATCGCCGCGAATTCGTGGATCTGGACGATGTTCGACAGCGTGCCCGCAGTCTCGACCTCGATATGGCGCGCCACGGGGCGGTCGAAGATCAGGTGCTCGGGATCGATGGTGCGGCCGCCGCAGAGCAGCAGCGCGCGCTGGATGACATTCTCGAGCTCGCGGACATTGCCGGGCCAGTCATGGCCAAGAAGCGCGTCGAGCGCGGCGTTCGAGATCCACGGCATCGCGCCGCGGCCGCCGGCGTGGCGCACGACCATCGCGGCCGACAGCGCGGCGATGTCGCCGGGGCGATCGGCGAGCGCGCGGGTGGCGAGCGGGAAGACCGAGAGGCGATAGTACAAGTCGGCGCGGAAGCGGCCGGCGGTGACTTCGCCCTGCAGATCGCGGTTGGCGCAGGCGATGACGCGGACGTCGACCTTCTCCGGCATGGTCCCGCCGATCGGCACGACTTCGCGCTCCTGCAGCACGCGGAGCAGCTTGGCCTGAAGGTTGAGCGGCATCTCGGCGATCTCGTCGAGCAGCAGGGTGCCGCCATGCGCGGCGCGGAAGAAGCCCTGGCCGCCCGAGGAGGCACCGGTGAACGCGCCCTTCTGGTGGCCGAACAGCATCGCCTCGAGCATAGTCTCGGGCAGCGCCGCGCAGTTGATCGCCACGAACGGCCCGTCCTTGCGGGCGGAGTTGTGGTGGATCGCGCGGGCCAGCACTTCCTTGCCGGTGCCCGTCGGGCCGTTGATCAGCACGGTGATGTCGGATGCGGCGACGCGCTCGGCCAGCGCGAGCAGCGCCAGGCTCTCGGGGTCGGCGGCGACGGGCTCGTGCGGGCCGCGCAGCAGCGCGGTCGCGAAGCCGGCACCGACCGCGGCGTCGTCCGAGGTATAGGAAAGGCGGGCGGGGTTGCCGTCGCCGAACGCGATCGCCTGGCGGCCTTCGTCGCCGAGGATCAGCGTGCGCGCGGCGGCCGGGGGCACTTCGCCTTCCGCCACCAGGAACAGGTCATGCGCGCTCGCGCGGCCGTCCTCGCCCGCGCCGATCGCAAAGCCCTGGGCCCGCAGCGACGAGACGAGCGCATATTTCTGGCGAAGCACGGCGGCCGACGGAAGGATGGATCGCATTGTTACCCCCTGAGACACATCCCCTTTTGAGACTAATCTGGTTAACGACGCGTAAAATTGCCCATTTCGAGACCGCTTTGGTCCGGGCGCGTCTACGCGTGCGCACGTAGAGCCGAAATTTTTAGCTTAAGCCGGGCGAAAGCCGGCCGTTCCTTGCCTTGGCGGCTCCGAGCTCCCGTTCAGGGGGGTACGCGGGAAGCCGACGAGCATGGAGTAACGAACATGACTGTTATCGCGACCAACACCGCGGCGCTGCGCGCCGCCAATGCTTCGAGCGGCGCCAACAAGGCGCTGAGCACTGCCATGGAGCGCCTGTCGACCGGCAAGCGCATCAACAGCGCGAAGGACGACGCCGCCGGCCTGGCGATCGCCAACACCATGACCGCGTCGATCCGCGGCATGAACCAGGGCATCCGCAACGCCAATGACGGCATCTCGATGGCGCAGACCGCAGAAGGCGCTCTGAGCGAAGTCACCAACATGCTGCAGCGTATCCGCGAGCTGGCCGTCCAGTCGGCTTCGGGCACCTATTCGGACGACGACCGCAGCAACCTGCAGACCGAAGTGACCGCGCTCACCACGCAGATCACCAACATCCTGAGCAACACCACCTTCAACGGCGTCGCCCTGTTCGACGGCACTGCGGGTGATTCGGGCTCGGTCACCATCCAGGCCGGCGCCAACGCCGCCGACAAGGTGACCCTGGACTTCAGCGACATCGACCTCGACGACGCCGTCGCGGTCGACATCTCGGACGCGGACGGTGCGGAAGACGCGCAGACCACGATCGACGACGCTCTGAAGACCGTGAACACCGCCCGCGCCAGCCTCGGCGCCGGCCAGAGCCAGCTCGAGTCGGTGGTGAACAACCTGCAGTCGAACGTGGCGAACCTTAGCGACGCCCGCAGCCGGATCGAGGACACCGACTTCTCGACCGAAACCGCGGCGCTCGCCAAGGCACAGATCCTCTCGCAGGCTTCGACGGCGATGCTCGCCCAGGCGAACCAGAGCCAGCAGACGGTTCTTTCGCTTCTCCGATAAGCGCGTGCCGGTCGGGGTGTCACCCCCCTGACAGGCGCCGCGGCCGGTCACCCCTTGCCATACCAAGGGGGCGCATGGGGAACCCCGGTGGTCGCGTACCACCGGGGTTTTTCTTTGCGCATGTTCCCGTGCGCTCCACGCGGACCGGAATGTCGAGATGGATCGGCCGGTTCCCGGCGAAGGCCGGGGCCCAGTTGCAATGTCGTTCGAGAGGTTCCAGCGCCGACGATAGGGCGCTGGGGAACCGTAAAGCCGATGAACGCCCGGGCTTACTTCTTCTCCGGCCGGCCGCCCGGCTTCCATTCAGGCTTGGCGGCGCTGTTGGCCAGCGACTGGAGCGGCGCAACCAGCGACTGGATCGCGCGGGTCATGAACGCGATGTCGAGATTCTCCAGCGTGTCCTGCGCGGTGTGATAGTTGGGCGTGACCGCCCAGCCCGAGATGGTGTGCGCCACCACCCCGCGCACCGCGAGCGAATAATTGTCCGAACGCTCGAAGAAATGCTGGTCCGGATAGGGATCGGAAGTGACCAGCGCGCCATGCGCCTTGAGCGTCTCGCCCAGGGTCGAGCGCTCGAAGCCGGTCATCATCATCGTGCCGGCGGGAAGCTTGGGATCCTGCGCGCCGATCATCTCGATCTCGATATTGGCGACGATCTGGTCGAGTGGCACCGGCGGGTGATCGCCGAAATAGCTGGAGCCATAGCCGCCGATCTCCTCGCTGCCATAGGCGACGAACAGCAGACCGCGCTTGGTCTGCTTTGCCGCGGCCATGGCGCGGGCGAGCTCGAGCACCGCAGTGGTTCCCGAGGCATCGTCATTGGCGCCGTGCATGATCGTGCCGTCGGGCCGCACGCCGAGGTGATCGAGATGCGCGCTGACCAGGATCACGCCCGCCTTGGGATCGCTGCCCGGCAGCCAGCCGATCGCATTGGTGGTGATAGCTTCTTCCTTCACCACCGGCAGCACGAAGCTGACGGGCGCGCCGGCCTGGGCGATCGCCTTGTCGAAATCGGCCGAGGGCAAAGTCGCGAGCGCGGCGTAGCTCGGCGGCGCCTTGCCCTCGAGCCCGGCGGGCAGGCGCGGCTTGCCGCCCAGGCCCTTGACCATGTTCTGGGTCATCTCGCTCTCGCGGACGATGACCAGCTTGACGCCCGCGGCAGTGGCGGCGCGAACCAGCGCCATCGGCGAGCCCTTGCCGCCGGTGACGAACAGCACGTCGACATGCGGGACCTTGGCGGGATCCTCGCCGTCGAACACCGCCGAAGTGCCCGAGACCGGATCGACCGAGCCGACCAGCACGGTAGGCGCTGCCGCCGGCTTGCCGCCGATCGTCAGCGTCGCCGGGCCGCCGGCCGCATAGCGGATGATCTTCGCGGGCTGCAGATAACCGGGCATGCCCGGCGCCGGCTTGAGCCCATAGCCTTCGAACTGCGAGGCGACATAAGCGGCGGCGATCGCCTCATCGCGGGTGGCGCTGCCGCGGCCCTGCAACGCATCGCTGGCAAGGAAGCTCTCATGCGCGCGGACCCATTCGGGGCGGACGGTCCATTTGTCCTGCGCGAGCGCCGGCGAGGCCGTCATTGCGAACGCCAGCGCGCCGGCCAGGAACAGATGCTTGGTCACGTGAAATCCCCCGAATTGTTCGGGGCGGATGTGTGCGGCATGCGCCGGGGCCGCGCAAGCGGGGCGCGGGCGGAAAGTTTCGAAAGTTACGATTTGGCGCCGCAGCACAGTTATCCCGGCGAAAGCCGGGATAACGGATTATGTCAGCCTTCGCGCGAGGCCCTTTTTCAGCTTCGCATGCGCCGAGGCCTTGATCTGGCAGATGCGCGCGGCGCCGACGCCGAGCACCTGGCCGATCTCCTCGAGGTTCAGTTCCTCGACATAATAGAGCTGGATCACCTGCTGCTCGCGCTCGGGGAGTTCGGTGATCGCAGCGATCAGTGCCTGGCGCTGGTCGCTTTCGGCGAGCTGGTCGAAGGCATTGGGCTCGTCGGACATGAACCAGGGGCTCTCGTCCGAATAGGTGTCGTCGATCGAATCGAAGCGCACCGCCTCGGCATTGGCATAGTCGGTGCGCAGCTTCTCGGTCGTGACGCCGAGCCTGGCCGCGACCTGGTCGTCATCGGGCGCATGGCCCAGCTCCTGGGTCAGCACCGATACCGCCTCCTGATAGGCCTTGCGCCGGCGCATCGCCCCGCGCGTGGTCGTCGCCTGGCGGCGCAGCTCGTCGATCATCGCGCCGCGCAGCCGGGTGGCGAGATATTGCTCGAAGGTCACCTGCCCGCGATCCTCGAAGCTCCCCGCCGCCTCGATCAGCGCGACCAGCCCGACCTGGATCAGGTCCTCGACCTCGACCAGCGAGCTCATCGAACCATGGATGTGCCAGGCGATGCGGCGGACCAGCGGCAGGTGCTTGCGCACCAGCGCCTCCGGATCGCGATGCGGCGTGGTCGGCGTATAGACTAGGGGCGAGAGAGCCAGTGATGCCATGGCGTCAAGTTTCCCTGGGGTGAAAGCATTCATGCGGGCAGCGCCTCCGGCGCACCGATCACGGCGATGACTTCGACGGCCTTGTCCTCGGGCACTTCGAAGAAGCTCATCACCGGCGTGTCGGGCAGGACGTTGCGGACGAGCTTGCGGATCGCGATGCGGATCGAAGGCTGGACGACAAGCGCGAAGGGCTTGGCCTCGGCGATTAGCGGCTGGGCGGCGCGCTGGAGCGCATCGGCGATGCGGCGGCCGAGATCGGGCTCGATCGTGTGGCGGCGCGACGGATCGGAACGAACCGCCTGGCCGAGCAGCGCTTCGAGCTGGCCTTCGAGTGTCATCACCCGCAGCGGCTCGCGCACGCCGCACAGGCGCTGGATGATCAGCGGGCCGAGCTCGGGACGGATCAGCTCGATCAGCTCCTCGGCATCGAGCGTGCGCTGGGCGGCGACGGCGATGGCGGCGGCGATGCGACGGAATTCCTTGAGCGGGATGCTCTCGGCGAGCAGGCCGCGCAGGATCTGGGTGAGCGTGGTGAGCGGCACCGGCGCCGGGGTGAGCGCCGCGACCAGCTGGGGCGAGCGCTCCTTGAGCCCTTCGAGCAGCGACTGGACCTCATCGGCGCCGAGCAGATCGGACGCGTTCTGGATCAGGCACTGGTTGAGGTGCGTGGCGATCACCGTGCCCGGATCGACGACGAGATAGCCAAGGCCGATCGCAGCATCCGAATCGCCTTGGGCGATCCACATCGCGTCGAGCCCGAAGGTCGGGTCCTTGACCTGCTTGCCCTGGAGGCGGCCGGCGGCCTGGCCGGTGTCGATCGCCAGCACCTCGTCGGGCGAGACATTGTCCTCGGCCATGACGACGCCGCCGATGACGATGCGATAGGTGAAGGGCGCGAGGTTGATGTCGTCGCGCACGCGCACCTGCGGGACGACGAAGCCGAGCTCCTTGGAGAGCTGGCGGCGCACCCCGGTGATCCGGCCCATCAGCGGGCCGCCGCGACGCTCGTCGACCAGCGGCACCAGGCCGTAGCCGATGTCGAGCATCACCTGCATGTTGTCGGTGACTTCGTCCCAGCCGATCTTCGACAGGTCGGTCGGCTCGGCCGGGGGCGCGGCGACAATCTTCGGACGGAGCGAAACCTTGCGGAGGTGCCAGGCGGCGAAGCCCGCGCCCGCGGCGGCCGGCAGCATCAGGAAATGCGGCATGCCCGGGAAGACGCCGAGCAGGCCGAGGATGACCGCGACCGGGGTCCAGGTCTTGTGGCTGGCGAACTGGCTGCCGATCTGGCCAGCGAGATCGTCGCTCGACTTGACGCGGGTGACGATGGCGGCGGCCGCGATCGAGAGCAGCAGCGCCGGAACCTGGGCGACCAGCGCGTCACCGATGGCGAGCAGGACATAGGTCGAGGCTGCCTCGCCCACCGCCATCTGGTGGCTGGCGACGCCGAGGATCAGGCCGCCGACCACGTTGATCGCGAGGATCAGCAGGCCGGCGATCGCATCGCCCTTCACGAACTTGGACGAACCGTCCATCGCGCCGTAGAAATCGGCTTCGGTCGAGACTTCGAGGCGCTTGGCGCGGGCATCGTCGGGAGTGATCAGGCCGGCATTGAGATCGGCGTCGATCGCCATCTGCTTGCCGGGCAGGGCATCGAGGGTGAAGCGGGCCGACACTTCGGAGACGCGGCCGGCGCCCTTGGTCACCACGATCATGTTGATGATGACGATGACGGCGAACACGACCAGACCGACGACATAGTCGCCGCCGATCATGAAGGTGCCGAACGCCTCGATCACATGGCCGGCGGCGCTTTCGCCCTCATGGCCATGGACCAGCACGACGCGGGTCGAGGCAACGTTGAGACCGAGGCGGAACAGCGTGGCGAACAGCAGCACGGTGGGGAAGGCGGAGAAGTCGAGCGGCTTCTGCGCGTTCAGCGCCACCATCAGCACCGCGAGGCTGATCATGATGTTGAGGATGAAGAAGGCGTCGAGCAGGAAGGCCGGGATCGGCACCACCATCAGCGCGACGAGCAACAGGATCGCGCCGGGCAGCGCGAAGCTCTTGGCGGCGGGCACTGCGCCCGCGGGAAGCGACATGGCAGACACTAGGGGTTACGCTCCCAGGTTCGCGAGCATGAGATAGGCGAGGCGGGCGTTTTCCGGCGTCGGGCGCAGCGGATCGATGCGGCGGCCGAGCGGATCGCTGGCATTGGCGCCCTGCGAGACATTGAGCTGGGCGAGTGTGTTCTGCACCCAGTGCCGGTCGCTATCGACCGCGCCGTTGCCGAGCACGACTTCATTGTCGCCATCGCTCCAGGCGCGGGCGGCGGCGCTGAAACTGCCATCCAGGCCGTCCGAGGCGAGGCCGCTGGCACCGCCTGCGGCAGCGCCCTGGTCGAGCTTGCCGGCGAAGCGGCTGTAGATCTCCGAAAGCGTGCGCGGCTGGCCGTTCGAAGCGTAGAACACGCTGCGATTGGCGCGTGCGGCGGCGGGGAACATGCTGGCGCCGGTGCGGCCCGGGCTCTCCGCCATCGCGCTCAGGAACTTGTCGGCGCCGCCCAGGCCCAGAAAGTGCGCCATATAAAGGTCGGTGCCGGTGGCCGGGCGGCCAAGGCTGTCCTCGAGCGACGCCTTGTTGTCGGCGGCATGCTCGGCGGCCATCAGCGAGGCGGTCTGCGGATCGCTGCGCAGGTTGAGGATCGCGCTGCGGGCGGCGGGATCACTCACCACATAGCGCCCGGTGCTGGTCTGCTTGATGCTGTCGGCGGCCCAGGACAGGCCGTGCTCGGCGCCGTGCTGCTTGACCACGCCGAGCCAGCTCTGCTCGATGAACTGGTAGAGGCCGGTCGCCGAGGAGGTGCCGGCGCGCGCGTCCGCCTTCAACCCGCTCTCGACCTGTGCCTGGCCGAGCAGATAGTTGAAGTCGATGCCGGTCTTGCGGCTCGCCGCGGCGATCGCCGTCTGGACGCTTGCCCTGGTATTGACCGAAGTGACGCTCATCTGGTCCTGATCCGGATTGCCCTTATTCGGGGCTATCGGAGCAAGTACCGTGCCAGTTCTGGTTAATGCGGGTTAGGGACGCCCGCTCAGGCGAGGGCGTAGCCGCCGGCCTTGTAGGAAGGCGCCTGCTGACCGGAAAGGATTTGCAGGCGGCGGCGAACATTTGCCGCCATCAGGTTCACATAGATGCGGCAGGTCTCGTTGAGCTTGTGCGCTTCCGCCGCCAGCTCGCGGATCTCGGGGCCCGGAGCCTCGCCGTCATAGAGTGCCACCGTGTCGATCGCGGCAAGCTTGGCCTGGGTGGCCTTTTCCAATCCGGCGACATCGCTCGCCTTCAGCGCCGCAATCTCGGCATGGAGGCATTCGATCACCTGGATGAGCGCGTCGCGCCGGGTCATTGGTTCGGCTTCCATTCGAGCTTGTACGCGAGCAGGCGGTCGGCGATCTCGGCCGGATAGAGCGGGAAGCGCTTCTCCTGGATCGCCTTGCGGATCCGGGCGACGCGCTCGGCATCGACCGGCGGCTGGGCCGCCTCGCTGCTCGCTATATCCGCCGCGGCGCTCTGCACCGCCGGCGTGTCGCTTGCCACCGGACGCACCGAAGCGACCCGGGCAGCGGGTTCAACGGGCACAGTGCGACGGTCGGTAACCGCGCCTGCCTTCGTGCCGATTGATTCCACCATTGCCTGCAATCCTCGCTATGCCTGCAGCCCTTCAAACGGCCGCCGCACGCGAAACTTTACCGAAAAATTTCAGCCACCCTCGGCATAGCCCGGCAGGCGCGCGCGGCCGGGCTCGATCGCGATCGCCTGGATCGGCGGCTGCTTGTCGTCGACCTTCACACTGATCCGGCCGCCGGCGGGCGCGTCGTTCACCGCGACGCCCTGGCGCGAGATCGAGAAGCCCTCCGACCCCGCCTCGACCGTGACGGCATCGCCGCGCTTGATCACCGGCTCGGCCTTCACCGCCACCGGCGGGCGGACGACGATATTGGCGGGCATCGGCGCGGGCAGGGCAGCCTTGGGCCGGGGCACGGCCGCGACCGGAACGAAGATCTTCCAGGCCGGCGCCATGCAGCGGACCACGACCGCGTCATGACCCTCGCTGCGCCATTCGAGCTGCGGCGCGGCGCAGCGGGTGAGCTTCAGGCGCGCATCGATCGGCGCGATCGCCCCACCCTGCTCGCCGACCGACTTGCCGGTAAACTGCGCGACGACGGTATCGAGCACCGCAGTCGACTGGAAATCCTGCGCGCCGGCGGGCGCGGCGGCGATCATGGCAATGGCGAGGAGCATCTTCTTCTCCTTGTGGAAAGAGCGGCAAGGGGCGGCAATTGCCGGACGGCAAATCATTGCCGCCCCCCTTCAAAGCCGAGGGCGAGGACGGCGCGGCGCTGGCCGCGCCCGGTGGAAATCACGATGCGCGACGGATCGATCGCATGCTCGCGGATGAGCAGCGCGGCGACCGCACGGGCACGATCGGCAGCCAGGATCGGCCCGCTGCCGGTGGCCGGATCGACGTCCTGCGCCGACCCATCGACTTCGCCGGTGATGCGCAGGCGGGTACGCGGATCGCGCGCAGCACTGCGTGCCCATTCGAGCGCTGAGGCCGTATCGACCGGCACGGCCGAGCCCGGTGCGAAGCCGGTTGCAGTGGCGATATCGACCGGCATCGGCGCCGGCACTGCCACGCTTTCACTCGCGCCGAAGCCCGAACGGATGCCCGCGGCGAGCTTCATCGGATCGACCTGGCTGGCCTGGAGGAAGACGAAGAAGCCGACGAGCAGCAGCGACAGATCGGCCAGGGTGACCAGCCAGGGCGCGCGCGTGGGCTCCTCGTCGTCGAACACGGTCACGCCGCGATCTCCTTGAGCGTACCGCTGCCCGGCTCGATCCCGGCAAGCGTGGCCAGTGCCGGCTGGAGGCGGAGCCGCTCCTGCGCCTCATGCCGGGCACGGCGCTTGAGCCGCGTTGCGACGGGCAGCAGTGCAAGATTCGCGAGCAGCGCGCCATAGAGCGTCGCGAGCAGCGCCACGGCCATCGCGCCGCCGATCGCCTGGGGGTCCTTCATCGCGGCGAACATGCCGACCAGGCCGATCAGCGTGCCGACCATGCCCATCGCCGGCGCAAGCTCGGCAGCGCCCGACCAGACTTCCCAGCCGCCACGATGCCGCTCGAACCGGGCGCAGCGGCGCTGCTCGAGCAGGGTCTCGACGTCCTTGGCACTCGCGCCATCGACGATCGCGGCGACCGCGACGGCGATGTCCGGATCCTCGATCTTCGAGCGATCGAGCGCGATCACGCCGTGGCGCCGCGCGATCCGGCCGAGCGCCGAGACCTGGGCGACCAGCGGCTCGACATCGAAGCGGCGACGCGGCAACTGGCCCAGCGCGACAACACCGCGGGCAAGATCGCCCGACGCGTTGCGCAGCACGGTGCCCGCCACCACGCCCCCGCCGACAATGGCGAGCGCGAGCGGATCGAGGAAAGTCCCGAGCGCGGGAAGCACATTCATATCCATGCCCGCATGGGTGCAAGAGGCGGGCCAATTGCGTGCGCCTCAGAGCCCGGCAACCTGCCCCGCCCCGACCGGCAACCCCGTGCCGACACACCGGCAAAACCTTGCCGCCCCTTGCCGTTCCTGAGGGGAATAGCGGTTTTTTCGCCCTTCCGGGCAATTTGGCACGACGGTTGCAGGGACCCCGCCGAACTTTTGTGCGGGAGACGTGCAATGCCCAATGACAACCTCTTCGGCGTACATGGCACAGCGCTCGCCGTGCGCTCGCAGCGCATGGGCATGCTGGCATCGAACATCGCGAATGCATCGACGCCGGGCTACAAGGCCAAGGACGTGGACTTCCGCGCCGCGCTCAACAGCGCGACCAGCGGTACCGGCTCGATCGATACCGCGATCGACGCCAACACGCTCTACCGCGTGCCGCTCCAGCCCTCGGCCGACGGCAATACCGTCGAGCTGACCACCGAGCAGACCGCCTTCGCCGAAAACGCCGTCGCCTATCAGACGACGCTGTCGTTCCTGAACGGCCGCATCGGCCAGATCACGCGCGCGCTGAAGGGAGAATAAGAAATGGGCGACCAGCCGCTTTCGATCTTCCAGGTCTCCGGCCGCGCGATGAGCGCGCAGCTGGTGCGGATGAACACCACGGCTTCGAACCTGGCCAATGTCGGCACGGTCTCGTCGAGTGCCGAAGCCGCCTATCGCACGATCAAGCCGGTGTTCCGCACCGCCTTCGACCAGGCGAGCGGGATGTCGACCGTCGATGTCGAGCAGGTGGTCACCGCGGGCTCCGAGCCGACCAAGCGCTACGATCCCGGCAACCCGATGGCCGACAAGGACGGCAATGTCTGGGAAGCCGCCGTGGATGAGACCCGGGAGCTGGTCGACATGATGGAGACCGCCCGGAACTACCAGAACAACGTCGAGGTGATGCAGACCGCCAAGTCGCTGATCATCGACACCCTCAAGCTGGGCCGCTGATCATGAGTGATTTCGATACTACCCTCGCCGGACTGGGCATCTCGCGGTACAACACCACGAGCACCACGAGCGGCACCACGCTCGACACCAAGGACACCTCCAACCTCGGCAAGACCGACATGGACGTATCCGACTTCCTGGCGCTGATGACGGCCCAGCTGAAGAACCAGGATCCGTTCGAGCCGGTCGATAACAGCCAGATGGTCGCCCAGATGGCGCAGTTCTCGTCGCTCTCCGGCATCACCGAGATGAGCTCGACGCTGAAGTCGATCTCCAGCCAGCTGAGCACCTCCACGCTCAACGACGCGATCGGCTATGTCGGCAAGACCGTGCTGGTCCAGGGCTCGACCGCCTATCCGCGCACCACCGGCGGCCTCGCCGGCGCCGTCGCGCTGGAGAAGGACGCGACCAACGTCACGGTGTCGATCAAGGATGCCAACGGCAACGCGGTCAAGACGATCGAGATGGGCAAGGAGACCAAGGGCGCGGTCGCCTGGGACTGGGACGGCAAGACCGATGCCGGCGAAGATGCCGGCGACGGCCCGTTCACCGTCAGCGTCACCGCCACCGACGGCACCGGCAACGTCAAGGCCTATCCGCTGGTCTGGGCGCCCGTCACCGCCGTCTCGATGGGATCCGACGGCAAGCCGCTCTTGACGCTTCCGGGCATCGGCAACGTTTCCACCGACGCCGTCTGGCAGGTCGGCTGAACCAGTTTTTCCAAGGAGTAACGGAAAATGTCCTTCTTCACTTCGCTCTCCGGCCTGCAGGCAGCGCAGACCGACATGTCGACGATCTCGCACAATCTCGCGAACGTGCAGACCAACGGCTTCAAGAAGAGCACCACCCAGTTCGCCGACGTCATCGCGTCGACCGCCAACATGAACCCGACCCAGATGGTCGGTTCGGGCGTGGTCGTGAAGGCAGTGCGCCAGCAGTTCGGCCAGGGTGGCTTCACCCAGTCGTCCTCGGCGCTCGACGTCGCGATCTCGGGTGACGGCTTCTTCATCGTCAAGGGCGACGAGAAGAGCGGCAACGGCGTTGCGTACACCCGCAACGGCAGCTTCCAGGTCGATGCCGACCGCTATGTGGTCGACGCCCAGGGCAACAAGCTGCAGGTCTATCCGGTGGACGGCTCGGGCGCGGTGGTCGCGACCGGTCTTTCCTCGACCGTCAGCCTGCGCCTGCCGCAGACCAGCGGCACGCCGCAGGCCACCGAGAACGTCAAGCTCGGCCTCAACCTCAACGCCGGCTCGGCGCTCCCGGCTGACAACGTCAAGTTCGACAGCACCGAATACAAGTTCGACCGCTTCGACCCGACGACCTACAACCAGTCGGTCCAGACCACGGTCTATGACGCGAACGGCAACGCGCTGACGCTGACCAACTATTTCGTCCGCGAGACCAAGCCGAGCGACACCGACGCGACCAGCAGCTGGAAGGTCTATTCGTTCGTCGGCGACCAGCAGCTGAACGCCGGCGATGATCCCAACACGATCTCGCAGTTCGAGCTGAAGTTCGACAGCACCGGCAAGCTCTCCGAGCCCACCACCCCCGTGACCTTCATGGGCTTCCTGGCGCCGGGCGCGACTTCGGAGCAGGTACTCAAGCTCGACCTGACCCAGGGCACCACCCAGGTCAGTTCGCCGTTCAGCCTCAACTCGACCAAGCAGGACGGTTCGCCCGTCGGCCAGATCGAAGGCGTGACCATCGGCGACGACGGCACCGTGACCGCGAGCTTCTCGAACGGCGACACCCAGGCACTGGGCAAGGTCGTGCTGGCCAGCTTCACCAACAATGCGGGCCTGCGCCAGCTCGGCAACTCGACCTGGGCCGCCACCGGCTTCTCGGGCGATGCGCGCCTTGGCGAGCCGGGCACCAACGGGTTCGGCGGGCTGATGTCGGGCGCGATCGAGCGCTCGAACGTCGACATCACCGAGGAGCTGGTCAATCTGATCGCGGCGCAGCGCAACTTCCAGGCGAATGCCAAGGCGCTCGATACCGCCAGCCAGATGTCCCAGACCATCTTCAACATCCGCAGCTGATCTGATCGGCTGAGGAGGAGCAACCCATGGACCGGCTTGTCTATACCGCGATGTCTGGGCTCAGGAGCCAGATGCAGTCGCAGGCGACGATCGCGAACAACATCGCGAACGCCTCGACCATCGGCTTCCGCGCCGAGCGCGTCAGCTTCGACCGGCTGGTCCTCCAGGGTACGGGCATGGATTCGCGCCAGCTGGCGGCGGAAGAAGTCAACGACATCGACCGCACCAAGGGCACGATCGTCCAGACCGGCAACCCGCTCGATGTTGCCGTGAACGGCGATGCCTGGATGACCGTCCAGGCGACCGACGGCAGCGAAGCCTATACGAGGCGCGGCGATCTGAAGATCGCGCCCTCGGGCGTGCTGGAAACCGGCGACGGTTTCCCGGTGATGGGGTCGGGGGGCCCCATCACCGTGCCGCCCGCCGACAAGGTTTCGATCTCCGAGGACGGCACCGTCTCGATCGTGCCGCGTGGCGGCGATCCGACGCAGCCGCAGGTGGTCGACAAGATCAAGCTGGTCAGCACCGACGGTTCGCAGACCGTCAAGGGGCTGGACAATCTCCTCCATGTGAAGGGCGGCGGCGTGCTGCCCGAGGACATGGACGCCAAGGTGACCTCGGGTTCGCTCGAGCAGTCGAACGTCAATCTGACACAGGCGCTGGTCGACATGATCGAGAACCAGCGCGCCTACGAAGTGCAGGCCAACCTGCTCAAGGAAGCGAAGAACATGGACGAGAGCACCGCATCGCTGATGCGGATGCCGTCCTGATAGGGAGTAAGACCGATGGGTTCGGCAGCATTGCACATCGCGCGCACGGGTCTCGACGCCCAGGATACGCGCATGCGGGTCATCTCGAACAACCTCGCGAACGTGAACACGACCGCGTTCAAGAAGGACCGCGCCAGCTTCCAGACGCTCGCCTATCAGGTGGTCACGGCGCCTGGCGCCGCCTCGACGGCTGAGACCAAGTACGCGACCGGCCTCAACCTCGGCACCGGCGTGCGCGTGCAGGGCACGCAGCGGCTGGAGACCCAGGGATCGCTGCAGACGACCGGCAACGGCCTCGACATGGCGATCGACGGCAATGGCTATTTCCAGATCCAGCTGCCCGGCGGCGGCCTGGGCTATACCCGCGCGGGCAATTTCTCGCGCTCGGCGGAAGGCCAGCTGGTCACCTCCGAGGGCTATCAGGTGATGCCGGGCGTCACCATTCCCGAGGGCGCGATCTCGGTCACCGTCGGCACCGACGGCACCGTCTCGGCGCAGATGCCGAACCAGACCGACCTCACCCAGATCGGCCAGATCCAGATCGCCAGCTTCCCCAATCCGGCGGGCCTGCAGGCGGTGGGCGACAACTATCTGATCGAGACGCCGGCAAGCGGCACGGTCGCGCTCGGCAATGCCGGCGTCGATGGCCGCGGCACGATCCGCCAGGGCATGCTCGAAGGCTCGAACGTCAACGTCGTCGAGGAGCTGGTCGACATGATCGAGACCCAGCGCGCCTATGAGGTGAACTCGAAGATGATCTCGGCGACCGACGAGATGCTCAAATACGTCAACCAGAACATCTGAGGCGACGGATCATGACGCATCTCACCCGCATCGCCGCCGCCGCACTGACCGCCGCCGGGCTCGCCTTCGCCGCGACGCCGGCCCAGGCCCAGTTCCTCGGGATCGGCAAGAAGAAGCCAAAGGAGGATTTCTCCGTGACGCTTCCCAGCGCCGCACCCGCGACGCCGGCGCCGGCCAATGGCGGCATCTTCCAGGTGAACGACGGCTATGCCGCGCTCTACGAAGGCCAGCGCGCGCGCCGCGTGGGTGACCCGCTGTCGATTCTGCTGGTCGAGAAGACCGCAGCGTCCAAGTCGGCCGGCACCAAGCTCGACAGCTCGGGCGGCTTCGGCCTGACCCCGCCGAGCACCGGTGCGCTGTCGCTGTTCAAGGAAAGCGACGCCAGCGTGAGCGGCAAGCGCAACTTCAACGGCACCGGCACCGCCGACCAGGCCAATGCGCTGTCGGGCGAGATCAGCGTCACGGTTGCCGCGGTCTATCCGAACGGCACGATGCTGGTGCAGGGCCAGAAGCGCGTGACGCTCAACCGCGGCGACGAGTTCGTCCAGATCAAGGGTATCGTGCGCGTGGCGGACATCGACGCGAACAACCGCGTGCTTTCCACGCGCGTCGCCGATGCCCGCATCGCCTATACCGGCAAGGGCGATGTCGCCCGCGCCAGCCGCCAGGGCTGGCTGAGCCGGTTCTTCTCCGTGATCAGCCCCTTCTAAGCCGGAGCAGACCGATGATCCGCCGCTTCCTCGCGCTCGCCGCCCTCGCCCTTCTCGCAACTGCCCCGGCACACGCCCAGCGCGTGAAGGACCTGGGTGGGTTCCAGGGCATCCGTACCAACCAGCTGACCGGCTATGGCGTGGTCGTGGGCCTTCCCGGCACGGGCGACGACAATCTGGAATATACCGTCCAGTCGATGAAGGGCGTCACCTCGCGCTTCGGCCTGCAGCTGCCCCAGGGCGTGGCGCCGGGCCTGAAGAACGCGGCGGTAGTGATGATAACCGCCGAGCTGCCCGCCTTCGCCAAGCCGGGCCAGAAGCTCGACATCACCGTCTCGTCGATGGGCAAGGCCAAGTCGCTGCGCGGCGGTACGCTGATCCTCACGCCGCTCCAGGGCGCCGACGGCCAGATCTATGCGATGGCGCAGGGCAACCTTGCCGTGGGCGGGCTCGGCGCCGAGGGTGCCGACGGCTCGAAGATCGTGGTCAACACGCCGAGCTCCGGCCGCATCCCGGAAGGTGCCACCGTCGAGCGCAGCGTCGATACCGGCTTCGACAAGTCGCCCTTCATCACCTTCAACCTCGCCCGTGCCGACTTCACCACGGCGCAGCGGGTGCAGGACGCGATCAACCTTCGCTTCGGCCCCGGCCGCGCCCGCGCGATCGACGGCGTGTCGATCGCCATCCAGGCCCCCGAGGGCCGCGACGTGCGCGCCGAGCTGATGAGCGAAGTCGAGAACCTCAAGGTCGAGGCGGCCGAGGCCGCTGCCCGGGTGATCGTCAACGCGCGCACCGGCACCGTCGTGATCAACTCCGCCGTCCGGGTCAGCCCCGCTGCGGTAACACATGGTAAACTGACCGTTCGTATTGATGAGAACCAGCGCACCAGCCAGCCCGCGCCGTTCAGCAAGGGCGAGACGCGCACCGAGCAGCACAGCACGGTCGGCGTCGAAGAGGAGAAGCACCCCATGTTCCTGATGGACCCGGGCCCCAAGCTCTCGGACGTCGTCAAGGCGGTGAACGCGATCGGCGCGTCGCCGGCGGACCTGGTCGCCATCCTCGAGGCACTCAAGGAAGCCGGCGCGCTCAAGGCGGAGCTGATCATCCTGTGAGCAACGTGCTTGGCCCCATCGGCAGCCCGTCGGGCGGCGTGTCGACCGACACGTCGCGCCTGGCGAACAAGGAGAATCTCGAAGCCGCCGGCCAGCGCTTCGAGGCCGTCTTCACAGGCATGATGCTGAAGTCGATGCGCCAGGCCAAGCTCGGCGACGGGCTGTTCGACAGCAAGGGCGAGGACCAGTTCCGCGACATGCAGGACCAGCAGCTCGCCCAGAGCATGGCCGTGCACGCTCCGATCGGCATCGGTAAGGCGATGACCGCCTTCCTGGCCAAGAGCATGAAGACCGAGACGGCAGCCGAACCCGGCACCGCGCCCACCGCGACAGAAGGAGGCACCGTCAAATGACCGACCTGCTTTCGATCGGCGCCAGCGGCGCACGCGCCTACCAGTCGGCACTCGCCACCACGTCGGACAATATCGCCAATGCGGCGACCACCGGCTATTCGCGCCGCGTCGCCACGGTGCGCGAAGTCGTCGCCACCGGCGGCAACACCAGCGCGATCAATTCGGGCCTGGGCGCCAATGTCGGCGGCGTTATTCGCGCGGCGGATGCCTTCAAGGCGACCGAAGTGCGCACCGCGAGCTCGGACCTTGCCCGCACCCTCACCGGCGCGACCTGGCTGGGCCGCATCGATACCGGCCTGACCCAGAACCAATTGGGCAGCCAGCTGACCGCCTTCTTCACCTCCGCCAAGGCCGTGGCGGCGGACCCGACCGCGTTGCCCGCGCGCGCAACGATGCTCGAGAATGCCGCCGGCGTCGCCGCCGCCTTCAATGCGACCGGCAAGGCGCTCGACGGCG
The DNA here is from genome assembly GCF_058801135.1 of Sphingomonas sp. GW822-FHT03G08. Taxonomy (NCBI): domain Bacteria; kingdom Pseudomonadati; phylum Pseudomonadota; class Alphaproteobacteria; order Sphingomonadales; family Sphingomonadaceae; genus Sphingomonas; species Sphingomonas sp. GW822-FHT03G08. The sequence continues at coordinate 2,983,511 of NZ_JBXAMZ010000001.1, forward strand.
CGATGACCGACCTCAAGGCCTCGGCCGACACGGCGGTGACCCAGCTCAACAATCTTTCCGCGAGCCTCGCCAAGGTGAATGCCGGGCTTGCCCGCGCGACCGACGGCACTGCCGGCCAGGCCGCGCTGCTCGACCAGCGCGACCAGATGCTCGAGCAGATGAGCGCGCTCACCGATGTGAACGTCAGCTTCGATGCCTATGGCCGCGCTTCGGTGCGCGCCGGTAGCAGCTCGGGCCCGGCGCTCGTCGACGGCGCGCAGGCAGCGATCGTTTCGCAGACCAGCAACGACGAAGGCGCCTTTGCCTTCTCGGTACGCCAGCCGACCGGCGAAGTGCAGATCATGTCCCCGAACGGCGGCGCGATGGCCGGCATTGCCGAGAGCGGCAGCCGCATCGCGACGGCGCGCGACCAGATCAGCCAGATGGCGCAGGATTTCGCCGAGGGCGTCAACGCCGTCCAGGCGGCGGGCAGCGACCTGCAGGGCAATGCCGGCCAGCCGATCTTCGCGGTCGGCGATCCCGCCTATCAGCTGACCGCGGTGATGAGCGATCCGCGCGGCATCGCGGCCGCTGCGGCCGGTGGCGGCACCCGCGACAACAGCAATCTCGCCGGGCTCGAAGCGCTGCGCACCAGCGGCAATTTCGAGCAGGGCGTCACCGATCTCACCGCCGCCAACGGCGCGGCGCTCGCGGGCCGCAACAGCGTCGCCGATGCCCAGTCGTCGATCCGGGACGCCGCCGTTTCGGCGCGCGATTCGATCAGCGGGGTGAACATCGACGAGGAGGCCGTCGATCTGATGCGCTTCCAGCAGGCCTATCAGGCGTCTACCCGCGTGATCCAGGTCGCGCGCGAAACGCTCCAGTCGATCCTCGATATCAGGTAAACGATTATGCGCATCTCCACTTCGCAGATGTACAGCCGCCCAGTGTCGCTGATGACTCAGCTCACCGCCGAGGCCGACAAGACCCAGACCCAGATCGCCACGACCAAGCTGGGCGTGACCGCGGTCTCGGACGCGGCCGCCTATGTGAAGCTGCAGCAGATCCAGCGCGCCACCACGGGCGATTCGACCTACAAGGCCAACATCAACGTCGCACAGGGCGTGATCGCGCAGACCGACCAGACGCTCGACAGCGTCGAGACGCAGCTCCAGCGCGCGCTCGAGCTTGCCACCCGCGCCGCCAACGACACGCTGTCGGATTCGGACCGTGCCGCGATCGGCGAAGAGCTGAGCGCGATCCGCGACACGCTCTACGGCCTGGCCAACACCAAGGACGACATCCGCGGCCAGCCGCTGTTCGGCGGCGCGGCCGGCGATACCGCCTATGTGAAGAACGCCGACGGCTCGATCAGCTTCGCTGGCACCGGCGATCCTTCGGGCATCCCGGTGGCCGATGGCGAGAGCATCCAGCCGACGATCAGCGGCGCGCGTGTTTTCACCACCGGCGATGTCGATATGTTCAAGACGATCGGCGACCTGGCCGATGCGCTCAAATCAGGCACCAATGTCCATGCCGCCGGCGACACCGCGCTGGCCGGCATCAACGCCTCGCTCGACCAGGTGACGCTGGCGCGCGCTTCGGTGGGCGCACGGGCGGCGCGGCTCGATCTCGAGGCTGACCGGCTGACCGCCGTCGCCGAGACGCGCGAGAGCACCCGATCGGGAATCGAGGACACCGATATCCCGACCGCGGTCGCCAATCTGCAGAAGACGCTGACCGTGCTGCAGGCGACCCAGGCCAGCTTTACCAAGCTGACCAGCGTCTCGCTGTTCGACTACCTCAAGTAAACTACCGGGAAGACGCGATTTTCCGGCCGCTAGACGGCGTGCGCGCAAATCCAAAGCGAAAGCGCGAAATAATTGGCGCCGGTAACGAATTAACCATGTTTTTCCGCTGAATATCACGGCGAAACGGTCGTTAACCGAGACGACAAATCGGGGGTTTCGCGCACATGTTTCCGGCAATCGGCCTCGTCATCCTGCTGGCAATGGTCTTCGGTGGTTTCGCGATCACCGGCGGCGCGCTGGGCCCCGTGCTCGAAGCCATCCCGCACGAGATGCTGATCATCGGCGGCGCCGCCGCCGGCGCGCTCGTCATCGGCAACTCCACCAAGGAGCTGAAGGCGCTCGGCGGCGGCCTGGCCAAGGTGCTCAAGGGCCCGAAATACAAGAAGCAGGACTATCTCGACACGATCTTCCTGGTCTCGAAGCTGATGAAGATGCTGCGGACCGAAGGCCCGATCGCGCTCGAGCCACATGTCGAGGATCCCAAGTCCAGTGCGATCTTCGCCGAATATCCGCGCCTGCTCGCCGATCACACGCTGATCAACCTGATCACGGACACGCTGCGCCTCGTCGTCGTCTCGTCCGGCACGCTCGACGTGCATGCGGTCGAGGAAGTGATGGATAACTCGATCAAGACCCATCATCACGAAGTGCAGGGCCCGCAGACCACGCTCCAGTCGCTCGGCGACGCACTGCCGGCACTCGGCATCGTCGCCGCCGTGCTCGGCGTGGTGAAGACGATGGGCTCGATCGACAAGCCGCCGAGCATCCTCGGCGCGATGATCGGTTCGGCGCTGGTCGGCACCTTCATGGGCGTGCTGCTGGCGTACGGCATCGTCGCGCCGCTCGCCGGCCGCCTGCAGCAGGTGATCGATGCCGATGCGGCGATCTATCACGTCGTGAAGCAGATCATCATCGCTTCGCTCCACGGCCATCCGCAGCCGCTGGTGATCGAAGCGGCGCGCTCCAGCATCGCGCACGCCAACCAGCCGGGCTTCGGCGAAGTGTTCGACGGGCTGAGGGGCCGGTAAGTGGCCGCGCAGCGCGCACCCCATGGAAACCAGCTCCAGCCGAAGATCATCGTCAAGAAGATCATCGTCGAGGGGCATGGCGGCCATCACGGCGGCGCCTGGAAGGTGGCCTATGCCGACTTCGTGACCGCGATGATGGCGTTCTTCCTGCTGCTGTGGATCCTCGGCGCCACCACCGAGAAGCAGCGCAAGGCGCTTGCCGACTATTTCGCGCCGACCCTTGTCGAGCTCAAGCAGAACAGCGCCGGCTCGAACGGCCTGTTCGGCGGCGAGGCGATCAACCAGCGCGACAATTATCCCGGCAAGGCATCGCAGACCGGCACCAAGTCGCTGACCGTGCCGGTGGGCGGCGCCGGCGGCAAGGATGTCGGCACCGGCAGCAAGGGTACGCTCAAGGACCAGCGCGCGCTGACTCAGCAGGACCAGAAGAATTTCGAGGAAACCGCCAAGCGCATCCGCCAGCGCATGCGGATGACTCCGGCGCTTTCGAAGCTCGCCAACCATGTCCGCTTCGTGCCGACGCGCGACGGCATGCGGATCGACCTGCTCGACGATGCGAACTATTCGATGTTCAACCTGGGCACGACTGCGCTGGTGCCGGAGGCGAGCGCGCTGATCAGCACGATCGCCGAATCGATCAAGGGCATGGAAAACCCGATCATGATCCGCGGCCATACCGACAGTCTCGGCTATGGCGATCCGCTGGCGATGAACAACTGGATGCTCTCCAGCGGCCGCGCCGAAGCCACGCGCCGGCGCCTGCTGTCAGGCAGCGTTACCGAAACGCGCTTCGAGCGGATCGAGGGCGTGGCCGACCGTGAGCCGCTGATCGTCGAGAATCCCGCCGACCCGCGCAACCGCCGCGTCTCGATCACCCTGCTCTATCGCCGGATCATGGACCAGGATCAGCAGGGCCGCTTCCGTCCCGGCCTGCGCGCCAGCCGCGAAGCCGGCGCGCCGCTGGAGCATTAAACCAGCGCGCCGAAACGCGCCGGCGCGTTTCCTCAGAAGAACTGCTTGCGGAAGGTCAGCTTGACCGTGCGGCCGAGAGGATCGCGCAGGTTCGGCGCATAGGCCGCCGGCGTCAGGCCATTCTGGTCGGTCACCCGCTGGCGGGCATTGAAGATGTTATCGACGCGCAGCTGGATCCGCGAGCCCCGGAACCAGGGATGCTTGAGCAGGAAATCGATGTCCTGGCCCGGGTTGTACTCGGCGAGCAGGTTCAGCTTGGCGAGGCTGCCGAAGTTGAGCTCGCTGATGCTGCCCGGGATCGCCGCGCTGCCGGTGCTGGTATGCGTGCCGCTGGTCCAGTTGCCGTTGAGCTGGACGAGCATCGCGTCGCGCTTCACGCCCGCGGTGATGTCGATGCGGTGCGCGGCAATCGATTGGGCGCTGTCACCGCTCAGCCGGTCGATCACGGGCAGGCCTGGACGGATCTGGATCTCATCCTTGAGCACCCAGGTGTGATAGGCGCTGAAGATCAGGCGGTTGCCGCCACCCCCGCCGCCAAAGCCGCCACGGCCGCCGCCCGGACCGCCACCAAAGCGCGGACCGCCGCCCTGACCGCCGCCACCGGCACCCGGCCCCTGGCCCGGCGCATCGGTCTGAACCCGGCCCTGGCCCTGCTCCTGCCCCTGGGGCTGCGGCTGGTTCTGGCCCTGCTGCCCTTCAGGGCGCGGGCCGCGGAACTGCTGGCTCATCGTGCCGCCGAACAGGCTCGATTGCTGGCCGAAGCGGCGGAACTGCTCGAACATCGCGGTCATCTCGGCCGGCATGGGCTGGCCGGTGCGGCGCGATTCCTCGCGGGCCTTCTGGAAGGCCTCGCGCCGCGCCTGCATCCGCTTCTGCTGCGGCGAGGCGATCGGCAGGAACAGGTTGAAGCCCCAGCGCAGTTCCGAATGCTCGGTCCGGTCATAGTTCACCGGGCGCGAATCGATGCTGAGCAGCCGGCCGGCGCCGTCGCGGACAAAGCGATCGGGGAACGCCGCCTCGACTTCGGCCGAAGCGCCGGGGAAGCTCTGGATCGCGTTGCGGAAGCGCGAATTGGTGTAGTTCACCACGATGCCGAGATTGGTCTCGGTGAGCGGCCGGATGTTGAGCCCGGCGCGGAACACGTGCCGGCTGTCGGCGCTCAGCAGCGCGTTGCCGCCGGTGATCTGGCTGATGTTGACGCTTTCGCCGCGCACGAAGTCATAGACGGTCACATTGGGCGTGGTGATCACCGGATTGCCGAGCTGGCCCGGCGTCGGCGCGTTGCTGTCGTCGATGACGCTGACGATCGCCTGGACCTGGGTGATCGGCGACCAGTTGAAGCCATAGCCGGTGGTGGTCAGCCGGCCGAAGTCCGAGAGCTGCTCGACTTCGATATTGGCGTTGATCGAGAAGTCGCCGATCGCATCGAGCACCGCGCGGCGGCGGCTGGCGATCGGCACGCTGATGTTGCCGCGGATGCTGCCGGTGTCGCGCGAGATGTCGCTGTTGCTGAACACCCCCGAGCGGAAGGAGCGGCCCGAAAGATCGTTGGTGCGCCCGGCCACGCGGATGCTGGTGGTGACGTCGCCCGCCGGCAGCTTGAACAGCGCGCCGTTGGTGAGGAACTCGACATTGCCGACCTTCGTGGTCGATTCGGTCCAGTCGTTCGGCCGGATGACGAGCGCGCTGTAGGGCAGTTCGCCGAACGGGTTGAAGCTCGCGTCATTGGCGTTGAGCAGCGCCTGCATCCGCGAGGGATCGATGCCGCGGGTCGTGGTCGAATCGCTGCCCGTCTGCTGGTAATTGGCGTTGAGCGACCAGCGCCAGCTCTTGATCCAGGGTGCCGAATCGCCGTTGATCGTCACTTCGCCGCGCAGCGCCTGGCTGCCGCCCGAGCGGGTGAGCGGGTTGAGATTGTCGTAATAGCGCAGCAGCTGGACGTTCTGGCTGAATGGCGACCAGCGATTGCCCGCCGGCAGGGTCAGCGTCGCGCTGGGCAGGCCGAGCCAGGATTCATTCTCGGTAACGTCGAGATTGATCGTCGCGGTCGCGCTCACCTTGGGCGAAAGCGCACGATTGTAGATGCCGCTGACGTTCAGCGTCTTCGCCGGGCCGATCAGGGTGCGATAGGGCGTGAGATCGGTGACGTTGGGATCGTTGGCATTGGCCGCATAGGCCGAAAGCGGCAGCAGGCCATTGGCTGCGTTCGCCGGCACGCCGGCGACGGTGACGGACGACCCGACCAGCGCGCTCAGCGCCGGATCGATCTGCGCACCGCCGATGCCGGTGATGTTGCCGGTGGTGTCGAACAGCGAATTGCCCGCGCGGGTTACCCCGCGCTCGCTCTCGAGGAGCGCGGAATTCTGGTTGTACTTCACATCCAGCGTCACCCGCCCGTCGCGGTTGAGCTTGAGGATGTTGACGTTGCCGCTGCCGGTGAAGTTGCCGCCGGCGGTGGGCATCTGCCCTTCCAGCACGGTGGTGAGCGCCTGAAAGCGCCGGCGCAGCACGAAGTTGATCACCTTCTGCGTGGCCGCATAGCCATATTGCAGCGCGACTTCCTCGGGCAGGATGTCGATCCGCTCGATCGCCTCGGTCGGCAGGTCGCGGACTTCATTCATGCTCGAGCGGCGACCGCTGATCAGGATCACCGGCTGCTCGTCGCCGCGGCCCGAACCGCTGCCGAGCTGCGCCTGGAGCGCCGTGATCAGCTCCGACACGTTCGAGGCGCCATAGGCACGGATATCGGCGGGGTTGAGCTGCACCTCCGGCTTCACATCGGTCTTCACCGCACCCGGAAGCACGCCGTTGACGACGATCGCGCCTTCATCCCCCATCTCGTCGCTGCCGCTGTCCTGCGACGCCGCCGGCCGGGCCGGCTGCTGCGGACGGTCCTGCGCGGGCGTGGGTGTGGGCTGCTGCTGCGCCTGGGCCAGTGCGGCTCCCGGCATGGCGCCGACAAGCAACCCCGCAATAGCAGACCCAAGCATCAACGTAGAACGCATGAATTCCCCACCCTTTTCGAAAACCCCGGCAGTGCAGTGACACCGCTCGCATGAACAAGGCGTGGCTAAGCGCGACTTGTCGCAGAAGTTTGCCCGGTTCTCGAAAAAATTGCGGCACCGCGGCGATGTCGCCGGGTGCCTGCATTTTTCACTGGTGCGGTCGAGAAGACTCGAACTTCCACGGCCTTTCGGCCACAACGACCTCAACGTTGCGCGTCTACCAGTTCCGCCACGACCGCACGTGAAATCCGCTGGTTGGGATACCAACGGCTGGTAAGGCAGCGGCCCCTAGCAATGCGTTTCGGACATTGCAAGCGGTTCCGCCACGCTTTTCCAAACGAAGCGAAATCCGCTAAGCGCGCCCTCCCATGCGCCTCTCCCCCGATCTTTCCGCCGAGATGCGCCGAATCCTGTCGCTGGCATGGCCGGTGGCGCTGACCAGCCTCAACTGGACGATCCTCCACGTCACCGATGTCGTCGTGGTCGGCTTCACCGGCACCGAGCAGGTCGCGGCGCTGGGCGCGAGCCGCGCGCTGACCTTCCCGGGCATCGTGATGGGGCTCGGGGCGCTGACCGGCGTGCTCGTCCATGTCTCGCGCGCCGACGGCGCCAGGGACCTGCCCGGCACCGGCCGCGCGCTGCACCAGGGGCTGCTGCTCGCGATCGTCCTTGGCCTGCTCAGCGCCTTGCTGCTCTTCGCCTTTGCCGAGCCGATGCTGCTCGGCATCGGTGTGGCGAGGGAAGTCGCGCCGCTTGCCGCCGATGTCGTGCGGGTGATGGCGCTCGCCTATCCCTTCCAGCTGCTGATCATCGCCGCGAGCTTCTTCCTCGAAGGCGTGAGCCGTCCGCAACGCGTCACGGTGGTCAACCTGGCGATCCTGCCGATCAACGCGCTGCTCGCCTGGGCATTGTCTGCCGGGCATCTCGGCCTGCCCGCGATGGGCGCGACCGGCGCGGCGCTGGCTACTGCGATTGCCTCTGCCCTCGGCGCGGCCGGAATGGTCGGCGCGGCCTGGACGCTGCCCCGCGCCCGCCAGCGCGGCGTACAGGACCTGGCGCATCTGTTCAGCCGCGATTCGCTGACCGGCGCGCTTGGCCTCGCCAAGTTCGGGCTGGTGCCCGCCATCGCCTCGGGCCTCGAGCTGGTAGGCTTCTCGATCCTGATCGCGCTTTCGACCGAACTGGGCGACGTGACCACCCACGCCTTCCAGATCGTCTTCTCGATCCACAACGTCACTTTCTCGGTCGCGCTGGGGCTGGGATCGGCGGCAGGGGTACGCGTAGGCAATGCGGTGGGCGAAGGCGCCCCCCAGGCCGCGGCGCGGCGTGCGGCGATCGCCGCTGCGCTGGCCGCGCTGGCGACGGGGCTGCTCGCCGTGCTGCTGGTACTGGCGCCCCACCCCTTTGTCGCGCTGTTCCCGGCGGTGGCCGAGGTGCGGACGCTCGCACTAATGATGCTGCCGGTCTGGGCCCCCTTCATCCTGTTCGACGGGGTGCAAGTGGTATTCGTCTATGCGCTGCGCTCGCTCGGCGACCAGGTGGTGGCCGGGATCAACTCGGTGATCGCCTTCTTCCTCGTCACGGGCGGCGCAGGCCTGCTGCTCGTCCGCACGCTGGATCTGGGCGCGACCGGATTGGCGCTGGCATCGGGCATGGGCATGGTGGTCGCCGCGACCTTGCACGGCACCCGGCTCTGGTGGGTCAGCCGCCGATTTCGGTAGCGAAGGTCAGCCGGGCCGAGCGCGCGCTGCGCGGCGGATCGACCTGGGCCGAGTTGAAATCGATCACCTGCTTCGGGCCAAGCTCGCGCACCTGCGGGGTGACCCGCCAGCTATAGACCAGCCGGTTCTGCTCGTCCTTCAGCTCGATGCGGATATCGGGCACATGCTGCTTGTCGGCCGTGGGATTGGCCACCTTGCCCGAGATGATGAACAGCTCGCTCCCGTTGGTCTGGGTGCGCAGCTCGACATTCTTCTCGGTGAACACCAGCGGCGTCTCGACTTCGCCGCCCAAGCCAAGACCGATCCCGAGCTGGGCGGCAAGGCCGGGCGCGCCCGAATAGAGGATCGCACCGGTGCCGAGCAGCATCGAGAAGCCCGCGACGAACGCCGCGGCAGTCCAGCGCCGGGCCGGATTCCGGCGGGGCTTGAACGGCGGCTGCGGCGCGAAGGGATCATAGTCGGGCGTGGCGCCGGCAGCGGCCATGATCGAGGCATCGTCGAACACGCGCGGCGCGGCGGGCGCTTCCCGCTTCGGTACCTCGGCCTCGCGCTTGGGCGCCTGGGTGACCGGACCGTCCGACGCCGTGGCACGGGTGGTCAGGTCGAGCGCGACCGGGGCCTGGAACCAGCTATGCTTGCAGCTCGCGCAGCGCACGGTGCGGCCGTCGGCGCCAATGGCGCTGTCGGGCACCAGATAGCGGGTTCGGCACTGGCTGCATTCGAGGATCATTACGCGCGGCTCACGACACGGGGGCCTGTCGCCCGATTGTCACGATTCTAGACCCATCGATTCGCGGCCACAAGAGTCCCCGTCCCGAGTATCCCCAGCTTCTTGAGCGGGGCGGGTCTCTGTGCGATGGCAGGTGCAAGGGAAGCGCCGGGAGCCTGATGGCCAGCATCGTTCAATTCGAGAATGTCGGCCTGCGCTATGGTTCGGGCGACGAGACTCTCTCGGACGTCAGCTTTTCGCTGAACACCGGCAGTTTCTATTTCCTCACCGGTCCGTCCGGCGCGGGCAAGACCTCGCTGCTTAAATTACTCTACCTTGCGCAGCGGCCGAGCCGCGGCACGGTGCGGCTGTTCGGCGAGGATGCCGGCGCCCTGCCCCGCACCCGGCTGCCCGGCTTCCGCCGGCGGATCGGCGTGGTGTTCCAGGACTTCCGCCTGGTTCCGCACCTTTCCGCCTATGACAATATCGCGCTCCCCCTCCGGGTCGCCGGCGTGTCCGAGAGCGATATCGAGGCGCCGGTGCGCGAGATGCTCGCTTGGGTGGGCCTCACCGATCGCGGCCGCGCCAAGCCGCCGACACTTTCGGGCGGCGAGCAGCAGCGCATCGCCATTGCCCGCGCCGTGATCGGCCGCCCCGAGCTGCTCGTCGCCGACGAGCCGACCGGCAATGTCGACCCCGACATGGCCGAGCGGCTGCTGCACCTGTTCGACAGCCTCAACCGCCTCGGCACCACCGTGGTGGTGGCGACGCACGACTTCCACCTGCTCAACCGCATCCCCAACGCGCATATGATGCGGCTGGAAAAAGGCCGGCTGAACGACCCCACCGGCGCGCTGCGCAACCCGCCGCCGGGGCGCGCATGAAGCTGAGCCTCAATCCCAATGCGCCCGACCGCCGCCTGCTCGACGAGAGCCGGCGGACGCGCGCCATGACCTGGATCATGGCGATCATGCTGTTCCTCACCGTGCTGGCCGGCGCGTTGGGGCTGGGCATGTTCGCCGCGACGGCGCAGCTCGATCGCCAGCTGGCCGGCCGGATGACGATCCAGGTCGTCGAGCCCAATGCCGCCACCCGTGACAGCGAAGTGAAGGCACTGCGCGCCGCACTGCCCCGCGTGGCCGGCGTAACCCGTGTCGCCGAAGTCGATCGGCAGCGGCTGGCCGAACTGCTCAAGCCCTGGCTGGGCGATACCGGGCTCGATCCCGACCTGCCGATGCCGGCGATGATCGATGTGGAGACGCGCGGCGGCAACAGCGCCGCCGTCGAGCAGACCGCCAGGGCGATCGCGCCGAACGCCCGGATCGACCGGCACGCCCAGTGGCTCTCGCCCGTGCGCAGCTTCATGACCACGATGAGCTGGCTCGCCGTCGGGCTGATGCTGCTGATCGCCACCGCCACCGCCGCGGTGGTGCTGCTTGCCGCGCGTTCGGGGCTGGACACGCACCGTGACACCATCGATGTGCTCCACATGCTCGGCTCCACCGATGTCCAGATCGCCCGCCTGTTCCAGCGGCGGATCGCGTTCGACACGCTGCTCGGCGGCCTGATCGGCACGCTGGCGGCGCTGGGGCTCGTCTGGTTCCTCCAGTCGCGCATGGCGCTGGTCGGCTCGGAGATGCTGAGCGGTGTGGCGTTGCAGCAGCGCGACTGGTTCCTGCTCCTGCTGCTGCCGCTCGGCTTCGCGCTGCTCGCCACCTTCGCCGCACGCAAGACCGTGCTGCGCGCGCTGGGCCGCACGCTGTGATCCTGCGGCTGATTGCCCTGGTCGTGATCGCCTGGCTGCTCGGCTTCGCCGCGTTCATGCTCTCGCTCGGCCATCCGCTCGAGGGCCGCAAGACCGATGCGATCGTGGTGCTGACCGGCGGGCCGAAGCGGATCGACCGCGCGCTTGCCGTGCTGCGCGCCGGCGATGCGGAACGGCTGCTGGTCAGCGGGGTCGACCCCGATGTGCGCCCGGGCGAGTTCGCGGCGGAGTACAAGATCGATCGCAAGCTGATGCGCTGCTGCGTCGACCTGGGCTGGCAGGCGGTCGATACCCGCTCGAACGCCGAAGAGACGGCGGAATGGGTGAAGGAGCATGGCTACAAGACCGTGCGCCTCGTCACTTCCGACTGGCACATGCCGCGGGCGCGGCTCGAGCTTTCGCATGCGCTGAAGGGCGTCGAGTTGGTCGGCGATCCGGTGCGCAGCCAGCCCGGCTTCGCCATGCTGTTCCGCGAATATCACAAATATCTGGTGCGGCGGATCGCGCTGCTGATGGGCGCCAATTGATGAACCTGCTGCGCACGCTGATCTTCTCGATCTTCTTCTACGGCCTGTCGATCCTCCTGGTGCTGCTGGTGCCGCTGGTCGCGCTGCTCGGCGGCGATGCGCTGCGCACCTATGCGATGGCCTGGGTGGCGCTGATGACCTGGTCCGCCCGCTGGATCCTGGGCATAAGGGTGCAGATCGAGGGCGAGATCCCGAAAGGCCCGGTGCTGTTCGCCGGCAAGCATGAATCGCTGTTCGAGGCGCTGGAGCTGAGCCGGCTGCTCGGCTCCCCTGCCACGGTGATGAAGCGCGAGCTGGCCCAGATCCCGCTCTGGGGCTGGGCGGCGCGGCGCTACGGCGTGATCATCGTCAACCGCACCGCCAATGCCGCGGCGCTGCGTTCGATGATGAAGGACGCCAAGGCCGCGCTGGCGCAGGGCCGCTCGGTGCTCATCTTCCCCGAAGGCACGCGCGTGAAGCCGGGCGAGGCGCCCGAGCTGCGATCGGGCTTTGCCGGGCTCTACCGGATGCTCGAGCTGCCGGTGGTGCCGATCGCGGTGAAGAGCGGCCATGTCTGGCCCAAGCACGGCATCAAGAAGCCGGGCGTCATCACCTTCCGCTTCCTCGACCCGATCCCGCCGGGCCTGCCCCGCGCGGAGGCCGAGGCGAAGGTCCATGCCGGGATCAATGCGCTGAACGGCTGAGCGCGCTCCAGCAGGGCCTGCGCGGCGACTCGCCAAAGTACACGAAGTACAGGCCAAGAACGGGTTTTTGTCGGCGCTATTTTCCCCATCTTCTCCGGCAACGCGCCGCATCCCGCAACGATCTTGCGCGGGCGTGATCCTATTTCCCCAACGGATTCAAGGCGCGACCGGCCGCAAAGCCGACCGCCCAAGGCAAGCAGGCGAAATCCTACATTGCAAGCCCGTTGGAGGTCTCAGTCGTGAACTGTTCCCCGGCGAAAGCCGGGGTGCAGATATCGCGGGAGGGCGACGCGCTATTTGTGCGCGCGGCCGAAGTCCGGGGCGGCATCGTCCTGGCCCTGCTCGATGATCGAGCGGCGGATCGTGCGGGTGCGGCTGAACAACTCGAACAGCTCGTCGCCCTTGCCCCAGCGGATCGCGCGCTGGAGCGCGGTCAGGTCCTCGGAGAAGCGCTGGAGCATGTCGAGCACCGCTTCCTTGTTGGCCAGGAACACGTCGCGCCACATGGTCGGGTCCGAGGCGGCGATGCGAGTGAAGTCGCGAAAGCCGCCGGCCGAATATTTGATCACCTCGGACTGGGTGACTTCCTCCATGTCCGATGCGGTGCCGACGATCGTATAGGCGATCAGGTGGGGCAGGTGGCTGGTGACGGCGAGAACGCGGTCGTGATGATCGGGCGCCATCGTCTCGACCTGGGCCCCCAGGCGGCGCCAGAACTCCAGCACGCGCTCGACGGCGAAGGGCGCGGTGCCCTCGACCGGCGTGATGATGCACCAGCGGCCCTGGAACAGCGAGGCGAAGCCGGCTTCGGGCCCGCTATTCTCGGTGCCCGCCACCGGGTGCGCCGGCACGAACACGGCGCCGGGCAATGCGGCATGCACCGCCTCGACCACGCTTTCCTTGCACGAGCCGACATCGCTGACGATCGCGTCCGCGGGCAGGTCCACCGCGATCTCCGCCGCCGCCGCGCCCATCGCGCCGACCGGGACGCAGAGGATGACGAGGTCCGCGTCGATCACCGAGGTGCCGGCGGTGTCCGCGATATCGTCGCACAGGTCGATGCGCACCGCCGTCTCGCGCACCGCCGGATCGGCATCATAGCCGGTCACGCGCACGCTTGGCATGTGCTGGCGGATGCCGCGCGCGATCGACGAGCCGATCAGGCCCAGCCCGATGATGGTGATGCGCGCGAAGGGCAGCATCAGTCCTCGCCAGCCATCTTGCGGAGCGAGGCCATCACGCCGCGCGTCTCATCCTCGGTGCCGATGGTGATGCGCAGGCCATGCGGCAGGCCCTGGCCGGGCAGCCAGCGGACGATATAGCCGTCTTCCATCAGGCCCTTGTACGCCGCCTCGGCGGTGAGCTGGCCTTCGAACAGCACCAGCACGAAATTCGCCTGGCTCGGCACGGCGCGCAGGCCCTTGTTGCCCAGCTTGGCGATCTCGGCGGAGAACCAGCGGCGCCACTGCGCATTATGCGCCTTGGTGTGATCGACGAAATCGGTATCGCCCAGCGCCGCGACCGCCGCCGCGGTGCCCGCGATGGTGATCGAGAAGGGCAGGCGGATGCGGTGCATCGCCTCGATGATCGGCGCCGAGGCATAGCCCCAGCCGATCCGCTCGGCGGCAAGGCCGTACATCTTGGAGAAGGTGCGCGTCACCAGCACGTTCGGCGCGCTGCGGGCCAGCTCCATGCCGCCATCATCGTCGTCGCCTTCGATATATTCGGCATAGGCATGGTCGAGCACGAGCAGCACGGTGCTCGGCAGGCCGGCGTGCAGGCGCAGGATCTCCGAGCGCGGCGCATAGGTGCCGGTCGGGTTGTTGGGATTGGCGACGAAGACGACCTTGGTCTTGTCGGTCACCGAGGCGAGGATCGCGTCGACATCGGTCGCGTAATCCTTGTCGGGTGCCACCACCGGGATCGCACCGACGCGGCGAGTCGCGATCGGGTACACGGTGAAGCCGTAATGGACGTAGATGATCTCGTCGCCCGGACCGGCGAACGCACCGGCGGCGAGGTGGAGCACTTCGTCCGAGCCGTTGCCGTAGATGATCCGCGCGGGATCGAGGCCATATTTGGCCGCGATCGTCTCGCGCAGCTCGACGGCGCTGGCGTCGGGATAGCGCTCGAGGCTGGTCGCGGCGGTGAGGAAAGCCTCACGCGCCTTTTGCGAAGTGCCGAGCGGATTCTCGTTGGACGAGAGCTTGGTCACCTTGCGGCCGTCATCGGTGGTGGAGCGCCCCGGCACATAGGGGGCGATTTCCATGATCCAGGGCTTGGGAACGGGTGCGGTCATGGTCGCGCGGCTTGGCGGAATGGTTACCGGATGGCAAGGGTCCGGCGCTAGGGCTTCATGGTTAAGCAGGAGCCGAGGAGGGGCAATGCGGGGGAACAGCATCGTCTGGCGCGCACTGGAAGCGGCGCGACGACGAAATCTGGAAGCGGCGGGCGAGGCCATGCCGATCAAGGGCGCGAGCGGCGCGACACGGCGCGCGGTGCTGCAGGCAATGGCCGCTGGCGGCGTCGCCACTGCCCTGCCCCGCCCGGCCATGGCGCGCTCTGCCGGCCGGGTGGCGATCATCGGCGGCGGCATCGCGGGCCTGACCGCGCTGCATCACCTGCGCGAGGCGGGCGTCGATGCGTTCCTCTATGAGGGGCGCAACCGCACCGGCGGGCGGATGTACACGCACAGATCGGGCGACTGGACGTTCGAAGTGGGCGGGCAGCTGGTCAATACCGACCATTATGACATGCACGGGCTGCTCAAGCGCTTCGGCGTGGCGCTGCTCGATCGCAAGAGCGAGCCGCACGACACGCTGATCCTGGCGAATGGTCGCCTGATTACCGACACCGAACTGGCCGAAGCGCTGCGCCCGATCGCGGCGCAGATCGCCAGGGATGCCGACCGACTCGACAAGGACCAGGCACGAGTCGCGCCCGATCTCGATCGGATGTCGATCCACGACTATCTCGACAGGCATGCCGCGCTGATTCGCCAGCCCTGGCTGCGCCAGCTGCTCGAGGCGACCAGCCGCACCGAATATGGCGTGGAACCGAAGCGCGCATCGGCGATCGAGCTGATCTTCAACCTGCCCACTGTCGATGGCGCGCGCGCCGAGGTGCTGGGCGGCGCCGACGAACGCTATGTGATCGAGGGCGGCAGCTCGGCATTGGTCGAGGCGATGAGCGCGCATTATGCCGATCGCATCGCCACCGGAAAGCGCCTGCTCCGCGTCGAATCGGGGCTCAGGCTCCATTTCCTGGACGGCTCGACAGAGGCCGCCGATACGCTGATCGTCGCGGTGCCCGGCCCCCTCACCCGCCAGATCGATTTCCGCGTGCCGCTGCCCGCCGCCTGGCGTGCGTTCATCGGCGAGATGGAGCTGGGGCTAAACGAGAAGGTCCAGTCGGGCACCAACGCGACGCCGTGGCGCCAGCCGATGGGCGTGGGCGGCGAGCTGTGGCAGACCGATGCCGATGCCGGCTGGGCACTCGGCTGGGACGGCAGCGTCCACCGCAAGGATGGCATCTCGCCGGTCTGGACCTGGTTCCTGGGCGGCGACGAAGTGCTGCGCGCCGAGAGCGAGGCGCCTTCCGCGCTGGCCAGGCGCTTCGCCGCCAGCGCCGCGCCGGCGATCCCCGGGCTGATCGAAGCGGCGACCGGCCCCTTCACCCGGACCAACTGGCATGCCCAGGCGCTCACCCTCGGCGCCTATTGCAACTATGCCCCCGGCCAGCTCACCCGCTTCTCGAAGCTGCTCTGCGTCGAGGACGAGGGCGGCAACCAGGTGCCCCATGCCGGGCGGATCTGGTTCGCCGGCGAGCATCTCTCCGATGCGTTCCCCGGCTATATGAACGGCGCGGCGCAGACCGGGCGGATGGCGGCGGGCGCGATCCTGGGCAAGCGGATCGAGGCGAAGGCGGCATAAGCTACGCGATCTGAAACCTTCATCGTCACCCTGAACTTGTTTCAGGGTCCAACCTTCCACGGACCATATCGCGGGTGGAAAGTTGGATGCTGAAACAAGTTCAGCATGACGCCGTATGGGGAACAGTTGCGTCGAACCAACACACCTCCTACCAGCCTCGCATGTCCGACGATCCGCGCTATGGCACTGGCCGCTCGGTGACGCTGCCGGGGCCGTTGCGTCTCGACGGTGGCGTGCTGCTGTCGCCGGTCGACATCGGCTACGAGACCTATGGCACCCTCGCCCCCGATGGCGGCAATGCGATCCTGGTCTGCCATGCGCTGACCGGCGACCAGCATGTCGCCTCCGAGCATCCGCGCACCGGCAAGCCCGGCTGGTGGACGCGCATGGTCGGCCCCGGCAAGCCGATCGATACCGACCGCTATTTCGTGATCTGTTCGAACGTGCTCGGTTCGTGCCTGGGCTCATCGGGCCCGGCGACGATCAACCCGGCCACCGGCAAGCCCTGGGGGATGAGCTTCCCGGTGATCACCATCCGCGACATGGTGCGCGCGCAGGCGATGCTGCTCGACCATCTGGGGGTGGGAAAACTGTTCGCGGTCGTCGGCGGATCGATGGGCGGGATGCAGGCGCTAAGCTGGGCGGCGACCTTCCCCGAGCGCGTTGCCTCGGCCGTGGTCATCGCCAGCGCGGCGCGGCATTCGGCGCAGAACATCGCCTTCCACGAAGTCGGCCGCCAGGCGGTGATGGCCGACCCCAAATGGCGCGGCGGCGACTATTACGAGGACAATGATCCGCCCGTCGCCGGCCTGGCCGTGGCGCGGATGGCGGCGCACATCACCTATCTCTCCGAGGCCGGGCTCACCGCCAAGTTCGGGCGCAAGCTGCAGAGCCGCGAGACCAAGACCTTCGGCTTCGACGCCGATTTCCAGGTGGAAAGCTATCTGCGCCACCAGGGGCTGGCGTTCGTCGACCGGTTCGATGCCAACTCCTATCTCTATATCACCCGCGCGCTCGACTATTTCGACCTGGCCGAGGAGCATGGCGGGCTGCTCGCCGATGCCTTCAGGGGCGCCGACACGCGCTTCTGCGTGGTGAGCTTCGATACCGACTGGCTCTACCCGACCAGCGAATCGCGCTCGGTCGTGCACGCACTGAACGCGGCAGGCGCGCGGGCGAGCTTCGTCGAGCTGAAATCCCCCTTCGGCCATGACGCTTTCCTGCTCGAAAGCCCCGAGCTCGACAGGGTGGTGCGCGGTTTCCTGCAGGCGGGGGTGGCATGAACGACTATCGCATCTCGTTCGACAAGGCCGAGCTCGACCTCGACCTGATCCATGCGTTCCTGAGCGGCTCCTATTGGGCCAAGGGGATTCCGCGGCACATCGTCGAGACGTCGATCAGGAACAGCTTCTGCGCCGCCGTGTTCGCCAAGGACGAGGCGGGGCAGGACGAGCAGGTCGGCTTTGCCCGGCTGATCACCGACTTCGCGACCTTCGCCTATCTGGCCGATGTGTTCGTGCTGCCGGCGCATCGCGGCAAGGGCGCGGCCATGCAGATGCTCGAGGCGGTGCAGGCGCATCCCGAACTGACCGGGCTGCGGCGCTGGCTGCTGTTCACCCGCGACATGCAGCCGCTCTACGCCAGGCTGGGCTGGACGCCGATCCCGCATCCCGAGCGCTGCATGGAGCGGCACGACGTGGACCTCTACACGCGATGAGCCTGCGGCCCGACCTTGCGATCATCGCGGCGAATGTCGCGGCGGGCAGCCGCGTGCTCGATGTCGGCTGCGGCGACGGCGCGCTGATGGCGGCGCTGCGCGACACGCGCCAGGTCGATGCGCGCGGGCTCGAGCTCGATGCGGGCGACGTGGCTGCGGCGGTCGGGCGCGGGCTCTCGGTGGTGCAGGGCGATGCCGATACCGATCTGGCCGACTATCCCGACAACAGCTTCGACTATGCGATATTGAGCCAGACGCTGCAGACCACGCGCCATCCGGATCTGGTGCTGGAGAACCTGCTGCGGATCGGCAAGCACGCCTTCGTCTCCTTCCCCAACTTCGCGCATTGGCGGGTGCGCGCCTCGCTGCTGTTCGGCGGGCGGATGCCGGTGACCCGGCTGCTGCCGATCGAATGGTACGCGACGCCGAACATCCACCATGTCACCGTCGATGACTTCCGGGCGTTCGTCCGCAACCGGGGGATCACGCTCGAGGGCAGCTGGTTCCTGTCGGGTGACCAGCACACCGGGTCGGCGATGGCGAACCTGTTCGCCGAACATGCCGTGTTCCTGCTGAGGAGATAGGGCGATGCGAACGGTGAAGCGGCTGCATCCGGCCTTTCGCGACGATATCGGCGACCTGATCACGCGTCGCCCGGTGCCGGGGCCGGCGATCGGCCATGTCGGCGCGTTCCTGTTCCTCAACCATCATGGGCCGCAAAGCTATCCGCCGAACAATCGCGGCTTGCCCTTCGGCCCGCACCCGCATCGCGGCTTCGAGACGGTGACCTTCATCCTCGAGGGAGAGCTGGCGCATACCGACAGCGCCGGGCATGCGAGCATTATCCGCGCCGGCGGCATCCAGTGGATGACCGCGGGCAGCGGCATCGTCCATGCCGAGGTCTCGCCCGCCGATTTCAGGCGCGATGGCGGGCCGATGGAGATCCTCCAGCTTTGGGTGAACCTGCCCGCCCGGCTGAAGATGACCGCGCCCCGCTATGTCGGGGCACAGGCCGGGGCGATCCCGGCGGCGACCGCGGACGGCGCGACCGTGCACCTGATCTCGGGTGCGTTCGGCGGCGCGAAAGGCGTGGTCGATTCGCTGACCGGCGTGTTCCTGAGCTGGGTCGAGATCGAAGCGGGGGGCAGCGTGACCTTCGATGGGCTCGAGGGGCGCGACGTGTTCCTCTATGGCGCGCGAGGCGTGTTCCACGTGGAAGCCACCGCGGTGCCGCACTTCCACCTCGCCGAGCTGACCCCGGGCGACGGCGTGACGATCACCGCGACCGAGCCGGCGCTGTTCCTGTTCGGCCATGCCGCGCCGATCGACGAGCCGATCGTGGCGCACGGCCCCTTCGTGATGAACAGCGAAGCGGAGATCCGCCAGGCCTTCCACGACTACCAGGCCGGCAAGTTCGGCGTGGCGGAGATCGTGGAAGCCTAGTTCTTCACGCCCCAGTTCACCGTGACATTGGTACGCGCGGTGCCCGATTCGGCCATCACCCGCAGCGTGCGCGCATCGCCCTGGGCCGCGCTGAACGACTTGCCGTCCTCGATGCTGAGCGCCAGGCCCGACGCCATCGCCTGCTGCTTCGACCAGGTGAGGATCGAGGAAGGCGTGGCGAAATCGGTGTAGATCACCGTGCCGCTGCGCTTGCCGGTGACCGCGACATCGCCGCTGGTGCAGCTGATGATTTTCGCTTCCTTGTAGATCGGCACCCAATCGGGCTTGTCCGCGCAGGTACCCGCCGCAACCGCGGCGGGTGTGCCCTTGGACGCGGCATCGATCACATTCTGCGCGGCGGGATCGTCGGTGGTCTTGGGGCCGCCACAGGCAGTCGCCAGAAAAACCAATCCAATTGCAGCGCCGCGCATGGCAATCCTTTCACCGATCAGAACGGGACGTCGTCGTCCAGATCATCAGGGAACCCGCCACCGAAGCTATTGTTGCCGCCACCGCCGGCGGCACCGCCCGAGCGCTGACCGCCGCTGTTGAAGTTGCCGCCGCCCCGGCTGGAGGACTGGCCGGCGAACTCGTCGCCACCGCCGCCCCAATCGTCACCGCCGCCCGAGGAACGACCGCCGCCGAAGCCGCCGCCCGCGCCACCGCCGCCACCCGGCGCGCCGTCGAGCATGGTCAGCACCGAGTTGAAGCCCTGGAGCACGATCTCGGTCGAATAGCGGTCCTGCCCCTGCGCGTCCTGCCACTTGCGGGTGGTCAGCGCGCCTTCGATGTAGACCTTGCTGCCCTTGCGCAGATAGCGCTCGGCGACATTGGCGAGGCCTTCGTTGAAGACCTTGACCGTGTGCCACTCGGTCTTTTCCTTGCGCTCGCCCGAGTTGCGGTCCTTCCAGCTTTCGGACGTGGCGATGCGCAGCTCGACGACCTTGCCGCCGTTCTGGAAGCTGCGGCTCTCGGGATCGCGCCCGAGATTGCCCACCAGGATCACTTTGTTGACGCTGCCCGCCATGGAAACTCCGCTTCGAATTCTGTAGATGCTTGAGGCAAGGATATGGCCGAGATCATCAACCTGAACAAGGCGCGCAAGGCCAAGGCACAGGCCGACAAGGCAGTTCGTGCACAGGAAAATCGCGCGCGCTTCGGACGCAGCAAGGTCGAGAAGCAGGCCGAAGCCGCCGAAAAGGCCCGGATCGCCAGGACGCTGGACGACGCCAAGCGCGATTGAGCGTCTCGATCCCGTTCCCCGGCGAAAGCCGGGGCCCAGGGTCACAAGCGACACGGCGGAGAAATCCTGGGCCCCGGCTTTCGCCGGGGAGCAGGTTAGAGGCAGCCGCTACAACCCCAGCGCCACCGCGCTCCAATAGGTGAGCCCCGCCGCGACATAGGCCAGCGCGAAGAGATAGCCGATCATGAACATCGGCCATTTCCAGCCATTGGTCTCGCGCCGCGTCACCGCGATCGTCGAGATGCACTGGGGCGCGAAGACGAACCACATCAGGAAGGCGAGCGCGGTCGGCAGCGTCCAGCGGGCGCGCAGATTCTCGGTGATCGTCGCCTCGCCCCGCGCATCCTCGGGATTGTCGACCGCATAGACGGTGCCGATGGCCGCCACCGCCGCCTCGCGCGCCGCCATCGCGGGGAGCAGCGCCAGCGAGATGTCGTGGTTGAAGCCGATCGGCTTGACCACGACCTCGATCCCGCTCGCGATGCGGCCGGCGATCGAATATTCGCTCTGCTTCTGCCCGGCGGGCGCCTGGGGGAAGGTGGCGAGCAGCCAGAGGATCGCCACGGTCGCGGCAATGGTGGTGCCGGCGCGCTTGAGGAAGATCATCGCGCGCTGCCACAGGCCGAGCAACACGTCGCCGATGCGCGGCGCCTGGTATTTCGGCATCTCCATCATGAAGCCCGACGTCGCGCCCTTGGTCACCGTGCGGCGAAGCAGCAGCGCCGCGCCGAACGCGCCGGCGATGCCGAGGATATAGAGGCCGAACAGCACCAGCCCCTGCAGGCCTATACCCGGGAGGATCGCACGATCGGGGATCAGCGCGCCGATGATGATCGCATAGACCGGCAGGCGGGCCGAGCAGGTCATCAGCGGCGCGATCAGGATCGTGGTGAGCCGGTCCTTCTCGTCGGCGATGGTCCGCGTCGCCATGATGCCGGGCACGGCGCAGGCGAAGCTGGAAAGCAGCGGGATGAAGGCGCGGCCCGACAGGCCGACGCTGGACATCACCCGGTCCATCAGCATCGCGGCGCGGACCATGTAGCCGGTCGCCTCGAGCACCAGGATGAAGGCGAACAGGATCAGGATCTGCGGCAGGAACACCACGACCGCGCCGACGCCGGCGATCAGGCCCTGGGTGAGGAAATCGCGGACGAAGCCGGCGGGCAGCGCGCCCGAAACCGCGTCCTCGATCCAGGCCATGCCGGCCTCGATCCAGCCCATCGGCGCCTCGGCCCAGGCGAAGACCGACTGGAACATGACGAACATCAGCGCGAGCAGGATGATCGGCCCGGCGACCGGATGGAGCACGATCGCGTCGATCCGGTGCGTCCAGCGGCGCGCGGCGGTCTCGGAGATGGTGACCGCGGTGGCGATCTGGCGGGCGCGGCGCTGGAGCACGACCATCTCGTGCTGGACGCCGTCGCTCGTGCGCAGCTTGTGGTCACCGCGGACCACATCGCCCAGCCGCTCCTTGAGCATGTCGAGCCCACGCTTGCGCACCGCGACGGTGGCGACCACCGGCACGCCGAGCTCGCGCTCGAGCGCCTGGGGATCGAGGATCAGCCCGTCGCGCTCGGCCATGTCGACCATGTTGAGCGCGACCACCACCGGCAGGCCCAGCGCGATCAGCTGGAGCGTGAAGCGCAGGTGGTTGTCGAGATTGGTGGCATCGACGACGACGATGATCGCGTCGGGCAGCCGCTCGCCTTCCTGCTTGCCGACCAGCACGTCGCGGGTGACCTGCTCGTCGGGGCTCGAGGGATCGAGGCTGTAGGTGCCGGGCAGGTCGAGCAGCTCGACCGGGCGGCCATCGGGCAGCGAGAAGCGGCCGGCATGGCGCTCCACGGTGACGCCGGGATAGTTGCCGACCTTCTGGCGAGCGCCGGTAAGGGCATTGAACAGGGCGCTCTTGCCGGCATTGGGATTGCCGACCAGCGCAACCAGCGGGGCCGCGTTCATGACCGGGGGCTGACCTGGATCGCCGAGGCGACGTGACGGCGCAGCGCGACGGTCATCCGGCCGATGCGGCAGGCGATCGGCCCGCCGCCGAGCAGGCCGGACTTGTGGAGCAGCTCGACTTCCACGCCCTCATCGAGCCCCAGCTCGCGCAGGCGCCTGCCCTCGGGCTCGCTCAGCTTGCTCCAGTCGACAGTGGCGACGGCACCGGGCTTGTGGCGGGGCAGGCTGGCAAGCGGAATGGGCACGGGAATCGCAGCGGGGGCATTCATGCTGCGAGTCATTATCAATTGCGCCCGGGATGCGCCAGTGCGGTTTTATACGGCGGGATAGCGCAGCCGTCCGATGAAGCGCGACAGGCTGAAATGATGCTCGGGCGGGGTCAGCCACTTCGCCTTGGTCCGCTCGAACTGCATGATGTTCTCGATGCGGCGGGCAAGGAAGGCGCGGGTATCGGCCTGGCCTTCGCTCTCATCGTCGAGGAACACCGCGATCGTCGAGCCATAGACGGCGCCGAGCGTCATGCGCTTGGTATAATGGTTATAGTCGGTGGCGGTATCGCCCGCGGCACGCCAGATCGCATCGGCGGCGCGCCAGCCGAGCTTCGCGCCGCGCGCGGCGTTCTGCGGCATGGCGAGGATGGCGAGCGCCCGGCGCAGCGCCTCGCGGTGCGGAGCGGCGAGATCGAGCCGGGCCTCGACCAGGGCGGTGATGCGGGCGCGGATCTTCATCGCCGCCAGCTGCTCGGGCGTGAAACGGGCGAGCATCGCGGCATCGATATGGGCGAACCAGGCGTCGATCATCGCGACCGGGCCATCGGTGAAGGCGAGATGCGCGACATCGCGGTCGACGCCGAGCGTATCGGCGGCGGCGTCCAGCGCGCGGTTGTTCCAGCCGTCGAACGCCGCATTGGCCGCCACTTGCGGGGCAAGCGCGGCGCGCAGTTCGTCGAGAGTCGCGTCCTTCAGGTCCATCATTGCGATTTAACCCCCTCAGCTTCCGGCGCAAGCCGCGAGCCGCCGCTGCGCACCAGCACGAGCGCGATCGCGACGAGGACGGCACCGATGAAATCGGCCAGGCCGAGCTTCTCGCCATAGGCACTCCAGCCGACGATCCCGGCGACGATCGGCTGGGAGAGCAGGCCGATGCCGACCACCAGCGGCGGGAGATGGCCGATCGCGTAGATCATCAGCCCCTGCCCCACCACCTGGCTGGCCAGCGCGAGGCCGACCAGGATTCCCCAATGCTGGGGCCAAAAGGTCTCGCCCATCAGATGGGCCGCGAGCGCCAGCGGCAGGATGCCGGCGAGCGTGGAGAGCGCAAGCGCCGGGATCGGCGCCATCGCCTCGCGCGCCTTGCTCATCAGCACGAAATAGACGGTGTAGAGCGTGCCGGCGAGCAGGCAGAGCAGGTCGCCGACAAGATGATCGGGCGATAGCTGGTAGGAGCGCCCGAGCAGCAGCCCGGCGCCGGCGGCGGCGAGCGCGAGTGCGAGGCCCTGGGTCCGCGTCGGCCACATGCGGGCGACGAGGAAGCCATAGATCGGGTACATCAGGGTCGCCGAATTGCCGAACAGCGTGGCGTTGGCGAGCGTGGTCTGCAGGATGCCGACATGCCAGCTCGCCAGATCGGCGGCGAAGGCGATGCCGCCCAGCGCGATCGCCGGCCACAGGCCGCCTGCCGCGGCGAAGGGGCGCTTCTGCCCGGCAAAGGCCAGCGCGATCAGGATCGGCGCGGCGATGGCGAGGCGCCAGAAACCGGCGGATACCGGCCCGACATCGGCCAGACGCACGAACCACGGCCCGAAGGCGAGCGCGATGTTGCCGGCAAGCAAGGCGAGGATCGGCAACGCAGAGCCGGTTTGCGGCGACGAAGCTTTTCTTGAAGGGGCGGGCCGATGCATGCGCCCCCTTAGCCACCTATTTGGCCGTCGTCACAGTCGTTAGGGAATTTGCGACGATGCCGAACCTGTTCGATCCGATCCAGCTGGGCGCGATCCATGCGCCGAACCGCCTGTTCATGGCGCCGCTGACGCGCGGCCGCGCGACGCGCGAGCATGTGCCGACGCCGATCATGGCCGATTACTATGCCCAGCGCGCCAGCGCCGGCCTCATCATCTCCGAAGCCACCGGCATCAGCCAGCAGGGCCTCGGCTGGGCCTATGCCCCGGGCCTGTGGAGCGACGCGCAGACCGATGCGTGGAAGCCGGTGGTCGAGGCGGTGCACGCAGCCGGCGGCCGCATCGTCGCCCAGCTGTGGCACATGGGCCGGCTGGTCCATCCCGATTTCCTCGGCGGCGAAGCCCCGGTCTCGGCCTCGGCGAACACCGCGCCGGGCAGCGTCCGCACCTATCCGGCCGAGGAGAGCGGCGAGATCAAGCGCCCCTATGCCCAGGCCCGGCCGCTGCGCACCGACGAGATCCCCGGATTGCTCGACGACTATGCCCGCGCCGCCCGCAACGCGATCCGCGCCGGCTTCGACGGGGTGCAGGTCCATGCCGCCAATGGCTATCTGATCGACAGCTTCCTGCGCGACAATTCGAACTTCCGCGAAGACCAGTATGGCGGCTCGATCCCCAATCGGGTGCGGCTGCTCAGGGAAGTCACCCAGCGCGTGGTCGACACGATCGGCGGCGATCGCACCGGCGTGCGGCTCTCGCCCAATGGCGAAGTGCAGGGCATCAACGACAGCAACCCGGCGCCACTGTTCGAAGCGGCGGCGGCGACGCTCGACGAGATCGGCATCGCCTTTCTCGAGATGCGCGAGCCGCGCCCGGGCGGCACGCGCGGCCTGCCCGATCATCCGCCGGTCCATCCGGGGATGCGCAAGGTCTTCAAGGGGCCGCTGATCCTCAACGCCGATTATCACCTCGACGACGCCCAGGCCGCGCTCGATGCGGGCGAGGCCGATGCGATCGCCTATGGCCGCACCTTCCTGGCCAATCCGGACCTGCCGCTGCGCCTGCGTGAGCGCCTGCCGCTCAACCCGCAGCGCGAGGAGCTGTTCTATATCGGCGGGAGCGAGGGCTATACCGACTATCCCGCCTGGGAAGCCAGGGCCGCCTAGGGCTGCTTGATGTCGATGCGCATCTCGTAGCTGGACGCGCCGAGCGGCTTGAACCTGCCCGTGAAGCTGTCGACCCAGGGGCCGCTGCCGCCGTCACGGACGAGCAGCTGGCGGCCCTGGTGGCGGACGCTGACCCGATAATCGTCGAACGGCACGCCCGTCGCCACCCAGCCCTCCCCGGTCTGGCGCAGGCGGCGGGTGAGCGGTGCGCCGCCCTTTGAGGGGACCAGCGTCACTTCGACTTCGCCGAGCGGAGTGAAGTCCATCACCGCGGTCTGCACCAGCACGATGCCGCCGACCCCGTAGCTGCTCTCGCCGCTGCCTTCGGTATAGCCGAGCCGGAAGTTGCGCACCGTCGCGGCGGTGCTGGCGAAGTTCGCTTCATTGGTGGGGATCAGCTTTACCTGGATCCGCTGTCCGTTGACGTTGAGCGTGGCATAGCCGGAGACGCTGTATTCGCCCGGCGCCATGTCGGCGACGCGGATGCTGTAGGTGCCGTTGGGACCGGTCCGGGTCCCGCGCTGGTGGCTGGCGCCATATTGCATCGCCCGACCGCCGCCGAAGGACTGGTAGTTCACATAGATCTCGGCGCCGGCGACCGGCCTGCCCTGGCCGTCGACCACCCGGCCGCTCACGCTGCCCCTTTGTGCCTGGGCCTGACTGGGCGAAGGCGCGCAGGCACAGCCGAGCGAGATCAGGGCAAAGGCAATGGCATAGCGGAACATGGATCCCTCCCGAAGGTGTCCCGCGCGGGCTGCCGCGCGGGAGGATCGGGAGCAATCGAACCGCGACGGGCGCGGACCATGTCTCGACGGAGCTATTGCGGCCGGTCGATCGCGGTCAGCCAGGTAGCGCCGGCGGTGCGCAGGCCGGCGCGGGTCTTGGGATTGAACGCCAGGAAGCCGAGCACCAGCAGGATCGGCCAGCCGATCAGCGTGACGAAGAAGCCCAGGACGACAAGACCGATCAGCAGCACCGCAACAAGCTGCGTGACTCCGTCCTGGTCGAGCCGGATACGCCGCGGCCCCTCGCCATCATACCAGCGCGCGCTGACGAAACTGAATCCCTCCCCTCCAGCATAGCGCCCAAGGGGTTCGGGCGAGCCTGACGGGCGGGGTGGGGATTGAACCTGTGATTGCGGTCGCGGTGCTTCCATGGCGCGCCGCCGGTCCGCAAATAGTTCGGGCCTGGATACGACAACAGGCGCGGAGGAAGACCGCCCCGCCTGCGTATCGATCACGATCAGGCGACGCCCCTGCTCCACTACACGGTAGCGGGTCGGGGGCATGTCCATCGGATCAGCCGAACTTGCTCTTGAGCGCCAGCATCGCCAGCGCCGCCTTAGCAGCCTCGCCGCCCTTGTCCTTCTCGTCCGGCTTGGCGCGGGTGAGCGCCTGGGCCTCGTTCTCGACAGTGAGGATGCCGTTGCCGATCGGCAGCGAATCCATCGCCAGCGCCATCAGGCCGCGGGCGCTTTCGTTCGAAACGACCTCGAAGTGATAGGTCTCGCCGCGGATCACCACGCCAAGCGCGACGAACGCGTCGTAGCGGCCGCTCTCCGCCGCCATCGCCACCGCGCCGGGAATCTCGAGCGCGCCGGGGACGGTGATGGTCTCGTGGCTGTGGCCCGCTCCCTCGATCGCGGCGCGCGCGCCTTCGAGCAGCAGGTCATTCAGATGCGCGTAGAAACGCGCTTCGACGATCAGGACACGTGCCAAGTCATTCTCCGGTATCGATGGGACGCTCGCCGACGATCGACAGGCCATAGCCGTCGAGTCCCACGAGCGTGTGGTGCGTATTGGTGAGCAGGACCATGTCCTGCACGCCGAGTTCGGTGAGGATCGTCGCGCCGACGCCATAGTCGCGCAGCTCGTCCATGTCCTTTTCCTCGAGCGTGCCGGCGCGTGCCTGGAGCGCGACGGTGAACTGATCGGGGCGCGGCTTGTTGATCACCACGACCACGCCAGAACCCTCCTCGGCAATGAGCTCCATCGACCGGCGCAGCAGACCGCCGCGCGCACCGCCCTCGCCGAAGATGTCAGAGAAGGGCGACAGCGCGTGCATGCGGACGAGCGTGGGCTTGGCGGGATCGATCTTGCCCTTGACCAGCGCGACCTGCTCGCTCTCGGTTGCCTTGTTCCAGAAAGTCAGCGCGGTCCACTCGCCGCCCCACTCGCTCTCGAACCGCGTCTCGGCACGCTTCTCGACGAGATGGTCGTGGCGGCGGCGATAGGCGATCAGGTCGCGGATCGTGCCGAGCTTGAGATTGTGGAACTGGGCGAAGGCGATGAGATCGTCGAGACGGGCCATGGTGCCGTCGTCCTTCATGATCTCGCAGATCACACCCGACGGATTGAGCCCGGCAAGCCGCGCCAGATCGACCGCAGCCTCGGTATGGCCGGTGCGGACGAGAACACCGCCGTCCTTGGCGATCAACGGGAAGACATGGCCGGGCGAGGTGATCGCATCCGGACCGTTGGTCGCATCGATCGCCACCGCGACGGTGCGCGCACGATCGGCGGCGGAGATACCGGTCGAGATGCCTTCCTTCGCCTCGATGGAGACAGTGAAGGCGGTGCCCAGCGGGGTGCCGTTGATGCGTGCCATCGGCTCCAGCTGAAGCTGTCGGCCGCGCTCGGCGGTAAGCGCCAGGCAGATCAGGCCACGGCCGAAGCGCGCCATGAAATTGACCGCGTCGGGCGTCGCCATCTGGGCGGGGATGACGAGGTCGCCCTCATTCTCACGGTCCTCGTCATCGACGAGGATAACCATGCGGCCGTTACGGGCCTCGTCGATCAGCTCCTCGGGCGAGGAGAGGAAACCATGCTTCAGGCGGGCGAGTTCAGGCTTTGCCACGGAGCGCCTCCATGCGCTGCAGGTAACGGGCGAGCACGTCGATCTCGAGATTGACGGCCTGCCCTGCTTCAAGTGCGCCGAACGTGGTAACGGCGGCGGTGTGCGGAATGATGTTGAGGTCGAACTCGACGCCGGCATCGGTGTCGCGCACCGCATTGACGGTGAGCGAGACGCCATCGACGGTGATCGAGCCCTTGGGCGCGACATAGGGCGCGAGCTCGGGGCCGGCGGCGATCACGATGTGATGCGAGCCGCCGATCTCCTCGATCGACTTGACCGTGCCGATGCCATCGACATGGCCGGTGACGATATGGCCGCCCAGCTCGTCGCCGAGCTTGAGCGCGCGCTCCAGGTTGAGCTTGCGGCCCGAGGTCCACATGCCCTCGGCCGTGCGGCTGATCGTCTCGCCCGACACGTCGAACGCGACCCAGGCCGGGCCCTTGTCGACCACGGTCAGGCAGACGCCCGAGCAGGAGATGGACGCACCGAGATCGATGCCCCCGGTTTCATAGGCGGTGGAGACGCGGACATGCAGGTCGCCCTGCTTCTCGGTTGCCTCGACGGTGCCGATATCGGTGACGATTCCAGTAAACATCAGGCGCGCTCGTAGGCCTCCATCCTGTCCTTGCCAAGCATGCGGCTTTCTACCAGCCGCCAGCGATCCTGGGCATCGCCCAGCCGGGTGAGACCAATATCCCCAAGCGCCGGCCGCCCGTCGCCGCCGATCAGGATCGGCGCGCGGTAGAGCAGCAGCCGATCGACCAGGTCGGCGCGCAGGAAGGACGCTGCGGTCTCGGCCCCGCCCTCGACGAACAGATGGTTGATGCCCTCCAGCTTCGCAATGTCCGCCGGGGATTTCAGTTCACCGGCAGCAGAAAGCACCAGCCTGCGCGGCGAACGATCCTCGAGGCCGGGCAGGCGGACGTCGAGCCGGGGGGTGTCGATCTCCATCGTCCGCCGGCCGACCAGGATCGCCTCGTGCCGGGCACGCTCGAGATGGGTATGCGCCCGCGCCTGTTCACCGGTGATCCATTTGCTCTCGCCCGAAGCAAGCGCGATGCGGCCGTCGAGCGAGGTGGCGAGCTTGAGCGTGACGAACGGGCGCCCCCGCTCCAGCCGGGTGAGGAAACCGGCCATCGAACGCCGCGCCTCTTCGGTGCGGACGCCTTCGGTCACTTCGATTCCGGCGGCACGCAGGCGGGCGGTCCCTGCCCCATTGGTGCGTGGATCTGGATCGCCAAGTGCGATTACCACGCGGGCGACGTCGGCAGCGGCCAGCAGGTTGGAGCAGGCCGGTCCGCGCACCGACTCATGCGCGCAGGGTTCGAGCGTGACGTAGGCAGTTGCGCCGCGCGACTTCTTGCCGGCCTGCGCCAGTGCCATCGCTTCGGCATGCGGCCGGCCGCCGGGTTGGGTCCAGCCGCGTCCGACGGCGATTCCATCGCGCACGATCACGCAGCCGACATTGGGATTGGGCGCAGTCCGCCCCCTGCCCCGCTCCGCCAGCGCGAGCGCAGCCCCCATCCAGCGCGTGTCGCTCAGAAGCCGTGCTGGGTCAGCCAATCGTCATATTTCTTGAATTCGGCCTGACGCTTCTTCTGCGCCGCCTCATATTCGGCCTTGCGCTTCAGCTCCTCGGGCAGGTCCTTGGCCTGCTGCGCCTTGATATCGGCGTCGCTGCGATCGAGGCGCCATTGCTGCACATAGATGATGTCGCGCTTGTAGGGCGCCTCGACGGCCGAATCCTTCACGAACATGTAGAGGATCACCAGCGTGACCACCATGGCGAGCATCATGAACCACAGCTCATAGGTCTTGCGGGTGGCAAGCCAGCGCCTGAAATCGCCAAAGGCGAGCAGCGGGTTGAATCTCTTGAGGTAGTCCATCTTGGTGCCGAAGATAGGAGCGCGGGGGCCCGAGAGCCAGCCCCCGCGCTATCAAGAACGTCCCGTTACTGGTCCTTGATCTCGAAGGTGACGCTGAGCGTCATCCAACTTTCCTCCGCGACGCCGCCGCGCGTCGCCGGCTTGAAGCGCCATTTGGACAGTGCCTGGCGCTTGGTCGCGTCGAAGAAGGCGGCGCTGGTGGCACTGACCTGCTCGACCGATTTCACTCGACCATCGGCGCCGACCAGCACCCGGACCGAGACGCGTCCGTCGCGCTGGGCACGCAGTTCGGAGGCGGGATAGGCGGGCTGGAAGTCCTCGGCGTAGCGCGGGTCACGGCGCGCGCCGACCAAAGGCAGCACCGCGGGCTCGACGCGCGGTTCCGGCTTGAACACCGGGCCAGTTTCGACCGGCTTGCTGTTGTCCGGTGTGACCGACGGGATATCCGGCGTGGTTTCGATCCTGTTGTCGGTGGGCATGGTCTTGATGACCGGATCGGGCGCAGTGACGGGCGGCTGCATTGCCGGCTTGGGATCGGGCTTGGGCTGTTCCTTGGGTTTCTCGACCGGCGGCGGCAGCCGCTCCTCGACCGGATAGGTGGTGAGGGTGGTGTCCCTGATGATCCGGACGAAGTTGGGCGAGGAATAGATCATCCCGATGATGATCGCCCCGCTGAAGAGCAGCGACGCCCCGATACTGACGGTGCGCGATTGCTGGGGCCGGTAGCGAGTTTCAGCGTACATGGCGTTGCACTCCATCTCCATTGCCGGACTGAGCCGACTCCAGTGATGATACAACATTACATTTTGCGTGCAAATGTTTTTGCGATCATGTGCCGCGCAGGCGCTCCAGGGCAGCATCCTTGCCGATCAGCGGGAGCAAAGCCGCCATGTCCGGGCCATGCTCGCGGCCGGTAAGGGCGAGGCGCAGGGGCAGGAACAGCGCGCGGCCCTTGCGGCCGGTCGCTTCCTTGAGCGCGCCGGTGAGCGCCGGCCAGGGGTCTGCCCAGTCGAGCCCGGTGGCGATCCCGGCGGCCTGGGCGAGGAAGGCGCGGTCCTCCTCGGCGATCTCGGCATGCACCGGGCCTTCGACCACCTGCCACCAGTCGGCGGCTTCGGCGACAGTGGAGAGGTTGGGGCGGATCGCGTCCCAGCCTGCTTCGCTCATGCCGGCGGGCAGGCGATCCTGCACGGCTGCATAGCCGAGCTGGTGGACGATGCGGGCGTTGAGCTGGGCCAGTTCCTCCTCGTCGAACCGCGCGGGCGCGCGGCCGAACCGGGCGAAGTCGAAGCTTTCGACCAGCGGCGCCGAATCGACAAAGGGCTCGACGGGATCGCTGGTGCCGAGTCTGGCTAGCAGGGCGCGCAGGGCCTGGGATTCGATCCCTGCTCCGCGGAAATGATCCAACCCGAGCGAACCGAGCCGTTTGGAGAGCTTGCCTTCGCTGCCGGTGAGCAGGGCCTCATGGGCAAAGCGGGGCGGCTCGGCACCGAGCGCGGCGAACATCTGGAGCTGGGTCGCGGTATTCGAGACATGATCCTCGCCCCGCACGACATGGCTGATGCCCATATCGATATCGTCGATCACCGAGGGGAGCAGATAGAGCCAGCTGCCGTCGGCGCGGCGCACCACCGGATCGCTCATCGTCTTCGGATCGAAGCGCTGCGGGCCGCGGACCATGTCGTCCCACTCGATCATGGCGTCATGGTCGAGCTTGAAGCGCCAGTGCGGGCGGACGCCCTCGGCCTCCAGCTTCGCCTTGTCCGCATCGCTCAGCGCCAGCGCAGCGCGGTCATAGACCGGCGGCAGGCCGCGCCCGAGCAGCACCTTGCGCTTGAGCTCCAGCTCCTGCGCCGTCTCGTACGCCGGATAGACCCGCCCCGCGGCCGCCAGCTCGGCCAGCCGCGCCTCGTAGCGATCGAACCGGGCCGACTGGCGTTCCTCGCCATCGGGATGCAGCCCCAGCCAGGCGAGATCAGCGCGGATCGCCGCGACGAAGCGCTCCTCCGAGCGCTCGCCATCGGTATCGTCGATCCGCAGCAGGAACCGCCCGCCATGCCGCTTCGCGAACATCCAGTTGTGGAGCGCGGTGCGGATATTGCCGACATGGAGCGTGCCGGTGGGGCTCGGCGCGAAGCGGGTGGTGACGGTCATGTGCTGCCCTTAGCCGTGCCGTGAAAGCCACGCCACCGATGCATTAGCCGTGTATAAGCACTTCCCCGTCTTGCCCCGCCGGGAATCGGCTGACAAAGGGGCGCAACGGGACACGCTGGAGATTTTCGATGAAATTGTTGGCCGGCAATTCGAACGCGCCGCTCGCCAAGGCGATCGCCGAGTATCTCGAGATTCCGCTGACCCAGGCGAATGTCCGCCGCTTCGCGGATGAGGAGATCTTCGTCGAGATCCTCGAGAATGTCCGCGGCGAGGACGTCTTCGTGCTCCAGTCGACCAGCTATCCGGCGAACGACAACCTGATGGAGATGCTGATCATGATCGATGCGCTGAAGCGCGCATCGGCCAAGCGCATCACCGCGGTGCTCCCCTATTTCGGCTATGCCCGCCAGGACCGTAAGCCGGGTCCGCGCACCCCGATCTCGGCCAAGCTGGTCGCCAACCTGGTGACCACCGCCGGCGCCGACCGTGTCCTCTCGGTCGATCTGCATGCCGGGCAGATCCAGGGCTTCTTCGACATTCCGACCGACAATCTCTTCGCCGCACCGGTGATGAGCGCCGACATCCACAGCCGCTTCCCCGACAAGAAGTGGATGGTGGTCTCGCCCGACGTGGGCGGCGTGGTCCGCGCCCGCGCGCTGGCCAAGCGGCTGGAGAACGCTCCGCTCGCCATCGTCGACAAGCGCCGCGAGCGCCCGGGCGAATCGGAAGTGATGAACATCATCGGCAATGTCGAAGGGCGCTTCTGCATCCTGATCGACGACATCGTCGATTCGGCGGGTACGCTGTGCAACGCCGCCGCCGCGCTCAAGGCGGCGGGCGCCGAGGACGTGGTCGCCTATTGCACGCACGGCGTGCTTTCGGGCGGTGCCGTCGCCCGGGTCGATGGTTCGGCGCTGGCCGAGCTGGTCATCACCGACTCGATCGGCAACCACGCCGTGATCGCCGAGAGCAGCAAGATCCGCCACCTGACGATCGCGCCGCTGCTTGCCGAAGCGGTCAAGCGCATCGCGGACGAGAGCTCGGTCTCCAGCCTGTTCGACTGATCTGCTTCCCCTCCCTGGAAGGGAGGGGAGTTCAGCGAAGCGCCTCGGCGACGAGGGCGATGCCGACTGCGATCATCAGCACATAGATCGCGGTGTAGAAGCGCGCCGCATCGACCTTGCGCACCAGCCAGACGCCGGCAACGGTGGAGACCAGCGCGAGCGGCAGCAGCGCGGCCGAGGTCATGAGGTTGGCCCGGGTGAACTGGCCGAGCGCGAGATAGGCCGGCACCTTGATCCAGTTGGTCGCGGCGAAGAAGATCGCGGTGGTGCCGACAAGCACATCGCGCGGCAGGTTGCGCGGCAGCACCCAGAGCTGGAAGGGCGGCTGGCCGGCATGGGCGATCTGGCTGGTGAAGCCCGAGGCGATTCCGAACAGCGATCCGATCCAGTCCGGCCAGCGGGCAGTGTCCTTCGGCGTCGCGTTGCGGGCGGCCCAGAGCCGATAGGCGCCGAACAGGATCGAGATCGCCCCGACCATCGCCATCACCGCCGCGGAGGGAACGCTGGCTGCGAACCAGTAGCCGAGCGCGATGCCGAGCATCGAGCCGGGCAGCATCCAGCCGAGCAGTTTCCAATCGACGGTGCGGCGGAACGCCCAGACACCGACCACATCCTGCGCGATCAGGATCGGCAGGGTGATCGCGGCGGCGCGGACCGGATCGATCGCGAAGGCGAGCAGGGGCAAGGAGAGGGCGCCCATCCCGGCGAACCCGCCCTTGGAAAGGCCGAGCAGGATCACCGCGGGCACGGCGAACGCGTAGAAATGCCAATCGGTGATCATGGCGCAGGCGCTACGGGCAAATGCCGGCAAGCGAAAGTGGGGGCCGCCATCCTCCTTCGTCATGCTGAACTTGTTTCAGCATCCAAGGCGCCGCGAGGGATATCGCCGGTGGAGAGTTGGACCCTGAAACAAGTTCAGGGTGACGGGGGAGTTGTGGGCAGCGCTGCCCTTCGGCGCCATCGGAGCTCGGCGCGGGGCGGCGTCATGCGCCTTCGCCTGAGACCCCGGCTTTCGCCGGGGTGACGGTTAGGTTAGGGGCAGGGTCCATGGCAGAGGATCGCAGCGGGCAAACCGTCGTCATGTTCATTTCCGAGCGCACCGGCACGGACCCGGCGGGCTATGCGGAGGCCGCGGCGCGGATGGATGCGCTGGCGGCGCAGCAGCCGGGCTATCGCGGCGTCGATCATGTCGGCAACGACCAGGCCCAGGCGATCACGCTCAGCTATTGGGCCGACGAAGCCAGCGCCGTGGCCTGGCGCCAGCATCCCGAACATGCCGAGACGCGCGAGGCCGGGCGCGGGCGCTGGTATAGCTGGTACATGCTCCATGTCGCCGAGATCGGGCGCAGCTATAGCTGGCAGCGGCCGTGAAGTTCCGGCGGGTCGACGGCACCTTCGGGCTGCTGTTCACCGTCATGCTCGTCATCGCGGCGGGCAATACCGCGCTGCAATCGGTGCTGCCGGCGCTCGGCCGTTCGCTCCATGCGCCCGACAGCGCCGTCGCCGCGGTCTTCTCGGTCTCCGCCCTGCTCTGGGTGATCTCCGCCCCCTTCTGGGCCAACCGGTCCGACCGGCATGGCCGCCGCCTGATGGTGCTGATCGGCATCGCCGGCTTCACCGTGTCGCTGGGCCTGTGCGGCCTGTGCCTGGCGCTGGGGATCAATGGCTGGCTGGGGCCGGTGGCGACCTTCATCGCCTTTGTCGCCGGACGGGTGATCTACGGGACCTTCGGATCGGCGGCGCCGCCGGCGGTGCAGGCGATCGTCGCCGGGCGGACCAGCCGCGAGGAGCGGACCCAGGCGCTGACCCTGCTCGCGTCCGCCTTCGGACTCGGCACGATCCTGGGCCCGGCGATCGCACCCTATCTTGTGATGGGGCATCTCTGGCCGGGAGGACCCTTGATAGGGCTCGCCGGCCCCGCCTTTGCCGCCAGCGCGATCGGCGCGGTGATCTGGATCGCCGCCGCCCGGGGCCTGCCCAAGGACGAGGGCCATGCCCATGGCGCCGCGATCTCCTATCCCTCGATCGGCGGGCAAGGCACCGGCGCCACGGTGACCGCCGCCACCGCCGAGGAGACCAGCGAGAATGTCCGCTATTTCGATCCGCGCATCCGCGCCTGGATCGTCGCGGGCCTGATCATCGGCCATGCCCAGGCGATGACCGGCCAGGCGATCGGCTTCCTGGTGATCGACCGGATGCAATTGCCCCCGGTGGAAGCGCTGCACCCGACCGGGCTGGTGCTGATGATCGGTGCCGGCGCGTCGCTGCTCGCGCAATGGGGACTGATCCCGATGCTCGACCTGCGCCCGCGCGCGCTGATCCTGACGGGTGCCGCGCTGGGGCTGCTCGGCTGCGTGGCGACCGGCACCGCGACGACGCTGTACGGCATCGCGATGGGCTATGCGCTGATCTCGCTGGGGATGGGCTTCGCCCGGCCGGGATTCACCGCTGGTGCCTCGCTGGGGGTAGGCGCGGAATCGCAGGGTTCGGTGGCGGGCAAGGTCACGTCGGTGAACGGCGCGGCGTTCGTGCTCGGGCCATCGATCGGGGTGGGGCTATACGAGGTGTGGCGGCCGCTGCCGTACCTGACCGCGGCGGGGGCGCTGGGGTGTCTGCTGGTCTATGCCTGGGTGGCGACGCGGCGGGCATGAACGCGCCTCCCCTCCCTTCCAGGGAGGGGATCGAGGGGTGGGTAGAGGCCTGGCAATACGGATGCCGCATCGCCAGGCCATTCCGGAACGCGAGCACTCCACCCACCCCCAGCCCCTCCCTTGCAGGGAGGGGAGCGATAGTGGTCAGTCCGCACCCTTCGGGCCGCGGCCCTGGAGCATGCCGGGAGCGATGAACCCCAGCGGCTGGATCGCCGAGGCCTGCTGCTTCAGCCGGCCCGACATCGCCTGGTACTCATTCTCCATCTCGGGCGTGACCGTGGCGCGCGAATCGGCGAGTGCCTCGTCGAAATGCGCCTGCGTCACTTCCTTGGTCTGGAGCGACTGGCGCAGCGCGACCAGGCCGGCGCGGCGGACCACATCCTCCAGATCGGCACCGGTATAGCGCTCGGTCTGCTCGGCGATCGCCTTGAGATCGACGTCGCCGGCGAGCGGCATCTTCTCGGTCTGGATGCGCAGGATCCGTTCCCGTCCGGCCGCATCGGGCACGCCGACATAGATCAGCTCGTCGAACCGTCCGGGACGCAGCAGCGCCGGGTCGATCAGGTTCGGCCGGTTGGTCGCCCCGATCACCACCACAGACTGCAGCTCCTCGAGCCCGTCCATCTCGGACAGGATCGTATTGACCACGCGCTCGGTCGCCTGGGGCTCGCCCAGGCCGCCGCCACGCGCCGGCACCAGCGAATCGAGCTCGTCGATGAAGATCACGCAGGGCGCGACCTGGCGGGCACGGGCGAACAGGCGCGCAATCTGCTGCTCCGATTCGCCATACCATTTGCTGAGCAGGTCGCTCGACTTGGTGGCGATGAAGTTCGCCTCCGCCTCGCGCGCGACGGCCTTGGCGAGCAGGGTCTTGCCGGTGCCCGGAGGCCCATAGAGCAGGAAGCCCTTGGCCGGGCGGATGCCGAGGCGGCGGAACGCGTCGGGATCCTTCAAGGGCAGCTCGACGCCTTCCTTGAGCCGCATCTGGGCATCGTCGAGCCCGCCGACATCCTCCCAGCGGACGCGCGGCGCCTCGACCATCACTTCGCGCATCGCCGAAGGCTGGACGCGCTTGAGCGCCTCGAGGAAGTCCTCGCGGGTGACGGCAAGGGTATCGAGCACCTCGGGCGGGATCGTGCCCTTCTCCAGATCGAGCTTCGGCATGATCCGGCGCACCGCCTCGATCGCCGCCTCGCGGGCGAGCGCCGACAGGTCGGCGCCGACAAAGCCGAAGGTGGTGCGGGCGAGCTCGCCGAGATCGACCTTGTCGCCGAGCGGCATGCCGCGGGTGTGGATGCCGAGAATCTCGCGGCGGCCCCGCTCGTCCGGCACGCCGACGACGATCTCGCGGTCGAACCGGCCCGGCCGGCGCAGCGCCTCGTCGATCGCATCGGGGCGATTGGTCGCGGCGATGACGACGATGTTGGCGCGCGCCTCGAGCCCGTCCATCAGCGTGAGCAGCTGGGCGACGAGGCGCTTCTCCGCCTCGCCCGAAACCTGGCCGCGCTTGGGCGCGATCGAATCGATCTCGTCGATGAAGACGATCGACGGCGCCGCCTTGGCCGCTTCCTCGAAGATCTGGCGCAGGCGCCCCTCCGATTCGCCATAGGCCGAGCCCATGATCTCGGGCCCGTTGATCAGGAAGAACTGCGCGTCCGACTCGTTGGCGACGGCGCGGGCGAGCCGCGTCTTGCCGGTGCCGGGCGGGCCATGGAGGAGCACGCCCTTGGGCGGATCGACGCCCAGGCGCTGGAAGAGCTCGGGATAGCGCAAGGGAAGCTCGACCATTTCGCGGAGCTGGTCGATCGTGCCGGCCATGCCGCCGATATCGTCATAGGTGACGTCGGCGCGGCGGCCGTCGCCGCCGACCTCCTCATATTCGGGGCGCAGCTCGACCTCGGTATTCTCGTCGATATGGACGATGCCCTTGGGGCTGGCCGAGACGACGTTGAGGCGAATCTCCTGCAGCGCATAGGCGGGCGCGCGGAGGAACTGGGCGACCTGGGGCGGGATGTCCGCGCGCTGCTGGGCGTTCGTGTTGACGACATCGCCCTGGGCCAGCGGGCGCTGGAAGAAGACGCGCTTGAGCGCCTCGCCGCTGCCCTGGAGGCGGAGATTCTGCTGGGCAGGCGCGAACACCACGCGAGTCGCGGGCTTGGACACCGCCTTGCGCACCTCGACGAAATCGCCCGAGCCGACACCGGCATTGGCGCGCTGGAGGCCGTCGATGCGCAGGATCTCGAGGCCCTCGTCCTCGGCATAGGGCAGCACGGCAAGCGCCGGGGTGGCGCGCTTGCCGACGATCTCGATCACATCGCCTTCGGTGAGGCCGAGCCGCGCCATCAGGGCGCGCGGCAGATGCGCGAGGCCACGGCCGCTGTCCTCGGGCCGGGCATTGGCAACTTGCAGCTTGATCGGCTGCGCTTCTTCGTCCGCCATGTTTCTGTTCTCCGCAGGCGTTGTGCGGGGAACATGGGGTGCGGATTTCGCCGCCGCAACGGCGGAGGCGGCAGCGCCCGGCACCGGGCATGGCCCGGCGCGAATCGCGCGGCCAAAAAAAAGGCCGATCTCGAGGACCGGCCGGGAAAGTTTTAGGAGAGGATGCCTGAAAGGCACGTGCTTTGTGCAGTGCGGCCGGTTTTTGTGCAAGTGCGAAAAGAAACATTAACGCGTGCACAACTTGCAATCGGTGATAACAAAGGTGATATATGGCTAACACCCAAAAGGGCATTGGCGTGGAGCAAAACCCACGCCAAGGATAATGACGCAGCGCAACAAAAAGAGAGCGAGATGCGACGACTTCCTCCCCTGACGGCAATCGAGGCGTTCGTGCAGGTCGCGCGACTGGGATCGATCAAGGCTGCCGCCGAGGAGCTGGCGCTTTCCTCGCCGGCACTGAGCCGCCGCGTCCAGGCGCTCGAGCGCTTCATCGGCAAGCCGCTGTTCGAGCGGCGCCACCAGGCGCTCAAGCTCAACGACGATGGCGACCGGCTGCTCGGCATGATCGCCCCGGCGCTCGATACCATGGCCGATGCGGTGGAGACGATGACCAGCGGCACCGAGCTGCTGCGCCTGCGCCTCGGCCTGTTGCCGCTGTTCGCGACCCAGCGGCTGATGCCGCACATGGGCGACCTCAAGCGCAAGCATCCCGAGCTCCACCTCGACGTCGACACCGGCGGCCATGCGGTGGCGCGGCTGGGCGACGGGCTCGACGCGGCGATCGTGGTGGCGCGCGACATCGACCCGACGCTCTACGCCAAGCGGCTCGACCGCAACCGCGTCTATGTGATCGGCGCGCGCTCGCTGCTGGAAGGTGCCGACCCGATCACCCGGCCGGAGCAATTGTCGAAGCTGACCGCGCTGGTCCACCGCGACATGGCGGACACGTTCACGGCATGGCGCGCGGCGGCGGGGCTCTCGGAGCAGGAAATCGAGCCGGCCGCGATCGACCATTTCGATTCGGGCACGCTGATGCTCGAGGCGGCCGCGCAGGGCCTTGGCGTCGCCTTCATGCTCGAATCGCATTTCGAGGCGGCGCGCGACGACCGGCTGGTCCAGCTCTTCGACCTGACCGTGGAGAGCGATTACAGCTACTGGTTCGTCTGCCGCCCGCGCGCGCTGACCACGCGGCCGGTGAAGCTGTTCCACGACTGGCTGATCGACGTGCTCGAAGCAGATCGCGTCGCCTAGATACAAAAAGCCCCTCCGGATCGGGAGGGGCTCTTCGTTCGATCAGGCCTCGGTACGGGCCTTGACGATCTTGCCCGGCTCGCGCGGCGGCTCGCCCTTGGGAAGCGCATCGACATGCTCCATGCCCTCGGTGACCACACCCCAGACGGTGTACTGGCCGTCGAGGAAGGTCGCGTCGTCGAGGCAGATGAAGAACTGCGAGTTGGCGCTGTTCGGATCCATCGTGCGCGCCATCGAGCAGACGCCGCGGACATGCGGCTCGCGGCTGAACTCGGCGGGCAGGTTGGGCAGCTTCGAGCCGCTCATGCCGGTGCCGGTGGGATCGCCGCCCTGCGCCATGAAGCCGTCGATCACGCGGTGGAAGATCACGCCGTCATAGAAGCCTTCGTCGGCAAGGGTAGCGATGCGCTCGACATGCTTGGGAGCGAGATCGGGACGCAGCTGGATGTGCACGTCGCCGGTATCGAGGGTCATGACGAGCTTGGTGGGTTCGGACACGCAGATTACTCCTGAGAAGGATTTGCACTGCACCTAGTAGCGCGCGGGGCGACTTGCAAATCACGGCCGGCAATGGCAGCGGCGAAGGAGGGGCGAACAAGGGAGGTCGAACCGTGAGCGAGACCGAACTTCAGGCGGACAACAGCGCGCCCGAGCCCCAGCTCGACGAGGATGATCGGCTGCGCCCCGAGTTCGTCGATGCGGTGCTCGACGCGGTCCATGACGGCGATGCCGCGCGCGCGCACGAACTGGCCGAGCCGCTCCACCCCGCCGACATCGCCGACCTGGTCGAGCTTGCGCCGTCCGAGGAACGCCCCGCGCTCGTCGCCGCCATTGCCGACCTGATCGACGGCGACGTGCTGGCCGAGATGAACGACTGGGTCCGCGAAGCGCTGGTCGAGTCGCTCACCGCCACCCAGGTCGCCGACATCGCGGCCGAGCTCGATACCGACGATGCCGTCGCGATCATCGAGGACATGGATGTCGAGGACCAGCGCGAGGTGCTGCGCGCGCTGGACCCCGACGACCGCGCCGCGATCGAGGAAGCGCTCTCCTATCCGGAGGAATCCGCCGGCCGCCTGATGCAGCGCGAGCTGATCGCGGTGCCCGAGCATTGGAGCGTGGGCGACGTCCTCGACTATCTCCGCAAGAACGAGGACCTCACCACCGATTTCTGGGAGATCTTCGTGGTCGACCCGGGCCACAAGCCGGTCGGCACCTGCCAGCTCTCCTGGGTGCTGCGCACGCCGCGCGTCGTCTCGATGGGCGATGTGATGAAGCGCGAGCAGACGCTGATCCCGGTCGACATGGACCAGGAGGAAGTGGCGCTGCGCTTCCAGAAATACGCGCTGATCTCCGCCGCCGTGGTCGATCCGAGCGGCCGCCTGGTCGGCATGATCACGGTGGACGACATCGTCCACATCATCTCCGAGGAAGCCGGCGAGGACGCGTTGCTGCTCTCCGGCGCCGGCGAAGGCGACATCAACGAGCCGGTGATCGACTCGTACAAGGGCCGCGTCCGCTGGCTGCTGACCAACCTGCTCACCGCGCTGGTGGCTGCGACGATCATCAGCCTGTTCGAAGGCACGATCCAGAAGATGGTCGCGCTGGCGGCGCTGATGCCGATCGTCGCCGGCGTGGGCGGCAATGCCGGCACCCAGACCATGGCGGTGACGGTGCGCGCACTCGCCACCAACCAGCTGACCCAGTCGAACACGCTGCGCGCGATCCAGCGCGAGATCTCGATCGCGCTGCTCAACGGCGTGACCGTCGCCTGTGTGATCGGCACGGCGGTGGGGCTGTTCTATCACCATGCGGCGCTGGGCGGGGTGATCGCGGCGGCGATGATGACCAACATCTTCATCGCGGGGCTTGCCGGCGTGGTCGTCCCGGTCACGCTCGACCGGCTCAAGGCCGATCCCGCGGTGGCCAGCTCGATCTTCGTGACGATGACCACCGACTCGATGGGGTTCCTCGCCTTTCTGGGCCTGGCCAGCGCGAGCGGGCTGGTCGGTTGATTGGGGCGGGCCGAACGCCCAGATTAGCGCCGTGCCACTCCATCTGACCAAGGTCGCCTTTGGCTGCGACTCCGTAGACTATCTCGCCCAG
This sequence comes from Sphingomonas sp. GW822-FHT03G08, assembly GCF_058801135.1. Lineage (NCBI taxonomy): Bacteria > Pseudomonadati > Pseudomonadota > Alphaproteobacteria > Sphingomonadales > Sphingomonadaceae > Sphingomonas > Sphingomonas sp. GW822-FHT03G08. The sequence continues at coordinate 3,025,475 of NZ_JBXAMZ010000001.1, forward strand.
CGCCTCGCTTCGCGCGGCGACGTCTGGGGGCTGACCACCCGCTACCTGCCCAAGCGCCATGAGGAGATCGGCGGCGAGGGATCGCTGTTCTGGATCCTCAAGCACCAGCTGGTCGGCCGCACCCCGATCGTCGGATTCGGCGAAGCCGAAGGCGGGCGCACCGCGATCCTGATGGAACCGCGGCTGATCCTGGTCGCCAACCGCCCCAAGCGTGCCCACCAGGGCTGGCGCTATCTCGAAGGGACGGACGCGCCACCCGACCTGGGCGAGGCCGGGGCAGGGATGGAGGAACTTCCGCCGGCACTGATGGGCCAGCTGGCGGGGCTGGGGCTGATCTAGTTCGTGATCTTCTCGCAGGCGGCGAGCGCTTCGCCGGCGAGGTCGTCCAGAAGCGGCATGTCCGAAGGCTCCGCCCATATGCGGAGATCCCCGATCAGCGAGGGGTGCGCGCACAGCAGCGCGGCCTCGAGCATCGGCGCGCACACGCTTTCCCCGCCGAGCGCCTCCTGCACCAGCGGCAGGGCGATCTCGGGATCGCGGATCGCCAGACCGAGCATGGCCTCTCCGCGAATCACATCCTCCTCGTCCGACGCAGCGCGGAACAGCGCCTCGCGAACGGCCGGCGTATCGATCTCCTCCTGGGCGAGCAGCATGGTCGCCCAGTCGCGGTTCGATGCATCGTCATCGCGGGTCAGTGCGATGACCTGTTCGAGATTGGCATCGTCGGCAAGCGCCTGCTCCTCGGCGAGGATCGCCTTGAGCAGGGCGGACGAAGGCTCGTAGCGCTCGCCCTTCGCCATCTCAGTTCACCAGCAGCGGATAGGCGTTGCGGAACGCCGCCACTTTCGGCTTGTCCCAGCGCACGATGTAGGGGTGCGTCGGGTTCCGCCAGAAGAAGTCCTGGTGATAGGCTTCGGCCGGATAGAAAGTGCCCGTCTCCAGCTTCGTGACGATCGGCCGGGCGAAGGACCTGGCCTTGGTCAGCTGGTCGATATAGGCGGCGGCGACGCGGCGCTGGTCCTCGTCCTGCGGGAAGATCGCCGAGCGATAGCTGGGGCCGCGATCCGGGCCCTGGCGGTTGAGCTGGGTCGGATCGTGCGCCACCGAGAAATAGACGCGCAGCAGCGTGCCGTAGCTGACCTTGCGCGGATCATAGGCGATGCGCACCGCCTCGGCATGGCCGGTGCGCTCGGTCGACACCTGGCGATAGGTCGCGGTCTGCGCGGTGCCGCCCGCATAGCCGTTGGTCACCGAATGGACGCCCTTCACCGACTGGAAGACCGCTTCCATGCCCCAGAAGCAGCCGCCCGCCAGCACCGCGACCTGTTCGCCCTTGCTTGGTTTCACGTCGAGCGTGGGGACCGGTACGGGAACGGCACGCTCGACGACGCCCGCCGTCGAAAGCGCAGGGGCAACGAACAGCGCGGCTCCAAGGAGCGCGGCAGCGGGAAGCGACCATTTCAGCATGACCGCAATGTCGGGCTTGTTCGCCCTCAGCGCAAGGCCGCGCACGCTTCCTGGATTCGGCCGCACGCCTCGGTGAGCAGCGCGTCCGACGTCGCGTAGCTGATCCGCAGCGCCGGCGAGAAGCCGAAGGCCGCGCCGTGCACCGCCGCGACCCGCGCCTCGGTGAGCAGATAGCCGACCATTTCCTCGTCGGTGGTGATCACCTGGCCCTTGGGCGTGGTCTTGCCGATCAGCTGGCTGAACTCGGGATAGACGTAGAAGGCGCCTTCCGGACGCGGGCAGGTCATGCCGTTGATCTGGTTGAGCATCGACACGACGAGATCGCGGCGGCCCTGGAAGGCGGCGACGCGGTCCTTGAGGAAGCTCTGATCCCCGTTCAGCGCCGCTACCGAAGCCGCCTGCGAGATGCTGCACGGGTTGGAGGTCGACTGGGACTGGAGCTTGCCCATGGCCTTGATCAGCCATGCCGGACCGCCCGCATAGCCGATGCGCCAGCCGGTCATCGCATAGGCCTTGGACACGCCGTTGGCGGTCAGCACGCGATCGTAGAGCGACGGGCAGACCTGCGCGATCGTGGCGAATTCGAAGCCGTCGTAGAGGATGTGCTCATACATGTCGTCGGCATAGATCAGCACATGCGGGTGCCGCTCGAGCACCTCGCCGATCGCGCGAAGCTCGGCCGCGCTGTACGCAGCGCCGGTCGGGTTCGACGGCGAGTTGAGCACGACCCACTTGGTCCTGGCGGTGATCGCCGCATCGAGCTGCTCGGGCTTGATCTTGTAGCCCTGCTCGGCGCCGGCCGAGATGAAGACCGGCTTGCCGCCGGCGAACTCGACCACGTCGGGATAGCTGACCCAATAGGGCGCCGGGATCACGACTTCGTCGCCCGCGTCAATCGTCGCGCAGAAGGCGTTGAACAGGGTGTGCTTGCCGCCCGAGTTCACGCTGATCTGGTTCTCGGCATAGGCGAGGCCGTTGTCGCGGCCGTACTTTGCGATGATCGCCTGCTTCAGCTCGGGCGTGCCATCGACATTGGTATATTTGGTCTTGCCCGCGCGGATCGCTTCGATCGCGGCTTCCTTGACGAAATCGGGCGTATCGAAATCGGGCTCGCCGGCGCCGAGGCCAATCACGTCGATCCCCTGGCGCTTCAGCTCGAACACCTTGCTCGTCATCGCGAGCGTGGCGGAGGGCTGGATACGATTGAGCGCGGCCGAGGTCTGCATGAATGGCGCCTTTTCCGGGAGGGGAGACGCCGGGCCTATAGGACCGCGTTCTAGGCTTTCGCAACCGTTACGGCTGAAACCAATCCGCGCAGCGCATTGCCGACATAGAAGCCGCCCTGGAGATCGGCCGGGGTGAGATCCCCCTCGACCGCGCGGCCGCTCTCGATCAGCTCGGCGCGCAGCACCCCCGGCAGCAGGCCGCGGGCGAGCGGCGGGGTGACCAGCATGTCGCCGCGCTCGACGAAGATCGAGGTGAAGCTGCCCTCGGTCAGGAAGCCCTGGTCGTCGGTGAACACCACTTCCCAGGCACCGGATTCGCGCCGCGCATCGTCATAGAAGCCGCGGCGGCTGGTCTTGTGGGCCAGGCGGAAGTCGTCCCGCGCGACTTTGCGGGGCTGAATCGCCACCTGCACCGGGGTGGCGGGCGCTTCGGGCAGCGGCGCGATGCCGATCGCGATGGCGCCCGACGGCGCGAGCAGCAGCCGCACCCGCGCCGGCGCGCGCAGGCGGAAGGTCGCCGCCTGCAGCTCGTTGCGCGCCTCGTGCCGGTCGAACTCGAAACCGAAGACGCGGGCGCTCTCCTTCATCCGCGCCAGATGCCGCTCGAGCAGCACCAGCCCGGCAAGCGGATCGAATCGCATCGTCTCGATCAGGTCGAAGGGCTGTTCGCCGGCCGTGACGAAGGCGCCCTTGGCGAGGCACTCGTCCCATTCCTCCAGGGCGTTCGAATCAGCGACCACGCCCGATCCTAACCCGAGCACCGCGCTTGTCGCCCCCTGATCTATCGTCAATGTGCGGATAGCCACGTTGAAACTGGCGTCGCCGTCCGACGCGATCGCGCCGATCGCCCCGGTATAGATGCCGCGCGGCCCCTGCTCGACCTCGGCGATCACCTGCATCGCGCGCAGCTTGGGCGCGCCGGTGACCGAGCCACAGGGGAAGAGCCCCGCCAGCACCTCGACCGGCCCGGCATCGCCCGAGGGATAGGCGGTGACGGTGGAAACCATCTGGTGGACGGTCGGGTAGCGCTCGACCTGGAACAGCGACGGCACCTTCACCGTGCCCGGCTGGGCGAGGCGCGTGAGATCGTTGCGCATCAGATCGACGATCATCAGATTCTCGGCGCGCTGCTTGGGATCGGCGGCCAGCGCGGCGGCGATCGCGTCGTCCTCGGCCGGAGTCGCGCCGCGCCGCGCGGTGCCCTTCATCGGACGTACGGTGATGCCGTCCCCGTCCTCATTATACTCGAAGAACAGCTCGGGCGAGAAGGACAGCACCCACTCGCTGCCGGTGAAGACCAGCGCGCTGTGCCCGGCGGCGGCGCGGCGGCGGATCAGCGCGTAGAGCGCGGCCGGGTGGCCGGCGAAGGGCACATCGGCGCGGAAGGTGAGGTTGGCCTGATAGATATCGCCCGCCTGGATATAGTCGGCGACGCGATCGAACTGGCCGCGATAGGCGGCACTGTCGATCCGCGGCACCGGTGCCCCCGCCCAGGCCCCCGCCGGATCGGGAAGCAAAGCTTCGGCATCGACGCGCTCGGCATGCGGGAAGATGCCGAACCACATGCACGGCCCTTCGCCGCGCTGGACCCGGGCGTGCGGCTCGATCCCCGGCGAGGCTTCGTAGGAACAGAAGCCGGCGAGATGGAAGCCGTGATCGAACCAGAGCTGCATCTGCTGGAAGGCGCGCTTCACCTCCTCCGGCGAATCGGCGCGCACCGCGCCCTGCGGCGTGTGGAACAGCCGGGCGCCGGCGCCACCGGGCCGGGCATCGTCGAGCAGGACGAAAGGAGTATCGGGCAGGGTCATGCCGTGCCCCGCATGCAGCCGCTTCGCACCGACGGCAAGCCCGTGTTGCGGCGCGGGGCACCGCGGCCTATCTCCGCGCCATGGCAAATCCCCCGATGCGCGCCGCGGTGATCCCGGTCACCCCGCTCCAGCAGAATTGCACGCTCCTGTGGTGCACCGAGACGATGCGCGGCGCATTCGTCGATCCGGGCGGCGACCTGGACAAGCTGCGCGCGGCAGCGAAGCAGGCGGGGGTGACGATCGAGAAGATCCTCGTCACGCACGGCCATATCGATCATTGCGGCGCGGCCGGCGAGTTCGCCAAGGAACTGGGCGTGCCGCTGGAAGGGCCGCACGAGGCCGACCGCTTCTGGATCGCGCGGCTCGACGAGGATGGCCGGAAATACGGCATCCGCGGCACCGTGTTCGAGCCGGACCGCTGGCTGGAGCAGGGCGACCAGGTGACGGTCGGCAACCTGACCCTCGACGTCTATCACTGCCCCGGCCACACGCCGGGCCATGTCGTGTTCCACCACCCCGAATCGAAGTTCGCGACGGTGGGCGACGTGCTGTTCCAGGGATCGATCGGTCGCACCGACTTCCCGCTGGGCAACCACCAGGACCTGCTCGACGCGATCGTGCAGCGGCTGTGGCCGCTGGGGGACGACACCACCTTCGTCCCCGGCCACGGGCCGCTGAGCAATTTCGGGCACGAACGAAAGACGAATCCGTTCGTGGCCGATTCGGTGCTGGCACGAGGGTGATCCAAAATCCTTCGTCACCCTGAACGCGCTTCAGGATGACGAAGCAGAAAGGCTCAGCTCTTCGGACCGACCTTGAACACGGTCACCGGCGCTTCGCGGTACTGGCTACCGATATAGATGCCGTAGCCGGCGAGGCCGAGCATGGTCAGCAGGGTGAGTACGATGCCGATTCGGCGGCCCAGGCCCCAGCCGTCCATGCCGAAGGCGTGGAGGACGCGGCCGAGAATCAGCGCGAAGCCGACACCCCACAGCCAGATGCTGGGGCCACTCGCCAGCTCGACCAGCGCGAGCAGGACGAGAATCAGCGGGACATATTCGGCGAAATTGAGCTGGGCGCGCATGCGGCGGACGAGCCGATCGTCGCCGCCATCGCCGATGAAGACCTTTTCTGCGAGTCGCAGCCGGCTGATTCGCAGCGCGAGCCAGAAATTGACCACGGCGGCGGCACCGGCGGTGCAGAGCGTAACGGGCAGGATGATCATATAAGGTGTCCCCTCCAGAGGGTTCCTCCTACACTCCCTTGCGTCGCCCGCAAGAATCGCTATAGGCGCGCACTCGCTTTCGTGACCGTCCGCTGGTCCGGCGAGCGCCGGAGCTTCCGTCGCTTGCCCGCTGGGCCGTGCGGGCGTATCGCGATTTTGACTTTTGTTTCGTTAGAAGGTGCCGAAATGGCCGTTCCCAAGAGAAAGACTACGCCGTCGCGGCGTGGCATGCGTCGCTCTCATGACGCTCTGGTTCCGCAGGCGTTCCAGGAATGCCCGAACTGTGGCGAGCTGAAGCGTCCGCACGTGCTGTGCGGTTCGTGCGGCCACTATAACGGCCGTGAGATCGTCTCGGCCGAAGACTGATCGGCAACGATCGGGCTGAGATGCGCGGGGGCATGCGGGTATGACGAATTCCTCTCGAATCGCCGTCGATGCGATGGGCGGTGACGAGGGAATTGCGGTCATGCTCGCCGGTGTCGCGCGCGCGCGCCGCCGATTCGAGGGCATGGAGTTCATCCTCGTCGGAGACGAGGCGCAGATCCGCGAGGGTCTGAAGAACCACCCGAACCTGACGGCCGCCTCCGAAATCGTCCATGCACCGGACGTCGTCGCCTCGGAAGAGAAGCCGAGCGCGTCGATTCGGCGTGCCAAGACCACCTCGATGGGAATCGCCATCGACCTGGTGAAGAAGGGGCAGGCGGGCGCCGCCGTCTCTTCGGGCAATACCGGCGCGCTGATGGCGATGGCCAAGCTCTCCCTGCGCACCATGCCGGGGATCGACCGGCCGGCACTCGCCGCGCTGATGCCGACTCTGGGCGAGAACGACACGGTGATGCTCGACCTGGGCGCCAACACCGAAGTCGACGCCCGCAACCTCGTCCAGTTCGCCGTGATGGGTGCCGCCTATGCGCGCACCGCGCTCGACCTGCAGAACCCGCGGGTCGCGCTGCTCAACATCGGCACCGAGGACATGAAGGGCACCGACTCGATCCGCGAAGCCGCGGCCGAGCTGCGCAAGGCCGATCATCTCCGCCTCGATTTCCAGGGCTTCATCGAAGGCAACAAGCTTTCGCGCGGTGATGTCGACGTGATCGTCTGCGACGGTTTCTCGGGCAACATCGCGCTGAAGACGGTGGAAGGCACCGCCCGATTCGTCGCGGACTTGCTCAAGCGCGCCTTTTCCAGCTCGACCCGCTCGAAGATCGGCTTCCTGATCTCCAAGCCGGCGACCGAGCTGCTGCGCACGCACCTCGATCCCAACAATCATAATGGCGCGGTCTTCCTCGGCCTGAACGGCATCGTCGTGAAGAGCCATGGCAGCGCCAACGAACTCGGCGTCGATACCGCGATCGGCTTCGCGGCGAAGATGCTGCGCGACGATCTCAACCGGCGCATCGCCGAGGATCTCGGGAACTTCGAAGCAAAGGCGGCGTAGACACAACAAGATGACCCTGCGTTCCGTCATCATCGGCACTGGCTCCGCCCTGCCGCCCCGCCGCGTTTCCAACGCCGAACTCGCCCAGGAAGTGGATACGAGCGACGAGTGGATCGTCGAGCGCACCGGCATCCGCTTCCGCCATATCGCGGCACCCGACGAAACCACCGGCACGCTGGCGGCCGAGGCGAGCAAGGCCGCGCTGGCCAGCGCCGGCATCGCCGCCGCCGATATCGACCTGATCGTGCTCGCCACCGCGACGCCGGACCAGACCTTCCCCGCCACCGCCACCAAGGTGCAGGCGCTTCTGGCGATCGACGATTGCGTGGCGTTCGACGTCGCCGCCGTCTGCTCTGGCTTCCTTTATGCGGTGCAGGTCGCCGATTCGATGCTGCGCGCCGGCGTCCACAAGCGGGCGCTGGTGATCGGCGCCGAGACGTTCAGCCGCATCCTCGACTGGGAAGACCGCGCGACGTGCGTGCTGTTCGGCGACGGCGCCGGCGCGATCGTGCTCGAGGCGCAGGACAGCGCCGACGAGGGCGGGCGCGGCATCCTGGCGACCAAGCTCCATGCCGATGGCCGCTACAACGACATGCTCTATGTCGATGGCGGGCCCTCGACCACCCAGACCGTGGGCAAGCTGCGGATGAAGGGGCGCGAGGTGTTCCGCCACGCCGTGGTCAACCTCGCGTCGGTGATGCAGGAATCGCTGGCGCTGGCCGGGCTCAAGCCGAGCGACGTCGACTGGGTAGTGCCGCACCAGGCCAATGCCCGCATCCTCGATGCGACCGCGCGCAAGCTCGACCTGCCGGCCGAGAAGGTGATCGTCACGGTCGACCAGCATGCCAATACCTCCGCCGCTTCGGTTCCGCTCGCGCTTGACACCGCGGTGCGCGACGGGCGTATTCGCCAAGGAGACCTGCTGGTTCTGGAAGCGATGGGCGGTGGCTTTACCTGGGGCGCGGCGGTCGTCCGTTTCTGATAGCTGCGAAAAATCGCAGATATTCGTTGCGGAACCTCAATGTTCCCGTTTGCTGTGTCGAAACAATCTGATAGGACAGACTCGACAGAGATCAACTCAAGGGGGAGTTGCCGAATGACGGCCGCGGGAACGCTGACCAGAGCCGATCTAGCCGAATCGCTGCACCGGGAGGTGGGCCTTTCGCGCGCCGATGCCGCGCGCCTCGTCGAGCAGATCCTCAGCCATATGTGCGAGGCGCTGGCCGAGGGGCAGAACGTCAAGATCTCGGGCTTCGGCAGCTTCATTCTGCGTGACAAGGGCGAGCGCGTCGGTCGCAACCCCAAGACCGGCGTCGAAGTGCCGATCGCGCCGCGCCGAGTCCTCACCTTCCGTGCAAGCCAGATGATGCGCGACCGCATCGTCTCGGCGAGCTGAGGGGGATTAGCCCATGCCGGGGGCCGAAAAGGCTGCTGGCGCGCTACGGACGATAGGGGAGCTCGCCCAGGAAATCGGGCGCCCCCAACACATCCTTCGCTACTGGGAAACGCGCTTCCCCCAGCTCCGCCCGCTCACCCGGGCGGGCAATCGCCGTTACTACCGCGCCGAGGATGTCGCGCTGGTGCGACGGATCCACGACCTGCTCTCCAACCAGGGCTATACGATCCGCGGCGTGCAGAAGCTGCTCGCGGCGGAGAAGGGCACCAAGGTAGCGCGGGCCGCCGCCGGCACCGCCACGCCGGGCGCCACCGTCGACAAGCAGGGGTTGAAGGCCGTGCGCGATTCGCTCAGCCAGGCGCTGGACGAGGACGGCAGCTAGAAGCTCAGTTGTAATCCGGCCCCAGGGTCGGATCGAGGTCGCGCGGACGGGTGAAGCGGACCAGCGCGCCTTTGCCGGGCTTCACATCGCCCCAGTCCGCCACGTCGAAGCGCATCTCGGCCAGGGTCGCCGTGGGGTATTTCTGCTCGACCGAAAGGCGCAGATCACTATCGGCCGAGAGCAGCAGCACCAGCTCCTCCAGCCCCGGATTATGGCCTGAGACCAGAACCGAATCGGCGCCGGCGGGCAGCTCGTGGACGAGATCCAGCAGCGTCGCCGCCGAGGCGAGGTAGAGGCGCTGGTCCCAGTGCGGGGCGAGATCGCTGCCATAGCCGGTGGCGACCTGCGCCAGCGTCTCGACAACCCGCACCGCAGGCGAGGCGAGGACATGGTCGAAGGCCAGCCCCTCGGCCCTGAGGTGCCGGCCCATCATCGCGGCGGCGCGCTGGCCCTTGGGATTGAGCGGCCGATCGAAATCGCGGGCGACCGGATCGTCCCATCCGGACTTGGCATGGCGGAGCAGCGTGAGCGTCTTCATGGATTCCCCGTCAGGCGTTCGCGGGGGCCTCTTGCCCCAGCTTTGACGCCAAGGAAAGCCGGACGCGATCAACTGCCTGATCCAGCGTGGCGCGCGTCACCCGCGTGCCCGGCGGAAAGGCATCGAGCAGGCGCGACGGGCTGGCGGCGGAGAGCAGCACGAAGGTGCCGCGATCGTCCGCGCGGCGAATCAGCCGGCCGAACGCCTGGGCGAGGCGCGCACGCACGATACGGTCGTCATAGGCGGTGCCGCCCCCGGCGAGGCGCCGCGCGGCATGGAGTACGCTCGGCTTGGGCCAGGGAATCCCCTCCATCACCACCAGCCGCAGCGAATCGCCGGGCACGTCCACCCCATCGCGCAGCGCATCGGTGCCGAGCAGCGAGGCACGCGGATCGTCGCGAAAGATATCGACCAGCGTGCCCGTATCGATCGGATCGACATGCTGGGCGAGCAAAGGCAGCCCCTCGCGCGCCAGCCGGTCGGCGATGCGGGCATGAACGGCGCGCAGGCGCCGGATCGCGGTGAACAGCCCGAGCGTGCCGCCCTCGGCCGCGACCACTAGCCGGGCATAGGCATTGGCGAGCGCGGCGGTGTCGCCCCGCTTCACATCGGTGACGATCAGCACTTCGGCCTGGTCGGCATAGTTGAACGGGCTGACCGCCGAGAAGCGCTGAGGCGGACGGATCAGATGGACCGCACCCGACCGGGCCTCGGCCACGTCCCAGTCGCCCCCGGCACGCAGCGTCGCCGAGGTGATCAGCGCGCCATGCGCCTGCTTGAGCACCGTCTCGGCAAAGGGCTTGGAGGGATCGAGCCAGTGGCGGTGCAGGCCGATATCATATTCGCGCCCCTCGACCCGATCGACCGCCAGCCAGTCGACAAAGGCCGAATCGGCAGGGCCGCCGATCCGGGCGATCAGCGCGAGCCAGGCGCCGACAGTGTCGGCACGCCAGCCGAGCGACGCGACCGCGCCTTCGATCCGGGCACGCGCCGGGCCATCCATCCAGTCGGGCGCCTCGGTAAGCACCGCTTCGAGCCGGCGACCGAGATGGACGAGCGGGCGAAGCAGCGCGTCGAGCGCTTCGCCGGCAGGACCTGCAGCCTCGACCAGCGCCGCATCGGGCTCGGCCAGTTCGGTCTCCAGGCCATAGCCCGCTTCGGCCGCGCCATTGACGTCCCGCGCATAGACCAGCCCGCGCACCGCGGCGAGGAGATGCTCGACCGGGCCGAAGGGCTCGCCCTCGTTCAGGCGCTGCAGCCAGCCGTCGCTGGGCAGCGCCTGCGCGGCATTGACCGCCTCGGCAATCGCGCGCCCGCCTTCCTCGTCATAGCCGGCAACGTCGGAAAGGCGGGCGGCGAGACCCCGGCGCCGGCCGCGCGAACCCGATTCGGGACCGGTCACCCATCGGCGGATCTCGATCGCTTCCTGCCCCGTCAGCGCGGCGGCGAACATCGCGTCGGCCGCATCGAACAGATGATGTCCCTCGTCGAAGACATAGCGGGTCGGGCGGCTCGCCGTCTCGCGGCCGCGCGCCGCGTTGACCATCACCAGCGCATGGTTGGCGATGACGATGTCCGCGTCCGCCGAGGCGCGGGCGGCGCGCTCGATGAAGCATTTCCGGTAATGCGGGCAACCGGCATAGATGCATTCGCCGCGCCGATCGGTGAGCGCGGTCGAGCCGTTGCGGCGGAACAGGGTGGGAAGCCAGCCCGGCAAGTCGCCGCCGACCATGTCGCCATCGGCGGTATAGGCCGCCCAGCGCGCGACCAGCTGCGCGAGGATCGCCGCACGGCCCGCGAATCCGCCCTGCAGCGCATCCTCGAGATTGAGCAGGCAGACGTAGTTCTCGCGCCCTTTTCGGGTGACGATCTTCTTCTTGCGTTGCTCGGGATCAGCGACCAGCCGCTCGCCCTCATGGCCGAGCTGGCGTTGCAGCGCCTTGGTGAAGGTGGAGACCCAGACCGCGCCACCGGCCTGCTCGGCCCAGAGCGAGGCGGGGGCGAGATAGCCGAGCGTCTTGCCGATGCCAGTGCCCGCTTCGGCCAGCACCAGATTCGGCGATTCGCGCATGTCGCGCGGAGCGAAGGCGCCGGCCGCGGCGGCGGCATAGTCGCGCTGGCCCTGGCGCTGCTCGGCACCGCTGCCCGTAAGACGCGCCAGGCGGTCGGCGACGTCCGAATCGCTGAGCGTGACGGTGCGCGGCGCGACGCGGGGCGGCTGCTCGGTCCATTCGGGCAGCCTGGAGAACAGCCAGCGCTCGGCCTGGGCGGGCTTGGCCAGCCGCTGGCTGAGCGCGGGCGCCCAGGGCCAGCGCAGCCGGAACAACGACTGCACTGCGTTCCAGGCGCCTTCGCGCTCGGGCCAATCGCCTTCGGTGACCGCCAGCAGCTTCGCCGCCGCGGCGCGCAGGAAGGGGGCGATGTCGGCGTCATTCATGGGCGCTTCGAGCCCGGAGGCGCGCGCCAGCCCCTTGGGCGTGGGCACCATGAAGCGTGCGGGATGGAGAAAGGCGAACAGCTCGAGCAGATCGAGGCCGGACAGATCGGCATAGCCGAGCCGCTGGCCGATCAGCGGGGCGTTGAGCAGGATCACCGGCGTATCGGCGGCGATGCGGATCGCCTCGCCCCGGCTGATCGCGCGGCAATCACCGTCGGGCGTCGCGATCCAGACGCCGCCATGGCTGGCGTGGAGGGCGGGATAGGGCAGGGTCATTGCGCGCCCGGCCGCAACACGGCGAGGAAGCGATCGGCATCGGGCAGGCCGCGCAGATCCTCGTGGCGCACGTCATCCCTGGTGCGGATGGTGAGCGCGACCCAGGCGCGGCGGCCTTTGCGCTCGACGATCGCGGCCTCGATCAGCTCGGCAAAGGCGAGATCGCGGTAGAAGTGCCCGGACAGGGGAACCGCCCAGGCGATGCGGCGATCGGTCACCACCACCGTGCCGAACAGGTCGAAGAACCAGGCGCGCAGCCGCTCATGAAAGACAGCGAGCACATAGAGCGCGAGATAGCCGAACAGGCAGAATGTCATGCAGGAGAAGAACAGGCCGACGATCACCATGGGCTCCGCGCTCCAGATCATCCATTGCGCGCCAAGGAAGAAGAGCAGCGGCAGGCAAACCGCGAACAGCAGGAAGGCACGGCCGGTATCGAACGAGGCGAGGCCGGGCCGCCCGCGCCATCGCACCGACTCGCCGGGGAGGAGCGTGTCGATTTCGGCGGGCTGCTCGATCGCATCGAGCGCACCGCATTCGACGCCCAGCCCGCGCAACGCGGTCAGCACCCGCGCGGCGTCGCGGCTGCCGAGCAGCATGAGAATCCGCTGCCGGTTGCTGCCGACAATGCGCACCCGGTGCCAGGCGCCATAGCCGTGCACGATGACACGGCGGATATCGGCGATCGCGATCCGATCGGTCATGCCATCGAAACGGCTTTCCGCCGCCTGCCCATCGACGCGGTAGAGCTGGTTGCCACTCCGTACGATCGTCAACAGGATCGCCCCAAGGGCAAGCCCCAGGACCAGCAGGACGAGCCCAATGGCACCCCAGCTGACCGCGGCGGCGGTTTGATCGTCGAGCGGGAAGCTTTGCCCGCCGATCTGCAACTGCGAAGTGCCGGGAATCCGCGGCATGAGCCCGGCAGCCAGCCAGCCGCCGGCGAACAGCCCCAGCGCGATGAACGGCGGCAACCAGAACGCCAGCGCGGCGCTGCGCGAGCTGTGCCCCTCCCAAAGGGCCGGCCCGGGCAGATCGTCGCCATGGCTGGCCGGAAGGGCGGGTTGCGCGGTCATGTACGCCTTTCGTTCTAGCGCCGCTTGCCCGCCAAAGTGAAGGGAGCGCGGCATATTCTTTTCGCTCCGCTCTCGCGGGGACGCGCCGGAGCGGATGCCGGCACGGAGTTTTCAGTAAATGCTCGGATAACTTCGAATATTTTTCCAGTCAGTTCCATATGGGACTGCGGCAATGCTTCGAAATTCGATTAGCGATCGACAGTCGCAAACCGCCGGAGATTCGGATTCCGGCGCTCCCACAAAAGAAAAGATTCAACCATCCTTTCATCGTGGAGACTTGTCATGCCTGATACACTTCCCGCGTTCCCGACCATCGACAGCCTGAACTGGTCGCCGCCTTCGCAGACCGACCCCGTCGAAATGGTCCGGTCCACGCGCAACCTGATCATCTATGCAGATGCGGACAACGCCGACTATCAGGACAATGTCTGGGACCAGGAAAGCGGCGACGGCGCGCCGCGGCTCAACAATTGGTGGGACGGCAGCGCGCCGGTGGCGCGCCAGTTCGTGCTGCGCAAATATTGGAAGATGGTGCCCGGCACCTTCACCCATCTCTCCCCCGGCACCCAGCTGCAGAAGAGCTGGGAATATGACCATGGCATCTCGACCACCGACACCGAATCGATCACCGCGCAGATGGGCTTTTCGGGCGGCGGGCTCAGCGCCAGCCTGAGCGCGACGCTTTCGCATTCGGTGACGATCAACGACCTGCAAAAGACCACCACCCAGTTCACCATCCAGCCGCCCGCCTCGGGCACCCGGGTGTGGCTGCTATGGGACCTGATGTACCAGTTCATGATCGTCCGCAGCGACAGCAACGACCCGATCCCGCAGGGTACCTATCGCGGCGACGTCGATTTCAGCAACGATGACCATTATTCCGGCGCCTATCTCAACTATCGCTGGACGAACCTGACCGTGTCGGCGGGCATATTGTGCCCGCAGGACCGGGTCTTCGCCTGAAGGCGCTTCCGGCCTCTTCCCTAGCGGAGAGGCCGGATTTGCGGCCTCGTGCTCCCAGGAAACTTGCAAAAACCCGCCCGTTCGCGCACGCGCGACCCATCATGACAGACGATGCTATCCTGCGCGCAGCTGCGCTCGAGTCCAAGGCCTGGCCCTACGAAGAAGCGCGCAAGCTGGTGAAACGCTATCCGCAGGGCAAGCCCGACGGTTCGCCCGTGCTGTTCGAGACCGGCTACGGCCCCTCGGGCCTGCCGCATATCGGCACCTTCCAGGAAGTGCTGCGCACCACCATGGTGCGCCACGCCTATGAGGAGATGACCGGCAACAAGACGCGGCTGATCGCGTTCAGCGACGACATGGACGGCCTGCGCAAGGTGCCGGACAATGTGCCGAACCAGGCGCTGCTCGCCGAGCATCTCGGCAAGCCGCTGTCGCGCATCCCGGATCCGTTCGAGAAGTTCGAAAGCTTCGCCGCGCACAACAACGCGATGCTGCGCGAATTCCTCGATCGCTTCGGCTTCGAGTATGAATTCGCGTCCTCGACCGACTATTATGGCTCGGGCCGCTTCGACGAGACGCTGCGCAAGGTGCTGCGCAACTACCAGGCGATCATGGACGTGATGCTGCCGACGCTGCGCGCCGAGCGCCAGGCGACCTATTCGCCGGTGCTGCCGGTGAGCCCGAAAAGCGGCGTCGTGCTGCAGGTGCCGGTGGAAGTGATCGATGCCGAGGCCGGCATCATCCGCTTCGAGGATGAAGGCGAGACGATCGAGCAGTCGATCTTCGGCGGCCAGGCCAAGCTTCAGTGGAAGCCCGACTGGGGCATGCGCTGGGCGGCTCTCGGCGTTGATTATGAGATGTACGGCAAGGATCTGATCGACAGCGGCGTGCAGAGCGGCAAGATCACCCAGGTGCTGGGCGGCAGGCGCCCCGAGGGGCTGATCTACGAGCTGTTCCTCGACGCCAAGGGCGAGAAGATCTCCAAGTCGAAGGGCAACGGTCTCTCCATTGAGGAATGGCTGACCTACGGGCCGGACGAGAGCCTGGCCTTCTACATCTATCGCGAGCCCAAGAAGGCGAAGTCGCTGCACCTGGGGCTGATCCCGCGCGCGATCGAGGAATATTGGCAGTTCCGCGCCAACTATCCGACCCAGGAGATCGCGCAGAAGCTGGGCAACCCGGTCCACCATATCCATGGAGGCAAGGTGCCGGCCGAAACGCTGCCGGTGACCTTCGGGCTGCTGCTCAACCTGGTCAGCCTGCCGGGCGTGGGCAATCGCGAGACGATCTGGGGCTTCCTGCGCCGCTATTCGCCGGACCTGTCGCCGGAGAGCCATCCCGAGCTCGACCGTATGGTCGGCTATGCGATCCGCTACGCGAAGGACTTCGTCGAGCCTACGCTGCTGCGCCGCGCGCCGAGCGAAGCCGAAGCGGGTGCGCTGCGCCAGCTCGACGCGCAGCTTGCCGAACTGCCCGAGGACGCCTCGGCCGAGGATATCCAGAACATCGTCTACGAGATCGGCAAGACCGATGCGTTCGAGAACCTCCGCGACTGGTTCAAGGCGCTCTACGAGACGCTGCTGGGCAGCGAGCAGGGGCCGCGCATGGGCAGCTTCATCGCGCTCTACGGGATCGAGAACAGCCGCAAGCTGATCACCGAGGCGCTGGCCAAGGCATGAGCCGCATCGCCGCCGCCACACGCGCCTTCATCGCGAGCGAGGCGGCGGGCGGCGTGGTGCTGATGGCGGCATCGGCGTGCGCGCTGATCGTCGCCAATTCGCCGCTGGCAGCGGATTATTTCCATGTGCTCCACGTGGAACTGGGGCCGCTCAGCCTGCATGGCTGGGTGAACGACGCGCTGATGGCGGTGTTCTTCCTGCTCGTTGGCCTGGAGATCAAGGCGGAGATCACCGAGGGCCAGCTCGCCAGTTGGTCACAGCGCACCCTGCCGGTGATCGCGGCGGCGAGCGGCATGGCAGTGCCGGCGCTGGTCTATATCGCCGTCACGGCCTCCGCGCCCGGACTGACGCGCGGCTGGGCGATTCCGGCGGCAACCGACATCGCCTTTGCGATGGGGCTGCTCGGGCTGCTCGGCAAGCGCGCGCCGGCATCGCTCAAGCTCCTGCTCACCACCATCGCGATCGTCGACGACATGGGCGCGGTGATCATCATCGCGCTGGCCTATACCGCCAAGCTCAACCTGGTCGCGCTGGCCGGCGCGGGCGTGGTGCTGGCAGCGATGCTCGCCTGCAGCCGCATGCGGGTGACACGGCTCGGGCCCTATCTGGTGCTGGCGGCGCTGCTGTGGCTCTGCGTCTTCGCCTCCGGCGTGCATGCGACCATCGCGGGCGTGGCGGCGGCGCTGGCGATCCCCCGCGCCGCCGGACTAAAGCTCGAACATGCGCTCAACCCCTGGGTGGCGTTCGGAATCGTGCCGCTGTTCGGCTTCGCCAATGCGGGCGTGGCGCTGCCCGGATGGGAGGCACTGCTGGCGCCGCTGCCGCTCGCCGTCGCGCTCGGGCTGTTCGCCGGCAAGCAGGTCGGCGTGTTCGGAAGCATATGGCTGGCGGTGAAGGCCGGCATCGCCCCTAAGCCACATGCGCGCTGGGGGCAAATCTATGGCATGGCGCTGCTCGCCGGCATCGGCTTCACGATGAGCCTGTTCATCGGCGGGCTGGCCTTCCCGGGCAACGCCGTGCTGACCGACCAGGTGAAGATCGGCGTGCTCGCCGGATCGCTCCTGTCGGCGCTGGCCGGTTACCTGGTCCTGCGCTCGACCAGCACCGCTACCACCAGCACCATGAACCCGCCGAGCGAGAGCAGCGCACCGACCCAGCCGGTCGACGTCCAGCCATAGCCGGCGGCGATCGCAAGACCGCCCAGCCAGGGGCCGAGCGCATTGGCGGTGTTGAAAGCGGAGTGGTTGAGCGAAGCTGCGAGCCCCTGGGCTTCGCCGGCCACGTCCATCAACCGGGTCTGCAGCACCGCGCCGAGCGCGCCGAGGAACCCTATCGCGAAGATATCGAGCGCGATGCTCCATAGCTGATGCGCGGCGAGCGGATAGAAGGCGAGCGCAACCGCGCTGCCGAGCAGCAGCACCGCGGCAGTGGGCATCAGCGCCCGGTCGGCGAACTTGGGCACGATGATGCTGCCCAGCGTCGCGCCCATGCCGAAGATCGCCAGCACCAGTGGGATCATCGCCGGCGACGCCTTGGTCACCTCGAGCATGGTCGAAGCGACATAGGTGTAGACGCAGAACATGCCGCCAAAACCGATCGCGCTGATGCCGAGCGTGAGCCACACTTGGCCATTGGCGAGCGCGCCGAGCTCCTTGAGCGGGCTCGCGCCATGCTGGGGCGGATCGCGCGGGGCGAGCGCCGCGACCAGCACCACCGTCGCCAGTGCCAGCACACCGACCACGACAAAGCCCCAGCGCCAGCCGACTGCCTGGCCCAGCCAGTTGGCGAGCGGCACGCCGAGGATCGTCGCCACCGTGAGGCCGAGCATCATCCTGCCAACTGCCTGCGACCGCTTGTTCATCGGCACCAGCGAAGCGGCGACCAGTGCGGCGATGCCGAAATAGGCACCGTGCGGCAGGCCGGAGAGGAAGCGGAACAGCAGCAGCCAGTGATAATTGGGCGCCGCCGCGCTCAGCGTGTTGAACAGGGCGAAGGCGCCCATCAGCAGGAGCAGCGTGAAACGGCGCGACAGCTTGGCCGCACCCACCGCAATCAGCGGCGCGCCAACCACCACGCCCAGCGCATAGGCGCTGATGACATGGCCGGCCGAAGGCGCGTCGATGCCGAGCCCCTGCGCCATGTACGGCACCAGGCTCATCGTTGCGAACTCGGTGGTGCCGATGGCAAAGCCGCCCATCGCGAGCGCGAAATGGACGAGGCCGACATTATGGGTCGGTGCGCTGGTGCTGGTGGGGGCGTGCATTGGCGCCCAAGTGGCCATGCTGCACTGCAGCGTCAATGCCTGTAGGGCGCAACATACGAATGCAGAAACTGCATTTGTCCAGGCCGGCTTCAACGAGCCACCGCATCCCCTCGCCAAGCTTGCCCTATAAGGAAGGGTAACTGCGAAAAATACAGGTGCGCCGTGCACTTGAGAGGCGCAGGCGCGTTGGCGGACGATGACTGAAACTGGCGGCTATTCCCGTGGCACTCCCGGATACAGGCGCCTGACGCTCGCGATGCTGTTCGCCGGCTTCTCGACCTTCTCGCTGCTCTATTCCGCCCAGCCGCTGCTGCCGCTCTTCGCCAGCGAATTCCATCTGAGCGCCGAGGTCGCCAGCCTCGCCATCTCGCTCGCGACCGGACCGCTCGCGGTGGCGATCGTCGTTGCCGGCATGCTCTCCGATAAGCTCGGGCGGAGGCCGCTGATGGTAGGCGCAATGTTCGGCGCGGGGTTGCTGACCATGCTGACCGGCCTGGCGCCGGGCTGGGACGCGCTGCTGGCCTTGCGCTTCCTCACTGGCATCGCGCTGGCCGGCATGCCGGCGGTCGCCATGGCCTATGTCAGCGAGGAGATCGAGCCGCGCTCGGTGGGGCCGGCAATGGGCCTCTATATCGCGGGCAGCGGGATCGGCGGCATGGCCGGACGCCTGGGCGTGAGCCTCATCACCGAACTGGTCGACTGGCGCTGGGGGCTGATCGGAGTGGGGCTGGCCGGGCTGGCAATGGCCGAGGGCTTTCGCCGTCTCGCCCCGCGCTCGCGCCGCTTCGTGGCGCAGGAAGTCCATCCCAGCGCCGTGATCGCCGCCGGGCGCGACCTGTTCCGCGACCGCGCCATGCCGCTGCTCTATACCGAGGCGTTCCTGCTGATGGGCGTGTTCGTCACCATCTACAATTATGTCGGCTTCCGCCTGCTCGCGCCGCCGTTCGGGCTGAGCCATGCGGCGATCGGCGCGATCTTCCTGCTCTATCTGCTCGGCTCGGTAAGCTCGACCTGGTTCGGACATTTGGCAGAGAAGCGCGGACGCCGGCTGATCTTCTGGATCCCGACTGCGATGCTGCTGGTCGGCGTGGCGCTGACTGCCTCGACCTGGCTGGCCCTGGTGGTGGCGGGGATCGGCATCGTCACTATCGGCTTTTTCGGCGCCCATTCGATCGCCTCGAGCTGGGTCGGCAGGCGCGCGCGGGCCAGCCGGGGGCAAGCAGCGGCCTTCTACCTGTTCTTCTATTATCTGGGATCGAGCGTGCTCGGCTCGGCGGGAGGCTTTGCCTGGACCGGCTGGGGCTGGGGCGGCGTGGCCCTCTATTGCGGGGTGCTGACGGTGCTCGCGCTGGCCATTGCTGCCAAGCTCTCGACCATCCCACCGCTGCCGTTGCCCGAGGTCACGCCGCCGCGAGCGATGGGAACGGACTAGGCATCGAAATCCCCTTCCGCCTTCAACACCACCAGCGGCTCCAGGCACGCCGAAGGATTGCCGCCTTCTCGGCCGATCTCGCGCGAAAGGCAGGCACCGGCAGCCTGCACCAACCTGATCCGCTCGGCATAGCGCCGCGCCTCGCAGATCGCCGCGAAGCTGCCCGATGACGGACCATTGGCACCGGTCATGACCCCGACCAGCCCGCATTCGCGCTGGATATAGCCACGCCAGCCGGCGAGCAGCGCGGCGACGCTTTCGGCGGGAAAGGCATTGCCGTGCGAGGGCGGAAGCTGCGCGACCTGGCGCAGCAGCACGGCATCGGCGCGATCGAGTTGTTTCGCCGCCTTCACCGCCTCCATCTGGTCGCGGCGCAATTCGTCGATCGACTGGGCCCGCACCGGCAGGACCGGGAACAGCGCCAGAGCAGCAAGCAGGGGAGCAAGTCGTCCTATCATGGGGGACGACTATGCCGGGACCTGAACAAAACAAAAGGGGGCGTTCCGGCGAGGAACACCCCCTATATTGTTCGCCCGAGAAGGGATCAGAGCTTCTCGGTCAGCTCCGGGACGATCTTGAACAGGTCGCCGACCAGGCCGATGTCCGCGACCTGGAAGATCGGGGCATCCTCGTCCTTGTTGATCGCGATGATCGTCTTGGAGTCCTTCATGCCGGCGAGGTGCTGGATCGCACCCGAGATGCCGATCGCGACATAGACTTCCGGAGCGACGATCTTGCCGGTCTGGCCGACCTGATAGTCGTTCGGGGCATAGCCCGCGTCCACCGCGGCGCGCGAGGCGCCGACGGCGGCGCCGAGCTTGTCCGCCAGCGGATCGATCTGCGCGTGGAACTGCTCCGACGAGCCGAGCGCGCGGCCGCCCGAGACGATCACCTTGGCGCTGGTCAGCTCCGGACGCTCCGACTTGGCGATCTCGGCACCCGCGAAGGTGGAGAGGCCCTTGTCGCCTTCGCCCGATACGGCTTCGATCGCGCCCGAACCGCCGGTGGCCGCCGCCTTGGGGAAGGCGGTGCCGCGCACGGTGATCACCAGCTTCTTGTCGCTGGTCTGCACGGTGGCGATCGCGTTGCCGGCGTAGATCGGACGGGTGAAGGTGTCGGCACCCTCGACCGAGAGGATATCCGAGATCTGCATCACGTCGAGCGCGGCAGCCACGCGCGGCGCGATGTTCTTGCCGGTGGTGGTCGCCGGGAAGAGGACCGCGTCGTGCGTGCCCATCAGCGACACGATCAGCGGCGCGATGTTCTCTGCCAGGAAATGCTCATAAGCCGCGTCATCGGCGACATGGACCTTGCCCACGCCTTCGATCGCCGCCGCCGCCTGGGCAACGCCATCGACGCCCTTGCCGGCGACGAGGAGATGGACTTCACCGAGCTTCGCCGCAGCGGTGACCGCCGAGAGGGTGGCGTCCTTCAGGCTCTGATTGTCGTGCTCGACCCAAACCAGCGTCTTCATTTCGCGACTCCCAGACCCTTGAGCTTTTCGACCAGCTCGTCGACCGAGCCCACCTTGATGCCGGCCGTGCGCTTGGCCGGCTCGACGACCTTGAGCGTCTTGAGGCGCGGGGTGACATCGACGCCGTAATCCGCGACGGTCTTCTTCGCGACCGGCTTGGACTTGGCCTTCATGATGTTCGGCAGCGTGGCGTAGCGCGGCTCGTTGAGGCGAAGATCGGTGGTGACGATCGCCGGCAGCTTGAGATCCACGGTCTCGAGGCCACCATCGACTTCGCGGGTGACCTGTACGCCGTTGCCGCCCAGCTCGACCTTCGAGGCGAAGGTGCCCTGGGGCCAGCCGAGCAGCGCGGCGAGCATCTGGCCGGTCTGGTTGCTGTCGTCGTCGATCGCCTGCTTGCCGAGGATGATCAGCCCGGGCTGCTCTTCTTTGGCGACCTTGGCGAGGAGCTTGGCGACGGCCAGCGGCTCGATTTCGTCATCGGTCTGGATCAGGATGCCGCGATCGGCGCCCATGGCGCGTGCGGTGAGCAGCACATCGGTCTCCGCCTTGGCGACGCCGATGGTGACGACGACCACCTCGGTCGCGGCGCCCTTTTCCTTGAGGCGCACGGCTTCCTCGATCGCGATCTCGTCGAACGGGTTCATGCTCATCTTGACGTTGGCGAGATCGACCCCCGTCCCATCCGCCTTCACGCGGGGCTTCACATTGTAGTCAAGCACGCGCTTGACCGGCACCAGAACTTTCATCGAAATCCTCTCCATCGCTGGAAGAACGGCAATGCCAACCGCTAATGCCCGAGATTCCGGCCAAGTCCACCCCAAACAGTGATAGGGCATACCCAATCATCGAAAAATCGGTGCGGATGGCCGTTTTGCCGAGGCACCGCGAGTTCACCCGAAATTCAGACGCGAACATGCAGCTTCGTGAAGAAAGGGAGAGGACAGATGGGGAAGTACCAGCTGATCATCGGAGCAGCGCTGGCCGCAAGCGTCGCCACCGCGCCCGCGCTTGCGCAGGATGCGCCGGTTTCCGCCAAGGAGAAGAAGCCGCCCGCAACCATCGCCAGGCCGGGCGGCGCGGTCTCGTCGAGCTATGCGCGCTGCGCGCCCGGCAGCCCGATCGGCGGCATCGTGGTGAAGGGCGGGGTGAACCCGACCAGGCGGGAGGGCGCGGCCGAGCCGGAATGCCAGTCCACGACGGGCGGCGAAGCGGTGGAGGGCCGAACCTATACCGGCGGCCGGCGCAACGAGGACGCGCCCGCAGCTGCGGTTGAGGCGACGGCGGCCGGGGACATGTCTGCGCGCCTGTCGATGACGCCGACCACGGCCAAGGCGGTCACGCCATCCGCGCCGGCGGGCAAGAGCATCAGCGAGAAGGGCTTGCCCGCATCGAAGCCGCACTGAACGAAAAGGGCGGGAGAGACCCGGTCTCTCCCGCCCCTTCGATCCAGGACGACTGTCAGCCAGTCAGGTCGCTCAGGCGGCGACCTTCTTGACCTCGGCCACGATCTTCTTGGCGGCGTCGCCCAGATCGTTGGCGGGGACGATCGCCAGGCCCGAATTGGCCAGGATGTCCTTGCCCTGCTGGACGTTGGTGCCCTCGAGGCGCACGACCAGCGGTACCGAGAGGTTCACTTCCTTCGCCGCGGCGACAATGCCCTCGGCGATGATGTCGCAGCGCATGATGCCGCCGAAGATGTTGACCAGGATGCCCTTC
Organism: Sphingomonas sp. GW822-FHT03G08; assembly: GCF_058801135.1. NCBI lineage: Bacteria > Pseudomonadati > Pseudomonadota > Alphaproteobacteria > Sphingomonadales > Sphingomonadaceae > Sphingomonas > Sphingomonas sp. GW822-FHT03G08. The sequence continues at coordinate 3,048,274 of NZ_JBXAMZ010000001.1, forward strand.
ACCGCCGGATCGCTCAGGATGATCTTGAACGCCGCGGTGACCTTCTCCTTGTTGGCGCCACCGCCCACGTCGAGGAAGTTGGCCGGGAACATGCCGTTGAGCTTGATGATGTCCATCGTGGCCATCGCCAGGCCAGCGCCGTTGACCATGCAGCCGATGTCGCCGTCGAGCTTGATGTAGGCGAGGTCGTACTTCGACGCCTCGAGCTCCATCGGATCCTCCTCCGACTCGTCGCGCAGGTCGGCGAGGTCCTTGTGGCGGAACATCGCGTTCGAATCGAAGCCGACCTTGGCGTCGAGGACGAGGAGGTTGCCCTGCTCGGTCAGCGCGAGCGGGTTGACTTCGATCTGCGCGGCATCGGTCGCCAGGAAGGCGGCGAACAGCGACGACGCGACCTTGGCGGCCTGCTTGCCCTGGTCGCCGGTCAGGCCCAGCGCGGCAGCGACGGCGCGGCCGTGGTGCGGCATGAAGCCGGTCGCGGGATCGACGTCGAAAGTGTGGATCTTCTCGGGAGTCGAATGCGCGACTTCCTCGATGTCCATGCCGCCCTCGGTCGAGACGACAAAGGCGACGCGGCCGGTGACGCGGTCGACGAGGAGCGCGAGGTAGAACTCCTTCGCGATGTCGGCGCCGTCGGTGATGTAGAGGCGGTTGACCTGCTTGCCATGCTCACCGGTCTGGATCGTCACCAGCGTGTTGCCGAGCATGTCGGTGGCGTGGGCACGGACCTCGTCCAGCGAGAAGGCGAGGCGGACGCCGCCCTTCGCATCGGGGCCGAGCTCCTTGAACTTGCCCTTGCCGCGGCCGCCGGCATGGATCTGCGACTTCACGACGAAGAGCGGTCCGGGCAGCTTCTTGGCGGCCTCGACGGCCTCCTCGACGGTGAACGCGGCGAAGCCGGCAGCGATCGGCGCGCCATACTTGGCGAGCAGTTCCTTGGCCTGATATTCATGGATGTTCATGGGACGCGCCCTCGTCTTTTGTGGCGGGAAGGAGTTTGCGGGTGCCTTAAGCACGGCGCGCGCGCGAATCCAAATCTTTTCGCAGTAAATGCGATTGCGACAAACTTGCAATAAGTCGTCGTAAAGCCGGTATGGCGGGAAGTGCCGCCCACCGCTAGGAAATCGCCATGACCCTCGTCCTTGCCGCTGCACTGCTGCTCTCGCCCTCTGCCGAACCTGGTGTTGCCCATCAGGCGCTCGACCGGCTCATCGGGTGCTGGGACGCGCCGGGCGAAGTGATGGGCAAGCGCGTCGCGACTCGGGTGCGGGCCGCGTGGCGGCTGGGCGGGCGCTACCTGCTGCTGGAATCGCACGGCCTCGATCCGGCCGATCCCTATGACGCGGCGATCATGATCGGTGACCATGACGGGGACAGGCTAAGCGCGTGGTGGATGGACAGTTTCGGCGCGGGCTACAGCGCCGCCGGCAAGGGCCAGGCCGACAAGGCCGGCGCCATCGCGATCGACTATGCCTATCCCGATGCGCTCTACGCCAATCGGCTGACGCCGCAGGGCAAGGGCTGGCGCTGGACGATCACCGAGCGCAAGCTCGACGGCAGCGAGAAGCCCTTTGCCAGCTATACGCTGAGCCCGGCCAAATGCGACGGCACGGCCTTCGCCTTCTGAGCCGGAACGCCTATCTAATGCTCATGTCGCCCTGGATCGGCCTTGCCCTGTTCCTTGCCACGCTCGCCGGGATGGAGCTGTTCGCCTGGGCGATGCACCGCTGGGTGATGCACGGCCCGGGCTGGTTCCTGCACGAGAGCCACCACCGTGCCCGCACCGGCTGGTTCGAGTGGAACGACCTCTACGCGGTGATCTTCGCGGTGCCCTCGATCATCCTGATCTATGGCGGCGTACAGGCGGGCTGGTGGCCTGGTTCCACGTGGATCGGTGCCGGAATCGCAGGCTATGGCGCGATCTATTTCGGCTTCCACGACGTGATCGTCCACCAGCGGGTGCGCCATCGCTATGTCCCGCGCTCGCGCTACATGAAGCGGATCGTCCAGGCGCACCGACTGCATCACGCGGTCGAATCCAGGCAAGGCGCGGTCAGCTTCGGCTTCCTCTGGGCCGCGCCCGCCGACGAGCTGAAGCGCCAGCTCAAGGCTCGTGGCAGTTCGGCCCGCATCCGCACGAACCCGGATTGACGACTGATCCAGTGCCGGACACATGCTTGTGTCCATGGAGCATCTGAACCTCCCCGAGTCCGAATGGCGCAAGCGCCTCAACCCGGAACAGTTTCACGTGCTGCGAGAGGCCGGGACCGAACCCGCCTTTTCCGGCCGCTTTACCGACAACAAGGCCGATGGCCTGTATCTCTGTGCCGGCTGCAAGCTCGAGTTGTTCGACAGCGCCGACAAATATGATTCGGGATCGGGCTGGCCCAGCTTCACCCGGCCGCTCGATTCGGAGAACGTCACCGAGCATGCCGATGTCAGCCATGGCATGCGCCGCGTCGAACTGCGCTGCGCCCGTTGCGACGGGCATCAGGGCCATGTCTTTCCCGACGGGCCGCCGCCGACCGGCCTGCGCTACTGCATCAACTCGGCCAGCCTCGATTTTCGTTCACGTGGTGGCAACCACAATGCCGCTAGCGACCGGGCTTGAGCGCCTGATCCTTGTGAGCGGGCCGAATAGGGCTTAATCGCACTCCCCCGATGCCATCGAAAAACCTGCCAGCCGTGATCCGCACGCCCAAATGGCGTGACCTTGCCTTCTGGAAGCGCCTTGCCTTCTGGACTCTGATCAGCGGGGGCAGCCTGGCGCTGCTTGCATTCATCGCGCTGCTGATCGCGGTCTATTCGACCAAGTCGACGCTGCCGAGCTTCGACGAACTCAAGTCGTCGCCCAACGGCCAGATGATCCGCGTCCATGCCGCCGACGGCACCGTGCTGGTCTCGCTCGGGCCGAGCTATGGCGAGTGGATCAAGTACGACCAGATCCCGCAGGTGATGAAGGACGCGATCATCGCCACCGAGGATCGCCGCTTCGAATCGCACTGGGGCGTCGATCCGGTCGGTGTCGCCCGCATGTTCTGGCGCGCCAAGCAGCTGCATGACGAAGGCCGGCGCCTCCAGGGCGGCTCGACCATCACCCAGCAGGTGGCACGCACCATCTTCCTGTCGAACAAGTACGACCTCGGCCGCAAGGTGCGCGAAGGCATCATCGCGCTGTCGATGGAGCGCAAGTTCACCAAGAACGAGATTCTCGAGCTCTATCTCAACAAGGTCTATTTCGGCGGCGGCGCCTATGGGATCGACGCGGCGAGCCGGAAGTTCTTCGGCCATCCGGCGACGAATCTGAGCCTGGCCGAGGCGGCGGTGATCGCCGGCCTGGTCAAGGCGCCGTCGCATTATTCGCCCACCGCCGACGCCGACGCTGCGATCGGCCGCGCCAGCGTAGTGCTCGACCTGATGGCCGAGACCGGCAAGATCACCGAGGCGCAGGCCAAGGGCACCGATCCGCGCACCGTGGCACTTGCGCCCGAACCCAAGCAGAACAGCGTACGCTACTTCACCGACTGGGCGCTGCCCCAGCTCGAAGTGCTGATCGACGAGACCGAAGCGCCGCTCGAGGTGTGGACCACGCTCGACCTGGGCATGCAGCGCGCCGCCGACGATGCGATCCGCGCCAACGCCCCGAAAAACGCGCAGGGTGCGCTGGTCAGCCTCGACCGCGACGGCGCCGTCCGCGCGATGGTCGGCGGCAAGGACTATGTCGCCTCGATCTACAACCGCGCGACCCAGGCGACGCGCCAGCCGGGCTCGGCGTTCAAGCTGTTCGTCTATCTCGCCGCGCTGGAATCGGGCCACAAGCCCGACGACCTGGTGGTCGACGAGCCGGTGACGATCAATGGCTGGAGCCCCCGCAACAGCTCGGGCGCGTTCCGCGGCGAGATGAACATCCGCACCGCCTTCGCCTATTCGGTCAATACGATCGCGGCGAAGCTCGGCCAGGAGGTCGGCTTCGGCGCGATCGCCGACATGGCGCGCCGCTTCGGCATCACCACGCCGGTGGACACGCATCCGGCGATGGTGCTCGGCACTTCGGACGTGCGCCTGATCGACATGACCCGCGCCTTCGCCTCGGTGGCGAACAAGGGCGTGGCGGTGACGCCCTATGGCATCACTCGGGTGACTGCGAACGGCGCGGTGATCTACCAACACGAGGTGGACACCAGCCATGTGCTCGTCGCGCCTTATGTCGCGGCGCAAATGACCGACCTGATGCAGACCGCGGTCGCCACCGGCACCGGCCGCGCCGCGCAGATCGGCCGCCCGGTCGCAGGCAAGACCGGCACCACCACTTCGAACAAGGACGGCTGGTTCGTCGGCTTCTCCTCGGGCCTTACCACGGGCGTTTGGATGGGCCGCGACGATGCCAGGGTCGTCCCCGGCCTGCAGGGCGGCACCGCCCCGGCGCGTGCCTTCCATGACTTCATGATCAAGGCCGTGGCCAAGCGCCCGGTCGAGCAGTTCGACACCCAGGTGACCCTGCCCGAGTACCAGCTCGACGAAGAGAACGCCGCCTATGGCGAGCCCGACAATGGCGTGTTCGTCGATGAGGACGGCAATCCGGTGCCCGAAGACCAGCAGCCGCGCAGCGACGGCACCGAACAGGTCCAGCCGATTCCCGGCCAGCAGGGCGGCCAGGGCGACGAGCAGCTCGACCAGGACTGGATCGACCGGATGACCGGCCGCCGTCCCTCGGCGCCTGCGCAGCCACAGCGCGATCCCCGGGACACACCGCGCGACGCGCCGCGGCAGCAAGCGCCCCAGCCGCGGGACGCGGCGCCTCGCGGCGAACAGCAATAACACTTTGTGAGCCCCCTCCCGGAAGGGAGGGGAAGTATCACCGCCCGTACCAGTGCAGCCCGGCGCCGTTGCGCTTGAGCCAGGCCCGGGCCCGCTCGGGATCGCCCTCGTAGAGCTCGGCCACCACCCGGTGGAACGCCGGCGAATGGTTCATATGGATGCGGTGCGCCACTTCATGCGCCACCGTGGAGCGGCGGACGAAACTCGGGGCGAGCAGCAGCCGCCAGCTGTAGCGAATCTGGCCCGACGAAGCGCAGCTGCCCCAGCGGCCGCGCGGATCGCCGATCGATACCTTGGTGACCGTCACCCCGGCACGCTCGGCATATTCGGCGGTTTCCTCGCTCAGCAGATCGAGCGCCGCCTGGCGGAGCCAGCGCTCGATGCGCTTCTTCAACCCCTCGCGCGGGCCACCGCAGAGCAGCTGGTCGCCGATCAGGCGCGGGGTGCGGCCGGCACCGGTCGCGGGCCAGACGATCTCCACTTCGGCATCGCCGATCGGAATCCGCGCGCCCGGCTCGAACGGCCGTGCCTCGGGCATCTTGGCCTGCTGCGCCGCAATCCAGCCCTGATGCTCACGCGCCCAGTCCATCGCCTTCTTGAGCGAAGCGCGTGGCGGCAAAGTGAGCTTTATCCGGCCACTGCGCGGATCGACCGAGAGCCGCATCCGCCGCGAGCGGGCGTTGCGGACCACCTCGATCTCGGGGTCGCTCAAAGCTCGCGGTCCACCAGGTGATGCTCGAAGTCGATCACGTCGTCCTCGCTGACCGTCCAGCCGCGAGTCGATTCACCGGCCTTGTGGACGGCTTCGGGATCGCCGCTCACCAGATAGTGCCAGTCGGGCAGCGGCTTGCCCTCGCTGCGCAGGCGATAGGCACAGGTGGAGGGAAGCCACTCGATCTCGGGCACGTTGCGCACCGTCAGCCGCACGCATTCGGGGACATAGGCGTGGCGGTGCTTGTAGTCCGAACAGCGCCCCATCCGCCGATCGAGCAGGCGGCAGGCGACGTTGGTGGCGTGCAGCTCACCCGTCTCCTCATCCTCCAGCTTGTGGATGCAGCATTTGCCGCAGCCGTCGCAAAGGGCTTCCCATTGCGCACGGTCGAGCTTTTCCAGCGGCAGGTCTTCCCAGAATTTCCCGGTCATTTCACCCAGTGTTCGAGCTCCGCCACAAGGGCCGGAGCATCCTTCTCGATCGGCAGCGACGTGATTGGCTTGCCGTCCCGGTCCATCAGATAGGCAATCTGGCTGTGTCCTACCAGATAGGCGCCGCCCGGACCGGGTGCTTCCTTCTTGGCATAGACCGCATATTGCCTGGTAACCGCCTGGATCGCCGCCGGAGTGCCGGTGAGCCCGACGATCCGGTCGTCGAAATTGCGGACGAACTCGCCGACCACCTTGGGCGTGTCGCGCTCGGGATCGACGGTGATGAAGATCGGCACGATCGCCTTCGCCTTGTCCGGCGCCTGCTTGTCGAGCGTCTTCATCGCCTGGCCGATCTTGAGCATGTCGTTCGGGCAGATGTCCGGGCACCAGGTGTACCCGAAATAGACGATGCGATATTTGCCGGCGAAATCGCCGTCGCGAACCGTCTTGCCCGCGGGATCGGTGAGCGCGAACGGCCCGCCGATCCGCGCCCCGGCCAGCGGGGGCTCATCGGCCGCGCCGCCGCTGCAGCCTGAGACGATCAGTAGCAAAGGCGCAAAGGCCTGAAATATCCTGCTCATGGTATCGCCAGCCATGATCTGATAGTTCGGGGCTTGCAAGCACTGCCGCTATGGGGTTTGGGCAAACACATGATCGTACGCGTAATGGGCGCCGCCGGCGCCGCCCTGCTGATGCTCGCCGCCGTGCCGGCATCGGCCCAGCAATTCTCGGACAGCTACAACTTCCTCAACGCCATCCGCGAGACGGATGGCGCCAAGGTGAACAAGTATCTCGAGAACAAGTCGCTCCGCATCGTCAACGCGAAGGATCGCACGACCGGCGAGGGCGCGCTGCACATCGTGACCAAGCGCAATGACGCGACCTATCTGCGCGTGCTGCTCCAGCAGGACGATATCAACGCCAACCTGCCGGACGGCCGCGGCAACACCGCGCTGATCATCGCCGCCGAGCGGGGCTGGGGCGAGGGCGTGCAGATCCTGATCAAGTACGGCGCCAATGTGAACATGGCGAACAGCAGCGGCGAGACCCCGCTGATCCGCGCCGTGCAGGTCCATGACATCGACGTGGTCCGGCAGCTGCTCGATGCCGGCGCCAATCCGGACCGCACCGACAATGTCACCGGCAAGTCCGCCCGCGACTATGCCCATGACGAGACCCGCTACCCGCAGATCGCCAAGCTGCTCAACGAAGCACCCAAGGGCGGCAAGAGCAGCGGCGCTGCCGCGCCGGCAGGCCCGAAGCTCTAAGCCCCGGCACGGAAGCCGGGCCCTTCCCGGCTTCCCCCCTCGAACATCGAAGCTGCGGCCCGGCGCCAAAGTACACGAAGTACAGGCCAAGAGCGGGTTTGTGCGCCTTTCGACGGCCCGGCACCGGCCGGAAGCGCGCCCCAAGCAGCCCTATTGCGCGCGCGGGATCCTATTCTTCCAACAGGCCTAGAACGCCGCCTCCGCATCGGGATCCAGCATCTGGATCACCCGGCGCGCGGCGCGGCGGGCGAAGGCGAGCGTAGTCTTCTTGCGGGTGGGTGCCGGCAGCGGCACCGTCGCCGCTTCACGCATCACCGCCGCGTCATAGCGATCGGCGACGATCAGCCCGGCGCGCGCCGGCAGGAAGCCTTCCTGCTCGAAGGGCCGCAGGTCGAAGCCTTCCGGCACCGCCCAGAAGAAACGGTCGCAATGCGCGAGATAATCGGTCCATTTGCCGTCACCGAGCAGATCGGCGCGCGAGACCTTGATCTCGACGATGACGATGTTGCCGCGGGAATCGATCGCCATCAGATCGGCGCGACGGCCGCCCTCGAGCGGCACTTCGGCCAGCGCGACGCAATCATGGCGCAGCAGCAGGCGCGTTACCCCGCGCGCCACATCGGCGGCGATCAGGGGGCCATCTGGCAGCGGATCTTCCGAAAGCGAAACGGCCGGGGAGGTCATCCCCGGCCGTTTAGAACATTAAGCGAACGCGGGGAACCCCGCGACTCGGCTCAACGATAGAAAACATGGTTGCCGACCGAGCCGACACGGGCGCGCTTCCAGCTCGGCTTCACGTAGCGGGCATGGAAATACAGCGCTTCCGGCACCGGCGAATCCCACTGGTCCTTCATTGCGACCTGGGCGACTGCGAGCGCCTTCTTCCACTGGCCGTTCGACGGCGGGGTCGGCAGCTTGCCGCCGCGCACGAAGGAGAACTGGCCGCGCTGGGTGACGACGCCGCACACCGAAGTGGGGAAACGGCCCGACTCGGTGCGGTTGAGGATCACATCGGCAACCGCGAGCTGGCCCGAAAGGGGCTCGCCCTTGGCTTCGTAATAGATGCTGACGGCAAGGCAGTTGAGCTCGCGGTCGAGCGACGCGGGCGCATCCTGCGCAGCCACGGCATCAGACAGCGAAGCGAAATCTTCGTCCGCATCCACATTGGGGATCGGCTGGACGATTTCCGTCTTTTCCTGGACCGGAGTCGGCGCGGCCTGGGGGGCCGGCGCGGGAACCTGCTGGAGGTTCTGGACGTTGACCTGATGAACCGGCGCATCCTGCACGGTGTTGGTCACGTCGAGCGTGGCGGCATTCGCAAGTGCGCCAGCGCAAAAAGTCACGGCCGCGAAACCCGCGGCGCGATGGATGAACTTCATTAGGGTTCGTTACTGTGCGGTTGGTGCGCGGCCGGCCCTGTTTCTCATATGGGCCGCCGGGCTTCCCCCCCGACTGCGTAACCGACCGACTTCACACCCCGGCAGGCACAACGCGATTGAAAGTGGTCGGCCCTTTCGCCGCGCGCGAGGCTTATGTCAATTCAATGTCATCGTTTCAGCGGCGAACCGTTCGCCGTCTGCGATATCCAGTTCAATCACCCAAAGATCTGAATCGCGCGCTCGACGCCGCTGCCAATAGGCGGTGACTTCGCCGTCGTCGGCAAATAACTGGGGTCCCGAGCGAATTAGGGCGGCGCCCCCATCAGGACCAAGGCCACGCTCGAAGAAGCGCGGATTGGCGCCGCGTTCGACCAGCAGCAACAGCACCGCTCCGGCCGTCGCGTCCCCCTTGGCCAGCACCATCGCGCTGCCGCCGGCACCCTCGGCACGGCGGATCAGCGCGTTGACCAGCACGCCGGTGGCGAGCCGCGCCATCAGCCCTGCGCGTAGCCGGGAAGCGTGGCGAGCGGGATACGCGAGCGCATGAAGGTGCCGGTGCCGCGCGCCGCTTCCTCGCCGGTCGCATCGATCAGCCGCGCCTCGCCCACGAACACGCGACGCTGCCCGCTAACCCAGCGCCCCTCCGCCACCACAGGGCCAGGCCCCAGAGGCTTGGTGAGCAGCAGGTTGAACTGGGTGGTCAGCACGAAGCGATCGGTGACCAGGCTGTTCACCGCGTAAAAGGCGGCGTCGTCGAGCATCTTGAAATAGCTCGTGCCATGCGCCGCGCCGGCGGCATGGAAATAGCGTTCGTCGATATTGAAGCGGATGCGCGCGACGCCGGGTTCCGGGATCTCGAGCACGGACTCGAACAGCCGGTTGATCGGCGCCGCGGCATAAAGGGATTCGAGCGCACGGAAATGCGCCTCCGCCCCCGTGGGAGACTCAGGCTGCGTCACGCGTCTCCACGCCAGCGAGCAGGGCATAGAGCGCATCGCGCGAGCCCGCGCCGCGCAGCTTGGCGGCGATGGTCTTGTCGCGCAGCAGCCGCGAGACACAGGCCAGCGCCTTGAGATGCTCGGCACCCGCGCCGACCGGCGAGAGCAGCATGAACACCAGGTCGACCGGCAGTTCGTCCACCGCGCCGAAATCGACGGGTTTGTCGAGCCGGACGAATATGCCGCAGACGCGGCGGATGGATTCGAGCTTGCCGTGCGGGATGGCGATACCGGCGCCAAAACCGGTCGAACCGAGCTTCTCGCGCTCGGAAAGCGTTTCGGCCACACCGCGGGCGTCGAGGCCGTAAGCCTCGGCCGCCGCGGCCCCCAGCGCCGCGAACAGCGCCTTCTTGCTGGCAACACTCACGCCGGAGAGCACTGCCTCCGGCACGAGCAAATCACTGATCGTCGTCATCGAAATTCCAGTTGAGGTCCGCCCCCCGGGGCCTGCCTAATACTCAGGCGGCGCGATTGGGTTCCACCCATCCGATCGTCCCGTCGCCGCGCCGATACACCATGTTATGGGCGCCCGTCGCGCTGTTTTTGAACAGCAGCGCGTTGGTATTCCGCAGGTCGAGCATCATAACTGCGTCCGAAACGGTGGCATCCGGCACATCGACGCGGGTCTCCGCGATGATCAGCGGCGCATCCGACGCCTCGTCCTCATCCACGCTTTCCTGGAACAGCGTGTAGCCGGCATTGTTGTCATAGGATCCGTTGTCATAGGCGCCATTCTCGGCGAAGGCGTTGACCACGCCATTCTGCCGATCCTTGAGCCGGCGGGTATAGCGGCGAAGCTGCTTGTCGATCCGGTCGGCCGCGCCGTCGAACGCGCCATGTGCCTCCATGCCCTTGTTGGTCGCCTTGAGGACCAGGCCCTGCATCACGTGCATCACGATGTCGCAGGTGAAGCCGTTATCGTGCGGCCCCTTGCCGAAGGTCGCCTGGGAGGAGAGGGCGCGCGAGAAATATTTGTCGGCGATCCCCTGGAGTCGTTCGGTCACCTGCTCCTTGAGCGCGGCGCCAGTCTCGACCTGATGCCCAGAAACCCGAATGTCCATCGTTCACCTCCACTTTTATGAGGACCCTAGCTGGGGCGGGGTCCGGACCGATTGACCGCGGTCAACTACCGGGATCAACTGGTCGGGGCGGTGCCCCAGAGCGGCTCCTCCATCTTGGAAAGAAAGGCTGCGTGGCGTTCGAGTTCCGCCGGACTCGCAGCAAATTGTCGTGCGGGACGCACATGTACCCGTGTCGGCGCTTCGGCGGCGGTCTCGCGGACCACCGGCGCGTCCACCGCCAGGCCAAGCGTGATCTGCCGGCCGCCGGTCAGCTCGACATAGACCTGCGCCAGCAGCGAGGCGTCGATCAGCGCGCCGTGCAGCGTGCGCTGTGTCAGATCGATGCCATAGCGCGAGCAGAGCGCATCGAGCGTATGCTTGGCGCCGGGATGCTTCACCCGCGCAATCGCCAGCGTATCGACCATGCGGCTGAGGTCGACGATGGGCCGGCCGCTGCGGATCAGCTCGCCATTGATGAAGCCGAAGTCGAAATTGGCGTTGTGCGCGATCATCGGGCTGTCGCCGATGAACTCGAGCATGTCCTCGACCACATCCTCGAACAGCGGCTTGTCCGAGAGGAACACGTCCGACAGGCCGTGGACGTTGAACGCCTCGATCGGCATCGGCCGCTGGGGATTGATATAGACGTGGAAATTGCGCCCGGTGAGCACGCGATTGACCAGCTCGACACAGCCGATCTCGACCAGCCGGTCGCCACCAGAGAAGCTGAGCCCGGTGGTTTCGGTGTCGAACACGATTTCACGCATTGCGACCTTATCCTCCCGCGCGGCCCGCTAGGCAAGCGATGACATTACGTACCACCGCGCGCGTCTCCCCGATCGTCCCGCCGGTGGGGATGACGAAGTCCGCGCGGTCGCGCTTTTCCGAGTCGGGCAGCTGGCGGGCGAGGATCGCTTCGAATCGCGCCTCGGTCATGCCCGGCCGGGCCAGCACGCGCTCGCGCTGCACTTCGGCGGGTGCGGAGACCACGGCGATCTTGTCGACATGGCGCCAGCCGCCCGCTTCGAACAGCAAGGGTATGTCGAGCACCACCAGCGGCGCATCGCGATTCGCCTGGAGAAAGGCCTCGCGCTTGTCGGCGACAGCGGGGTGGAGGATCGCTTCCAGCCGGGCAAAGGCAGTGGGATCGGCCATCACCGCCTCGCGCAGCAGCGTGCGGTTCACCCCGAGTTCGCTGGTGGTGTCGGGAAACTCGGCCTCGATCGCGGCGACGGCCTCGCCGTCCGGGCCCTGGAGCTTGTGGACCTCGGCATCGGCATCGAACACCGGCACGCCGTCTTCGGCGAACATCGCCGCCACGGTCGACTTGCCCATGCCGATCGACCCGGTGAGGCCCAGCGTGACCGGACGATCGCTCATTTCAGCAGCAGCGCGCGCAGTTCGTCGTCGCGGTCGCGCGGAGGCTCGGCGCCGAAGAACAGCTCGAAGGCGAGCGCGGCCTGGCCGACCAGCATCTCGAGCCCATCTACCGTATCGAGATCGCGGTCGCGCGCCTGGGCGAGCAGCTCGGTCTCGAGCGGGGCATAGACCGCGTCATAGACCACCGCATCCTCGGGCAGCGGCGACAGGTCGATCTCGAGCGGCGGCTGGCCGACCATGCCGAGCGCACTGGCATTCACCAGCAGCGCGGCCGGGGGCAGCTTGGCGGTGAGCGGCAGCGCCTCGCCCCTGATCCCGAAGCTGGAGAGCAGGGCCGCGCCCTTCAGCACGTTGCGGTTGAGCAAGGTGACCTTGCCGACGCCGACACGCGACAGCGCGAACAGGATCGCGCGGGCGGCACCACCCGCACCGATGACCACGACATGCTGGCCCTCGAGATCGAACCCGGCGATCGGCGCATAGAAGCCGCCGGCATCGGTGTTGGTGCCGATCAGCGCACCATCCTCGGCGCGGACCACCGTGTTGATCGCGCCGATCGAATCGCGGACGCCGCCGCGATCCTCGACGAACTCGAGCGACGCCTGCTTATGGGGCAGGGTGATGTTGCAGCCGCGCCAGTCCGGATCCGCCTTCCGCGACTCGAAATAGCCGGCAAGCTCCTCGGGCTTCACATGCGCGCGGCGATATTCGGCTTCGATGCCGAGCTGCTCCAGCCAGAAGCCATGGATCAGCGGCGACTTGGACTGGGCGATGGGGTCGCCGATCACCTCGGCATATGCAGTCATGACGTCAGAACCCCGCGGGTGCGCAGATAGGAAAGGATCGGCAGCAACGGCATGCCGAGGATGGTGAACTGGCTGCCGTCGGTGCGGCTGAACAGCTGGACGCCCGGCCCCTCGATCCGGAAGCAGCCGACGCACCCGGCGATCGCAGGCCATTCGACATCGAGATATTCCTCGATGAATTCCTCGGACAGCGGCCGGACATGGAGCTTGGCGCGATCGACAAACCGCCACACTGCACGGCCACCCTCGGCGATCACCGCGGCGCTGTAGATGTCGTGCGTCTTGCCCGACATGCGGCGGAGATGGTCGGCCGCCTGCTCGCGGCTCTCCGGTTTGTCGAGCAGCGAGCCGTCGTCGAGCGCGACCAGCGAGTCGCCGCCGAGTACCAGCGCCGTGGGGACAAGGCCGGAGACCTTGAGCGCCTTCAGCTCGGCCAGCGCATCCGCCAGGTCGCGCGGCGCGATGCCGCTCGCGAGCAAAGATTCCTTGGCCGAGGCTTCGTCGACCTGTGCCGTCACGGCTTCATGCGGCACGCCGGCATCGTTGAGCATCGCGCGGCGCGAGGCGCTTTGCGAAGCGAGTACGAGTTTCATGCTTTTCCTTTTTCGAGCGTCCGCTCGTTGCACAGCTGGATGATCGCCGCCGCGGTTTCCTCGATCGAACGCCTTGTGACGTCGATCACCGGCCAGCCATTGTCGGCGAACATCCGCCGCGCATAGGCGACTTCGCGGGTCACCGCATCCTGCTCGACATAGCTCGTCTCGGTGGCCTGGTTGAGCGAGAGCAGGCGGTTGCGACGGATCTGGATCAGCCGGTCGGCGCTGGTGGTGAGGCCGACGATCAGCGGATGCTTGAGCTTGTAGAGCTCGGGCGGCGGCGGCGATTCCACCACGATCGGGATGTTAGCGGTCTTGTAGCCGCGGTTCGCCAGGTAGATCGAAGTCGGCGTCTTGGACGAACGCGAGACGCCGGCGAGGAGGATGTCCGCCTCTTCCCAATCCTCGGCAAGCAGCCCGTCATCATGCGCGATGGTGAACTGGATCGCATCGACACGGGCGAAATAGGCGGCATCCAGCGTATGTTGCCGGCCCGGCCGCGCCTTGGCTTCCTGGCCGAGCAGGTTGGACAGTGCGTGGTTGACCGGATCGAGCGGCGCGATCGCCGGCAGGCCCATCGCGCGGCAGCGGCTCTCCAGCGTGCGGCGGATCTCCGGGTTCACCAGCGTGTAGAGCACCAGCCCCGGATTCTGGGCGATCTCCTGAAGGATCCGCTCGAGATGCGCTTCGCTGCGCACCATCGGCCAGAAGTGGCGGAGCGTTTCGACATCGTCATATTGGGCGAGTGCCGCCTTGGCGATGTTCTCCAGCGTCTCGCCGGTGGAATCGGAGAGGAGGTGGAGGTGAAGCCGCATCAGTGACCCTTGTGGAAGGCGCGGAGCGCCGCTGGGTGTGAATCTGTGGATAACATGGCTGACAGCCACTAGCGCAACCCGGCGGATGAACCAATCGGGTCAGTTTGATGACTCCCACTGGTGATTCGTCCACAGCCGCGTCCCCAACTTGTGATTCCAATCCACAGCCTGTTGAAAACGGGGACGGCGTGCGCGAATCCGAGGACTCCCGAGGGGCCGCCAGAGTCAAACTGTTGGCAACTCGCGGACGAGTGCATAAGCCCCGGCTTTCACGCGCCAACAGACTCCAACAATCTCTAGATTCATTCTTTATTGTTTTAGGAACGAGGCCCTGACCGACTCCCATTCCAAGCCGCTGCTCGAGACGCTCCAGGGTGTTCGACAGGAGACTCCGCCCGTCTGGCTGATGCGTCAGGCCGGTCGCTATCTGCCCGAATATCGCGCGCTCCGGGCCGAGAAGGGCGGATTCCTCGAACTCGCGCTCGACCCTGAAGCTGCGGCCGAGATCACCCTCCAGCCGATCCGCCGCTTCGGCATGGACGGCGCGATCCTGTTCTCCGACATCCTGATGGTGCCGATGGCGCTGGGCCAGAAACTCTGGTTCGAAACCGGCGAAGGTCCCCGCCTCGCGCCGACCGTGACGGCCCGTCAGATCCTGGATGGCCTTGAATCGCGTCCTGAGGCCCTGCAGCCGGTCTATGAGACCGTTCGGCAGGTACGGGCCGCCCTCGACCCGCGAACCACCTTCCTGGGCTTCGCAGGCAGCCCCTGGACCGTCGCCACCTATATGATCGCCGGACAGGGGAGTCGCGAGCAGGCCGAGGCGCGCAGACTCGCTTATGGCGATCCCGGACTCATGCAGGCGCTGGTCGATCGCATCGCCGACTGCACGATCGACTATCTGGCGGCACAGATCGATGCCGGCGTCGAAGCCGTACAACTGTTCGACAGCTGGGCCGGCAGCCTTTCGCCCGAGCAGTTCGAGCGCTGGGTGATCGCGCCGACCGCCCGCATCGCCGCGGCGGTGAAGGGCAAGGCACCGGTGATCGGATTCCCCAAGGGCGCCGGTGGCAAGCTGCCCGCCTATGCGCGCGAGACCGGCGTCGATGCGATCGGACTCGACGAGACGGTCGATCCGGCCTGGGCCGACACCGTGCTGCCGGAAGGGCTGCCGGTGCAGGGCAATCTCGATCCGCTCGCGCTGATCGCCGGCGGCGATACGCTCGATCGCGCGGTCGACCGGATCCTTTCGGCCTTCCCAACCCGTCCGCATGTGTTCAATCTCGGGCACGGCATCCAGCAGGACACGCCGATCGAGCATGTCGAGCGGCTGCTGGCGCGGATCAGGGGGTAGAGATGGCGGGATTCCTCGGTGGGGCGTATCTTTGGGTCAAGGCGTTCCACATCATCTTCGTGATCTTCTGGATGGCCGGCCTGTTCCTGCTGCCGCGCTATCTCGTCCATCACCAGGAAGCGCTGGGCACGCCCGAGGCAGCCGCCTGGGAAAAGCGCGAGGCGCTGCTCCGTCGAATGATCCTCACGCCCTCGATCGGGATCGTCTGGCTGCTCGGCCTGATGCTCGCCGCCAATCTCGGCCTGTTCGAAGGCGGAGCAGGGCTCGGTTGGCTCCATGCCAAGCTGCTGATCGTGTTCCTGCTTTCCGGCTATCACGGCTGGGCGGTCGGCTATTCGAAGAAGCTGGCGAAGGGGCAGGGTGCGATCGCGCCGCGGACGCTGCGGATGGTCGGCGAAGTGCCGGCGCTGGCGGTGATCCTCATCGTTATCCTCGCGGTGGTGAAGCCCTTCTGAGCGTTGGCGTAATTTAGTTGCGCCATTTCGGTTTGTCGCCGCAACTTACCGCTTGCCGCAAAAGCGCATACCAGACCGCGGAGACCGGTTGACTTGGGGGTAGGCCACTCCTAATTCGGCGCTGTGGACCGGGTCACCGGGCCATCCCTCCTCCAAGCATCGTTATTCGCGCGCGACTCTACCCGCCGACCGACGCTCCCCCCAGCATCCAAGCACCCGGACTCCCAATGCATCTCAAGGACCTCAAGAAGAAAGCCCCCGCCGAACTGGTCTCGATGGCCGAGGAGCTCGGCGTGGAGAGCGCTTCGACGCTGCGCAAGCAGGACCTGCTGTTCGGCATCCTCAAGGCAGAGGCCGAGAATGGCGAGCAGATCCTGGGCCTGGGCACGATCGAGGTGCTGCCGGACGGCTTCGGCTTCCTGCGCAGCCCCGAGGCGAACTATCTCGCCGGCCCGGACGACATCTATGTCTCGCCCAACCAGGTCCGCAAGTTCGGCCTGCGCACCGGCGATACGGTGGAAGGCGAGATCCGCGCGCCCAAGGATGGCGAGCGCTATTTCGCCCTGGTGCGCCTGGTCTCGGTCAATTTCGATGATCCCGACGCGGTCCGTCACCGCGTCAACTTCGACAACCTCACCCCGCTCTATCCCGAGAGCAAGCTGACGCTCGACCAGCTCGACCCGACCCAGAAGGACAAGTCGGCCCGCGTCATCGACATCGTCTCGCCGCAGGGCAAGGGCCAGCGCACGCTGATCGTCGCGCCGCCGCGCGTCGGCAAGACGGTGATGCTGCAGAACATCGCCAAGGCGATCACCGACAACCATCCCGAAGTCTTCCTGATCGTGCTGCTCATCGACGAGCGCCCCGAGGAAGTCACCGACATGCAGCGCTCGGTGAAGGGCGAGGTGATCTCCTCGACCTTCGACGAGCCGGCCCAGCGCCACGTGCAAGTCTCTGAAATGGTTATCGAAAAGGCAAAGCGCCTGGTCGAGCACAAGAAGGATGTGGTCATCCTGCTCGATTCGATCACTCGTCTTGGCCGCGCCTACAACACCGTGGTGCCTTCGTCGGGCAAGGTGCTGACCGGCGGTGTCGACGCCAACGCCCTGCAGCGCCCGAAGCGCTTCTTCGGCGCCGCGCGCAACATCGAAGAGGGCGGTTCGCTCTCGATCATTGCCACTGCGCTGATCGACACTGGCAGCCGCATGGACGAAGTCATCTTCGAAGAGTTCAAGGGCACCGGTAACTCGGAAATCGTCCTCGACCGCAAGGTGGCGGACAAGCGCATCTTCCCGGCGCTCGACGTCGGCAAGTCGGGCACCCGCAAGGAAGAGCTGCTGGTCGACAAGGCCAAGCTCACCAAGATGTGGGTGCTGCGCCGCATCCTCATGCAGATGGGCACCGTCGATGCGATGGAGTTCCTGCTCGACAAGATGAAGGACTCGAAGACCAACGAGGATTTCTTCGACTCGATGAACCAGTAAGCTGTCCCACGCTCCACGTGGAACAGGACGAAAAGGCCGGGCCCAGCGCCCGGCCTTTTTCGTTTTGATGCTGGATGCGCCCGACGCTTGCATGCCGCTGCAAGCGCGTTAGGGCTTAGCCGATGCTCGACATGCTCTTCAGCGCCGCCGCAGCCGGAATCGGCTCTCCTGCCGATATCTGGCAGCATATCCTCGCCGATTTCTCGAACCTGGGCGATCCGTCCGCGCTCGCCGCATTCGGCTCGGTGCTGATGATCGATCTGGTGCTGGCGGGCGACAATGCGATCGTTGTCGGTGCGCTTGCCGCGGGGCTGCCCGCCGAGCAGCGCAAGAAGGTCATCCTGATCGGCATCGGCGCCGCGCTGGTCCTGCGCATCGCCTTTGCGCTGATCGTCAGCTGGCTGATGGGCATTGTCGGCCTGATCTTCGCCGGTGGCCTGCTGCTGCTCTGGGTGAGCTGGAAGTTCTGGCGCGAGATCCGCGAGGGTGGCCCGCATGCCGATGAGGTGGAATCGGGCCTGAAGCCGGCCAGGAGCTTCGCCGCGGCCGCCTGGGCGGTTGCGGTTGCCGACGTCTCGATGAGCCTCGACAATGTCCTGGCGGTCGCCGGCGCGGCCCGCGAGCATCCCGGTATCCTCGTCGTCGGGCTGCTGCTCTCGGTGGCGCTGATGGGCATCGCGGCAAACCTGATCGCCAAGCTGATCAACCGCTATCCCTGGATCGCCTATATCGGCCTGATCGTGATCGTCTTCGTGGCGTTCCGCATGATCTATGAAGGCTGGGTGGGCACGCACGAGACGCCGGGGATCACCAGCTTCTTCTGAAGATGATTACCAGGTCTCCCGTGCTTGCGGGAGGAGAGGGAAGGCCGGGCATTGCCCGGCCTTTTCCGTTTCACAGGCTAGTGCGACCTAATGCGCCACTGCCTTGGAAAACAGGTTCATCACCACCACACCGGCGATGATCAGTCCCAGCCCAAGCATTGCCGGCATATCGAGCTTCTGCCCCTGGAAAATCCAGGCGATCGCCGTGATCAACACGATCCCCACGCCGGACCAGATCGCATAGGCGATTCCCGTCGGGATCGTCCGCAGGGTGAGCGACAGGCAGTAAAAGGCAGCCGCATAGGCAATGACCGTGACCAGGCTCGGCACCAGGCGGGTGAAGCCTTCGGACTGTTTCATGAAGCTGGTGCCGAGTACTTCGGCGGCGATGGCGATACTCAGGAAGAGATAGTTCATGGCGGACTCCGATTGGGTTCGGAGCCGCAGGCCATGCGTCGCGCCGAACCGGGTTCGTTGGACGCCGAGGCTGAGAAGAACCCGCGTGCGGGCGCAGGAGCCACCACCCTGCTGCTCTATTTTCGACGGCTCGAACTCTAGGCTGATGCGATCCGCCTGTCACGTCGCCGGCAGGAGCGAAAGGCGGCGCGCTCACAGGAACACGCCGCCTTCAAAACAACTTATCCCAGGTTCTTCGCAAAGAACTCGGCAGTGCGAGCGTCGGCCAGCCTGGCAGCTTCATCCGAGCGTCGCTTGCCGAAGGTGTCGGCGAAGCCGTGATCCTCGCCGGCATAGTCGTACAGCGTGACCTTGGGGTGATCGTCCAGGCCGGCATGCATCGCCGCCTGGGCTTCCGGGGTCACGAAGTGATCGGCTTGGGGAATATGCATGAGCACCGGGCGCGAGATGCCGTGCTTCTCGCCGAGCAGATTGTCGATGCCCACGCCATAATAGCCGACGCTCGCATCGCTGTCGGTCCGCGTCGCGCTCATGAATGCCAGGCGCCCGCCCAGGCAGAAACCGACCACGCCGACCTTGCCGCCCTCGCCGAGCTGGGCACGCGCCGCGCGGATCGTTGCCTCGATATCGCGGATCCCGGCGTCCTGGTTGAACTTGCCCATCAGCGCGAGCGCCTGCTGGAACTGCTCGGGCACATCGGCATCGAGCTGGATGCCCGGCTCGAGGCGCCAGAACAGATCGGGCGCGAGGCTGAGATAGCCCTTCGCCGCCCAGTCGTCGCACTTTTGGCGGATGCCCGGGTTCACGCCGAAGATCTCCTGGATCACGATCACCGCTGCCTTGGGCGTGCCCTCGGGCCGGGCGACATAGGCCTGGAAGCTGCCGCTGTCGTCGATCGTGTCGATGCTGATCATCTCGCTCACAATAAGGTCCTTCCGGAATAGCGCCGCTCATGATCGAGCAGCCAGGATTTGGTCTTGGGCCCGTCGCCGCCCGAATAATTGCCGAGGCAGCCGCCATCGGCGAGCACGCGGTGGCAGGGGACGAGGATGGGAAAGGGATTGCGCGAGCAAAGCTGACCGATCGCCCGCGCGCTCGATCCGGTCCGGCGCGCGAGTTCGCCATAGCTTAGCGTCTCACCGTAACCGATGCCGATCATCGCGGCGCGCAACTCCGTTCCACGTGAAGTCGGCAGGCGTTCGAGCGGCAGGTTAAAGTCATGCCGCGCACCGGCGAACCAGGATTCGAGTTGCTCGAGCGCGCTGCGGACCGCAGTTGCGCCGGCAGGGCACGGCGATTCTGCGCCACCGATCGTCACCGAAACCAGCATGTCTTCGCCGCCATCCACCCGCACCGGGCCGATGGGCGTTGCGATCACACCATGGTCGCGCGCATACATGGTTCCGAACTAGCAGCCGCATCGCGGCGCGCGCAACGGAGATAGCCATGAAGATCAACGTCGAGGTGGATTGCACGCCCGAGGAAGCGCGCCGGGCGATGGGCCTGCCCGACCTGGGGCCGGTCCATGAGCGCTATGTTTCGATGATGGTCGATGCGATCAACAAGCATGGCAGCCCCGAGGCCTTCCAGCAGATGCTGCAGAGCTGGTCGCCGATGGGCGAGGCGGGGATGGGTTTCTGGCGCGCGATGTTCGATGCAGGCACCGGGAGCAAGACCGACAAGTAATGGATACGATCTACGCGGTTTCCAGCGGCGCTCCGCCCGCCGCGATCGCAGTGCTGCGGGTGAGCGGTCCGCATGCTTTTGAAATGGTGCGGGCGTTCGCCGGCGATCTGCCGAAGCCGCGCCGCGCTGCGGTGCGCGCGTTGCGGGATCCCGCGGATGGCGCGCTGCTCGATCGTGCGATCGTGCTCTGCTTTCCGGGGCCGAACACCGCGACGGGCGAGGACCTGGCCGAATTCCATCTCCATGGTGGCCGCGCCGTGGTCCGCGCGGTCGAGGCGGCGCTGGCTGCCCGGCCGGGGCTCCGGTCGGCCGAGCCGGGCGAGTTCACCCGGCGCGCGCTGATCCATGGCCGGATCGACCTGAGCGAAGCCGAGGGGCTGGGCGACCTGCTGATGGCCGAAACCGAGGCCCAGCGCCGGTCGGCGATCCGGTCGGCGGAAGGCGCGGTGCGTCGCGCCGTCGAGGATTGGACGGATCGGTTGCTCGGGCTTGCCGCCCGGGTCGAGGCCGAGCTCGATCATAGCGATGAGGATGACGTCGCCGACGCAGCGCTGCTCCCGGTGATCCGATCGGGTGCGGCTTCCCTGGCGGCGGATATCGAAGCGATTGCCGATCGCCCGCCGGTCGAGCGGTTGCGCGACGGCATAAGGGTCGTGCTCGCCGGACCGCCCAATGCCGGCAAGTCGTCGTTGCTCAATGCCATGGCGGGTCGTGATGCGGCGATCGTCTCGCCGATCTCGGGTACCACGCGCGATCGGATCGAGGCGCCCGTGGTGCGTGGCGGGATCGCCTGGCTGCTGATCGACACTGCCGGCCTGGCGGCGCTGCCCGGCGACGAGATCGAAGCGATCGGCATCGCCCGCGCCCAGGCAGCCCAGGCGGAGGCAGACATCCTGCTCTGGCTTGGCGACGAGACCCCGCCCGCGCACGATCATCTGCTTTGGCTGAATCCTCGCGCCGATCTGCCGGGGCGGGGAGCAAGCGAGGGGCGGCTATCGCTGTCCTCGCGAACGGGCGAGGGCATGGATGCGCTCTGGCATGCCCTGGCGAGGCTTGCGGGCGATCTGCTGCCACCACCCGATCAGATGGCACTCAATGCTCGTCAGCGGGAGCTGTCCCTAGGTGCGGCGGCCGCGCTGCGGGCGATTGAGTGGGAAAATGACCTGCTGCTGATCGCGGAGCATCTTCGTTCCGCCATGCGTGCCTTCGACGCGATCACGGGCCGGGCGGGGGTGGAGGCGATGCTCGATGCGCTGTTCGGGCGTTTCTGCATAGGTAAATAGATGTTCCACGTGGAACGCTTTTGACGCGGCGCGTGCGATTCTGTAGCGCGCGGGCAATGGATTTCGACGTCATCGTCATTGGCGGCGGGCACGCCGGCACCGAAGCGGCCGCTGCCTCGGCCCGCCGCGGCGCGCGCACCGCCCTGCTCAGCTTCGACCTGTCCAAGCTCGGGGCGATGTCGTGCAACCCCGCAATCGGCGGCTTGGGCAAGGGCCATCTGGTTCGCGAAGTCGATGCGTTCGACGGGCTGATGGGTCGCGCGACCGATGCCGCCGGCATCCACTACCGCATGCTCAACCGGTCCAAGGGCACTGCCGTCCAGGGTCCGCGCGTCCAGGCGGATCGCGTCCGCTATGCCGCCGCGATCCAGAAGATGCTCGGCGAGCAGCCCAATCTGCATCTCGTCGCTGGCGAGGCCGAGGCGCTGGAGCTGGTCAACGGCGCGGTCGCCGGCGTCCGCCTCGCCGATGGTAGCCTGCTCGAATGCCGCGCCGTGGTCCTCGCCACCGGCACCTTTCTCGGCGGCCGCATCTTCCGCGGCGAGGAGCGCGAGACTGGCGGCCGCGTCGGCGAGGGCTCGGCCATCCGCCTGGCCGGGCAGCTTCGCGAACTGAACCTGCCGATGGCGCGTCTCAAGACCGGCACCCCGCCGCGTCTCGACGGCCGTACGATCGACTGGGCGCGGATCGAGGAGCAGCCTTCCGACGGCGATCCCTGGACCATGTCGCCGCTCACCCCGGGCCGCGTCCTGCCCCAGCTTCATTGCGGCGTCACCCGCACCACCCAGGTCACGCATGACGCGATCCGCTCGGGTCTCGATCGCTCGCCGCTGTTCACCGGCGCGATCGATGCGCAGGGGCCGCGCTATTGCCCGTCGATCGAGGACAAGATCCACCGCTTCGGCGATCGCGACGGCCACCAGATCTTCCTCGAGCCCGAGGGCTTGGACACCCATCTGATCTACCCGAACGGCATGTCGACTTCGCTGCCGGTCGATATCCAGGTGGCGATGGTCAATTCGATCCCGGGGCTGGAGCGGACGGAGATCGTCACGCCCGGCTATGCGGTCGAGTATGACCATATCGATCCGCGTGCGCTCGATGCCACGCTGGGGCTTCCCGCGATTCCGGGTGTCTGGTGCGCCGGGCAGATCAACGGCACTACCGGCTATGAGGAGGCAGCGGGGCAGGGGCTTGTCGCGGGCCTCAACGCCGCCGCCTACGCCTGCGATCTCGCGCCGCTGATCCTTGATCGTGCGACGTCCTACCTCGGCGTGATGGTCGACGACCTGGTGCTGCAGGGCGTCACCGAGCCCTATCGCATGCTGACCGCCCGTGCCGAGTTCCGCCTCCGCCTGCGCGCCGACAATGCCGGCACCCGGCTGGGCCCGATCGCGGCTGAGCTGGGTTGCCTCGGCGCCCAGCGTCTCGCCTGGCTCGTGGCGCGGGCAGAGGGCAGGGCAGCGCTCGACCGGGTCTTTACCGCCGAACGTACCGCCAGCGCCCTGGCAGCTCGTGGCGCTTCGGTCGCCCAGGACGGCGCCAGGCGTCCCGCCCGCGAATGGCTGCGCTTCCCCGGGATCGAGCTGCACCATCTCGATGTCCATCCGGATGCCGATCCGGACCTGCTCGCCGAGTATGTAGAGGACGCCCGCTACGCGCCCTATCTCGAGCGCCAGGAAGCCGAAGTCGCACAGCTCCGCGCCAATGACGCGGTAAGGCTCCCCGCGACCATGGACTTTGCCGCAATCGCCGGGCTCTCCAACGAGATGATCGAGAAGCTCACCGCCTCGCGCCCCGAGACGATCGGCGCCGCGGCACGCATCCGCGGCATCACGCCGGCGGCATTGTCCGCCATCCTCCTTCACGCGAAACGGCGCGCCGCATGACCGAAGACGAAGCACGCGACTGGATCCGTGCACATTTCAATGTTTCACGTGAAACGCAGCTACAGCGCTTCGGCGAGATCCTCCGCGAGGAGTCCGCGCGGCAGAACCTGATCTCGGCCGCATCGTTCGACGAGCTCTGGACCCGCCACTTCGTCGATTCCGCCCAGTTGATCCCGCTGGCGGCGGAAGCCGGGGAGGGCGCCTGGGTCGATGTCGGCACGGGTGCCGGCATGCCCGGGCTGGTCGTTGCGATCCTGATCGATCGCCCGGTGGTGATGGTCGAGCCGCGCATCCGCCGGGTGGAGTTCCTCCGCGCTGCGGCGGAGCAGCTGGGCATCACCGACCGCGCCACCGTCGTCCATGGCAAGATCGAAAGCTATCAGCCGGAGCAGAAGGCGGCGATCGTCTCGGCCCGGGCCGTTGCCGCTTTGCCCGATTTGTTCAAGACAACCGCGCATTGCACCGACTCTTCCACAATATGGTTGCTCCCAAAGGGCCGAAGCGTGCAATCGGAGGTGGAAGCGGCGCGCGCGAAATGGCAGGGTGCGTTTCACGTGGAACCCAGCATCACGTCGCCGGAATCGGGGATCGTGGTCGCGCGAAAGGTACGCCCCAAATGATCTGCATCGCTATCGCCAATCAGAAGGGCGGGGTGGGTAAGACCACCACGGCGATCAATGTCGGCACCGCACTTGCGGCGACTGGCCAGCGCGTCCTGCTGATCGATCTCGATCCGCAGGGCAATGCCTCGACCGGCCTGGGCATCAGCCGGGCCGAGCGCGAGCATTCGAGCTACGACCTGCTCGTCACCGATGTCGACCTGGTCGATGTCGCAACGCCGACCAAGGTCCCCGGGCTCGACATCGTCCCGGCAACGCAGGACCTGTCGGGCGCCGAGATCGAGCTGATCGAGTTCGATGCGCGCACCCACCGGCTCGACAGCGCGATCGCGCGCCATCATGCCCAGCGCTGGGACGTGATCCTGATCGATTGCCCGCCCTCGCTCGGCCTGCTGACGGTCAATGCGATGGTCGCCGCGCACGCGCTGCTGGTGCCGCTCCAGTGCGAATTCTTCGCGCTGGAAGGCCTTGGTCAGCTGCTCAATACGGTCGAGCGCATTCGTGGCCGGTTCAACCCAGGCCTGTCGATCCTCGGCGTGGTGCTCACCATGTATGATCGCCGCAATCGCCTGACCGACCAGGTTTCGGACGATGTCCGCGCGGTGCTCGGCCGGGTCGTGTTCGACACCGTCATCCCGCGCAACGTGCGTCTCTCCGAAGCGCCCAGCCACGGCCTGCCGGCGCTGATCTACGATCATCGCTGCCCGGGCTCCGAAGCCTATATCGCGCTCGCACGTGAAGTGATCGATCGCCTGCCCAAGCTCAAGAAAGCCGCATGACCGAACCCACCCGCAAGCCTCGCCCCGGCCTTGGCCGCGGGCTGTCCTCGCTGCTCGGCGAAAATGTTCCCGAAGCACCGGTCTCCGGCACGCCTGATGTCGCCTCGGGCCTGCGCATGCTGCCGGTCAGCTCGCTGGTGCCCCACCCGGACCAGCCGCGCCGCCATTTCGACGAGGAGGCGCTGGAAGAACTGGCCCAGTCGCTCAAGCTGCGCGGGCTGATCCAACCGATCGTCGTCCGCCCGACCGGCCATAATTACCAGATCGTCGCCGGCGAGCGCCGCTGGCGCGCGGCGCAGCGCGCCCGGCTGCACGAGGTCCCGGTCATCGTCCGCGACTTCAACGAAGCCGAGACGATGGAAATCGCGCTGGTCGAGAATATCCAGCGCCAGGACCTCAACGCGATCGAAGAGGCCGAGGCCTATGCCCGGCTGATCCGCGAGTTCGGCCATAGCCAGGAAGCGCTGGGCAAGCTCGTTCACAAGTCGCGCAGCCATATCGCCAACCTGCTCCGCCTGCTCGATCTGCCCGAGGGCGTGCGCAACATGGTGGTGGTCGGCGAGCTCGACATGGGCCATGCCCGCGCGTTGATCGGCGCGCCGGAGGCGGAGAGGCTCGCGCGCGAAGTTGCGACCAAGGGGCTTTCGGTGCGCGAGACCGAGAAGCTCGCCCGCCACGCCAAGCCCAACAGCAAGCGCAAGCCCGAGCCGAAGATCCGCGACGCCGATATCTCGGCGCTCGAGCATCAGCTGGGCGACGTACTGGGCCTCAACGTCCGCATCGCCCACGGTGCCAAGGGCGGCACGCTGACGCTTTCCTATTCGACGCTCGATCAGCTCGACATGGTCTGCCAGCGGCTGAGCGGCGAGCGGATCTGACGACCTAGCCTAGCGAGAAGCAACGCATTGCGCTTTCCCGGCGAAAGCCGGGGCCCAGGGTTTCTATGCGGTCCCGCTTGTGACTCTGGGCCCCCGGCAGGCCGTGGCCTCAGCCCTTCGCCCGTGCCGCCTGGCGGGCGATCGTCACCGCCTCGGCTTCCGCCAGAACTTCCCCCGCGCTGCCCGAATGCATCATCGCCCGCTCGGCCGCGCGCACCCGGTCGATCGCGCGAATCAACTGGGCGCCATTCCAGCGGCGCAGGGCGCGGCCGGTGGCGGCCTTCTCGCGGAAAAAAACGCGATGCTTTTCAAGTACTTCGTCCATATCGCCGCCGCGGTCCAGGTCGATCCGCATCTCGGCCATCGCCTGTAGCCGCCGGGCGAGCTGGCGCATCAGCGGCACGCCGATGCCTTCGCCCAGCCGAGCCAGCTCGAATCCAACATCGCCAACCCGGCCATCGACCACGGCGGTGATCGCATCGCTCAGGTCCGAATCCCCCAGGTCCGCGCCGATCGCGTCCAAAGCGGCGCTGTCGGCGTCCCTGGGGCGATCCGGCGCCGCATCGAGGAAAAGGGCCAGCTTCTCGATTTCGCGCGCCAGGATGGCCCTGTCGCCGCCCGTAGCGGCTGCCAGGCGCTGGGGCACGTCGCCCATCAGCCGCAGGCCATGCTCGCGTGCGACATTGGAGGCGAGCCGGGTCGCATCCACGCCCTCGGGTACGTAGCAGGCATGGGCATAGGCGTTCTGCGCGGCGATCACCGACTTCACCAGCTTGCCGCTCGCCTTGAGCCCCGGGCCGATCGCCACCACCGGGTTGCCGGCCTTTTCGGCGGTCAGCAACAGCCCGATCGCCTCGGCCGCGCCTTCCTCGACGCCGAGCACGCGGACATAGCGGGTGCCGCCGAACAGCGAGAGCGAGGCCGCTTCATCGGCGAGCCGGCCCGGCTGCTCGCGCAGGGCCTTCATGTCGAGGTCGATGCGTTCCGCCTCGGGGCCCAGCGTCTTGCCGAGCTTCGATGCCAGGTCCGCGGCGCCCGCTTCATCGGGGCCGTGGAACAGATAGAGCCGCGTATCGGGGTTGAGCTTCTCGATCGCGGCGCGGATCTGCGTCGCGTTGGCCTTCACTGGCCGCCCGCCCCGGGCGCGGTCTGCGCATAGCGGGCGACGCGCGCGACGATCTGGTCGGCGACGATGCCCGAAAGCCGCTCGAGCGCGCTCTTCTCGGCCGCGATCGTCGCATATTCGCTGCCGACCACGTCGATACCGGCATCGGAGCCGGCAGTGGCGTCGAGCACGACATTGCCGTTGCTCAGGTCGATCAGCTGGTATCGGGCGCGCAACGTGCGGCGCTCACGCGCCACCGAATCGTCGCGCTTCACGCCCAGGCCCGAGATCTGGTCGTCCAGCTTCACTTCCAGCCGGAAGCGGGCAGGCACGTCATTATGGTCGAGCCGGTCCTTGAGCGCATTGGCGACCAGCCAGCCCGACTGGCCCTGGATCGGCGCGACTTCGACCGCGGAAAGCGTGGAGCGCACCGCACCGTCCGGCCCGCCGCCATAGAGCGGACGCAGGCCACAGCCCGACAAGGAGCCGGAAAGCGCCAGGGCGCCGGCGACGAGGAGCGCGACATGCTTCATGCGACGATGTTCACCAGACGATCGGGCACCACGATCACCTTCTTCGGTTGCTTGCCTTCGAGCGATCGAACGATCTTGTCGCTGGCAAGTGCCGCGGCCTCGACGATATCCTTGGCCGCGCCCTTCGGCATTAGCAGCGTATCGCGCAGCTTGCCATTCACCTGGACGGCGATGGTGACCTCGTCATCGACGAGCAGCGCGCTGTCCACGGCGGGCCATTCGGCGTCGGCGATCAGCCCGCTTTGGCCCATATCGGCCCAGGCCTGCTCGGCGATATGCGGCACCATCGGCGCGACGACGCGCGCGAGCGTACGGATGGCGTCGGTTCTGGACGCGGAAGGTTGCGCCTTCTCGATGGCGCCGACCAGTTCGTAGAGCTTGGCGACCGACTTGTTGAAGGTCAGCGCCTCGATATCCTCGGCCACGCCGGCGATCGTGCGGTGCAGGCGCTTGTCGAGGTCGCGATCCTCGCCCGTGCCAGCTTCGCCGTCTGCAACGCTATGGAACAGCCTCCAGAGACGGTTCACGAAGCGCCAGGCGCCCTCGATGCCGTTCTCGCTCCACTCCAGGTCGCGCTCGGGGGGGCTGTCGGAGAGCATGAACCAGCGCACCGCGTCGGCGCCATATTGGTCTACGATCGGCTCGGGATCGACCGTGTTCTTCTTCGACTTGGACATCTTCTCGATGCGGCCGATCTCGATCGGCTCGCCCGAGGCGAGTTCCACCGCGCCGGCGCTGTCCTTGCGGATTTCCTGCGGGGAGAGCCAGCGGCCGTCGAGGCTCTTGTAGGTCTCGTGCGTCACCATGCCCTGGGTGAACAGGCCCTGGAACGGCTCGGCCACGTCGAGCTTGCCGATATGGCGCAGCGCCCGGGTGAAGAAGCGGGCATAGAGCAGGTGCAGGATCGCATGCTCGACGCCGCCGATATACTGGCCGACCGGCAGCCACTGCTCGGCCACTGCCTTGTCGAACGGCTTGTCCGTGGGCTGGCTGGCGAAGCGGATGAAATACCAGGAGGAATCGACGAAGGTGTCGAGCGTGTCGGTCTCGCGGCGCGCGGATGATCCGCACTTCGGGCAGTCGACATGCTTCCAGCTCGGGTGCCGGTCGAGCGGGTTGCCGGGCACGTCGAAGCTGACGTCCTCGGGCAGCACCACCGGCAGCTGGTCGCGCGGCACCGGCTGGGCGCCGCAGCTCTCGCAATGGATGATCGGGATCGGCGTGCCCCAATAGCGCTGGCGGCTGACGCCCCAGTCACGCAGGCGCCACACCGTCTGGCCCTTGCCCCAGCCGCCTTCCTCGGCGCGCTGGATGACGGCGCGCTTGGCGTCGGCCACGTCCATCCCGTCGAGGAAGTGCGAGTTCACCAGCGTGCCCGGGCCGGTATAGGCCTCGGCATCGTGGAATTCGGGCGCGGTCTTGTCGCCTTCGGAGACGACACGCCGGATCGGAAGCGAATATTTGCTTGCGAACTCGAAGTCGCGCTGGTCGTGCGCGGGCACGCCGAACACCGCGCCGGTGCCATAGTCCATCAGCACGAAATTGGCGATGTAGACCGGAACTTGCCAGGCGTTATCAAAGGGATGCGTCGCGGTGAGGCCGGTGTCGAAGCCCAGCTTCTCCTGCGTCTCCAGTTCGGCCGCGGTGGTGCCGCCCTGCTTGCACAGCTCGATGAACGCGCCAACTTCCGCGTTCGAAGCGGCCAGTTTCTGCGCGATCGGGTGATCCGCCGCCACCGCGATGAAGCTCGCCCCGAAGATCGTGTCCGGCCGGGTCGTGTAGACTTCGATGCTTTCGCCGTCTGAAAGCGTCCAGTTGAACTGCAGGCCCTCGGACTTGCCGATCCAGTTCTCCTGCATCAGCTTGACCTTGTCGGGCCAGTGCTCGAGGCCCTGGACGCCGGTCAGCAGGTCGTCGGCGAATTCGGTGATCTTGAGGAACCACTGGCTCAGCTTGCGCCGCTCGACCAGCGCGCCCGAGCGCCAGCCGCGACCGTCGATCACCTGCTCATTGGCGAGCACGGTCATGTCGACCGGGTCCCAGTTGACCGCCGATTCCTTGCGGTAGACTAGGCCATTCTCGAAGAAATCGAGGAAGATAGCCTGTTCGTGGCCATAATAGTCCGGCTCGCAGGTGGCGAGCTCGCGGGTCCAGTCGAGCGCGAAGCCGAGCCGCTTCAGCTGCGCTTTCATCGTCGCGATATTGGCGCGGGTCCAGCTGCCCGGATGGACCTTCTTCTCCATCGCGGCATTCTCGGCCGGCATGCCGAACGCGTCCCAGCCCATCGGGTGGAGCACTTCCATGCCCTTCATCCGCCGGAAGCGCGCGAGCACGTCGCCCATCGTGTAGTTGCGGACATGCCCCATATGGATGCGCCCCGAGGGATAGGGGAACATCTCGAGGACGAAGCTCTTGGGCTTGGGCGAATCGTCACGCGCGGCGAAAGTGCGGTTCTCTTCCCACACCTTCTGCCACGCGGCGTCCGCCTTCAACGGGTTGAAGCGAGACAAAGTCAGTTCCTGCAATCTTCTCGCGGCTCCGGCCTGCTTCGCCGGGCGGAGGAGCAGGCTGGAACCGACACTAGGGGATTAGTCGTTGGTCACCGCAGCACGGCGAAGGTCGCGGGCGCGGGTGAGGATGATGTCCTCGAGCTTCTGCACCGTCGCGGCCTGCACGGGCGCTGCGACCCAGGCGCCGTTGCGATTGACTTCGCGCAGGGCGGCGACACGCAGCGCATCGGCGCGCAGATCCTGGTCGAGGATCGTCACGGTCACCTTCATGCGCTCGGTCTGCACGTTCGGGTTCACATACCAGTCGGTGACGATGACGCCGCCGTTGGAGTCCGTCTGCAGCAGCGGCATGAAGCTCAGCGTGTCGAGGCTGGCGCGCCACAGATAGGAGTTCACGCCGATCGTGGTGATCTTCGACGCCGCGAGATCCGCCTCGGGGCGCTTGTTGTGACCGCCGCACGCGGTGATCGAAAGAGCAAGCGACCCCAGGATCGCAGTGCGCAACAGGCGGTTCATCGTCACATTCCTAGCAGGCGAGAAAAGTCGGGGAGCATCTATAGTGGCGCATGTGGCGGGAGCAAGGCGGGAAGCCATGCCCCGATTCGCACGATTGAAACACTTCTCGTTAATGGCCCCGCAAGCAGATTCTGTGGGTCTGATGCAACACCGTCACGAAATTTGTGCCACCGGTGGAACCTCGCTTCGGAATCATGGTAGTCGGACCTATCTAGGGAATCATGACGATGCGAGTCGGACGGATCAGGACGGGAATTGCACTGGGGGCGCTTGGCGCTGCCGGTCTCCTGCTTGCGCCGTCGATTCAGGCCCAGACCAGCAAGGCCGAGCGCGTTGCGGCGGCCAAGCGCGCGGCGATGCCGGCGCGCGGTGGCATGGGCATCTTCACCCCTGCCGCGGCGGATCCCAAGCTCGCCGCCGTACTCGCCCGTTCGGGCCTGCCCGAGGGCAGCTTCCGCTTCACCCCGGCCGAATCGCGCGGCAATGCCCGCGGTGTGACGGTCGCGGTCCGTGCCAGCTCGAGCCGCGCGCTGCGCAGCCGCGACGTGACGCGGGACGTCGCTGCGGCGGCCACCCCGGTCAGCCTGGCCCCGATCTCGTACAATCTCGGCGTCTCGGTCGGCTGGAAGCGTCTGGCCGTCTCGGGTGACGTCACCCGCGTCGAGCTGGTCGACCAGCCGGGCAGCCGCGAGCGCGCCGATATCGGTGTCAGCTACACCGGCAAGCGCCTGAGCGGCCGCGTCACCGCCACCTCGGATCGTCCGCTGAACAACACCCCGGTGCTGATCGGCGACAAGCCGAGCTACTCGATCGACGTCGGCGGCAGCTATTCGCTGACCCGCAACCTCGATGTGACTGCCGGCGTGCGCTATCGCAGCGAGGAAGATCGCCTGCCCAAGCTCAACGAGAGCCGCCGCGAGAGCCAGGCGGTCTATGTGGGCACCGCCTTCCGCTTCTGACGGTGCAGCCGTCATCCCGATGAAAGTCGGGATCTCGGGCAGCTAGTCCTACGCCTTCGTCCACGCGTCGATTGCCGCCCATCCATATATCCCGAACGGCCTGAGGCTCGCCGCCTTGCGCGCGTCCATGCCGCCCAGCGCGATCACCGGCACGCCAAGCCCGCGCACCAGCATTCCGAAGCGGGCCCGTCCCAATGCCCGCGCGCCAGGGTGCGAGCGGGTAGGGAAGGCGGGCGAGACGAACAGCGCATCGGCACCGGCCCGGATTGCGGCGACCGCTTCGCGTCGATCATGCGCCGGCGCGGTGCGGAGCCCGTGGCCGCGCCGGCCATGTACGCCCGCCTCGCCACGCAGCGGTTCGATTCCGGCTCGGACCAGCACCAGCCCCCGCCGCCGCGCTACCTTCCGCACCCGGGCAAACAGCGCCCGGCGCTCGGCCACCGGCAGGCCATAATGCCGGAACACCACGCCCGATCCCCGCGGCAACCGCTCCAGCGCCTCCCAAAGCGCATCGCCCATGCGCTCGTCGGTCATCAGCCAAAGGCGCGGGAGGGGGTGGCGGCGGCGCATTGCCCTGCCTATAGCGCGCTTCATGCCGATAGACGAAGCCAGCCAGCGCCTTGCCGATGTGCGCGCCCGGATCGTGCGTTCCGCCAAGATCGCAGGCCGCAAGCCCGACAGCATCACCCTGATCGCCATCTCCAAGACGCAGGATGCCGAGGCGATCGCCCCGCTGATCGCCGCCGGCCAGCGCGTGTTCGGCGAGAACCGTGTCCAGGAAGCCGAGGCCAAATGGCCGAAGTTGCGCGAGACGACTCCCGATATCGCGCTCCACCTCGTCGGCCAGCTCCAGTCGAACAAGGCCGAGGATGCGGTCGCGCTGTTCGATGCGATCCATTCGGTCGACCGCCCCTCGCTGGTGGGCGCACTGGCCAAGGCGATGGACAAGGCCGGCAGGCGCCCCGCCTGCTTCCTCCAGGTCAATATCGGCGACGAGGAGCAGAAGGGCGGCTGCCCGGTGCTCGAGCTGCCGGCGCTGCTCAGGGAAGCACAAGCGGCTGACTTGCCGGTCCAGGGCCTGATGTGCGTGCCGCCGCTTGAGCTGGAGCCGGCGCCCTATTTCGCGCTGCTCGCCAAGATCGCCCGCGATCACGGGCTCGAGGGCCTGTCGATGGGCATGTCTGGCGATTTCGAAACCGCCGTGACGATCGGCGCCACCCATGTCCGCGTCGGTACCGCGCTGTTCGGCGCCCGCGCATGAAGTACGACGCCATATTGTTCGACTTCGACGGCGTGCTGCTGGAGAGCGAAGCGGCCGGCAATCGCCAGATCGCCGCCTATCTCACCAGCATCGGCCACCCGACTTCGCCTGAGGATTCGATGGCGAACTTCATGGGCCTGGCCGGTGCCGATTTCCTGGGCGCGATCGAGAACTGGATCGGCCGGGCAATCCCCGACGACTTCCACGCCGTGCGGGCGGAGGAAGACGCGCGCGTGCTCGAAGAGGGGCTTCCAGCCGTGGCCGGGGCCATACGCTTCGTCGAGGACCTGCCCAGGTCGCTGCCCCGCGCGATCGCCTCGTCCAGCCGCACCGAATGGATCGACCGGCATCTGCGCCATCTCGGCATCCGCGATTGCTTCGGTGACCATATCTATAGCGGCCGCGAGCATGTGACGCGCGGCAAGCCGGCGCCGGACCTCTATCTCCATGCGGCTGCGGCGATCGGCGTGCCGATCGAACGCTGCGTGATCCTCGAGGATTCGCCGGTGGGCGTCACCGGCGCGGTTGCCTCGGGCGCAGACGTCATCGGCCTGTGCGCCGGCTCGCACTGCGCGCCCGACCATGCCGAGCGCCTCCGCGCGCTGGGCGTGAAGCTCATCGCCCATGATTTCGACGAAGTGGCCCGGCTGGTCGCCTGACTCTTCCTTCTTCGTCATCCCCGCGAAGGCGAGGATCCAGAGTTGCGAAGGACTTGGCGCTACTACCATGGATCGCCGCCTTCGCGGGATAGCGGGAGGGGCCTAGAACCCTCGCGCTTCCCTCGCGAGCAGGTATTCCCGCAACGCCATGGCGTCACTCAGCGCATTGTGCGGCCGCCGGCTCAGCGCCGCGCTGTCGAAGCCGAAGGCGTCGCACAGCTCGAAGCGGATGCGGTCGATCGGATAGCGGTGCCCCGGCGCGACGATCAGCAGCTGCGCGGCATGGGCGATGTCCTCGGGCCAGTCGGCGACCAGCACGGGATCGGGATCATTGCCCAGATAGGCGGCAAAGCCATGCCCCATCGCCGCGCGGCTGATCGGCGCCACATCGAGCGCCGGCAGGATATGCTCCGCCACCCAGGGCGTCGGATCGGGGCAGGGGAGCGCGGCGTAAAAGGGCGCGCCGCTATCCTCCGGCACCAGCGCCAGCGAGATCAGCGGCCCGCCGAACCCGTTGAACTCGGTGTCGAGGAAATACCTCAGAGCTGGTGCCCGGTCCGGTCGCGCTTGGTCGCGAGATAGCGTTCGTTGTGCGGGTTGGGCGGCAGGAAGTGGGGGACGCGTTCGGTCACCGTCACACCTGCGGCTTCGAGTGCCGCTACCTTGTCGGGATTGTTGGTGAGCAGCCGGATGCGGTGCTGGCCGAGCAGCGACAGCATCTTCGCCGCCGTGGCGAAGTTGCGCGCGTCCACCGCGAAGCCCAGCCGGGTGTTGGCGTCGACCGTGTCGAAGCCCTGGTCCTGCAGCGCATAGGCGCGCAGCTTGTTGATCAACCCGATCCCGCGCCCTTCCTGGCGGAGGTAGAGCAATATGCCCCAGCCGCTTTCCCGGATCGCCCGGATCGCCGCCTGAAGCTGCGGTCCGCAATCGCATTTGAGCGAGCCCAGTACGTCGCCGGTCAGGCATTCGCTGTGCAGGCGAACGAGCGGCGGATTGCCGTTGGGCTCGCCGATCAGCAGCGCGACATGCTCGCCGGGCATCTCGTCGGTGCGAAACGCGACGATCTCGCTGTCCTCGGCGTCGAGCACGGGGAGGCGCGCGCGTGCGACGATGCGCAGGCGATCGGCATCCTCATGCGCGTCGATATCGGTGGCGGTGATCGTCTGCTCGCCGGCAGCCTTGCGGACGAAGAAGGCCGGCAGCAGCCCCGCCACCCGGGCAAGGCGCAGCGCGGCGGCGGAAAGCGCGGGCTCGGCCAGTGGGATCGCCCGGAAGGGGCCCTTGAGCGGCGTGGCGAGGTCGAATTGCGGGTCGGCAAGCGCGGTCGCGGTGTCGAAATCGAGCCAGGGCGCGCGCTGGACCAGCACCGGGGCGTCGGGCGTCGCGGCATCGCGCTGGTTGGCAAGCTTCAGCGTCGCCGCGCGGCCGGCGGAGAGCAGCAGATCGGCCTCGCCGCCCGCGTCGAACGCCGCCAGTCGCGGCGCGTCGGCGGTCTCAACCGCGAGCAGCGCCAGGTCGCCGATCGCGATCGGCCATCCCCGGCGCAGCGCGTCGACCGCGCGAGCAGCGTCATGCGCGCTCAAAAGTCGAACTCCGTGATGATCGGCACATGGTCCGAAGGCTTGAGCCAGGAGCGGCAGGGCTCGCACACCTTGTGGCTGGTCGCCTTCGCGGCGACGTCTGGGCTTGCCCACATATGGTCGAGCCGGCGCCCGCGATCCGATGCGGCCCAGTCCTTCGCGCGGTAGCTCCACCAGCTGTAGTAGCGCGCCGGGGCAGGCACGAAGTGGCGGCCAAGATCGACCCAGTCGTTCGCCGCCTGCAGTCGGCCGAGCGTCTCGACTTCGATCGGGGTGTGGCTGACCACGTCGAGCAGCTGCTTGTGGCTCCACACATCGCTTTCCAGCGGTGCGACGTTGAAGTCGCCGGTCAGGATCGAGGGGACGCTGAGGTCCTTGGACCAGGCGATCATCCGCTCGAGAAAGTCGAGCTTCTGGCCGAACTTGGGGTTGAGCTCGCGGTTCGGAATGTCGCCGCCGGCGGGCACATAGACATTCTCGAGCCGCACGCCGCCCGGCAGCCGCACGCCGACATGGCGCGCCTCGCCATTGGCCTGCCAGTCGAACCGGTCGTCCTCGACCACCGGTACCCTGGCAATGATCGCCACGCCGTGGTGCATGCGCTGGCCGTGCTTGATGACGTGGTCATAGCCGAGCGCGCGGAAGGCGCCTTCGGGGAAGTCGCCGTCGATGACCTTGGTTTCCTGCAGGCAGAGCACGTCGGGCGCTTCCTCGCGCAGGAACTGCTCGACGATCTCGATGCGGAAGCGGACGGAGTTGATGTTCCAGGAGGCGATCTTCATCGCGCCGGATTTAGGGAGTGTTTCGGCTCCGCACCAGTGGGGGAGCGCCAGACATGGAAAGGCCCTCGTCCCGGGGGCAATGGAACGAGGG
Source organism: Sphingomonas sp. GW822-FHT03G08 (assembly GCF_058801135.1). NCBI lineage: Bacteria > Pseudomonadati > Pseudomonadota > Alphaproteobacteria > Sphingomonadales > Sphingomonadaceae > Sphingomonas > Sphingomonas sp. GW822-FHT03G08. The sequence continues at coordinate 3,084,203 of NZ_JBXAMZ010000001.1, forward strand.
CCGACCTAGCGTTCGTCACGCAGGCGGGAAGTGGAAATCCCGGGTAACAGGGGGAAAATCCCGGGTACGCCCCACATCCGCAAGACTGGTTCTAGGGCAGGCAACCTGTCGCCAGCATGAACGATGTTCAGTTTCAGCGCGGGCCCTGGCGCCGCGGGTCGTTCCAGCGGAACGTTCCGTCGCTCACATTGGTGTTGAACTGCTGGTTCGACAGCCGGATCGAGGTCCGGTTGTTCTGCGAATCCAGCGCCACCCAGCCCTGGAGCATCAGCCCGGCCGGGGCCGAGGCGTTCTTCTGGAAGATCAAGGTGATCCGGCCATATTCAGGGTGCTTCGAATCATAGACCTCGACCGAGACGACCTGGTCGCTTCCGGTCGGGATTACCTTGGCGAAGCCGGCGATGTCCTTTTTCGGGTTGAGCAGCACGGCAAGCGGCGAGTTGCCGATCGGCCAGCGCTCGACCTGGCGGACCTGGTAGTCGATAAAATAGAGGCTGCGCCCGTCCGCGACGATCAGCTGGGGCACGCCCTTCTGATACTGGAAACGGATCTTGCCCGGGCGCTTGAGCGTCATCGTGCCGGTCAGCGTGCGGCCGTTGCGATCGGTCTGCGCGAAGCCGGCGACCATCGAGTTCACCGCCTGGAGATGCTGCTGCACCTGGGCGAGTTCATTGGCCGGGGCGGGCGCCGCGGCCGAGACCAGCGCCGGCGCCGTAGCCGAGATCAGCGCTGGCGCGCCAAGGGCGAGGCTGAGAGCGAGGGGCCGTGCAAACACGTGTCGTTTCTCCAAATTGCGGGGAAATGCCCTGGAAGGCGGGGCTTGAATGTCCCCTGAACCCCCAGGCCCTGCGATTCGATCCCGTTACAATTGCCGGCCGTCGGTATCCATCAGCACTTCGCGGCGGCCGACATGGTCGGGGCGCGAGACCAGCTCGTCCTTCTCCATCCGCTCGATCAGCCGCGCGGCGGAGTTGTAGCCCACGCGCAGCTGGCGCTGCAGCCACGAGGTCGATGCCTTCTGGCTCTCCGCCACCAGCTGGATCGCGCGGCGATAGAGCTGGTCCTCCGGCGAATCGTCGCCCTCGGGCGCGCCGTCGAGGCTGAACCCGCCATCCTCGGGCTCCTCGGTGACTGCCGAGATATAGTCCGGCGTCCCCTGCGAGCGCCAGAAATCGGCGACGCCCTGCACTTCGTCGTCGCTGACGAAGGGCCCGTGCACGCGGACCAGCTGCTTGCCGCCCGGCATGTAGAGCATGTCGCCCTTGCCCAGCAGCTGCTCGGCGCCCTGCTCGCCCAGGATGGTGCGCGAATCGATCTTGCTGGCGACGTAGAAGGACAGGCGGGTCGGCAGGTTCGCCTTGATCACGCCGGTGATGACGTCGACCGAGGGGCGCTGCGTCGCCATGATCAGGTGGATGCCCGCGGCGCGCGCCTTCTGCGCCAGCCGCTGGATCAGGAATTCGACTTCCTTGCCCGCGGTCATCATCAGGTCGGCGAGCTCGTCGACGATCACCACGATCTGCGGCAGCGGCTGCAGCTCGAGCGCTTCCTCCTCGTACATCGGCTTGCCGGTGTCGGGGTCATAGCCCACCTGCACCTTGCGCCCGAGCTTCTGGCCCTTCGCCTTGGCCTGGCGCACCTTGTCGTTGAACGAGGCGAGGCTGCGGACATTGGCATGCGCCATCATCCGGTAGCGGTCTTCCATCTGCTCCACCGCCCATTTGAGCGCGCGCACCGCCTTGGCCGGCTCGGTGACGACGTCGGCGAGCAGGTGGGGGATGTCCTTGTACATGCTCAGCTCGAGCATCTTCGGATCGATCATGATCATCCGGCACTGCTCGGGCGTCAGCCGGTAGAGCAGCGACAGGATCATGCAGTTGAGGCCGACCGACTTGCCCGAGCCGGTGGTACCCGCGACGAGCAGGTGGGGCATCGGCGCCAGGTCGGCGATCACCGCGTCGCCGGCGATGTTCTTGCCGAGCACCAGCGGCAGCGTCGCGCCCTGGTCCTCGAAGCTCTGGCTGCCGATCAGCTCGTGCAGATTGACCGATTCGCGCACCGCATTGGGCAGCTCGATGCCGATCACGCTGCGCCCCGGGATCGTCGCGATGCGCGCCGAGGTGGCGGACATGTTGCGCGCCACGTCGTCGGCGAGCTGGATCACGCGGCTCGCCTTGATGCCGGCGGCCGGCTCGAACTCGTACATGGTGACGACCGGACCCGGCCGTACCTCGACGATCTGGCCCTTCACGTTGAAATCGTCGAGCACGCTCTCCAGCAGCCGGGCGTTGCGCTCCAGCGCTGCCTTGTCGATTCCCGCATTCTTGTTAACCGGCGGCGCCTTGAGCAGGTCGATCGAGGGCAGCTGGTAGCTGTCCTTGAAGTCGAGGCTGGTCTGGGTCGGCGGCTTGGTCCGCGCCGGCGAGGGCGTGACGTTGCGGTCGGCGATCACCGGGCCCGGGCGATTGTCGGGCACCACCGTCTTGCGCGGCTCGCGGCCGTCGCGGATCTTCGGCTCGGCGAATTCGCGGTCGTCGAACACTTCCTTCTGCGGCGCGCCGAGCAAAGGCGCCTTGGCCGGGCCCTTCAGGTTCGGGATGCTCGGCAGAATCACCCGCTCGGGCAGCGAGAAGTCGAGGCTGCGCCACCAGATGAACAGGCCGATCAGCCCGCAGACCAGGCCGAGCCCGCGCGCCGCCCACCAGCTGATCGCCGGATCCCCGGTGAAGCCGATCAGCCAGTTGAAGAAGCTGGCGATGCTCAGGCCGACCACACCGCCCCAGCCGCCGGTAAGCGACAGCAGCGCATCGCTGGAGAAAAACGCGAGGGCGGTGGCGATGAACACCACGCCGATCGCGACGCCGCGCGTCATCGGCCCCCAATTGCCGACGGGCCGGTCCTTGAGCAGCCGCATCGCGACGATCAGCCCTACCGGCAGGAACAGCCACACCGCGGGGCCGAGCAGCGCATAGAGCAGGTCGGCGATCCACGCGCCGGGATCGCCCATCCAGTTGCGCGCGGGCCCTGCCGCGGCAGTGTTCATCGACGGATCGGTGGGGTGATAGCTGCCCAGCGCCACGCCGAGCGCCAGCACGCCCAGGAACAGGGCTGCTCCGCCGATAACCGCGCCGCTGCGGCGCGCGCCGGCCTTCATGGTTTCGCGCCAAAGCGGCGCTTGTGCCCGGGACGCCATGCCCAGCCTCCAGATTTTCAGGGGTGCGAACCGGTTAATCGCGCGAGCGGACTCCGCCGTCAAGCGTTCCCGCCACGTTCCGCCGCATTGGGGTACGCCCTCGCCCCTTCATTCTTCCTCGTCATCCCCGCCTTCGCGGGGATGACGGGAAGGAGTGGGGATGACGGGAGGAAAGCGAGGCGCTACGGCACGCCAATGGATCGCGCAGATGTCCTCATTCTCGGCGGCGGGCTGGTCGGCTCGGCGCTGGCCACCGCGCTCGATGCGCATGGCATTTCCTCGATCGTGGTCGATCCGGCCGATCCGGAGCAGATCCTCGCCGCAAGGCACGATGGCCGCGCCTCGGCGATCGCCAGCGCGCCGATGCGCATGTTCGAAGCGATCGGTGTGGCCGATCGGCTGGCGGGAAAGGGTTGCCCGATCCAGGGCATCCGCGTCTCGGACGGGCTCGAACCCGGCAAGCTCGATTTCGCCCCCGGCGAAGGCGACGGCGCGCTCGGCCACATGTTCGAGAACCGCATCCTGCGCACCGCGCTTTACGAGGCCGCGGTCGCCGCGCCGCTCGCGGATGTCCGCATGCAGACCCGCGCGCTTCACGTGGAACGTGGCGAATTCGGCGTCACCGCGACGCTCAGCGACGGCAAGCAGGTTTCCGCCCAGCTGCTGATCGGTGCCGAGGGCCGCAACTCGCCCACCCGCGAGGCCGCCGGGCTCAACACGGCGCGCTGGAGCTATGACCATGCCGCCATGGTCGCCACGCTCGGCCACGAGCACAGCCACGAGAATATCGCCTTCGAGATCTTCTATCCCGAGGGTCCCTTCGCGATCCTGCCGCTGCTCGACGACGAGAACGGCCATCGCTCGGCGGTGGTGTGGACGGTCAATGCGCGCGACGCCGCCGGCATGATGAAGATTTCCGAGCGCGCCTATCTCGCCGAGGCGGAGAAGCGGATGGGCGGCTTCCTGGGCAAGCTCGGGCCGCTTACCGCGCGCTTCAGCCACCCGCTCGGCTTCCACCACGCCGCCTGGATCACCAGCGACCGGCTTGCGCTGGTCGGCGACGCCGCGCACGGCATCCATCCGATCGCGGGGCAGGGCGTCAATGTCGGCTTCCGCGATGTCGCCACGCTGGTCGAGGTGCTGGTCGACGGCAAGCGTCTCGGGCTCGACATGGGCGATCCCCAGCTGCTCGCGCGCTACCAGCGCTGGCGCGGGCTTGACACCTTCATGGTCGCCGCCGCCACCGATGGGCTCACCCGGCTGTTCGGCATCCCCGGCAGGACCGCGAGCGCGGTTCGTCGCTTCGGTCTTTCCGCGGTCGACCGCCTGCCGCCATTGAAGCACTGGTTCATGGCCGAGGCGCGCGGCGAAAGCGGCGATGTGCCGAAGCTGCTGCAGGGAATCACGGCTTAGAATTCGCACTTGCTCCCCGGCGAAGGCCGGGGCCCAGTTGCAATGTCATTCGAGAGTTCCCTGCGCCGTCGACAGTGCGCGGAGCCTGGGCCCCGGCCTTCGCCGGGAAGGAGCTGAAAGGGACCCATATGCCGGTGCTGCCGTTCGCATTGCTGTTGCTGCTCCAGGACGCTCCCGCGCCGATCGCCGCCGAACTGGTCGAAGTCGCCCCCGGCCCGAAGCGCTATTTCCACGCCGGCGATGAGCGGGAAGGGTGCCCGGCACCCAGCGCCGCCTGCCGCCGCAAGGGCTATGTCGTCGCCGGAGACAGGCTGGTCGCCTGGGAAGCCAGCGGAGCGCTCACTCGCGTCACCTATCTTGCCCCAGGCAGCACCCGTCCGAGTGAAGGCTGGGTCGAGACTGCCGCGCTGCGCCGGGTGGCGCCGGCCCCGCCGAAAGCCAGTGACTGGATCGGCGGCTGGAGCGGCTGGGAATCGGAGATCGACATCACCCGGGGGGCGAAACCCGGCACTTTCCATCTCGGCGGCAACGCCACCTGGGGGGCGCATGATCCCGAGCGGGTGAAGCGCGGGGGTGTGAACTCCGGCATGTTCAGCGCCGATCTGCCCGAACCCAAGGGCGGCAGCCTCGCATTCGCCGATTCGGAAGAGCCCGCTTGCCGCATCACCCTCCGCCTGCTTGGTCCCTATCTGCTCGCTCGCGACAATGGCCAGTGCGGCGGGATGAATGTGACCTTCAGCGGCATCTACCGGAAATGAGCGATCGGCTCATCGCCCTGCCGAACTGGCAGTTCGCCCTGCTGCCCGCGGCACAACTCCTGGTCTGCCTGTTTGGCTGGCAGCTCCTGCTCGGCTCGCTGCTGTGCAACAGCTCACCCTGGACGTCGCTCAGCGTGGCGGCGGACCTTCTCTGGTGCCTGGCCGCGGCGTCGTTGCCGCTCGGCTTTGTCGCGATCGGGCTGCGCCAGTTCCGGCTGAGCTATCTGGTGCTGGTCGTGCTGGGAACGGTGACGCTGGCGGCACAGCAGCTGCTGATCGGCCAGGGCCTGCTGCGCTGCAACTGGTTCTAGCGCGCCGGAGAATCCCGCGGCGTGCCGTTGCGCACCATGCGCAGGGGATCGCAGCCGCTTCCCGACGTTCGCTGATTATTGCAGCGTGACCTCGTCGTCCCCGTCGTGGCGGCCGTAGAATTGCATCAGCTGCACCACCAGCTCGCTGCGCTCGGCCAGCGTGTCCGCCTCGAGCAGCGCCTGTTTCGATGCCGCGTCGAACGGCGCGATCTGGGCGATGCCGTTGACCAGCGATTCGTCGTCGAGCCGGCTCACCGATTCCCAGTCGACCGCATAGCCGAGCACGTCGGCGAAGCGGCGCGATTCGATCTCCAGCGCGGCGCGCTCGGCCATCGCGAGCACTTCGATGTCGCCCACCGCCTCCAGCTCGGCTTCGACCTGGCGGAACGGCGTCGTGACGTCGAGCTCGCGCCGGATGATGAAGCGTGCCAGCCCCTCGAGCACGATGTCGAAGCGCCCGTCGTCGAGCGCCTCCACCTCGGCGATGCGGCCGACACAGCCGATCTCGAACAGGCCGGGCGGGTTGGCGGCGTCGCGCGGCTGGATCATCCCGATGCGCCGGTCGCGGACCAGCGCGTCGGAGACCATCGCCCGATAGCGCGGCTCGAAGATGTGCAGCGGCAGGTGCATCCGCGGGAAGAGCAGCGCGCCGGCCAGCGGGAATACCGACAGCCGCGTGATCTTCCCCGAAGGCGTCATCCGAACAGGATCGCCGAAAGCTTGCGGCGCTGGGCGGATACCCAGGGATCTTCCAGGCCGACTGCCTCGAACAGCTTGAGCAGCCGCTGGCGGGCGGCGCCTTCGTTCCATTCGCGGTCGTCTCGCACCATGGCGAGCAGCGTCTCGGCGGCGCCGTCGCGGTCGCCCGAGGCCATCTGGCCGCCGGCGAGTTCGTAGCGCGCTTCCATGTCGCCGGTGGCGGCCTGGGCGGCGAGGCCCGACAGGTCCTCTACCGGCTGGGCTTCCTTGGCGAGTGCGATCGCGGCGCGGGCCTGCTCGATCTCGGCACCCTTGGCGTCCTCGGGCAGGGCCGCGAGCACCGATTCGGCTTCCTCGGCGCGGCCCAGCGCCAGCAGGGCGCGGGCGCGGCCGGCGGCGACCACGGGATGCTCGGGCACCAGCTCGGCGATCTGCTCGAAGATCGACAGGGCGCGTTCCGGATCATTCTCGGCCAGCGACTGCTCGCCCATCTCGATCAGCGGCTCCAGCTCGGCTTCGGCCTGGGCCTCGGTGCTCTGCACCGGCAGCTGGCGCAGCAGTTGGTCGAGCATGGTGCGCAGCTGCGATTCGGTGCGTGCCGAACTCAGGTCGGCGACCAGCTGGCCCTGAAACATCGCATAGACGGTCGGGATCGAGCGGACCTGGAACTGGTTGGCGATGAACTGGTTCGCGTCGACATCGACCTTGGCGAGGATCACGCCCTTGCCGGCATAGTCGGTCGCCACCTTTTCCAGGATCGGAGTCAGCGCCTTGCAGGGGCCGCACCATTCCGCCCAGAAATCGATCATGACGAGGCTGGTCATCGAGGGCTCGACGACGTCCCGGCGGAAGCCGTCCACGGCTTCCTTTTCCGCGGGGGTGAGTCCAAGCGTGGCCAAGGTGTCTGCTCCTGAAAAAGATGCGCTTCGGTTCGTCGCGATATGTGGGCTTTCAGGGGCGATGCGCCAAGCCTTTAAAAAAACTGTGGCGATAGGGGTTGCGGACCCAAAAAGCCGGTGCTAGTGGCCGCGCCTCACCCAGCCCGGTGGCGCTTCGCTGCCCCGGACTAGAACGCCAGAGCGGGCGTAGCTCAGGGGTAGAGCACGACCTTGCCAAGGTCGGGGTCGAGGGTTCGAATCCCTTCGCCCGCTCCAGCGTTTCCCACCGGATTTCCGGTGCCTGGGAAACGAACTTCAGAAAATCTGTCACCTTCCGCCGGCGTTCGACGATTCGATCCGCGCCTAGCCTATCGGATGGCTTGCGCGGGCCCGGGGTCGGATGACAAAGTGTTGCCGATGATCGCACGGCTCGCTCTGGCGCTTGGCGCCGCTCTTCTCGCTTCCGCCGCTTCCCCGCCCGACGGGATCGAGGGCGTATGGCGCAACCCGCACAACAGCGTCCACATCCGCTACGAGCCCTGCGGCAAGGGCGCGATCTGCGGTACCGTCGTCTGGGCCAGCGACAAGGCGATCGCGGATGCCAGGCGCGGCGGCACCGAGAACCTGATCGGCACCCCGATCTTCCGCAATCTCTACAGGAACGGCCCGAATCGCTGGAAGGGCAGCGTGTTCGTGCCCGATATCCGCAAGACCTTCTCGGGCACCGTGACGATCGACGGCGACCAGATGATCGGCCGGGGATGCCTGGTGCTCGGCGTCGGCTGCAAGTCGCAGACCTGGTCGCGAATCACCGAGTGATTCGGAACGCTGGGTTTCCGTAAGCAGCCTTGTTCGAGGGGGCCGGGCTTTCCACTTCAGCGGGCATACAGGTTCCAACCGCAAGAAGCCCCGCCATGTTCGGAAAAGTCCTTCGGGCGATTCTGCCCGCATTCGTGCTGTTCTCGCTCGCCACCCCCGCATCGGCAGGTTCGCCGCCTGACGCGCCGATCGCCAGCGAGTGGCGCAATCCCAGCAACAGCGTCCACATCCGCATCGACAATTGCGGCGGCGCGGTCTGCGGCACGATCACCTGGGCCAGCGACAAGGCGATCGCCGACGCCAGGCGCGGCGGCACCACCCAGCTGGTCGGCACCCGGCTGTTCCGCGACCTCAAGCCCGCCGGCCAGGGCAAGTGGAGCGGCAAGGTGTTCGTCCCCGACATCCGCCAGACCTTCTCGGGCACGATCCAGTTCCAGGACGGCGACAAGATGGTCGGCAAGGGCTGCGTGCTGTTCGGCATCATCTGCAAGGCCCAGACCTGGTCGCGGGTGCGCTAAGCGGGTTTGACCGCCAGCTTCGGGCTGGCGGCCTCCCGGCAAGCGGCTAGGGTGCGCGACATGAGCAGTGCACCCATTCGAGTCGGCATCGGCGGCTGGACCTTCGAGCCCTGGCGCGGGACCTTCTATCCGGAGAAGCTCTCGCAGAAGAAGGAGCTGGAATACGCCTCGCGCCAGCTCACCGCGATCGAGATCAACGGCACCTATTATTCGAGCTTCAAGCCCGCCACCTTCGAGGGCTGGGCGAAGACCGTGCCCGACGGCTTCGTCTTCGCGGTCAAGGGCTCGCGCTTCTGCACCAATCGCAAGGTGCTGGCGGACGCCGGCGAATCGGTCGCCAGGTTCGTCGGCCAGGGCGTGGTCGAGCTCGGCGACCGGCTCGGCCCGCTGATGTGGCAGTTCATGGCCACCAAGAAGTTCGACGCCCAGGATTTCGGCGCGTTCCTCGACCTGCTCCCGCGCACCCATGAAGGCGTAAAGCTCCGCCACGCCGTCCAGGTGCGGCACGAGAGCTTCGCGGTGCCCGAGTTCGTCACCCTCTGCCGCAAGGCCGGCGTGGCGATCGTCTATGCCGATTCGCCGCAATATCCGGCGATCGCCGACATCACCGGCGACTTCGTCTATGCCCGGCTCGAGGCGGGCGAGGACGACAATCCCCATTGCTATCCCGACGCCGAGTTGCCGCGCTGGACCGAGGCGGCACGGACCTGGGCCTCGGGCGGCCGCCCGGCCGGTCTCCCCTATGTCGAGGACCAGGACCCGCCCGCGGCGCGACGCGAAACCTTCATCTTCTTCATCCATGGCGGCAAGGTCCGCGCACCCGCGGCGGCGCAGGAGCTGATCCGCCGGCTCGACGAGTCGAGCCAAGCCTGACGTCAAACCGTCGGCCCCGGTCGCGAGACTGCCCGAATCCGTCGCAATTCCGCCGTTTTCTCGCGGCGGGCGCGCATTTGCGAAATGCCACGGAAACAACCCAGTAAAAATGCGTGCCTTTCGGGATACAGCCGATTGGCAAAGCGCAACTTTATACCAACCGCCGCTTTACGCGCGAAACACCCGGTTTCATCCAGCGCACCGCACATGCCGTTTCAGGCGGTTTGAGCCAGTTCGTACCCACGCAATGTGCGCGTGGGGCAGTATGAAAAGGGTACCATGTTTACGCGTAACATCGCTCGCACGCTGCGTGCAGGCACCGCCTTGTCGGCGCTGACCCTGGCCACCAGCCTCCTCGCCGTCCCCGCCTTCGCGCAGGACACCGCTCCCACCCCCACCGCCGACCAGACCGCTCCGGCGGCCGACGAAGCCCCCGAAATCGTCGTCACCGGCTCGCTCTTCGCGACCAAGGTCACCACCTCGCCGGTGACCACCGTCACCGCCGACACGCTCGATGCCAAGGGCATCACCACCGTGCAGGACGGCCTGCAGCGCCTCGCCGCCAATAACGGCCCGACGCTCACCAACAGCTTCTCGGCAAACGGCGCGTTCGCCGGCGGCGCCTCGGCGATCTCGCTGCGCGGCCTGTCGACCAACTCGACGCTGGTGCTGTTCGACGGCATGCGCGCGGCCTATTATCCGCTCGCCGACGACGCGACCCGCAACTTCGTCGATCTGAACACGATTCCGGACGACATCATCGACCGCGTCGAAGTGCTCAAGGACGGCGCTTCGTCGAGCTACGGCGCCGATGCGATCGCGGGCGTGGTCAACATCATCACCAAGCGCAGCTTCCAGGGCGTCTCGGCCCGCGCCGAAGCCGGCGTCTCGCAGGACGGCATCGCCGCCAGCCAGCGCTTCTCGGTCACCGCCGGCACCGGCGATCTCGATCGTGACGGCTTCAACGCGTACATCAGCGGCTTCTATTTCCACTCGGACGCAGTCTACACCAAGGACCTGCGCGCGCCGTTCAACTCGGACGACCAGACCAGCATCGGCGGACCGAACAACCTCGTGAACGGCGACAATTTCGCACCGACCTATGCCGGTTCGAACATCTATGCCGCGCCGGGTTCGGGCGGTCGCTACCAGCTGCTCCAGTCGGGCTGCGCCAATGGCAACCTGACCCAGACGACCGCCGCCCAGCAGGCGGCCAGCGGCCTGCTGCCGACCTCGATCTGCCAGCAGGACCTGACCAACCAGTATGGCGTGGTCGCGCCGCAGGTCGATCGCTTCGGCGTCTCGGCGCATGTCGCCAAGACCTTCGGCGATTCGACGGAAGCCTATCTCGAAGTGAACTTCCAGCAGTCGCGCAGCCAGTATAGCGGCGCTGCCTCGTCGATCTACGCCAACGCGCCGGCCGGCATCTACTATGCGCCGTTCTCGACGCGTGGCACCGGCGCCGCCTTCGCACCCGGCTCGGGCGCGCTGACCCTCCCGGTCTATGTCTGCGCCGCGCGCGTGAACTGCACCGCGGCCAACGGCACGCTCAACCCGAACAACCCGTTCGCGGCTTCGGGCCAGACGGCGACGATCATCGGCGCGATGCCGAACCTGACCCGCCAGGACGAGACGCGCAGCCGCGTGTACCGTGCCGCTGCGGGCATCAAGGGCACCTTCGGCGACGACTGGAACTACAAGGTCGACGCGACGGCGATGCACACCGACCTGCGTCGCACGATGAACGGCTATGTCTATATCCAGCACCTGCTGGATGTGATCGCCGACGGTTCGTACAACTTCGTGAACCCGGCGGCGAACAGCCAGGCGACGCTGAACTATCTGGCGCCGGAACTGAACGTCGATGCGTCCTCGGATCTCTACCAGGTCCAGGCGAGCGTCAACAAGTCGCTGTTCGAGCTGCCGGGTGGCCCGGCGCAGCTCGGCTTCGGCGGTTCGTTCTTCTACGAAGCGGTCGATTCGCCCTCGGCGAACAGCGACATCAACGGTCCGACCCAGCGCTACTTCACGATCAACGCGTTCGGCACCAAGGGCAACCGCACGGTCACCTCGGGCTTCGGCGAGCTGAGCCTGCCGATCCTCCAGCAGGTCGAGCTCAACCTGTCGGGTCGCTATGACCATTACTCGACCGGTCAGGGCTATTTCTCGCCCAAGGTCGGCGCGAAGATCACCCCGATCGACATGCTGACGGTGCGCGGCACCTGGTCGCGTGGTTTCCGTATCCCGTCCTTCGGCGAGTCGAACGCACTCCCGACGACCGGCTACGTGACCAACTCGGCCGGCCTGTTCAACGATGCGTACCTGGCCCAGTATGGCTGCTCGGTCGCGACGTTCAGCACCGCCTGCCCGCAGTATCTGCGTACCGCGAGCTACGGCCAGACCACGCTCGCTTCGCCGGATCTGAAGCCGGAGAAGTCGCGCAGCATCACGCTGGGCGCGGTGTTCACGCCGATGCGCAACGTGTCGCTCTCGGTTGACTACTTCAACATCAAGAAGACCGACGCGATCACCTCGCTGTCGTCGGCCGCGGCCCTCCAGGCCTATTATTCCGGTCAGGCGATCCCGGCTGGCTACACGGTCATCCCGGATGCGGTGGATCCGGCCAACCCGTCGGCGCTGCCGCGCGTTGCCTATGTCCAGTCGCACTATGTCAACGCCAACACCCAGAAGGCGGAAGGCATCGACTTCGGAGCGAACGCTCGCTTCAACGTCGGCGCGGTGACCTGGACGAGCAACCTCGACGCCACGCTCATGCTCGAGCTCAGCACCACGCTGGCAGACGGCACGCGCGAGACCTATGTCGACACGCTCGGCAACTACAACCTCACCGCGGGTTCGGGCACCTTCCGCTGGAAGGGCAGCTGGATGAACAGCTTCGCGATCGGCAACTACACGGTTACCGGTACGGCCAACTACACCTCGGGCTATGACCTCTCGGCCATGGACCAGGGCAATGCGTACAAGGATTGCGGCCTTGCGCCGTCGCCCGCGTACACCGGTTGCCGCGTGAAGAGCTACTTCACCTTCGACCTCAACATGACCGCCAAGGTCGCGGACAAGTTCACGATCTACGCGAACGTGCTGAACCTGTTCGATCGCCTGCCGGACTATGATCCGGTCACCTATGGCGCGTATCTCTACAACCCGGTCCAGGCCGGCGACGGCATCTATGGCCGCCGCTTCTCGGTCGGCGCGAAGGTCAATTTCTGATCTTTCGTCAGGACTGATACGAAAGAGGGCGGTCCCGAAAGGGGCCGCCCTTCTTCTTTGGGAAGGCGGCTGTCCCTATCGCGCGCTCCCATCGCTCCCAGTAATCCGCCGCCCTGTCACTCCGTCGCCATGCTACTCCGTCATCCCCGCCTGCGCAGGGATGACGATGGAATGCTTTCCAGCGTTACCGTTCCCCGGCGAAGGCCGGGGCCCAGTTTCGGCGCAGCATCGATGGCGCAGGAACTCTCGAACGACGTTGCGACTGGGGCCCGGCCTTCGCCGGGGAACAGTCAGGCGGTGACGGGTGAATCCGACTGCAATCCTCCCCCGGGGGAGGATTGCACGCGTGTCCTATATCGCCCCCTAAGGCCGCTTCGGGCTCGCCCGGTCCGCCACCATCCGCTCGCCGTCGATCGTGATAGGCGAGGCGATGCCCGGCAGCCCGTCGCGCTCGATCCTCATGCCGCGCGCCACCACTTGCGGATCGGCGAACACTTCGCCGACATTGTTGATCGGCCCGGCCGGCACGCCCTCGGCCTCCAGTGCCTCGTACAGGTCGGCCTTGGCCCATTGCCGGATCGCCGCGTCGAGCAGCGGGATCAGCGTATCGCGATTCATCACCCGCGCCGGATTGGTCGCGAAGCGCGGGTCGCTGCCATAGTCGAGCCCCAGCACCCCGCAGAGCTTGCGGAACTGCGAGTCATTGCCCACCGCGATGATCAACGCGCCGTCGCGGGTGTCGAACGCCTGATAGGGCACCAGGTTCGCATGGCCGTTGCCCATCCGCCCCGGCACCTTGGCCGGGTTGGCCATCCAGTTGAGCGCCTGGTTGGCGAGTACGCCCACCTGGGTGTCGAGCAGCGCCATGTCGATATGCGCGCCTTGCCCGGTGGCGTCACGGCGTCGCAGCGCCGCGAGGATCGCCACCGCCGAATAGACGCCGGTGAAGATGTCGGCATAGGCGATGCCGGCCTTTTGCGGCGCGCCGTCGGGCTCGCCGGTCAGGCTCATCGCGCCGCCCATGCCCTGGATGATGAAGTCGTATCCCGCGCGCGGTGCATAGGGGCCGGTCTGGCCGAAGCCGGTGATCGAGCAGACCACCAGCCGCGGGTTGAGCGCGCGCAGGCTCGCGGCGTCGAGCCCGTATTTGACCAGCCCGCCGACCTTGTAGTTCTCGATGACGACGTCCGCCTCGGCCACCAGCGCGCGCACCGCCGCCTGCCCCTCCGGGGTGGCGATGTCGATCGCCCGGCTCTCCTTGCCGCGGTTGCAGGCATGGAAATAGGCGGCGTCAAGAGTCGAGCCGTCCGCGTCGTGCAGGAAGGGCGGGCCCCAATGGCGGGTATCGTCGCCTTCGCCCGGCCGCTCGATCTTGATCACCTCGGCGCCCAGGTCGGCGAGCAGCTGCCCGCACCAGGGTCCCGCGAGGATCCGCGCCAGCTCGACGACCCTGATCCCCTCCAGCGGCTTCACGGCCGGTGGATCTCGTAGATCAGGTGCGGCTTCATCTCGCCGGCCATCAGCCGGTCGACAATGCCCGGCCGCGCGGTGCCGCCGATCTTCTCCATGGCCTTGCGCGAACGCACATTGTCCACGCCGACGGTGAACACCGCGGTGCGCACATAGCGGTGGATATGATTGAGCATCAGCCGCTTGATCTCGCGGTTGTACGTCCCGCCCCAGAATGCGCGGGCGAGATAGGTCCAGCCGATCTCGATCTCGTCGGCCTCGGGCTCCCAATTGTCGAAGCGCGACGATCCGATCACCTGGCCGCTGGCCTTGTCGATGATCGTCAGCGCGCCGCCACTGGCCAGGCCGGCGTCGAAATAGGCGCGGAACACCGGCTCCTGCCAGCGGTCATGCGCCGGGTGGACTTCCCAGACGAGCGGATCGCTCGCCACCGCGTAGAGCGCGTTCCAGTCCTCCGGCGTGCTGGGACGCAGCGTCACCAGCGCGCCTTCGAGGGTCGGCTGCCGGTCGGGCGTCATCAGAACGCCGCGATCCCGGTGATCGCGCGGCCGAGGATCAGCCCGTGCACGTCGTGCGTGCCCTCGTAGGTGTTGACCGTCTCGAGGTTGATCGCATGGCGCAGCACATGGAATTCGGCCGAGATGCCGTTGCCGCCATGCATGTCGCGGGCGATGCGGGCGATGTCGAGCGCCTTGCCGCAATTGTTGCGCTTGATGATGCTGATCGCCTCGGGCGCGAGCGTGCCCTCGTCGAACATGCGTCCGGCCCGCAGCGCCGCCTGCAGGCCGAGCGCGATCTCGGTCTCCATGTTGGCGAGCTTGAGCTGGACCAGCTGGTTGGCGGCGAGCGGCTTGCCGAACTGGGCGCGGTCGAGCGTGTATTGCCGCGCGGCGTGGAAGCAGGCCTCGGCGGCGCCCATGCTGCCCCAGGCGATGCCGTAGCGCGCGCGGTTGAGGCAGCCGAACGGCCCCTTGAGCCCCTGCACCTCGGGCAGCAGCGCGTCCTCGCTCACTTCGACGCCGTCCATCACGATCTCGCCGGTGATCGACGCGCGGAGCGACAGCTTGCCCTCGATCTTCGGCGCGGAGAGCCCCTTCATGCCCTTTTCGAGCACGAATCCCTTGATCCCGCCGCCATGCGCCTCGCTCTTCGCCCAGACGACGAACACGTCGGCGATCGGCGAGTTGGTGATCCACATCTTCGAGCCGGTGAGGCGGTAGCCGCCGTCGATCTTCGCCGCGCGGGTACGCATGCCGCCCGGGTCCGAGCCCGCATCCGGCTCGGTCAGCCCGAAACAGCCGATCCATTCGCCGGTCGCCAGCTTGGGGAGGTATTTCCGCTTCTGTTCCTCGGTGCCGTATGCGTTGATCGGGTGCATCACGAGCGAGCTCTGCACCGACATCGCCGAGCGATAGCCCGAATCGACCCGCTCGACCTCGCGCGCCACCAGCCCGTAGGACACATAGCCCAGCCCCGCGCCGCCATAGGCCTCGGGGATCGTCGCGCCGAGCAGCCCCAGCGCGCCCATCTCGGACATGATCTCGCGGTCGAAATGCTCGTCGAGATAGGCCCGCGTCACTCGCGGCAGCAGCTCGCCCTGCGCGTAATCCCGCGCGGCATCGCGGACCATCCGCTCCTCATCGGTCAGCTGCGCATCGAGCCCGAAGGGATCCGCCCAGTCGAACCGGCCCATCTCCGCCATTTCCTCGTCCTTCTCTAGTTCTCGGCCGTCCTAACGGCTCCGCATCCCGCTGCGTGTCGGGATGGCTTCATGGGGTATAGGATGCGGCTATCCCGCCGGGGGCGCAGGCGGCGGCGTATCCATCGCCGCCCGCTCGATATCGGTGAGCGCCACCCGCGCCGCGACATAGCGCCGCGCCGCCGCGGTCCAGCTCTCGGCGCTCGACACGCCCGGCATGTGCGCCACTTCCGCCAGCGCCGCCTCGACATCGCCGCGATCGAGCGCGCGCCGCGCCCGGCGCAGCCGCTCGGCCGGCAGCGGGCTCGGCGTATCGGCCTGGCGCAGCACCACCAGGTTGCCGAGCATCCGCCGCACCTTGTTCCACAAACTGTCGTTGGGATCGTTCGCCAGCCGCACCGCCAGCGTATCGAGCGCGAGCCGCAAATCCTCCAGCGTCACCGGCTGTGCCGCCGCGCGCAGGATCGCGGCGACCGATTCGCCGTTTCGCTCGCCGAAGCGCTGCTTGAGCTGCCCCTCGAGCGGCCCCAGCGGCTGGCCGCGCTCGATCGCGCGCCGCGTCGCAAAGGCCACCAGGATCCGTTCCGCCCGCGTCGCATAGGCCGCGGCCCCCCGCGAGCTCGCCTCCGAATCGCGGATGCGCAGCTCGATCTGGTCGAGCTTGCCCGCCAGCATCGTCTCGCGCGCCGCCAGCGTCGCCAGATCGGTGCCCGGCGGCAGCGCCGGCACGGACACGCTGGCAGGCGCGGGCAGCGGCGCGGGCGCCGGCGCGCGCGGGGAAAATCCGCCGGCCAGGCCGACCGCGCCGATGCTCACGCCGATGCCGGCGGTAAAGGCGATGGTGCCGATCAGGCTGGCGCTCCGCCACCACGGCACGCGCGGCTGGGGCGCGAGGGTCTCGTCGCTCATATGCCCTTAATCGCTGCCCGCACCCGCCCGGTCAATCGGCGAGGTGCAGCGCAAGCGCGATCAGCGTGTCCGGCCGCATGTCGCCGGCGACTTCGACCCGCCGCCACCCGGTGCCCGCCGCCGCGGCCGCCCGCGCGCTGATCGCGGCGATGCTGGTGATCGCGCGGTGGTCGGGCGCCACCAGCTCGGCGAGCCGCGCCCCGGCCCGCGCCGACTGGACCAGCGCCACACTGCCGCGCAGCCGCACCGCCTGCCCGGGCGCAACGTCGAGCGGCGCGCTGGCATAGACGGGGATCGCCCGCGTCACGACGCCGCCCGCCTGCAACACCGCCTCGCGCCCGCCCAGCCACAGCGCCCGCGTCACCCCCGCCGCCTCGGCCGCGGCGACCAGCGCGTCCGCGCCGCCTTCGCCGACATGCGCCACCCGGAAGCCCGCCCGCGCCGCGGCCTCGGCGGTTACCCGCCCCACCGCATATACCGGCAGCCCGAGCAGCCCGCCCAGCTGGCCGCCCCCGTGGCGCAGCGCATTGGCGCTGGTCAGCAGCAGCGCGTCGAACCCGGCCGGATCGGGCGCGTCCCACGCCACCGGCGCCGCCGCGAACAGCGGCAGCCGGATCGCCGTCCGCCCCGCCGCCTCGATCGCCGCCGCGGTCACGCGGTTGCCGGGCTCGGGCCGGAGCACGGCGATCGGCCGGCTCATCCCTCGAACAGGCGGCGCACCGTTTCGGGCGCGCGCTCGAGCAGGTCGCGCGCCAGTGCCGCCGGCAGGTCATGGTCGAGCGGCGCGCCTTCGATCGCGCCATGGACATGCGCGGTGCCATCCTCGCTCAGCAGCTCGGCCTCGAGCGTCAATATGCCGCCCTCGATGGTCGCCAGCGCCGCCACCGGCGAATGGCAATCGGCCTTCAACGCCGCGAGCAGCGCCCGCTCGGCGGAGACGCAGCCATGCGTCACCGCATCGTCGATCGCGCCTACCAGCTCGCGGGCATGCGCGTCGTCGGCGCGGATTTCCACGCCCACCGCGCCCTGTGCCGGTGCCGGCAGCATCACATTGGTGGGGATCTCGACGCCGACGTCATGACGTCCCAGCCGCGCCAGCCCCGCCGCCGCCAGCAGCGTCGCATCGGCCTCGCCGGCGGCCAGCCTGGCCAGCCGCGTATCGACATTGCCGCGGAACAGCACCGTCCTGAGGTCCGGCCGCAGTTTCCGCACCTGGGCGGCGCGGCGTGGCGAGCTGGTGCCGAGCACGCCGCCCTGCGGGATCGCGTCGATCGATTCGGCCCCCACCAGCCGGTCGCGCACATCGGCGCGCGGCAGCATCGCGGCGATCGCGATCATGTCGGTGCGGAAGGTCTCGACATCCTTCATCGAATGGACGCAGGCATCGATCTCGCCGGCGAGCAGCGCCCGGTCGAGTTCCTTGGTCCACAGCGCCTTGCCGCCGATCTCGGCGAGCGCGCGGTCCTGCACCTTGTCGCCGGTGGTCTTGATCACGACGATCTCGAAGGCGGCATCGGGCAGGCCATGCGTCGCCATCAGCGCATCGCGCACCATGTTCGCCTGCGCCAGCGCCAGCGGCGAACCCCGCGTCCCGAGTTTGAAAACGGTCATGCGAAATGCCTTACCGGCTGATGCGCCGCTTGTCGAAGCGGCTGCTCCAAACTGCTTCCCCGGCTGATATTGAAGCGTATACCCCTCCACCGTCATCCCCGCGCAGGCGGGGATCCATTCTGGCTGGCCGCAGTGAGATTCACCGAACGCAGCGGCAATCGGATCCCCGCCTGCGCGGGGATGACGATCGCTGCGGACAAGACGCCCCACACCCACCAAAATCCCCCCGCCACTTCGACAATCGCCCCGCGACACCCTAGATGCGCAACCAACGGAGCATGAAGAGAACACAATGGCCCTGATCCTCGGCCTCGAATCGAGTTGCGATGAAACCGCCGCCGCCCTGGTCACCACCGATCGGCAGGTGCTGGCGCACAAGCTTGCGCGCCAGGAAGCCGCGCATCGTCCCTATGGCGGCGTCGTCCCCGAAATCGCGGCGCGCGCGCATGTCGAGGCGATCGGCCCGCTGATCCAGGGCGCGTTCGAGGAAGCCGGCGTCACCCTCGCCAATGTCGATGCGATCGCCGCCACCGCCGGTCCCGGGCTGATCGGTGGCGTCATGGTTGGCCTGGTCACCGGCAAGGCGCTGGCGCTCGCCGGCAACAAGCCGCTGATCGCGGTCAACCATCTCGAAGGGCACGGCCTGTCGCCGCGCCTCACCGATCCCGATCTCCACTTCCCCTATCTGCTGCTGCTCGTCTCGGGCGGCCATTGCCAGCTGCTGCTGGTCGAGGGCGTCGGCAAATATCAGCGCCTCGCCACCACGATCGACGATGCCGCCGGCGAAGCCTTTGACAAGACCGCCAAGATGCTCGGCCTCGGCTTTCCCGGCGGCCCGGCGGTCGAAGCCGCGGCGGCGCTCGGCAACCCGAAGGCGGTGCCGCTTCCGCGTCCGCTGCTCGGCTCGGCCGAGCCGCATTTCTCCTTCGCCGGCCTCAAGAGCGACGTCGCCCGCAAGGTCGGCCTCTACAGCGCCGAGGATATCGCCGCTTCCTTCCAGCAGGCGGTGGTCGATTGCCTGATCGATCGCACCCGCCGCGCCATCGACAAGGTCGACGCGACCGCGCTGGTCGTCGCCGGCGGGGTCGCCGCCAACAAGGCGGTGCGCGCCGCGCTCGAGCAGCTTGCCGCCGAAAGGAACCTCCGCTTCGTCGCGCCGCCGCTCTGGCTGTGCACCGATAATGCGGCGATGATCGGCTGGGCGGGAGCCGAGCGCTTCCTGGCGGGTTTCACCGATCCGCTCGATGTGGCGGCGCGGCCGCGCTGGCCGCTCGATCCGGATGCGGAAAAGGTCCGTGGTGCGGGAGTGAAGGCATGAAGATTGGCGTCATCGGCGGCGGTGCCTGGGGCACGGCGCTCGCCCAGGTCGCGGCACGCGGCGAACAGGACGTGTTGCTCTGGGCGCGCGAGCCGGAAGTGGTCGAGAGCGTCAACGCCCGCCACAGCAACGATCTGTTCCTGGCGAACGTCCCGCTCAGCCCGAGCATCCGGGCCACCGGCAACCTCGCCGATCTGGCCGGCATGGAAGCGCTGCTGGTCGTCGCCCCCGCCCAGCATGTCCGCGCGGTCCTGTCCGAAACCCCGGTCGGCAACACGCTGCTGGTGCTCTGCGCCAAGGGGATCGAGGCCGGCACCAAGCTGCTGGTCGGCGAAGTCGCGCACCAGGTCGCGCCCGATGCCCCGCTCGCGGTGCTCTCCGGCCCCACCTTCGCGCACGAGGTCGCCGCCGGTAAGCCCACTGCCGTCACGCTCGCCTGCGAGCATGAGGCGCTGCGCACGCGCCTGTCCGATCGCCTCGCCGGCCCGGCCTTCCGCACCTATGGCTCGGACGATGTCGTCGGCGCGGAGATTGGCGGCGCGGTCAAGAACGTCCTCGCGATTGCCTGCGGCGTGGTCGAGGGTGCCGGGCTCGGGCTCAACGCCCGCGCCGCGCTGATCGCGCGCGGCTTTGCCGAGATGACGCGCTTCGGCATGGCCCGCGGTGCCCAGGCGGAAACGCTCACCGGCCTGTCGGGCCTGGGCGATCTCGTCCTCACCTGCTCCTCCACCAATTCGCGCAACTTCTCGCTCGGCCTCGGGCTGGGGCAGGGCCGGAGCGCCGCCGAGTTGATGGCCGATCGCAAGACCGTGGCCGAAGGTGCCTTCACCGCGCCCGTCCTCCGCGAAGCCGCCCGCGATGCCGGAGTCGATATGCCGGTCACCGAAGCGGTCAACGCGCTGCTCGAAGGCGCGCCGGTGGCCAAGGTGGTCGAAGCCTTGCTCAGCCGCCCCTTGCGGGAGGAAAAGCTGTGAAATGGGCGGCGATGCTGCGGGGGATCAACCTCGGCAAGCGCCAGCTCAAATCGGCGGAGTTGAAGGCCGTGGTCGAGGGGCTCGGCTTCACCCAGGTGAAGACGATCCTCGCCTCGGGCAATGTCGTGTTCGAAGCGGGGGACGCCACGCCTGAGGCACTCGAGCGCGATCTCCATGCCGCGCTGGAAAAGGCGACCGGGCTCAAGTCCGATGTCTATGTCCGCAATCGCGCCGATCTGGAGAAGCTGGTCGCGGCCAACCCCTTCCCGAAGGAAGCCGAGGAGCGCCCGAGCTTTCTCGTCGTCACCTTCCACCGCGAACCGCCAAGCCAGGCGGCGATCGACAAGCTCCTCGAAAGCCATGACGGCCCCGAGCGGATGGTGATCCTCGGCCGCGAGCTGTTCACCGATTTCCCCGAAGGCCAGGCCCGCTCGAACCTGATTCCCGCGATGCAGAAGGCCAAGCTCGCCCACGCCAATACCGGCCGCAACTGGAACACGGTGCTCAAGCTGCTGACGGCGCTGGGGGAGTAACCTTCCTCAATTGCTTCCCAATTCCGTCATTCCCGCGAAGGCGGGAATCCATTCTGGCTGGTTTTGGTGAGACTCACTGCATTCAGCGGCAATGGATCCCCGCCTTCGCGGGAATAACGAGGAAGAAGAGGAAGAAGAAGTTCTGGGTCAGCCACCACCCAGTTCCCCGGCCCAGTTCCCCGGCGAAGGCCGGGGCCCAGTCTCGGCGCACTGTCGATGGCGCGGGAACCTCTCGAACGACATGGCAACGGGACCCCGGCCTTCGCCGGGGAACATGCTAGAAGTCGACGGCGATACCCTTGCGCTCCCAATCGCCATAGCGAGTCGGGTCGAGCGCATCGGGCTCCTTCTCCGCCGGCGCGGGCTTGGGCACGGGCGGGCTGGGCGTCAGATACGCAGGCGGTTTCACATTTGCGGGGCGCTGGGCCATAGGCTGCAGATCGTCCTTCCAATCCACGAGGTCAAGTGAAGCCCCCACGTCGCCCCAATCCCCGCCAGTCCGCGCCCGATGGCCCCGGCGTCCCCACCCGTCGCGCGGCGCTGAAGCTGCTCGATGCGGTGCTCCGGCGCGGGCTGGCGCTGGAGCAGGCGCTCGATTCGGCGGCGCAGGGTCTCGCGCCCAATGATCGCGGGCTTGCCCATGCGATTGCCGCCGAAGTGCTGCGCCGCTTGCCCGATCTCGATGCGCTGATCGATTCGGCGACCAAGCAGGCGCTGCCCGAGGATGCCAAGGCGCGCTTCGCCTTGCGCATCGCTTTGGTGCAGGCGCTGGCGCTCGGCACGCCGGGCCATGCCGCGATCTCCACCGTGCTGCCCTTGGTCGATGGCGGTCCGCGCAAGCTGGTCCATGGCGTGTTCGGCACTTTGGTCCGCCAGGGCGTGACCCTGCCCGAGCCGCCGGCGCTGCCCGATGCGGTGGCGCTGCGCTGGCACGCCGCCTGGGGCGACCAGATGATCGAGGATGCCGAGCGCGCGATTGCGGTGCCGCCGCCGCTCGACCTGACGCTGCGCGATCCCGCGGTCGTGCCCGATCTGCCCGGCACCAGCCTGATCGCCGGCCAGCTCCGCCTCGACGAGAAGGGGCCGGTGGCGATGCTGCCCGGCTATGCCGAGGGCGACTGGTGGGTGCAGGATCTCGCCGCCTCGATGCCGGCGCGGCTTTTGGGCAAGGGCGCGGGCACGGTGCTCGACCTGTGCGCGGCGCCGGGGGGCAAGACGCTGCAATTGGCGGCGGCGGGCTGGCAGGTGACGTCCGTGGACGTGTCGGAAAGTCGTCTGGCGCGACTTCACGAGAATCTGGAGCGCACCGGTCTTGAAGCGCAGGTGGTCGAGGCCGATCTCCTGAAATGGGCGCCTTCGGGGCCGGTGGATGCGATCCTGCTCGATGCGCCGTGCAGCGCGACGGGCATCTTCCGCCGCCATCCCGATGTGCTCCACCGGGTACGGCCCAGCCTGATCCGCGAGATGGCCGAGCTGCAGGGCAAATTGCTCGCCCGCGCGGCCGATTGGGTAAGGCCCGGCGGCACGCTGGTATACGCGACTTGCTCGCTGGAACCGTCGGAGGGCGAAGAGCAGCTCGAATCCTTCCTCCTGCGCGACCCGCGATATAAAATTGCGCCGATCGCGTCGGAGGAGCTGCCTCAGGGCGTGCATGCGAAGGAAGATGGAACGCTGCGGTTGCTGCCGGGAATGCTGGCGGATGCCGGCGGGCTGGACGGCTTCTTCATCGCGCGGCTGGTCCGCATGGCCTGATAAGGTTGCGCGCGAATCGCGGGGTGCCTAAGGCTTTGTCATGGCCGTCCGCATCGCACCTTCGATCCTCTCCGCCGATTTCGCCAAATTGGGCGAGGAAGTCCGCGCCATCGACGCCGCCGGCGCCGACTGGATCCATGTCGACGTGATGGACGGGCATTTCGTCCCCAACATTACGATCGGCCCGGCGGTGATCAAGGCGCTCCGCCCGCACACCGCGAAGCCGTTCGACGTCCACCTGATGATCGCGCCGGTCGATCCGATGCTCCAGGCCTTCGCCGATGCCGGCGCCGACTGCATCTCGGTGCATCCCGAGTCAGGCCCGCACCTCCACCGCACGCTCCAGACCATCAAGGGCCTGGGCAAGCGCGCCGGCGTGGTGCTCAATCCGTCCACGCCGGTGGAGTCGGTCGACTATGTCATGGACATGATCGACCTGATCCTGGTGATGAGCGTCAACCCCGGCTTCGGCGGGCAGAAGTTCATCGAGAGCCAGCTCGGCAAGATCGCCGAGTTGCGCAAGCGGATCGATGCCAGCGGCCGCGCGATCGACCTCGAGGTCGATGGCGGCATCGATCGCGAGACCGCACCGCGCGCGATCGCGGCAGGTGCCGACGCACTCGTCGCCGGCACCGCGACCTTCACCGGCGGGCCGGGTCAGTACGCGGCGAACATCGCCGCGCTACGAGGCGGGTGAATGACCAACCGATCGACTCCGGGGCCGACGGAGTCGAGCAGGGCAAGCGGCTCATCCGCACCGGCGGCGAGCGCGGCCTCAGCCTCGCCGAGCGGCTGTCCGAACATTTCCAGCGCCTCGCCTGGCGGAGCCCGCTCCACAATATGCGCCTGAAGGGCCGGCACCCCCTCAAGCTGATCGCGGTTGGCGAAGACCCGTTCTTCGGCGATGTCGAGCGCGGCAATGCCCTGCTCGACGGTGCCGTCTGCTTCCGCGGCGAGCAGCGTTCGATCGCCAGTCTCGATTTCGCCCGGCCGGACTGGTCGGTGGCGATGGGCGAGTATCTCCACGGCTTTGGCTGGCTGCGCGACCTGTCGAGCGTCACCACCCGCGTCACCGCCGCGCCGATCGCCGAGGCGCTGATGCAGCGCTGGCTGTCGGCACATGGCGACAAGGTTTCCGAGCCGGCATGGCGGGCCGATCTGGTCGGCCGGCGCATCCTCGCCTGGACGGCGCATGCGCCGCTGATCCTCTCGGCCAACGACCTCGTCTATCGCTCCTCGGTGCTCCACGCGCTCGCCAAGGGCGCGCGCCACCTCGACCGCGCCGCCGATCGCGTCGCCCCTGGACCGGGGCGGATCGCGGCCTGGTGCGGCGTGCTCGTCGCCGGGCTGATGATCCCGGGCGGCGATCCGCGCCGCTCCTTCGGCGAGACCGGGCTCAAGCGCGCGCTCGAACAGTCGATGTTCGACGATGGCGGCACCGTCGGCCGCTCGCCCTGGGGCCAGCTCGACGCGGTGCAGCTGCTGGCGATCCTGTCCAACGCCTATGAAGCGCGCCGGCTCGAGCCGCCCGCCTTTGTCGCCTCGGCGCTGAACCGCATGGTCACCGCGCTGCTCGGCGTCTGCCATGGCGACAAGGGGCTGGGCAGCTGGCAGGGCTGCGCCCCGGTTTCCGGCGCGATGATCGAGCAGGTCGTGGAGGCGACCGGTGTGCGTACCCGCCCGCTCAAGCAGGCGCGCGAATGGGGCTATCAGCGGCTGAACGCCGGCAGCACCGTGCTGATCATCGATGCGGCCCCGCCGCCGCTCGCCCGGCTTGCCGCCGGCGGTTGCGCCTCGACGCTTGCCTTCGAGCTTTCCGACGGACCGCACCGGATCGTGGTCAATTGCGGTGGCGCGAACATGGCGACGGCTTCGTTGCCGAACGCGCTCACCGAAGGGCTGCGGACCACTGCCGCGCACTCCACGCTGGTGCTCGCCGACAGCAACTCCACCGCGATTCATCCCGATGGCTCGCTTGGCCGCGGCGTCGTCGAAGTCGAGCTGGCGCGTACCGAGAGCGAGAATGGCAGCCGGGTCGAGGCCAGCCATGACGGTTATGTTCGCCGCCTCGGCTTCACCCATCGCCGGTTGATCGCGCTGGGCGGCGACGGGCGCGACGTGCGCGGCGAGGACATGCTGCTCCCCGCCGACAAGCGGAAGCGCAAGGCCAACACGCCCTTCGCGATCCGCTTCCACCTCGCCCCCCAGGTCGAGATCTCGCCGACTGCGGACGGGCAGGCCGCGATCCTGCGCCTGCCGAGCGGCCATCTCTGGCAGTTCCGCTGCAAGGGCGGTTCGCTGGCGTTCGAGGATTCGATCTGGATCGACGGCGCCGGCAAGCCGATGGCGACCAAGCAGCTCGTCATTACCGGTGAATCGCTGGCGGGCGGCGCCAATGTGAGCTGGCTGTTTCACAGGGCGAAATAGGTGGCGCGGGTCGAGATATTCCAGGGCAAGGACGACCTTGAGCCGTTCCTCACCAGCGAATTCGGCTTTCTTCCCCGTATCGGCGAATATCTTGCGATCGAGGCCGATGGCTATTTCCATCACTATAACGTCGTCGAAATCTGGCACCGCCGCGATGAGGGCGGGGGCGACTTTATCCCCTGCATCCGCGTCGAACTTGACGACTAGGGGTTGCCAGCACCGCCTTGATCCGTAGAGGGGCATGCCGCATGGACCAGATCAAGATCAGCCGTGCGCTACTCTCCGTCTCCGACAAGACCGGGATCGTCGAACTCGCAACCGCGCTTGCCGCACAGGGTGTCGAGCTAGTCTCGACCGGCGGCACCGCCACTGCCCTGCGCGATGCCGGGCTGGCCGTTCGCGACATCTCTGATCTCACCGGCTTTCCCGAGATGATGGACGGTCGGGTGAAGACGTTGCACCCCAAGGTCCATGGCGGCCTGCTCGCGGTGCGCGGCAATGCCGAGCACGAGGCCTCGATGGCCGAGCATGAAATCGGCGCGATCGATCTCGTCGTGGTGAACCTTTATCCCTTCGCCCAGACCGTGGCGCGCGGCGCCGATCGCGAGACGATTATCGAGAATATCGATATCGGCGGCCCGTCGATGGTCCGCTCGGCCGCGAAGAACCATGAGAGCGTCGTGATCCTCACCGATCCGGCCGATTATCCGCTGGTGCACGGTGCCACGACGACGCTCGAGCAGCGCCGCAAGTTCGCCGCCAAGGCCTATGCCGCCACCGCCGCCTATGACTCGATGATCTCGAGCTGGTTCGCCTTCGCCGATCAGGGCGAGGCCTTCCCCGAGATGCTCAACCTCAGCCTCAAGCGCGGCGCGGCGCTCCGCTATGGCGAGAACCCGCACCAGTCGGCCGCCTTCTATGCCGCGACCGGCCCGGCGGCGCAGGGCATCGGCCAGGCGCGCCAGGTGCAGGGCAAGGAGCTGAGCTACAACAATTACAACGACGCCGACGCGGCGCTAGAGCTGATCAGCGAATTCCGTGATGGCCCGCCGAGCGTGGTGATCGTCAAGCACGCCAATCCCTGCGGCGTGGCGAGCGCGGACACGCTGGCCGAGGCCTATGCGGCTGCCTTTGCCTGCGACACCGTCTCGGCGTTCGGCGGCATCATCGCGGTCAACCGCCCGCTCGATCGCGCTACGGCCGAGCAGATCACCTCGATCTTCACCGAAGTCGTGGTCGCGCCGGGGGCCGATGAGGAGGCGCTCGCGCTGTTCGCCGCCAAGAAGAACCTGCGCCTGCTGCTCACCGGCGGCCTGCCCGATCCGAAGCGCCCGGGCCTGATGGCCAAGTCGATCACCGGCGGCTGGCTGGTCCAGAGCCGCGACAATGGCGGGATCGACGCGGGCGACCTCAAGGTCGTTACCAAGCGCCAGCCGACCGAGCAGGAACTCGCCGACTGCCTGTTCGCCTGGACGGTGGCCAAGCACGTCAAGTCGAACGCGATCGTCTATGCCAAGGGCGGCTCGACCGCGGGCGTCGGTGCCGGCCAGATGAACCGTCTGGAAAGCGCCCGCATCGCAGCCTGGAAGGCCAAGGACGCCGCCGAGAAGGCAGGCTGGGACGAAAGCCGCACGATCGGCTCGGCCGTAGCCTCGGACGCCTTCTTCCCCTTCGCCGACGGCCTGCTGGCCGCGGTGGAAGCCGGTGCGACCGCGGTGATCCAGCCGGGTGGCTCGATCCGCGACGACGAAGTGATCGCCGCTGCCGACGAAGCCGGCCTCGCGATGATCTTCACCGGCATGCGCCACTTCCGGCACTGATCCGATCTCCCCCCTCCCTTTCGGGGGAGGGGGCTTACAGTTTCTCTTCGGTCGGCAGCGTCGCTTCGCCCGCGCGCGGCATCTTGCGGAACAGCGCCTTGTCCTCGGGGCCGAAGCCGAACTTGATGATCACGAACAGATAGGTGATCAGGATCGCCGGCATGCCGAAGCTCAGCTCGGCCCATTCGGCGCTTTTGGGCAACGAAGTGAACGCGCCGCCGACCAGGCAGGCGATCGCGATCGCCGCGAAGAAACTCGGCCGGATGGATACGACCGGCGCACCCGTAAGGCGGTAGAGCAGGGCGGCCTTCACCGCCGATCCGATGGTGAGCGACACCGCCAGCGCCAATGCGGGACCGGCGGCCTGGATCGGCTCGGACCAGCCCTCTTCGCGGGCCACCACCACGAACACGAAGCTCAGCACGATCTGCAGCAGCAGCACGCAGACCGAGATCGCCAGGTTCTTGTGCCGGGCGATATAGACCAGCCCGGTCTCGCAGACCGCGCCGGTCGAGGCGAGCACCTCGGCGACGAGCAGGATGCACAGGGCACCCGCGCCGATCACGAACTCCTTGCCGATCAGCCCCATCACGCCCTCGGCGGGGATCGAGAACATCACGGCGAGTGCCGCCTGCGCGCTGGTTACCCAGAAGCCGACCTGGCGGACCTGCTTGGCCACCGCCACCTTGTCGTCCTCGGCCAGCGCCTTGGTGACGACCGGCCCCAGGATCGGATCGAAGCTCGACTTGAGCCGCTGCGGCACCGAGGCGACCTGCTGCGCCATGTAATAGACGCCGACCACCGCCGGGCTGAACAGCAGCGCGAGGATGAAGCGATCGACATTGCGCGTCGCCCATTCGATCGCGTCGGCTCCGGCGAGCGGGGCGTTGGCGCGCGCCAGCCCCCAGATCGAGGAGGGCCGCGGACGCCAGCCATGCGGCAGGCCGTAATCCTTGACGAACGGCACGATCGAGGCACCAAGCGCGGCGATCATCGACAGCGCATAGGCGTAAAGCAGCCCATCGCGTGCCGAGACATAGGAGAAGCCCCAGGCGGCGATGCTGATCGTCCAGGGCTCGATGATTGCCCGCGCGGTCACCGCGGCGCCGATATTGTGGCGATAGGCGCAGGCCGAGAGCGCCACGTCGGACAGGGCCGGGCACAGCACCACCAGCGCGAGCAGCGGCTCGAGCCCGGTCACCGGGCTGTTGGGGAACATCGCCTGGGGGAAGAGGACCAGCACTCCGCTGGCGATCAGCGAGGCGATCAGCGCCACCACCATCGCGTCCCATACGACATGGGCATGGGGCCGGTCGGTGCGGGCCAGCGCCTGGGCCAGTCCGCGCTTGAGGCCGAGCGTGGCGAGCAGCGCGGCGACTTCGATCACCAGCACCGCGATCGCGTAGCGGCCGACAATGTCCGGGCCATAGGCGCGGCCCGCGATGAACAGGAAGGGCAGGCGCGCGACCAGCCGGATGATGAAGCCCAGCATGTTGGTCCGCCCGCCCTTGGCGAGCGCATTGATGTCCTCACCGCCCGAAGGCGCGATCACGGCCTCGCTCAATGCGCCGCGCCCCAGCTCGGGCCCACGCCGATCTCGACGCCGAGCGGCACGGTCAGCTTCACCGCCGGCTCGGCCGCGGTCGCCATCACCCGCTGGATGACCGGCTTGGCGGCCTCCACATCCCCCTCGGGCAGCTCGAACACCAGTTCGTCATGCACCTGGAGCAGCATCTTCACATTGGGCAGCCCCGCTTCGAGCAGGGCCGGGCCCATCCGCGCCATGGCGCGCTTGATGATGTCGGCGCTGGTGCCCTGGATCGGTGCATTGATCGCCGCGCGCTCGCTGCCGGCGCGCTCGTTCGGGTTGGAGGCCTTGAGCCGCGGAAAGTGCGTCTTCCGGCCGAACAAAGTGGTGGTGTAGCCGCGCTCCTTGGCGAGGCTCAGCGTGTCGGCGATGTAGCGGTTGATCCCCGGGAAGCGCTCGAAATAGCGGTTGATCATCGCCTGCGCCTCGTCGGGCGTTACGTCGAGCCGCCCGGCCAGGCCCCAGCGCGAGATGCCGTAGAGGATCGCGAAGTTGATCGTCTTGGCGCGGCCGCGGGTGTCGCGGTTCACTTCGCCGAACAGCTCCATCGCGGTACGGTTGTGGATGTCCTCGCCCTGCTCGAAGGCTTCGCGCAGCGCCGGCACGTCGGCGATATGCGCGGCCAGCCGCAGTTCGATCTGCGAATAGTCGGCCGAGAGGATGACATTGCCCGGCTCCGCCACAAAGGCATCGCGGATCTGCCGCCCGGTCTCGGTGCGGATCGGGATGTTCTGGAGATTGGGGTCGGTCGAGCTCAATCGCCCGGTCTGCGCGCCGGTGAGCGAATAGCTCGTATGCACGCGGCCGGTCGCCGGATTGATCTGCGCCTGCAGCGCATCGGTGTAGGTCGACTTGAGCTTGGTGAGCTGGCGCCAGTCGAGCACCTTGAGCACCATCTCGCGGCCCGGCGAATCCTTGTCCGCCGCGATCCGCTCGAGCTCGTTGACGTCCGTCGAATAGACGCCGGACTTGCCCTTGCGCCCGCCCTTGATCCCCATCTTGTCGAAGAGGACGTCGCCGAGCTGCTTCGGGCTGCCGATGGTGAACTTGAACCCGGCAATGCCGTGGATCTCTTCCTCCAGCGCCGCGATCTGGTGCGAGAAGTCGGTCGAGAGCTTGTGGAGGACCTGCGCATCCACCTTGATGCCCTCGCGCTCCATGCCGGCGATCACCGATACCAGCGGCCGGTCGACCATCTCATAGACGCGGGTCGAGCCTTCATAGGCCAGCCGCGGCTTGAAGCGCCGCCACAGCCGCAGCGTGACGTCGGCATCCTCGGCGGCGTAGCGGGTGGCGGCCTTGAGATCGACCTGGCCGAAGCCGAGCTGGTTCTTCCCCGTGCCGACCACGTCCTTGTAGGCGATGCAGCTGTGCGAAAGGTGCGTCGCCGCCAGCTCGTCCATGCCGTGGCCGTGCAGGCCGGCATCGAGGTCGAAGCTCATCACGATCGTGTCGTCATAGGGCGCGACATCGATCCCGACACGGCCCAGCACGATCATGTCGTACTTCAGATTGTGCCCGATCTTGAGGACCGCGGGGTCCTCGAGCAGCGGCTTCAGCCTGGCGATCGCCACCGAGCGATCGATCTGCACCGGCTTCTCGGCGAACATGTCGGTACCGCCATGGCCGAGCGGAATATAGCAGGCGAGGTTGGGGTGCAGCGCCATCGACACGCCGACCAGCTCGGCGCGCGTCGCATCGACGCCGGTCGTCTCGGTATCGATCGCGACCCAGCCCTGATGCCTGGCGATGGTGATCCAGCGATCGAGCGCGGTCTCGTCGGTGACCGTCTCATAGCCGTCGTGATTGCAGGGCGGGTCTTCCTCCAGCCCCGGCGTCTCATGCGTCTCGACCGGCGCCTCGGCCACCGCCGACAGCCGGTTGAGCAGGGTGCGGAAGCCGTGATGCTCGAGGAAGGCGCGCAGCGGCGCATCCGGGATGCCCTGCAGCGCGAAATCCTCGAGCGGCTCGGGCAGCGGCACGTCGCTCGCGAGCTGCACCAGCTGGTGCGACAGCCGCGCCATATCGGCATGCTCGATCAGATTGTCGCGCATCTTGGACGGCTTCATCGCCGGTGCCGCCTCCAGCACCGCCTCGACCGTGCCGAACTCCTGGATTAGCTTGGCGGCGGTCTTGGGGCCGATGCCCTTCACGCCGGGAACATTGTCGACACTGTCGCCCATCAGCGCCAGCACTTCGCCCAGCTTCTCGGGGCCGACGCCGAACTTCTCCTCGGTGTCCGCCGGGCCCAGCCGCCGGTTGTTCATCGTGTCGAGCATGTCGACCGACGGATCGGTCATCAGCTGCATCAGGTCCTTGTCGGAGCTGACGATGGTCACCTGCCAGCCCTGGGCCAGCGCCGCCTTGGTATAGCTGGCGATCAAATCGTCGGCTTCCCAGCCGGCTTCCTCGATGCAGGGCAGCGAGAAGGCGCGCGTCGCGTCGCGGATCATCGGGAACTGGGGCACGAGATCCTCGGGCGCCGGCGGGCGGTGCGCCTTGTACTGGTCGTACAGCTCGTTGCGGAAGGTGTGCTCGCTCTTGTCGAGCACCACCGCCATGTGAGTCGGGCCGTCGGCCTTGTTCAGCGTGTCGACCAGCTTCCACAGCATGGTCGTATAGCCATAGACGGCACCCACCGGCTCGCCATGCTTGTTGGTGAGCGGCGGCAGCCGATGATAGGCGCGGAAGATATAGCCGGAGCCATCGACGAGATAGAGATGAGGCATTGCCGCGCCGGGATAGCCGAGCCGGTGCGCCGAACAAAGCCCCTCAGGCCATTACGATATTTTGCAGGGTGAACTGGAAGGGCGAGGCCTCGTCGCCCGGGCCGCTGCCGGTCATCACGATATCGGCGCTGGCGATGCCGAGCAGCGAGATCTCGCTATTGTCCTGCGCCACGCTGATCGGAACCGGCGAATCCGCCGGCGTCATATGGGAGAAGGTGCCGATCCAGAGCCGGGGTTCCAGCACGAACTCGGCCCTTGCCCCCGGATGGATGACGGCACCGCCCGAATATAGCCTGCCGTCCTTGTAGATCTGCGCGGTGATCGCTCCGCTCGGCAGGGTATTGATCAGCTCGATTGCCTGGGGGTTGCTCGCCGGACCAGTCATCTGGATCGTGTCACCGGCATTGGTGAAGGTCGCTGTGAAGCTCTGGCCGGGCTCGGCCGGCAGGCGCGGCGTGTAATTGCCGTCGCTGTCGAGATAGCTGATCTGCGAAGCCGCCGGAACGGTGAAGGGGTGATTGCTGCCCGGCCCGCAATTGCGAATCACCTTCCAGGCGGCTGCGGGACCCGCTTGGGCAGGGGGCAGGTTCTCCGAATAGAACAGTACCTGCGTGTTGTGGGTGTCGTTCGATCTGTTGATGAAGTTGAGCCGGATATCCACGCGACGAGCTCCCCCGGAAGTTTCAGGGACTATCCGGCGCTTTCGTTACGCTGGCGAGTCGAGATTACACCGAATCATGGAATATCACCCCGAGTACATGCCGATGCCCGGCGCGGATTTCGCTGACGCCATGACGCATCGCCACGCGGTAATCGCCCCGGCTGCCGCGCACTGGGCGCTGGTTGACCGCGAAGACCACCGCATCGCCCTGGCGTAGCGGCACCACAGAGACACGCGATTGCATGCGCGGGCGTTGCTCGGTCAGCACGAACTCGCCGCCGGTAAAGTCTTCACCCGGCGCGGAGAGCAGCACCGCGAGCTGGAGCGGGAAAACATGTTCGCCATACAGGTCCTGGTGCAGGCAGTTGTAATCGCCCGGACCATAGCGAAGCAGCAACGGGGTAGGGCGGCGCTGCCCCGCTTCGTGGCAGCGCGCGAGAAAATCTCCATGCGCCGGCGGGAAACGCTGCTCGATTCCCATCCGGTGGTTCCAGAGATTGGCGATCGCGGCGAGCGGCGGATAGAGCCCGGTCCGCAGCTGCGCGACGATGTCCGGCAGCGGATAGGCGAAATAGCGATATTCGCCGCGGCCAAAGCCGTGCCGCGCCATCACCACCCGGCTGCGGAAGCCGGCTTCCGCATCGTAGAACGCGGCGGTTCCGGCGCATTCGGCGGGAGAGAGCAGGCCGGACAGCACGGCCCAGCCCTGTGTGTCGAGCGATGCGGCGATCGCGGTCCAGTCGAAACGGTCAAGCATGGCGCCGGGTAGCGGGTTGCGGCCCCGCGCGCCTTCCGCTGCTTGCGCCCGAACTTACTTGCCGCTGGTGAAGGCCTTCCACGCCGGATCGGCAGTGTCCTGCACCGGCGGCGTGCTGCCATGATGCGCGACGATCGCCTGCGCCACCTGCTGCATCAGCATCTGGCGCTCGCGGATCGGGCGGCGAGTGTCGCCGATCATCACGGCCAGCGCATAGGAAGTGCCGTCCGGCGCGGTGAGGATGCCGACATCGTTGAAGCCCGCGGTGCGCGAACCAAGGTCCTGGCCTGTCCCGGTCTTGTGGCCATAGACCCAGCCGGCGGGCACCGCGCCATGCACGCGGTAGCGCCCGGTCTTGGCGCCATCCATCGTCCGGATCAGCCAGGCGGTCGAGGCCGGCGACAGCAGTTCGCCGCGCTTCAGCCGGGCGAGTGCCACCGAGATGCCGGCAGCCGCCGCGCCATCGGGCGGATTCTTCACATAGGATTCGTAGGCCGCGAGCCGGACTGCCGGCGACAGGCGCGAGCGGGCGACCATGAAGGCGTTGCCCATCGAATATTCCTGCTTCCACTCCAGCCCGGCAGTGCCTGCCTGGAGCAGGCGCTCGCCGGGGCCGAAGCGCACGCCGGTGATGCCCTTGCGCGCCAGGAAGGCGCGGATGGCGTCCGGCCCGCCGACCAGCCGGAGCAGCTTGTCGTTGCAGGTGTTGTCGCTCATCTGCATCGCGCGGCGCACGATCTCGCCGACCGTGGTGGTATAGCCCTGGTCGCCCTTGACCAGCGCGGCGATCGGCTGGTGGAACAGGGTGAAGTCGGCCTTGGTGATGGTGATCGGGTCTTCGAGGCGGATCTTGCCCTGGTCGATCTGGTCGAGCACCGTCATGGTGACCCAGAGCTTCGACACGCTCTGCTGCGGCATCGGCCGCGCGGCGTCGTTCGAGGTGACGATCCAGCCGTCCCGCACATTGGTCACCGCCACGCCGACCAGGCCGTCGAAATTGCGGGTGATGCCGTCGATCGCGCTGACCAGCCCCTGCGGTGCGGGCCTGCTCGGCTTCCAGGTGGCTGCGGTCGGCTTGGCGCTGCCTTCCCAGGGGAAGGCCAGGCTCACGCCGTAGCTGGCGGGCGCGAAGGTCGCGAGCGAGGGATCCCCGTGCACCGTGCAGCCGACCAACATCGCCGGGCCAAGGCCCGCGATCGTCACTGCCCGTTGAAATCTCGAGAAGTCCTCGAACTTAAACACTTTTACCCGACCCTTTACCCGTTCGGAATCATGTAGCGGATGTGCGTATCGCGAAAGGCCGCGCTATCCCGGGTTGCGACGAATGCCAGTCTTGTAGCGGTGAAGCGTGAACATCGCGGAAACCGGACGCACTTTTTGGCCAGAACGCAGGGAAAATCCTGAGGTTTCAATTGCCGCCGGCGGCGAGCCAGGCGTTGAGACTGGTCGCGGCCGGATCCGGCGTGCAGCTGCCGATGCGCCGCGCGACGCAGCCCGGCGCATCGGTGATGCCCGGCGCGGCACAGCTTTCGAGGCGATATTGGCGGGGCAGCTCGGCGACATGCGTACGCGGTGCAACCACTACGTCGAATGCATCGGCGCGCCGCCGGGCTTCCGCCGGCGTCCCGATCACATAGATCGGGGTATCGCGCCGATACAGCGCATAGGCGCCGGCGACCGTGTCGCGCGGGCGATAGAGCGCGAGGCCGCAGGTCGCGGGCGGCCGGCCGGCGCGCTCCAGTGCGGCGGCGAGATCGGCTTCCATCGTCCAGTTCGGCCGGAAATGCCCCATGGCCAGCGCCGCCGAGGTCCCGCCCCACAGCAAGAGCGTGCCGGCGGTGGCCAGCGCCAGCCGGCGGCGGGGCACGCGGCGCAACAGGTCGGCGCTGCCGATCGCCGCCAGGATCACCAGCAGCGCGGTGCTCGCCAGCACGAAGCGATATTCCTTGTGGCCGATCAGCGAGTGGAAACCGAGATGGACCAGCGCGATCCAGAGCAGCGCCGGGTAGCGCTTCGCCCCGACCCAGGCGAGCAGCAGGATCGGCGCCGCGGCGAGGGTCCAGTACCAGGTGATCAGCGCGAAATAGCCGGTGACCGGCATCGTGCCATAGGCCTTGGCGCGTCCTTCGACGATGTTGATCCGCGCCGCCTCGATCATCCAGCGGAAGGGGACGGCGCCCATGGCGAGATTGGCCAGCGCATCCACTGCCAGCGCGCCGCAGCCGCCCGCGATCATTGGCAGCCAGGCGCCGCGCCCGTCCCCGCGCGCGGTCAGGATCGCCAGGGTGAGCAGGGCAGGGGCGTACTGGATACGCGCGACGAAGCAGAGCCCCATCAGCAGCCCGGCAAGGGCGAACTGGCGAGGTCCCAGCCGGTCCCGCGCGAGCAGCAGCCAGACCGCGCCCATCAGCAGCGCCAGCCCGATCGGCTCCGAGAGCGCACGGGGGGCGAAGAAGACCAGCTCGAACCAGGTCGCCGCGACGAACCCTGCGACTATCCCGTGCAATCGCGACAGCCTGAGCCCGAGCGCCACCGCCGCGCCCACGATCACCAGCGAGAGCGCCGCCAGGGTGAACCGCACCAGCAACAGGTGCAGCGTCGTATCGGGGGACAGTGCGTGCCCCAGCCCCATCGGCAGGCTGAGCAGCTCGGGAATCAGCCAGCTGCGCAGGCCGGCGCGATAGTCCCAGGTCTGCACCCAGGGCCCGGCGACCAGATGCCAGGCGGGCTCGAGATATTGCCAGATCTCGTCGAACCAGCCGACGATGAAGGGAATGGCGGCAACGGCACGCAGCAGCGCCGCCAGCGCGATCGCCCCCCAGAAGATCCTTCTGGCGCTCAGGGCACCAGCACCGTGTCGACCGCCTGCGGCAGCGTCTCGGGATAGTCGAGGTTGTAGTGCAGCCCGCGGCTCTCCTTGCGGTGGAGCGCCGAGCGCACGATCAGGTCGGCGCTTTCCAGCAGGTTGCGCAGCTCGATCAGGTCGGGCGTCACCCGGAAATGGCCGTAATAGTCCGCCACTTCCTCGCGCAGCATCTTGATCCGGTGCGCCGCGCGCTCGAGCCGCTTGGTGGTGCGCACGATGCCGACATAGTTCCACATGAAGCGCCGGATCTCGGTCCAGTTTTGCTTGATCACCACTTCCTCGTCGGAATCGGTGACCCGGCTCTCGTCCCAGGGCCGGATCGCCGGCACCGGGTGCAGCGCGTCCCAGTGCGCGGTGATGTGGCGGGCCACCGCCTCGCCGAACACGAAGCATTCCAGCAGCGAGTTCGACGCCAGGCGATTGGCGCCGTGCAGTCCGGACTGGGTGACTTCGCCCGCCGCATAGAGATTGGGCAGGTCGGTGCGCCCGTCGCGGTCCACCATCACGCCGCCGCAGGTGTAATGCTGGGCGGGGACGACCGGGATCGGCTCCCGCGTCATGTCGATATCGAGATCGAGCAGCCGCGCATGGATCGTCGGGAAGTGATGCTTCACGAACTCGGCGCCCATATGGCTGATGTCGAGATGGACATAGTCGAGGCCGAGCCGCTTGATCTCATGGTCGATCGCCCGCGCCACGATGTCGCGCGGCGCCAGCTCGGCTCTGGGATCGAACTCCGGCATGAAGCGCTTGCCCGCTTCCTCGCCGGCATCGGGGGGCAGCAGCAGCCGCCCGCCCTCGCCGCGCACCGCCTCGGTGATCAGGAAGTTCTTGACCTCGAGATTGTAGAGGCAGGTCGGGTGGAACTGCATCATCTCCATGTTCGAGATGCGGCAGCCCGCGCGCCACGCCATGGCGATGCCGTCCCCGGTCGCGCCCCTCGGCGCGGTCGAGAACAGATAGGTCCGCCCCGCGCCGCCGGTCGCCAGCACGGTCGCCCGCGCGGTGAACAGCTCCACGCGGTTCGTCGCCCGGTTGAAGGCATAGACGCCCCAGACATTGCCCGCGCCCGAATAGCGCTCCTCATGCCGGCTGGTCGCCAGGTCGATCACCACCTGGTCGGGCACCAGGGTGATGTTCGGATGGGCCTGCGCCGCCTTCAGCAGCGCCGTCTGCACCGCCAGGCCGGTGGCGTCGTCGACATGGACGATGCGGCGATGGCTGTGCCCGCCCTCGCGAGTCAGATGCAGCGCGCCGCCCTCGGTGTTGAACGGCACCCCCAGCTCGGCCAGCCGACGGATCGCCGCCGGTGCGTTCTCGACCACCATCTCCACCGTGGCGCGGTCGTTCAGCCCCGCGCCGGCGATCATCGTGTCCTCGATATGGCTCTCGAACGTGTCGCCGGGCTCGAGCACCGCGGCGATCCCGCCCTGCGCCCAGGCGGTCGAGCCCTCGGCGAACCCGCCCTTGGCGAGCACGGTAACCTTGAAACGCTGGGCCAGGTTGAGCGCGGCGGTGAGCCCCGCCGCACCCGATCCGATCACAAGAACGTCGCTGCTATGGGGAT
Organism: Sphingomonas sp. GW822-FHT03G08; assembly: GCF_058801135.1. Classification (NCBI taxonomy): domain Bacteria; kingdom Pseudomonadati; phylum Pseudomonadota; class Alphaproteobacteria; order Sphingomonadales; family Sphingomonadaceae; genus Sphingomonas; species Sphingomonas sp. GW822-FHT03G08. Next base: position 3,121,577 of record NZ_JBXAMZ010000001.1, read on the forward strand.
CGTCCGACATGTCTCTTCCGCTGGTTCCTGCCCGGACTAGGCGTTAGGCAGGGGTGCTGCAACGGGAGAGAGACATGCGCCGCCAAAGCCTGGGTTTAGTCATGGCCGCCCTGGCCGCCTTCGGCGCGGCCCCCGCGGCCGCCAAGGGCTGCACGCTCGGTGCCGTCGGCCAGACGGTGCAGCTGCGCATCGGCGACACCGGCCGCGCCGCGATGCTCCATCTCCCCACCGGCTTCTCCCGCGCCCGTCCGGCGCCGCTGGTCCTGCTGCTCCATGGCAGCGGCGGCACGGGTGCCGCGATGCTGGAGAATTCGAAGCTCGCCACCGCGGCCGACGCGCATGGCTTCATCGTCCTCGCCCCCGATGCCGGCATCCCGCTGGAAAAGGGCTATGTCTGGAACATTCCCGGCGTCCCCACCGTCTCGGGCAGGATCCCCGGCCCGGGCGATGCTGATGACGTCGCCTTTCTCGGCAAGGCGATCGACTGGCTCGCCGCCAATCGCTGCATCGATACCAGCCGCGTCTATGCCACCGGCCTGTCGGGCGGCGGCCGGATGACCAGCTGGCTCGGCTGCGTCGCCGCCGCGCGCTTCGCCGCGATCGCCCCGGTGGTCGGCCTGCGCGCCGGCAATCCGCTGGCGAGCGACAAGCGCGTCCCCGATCCCGCCACCTGCCAGCCGTCCCGGCCGATGCCGGTGATCGCCTTTGCCGGCGATGCCGACGGCACCAATCCGATCCAGGGCGGTGGTGCCGGCTATTGGCAATATACGATGGCGACGGCGCTGCGCCGCTGGGCCGATCTCGACCTGTGCCGCACCGGCCCGGTCCAGCGCGACCTGACCGACAAGCTCTACGAGGTCCGCTATGCGAACTGCCGCGCCGGCACCGAAGTCGCCGGCCGGATCACGCGTGGCGCCGGCCATGTCTGGGCGGCGGACAATGACGCGATGTGGGCCTTCTTCGCCCGGTACCGGCGCCGCTGATGGACGAGGCGAAGCGCCGCGAGATCGCCGCCCGGCGCGAGGCGATGCGCGGGCGGATCAGCCGCGAGGAACAGCGCGCCGCCCTATGGGGCGATGACGAGAAGCTCGCCGCCGCCGGCACCCCCTTCCGCCTGCGCTACCGCGACGACGAGGACCGGCCGGACTGGCGCGGCGACCTCGTTCCCGCCGGTATGTTCCATCTCGACTGGAGCGCGATCCCGCACATTCACGAAACCATATTCGAGCACGAGCGCCCCGATTTCGCCCGCGCCGCGCTCGCCGCGCGGATCGGCCCCGACGACTTGCTCTGGGTCGTCCCCGGCAACGGCCTCGCCCCGATCATCGAGATCAGCCGTGCCGGCTTCGACCTCCATGCCGGTATGCTGATGGAGCTGGGCTCGGAAATGTGGCTGTCCGGCGCACCCGACTGGCTGATCGAGTTCCGGAAATGGGACGTGCGGATTGCCGGTTAGAAGCAATCCCGCTCCCCGGCGAAAGCCGGGGCCCAGGGTTTCTCTGCCTTCCCGCTTGTGAGCCTGGGCCCCGGCGTTCGCCGGGGAACAGGGGCGAAGCCTCACCCATTCGCCGCCCGGGTCAGGTTCAGGAACCCGTCAGATACGCCTCCCGCATCCAGGCGTCGACGATGCCCAGCCCGGCTCTCTGCATCCGGCCGCGTATCGCCGGATTGAGCAACTCGAAAATAGATATGGAATCGTCTGCTGTGGGGGGTGTATTATGCGGAAGCAGCTTAGGCGAAATGCTTCTGCTGTTTTCCAAAAATAAGCAAAGGACTTGCTTATGTATTATGCGAGGTGTTCAGATGACTATTTGTGTTTCTATTGCGGTCGCGCTTGGTAGTTTTAGTTATAAGTGGTTCTTGGGTAGCGTTCTTCTGGTCTTGCTGAGGTGGAGTCTTGACCGGATTACCGGCGGCGGGAAGTAATTGACCATCGGCATGCCGGGGCGGGACGCCGCTTTCGGCATATGGCTGCCGCGGCAAGGCGCGGGAGGCGGGCGGACTGGCCCGTTGCCGGGCAGAGGCCCTGCAACGGGCCTCGCGCACGAAGGCGGCGTCAGCCGTTCGCCGCCCGGGTCAGGTTCAGGAACACGTCCTCCAGGTCCGCCTCACGCGTCGAGACATCGACGATGCCGAGACCCGCGCCCTGCACCGCGCCCAGCACTTCGCCGGCATTCGCCTGGTCCTTGCGGTAGGTGATGACCAGGGTGCGCTCGCCCTTCATCTCCACCTTCTGGAAACAGGCATTGTCCGGCACCGTCGCCACGTCGCGGTCGACGGTGACTTCGACCACCTTTTCCTGCGCCATGCCCACCAGCTCGCGGGTCGGCTTGTTGGCGATCAGCTTGCCGTGGTTGATGATCGCGATCCGGTCGCACAGCTGCTCGGCTTCCTCGAGATAATGGGTGGTCAGCACCACCGTCACGCCGCGCTGGTTGAGCTCGCGGACATAGGCCCAGAGCTGCTGGCGAAGCTCGACGTCGACACCGGCGGTCGGCTCGTCGAGGACGAGCACGGGTGGCGAGTGCACCATCGCCTTGGCGACCATCAGCCGGCGCTTCATCCCGCCCGAGAGCGTGCGCGAATAGGCGTCGGCCTTGTCCTCGAGGTGGACGGCGCGCAGCAGCGCCATCGCGTCGAACTTGTCCCGGGGCACACCGTAGAGCCCGGCCTGGATCTCCAGCGTCTCCTTCGGCGTGAAGAAGGGATCGAAGATGATCTCCTGGTTGACGATGCCGATGCTCGCCTTGGCGTTGCGCGGGTGCGCATCGATGTCGAAGCCCCAGATCGACACGGTGCCGCCGGTCTTGTTGACCAGCCCCGCCAGGATGTTGATCAGCGTCGACTTGCCCGCACCATTGGGGCCGAGCAATCCGAAGATCTGCCCGCGCGGCACGTCGAAGGTCACGCCGTCGAGCGCGCGCTTGCCGCCCTGATAGGTCTTGCAGAGAGAGTCGATCGCAATGGCCGCCTGAGTCATGCCCGCCGCATAGACGCTTGCGCGCCCGCGGCAAAGGTCAGGCGGCGTGGACCGCTGCGTTTGCCTCGGCCAGCGGCAGCCGGATCGTCGCGCGATAGCCCTGCTCGATCGGCGCCCCGTCCAGCCGGGCGGCGGCGCCATAGAGCATGCCCAGCCGCGCCCTGGTGTTGGCCAGGCCGATGCCATGGCCGGGGCGGGAAGGGGGGCGCCGGGGGCCGGCGCCGCGATTCTCCACGATCAGCAGCAGCGCATCGCCCTCGCGCCGCGCCGCGATGTCGAGCGTCGAATCGCCAGCGGTGGCTTCCACGCCGTGCTTGATCGCATTCTCGACCAGCGGCTGGAGCAGGAAGCTCGGCACCTGCTGGCCCAGCATCCCCGGCTCGGCGGCGATCGACACCTGGAGCCGGCTGCCGAAGCGCGCGCCCTCCAGCTCCAGATAGCGTTCCACCGTCTCCAGCTCGTCGGCCAGCGGTACCATGCCGGTATCGAGGTCCATCGTCGCGCGCAGGAAGCCGCTCAGCCCTTCCACCATCTGGTTCGCCTCGCCGATACGCTCGGTGAGGATCAGGCTGGAGATGGCGTTGAGCGAGTTGCACAGGAAATGCGGGTTGAGCTGCAGGCGCAGCAGGTTGAGCTCGCTTTCCAGCCCGGCGACGCGGGCGGCGGCGAGCTCCTGCTCGCGCAGCCGGATACGGCGCACCGTGCCCAGGATCACGAACAGCGCGGCGGTGCAGCCGTCGATCAGGAAATAGATCACCGTCACCAGCAGCAGCGATTGCGGCGAATGATCGGGCACGCGCGTGTCCATGAAGGCATGGACGAAGAACTGGCCGCCGAAATCGGCCGCCATCTGGAGCAGCGCGGTGACCAGCAAGGCGGCGAGGCCCAGCGGCAGCGCGATCCACAAGGGCCGGCCGCTCGCCCAGCGCAGCGCGAGATAGATCAGCGATGCGAGCAGGATCGCCGCCAGCGTGCCCCAGATCAGCGTGATCCATTCGCCCAGGCCCGCCATCTGGCCGGAAACCGCGATGCCCGGCACGATCACCGACAGGGCGGCGGCCCAGAGCACGATGGTAAGCTGCGCCGCCTCGCGGGGCGCGGGCGCGACGATCTCCAGGGTAGGGGACATACCTCTTCCGTTTCTCGACGCGGGGGTGCCTATAGGGGATAAGCCACCACGCTGTCATCCCGCCGGGTCATGCTGTGCGTTGCGAGCGGCGATGCGCGGCGTTATAGGCGCGGCATGACCGCGCACCTGCCCGAGCTTATCCGCACCGCTTCCGCCCGCGTCGCCTGTGACGGCACCGGCCCCGGCCTGCCCGCCGCCCTTGGCCATCCGCGCGTGTTCCTCCAGATCGACGAGCATGGCTATGTCGATTGCGGCTATTGCGATCGCCGCTTCGTGCTGATCGGCGGCCCGGCCGACGGCGCCGACCAGAGCCAGCTTCCCGATCACCCGGCTGGCGCGAGCGTCTAAGCACAAATCCGGCGCATTGTTGTTTCAGCTGTTCCCCGGCGAAGGCCGGGGCCCAGCTGCAATGCGCGTTGTGAGGGCGGACCGTGCTCTCGATTGGCGTCGAGACTGGGCCCCGGCCGTCGCCGGGGAACCTAAGGGGCGCACTATGTTGCACTCTCGCCGACGTGACTCTTCGCCGAAGCGACCTATATTCCCCGGATGAGCATCCCGACCGATCCGCGCAGCTATATCTATCGCGACAGCCTCGATCCCGAGACGGCCGCGAAGCTCACCGCCGAGGCGCTGGCCAGCGCCGAGGATGGCGAGCTCTATCTCCAGTATCGCAAGACCGAGGCGTTCGGCTTCGACGATGGCCGGCTGAAGACCGCGTCGTTCGATACCCAGTCGGGCTTCGGCCTGCGCGCGGTGTCGGGCGAGACCACGGCCTTTGCGCACGCCAACGAGATCACGCCCGCCGCGATCCGCCGCGCGGCGGAGACGATGGCGCTGATCGAGCCGGGCAAGGCCGGCAAGGCGCCGCCGCCCCAGGGCAATAACCGCCATCTCTACACGCATCAGGATCCGCTCGATCTGGTGCCCTTCGCCGACAAGGTGAACCTCTGCCAGTCGATCGACGCGGCGGCGCGGGCGCGCGATCCGCGGGTGCAGCAGGTCTCGGTCGGGCTCACCGGTTCGTGGAGCGTGGTCGAGATCGTCCGGCCGGACGGCTTCATCGCCACCGATATCCGTCCGCTGGTGCGGCTCAATGTGAGCATCGTGGTCGAACAGAATGGCCGGCGCGAGACGGGCAGCTTCGGGCTGGGCGGGCGCACGCTCTACGACAACCTCTTCCAGCCGGAGACCTGGAACCGCGCGATCGACGAGGCGCTGGCCCAGGCGCTGGTCAATCTCGACGCGGTCGATGCGCCGGCGGGCGACATGACCGTGCTGTGCGGTCCCGGCTGGCCGGGCGTGCTGCTGCACGAGGCGGTCGGGCACGGGCTCGAGGGCGATTTCAACCGCAAGGGCACCTCCGCCTTTTCGGGACGGATCGGCGAGCGGGTTGCGGCGCGGGGCGTGACGGTGGTCGATGACGGTTCGCTGACGGATCGTCGCGGTTCGCTGTCGATCGACGACGAGGGCACGCCGACGCGCGAGACGATCCTGATCGAGGACGGCATCCTCAAAGGCTATATGCAGGACCGTTTGAACGCGCGTTTGATGGGGGTTTCGCCCACCGGCAACGGGCGTCGTGAATCCTTCCAGCACGCCCCGATGCCCCGCATGACGAACACGTTCATGAAGGGCGGCAAGGACGATCCCGCCGAGCTGCTGAGCCGCGTGAAGAAGGGCATCTTCGCCAAGTCGTTCGGTGGCGGGCAGGTCGATATCGTCTCGGGGAAGTTCGTCTTCTCCTGCACCGAGGCCTATCTGATCGAGAACGGCAAGCTCGGCGCGCCGATCAAGGGCGCGACGCTGATCGGCGACGGGCCGACGGTGCTCAACAAGGTCACCGGCATCGGCAACGATTTCGCGCTCGATGAAGGCGTCGGCATGTGCGGCAAGGGCGGGCAGAGCGTTCCGGCCGGTGTCGGCCAGCCGACGCTGCTGGTGGACGGGCTGACGGTGGGCGGCACCGCGGCGTGATCCGGGCCGGGCGTCGCCTCCACGCGGCGCTCGTCACCTGGCCGGATGCGCGTGGCTGGCGTGCAGTGGGGCGGGAGTTGCTCTGGGGGCTGCCCCTCATCGCACTGCTCGCCTTCGCCACCGGCCTCGCCCATTTCGATCCGATGCCCTTCGGCCTTCCTTGGCTGGGCGTCTTCTTCACCCTGATGCTGGTTCCGGCATTGGGCGAGGAGCTGGTTTTCCGCGGCCTGATCGTCCCGCCGCCGGATCGCCCTTTCCCGCTATGGCAGGCGGCACTGGCGGTCGGCATGTTCGTCCTCTGGCACCCCTTCCAGGCACTGACCTTCGGCCCGCCCTGGTCGGCGATATTCCTCGATTCGCGCTTCCTGATGATCGTCGCGGTGCTCGGCGCTCTGCTCGTGCGCCTCTACCGCGCGACCGGCAGCATCTGGCCCTGCGTCTGCACGCATTGGCTTATCGTCGCGGGGTGGAAGCTGTTGTTCGCCGGGCCGATCGGATAGGAAATGGGCATGAACCAGGCGCTTCCCGAACTCGACTGGACCAGCTGGCGCGGTACCGCGCAGCACCTTCACCTGATCACCCAGATCATCGGCAAGGTCCGCCTCGCGCATACCCCCTGGCTCAACCATAGCTGGCATGTCGTGCTTTATCCGATGGCCTGGGGTCTGACGACCGGGCCGATCCCGTGCGACGATGCCACGCTGCAGCTCGATCTCGACCTGCTCGAAAGCGAGCTCCGGCTTACGACTGACAGCGGCGGCGAGGCGAGCATCCCGCTCGGGCCCGGAAGCGTCGCCGATTTCCACGCCGCGCTGGTCGCCGCGCTGGCCGCGCTGGGCACGCCGGTGGCGTTCAATGGCGTCCCGAGCGAAGTCCCCGATCCGGTGCCCTTTGTCGAGGACACCGCGGAGCGCCCCTGGAATGGCGGAGCGGTGCGCGACTTCCACCGGGTGCTGCTCTGGATCGACCGGGTCTTCCGGCAGTTCCGCACCGGTTTCCTCGGCAAGGCCAGCCCGGTCCATTTCTTCTGGGGCAGCTTCGACCTCGCGGTCACCCGCTTCTCGGGCCGCACCGCGCCGAAGCACCCGGGCGGATTCCCCGGCCTGCCCGATGCGGTGACCTGCGAAGCCTATAGCCATGAGGAAGCCAGCGCCGGTTTCTGGCCGGGGAGCGACGCGTTTCCGAAACCAGCCTTCTACGCCTATGGCTATCCGGCGCCCGAGGGTTATGCCGATGCCGAAGTGCCGGCCCCGGCCTATTTCGACAACGGCCTCGGCGAATGGCTGCTCGACTATGACGCCGTCCGTACCGCGGAGGACCCGCGTGCGATGCTGCTCGGCTTTCTCCAGTCGACCTATGATGCCGCGGCCGATCTCGGCAAATGGGATCGTGCGCATCTGGAGTGCTCGCCGGGTGTTCCCCGCAAACCGCGGATCGTCTAGAAACGCGGCATGGCCGAGTTCTTCGATGCGCTCACCGACGATCACTGCGCCTTCATCGCGCGCCAGCCGATGTTCTTCGTCGCGACGGCGGCGCCTGAAAGCCGGGTGAACCTCAGCCCCAAGGGCATGGACTGTTTCCGCGTGCTGGGACCCAACCGCGTCGCCTATCTCGACGTTGCCGGCTCGGGCAACGAGACGCATGCGCACCTGATCGCCGATGGCCGCATCACCATCATGTTCTGCGCCTTTGACAGTCCCGCGCTGATCCTGCGCCTCTATGGCCATGGCAAGCCCGTGCTGCCCCAGGATCCGGAATGGGCCGAGCTGGCCGCGCATTTCGCGCTGTTGCCCGGTACCCGCCAGATCTTCGATGTCAGCGTGGACGGCGCGCAGAGCAGCTGCGGCTGGGCAGTGCCGCACATGACGTTCGATCGGGAGCGCGAGACGCTCAGCAGATATCATGTCAAGCACGGCGCCTCGGCGCGCTTCGCCAAATATGCGGTGCGCACCCACAGCATCGACGGCCTGCCGGTACGCAATCCCAGCGAGGAACCCGTCTGATGGCGCTTGTCGAGATCGGCCGGTTCGACCGGCAGGAAGCTTTCATCGTCCAGGGCCGGCTGGAGGACGAGGACATCCCCAGCTTCGTGTTCGATGCCGGCACCAGCATCGCCGATGGCTCGTACCTGCTGATCCCGGTTCGGGTGATGGTCGACGACGAGGATGTCGAGCGCGCGCGCGCGATTCTGGACGCCGCAGTCTAGCCGAGCAGCAGTGCCGTCGCCTTCTTGGCGATCCGGATCAGTTCCTCGCGCGGCGTGCCGGCGCGGGCTCGGGTGCTCAGCGAATGGATCACCGAGGAGGCGATCTGCGCATCGCCCAGCGGATCCGCGCTGCCGGCCTGCGCCATCAGCTTCTCGATCCAGCCATCCTGCAATGCGACAAACGCCGCCAGGGCCGCGCGGATGTCCGGATCGGTCACCGCCTCGGTCGCGGCCGTATTCACCGCGATGCAGCCCGAGGGGCCGTCCTCGCCGGTCAGGAACCCCTCGATCGCGCCAATGAACAGTGCCTTGAGCATCTTCTCGGGCGGATAGGCAGCTTCATGGAGCGCCCGGAAGGTCGCGTCGACGCTGGCATGGGTGCGCGCCAGGCCGGCGAGATACAGCGCCTTCTTGTCGCCGAAGGTGGCGTAGAGGCTCGGCCGGTTCACTCCCGTCGCCTCGGCCAGGTCGTCGAGCGATGTGTTCGAATAGCCGAGCGTGCGGAAGCGCTGGAGCGCGGCGCGCAGCACCGCTTCCTCGTCGAACTTGCGCGGCCTTCCACGGCCCCGGCTGGCTATTTTTGTATCGGTTCGCATTAAATTCCTTGACCCGATTATTTTTGTGCGAGATCGTACAAAAATACAAGGGAGACTCGTCATGAAGCTCTATTTCACCCCCTTCGCCTGTTCGCTGGCGGCGCGCATCGCGCTGGAAGAAGCCGGGCTCGACGCCGATTATGTCCAGGTGCCCCGGGATTTGCGCCTGGCCGATGGCAGGGACTTCACCGAGATTTCGCCGATGGGCTATGTTCCGGCGATCGAGACCGGCACCGGTTTCGTCCTCACCGAAGGGCCGGCGGTGCTCACCTATATCGCCGAGCTGGCGCCCGAGGGTGCGCTCAGCTTCACCGGCTTTTCCGACGCACATTACCGGATGCTCGCCTGGCTGAACTTCGTCAGCACCGAGCTGCACAAGGCGGTGTACATGCCGATCCTTGGCAAGGGCTATTCGGAGGCCGAGCAGGCGGCGGCGCGCGCCCGCCACGCCCGGCCCTTCACCGTGCTGTCGAAGCATCTGGAAGGCCGCGAATTCCTCCAAGATCGCTTCACCGTCGCCGATGCCTATCTGGTCGCGGTGCTCAACTGGTCGGAGTTCAGCAAGGTGCCGCTCGCCGACTGGCCGGTGCTTGCCGCCTATCGCGAGCGGATGCGCGCCCGGCCCGCGGTCGCCCGGGCGATGGCTGCCGAATGGCCGCTGCTCAAGGCCGCCTGACACCCTTCCGCGCTCCGGGCGTGGCCGCATCGCGGTCGCTCCCACCACACCTGCCCCTTCCGTCGCGTGCGGGAGGGGCATTTTTGTTGGAATCGGGCGAATCGCTGGGTTAGGCCTGTGTCATGCCCGCAACGATCAACTGCGACGTGGCGATTGTCGGCGGGGGACTTGCCGGCGGCCTGATCGCGCTCGCGCTGCGCCGGCGGCGGCCCGATGTCGATGTCCGCATCGTCGAGGGCGGCAGCCGGATCGGGGGCAACCATCTCTGGTCCTTCTTCGCCAGCGATGTCGCGCCGGCCGATCGCTGGCTGACCGCGCCGCTGATCTGCCATGGCTGGCGCAGCTATGACGTCGCCTTTCCCGCGGTCTCGCGGACGCTGCGCACCGGCTATTATTCGATCGAATCGCGCCGGTTCGACCAGGTCGTCCGCGGCGATTTGCCTGAGCAGGCGGTGATGACCCGGCGCGACGTCGCCGAAGTCACGCCCACCGCCGTCCTCCTCGCCGATGGCGACCGGATCGAGGCGAAAGGGGTGATCGATTGCCGTGGCCCCGGCGATCTCTCGATGCTCCATTGCGGCTGGCAGAAATTCTACGGCCGCGAGCTGGAATTGCGCGGCGAGCATCATCTCGAGCGCCCGGTGGTGATGGACGCGACGGTCGAGCAGCTCGATGGCTATCGCTTCCTCTACGCCTTGCCCTTCTCGACTACCGGTGTCTTCGCCGAGGATACCTATTACAGCGACACGCCCGATATCGATCCTGTGCTGCTCGGCAGCCGGCTTGATGCCTATGCGGAGGGGCGCGGCTGGAAGGTCGATCGTATCGTCCGGGAGGAAGGCGGCGTGCTGCCGGTGGTGATGGGCGGCAGTTTCGAGGCGTATTGGCGTGCCGGCGGAGACAAGGTCGCCAAGGCAGGCTCTCGCGCCGGTCTCTTCCATCCGCTGACCAGCTACAGCCTGCCCGATGCGGTGCGCACCGCCACGCTGGTCGCGGCGGCGAGTGATCTCGGTGGCGCCGCACTGCACAATCTTCTTCATGATTTCGCGCGATCGACATGGCGCCGCCGCCATTTCTACCGCATGCTGGCCGCCATGTTGTTCAAGGCCGCCGAACCCGAGGAGCGTTACCGCGTGCTGCAGCGCTTCTATCGTCTCGATCCCCAGCTGATCGGCCGCTTCTATGCCGGCCATTCGACCCTGCTCGACCGGCTGCGCATCGTCTCGGGCAAACCGCCGGTGCCGGTCGGCCGCGCGCTGTCGGCGATCCGGGAATCGTACCGGTGAAGCGCGCCGCGGTGGTGGGTGCCGGGCTCGGCGGGCTGGCCCTGGCGATCCGGCTGCAATCGGCGGGTGTCGAGACCGTGGTGCTGGAAGCGCGCGACAAGCCCGGTGGCCGCGCCTATTTCTGGGAGCGCGACGGCTTCACCTTCGATGCGGGCCCCACTGTCATCACCGCGCCGGAAGTGCTGGAGGAGCTCTGGCAGCTCTCCGGTCGCCGCATGGCCGATGACGTCAGGCTCATGCCGGTCACGCCCTTCTACCGGCTGTTCTGGCCCGATGGCACGCGCTTCGACTATTCCAACGACGATCATGCGCTTGCCGCCGAGATCGCCCGACTCGAGCCGCAGGATGTCGCCGGCTATGGCCGTTTCCTCGAATATTCCGCCGGCGTGTACGAGGAAGGCTATGTGAAGCTCGGCCATGTCGCGTTCCAGGACTTCATGTCGATGGTCCGCGCCGCGCCCGCGCTCGCAAAATACGGCGCCTGGCGGTCGGTCTACGCCAAGGTCGCGAGCTTCATCCGCAACGAGAAGCTGCGCCAGGCATTTTCCTTCCACACGCTGCTCGTCGGCGGCAATCCGATGACTGCCAGCTCTATCTACGCGCTGATCCACCAGCTGGAGCGCAAGAGCGGGGTCTGGTGGGCCGAAGGCGGTACCAATCAGCTGGTCGCCGCGATGGTTCGCCATTTCGAACGGCTTGGCGGCACGATCCGGCTCGGCGATCCGGTCGCGCGGATCGAGACGCTCGGCGATCTCGTCACCGGGGTGCGGACGATGAGCGGCTATGAGCTGCAGGTCGATGCCGTGGCCTGCAACGCGGACGTGGTCCACAGCTATCGCGACCTGCTCAAGGGCTCGCGTTCCAGCCAGCGCGCGGCGCAGCGCCTGCAGCGCAAGCGCTTCTCGCCTTCGCTGTTCGTCGTCCATTTCGGGGTGCGCGGGACCTTTCCGGACATCCCGCACCACTCGATCCTGTTCGGCCCGCGCTACCAGGGGCTGCTCGAGGACATTTTCGAGCATGGCGTGCTGAGCGAGGACTTTTCGCTCTATCTCCATCATCCCAGCGCCAGCGATCCGGCGATGGCGCCGGAGGGGCATGCGACCTTCTACGCACTCGCTCCGGTGCCCCATCTCGGCAAGTTCCCGGCCAATTGGGACGAGATCGCCCCGATCCTCGAGGAGCGCATCCTCGCTGAGATCCAGCGTCGGCTGATCCCCGACCTCAAGGATCGGATCGTAACGAAGTTCAGCTACGCGCCGCCCGATTTCCGCGACGATCTCGGTGCGCATATGGGCTCGGCCTTCAGCCTCGAGCCGATCCTCACCCAGAGCGCCTGGTTCCGTACCCACAATCGCGACGATGCGATCCACAATCTCTTCTTCGTCGGCGCCGGCACCCATCCGGGCGCGGGCATCCCGGGCGTGGTCGGCAGCGCCAAGGCGACCGCGGCGCTGATGCTGGGGGACGGGAAGTGACTCTGATCGACTTGCCCCGAAGCGCGTTCTGGCCGAATGCGGGGCGATCCATGACTTTCGGAAAGACCAGAATATGAAGCGCGTCGCAGTCTATTGCGGTTCGGCCAGCCCGGCCGATCCCGTCTATATCGAGGCCGCGCGCCATGTCGGGCGCACGCTGGCGGAGCGCAACATCGGCATCGTCTATGGCGGCGGCAAGCTCGGCCTGATGGGCGCTGTGGCGGATTCGGCGCTGGAGGCGGGCGGTGAAGTGATCGGCGTGATCCCCGAGCTGCTGGTCAATGCCGAAGTCGCGCATCGCGGCTGCACCGAGCTGCACGTCGTCGCTACCATGCACGAGCGCAAGGCGCGCTTCACCGACATCGCCGACGGTTTCATCAACCTGCCCGGCGGCACCGGCACGATGGACGAGCTGTGGGAAGCGCTCAGCTGGGCGCAGCTCGGCTATCACACCGATCCGGTCGGCCTGCTCAACATCGCCGGCTATTATGACAAGCTCGTCGAGTTCTGGGAGCATATGGGCCAGGTCGGCTTCGTCCGCCCGCAGCACCAGAACATGCTGATCGTCGACAGCACGCTCGAAGGGCTGCTCGACAAGATGGTCGCGGCCAAGCCGGTCGAGACGATCGTGCAGATGCGACGCGGCGATCTGTGAGTTCCACGCTTCCTTCGCGTGCCGCGCTCGTCGCGACCGCGCAGGAATCGATCGCGCGCGGTTCGGGCAGCTTCTCGGCCGCCAGCCGGCTGTTCGACCGCAGGACGCGTGAGCGCGCCTGGCTGCTCTATGCCTGGTGCCGCGCTTGTGACGATCTTGCCGACGGCCAGGATCATGGCCACGGCGCCAGCGAAAGCGACAGGCAGGCGGGGCTCGCCCGTATCCGCCTGCTCACGCAAGCGGCGCTGGATGGGCAGTGGATCGGTGATCCGGCGTTCGACGCACTGCGCATCGTCGTGGCCGAGGCCGGCATCCCGCACCGTTTCGTCTGGGACCTGGTAGAGGGCTTCGCGCTCGACGCCGACGAGTGGCATCCCCGGCACGAGGTGGATCTCTATCGCTATTGCTATCATGTCGCGGGCTCGGTCGGCTGCATGATGGCGATCATCATGGGCGTGTCGCCCGCCGACGACGCGACACTTGATCGCGCCTGTGATCTCGGCATCGCCTTCCAGCTCGCCAATATCGCCCGCGATATCGAGGCGGACGACCGGATCGCGCGCTGCTATCTGCCCGATGACTGGCTGGTCGAGATGGATATCCCGCCCGGCCAGCACATGAAGCCGCCCTTCCGCCAGCGCCTTGCCGTGTTGGCCGGGCGGCTGGCGCGGGGAGCGGAGGACTATGCCGCGAGCGCCCGTGTCGGCACCCCGAAGCTCGGCTTTCGCTCGGCCTGGGCGGTGCTCGCCGCGACCGGCATCTATGGCGCGATTGCCGAGAAGGTTGCCGCACGCGGGGAACATGCATGGGATCACCGGGTCTCCACGTCGGGCTTCGAGAAGCTCGGCTGGATCGCCCGGTCCTGGTGGCAGGCGCTGCGCCGCCGGGATCTCTATCCCGCTGCACCGCGCGATCCCGATCTCTGGACCCGCTCGCGTCCCGATTGAACGCGGCCGCCGCCGGCTTGGTCGCGGGACGGAAGACGAACGCCCGCGGATGGGGGAACCCGCTCGCCATGCGTATCCTCCTTTTCCCGCTCGCTTGCCTGGCGCTTGTCGCTGCGCAGGATGCGCCCCAGGGAGCTTCCGAACTGGCCGGGCAATGGGATCAGACGTCCACGCGCACCCAGCTGGTGCGCGTGCCGGTGCTCCGCGATCGGCCGACTGCTTCGCTTGCCGGCCGCGGCATGGTCACCGGGCGGGGGCCGGTGACCAGCACCGTGCTGCGCGACGAGGAAGTGCCGATGCAGGTCCATTATATGGTCCGCCTGCGCATCCAGCCCGATGGCCGGTTCAAATGGACCACCGAGAAGCGCCGCACCGCTTCGCCGACCAATGACTGCGAGATCCGCGAAGGCACGCGCCGCGACGGCATGGCCGGCTATGCCGATGGCCGGCTGGTGCTGAAGAGCGAGTCCGTCCGGGCGCTCAGCCTCGATTGCGACGGCACGGGCGATGAGACGCGCGAAGCCGGGCGTGTCGACGTCTATGCGGTGCGCCGCCAGGGCAATATGCTGGTCCTCCAGTCCGCCGACGGAGAAGTCTGGCAGCTCCAGCGGGTCGGAGGCTAGGCCGGCCGCGCGATTCCGGAGACGATGGCGCCTGCGAGCAGCGGTGCCGCAACTGCTGCGAACTGCATCCAGAGCGGATGGGGCGCGATCAGGCTCTGGATCAGCGCGAAGCCGATCGCCAGCAGCGCGACGATCCAGCCGCTTGCTGGGGTGCCGGCGATCCGCACCGCCGCCACGCCGCCTGCCAGCGCGCCGAGCGCCCAGCTGCCGACGGTGATCGTCTGCGGAGATGGGTTCATGCCGGGCATGAAATCCTCGGGGATCGCATAATGCATCCCGATCCAGCGCAGCCCCAGGATCACCCCAATCCCCACGGCAAGTCCCACCACGACACCAAGCAGCTGCTTCATTCCGTTTCCCCCGAAACAGTTTCGCATCTGCAACATAAATGAAACGGGAAGGCGGTGCTAGCGGCCTTTGCCGTCCAGTTTCGGGGCGCCCTGGCGTGCCATTTCCGGCGTCTGGCGCTGGCAGGCGCCGGCGATTACCGGGTAATCGAGGTCGGTATTGCGGCGCAAAGCATCGGCCACCGCCTCCTGGCAACGCGCAAAGCTGGTGTAGCGCGCGGGCTCGATCCGCGCCTGCCGGCAGTCGAGATTGTCGTCGCTGCAACCCATGATCGCGAGCAGATAGAAGACCTGGTCCATCGCCGCCTCCTTCAAAGGTTAACAACGGCTCGCGCGTCCAACCGTTGCATCGCGGCGCCGAGCGCCCCAAATCACGCGTGATGGCTTCCAATTCCGATGCACCCGCCGGCGAGCGCCCGATGCTCGCCACGCTGCGGCGTTTCCTTCCCTATCTCTGGCCCAGGAACGCGGCCGGCTTGCGCGTGCGCATCGTCATCGCGCTCGGGCTCGTCGTCATCTCCAAGCTGGTCCAGGTCTATGGCGCGCCCTTCGCGCTGCAGGGGGCGATCGACCGGATGGCGGGCGGGTCACGCGACGCGGTCTGGCTCGTGGTGGCGCTGGTTACCGGCTATGCGCTCGCCCGTTTCGGCACGGTGCTGTTCGACAATCTCCGCAACGCGGTGTTCGAGAAGGTGGGGCAGGATGCCACGCGCCGCCTCGCTGCCGATGTGTTCCGGCATCTGCACCAGCTGAGTCTGCGCTTCCATCTCGAGCGGCGCACCGGCGCGATCACCAAGGTGGTCGAGCGCGGCACCAAGAGCATCGACACGATGCTCTATTTCCTCCTGTTCAACATCGCCCCGACGATCCTCGAACTCGCGCTCGTGGTCGGCATCTTCTGGACGCGCTACGGCGTGTGGCTGGTCGCGGGCACCATGGCGATGGTCGTGCTCTACATCGCCTTCACCCGCTGGGTGACCGATTGGCGCTCGAAGCTGCGCGAGAAGATGAACGATCTCGATACCGGCGCGGTCGCCCATGCCGTCGATTCGCTGCTCAACTTCGAGACGGTGAAGTATTTCAACGCCGAGGAGCGCGAGGCGCGGCGCTACGAGAATGCCGTCACCGCCTATGCCCGCGCGGCGACCACCAGCGAGAACAGTCTGGCCTGGCTCAATATCGGTCAGGCGCTGATCACCAACACCATGCTCGGCGCGGGCATGGCGCTGGTCGTCTTCGGCTGGTCCTCGGGCAAGTTCACCGCGGGCGACGTGGTGCTGGTCTCGACGCTGCTCAGCCAGCTCTTCCGCCCGCTCGACATGCTGGGCTGGGTCTATCGCACGATCCGCCAGGGTGTGATCGACATGGGATCGATGTTCGACCTGCTCGACAGCGCCGCCGAGGTGAAGGACGCGCCGAACGCGGTGCCGCTCGCCATCGCCAGCGGCCATGTCCGCTTCGAAGGCGTGCATTTCGGCTATGATCCGGACCGCGAGATCCTGAAGGGCGTCGATCTCGACATTCCGGCCGGCGCCACCGTTGCGGTGGTCGGCCCCTCGGGCGCCGGCAAGTCGACGCTCGCACGGCTGATGTACCGCTTCTATGACGTCACCGGCGGCCGCATCACCATCGATGGGCAGGATATCCGCGACGTGACTCAGTCGTCGCTGCGCGGTTCGATCGGCATCGTCCCGCAGGACACGGTGCTGTTCAACGACACGATCGGCTACAACATCGCCTATGGCCGCGAGGGTGCGACTCCCGACGAAATCGCCGCCGCGGCGCGCGGTGCCGCGATCGCCGGCTTCATCCAGTCGCTGCCCGACGGTTTCGAGACGCGGGTCGGTGAACGCGGGCTCAAGCTTTCCGGCGGCGAGAAGCAGCGCGTCGCCATTGCACGCACGCTGGTGAAGAACCCGCCGATCCTGATCCTCGACGAAGCGACCAGCGCACTCGACAGCCGTACCGAGGCGGATATCCAGGCGACGCTCGAGGCGATCGAGCATGGCCGCACCACCATCGTCATCGCGCACCGGCTTTCCACGGTCGTACATGCCGACCGGATCATCGTGCTCGAGGCAGGCCGGGTGGCCGAGCAGGGCACGCATGCCCAGCTCTTGCGCAAAAACGGTCTCTATGCCGAAATGTGGGCGCGGCAGGCGCAGGAGCGTGAGGCCGAGGGCGGAGAGGAAGTCCCCGCCGAATAGGAGGGGCGATGATCTGGTTCCTGGTTGCGCTGGCGGTGGTGATCGCTGCGCTCGTTCTCTGGTCCGGCTATGTCGCGCGCGGGGTCGAGCGCTGGGTGCCGATGGACGGCCGCCAGGTCGAAGTGCCCGGCGTGCGCATGCATGTCGTCGAGATGGGCCCGGCCGATGCCCCGGTGATCGTAATGATCCACGGCATCATGAGCCAGCTGCGCGTCTTCACCTATGCGCTCGCCGGCCGCCTCGCCGCCGATCACCACGTCATCGTGATGGATCGTCCGGGCTGGGGCTATTCCACGCTCACCGGCCCGCGCCTCGACCTGAACGCACAGGCCGATGCCGTCGCCGCGGCGATCGCGAAGCTCGGGCTGGAAAAGCCCTTGCTGGTCGGTCATTCGATGGGCGGTGCGGTCAGCCTGGCGCTGGCGCTGCGCCATCCGCAGGCGGTGCGCGGCCTAGGCCTGATCGCCCCGCTCACCCAGCCAATCGATGAAGCACCCGCGCCGCTCAAGGGGCTGGTGATACCAGCGCCGCTTCGCCCGCTGATCGCCTGGACGATCGCGGTGCCGCTCTCAATGCGCACCGGCAAGGCCAAGACGACGGCCGTCTTCGCTCCCGATCCGCTGCCCGAGGATTTCCCGGTCAAGGCCGGCGGCGCGCTCGCCATCCGCCCGGCGAGCTTCCAGATGGGTTGTTTCGAGATCGATCATGCACCCGGGGCAATGCAGGTCCAGGCGCCGCGCTATGGCGAAATCGCGATTCCGGTCTCGATCCTTTACGGCCGGCAGGACGCGCTGCTCGATCCCGAGTTGCACGGCCGCAAGACCGCGTCGGATGTCCAGAACGGTACGGTCGCGCTGCTCGACGGCGGCCATATGCTCCCGGTGACGCATGTCGACGCAACCGAAGCCTGGCTGCGCGGGCTCTAGCTGCTGCCGATCTCCGCCGGCTGGGTGGTCCAGCCCAGTCGCGGGATGGTGATCGAGCGCTTGCCCGACAGGTCGGTGCGCGTCACGAACAGCTCCTTGCTCTCGATATATTGGAGCAGGCGGCGGACGCGGCCGAGCGAGCTGGTGCCATAGGTCGCCGCGATCTCCGTGTCGCTCGGGCACGGTGCGCCCTCGCGCGCGGCACGCGCCACCAGCAGGAATGGGCCGAGCATGTCGTCGGGCAGTGCCCGCGCCGCTTCGAGCGCCTGCGCCCAGTCGTCGTCGGGGTCGCCGTGAATGCCGGCCCGTGCCGCCGAGAGCCGGCGCACGAAGCTGGACAGATCGAGCGGCGGTCGTGCGAGCCCGACCATCCGGCAGCGGACCAGGAAGTCCTGGTACAGCACGGACGGCGAACGATAGGTGCTTTCCTCGTCGGCGGTGATGTCGCGCAGCACCTCGGCGATCTTCTGCGCCGCTTCCTCCGGATCGACGTCCGGGATTTCCTCGCGCGCCGGCGTCGAGCGGGCGAGCGCCTCGAGCAGGCGATCGCTGGCGAGCTGGGGCGGGGCGGAAGGAGCCGGGGGCGTCGGCGGCGTCCATTCGGGCTCGGCGGGCGCCAGCAGCAGGTCCTTGAGCTCGGCGGAGGGGGCCTCGGGCAGCGGAGTCAGCTTGGGGCTGCCGCTGCGCGCGCTGGTCTCGACCGGGCCGATCTGCACCGAGATCGGCCGGCGCGATACCGCGGGGCCAAGCGCCAGGAAATGCCCGCGGGCCAGGTCGCGGATCGCCTCGGCCTGGCGGCGCTCCATGCCGAGCAGGTCGGCGGCGCGGGCCATGTCGATATCGAGGAAGGTGCGCCCCATCAGGAAGTTCGAAGCCTCGGCCGCGACGTTCTTGGCGAGCTTGGCCAGGCGCTGGGTGGCGATCACGCCGGCAAGGCCGCGCTTGCGCCCGCGGCACATCAGGTTGGTCATCGCGCTCAACGAGGCGCGGCGCACATCTTCGGCAACCTCGCCGCCGCCCGAAGGTGCGAACAGCTGAGCCTCATCGACCACCACCAACGCCGGGTACCAATGGTCGCGCGGGGCATCGAACATCGCGTTGAGGAATGCCGCGGCGCATTTCATCTGCCCCTCGGCCTCCAGCCCCTCCAGGCTGAGTACCACCGACGCCCGATGCTCGCGGATGCGGGTGGCGAAGCGGGCGATCTCGCGCTCGCTGTAATCGGCGGCCTCGATCGAGATATGGCCATATCGGTCGCTCAGGGTGACGAAATCGCCCTCGGGATCGATGATCACCTGCTGGACATGGCCGGCGCTCTTCTCGAGCAGGCGGCGCAGCAGGTGCGATTTGCCAGACCCCGAATTGCCCTGGACGAGCAAGCGCGTCGCCAGCAGCTCCTCGAGATCCATGGCGACGGCATCACCCTTGCCGTCCTGCCCCATGTCCACGCGTACCGTCATCCCATCCGCTTTGGCGCATGGAGAGGGATGGGGGCAAGCGGCATCGGTGGAAAAGCTGTGAGCGATACGCCTGCGTCTCAATCATCACCCCGGCCTTGAGCCGGGGTCCCGCTTCTGGCGGCGATATAGGGCAGCGGGACCCCGGGTCAGGCCCGGGATGACGAGGTAGAAGGTCAGCGCTTGAACCCCAGCAGCACATTCCCCTCGGTCGAGAGATAGTTCTTCCGGTAATCGAAGCGGCGGCAATCGGAGAAGATCAGCCAGTAATATTTCATCTGCTCCGACCACCAGTAGCCCGGGCAATGGTCCGCCTGCGCCTTGGTGGTGACATCCGCCATGGTCGCATAGCCGAACGCGGCCTTGTTCCACTGCTGCATCGCCCGGAAATGCCGGGCGACCAGCGCGCGCCATTCCTCCTTGCGGTCGAGCAGCCAGTGGTTGAACGCGGCATCGGCCAGCTCGGGGCGCAGCGCGTTGGTCTTGGTGGTCGGCGTGCCCTTTTCGGCGTCATAGCCCTCGGGCAGGATGCCGAACTTCGCCTGCACCTTGTCCCAGCTGCGGGTATAGGCTTCGCCAGCGGCGGTATCGCCGCCCTGGGCGAGCAGCCCGCCATAGAAGGACGAAAGCTCGTCCTGCGCCCAGTTGATCCGCTTGCCAGTCTCGAAATCGACATCGACGAACCAGGTATCGCCGTTCAGCTCGACCTTCTGGTTCTCCAAGATCGCCGCGGTGCAGCTCTTGTACATCACCAGGAACTCGCGGTCGCCGAACAGCTGCCAGCCGTCCCACAGATATTCGTAGTAGCTGTCCGAAGGCGGGCCGATCGTCGCGCGGCGGCTCTTCCACTCGCCGGTCATGCAGTCGAACGAATCCGGCATCAGCCCGATCTCCGATCGCCGACCGAACAGCGCGACCATCGCGCGCTTGGCCGCCTTGTGATAGCGCGGATCGCCGGTCAGCCGGCTCAGCGTGCCGAACTCGGTGATGCAGCTGCCCACTTCGGCCGGATTGGTGATGGGATCGCGCAGCGCACCCGTCTTCAGGTTGATGAAGCGGTGCGGCAGCCCGATCGGCGAATGATCGAAACTCGGCATCAGCCGGTCGGCCAGATCCCTGGCCTTGGCGAGCAGCAGCTTGTCGCCGCTGGCGAGATGCGCCGATAGCAGCCCGCCGACCAGCCGGATGATCGTCTCGAACACCGAGACTTCGCCGTCCACGTCGAAATCGAGATTGGCGTGGATCCAGTCCACCCCGTCCTTGAACTCGGCGTCCAGCTCCATCAGCCACAGCGTGTCGAGCGCCTCGATCAGGCTGAGCCCGACATGCTTCCCCTTGATCGAGAAGCTCTCGGACCCGCCCGAGACCGGCATGATCTGGTCCTTGCCCCAGGCTTTCTCGCGGTAGTTCCGCCAGGCCCAGCGCATGCTCTCGCGCACTTCGCCGGCCAGCGCGCGCCAGTCCTCCTTGGCCGTGGCGGGCAGGGGAAGCAGCGCGGCGGCGCCACCGGCGATCAGGCCGCGACGGCCGATGCGAAAGCTGGACATGGCGTCAGGCTAGCGCGCGCCCGTGCCGGTGCAAACCCTGCTTGCCGGTGCCTGGCGGCTGACGGATAGTTGCGCGGAAACAGGGGGAGGACAGGGCGATGCGCGGCACGTCATGGATATTGGGCACTGCAATGATGGTGGTGGCGAGCCCCGCCGCGGCGCAGGGCGTAAAGCTTGCGATCGGCGACGAAGTCACCTTCACGCTCGACAGCGGCAAGCCGGTCGCGCCCCGGAAGGCACCGGCGATACCCACCCGGTTCGAAACTGCGGTCGGCGCGCATTTCCTGGGGCTGGAGCCGCCCAAGGCGCCTGTCACCGAAGGCCAGGCATTTCCGGAAGATCTCGAACTGCCTGCCCCGCCGGTGCCGGATGCCGGCAAGATCCGTTTCCGTTTCCTGGGCGTAGCCGGCTCCGACCATGCGATGCTGGTCGTCCATAACGGCTATGCTCAGGCGCTCGTCTATCGCGCCAGGATCACCGCCCGGGGCCAGGCCGCTCCCACCGATGTCTGTCTGGTGATGCCGGGCAAGCCGAGCATCGAGCATTGGCCCTATGCGATCAGCGCGATCGAAGTGAGCGACTTCACGCTGCTCCCTTGGAAGCCCGAGGACGGAGTTCCGTGCGAATAGCCTCGACTTTCCGGGCCCTCGCCCGCTAACCGGGCGCGATGGTCCCCACCGATACGCTCCGCCGGGTCTTCGGCTTCGACGCCTTTCGTGGCGTGCAGGAGCAGGTGGTCGCCCGCGTTCTCGCCGGCGAACGCACCCTGGCGGTGATGCCTACCGGTGCGGGCAAGTCGCTCACCTATCAGCTGCCCTCGGTGATGCTGGAGGGTACCTGCGTCGTCGTCAGTCCGCTGATCGCGCTGATGCACGACCAGCTGCGCGCCGCCGAAGCGGTGGGTATCCGCGCCGCCACGCTGACCAGCGTCGACGAGAACCGCGCCGAGACGATCGAGCGGTTCCGCGCGGGCGAGCTCGACCTGCTCTATGTCGCGCCGGAGCGCGCCTCGAACGAGTATTTCCGCAACCTGCTCACCCAGGCCAAGCTCAGCCTGTTCGCGATCGACGAGGCGCATTGCGTCTCCGAATGGGGGCATGATTTCCGTCCCGATTACCGGCTGCTGCGCCCGCTGCTCGATCGCTTCCCGGAGGTGCCGCGTCTCGCGCTAACCGCGACCGCCGATGCGCATACCCGCGCCGATATCCTCGAGCAGCTCGGGCTGCCGCAGGACGGGCTGATCGTCGCCGGCTTCGACCGGCCGAACATCCGCTATGCGATCGCCCCGCGCGAGAACACCACGCGGCAGGTGATCGACCTGATCGCCGAGACGCCCGGCCCCGGCATCGTCTATGCCCAGACGCGCGCCGGGGTGGAGAAGCTCGCCGAGAAGCTCGCCGCCGAGACCGGCCGCCCGGTGCTGCCCTATCATGCCGGGCTCGATCCCGATGTCCGCCGTCGCAACCAGGCGGCGTTCGTGGCGAGCGAGGACATGGTGGTGGTCGCCACCGTCGCCTTTGGCATGGGCATCGACAAGCCGGACGTGCGCTTCGTCGCCCATGCCGGCCTGCCCAAGTCGATCGAGGCCTATTACCAGGAAACCGGCCGTGCCGGCCGCGATGGCGATCCGGCGGTGGCGCATCTCTTCTGGGGTGCCGATGATTTCGCCCGCGCCCGCCAGCGCATCGGCGAAGTCGAGCCCTCGCGCCAGGCCGGTGAGCGGGCGCGGCTGACGTCGCTCGGCGCACTGGTCGAGACCGCAACCTGCCGTCGCCGCATCCTGCTGCGCCATTTCGGCGAGGAGCCGCAGGAGAGCTGCGGCAATTGCGACAATTGCCTGAGCCCGCCCGCCGCGATCGACGCGACGGTGACCGCGCAGAAATTCCTCTCGGCGGTGTTCCGCACCGGCATGATGTTCGGGGTGGGCTATATCGAGAGCATATTGCTCGGCCAGTCGAGCGATCGCAGCATCTCCAACGGGCATGAGAGCCTGTCGGTGTTCGGTATCGTCGATGGCGAGGAAGCCGCGCTGATCAAGCCCGTCGCCCGCGCGCTGCTGCTGCGCGATGCCCTGCGCGCCAATGACCATGGCGGGCTCGAGTTCGGGCCCGAGGCCAAGGCGATTCTCAAGGGCGGCGCGACGGTCTCGTTCGTGCTGCCCCCGAAGCGCGAGCGCCGCCGGCGCGGTGGCAGCCGGGCGGGCGGGGACAATCCGGTCGGCAACCCGCTGTTCGAGGCGCTGCGCGCCAAGCGCCGCGAGATCGCGCAGGAAACCGGGCTGCCGCCCTATGTCATCTTCCACGATTCGGTGCTGCGCGACATGGCGCTGCTCCGCCCGGAGAGCATAGCCGCGATGGGCAACATCTCGGGCGTTGGCGCGCGCAAGCTCGACGCTTATGGTGATGCCTTCCTGCAAGTGATCCGCGAGGCCGCGTGAGAGTCTTCTTCGCCCTTCCGCTGTTGCTCGCTGCCTGTGCCCCCGCCGCGCCGGTCGCGACGACCGCGCCCGCGCTGTCGAGCATCGCGATGGATCGCAACAGCTGGGGCCGCCCGGTCTCGCGCTGGACGATCGATGCAGCGGGGAAGGGCAGCTACACCGTGCCCGAGCCCGACGTGTTCAACGCCGAGCGGCTGGTGACGCGCGGCTTTGCCGCGGGCCCCGAGGGTTTCGCCGAAATCCGCCGCCTGCTCGCAATCGGCGAGGTGCATGCCGGCCGCGAGCTGGTCTGCGGCGCTCGGATCACCGATCAATATTATGGCACGGTCCATTGGGGCGATGCGCGCCTAGTCTATGACATGGGCTGCCAGGACAAGGCGACCGAGGAAGTGCTCAAGGGCATCACCGCCGCCGAGCGCAAGGTCGCTGCCTGGGCCGCCAACCAACCGATCCTCGAAACCCAGAAGGTGGAACGCCAATGAACCTGCGCCGCGTCGATGACAGCATCTCGGTCGCCCCCCAGATTGCTGCAGAGGACATTGCCCTGCTAGCCGAGCAGGGCTTCAGCTTCGTGGTGAACAACCGCCCCGACGAGGAAGAGATGGGCCAGCCCGAGGGCGAGGCGATCCGCGCCGCGGCCGAGGCCGCCGGGCTCGGCTATGCCGCGATTCCGGTGACGCATGCCGGATTCTCCTCCGCCCAGGTCGAGGCGATGGCCGCAGCGCTCGCAGAAGCAAAGGGCCCGGTGCTCGCCTATTGCCGCTCGGGCACGCGCTCGTGCAATCTCTGGGCGCTGGCCGAAGCCTCGCGCGGCGGCGATCCCGCCGAGATCACCGCCAAGGCCGCCCAGGCCGGCTATGACATCTCAGGCATCCGCCCGCTGCTCGACCAGCTCTCGGGCAGGGCGTGAACCAGCTTTACGTCTCCCTGGGCTCGATCGGCGCCATCCTGGTGATGACGCTGGTGGCCTGGGCGCTGGGGCTCGGTCGTGGCGCCGCGATCGCCAGCGCCGAGGAAGCGCGGGAGACGGCGGAGGGGATGATCTCCGGCTTCGACGCCGGAGAGGCACTGCTCGGCAGCGACGGCAGGGCCGCGCTCGTCCATGGCAAGGCCGGCGATGTCGCGCTGCTGAAAATGCACGGCGCGCGTGTTGCGGCGCGGCATCTGCGGCTGCCGCTCACCAGCCAGGCGACCCCCGATGGCCTCCGTGTCGACAGCGGCGACAAGCGCTTCGGGGTCGTGCTGCTGCGCGGCGTGACAGGTTACTGACAACAGGGTAAGCAAGCGCCATGCTGGTGCCCCATCTCCCCGATCCGGTGACCTATGCCATTCCCGGCTTCGTCATCCTGATCCTGGCGGAGATGGTCATTGCCCGCATCCGCGATCGCCGCCGCTTCTGCCCCAGGGATACGCTGACCAGCCTCGCGCTCGGCTTCGGCAGCACCGTCGCTGGGCTGCTCACCACCGGCCTCGTCTATGCGCTGGCGATGTGGCTATACCAGTTCCGCCTCTTCACCATCGGCTTCGCCTGGTACTGGTTCGTCCTCGCCTTCGTGCTCGACGACCTGGCCTATTACGCCTTCCACCGCGCCGCCCACCGGGTGCGCTGGTTCTGGGCGAGCCATGTCATCCACCATTCGAGCCAGCATTATAACCTGACCACGGCGCTGCGGCAGACCTGGACCGGGTTCATCAGCGTGAGCTTCGCTTTCCGGCTGCCGCTGTTCCTGATCGGCTTCCACCCGGCGATGATCTTCTTCTGTGCCGGCATCAATCTGATCTACCAGTTCTGGATCCACACCGAGATGGTCGGTCGGATGCCGCGCTGGTTCGAGGCGGTGATGAACACGCCGTCGCACCACCGCGTCCACCACGCGACCAACCCGCGCTATCTCGACAAGAACTATGCCGGCGTCTTCATCATCTGGGACCGCATGTTCGGCACCTTTGTCGAGGAGCGCGCAGACGACCGGCCGCGTTACGGGATCGTCAAGGACCTGGGCAGCTTCAACGTCCTCTGGGCCGCCTTCCACGAATGGATCGGCATCGCCAAGGACGTGTGGGCGGCTCCGGACTGGAAGTCCCGAATTGGCTATATGATCGCGCCGCCGGGCTGGAGCCACGATGGCAGCCGCGATACATCCGAGACCATAAAGGCGCGCTGGGAGGCGCGGGAGCAGCTACGGGGGGATTCGTGGAAGCAGCCGATATCGTCGTCATCGGTGGGGGATCCGGCGGGAGCGCCGTCGCGGGCCGCCTGAGCGAAGGCGGCAAGTACAGCGTCGCGGTGCTCGAGGCGGGTGGCCTCAACACCAGCATCAAGACCCGCATGCCCGGGATGATGCCGTTCCAGCGCCCCGGCGCCAACTGGGCGTTCGAGACGGTGCCGCAGCGCGGGCTCAACGGCCGGCGCGGCTACCAGCCGCGCGGGCGCGGCCTTGGCGGCTCGAGCGCGATCAACGCGATGCTCTATGTCCGCGGCCACCATAGGGACTATGATGAGTGGCGCGACCTCGGCTGCCCCGGCTGGGGCTGGGACGACATGCTGCCCTGGTTCAAAAAGGCCGAGCACAATGTCCGCGGCGCCAGCGACTATCATGGCGACAAGGGTCCGCTCTGGGTCAGCGACCAGCTCTGGGCGCACCCGGGCTCCGAGGCGTTCATCGACGCGTGCGGCGAGCTCCAGATCCCGCGCAATGACGATTTCAACGGCGCCGGGCAATCGGGCGCCGGCCTGTTCCAGGTCACGCAAAGGAATGGCGAGCGCTGGACCGCCGCGCGCGCCTATCTCGATCGCCGCGACAATCTCGAGATCATCACCGATGCGATGGTCGAACGCGTGCTGTTCGAGGAAGGCCGTGTCTGGGGCGTCGCCTATCAGCGTGACGGCCAGGCTCGCGAGATCCGCGCCCGCCGCGCCGTGGTCCTCGCTGCCGGTGCCTTCCAGACGCCGCAGCTGCTGATGCTCTCCGGCATCGGCCCGGGCGAGCATCTGCGCGAGACGGGCCTGTCGGTGCGGATCGATCGCCCCGCGGTCGGCGGCAACCTCCAGGACCATGTCGACTATGTCGCCGCCTTCGAGACCGAGGGCAGCTTCTTCCTCGGCCGCTCGGCGGCGGGCACGCTCAAGTCGCTCGGGTCGATCGGCCGCTGGATGGTCAGCCGCAAGGGGCGGATGACCACCCCCTATGCCGAGGCCGGCGCGTTCCTGCGCAGCGATCCGGCGCTGGAGCGGCCCGATCTCCAGCTCCATTTCCTGATCGCCATCGTCGAGGATCATGGCCGCACCGCCGTGCCCGGGCACGGCTTCAGCTGCCATGCCTGCGTGCTGCGGCCGGAAAGCCGGGGCACCGTCCGGCTCCAGTCGCTCGATCCGCGCGCCGCGCCGCTGATCGATCCGGACTTCCTGGGCGATCCGCGCGACCTGGAGCTGCTCAAAAAGGGCACGCGGGCGATGTACCGCGTGCTCGAGGCACCACAGCTTGCGCAGTATCGCGGCCGCGATCGCTATCCGATCGATCTCGACGACGATGCCGCGCTCGAGCGGCTGATCCGCGCGCGCGCCGACACGATCTACCATCCGGTCGGCACCGCGCGCATGGGCTCGGACGAAGGCGCGGTGGTCACCCCACGGCTCAAGGTCCGCGGGGTCGAGGGGCTCTATATCGCCGACGCCTCGATCATGCCCCGGCTGGTCGGCGGCAACACCAATGCCCCCAGCATCGTGATCGGCGAGCGCTGCGCCCAGTTCATCAAGGAAGATCTGGCCTGATCCGCTCCCGGAGGCGGGAGAGGGAACTCCGAACATAAAAAAAGGGCCGATGGTCGAAACCACCGGCCCAGTCGTCCGCAGGAGGAACCTCGGTTGGGCGCCGCGCTAAGGAGAGGTGTGCGCGGCGCCCGATCTCGTCAGTAGTTGTAGGCGCGCTCGCCGTGCGCGTTGATGTCGAGACCTTCCATCTCGACTTCGACGCTCGGGCGGATGCCGATCGTGTACTTCAGCGCCAGGAACAGGACCGCCGACACGCCGCCCGAGAGCAGCAGCGTCACGCCCACGCCCGTCGCCTGGGTGACCAGCTGCGACGCCATGTCGTACTTGCCGGCAACCGCCGGGATCACGGTGAAGTCGATCCAGCCCTGGCCGCCCAGCGCCGGGTCGGCGACGACGGCCGTGCCGATCGCGCCGATGATGCCGCCGATGCAGTGCACGCCGAACACGTCGAGCGTGTCGTCATAGCCCAGCGCGTTCTTCACCGTGGTGACGAAGAAGAAGCAGCCGATCGAAGCGACGATGCCGAGCACCACCGACGTCATCGGGGCGGCGAAGCCGGCGGCCGGGGTGATCGCGACCAGGCCGGCGACCACGCCTGAGGCCGCGCCGAGCAGCGAAGGCTTGCCGTGCACCACCTGCTCGATGATCGCCCAGGCGGCACCCGCGGCGGCGGTGGCCACCATGGTGTTGATGAAGGCGAGCGAAGCGAACTTGTTGGCTTCGAGGTTGGAGCCGGCGTTGAAGCCGAACCAGCCCACCCAGAGCAGCGAGGCGCCGATCATGGTCATGGTCAGCGAGTGCGGCGCCATCGGCTCCTGCTTGTAGCCGGTGCGCTTGCCGATCACGAGGCAGCCGACCAGGCCGGCGATACCGGCGTTGATGTGCACCACGGTGCCGCCCGCGAAGTCGAGCGCGCCCTTGCCCCACAGGAAGCCATGGTCGTCGGGCAGGCCGGCGGTGAAGTCCGGACCCGGCCAGTACCAGACCATATGGGCCATCGGGTAATAGACGAGGATCGACCAGATCACGACGAAGAGGATCAGCGGCGTGAACTTCACGCGCTCGGCAAAGGCGCCGACGATCAGCGCCGGGGTGATCATCGCGAAGGTCATCTGGAAGACGACGAAGGTCGTCTCGGGCAGATAGACGCCGTTCGAGAAGGTCGCGGCGAAGGTGTTGGCGTCAACGCCCTGCATCAGCGCCTTGGAGAAGCCGCCGACGAACAGGTTGAGCGCGCCGCCATTGGTGAAGGCCATCGAATAGCCGATGGTGACCCAGAGCAGGCCGGCGACGCAGACGATGGTGAGCACCTGCATCAGCACCGAGAGCATGTTCTTGGTGCGGACCAGGCCGCCATAGAAGAGCGCGAGGCCGGGTACCGACATCATCAGCACCAGCGCGGCCGAGACGAGCATCCAGGAGACGTCGCCCTTGTTGACCATCGCGTCGGTCGGCACGACCGGCGCTGCGGCGGCAGGCGCCTGCGCGAGGGCAGGCATCGCGGCGAACAGGGCGCCGAGCCCCGCTCCCGCGGCAATCTTCATCGCAAGTTTCATCTGGACCCCCATCTTACAGCGCCGTCTCGTCGGTTTCGCCCGTGCGGATGCGCACGGCCTGGCCGACATCGAGGACGAAAATCTTGCCATCGCCGATCGCGCCGGTGCTGGCGGCGGCCTGGATCGCTTCCACGGCGCGGTCGGCCAGATCGGCTCCCACCACGACCTCGATCTTGATCTTGGGCACCATGTTGGTGCTGTATTCCGCGCCGCGATAGATTTCGGTCTGGCCCTTCTGGCGGCCGAAACCCTTCACTTCCGACACGGTCATCCCCGCGACCCCGACACCCGTGAGCGCCTCGCGGACCTCGTCCAGCTTGAACGGTTTTATGATGGCGATGATGAGCTTCATGTCGCCCCCTCGTTGGCGGTTATCCCGAGGGGGTTCGTCGCAAACAGCGTGCCAAGCGCAAGAATCCCACGATTCCGTGGGGTTTGGGCGCAATCAAATATTACCCATGGGTAAATTTTTGTGCAGATGCGAAGGTCTGCTCAAAAAACGGGCAGGATTCGTTACGCATCCGAAGCTGTGCTGCACAATTAATTCGCCCCCGCGCGCCTTCGGCCGGAAAATGCGGTAAGCCCTTGCCCATGATGCTTGCCATCGCCCTCTCCGCGCTCGCGATGACGCTGATCGTCGGCGTGCGCTATCTGCTGGCGAGCGGCGGCTTCGCCCTGGCGACGCGGGTGAAGCATCCCGGCCTCTATACCGGGCTCGACCGGCAGATCCGCCGCGAGATCGGCTGGAGCCTTGCCAGCGCCGCCATCTACGGCGTGCCCGCCGGTGTGGTCGCCTGGGGCTGGCAGAATCATGGCTGGACGCGGATCTACACCGATGTTTACGCCTTCCCGCTCTGGTACCTGCCGGTCTCGGTGCTGCTCTATCTGCTGGCGCACGATGCCTGGTTCTACTGGACGCATCGCTGGATGCACCGCCCGGCGCTGTTCCGCCGGATGCATGCGGTCCATCATGCCAGCCGGCCGCCCACCGCCTGGGCCGCGATGAGCTTTCATCCCTGGGAAGCGGTCACCGGTGCGGTGGTGATCCCGGCGCTGGTGTTCCTGATCCCGATCCATGTCGGCGCGCTCGGCCTGGTACTGACGATCATGACTGTGATGGGCGTAACCAATCACATGGGCTGGGAGATCTGGCCCCGCTTCGTCTGGCAGGGGCCGCTCGGAGCCTGGCTGATCACCGCCAGCCATCACCAGCGTCACCACGAACATTATGGGTGCAATTTTGGACTGTATTTCCGCCACTGGGACCGGCTTTGCGGCACCGACAAGGGCCTTGGGGATTTCGATCGCGGCCATGCTGCTGCTCGGCGCCGGATCGCCCGCGGCTGAGACCGGCGGTCCGCTCGAGATCGAGATGACCGGACTGCGCTCGGCCAAGGGCGTCGTGCGGCTCTGCCTCGTCCAGGATCCGGGCGACTTTCCCGATTGCCGCGACGGCAGGGGCGCGCTCAAGCGCACGCTCCCGGCCGCCAATCCGCGCATCCGGCTCGAGGGCCTGCCGGTCGGTGACTATGCGATTGCCGTGATCCATGATGCCAATGGCAATTCGAAGCTCGATACGATGCTCGGCATTCCGCGCGAGGGTTTCGGCTTCTCGCGCAACCCCGCGATCCGTTTCGGCCCGCCCCGCTACAAGGATGCGCGCTTCACCCTGGGCGCTGATGCACAGCGGCAACAGGTTCGAATTCGCTATCTGTTATAGGAACTTGGGCGCTCCGGGCGGCGTTCTCGCGCCTGCAACATGACAGAGGGTGCCCCATGATCCGACTTTGCGGTGCGCTTGCCGCCTCGTTCCTCGCCATTGCCCCGGCCTGCGCGCAGGACCAGGCCGCGCCGCAATCGGCCGAAGTGGCCGAGGCCGCCAGCGAAGGCGCCGCGCGGCTTACCCTGGGCGTCGGCGCGGCCTATTTCCCGGACTATGAAGGCTCCAGCCACAATCGCTGGACGCCGATCCCGGTCGCCAACGGCACGGTGGCGGGGATGAGCTTCACCCTGGTCGGCAACCGCGCCCAGCTCGACGTGATCCCGAACGGCACCGGCCCTGGCTGGGATATCCAGCTCGGGCCCGTCGCGGTCTACAACATGAACCGCTCCAACCGCGATTCCATCCGCGATCCCCGCGTCCGCGCGCTCGGCGAAGTCGATTCCGCGCTCGAGGTCGGCGGCTATTTCGGCATCGGCCGCACCGGGCTGATAACCAGCGATTTCGACAAGCTCTCGGTCACGATCTCCTATCGCCGCGACGTCACCCGGGTGCACAAGGCCGGCATCTGGAACCCGGTGGTCACCTATTCGACGCCGCTCAGCACCAAGGCGATGGTCAGCCTCTCCGCCTCGGCGGAGATCGTCGAGGATCGCTATGCCCGCACCTATTTCGGCGTCACCCCGGCGCAGAGCATCGCCAGCGGGCTCCCCATCTTCCGCCCCGAGGGCGGGCAGAAGGACATCACCTTTGGCGGCTATTTCGCCTATGCGCTCACCGGCAACCTCACCAAGGGCCTGTCGCTGGTCGCCGGCGGTACCTATCGCAAGCTGGTCAACGATTTCGCAGACAGCCCGCTGGTCAGCATCGCCGGCGACCGCAACCAGTGGACCGGCGCGGCGGGGCTGGCGCTCACCTTCTGAGTGCTGGACCTCGCTTCCCCAAGCGCCTAAGACACGGCCATCCCCGGGGGACCGCTTCGTCGCGGTTGAGAGGGAGGCCGCAGCCTCCGACCCGCTGAACCTGATCCGGTTGAGACCGGCGTAGGGAGGGAGCGGCCGCCACCATACGACCGTCCTCTCCCGATTTGGAGAAGTGACGAATGGCCGACATCCCCGCCAAGACCGAACTCGCCGTCACCACCGGCGCGATCCGCGGTTCGAAGAAGATCCATGTCGGCCCGCTGAAGGTCGCGATGCGCGAGATTTATCTCGAGCCGTCGTCGGGCGAACCGCCGGTCCGCGTCTACGACACCTCCGGCCCCTATACCGATCCCGAGGCCCGGATCGACATCATGGCCGGCCTGCCCGAGCTGCGCCGCGACTGGATCCGCGCCCGCGGTGATGTCGAGGAAGTCGCCCAGCGCGAAGTCCGTCCCGAGGATAACGGCCAGCTCGGCCCGGACCGCAGCGGCGGCGTCCAGCCCTTCCCGAACGTCCGCAAGAAGGTGCTGCGCGCCAAGCCCGGCGCCAACGTCTCGCAGATGTACTATGCCCGCCGCGGCATCATCACGCCCGAGATGGAATATGTCGCCGAGCGCGAGAATCTCGGCCGCGCCCGCCTCGCCGAGTACAAGCGCGACGGCCAGGACTGGGGCGCCGCCATCCCCGATTACGTGACGCCCGAATTCGTCCGCGACGAGGTCGCCCGCGGCCGCGCGATCATCCCGAACAACATCAACCACCCGGAATCGGAGCCGATGGCGATCGGCCGCAACTTCCTGGTCAAGATCAACGCCAATATCGGCAACTCCGCCGTCGCCTCGAACGTGGCGCAGGAAGTCGACAAGATGGTCTGGGCGATCCGCTGGGGCGCCGACACGATCATGGACCTGTCGACCGGCCGCAACATCCACGACACCCGCGAATGGATCATGCGCAACGCGCCGGTGCCGGTTGGCACCGTGCCGATCTACCAGGCGCTGGAGAAGGTCGGCGGCATCGCCGAGGACCTGACCTGGGAAATCTTCCGCGACACGCTGATCGAGCAGGCCGAGCAGGGCGTCGACTATTTCACCATCCATGCCGGCGTCCGCCTGCCGTACGTGCCGCTCACCGCCAAGCGCGTCACCGGCATCGTCTCGCGTGGCGGCTCGATCATGGCGAAATGGTGCCTGGCGCACCACAAGGAGAGCTTCCTCTACGAGAAGTTCGACGAGATCACCGAGATCATGAAGGCGTATGACATCGCCTATTCGCTCGGCGATGGTCTCCGCCCCGGCTCGATCGCCGACGCCAATGACGAAGCCCAGTTCGCCGAGCTCTACACGCTGGGCGAGCTCACCAAGCGCGCCTGGCAGCAGGACGTCCAGGTGATGATCGAAGGCCCCGGCCATGTGCCGATGCACAAGATCAAGGAGAATATGGACAAGCAGCTCGAGGCGTGCGGCGAGGCACCCTTCTACACGCTCGGGCCGCTCACCACCGATATCGCGCCGGGCTATGACCATATCACCAGCGGCATCGGCGCCGCGATGATCGGTTGGTACGGCACGGCGATGCTCTGCTACGTCACGCCCAAGGAGCATCTGGGGCTCCCGGACCGTGACGACGTCAAGGTCGGCGTGGTCACCTACAAGCTCGCCGCGCATGCCGCCGATCTCGCCAAGGGCCATCCCGCGGCCAAGGTCCGCGACGATGCGCTGAGCCGCGCCCGTTTCGAGTTCCGCTGGCGCGACCAGTTCAACCTGTCGCTCGATCCCGATACGGCGGAGAAGTATCACGACCAGACGCTGCCGGCCGAAGGCGCCAAGACCGCGCATTTCTGCTCGATGTGCGGCCCGAAGTTCTGCTCGATGAAGATCACCCAGGAAGTGCGCGACTTCGCCGCCAAGCAGAATGCCCCGGTCGAGGGCTTCCTCGCGGCGGAAGATGCCGAGGCCGGCATGGCCGCGATGTCGCAGCTCTACAACGAGACCGGCCGCGAGCTCTATATGGGCCAGGGCGACCGCGAGCACGACTGATGCGAAAAGGGGCGGCCGTGCGCGTTTCGGCCGCCCCCTTCGTCCGGCTCAGTGCCAGTGGCCGCTGCCGCCGCCGATCCCGCCCACGGTCGAGATCGATCCGGCCTGGAAGCTGCCCAGCGTGTTGCCGCTGTCGTCCATGAAGATGAAGCTGGTATAGACCGGCGTCGCCACCAGCGTGAAGCTGGAGGTCTTCGCGTACAGCTTGTTGATGTCGTCGGTATAGACGTCGCCCTTGAGCGCGCCGCCGCCGGGGAAGGTCACGCCCCAGGCCGAGCCGTCAAAGGTCTTGCCGCCGTTCAGGATCGTGCACTGGCACTTGGTGTAGACGATCAGCGAGGCGACGCTGCCATTGGCGGGATAGGCCGTCGTCGCCGCCGCCCTGGGCGCGCTCTCCAGATGCGCCACGGCATTGTCGATCGCTTCCTGCGGCAGATGATCCGCAAGCAGTTTCCTGAAGTCGCTGGCGATCTGGTCGCGATCGATTTCGGTAACGGTGTCCGTCATGTGAAGTCCTCCCCACGTGGATCGGTCAAATCGAAGCGAGGATCGCCTCGATGATCCAAGGCTGATCTTGTCCCGGGCCGCACACAACCATGGCTTGGGTCGGATCGGAGCATAACCATTTCGGCTGTTTCATCGCCGACTCGCCGGGATTGCTGGCATTTCGGACCGCTGGTGGCCCGGTGCGCGCCGGAATGGCTCCGGAGCGGATCAGCCTTGCACCGCAGCCGGCGATCAGGACCAGCTGCCGGTGCCGCCATAGCTGCCCGAAACCGTCCCGAGCGCGCGGCCCTGGAAGCTGCCCAGCGCATTGCCGCTGTCGTCGAGGAAGATCAGGCTGACATAGACCGGCGTTGCGACCAGCATGAAACTGGTCGACTGGCTGTAGAGCCGCTCGGGATCGTCGGTGTAGATCGATCCGGGCGACCGGGTGGCGGGCGCGCCGCCCCAGAAATGCCCGAGGAAGGTCGGCCCGTCATCGACCACGCACTGGAGCTGGCCGGTGATCCCGCCGGTGATGATCAGGGTGGCGTCGCCGCTGCTGGCGGCGACCAGCGGGCGGCTTTCGAGATGGGCCCGGGCCGAATCCAGCACCTGCTGCGGCACCTTGCCGTCGAACAGCTGCTGGAGATCGGCGGCCTGCCGGCCGGGCTCGACGGTCTGCGTATCGGTGGTCATGAGGGCTTCCCCTGGAAGTGTGCGCCGCTCGGCGCATCGGGCCGGAGATCGACTCGACCCGCCAAGGCTCCGCCGCGCCGCCCCGATCGGCAATCGCGGCATGGGCCGCTTCGGAGCAGAGCCGTTTCGGGGCCAAATCGCGCCAAGCCACGGAGGTAGGGGCCTTTTCGCCGGGGTTCCGCGACGCCGCGCCGGAGACATGTCCGAAACGGACGCGCCTGCTGCCAAAGCGGATGCGTCACGCGATAGCCTTGCGCGCATCATCCAGGACGGGGAGGCGGCAATGGCGGGCATATGGCAGGGACTGGCCGGGGCATTGCTGCTGTTCGGCTCGCTGGCACTCGCACCTGCCGCGACGGCGCAGAAGACGGGGCAGGTGGCCAATGGCCCGGACTTTTCGGACATCACCAGCAAGGCGGCGGCAAACCGGCTGGTCCGCGAAGGCCGGCTGGTGAAGATCCACATCTTCCCGAAGGAACTGGGCGGGCCGAACGACCCGCACAACTTCGTCTATATCCCGCCCGCCGTGGAAGAGGCCCGCCAGCTCCTGATCGGCACCCTGCGCCGCTTCACCGAGGAAGATCTGATCGACAAGCTCGACGTGCAGGCGGAATACAAGGGCACCAGCATCATCCCCAGCCGCATCCACTACACGGCGACGCACAGCCGGGGCGGCCCGCCCTTCGAGGCGGTGGTGGAGGTTTGGTAGCCTCTTCGGGTTCGTTGTAATTCCCCGTGGCAGAGGGTTATGGCAATGGTCGTGGCCGACCGCATGCCCATGAATCTGACATGACGGGGGAAGAATGCAGATAGTATTGGGAACCCTGCTGGGTCTGTTATTGGCGGCTATTTCGGCTCTGATAATCTATGGGTCCGGGTATCGTTTGGCGCCAAAAACCCTTCGGCTCGGCTTCATGGATTTCGATGCGAAGAGTTTTGCTGCACTCTCACCAGTGCAGGTGTTTGCAGTCCTCAGCAGGGCGATCATAGCGCCGTCATCGGACGCAAGTGATTGGCTCTCCGCCCAACAGAACCTGCTCAAGCCGGTACTGCTGATTCACCTTGGATGGAGATTGGTTTGCGATACCTTCGTCGAGCGCTACACGCTTTATCCGACTGAGGATAACGTCCGGGCGAAGATTTCCGACCTGGGTGCACAGAACGTCGAATTTATCCTCGTGTTCGAGCGGGTCCACGCGGTTGCCGTCCGAGACAGCGACGCAATCGATGCCGAACTCGCGAAGGAATATTTTCTGCGAGCTCCATCGCTCGCGCAGCGCATCCATCCTGATCGCGATATGGAGCCCTCGAATGATATGTTCGAGCGTGTCTACCAGGCTATCGCGCTCTTGAATCGCTGACGAGGCACCGTGGTTCAATACCTAGCCCACATCGCCCTGATCGTCCGCGACTATGACGAAGCGCTCGCCTTCTACATCGGCAAGCTCGGCTTCACGCTGGTCGAGGACAGCTACCAGCCCGAGCAGGACAAGCGCTGGGTCACGATCCGCCCGCCCGGCGCGCCGGAGAACGCCACCACCATTCTCCTCGCCCGCGCGGTCGGTCCCGAGCAGGAGGCGGCGATTGGCAATCAGGCGGCGGGCCGGGTTTTCCTGTTCCTCGCCACCGATGATTTCGAGCGGGACTTCGCGGCCTATAGCGCGGCCGGCGTCCGGTTCGTCCGGCCGCCGGCGAGCCAGCCCTATGGCAAGGTCGCGGTGTTCGAGGATCTCTACGGCAATCGCTGGGACCTGATCGAGTTCGCCGCGCATCGGTGATAGGGTTCCGCGCAAAGGAAGCCCCGATGCCCGACGAACCCCACCCCCTCTTCACCCCGCAGACCGCGCGCGCCACGCTGCGCGCCGGGAAGTTCGTGATGGAGGCGGAGGCGCGGGCCACGCCGATCGGGCTGCTCGCCATTGGCGGGATGGTCGCGGCGATCCTGTTGTCGGTCCCGCCGATCCTCCATGCCGGCCGCGCCCGCAAGGCGCTGCCGCCGCCCCGCGACTGACGCGACGGGGCTCGCGATCCTGATGGATGCCCGCGCGCAACACCCGCCGGGAATCGGTCCTACACCTCTCGCAATGTAGGATTTCGCCTGTTTCCCTCGCGCCATGGAACAGCTGGACCATCGCATCGCTTTCGATCCCGCGCTCTCCGCCGGCATCGATCCCGTCAACCTTCCCGCCGTCACCCAGGGCGGTGCCGTTGCGCCGCCGGATGCGCGGCCGCTGACGCCGCTCGATGAGCACGGCCATTACCCGGACGACTATGAATGGGTGCCCGTGCGCCGGAAACATCGGCATGATGGCTGGTCCCCCGAGCGCCAGCGCGACTTCATCGAGGCGCTGGCCGACCGCGGCTCGGTGACCGAGGCGGCGCGGCAGGTCGGCATGTCGGTCGGCAGTGCCTACAAGCTGCGGCGCTCGCCTGGCGGCGAGAATTTCGCCCGCGCCTGGGAAATCGCCATCCACCACGCTGCGAACCATTTGGCAGACCTCGCTTTCGATCGCGCGATCCATGGCAGCGACGAGCCCGTTTTCGACAAGGAAGGCCGCCGCGTCGGCCGTCGCATGCGGGTCAACGACCGGCTGCTGATGTTCCTGCTGCGCGCGCATCTGCCCGAACGCTATGCCCATGCGCACCGTGACACGCTGCCGGCCGGCGCCGTGCCCTATGCGCCGCCGATGCCGCTCGCCGATGCGCTGGCCGCGCTCGCGCCGGTCCAGCCGGCCGATCCTGCCGCCGGGCTTTCGGCGGAGGAGCTGGAGTACAAGCTCGAGATTGCCGACCTTGCCGGCGACAAGCTGCCGCGCTGGCTCTACGAAAAGTCGGAGGAGGAACAGGATACGCCCTCGGCGGCGCAGCTGGCCATCGATGCGCATTTCGATGCGGAGCTGGATCGGATACGCGGCGAGGGGACGATCTGATCCGCCGAAAAACGCGCTCTTGGCGTGTACTTCGTGTACTTTGGACTGGTAACGCCGCCGCTTAGAGCCCGCGGCGGCGCTTCCAGTCGAGCGTCACGCCGATGCGCTTGTCCCAGCTGCCGTCCCAATGGGTGGCCAGGCCATGCGCCTCGAGCTCGGCGACGATGTCGCGGGCGACCGCCAGGGCGGCGTCCTCGCCTTCGGCGCAGGCGCCATAGTTGAGGTAGAGCCCGCCGCCGTCCACCGCACCCTCGGTGTCCTGCATGTGGTAAAAGGCATAGCCGCGGATCTCGGCGCCGGTCTCCTCGACGGCGCGGACCTCGTCCCAGATCTCGGTCGCGCCGCAATTGCCGCAGCAGCTGAAGTTCTGGCGGGCGATCACGCCGCTCTCCTCGAGCGCGGCGAAGGCGGCGTCGAGCCGGTCGCAATCGGTCTCGTCGGGCCAGTGGCGCTCGGCGACGCGCTGCTCGGCCAGCGCCTCGCGCAGCGCCTGCTGGGCCATCGGGCGGAGCTCGTCAGGGGTCAGGTCGTCGGCAAAGGCGTCGGCCGCGTTGGTCAGGATCGCGTCCTCGTCATAGAAGCCGCTCGCCACGTCGCGGCGGATCTGGTCGCGGACCCATTCGGCCTTTTCGTCAGGCGGGGCCGCAGCAGGCGCCAGCTCCATCTGCTCCGGAGCGCGCTTGCCGAACAGGCGGCCGAACAGCGACTTCATCATTTCCTCCATCGTCCGGAGGGCAAGATAGCAAGCCGCGGCGCCCGCGCCTATGCCGGGCGCCGCAAAATCGGGTCAGAACATGCCGGGCACGTCGCGCTGCGGCACGGTCGGGGCCTGCGGGCTCAGCAGTTCCTGGGCGCTCGGGCTGCCGGTCTCGCCGGCGGTGCGGGCACTGGCGCTGGCGCCGCTGACCGCGCTGATCGCGGTGCAGCTCTTGCCCTGGATGAAGTCGAGCGCGGCGCGGGTGGAGGCCTCGCGCGGGTCGCCCATCGGATAGGCGATGTCGTCCGACGCGCGGCAGCTCGCCTTCACGATGCTGGAGAGGCCGGTGAAATAGGCGCCCTGGTGGTCGCGATTCTCGAGCGCGAAGGCGATGATCCGGAAGCGGTCGTCGCAGGCGCTCTTGTCCACCGCGATCTGGCCGACCGGCTTGCCATAGGTGTTGGTGCCGACCAGCGCCATGTTGGTGCCGAGATAGGGCAGCATGCCCGCGGCGACGAGCTCGCTGGCCGAGGCGGTGCTGGAGGTGCCGATGAATGCGAAGCGGGTCGGCGCGATCGACTGGGTCTGCGGCGCGAAGAAGGCGGTGCTGTTCTGCGCCGACTTGCTGGCGCGGAAGGTCATATAGTCGAACACGTCGGAGGTGCTGCGGTTGGCGCCCAGCAGATTGCCCATCAGCTCGGCGATCGAGACCAGGCCGCCGCCATTGTAGCGCACGTCGACGATGACTTCGGTCACCCCCGCCGCCTTGAACTGGGCGAAGGCGGCGCGCAGCGGGGAATCGGCGGTGTTGATGAAGGTGCGCAGATTGACATAGCCGACGCGGTGGCCGCCATCGTCGATGATCTTGGCGCCGTAGCGGCTGGAGACCGGGTCGAGCGTATAGTCGGTCTTGGCGATGGTCACCACGCGGGTGCCCGCCACCGTGTCGGTCACGCGGAAGCTGCGGGTTGTGCCCGCGGTGTTGGGGCCGAGCGCCTCGGTCAGCCCGGCGCTGCCGCTGCTCGCCAGGATGTCGCTGACGGTGCGCAGGTTGGCGGTGGTGGTGCCCACCGCGAGGATCTCGGTGCCGCGGTCGATGCCGGCACCCAGTGCGGTCGTGCCCTCGAAGGTCTCGGCCGAGAACAGCCGGTTGCCGCTCAGGTACAGGCGGAAGCCGAAGCCCGCGGTCGCGCCGGAATTGTAATAGGCATTCTCCTCGGCGATCGAGGTGACATAGGTGAAGTAGCGGTCGCGGCCCTGCGAGCGCGCGGTGGCGGTCAGCGCGTCGACATAGTCGCCGACATTGGAATAGGGCGCCGGGTCGAGGCTGGTCGGCAGCGTCTCGGGGAAGAGATACCATTCGTTGAGCTGCGCCGCGGCCCAGAGCTGGCGCTCGCGCAGCGTGCAGCCCGCCGTGGTCGGGGTCGGCGTGGTGGTCGGCGTCGGCGTGACGCTGCCCGTCGAACCGCCGCCCGCCGATACGGAACCGCCGCCACCGCCGCTGCAGGCGGAAAGGGAAAGCGCGATCAGGGCAGTAAGGGTACGACGCATGCCAGGTCTCCGAAGAGTTTCTGGAGCCAGCCTAAGTCAAGCCGCGAGACAAGTCATCCTGTTGTATTTGCGCCACTTCGGCGCTGTTGTTCAGCGCTGCAATGGCGGCAGTGCCCAGTCGATCGGCTTCTGGCCGACATGCTCCAGAAACGCGTTGGCCTTGGAGAAATGGCGCGATCCGAAAAAGCCCGAATGGGCGGAAAGCGGCGAGGGGTGGGGGGCCTTGAGCACCAGGTGGCGCCCGCCCTTGTCGATCGAATCGACGAACGCCGCCTTCTTCTGGGCATGGCTGCCCCAGAGCAGGAACACCACCGGCTCTTCCCGGGCATTGACCAGCCGGATCACCGCGTCGGTGAAGCGCTCCCAGCCGCGACCCTGATGCGATGCGGCCATGCCCATCTGCACGGTCAGCACCGCGTTGAGCAGCAGCACGCCCTGCTCGGCCCAATGCTCGAGGAAGCCGTGCTGGGCGCGCGGGATGCCCAGGTCGGTCTCCATCTCCTTGTAGATGTTGACCAGGCTGGGCGGGGTGCGGACGCCGGGCTTCACCGAGAAGCACAGGCCGTGCGCCTGGCCCTCGCCATGATAGGGGTCCTGGCCCAGGATGACGACGCGCACCTTGTCGAGCGGGGTCAGGTCGAGCGCGCGGAACCATTCGCCGCCCGCCGGGAAGATGCGCTTGCCCGCCGCCTTCTCGCCGACGAGGAACTGGCGCAGCTGCGCCATGTAGGGATCGGCGAACTCGCCCTGCAGCGGTTCAAGCCAGCTCGGATGGAGTTTCACCTCGGCCATGGCTTCCTGTCCGGGAGCATGCGCGTGCTGTCAATCGCTGCGCGCGCGGCAATCGGTCCGAAGCGGGCAGCGGGCGCAGTCGGTGCCGTCGAACCGGCACAGCGTCTGGCCGAGCTTCTTGGTGCCGATATGGAAGTCGAGAAAGTCGTCGCCCCGCCATTCGGGCATCGCCGCGGTCACCGCTTCGCTCGCGTCGCGCCCCTCCGCGCCGCGCCGCACGAAGCCGGTGCGCTGGAGCACGCGCAGCACATGGCCGTCGACGATCAGCACAGGCCGGTCGAGCGTGCTGCCGTTGAGCGTTGCGGCGGCGACCTTGCGGCCGACGCCGGGCAGCCGCTCGAGCCAGGCCAGTGCCTCGCCCAGCGGCAGCGTGCCGAGAAAGCCCAAGTCGAAGCCCTTGCGCTCGGCCGCGATCCGGCCGAGCGCGCCGATCAGGTAGCGCGCCTTGTCCTCGGCATGGGTAACCGCGCCGATGCAGCGAAGCACTTCGGCCGGTCCCGCCGCCAGCACCTGTCCGGGGGTGCCGAAGCGCGCGACCAGCCGGTCATAGGCGGCGAGCGAAACCGGGTCCTTCGTCCGCCCGCTGATCATCGACTTGACCAGCGCCCCGATCGGCGAGCGCCGCGCCAGCGGTCCGGCAAGCGCCCGCATCGGCTCCAGCGCTTGCTGCCAGCGGATTATGTCGTCATGCCCGTAAAAGCCGAAGCCCGATTGCATGGTCCCGGTATAGAACATAATAAGAACACGAACAATGGGGTGGCCCATGCGTTGCCCCGAAAACGATAAAAGAATGCAGGATAGGGAGGAGCCGATGCCGTTCACCGGAAGCTGCCATTGCGGCGCGATCGCCTTTGTCGTGCAGGAGGATCCACCCACCCGGGCGATGCAGTGCAACTGCTCGATCTGCCGCCGCAAGGCGCCGCTCCACCATTTCACCACGCCCGAGCGCTTCACCCTGCAGACGCCGATCGACGCGGTGGCGACCTATCGCTTCAACCATCACATCATCGCGCATCATTTCTGCCCGGTCTGCGGCGTCGCGCCGTTCGCGGAGGGGCAGGGGCCGGACGGGCCGATGGTCGAGATCAACCTGCGCTGTGCCGACGGGATCGATCTCGATGCGCTGCAGGTGCAGTTCTACGACGGCGCCAGCCGCTGATACTGGCGGGCTCGGCGACGGGATGGCATGGGGTGGCCCATGCACATGAACCACGATCCCGCCGCCGAGCCTGCCGAGACGATCGGCTTCGACCAGTTCCTCGCGGTCGATATCCGGGTCGGCACGATCTTGGAGGCGGAGGCCTTCCCGGAAGCGCGCAAGCCTGCCTACAAGCTGCTGATCGATTTCGGCCCGACGATCGGCCGCAAGCGCTCCTCGGCGCAGATCACCGAGCACTATGCGCTGGAGGATCTGCCAGGCATGCAGGTGGCTGCCGTGGTTAATTTCCCGCCGCGTCAGATCGGCAAGATGATGTCCGAAGTGCTGACGCTCGGCTTTCCCGATGAAGACGGCAAGGTGGTGCTGTTCCACCCTTCGGTGCCGGTGCCGAACGGTGGCCGGCTCTTCTGATTGTCGGCCAGAAGATACCGCTAACATTTTCGTTGAAACAAACCGGACACAGGCATAGCCTCCCCGCAAAATAACGAGGGGAGGAACTGATGACCAAGCGACTGGCGCTCGCCGCCATGGCACTCGCAATCCCGGCGGGGCTCGCATTCGCCCCGCTCGCCGCGCAGACGGCGGCGGCGGAGCCCGAAGTGCTCAACAATGCCAATCCCGACAGTTTCCAGGTCTATGGCCTGCCGGGCGGGGCCAAGCCGACCCCGATCAAGGACGCGAAGGTCCAGTTCGGCAAGGCGATCCGGGTCGATACGCCGGGGGGCGGCAATCCGTGGAGCATCGGCGTCAACTCGCCGCTCCAGCTCGGTGTGAAGAAGGGCGACAAGGTCGTGATCGCCTTCTACGCCCGGGTCGAGAAGCCGGCCGAGGGCGCGACCACCGCAACCATCGCCAACGTCCAGATCCAGCTCGCCTCGGCGCCCTACACCAGGGTGTTCGGCAATCCGGTGACGGTCGGCCCCGAGTGGAAGCTCTACACCGCCGCCGGCCATGCCGATCGCGACTATGCCAAGGGCGAACTCGCCGCCGCGCTCCACATCAACACGGCGAAGCAGACGCTCGATATCGGCGCGCTGGCGGTACTCAACTACGGGCAGAAGCCCTGACGTTTACAGTCTGAATAGCTCCACGGGCTTTCGCCGGGGAGCCGCATTCGTCAGGCCCGTACCACCGTAACCAGATAGTTCAGCGCCTCGCCGGTGCCGGTCACGAAGCCGCGCGCCGGCGAGAAGCCCAGGCCGGTGCGGTCGCTCACCTTCAGCCCGGCGGCGACCAGCAGCTCTTCCAGTTCCTCGGGGCGCAGGAACTTGCTCCAGTCGTGCGTGCCCTCGGGGATCGCGCCGGTACCTTCGGCCAGCGTGATCATCGCGATGCGCGAAGCCAGCGTGCGGTTCGGCGTGGAAAGCACCATCAGGCCGCCCTCGGCGAGCGCACCCGCCAGCGCGCCGACAAATGCCGCCGGATCCGTGACGTGCTCGATCACTTCCATCGACGTGACCAGGTCGAAGGTCCGGCCCGGCAAATTCTCGATCCCGCCGGCGATATATTCGATGTCGAGGCCCGTCGCGGCGGCATGGGCGCGGGCTGCGCCGATATTCTCGGGCGCGGCGTCGATCCCGGTCATCCGGGCGCCCAGCCTTGCAAGCGGCTCGACCAGCAGCCCGGCGCCGCAGCCGACATCGATCGCGGTCTTGCCCGCAAGCGGCGCAAAGCCCGCCGAGTCGCCGCCCCAGTGCAGGTCGATCGCCTGGCGGATATAGCCGAGCCGGGCCGGGTTCAGCCGGTGGAGCATCGCGGAGCTACCCTTCGGATTCCACCAGTCCGCGGCGAGCTTGCCGAAATGCTCAGCTTCACGCGGGTCAATCGTAGCTTTGGTTGCGCTTCCCATGAGCCGCTCCTATCAGGGCGCCCCATTATCGTCATCCCCGTGCAGGCGGGGACCAAAGGCCCGCAAAGCAGACAGGCTCATTCCATGGCGCGTATCGTGATGAAGTTCGGCGGCACCTCGATGGCAGGCATCGAGCGCATCCGGAGCGTCGCGGCGCGAGTCAAACGCGAATGGGAAGCCGGCAACCAGGTCGCGGTCGTCGTCTCGGCGATGGCCGGCGAGACCGACCGGCTGGTCAATTTCTGCCGCGAGGC
This sequence comes from Sphingomonas sp. GW822-FHT03G08, assembly GCF_058801135.1. Classification (NCBI taxonomy): domain Bacteria; kingdom Pseudomonadati; phylum Pseudomonadota; class Alphaproteobacteria; order Sphingomonadales; family Sphingomonadaceae; genus Sphingomonas; species Sphingomonas sp. GW822-FHT03G08. The sequence goes on from NZ_JBXAMZ010000001.1 coordinate 3,165,469, forward strand.
GAGCTCGCTCTACGATCCGCGCGAATATGACGTGGTGGTGTCGAGCGGCGAGCAGATCACTTCGGGCCTGCTTGCGGTCGCGCTCCAGGCACTTGGCGTGCCGGCGCGTTCCTGGCTGGGTTCGCAGGTCGCGATCCATACCGACGCGGCGCACGCCAAGGCACGTATCCAGTCGATCGATTCGGCCGGGCTGGAAGAAGGCTGGTCGCGCGGCGAAGTCGCGGTGATCCCGGGCTTCCAGGGCGTCACCAATGACGGCAGCAATCGCGTCACCACGCTCGGCCGCGGCGGCTCGGACACCTCGGCGGTGGCGGTGGCGGCGGCGGTCAAGGCCGACCGCTGCGACATTTATACTGACGTGGACGGTGTCTACACCACCGATCCGCGCATCGTCCCCCGGGCCCGCAAGCTCAAGAAGGTGACGTATGAGGAGATGCTGGAGCTCGCCAGCGTCGGGGCCAAGGTGCTCCAGACGCGCTCGGTGGGTCTGGCGATGAAGGAACAGGTCCGCGTTCAGGTGCTGTCGTCGTTCACCGGCGACGATGCCCCGATGGCGGACACGCTGCCCGGTACGATGATCGTGGGCGAAGAGGAGATTCAGGACGTGGAAAGCCAGCTCATCACCGGCATCGCGCACGACAAGAACGAAGCGAAGATCACCCTCACCGCGGTGCCGGACAAGCCCGGCGCGGTGGCGACGATCTTCAACCCGCTGGCCGAGGCCAATATCAACGTCGACATGATCATCCAGAACATCGCGCACCAGAGCGCGGGTTCGGCGAGCGCGACCGACGTGACCTTCACCGTGCCGGCGGCGGACCTTGCCCGCTCGATCGAGACGCTGAACCAGGCCAAGGGCTCGATCGGCTTCGCGGATCTGCTCCAGGATACGCGCGTCGCCAAGATCTCGGTGGTCGGCGTCGGCATGCGCAGCCATGCGGGCGTGGCGGCGACGATGTTCAAGACGCTCGGCGAGCGTGGGATCAACATCCAGGCGATCACCACCTCGGAGATCAAGGTCTCGGTCCTGATCAACGAGGACGAGACCGAACTGGCGGTGCGCATCCTCCACACCGCCTATGGGCTCGACGCGACCGACGAGGCCGCGTGATCGCTTCCTGACCGTCGGCTGCAACGAACCGTAACATGCGGCTGGATGCTGCCATGTTTCGGTCGCGGTGCCGCCGTGCGGGCGTGGTTGGGGGAAGTTCGTGATGCGGTGGCCTTCCCGTCTCTTTGCTGATTCGGGACTGCTCCGCAGGCGCGGCGCTGCCTTGCTCATCGCGCTCGTCATCGAGCTGCTGCTGATGGCGCTCCTGCTGTTCTTCGTGCCGCCCTTGCCGGGCCGCAAGCAGGGCAACAGCCTCAATACCTTCGGGATCGAGGCGTCGAAGGGCGAGGAGAGCCCCGACAAGAAGCCTGCTGAGAAGCAGCAAAAAAAGGCCGCGCCGAAGCAGCAGGCGCAGTCCCGGACCCAGCCGCCGCCCCCGGTGCCGACTCCGGTCGAGAGCCCTGTCCCCATCGGCCCGCCGACCTTCCTCAAGCTCAGCCGCAACGATTACCAGCAGGGCGACATCGCCAAGGTGCCTTCGCGTGCGCCCGCCGACGCCCCGGACGGCGCCACCGCCGATGCGGGCGGCGGCGGCGGTGCCAACGACACGCCGGTGGCGGGCCGCAAGGGCCGGCATGGCGAGACGCTTTATGTCGCCGAATGGGTGCGCGAGCCGCGCGATGCCGAGCTCTCGCCCTATATCAACGAGAACCGCGCCCGCTTCCCCGGCTTCGGCCTCGTCGCCTGCCGCACCGTGGCGCGCAACCGGGTCGAGGATTGCTACGAGCTCGACGAGACGCGTGGCACCGGCTTCGCCGGATCGGTCCGCCAGGCCGCCTTCCAGTTCCTGGTCCGTCCGCCGCGGGTGAACGACAAGCTGATGGTCGGCGAATGGGTGATGATCCGCATCGACTATCGCCGCGTGACGCGCCAACCCTGAGCGATCTCTTGCCGGGAGCCCCCTGCCGAGGCTAGGCGAGGGCGATGACCAATGCATCTTCCGTCGGCGCCGAGCGCCTGGCCCGCCGCATGGCCCGCGGCCGCGAATTCCTGGGCAGCGAAACCGCGATCATCTCGGGCGCCATGTCCTGGGTGTCCGAGCGCAACCTCGTCGCCGCCATCTCCAACGCCGGCGGCTTCGGCGTGATCGCCTGCGGCGCGATGACGCCCGAGCTGCTCGACGCGGAGATCGCCGGGACCAAGGGGCTCACCTCGAAGCCCTTCGGCGTCAACCTGATCACCATGCACCCGCAGCTCTTCGATCTGATCGAGGTCTGCAAGAAGCATGAGGTCGGCCATGTCGTCCTCGCCGGCGGCCTGCCGCCCGCGGGCTCGCTCGACGCGATCAAGGCGAACGGCGCCAAGCTGATCTGCTTCGCCCCGGCGCTCAGCCTCGCCAAGAAGCTGATCCGGTCGGGCGTCGACGCGCTGGTGGTCGAGGGCATGGAAGCCGGCGGCCATATCGGCCCTGTCTCGACCAGCGTGCTCGCGCAGGAAATCCTTCCCGAAGTCTCCGAGCAGGTGCCCGTCTTCGTCGCCGGCGGCATCGGCCGGGGCGAGGCGATCGCCGGCTATCTCGACATGGGCGCGGCCGGCGTCCAGCTCGGCACCCGCTTCGCCGCGGCGACCGAGAGCATCGCGCATCCGAACTTCAAGAAGGCGTTCATCCGCGCCTCGGCCCGCGATGCCGTCGCCAGCGTCCAGATCGATCCCCGGCTTCCCGTCATTCCGGTTCGCGCGCTCAAGAACGCGGGTGGCGAGCTGTTCACCGCCAAGCAGCGCGAAGTTGCCCAGTCGCTCGACGAGGGCAAGATCGAGATGATGGAAGCCCAGCTTCAGATCGAGCATTACTGGGCCGGCGCGCTCCGCCGCGCAGTGATCGACGGCGATGTCGAACATGGCAGCGTGATGGCGGGCCAGTCGGTCGGCATGGTGACCAGGGAAGAGCCGGTCGCCGAGATCATCGCCACGCTAATGGCAGAGGCGGCGCACGCGCTGGAGAAACGCGCGGCTTGATCCCTGCATAGGGAGCGCCTCAGCGGCGCTCCCGGTACAGCTGGTAGAGTTCCTTCGCGCACTGGAACGCCGTCACTGCGGCGATCACGATCACTGCGATCTCCAGGCTCTTGTCGAGGCTCTCCTGGATCCGCGCGGCCTTCACCGTGTCGGTGCCGACGACGGTGACGATCTGCCCGGCTTCGTGCAGGATCTTGGCGATCCACAGCGTGCCCGCGGTGCAGCCGAGGATCAGCGCGGCGCGCATCGGCTTCCAGTGGGGGCGCAGGAAGCCGATCAGGCTCAGCGCGATCCGCGCCCAGACCAGCGCCACCACCGGCCAGTAGAGCCCCTGCCACACCGCAGCGCCGGTGATCCGTACATCGGCGTCATGTGGTGCGAGCGGCACGGTGAAGCCACCCGCCCACCACACCAGGAAGGCGATGCCGAAGCCGATCTCGAACAGCGGCTCCCAGCGCTTCTTCGGCGGCAGGTCGAGGCGCAGCTTGCCCAGGTCGGGCAGCTCCTCGGGCTTCCACTTGGCGAGATAGGCATCGAGCCAGCCGAGCCGCTCGATCACCGCGAAGGCAAGCGTCACCAGCGCGGCATTGTAGAGCAGCGCATGGACCAGCGCGCCCGATCCATGCGCCAGGGCGCGGGCGAAATCGCCGGTCACCACCAGCCCGCCTCCGATCTGCACCAGCTCGATCACCGCGACGATCGCCAGCACCACCTTGAGCACGAACCAGTAGAAGGGGAACACTTCCGCCCCGATCAGCGCACGCTGATCGCCATATTGCCCGGCCACCGCCAGCGGATGCCCGAACTCGCGCAGCACCTGGCTCACCTCGCTCTTGTCGAGCGGTCGGCCGAGCATTTCCTCGCGATCCTCGACGCGGGCGGTGATCAGGTCGGCCAGCTCGGCGATGATGTCGTCGGCCTTGGCGGCGGGCAGGTTCCAGCGCACGGCGCCGAGATAGCGTTCGATGAGGTCCATCACTTGTCTCCCTCGGTAAGGCGGAGGATCGATTCCGATATCGCGTTCCATTCGGCGAGCAGCTGGCCAAGCACGTGCAGGCCGTCGGCGTTCAGCCGATAGAAGCGCTTGTTGCGCTTGCCTTCCTCGCGCCATTCGCTGGTCAGCAGCCCCTGGGTCTCCAGCCGGCGGAGCAGCGGATAGAGCGCGCCTTCGTCGATCGGCAGCCCCGCTTCCTCCAGGCTGGTGCGCAGCGTGTAGCCATAGCGTTCCTCGCGCAGCGCCCCGAGTACCGCCAGCACCAGCGATCCGCGCCGCAGCTCGACGCGCAGTTTCTCGAACAGGTCTTCCTCGACCGGCATCGTCCTGTGCCTCATATCGTGTATGACACATACTATGTAGCACACAGTATATATCGCGACAAGGGGTCCGTCCGATCGTTACGCAAGTGATTGGAATATGCGACGAATCGAAGCGGTAACCAGCTGATTCACAAAGATTCTTCAGGACGGATTCAGCGCGTCGCGAGAAGCTGACAGCGGGGATAGAGACCGGGGGGTTTCACACATGAAGAAGGTAATCTGGGGTGCTGCGGCGCTTGTTGGAATCGCGTGCGCAGTTCCGGCGCAGGCGCAATATCGGGGGGATTCGCGGCCGCTGCCGCCGGCTGGGGCGACGTTCAACCAGCTGATCCCGGCCATCGCTGCCGATGGCCGGTACGACACCGTCAATCACCATATCTCGCGCGAGCAGACTGCCTGGCATGTCCGCGCCGCTCTCAATGTGGCGGCGCTCGGCTGTCGGGACGAAGCGGAACGCGAGACGGTCGCGGCCTATAACGCGATGCTCGGCCGCCACCGGGCCTCGCTGGCCGCGGCCGATACGGCGGTGAAGGCGCAATATCGGGCACGCTACGGGGCGGGCTGGGATTCGCGTCATGATCGCGACATGACCCGCGTCTACAATTTCTTCGCCCAGCCGCCCGCCCAGACCGGCTTCTGCCGCGTCGCGCGCGACGTGCTGGCCGAAGTGGGGCAGGTGCGGCCCGAGGCGTTCGCGGCCTTCGCGGCCGAAGCGCTGCCACGGCTCGAGGCGCCGTTCACCGATTTCTACCGCGACTATGACGCCTGGCGGATTGCCGATCGCGCCTGGGGCAGCCGCCTGGCCAGCCTCCAGCGCTAAAAACCTTCGCAGCCGTAACGGTTTGTGTTCGTCGGCGCATGGCGCGGGCGAACACAATCTGTTAGCGCCTTGTTCATGCCCGTTTCCGCCGCCGCCTCGGCCCGCGAAATCCTGACGCGCCTCCACGACGTGATGGCGTCGCGCAACCCGGCGCAATCGAAGCTTAATTCGGTCGTCAACATCATCGGCGAGGCGCTGTCGAGCGAAGTCTGTTCGATCTACCTGCTGCGCGAAGGGTTGCTCGAGCTGTTCGCAACCCGCGGCCTGGCGCAGGAAGCCGTGCACGTCACCAAGCTCGCGCTCGGCGAGGGCCTGGTCGGCACGATCGCCCAGAATGTCGAGACGCTGAACCTTGACGAGGCCGAGATGCATCCGGCCTTCGCCTATCGCCCGGAGACGGGGGAAGAGGCGTTCCACAGCTTCGCCGGCGTGCCGATCATCCGGCGCGAGCGCTCGGTCGGCGTGCTCGCCGTCCAGCATGCCGAATCGCGGCGCTATGCGAGCGAGGAGATCGAGGCGCTGCAGACGGTGGCGATGGTGCTCTCGGAGTTGATCGCCAATGCCGATCTGATCGATCCGGCGAGCGCCGGTGGCTCCACCCGGCTCCAGTCGACCGCGCCCGAGCTCGGCCACGGCTTCAAGCTGGTCGATGGCATGGCCGCCGGTGTCGCGGTCTTCCATCAGCCGCGCATCACCATCGAGCATACCGTCGCCGAGGATACCGAGGCGGAGCGTCACCGCGTCTATGCCGCGTTCGACAAGATGCGCGAGCAGATCGACCGGATGGCCAGCCAGGCCGAGTTCGGCGTCGGCGGCGAGCAGGACGAGATTCTCGCGACCTACAAGATGTTCGCGTACGATGAAGGCTGGTCGCGCCGGATCAACGAGGCGATCGATTCCGGCCTGACCGCGGAGGCGGCGATCGAGCGCGTCCAGCAGCGCACCCGCCAGCGCATGCGCGAGATCGACGATCCCCTTCTTCGGGATCGCATGCACGATCTGGAGGACCTGGCGAACCGGCTGCTCCGCATCGTCTCGGGCCAGCTCGGCACTGCCGCGCAGATGGGCCTGCGCCAGGATTCGATCCTGATCGCCAAGAATCTGGGTCCTGCCGAGCTGCTCGAATATGATCGCCGTCGTCTCAAGGGCGTGGTGCTCGAGGAAGGCTCGCTCACCGCGCATGTCACCATCGTCGCCCGCGCCATGGGCGTGCCGGTGCTCGGTCGCGTCCGCAACATCCGTCAGCTGATCGCCGAAGGCGACATGATGCTCCTCGACACCGCCGAGGAGAGCCTGTTCGTCCGCCCGACCCAGGCGATGCTGGAGGCGTTCGAGGCGAAGCTCGAGCTCAGCCAGAAGCGCCGCGCCGCCTTTGCCCAGATGCGGAACGTGGCGCCGGTCACGGCCGATGGCCACCGGGTCGCGGTGATGATCAACGCGGGTCTGCGCGACGACATGGCCGCGCTGGACCTGACCGGTGCCGACGGCATCGGCCTGTTCCGCACCGAATTCCAGTTCCTCGTCTCGGCCACCTTGCCCCAGCGCGAGATGCAGCGCCGGCTCTACAAGGATGTGCTCGACGCGGCGGGCGACCGCCCCGTCACTTTCCGCACCGTCGATATCGGCGGCGACAAGGCGCTGCCCTATCTCAATCACGACGAGGACGGCGAGGAAGAGAACCCCGCGATGGGCTGGCGGGCGCTGCGTCTCGCGCTCGATCGCGATGGCCTGATGAAGGCGCAGGCGCGCGCGCTGATCGAGGCGGGTGCCGGCCGCCCGCTCAACATCATGTTCCCGATGGTCTCCGAACCCTGGGAGTTCGACGAGGCGCGCGAGCTGTTCGAGGCGCAGCGCGCCTGGCTTGCCGCGCGCGGCCGCAAGATGCCGACCGAGATCCGCTACGGCGCGATGCTCGAAGTACCCGCCCTGGCGGAAGTGCTCGACCTGCTGCTGCCCAAGCTCGATTTCCTGTCGATCGGCACCAACGACCTCACCCAGTTCCTGTTCGCCGCCGATCGCGCGCATCCCAAGCTGGCGCTGCGTTATGACTGGCTCAGCCCGTCGATCCTGCGTTTCCTCAAGCGTGTCGCCGATCAGTGCGCGGTGGCGGGAGTGCCGGTGGGCGTGTGCGGCGAGATGGGTGGGCGTCCGCTGGAGGCACTGGCGCTGCTCGGGCTCGGCATCGATCGCCTGTCGATCACCCCGGCGGCGGTCGGGCCGATCAAGGCGATGGTCCGCTCGCTCGATCGCGCCGCGCTGATCGATGCGATGGGCGCGATGCTGGCCGAACCGGGGCGTTCGCTGCGCGATCAGCTCGAAGCCTGGGCAAGCGAACATTCCGTCGAACTGGCTTGATCTGCCGGTAAAATACCCCCTGTCGGCGTTGACAGGGGCGGCTTGGTGAACGACAGCTTCAGCCGTGGCGGGAGCTCCGGGCGCAACCCTTCCGCTACGGAGAGTATGGATGGAAGGCGAAGCCGCCGAAGACCCGACCCTGTTCCCCACCACGGTGGGCGAGAAGCTTCGTGCCGCGCGTGAAGCGCAGGGGCTCGATCTTCCCGAAGTAGCGGCGCGTACCCGAATTCCCCAGCGGCATCTCGAAGCGATCGAGAAGGGCAATTACGCCGGGCTTCCCTCGATCACCTATGCGCTGGGTTTCGCCAAGGCCTATGCCCGCGCGGTCGGTGCCGATGAAGTGGTGATCGCTCGCGAGCTGCGCACCGAGCTGCACCGCAATCCCGAGCGCGCCGCGCCAGTGCCCGCCTATGAAACCAGCGATCCCGCGCGCGTCCCGCCGCGCGGCCTGGCGATCTTCGGCGTCATCCTCGCGCTGGTGCTGATCGCCGGCGCCATCGTCTATTACGGCACCGATCTGTTCCGCGGAAGCGCGCCGGCGCCCGAGACGCTGACCACCGAGGAGCCGGTGGCCAACACCGCCGACAATGGCGTGGTGGCCAATGCCGCGACGCCGGTGGTGCCGAATGGCGGCCAGGTCTCGCTGGTCGCGCTCGACACGGTCTGGATCCGTGTCACCGACGCCAAGGGCCAGAAGCTGGTCGAGAAGGAGCTTGCACCGGGCGAGCGCTATGACGTGCCGGCCGATGCCGATCATCCGCGCATCCGCACCGGCGGGCCGGAGAAGATCCAGGTCACGCTCAACGGCTCGAACATCGATCCGCTCGGCCGCGCCGGCACGACGGTGGATGTCGAGGTGAGCGCCGACGCGCTGCGCAACCGCAACCAGCCGGGTGCCGGGCCGATCGCCGGATCGTCGCCCACCGCTGCTGCCCCGGCCGCTGCGCGTCGCGAACGCCCGGCTGCGCGCCTCTCGGTGAGCACGCCGACCCCGGCACCGGTCGAGCCGGCTGCGACGAGCGCTGGCAACAGCACGCCATAAGGATTTCCCCCGGGACTGGCGGGAAGTGCCTTCTGGCGGTTATAGCGAATTTCCGTTCACCTTGTTTGACCTGCACCGGGGGGTGTGATCGATGCGTTTTCTTCTCGCTGCAACGGCAATGGCCGTAGTCTTCGGTGCCGCCGGCACTGCCCAGGCCCAGGATTCCGCCATCTCTGGTCGTGTCGACCGGCTTGAGCGCGAGATGCGCGCCGTGCAGCGCAAGGTCTTCCCGGGCGGCGCCGGCCAGACGGTCGAGCCCCAGATCACGCCCGAGACCAGCACCACCGTGCCGGGCATGCCCTCCAGCTCGCCGCTCAGCGACCTCACCCAGCGCGTGACCGCGCTCGAGGAGCAGCAGCGCACGCTCACCGGCCAGGTCGAGCAGGGCCAGTATCGCCTGCGCCAGCTCGAGGACGCCTTTGCCGCCTATAAGCGGCTCGCCGACAATCGCCTCAAGGCGCTTGAGGATCGCTCGACCGCCACTGCCGCGCTGGGCGGCGAGGACACTACCGTGCCCGCCGACACTGCCGGCGCCGCGATCCGTCCGCCCGCCCCGATCGGCACGCGCCCGAGCATCCCGGCGCCGTCTGCCGGCACCACGCCTGCCACGCCCAAGCCGACCGGCACGCGCGCGCAGCAGGTCGCCGCGATCGAGAAGCCCGCCACCGGTGATCCGGCCGAGGACGGCTACACCTATGGCTTCCGCCTGTGGCAGGCCAAGCTCTATCCGGAAGCGCGCCGCGAGCTCGAGACCGTCGCGACCAAATACCCGACGCATCGCCGCGCCAGCTATTCGCAGAACCTGCTTGGCCGCGCCTATCTCGATAGTGGCGCGCCCAGCCTCGCGGCGGTCGCCTTCTACGAGAACTACAAGAAGAACCCCAAGGGCGAGCGGGCGCCCGACAGCCTCTATTATCTCGCCCAGGCGCTCATCAAGCTGAAGAAGCCCGCCAGCGAAGTCTGCAAGGTCTATACCGAGCTCGACCAGCTTTACGGCGACAAGCTGTCGACCGAGATGAAGGCCGGCGTGGCCGAGGGCCGTGCAAGCCAGAAGTGCAAGTGACCGGCTGACGCTCGACCGCGACCAGGTCGAGCGTTTCCGCCGGGACTGTGTGGCGCTCACCGGCGCCGCGCCTTCCCCCGACAATGTCCTGGCGCTCGCCGTCTCGGGCGGGCCGGACAGTCTCGCGCTGCTTCTCCTCGCCCATGCGGCCTTTCCCGGTGCGGTGATCGCCGCCACCGTCGATCACGGCCTGCGTCCCGAGGCGGTGGAGGAGGCGGCGCTGGTCCGCCGCCTGTGCAACCAGCTCGACGTGCCGCACGAGACGCTCGCCGGAACCGTACCCGCCGCGGGCAATCTCCAGCAGGGCGCACGGGCGCTGCGCTACGCGCTGCTCGCCGACTGGGCGATGGGCCGCGCCGCCTGGGTCGCCACTGCGCACCAGCAGGACGATGTCGCCGAGACTTTCCTGATGCGCGCGCGCCGCGGGGCCGGGGCAGGGGGGCTGGCGGCGATGGCGGCCGCACGGCCGCTCGGTCCCATCCAGCTTATCCGCCCGCTGCTCGGATGGACGCGTGCCGAGCTGGAGGCGCTGGTCGAGGGCGCCGGCATCGCTCCGGTCCGCGACCCCTCCAACCAGGATCCCCGTTTCGACCGCGCCCGCATCCGCGCGCTGCTTGCCGAGGCCGGGGACCTGCCCGCCGATCGCCTCGCCGCCGCGGCGCGCAACCTGCGCGACGCCGAGGATGCGCTTGCCTGGATCGCTGATCGCGAATGGCAGGCGCGGGCGGTGGTCGCCGGCGGCAAGGTCGCGCTCGATCCCGCCGGGCTGCCCCGCGAACTTCGCCGCCGCCTCGCCGAACGCGCCGTCGCCACCGTCCGCGAAGCGCATGGCCTCAGTCCCGAATGGCGCGAGACCGGCCTCGAGCCGCTGCTCGCCGCGCTCGATTCGGGGGGCACCGGTACTCTTGCGGAAGTGATCGGGCGAACCAAAGCCGCTATCTGGCGTTTCGAGCTGGCACCACCCCGTCGATCACACTGATCGACGCTGTTCCATTGCCATTAACTTGGCCATGCCTATCTTGGGGCGTGAAAGGTACCGATTCCGCATGAGCGACAACGACAAGCAGCCGCAGGGTCCCGAGAATGGGGGCAACCCCTGGATGAAGAGCCTGTTGATCTGGGTGGGCATCCTGGCGGGCCTCGCCCTGTTCGTGACCTTCTTCGACAATCGCAGCGCGCCGGCCACTGGCGACGCGATCCCTTATTCGCAGTTCATCGCCAAGGTGAACAATGGCGAGGTGAAGTCGGTCAACGTCTCGCGCACCACCGGGCTTGTCAGCGGCGAGCTCACGGGCGGCGGCAAGTTCCGCACCAACGCGCCCGACGATCCCAAGATGATCGAGACGCTGCTCGCCAAGAACGTCCAGGTCTCGGCGCGCCCTGAGGAAGGGCCGAATATCTGGATCTACCTGCTCTACCAGTCGCTGCCGTTCCTGCTCATGCTCGGCATCGCCTTTTTCGTGATCCGCCAGATGCAGAAGGGCTCCGGCTCGGGTGCGATGGGCTTCGGCAAGTCGCGCGCGCGCCTGCTCACCCAGAAGGAAGGCAAGGTTACCTTCGACGACGTGGCGGGCATCGACGAGGCGCGCGAGGAGCTGCAGGAGATAGTCGAGTTCCTCAAGGACCCGACCAAGTTCGCCCGTCTCGGCGGCAAGATCCCCAAGGGCGCGCTGCTGGTCGGCTCGCCGGGTACCGGCAAGACTTTGCTCGCCCGTGCCATCGCGGGTGAGGCGGGCGTGCCCTTCTTCACCATCTCGGGCTCGGACTTCGTCGAGATGTTCGTCGGCGTCGGCGCGAGCCGCGTGCGCGACATGTTCGAGCAGGCCAAGAAGTCTGCGCCCTGCATCGTCTTCATCGACGAAATCGACGCCGTTGGCCGTTCGCGCGGCGCCGGCCTCGGCAACCAGAATGACGAGCGCGAGCAGACGCTCAACCAGCTGCTCGTCGAGATGGACGGCTTCGAGGCGAATGAGGGCATCATCATCGTCGCGGCGACCAACCGCCCCGACGTGCTCGATCCCGCGCTGCTCCGTCCGGGCCGGTTCGACCGTCAGGTCCAGGTGCCCCGTCCGGACATCGAAGGCCGTGTGAAGATCCTCCAGGTCCATATGAAGAAGGTGCCGCTGGCGCCCGACGTCGATCCGCGCGTCATCGCGCGCGGCACGCCGGGCTTCTCGGGTGCCGATCTCGCCAACCTGGTCAACGAAGCGGCCCTGCTCGCGGCGCGTCGCGGCAAGCGGCTGGTCGCGGCGCAGGAGTTCGACGACGCGCGCGACAAGGTGCTGATGGGCGCCGAGCGCCGCTCGATGGTGATGACCGACGACGAGAAGCGGATGACCGCCTATCACGAAGCCGGCCACGCCCTGGTTTTCGCGCACGAGCCGACCGCCGATCCGATCCACAAGGCGACGATCATCCCGCGCGGCTTTGCCCTCGGCATGGTCCAGCCGCTGCCGGAGCGTGACAGCTACTCCTATCACCGCGACAAGATGCACGCCGATATCGCCGTGGCGTTCGGCGGCCGCGTCGCCGAAGAGCTGATCTTCGGCTATGACAAGGTGTCGTCGGGTGCCTCGAACGACATCATGCAGGCGACGCGCCTCGCCCGCGCGATGGTCACCAAATGGGGCCTGTCGGACAATGTCGGCCCGCTCGACTTCTCCGAGAGTGACGAGGCGTACGGCTATTCGATGGCGCGCTCCAAGCCGATGTCGGACGAGACCGCGCGGCTGATCGACAGCGAAGTGAAGGCGTTCGTCGAGCGCGGCCTCGGCCGTGCCCGCCAGCTGCTGAGCGACCATATCGACCAGCTCCATACCATCGCCCAGGCGCTGCTCGAGTACGAGACGCTGACCGGCGAGGAGATCAAGCGGCTGATCGCCGGCGAGGATCTCGGCCGCGAGGATCCGGGCGCCAGCGCTCGGCCGACCGCGGTCGCAGGCACCTCGATCCCGAAGATCCGCAAGCCCAAGGGTCCGTTCGGCCAGCCGACGCCGCAAGGCGCCTGATCCGGCGGAAACGCCGCCGACACGGATGTGAATTAGCCCTTCCCGGCAACCTTGCTGGGGAGGGCTTTTTCGTGCGCTTTCTGATCCCGCTTGCACTGCTGTCGGCCGCCGCTGCGCAGGAGGCGCCGAACCTGACCATCGCCGATTTCCTGGGCGAGTGGCGTGTCGCGCAAGCCGAGACCGATCGCGGGGAGAAAGTCGCCAAGTTCAGCCGGCTTGCCGAGCGCCTCGCGCCGAGCTTCAGTCGCTACAAGGCGCTGCTCGATGCGGACAAGGCCGCCGGACGTCCGCCGCGTGCCTGCCCCGCCAAGGGCAGCAAGGCGACGGTCGATATCAACGCGCTCGTCGCGGATCTGGAAAAACTGTCCGAGGCACAACGCGCCGCCCCGATGGATGCAGCGATCTTCGCTCAGCTCGATCGGCGCTTCCCTTGCCCGACGGCATGAAGCCTCATCCGAACATCCCCAGCGCCACCAGGATCAGCACGAACAACACCAGGATCCAGCTGATGAAGAAGGTCAGCACCCAGGCCCGCATGAACGCGGAGAACCAGCCGATGTCATAGGCCTGCTTCAGTTGCCGGGTGATGTGGATGAAGGGCACCAGTACCGCCACCATCCCCAGCGGCCCGCTGCGCAGGCCGATCGCGGCGGCGATCGCCACCACGATGTAGAAGAGCGACATGAACGAGATCGAGTAGATGATGAAGATCGTGTGGTCGTACAGCTTGTACTGGCGCTTCCAGAAGAACAGCGACCACAGGAAGGGCAGCGACAGCGGGATCAGCAGCCAGGAGAATTTGTAGCTGGCCGACTGGAGCTTGTAGAGCATCAGTGCAGGGTTCTTCTGCCACTTCTCGATGCCGTGATCGAGCGCATGCCAGCCGGTATGTGCCTCCGAAGTGGTCACATCCAGGTTGCCCTCGGCCAGCGACTTGGCGGCCTTGTCGAGCCCGGCAAGGTCGTTCTGCGCATCGGTGATGCGCTCGCGGTATCTTTGCTTGTCGTCCTCGTCCTTCGCGGTGGCCAGCTTCTTCTGTGCCTTCTCCAGCTTCTCGCGCGCGTCCTTCTTGGCATAGTCGATCGCCGCCACCGGCTTCAGATTGCTGCCGTTGAATTCGGTCGGCGCCGAGATGCCGACCCAGGAGAAGACCGCGAACATCGCGAAGACCGAGAACAGGAAGATCGCCATCGGCGAGACGAAGCGCGCGCGCTCGCCGGCGATATAGCGCTTGGTCAGCTCGCCCGGGCGCCAGGCCAGCATCGGCAGAGTGCGCCAGAACTTGCCTTCGAAATGGAAGACGCCGTGGAGGATGTCGTGCCCGATCGCGTGCAGCGAGCGGTGGACATGCCCCGCCTGCCCGCAATTATGGCAATGCGATCCGATCAGCGCGGTCCCGCAATTGAGGCATAGGCCATGGCCCTCGCCATGCCCTTCGCCTGCCCCCGGCTCGACCGCACGGCCAAGCAACGCCCCAGTCGCCAGTTCCCCGGCTGCTTCGATTTCCCCCGACATGCGGCCTTGGCTACCAGCTTCATGCTGCACGTGCTAGCGGGTGGAATCATGACTGACGCAGCAACCCTGATTGCCGAAATGGCCGCCCGCGCCCGCCTCGCCGCCACGAAGCTTGCCGCGATGCCGACCCCGGCCAAGGCGGCTGCGCTGCGCGCCGCCGCCGCCGCGATTCGCGCGGACGCCGCTGCGATCCAGGCCGCCAATGCCGAGGATATGACCGCCGCCGAGGCGAATGGCCTGTCCGGTGCGCTGCTCGATCGGCTCAAGCTCGACCAGAAGCGAATCGAGAGCATGGCCGCCGGCGTCGAGGCGGTGGCCGGGCTCGCCGATCCGGTCGGCGACGTCTTCGATCGGGTCGAGCGGCCCAATGGCCTGGTCCTCACTCGGGTCAGGGTGCCGATCGGCGTGATCGGCATCATCTATGAGAGCCGGCCCAACGTTACCGCCGATGCCGGAGCGCTTTGCGCGATGGCGGGCAATGCCGCGGTCCTGCGCGGCGGCTCCGAAGCGATCCGTTCGAATCGTGCGATCCACGCGGCGCTGGCTCGCGGCCTGGCCGAAGGCGGCATGCCCGAGGATGCGGTGCAGCTCGTGCCCATCACCGATCGCGCCGCGGTCGGCGCGATGCTGACGGCCGAGGGGGCGATCGACATGGTCGTGCCGCGCGGCGGCAAGGGCCTCGTCGCCCGTGTCCAGGCTGAGGCGCGGGTGCCTGTGCTCGCGCATCTCGACGGGCTCAACCACACCTATATCGATGGCGCCGCCGATCCGGCGATGGCGAAGGAACTGGCGCTCAACGCCAAGATGCGCCGCACCGGCATCTGCGGGGCGACCGAGACGCTGCTGATCGATCGCGCCTTTGGCGATCCCGCGCCGATCCTCGCCGCGTTGGCCGATGCCGGCTGCGAGCTGCGCGGCGATAATGATCTCCAGGCGCTCGAGCCCCGCATGGTCGCGGCGAGCGATGAGGACTGGGATACCGAATATCTCGATTCGATCCTGTCGGTGAAGCGGGTCGACGGCGTCGATGATGCGATGGCGCATATCGCCGCGCACGGCTCGCACCATACCGATGCGATAGTTACGGCGGATGAAGCGGTGGCCGAGAAATTCCTCGCCCAGGTCGATAGCGCGATCGTGGTGTGGAACGCCTCGACCCAGTTCGCCGATGGCGGCGAGTTCGGGCTGGGCGCCGAGATCGGCATCTCGACCGGCCGGCTGCATGCGCGCGGCCCGGTCGCGCTCGAAGGGCTGACGACCTATAAATGGGTGGTCCGCGGCACGGGGCAGGCGCGCCCTTGAAGCGCATCGGCCTGCTCGGCGGCTCGTTCAATCCGGCGCACAAGGGGCATCGCAAGCTCTCGATCCACGCGATCCGCGCGCTGGGGCTCGACGAGGTGTGGTGGCTGGTCTCGCCCGGCAATCCGCTCAAGGACAAGGCGGGCATGGCGCCGTTCAAGCTGCGCATGGCCTCGGCCCAGCGCATGGCCCGCCACGCGCCGATCCGGGTGTCGGACATCGAGAAGCGGATCAAGACGCGCTACACCGCCGATACCGTCCGCAAGCTGCCCCGGCTGTTCCCCCAGCATCGCTTCATCTGGCTGATGGGCGCCGACAATCTCGCCCAGTTCCACAAATGGGAACGCTGGCGTGACATTGCCGAGCAGGTTCCGATTGCGGTGATCGCCCGTCCGGGATATGATCGCGGCGCCCATGCAAGTCCTGCAATGGGTTGGCTGCGGCGCGCTGTGTGGCCCGCAGGCCAGGCGAAGAACTGGACGCGTTGGAGATTGCCGGCCCTCGTGCTGTTGCGCTTCCGCCCCGATCCTACTTCGGCGACGAGCCTTCGGGCCGCCGATCCCGCCTGGCACCGGCGTTACGTTGCGTCGTCTCCATCCCAACACCACACAGGTTTGTTGCAACCCTAGGAGGCCCCTTGGCCACATCGCCCAATGTTCTGCGTTCCTCCGATGCCAATGGTGGCGTCGAGGCGCTGCACCAGCTCGTGATGGCGTCGCTCGACGACGATCAGGCGGTCGAGACGGTCTCGATCCCGCTCGCCGGCAAGAGCAGCATCGCCGACTATATGGTCGTGGCTTCGGGCCGCTCGACGCGCCAGGTCGCGTCGATGGCGGTGAAGCTCGCCGACAAGATCAAGGCCGAGTTCGGCCGCACCCCGCGCGTGGAGGGCCTGCCCACCGCCGATTGGGTGCTGATCGATGCCGGTGACGTGATCGTCCACCTGTTCCGTCCCGAAGTGCGCAGCTTCTACAATCTTGAGCGCATGTGGTCGTTCGGCGAAGCCGGCCAGGCCTGATTCGGTAAAGGGCCGCGCGGGCGATGCAGCTACACATCGTCGCGCGCGGCAAGATCGGGCGCAGTCCCGAGGCCGAGCTGGTCGATCGCTATCTCAAGCGCATCCAGTGGCCGACGCGGGTTACCGAGCTGCCCGATACCGGCGGCAGGATCCCTGACATTTCCGGCACCACCCGAATCGTCATGCTCGACGAGCTGGGCGAGAACCTGCCGTCCAAGGCGATCGCCGAGCGGCTCGGCAGCTGGCGTGACGACGGGGTGCGCGAGGCGCGATTCCTGATCGGCGCGGCGGACGGCTTTGACGATGCGGCTCGAGCCCAGGCCGACGTGCTGATCAGCTTCGGCCGCGCCACCTGGCCGCACATGATGGCCCGCGCGATGCTCGCCGAGCAGCTGTGGCGCGCCACCTCGATCCTTGCCAACCACCCCTATCATCGCGAAGGCTAGCGGCATGCTCCGCCCGCTCGCCATCCTTGCCGGCACCGTCGCGATCCTCGCCAGCGGCAGTTTCGCCGCCGCGCAGGCGCCGGGTCTGGCCGAGCAGCAGGGCAGGTTGCGCGACGCCACTGCCCAGTCCCAGGCCGCCCAGGCGCGTAGCGCCGCGCTCGAGCGCCAGGCCGCCTCGGAGCGCGACCAGGCCCTGCGCGCCCGCGCCCAGGAAGCCGCCGCCGCCGAGCGGATCAAGGCTGCCGAGGCCGATATCGCCGCTGCCCGCGCCCGTATCGGTATCGTCGATCGCCAGCTGGCCGAGCAGCGCACCCGCGTCGCCGAGCGCCAGGGCCCGATCCTCCGCCTGATCGCCGCGCTCCAGTCGATGGCCCGCCGCCCCGCGGTGCTCGGCCTCGTCCAGCCGGGCTCGACCGCCGACATGGTCCATGTCCGCGCCGTGCTCGGCACCGTGATGCCCGTGGTCGAGGCGCGTACCCGCGACGTCCGCGCCGAACTCTCTCGCATCCGTGCACTGCGTGCCGATGCCCTGGCCGCGGTCAACAGCTTCCGCGAGGCCCGGCAGCGCATCGAGAATGAGCGGACCGCGCTGGTCAGGCTCGAGGCCGATCACCGCGCCCGCTCGGCCCAGCTCGCCTCCAGCGCGCTGGTCGAATCGGACCGCGCCATTGCCCTCGGCGAGCGCGCCCGCGAGATCGTCGACCAGATGGAGACGGCGGGCGAAGCGGCGGAGATCCAGTCCGGTCTCGCAGCCCTTCCCGGACCGCTGCCCCGCCCGGGCAGCGCCGCACCGGCACCGGCCCGCAAGCTCGGCGCACCCTATGTGCTGCCCGTCGCCGGAGCCGTCGTCACCGGCATGGGCGAGCTTTCGCTCACCGGCGTGCGCGCCCGCGGCGTGACTCTCGCCTGCGCCGCCAATAGTGATGCCGTCGCGCCCGCCGCCGGCCGTATCCTCTATGCCGGCGCGTTCCGCGACTATGGCGGGGTCGTCATCATCGATCACGGCAATGGCTGGACCAGCTCGGTCACCGGCCTAGGCGGCATCGCGGTGCGCGTCGGCCAGCAGATCAGCCAGGGCACCCGCATCGGCCGCGCCCCGGCAAGCGACGCCCCCCGCGTCACCGTAGAGCTGCGCCGCCGCGGCGAACCCATGGACCTTGCGCGCCTGCTCGGCTGATTGTGCCGTGCAATTGCCGCGATCCCGGCCTAGATTGTCCCTCGAACGCGTTTCCGGAAAGTAGTTGTTGATGCTCCGTTCGTTCCTTCAGGTCACCGCCGCCGTCGGCGCGCTGGCGCTCGTTCCCGTCGCCTCGGGCGCGATGGCCGGCGTCGATACGTCGAGCTTCAAGGAGCTCGACACCTTCATGGAAGTCTACAGCCAGGTGAAGGCGAACTATGTCGACAAGGTCGACGACGCCACGCTGATGAAGGGCGCGATCCAGGGCATGCTCGCCGCATTGGATCCGCACTCCAGCTTCGCCGACGGGCTCGATTTCGACAATCTCAAGATCCAGACCGACGGCAATTATGGCGGTCTCGGCCTCACCGTCACCCAGCAGGACGGCGCGGTTAAGGTCGTCGCCCCGACCGAGGATACGCCGGCCGCCCGCGCGGGCATGAAGTCGGGCGACTTCATCACCCATATCGACGGCAAGTTCATCGTCGGCGGCAGCCTCGACGAAGCGATCGAGCAGATGCGCGGCAAGCCGGGCACCTCGGTCACGCTCACCGTGGTCCGCCCGGGCGCCGACAAGCCGCTCACCTTCACCATGAA
Organism: Sphingomonas sp. GW822-FHT03G08; assembly: GCF_058801135.1. Taxonomy (NCBI): domain Bacteria; kingdom Pseudomonadati; phylum Pseudomonadota; class Alphaproteobacteria; order Sphingomonadales; family Sphingomonadaceae; genus Sphingomonas; species Sphingomonas sp. GW822-FHT03G08. The sequence continues at coordinate 3,184,193 of NZ_JBXAMZ010000001.1, forward strand.
GCGCGAGATCATCGTGCAGAAGCCGGTGAAGTGGGAGGTCAAGGACGGTGTCGGCATCATCAACATCAACACCTTCACCGCCCAGACCGGCGCGGACACGGTCAAGGCGATCCAGGAGATCGACAAGAAGCTCGGGCACAAGCCGCTCGGCTATATCGTCGATCTGCGCGAGAATGGCGGCGGCCTGCTCAGCCAGGCGATCGAAGTCTCCGACGTGTTCCTGTCGCACGGCGAGATCGTCTCGCAGCGCGGCCGCGAGAAGAGCGATATCGAGCGCTGGTATGCCGATGTGAACGAGCCCGGCATCACCTCGATCCCGGGCGACCTCGCCAAGGGGCTGCCGGTCGTCGTGCTGATCGACGCGGGCACCGCCTCGGCCTCGGAGATCGTCGCCGGCGCGCTCCAGGATCATCACCGCGCGCTCGTCATGGGCGTGCGCAGCTTCGGCAAGGGCTCGGTCCAGTCGATCCTGCCGATGGGCCCGCGCGCCGCGCTGCGCCTCACCACCGCGCGCTACTACACGCCGTCGGGCCGCTCGGTGCAGGAAGGCGGCATCAAGCCCGATCTGCTCGTGCCGCAGCTCACCGATCCCGACTACAAGAGCCGCCCCTCGATCCGCGAGGCGGACCTGCGCGCGCACCTGATCAACAACGACAAGGTCGATGATTCGGTGCTCGAGGATGATCAGCGCACCGATCCGCGCTTCGCCAAGACGGCGGATCAGCTGAAGAAGGAAGGCGTGGAAGACTTCCAGCTCCACTACGCCCTCCAGACCATCTCCCGCCTTGGTCCCAAGACCCAGGTCGCCGCTGCCAAGAGCAAGTAAGCCATGCGTATCGACACTTTCTGCGCCGCCCGCTGGCTCGCGCTCCTGCTGCCGCTCGCTCTGGTCGGCGGCGCGCACACCACCGAGTATTTCGGGCTGGTTCCGTGCGAGATGTGCTGGTGGCAGCGCTATCCGCATTATGCCGCGATCCTGATCGCGCTCTCGGCCTTCCTGGTGAAGGATCGCCGCGCCCAGCTCGGGCTCGTCCTGCTCGCCGGCCTTGCCGTGGCGATCAGCGGCGGCATCGGCGTGTTCCATGCCGGGGTCGAGTATAAATGGTGGCAGGGCATCACCGCCTGCACCGCCCAGGTGCACGGCGCCAACCCGATGGACATGCTGACCGACGCGCTGCGCCGTCCGCTGATCCGCTGCGACGTGCCGCAATGGACCCTGTTCGGCATCAGCCTGGCCGGGTTCAACGCGATCTTCTCGCTCACCGGCGCCGCCGCGATCTTCGCGCTGGCCCTGCGGAAGGGCCGCGCATGAGCTGGAAGCCCGGCGATCGGCGCGAGGGGACGTCCTCGATGGTCCGCGTCGATCAGGCGGGCGAATATGGCGCGACGCGCATCTATGCCGGCCAGCTGGCGGTGATGGGCGATCGCACCCCGATGGCGCGGATGATCGCCGGCATGGCGATCCAGGAGGAACGCCACCGCGCATTCTTCGATTCGATGATCGCGCGGCGCGGCGTGCGCCCGACGGCGCTCCAGCCCTTCTGGAACGTCGCCGGCTTCGCGCTCGGCGCGGTCACCGCGGCGATGGGTCCCGAGGCGGCGATGGCCTGCACCGCCGCGATCGAGACGGAGATCGATCTTCACTACCAGCAGCAGCTCGAGGAGCTGGGCACGGGCGATCCCGAGCTCAGCGAAGCGGTCGCGAAGTTCCGCGACGAGGAGCTTGAGCACCGCGATACGGCACTGGAGCATGGCGCGGAACAGGCCCCGGCCTATCCGCTGCTCTCCACCCTGATCCGCGCCGGTTGCTGGGCTGCCATTGCGGTATCGAAACGGATATAAAGCGTCTGTTCAGCCGTTGTCCCCGATGCACGGCATAGAGGAGTAAGCCGATGTTGAACCGGATCCTGATCGCGGGCGCGCTCGCCGCCGTCCCGATGCTGATGCCCGCCGCTGCCCATGCGCAGAGTTCGGCGCAGAACAGCGTGCTGATCATCTATGGCAACGACAAGTGCCCGACGAACAGCAACGGCGAAGAGATCGTGGTCTGCAAGCGCCTCGACGAGGCCGAGCGCTTCCGTATCCCGTCGAACCTGCGCGACCAGGGTGGGCCGCCGCAGAAGACCGAGAGCTGGGCGGTGCGCTCGCAGGACGCGGTGACCGCGGGCAATTTCGGTACCGGCAGCTGCACCTCTGTGGGCGCCAACGGCAGCACCGGCTGCTTCGTCAAGCGCGCCACCGCCGCCCGCGCCGAAACCCGCGCCCGCCGCAAGGCCGAACAGAACCTGCCGCTGCCTTGAGCTGATCGAATCGTCATCCCCGCGAAGGCGGGGATCCATTCAGGCTGGCCGAAAAGAGTCTCATCAAAGCCGACGCCAATGGATTCCCGCCTTCGCGGGAAGGACAATGGAAATGGCGGACCCGCGCTACCCCCGAACCGGCCAGCGCCCTACCCATTCCGGCGGCTCCCGGCGCAGGCAATCCATGATGATCCACAGCATCACCGCCCCGCGCGCCGCGGCCGCCCAGGCGATGTCAATCGTGCTGGCCGCCGGCCACACGCCGTCCATCCCGGCGAAATACCAGAATTCGGCGAAATAGGCGGCGATCCCCGCCAGCGCGAACAGCGCCACCGGCAACAGGCGCGGCGCGGTCATCACCAGCAGCGGCCACAGCCACAGGTCGAATTGCGGCGAATAGACCTTGTTGGTCAGCATGAACCAGGCAAGCACGGGCGTCGCCAGCAGCCACAGCCGGTCGCGGTGCCGCTGCCACCCCAGCGCTACGATCGCCGCCGCCCCGATCGCGAAGGCCAGGGTCGCGTAGAGGTTCTTGTCCTCGATGCTCAGCGGCAGCCAGCCGAGATTGCCGAGCACGTCCCAGGTCCCCGCCGCAGTGCCGCTGCGCGATTGCGAGAACAGATAGAATTCGCTCCAGTTGCGCGGTGCGAGCAGTGCGATGGGCAGGTTCACCGCTGCCCAGGCAGCGATCGCCGCCAGCGTCACCAGCGCAGCGCGGCGCAGGCGCTGCACCCAGTCCTTGCCGCGCTCGAACAGGGCGGAGAGCCCGATCAGCGGCAGGATCACGATCGGGAACAGCTTGGCCGCCACGCCCAGCCCCGCCGCCGCCGCCGCGCGCACCAGCCGGTTCTCGCGTGCCTGGAGCAGCGCCGCCACCGCCAGCGTCACCGCGATCATGTCCCAGTTGTGCCCGACATAAAGCACCAGCGGCGGTGCTGCCGCCCACCACCAGAGCCGCTTGCGGTCGACCCCCGCGCGCCACAACATCCACAGCACCAGGAAGGCGAGGGCGATGTTCACCGCCGTCACCACGCCCAGGAACTTGGCGTCATTGGCGCGGGCGCCGAAGAACAGGTGCGTCGCTGCGCCTTCGATCCAGATCGCCGCCCCGGTCAGCACCGGATATTCGATCGGGGTCTGCAGGTACGGGATCCTGCCCTTGTCCACTTCGCGCGCGGTCCAGAAGGGCACCGCGTCGCTGTAGCAGCCGGTGATATACTGCTCGGAATCGGTCCAGCCGCCGGGCATGCAATGCTGCTTGAAGCTGAAGCCGAGCAGGCAGGTGACCGCCAGGCCGATCAGCAGGATCCTGAATTGCCGGTCGATCGTCAGCCGCATCCCGCGCTCCCTTCGCCGCGCCTCCTCCCACAACCCACTGGACACTGCAATATCAGGAACATAGAAGGAACAAATGTCGCAGCTCGATCTCCGCGCAAAGCTCGCCATCCTGGCCGATGCCGCCAAATATGATGCGAGCTGCGCGTCCTCCGGCACGACGAAACGCAACGCGGCGAGCGGTCCCAAGGGCGGGATCGGCTCGACCGAGGGGATGGGCATCTGCCACGCCTATGCGCCCGATGGCCGCTGCATCTCGCTCTTGAAGATCCTGCTGACCAACAGCTGCATCTTCGACTGCCATTATTGCATCAACCGCAAGAGCTCGAACGTCCGCCGCGCCCGCTTCACGCCCGAGGAAGTCGTCGACCTCACGCTCAATTTCTACCGGCGCAACTATATCGAGGGGCTGTTCCTCTCCTCGGGCATCATCCGCTCGTCCGACTATACGATGGAACAGATCGTCCGCGTCGCCCGGCTGCTGCGCGAGGAACATGATTTCCGCGGCTATATCCACTTGAAGACCATCCCCGATGCCGATCCCGAGCTGGTCCGTCAGGCGGGCCTTTATGCCGATCGCGTCTCGATCAATGTCGAGCTGCCGACGGTCGCCGGCCTCACCCGGCTCGCGCCCGAGAAATCGGCCCCGCGCATCGAAGGCGCCATGCGGGATGTCCGCGCCGCGATCGACGACACCACGGACGCCGGCAAGCGCTACAAGTCCGCGCCCAAATTCGCCCCCGCCGGCCAGTCGACCCAGATGATCGTCGGCGCCGATGCCGCTACCGATGGCGACATCATCACCCGCGCCGCCGGGCTCTATGACCGCTTCCAGCTCCGCCGCGTCTATTATTCGGCGTTCAGCCCGATCCCCGATGCCAGCGCGGTCCTGCCGCTCCAGCGCCCGCCCTTGATGCGCGAGCACCGGCTCTACCAGTCCGACTGGCTGATGCGCTTCTACGAGTATCAGCCCAGGGAAGTCGCGGCGGCGGCCGACCCCGCCACCGGAATGCTCCCGCTCGATATCGATCCCAAGCTCGCCTGGGCGCTCAAGTTCCGCGAGTCCTTCCCGGTCGACGTCAACCGCGCCCCGCGCGAGCTGCTGCTGCGTGTCCCCGGTCTCGGCGTAAAAGCCGTCGATGCGATTCTCTCCGCTCGCCGCATGCGCCGCCTCCAGCTCGCCGATGTCGCGCGGCTGACGGCCTCGATCGCCAAGGTCCGCCCGTTCCTTGTCGCTGCCGACTGGCGCCCGGTCGCCTTGTCCGATCGCGCCGACCTGCGCAGCCTCGTCGCGCCGAAACGCGAGCAGTTAGAACTATTTGCGGCCTGATCGGTTCTGACTCCCCGACCAAGGGAGAGAGTAGAATGGCCGACGCACGCATCTTCGCCGATCTGATTGCCGACCATGACCGCCAGCGCGACCTGCTCGAGCGGGTGGGGGAGACCTCGGGCGACAGCAAGGACCGCCGCGAGCTGTTCGAGCAGCTTCGCCTCGAGCTGCAGGCCCATGCGGCCGCCGAGGAAGAGGCACTCTACGCGACGATGCTCGCCGATCCCGAGCTGCGCGAGGACGCCCGGCATTCGGTGTCGGAGCACAAGGAAGTCGACGACTATCTCGGCGAACTGATGGACACCGACATGTCCTCGCCCGGCTGGCTGGTGAAGTTCAAGGAGATGCGCCACCGCTATCTCCACCATATCGACGAGGAAGAGGAAGAGATGTTTCCCACCGCCGCGAAGCATCTCAGCGCGGCACAGGAAGAAGCGCTCGGCAAGCTGTTCGAGAAGCGCAAGCCCAGGGAACTGGCGCGCGCCGAGGCCAATCCCCCCGGCGACGCGCGCGAATAGCTAGTCGGGAATCGGCACGACCAGCCCGCGCTTGCCCACCCCCAGCGCGACATTGGTAGTGAAGCGGCGGACATTGGGATTGTCCGCCATCAGCCGGCTCATCAGCGCGTCATAGGCGCCGACATCGGACGCGACGACGACCAGCACGAAATCGGCGGTGCCGGTGACGTAATAGACCTGCTGGATCTGCTCCTCCGCGGCCATCCACTGGCGCAGCCGGGCGATCAGCTCGGGCCGTTCGCGCTCGATCTCGAGCGCCGCCAGGAAGAAATTGGGCTTCCCCACCTTGAGTGGGTCGACCACCGCGACTTCGCTGACGATCACCCCGGTCGCGCGCAGCCGCTTCAGCCGGCGCTGCACCGCCGATGCCGACAGTCCGACCTGCGCGGCCAGCGCCTCGGCGGTCTGGCCGGCGTCGCGCTGGACGAGGACGAGGAGCTTGCGGTCGAAGCGGTCGAGATCGGATCGGGCCATCGCCGGCATCCTAGCGGGCAAATGCGCCGAAATCCGGCGATTTGATCCCCGCCTTCGCGGAAAGGCCGCGCCGCGCGGCCTTATTCCTCAGCACGAAGGAGAGTTTCATGATCGACCATATCGAGATCCGCACCGCCCGCCTCGCCGAGAGCCTGGCCTTCTACGCCGATACCCTCGCCCCGCTCGGCTACAGCCAGAAGGTCGACGGACCGGCCAAGGGTTTCGGCAACCACGCCGCGCTCGACCTGTTCCTGGTCGAGGGCGAAGTGCCGTCGGACCTTCATTTCGCCTTCGCCGCACCCGATCGCGCCACCGTGGATCGAATCTATGCCGCAGGCCGCGCCGCCGGCCATGTCCTCGATCGCGCGCCCGCGCTCGCGCCTCATATCCACCCTGATTATTATGCCGGCTATCTGCGCGATCCCGACGGGCGGCTGATCGAGTTCGTCTGCCACCACCCCGAGCCGGCCTAACTGACAGGACTGTCAATTCGTCCTGATCGGCGTATCATCCTCCCAAAAATAGGGAGAGAGGGATGCTTCGACTCTGTGCGCCCGCCGCGTTCGCCTGCGCGATGCTTGTCGCGACTCCGGCCCTGGCGAAGGACATCATCGTCGAGGCGGGCCCCAATGCCCAGGAACGCCTCCAGTCCGCCCTGCTCGACGCGAAGCCAGGTGACACCGTCCGCATCGGCGCCGGCCGCTTCGAGCTGACCGACGGCCTCAGCCTCGACGTGGGCGGCGTCACGGTGCGCGGCGCCGGGCAGGACAGGACGGTGCTCAGCTTCAAGGGCCAGCTCGGGGCGGGCGAGGGGCTGCTCGTCACGTCCGACGACGTTGTACTCCGCGATTTCGCGGTCGAGGATTCGAAGGGCGACGGCATCAAGTCCAAGGGTGCTGACCGGATCGTCTACAAGAACATCCGCGTCGAATGGACTGGCGGCCCCAAGGCGACCAACGGCGCCTATGGCGTCTACCCGGTCGAGAGCAGCGACGTGCTGATCGACGGCGTGACGGTCATGGGCGCATCGGATGCCGGCATCTATGTCGGCCAGTCCAACCGCATCATCGTCCGCAACTCGGTGGCGAAATACAATGTCGCCGGCATCGAGATCGAGAATAGCGGCTTCGCAGAGGTCACCAACAACCTCGCCACCCACAATACCGGCGGCATCCTGGTGTTCGACCTGCCCGCCTTGCCGAAGCGCGGCGCCGGCTGGGTCAATGTCACCGGCAACAAGGTGGTCGACAACGACACCCCCAATTTCGCTCCGCCCGGCAACATCGTCGCCACCGTGCCCACCGGTACCGGCGTGCTGGTGATGGCCGAGAACGACGTGACCGTGACGGCCAACGATCTCAGCGGCAACGGTACCGCCAACATCATGGTCGTCGCCTATCGCAAGCCGTTCGAGGACAAGGGCTATGATCCCTATCCCCGCAACATCCGCCTTGCCGGCAACAAGCATGGCCGCGCCGGCTTCGCCCCCGCCATGCCCGGCGGCGCGCTGCTTGCCAGGATGCTCGGCGGCACGCTTCCGCCGGTCTTCTGGGACGGCACCGGTGGCGACCAGGTCAAGCTCACCGGCGATGACGGTCCGGTGCTCACCCTTGCGCTCGCCCTCGGTGCCCCGCTCGACACCGCCAAGCCGCAGCTGATCAAGCTCGACAACGAGATCCCGCCGCCCTGGCAGACCTTCAAGCTGCCGGCATCGATGGAGGCCGCCGCCAAATGAAGGCGCTGTTCGGCGCGGCCGCTTTGTTCGCCGCCGCGCTGCTCGGCCGTCCAACGGGCGTGAACGACGCCGCGATCACCGCCGAAGGCTGGCCCGCGCACCTCTCCGACTACGCCTTCTTCACCGATCTCAAGGCCCGCACCCCCGCCCCGCGGCTGATGGCCTATACCCTCGAAACCCCGCTCTTCTCCGACTATGCCGAGAAGGAGCGCTACCTCTATCTGCCCGAAGGCAGCCGGGCGACATACGACCCCGACAAGCCGCTCGACCTCCCCGTCGGCGCCGCGCTGATCAAGACCTTCGGCTACCGGACGAACGGCGTGTTCAAGCCGATCGAGACGCGCGTCCTGCTCCACCGCGCCAGCGGCTGGACCCCGATTCCCTATGTCTGGAACGCCGAGGGCACCGACGCCGACGTGAAGCGCGCCGGCACGCGCATCCCCGTCACCTTCACCGACCCCTCCGGCGAGCGGCACAGCATCTCCTATGCCGTCCCCAACCAGAACCAGTGCAAGGACTGCCACGGCCTTGCCGGCCAGGTCGTCCTGATCGGGATCAAGGCGCGCTATCTCAACCATGGCGGCCAGCTCGAGCAGATGCTCGCCGCCGGCATGCTCGACCGGCTCCCCGCCGACGCCCCGAAGGTCGCCCGCTGGAACGACACCGCCGCGCCGCTCGACCAGCGCGCGCGCGCCTGGCTCGAGATCAACTGCGCCCATTGCCACAACCCCCAGGGCGCCGCGTCCAACTCGGGCCTGTTCCTCGATCTCGGGCGCGCCGATCCCGAGCAGCGCGGCCTGTTCAAGCGCCCCACCGCCGCCGGCCGGGGGGCGGGCACCCGCGACTTCGACATCGTCCCCGGCGATCCGGAAGCCTCGATCCTGCTCTACCGCATGCAATCGACCGACCCCGGCATCGCCATGCCCGAGCTCGGCCGCGCGACGGTCCACAAGGAAGGCGTCGCGCTGGTCCGCGACTGGATCGAATCGATGCCGAAATCCGATTCAGCGCGTTAAACCGCCTTCATCGTCATCCCCGCCTGCGCGGGGATGACGGTTTTGGAGGCAAGCGTTGCGCGTAGTTACTTTGGCAAGCGAGGATGATTTCGAGGGCTGGCGCGATGCCGCGCGCGGCCTCGCCCAGGCCGGCGTCCCCGCATCCGAGATCCTCTGGCAGGTCGGCGAAACCCCGGTCGACCTGTTCGCCGATGAAGCGGTGCTGCCCCCCGCCGCCCCGCGCCCGCTCAAGGTCCCCCGCGCGTTCCTCGACCTCGCCCAGTCGGCGATCCTCCATTCGGACCCCGAGCGCTTCGCCCTGCTCTACGCGCTGCTCGCGGGCGATCCCCACCGCGTCGCCGACGCGGCCGATCCGCTGGTCCGCCGGCTCGAGGGCATGGCCCGCGAGGTCCGCCGCGACATCCACAAGATGCGCGCCTTTGTCCGCTTCCGCGAAGTCGAGGACGCGCAACCCTTTCCCGGCACCGGCGAGCCCAACACGCGCTATGTCGCCTGGTTCGAGCCGATCCACCACATCGTCCGCGCCAATGCCCGCTTCTTCGTCGAGCGCTTCACCTCGATGCGCTGGTCGATCCTCACCCCCGAGCTCTCGCTTCACTGGGATACCGAAACGCTCTCCGAAGGTCCCGGCGCAACCGCCGCCGATGCCCCGGGCGAGGACCCGGTCGAGGATATCTGGAAGACCTATTACGCGTCGATCTTCAACCCGGCCCGTCTCAAGACCGGCGCGATGCTCAAGGAGATGCCGCGCAAATATTGGAAAAACATGCCCGAGACCGCGTTGGTCAAGGAGTTGGTCGCCACCGCGCGCCAGCGGGAGACAGCGATGGTTGCGACCCAGCCCAGGCCGGGCGGCAATGTCGAGCATGCCTGGGACGCCCTGCGCGAGGAAGCCGCGCACTGCACCCGCTGCGACCTCTACAGGCACGCCACCCAGACCGTGTTCGGCGAAGGCCCGGCCGATGCCCGGATGATGATCGTCGGCGAGCAGCCCGGCGACCAGGAGGACTTGGCCGGCCACCCGTTCGTCGGCCCCGCCGGCGAAGTCTTCGACCGGGCGATGGCGCAGGCCGGGATCGACCGCGCGAGTGTCTACGTCACCAACGCGGTCAAGCACTTCAAGTTCGAGCCGCGCGGCAAGCGTCGCATCCATTCGAAGCCCGATGCCGGCGAGATCCAGGCATGCCGTTGGTGGTATGAGCAGGAGCGCCTGCTGGTGAGGCCCGAACTCACGATCGCGCTGGGCGCCACCGCCGCCCGCCAGATGCTCGGCAAGACGGTGACGATCGGCGCGGTGCGGGGCCGGGCGCTCGACCTGCCCGATGGCGGCCGCGGCTGGGTGACGGTCCACCCGAGCTACCTCCTCCGCCTGCCGGACCGCGCGAAAGCGGAGGACGAGTTCGCCGCGTTCGTCGAGGACCTCAAGGGCGCGGCGAAGGCGATGGCCTGAATCAATTCCTCCCCGAGCTTGCTCGGGGAGGGGGACCATTCGCGTAGCGAATGGTGGAGGGGCCGCCGTCGCAGACGGCGGTGTACCACCGCCGCCCCTCCCCCCAGACAAGCTGGGGGAGGATTTGCGCGCTAGAACCCCAGCCGCTCCGCAATCCCCTTCACCTTCTCCGCCCGCCCGGGCGCGAACTTCTCCACCATCGCCCGGTAGCGCGCCACCGTCTCTGCCCCGGCCCGCTCCGGCGATCCGGCATCGAACGGCGGCGCCGGATCATATTCCAGGCTCAGCTGCACGAACCGCGCATGGTCCTCGCCCCGGATCGCCGCGGTCAGCGCCAGCGCGAAGTCGATCCCCGCGGTCACCCCGCCACCGCTCACCCGATTGCGATCGAACACCACCCGCTCCGGCACCGGCTCGGCGCCGAACCAGGCGAGCTGCTCGCGCGATCCCCAATGGCAGGCCGATCGGTATCCGCGCAGCAGCCCCGCCGCGCCGAGCAGCAGCGATCCGGTGCACACGCTGGTCACCCAGGTCGCTTCCTCCGCAACCTGCCGCAACCAGCCCAAGGTCTCGGCATCCTCCATCGCCGCCACCGTGCCGAACCCGCCCGGCACGCAGAGCAGGTCCGCGCGCGGCACCTCGGCGAAAGTGGCGGTCGGATGCAGGTCGAACAGCGCATCGGTGCGCACCGGATCGCGGGTCTTCGCCACCAGGTCGAGCGTCACATTCCCCATGCGCGACAGCACCTGCGCCGGCCCGGTCAGGTCGAGCTGGGTCACGTCGGGGAACAGCAGGAAAGCGATATGCAGCGGTTCGGGCATCAGGATCCTCCAATCTCGAAGGGGTGCCCAGGCGATGCGGCGTTAGCATTCGCGCTTCCCGATGGTGCTCCATCCAGTCGCCAGTCACGCGAACAGCGGGAACCTACGCCGGTGATGCGCGTCTGTCACGCAGCACTGTCCCACCTGATCCCCGGCGAAAGCCGGGGGCCCAGGGTAACGGGCGATCCGGCAGAGAAACCCTGGGCCCCGGCTTCCGCCGGGGAGCAAAACAGGGAACCCGCCAGCAAACCCTTGCTTCACATCCGTGCATCCAATATTAGTTCGTTCGAACGAACAAGATTCGGTGCGATGACCAGCCAGATCCTGATCGACACGGCAATCGAGCAGTTCGGCCGCCACGGCTATGAAGGGGCGAGCACGCGCGAGATCGCCCGTGCCTCGGGCACGGCGATGTCGTCGATCACCTATCATTTCGGCGGCAAGCACGGCCTTTATCTCGCCGCCGCCGATCACATCGCCGCCAGCGTCAAGACCATCCAGGGGCCGGCCCTCGAAGCCGCCCGCGCCGTCGCCGAGAAGGGCAGCCGCGAGGAAGCGATCGAGGCGCTGCTTGCCGTGCTCGACGGCTTCGCGCTGATGATGCTCAGCCCACAGACCGAAGCCTGGGCGCTGTTCATCACCCGCGAGCAGCAGAACCCCACCGAAGCGTTCGACCGGCTCTATACCGGGGTGATGCAGGGCGTGGTCGAGACCTTCGTCGCCACGCTCAAGCGCGTCCGCACCGATCTCGGCGAGCGCGAGGTGCTGGCGATGGGGATCCTGCTGTTCGGCCAGTCGCTGGTGCTCCGCGTCGCCCGAGCCGCGGTCACCCGCATCCTTTCGGTCGAGACGATCGACGAGCCCACCCAGAAACTGCTCCGCGCCCGCCTGCGCGCCAACGCCCTCTGCATCCTGTCGGAGAATCCCGCATGAACCGTCGCCGCATCGCGATCCTCGTCGTCATCGTCGTGCTGGTGATCGCCGCGATCGCCACCAGCGGCTTCGGCCTGTTCCGCGCGAAGGATGACGGCGCGCTCAAGTTGAACGGCAATGTCGATATCCGCGAAGTCGATCTCGGCTTCCGGGTCAATGGTCGGATCTCGGGCATCACGGTGGAGGAGGGGGCCAAGGTCAGGCAGGGCCAGCTGCTCGCCACGCTCGATGCCGCCACGCTCGACAGCCGCATCGCCCAGGCCGATGCGAAGGTCTCGCAGGCCGAGGCCCAGCTCGCCAAGCTCCGCAACGGCAACCGCGCGCAGGATATCGCCCAGGCCCGTGCCCGGGTCGCCGCCGCCGCCGCGGTCGCCCAGGATGCCGATCGCGACTATGCCCGCCGCCAGCCCCTGGTCGAGCCCGGCGCGATCAGCCGCGACATCTGGGAGCAGACCGTCGCCACCCGCGACAAGGCCCGCGCCGATCTCGCCCAGGCCCAGCAGGCGCTGTCGCTGATGAACGCCGGCAGCCGCAAGGAAGACGTGGCCGCCGCCGCCGCCGATGTCCGCGCGGCGACCGCCGCCCGCCAGAGCGCCGCCACCGATCTCGGCGACGCCCGCCTGCTCGCGTCCACCGACGGCACCGTCGTCACCCGCGCCCGCGAGCCCGGCGCGATCGTCCAGCCCGGCGAGACGGTGCTGACGCTCGCGATCATGCGGCCGCTGCGGGTGCGTGCCTATGTCGCGGAAAGCGATCTCTCGCGGATCGGCCCAGGGATGAAGGTGGTGGTCACCGCCGACGGCAACCCGAAGCGCTACAACGGCACGATCGGCTATATCTCGCCCCGCGCCGAGTTCACGCCCAAGACGGTCGAGACCGAGAACCTCCGCACCGATCTCGTCTACCAGCTCCGCATCATCATCGACGATCCCGACGACGGCCTGCGCCAGGGCCAGCCGGTCAGCGTCTCGGTGCCGGGCGCGCGGCCCAAGCACAAGGATTGAGGAGGTGGCGTCGCTGCCCCCTCTTCTTCGTCATGCTGAACTCGTTTCAGCATCCAACGCTCCCCCGGCGATATCGCTTGAGGCGCGTTGGACCCTGAAACAAGTTCAGGGTGACGCGGGAACTTGGCTGAGGGCGAAATGACCCAACCCCTCGCCAGCACCACCGCCCTCGTAAAAACCTTCGACGCCACCACCGCGCTCGACGGTGTCTCGATGGCGATCGAGCCCGGCCGCATCACCGGCCTGGTCGGGCCGGACGGCGCGGGCAAGACCACGCTCATCCGCATCCTCGCCGGACTGATGGCGCCCACTTCGGGGACTGTTTCGGTCCTGGGGGGTAAGCCGGGGGAAAAGCTCGAAACGCTCGGCTATATGCCCCAGCGTTTCGGGCTCTACGAAGACCTCTCCGTCCTCGAGAACCTCAAACTATACGCCGAAGTGCGCGGGCTGCCCCGAAGCGAGCAGCAGGATAGTTTCGACAGGCTGCTCGCGTTCACCGATCTCGCCCGTTTCCAGGACCGGCTGGCCGGCAAGCTGTCGGGCGGCATGAAGCAGAAACTGGGGCTTGCCTGTGCCTTGGTGAAGACTCCCAAGGTGTTGCTGCTCGACGAGCCCGGGGTCGGCGTCGATCCGATCAGCCGGCGCGAGCTTTGGGCTATGGTGGGGGATCTTACCGAACAGGGCATCGGCGTGCTCTGGTCGACCGCCTATCTCGACGAGGCGGAGAAGTGCGACACCGTCTATTTGCTCAATGAAGGCAAGCTGTTGTTCGACGGTCCTCCCGCCGAGCTGACCGGCCATGTGCGGGACCGGGTGATCCGGGTGAGCGGCTTCGAGGCGCGCCGCCGCCAGTTCCTCACCCGCGCGCTCGACCGTGACGACGTGATCGACGGCACGATCCAGGGCCGCTCGGTGCGTCTGCTGGTCGCCGACGGCAAGCCGGTGCCCGATGCCCAGGCGCTTGCGGCCGGACCAGACACCGAAGTTCACACCGCCGACCCGCGCTTCGAGGACGGCTTCATCGAGCGGCTGGGCGGCGGGCCCAAGGGCACTTCCGCTCTCGCCGAACGCTACCGGACGATCCCCGAGACCACGGACTGCGCGATCGAGGCGAACGGGCTCACCAAGGTCTTCGGCGCGTTCACCGCGGCCAGGGATATGAACTTCCGCATCCCAAGGGGACAGATATTCGGTCTGCTCGGACCCAATGGCGCTGGCAAGTCGACCACCTTCAAGATGCTCTGCGGGCTACTTTCGCCAACTTCGGGGACTGGTGCGGTCGCCGGCAAGTCGCTCCGCAAGTCCGCCGCCGCCGCCCGGGCGTCGCTGGGCTATATGGCCCAGAAATTCTCCCTCTATGGCGACCTCTCGGTCCGCCAGAATCTCGATTTCTTTGCAGGGGCTTACGACCTGCCGCGCGACAAGGCGCAGCGTGCGATCGAGGCGATGATCGAGATATTCGAACTGCACGACAAGCTCGACGTCAACGCCGGCACCTTGCCTCTGGGCTTCAAGCAGCGCCTGGCGCTGGCCTGCGCGGTGATGCACGAGCCCCCGGTGCTCTTCCTCGACGAACCCACCTCGGGCGTCGATCCGGTGACGCGCCGGGAATTCTGGATGCACATCAACGGCTTGGTCGAGAAGGGGGTGACCGTATTGGTCACCACCCACTTCATGGACGAAGCCGAATATTGCGACCGCGCGACCCTGATCTATCGCGCCGAGCAGATCGCTACCGGCACCCCGGACGAGCTCAAGGCCGAAGCCGCCCGCCTCACCGGTGCCCCCGATCCGACGATGGAAGACGCCTTCATCGCCCTGATCGAGGCGTTCGACCGCAAGCGCGAGGCGCGCGAGGCCGCATGAGGTTCCGCTTCGATCTCAGGCGCTTGGCCGCATTGGTCCGCAAGGAGGCCGCGCAGATCCTGCGCGATCCATCGACCTTCCTGATCGCCTTCGTGCTGCCGATGATCCTGCTCTTCCTGTTCGGCTATGCCGTATCGCTCGACAGCACCCGCACCCGCGTCGGCCTGGTGATCCAGGACAGCAGCGCACCCGCGCTCCGCCTGGCGCAAGCCTATAGGAACTCGCGCTATTTCGAAGTGACCGAGGCCCGCACGGTGGCGCAGGTGCGCGACAAGCTGGTCGATGGCGAGCTGCGCGCGCTGATCGTCATCCCCCAGGATTTCGGCGCCGGGATCAAGCGCGGGCACATGCCGCCGATCCAGATCGTCACCGACGGCTCCCAGCCCAATACCGCCAATTTCGCAGCGGCTTACGGGGAGGGCGTGCGGGCGAGCTGGGCCGCAGCCGAAGGACTGGAGCGCAATCCCGGTGCCCGCGAGGCCCCGGTGATCGTCTCGGCGCGCTACTGGTACAACCCTGAACTCAAGAGCAAATTCTTCCTCGTTCCCGGTTCGATCGCCAATGTCATGACCATGGTCGGCACGCTGCTGACCGCGCTGGTGGTCGCCCGTGAATGGGAGCGTGGGACGATGGAAGCTATGATGGCCACGCCGATCTCGATGGCCGAGTTCATCGCCTCCAAGGTCATCCCCTATTTCTTCCTGGCGCAGGCCTCGATGACGCTTTGCGCGGTGATCGGGGTTTGGGTGTTCGGGGTGCCGTTCCGCGGCTCGATCTTCGCGCTCTATGCCATTTCCTCGGCGTTCCTGATGCCTGCGCTGGGCCTCGGCCTGTTCATCTCGGCGGCGACCAAGAACCAGTTCGTCGCCAGCCAGGTGGCGCTGCTCTCGGCCTTCCTCCCCACCTTCCTGCTCTCGGGCTTCATCTTCGAGATCGGCTCGATGCCCTGGCCGATCCAGGCGCTGACCTATATCGTCCCCGCGCGCTACCTGATCCCCAGCCTCGAGACGGTGTTCCTCGCCGGCGACCAATGGGGGCTGCTGCTGCCCAATATCGGCATCATGCTGTTGTTCGGCATGGTGTTTTTCACGCTCTCCTTCCGCGTCACCCGCCGGAGCCTCGACTGATGCGGCGGCTCCTTGAAGGCGCCGGCTTGCGCCGGTTGGTCGCCATGATGGTCAAGGAGATGTGGGCGGTGCTGCGCGATCCGCAGTCGCGGCTGGTGCTGTTCGTGCCGCCGCTGATGCAGCTGTTCATCTTCACCTATGCGACCACGCTCGACGTCAAGAATGTCGATATCGGCATCCTCGATCGCAGCTCGGGCGCGCATTCGGTCGAGCTGGTCCAGCGCATCGCCGGCAGCCCGAACTTCCGCCATATCAGGCGCTTGGCGACCCCCGCCGAGCTCAAATCGGCGATCGACAACCAGAAGGTGATCGCCGCCCTGGTGATCGACGAGGATTTCGACCGGCAGCTCGCCCGCGGCCGGAGCGCGACGATCGGCCTGGTGCTCGACGGCCGCCGCTCCAACGCCGCCCAGATCGTCACCGGCTATATCACCAATATCGCCGGCACCCTGGGTGCCGAGCTCGCCCCGCCCCAGCTGCGCGGGGCAGCGGGCGGCAGCGTGGTGACCAACTGGTACAACCCCGCGCTCGACTATATCTGGTTCACCTTACCCTCGCTGGTCGCGATCATCACCTCGGTGGCGGGGCTTGCCGTCACTTCGCAATCGGTCGCGCGCGAGCGGGAACTGGGCACGTTCGACCAGCTGATGGTCTCGCCGCTGCGCGTCCATGAGATCCTGATCGGCAAGATGGTGCCGCCCTTCATCATCGGCATGATCAACGGCAGCGTCTATCTGGTGGTTGCGCCCCTGGTCTTCGGCGTGCCCTTCACCGGATCGCTGCTGCTCTTCTTCCTGTCGCTCGGCATGTACCTGCTCGCGCTGATCGGGCTGGGCATGCTGATCTCCGCAGCCTCGCAGACCCAGCAACAGGCGTTCCTCGGCGTGTTCCTCGTCACCACGCCGCTGATCCTGCTTTCCGGCTATGCCAGCCCGATCGACAACATGCCGGACTGGCTGCAGACGATCACCTATCTCGATCCCGCCCGCTATTTCCTTACCATCGTCCAGGGGCTGTTCCTCAAGGCGATGCCGGCGGCGGCGGTGTTCCACCAGCTCTGGCCGCTGGCGCTGATCGCCTGCGTGACGCTTTCCGCCTCGGCCTGGCTCTTCCGTGCGCGCATGGAGTAACAAGATGACCCGTTCGCTCCCGCTGTTCCTGCTGCCGATGCTGCTGGCTTCCGCCTGCACGGTCGGCCCGGACTATCATGCGCCCGAGACAAAGGCCGCGCCCGACTGGCTTGAGGCAGGCGCGCCCGGCCAGGTCGATCTGCAATGGTGGGACCGGTTCGGCGATCCCCAACTCTCGGCGCTGGTCCGGCGCGCAGTGACCTCCAGCCCCGACCTCCGGGAAGCCCAGGCCCGGCTGGCCGAGGCCCGCGCCAATCGCGAGGCGATCGCCGGCGGCCGCCTGCCCAGCGTCACTGCCAAGGGCTCGGCGACCGAGAATGTGCTGAGCAACAATGGCCAGCTGCCGATCGGCAACATCCCGTTCCCCGGCTTCTCGCGCGATTTCCCGCTCTACGACCTCGGCTTCGATGCGAGCTGGGAAGTCGATCTCTGGGGCCGCCGCACTCGCCAGATGCAAGGCGCAACCGCGCGCGAGGAAAGCGCCGAATATGCCCGGCGCGATGTGATGCTCACGCTGATCGCCGAAGTCGTCCGCGGTTATATGGACCTGCGCGCCGCCCAGGCCGATGGCGCTACTGCCGAGGCGCAGGCCTCCTCGGATGCCGAGCTCGCGCGTCTCACAAAGCTCCGCTTCGACCATGGCGAAGCCTCGCGGCTCGAGCTCGACCGTGCCGACAGCGCCGCCAGGGCGAGTGCGGCAGCCGTGCCCAACGCCCGCGCCCAGGCCAGCGCCGCCGCCTATCGCATCGCCACTCTGGCCGGCGTGCCGCCCGAGCAGCTGGTGCCGGAATTGCAAATGGCGGGTCCGTTGCCGGCCAGCCCCGACGCGATCCTGATCGGCCTGCGCTCCCAGTTGCTCGAGCGGCGCCCCGATGTCCGCCGCGCCGAACGCGAGCTTGCGGCGGCGACCGCCGATATCGGTGTCGCCACCGCTGATCTCTTCCCGCGCTTCAGCCTGCTCGGCAGCATCGGCCAGCAGGCGCGCAAGCCCGGCGATCTCGTCTCGGGCGATTCCTTCCGGCTCCAGATCGGGCCGAGCTTCTCCTGGCCGATCTTCCAGGGCGGCACGATCCGCGCCCAGATCCGCGCCGCCGATGCCCGCGCGGATGCCGCTGCGGCGCGTTACGAAAAGGCCGTGGTCGGCGCGCTCTCGGACAGCGAGGTGGCGATCAACCGCTTCCTCAACGCCCGCGCCGCCGCGGAGGACGCCGCGGTGTCGCTGGAACGCGAGCAGAGTGCGTTCTCGCTTGCCCAGAAACGCGCGGATCGCGGCGAGGACGATCGGCTGACGCTCGAACGTGCCCGGCAGTCGCTGCTCGCCGCCACCCGCCGCGACCAGCAGGCCCGCGCCGCCAAGGCGCAGGCGGCGACCGCGCTCTACAAGGCGCTCGGCGGCGGCTGGAGCTGAGCGCGCCCGGAAAGCTAGCAATGTAGGATTTCGCCTGCTCCAACTGGCGGATGCAGGCCGGCTTCCTTCCCTTCGCAGATCGCGTTTGCCCGGCGCAGCAGCGCAAAATCGGTCGGGCAGATCTAGACGGCCGGCACGCGAATTTCGAAACACGTCCCGGTTTCCGCCGTTCCCAGCGCGATCGTGCCGCCATGCGAGGCGAGCAGCGAGCGCGCGATCGGCAGGCCCAGGCCGGTACCCCCGGTGGCGCGGCGGCTGGTGAAGAAGGGCTCGAAGATGCGCGCGCGATCGGCCTCGGGAATGCCGGGGCCGTCATCGGCGATGGTCAGCAGGATCTCGCCAGCCGCCTGCATCGCCGCCATCCGAACCCGAGTTGCGCCGGCCTGGCGGCTGTTCTCGACCAGACTCTCGACGATCGCCTCCAGCATGGTGCTGGGTAGCGCCGCGCGGGGCAGGGCCTCGGGCAGGTCGAGCGTGATCGCCAGTCCGCGATCCGTCCAGGCATCGGCGATCCGGCGCAGCGGCAGGGCGACATCGGTGGCGGCGTCCGCATCGGCCTCGGCCATGTCCGCCCGCGCCAGTTCCAGCAAGCGAGTGACCAGCTGGGCCAGGCGATCCGCATCGGCGCCGGCATTGGCGAGGAAGCGGCGGCGGTCCGCCTCGTCCATGTCGGCATGATGGTCTTCGAGGATCTCGATCGCGCCGCGAATGCCGGCGAGCGGAGTCTTGAACTCGTGGCTCACCGCATGGGCGAAGTCGCGCAGATAGCGCGAACGCCGGTCGATGGCGTCCGCCATCGTCGCGAAATCGCTGTAGAGCGCCTGGATCTCGATCGCGGCGGTACGCGGCGCCTCGGGCACGGTGCCGCCGCCGCGCGCCACGTCGCGGGTCGCCTGGCTCAATATCTCGATCGGCCGCGCGATGCCGCGCGAGAGCAGGCCGCTCAATACCACCAGGGTCGCGAAGATCGCGCCGATGCCGAACAGGATCTTGCCGCGATCCTCGTAAAGGCCGCGGAACAGCGCGCGTGGTGAGCGGGAGAGCAGCAATACCGCGACCATCTTGCCGTTCACCAGCACCGGCCGGGCATGGTGGATGCGCAGGCCCGAGGCGCGGCTCAGCCATTCAAAGGCATATTCGGGACGATAGTCGCCGCGCCGGCGCAGCATCGTTTGGGGGTGGCCGGCACGCGCCGAGGCCAGCTCGGGCAGGCCGGCCAGGCTCTTGCCCGCATCCTTGCCGATCAGGATGCGGCCATCGGGGGCGAGCAGCAGGATCGAGGCGAGCGTGCCGTCCGCCGTCGTCTCTACCAGCGGTGCGAGCCGGGCGGCGGCGGCGAGCGCATCGGGGTTGGCGCTGCCGGGCACGGCCACCGGTTCGGGACGCTCGGGGCCAGGGGCGTTGCCCAGGTCGATGGTCGAGAGCGGCCCGCCCGCCATCCCGCGCGAGGCGCGCGGCGGCTCGCGGATCAGCTCGGGGCCGCTCGATCCCGGCCATTCGGCGCTGGCAACTGCCGCCAGGGCCGTCCCTTGCGCGATCAGCTCCGCCTCGGTCTGGCGGACCAGCGTGTTCTCGTAGACGCGCAGGAACAGCGCGCCGACGCCGGGCAGAGCCGCCACGAACACGAAGGTGACGAGCAGGATCGTCCGCAGCCTCAGCCGCGGCCAGAAGCGCCGGATCGGCGCCTTGATCGCTTCGGTCAGCCTTCCGAACATGCGCCGATGCGATAGCCGATGCCGGGGCGCGTCTCGATCAGGTCCTGCGCGCCCGCCTGGGCGAACTTGGCGCGCATGTTGCGGATATGGCTGTCGATCGTACGGTCGGTCAGCGCGAAGCCGGGGCCGCGCAGCCGGTCGATCAGCGCGTCGCGGCTGAACACCTTGGAGGGCATGCCCGCCAAGGTGCGGAGAATGCCGAACTCGGTGACGGTAAGCGGCACCGGCGCGCCTGCCCAGCGCGCTTCCCAGCTCTCGGTATCGAGGGCCAGCCTGCCATGGCGGATCGGCGGGGCGGCGCGATCGACATCGGGCGCGTGGGCGGCGGTGCGACGGAGCACCGCCATCACCCGGGCAACCACTTCGCGAGGGGAGAAGGGCTTGGTGACATAATCGTCCGCGCCCAGCTCGATGCCGATGATCCGGTCGATCTCGTCGTCGCGGGAGGAGAGGAACAGGATCGGCAGCCCGCCCTCGGCGCGCAGGCGGCGGCAGACCTCCAGCCCATCCATGCGCGGCATGTTTATGTCGAGCACGATCAGATCGGGCGCCTGGGTCTCGGCGATCTTCAGCGCCTCCTCGCCATCGGCTGCCTCGAGCGTCTCGAGCCCGGCCTTGGCGAGGGCGAAGACGAGCAGCTGGCGGATATGGGGATCGTCATCGGCGACAAGGATGGTGCGGGGCATGGGGCATTGGATCATCGCGACGCTGCTCCGGTCAATGGCGGAGTGGCATTGGCCGTGGCGTTGGCGACCGCGGCCTCGGTCGCCTGGGCCGCTGCCTCCGCCGCGCTGGCAGCGGTTGTCGGAGCGGGTTCGGGTTGGCTCGGCGGGGCCGGCAGCTGAATCGAGCCGTCGCAATCGCGGAAGGCGCCGGGCGGCAGGGCTGCGGGCTTGGGCGGGTTGGCGCCGAGCATGTGGCGGGCAGTGGCCAGCCGCTGGGCACCGCGCCAGGTCCAGCTGCGCCAGTCGGCTTGGGCGTCGGCGAGCATCCGGAATTGAAGGTCGCGGACGAAGCGCACCCGGTCGCGGAAGCCGGGCTGGAGCGGGCGGCGCTCGAGCTCGACCAGCGAAACCAGCGACGAGGAACCGCTGCGCGACAGGTAGCAGAGGTCCAGTTCCACCCCGCGTCCGCCGACTTCGCGGGCATGGCGGACATTCCAGGCGGCCGCACTCGCGTCGAGATCGACGACGCTCGCGGCACTCAGCACCAGTACGGCCATCAGCGCATTGGCGTTGATCAGCCAGGCGGCGCTCTTGCCCGCAAGCATCCGCCAGCAGATCAGCGCCAGCCCGATCGCCACCAGCCCCATCCAGGCCAGCGCGGCGATGCGGAAAGCAGTGAGCGAATAGGCCTCGACATAGTCGAGCGTGCGCAGGATCGACGAGGCGACGAGCAGCAGGTTCTGCGCTACCCACAGCACCACCAGCCGCCGGATCGCGGGGTTGGCGGCGCTCGCCGAGCCGGGCCGCAGCGCGATCAGTACGAACAGCCCGGCGAGCAGGGCCGTGGCGATCAGCGGATAGGCGCCGCGATGGGCATAGTCGGCCAGCGTCATACCCTTGGGCAGCGCCGCGCCGCTCCACAGGAAGGCGAGATCGAGCCCGTTCTGGACCGCGAATACCAGGTTGAAGAGGAGCAGCGACAGGAGCAGCGACGCGGCGGGAATGCTCGGCAGCGGCATCTCGGCGCGCGGCAGCAGCGTGGCGATGCGGGTTGCCCAGCGCGCGGGACGCAGGCTGGGCCAGACCACCACCAAAGTCATGCCCCAGAAGAGAACCTCCCCGAACCAGGGCAGGCGGACCTGGCCGAGCGTCTCGGCGATGATCGGATTGGCGCTGGCGAACAGCGCGACGAACAGCCCGGTCATCGCCAGCGGTAGGACGAGCAACGTCAGCAGGTTCGACGGAGTGCGCCCGCCGCGCTGCGGGCGCCGGCGCGACAGGCGGGCCAGGTCGAGCAACGGGGTAAGCGGGCCGCTCAATCCATGCGCGAGCAGGCGCAGGCCCCAGCGTCCGGCATCGTCGAACCGCCCGATTCGCGGCATCAGCGCGGCGATCGACAGCGCGCTCCAGAACAATGCCCAGCCGAGCGGCCACGGATCATAGGCCAGCACCAGCGCGAAGCCGGCCGCGATTGCCAGGGCGATCAGGCTCGCGGGGCGGCGCAGCGCCGGGCGGACGGCGAGCAGCAGGCCGATCCAGCCGAGCGCCAGCCCGCCGAACCAGGATCCCATCTCGCCGTTCAGCAGCAGCTGGTCGGCGGCGACGATCAGCAGGATCGCGGCGGGGATCTTGAGCAGGAAAAGGTAACGATGCGCCATGCGGGTCTCCCAGGTTCGGGGGTGCTGATCGCGCATCGCCGTCCAGCCCGGATGCCGAAGCCGGTGGAGAGGCTGTGCAGATAGTGTGCAGGGCGATAGAGGCGCCCGACCATGACTCAGCTTCCCGCCCTTGGCTTCGATTTCGGCACCACCAATTCCGTCGCGGCGCTCGCTGTCGATGGCCGCTCCGAGCTGGTCCAGCTTGCCGGGCCGGAGCGTGCCGATCCGGTGTTCCGATCGGCCCTGTGCTTCTGGCAGGACGAGGATGTGCGCGGCGGGCTGGCGGTGGCTGCCGGCCCCTGGGCGATCGCCGAATATCTCGAGTTCCCGGAGGGCAGCCGCTTCCTCCAGTCGTTCAAGTCGGTCGCGGCGAGCGCGAGTTTCGAGCATGCGATCGTCTTCGAAAAGCGCCTGCGCTTCGAGGAGCTGGGCCGCACCTTTCTCGGGCTGATGGCGGCACGGGCGGGCGGCGCGCTGGACGGCGGCGCACGCCGCGTCGTGGTCGGCCGGCCGGTCGAATATGCCGGCAGCCGGCCCGACGACGCGCTGGCCCGCCAGCGCTATGACATGATGTTCGCGGGCTTCGGGGCCGAGATCCATTATGTCTATGAGCCGCTGGGCGCCGCGTTCAGCTATGCCTCGCGGATCGAGGAGCCGGCGACGGTGCTGGTCGCCGATTTCGGCGGCGGCACCAGCGATTTCTCGGTGGTGCGGATCGAGGCACCGGGCGCGGCGCGGCGCTGCGTGCCGCTGGCCCATGCCGGCGTCGGCATCGCCGGAGACCGGTTCGACCAGCGCATCGTCGAGCATCTGGTGCTGCCGCTGCTCGGCAAGGGCGGCAGCTATCGCTCGTTCGACAAGGTCCTCGACATCCCCGGCGGCTGGTTCACCGACTTTTCGGACTGGTCGCGCCTCGCGCTGATGCGCAACCGCAAGACGCTGGCCGAGCTCGAGAAGCTCAAGCGCGCCGCGCTCGATCCCGAGGCGATCGGGCGGATGATCGCGGTGATCGAAGGCGAGCTTGGCTATCAGCTCTACCACGCGATCGGCGCGCTCAAGCGGGCGCTCTCCTCGGACGAGGCGGCGCACTTCCATTTCGAGGGCGGTGAGCTGGCGATCGAGGCCGATGTGACCCGCGCCGAGTTCGAGGACTGGATCGCGCCCGATATCGCCCGGATCGAAGCGGCGGTGGACCGCGCGCTGACCATGGCCGGCACCGAGCCCCAGGCGATCGACCGGGTGTTCCTGACCGGCGGCACCTCGCTGACCCCGCGTGTCCGCCGGCTGTTCGCCGAGCGCTTCGGCACCGAGAAGCTGGCGACGGGCGGCGAGCTCACCTCGATCGCGCATGGCCTGGCGCTGATCGGGCAGGAGCCGGACATCGCCGCCTGGACGGCGTGATCCAACATCCCGGGCGACGGCGACTCGCCAAAGTACACGAAGTACAGGCCAGGAGCGGGTTTTCCGGCCCGCAATTTTGACCTTGTCTACGGGAACGCGCCGCATCCCGCACGATCGTTGCGCGCGGCGGATCCTATCTTTCCTGCAGCTTCAAGGAGCGGCTGACCCCGGGTCGGCCGCGCAAGCCGAGCAGGCGAAATCCTACATTGCAAGGCTCGCCCACCCCCGAATCTTCGCTTTCAATCTTTCCAAGCTCTTGCTTGTATGCTTTAGCGCTAATTCTGCTTTGGGAATCCAGGGCGGCGACAAGCAGAATGGAGAGGGCGCGCGTGGTCACGGGATCGATTTCGGAAGAAGCAGGCGCAAAATCGGGCTGGATGCCGGCCAAGGGCGCCAGCGCGCAGGAAATCGATGCACTGGTGACGCGGGTGCTCGCCGAGCTGACCCTCGACGAGAAGGTCACGATGATGTCCGGCAAGGGCTTCTTCGATGCGCTCGCCGAGGACGATCGGATCTGGGGCGCGCGGCCCTATCGCGCCGGCGGCGGCGCCGAGCGGCTGGGCATCCCGCCGCTGATGTTCACCGATGGTCCGCGTGGCGTCACCCGGGTCGGCTCCACCTGCTTCCCCTGCACCATGGCGCGCGGCGCCACCTTCGATGCGGCGCTGGAGCGGCGCGTCGGCGAAGTGATGGGCGTGGAGGCGCGCGCGCAGGATTGCAGCTTCTCGGGCGCGGTCTGCATCAACCTGCTGCGCCACCCCGCCTGGGGCCGCGCGCAGGAGACCTATGGCGAGGATCCCTGGCATCTCGGCGTGATGGGCGCTGCGATGGGCACCGGCATCCAGGCGCATAACGTGATCGCCACGGTGAAGCATTTCGCGCTGAACTCCATGGAAAACGCACGCTTCAAGGTGAACGTGACCGCCGACGAGCGCGCGATGCACGAAGTCTATCTGCCGCACTTCAGGCATTGCCTCGACGCCGGCGTGGCGACGGTGATGACCGCATACAACAAGGTGAATGGCGAGTTCTGCGGCCAGAGCCGCGCGCTGCTGACCGATGTGCTGCGCGGCGAATGGGGCTTTGAAGGGTTCGTCCATTCGGACTGGGTGCGCGGCGTCCACAAGGTGTACGGCGCCGCCGCCGGGCTCGACGTGGAGAATCCCGAGCCGCTTGTGTTCGGCGAGAAGCTGGTCGCCGCGGTCGAGGCCGGGACGATCGAGCCCGAGGTGATCGACCAGGCATGCCGCCGCATCCTCACCACCCAGTTCCGCTTCGCCGCGCAGGAAGACCCGCTGGAGGATTACTCGAAGGACCTGATCGCGCAGGACAGCCATCGTGCGCTGGCCCGCGAAGTGGCCGAGAAATGCGCGGTGCTGCTCGAGAATGACGGGACCCTGCCGCTCGATCGCGCCAAGGTGCGCAAGCTCGCGGTGCTGGGTAGCCTCGCCGATATGGAGAATACCGGCGACAACGGATCGAGCCGGGTGCGCACGCCCTATGTCATCACCCCGCTCCAGGGCCTGCGCGCGCTGCTTGGTGACGATGCCGTGGCCTATGCCAGCGGCGAGGACCTGGGTGCCGCGACGCAGCTGGCGCGCGAGGCCGATGCCGTGGTCGTGGTCGCCGGCTTCACTGCCAAGGAAGAAGGCGAGTACATCATCGGCGACATCGCGCTCGGCGCCGATGGCAAGCCGGGCCGTCCGAGCATCTCGAAGGAGCCGATCGGCGGCGACCGGTTGTCGCTGGGCCTGCCCGAAGCGCAGGTCGCGCTGATCCGCGCGGCGGCGGCGAGCGGCAAGCCGGTGGTCGTCGTGTTGGTCGTCGGCTCGGCCGTACTGGTCGAGGAATGGCGCGAGGATGCCAGCGCGATCCTGATGAGCTTCTATGCCGGCATGGAAGGCGGTCATGCGCTGGCCAGCCTGTTGTTCGGCGAGGTCAGCCCCTCGGGCAAGCTGCCCTTCACCGTGGCGCGCGATGCGGGGGACTATCCGTTCTTCGACCGCGATGCCGATGCGATCGAGTATGACCGCTGGCACGGCTATACCAAGCTCGACCGCGACCAGGTGACGCCGCGCTACGCCTTCGGCCATGGCCTGTCCTATGCGCGCTTCGCCTATCGTGGGCTTACCGCGCGTGCGGTGGATGGTGCGATCGAAGTTTCGGTCGCGGTGCGCAATGACGGCGAGATGGCCGCCGAGGAAGTCGTGCAATGCTATATCGGCGCACCGGGCATCGACGCCGAGCAGCCTCTCAAGCTGCTCCGCGCCTTCGACCGTGTCGCGCTGGCGCCGGGCGAGACCGGGATCGTGCAGCTATTCGTCAGCCTCGAGAGTCTCTGCTGGCGCGATCCGGCGACGCATGGCTGGCGGCTGGAGGCAGGCGACTATCGCGTGCTGGTCGGCGGTGCGTCCGACCAGCTGATCGAGACGCGCGTTACGCTCTGATCTCGGCCAGCCAGCGATCGACGATGCGGGCAGTGGTGATGCTGTCCGCCGCGTCGAGGCCGGGCTGGGCGAACTCGCGGCTGCCCGACCGGATCGCCCGGTTCGCGGCTTCGAACTGGAAGCTGTAGAGGTGGCGCGGTTCCTCGACCGCAAAGTCCTCGCGGCTGCCGTCCGGGCGGATCAGGCGCATGGTGTTCACCCCACCGGTCTTGCCGCCGGCGAACCAGAACTGATCGACCTCGAGCCGGCCGGTGGTACCCATCACATGCAGCACATTCTCCTGGCGCACGCTGATCGAACAGGAGAGATCGGCGGTGATCCCGCCGGGGAAGCGGAGCAGCGCCGAGGTCCATTCATCGACACCGCTCGGGCCGATATGGCCGATTGCCCGGATCATATTGGGCATCGGGATGGCACCGCCGGTCCGGGCACCGGCGATCAGCCCGGCCATCGATACCGGATAGCCGGCCAGGTCGAGGATCGCGCCGCCGCCGAGCTCGGGCTTGAACAGCCGGTGGCCGGCCCGCGCTTCCTCGGGCACCGCGAAGCCGAAGCTCGAGCGGATCATCCGGATCGCGCCGATCGCGTCGGCACGGATCAGTTCGGCGATGCGGGTGGCAAGCGGGTGGAAGCGGTACATGAAGGCTTCGCCGAGGAAGGTGCCCGCGGTACGGGCGGCGAGGAACATCGCTTCGGTCTCGGCGGCGCAGACGCCCATCGGCTTCTCGCACAGCACATGCTTGCCGGCCTGCGCGGCGGCGATTGCCCAGTGCGCGTGATGGCTGTGTGGGGTGGCGATATAGATCGCGTCGATCCCCGGATCGGCGATCAGCGCCTCATAGCCGGTGACGGTGCGGATGCCGGGGAAATGCGCGGCGAGCTCGGGCCGGTTCGGGTTGCGGGTGCCGAGCGCGGCGATCGTCCCGGTGGTCGAGCCCGCGGCACCTGCCAGGAAGTCGCGGGCGATGTTGCCGGGGCCGAGGATGCCCCAGCGCACGGGTGCGGCGCTCATGCCTGGGCCTCCTGGTGCGCCTTCAATGCGGCGAGCGCGTCGACGGCGTAGCGATGATCCTCCTCCTGGGCGAGGCCGCTGATCGCGACCGCGCCGATCACCCCGGTGCCGGCGATCCGGATCGGCACCGCCCCGCCGGCGGCGACATGGGTGCCAAGGTTCAGGCCGAAGCGATCGAAAGCGCCCGGCGGCGCGGCATCGAACTTCAGGCGCATCGCATAGCTGGAACGCTCGAAGCGCATCACCAGCGCGATCTTGCGGTCGATCCAGCCGAGATTGTCGGCCGTGGCGCCGGGCAGCAGCGCGCTGAACAGCTTTGTGCCGGCGCGGCGGATCTCGATCGCGATCGGGGCACTGGCTGCCGCCCCGCGCTTGCGCAGATGGCAGCCGAGCCACCAGGCGTCGTCGGCGTCGAAGCGCTGCAGCAGGAGTGATTGCTCCTCGCGGTCGATTGCTTCCAGCTCCATTGCCCGCTCTCCGATTATGATTTAATTTAGCGCTAAATCTACCAGGTCCCGATCAATGTCAAATAGCGGAGAGGCACGCACATGACGACGATTTCCAAGGCGCCCCCGGGGGCCAATCCCGCGCACGGACCGTTCCGCCCGCTGCTGCCGGGGCAGGTATCGCAGGTGCGGATCATAAACCGCGACGGCAGCGAGGACCGGCTGGTGCTGGAGGCTGACCGGCTGCTCGAAGCGCCGAACTGGACGCCCGATGGCAGCGCGCTGATCGTCAATGGCGGAGGGCATCTGTTCCGCCTGAAGCTGGCGGGTGCGCCCGAGCTGGAGCCGATCGCGATCCACGGCATCGACGATGCCAACAACGACCATCTGCTCTCGCCCGATGGCCGGACGCTCTACATCACGGCCGCGCGCAAGGTGCATGCGGTGCCGGTGACCGGCGGCACGCCGCGCCAGGTGAGTCCGGAGGATGGTCTCGCCTATTATCTCCACGGCATCGCGCCCGATGGCAGCGAGCTCGCCTGTGCGACGATCCGGCCGGGCGACACGCTGCACTGGGGCATCGCGATCGTGCCCGAAGCCGGCGGCCCGGCGCGGCAATTGCTCGAAGGACCGGCGCCGGTCGACGGGCCCGAATGGTCGCCCGATGGCGCGTGGATCTGGTTCAATGGCGAGCTGGAAGCCAGCGTGCCCGGCGATGCCAGCCTGTTCCGGATGCGGCCCGATGGCAGCGAGATCGAGCGGCGGAGCGAAGGCAATCGGGTCGACTGGTTCCCGCATCCCGATCCCGCCGGCGAGACGATCGCCTATATCAGCTTCCCCGAGGGGACGGAGGGGCATCCGCCCAATTTGCCGGTCGAGCTGCGGACGATGCCGGCCGAGGGCGGCGCGGTGCGGACGATTGCCCGCTTCTTTGGCGGGCAGGGATCGATCAACGTCAACAGCTGGTCGCCGGATGGGGAATGGCTGGCCTATGTGGCGTATCCGGTGGGGTAGGGTGCTTCAGTTGGGTCGAAGTCCGAAACCGGCAGTCTGCTCTCGGCCCAGTTGCGGACGTTCGCCGCTTCGCTACAATCACGGCTGCGTGGGGAGAGTTGCCGTGTTTTGGAGGAAGTCGCAGAAGGAAGCCAACCACGGTCTCGCGGGGCGGTGGGCTGTTGATCCGACCGACGCGACGACGATTGGAGAGCTTGGCGACGCTGTCCTTCAGTTCGATCCCGACGGCAGGCTCACCTACACAATCAGGTTACCGGACAAAGACCAGATTATGCTGCTGACCTACCGGGTTCAGGGCAACATAATCATTACCGATCAGCCATCCCACCCGGACGAGCAGAGGAGCGAGTTCGAGGTCACCGAGGACAAGCTGATGGTTGCGTTCGGCGGGCAGCGATCTCATTTCGTACGGCTCTAACGTCAGCTTCTCACCCAAAGTCGGCCGTTCAGTATCGGGCCTAAAGTAGCCATTGGGGCTTCACCCCCTTGTTCCCCGGCGAAGGCCGGGGCCCAGTCTCGGCGCAATTAGAGAGGGCAGTCGAACCTCTCGAACGACGTGGCAACTGGGCCCCGGCCTTCGCCGGGGAGCAGGGTTTCCCTTAGACGCCGATGCCATCCAGCAGCCCGAGCAGGCGGATTGCCGTCTCGATCTGCCCACCATCCCCGGTGCCTTCGGTCAGCCGCACGTGCAGCGCTCGCCACGAGGCGCGAAGGCCGCCTTCGTAGCGCGGGAGCGCGGTGCGGGTGCCGGTGGCGTCGAACAGGCGGACTTCGGCCGGGGTGGAGACGGCGATGTCGTTGATGACGATCTCGCGCCGCAGCGTGCGGGAGACGGTTTCCAGCGCATAGCGGGTGCGGAAGCTGCGCCGGGCGCTGACCCGGGTGCCGTTCCAGCTGCCGGCGCTGTCGATCACCAGCGCGATCTCGTTTGGCGTGGTTGCGAGCAGGCGCAGGCCATCGGCATGGCAGCCGAGCGTGTCGAGCAGCATCAACAGCTCGAACAAGGCGGCGCGAAGCGACCCGGTGGTCTCGGCGGCGGCATCGACGATCAGCGGCACGTCCTCGGCCTGGGCGCGGATGCTGTCCCGCGCCGCTTCGGGCAGCGCGGCGGCGGCGGCAAGCGCCAGCCCGATCGGGCGGCCGGTGGCGGCCAGGCTGCGCAGCGCTTGTGCCGAGGCGAGGCCGGGCGCGACGATCATCACCGCGCCGTTGCCGGCATCGGGAAGCGCGTCGCCGCGGACAGTGTGGACGTCCGCGCCCGCCGCATCGATCACGAAGCGATTGGGCAGGGTGGCGAGCACGGCCTGCTGGTCGGCCGGCGTCACATGGAGCTGCTTCACGACACGATCTCCATCACTTCGGCGGCGGCGTCGGCAAGGTCGAGCGCGAAGGCGAGATCCTCGACCGCGACATCGAACGGCGTGTCGAGCGGTACGCCGCGCGTCACCACGTCATGCAGGTGGCGCCACTGCGCCGCATAGCCGTTGTCGGCATGGCTGAAGCCATAGCTGCCGCGCGCATCGCTGAGCGTCGCGCGGCCCGAGCCGGCGGAGATGTAGGACGGGCCGAAATCGACATGGAGCCGGCGCTCGGCGTTCGATGCCTCGAAGCTCCAGGAGGGCGGCCATTGGCCGGGCATCACTGCGAGCAGCTCGGCGATCTGGTCGCCATTCCGCATCAGCACCGAATAGCCGAAGGGCGGATGGCGGCGCGCCTCCACCACTTCGCCGAGCTGCGGATAGAGCCGCCGGATCAGCGGGACGTGGTGGATGGCGAGGCCGAGGATGGTCTGGCGCAGGCGCTCGCGCTGGAATTCGGGCGGCTGGTCGGCGGGTGGTGCGGGCGGCGGCGGGGAGGGGAAGGCTTCCTCGGTCGCTGCGTTCACGAACTGGGCGTTGGGCGGCACGAAGATCGCCGAGCGGATGCGGGTGGCGCGCTGGCCCTCGGCTTCCCAGGCGGCAAGCCCGGCGCGAAAGCCCGGATCATACCAGTGCATCGTGCCGACCAGCACGGTCATGCCGGTCTCGGCGACGACGCGGCCGACTTCTTCCGCCTGTTCGCGGCTGACCGCGAGCGGCTTCTCGACCAGCGCGGCGCGCTTGCCGGCGCGGGCGGCGGCGACGAGCTGCTCGGCATGGAAGGCATGCGGGCTGCAGATCGCGACCACGTCGATCGCCGGATCCTCGATCACCGATGCGGGATCGGTGACACCGATGGCGCCGCAGCGCGCCGCGACGATGTCTGCCACCTCTGCGTTGACGTCCATCACCTTTCCGACCCGCCACAGCTCGGGCATCCGGGCCAGCGTCGGCAGGTGGATCGCCTGGGTGACGGGGCCGGCGCCGAAGAAGCCGATGGTCAGCGGCGCGCTCATGCGAGTGCCGTCCAGCCGGCGCGATCGGCACTGGCCCGCACCGCCGTCTCGACGAAGCGCATCGTGCGCACGCCGTCCTCGATGCCGGGCAGGACGGTGCCGATCAGCGCGGTGTCGCCGTCGATCGCCTTGGCGAAGTCGCGATACTGGACCGCGAAGCCGGCAAGGATCGAGCCGCCGAAGCCGGGCGGCAGCGGCTCGCGGACCAGCAGGCCGGGCGACATCGGGCTGAGCAGCGACACCGCGCCGTCGGCCGCGACGAAGCGCAGCGTCTCGGGCGCCTCGGCATGCCAGTGGAGCGCGCCCTTCTCGCCGAACACCTGCAGCGTGAAGCCGAGACGCTCGCCGACCGCCACCTGCGACGAAGCCAGCACGCCCGAGGCGCCGCCGGCGAAACGCATCAGGATATTGGCGTCGTCATCGAGCGCGCGGCCGGGGACGTGCGTGCGGACATCGGCGACGATCTCGCTGACCGTGTCGCCGGTGACATATTCGGCAAGGTGGAAGGCATGGGTGCCGATGTCCGAGATGCAGCCGCCCACGCCCGAGCGCGACGGATCCATCCGCCAGGCGGCGCGGGGATTGCCGGCCTGCTCCAGCGCGTTCGCCAGCCAGCCCTGGTTGAAGGTGACGACTACCTTGCGCACCGCGCCGATCATGCCCGCGGCAATGCGGGCGCGGGCCTCGCGGATGATCGGGAAGCCCGAATAGGTGAAGGTGAGCGCGTAGAGGCTGGTGCCGGCGGCGAGCGCGTCGCGCAGCTGTTCGGCTTCGGCGAGCGTCGCGGTGGCGGGCTTGTCCGACATCACATGGAGCCCGGCCTCGATCGCGGCCAGCGCGGCAGGCAGGTGGAGATGGTTGGGGGTGGCGATCGCCAGCACCTGGATGCCGTCGGGGCGGGCAGCTTCCGCGGCGATCATCTCGGTGTGGCCGGCATAGCAGCGATCGGGCGCCACGCCATAATTCGTTCCTGCTGCGCGCGCGCGCTCGGGATCGCTGGAAAAGGCGCCGGCGACCAGTTCGAACCGCCCGCTCAGCTGCGCGCCCAGCTGATGCATCGGGCCGATGAAGGAGCCGATGCCGCCGCCCACCATGCCCAGCCTGATCTTCGCCATCACGCGACTCTCCCTTCTATGTGTTCTGATTAAGTTTAGCGCTAAACTAGAATGGGAAACTTTGTCAACCGTGGCGGGGCTAGCTTGTTGTGATACAGAGGTCGGAAACAGGGTCGCGATGCCAACCGGGAATCAGGAACGGAGCAGGATGGCGCGGCGACGCGGCAGTACAGGCGTAACAATCCAGGCGGTGGCGGAGCGTGCCGGCACCTCGACGATGACGGTGTCGAATTTCCTCAACGGCACCGGCAAGATGGGCGAGGCGACGCGGGAGCGGGTGCGCGAGGCGGTCGACGCGCTCGGCTACAAGCCCAATGCGGCGGCGCGCGCGCTGGCGAGCTCGGGCGCCGCGCGGATCGGGCTGGTCTATGCCAATCCCCAGAATGCGTTCCTCAGCGCGATGCTTGTCGGCACCCTGCATGCGGCGGCGACGCGCGGAGCGCAGCTGATGGTCCAGCATGGCGGCAACGCCGCCGACTATGAGACGCTGGCCGAATCGCTGCGCGCGCTGGTGCGCAGCGGGGCCAACGCGCTGCTGCTGCCGCCGCCCTATTCGGAAGTCGTCGCCGGGCGGCCGATCCTGGCCGAGCTCGGCGTGCCGGTCGCGGTGGTGGCGGCCGGCCGGCCGATGCCGGGCATGGTCACGGTGCGGGTCGATGATCGCGCGGCGGCGCAGGTGATGACCAATCTGCTGATCGAGCAGGGGCATCGCCGGATCGGCTTTATCGGCGGCCCGGAGAGCCACGGCTCCACGGCGGGCCGGCGCCAGGGCTATCGCGATGCGTTGCGCGCGCACGGGCTGGCCGAAGAGCCCGAGCTGATGGTCGATGGCGACTTCACCTTCGAATCGGCATTGGATGCCGGCGAGCAGCTGCTCGAGCTTCCCAACCCGCCGAGCGCGATCTTCGCGGCGAATGACGACATGGCCGCCGCGGTCATCTCGCTCGCGCACCGGCGTGGCCTGCGCATTCCCGAGAAGCTGGCCATTGCCGGGTTCGACGATACGCCGATCGCGGTGAAGTCCTGGCCGCCGCTGACCACGATCCGCCAGCCGATCGCCGAGATGGCCGAGCGGGCGACGCTGGCGCTGGTCACGCGACTCGCGGGCGGCGACTCGGCCGGGGACGACGATGTGCTGGTCGATTTCACGCTGGTCGAGCGGGGAACTACGGGCTTTCTTCCCGATCGCGAATAGGTCCAGGCTGCCGCGCCCGGAGCCGGGATGCGGCCAAAATGGCACAATCCGGACAGTGAATGCCCAATCCGCATTGGGCAATGCATTCCACCATTGACAATGGCGTTGGAAAGTTTCAGCACAGGCTAGATTTAGCGCTAAGGCAACTTGCCGAAGCGACTGAACGGGAGCTTGGTCGCACGGTCGCGTCGCTCCTTAGGAGAACAAGGCGAGCCGCATAGCGGTCGCTGCTGTGGGAGGAACTGATGAGCGTCTCTAACATGAAGCTTAAGTGCGGCATCAGCGCTACGGCCCTGGTCGCGGCGGCTATGCTGCTGCCGGGCACGGCGTTCGCGCAGGAAGCTGCCGCACCGGCCGAGGCCACGCAGGAAGCGCCCGCCGCCGACATCTCTTCGGAAGGCGAGATCATCGTCACCGCGAACAAGCGCAGCGAGCGCCTGGTCGAAGTGCCGGTCGCCGTCACCGCGGTCAGCGCCGATACGCTGTCGAGCGCGCAGATCAACGACACCGCCAGCCTCACCCGCGCGGTGCCGTCGCTCCAGTTCCAGCAGGGCAACAACCCCGGCAACAGCGGCTTCCGCATCCGCGGCGTCGGCACCCAGCTGTTCAGCCTCGGCGTTGAATCGGCCGTCGCGGTCGTGGTCGACGGCGTGGTCGCGCCGCGCCAAGCCCAGGGCTTCAGCGATCTCGCCGATCTCGAGCGCGTCGAAGTGCTGCGCGGCCCGCAGGGCACGCTGTTCGGCAAGAACGCGACCGCCGGCGTGATCAACATCATCACCGCACGCCCGTCCAAGACCTTTGGCGGCAATGTCGAGGCGACGATCGCCGAGCACAACGAGTATCGCGTGAAGGGGTCGATCAGCGGCCCGATCAGCGACACGCTGCGCGCCCGGGTGAGCGGCTTCTACAACCACATCGGCGGCTACATCTACAACGCCGCCCAGGACAAGATGGTCAACGGCAACGAAAGCTGGGGCGCGCGCGGCAAGCTCGAATGGGATGCCGCTTCGAACCTCACCTTCCTGCTGACCGGCGACTATCGCGAGAACAACGCCGATTGCTGCTCGCGCGTGCCCGTCTCGATCGTAACCCCGGCGATGAAGACGCTGCTCGGCTCCTCGGTGGTCGCTTCCCCCGAGAACCGCACCATCTCGAACGACGATCTGAGCTACTACCACACCAAGTCGTCGGTGGTGTCGCTGCAGGGCGACTGGGACCTCGGCGCGGCGACGCTGACCTCGATCACTGCCTGGCAATATTATCGCCAGAACGACCAGTTCGAGCCCGACCAGATCGCGTCGAACCCGGTGCGCTATGTCGGCGCCTTCCCCTATTCGCAGTGGAACAACAACTCCACGCACCTGGGCTATAACAACTATTCGCAGGAGCTGCGCCTCGGCTCGAACGGCAGCCGCGACTTCACCTATGTCATCGGCGCCTTCTACAACCATCTCGATCTCGACCGCTCGCTGGCGCGCCGTCGCCTGCGCTGCGCCGCCGGCACGCTGGGCCAGCCCTGCACCCAGACCAGCGCCGACTCCTCGGGCTTCGAGGGCAATTTCAAGAGCGACAACTATGCGCTGTTCGGCCAGGTCGACTGGCGCGTGGCGGGCGGACTGCATGTGATCGCCGGCCTGCGCGGCCAGTATGAGAAGCAGACCGTCACCGGCCGCGTCTTCGGCCCGCTGGTCGCCGGCGACGCGCTGTTCCCCGGCATCACCGTCAACAGCGGCACCCGTTCGCGCGACGACACCGCGCTCACCGGCAAGGCGGGCCTGCGCTACGAGTTCAACCGCAACCTGCAGGTCTATGGCAGCTATACGCGCGGCTATAAGGCCTTCGCGCTCGACATCGACGCGCAGACCCGGTTCGACACGCAGAACGGCATCGCGCCCGAGCATGTCGATGCCTATGAACTCGGCGCCAAGTGGATCGCGCCGGGCGGCAAGTTCGACATCAACGCGGCACTTTTCCGCTCGGACTTCACCAATCTGCAGATCCAGTCGCTGGTGAGCGATCCGGCCGCGGGCACGTTCATCACCGTGCTCGGCAATGCCGGCAAGTCGCGTTCGCAGGGCTTTGAGGTGGAAGCGAACTTCCATCCTTCGAGCGAGCTTTCGATCGCCGCGAACTTCACGCTGGTCGATGCCACGATCGACGTGCCGGGGCAGAGCTGCCCGATCCAGACGGTGTCGACCGGCACCTATGCGTCGAACTTCCCGGTCAACCAATGCTATGTCCGCAGCACCACGGTGAACGGCACGACGACGCTGTCGAGCGCGATCATCGACGTGGTCGGCGGCAACCTGCCCGCCACCCCGCGCTACCGCGTCGGCGTCTCGCCGCGCTACGAGCATGACTTTGGCGGCATCGCCGGCTTCGCCCAGGTCAGCCTGAACTATCAGAGCAAGACCGGGTTCGCGCTCAACCAGGACCCGCTGCTCACCCAGCAAGGCTATGCGATCGTCGACGCGAGCGTGGGCATCCACACCAGCGACAACAAATATGGGCTGACGGTGTTCGTTCGCAACCTGTTCGACCAGACCTATTACACCCAGCTCAACCATGGGACGATCCTGGCGAATGCCGCGAACCCCTATGACCTGTGGGCCAATGTCAGCAAGGACGCCGACCGTTACTTCGGCGCGACCTTCAGCGCCCGCTTCTAAGAGCCCCTCCTATCGGGCGGACCGTCCCCTCCGGTCCGCCCACCCTTTTGTTTCTATCCCGCGTGACTGAGGACTGGCCGATGCTTCCCTTCGCCCTCCTCCTGCTTTCCGCCCAGGCGGCGCCGGCGATCCCCGCCGCGGCTGCCCCCGCCGAGCGTCCGCGCGTGATCGTGCTCAGCGACATCGGCAACGAGCCCGACGATTCGGAATCGCTCGTCCGCTTCCTGCTCTACACCGACAGCTTCGACGTCGAGGGGCTGGTCGCCACCACCTCGGTCTGGCAGCGCGACAAGGTCCAGCCGCAGCTGATGCGCGAACGGATCGATGCGTATGAAACCGTGCGGCCGAACCTGCTGCGCCACTCGCCGAATTATCCCACCGCCGATGCCTTGCGTGGCGTGTTGCGCTCTGGCCAGCCGAGCTACGGCATGGGCGGTGTCGGCAGGGGCAAGGACAGCGAAGCCTCGAAGCTGATCGTCCAGTCCGTCGACCGCGCCGACACGCGCCCGGTCTGGGTGCTGCTATGGGGCGGAGCAGTCGATCTGGCCCAGGCACTCTGGCACGTCCGCGCCACCCGCAGCCCGGCGCAGGTGCAGACGTTCCTCAAGAAGCTGCGCGTCTATTCGATCTCCGACCAGGATGATGCCGGTCCCTGGGCGCGGCGGAATTTCCCGTCGTTGTTCTGGATCGCCAGCATCCATGGCTGGGGGCAGTACAATATGGCGACCTGGGCCGGCATCTCGAGCGACCGGCGCAATGCCGAGCAGTTTCCCGATCGCGAGATGGTCACCGATGGCTGGCTGTCGCAGCATATCCGGCGGGGGCCGCTCGGCGCGCGCTACCCGCTGCCCGAATTCATCATGGAAGGCGATACGCCCTCCTTCCTGCACCTGATCCCCAACGGGCTGAACGACCCCGAACATCCCGAGCAGGGCGGCTGGGGCGGGCGCTACATGCATGCCGCGCCGGATGGCGCCGGGCCGTTCGCCGACGTGAAGGACGTCTTCACCCGCGACGGGCGCACCTGGTCGGGCAACCAGGCGTCGGTATATCGCTGGCGTGCAGCTTTCCAGAACGACTTCGCCGCGCGGATGGCGTGGAGCGTCGATGCCAGGGCGAACCACGCGCCGGTGATGGTGGCGCAGGGCGTGGCCGGGCTCGCGCCGGTGCGGATCAGGGCGAAGCCGGGCGAGACGGTGACGCTCGATGCCGCCGGCACAAGCGATCCCGACGGCGATGCGCTCGACTATCGCTGGTGGCAGTACCGCGAAGTGGGCGGCATTCCCGGACAGCCGGCAGTCGAGATCGCCGATGCCGGGACACTCCGTGCGCGCTTCGTCGCGCCGGCGGTCAAGGCGCCGACCGCGCTGCACCTGATCCTCGAAGTGCGCGACCGGGGCACCCCGCCGATCACTCGCTATCGCCGCGTCATCGTGGAGGTATCGCCGCAATGAAATCGTCCCGCCGCCAGCTGATCGGCGCCTTGTTCGCGACCAGCGCGCTCGCCGCCGCCACGCCGGGCCAGGCCAGCAAGCGCAAGCCGCCGAACATCGTGCTGATCGTGCTCGACGACACCGGCTATTCGGACTTCGGCTGTTTCGGGTCTGAGATCCGCACGCCGAACATCGATGCGCTCGCCGCCGACGGCCAGCGCTTCAACCATTTCGAGAGCAAGGCGATCTGCACCGCGACGCGGGCGGCGCTGCTCACCGGCCGCAACAACCACAGTTTGGGTCTGGCCGATCTGCCCTCGGGCAGGTTCCAGCCGCCCGGCACCGGCAAGGACGCCGGCGATCTCGCCGCCAATGTCCAGCTGCTGCCCGAGGCGCTGCGCGCGGGCGGCTATGCGACGCTGGCGATCGGCAAATGGCATCTCGCCACCGAATTCCAGGACGGCAGCCCGGGCAACAACGCGTCCTGGCCGCGCCAGCGCGGGTTCGACTATTATTACGGCTTCATCAGCGGCTGGGCCGACCAGTATCGCCCCGACCTGGTCGAGAACAACGCGAAGATCGGCAAGCCGTCCGACCCGAACTATCATTTCTCCGCCGACATCACCGATCGCGCGATCGCCAGGCTGGCCGAGAGCAAGGCGGCCTCGCCCGGGAAGCCGCGCTTTCTCTATCTTGCGTTCGGCGCCACCCATGCGCCGATCCAGGTGCCCAGGCCCTATATCGATGCGTATGCCGGTCAATATGACAAGGGCTGGGACGCCATCCGTGCCGCGCGCTTCGCCCGGCAAAAGACGATGGGAATCGTGCCGCCGGGTACGACGCTGCCGCCCGCCAATTCCGGGGACGATGCATGGGAGCCGCTCGATCCGGTCAGGAAGCGGGTCTATGCGCGGTTCATGGAAGCCTATGCCGGCTTCCTGACGCATACCGACGAGCAGATCGGCCGGCTGGTCGCGGCACTCAAGGCGAGCGGCGACTATGACAACACGGTGTTCGTGCTGCTCTCGGACAATGGCGCCAGCGCCGAGCATGGCCAGACCGGCTCGATCGGCCAGCTCTATCCGCCCGCGCATCTCGATGCCGCCGAGCTGGCGACGCACATGCAGGATATCGGCACCGCGCAGATCGGCATGCAACGTCCCTGGGGCATGGCGAGCAACACGCCGTTCCGCCGCTACAAATCCTGGCCCAATGCCGGCGGGGTGCGCACCCCGCTGATTGTCAGCTGGCCGGGGCACCTGCCGAACAAGGGCGCGATCCGCCGCCAGCGCATCGACGCGGTCGATATCGCACCGACCCTGGTCGAGCTGGCCGGTGCGCGCTTCGATGCGGTGGTGGACGGCAAGCCGATGATCCCGGTCGCAGGCGCCTCGTTCCGCAACGCCCTGTTCTCCGCGAGCGCGCCCGATCCGCGGCCGGTGCAGTTCTTCGAGCTGCGCGGCAACCGCGCGGTGCGCGCGGGCAAGTGGCGCGCGGTGGCGATCCACAAGCTCGGCACCCCGTTCGAGCAGGATCACTGGGCGCTCTACGACACGGAAGCTGATTTCGCCGAAGCAGAAGACCTCTCGGGTCGCAATCCGAACAAGGTCTCGGAGCTCAAGGCGATATGGCAGCGGGAGGCTAGCCGGTACGGCGCCCTCCCGCTGTCCGAGGGGCCGGACTATGTCCGCAAGCTCGACCGCTACCGCGACGCGTTCCTGAAGGACTGACGACCATGGGCAAGCTCCGCCGCATCATCCTGTCCGGCTGCGCCGCCATGGCGAGCGTGGCGCTGGCGGTGCCTGCCGTGTCGGGCCCGACCGGTGTGACGGCCCCGCAGACACAGGAAGCCCAGCAGCCTAACATCATCTTCGTGCTGGTCGACGATCTGCGCTTCGACATGATGGGCTTCCTCAACCCGGGCCTGAAGACGCCGAACATCGATTTCCTGGCGAAGAACGGCACCTATTTCCCCAATGCCGTGGTCACATCCTCGCTGTGCAGCCCGAGCCGCGCGACGATCCTCACCGGTCAGACCGCGCGCAACCACGGCGTGGTCGACAACAACAACAGCTCGGAAGACGGGCTGATCTTCTTCCCCGCCTACCTCCAGAAGGCCGGCTACCAGACCGCCTTTTTCGGCAAATGGCACATGGGCTTCGACACCGATGCCCCGCGGCCCGGTTTTGACAAATGGGTGAGCTTCAAGGGGCAGGGCACCTATTTCCCGACCGAGCGGCTGAGCCCGGCGCAATTGGCTGCCGGAGCGCGCCAGATGCTCAATGTCGATGGCCGCGAAGTGAAGCGCACCGGCTATATCACCGACGAGCTGACCGACTACACGATGGACTGGCTGGAAAAGGGCCGGGACAAGTCGAAGCCCTTCTTCGTCTATCTCAGCCACAAGGCCGTGCATTCGGATGCGCTGCCGCCCGAGCGCTACAAGGACCAGTACAAGGATCTGGAGATCCGGCTGCCCGATACGCTGGCGAACACGCCGGAGAACAATGCGGGCAAGCCGCTCTGGGTGCAGAACCAGCGCAACAGCTGGCACGGCGCCGACAATCCGTACACCGGCAAGCCCGACCTCAAGGAGCGGGTGCGCGACATCTACCGCACGCTCTCGCCGGTGGACGACAGCCTCGGGCGGATCCTCGCCTATCTGAGGAAGAACAGGCTCGAGAAGAACACGATGATCGTGTTCTATTCGGACAATGGCTTCCTGATCGGCGACCATGGCCTGATCGACAAGCGCAACGCCTATGAGCCGTCAGTGCGCGTTCCCATGGTCGTCTATGCGCCGGGGATGGGCGTGGCGAAGGGGGCGATCAACCCTGCGCTGGTCCGCAACCTCGATCTCGCGCCAACCTTTCTCGACGCCGCGCATGTCGCGAAGCCACAGCAGATGGAGGGATCGAGCTTCCTTGGCCTCGCCGAGGGCAAGGTGAAACTGGCCGGCTGGAAGCCCAGCGACTTCATCTACGAATATTATTGGGAATGGACCTTCCCGCAGACGCCGACGACCTTCGCGATCGAACGCGATCGGGTGAAGTACATCCAGTATCACGGGGTCTGGGACACCGAGGAGCTGTACGACCTCGCAAAGGACCCCGAGGAACGCCGCAACCTGATCGACGACCCGGCCTATTTCGATGCCAAGGTCACGCTGCGCAAGGCGTTGTTCGACCAGCTGGCGAACAACAAGGGCCAGCATGTCGTGCCCTATACCGAGAAGACCAGCCCCGGCGTGGTCTATAGGGTCGAGGGCGGCACGCACGCCGCGGACTTCCCGGCCGGCTGGTACAAGCCCGCCGATCTGCCGACCAAGATGAACGACATCTTCCCCGACAGCCCCGCCAAGACCAAGGCAGGGCAAGCGGGCAAGCCCTATTTCCCCCAGAAGCCGGAATGACCATGACCGCAGCAACCGCCGCCGCCGACACCACGCCCTGGCCGGCCAGAACCACCGCCTGGTACGTCGCGATCCTGCTGATGCTGGCGAACACGCTGGCGTTCGTCGATCGCCAGGCGATGGCGCTGCTGGTGCAGCCGATCAAGGCCGACCTGCAGATCAACGATACCGCGATCAGCCTGCTCTACGGGCTGAGCTTCACCCTGTTCTACGTCGCGGTGGGCATTCCGATCGCGCGGATCGCCGATCGCTCGAACCGGCGCAACATCATCGCGGGCGCGATCTTCGTGTGGAGCATCGCGACCAGCCTGTGCGGCCTCGCGCGCTCCTTCGCCGGGCTGTTCGCGGCGCGCGTGATGGTCGGCGCGGGCGAGGGCGGGCTGACCCCGGCGGCCTATTCGCTGCTCTCCGACTATTTCCCCAAGGAGAAGCTGCCGGCGGCGATGGGGGTCTATCAGATCGGCCTCTATCTGGGCGGCGCCTCGGCACTGATCATCGGCGGGCTGATCTCGACCGCGATCCCGCCTTCCTCGACGGTGATCGTGCCGATCTTCGGGGCGATGAAGGGCTGGCAGATCGTCTTCCTGCTGCTCGGCCTGCCCGGCGTGGTGCTCACCGGCCTGATGCTGACGGTGCGCGAGCCGCTGCGCCGGGGCGCTGCGGTGGCGCAGGAGAAGGTGCCGCTGTCCGAGCTGTTCGCGCATATTGGCGCGCGCAAGGGCGCCTATATCGGCATCACCCTGGGCTTTGCGCTGATGATCTTCATCGGCAACGGCACTTCGGTGTGGATCCCCGCCTTCCTCCAGCGGACCTTCGGCTGGACCACCGCGCAGGTCGGCAGCCATTACGGGCCGATCGTGTTCCTGTGCGGCACCAGCGGCGCGCTGGTCGGCGGGTTCGTCGCGTCGAAGCTGCGCGCGGCGGGGCGCTCGGGGGCGAGCCTCAAGGCGTCGCTGTTCGGCTTCGTCGCGCTGGTGCCGATCACCATCGCCTTCCCGCTGATGCCGACCGCCACCGGCGCGCTGGCGCTGATCGGGCTCATGAACTTCTTCGCGGGGTTCAACTTCGGCGGGGGGCTCGCGACGCTGCTCGAGATGACGCCCAACCGGATGCGGGCGCTGGTCTCGGCCTTCTACATGCTCACGATCAACCTGATCGGCGCGGCGCTTGGTCCCACGGCGATTGCGCTGTGCACCGATTACTGGTTCGCCGATCCGCAGAAGCTGCCGGAGGCGATCGCGTTGGTCGCCGGCGTGGCTTCGCCGCTTTCCGTGCTTGCCCTGTGGCTTGGCATGCGGTGCTATCGCGCGCAGACGGGGCGGGACGCCGGATAAGGGAGCGAGCAGGGGGTAGATGGCACGGGCACGACGCAAGGGGACGGGCGTCACCATCCAGACGGTGGCCGAGCATGCCGGCGTATCGGCGATGACGGTGTCCTATGTCGTCAACGGCACGGGCCGGGTGAGCGCGGCGACGCGCGAGAGCGTGCTCGAATCGGTGCGCGCGCTGGGCTACCAGCCCAATGTCGCGGCGCGCTCGCTGGCCAGCGCCGCCACCTGCCGGATCGGCATCGTCTACCAGAATTCGCAGAACGCCTTCCTCAGCGCGATGCTGGTCGGCGCGCTCAACGCGACCTCGCGGCTGGGCGCGGAACTGATGATCGGCAAGGTCGAGGCGCCGGTGATGGCCGATACCGAGGCGGCGATGCGGCTGCTGGTGCGCGGCGGGGCGAACGCGATCCTGCTGGCGCCGCCCTATGGCGAGCTGGTCAGCGGCTCCGGGCTGATCGCCGAGCTCGGCGTGCCGGTCGCCGCGGTGGCGCATGGCGGCGAGCTGCCCGACATGGCGACGATCGGGGTCGACGACCGCGCCGCGACGCGGGCGATGGCCGAGCGGCTGATCGCGCGCGGGCATCGCCGGATCGGCTTCGTCACCGGCCCGCCCAGCCATGATTCGAGCCCCTTGCGCCTCGTCGGATTCCGCGATGCGGTGGCCGCGGCGGGGCTTCCCTGGGAAGAGGGCCTGGTCCAGCAGGGGCGCTTCACCTTCGAATCCGGGCTGGAGGCTGGCGAGGCGCTGCTGGCATTGTCCAGGCCGCCGACCGCGATCTTCGCCTCGAACGACGACATGGCCTCGGGCGTCTCCGCCGTGGTCCATCGCCGCGGGCTGCGCATTCCGGAGGATATCGCGGTCGCGGGGTTCGACGACGCGCCGATCGCGGTGAAGATCTGGCCGTCGCTCTCCACCGTCCGCCAGCCTGTCGAGCTGATCGGCGAGCGGGCGACCGAGCTGCTCGTCGCGCGCGTCACCGGGCGCGACGATTTCGGGGATACCCAGTCGATCCGCATGCCCTTCGACGTGATCGAGCGCGAATCGACGGCTTTCGATCGCTGATTGCCGCCCCTAGAGTGCCCCGATGACGGAAAGCACAGAGGGCGAGGCCGACAAGCGTCGGCGGGGGATTCAATCGGTCGAGATCGGGCTGGGGGTGCTCGAGGCGCTCGCCGCGCTGGGCGAGGCGTCGACGCTGGGCGCGATCGCCCAGGCGAGCGGCCTCTCCGGCCCGCAGACGCACCGCTATCTCGCCAGCCTGACCGCGGCGGGGATGACCCAGCAGGACCGCACCACCGGCCGCTACGATTTGGGCCCCGCCGCGCTCAAGCTCGGGCTGAGCGC
The DNA here is from genome assembly GCF_058801135.1 of Sphingomonas sp. GW822-FHT03G08. Classification (NCBI taxonomy): domain Bacteria; kingdom Pseudomonadati; phylum Pseudomonadota; class Alphaproteobacteria; order Sphingomonadales; family Sphingomonadaceae; genus Sphingomonas; species Sphingomonas sp. GW822-FHT03G08. Next base: position 3,227,872 of record NZ_JBXAMZ010000001.1, read on the forward strand.
GCTCGCCCGCACCGATGCCTTCCGTGTCGCCGATACCGCGATCGAGGCGTTCGTCCGCGAGACCGGCCGCACGGTGCAGGTCGCCGCGCTCGGTCCGCAGGGGCCGACGGTGGTGCGCTGGCACATGGGCCGCCCGGCGGTGATGACCTCGTTCGGCGTCGGCGCGGTGCTGCCTTTGCTCTACTCCGCCACCGGGCACATCTTCCTGAGCTTCGTGCCCGAGGTCGAGACCGATCCGCTGCTGGCGCGCGAACTGGCTGACAGCGAGATGACCGCGGCGGATGTCGCGGCGATCCGCAAGCGGGTCCGCGCGGACGGCCGTGCCTATGTCGAGGGTACGGTGATCCCGGGGCTGCGCGCCGCCGCCTTCCCGATCTTCGACATGCAGGGCCGCGCGATCCTCAGCGCCACCGCGCTGGTGCCCGGCGCCTACAAGGCGGACGACAGCGGCGCGGTGCTCGACAAGCTCGCCGCTTCCTGTCGCGAGGTCAGCGAAAGGCTCGGCTGGAGCGGATAATTCGTTTGACATAGGACAATCAATTGCCCGATGGATAACGGGTGCGGCGCCCCCTACTCTGCGCCGCACACCCCATTTCGTGAGTATCGGGCATGACTCTCGCCAACGACCAGCGGACCCAGCTTGAAGCGCTGTACGAGGAGATGGCGCCCGCGCATCTGACGCCGCTGTGGGAATCGCTCGCCGAGCTGGTCCGCCCGCAGCCCAAGTCGCCGGCGCAGGTCCACCGCTGGTCCTATGCCGAAGCGCGCGACTATCTGCTGCGCGCCGGCGACCTGATCTCCGCCGAACAGGCCGAGCGCCGCGTGCTGATCCTCGAGAACCCCGGGCTGGAAGGCCAGTCGGCGATCGTGCCGAGCCTCTATGCCGGGCTCCAGCTGATCCTGCCGGGCGAAGTCGCCCCGGCGCACCGCCACGCCCAGTCGGCGCTGCGCTTCGTGATGGAAGGCGACGGCGCCTTCACCGCGGTCGACGGCGAAAAGGCGATCATGCGCCCGTTCGATCTGGTGCTGACCCCCGGCTGGCAATGGCACGACCATGGCAACCCCACCGACAAGCCGATGATCTGGCTCGACGGGCTCGACATCCCGACCGTCCGCCATTTCGATGCGAGCTTCGCCGAGAAGGGCGAGGAGAAGGTCTATCCCGAGACGGTGAAGCCCGGCGACACGCTGGCGCGCTATGGCCACAACATGCGGCCGCTGCGCGGATCTCTGGCCGATCGCCGCCCGTCGCACCAGCCGCTGTTCCACTATCCCTATGCCGAGTGGCGCCCCGCACTCGATGCCATGGCCGCCTCGGCCGAGATCGATCCGCATCTTGGCCACGCCCTGGAGTTCCTCAATCCGGCCAATGGCGGCCCGGTGATGTCGACCATCGCCGCGCATGTCCGCCTGCTGCCCGCAGGCTTCGAGACGCGGCCGCGCCGCAGCACCGACGGCACCGTGTTCGTCGTGGTCGAAGGCAGCGGCACCGCGGTGATCGAGGGCAAGGAAATCGCGCTCAATCCGCGTGACATCTTCACCGTGCCGTCGTGGCACGAGCTTCGCCTGCGGGCCGGGAGCACGCTGGTGCTGTTCGGTTATTCGGACAAGGCCGCGCAGGAGAAGCTGAACCTCTACAAGGAGCAGAATTCGTGACGACCCTATTCGCCCCCCAGGATCCGGTGCTCGCCGCGACCACCGACGGCAACCAGTTTCCGGTCCGCCGCGTCTTCTGCATCGGCCGCAACTATGCCGCCCATGCCCGCGAGATGGGCCGCGATCCGGACCGCGAGCCGCCCTTCTTCTTCACGAAGTGGGCCGAGACCGTGGTGCCGACCGGCACGACCGTGGCCTATCCCAGCGAGACGGCCAATTTCCATTATGAAGCCGAGCTGGTGCTCGCGATCGGCAAGGGCGGGCGCAACATCGCCGCCGCCGATGCGCTGGATCACATCTATGGCTATGCCACCGGCCTCGACATGACCCGCCGCGACTTGCAGCTCGAAGCGCGCGAAAAGGGCCGTCCGTGGAGCACCGGCAAGAATGTCGAGCAGTCCTCGCCGCTCGGCCTGATCCATCCGGCCAGCGAGACCGGCACGTTCGACAGCGGCAGCATCAAGCTGACGGTGAACGGCGTGGTGAAGCAGGATGCCGATCTCAACGAGTTGATCTGGGACGTGCCCGATGTGATCGCCTATGTCTCGCGCTTCTACCGGCTGGAGCCGGGCGACCTGATCTATACCGGCACCCCGGCGGGCGTCGGCGCGGTGGTAGAGGGCGACGAGGTCGTCGTGTCGATCGCCGGCCTCAGCGATTGCGTGATCAAGGTGGGAGCGCCGGCACGTGACTGATGCGGTGACCCTGCACGGCTATTTCCGCTCGGGCGCATCCTACCGGGTGCGCATCGCGCTCAACCTGAAGGGCATCGGATATGCCGATGCCTTCCACCATCTGCGCAAGGGCGAGCAAAACGCGCCGGAATATCGCGCGATCAATCCGCAAGGACTGCTGCCGGCGTTGGAGATCGACGGGGCGGTGCTCACCCAGAGCCTGGCGATCTGCGAATATCTGGATGAAGTGCGTCCGGAACCGGCGCTGCTGCCGGCCGAGCCGATTGCCCGCGCCAAGGTCCGCGCCTTCGCCCAGGTGATCGCCTGCGACACCCATCCGGTGCAGAACCTCAAGGTGCTCGCCAATCTGCGCGCGCTCGGGCTCGACGAGGCCCAGGTCAATGGCTGGGCGGCGAAGGTGATCGAGGACGGCTTCGATGCCTGCAACGCGCTGATCGCCGATACGGCCGGCACCTATTGCTTTGGTGACAGCGTGACCCTGGCGGACCTGTTCCTGGTGCCGCAGCTGGTCAATGCGCGGCGCTTCGGGGTGGATCTGCAGCGCTGGCCCAAGCTGCTCGAGATCGAGCGCGCCTGCCTGGCGCTCGACGCGTTTTCAAAGGCGGCGCCGGAGAACCAGCCCGACGCCGAATGAGCCGACCCGAATACGGGCGGATAGAAGGAGGACAGGATGACCGGATTTCCGATGCATCGCCGCGCCCTGATCGGCGCGGCCGGATCGACCTTTCTGGCGAGCCTCGCCGCCCGCGCGCGGGTGCCGGGTGGGTCGCGGCCCAATCTGATCCTGTTCTTCCCCGACGAGATGCGGGCGGATTCGCTGGCCTGTTACGGCAATCCGGTCACCCGCACCCCGGCGTTCGACCTGCTGGCGAAGCAGGGTACGCGCTTCGCCAATTGTCATATCCAGACGCCGATATGTGCAGCCTCGCGCTGCTCGATGCTCACCGGGCTGCCGACCAGCGCGACCGGGCATCGCGGCTTCGGCTATCTGCTCCAGCCAGACGAGCCCAACCTGTTCCGCACGCTGCGCGAGGGCGGCTACGACACCTATTTCTTCGGCAAGAACGATGTGCTCGCGCCCGAGACCTTCGCGCGCAGCCTGACCGATTGGGCCGATCCGCCCGCCCCGGGCGCGGCACCGGGCGATCATGCTCCGGGCGCGCGCCGCGGCAAGCTCGACGGGCCGACGACGATGCTGCTGCCCGCCACCGGCGATCGCCGCGCGACCAGCGATTACGGCATCCTTCGCCGCGCGATCCAGGTGATCGAGCGGCGCGAGCAGGACCGGCCCTTCTGCCTGTTCCTCCCCGTCTTCCAGCCGCATCCGCCCTATCATGCGCCTGACGGCTTCCAGGACATGTACAAGCCCGGCGACCTGCCGCCGCTGATCCCGCCGGGGACGAAGGGGCGGCCGGCCTATCATGCTGCGATCCGCGACAAATACCGTCTGAACGAAGTCGATGATGCGGTGCTGCGCCAGGTGCGCGCTACCTATTACGGCCAGGTTTCCTATACCGACTGGCTGCTCGGCGAGCTGATGGAGGCGCTGGAGCGCACCGGCCGCGACAAGGATACCGCGCTGCTCGTCAGCTCGGATCATGGCGATTATGCCGGCGATTACGGGCTGGTCGAGAAATGGCATGGCGGGCTCGAGACCTGCCTCACCCATGTGCCGATGATCGGCCGCATGCCCGGCGGCGTCGCCGGCAACGTCGCGACGGGCATGACCGAGCTGTACGATGTGCTGCCGACCTTCCTCGATCTCGCCGGCCTGTCCTCCACCCACACCAATTTCGCCCGCTCGATGATGCCGCAATTGCGCGGCGGGCAGGGCGATCCGAACCGTGCCGCCTTCACCGAGGCGGGGATGAACATCTACGAGCCCCAGGCCTTCGATTCGCCCTCGGGCGGGCTCTATGCGCGCAAGTCCGAACTGGCGGCGGAGCAGCCGGCCTTGGTCGGCCGCGCGGCATCGGTGCGCACCCAGCGCTACACCTTCGTCCAGCGCCCGCAGGGGCTGAGCGAGCTCTATGATCGCCAGGCCGATCCGCAGGAGCTCAACAACCTGATCGGCCAGCGCAGCCATGCCAGGGTGCAGGACGCGCTCGAGCGCCGCCTGCTCGATTGGTACATCAACACCACCGGCGTTCCCGCCGATCTGCGCAACAGCCGCGACGTGCCCAATTTCACTGCGCCGCTCGCTCCCAAGGGCGATGCTGCCGCCGCGAACGCTATCCTGGATAAGTGAGGCCGAAGATGACCAAGCCCCTGCGCCTTCTCGCGCTCCCGCTCATGGCAGCGTTGTCGGCGGCCGCCGCGCCGAACGATCCGGCGCGCGTCACCATCGCCTCGGGTCCGATCGAGGGCAGTGTGGAGGGCGCGGTGATTGCGTTCCGCGGCATTCCCTATGCGACCGCTCCGGTCGCGGATCTTCGCTGGCGTGCCCCGCAGCCGGTTTCGCCCTGGACCACGGTGAGGGAAACCAAGGATTTCGCGCCCGTCTGCATGCAGCAGATGATCCCGATGGACGAGCCGCAGTCAACTTCGGCGTCCGAAGACTGTCTGTTTGTGAACGTTTGGAAGCCTGTGTCTGTTTCGGCCCGGCTTCGTCCGGTGGTGGTCTGGATCCATGGCGGCGGCCTGATGAACGGCGGCAGTGCCTCCAGGATCTTCGACGGCGCAACCTTTGCCAACAACGGCATCGTGACCGTTACGTTGAACTACCGCCTCGGCCGCTTCGGCTTCTTCGCCCACCCGGCCCTGACCCAGGCCAAGGAGGGGCCGACCGGCAATTTCGGCTTCATGGACCAGATCGCCGCGCTCAAATGGGTGCAGGCCAATATCGCCAAATTCGGCGGCGATCCCAGGCAGGTAACCGTGGTCGGTGAATCGGCCGGCGGCATCTCGATCCTCACCCTGATGGGCTCGCCCGCGGCCAGGGGGCTGTTCGCCCGCGCGGTGGTGATGTCCGGCGGAGGCCGCAATCTGCTCGCCCCCAAGACGCTGCCCGAGGCCGAGCGCTTCGGCGAGAATTTCGCCCGTAGCGCAGGCATTTCCGCCTCGGGCCCGGCGGCGTTGGCGCAGCTGCGGGCCTTGCCGGCGGCGACGGTGTCGGAGGGCGTGTTCATGGCGATCGGCAAGGTGCCGGGCGGCGACACCTATGTCGGCGGCGGCATGATCGACGGCACGATCATCACCGGCGCCACCGAGGATATCTTCCGCGCCGGCAAGCAGGCGAAAGTGCCGCTGATCGTCGGCGCGACCTCCGACGACGCCCCGATCGGCGCCCGCCCGGGCGACAAGGACACGCTGTTCGCAGCCTTCGGCGCGGCGCAGGCGGCGGCGCGCGCAGCCTATGACCCCTACGGCACGCTCGATGCCGATGTCGTCCGCCGTGCAATGGCCCGCGACCGCGCCTTCCTCGAGCCGTCGCGCTTCATCGCGACTTCGGTCGCACGGACCGGCCAGCCGGTCTGGTTCTACCGCTTCTCCTATGTCGCCCAGTCGCTGCTGCCGTCGCCGGGTGCACGCCATGCCAGCGACGTGCCCTACATGTTCGGCACGGTGGCGGCGCGTTACGGCGACAAGCTGGCCCCGCGCGACGTGCAGCTTTCGGATGCCTTCCACGCCTATGTCGAGAATTTCGCGCGGACCGGGAATCCCAACGGAGCGGGCCGTCCGGCATGGGCACTGTTCCGGGCGGGGGAAAAGGTGCTGATGGACCTGGCGGCGGACGGCCAGGCGCGGATGACCCGCGATCCGTTCGCGGCGCGGCTCGACGTTGCCGAGGAGCTGTCCGGCAGTCGCTGAGCCGCTGCTATTGGAGACGGGAGGCGAGGTCCTGCCGGAACGCCAGCCGCCCGGTCTCCAGTATCCGCTTGGGTGCCACCGGTCCCGCCGTCGCCGTGAGGTCGCGCACCCAGGCCCCGACCCGCGACGTGCCATGGGCCGCCTCCAGGCTGGCGAAGACACGCCATGCCGCTTCATAGCGTGCGGCGGTGTTGCTTTCGTCGCTGACCATGTCGTCCGGCTTGAAGTTGAACGGGCCGGCGGGCGCATAATGCGGGTCCGCCTTGATCTTCTCCCGCTCCTCGGCGCTCACCTGGCGCAGGATCGCCTCGGGCTTCACCTGCATGCCGCCCCAGCGGGCAAGCGCTACCGGCTCGGTCGAAACCTGGAGCGCGCGGGCGCCCTCGAGCGCGTCCGCGCGGGCTTCGGCGGGCGCCAGGACCGCGACGACCTTGCGGCTGATCCATACGGCGTGCCCCTCATGGAACCAGCGCGGCGTGTCCGCGCCGGCGCGCTGCTGAAAGGCATGGACCTGCTCATGCGGCATGACCACGACCGCCATCTTCTGCCCGGCGGGGGTAAGCGTGCCGTCCGGCGCGGTGGCGATCGTCCAGCGCTTCTCGGAGGTATCGCGCGGCGGGATATAGTCGGCGCGCGGCGTGAAGACCACGGAGGACCAGTGGGCATTGCGCCAGACCCTGCGGGTCTCGGCATGGAGCAACCGGATCTGCGCGCCCAGGCAAGCCGCCCGCGCCCAGGCAGCCGGTTGCGCGGCGGGATCGTAATAGGCGTTCATGCGGCCGCCGCTCTCGCGATCGGTGATGCGCAGATAGGGGAGGTCGCCGCCGCGCGCGGCGATCGCCTCGACCTCGATCCCCTGCAGCTGCGGGCGGGTGCCGGCGGGGGCAGCGCAGGCGGCGCGCGCCTGGGCATCGAAGCTGGCGGAAGGCGCCGATAGCGCGAGGGCAAGCGTCAGCAAGGGCATCGATCGACTCCGATGGGTGGATTTCAGGCCGGAATAGGCAGCGGTGCAGCGGGGTCGACCAGCCCGGCCGCGCGCAGATCGCGCCAGAAATCGGCGGGGATGCTTTCCTCGAGCGCGGCGCGGTCCTCGGCGATCCGGCCGGGGCGACTGGCGCCCGGGATCACCGCGGCGACGGCGGGATTGGCGAGCGCGAACTGCAGCCCGGCCGCCTTCACGCTGATGCCGTACCGGTCGGCGAGCGCCTTGATCCGCGCCACCTTGTCGAGGATGGCGGGCGTGGCCGGGGCATATTCGAAATTCGGGCCGCCGACGAGCGCGCCGGAGCTGTACGGCCCGCCGACAACGATGCCGAGCCCGCGCTCCGCCACCCTGGGCATCAGGCGCTGCAGCGCGCGGCCATGGTCGAGCAACGTGTAGCGGCCGGCGAGCAGCGAGCCGTCGGGGCGGGGGCCGTCGAGATCGAGCAGCAGCTCGATCGGCTCGACGCGATTGACGCCCAGGCCCCAGGCCCTGATCACGCCCTCGTCGCGCAGCCGGTCGAGCACCCTGAACGCACCGGTCCGCGCGGTCTCGAACATCGCCAGCCAATCGTCGCCGTAAAAGTCCTGGGCGATGTCGTGCACCCAGACGATGTCGATGCGGTCGGTCCGCAGGCGCTTCAGGCTGTCCTCGATCGAGCGGAGCGTGGCGTCGGCCGAATAGTCGTTGATCACCTTGTTCGGGCGGCCATGCGCGAAGACGGCGCCTTTCTCGCCATTGTCGCGCGGGCCGTCTTCCAGCGCTTCGAGCACGACGCGCCCGACCTTGGTGCTGATCACATAGTGATCGCGCGGCTTGCCCTGTAGCGCCGCGCCCATGCGGAGCTCGGCCAGGCCGGCGCCGTAGAAGGGGGCGTTGTCGTAATAGCGTATGCCGTCGTTCCACGCCGCCTCGACGGTGGCCAGCGCCTCGTCTTCGGGGATGTCACGGAACATGTTGCCGAGCGGCGCCGCGCCGAAGCCGAGCCTGCTGCCGATGATGTCATGGAGTGCCATGGCTTCATTGCCCTCGCTTGGCCGCGCCGCCCTGCGCCGCTTCCTCGATCACCGCGGCGACTGCCTCGGGCTTCGACACGAAGACCGCATGGCTGCCGGAGACTTCACGGAGCGTCGCCCGGGCGCGCTGCGCCATGCCGCGCTGGCCGGCGGGCGGGATGATGTGATCGTCCTTCGGCACGACGAACCAGCTCGGCCTGCTCTTCCAGGCCGGCACGGTGATCTTGCCCTCCAGCGCCTTCGCACCCCAGGGCTGCTGCGAATCCGCCATGAACCGTGCCGTCTCCGGCGCCACATCGCCGGCGAAGAGCGCGGGGAATTGCGCCTTGTCGAGCGTCAGCGTGCCGTCGGGACTCGGGATGATCGGCAGCGGGGGTGCGCCCGGCGGGGCGCTGGCGACGATCGAGGAAACCGACTCTCCCTGGTCCGGCGCGAAGGCGGCGACATAGACGAGCGCGGTGACCTTGGGATCCGATCCGGCTTCGGTGATGATCACCCCGCCATAGCTATGGCCGACCAGCACCACCTTGCCCTTGATCGTCGCGAGCGCGCGCCGGGTGGCCGCGACATCGTCCTCGAGCGAGGTGGTCGGGTTCTGCAGAACGACCACCTCATAGCCGTCCTTGCGCAGGATATTGTACACGCCCGCCCAGCCCGACCCGTCGACGAAGGCGCCGTGGATGAGGACGATGGTCGGGTGTCCGGCATCATCGCCGGCAAGGGCGGGTGCGGCGCTGGTGGCGAGGCTCGCGGACGCGAGCGCGGCAATGGCCTTGTTCATCTGGGTATCTCCTATTTCGGGGGGGTCAGGGGCGGTTGTTGAGGATCTGCATCCGCATGGCCTTGACCGGGCCGTCGGCGAGCTCTGGCAGGCGCGCGAACCAGGCCTGGACGTGCGGCGTGCGGTTGTGCGCTTCGAAATCCGCCTGCGTGGCGAAGATCTCGTAGAAGATGAAATGGCCGGGCCGCTCGCGATCCTCCTGGAGGAAATAGAGCAGGTTGTTGGGTTCGGCGCGGACCTTGGCGACGAGCGGCAACGTTGCCTGGCGCAGCGCGTCCTCCTTGCCGGGCTTGGCCTGGATCTCGGCGACCACGGCATAGGCGGCGGCGGGGATTTCGGCATAGCGAATGCCGGCGTGATCCTGTGCTAGCGCCGGTGCGGCAGGCGCTGCCGTACCGATCAGCATGGCGAGCACGAAGCGTGTGGAAAGGCGCATCTTGCATCTCCTCTGGAAGAACGGGGTCAGCCGGCGATCCAATTGCCGTGGAAGCCGGGCGGGACGATGTGCGGCACGCGGATGCGGGCGAGGGGCGGTGCCTCGAATTCCCGGGCATCGAGGATCGCCAGGTCGGTGGTCCCGGCGGCCGCGTCGATCACGAAGCCCATCAGCCAGCCTTCATCCTCTCCGGCATCGGCGTGCGCCGGTACGAAGATGAATTCGCAGGGGTGACGGTCCGGACCGAAGTCGTGCACCTGGCGCGTGCCGGTGGCGAGGTCGTGCTTGAACAGGCCGGTGCCGAGGAACGGATCGACCATCGCCATGGTATAGGCATAGCGATAGGCCTGGCCGAGCCGTCGCTCGTCGCAGCGTGGGAACTCCTGCGGTGCCGGATCGAGCGTGGTGCGCCGGACCGCTCGCGCAACCGGATCGAGCGTCCAGCGCTCCAGGCTGCAATGCTCGGAATCGGGGCCCGAGGTTCGCCGCCAGAACATCCGGTCATGGACGACGAGGTCGAGGACCACGTTGCCGTCGGCCGAGTCATGCGCGTTGACGGCGTGGAAGACGAAGCAGGGATCGACCGGGCACCAGATCACGTCGTCGGCCTCGCCGTCGCGCGGCAGCAGACCGATGCGCGGCTTGTGGCCGGCATTCCAGCGATAGGGGAATTGATAGCCCGCGATCGCCGCGGTGAGCGAGAAGGTGACCGGCAGGTCGAACAGGATCGCGAACCGGCCGGTAAAGGCGAAGTCGTGGATCATCGGGCCGTGGCGCACGGGCACCTTCACTTCGCGCCGTACCTCGCCCTCGGGGCCGATCGCCAGGTAGCGGATCGCGCTCCACTTCGCCGCGTCATAGCTGACGGCGAGCATCTCGCCGGTCAGCGGATCGACATGCGGATGCGCGCTGAGCCCGCCGTGCAGCGTGCCGGCGAAATCGGTGTAGCGCTCGGTCTCCAGCGTCTTTCCGATCACCACCGGCGTGCTGCCCGCCTCGATCAGCCCGAAGGTCTCGCCGCCATAGCCGACGACGTTGGTGTTGACCGTGTCGAACAGATGCCGCGGGCCCGGTGTCCGTTCCTCGCCGAGCGCGTCGCTCACCGCGTTGGAGCGGATCCAGCGATTGCGGTACCAGAGCGCCCGGCCATCCTCGATGCGGATGCCATGGATCATGCCGTCGCCGGCGAACCAGTGATGCTTGCCCGGATTGGGGTGCATCGGATTGGGGCCCATGCGCAGGTAACGCCCACGGAGAGCCAGCGGAATTGTGCCGAAGACCTGGAGGTCCTCGATCGTCAGCTCCTCGCGCATCGGGGTGTTGACGCCGGTGATGTAGGGCGTGTCCTGCGCGGTGGCGGGGCGGCGCCCGAGTAGCGAACCGAACATGGGCTGATCCTTCGCGATGGAGGATTAGGGGCGCGCCACCAGGCGCTGCCGCGCGGCGCGGGCGTTGTCGAAGACCTGCTTGACCGGTCCGAGCGCCTGGACGAACTCGAGCTGCTCGCCCTCCGGCCCCTTGCAGTAGATCAGCCGCCAGCCGTTCGACTTGCCTTCGGTGATCGGATTGGAATTGGCCTGCAGCGGCGCTGCCTGGCGCTGGGCCTCGGTGGTGACGGTCAGCACGCGATTGGCGCGGACCTGAGCCATGCCGCGTCGGGTCGATTCCGCTTCCAGGTCATGGATGAACTGGTTGAAGTCGACATCGTCGCGGATGTGAAAGCAGATGTGCATCATCCGCGGAAAGGCCGGGCTCATATGGTCGAGCGGCTCGGCGAAGCTGCGCGGTCCGCCCAGCGGCTGGTCGGCGTCGCGATATTGCAGCAGCTCGAGCACGACATTGTCGAACTGGATGAAGCGCACGTCGAGCCGCTGGGAACCGCCCTTGAGATCGGGCACGCCCATCGTGCGCGGATTGACGCCGCGCACCCGCGCCTCGATCTCCTGGTCGGTCAGCAGCGTGTTGTGGATGCGCTCGCCCTGGAAATCGCCGTCGCGCATCACTTCGGTGCCACCGAGAACCTCGGTGTAGAAGGTGAAGGCGCGTTCCATGTTCTGGACCGTCAACCCGAAATGCTGGACGCCCTGCAGCCGCATCCCGAGCGCACTGGCGCCCGCTTCTTCGGCGCTGGCGGGCACGATCCCGCCGGTTGCCAGCAAGCCCGCCATCGCGGCGCCGCCACCCGTCTGCAGCAGCTCGCGCCGATCGATTCCGGAGCGTCCCATCTCGTCGGTCATCGCCTGTCTCCTTCGTTCGATGTCATCGCCGGTCCTGCGCCGGCCGCTTCAGGTGAAATCGCGTGGAACGGCGCTCCGCCATGGGGGAAGGGTTGTCCGGGGGCGCGCCGTTCCTGCCTGGCGTTCATTGCGCCAGATATCCGCCGTCGATCGCGAGCTCGGTGCCGGTGACGTAGCTGGCCTCGTCGCTGGCCAGGTACAGGCAGCCATAGGCGACCTCGCTCGGCTGGCCGCCGCGCCGCATCGGCGTCGCGTCGATCACCGCCTCGTTGAGCGCTGCGTCCTGTGCATCGGTGAGCGGCGTGCGGATGAAGCCCGGCAGCACCGCGTTCACGCGAATGCCGTCGCCGACATAGGTGATCGCTGCGTTCCTGGTCATCTGGAGCACCGCGCCCTTGGCGGCGTGATAGCTGTGTGCGCCGGCAACCGCCGCACTGCCCCAGATCGATGCGACGTTCACGATGGCGCCCGCCTGTTGCAGCCGCATCACCCGCACCGCTTCGCGCATGCCCAGGAACACGCCGGTCTGGTCGACCGCGACCATCCTGAGCCAGGCTTCCAGGCCGAGTGCGTGGAGCGGCTCGTACGCGATGATCCCGGCATTGTTGACCATTATGTCCAGCCCGCCCGCCTGTTCGACCACCCGGTCCACCGCGCGGGTCCAGTCGGCTTCGCTCGTCACGTCGAGCGTCAATGGCGTGACCCCGTCCAGATAAGGCCGGGCCGGCGGCGCGATATCGGCGGCGAACACCACGGCGCCTTCGCGAACGAACAGGTCGGATATGGCTTGGCCGATGCCGCTGGCGGTGCCGGTGACGAGGGCAACTTTCCCTGTAAGCCGCATGGCGATCGCTCCCGCTCGACGATGTGTTGATCGCTGTCTGGCGGATCCGGCGCCGCGCTTCGATGTCGTACGGGGTAGCCCGCAGCCACACTTTCGAGGGAAGCCGGAACGGGGCGAGGGACCCGGGCACGGCGCGAAATGGCCGCTTCCCGGGGCTGATCCTCAAACGGGGGAAAAGCTGCTACGCCCTTTGGTGCCGACAGGCTCGGCATGCCGCGACAGGCCTGGATGACGAAGGCGAGGGGGGAACGCCGGTGCGCATGCTGATTGCCGCTTGCCGGGGATTGCTCGCCGCGTTTCTCGCGGTTGCGGCCTTTGGTGCCGTCCCTGCCGCCGGACAGGAAATTCCACCCCGTCTCGAGCAATTCCGGCACGATCGCTGGATGACCTATGAAGGCGCGCCTGCCGGCATGGCCCGGATCGCGCAGACGCCGGATGGCTGGATATGGATATCCGCCGCCGAGGGCCTGTTTCGCTTCGACGGACTCACCTTCGAGCGGATCCCGGTGGAGATGGGCTCGCCCCTGGAACGTGCCTCCGCCGGGCCGCTGCTGGTGACTCGCTCGGGGGAACTATGGGTCGGCTATGGCCAGAGTGCCGGCGTTGCGGTCTATCGTGGCGGCAAACTCCGCCATGTGCCGATGCCCAGCCCGCCGGCGACGATCAGCTATCTGGCGCAAACCCCGGACGGAGCGATCTGGGCGGTGGCCGGCTATCGCAACTTCGCCAGTGAGCGGCTGTTCCGGTTCGCCAACGGCCGCTGGGAGAATGCCGAGGCGCGGTACGGGGTAGCGGACGGCTATCTGAGCGAGCCGTGCGTAACGGCGGACGGAACGATGTGGATCACCCGCTCCGATACCCGGAGATCGATCCTCCTGTTTCTCCGCCCCGGCGCGACGCGGTTTCAGGCCAGTGGCTTTCCGCTTACCGGATCCCGCTGCTTTACGGATCGATGGGGCCGGTTATGGGTCCCCGGCAAGCGCCTGGTGATGCTGGCCGGGCGGGATGGCAAGCTGTTCGATCACCCGCCCGGCCTGCGGCAAGCCGCGACCGCGCCGCCGATATTGTGGGCCTTCGGCGCCGATGGCGGCCTGTGGGGCCTGGCGCTGCGCAAGGGCGTCTATTATGCGCCCGGCGTGGCGCAAGCCGGGCGCGGTGCCAGCGATCAACCCGGGCTGTTCTCGGTCGCCGACGGGCTGACCTCGGAAAGCATCGCCGATCTCTTCATCGATCGCGACGGCAACATATGGGTTGCCACGCAATTGGGGCTCGACCGGTTTCGGCGCGCCACCGCGGTGCGCGAGCCGTTCGTCACGGGCAATTTTTCCTACGGCCTCGCCATGAGCCAGAGCGGTTCGGAAGTCTATGTCAGCTCCGACCAGGGGGTGTTCCAGCTTTCGACCGGCCAGCCGCGCAAGCTTCTGAACGATTGGCCGGACGGGCAATGCCCGGCGCACGGCAAGGGGCTCTGGCTGATCTACGGGACGCGGATCGTCCGGCTCCAGCAGGGGCGCCAGGTCGCGATCCCCCGGCCCATGGACGAGGGTCTGACTTCCGTCTGTGCCGAGGATCGCTTCGGCCGCCTCTGGGTCGGGACCGTCAGGAATGAACTCAGATGGCATGATGCGCGCGGTTGGCACGTGCCGGGGCGGCAGCTCCCCAAGCCGCAATCCGCGGATCTCGTGATCACCGCGGCCGGGGACCTGGCCTATACGACCGGCAAGGAGCTGGTGCAGGTGATTGGCGAAAAGGTCAGCATCACGCCGCTTGGCAAGCATGACCCCGGGGTGATCACCCATTTGTCGGCTGGCCTTGATGCCCTGTTCCTGAGCGGAAGCAACGGCCTGTTGCGGATACGCGGAAACAGGATCGATCGCCTGGACTGGCGGCGCGTGCCCTGGGCCGCGCAGCTGCGGGATCTGCTGCAGACGCCGGCGGGCGACACATGGCTGATGCGTCGCGACGTCATCTCCAGGGTCTCCACCCGGGATCTCGAGCACGCCTTTGACAATCCGGGCGCAGCGCTGGAGCGTGTTGCGCTCGACCTGCGGGACGGTGTCCGGATTTCCCAGAACCTTGCCTTTGCCGGTCCCCAAATGGCGTTCGGGGCTGACGGCCGGGTGTGGCAGCTCAACAATAATGGCGTCGCGTTCATCGATCCGGCCCAGCTTCTGCGAAGGGCGGTCCGCCCGCCCGTCACGATCCGGGCGCTGACGAGTGCTGGCGCCGTCCATCGCGATCCGGCCGCGCTGGTCCTTTCGCCGGGGACCCATGCCTTCGATATCGACTATACCGCGCTCTCCTACGCCCATCCCGAGCGGCTGCGGTTCCGCTATCGCCTGGAGGGTGTCGATGCCGACTGGGTCGATGCCGGCAGCCGTCGCCTGGCGTCCTACGCCAATCTCGGCCCGGGTTCGTATCGCTTCCGTGTCATCGCCTCGGACAATCGGCAGGACTGGAGCGATCCGGGCGCGACGCTCGACATCGTCATCAAGCCGACCTTCGTGCAGGGCTGGCCGTTCAAGCTGCTCTGCGCGATCCTTCTGCTCGGCCTGCTCTGGCTCGCTTACGCGCTGCGCCTGCGTGCCGTCGCCAACCGCATCCAGCTGCGCATGGCGGACCGGATGGCCGAGCGCGAGCGCATCGCCCGGGAGCTGCACGACACGCTGCTCCAGGGCATCCAGGGGCTGATGATGCGCTTCCAGGTGGTGGCCGACCGGATCACCGATCCCGTCACCCGGCAATCGCTCGACCGCGCGCTGGACAGCGCCGATGCTGTGGTGATCGAGGGGCGCGAGCGGGTGCGTGACTTGCGCTGTGTGCCGGAAGCGGGAGAACTCGGGCACAAGATCGATGCGCTGGTGGAGACGATGGCCGAGGGGGACGGTCCGCGGATCCGCCTGTCGGTCAGTGGTGGGCAGCGTCCGCTGCGTGCGCTGGTGACCACCGAGGCGCTGCGCATCGTCGAGGAGGCGCTCCGCAACGCCCTGCACCATGCGGCGGCGCAATCGATCTCGATCGGACTGGAATATGGCCACCGGCAGTTCGTCCTGAGTATCCGCGATACGGGTGCCGGCATTCCCGAAGAGATACTCGCCGCGGGCAGCCGTTCGGGGCATTATGGTCTGATCGGCATGCGCGAGCGTGCTAGCCGGATCGGTGGGAGGCTCGATATCGTGGGCAGGAAAGGCGACGGGACGGAGGTCGTGCTGCGCGTGCCCGCGCGCGCCGCTTATGCCGGGCGACGCCGTGTTGCCGGCTGGCTGCAGGCGATCCTCGGAGGAGTGCGGGACGCGTGACCGCGGGCAATCCCATCCGTGTGCTGGCGGTTGACGATCATGCGGTGTTCCGTGACGGCATCGCCGCCATCCTCGCGCCCGAGCCGGACATGGTCCTGGTCGGCGAGGCGACCAATGGCGTCGAGGCTGTCGATGCGTTCCAGAATCTGCGCCCGGACGTCACGCTGATGGACCTCCAGATGCCGGTGCGCAGCGGCATGCAGGCGATCGCCGAGATCCGGGCGCAGGCCCCCGCGGCGCGCATCGTCGTGCTCACCACCTATGACGGCGACGTCCAGGCGGTGCGTGCGCTCAAGGCCGGCGCGTGCGGCTATCTGCTGAAGAGCTCGCTCCGCAAGGAATTGCTCGAGACGATCCGCATCGTCCACGCCGGCGGGCGCTACGTCCCCGCCGCGCTGGCGCAGCAGATCGCCATCCATTCGGCCGAAGAGCCGCTCAGCGTTCGCGAGGTGGCGATCCTCCAGCACGTGGCGGCCGGCAAGCCGAACAAGGTGATCGCCTGGGAACTGTCCCTGTCCGAAGAAACGGTGAAAGCGCATCTGCGCAGCGTTTATTCCAAGCTCGACGTCAACGACCGCACCCAGGCGGTTACCGTCGCCTTGCGGCGCGGCATCATCGCCTTGTGAAATGATAGAGGCCGCGCACGGCAGGAACCCGGTCCTGGCGGCCCGTGAGTACAATTTAAGTAATTGATATTATTGGAATAATGGCGGAGCGGGAGGGATTCGAACCCTCGATACGGTTTTGCCGTATACTCACTTTCCAGGCGAGCGCCTTCGACCACTCGGCCACCGCTCCGCATGTCCCGGAAGTTGCGTGCCCTAACGATTGACGGGGGCGGAGGCAAGCAGCAGTCTTGCGCCATGCTGAAGCCCTTCCTCGCGCTTGCCGCGCTCGCCGCCATTCCGACCGCAACTGCCCAGACCGCGCCGTCGCCGGCCGATCCGGCGCCCGAGGACTGGAAGGCGGTTCCCGACAACGAGATACTGGTGATGACGCTGCAGGGCGGCCACCAGGTCTATATCCGCCTCGCCCCGCGCTACGCCCCCGCGCACGTCGCCAATATCCGCAAGCTCGCCGAGGCGCATTGGTGGGACGCCACCAGCGTCTACCGGGTGCAGGACAATTACGTGACCCAATGGGGTGGCGGCGACGACAAGACGGCGCTCCCGCCCGGCGTGATCGAGAACCCGCCGGCGGAATATGAATGGCCGGGCTTCGACGCGGTGAAGAGCGTCACCTTCGCCAAGCCGGACAGCTATGCGGCCAAGACCGGCCTCAGCGCCGATGGCTGGCCGCTCGCAAATTACGGCGCGGTGAGCTCGCTGACCCATTGCTACTCGATGGTCGGCGTCGCGCGCGACCTGGCGCCGTCGACCGGCAGTGGCGCCGAGCTCTACACCGTGATCGGTCACGCCCCGCGCCCGCTCGACCGCAACATTGCGATCATCGGCCGGGTGATCGAGGGCATGCAATGGCTGTCCAGCCTGCCGCGCGGCACTGCGCAACTGGGTGTCTATGCCAAGGACCAGACGCCCACGCCGATCCTCTCGGTCCGCCTCGCCAGCCAGCTGCCCGAGGACGAGCGTCCGCATTTCCAGTATCGCAGCACTGATAACCCGCGCTTCGCCGCCTGGACCAAGGCGCGCGAGAATCGCGACGGCGCGTTCTTCACCGTGCCGATGGGCGGCGTGGACGTGTGCAACGCGCTGCCGGCGGTGCGGCGGGCGCAATAGGATTGAGATACGCTGGCCGTTCCCCGGCTCGCGCCGGGGATCCGTTCAGGGAGTGCGGCTGTTACTTGCCCACCCAGTCCGAAACTTCGACCGCGACCTGATTCGCGGCCTTGTTGAGCGCCTCGGCGACCAGCTCGGGCTTCACTTCGGCTAGCGGTGCGCGCGCTTCGAAGCGGCGCTTCTGGAACTTGGTGGCATCGTCACCCTGCACCAGCAGCGCGTCATAGATCACCACCGCCTCGTTGGTATCGGCATCGACGCCGAAGCTGCGCAGCTCGCCCGACAGGGTAGCCCCCGGATCGACCTGCGACTGGCGATAGCTCAGCACCGGGCGGCCGGTGCGCGCCGAGATGGTGTCGCCGAGCAGCCGGGCAAACAGGCGCGGCGGCGCCTCCACCCACTGCGCATCCTTCACATAGGCGACGGCATTGCCGCCCTGACGGACGGGCACGCGCGTCGTCGCGAGTTCGTGCGGGACCACCGGGAACAGCACGGTGACCGTCGAGCCCGAAGCCGGGGTCTGCACGTCGCCGGGCTTGACCTGCTCGGCGGCGCGGATCGTCATGAACGGCACCTTGGGCGGCTTGCCGCCGAACGAGATGCAGCCGGAGAGCATCGCGGCGAGCGGGGCGGCCAGCAGGAGCGGGGCGAGCTTCTTCATCGCGTCTCTCACTTCTTGGGCTTGTAGTCGGGGAGCTTGGGGCTGCCGACCAGGCTGGACGCGCCGCCCTGGTCGAGCTTCTCGGAGACCGAGGAAAGCGACTGTGCCATGATCCGCAGATCCTGGATCAGCTGGCCGATCTCGGGCACGGTCTTCTTGGAGAAGGCCTGCACGCCCGGCCGCGCATCGCCGAGCATCGCCTCGAGCGCATCCATGCTCTTCTTGGCGGACGCGATGGTCTTGTTGAGATTGGCGATCGTCGGCTTCACGTCATCGGCGACGACGCCATTGGCGGTCTGCGCCAGCTGGCCGATCTGCTCGGTGGCAACGCCGAACTTCTGGATGGCGACCCGCGTCTCGGCCAGCGTCGCCGCGATCTCCGGTCCGCGATCGGCGAGAGCATCGGTCAGGCGATTGGTGTTCGCCAGGATGCCGGCGATCGAGGCCTGGTTCTTGTCGCTCATCAGCTCGGTCAGCCGCTCGGTGAGCGTGGTCAGCCGCTCGAGCAGCTTCGGCGCCGAGGAGAAGATCGCGCCCAGACCGCCCGGCTTGGTCGGGATCACCGGCACGCCGAGCGGGCAGGCCGCCTTGGGGTTCTCGTGCGGGCACTTGATCTCGGGCGCACCCTTTACCGCGCCTTCGAGCTGGATGGTGCTCGGGCCGGTGAAGCTGCTCTGGATCGTCGCGGTGGTGCCTTCGAGGATCGGCACCTCGTCCTTCACGGTGATGCGCACGCGCACCAGCTGAGGATCGGGCTTCCAGAACTCGATCGCCTTCACCTGGCCCGAGGGCACGCCGGAAAAGGCCACTGCCGAGCCCGGATTGAGCCCATCGACCGCCTGGCGGAAGAAGATGTCGTATTCGCGCTCATTGCCGCCGGAGAGGCGGGCGAGCCAGACGATGAACAGGGCCAGCACCGCGAGCAGGATCAGCACGACGGCGCCCACCAGCACGTGATTCGAACGCGTTTCCATCAGCCCCTGTCCTCAGTCGCGTGCCCGGCATTTGCCTTGACGCTGCTGACCGCGGCGCGTCCGCGCGGTCCGTTGAAATATTCCTGGATCCACGGATGGTCCAAGGCGAGCAGCTCGGGAATCGTTCCCACTGCGATGACCTTCCTGTCCGCCAGCACCGCGACGCGATCACAGATCGCATAGAGCGTGTCGAGGTCATGGGTGATCAGGAACACGGTGAGCCCCAGCGTCTTCTGGAGCGAGGCGGTGAGTTCGTCGAACGCCGCCGCGCCGATCGGGTCGAGCCCGGCGGTCGGCTCGTCGAGGAACAGCAGCTCGGGATCGAGCGCGAGCGCACGGGCCAAGCCGGCGCGCTTCTTCATGCCGCCCGAAAGCTCGGCGGGAAATTTGGGCGCGGCCTCGGGGGGCAGGCCGGTCATCACCACCTTGTAGGCGGCGATTTCCTCGAGCAGCGCCTGGTCGAGCCTGGGGTAATATTCCTTGAGCGGGACCTGGACATTCTCCGACACGGTGAGCGTGGAGAAGAGCGCGCCGCCCTGGAACAATATGCCCCAGCGCTTGCGGATCTCGGTTGCCTCGGTCTCGTCGCGCCCGATCGTGTTCTCGCCGAACACCTGGATCTCGCCTTCGATCGGGGTCTGCAGGCCGATGATCGAGCGCATCAGCACCGACTTGCCGGTGCCCGAGCCGCCGACCACGCCGAGGATCTCGCCGCGGCGCACGTCGAGATCGAGATCCTCGTGCACCACCTGCTCGCCGAAGCAGTTCTTCAGCCCGCGGACGCAGATGACGACATCGTCGTCATGGGGAAGGGTGGGCGCGGTCATATCCAGCCAACCTGGGTGAAGAACACCGCGAAAAAGGCATCGAGCACGATCACCAGGAAGATCGCCTGGACGACGGCGATGGTGGTGCGGCGGCCGACCTGTTCGGCATCCGCCTCCACCTGCATGCCCTGGAAACAACCGGCGATCGCGATGATCGCGCCGAATACCGGCGCCTTGACCAGCCCGACCCAGAGATCGGTGAGGGGCACGACCTCGCGGATACGCTGGACAAAGGTTACCGGCGGGATGTCGAGCTGCACCCAGCAGAGCAGCCCGCCGCCGATGATTCCGATCAGCGCCGAATAGAAGCCGAGCAGCGGCAGCATCATCACCACCGCCAGCACGCGCGGAACGACCAAAGCTTCCATCGGCGAGACGCCGATCGTGCGCATCGCGTCGATCTCCTCGGTCAGCTTCATCGTGCCGATCTGCGCGGCGAAAGCCGAGCCCGAACGCCCGGCGACCATGATCGCCGTCATCAGGATGCCGAGCTCGCGCAGGGTGATGCGGCCGAGCAGGTTGATCGTATAGACTTCCGCGCCGAACTGGCGGAGCTGCACCGCGCCCTGCTGGGCGATGACGATGCCGATCAGGAAGCTCATCAGCCCGATGATGCCGAGCGCCGAGACGCCGACCACTTCGAAGCGGTGGACGGTGGCGTTGAAGCGGAAACGGCTGGGATGCCTGGCGACGTTCCAGAAGGCGATCAGCGTCGCGCCGAAGAAGCCGAGCAGGCCGTAGAGCGTGTGGAAGGCGGTGAGCACCGCATCGCCGACTTCGGAGAGCAGGTGGACGAACGGGCTGGCCGGCTTGCGCGGCAGCTCGATCGGATGCTCGGCAGCGACGACCTGGTCGAACAGATGCTGGCTTGCCGGCTGAAGCCCCTCGACCGGCGCTTCCTTGTCGCGTGCGAAGCGGTGGACCACCCAGGCGCCGACCGTGTCGATCCGCTCGACCTGCGACAGGTCGATGCGGCTGACATCGCCTTCGACCGCATCGAGCCGGTCGGGCAGGTCGCCCAGGCTGGCGAGCGACAAATTGCCGGTGAAGCGGAGGACTGCGCCGCCGCTGCCGGAATCAACCCGTTCGAAATCGGCCAAAGCGCTCATCGCGCGCACCTTTCGGCGATTCGGGCTGGATCGGCAAGCGCCTCCGCTCGTAGATGCATCAATGCACTGTCTCGCAATCTACGACATGGACAAGACCATCACCGCCGCGCCGACCTGGACGCGCTTCCTGGTGGCGGCGGCAAAGGCGCGGGCGCCGTGGCGGCTGGCGCTGTTCCCGGCGGTGGCCGTGGCCGGGATCGGCTATCTGCTCAAGCAGGTCGATCGCGCGGGCCTCAAGCAATTCTCGCAGCGGCTGCTGCTCGGCGGCGCGCTCACGCCGGAGGAGATGGCGAAGGTCGCGGAAGCGTTTGCCGAGCATGAAGTGACCCACGGCGTGCTCCACGGCGCGCGCGAACGGATCGCGGCGGACCGGGCCGAGGGCTACCGGATCGTCATGGCGACCGCCTCGCACGGCTATTATGCCGCGGCGATCGCCCGGCGCCTGGGCATCGAGGACGTGATCGCAACCGAGGCTAAGCGCGATGGGCAAGGCCGAATTCTCTCCCTGATTGAAGGCGATAACTGTTACGGGCCCGTAAAGCTCCATAGAATCGAGAGCTGGATGGCGGGGCAGGCGATTCCGCGCGGTAGCGCCCATGTCCGCGCCTATTCGGACCATGTCTCCGACGCGCCGATGCTCGACTGGGCGGACGAGGGCTATGCGGTCAACGCGCATGGCCCGCTGCGCAGGCTCGCCGCGGATAAGGGCTGGCCGATCCTCGACTGGAGATAATAGCCACGGCGTTCGTTCTTCCCTCCGCACACAAGATGCGGAGAGGATCATGGCCAAGACGCTGGAACAACTGGCGGAAATGATGAAGGACGTCGATTTCGCGATGCTCTCGACGCATAGCGAAGGCGGCACCATTGCAGCCCGCCCGATGAGCAACAATCGCGACGTCGACTATGACGGCGACAACTGGTTCTTCGCCTGCGAGGACACGCGGCTGATCGCGGACCTGAAGGCGAATGCGCAGGTGGGCCTCGCCTTTCACGGCAAGGCCGGGCTGCTCGGCATGAAGCCGGTATTCGTCCATGTCGAAGGCGTCGCCGAGTTGATCAACGACAAGGCGGCGTTCGAGGACCATTGGACCAAGGGGCTTTCGCTCTGGTTCAAGGAAGGTGTCGATACGCCGGGACTGGTGCTGATCAAGGTGCACGGCGTCCGGGCGCATTACTGGGACGGCGAGGACCAGGGCGAGATCGTGCTGGAAGGCGTTGCTGTCTGAGGCAGGATGGGCCCAATGCGTCCGTCATCCCGGCGTTGAGCCGGGATCCCGCTTCTTCTTCTGCGGGGCAAGGCAGCGGGATGACAGCCCAAGGCCGGGTGACGAAGGGCGCAGCTACAGCAGCGTATCCACCGTGTGGATCAGCACGCCGACCAGGCCGCCGACCAGCGTGCCGTTGATGCGGATATATTGCAGGTCGCGGCCCACGGCATTCTCCAGCCGGCCGGTGATGGTCTGCGCATCCCAGCCCTTGATCGTGTCCGAGACCAGCCGGACGATGCCATCGCCATAATCGGTCGCGGCCCCCACGGCGCTGCGGCGCGCGAAGCGGTTGATCGTGTCGGCGAGCTTGCGGTCCTCCTGCAGGGTGACGCCGAACTGGCGCAGCGTCTCGCCCATCTTGCCGCCCAGCGCCTTGCCGGGGTCGCGCGCCAGGCGGAGCAGCGCGGTGCGGCTGGTTTCCCACAGCCCGTCGATCCAGCGCTGGAAGGCCTGGTTCTCGAGCATCTCGAGCTTGAAGGCTTCGACGCGCTCGCGCAGCTCGGGCTTGTGCTGGAGGTCGTATGCGAGCCGCTCGAGCCCTTCCTCGGCCTTGAGGCGCAGGGGGTGGCCGGGGTCCTCGTTCATTTCGACGAGCAGCTTCTCCAGCCCCTCGATGATCTTGTTGGCCAGCGTCTCGTCGAGCCCGGTCCAGCGCATGATGCTGCCGGCGCGGCTATGGACCATCTCGCGGATCAGGTGCTCGTTGGCGTCGAGCGCGCGGGCGGCCCAGCGGGTCATGCCGTCGAGCAGGGGCAAGTGGCGGTCCTTGGCGATCGCGGCGCCGAGCGCCTGGCCGAGCAGCGGGGCGATGTCGATCGCGCGCAGCCGCGCGGCGATCGCGCCCTTGGCCATGCCGCCGAGGCGCTCCTGGTCGAGCGATTCGAGGAAGTCGGCGGCGAGCCGGCTGGCGCCGCGGCCGATGCGGCCGTCGCCATGCACCGGATTGGCGAGCCAGCGGCCGGCGGCGGCGGCGATGTCGAGGCGCTGCATGCGCCGGGCGACGACCTTGGGGGTCAGGAAATTGTCGCGCAGGAACTGGGCGAGGGTGGAGGCGATCCGGTCCTTGTTGCGCGGGATGATCGCGGTGTGGGGGATGGGAAGGTGGAGCGGGTGGCGGAACAGTGCCGTCACCGCGAACCAGTCGGCGAGGCCGCCGACCATCGCCGCCTCGGCAAAGGCGCGCACATAGCCCAGTGCCGGGTGGAGATGGTCGAAGGCGCGGGCGAGCAGGAAGATCGCGGCCATCGCCACGAGCAGCCCGGTGGCGACCAGCCGCATCCGGCGCAGCGGCGTCGGCACGGCCTCGGATGAAGAAAGGGGAGCGCGCAACTTCGTCACACGCTCTCCAATACATCAGACGCGATCAAGTTCACTCCGCCGGTTGCGGTGCATCGTCCCCGGGCTTGTGCTCGATCGTGCCGCCGCCATGGCCATGGCCGATCACGCGGCTGCCGTCATCGCCCGGCCGGAAGGTGAGCAGGCGGCGCGACAGCTTCGGTCCGAGCCAGTGCTCGAGGCCGACCGCGAGGCTGAACAATGCGGGGACCATCACCAGGGTGAGCACCGTCGACAGGATCAGGCCGCCGATCACGGTCATGCCCATCGGCGCGCGCCACGATCCGTCGCCGTTGAGCGACAGCGCGGTCGGCACCATGCCGGCGACCATCGCCACCGTGGTCATCACGATCGGCTGGGCGCGCTTGTGCCCGGCATCGACGATCGCGGTGAACTTGTCGACGCCCTTGGCCATCTCCTCCAGCGCGAAGTCGACCAGCAGGATCGAGTTCTTCGCGACGATGCCGAACAGCATCAGCATGCCGATGAACACCGGGAGCGATAGCGGCTGGCCGGCGATCCACAGCGCGATCAGCCCGCCCAGCGGCGCGTTGAGCAGCGAACCCATGTTCACCAGCGGCGACATGAAGCGGCGATACAGCAGCACCAGCACCGCGAAGACGAGGAAGATGCCCGTCGCCAGCGCGATGAAGAAGTTGTTGAGCATCTCCGCCTGCCACTTGGCGTTGCCGACGGTCATTTCCGCCACGCCGATCGGCAGGTTCTTCATGATCGGCAGCTGGTGGATCTTCTGCAGCGCCAGGCCCGAGACGATCGCCTTGCCGGTCTTCGGATCGGTCGCCAGGTCTGCGCCGATGACGACGCGGCGCTGGAGGTTCAGGCGCTCGATCTTGGTCGGGCCCGTGCCGAATCCGATATCGGCGACGACGTCGAGCGGCACCGAACCGCCGGTCTGGGTCTGCACCGGCAGGTTCTGGATCGTCGATAGCTTGGCGCGCGCATCTTCCTGCAGCGCCACGCGGATCGGGATCTGGCGATCGGACAGCGAGAACTTCGCGCTGTTCTGATCGATGTCGCCCAGCGTCGCGATGCGGATCGCGTTCGACAGCGCGGCCGTGGTCACGCCCAGGTTCGCCGCCAGGTCGAGGCGCGGCTTGATTACGATCTCGGGGCGGTTGAGGTCGCCGGCGATGCGCGGAGCCACCACTTCGGGCATCTTCTGCATCTGGTCGACCAGGGTGAGCGCGGTCTTGGTGAGCAGCTCGGGATCCTCGCCGCCCAGCGTCACGGTCAGCGCGCGGCCGCTCGAGCCCCAGCCGCCCTGTGCGCGGAAGCCGACACGGGCATCGGGGATGGCGAGCAGGTCCGGCGTGATCCGCCGGGTGAACTCGTCGCTGGTCTCCTTGCGATCGTCCTTGAGCATCGCGGTCACGCGGCCGCTGCCGACGAACGCACGCTCATAGACGTTCTGGACGTCGGGCTCCTGGCGCAGGCGCGCCGCCACGCGGCGCACCACGGCGTCGGTCTGCTCGAGCGTGGTGCCCGGCACCATCTCGACATTGGCGGTGACCTGGTCCTCGTCCTGGGTCGGCTGGAAGGTCATCGGCAGCATCGCGAAGAACACCACGGTGAGCGCCAGCGAACCGACAAAGCCGGCGATCGCCGACCAGCGATGGTGCAGCGTCCAGCGCAGCAGCTTCACATAGCCGTCCATGATCCGGCCTTCGCCGTGCGAGGCATGGCCGTGCGCCTTGAGGAAATAGGCCGCGATCATCGGAGTGACGAGACGTGCCACCGCAAGGCTCATCAGCACCGAGGCGACGACGGTGAGGCCGAAGTTCTTGAAGAACTGGCCCGACACGCCCGGCATCAGGCCGACCGGCAGGAACACCGCGACGATCGACATGGTGGTGGCGAGCACCGCGATGCCGATCTCGTCGGCCGCGTCGATCGCCGCCTGATAGGCCGATTTGCCCATGCGCATGTGGCGGACGATGTTCTCGATCTCCACGATCGCGTCATCGACCAGCACGCCGGCGACCAGGCTGAGCGCGAGCAGCGTCATCTGGTTGAGCGTGAAGCCCAGCATGTCCATGAACCAGAAGCTGGGGATCGCCGAGAGCGGGATCGCCAGTGCCGAGATGAACGTCGCGCGCCAGTCGCGCAGGAACAGCAGCACCACGATGACCGCGAGCACGGCGCCCTCGATCATCGCTTCCATTGCCGAGTGATATTGCTGCTCGGCATATTTGGACCAGTTCGACAGCAGCTCGAAATGGACCTTGGCGTTGTTCTTCTCGAGCTGCTGGAGCTTCTTCTCCGCCTCGTGGAAGATCGCGACGTCCGACGCGCCCTTGGCGCGCTGGATGTCGAACGAGATCACCGCATGGCCGTTGAAGCGCGCGGCGCTGCGCAGTTCGGCATAGCTGTCGGTCACCGTCGCGATGTCGGCGAGGCGCACGGTGCGGCCATTGCCGGTCGAGATCTGGGTCTGGCCGAGCGCATAGGCGTTCTTGGCGTTGCCGAGCACGCGGACCGACTGTTCATAGCCCGAGATCTCGGCGCGGCCGCCGGCGGCGTTCATGTTCACCGCGCGCAGCTGCTGGTTCACCTGGCTGGCGGTGAGCCCATAGGACTGAAGCCTGGCCGGATCGATCTGGACGCGAATCTCGCGGTTGACGCCGCCATTGCGGTTCACCGCCGACATGCCGGTGATCGAGAGCAGGCTCTTCGCCACCGTGTTGTCGATATACCAGCTCAGCTGCTCGACGGTCATGTCGGGCGCGATCGCGGTGAAGCTGGCGATGTCGTTGTCGCTCGCCGAATCGACACGGCCGATCTGCGGCTCGAGGATGCCGTCGGGCAGGTTGCCGCGGATCTGCTGGACCGCGCTGCGCACGTCCTCCACCGCGCGATCGATCGGGGTGCCGATCGCGAGCTGGACGACGGTCTGCGACTGGCCCTCGGTCACCGTCGAGTTGATCTCGTCGATGCCCTGCAGGCTGCGAACGGCGCTTTCCACCTGCTGGGTGATCTGCGTCTCGAGTTCGCTGGGCGCGGCGCCCGGCTGGCTGATCGCAATCCAGACGATCGGGAAATCGATGTCCGGATTGTTGTTAACGTCCATCCGGTTGAAGCTCATCAGGCCCGCAACCGTGAGGAACAGGAACAGGACGATCGGCGGAATCGGATTCCGGATCGACCAGGCCGAGATGTTCCGGAAGCTCATCGCTTGGATCTCACTTCTTCAGGAGCTGGGGGATGACCTTCTGGCCCGGGTTCAGGAACGCGCCGGCGGTCATCACCACGCGCTCGTTGCCGGTCAGGCCCTGCGTCACAGAGACGCCCGAATCGGTCACCGCGCCGGTGACGACGGGCGTGCGGACCGCCTTGTTGTCGCGGTCGAGAGTGTAGACATAATTGCCCTGCGCATCGCTCTGGATCGCCGACTGGGGCAGGATCACGGCGTTCTCGGCGCCGGTGATGATCTGCGCGCTGGCGAAGCCGCCCGGGCGGAGCGCCGGGTTATAGGCGAGCTGGATGCGGGCAATGCCCTGGCGGGTGTTCGGATCGATCACCGGCGAGACCTGCCACACCGTGCCGCTGAACACCTGGGTGCTGCCGGTCGGCGTGATCTGCGCGGTCGAGCCGACGCGGGTACGCAGGAGGTCTGCCTCGGCGAGCTGCGCGCGCAGCTCCATCTGGCCGCCCATCGCCATGCGGAACAGCACGCCCGAACCGCCGCTGACGATCTGGCCCGGCTCGACCTGGCGGGTGAGCACCAGGCCGGCTTCCGGCGCGCGGATGTCGAGGCGGTGGTTGCGTGCCTGGGTCTCCGCGAGCTGGGCGCGGGCGACGCGGACGCGGGCCGAGGCCTGGTCGCGCGCGGCAGTCAGCCGGTCGATGTCTGCCTTGGACACGAAGCCGTTCGAGACGAGGCTCTGGGCGCGGTCTAGATTGGCCTGGGCGAGCTTGGCGTCCGCTTCGGCGACGCGCACCGACGCGGCGAGCGAATCGGCGGTCTGGACCTGGACCGAGCGATCGACAGTGGCGAGGACCTGCCCCTTGCCGACCCAGGTGCCCGGCTCGACCAGGACGCGGGTGACCAGGCCACCTTCGCCGACGACGCCAACCGGCATCTCGCGCTTGGCGGCAAGGCTGCCGGTGCCGCTGATCACGGTCTGCACGGCCTGGCGGCCGGGCGTGGTGACCGTGACGGTCGGCATCTGCGACTGGTTGCCGCCGGACTTGCTGGCCGCCTTGGTGGCGCCGGCGTCCTGCGTGCCGCTCATGAACTTGCCCATGGTGAAGAAGCCGGCGACGACGATCGCGAGGACGATCAGCGTAATCCAAAGCCACCGCCGCGACTTCGGCGCATCCCCACTATATTCCAGCCGCTCCTGTCGTCCGAACATCCCTGCCTCGTAATTCATGTGCGACATTCCGATCCGGCCGAAATCGGCCGCTGCCCCCAAGTTGATCGCACTGTATTAGATGAATAAGGCACCGGCTACAAGAGCCGTTTCGCGTGGCCGGGCAAATGCCCGTTCCGGCCATTTTCCGCAAGTATCCGGGATGTTTCCAGAACCGTTTCCGTCAAGAAACAGTTGCAATGAAGTCGCACTAGCGCGACCTTCCGCGCGGCTCGGGGGAGACGGGCCGAATCGAGGAGGGAATTCATGCCGCACGGGATTATTGGGTGGCTGCTCATCGGCCTGGTGGCCGGTGTGCTGGGCAAGCTGATCATGCCGGGCAAGGATCCGGGCGGGGTGATCGTGACGATCCTGCTGGGCATCGCGGGGGCGCTGCTGGCCTTTTACCTGACGCCGATGCTGGGTCTCGAAGTGCGCGACAGCACCTGGCAGGCCTATGCCGCCGCCACCGCCGGTTCGGTGGTGCTGCTGGCGCTCTACCGGCTGATCATGGTGCGCCGGGCGTAATTTCTTCGGGACGCGGGCCTGCGCCGGCCCGTGCCCGATTTCCGTTCAGCTTCCATTTGTCCCGCGCGCGGCATGGCTGTGTGCGGGACAATCATGTTGGAGTGAATGATGATTCGACTGGCTCTTGCCGCTTCTGCTGCCGCGATCACCGTCGCGGCGCTTCCCGCTGCCGCGCAGAGCGACGCGCGCCCGGTGCTGATCGACGGCACCGTGCTCGATGTGAGCGCGACCGGCACCAGCACGCGCGTGCCCGATCTCGCGGTGATCGAGGCGGGCGTGGTCACCCAGGCGAGCACCGCCGCGGTGGCGATGCAGCAGAACAATGCGCAGATGACCAAGGTCCTGGCCGCGCTGCGCAAGTCGGGCGTAGCCGAGCGCGACATCCAGACCGCGACGATCAACCTCAGCCCGCAATATCGCTATGCCCAGAACGAGCCGCCGGTGATCACCGGCTACCAGGCATCGAACCAGGTATCGATTCGCTTCCGCGATATCGCGAAGAGCGGCACGATCCTCGATACGCTGGTGCGCGAGGGTGCCAACAACATCTCGGGCCCAAACCTGACGGTCGACAAGCCCGAGGGCGCGCTCGACGAGGCGCGGACCGATGCGATCAAGAAGGCGCGGGCGCGGGCCGAGCTCTATGCCCAGGCGGCGGGGCTCAAGGTCGATCGCATCCTGGCGATCTCCGAGGGCGGATCGCTGCCGATGCCGCCGGTGCCGATGATGGCGATGCGGGCCAGTGCCGGGATGGTTGCCGACAAGCTCGAGGTCGTGGCGGGCGAGCGCGAGCTGAACGTTACCGTCTCTGTGCGCTTCCTGCTCAAGTAATTCGCGCATGAAAAAGGGGCCGTCCCTCGCGGGGCGGCCCCTTTTGAATCCTGGATCCGGTTAGCGCAGCGAACCGCGACGGACCAGATTGACCAGCGCGAGCAGAACGATCGCGCCTACCAGCGACACCAGGAACGTGGTCGGGTTGATCACGCCGCTGTTGATGTCACCGCTGCCGAACAGCCAGCCGCCGATAAAGGCGCCGACGATGCCGACAATCACGTTCAGGAAAATGCCCTGCTGGGCATCGGTACGCATCACGATGCTGGCGAGCCAGCCGACGACACCGCCGATGACCAGCCAAACGATAAGGCTCACCATAAGTCCCTCCGTTATCTAGGCCCGCGGACCGGGCGACGAAGGAAAAATGAGCGGGCGCTCATGTTGGTTCCGTTCCGATATTTTGCACGGAAACGGGAACTTTTCCCGAGAACCATAAAGAAAAAGGCCCACCCCGGGCGTGCCGGGGCGGGCCGATGCCTGCTCTTCGAGGAAGAGATCAGTATTTCTGCTGGCGCTCGTAGAGCGAGCGATAATGCTGGATGCGCGTGACGCGCAGGCCCGGCATGCCCGAACGGTCGATCGCGCGCTGCCAGCCCGCGAATTCCTCGACGGTGAGGCCATAGCGCTCGCAAACCTCATCGACACTGAGCAGCCCGCCATTGACGGCGGCGACCACCTCGGCCTTGCGGCGGACCACCCAGCGGGTGGTGTCCGCCGGCGGCAGCGTCTCGAGGGTAAGCGGCTCGCCGAGCGGGCCGATCACTTTCGCGGGACGGATCTTCTGGTTCTCAATCATCTACTCGCCTTTCGGGGCGGGGGGCCCCCGCTACGCAAACTGAACACACCCACCGATATTCGTCGCTCTTTGAACATCGGCTAAAACGCCTCGGTAAATTCGCTCTTCATTCTTCCTGACGACGGGTTAGCGCGCGCGCCGCGAGGCGGTGGAATGCCCCGTGCGCAGGTGCGAGAAGCTGCTCGACCGGCGCGATCAGCGCCAACCGGGCCTGCGCGCGTGCCGTGGGACTCGCCGCCTGGCGCGCCGCCACGCCGACCAGCAGTACCGCCAGTTCGGTCGGCATGGCGGTGATCGCCACGTCGCGTTCCAGTCTGGCAAAACTCAGGTCCACGCGCTCTTCTACCCATCCGACAAGTTGAACTCGGATTTGGGCTTTCTACCCAAAAGTCTTGAAGGGTCCGTAAAGCAGGTGAAAACGAGCGCTTAACCAGCGTTACCGGAATCCAACCGGGGTGGCGCGGGGAACTACGAGTGCCTAAATGCGCGCGATCATGATCGCAGGAGACTTCCAGCTCGAGGCGCCATTGAAGGCGCGCCGCATCGTCGTCGCCATGTCGGGCGGGGTCGATTCCTCGGTCGTGGCCGGGCTTGCCGCGGCCACCGGCGCCGAGACGATCGGCGTGACGCTGCAGCTCTATGATCATGGCGAAGCGGTTGGCCGCGCCGGCTCGTGCTGTGCCGGTCGCGACATCCGTGATGCCCGCGCGGTCTGCGACAAGCTCGGCATCGCGCACTATGTCTTCGACCATGCGTCGAGCTTCAAAAGCGAAGTGATCGACGATTTCGCCGACGAATATCTCGCCGGGCGCACGCCGATTCCCTGTGTGAAGTGCAACATGGGGCCGAAATTCACCGATCTGTTCGCACTCGCCCGCGACCTGGGTGCCGATTGCCTGGCGACCGGCCATTATGTCCAGCGGGTGATGGGGGCAGAAGGCGCCGAGTTGCACCGTGCGTACGACCCGGCGCGCGACCAGAGCTATTTCCTGTTCGCGACCACCGCGGCCCAGCTCGATTTCCTGCGCTTTCCGCTGGGCGGCATGCCCAAGCCGCAGGTGCGCGAACTCGCGGCGCAGCTCGGGCTGGCCGTGGCGGGCAAGCCCGACAGCCAGGACATCTGCTTCGTGCCCGACGGCGACTATGCCACGCTGGTCAAGAAGCTGCGGCCCGAGGCGGAGACCCAGGGCGAGATCGTCGACGAATCGGGCAAGCTGCTCGGCCGCCACAAGGGGCTGATCCACTTCACCGTCGGCCAGCGCCGCGGGCTCGAGATCGGCGGCGCGCCCGAGCCCTATTATGTGCTGCGGCTCGATCCGGTCACCAGGCAGGTGATCGTCGGTCCCAAGCGGGCGCTGGCGGTGCGCGCGGCGCGGATCGAGGGGATCAACTGGCTGGGCGGCTCTTATGCGGGCCCGATGACCGCCAAGGTGCGCAGCCTCGCCAAGCCGGTACCCGCACGGCTCGAGGATGGCCGCGTGGTGTTCGAGACGCCGGAATATGGCGTCGCCCCGGGCCAGGCCGCGGTGCTCTATGCCGGCGAGCGCGTGCTCGGTGGCGGCTGGATCGCCGAGACCGAGCGGGCGGAGCTGGTGCCCGCCTGACAGGCGGTTGCCGGACCCGTGCCGATGTGTATTATGCAAATAACACACATCGGAGACCCGCATGTTCCTCGCCGCCGCGCTTTCGCTAACCTTGCTGCAGTCCGCGTCTGATCCGGCGCTCCTCGCCGAAGTGAAGGCGGCGGATGCGGCGCTGTTCGAGACCTTCTTCGAGCGCTGCGATCCGGCGCGGCTTGCCTCGCAGGTCACGCCTGATTTCGAGATGTACCACGACAAGGACGGGGTGGTGGCGACCAGCGGGGACGCTTTCGTCGCGCTCTATGCAAAGGGGTGCGAGGCGAAGAAGGCGCCCGATGCCTGGCGCAGTCGCCGCGCGCTGCTGCCCGAGACGCTACGGGTCGATCCGGTGCCCGGCTATGGCGCGATCGAGGAAGGCGACCATGTCTTCTACGAGCGCCAGGGCGACGGGCCGGAGAAGCTGGTCGGCAAGGCGCATTTCGTCCAGCTGTGGAAGAAGGGGCCGGACGGCTGGCGTGTGGCGCGAATCCTCAGCTACGCGCACCAGGCAGTGCGATAGACTGGTTTCCGCTGCTTCGGCGGCCGTGCCCCGCATTGGCATCGGCGCCCCCACGCCCTATCTCCCGGCCTCGAATTGAGTGGGAAGGATTAGCGCGTGGCCGAATACGATTATGATCTCTTCGTGATCGGTGCAGGTTCAGGCGGCGTCCGCGCCTCGCGCGTCTCGGCTGCCTATGGCGCCAGGGTCGCGGTGGCCGAGGAATATCGCATCGGCGGCACCTGCGTGATCCGCGGCTGCGTGCCCAAGAAGCTGCTCGTCTACGGCGCGCATTTCGCCGAGGACCTGAAGGACGCCCGCCGCTTCGGCTGGAACGTGCCCGAATGCGATTTCGACTGGGCGGTGCTGCGCGACAATGTGCTGGCCGATGTCGATCGCCTCAACGGCCTCTACACGCAGACGCTGCACAACAACCAGGTCGAGACCTTTCTCGAGCGCGCCACCGTCACCGGCCCGCACGAAGTGACGCTGGCGAGCGGGCGCAAGGTCACGGCCAAGTACATCCTCGTCGCCACCGGCGCGCATCCGCATGTGCCGGAATTCCCGGGCAGCGATCTCGGCATCACCTCGAACGAGGTCTTCCACCTCGACACGCTGCCCAAGCGCGTGCTGATCGCCGGCGGCGGCTATATCGCCAACGAGTTCGCCGGCATCTTCAACGAGTTCGGCAGCCATGTGACCCTGGTCAACCGCACCGATGTCATCCTGCGCGGCTATGACCATTCGATGCGCGACCGGCTGCTCCAGATCTCGTTGATGAAGGGCATCGATTTCCGCTTCCATTGCGAGTTCAAGTCGATCGAGAAGCTGGAGAGCGGCGCGCTCAAGGTGACGCTCAGCAAGCACGAGCCGATCGAAGTCGATTGCGTGATCTTCGCCACCGGCCGGGTGCCCAATACGACGGGGCTTGGCCTTGAGGATGTCGGCGTGCAGCTCGACGCCAAGGGCGCGGTGCAGGTCGATGCCGACAACATGTCGTCGGTCGATTCGATCTATGCGGTGGGCGACGTGACCAACCGGGTGCAGCTCACGCCGATCGCGATCCGCGAGGGGCAGGCCTTCGCCGACACGATCTTCGGCGGCAAGCCGCACCAGGTCGATTATTCCTGCATCCCGAGCGCCGTGTTCAGCCACCCGCCGATGGCCGGCGTCGGCATGACCGAGAGCGAGGCGCGCAACAAGCTCGGCTCGATCGCGGTCTATCAGAGCGATTTCCGCGCGATGAAGAATGTCCTCGCCGATCGCAACGAGCGCTCTCTCTACAAGATGATCTGCGACGGCACGACCGGCCGGGTCGTCGGCCTCCACATGATCGGGCCGGACGCGCCGGAGATTCTCCAGGCGGCGGCGGTGGCGGTGAAGGCGGGCCTGACCAAGGACGCCTTCGACCAGACCGTGGCGCTGCACCCGACCATGTCGGAAGAGCTTGTGCTGATGAAGTGATCGGGAAGTTCATGCCGAAGGCGTGAACCGGAGGCTGCGGGGCAGGCTCCGCCGATCACTTCCCCGGAGGAAGGGGGCGGCCGGGCGATCCCTCGACGGTACTCTTGGCAAACCGCCCGGCCGCCAACCGCGCCAGCGTCGGCCCCAGCGCCAGCACCGCGAGGAACCGCAGCGCCTGCATCGCCATCACGAAGGGCTGGTCCACCGGCACCGAGGTCGCGATGATCGCCACCGAATCGAGCCCGCCCGGGCTCACCGCCAGATAGGCGCTCACCGGGTCGATGCCGGTCAGCCTGGACAGCAGCAGCGAGAGCGCGGCGGAGAAGCCGATCAGCGTGAAAGTGGCGAGCAGCACGCGCGGCAATGCCCGGCCGGCAACCGTGAGCGTCTCGCGGGTAAAGGCCAGGCCGATCCGCCAGCCGACCAGCGCATAGCTTACCGCCAGCACCGGCTCGGGCAGGGTCATCCGCAACATGCCGAGCGCGTGCAGCGTGATCCCCGCCGCCATCGGCACCAGCAGCGCGCCGGCCGGGATGCGCAGCTTCAGGCCGACGAACGCGCCGATCCCTGCAACGGACAAGGTCGCCAGCGAGGGGATCAGCGGTGCGGGGGCCAGCATCGTCACCAGCCAGTCGCCGCCATGATGCGCGCCGAGCGCCGCTGCGAGGATCGAGGCCACCGCCGCGACCGAGACCACACGGGTATAGGTCATGAACGCCACCAGCCGCGCGTCCGCGCCGAAGGCATCGGCCATCACCACCATGGCCGAGGCGGCGCCCGGCATCGATCCCCAGATCGCGGTGCTGCCGGGCAGCACCTGCCAGCGGCTGAGCAGATAGCCGAGCAGGCTACTCGCGCCGAGCGTAACCGCGGTAACCCCCAGGAACAGTGGCCACTCTGCCATCACCCGCGAAAAGGCGCCGACAACGAGCGTGCCGGCGATCAGGCAGCCGATCACGGCCTGGGCACAGACGAACAGCGGCCTGGGCAGGCTCAGCCGGGCGCCGCGCGCGGAAAAGGCGATCGCCGCCAGCATCGGCCCGAGCAGCAGCCCCGCCGAAAGCCCGATCCATTCCAGGATCGCCGTGCCCACTGCCGAAGCCGCGAGCAGGCCGAGCCATGCCCCCGCCTGGCGCCCGCTCAACTGTCGTGGGCGAGGATCGCGTCAGCCTCGTCCAGCGGCACCTTGCCGGCGCGGCGCGACAGCCAGGTCGTCGCGGCGATGTCCCAGGTGACGTTGCCGACGGTGCGCATGATGTCGGGCAGCGTCTCGACCGCGACGAGCAGGCCGAGCGGGCTCACCGGCGCGCCGATCGTTGCCGCCACCGGGGCGATCGCGCTGACATAGCTGACCGTGCCGGGCAGGCTGACCGAGCCGAGCGAAGTGAGGGTGGCGACGACCACGCCCACCGCCAGCGTGGCGGGGCTGAGCGGCACGCCGAACCATTCGGCGACATAGATGGCCACCGCGAAGTTCATCGCCGGGCCGGTCGCGCGGAAAATCGCCACGGCGAGCGGCAGCGTCACGCCCGATACGGCCACCGGCACGCCGAGCTTGCCCGAGCCCTCGATCATCACCGGCAGGGTCGCCAGCGAGCTCTGGGTGCTCAGCGCCACCGCCTGGCTGGGCAGCGCGGCGCGGGTATAGGCGCCCAGGCGCACCCGCCCGCCGAACACCGCGACCGGATAGGCGAAGATCGTCACCGCCAGGCCGACGCCCGCGACGATCAGGATGTAATGGATCAGCGCGCCGAACGCGCCGGTGCCGGCCTTGGCGCCGACAACCAGTGCCAGCGCGAACACGCCGACCGGTCCGACCCACAGCACCCAGTCGATCACCACCAGCATCACGTCGCGGAGTGCCTTGAAGAAGTCGGTGAGCAGCTTCTGCGCCTCGCCGCCCACCCGGGTCATCGCGAAGGCGAAGATCAGCGAGAAGATGATCAGCGACAGGAACGCGTTCTCGGCCGCGGCCTTGACGATGTTGGCCGGGATGATCGCCGCCAGGAAATCGCCGATCGGCGGCACCGGGCCGATCTTCTCGGCGCCGGCCAGCGCGCCGCGCAGCGCGGTGGCGGATTCGTGCGGCAGCGGGGCGAAATGGAGGAACAGCGGGGTCAGGATCGCGGCGGCGGTCGCCGACAGCGCCAGCACGATGACGTATAGCGCGATGGCGCGGGCAGCCAGCCGCCCGGCCTGGGCGGCCTCAGCGGTGGCGGCGACGCCGGTGATCAGCAGCGCCACGACCAGCGGCACGATCGTCATCTGCAGGCCGTTGAGCCAGGCCTGGCCGATCGGCTGGGCCCAGTCGGCCGCGATCGTCGCACCGGACGGCGCGTACGCGGCGAGCAGCGCGCCGACGACCAGTCCGGCAATAAGCGACAATAGAATACGAGTTGGTTGCGACATGCTCGCCCTTTTGGAGTTTCCGCGCTAATCCGGTGGCGGTTGAGGGCCTGCAAGGTCGCGAGAAAACGGCACATGGCAAGAAAATATTTCGGGACGGACGGAATCCGGGGGGCGACGAACCTGTCGCCGATGACCGCGGCGATGGCGATGAAGGTCGGCATGGCGGCAGGCGCGCACTTCCGGCGCGGCGATCACCGCCACCGGGTGGTGATCGGCAAGGACACGCGGCTTTCGGGCTACATGCTCGAGAACGCGCTGGTCGCCGGCTTCACGAGCGTCGGCATGGACGTGGTGCTGCTCGGGCCGATGCCGACTCCGGCGGTGGCGATGCTCACCCATTCGATGCGCGCCGACATGGGCGTGATGATCTCGGCGAGCCACAATCCCTATGCCGACAACGGCATCAAGCTGTTCGGGCCCGACGGCTTCAAGCTTTCGGACGAGGACGAGCTGGCGATCGAGGCGCTGATCGACGGGGAGGTGCCGCTCGCGGCTTCGGCCGATATCGGTCGTGCCCGGCGCGTCGAGGATGCGCGCGGCCGCTACATCCACTTCGCCAAGTCGACTTTCCCCGAGGAGCTGACGCTCGACGGGCTCAAGATCGTCGTCGATTGCGCCAATGGCGCGGCATACCAGGTCGCGCCCTCGGCGCTGTGGGAGCTCGGCGCCGAAGTGATCGCGATCGGCGTCACCCCCAACGGCAAGAACATCAATGACGGCGTCGGCTCGACCGCGCCCGACACGCTGTGCGAGACCGTGGTCGGCTCCGGCGCGCATATCGGCATCGCGCTCGATGGCGATGCGGATCGCCTCATCGTGGTCGACGAGCAGGGCAAGGTGGTCGATGGCGACCAGCTGATGGCGACGATCGCCGGCGGCTGGGCGCGGCAGGGCCGGCTTGCCGGGGGCGGCCTGGTCGCCACCGTCATGTCGAACCTCGGGCTCGAGCGGCACCTCTCGGCGCAGGGCCTCGGTCTGATCCGCACCTCGGTGGGCGATCGCTACGTCCTCGAGAAGATGCGCGCGTCGGGCTATAATGTCGGCGGCGAGCAGTCGGGGCACATCATCCTGTCCGACTATGCCACGACGGGCGATGGTCTGGTCGCGGCGCTCCAGGTGCTGGCCGAGCTGGTTCGCGCCGGCGCGCCGGCCAGCGAAGTGCTCCATCGCTTCGATCCGCTGCCCCAGCTGCTCAAGAATGTCCGCTTCAAGGGCGGCAAGCCGCTGGAGGATTCGCGCGTGAAGGACGTGATCGCCGCGGCCGAAGCGGAGCTGGACGGCAAGGGCCGCCTCGTCATCCGCGCGTCGGGCACCGAGCCGGTGATCCGGGTGATGGCCGAGGGCGACGACAAGGCGCAGGTGGAAGCGGTGGTCGACCGCATCTGCGACGTGGTGCGCGAGGCTGCTGCCTGATGCTCGAGATGCGCCCCGATTGCGAGCGCTGCGGCGCCGATCTGCCGGCGGACGAGGGCGGCGCCTTCATCTGCTCGTTCGAGTGCACCTTCTGCGCCGATTGCACCGATGCACTCGACGAACGCTGCCCCAATTGCGGCGGCGAACTGTTGGACCGGCCGGCGCGTGTCGGTAAGGCGCTGGCGAACAATCCGGCGAGCACGGAGCGCCGGTACAAGGGTTGAAACCCAGGGGCTGAGGATATGACACCGCGCATCCTGATCATCGCCGGCTCGGATTCCGGCGGCGGCGCCGGCATCCAGGCGGACATCAAGACCGTCACCATGCTCGGTGGCCATGCGATGACCGCGATCACCGCGATCACCGCGCAGAACACCTTGGGCGTCACCGGCGTGCATCCGGTGCCGACCGAGATGGTGCTGGCGCAGATCGATGCCTGTGTGGCGGACATCGGCGTCGATGCGATCAAGATCGGCATGATCGGCTCGGCCCGCACCGCGCTGGCGGTGGCCGGGAAGCTTGCCGAGCTGCCCGGCATCCCGGTGGTGTTCGATCCGGTGATGATCGCTTCGAGCGGCGCCACCCTGGCGGATGATACGACCATCGCCGCGTTCGAGCGGCTGATGGACCGCGCCACCGTCGTCACCCCCAATATCCCCGAGCTGGCGGCGCTGGGCGGCGATGCCCGCGCGCTGGTCGAGGCGCATCGCTGCGCCGTGCTGGTCAAGGGCGGGCATGTCGAGGGGCCCGTGGTCACCGATCGGCTCTATTCCGCCGATCCCGAGGATCCGCCCGAGATCGAGTGGAGCAATCCGCGCATCGACAGCGACAACACCCATGGCACCGGCTGTACCCTGTCCTCCGCCATCGCCTGCGGGCTCGCGGTCGAATGGGACCTGCCCGAGGCGATCCGCCGCGCCCGCCGCTTCGTCCGCATCGCGATGCGCGAGGCGCCCGGGCTCGGCCGCGGCCATGGCCCGATGGGGCAGCAGGCGGTGCGGCTCGACCTCAACATGAGCTTCTTCGAGCCGATGCTGAACCAGGTGACCGTGCCCGCCGCCGATCTTGCGGCGAGCGAGCGCTTCTACCGGCTGCTCGGCCTGCGCCAGGTCGTCCGCGCGAGCCCGCGCTATGCCCGGTTCGAGACCGAGGGCGGCGCCACCTTCAGCATCGCCACCGATCCCGGCTACACCGCCCCGGTCGTCTATTTCGAATGCGGCGACCTCGACGTCACCGTCGCCTATCTCCAGCAGCAGGGAATCGTCTTCGAGCAGGATCCCAAGGACGAGAATTGGGGCTGGCGCGAAGCCCGGCTGCGCGATCCGGCCGGCAATTCGGTTCGTCTCTACCAGGCTGGCGAGATGCGCCGCTATCCGCCATGGCGGGTGGGCGATGCCTGATCTCAAGTTCGAGCGGAAATATGGAAAGCTGCACGGCGGCCCGGTCGCCGGGGTGGACGAGGCCGGCCGCGGCCCGCTCGCCGGCCCGGTGGTCGCCGCCGCGGTCATCCTCGATCCCAAGTGCATTCCCGAGGGCGTCGACGATTCCAAGGCGCTGACCGCGCTCAAGCGCGAGCGGCTCTGCGCCGAGATCCTCGCCTGCGCCCAGGTCGGCCTCGGCATCGCCACGGTCGAGGAGATCGACAGCCTCAACATCTTCTGGGCGACGATGCTGGCGATGACCCGCGCGGTCGAGGCGCTCGGCCCGGCGCCCGCCTTCGTGCTGGTCGACGGCAATCGCTGCCCGGACTGGACGCACCGGAGCCATGCCGTGGTCGGCGGCGACGCGCTCTGCCTGTCGATCGCCGCCGCCTCGATCGTCGCCAAGCATCGCCGCGACACGATGATGATCGAGCTCGACGCGCTCCACCCCGGCTATGGCTGGGCGAGCAACAAGGGCTATGGCGCGAAGGTCCACCAGGAAGCGCTGCGCACTCTCGGCCCGACGCCGCACCACCGCAGGAGCTTCGCGCCGGTCGCCCAGGCGCATTTCGACTTCGGGATCCCGGCCGCCGAATGATTCGGCGATCTCCAGCTTGCTATGCCTTGGGGCGGCGCTGGCCGAATCATTGATTCGGGCGATCCCGGTCCTTCCGCCGCGCCGTCATCCGCTTCCGGTTCCGGCGAGCGCACGACAGGCGAAATGAGTCTTTTTCGCCACACCCCATATCTTGTGCCTGTGGATAACTTTGCGACTCAGCATGTGGATAAGTTCGTGGAGCGTTCTACAAGTTAACGGAATCGCAGGTTTTTTCGTTAACCAATCAGCGCTTGACGCGAGGCCATTCGCCGACAGAAACCGCCTCTCCAACAAGGGGAAAGAGGTTAATGGGGGTTCTCGAAAAGGGCAGACTCAAGCCGGCAACGGTGCGTTCATGGGTCGATGTGTTGCCCTACGATACGATCCTGCAGCAGGACTGCATCGAGGCGATGCGCGCTTTGCCCGCAAAGTCGGTCGACTGCATCTTCGCCGATCCGCCCTATAATCTGCAGCTCGGTGGCGACCTGAACCGTCCGGACGGCAGCGCCGTCGACGCGGTCACCGACGAATGGGACAAGTTCGACAGCCTGGCCGCCTATGACGCGTTCACCCGCGAATGGCTGGCCGAGGCGCGCCGCATCCTGAAGGACGACGGCACGATCTGGGTGATCGGCAGCTATCACAACATCTTCAAGGTCGGCTCGGCGATCCAGGACCTCGGCTTCTGGATCCTCAACGACATCATCTGGCGCAAGGCCAACCCGATGCCCAATTTCAAGGGCACCCGGTTCACCAACGCGCACGAGACGCTGATCTGGGCGAGCACCGGCGAGAAGGCGAAATACACCTTCAACTATCGCTCGATGAAGACGCTCAACGACGAGATCCAGATGCGCTCGGATTGGGAATTCCCGATCTGCGGCGGCCAGGAGCGTCTCAAGAAGGGCGGCACCAAGGTCCACCCGACCCAGAAGCCCGAAGCATTGCTCTATCGGATCATGCTCGCCAGCACCAAGCCGGGCGACGTCGTGCTCGATCCCTTCTTCGGCACCGGCACCACCGGCGCGGTCGCCAAGCGGCTTGGCCGCCGCTGGATCGGCATCGAGCGCGAGACCGCCTATGTCGAAGCCGCCAGGGAGCGCATCGAAGCGGCGCTGCCGCTCGACGAATCGGCGCTCAAGACGATGCAGGCGCCCAAGAGCCAGCCGCGCGTCGCCTTCGGCCAGCTGGTCGAGAACGGCTTCCTGAAGCCCGGTACCGTGCTGACCGACGGCAAGCGCCGCTGGAAGGCCGTGGTCGGCGCGGACGGTTCGCTCAGCTGCGACGGCCAGGCCGGCTCGATCCACAAGCTTGGCGCGACGCTGCAGAACGCGCCGTCGTGCAATGGCTGGACCTTCTGGAACTATGAAGCCGCCGACGGCCTCAAGCCGATCGACGCGCTGCGCCAGAACTACTTGCTGGCGACCCAGCCGTAAGCCTCTCTAGCCCCTCCCCTTCAGGGGAGGGGCTCAAGAAGTTTCCCCTTCCCATGCGGGATCACCTCTGGAACGGTCGCCGCATGACCTTCGATCTCCCCGCAACCGCGCGGCTCTATCTCCGCCCCGTCCAGCTCGCCGATTCGCCGGTCAGCCGCGACGGCGAAATCGTCCGCCTCGCCGGCGGGCTCAGCTGGTGCTCGGCCTTCGAGCTGATCGCGCGGGAAGGCGGCAAGCGCGTGTTCCAGCGTACGATCGCGGTCGCCGATCTGCCGGACGATCCCCGCGTCGCCACGATCCTCCAGCGCATCACCGCCCCGCGCGCGTCGCTGAAGCTTGGCGAGCGCGTCGTCCGGCTCGACCAGCCCCAGGTGATGGCGATCCTCAACCGCACGCCCGACAGCTTCTCCGATTCGCGTGCGCTCAGCGAGGATGTCGATGCGGCCGCCGGCGTGGGCGTCGACATGGCCGCGGCGGGCGCCGCGATCCTAGACATCGGCGGCGAATCGACCCGGCCCGGCGCCGCCGAGGTGTGGGAGGGCGAGGAGATCGAGCGCGTCGTTCCCGTGATCCGCAAGCTCGCCGCCGGTGGTGCCGCGATCTCCGTCGATACCCGCCGCGCCGCGGTGATGGCGGCGGCGCTTCAGGCCGGGGCGCATATCGTCAACGATGTCGCGGCGCTGCTCTACGATCCCCAGGCGCTGGAAGTGGTCGTGAATGCCGGTTGCCCGGTCGTGCTGATGCATTCGCCCGAGCCGGAAAAGGGCCCGCACGGCGGCGATGGCTATGGGGACGTGCTGCTCGACGTCTATGACTGGCTGGAGAAGCGGGTCGAGGACGTGGCCGCGGCCGGTGTCGATCGGGCGAAGATCCTGGTCGATCCGGGCATCGGCTTCGGCAAGTCGCTGCAGGACAATCTCGTGCTGATGAACGGCCTCGCGCTGTTCCACGGGATTGGTTGCGGGCTGCTGCTCGGCGCCAGCCGCAAGCGGATGATCGGCGCGCTGTCGAACGAGGCGCTGGCGGATCAGCGGCTCGGCGGCAGCCTGGCGCTTGCGCTCAAGGGTGCCGATGCCGGGGCGCAACTCATCCGTGTTCATGATGTATTCGAGACGGTTCAGGCGTTGAGGGTCTGGCGTGGCCTGCGCGATTCGGCGCTGATCGCCCGCTAGAGAAACGGAGAAGAACCATGCGTCTCGCCCTTGCCCTCGCCCTGGTCGCCGCGCCGATGCCGGCACTTGCCCGGGAGCCGGGCCCGCAGGATGCCCGCGATACGGTCCAGGCCTATTACGCTGCGATCGAACGCGGCGATTTCCGCACCGCTTATGGTCTGTGGGATCGCGGTGGCCAGGCCAGCGGCAAGAGCTTCGCCGCGTTCCGCCAGGGCTTCGCCGCGACGGCGCACAGCCGGGTCGAGACGCGCAATCCGATCAACGCCGATGCGGGCATGAGCCAGCGCTGGATCACCGTGCCGGTCGATGTCTATGCCACGCTCAAGAACGGCAAGCGCCAGCATTTCCGCGGCAGCTACACGCTCCACCGCGTCGTTGCCGGGGTGAGCGCCAATCCGGCCGATGTGAACTGGCACCTCTCCAGGGCGAAGCTGGTCGCGGTCCGCTAGGGCGGCTTGCAATGTAGGATTTCGCCTGCTCGTCTCGGGCGGCCGGTCCCTGGCCGGCCGCTCTCTGAGGCTGCAGGAAAATAGGATCACGCGCGCGCAACAATATTGCGGGATGCGCGCCTAACCCGGGGAATCAGGGAAGATTGCGGGCCGTAAAACCGGCTCTTGGCCTGTACTTTGTGTACTTTGGCGAGTCGCGGTCTCCGCCGTGTTGGAGCGCCTAGAACCAGCCCGCGGCTTCCAGCCCCGGTGCCTGCGCGCGCGCCACCGGCGCCTCGATCCCGCCGGTCAGCAGCAGCCGGACATTGCGTCCGTCGCGCCGGGTGCCGGTCACTGCTTCGCGCGCCACCCACCAGCTGCGATGGACCAGCGCGCCCGGCATGCCGTCCAGCTCGGCCACGGCATCGCGCATCCGCATCAGCAACAGGGTTGAGCCGTGCCGCGTGTGGACGCGGACATAATGGTCCTCCATCTCGAGCGCGATCGGTGCCGCGCGCAGGTGCGGGGGCAGGCGCTCGGCCAGCCGGGGCAGGCCGGGCTCGCTGGTCGGCGCTTCCGGTTCGGGCGCCGGCGCGATCCTGGCAAGGCGCCGCTGGCGGGTGAACCAGAACAGCGTGCAGACCAGCCCGGCCAGCAATGCCACGTTGAAATAATGCGCGATCCATTGCTCTAGGGGCAGCCAACGCCCCGGATGCCAGATCAGATTGGCGGCCCAGACCACCACGCTCATCGGCACGCTCGCAAGTACGCAGGCTGCCGCCCATAGCGACCATTCGGGCAGGTCGAGCCGAGGCGCAAAGATGCTCGCCGCCCGCATCGCCGGGAAATAGAGGAAGTAGCCGGCATAGCTCATCGCCAGCCAGTAGAGCAGCCTGAGGCCGAACGGCGCCGCGAAGCTCCCGAACGGGCCGATCAGCGCCAGCACCACGCCCACGCCCAGAATGATCGTGCAGTCGATCAGGATTCGCCGTGCGCTGCCCAAACCCGTTCGTCCCCCGTCCCGTTCGCGCTTCGCCAAATGGCAGCGCCCAGAGCATCGCTGCCCGCCCACGCAGCAATCGGCCCGGCGGCGCAGACGCGGTTGTCCGGCCGTCGCCGCCGGCCATGCTGGTCCCGCCAATAGCGTCGGGAGGCAAGCAATGGCCAGCCATGCAGGAGTTCGGGAAGGTGCGATGGGCGGGACGAAGGATCTGTCGGGTTTCGCCAAGGGGGCGATGCTCGCAGTCGCCACGGTGCTGGCGGGCGCGACGATCGTCGCGGTGGCGCGGGTGCTGATCGGGGTGACGCCGTCGACCTAT
Source organism: Sphingomonas sp. GW822-FHT03G08 (assembly GCF_058801135.1). NCBI lineage: Bacteria > Pseudomonadati > Pseudomonadota > Alphaproteobacteria > Sphingomonadales > Sphingomonadaceae > Sphingomonas > Sphingomonas sp. GW822-FHT03G08. Next base: position 3,271,850 of record NZ_JBXAMZ010000001.1, read on the forward strand.
GAAGCGAAGCAGGTCGCGGTGCTGATCCATATGTCGAGCGTGCTGCCGGCGATCCCGCTAGGCCTATGGGTGCTGCTGGCGCGCAAGGGCGACGCGACGCACAAGCTGCTCGGGCGGATCTGGGGTGTGCTGATGCTGGTCGCGGCGGGCTCGGCGATCTTCATCCGCAACATGAACCATGGCCAGTTCGGCTGGATCCATCTGTTCGTGCCACTGGTATTCGTCACTCTTTACCGCGCGGTCCGCGCCGCACGGGCCGGCGACATCGCCGCGCACAAGCGGCACATGTGGGGCATGTATGCGGGCGCGCTGCTGCTGCCGGGGCTGTTCGCCTTCCTGCCCGGCCGGCTGCTCTGGCACTGGCTGATGCTCTAGCCGAGCCCGGCCTTCCGCCTGGCTGCCGGCCTCGCCAGGTCGCGTGCCGCGTCCCGCCCGATCCAGCGTGCGGCGGGAAGCGGCGCGGCGGAGAGCCGCTCGGCGAGTTCGCCGGCCGAGCGGTGCAGGGCGGGGTTGCGCATGCCGATCGCCCGCAGCGCCCAGCTCACCCCCTTCTTGACGAAGTTGCGGTCGTCGCCGGCCTGGGCCTCGATCAGGGGCAGCGCCTCGAGGAACGGGGCGTCCGGCAGCTTCTTCGCGTGCAACGCCAGCCCGGCGAGCAGCGCGAAGGCGCCGCGGCGGACGAATTCGCGCTCGTCGCCAGCCCAGCGGTACACGGCGTCCCAGGCCAGCGGGCTCTTGTCGAACAGGTCGAAACAGGCGGTGTCGCAGGTCGCCCAATTGTCGAAACCCGCTGCCCAGCGGTCCATGCCTTCGGCAGTGAGGGTCTTGGGCTCGCCGACGAAGCAGGCGAGCAGCCGCGCTTCGTAAATGCCGGCATCCCAGAGCTGCTCGGCGAGTGCCTGGTTCCGGCCGAGCGTCCTGGCGAGGCCGCGGAGGGTGCCGACCCTGATGCCGATCACGCGGTCCGCCGTGGCGATGCCGAAGCGCGGCATGCCTTCGGCCACCCCCGGTTCGGCGGCCCGTTCGAGCAAGTGGAGCGCCTCGGCCAGCATGGCCGCAGGCTAGGCTCAGGCGGCGCTCTGGTCGATCCCCAGCTCGCCGAGCTTGCGGTAGAGCGTCGAGCGCCCGATCCCGAGCCGGCGGGCCACCTCGGTCATCCGTCCGCGATAATGGCCGATCGCCAGGCGGATCACATCGGCCTCGATCTCGTCCAATGCACGCAGGTTGCCGTCGGGGCGGAACAGGGTGACACCGGCATTGTTCGCGCCGGGCGCCTGATGGCCATTGCCCATGGGGCGGCCGGCGGCGAGCTGGGCGATCTGCGGGAAATCGGCGCGGGTCAGCCCGTCATTGTCGCAAAGCACCGAGGCGCGGAACAGGGCGTTCTGGAGCTGGCGGACATTGCCCGGCCAGTCATAGCTGCCCAGCAGCTGGAGCGCGTCGTCGGTGATGCCGAGCTCGCGCAGGCCCGGCTGGTCGGCGATGCGGGCGAGCAGGTGGCGGGCAAGCGCAGGGATGTCGCCGGTGCGTTCGCGCAGCGGCGGGATCGTCACCTGGACGACATTGAGCCGGTAATACAGGTCCTCGCGGAAGCGTCCGGCCTCGACTTCGGCCTGCAGCGTCTTGTTGGTCGCGGCGATCACCCGGACATCGACTTCGCGGGCATGGCGCGCGCCGATCGGCTGGATCTCGCCCGACTGGAGCACGCGCAGCAGCTTGACCTGCGCGTCGAGCGGCATCTCGCCGATCTCGTCGAGGAAGATGGTGCCGCCATCGGCGTCGGCGAATCGGCCGATCTTGCGCTCGAAGGCGCCGGTAAAGGCGCCCTTCTCGTGCCCGAACAGCTCGCTCTCGACCAGGTTGGCGGGGATCGCCCCGCAGTTGATCGAGATCATTTCCTTCTTGTTGCGCGGCGAGGCGGCGTGGATCGCCTCGGCAACCACTTCCTTGCCGACGCCGCTCTCGCCCTCGATCAGCACGGGCACGCGGGCACGGGCAGCTTTGGCCGCGATGGCCAGGGCCGCGCGGAACTGCGGCGCGCTGCCGACGATCTCGTCGAAGGCGAGCGGGGCGGAGAGCTTTTCGGTGAGCGGGCGCAGTTCGCCCGCGGTCTTGCCGCCGACGGCCGCTTCCAGCGCGGCGAGCAGGCGCTCGGCGGCGAGCGGCTTGACCAGGAAGTCGGTCGCGCCGGCACGCATCGCGTTGACGGCGTTGGCGACCGAACCATTGGCGGTGAGCATCAGGATCGGCAGCTGGGGCCGGCGCTCGCGCAGCTCGGCGATCAGCGCCGCCGCATCGGCGTCGGGCGATGCATGGTCGAGGATGATCGCGTCGAGCGCCATCCCGTCGGGCGTGCCCAGCGTGGCGATGCCGGTCTCGGCCTCGCTCGCGAAGATCGTCTTCCAGCCGCGGCGCGCGGCAATTGCTGCGACGAGGCGGCGCTGGGCCGGCTCATCGTCGATCAGCATCAGGAGGCGCTGGCCGTTGCGCGTCATCGCTCTTCCATGTCCCTACTGTCCCGTTTCAGGCCGACCGTGATAAAGCAGATGGGTAAAGGCGGGCTTAAGCTTGCTGAAGCTGCGGCGGGGTTGAGGGAGCCGGCGCTGGGGGCTACAGTCGCTGCATAAAGTTTCAGGGGAGAGACGAATGGCTGACACCGGTGACAATGCCGCGCAGCTCAAGGCGCACGAGCAGACGTGGAATGGTTTCAAGGCGATGATGACCTGGGGCACCGTCGGTGTTGCCCTGATCGCTGCACTCGTCGTCTTCCTGATCTCCGCCAAGTGAAGATCGCGGTTCTGAAGGAAGCCGCCGCCGGCGAGCGGCGTGTTTCCGCGACTCCGGAAACGGTGAAGAAGTTCGTCGGGCTCGGTGCCGAAGTGTCGGTCGAGGCCGGTGCGGGCGCGGATGCATCGATCGCCGACCAGGCCTATGCCGATGCCGGCGCCACCGTTGGCGCGCGGGCGGCGACGCTCAAGGATGCCGATATCGTGCTCGGCGTGCAGGGGCCGGATCCGGCCGGCCTTGCCGGCGCGAAGCCCGGTGCCTGGATCGTCGCGGGGTTGAACCCGTTCGGCGAACGCGCCCGGGTCGATGCCTATGCCTCGGCCGGGTTCGAGGCGCTGGCGATGGAGTTCATGCCGCGCATCACGCGCGCGCAGTCGATGGACATCCTGTCCTCGCAGTCGAACCTGTCGGGCTACAAGGCAGTGCTCGACGCCGCGGCCGAATATGGCCGCGCCTTCCCGATGATGATGACCGCGGCAGGCACCGTTTCGGCCGCCAAGGTCTTCGTCATGGGCGTGGGCGTCGCCGGCCTGCAGGCGATCGCCACCGCGCGTCGCCTCGGTGCGCAGGTCTCAGCGACCGACGTCCGCGCGGCGACCAAGGAGCAGATCCTGTCGCTCGGCGCCAAGCCGATCTTCGTCGAAGCGGTGAAGGGCATCGAGGGCGAAGGCACCGGCGGCTATGCCACCGAGATGAGCGACGAGTACAAGGCCGCCCAGGCCGAGCTCGTCTCCTCGCATATCGCCAAGCAGGACATCGTCATCACTACCGCGCTGATCCCGGGGCGCCCCGCGCCGCGGCTGATCAGCGATGCCCAGATCGCCACGATGAAGCCGGGCAGCGTGATCGTCGACCTCGCGGTCGAGGCCGGCGGCAATGTCGAAGGCGCGGTCGCCGGCGAGATCGTGACGATCCACGGCGTGAAGATCGTCGGGCACAGGAACGTGCCGTCGCGTCTCGCCGCCGACAGCTCGGCGCTGTTCGCGCGCAACCTGTTCAACTTCCTATCCGCCTTCTGGGACAAGGAGCAGGGCAAGCCGGTCCTCGACGAGGAAATCGGCAACGCCATCCGCCTCACCCGGGGCGGCAAGGTAGTGAACGAACGGCTGCTCGCCGCAGGTTGATAACTCCGTCCCGCATGGCGCCGAAGGTTAGCCTCGGCGCGGGGACGGCGAACAAGGCTTCCGCGATCAGTTGCTGCGCGTGGAAGCTTCGTGAAGTTTGGAAGGCTCAAGACATGGACTTCATCTCGATCCTGTCGATCTTCGTACTGGCCTGCTTCGTCGGCTATTACGTGGTCTGGTCGGTCACGCCGGCACTGCACACGCCGCTGATGGCGGTGACCAACGCGATTTCCTCGGTGATCATCGTCGGCGCGCTGATCGCGTCGGCTGCAACCGGTTCGGAGGTTGCCAAGTGGCTCGGCCTTGTCGCCGTGGCGCTGGCATCCGTGAACATCTTCGGCGGCTTTGCCGTCACCGAGCGCATGCTCGCCATGTACAAGAAGAAGGGCTGAGCCGATGCACGAGGGGGCAGCAATCAATCCCTGGGTCGCCTTTGCCTATCTGGTGGCGGGCATCTGTTTCATCCTCGCGCTGCGCGGGCTCTCCAGCCCGGCGAGCAGCCGGCGGGGCAACCGGCTCGGCATGCTCGGCATGGGCATCGCCGTGATCACCACGCTGATCACGCACGAGATCGCCAGCCCGATCGAACTGGGCGCGGCGATCGCGATCGGCGGCATTATCGGCTTCGTGACGGCACGCCGGATCGCGATGACCGCGATGCCGCAGCTCGTCGCCGCCTTCCACTCGCTGGTCGGCATGGCGGCGGTGCTGGTCGCGGCGGCGGCGTTCCTCAATCCTGCCGCCTTCGGTATCCTGGGTGCGGACGGCGAAATCCTAAGCGTCAGCCGGGTCGAGATGGGCCTGGGCGTGGCGATCGGCGCGATCACCTTCTCGGGTTCGGTGATCGCCTTCCTCAAGCTCAACGGCAACATGTCTGGCAAGCCGATCCTGCTGCCGGGGCGCCATGTCATCAACCTGGCCGTGCTGGCCGGCATTCTCGGTCTGGTCGGCTATTTCGTCACCGACCAGAGCCCTTGGGTCTTCTGGACCGTTACTGCGCTCAGCTTCGTGATCGGCTTCCTGCTGATCGTGCCGATCGGCGGTGCGGACATGCCGGTCGTGGTGTCGATGCTCAACAGCTATTCGGGCTGGGCAGCGGCGGCGATGGGCTTCACCCTGCACAACACGGCGATGATCATCACCGGAGCGCTGGTCGGCTCCTCGGGTGCGATCCTGAGCTACATCATGTGCCGCGCGATGAACCGCAGCTTCATCAGCGTGATCGCCGGCGGCTTCGGCGCGACGGCGGACGCGGGCGGTGGTGCGGCGGCGATCGACCGGCCGTGGAAGCGCGGCTCCGCGGAGGACGCGGCCTTCCTGATGAGCCAGGCCGAGCAGGTCATCATCGTGCCCGGTTACGGCATGGCGGTCGCTCAGGCACAGCATGCGCTGCGTGAGATGGGCGACAAGCTCAAGGAGCACGGTGTCCGCGTGAAATACGCGATCCATCCGGTTGCGGGACGCATGCCGGGCCATATGAACGTGCTGCTCGCCGAAGCGAACGTGCCCTATGACGAAGTGTTCGAGCTGGAGGACATCAACAGCGAGTTCGCTCAGACCGACGTCGCCTTCGTCATCGGCGCCAACGACGTGACCAACCCGGCCGCCAAGACCGACAAGTCGTCGCCAATCTACGGCATGCCGGTGCTCGATGTCGAAAAAGCCAAGACGGTGCTTTTCGTCAAGCGCTCGATGGGCGGCGTCGGCTATGCCGGTGTGGACAACGAGCTGTTCTACCGCGACAACACGATGATGCTGCTGGCCGACGCGAAGAAGATGGTCGAGGAGATCGTTAAGAGCCTCGACTGACGCGGATGCCGGGAACGAATGGGGGACTTGGCATGGCGAGCGTTGGTTCGATTCTGGGTGGGGCGTTCGGGCTGCTGCGCGAACGCCCCGGCTCGGTGGCGATCTGGGCAGTGACTTATTGTGTCGGCGCGCTCGCGATCTCGCTGGTGATGGGCTTCGTGGTTGCCGGCACGGTCATGCCCATATCCGCGGATCCAAGCACGGCGATGTCGGTATGGGCAGGGCCGATGTTCAGCCTCATGCTGCTCATGAACCTGTTGCTGCTATTCCTCGTCGTGGTGCTGATGAACGCGGTGTTCCGCGTGATGCTGCGCCCGCAGGAGGGCGGCCTCGCCTTCATGCGGATCGGGATGGACGAGTTCCGCATGTTTGGGCTGGTCATCATGGTCTGCGTCGCCGCCTTTGCCGCGATCCTGGTGGGTGAGCTGCTGCTGCTGCTGGTCATCACGGTGCTCGGCTTCGCGCTGGGCACGGGCATGATCACGGGGGCGATCTCGTTCCTGCTGTTCCTCGCCTTTGTCTGCGCGGTGGTCTGGGCGGAGGTGCGCATCTCGCTGATCTTCCCGCTTACCTTCCATCGCCGGCGGATCAGCGTCGATGCTGCCTGGGAGCTGACCCGTGGCCGCTTCTGGATGCTTTTCGCCTGTTATTTCCTGATCACGCTGATCTTCGCTGTTGCGATCGGCATCGTGGTGTCCTTCGTGATGGGGGATTATTTCGCCGCGCTGATCGCCGCCAATGGCGATCAGGAGCAGATGCGGGCTGCCGCCGAAGCATTTGCTGCCCGGCAATTCGCCATGCCGCTGGCCACCCAGATCCTGTTCGGCGTGGTGGGCGCGGTGTTCTTCGCCGCGGGGCTTGCGCTGGGCCCGGGGCTGCTTGCCAGCGCGACCCGGGAACTTCTCGGCGATGAGAGCGAAGCTTCGGTATTTGCAGCCGAATCCGACGGATCAGTCATGGACTGATCCGGAACGGACAGGCAATGATTCGGTCGCCTGTCTGGGTCGCGCCACAAGCTCCGAAACGGAGCGGATAGAGCAATCCGTTTCGGAGGTTGGGCCTCTCCGGGACATTCTACCCGAGCAGGCGATGGCGAACCCCTCCGCGGCCCCTTTCCCGACCCGCGACACGCTGGCGCAGGCGTTCAACGCGCTGCTCGTTACGGGCGCGGGCAGTGCCGAGTTGGTGGAGGCAGCGACCACGGCGGGAATCCGGATCCGCGACATGGTTGATCCAGACGGTGCCCTGCCGCTGCTCGACGCGGCGCGGCTCGACCTTGTCCTGCTCGATGCACGCGCGGTTGCGGAAGCCCCGTTGTTGTCGCTGCTCGATACCCTGGCGGCGCGCGATGGCCAGGCCGGACCGGCGCTTGTCGCGATCTTCTCGGCGGATCGGATCGACCTCGCCGGCCCCTTGCTCGGTGTCCCGCGCACCCAGCTTCTCTGCGATCCGAGCGCATCCGAACTGCTCGCCGCGCTGGTGCTGGCGCGTGCACGGGGCGAAGCGACGCCGCACGCTTCGTGGACTGATGTCACCCGCGATTCGGAGACCGCGCGCCTGCGCCGGCTCAACGAGGAAGTCGCGCGGATCGCCGATGCGCTGGCACGGCTGACGCGAGGCGAACTTGCCGAAGAGGACGAGATCGAACGACGGACGGGCGTCCGCGCGCCGGACCTGGGCTATCGCGGGCCGGACGAGCCGGGCCCCGATATCGCCTCGGCGGAGATCCGGGCCGTGATCCGGTCACGCCGCCTGCGCGGGCAATATTTCGAAGCGGAGCTGTTCGCCGATCCTGCCTGGGACATGCTGCTCGACCTGTTTGCGGCCAGTCTCGAGCGCCGGCGCGTATCCGTTTCCAGCCTGTGCATCGCGGCTGCGGTGCCGCCGACCACGGCGTTGCGCTGGATCGGTACCATGCACGAGGCCGGCTTGTTTGGCCGCGAGGCGGATCCGGGCGATCGCCGCCGTGCCTATATCGTGCTGAGCGAAAAGGCGCTTGCGGGCATGCGCGCCTATGTCGGCGCGGTGCGCCGCGCGGGGCTCGGTCTGGTCTAGCCCGGCACTGGGGGCTTGCCCCGAGGCCCGGGCTTTGGCATCGGGGCGCCACCGGCATCATGCCCGGGCGCTTAGCTCAGTTGGTAGAGCATCTCGTTTACACCGAGAGGACTTAGCGCCTTTCCGCTCGACAGCGGTCCATTCGGCCATCGAACATCGCGGGAACGAACGGCAAACAGAACGTGTTTTGCTGTCCATTTGCGGGCCACCACGCAGCCGTAATCCGCGCTCCGGCCTTGCGCTGCAACGTGTCAACCATTAATTGATTAGCGGTCAATAGAACGTGCAGCGGATTCGCGGCCGGTGCGTTGGCCTATAATACTCATGACCAAGGAGGGTCAGATGGTTGCACTTCGATCGACCCGAAAGGGTTTCTTGGGGTTCTTCGCTGGTGGCAAGCCGGCGAAGCCGACCGCGCGGGGAAACGCGGCGGCGTTCAAGGCGGGGGCACGTTCGTACAAGGCGAATAAGGGGCCAACGCCCGGCCTTCTTCGCGTTGTGAAGCTATCGCTAGAGAACGACGTCTCGTTGAAGAAATAATTGGCGGCGGCGTCACTGCCCGCCATCGAGTTTGTGCCGATGAGTCGGATGACAAACTCGAGGGGCTTTGGCTGTGCCAGCAGAGAGATAAACGGGTGGTTCCGAGCGAAAGCTTGGAAGGAGCATTCGTCCGGCGCTGTTAAGGTGACGTGCGCAGTTGAACCCGGAAAGCCACATCGCCCCTACGGCTTGTATGCCCTTGCCACCGTCGTGGAGGAGGTATGCAACCTTGGGGGCGTTTATCACCGTTTCCGCTCTGGCGATCATTTTTCGGCGCTGCAGCTGGTCTGGCTGGCGACCGACAGGGCTTTCGAGGGACAAGGCCTTGGTAGCACGATGGTTGGTAACGTGATCCGCACGTTCGCCCAGGTGGGGCCGCAGATCGGCCTCCCACATTTGATTGTGGTTCCCGATCCTGATGATCACGAGCGCCTGACGACGTTTTACGGCAATCTAGGCTTTGCGACCTACCGTGACGGTGAGGCGATGTTTCTTGACCTCAGGTCCGCAGTCGAGGCTGTCGAACGCCTTGAAGCAGAAGCCGCCGCTGCAGCCATCCCGGAGCCCCTTGGGAACGTGGGAACGGTCGAACCGAAGGAGGGCGAATAGATGGCGCTCTACAAGGATGGGGCAAGATTAGTCCAATCGAGCGACCCGTTGTTCGACATGCTTCATCATCCGGGAACCGCAGCACCTCGATCCGGGATTTATATCTGTATGGGCTGCGGCCACGAAGCGGTTTCGACCGAGGGGCATCCGCTCCCTCCTCAGAACCATCATCAGCACCCTAAAGGCGGGCCAATCCTATGGAGGCTGCTAGTCTACGCTGATCATCGGCACTGGTCGGGGCACTGAGGGAAACCTAACCGGGAGGCTTTGGCAAGATTTCCAGGTCAAGCCCCTGCCTTCGGAGGACAAGGAATGTGGCTGAAACCCGCAGAAAACTGCGATAGCCGCTTACCGTAGTCAGCGGAACAAGTGCAGAGCATAACGGGAAACGAGCAGGTTTGCACCGGAGCTGCACCGGGGCAATTCCAGCACATGCGAGCTGACCAGAAAGCACGAAAGCGGATCTTGTTACTCTACCTGTTTGCGAAGGCGCCCACGACCGTTACCCATGTCTCGGGGGTGATAGATGAAATTGAAGGACCTGAGTCGAAAGCTGCCGGATGAAGATGAGCTGAAGGCCGTCTGGGAACTTATGATCACGGAAAAAGATCGTGCTGCAGCATTGCTTGCCAGCAGTTTCCTGGAGGCCGGCTTACAAATGACCATCTCAACATGGGTGGTCGATCAGCCTGGTGTACTCGACAAATTATTCAACGAGCCGAACGCGCCACTTGGCACATTTTCAGCCAAGATAAAGGTTGGAAGAGCGTTGGGGATATATGGCAAGGAAACCGAGCGATTGCTCGATCAAGTCCGAGAGATAAGGAATGTCTTCGCGCATGCCCTGCGCCCCGTCGACTTCACGAGCCCGCCGATCGTGAGTGTCGTCCGCTCAATGAGTTCACAGCCTATGCCAACCGGCACGAAGCACGCGCCGGCGCGAGTCCGCTACCTCTCGGTCGTGAACGATGTTTTTCGTAGGCTGTATGAGGTGGCCACCAAACAGGGTGGCCGTCAAATCGTGATCGAGTTGCCATGAATTCGGCGGATCAGCAGGTCCTTGCTGCCTGGGTGTCAGCCGGCGCCGCGGTTATCCAGGCGGTCGCAGCCGGATTCGCGATTTGGTATTCTGGCAAGCTGGCACGCGACAGCGCGGCGCGGGAGAAAGCGGCCGACGAAGCTAACGCTAGGCGCATCGAGGAAGCGAACGCGGCTGCAATTGAGCAGCGCCGCCTCGATCGTGAGGCGGCACAACGCAGGTCCCGCCAGGCCGACGATGCCGAGTATAACAGGCCGATTGAGCGGTTGCTCCGTACCGGAGAACTCATCTTGGACGAATGGCGAGAGCGGGCGAGGCAAGCCGAGAAGGACTATGCGGCAAATACCGGCACGGTGAGCGGGAAATTAGCCCACGAGTCGCTCGAGGAAATGATGGCGGCGGCGAAGCGACTGCAGCTCGCCTCGACGGAGAGCGCACTGGTTGGGGCGCTTGCAGACCTGCGAGAAATCGAACGAAGCTTGGATGTCAGGGGCAATGGGGGCCCCGATTATGCCGCGAAGCTATTCGCCAAGGCCGACGAGTTCTCTGTCAAACTAGAGAAGCTCCGCGAATTGCTCCGGCACGACGCCATTGAAACGACCGCCTAGGTATGACTGGCCACGGCACAATGGCAGGGCCAACCTCTGGGAGTCGATTAGAATGGCAGAACGGTACGAGGCGCTTGGTGAGGAGCTGTTGAACATGCTCCGCCCTGGTTTTGGAGGGCGCGCTGCCCCGGAATTCGTGATGCGCGTTCGCGCTAAGGCCAACGAAATGCTGCGCATACACTCCGACGCCTATGTGAGGCAGAAGGTGTCTAGCATGATGGAGTGGGTGGGTATTGCGTGTTCGCCGCGAAAGCATGCCCCGTGGGGCCTCTCTCGGGTAGAAGGCTTCGCATATGACGATGCCTACACCATTGCGAACGCTCGCCTGACCTAGGGGGGGGGCTGGCGAGCGGCAAGCGTAACACACGTCTGTCATTGTTGCGGTAGCGGGGAAGCCACATGGACCTTGGCCTGGGATCACTTGTCACGAAATTTGAGGAGTACTTTGGCCGAAAGGCGACCGGCGTGCTGTTGTTTTTAGCATACGTGGCCGTCGGGGCGGGCGCGGTCTCACTGATATGGAGTCTGTTGATAAAGCCCGTGGCGCTCTTCGCGGCCCCTTATGTCCCTGCCTGGCTACACCTTGCCAGCGGTGTGAGTATCGGTGGCGCGGCGGTCTCCATCATTGGCGCAATGGGTGCTGGGTCGGTCGCGCTTGACGCATACCGTCGGCGGATCGCGACCGACGCTTTGGAAGACTTGATTCCACGAGCCCAGGAGGCAGCGGACCGTTCCAGCCGCCGCTTGGCTGAGCTCGAGGAAACCATCAAGCGCGCAGACCTAACAGTGGAGGAATCCAGGAAGACCTTCGAAGCGAGTAAGTCGATTTATGACCTTTCTCGAATGACGCTCGACGAGGTCCTTCAGCACGCTGTCAACTCCGGCAAAATGACGGAAGCGGAGGTCGCCGATCTACGCAGCCTGTCGCCCGAGATTAAGCCCTCTGACCCAGCGGCACTCGATTAACAGTCGAGTGGAAAGCCTTATTTTTCAACGTTCGTTTCTACATATTCCCGATCTGTTCCCTAACGGTATTCCGCGGGCTCCAGCGATTTGTCAAAACGCCAGAACGTCCCTATGTTCTACCAATGTTCTGCACCCTTGTCACCCATAGGTCGCAATGATGCTTCTGCTTCCCGATGAACGACGCGCTCGCCTGGGCGAGCTGGTGCGGCAGCACAAGGCAAACCGGCGGGACCTCTCCCGCTTCATGGGGCGAGGGGACAGCTATCTTTCCGATTATCTGACCCGCAGCGTGCCCTACGACCTTGTCGAGCGAGATCGTGATTTGCTCGCCAGGTTATTCGGCGTCGACAAGGACACCCTCCGCCCGGTTCCGGAAAAGCCGCGCTCGCGGGGCAACCATGGTCGCCGCCGCTATTGGTGACGACGGCCGGCTGGGCCGCTATTCCTCCCGAATGAGAGATCGGCACCAGACGGCGCTGCGCATGCGCGAGGAAGGAGCGACCTTCAAGATGATCGGCGATGCGCTCGGCGTCAGCCCGAGCCGGGCGAACGTCATCTACCAGCGCGCGGTGGTGGTGCAGATGGAAGAGGCGGCCGGGCTGGGATCTCAGTCGATCCGGATCGTGCGGAACTATCGAGGATGCCTCACCGAGCTGGCGGCAAGCGCCGAGCAGGATCCGGACGGCGCGATCGTCGCCCTGATCCAGGAGCCGAACTGCTTGCGCCGCCACGCGCTGGAGATCATCGCCTGGCTTGCCGCTGGCAACCGCGAGAAGCCCTGATTACGCGCCCCAGTCGGGCGCCGGTTCATCGGGGTAAAAGTCCGGCTCGGGATCGCCCGGCGCGGCGCGCTGGGGAAGGGTAGGAGCGCCGCCGCCGAACCGGACACGAATCGCCGCCGCAGTGGGCATCAGCTCCTGAAAGACTGCCTCAGCTGGGCTCACCGGATCGCAGCTTGCCGCGCATCCACGGGGCGCGCTCGGCCGTGAGGTAGCCGAGCTGGGCGCCACGAATGCTGAACACCGCGACGGCATATTCGTCGTGCTTGTTCTTCGGCTCCGGCCGGAGCTCTACGGGCTCGCCAGGAACGCAGAGCTGGCACTCGAACCGGCGGTTGCCGTCGTCGGCGTTCGCGTAGCCGATGCCGACGGCGGCCAAGCTCAACTCGCGTTCTGTGGTCAATTCGAGGTCTCCTCACCTGCGCGGGCCCGAAATAGGCTAGAGGGCCCGGATCTGCTGCATACGAAGGTGAAGGGTCTCGCCGCCACCGCCGGGCCGCAACGAGACACGTTACTATAGCCTCACCGCTTGCCTTGTAGGAAATCGCGCGTTTCTATCCCCCTGTCGCCGGCGCTCTCCGTTAGATTCGCTCTCTTATGCTGGGCGTCCGCGAGGTCTCCCTACGACTAAGCCCCGGTCCTTTCGCAAGGACCGGGGCGCTGGTTCAGCGAAGATTTCGGAGCGCAATATCTGGCCCGCCCACACCTAATTGCGTTAGGTGACGTGGTTCTGGGGGCCTTTCGGGAAAATCGCGACCGAATGGGCTTCGCCGATGGTTTCGGGTGCGGCCCCCCTGAATGAGGCTACGACACATATTTCCGTTTCGTGATGTTTGTCGAAAATATCTTGATATAGAACAAGGCAATAGACGAAGAGATCAATCTTCCGCCCGATGAAATCGTCGAATTCAGTACCAGAAATGAAGACGGGCTGGCTGTGGACGACTTGGCCAGGACCAACGGACGCGAGTGGTCCAGGATATAGATCAGGAGCGATGGCTGGGGGCTCTGAACCGAACTCCCCAATTTCATATTTGGTCACGATACCGCAGCGGACAGCGGGGCTCTGGCCTGTGTTTTTTATTCCTAAGGCTATGTGGAAACCCATTATTTTAGGATCAGCACTCGACTTATCCAGCACTGTTCCCGAAAGCGGGGTTTCGAATGTCATCCATGCTCGGATCGCTCTCAACGTTTGTTCCGCTGCGTCTGCGGCCCTCTTGGCCTCTCCAGAACCTGTCTCCGTGTGCTTGGCGGCGTCCTTCGCATAGACGCCGGCACGGATAGCCGCGAACATGGTTATGGCGCCTATTAACGCGCCAACGCCACCTAGAACCCAGGCCGCGGCTGCGGAAGACAGCGCAGCGTCTGCGGCCTTCCATTGAGCGCACAGTTCAGAACTGCGATCTTCGTTGCCGCCCTGACATCCGCGATCAGCCGACTGGGTTGTCGCCTGCTGTTTAGGGAGGCCAGCGGTTCGTTCAGGTATCTTGCCCGAACGTTCTTGAGAAACGGGCGGTTGCGGAACATTGTTCTGCTTTAGTGGCGCGGTTGCGGATAACATGAGCCATCCGATGGCGGTCACAGACAAGTACCTGAAGATGTTGAGCATTTGATGTATAGAGCCGCTTTGATTTCCCCGACTGCTATTGTTCATGATATTGTACGATGAGTCCATGCCATGATGCGGTGCGCGAGCGCGGTAGGATTGACTATACTCGACACATCGCTGCTCCAGTTATTGGCTACCAGTGTTCGCTCGCTCTTTTGTCTGATGAAGGAACCCGACTCGCCCGCCACGCGTAGCACCAGGCGCAACACGCTCCGCTGTTCCCCGGTCTCCGCGCCATAGGCGACGCCATCCAGGATCTCGAGCGACAGTTTAATGAGTGAGAGCTGAAAGGCACGGCCCATAGGGGCGGAACATAGTTAGAACATTCGAGTCGGTGCAATGCGGAGAATCATCGGCTACTCTTGGGTTGCCTGAGCGAGCACGTTGCAAAAAGATGAACATGCAAACTGACAACACGGAGTCGGCCATGTTCCTGATCCCGACCCTTCGCCCTCAAGATGCGCCGATGCTGATGAGGATTGAGTTGCCGGAAGAATTCCAGGAAGTCGCGCACAGCTTGTGGCTCCATCTCAGTCAGATGAAACAACACTGCCTGGAGTTTTCATCTAGCGTGGCATTGGCCGATTACACTGCGGCGAATCTGGATCGTGCGCGAGCAGATTACAAGCGGACTAGGAAGATCGGGGACCCACCCTTCCCGGAGCATGAATGTCTCTGGACACAGTGGAATTTCGCTGCGGGGCGATCAGGGGGATTGGCGCTGCGGAATTACGTCACCGCCCTCGATGCGGTGCAAGGTTTGGCCGGGAGCGTCGGTCCGTGGCGCGATGTTGTCGACACCGGCAAAATCAAGCAAAGCCGCAAGAGTTTCGACAGTCGCTTCCCTGGCATACATAAAATTCGGCACGCCATCGCGCATCCTGAGTTCTTTCCGAACCCAAATAAGAAAATGGCGCACAAATCCGATTTTGAGGTGAAGTCTGGAGATTTCGTTGCGATCAAGGGTGAGGCGGGCGGATCAATACAGAACGCCATGATATACGGGACATTCTCGACCACATTCGAGGGCGAGATGTACACTTATGATTTCAACAAGGACGCTGCTGAATTCGTAGTAGTTAACATGGCGCAAGTTTTCGACAGCTTTGACGCCGTTGCGGCCTTTTCTGGCGCGCAGAATAGGGAACGCGCCAAGCAGCTACCCTGAGGATCGGAGCTCCGCCTGCAGAGCGTCATGCGCTTTGTTGCTACGGT
Source organism: Sphingomonas sp. GW822-FHT03G08 (assembly GCF_058801135.1). Taxonomy (NCBI): domain Bacteria; kingdom Pseudomonadati; phylum Pseudomonadota; class Alphaproteobacteria; order Sphingomonadales; family Sphingomonadaceae; genus Sphingomonas; species Sphingomonas sp. GW822-FHT03G08. The sequence continues at coordinate 3,286,993 of NZ_JBXAMZ010000001.1, forward strand.
CGATGGCATTCTCCAGCGGAACCCTGTCCGCTGGATCGAGAGCATCGCTCGAAGGATGGGTCAGCCGGGCAGCCATCAGCGCTTCAAACGCGGCGCGGTCGCCGAGGGCCACCTTGCTTCGTGTCGCACTATCGAGCGCGCCAGCACCGAACGAAGCAAGCTCGGCCGTGACCGCGTAGCCCGTCTCGATGCCGACGGCGCGATCGGCCGCCTGGGCGATAACCGCTTCGGTTGGCGGCCGGACCTCGAATGCAGCGCACGCAGAAAGGCTCGCCGCCAGGCGAGTGCCAGGATCATCTTCATGATCGTCTCCTTGGAATTTGCCGCGAAGCCGCGCGGCGCGGATGGCTTCAGATCGAGAAGGGCTTGCCCTGATAGGCTGCGGCTTCGGCCGCGCGCCGGCGAGTGAGTCCCGCCATGACCTTTCCGTTCGCCTTGTTCCAGCGCGCGAACTGCGCCGCGGCGCCGATATGGTCCCCGGCGCGGTGAAGTTTGAGCAGCGTGCTCGAATGGAAGTTGCCCACGCCGATGTTGTAGGCGAGGCTTACCATTGCGTCGAATTGACCGGCATTGGTCGGCACAGTGCCGAGCAACGCTGCGATCTGGGCGGCGAACGCCACCAGGTCGCGCTCGAAACGGGCATCGCATTGGGCCTGCGACCAGACGGTCCCGCGCTTGATGTCCGGACCGGTAGAACCCCATCCGATCGTCCAGGGCGCACCGCCCGTTGCTGGATCGGGATACGCCAGGAACGTGCCGTTCGGCTGTCGTTTCTCGCAGCCCTCGAACCCCTTGATAATGGCGCGAGCCTTCGCCCCCGCCTGAAGCGTGGTTGCCATGCTGGTACTCCTTTCGATGCAGCTATTTTGGGGGGATGGTAGCCTGCGGGTGCGGCTTGAGCGCAGCATACTGGTCAGGGGCACGCCCATCGATCGTGTCGGCGACGATCGCTTCCCCGGAGCGGGTTATCTGCACTTCCTGTCGAACGACCCCGATCGTCTCTTCGGCGAGCACCCGCACTTCGCTATCCACCTTGGCCACGAAGCGATCGGCGTACAGCTTCACCAACCGATCGGCACCCACGGCGCAAAGCGCGCTCACCAGCGCCGCCGGTTCCCCCTGGATGCCCGCCTGCTTGGCCAAGGTGTAGGCGATCAATATTACCGTGGGCAGCAACAGCACGTCAGACAGCACCATCCACGCCCGGATCTTAACGCCCTTCTTGAGCAGGAGCGCGTAGCGCGCGGCCAGTCCACAGGTCACGCCAAGCAGAATCCACCCGTACTTCGCCGCGACCCCCTCAAACACTGGCGTCATCGTCCGCCCCCTTTCAAATGCGATAGTCATGATCATGCCTGCGGAGCGGACGCTGCGAGCAGGAACATGGCCAGTTCCTCGTAGCGGATGCCCCAGCGCTCGAGCTGGTTGCCGGCCTTGTCGAGGACTGGCACCGCCCTGGTCACCGGCTGCTCGATCGTCACCATGACCGGCTCCAGGTGTACGGCCTGCTGCATGATGGGAGCGCCCTCCGCATCCTCGCCGATCCGCAGCATGACGGCCACGCCCTGCCCATCGACGAGCGGGATCTCTTCGAACACTGGCCGCACGTCATTGACTGTGCGCTCCAGCGCTCGCGCGACGCCGTCCTCCACTACGATGGTGGTTTCGGTGCGCTCGTAGGGCTCGGTCTTCTGCACGCGGACCTGCTCCATCACCTCCACTTCCTCCATGAGAGGGTCTCGGCACAGGAAGGCGTAAGCGAAGGGATCTTCGATGCCGGCCGCCAAGCCGGCGGCATGCACATCCTGAGCGAGAACGCCGAAGTGCAGCCGGGCACCTTCGCCCTTCGCCGCGATCGCGTCGTTGAAGCGATAGGGGAGGATGCGGATCGCGCGGGCCCAGGTGATCTCTTCGGGCGTCAGCTCGCCCTCACCCCGAACGGTCTTGAGCGCCGCATCCGACGTGTTGATGGTAGAGGTTGCGGCATAGACCGTCCCAAAGCGGCGGGACGCGGACCCGAGATTACGTGCATTGTCAGCACCGGGGATAATGCTGCCCGACGTGTCACAGCGGAAGGCTTCTGTCGTGCCAGCGACCTGGACGATCATCGCGCCGGCATTCTGAACGAGGCGCCCGGAATAGGAGGTGTCCGCCAACTGGATCGTCGCGCCGACGCCGGCAGTGTTCTCGAGCGCCAGCAGCGAAGTACCTCCCTGCCGGGCATTGATGCGCCATCCGCCGGGGTTGGTGGTGCCCAAGCCAAGGTTCCCGGACTCGTCCAGTCGAGCACTCTCCACCATGGTCGCGGTCGCGCCGGCAGTACCGATGGCGGCCGTCAGGAAGATGTGTCGACCCGCGCTCTGCTGATAGGCCGAGCCGGCGGCGCCCGTCTTCCGGTACTGGAAGGTGCCGGCAAAGCCGCCGGTTGGCCGATCCAGGTTGTTCAGAATGTAGAACCGCTCGTCGTTGGTATCGACGGATTGATGAAGCAGGGTTGGGTGTGCGCCGCCCTGGCTGACGGTGAGCGATCGGCCATATCCGTCAATCGGCGTGCCCCCCCAGCCGAAATTGGCCGCTGCGGTGATGATCGGGAGGGTGCCAGTGTAACGGTAGGGAACGCCGGCGCGCACAAGGACGAGGCCGTCTGTCGCCGCGATGGTGGTGGTCGCGGCTAGCGCGGAATAGTCGGTATCGGCCACGGTCAGCTCTCCGGTTCGGTGGGGGGAAGCGGCGGGCTGACCGGTTCCGTCGGGTAGCCCGCAGTGATATCAATTTCGAATATCTCGGCCGCGCCGGCGCCCGCATCGAGAGCCGCACCGATCGCGCTACGCGCGCTCTGGCGAGCGGCGTAGACCGCGCCGAGGAATGCGCGGACCACCCGGTTGATCATCAAGATCTCCGGAATGGTGACCGGCACCTTGATGTTGTCGCGGTTCAGGAACTCGGTTGCCCAGCCAGGCTCGCCATCCGCGAGCCGATCGCGCGCTTCCTCGACCAGCAGGCGGATCGCCGTCAGGCTTTTCTCATCAGTCTGAATCGGCCCGATGCCGATGAGCGTGAATCCGGCAACCGCGACTGCATCGCTATGCGCCTTTGCTCGCTCCCACATCTCGGCCGCTGCCTCAGCCGGGCTGGCGCGCAACACGACTGCGCCGGCATCCCAGTCCCAGCGTTCGCGCGCCAGGTCTGGCTCGCGGTCCAGCTCGGCAACCTCAAACAGATCGCCGTCATAGTGCGGGTGCAACCCATCGCAGCTGACGAGTTGCTCCTCGCTCGTGGCGCGATCGCGGATCATCCACCAGGTCACGAGCCGGTCCCCGCGAAGGTGCCGGAAAACGACATCGTCTGGCCGCTGGTGCCGGATGCCTTTCGGAAGGTCAGGCGGAACTCATAGGTGCTGCCCGCCGTCAGCCCGGTCTTCGTCACATTGACGTCTAGCGTGGTGTCCGTCGGGCCGTTGGTCTTGTCGTAGCTCGCCGGACCGTTGCTGAGGTACTCTGAACCGACGTCCGCCCAGCTGCCGCCCGGCACTCGCCATTGGGGCTTCGCGTAACCCGACTGCGAATAGACCCCGCTCGGCGCGTAAAGCGAAACGGTGAGCGAGGTGCTGAGCGCGACCTGGCCAGCGGTGCCGGCGACGCAGGTGAATGATCCGCTGTCCGCCCCGCCATAACTGGTCGAAGTGCTGGACGCGCTTGCGTTGACCGATCCGGAGGTGCCCGGATTGCCGGTGCTGCCCGTGTTGACCGGCGCCGCGGCGCGGGACCGCTGGACGATGACAGGGAAGTCGCGAGTCACGCCATTGTAGATCGAGCGGATCGTGAAGCTGGCCGAGTCCTTGCTGACGGCCGTGATGTTCGCCACGCCGTCGCCCGCGCCGATCGTCAGCGTCACCCCGTCCGCAGCGATGATCGACCAGGCGGTCGCCGTCGTCACATCGGTCGAACCCTGGAGACGCTTGTAGGGGAAATCCTTCGGCACCGCGCCCGCGTCGAGCACGCCGAGATAGTTGGCGCTGAAGCTGAGTGGCGTCGGCCCGGTGACGGAAGGCTGCACGAGCGCGGTGTTGTCGGCTGTCGAGATCCAGTCGGCACCGTTCCAGCGCGCAAGGACGCCGGTGCTGCCATTGTACCAGAGATCGCCGACCGCAGTCGCCGGCGGTACACCGGTTCCGGTGAAGGTGGTGACCTTGCCGTCGGCAGTGCCCTGAGCGCCGGCCGCCGCAGCGATCGCGGTGGCGATGCCAGTATCGCGCACCAGCACCCAGGCTCCTCCGGCCGCTGAGTTGGCCGATGCGCGGTACAGCTTGTTGCCATCGTCGGTGTCGGTCCAGAAGTCGCCCTCGCCGAACACAGCGGGTGCGCCGGGCTGATAGAAGGAGTCGATCTTGCCGTCGGCGGTTGCCTGCGCATTGGCCGCGTCGGATAGCGCCTGAGTGATCTGAGCAATTTGCGCCGGGGTGGCGCCCACAGTCGCCACTTCCGACCAGGAGGTGCCGTTCCAGCGCTTCAGCGACTTGGTGCTCGGCTGATACCAAAGGTCGCCGAAGCTCTCGGCGGTGGGCGTGGCCTCCTGGTTGAAGGTGGCGACCTTGCCGTCAGCGGTCGCCTGGGCGCCCGCCGCGTCGGTGAGCGCTTGAGCAATGCGCTGATCAGGCGCCGGTGCCCAAGGCGGATAGACGATCGCAGCACCACCGAAGGTGACCACGGTGCCGCCGATCGAGAGCCGACCGCTGCCAGGGAGGCGCCGATATTCGAAGTTGCCCGCATCGGTATCGACCCAGCGATCATTCTCGGCGCTCTCTGCGGCGGTCGGCGGCGATACCTGATAGAAGATGGTGCTTTTGCCGCTGGCGAGATCCTGCGCCGCTTCGGCAAGGTCGAGCGCGGCAGCCGCGTTGTCCGCAGCGGTGTCCGCGGTGGTGACTTCCGGCCCCAGAATGCGCCGACCGCCCAGAACCCCGCGCGATCGATAGCTGACCGCGACTTCGTAGGCAGTGGAAGGAAGAACCCCCGCGATTTCCTTGCGCGCAGTCGTGACCGGCTCGACGCCGGCCACGCTCCAATTGGCGTCGGCCGCCTGCCCGTTGACGAACCGCCGGTATTCGAAAGCCACGCTTTCTGCGGATCCGGCATCGACGGCGCCCGTAACCACGAGAGCCGGGAAGGTCACGCCGTCCTTCGTCAGGCCCGTCTCGGAGAGATCCCAAGCGGCCGCGCCGGGCACTGGCACCAGCGGCGGGCCGGAGAGGGCGGGCGTCGACGGTGGCGTAGTGGTCTGGCCGAGCGCGAAAGGATGCTTGCCCGGCGTTTCGCTCCGCGCCGTCATCGTCGCGATACCAGAGCCGGGATCGAGGTCGCGGTTCAGCAGCAGGATCGTCTGGCCGTTGAGGCCCATCTCCGGCAGCTGCGCGGTTACACAGTCGCCGGGTTTGAAGCCCATCCAGAACAACTTGAGCGGCAGCACGATCGGGCCGAACTCACGCGCGTTCTCGATGTCGTAGCGGACCGCCGTGGCGACCTGGTTCGCGTCCTGGATGAACGCATAGTCGAGCACCTTCGATCGCTTGCCGCGATCGGCCGCGACATATTCGGGCACAGAGATCGGAGGCCCCGGTAGCAGCTGCCAGTTGTTCGCCTCGAGGCGGTAGCGTGGCGTCACCGTGTTGATGCGCGCGCGGCGCGGCTGCGTTGCCGCAACCGATGCCTCGCCGACGACGTCATCGATGGTGATCGTGGCCAGGCTGACCTTCGGCGCGTTCACCAGGCAGCTGATCTTGGCGCCGAGAGCGAGGGGTTCGCCCATGCCAGCCTGCAGGAGCTTCTTCAGGCTATCCCACTTGTTGTCACCCGAGAAGATGACCCCGCCGACCTTCCAGCCATTCGCCTGCGCGATGTTCGCTCCATCCACGAACGATGCGACATCGATCCCCGCCCAGGGAGCGCCCATGCCCATGATGCGCTGGTACTTCGACGTCGGATCGGTTCGATCGCGCTGCCAGATGCCGTGCACCCACTTGAGGCCATGAAGATACGGGTCCTCGGAATATTCCCAGGTCGCCACGGCAGCATCGTACGCTGCGGTGTCCGCGGGGTCGGCCATGCGGTGGGGACCGCTCCCGCCGGGATAGGTGCTATCCTTGCGTGGATCGTAGCAAAGGCCGCCTTCGACCACCCACATCGGGGCGGGAACGCCATTTTGAAATAGCTTGGCCTTGGTGTCGAAGCGCAGGGTCCAGGCGGCAGCGGCGAGGCCTGAGAGCTTGTGGGCGGCTGACCATCCGGGCGGCGTGCCGGCTCCCATGCCGAAGCCGAGCGCCGTCGGCTGCGGCAACAGGCCGAGCTGCGTCGTCATCCACATGAAACCGGCAAAGGTGCCGATGGCCTGGCCGACGCCGTTGAACGAAACGGCGGTGCGATCGGCGGTGAACCCGCCCACCGACTTCACAGGCCCGACTGAAAGCACCGACACAAAGGACTGCCGGTCATTGTCGCCGGCGTCGGTGGTGTTGAAGCCTTTGCGCAGCACGATGTTGCCCGCCGACCCCGTCCTGCCAACCACATAGGGGAGGCCGGCGTCGGGATCGGCGCTGAAGCTTGTTTGCGACCCTGTCGCCTGCGCGGATGGTGGCTTTGCTGTCAGCCTCGCGGCGAGTGACAATCCGGCTGCGGCTATCGTGGCGACCGAGGCTACGGTCGCGGTCGCGGCAGCCGACAGGCCAATGGCGGTGCCGACCCCGGGGATTGCGAGTGTAAGCGCCACCACCGACACCACGATGGCGGCAGTCTTCAAGACTTTGCTCAAAGGAAGCCTCCTGGCGGAAGAAGGAATGCCGGTGCGATTGGAATCGGGGGTTCGATCCCGCAGGCTCGGTCTGATCGCCGCCTACTGGGATGCAAATGTCCACTGGTCAGGTCTGCGCCAGCTAGGCCGTAGACTTGTTAAAGCGGCCTGTCGGCAAGCGCCCCATTTGCAGACATTGCGCTGTCGTGGGATGACCCGGGCATGGCTCTGATCGCGCGGCTCAAATTAGGGGAGACATTGGGCGATCGCGTTATGAAAGTCGACCACGCCGGGGAGCATGGCGCGGTCTGCGTTTATCGGGCTCAGCGATGGTTTGCCAGATGGCGCGCGCCCGAGATTGTCTCCGAGCTAGATGAGTTCCTAGCACATGAGCGCGGTCATCGCGCGCAATTTGAAGCAGAACTGCATCGTCGCAACAAGCCGCGCTGTCGGAGTTACGCGCTGTGTGCAGCCGGCGGATTTTTCCTGGGCACGCTGACGGGGCTGGCTGGTCGCCAAGCTATCGCCGCCACCACAGTGGCAATCGAGCGCGTAGTGCTTCGACACATGCATGAACAGATTCAGGCGCTCGACGGTGTCGATCCTCGGGCCGCTGACACTTTGCGCCGGATCATTGTCGAGGAGCAGGAGCACCATGATCGCTCGGCCGCTCAAAGTCGCAATGGATATTGGGCAAGGATGATTGATCCGCTGGTCACATATTCCACAGAGGCCGTAATATGGCTGGGCATGCGCATATAGAAGCCGGATGGCAGCTTCCCACCCATCCGCCGTTTCGGTCCAAATTGGAGCGGCCAACAGCGGCCCAGCCGCTGACGCCCCAATTGCCGACATTCTGCGAGCGTGGCACGCTTGGCCTGATAAGCAGGGAAAGGCGTGATGCGGTTACCCATACGCAACAAGGGCGAGAACCCGCTGACAGTGTTCGTCGAGCTGCAATGCGAGCAGTTCGAAATTCCGGTCGGCGGGGAGGCGATTGTTCGGCTGGCGGAAGGTCGCCCACACTCAATTGATGTAGATCGTGATTGGGTCACAATATGGGACGAAGGTGGTGACGCATCAGTCGAGGTCATCTCCAACAGCGATAAGCGCGTTGATGACGCACTGATGCTTGCCCGGGTCTGGCTTCATAGGCTGGGAGCTGAAGCTGATGCGTTGCTTCTCGACAACACCGTGGAAAGTCTCGAACTGACGATCGGCTATCTCGCCGCACGACACCGCGTGTTTAAAGCTTTCTATGCCGGATTTTCGGGCCACGACGTCCAGTCCCAGTGGGATGAAACAATCGTCGCAGTTTGGCGCGCCGGGGGGACTGCTGCCCGTCTCAATGAGGCAGCTCGCAAGGCGCAGCCTTTCCCCGAGCTGAGCGCGGCCCCCTTCGACACCGACACCGCTCGCGCGGCTTTCAATCGAGCCTTGGGCAACGCCAGCTAACCACCGATAGTCGGCCATTCGGCGGTGGGACGGCCGACCCAAAAGCGGTCAGGCTGCAAACGCCCCATTTGCAGTCATTCGCCAGAGCGTTAAGGTCGCCGCATGGCCGAAGTCACTGACGTCCTGCCCGAGCTCCAGAAATGGAATGAGGGAGCCGGTATCTCGCCCGACGATTGGATTTATATCGAAGGGCGAGCCGATCACGCCCTCGGGTTCTGCTCGCTGTTTTGGCCGGATTTCATCGAGTTCGACGGCTATGTTCTACGCGCTCCGTTCGATTTGGAACGGCTGAGGGATTGGGAGCGAGCCGGGCATTCGCGGCAGCAGGTCGAGACAGCCATGAACGCTTTCCTTTTTGACCACATGTTCCCGGACGATGAAACTGAAGCGAGCCTGAAGAGCGTTCAACTTATCCGTCTTGCTACCATCATGGCTGACATGCTCGCGACTAAGCTGAACCGCGAATTTCCTGACCGCCGTTTCTCCACCTGCGTGCTGGAGCAAGCCGATTTCGGGTTATCTTTTCACCAAATCTAGCGTCCGCTCTGCCGTCCGAGCGGTGCCAGGCCGATCCGAAAGCGGTCAGGCTGCAAACGCCCCAATTATTGCCGTTCCGGGCCGCGAGGAGAGTGCCCGATTGCGGACGCTACTAATCGATCGGCGTAACCGATATGAGCTTGTCGATGACTATCTCGTGAGCAGACACACCGAGATGACCGTGGTGACCGGGAAACAGCGTTCGCCTGCCAACGAACTCGATAGCGTAAGTCTTTCCTGTGATTGTTTTTCCACTCGGCCGAACGTCACCTGGGAAGGTGATCCAGATATGCCCGTCCTTACCATCGTCTTGACACGATTGGGCAGGTGCCGGGCAGAAGCGTTGCCCTTCAAACGCATCTAACCACAATCCTCGCCATCTTTGAGGCTTGGTCATGGCAAAGCATTGATCGGTGCGCTCTGGCATCGCGTCGATACCGCCGAACCGTATTGCTTTTAGACAGCCCGCTGTCATCCCCGGTGACTCAAGGCTGATCCTCCGCATAATCTCGTCTGAGACCTTCGGCTTTGGACGATGGCAGGAACTTGCACCGACAAGGGCCAAGGTCGCCGCAACAGCTGTGAGGACTTTCGAGTGCACATTGGAAGCGTGGCCGCTGTCCGGAAAGTTGGCAAGTTCGCTAATCGGTTGTTCCGCCTACAGGCGGCCGTTCCGCTTCCCACCGAATATCAGCCGATCGACCGGGTACGCCAAAGCGGTCGTTTATGGGTCCACGACCTAGCTCCGCGGCGGAGCCCTCCACGCATCAACATATTCGAGTGGCTGAATAACCTGGACGCCCCCAGCGACGTCCTCGTGGTAAGCTGCTGCGCGACCGTTCCCGAGAGCGATAGCGAACGCCCCGAGGCCATCAACTGCCGGCAATTCCAGGATATCGCCAACGATGGCAGCCGCCGGCGCGATCCGCTCCAAGCCCAAATCATCGAGCGCGGCTCCCACTGATGAGAACCCCGCTGCGCGAAGCGCTTTCGTCGCGCTCGCCACAGTGCGGTAGGATCCTGACGGCGGCAGCTTCACCTTATAGCCGAGCTTCCGCAGGTGCGCCGCGATCATGCGGACACAGTCGTTGGTGCCCAGTCGAAGCGGCCTCGCCTTCCAGGCATCGAGGATCTGCTGCGCGGCATCGCGGCGGCGCACGAGAGGGTCTGTCATTCGCGGTACTCGAGGCTGCCGTCTTCGAACTTGTAGAATTTGCCGAACCCGTTCTGCACCACTGCCGACGGGTTGCCGGCCACTCCCCAGTAAACCGGCTCTGCAACACCGGTTACGTATTCGAGGCCAAACTCGTTCGGGAAGATGCTGCGGTGGAAGCCGTCCGAAAGGCGGGCGCTCTCGTCATCCTCGAACAGGCGCTCGAAAACGCTGACCACCTCGTAATCCAGCCGGCGGCCGTCGCCGGACGAGATCAGCGACGGAACGTCCAGCTCCCCCAGGAACAGGAGGTGAGGGTCAGGGATCACCAACCCGGTAAGCGGATTGATTGCCCCGAACCAGACGCGCACCTGAGACCCCTGCATGTCTGGTGCGGCGAGCGCCGCGGCGGCGGCGTCGCCGCTCGGCAGAATGGTCAGCGAGAATGCTGGCGCGCTGTCGCCGGTGCCGTCGGTGATGTCCTCGACATCGGAAAGCACCCCATAGGTTGCGTCCTCGCCGACATAGGTGCGGCCACCGAAGGAAAGGAGGCCGGCGCCATCAAGCAGGTTGACCTGAGCGGCGGGGAGATCGATCGAGACCGCGCCGAAAACGGTCGGCGCGTCAGCGCGGAGGGCGCTGTCGAGAGCGGGGGTGAGCGCGGTCATGGTCAGGCGCGCTCGGTGATGGTGATGGTCGGCACGTGCATTTTGGCGATGCTCAGTTCGACATCGATGCTCTGTCCGCCAACGATGCCCTCAATATAGGGCTTTGCGAACTCGCAGATTGCCCCGTTCGACGGCGGCACGCGCAGCATCGGGTGGATGCTCAATGTCACCTTGCCATCGCCGCCGGCTACCGCGTCTGCGCTCGCACAGTGCAGGTAGCGCCGGCCACCCTGGATGATGCTGAAGAACTGGCCCTCACGCACCTGGTAACCCGCGGTGAAGCCGCGCAGCAGGATCGCAGATCCTGCCTGCCCACCGCCGTCCACCACCGGATTGCCGGGCGCCCCGACCGAAAGCCCTGGCTGGGGAACCGGGAATAGTGCACCCTCTGTCTTCGCCCGGCGAAGGCGACTTGCGAGGATTCTGCCGTCAGGCTCCGGCTTGAGACGGGGATAGGAAATGTCGAGGGCGAAGCGATTCCCAAGTCGATTGAGGCGCTGATACGCGCCACCCTGAGGAGCCTTCTGGTCAGCCCCCCAGTCGAGCAATCTGGGGACCGCGACCTTGGGAAGGCGCGGTTGAGGCAGTTCTATTGCCATGTCAGCCTCCCACCAGGCGGCGGCGCGCGCGGCGCGCCTGCTGCGCGCCGGCGAGCGTGGCTGCACCGGCTGCGATATGAGGCGCAGCAGCCTCCAACTGAGCACCCGAGATGCTGGCAACCTTCGCGTCAAAATAGTCGTTCGCAGCCACCTCGACCAACACCTTGACCGGCTGCTGACTCGCGCTGAGCAGACGGCGGGTCTCACCCGCCGGCGTTACGGCGGAGCCGCGCGGCATGCTGACGATCTCCGGGCCGTTCTCGCCGACGAGCGACATGCCGCCCGACCAATACTCGGTGCCCGCGGCGTTATGACCGATCTCATGCACCAGGTTTAGGCCGGACCCGCCGCCTCCAAACAGCTTGCTGACGCTGCTGAACAGGGAAGTGACGGTCGGCAGGGCATCATTGCCATTGATCAGATTCTTGAGTGGGTTGAGCAGGGCGAGCTTGATGAATTCGTCGCCGATCATCTTGATGATGGTCTTGCCGGCATTGCCCCAGCTCGACCAGGTGTCCTCGCTCAGCACGGTGTCGACGAAATCGACGCCGAAACCGCGCAATTCCTCCATGGAGGCCGTGGCGATGTCGATCTGATGATTGAGCGCGCCGATCTGCTCGATACGCCGCATCAGCCCTTCGACCTCGGTCTGGTCGACGTCGCCGAACATGCGGCGGATTTCCAGCGACTTGCGCAGCTTCTCCAGCTCGATGTCGCGGTAATTGTCGTTGGCACCCGCCAGCTCAAGCTCGCGCTGCGCCAGGGTGATGCTGTCCTGCTGACCCTGCAGCGCGTCGAGGAAATACTTGGCCTGGTTGGCGCGATAGTTCTCCTGCGCCTCGCTCAGGCGCTGCCCGACCAGTGCGAGGCGATCCCAGCCATTGAAGTTGCCGGCATCGGCCTCGGCATTCGCCGCGCGTCGCGCGGCCTCGAGCGCCTGATCCTGCGGCGACTTGCCGAGGTCGGCCGTTGCTGCGCGCGTGTCCGCGATGCGGCGCTTGGTCGCATCGATCGCCAGCGCGGCAGCACCGCGCGCCTCTTCGGCGTGGGCGTCGGCCAGCGCGGCGCGATAGCGCGCGATTTCCTTGGTCAGGATTTCCAACTGCTCGCCTTGAGCCACCATCTGCAGCTTTAGAAGCGGGCGAAGTGCCGCTTCGTCGGCCATGGCGCGGTTCATCTGGCCAATGGGCAGCCCGCCGGCGAGAACCTGCGCGTTGAGCGCACGGCGCGAAGCGGTTTCCTCTTCCAGCTGCGCGATCGACTTCGCACCGTTCACCAGCTGATCGCCGATCATGATGTCGAGCTGGCGGCGCACCTGTGCCTCTCCGTCGATGCCCTTGCGGGTCGCGTCGGTGAGGCCCTTGCGGGCTGCCTCCGCGCGGATCGCGGCATCTCCGCCGACCAAATAGGCCTTGGCCAGGTCGAGCGCAGCGGAGGCGCTCACCTGCATCGCGGTGGCCTGCCGGCCTAGCGACTGGGCATGCTTGTCGCCGGTCTTGCGATTGGCGTCCTGCGCGACGTTCAGCGCATGCTCGGCGGCGGTCCGGGCCGCAAGCAGCTTCGCTTTGTCCGCGTCGGTCTTCTTGCTCTTCTCGAACGCCTCACCGGCCTCGCGGATCGAGATGGTATACTGCGCCTGCGCCCGATCCATTGCTGTCGTCGCGCCGGCAAGCTTGGCCCTCGCCTCGATCATGGCCTTGTCGTTGCCAAGGCCCTCAGTGGTAGCGGCAACCAGGCGCTTCTGCGCATCGGTCGCGGTGCCGGCGGTGACGGCGATGCGCGCGAGGTTAACCTGGAAATCCCTGGACTTGTTCGAGGCGTCGTTCACCTTGAACGATAGCTGCTCGATCGTCTTGACGGCCTCCCGCATCGACGGGTCGTTCTTCGCGGCTGCCTGCAGGTTCCTGACGAGCGTTTCGGCGTTGATGCCGCCGCCATAACCCCCGTTGTAGCGGGACAGCTCGCGGTCGATCGTCGCGCGACCGCTGGCGGACACACCATCGACCCAGTGGCCGCCGGCGTCATCAGGCACGAACAACTGCCCGGCGCTCCGCCCGTTCACCTGCAGGTTCCGGCGCGCCGATTGATAATCGTCCTTTGCTGCCGACGCCTTTGCCTCCGCATCGCGGGCACCGGCCAGGATCGACAGCCAGGTAACCTGCTCCTTCACCTTGCCGGTGGTGCGGTCGAGTTCCCCGGCCAGCGCCGATTGGCGCTTGCTGAGATCATCCGACGCCTCGCCGGAGGCGAACAGGCTGCTCGTAAGCATCCCGAGCAGTATGAGGCCGCCCTGGATCGCGAGACCGACCGGGCTCATCATCACCTGCGCGAACTTCCCCGCCGCGCCCTCCATGTAGACCATTTGGCTGGCTGCCTGGCCGATCTGGATTGCGAGCACGGGAAAGATGTTCGCGCCCATGCTCGCCTGAGTCAGAATGTCCTGCAGCTGGGGCGCGAGCGCGGCCATGGCGGTCCCGTTTCGCCGATGCCCCTCGGCGCTTTCATTCAGCGCCGCGCGCTCGATGCGCAATTTGGCGACATATTCGTCGAGCGATATCTTGCCGGCCGCAATCAGCGTGCGCGCCTCCGCCATCTCTGCATTGAAGCGGTCCTGCGCGGCCGCAGCTGGATCGATCGCAGCGCGGAGAGCAGCAGCTCCGGCCTCAAGGCGCTGCTGCTCGGCGAAGAGCTCGCGGAACGCGGCAGCGGACTGGCGTGCCGATCCTTCCCACTGGCCGAAACCGGTGCTGTTCGCGTCGTTGACGCGCATCTGCATTTGGGACTGCGGCATGATCATCGCCAGCTTCGCGGCGGCGTTCGCCTGGCGCTGCATAGCCGCCTGCACATCGTCACCGGCCCGCTCGAACGAGCGTGCCCAACGCTTTGCTACGGCATCCCCGCTGTCTGCGATTTCGCCGAGATCCGCGCGCACCTGCGCCTTGCCTTCGGTACCGAGGCGGATGGAGATGTTGCGCGCCATCTGTGTCGCCTCCTATTCCTCGGGCCCGTCGTCGGAGAGGCCATGGATGATTGCGCGCTCTGCGGCGGGAAGGACGTCCGCCAGCATTTCAAGGTCGGCATCCAAGGCTGCGCCGACCGCCATCACGGCCGCATAGTCCAACGCATAGGGCTGTCCCATGCCGGCCACCCGAAGTTGCCCATCGCAGATGGTCAGGACTTCCCAGGCCCCTTCGGCATCGTCGTCTTCGGGCGTTTCGACCTGGTATGGGCAGGCTTCGCAGCGCGTGCCTTGCGCGGCCGCGCATGAGAGCTGGCAGTACCTTTGGCCGGCATCGCCGCCACCCCAGTGCCACGCGGCGAGGCGGCGAAGCCGTTTTTTGAGCGCTCCCGCGCGGCAAACGGCGCGACATAGACGCGGTCGAACTCCGCAAAGACGATGGCGTCGCTCAGCGTGATGGCGAGGTTCTCCGCCGAAAATTCGAGCGGATCGAAGATCGCGTTTCCTTCGCCGTCGAGAATCTCTTCGCCATCATCTCCCAGGCGCTGCTGCACGACATCACGCCAGTCCTTTGCGCCTTCCATGATGAGCGCTTCGCTCAAGGCGTCGCCCAGGTCCTCCAGCTGCTGGACAGCATCGTCCTCGGTGGCTGCAACGTCGGTGCGGCCGAGCGCCTTGAGGGCTGCCCGGCGGGCGCGGCGAAGCATAGGACGATCAATGGGTGCGAACAGGACCTCCGCACCCATGACCTTGAGCCATTCGGGGCCCTTCGGCTTCCGGGAGGCGACCAGCATCAGTAGGTCGCCACGTCGTTCGCGAGGGTGACCACGCAGCAGTGCCCACCCACCGGCGCGCTGGCCTGGAAGTTGTACTGCGCCTGGATGCCGTTCGGGCCGGTGATCGGGCGCTTCGCCTTCGGCAGGAACAGCCGCTCGACGCGGAACACCAGCGAGAAGTCGCCGTTCGACCAACCGAACTCGACATCGATCGGCTCGCCGGCCGACGCTGCGGCGAGCAGGGCGGTGTTGGCGAATTTCACCGTGATCGAGCCGGAAATCTGCGACATGCCGGGGTCGCTGTCTTCGATCCGGCCGTCCTCCTGGATCGTCTCCACCTTCTCGAGGTTGTTGGAATAGGTGAGGTCCGCGGCGACCACGCTGCCGAGCGGAGCGCCGTCCTTATTCACAAAGCCCGTGGCCTGCGCGAAGCGCGTGACCGGAAGAGATGCCGGGCCGACGGGCCCGACCGTAGCGTTCACGGGATTCGTCTCACCGATGCAGATCAGGCTGCAGGTCGCATTGAGCAGTCCCGAGCGGGCCATGGAGATGCGCATCTGATTGCCGCGCGCACCGCGATTGACCGTGTAGGCGGGGACTTCGGGCGAACCGATCTCGATCGACATCGAGGGAAGCGCAGCCGCGCCGGAGGCGAAGACATGCTCATAGCCGTCGTCGACGTCGCCGGTCGTGGTGGGAGCGCCGAAGTAGAGCTTCAACCAACGGCCGAAATTGCGGACGTCGACCGGCACGACGATGTCGCCGTCGTTGGTCGCGACGTCGGTGATCGGATCCTGCATTTCCCGGCCCTGCCCAAGCAGGTCGCTCTCGATGAGAGGTCGCTCCTCGCCGAGCGAGTGACTGACAAGCGGGATCGTGCCCCAGCCGGCATTGTTGGCGGGGACGGTGCCCGGGGTGGTTTCGAAGCACCCGATGACCTTGGCGTTCGAGCCGCGGGCGCGAGTGGTGGGCGTCAAAGCCATGACGAACTCCTTCAGGTCAGGGGATTGGTGGTGACGTAACTGGCGATGATCATGAGCTCGCAGCCGCGCTGGGCGGCGGCATTGTCGGCGGCGATCTCTTCGGTTTCGGGTGCGATCGGCTCCAGCCAATCGCACAGGCCGCCCAGCGTGCGGTCCTCCTCCACAGCGGTGCCGATCGCGACAAGCATCGCGTCAAGCATCGCCTCATCTTTGGCGAGCAGCTCGACCGGCACGCGGTGGCTGTAATTGTAGGCGAGAGGGCTCAGATCAACATCGGGTTCGCCCGGATCGCCGCTGCGGATGATCGCGCGGCCACCGGGGTAGATCCGCGCCGGCGGGCTGGCCTCGTTGTCGAGGCCTAGCACGTCCGCATTCGGCAGCGCGCCTGCGATCAGTGCCTTGAGGGCGGAGAGAACATCGAGACGACGACTCATCTTGCCCCCAATCGAAACAGGAACCGGGCCTCGAAGTTCGCGGCCCAGCTGGCGGCGACTTCATCGATGTCGAGCAGCTTCGGCATGCGGATCGTCGGGACCAGCGTGAACATCAGGATGCGGTCGAGCTGGCGCCCCTGCGCCAGACGCCCTTTGGTACCTGGCCGATAGCCGCGGCGATTGCGGGACCGCACCGCCTCGATGAAGGCGAGGACCCGGCCGTTCTTGCCGCGCAGGAAGGTGAGGTCCTGGTTGAAGGCGTTCTCCACCTCGAACGGCGTCATGCGCTTCGCGCCCCGGCGGCGTGGCACATTGTCGCTGGGGATGGCGAGGTATCGGCGACCAGCAAGCGGCACGATCTGGGCACCTCGACCGAAGGCGTCGATGATGTCCGGGGCGTTCGACCAGATGTACCCGCTGGGGTTCATGCTGCGCCGCTTCTCGGGATAGACACGATCGCGCCAGGTGTTCGCAAGGCGCTGGCCGAGGCCGGCCGACACCACTTGGCGCCTGAGGGTGAGCAGGGCTTTGTAGGTGGTTTCCCGCATAGCCTCGGTCGCAGCACCAGCGACATCGCCCTCGATATCGTCGGCGAGGAGACGGAGGTCGCCGAAGCCGGCGGTGACGCGCATCAGATCGGCTCGGCGCCGCAATTCCAGGTCAGCCCCTCCGCGTCGATCATCGGATCCCCGGCGAGACGCAGCCGATCAGTGATCAAACCGGACGCCTGCGGGAATTCCTGACCTGGGATGGTCAGCTCCGCGCCCGCAATCGGCGCGTAGATCTCTGATTTTCGGATACTGACTTCATAGGTCGCCTGAACGATCCGAGATCCTCGAAAGGTCGCGGTTTCATCGGGACGCGCTAGCAAGACACGGATGGTGGGAAAATCTCCGGTGGAATGCTGGTACGATGCCGCCAGCGAGCCGGGTCCATTGAACATGGCATCGAGGGCAGCCTGAAACGGATCCATGCGCACCTCCCGATGGGTGCGGGCGGCAGGCATCGGCCCGCCGCCCGCGAAATCGCCTATCAGGCGATCTGGCCGGTGATCATCGCGCGCCCGACGGCATCGCCGGCGGCCTGGGCCTGAGCTGCGGCGCCCACCAGCGTGTTGCCGGCGGCCGTGGTGGTCAGCTTCTTGGCGGTATTGTCCCAGTAGAGCTTCTGGCCCTGGGTCCATGCCTCGCCGGTGGTCTTGGCGACGTCCATGACGCCACGGCGGCGGCCCTGACCGCCCTTGCCGGTGAGCACCGCCGCGATGGCGACGAGGAAGATGGCGCCGACCAGCACGCCGCCGCCCGCGGCGACGTCATAGGGCGCGACGAAGGGGAGGGTGTCCCCGTCCTGGATATAACCCTTCACTTGGAAGTCTCCTTCTTCGGCTTCGGCGCCTCGCCCGCGGCTGCGGGTTCGGTCGCCGGAATGTTGGCCTGGTGGTCGGTGGCGTCGGCCGCGAGCAGGACGGCCGCCGGCACCGGATCGGCGGCGCTGGGCTCGACAGGCATGGTCTCGCGCTGTTCGGCTGTGAAATCGGCGGTCACATCGACGGCCTCCTTGCCGTTGATGAGGCGGTCAGCCTCGCCATCCTCAAGGTGCCGAGGCCCCTCGTGCGGATGTCGCATGACGCCGTTCACGTAGGCGGCTGCGACAGTGAGCATCACGATTTTGGACATGGGAATTCTCCCGATGTGCGGGAGCGGCACGCGGCGCCGCCCCGCCGGTTGAGGTGGGATTAGGCGCCGGCGTTCTTGGCAGCGGAGGCGGGGTTTACGCCGGCAACGCCGTAATCGAGGCGCACCTTGTGCTCCGTCCCGTCGACCTTCCAGCCTTCCTCGCTGTCGAGGAAGGGCTCCTCCACGCCGTCGAGGAAGCCGACCACGATGGCCGGGGCGACGCCCGGATCCGCGAAGGTGTACCAGGGCGTGCCCGTGAGCCGCGCGGTATCGACAATGTCGTCGAAGATGCCGAGCGCGATGTTGGTGCGCTGCAGCTTGTTGGCTGCATCCGGATCGTACTGGCTGCCGTTGGTGACGCGCGCCTGACCGCCGAGCGACAGCGGGCCCAGGAAGATCGACGGATCGATTTCGAGGAACTCGTTGCCACTGATGTCCTTCTGCGACGCCATCAGCTGGCGCATCGCATCTACCTCGGCAACCGTCGGCGGACCGCCGGCGGCGCGCAGGTTGCCGTGCGCAGCCGAGAAGAACTGCTGGCCGTCGCCGGTGTTCGGGTTCGAGTTGATGTAGGCGAACACATCGACCTCGATGGTTAGCTTGGCGGCGCGCCCGAGATCGACTGCGAGGTCGGAGAACGCGCCGAGGTCGTCGTTGATCATCGCCTGGCGCGAAATCGTGATGATGTTGCCCTTGGTCGATGCGATCAGCTGCTCGCGAGCGCCATCGGGGATCGGCTTCTGCTTGAACTCGCCATTCTCATCGACGGCGTCCAGCACTCCGAAAGTGCCGCGGCGATACAGGTTGTGCGCGCGGAAGTCGGTGACCGTGGTCTTGCCGCAGAAGCGCGACCACTTGTCCGGCGTGACCTGGTACGACGCGATCAGCACCTTGTGCAGCGCCTGCTCGAGCAGCAGCGGGAAGTCGCCGGTGCCCTGGGTGATCGCGTTACGGGCGGTGAAGGCCTGGCCCATGATCTCGCGCGGCGCACGCGAGGTCATGCGCGTCCCGGCCAGCACCAGCGATTCACGCGCGAGATCGACCATGCTGACGCCGCGGAACTCGCCCGGGTCGATCTTCACGGTTTCGCCGCGCGCCTTGGCGGCCTTCTCGACCAGGTTAGCGACACCGGCGCGCACCAGGATCCAGTTCTGAGCGCCTTCGGAGAACTTGTCGCGCTCGTCCTTGGTGATGCGGGCGCTCGGGCCGCTGTGCCCGATGCCCTGGGCGTCGTCGCGCTCGGCGAGCTTGTCGAGGATCTTCTCGCCGGCCGCCGCGACGGCGCTGCCGCCATCGACGAGCTCGTCGATGAATTCGTCGGCCATGCCGTGCTTCTTGCCCAGCGCGCGGATCGACGAAACGCGGGTGCGCTCCGCCGCGACAGCGTTCTGCACGTCGGTGGTGCTGAGCGCTGCCGGGGCGGTGGCCTCGGGAGCGATGGGGTTGGCAGCAATGAGCGCGAGCGGGCCACTGGCGGGCAGGGCATCCATCGCGTCAAGCGCGACTGCGGAGGTGCGGATCTTGCTGATTTCTTCCGGCGTACCGGGCGGGATGAATGCAGCGATGGCGGCCACCAGCGCCACGCGGGTCGTGAAAAGGTTCATGATCGTGTCCTTGGGTTGAGGCGCGGGCGCGGGCGCCCTTTTGTTGCTCATCGCCATCGCGGAAATGAGCGGGCTATCGGGGGCCTTGCGGAACCCGAATGGCTTGATGTTCGACGCGGCGACCGTGAGGCCCTCCGACACCGACGTGATGAATTTCTTGTCGAGCGCATCGGCCGCGGAGAACCACGTCTCCTCGTCCATCATCGCGACGAGTTCGTCCGCTGCGAGGCCGGTGCGCTTGGCGTAGATGCCGACGATCTGATCGCGCAGGCGGTCGAGCTGGTCTGCAGCGCGGCGCAACTCGTTGGCGTCGCCGCAGGCACAATCCCAGGGGTTGTGGATCATCACGAGCGCGTTGTCCGCCATGATGACTTCGCTGCCGGCCATGGCGATAACCGAGGCCATCGACGCTGCTAGGCCGTCGATATGGGTGGTGACCTTGCGACCGGAGGCGGCCGCCCGGATCATGGCGTTGTAGATCGCCAGGCCCTCCATGACGTAACCGCCCGGCGAGTTGATCCGGATATCGAGGTCGTCGTTGCCCTCGGTAATGAGCGGCACAAGCGTCGCCGCATCGAGACCGTCCCAGCTGTCGCCGACGATCCCGTAGATCAGGACTTCCGTCATCTACTTGCCTTTCGAATTGTCGGGCTTGGCGGGGGTCACAGCGTTGCCGACCGAGGTGACCTTGCGCGGGTCGCTGTCGAAGGTGAGGTTGAGCGCATCGAGGCGATCGGCATCCGCCTTCCATTCGGCGAGGAACTTGTCCGGATCTTCCCCGCGCTTCCGGGCCTCTGCCGAGATCGTGGAGAGGCCGGCGCGGATCGCGTCGCGGATCGCCGGCACTTCCTGCGAGGGGTCGAGCATCTCGACCGGAGGAGGTGTCCATTCCATGTGAACGCCCGCAGTATCCTCACCGATCGCCTCGAGCGCGTCGAGGAACCACCGCTCCACCGATCCGCAGAACTGCGGAATGAACATGAGCCACTGCCAAGTGGCGATGTCCCGGCGGAACGACAGCCGGCCGAGGCGGCCCGAGATGAAGCTGACGTTCGAAAGGTCGCCGCTCAGCTCCTCATATGGGAGACCGAGGCCAACGGAGATCGCGCGGATCGAAACCTTGGAATAGTCGGGATACCCATCCACCTTGGGCGGAGTAGAGAAGGTGACCGTCTCTCCGTCTCGAGCATATTGGAATGTGCCCGGCTCGATGTAGTCGAGCTGCTCCCGCTCGCCACCATCCGTGCCAACGCCGTCATAGTCTTCATCCCCCGGGGTGGCGACGCCCGGTACGCGCGCCTCAGGGTCATTGCCGGTGACCACGCCGACGAATGCCGAGGCAATCTTCTGGCGGGTGAGCTCGGCGTCCTCGAAGTCGGCGAAGTCCTTCATGCGGACGATCACCGGGGCGAACCAGGTCGCGCCGTGCTCCTGCTCGGGCCGGTCTGCGCGGAAGATATGCGCGACGTCGGCCGCCGATACGAATGTGGAGCCCATCCGCCCCGTTACGAGGCTGCCCGGATGGGCATTATGGAGCCAATAGCCTTCGCGCTTGCCGACCGGGCTGAACTGGACACCATAAACAGAGTAGCCGGCAACCGCCCCGGGCGCCGCCGCCATCGGGCCATGGCGCGTTGGGTCGATGTAGTCGGCCTCGAGGACCTGCAGCTGGAAAGGCACGGGTAGCCGATCGGTCACCCGGCGCCACCGGCGACGGAGGATCGCACCGCCGCCCTCGACGATCGCGCGGGCCGCCTGCAGCTGCAGGCCATACAGATCATGTCGACCAGCCGCGTCGCATGCCGTAGTGTCGAAGTGGTTGCGGGCAATGGCGTTCAGCCGATCATCCACGACTCCGTTGCGGTACACTTGGAAGGTGATGCCGGTGCCAACGATGTTGCCCGCGATCGATGCCAGTCCTCGCGCCGCAAACGGATTGTTACGCACCAGGTCGCGTGCGGTCGAACGAAGCAGGCGCTGGGCACGCGGCGTGAGCTCGCCGTTGGCGTCCCTCACCGATCGGCGCCATCCCGCGGCGCGGTGCCCTTCCGTTGCACCGTCATACTGGGCACGCGGGCGACCCATCAGGATCCGCTTCGGCGCCGGTTCAGCTTGGACAACCGGCACATTCCGGCCAAGCAGCCGGTCGATGATGGTCCTGCGCGGCATGGTTACAGGCCGCTCTTGTAATATGGCACTCGGCGCCGTCGGACGCCGCTACCCGATGTGGTCTGCATGACCAGCGCGGCCGCGATCACCTTCTCGGCGGCGATGAGCTGATCGAGCGACTGGTACTCGTGGGAGCGACCGTCAGCGAATGTCACCTTGCGCGTGCCGGCGGCGATTGCGGCGCGGATGGTAGCGAGGTCGGCGTCTTCCCAGGCCATACTTACCTCCCTCGCGACGTGAACGGGTTCGGCCGCTTCCGCTTGGGCGGTGCTGGCCTGGGCGATGCCGCCGACTTGGGCGGAGGGTTTTCGGCAGACGGCTGCGCCGCTGCTTGCTTCGCCGGCTTGGGCGCTTCGCCGCGGATCTTCTTCCAGTGCGCGGCGGTCCATCGATCGACGCCGAGGCTGATCGCGACGGCGCGCGCATAGACCGCGTTGTCGAGTGCTTCGTTTCGGTCCCGGGTTTTGTGCCACTCGCGCCGCACGCCGCCGGCGCGCGTGCGGTGGAAGCGAAGCTCCTCGGCGACCAGCTGCTTGATCCACTCGTCCGAGGTTCCGTCCGGCAGATAGACGTAGCCGTCAGGATAGGGTTCGCCATCGACTGGCTTGTCGAGGCCGAGGGCGCCGAACAGCTCCATCTTCAACATGGAGGTGCCGACATTCCACAGCTGGACGCCCTTCTTGATTTTCTTCCCGCCGACCGTGACGTCCTGCCAGTTCGGCGATCCGATGGCTTGGTGTGCGGCGATGCTCTGGCGGCCCTTCACCGCCATGACGAAACCAGGGTGACGGCGGGCCCACCGATAGACCTCCATCGTGTTCTCGCCGTCGCCAGTGTCGATGACGACGCGCGCGAGCCGCATCCGGTTTCCGCTGGCGGTGGTCCACTCTCGGGCAACCACGGCATCGAGCTTCTTCCAGGTGTCTGCGCTGGCGATCGGCCCAAAGATTTCGATGCGCTCAACGAACGCTCGCGCGCGGTTAGGGCCGAATGCCCAGATATCGAGGTCGATGCGTCCACCGCCTCCGCGCTGGACGTCTGCTGATCCGACGAGAATTCCGGCCCAATCCGGTGGTACGCCGAGCTGCATCGTCACCTCGCGCCGCTCGTAGAGGCGCTCCCATTCGGGAGCTTCGCCCTTCTCGGCGAAGGCTAGGCCGAGCACCTGATTGACGAAGGTTTTGAGGAGGTTGGGGTCCTTGTAGACCTCCGTGAATTCCTTCGCGATCTCCAGCCAGGACGCCCCAGCGAACTGGCTATAGGCCGCCCAGATATGGAACGAGCGGTGCCGCGGACCAGCATCGGGATTGTGCGCCCGCCATTCGCCGTTCTCGTCCATCCACGGCTTTTCGGCCTCGTCGATGTCGCAGTTGTTCTCGCATTTGTACCACGCGCGGGTCGGCTTCTTTTTCGGCTCCCAGCGGATGCCGGCGCCAGTTCCGTCGCCGAACACCAGCACCTGCATATGGCCGCAGTGCGGGCAGGGGACGTAGCGATGCTCCTGCGTGCCCTGTTCGAACAGCGCGTCGATCCGGCTCCAGCCCTTGATCTTCGGCGTGGAGCCGGCCGCGCTGAAGCGGCGCGGCGAGGTCAGGTTGCGCTTGTAGGCGAGGCGGGCGGGGTCGCCTTCTTCCTTCGCCGACCAAGGATATCCGTCCGGCTCCTCCAGCAGCACGCTGTCGGCCGTGACGCGCCGGAATTCCTTCGGGCTGTTGGCGCCCTTGATCTGGATCCAGCCCCCCTTGAACCGCTTCGCCCGGATTTGGTTGTCGCGATGCCGGGGCTTGAAGGTCGCGACCTTCCTCACGGCGGGCCATTGCAGAACGGGCTCCAGGTCGTCCTTGCTGTAATTCTCAGCGTCGTCGATCGTCGGCTGATAGATCAGCAGCCGGCGCGGATCGCACTCGATGCTGTAGCCGATATAGCCCTGAACGATGGTCGAGTAGCCGATGCGGCTGCTTTTGCGCACCGTGACCTGGGCGGTCTCGGGATCGGTGAAGGCGTCGGCGATTCCGTTCTGGAACGGGAAAGCCCGAAACCGGGCACCGTCATCGAGCCGTGATTTCTCGGCCATCCACTTCGACAGCGGCACCCGCTTGCGCGGCTTGAAGCTGGTAAGGCATTCCCGCAGCGCTTCTGCGATCTGGGCGGTGGCGACGCTAAGCGGGTTATCGCTCGTCGTCGGGGGCGAGGTCATCTTCCTCATCAATGACCTCGCCCATCGCTTCCTCGACGCGCGTCATGCTCAATTCTTCGAGTGCGTCGGTCATCGCAGTTTCGATCCGCTCCCGGAGCCTGGCGTCACCCCTCGCGACAATGTCGGGGACGAGTTGGAGGCGAGAGACCGCCAAGGCGATCAGGCTCGCAACGGCTAGTGTCATGTCGGGGCGGGAGACCAGTTCAAGCCGGCGTTCGGCATTGTCCATCGCCTTGGAATCGGCCTGCTCTCGTGCGAGGCGCGCTTGCTCCTGCTCCTTGTTGAGGAGCTCGCCCCCGTCCTTGGTCAGCTTGCCAATGCGAAATTCTAGGTACGCCTCGACATACTCCTCGGCGGTGGCGCCCGGCCTGGGCAGCTCACCCGCCTGCATCCGGTCGCGAACCCAGCTGTCGGACATACCGAGCAGCCACGCCACGTCGGCACGCGTCAGGTTGTGGTCGCTGATCCGCAAAATGCCGCTCCGATCTGCCGAAAGTGTCCGGAAACTGCGGCGAAATGGCCTCAGGCGGCGGCACTAAGGGCATCTCGTGGCTAGAAATCTTCTGCGCCTTCGCCCCCCGCATTACCCTCAGGCCCCGGAAGGACCCAAGGGAGGGGTGTGCTGCCGATGCATCACACCCCTTGGACGCCCCGGGCGGGCCGCTCGCGGTGGTATTGAAAGCGGGTCGATCAGACTCATGCCAATCCGCGGAAGCATCGCTCTGCAACGGCTGAGCGCTTAACTTAAGTTACGGTTGGCACTGCCATCCAGTTGTATGATTGGACCGAGCACCGGGGGCGCATGGAGCTCGAGATGACGACCGAGAAGGAGATCGAATATCTTAGCAGAAGAATAGAGGAGGAGCGCGACAAGGCAGAGCATGCCAGCGATCCATCCAGCTATCGCGCCCATACCGAGTTTGCCCGCGCATATGAGCGCAAACTCCAGGCGCTGATCGCATCCAGTCCAAAGCCGCAGCTTATGAATGACCATGGTCTCTCGTAAGCGCGAGAGATCGCGGGATCAGGCGGTCGAAATGCAGATCGCGAGAGCCTTGCGATGGGTCAGGCTTCGTGAGCAGCAGAGGCGCGGGGCCAGGACTGCGCCCCGCTGGCTGGCGCGCCTTTTCAAGCGCTAATTGAGCCGGAGCTCGGCTCCGTTGAGCTTAGGCGAAGTCTCTTTCCAAGAGAGAATAACAAAAGCGCCCGGCCACCGATGCGGTGCGGGCGCAGTTCCAATGACGTCAGAAGTGCCATATCTGCTGCCCCGGCGCAAGAGAAACAGCAGGCCAGCGATGGCAATTTCCTGCCGGTGCTACAAGGCCGCAAAAGCGGCCAGTCTGCAAACGCCCCAAAGCCAGACATCCAAGCGCCTAGAGTTTACGATCAATAGCGGACATCATGCTTCCCGCCGAGCCACCAACTATTCCCGTCTGGGTTCTGGCGGCACAAAGAAGTAAATTCTTGCCCGCTAACGAACAGATCGTAATCGTCATCCAGCACATAATCCGCACAATGTGCCAGATTGGTCAGTGCCGCGCGTAGGTGCTCAACTGACTTATAGTGCACGACGTAAACATGCACCTGTTGGCCCAAACCTTTAAGATGTAAGAGCTTCTCTGGATCATCCTCCCAATCGGTGAGATCTGTTCCCGCCGGTTCGATGCGAATTCGACGGCTAGGGGCATCAATGTCGAGATGAAAGGTGCCATCCGCACCAACAAATAGCGACATTCCGATCGCTGCCGCGGCCTGAGACACGCAATCTTTGGACAGCGGCTCTTTCGTGATCACCAAGACATACAACATGCCTCATGATACGTCGTGCGGCGTCCGCGACAATCCATCTCGATAGCGAGCGACAGCTTTCGTACTTTTTGGTGTCGGAAGCAGAAAGTCAGCTTCCCACCCAGTTGCGGACGTTCGATATCCATGCGAGCCTCAGACTATGCGAAGTCTCGCGGCGATCCTTCTAATCTGGGCAAGTGGCTTTTCTGCCTTTGCGGCTGCGGCGTACGCGAACATTAAACCGCCATATGCCTCGAACGAAGAGCTTGTGATAACGGCAGTGTCTGCCGACCCTACAGCACCATCCGGTGTATTGGCTATGGCTGTAGAGATTTC
The DNA here is from genome assembly GCF_058801135.1 of Sphingomonas sp. GW822-FHT03G08. Taxonomy (NCBI): domain Bacteria; kingdom Pseudomonadati; phylum Pseudomonadota; class Alphaproteobacteria; order Sphingomonadales; family Sphingomonadaceae; genus Sphingomonas; species Sphingomonas sp. GW822-FHT03G08. The sequence goes on from NZ_JBXAMZ010000001.1 coordinate 3,313,110, forward strand.
AGCGAATAGCAATGGCTTAGCGGCGACCTACTACGTCCCCTTCATGGCGAGTGGACAAGCTAAGCCTCGGGTCGGCCAAACCTGCAAGGTAAGTTGGCGATGGCATAATGACTTCGACTGGGCCACGGTAAGAGGCAGCGTTCGAGGCGTCCGGATGGTGACGAAATTTGCGTGTGAAGGCGGACCCGAAGCGAGTTTTTAGCACCTCCTCAATGTCCGCTAACCACCCACTTGCCGACATTGGGGGGCGAGCATAAACCGGCTGCATGAGCAACCTAACAGTTCAGCAGTTCATCCGCGAGCTTGAGGCCAACAATACGCATTATGCGCTCACGTCAGTCCGCGAGGGCGCTGTCATGGTGATCGTCACACTTCCTGGCGAGCGATGGGAGATTGAGTTCTTCGATGATCGCGACCCCGACGTCGAAGTGTTTCGCAGCGAGGGGAGTATCTTCGGCGTCGAGAAGCTTGCGGAGCTTGGCGTTCAGCCAACCTGATAACGGCAGCTTCCCACCCATTCTCAGCCGTTCCGGATCAAATCGCCGGCATCGAGAGCGGCCTGGCTGCAAACGCCCCAATACCGGACGTTCGCTCTCAGAATTTTCGTGCTCCGGGCTCAGCCACAAGTTGGTGCTGATCCTGCCAAATGATGTGCCCGGGGTCGCGGGTCGTAAGAACATCCACGTGAACGCCACACGCCTCCAAAGCGAGCTTCAGCTGGTGCATCTGGCGTATGTGTTCGACAGCGACAGGCTTGAACCAGGAGAGGCCTGGTTGCCCCCGGCCCTTCCAACCACCCCGCGAAAATTGCGCGGGAACTGCCAAGTTCCTTTTGAACCAGCCATATATCTCACCAATCTGAGCCAAGGCCCAAGACGGCGCGAAGTCACATTCGCGAGCCTCATCCAACGCCTGAAACAGGCCCAGACGCTGCCGCTGTGATTCCACCAACTGATAGCAAACGAAACGGACGTATACGGACTCGGGCTTTGCCATCGGTTCGACTTCAACCCCTTGGTGACCCGAGGTTCTTATCGCGCCGGCGCAAAGCTGTCAGTCCGCTTTACACCCAACTTCCGACGTCAAGGCGGCGACGGGACGATCCAAAAGGCGGTCAGACCGCAAAAGCCCACTGGTACCAACCGAACCACGCGCCAGGGGCTTAGGAATAGCTGACGTTGATTGTACGCGGGGTGGTATGCAATCAAGCACCCACTTGGCGTCATTGGGACGCCTGCTGCTAATGAGGAATGATATGACGCCGTTGCATCTGATCTCATCTTTTGCCGCGCTGTCCGTCTCTTTGGCAATGCCGGCCCAGCAGAGCTGGCAACGTTACACCCAACCGACTGCGCTCTCTGCAGAGCTTCCAGGTGAGGCCGAGCGCGTCGATGTGCGCAATGAGCAAATCAAGAGCCGCGTAATCCAGCTCAACTATACGGGCCGCAACGCCTCCGGCGATTTCAGGTCCTTTTATTTCCTCCAAGCCGTAATTGCTGACACTCCATTTAATGTAGATGCGAAGATTGCCGAAGACATCGCCGAGGCGAAAAGTGGCGGTGATGCGGCAGTAGGCAAGACGTTCATCAGCCAGCGTCCACTCAAACCGTCGGAGATGCCCTTGCCCGGCATGCGCGGTACCGAGCTGGTCTATGCCTACAGCGGCTTTGGCGCGGACGGCCGGCAGATCGAGACTTCCCGCAATATGTATGTCGGAAACAAGTGGCTGTCCGTCTCGGTCCGTCATTTCGAGAAGGATCAAAGCTGGCCCAAGGAGCGCTTTTTCAATTCGGTCACCTGGCGCCCCTAGAATCTGGATCACCTAGTAACCGGATCGAGCGTCGGCTACTTGGTAGCCGCCAGTCCGCTTCCACCCAATAGCCGACTCAGTCGTTCGGTCCGATCGCGGTCCCTGTAGACCAGTGAGCAGCCAGCGGGTTGTTGCGCGCGATCTCATCGTGTATTGCGCGTGCAATACACTAGGGGATGCGTGATGTTGTGGCGCGCAGGTCTGCTGATTGCGATTCTCGTCGAAGTCCTCGGATCAAATGCGGCCGTCGCGCAGCCTGTAACGGCGTCGCCTGCATCGGGTGAGCAAGCCGTCCGGAACGCCGATGATGCGTTCTGGGGCGCCTTCAACGCGTGCAACGAAGCTTCAATGGCGAACTTCTTTGCCGACGACGTGGAATTCTATCACGACATCACCGGCCTGACGCGCTCCCGCCGTGCGGCGGTCGCGTCCCTCGTCAAGGGGCCTTGCGGAACACCCGGGCTTCACGTGCGGCGCGAGCTGGTCCCAAAGAGCGTGCGCTATCAAGCGATCCCAGGATACGGCGCCATGCTGACGGGCGAGCATCTCTTCTATGCGCGCGAGGGAACTGCACCCGAGCGGCCTGCCACGCTTGCCAGGTTCCTGGTGATCTGGAAGCCCCAATCAGGTGGCTGGGTGATGACCCGGATCGTCAGCTTTGATCACCGCCCGGCACCTTACGTCCCGTCTTCCACGGCGGTCCCCGTCCCCCGTGAAAAGTTGAAGCGCTATGTCGGGCGCTACCGCACGAAGGCCTCAGGCGATATCGACATCTCTCTCGACAACGATGTGCTCGTTCTACGCTCCGGTGGTTTGAGACTTACGCTCGCAGCGAGCGCTCCGGACCACTTCTTCGCGCCGGAAAAGGATCTGCGCATCAGCTTTTCGGGCGACCCCGACATTTCCGGAATCGAGATTGAGGAGAACGGCGCCGTTGTCGCCCGCGGTATACGCGTTGGACCTCGCCGACCGACTGATTGAAAGGAGCCCGTGCGGCAAGTCTCCGCTCAGAGGGGTCGATGGCACACTCAGAATCGATCATCTTGAGGGCCTCAGCCGCCATGCCGGCATCTCCGTCGCCCGAAGGGCGGCAACCACCTATTTGCAGGCGTTCGTCTGAGTAGCCGAAAGCGGCTACCTGACGGGTTCTCGACCTTTTCGGCGTCTGGGTTTCGCCCGCCAGGTCACGCCAACCTTCTCCATTGCGATTCCGCAGTGGCGGCACGAGCTCTCCAAGTGGTCGATGTTATGAACCACTTGGCGCGACCGTTCGTGTCTACCGAATAGGCAATTGGAAAGGCCGCTGGTCGTCATCGCGATCGCGGATAGCATTTCTCAAGTCATACCCGGAATAGCCTCCAGGTTCTCTTCAGATAAATTATGGATGTTATAGTTTGCCATCCCTCCGACGGAGCCACCAATGAGCGAGCAACGCATCGAAGAGGTCTGGAACGAGATCATGCAGCAGGCCGCTGGGGAGAAGGACCTTGAACTCGAGGCGGCGGTGCTAGGTATAGCCCTGACGATTGCGTCGGCCGAGTTCGACGATCCCGAGACGCGCGAACTGCTGATCAGGGGAGCGGCCATCGTCTGGCGTCACACTGAGCGCTTCAAAGCCGGCGAAGCGCCCCTGATGAACTGAGGTGAGGATCGCACCCCACATGTTCCACCCTTGTGCCTAGTGGCACGTCGGCATTTGGAACCCATCGCCATCGTGGTATTTATTGCGGGCGTATTTCCCTTCGAACCATGCTGCGGCTATCTCGATGGACAACTCTCTCCCTCTGACCCTTCGCACTCTTGCTCGACTCGATCCCCCCCTGCGCACGAACCAGCGCCTAGAGTTCCTCCTCAGTTCTTGCCGCCATATCGAACAGACGATCGCGGCTCAGCACGACGCGGGCGAAGCCGTGTTACGCACCCACTGGATCGAAGCTTCCGACGGCGTCGTCGATGCGTTGGCCAATGCCGGACCGTCCGAGCCTAGGTGGAACTCCGTTCCGTGGCCTTGCGGACTGCCTTTGCCCGACGAAAACGGCGATCGTGCATGCCAGCGAGAAAACCTCGGGCGGGTGACCGGTGCTATGTACTATTTCGACGGATTCGAAGGCGGGCTGGAGTTCATAGACGAAGAGGGGCGGCACCTGCCGGACCTCGTATGCGCACGCAACACGGCGTTGAATGCAATTCGCGATATCCTGGCAGAGCAAGTCCGCAGAGGGCATCTCTCCCTTGATGGAAGATTGCGGATCCGGGACGCATCAGGCGCGTGCCTCCTGGAGGTCGGCTATGCGGAAGCGCTCACGCTCGGAAATAAGCTTACCATCTAGCTGAGCGCCGCCGCACTGCGCACGGTGAACGGCTCATCAGCCGTGGAAAGCGCTATTTCTATTCCGACATCACGAGCGGCAATTGATCGTTGCTAACCGGCCGTACGTCGAGATATTCGGGTCGAAAATGGCCCGCCTTCGCCAGGTCCTGCCAGCTGGGAATATTTGCCACCTTGCCAGCCACAATTAGAAGACCCTCGTCGCGTAAGGCTTTCAATACCCTGTTGACGTGTACGGCCGTAAGGCCAGTGATGTCAGCGAGCTGCTCCTGAGTGAGTGGCATATGGAACGAGAGGCCTATGCCTCGTGCGCGAGCTCCTAAGCGCAGCGCGAGTTCGCAAAATAGGTGCGCCAGGCGCGCCTTTGCATCTCGTCTCCCGATATTGATAAGCCATCGGATCACGATCTCGGAATCGATAGCAGCCTCTAGCCAGAACGCCTCTGTGATTGCCGGGAACCGCGCAGCGAGCTGCACGATACTCGTTATTGGTACCCGGGCCAGGGTGGTGGGCGTTAGCGCCACATGCGCGGATCGCGATACCGGTTGCACCACAGAACGAGGATTGGCCGCTTCACCAGGAAAATGAAGAGCGGTTATTTGACGAGCGCCGTGGCATGTAAGGTCACTGCGCGCGGCGACGCCATCAAGGATAACATCCACGTATTCAGCTGTCGCACCCGCGTCTATGAAGTCTTGATTTTGAGACACATGACGGATGACGGGGGTCAGGCTGAAGAGGGCCTCGGCCTCCTCATCTGTCAAGTTCGCGCGTGCTGATAAGCGCTCGATAAAAGCCTCTATCGGCGATTGAAACACTCAGTCCTCCGACGGAATGATTTTGGCCGCCTAACACAGGTGAGACCCAATAGTTCCCCCCGCCCTGGTGCCGTCGCCGGGCAGGGTGAACGCGAACGCTCGGGGACTTGCTCCTCGAGAGCTGAAAGGCCGCCTTCCACCCGGACGGGCGTGAGGTCCTCACGCGGCACGTTCCCGGATGATCTGCGCGATCTCGCTCCATTCGCGAAAGTGCCCGCTTTCGTTGAGAAACGCGGAATCCACAGCAGCTTTTTCCGGGAGCGTCATCTCAGGCAGGTGCGCATTCGCTTCCGGATCCTGATCAAGCGGCGAAGGCGCGCGGAGCAGTTCCGCGGTGCTGCTGGACAGAATGCGCACCGCCGCGACCAGGCGCTTGAGACCAAGCAGGAACTCCTGGCGGATGGTCTCGCGGTGCCGGCCTGACTTGGGCACGATCTTCTCGACGAACGCCGCCTTGCCGCCCTTCCGCTTTCCCGTGGGCTGTTGGATCCAGCTCTGCTTGCGGCTGCCCCAGCGAGCAATAGCCAGGTCCGAATAGCTCAGGTCCTCGATCGCGACGCTGCGGACCGTATCAGCGACGGTGCCCATGGCCTGCTCCAGGCGCTCGAGCGTCCGCGCAGCGCCGATCCCGATCGGCATGTGCTGGTCGATCCCGCGCGGGAGCGGCGCGGAGGCGCCGCCGCCGCGGCCCTGCACGTCCAGGGCGCAGCGTGTCAGTGACTTCTCGGTCTCCTCGAACCGAGCGCGATAGAAGCGGAGCGCACGCAGCGCCTCGCCGTCGATGCCCGAGCGTTGATCCTTGGCGAGGGTCTCGAAAAGCGGTTCGCGGCGATAGGCCTTGCCGATGTTGATCGTCACGCCGTTGGCGGCTTTGTCTATCACGTCACCGAGCTGGTAGATGCTATGCCGCCGCTGCTCGGGCGTCGGCCCCATACGCTCCAGTGCGACCGCCCTAGGCGGCACGCTTGCCGCGACACTAGCTAGCATTCTCCGCCCGGCTTTCCCGTTCCCGCTCACTCAGTGAGTCCTCTTCGCAATGGATTTGAGATGTTCGCTCTCGCGGAGCCAGGCGTCGTGGTAATCGCGCACTCCTCCGTCCAGGTATCTGAACCCGCTGATAGCGTTGCCGCGACCGCGTTCCCGGGCGGCGACGGCCTTCGCGCCTTCGACGATGTGCCAGTCGAAGTTGAAGCCGGCATCCAGCCACCCGCGCATCACGTCCCGGTCGGCCGGGCCGACGGGCCGGGTCAGCCCGATGATATCGGCCACGGCACGACATCGCAGCTCGAACTCGCTCGGCGTCCTCGGCGCGCGCGCGGTTCTAGATACTGACTTATCTTCTATTCTTTCTGGTATCTGGTATCTGGTATGGCTTGAGCCCGGCTTAAGCCGGGCTTGGTCACTTTCGTTGTTTTCATTGGCGTTTTTGGTGATCTCGGCACTTTTTCGACCGCCGTTCGATCCGTTTTCAGCGTGTTTTCGGCTCGTTTTCAGCTGATTTTCGATCTCTTTTTCCGCGCGAGAATTGGTGATCTCGCCCTTGTCGGTGACCTGGATTTTGCCCTTGGCGATCAAGTCGTCGCGCAAGCTGCGCCACTTCCGAACGGTGCATCCCATATACCCGGCGATCAGGCGCTCGTTGTCCGGGATCGGGCCGCCGCGATCGTAGATCATGTCGAGGAGCGTCTGGTACGCGCCGCGCTCTTCCAAGGTGAGCGACATGAAGCCCGCCAGGGCATCGCTGTGGTAGCGTTTGTGATAGTGGCGCGCGCTCATTACCGCCCCCAGTCGAGTGACCGAACCGCCTGGTAGGCGGCGAGATACTGGCAGGTCGCGTTGCCGACGCGACCGTTGCGACGCTTCGCGAGGATCAGGGTCATAAGGCCCGCTGCATCGCTCTTCGCGCGCTCGTGAAGGTCCTCATTGCCGGCCTTGGGCTTGGCTCGATCAAGGTAATATTCCTCTCGATAGAGAAACAGCACGGCGTCGGCGTCCTGCTCGATCTGGCCGCTGTCGCGGAGGTCGGAGAGCTGGGGGCGCTTGTCCTCGCGCTGCTCCACGGCGCGGCTCAATTGGGCCAGCGCAATCACCGCAACCTCTAGCTCCTTCGCCAATGCCTTGAGGCCGCGACTGATCTGCGACACCGCCTCGTAAGCGGATGCGCCCGGATTGTCGGCGTGGAGTAACTGTAGGTAATCGACGATGACCACCTCGAGTTTTCCCCCCTTCGCCGCCATCTGGCGCTTCGCGCGCCGGACCGACAGCGACAGGCGCGCGAGCGTTGCCGCACTGAAGTCGCGGATGCGTACCGGCAGGGCGCGGAACTCGTCGCGCGCAGTCCGCAGCTGCCGGAACTGCTCATCGGTCACGTCGCCGTTCACGATCGCCTTGAACGGGACCCATTGGCCGATGCCCCGACAGCAAAGGTCGGAGACCATGCGCATGCCAAGTTCCTCGCTGCGCATCTCAAGGCTGAAGAACTGGACGCCGTGCCCACGGCTGCCGTAGCCGGTGGCCAGGCTGCACGCCAAGGCGGTCTTACCCATGCCGGGGCGCGCACCGACGATGATAAGTTGCCCGGGCTCGACACCGCCGAGAAGGTCGTCGAGATCCGCGATGCCCGATGTGGCGCCGATACAGCCATCGTTCGCTTGGATCTGTTCGATGCGGTCCAGGGCGCGGCCGATGCTCGTATAGAGCGTATCATCGGTGCTGGCCTCGCGCTTCTCGATCGATGCGACCAGGGCGGCATCGACATCATCGACCAGCTGCGAGACCGAGCGATCCGGATCGGAAGCGGTACCTATGATCTCGCGTGCGGTATCGACGAGGCGCCGGCGGGCCGCCCGTTCCGTGATGACGGCGGCTTGATCCTTAGCCCTCACCAGCATGAACGCGGCGGCGGATCCGCCGGTAAGTTGGGCGAGCATCGCCGTGCCGCCTGAGTCTTCCCATGCCACGTCCTGCTCGAGGAGCGGCTTCAGGGTGATCGGGTTCGCCTGCTGCCCTGCGGCGACGAGCTCGCACACGCGACCGTAGACCCTGCCGAGGTAGGGCACCGAAAAGTCTTCGGCGCGGAGGATGTCCGCGACCTGATCGACGCGACGGTTGTCGGAGAGTAGCATTGCCAGCATTCCCAGCTCACCATCTTCTGTGAGGAGTTCGGGTGGGTACTCGGGGACCGCGGTGGGCGCTTTTGGTCCGGCCATCAGTCGGCGCCGCGCTCGCTGGCGATCATCTCGAGCCACACCGCTGTGAGCGTATGGACGCGGCGGATTAGGGCTTCATGCGGGACGAGCTCGTGAGCCTCGGTCAGATTGTCCGCCTCGACCTCGATGATCGCGGGAAGGAGGGAGGCGAGGGTGAGGGCGGCCTTCTCGTCGCTGGTGCAATACGCGCCCGACTCAGCCCATTTGCCGCCAACCAGGCTGAGCAGAGGATCTGCGAAACGCCCACCCCATTCGTGGCAGCCGGCGAGGAAGGTCGGAAGATCGATCGCCGCGGCCGTGTTCGCGTAGGCAGCGGCGCGGTCCTCGGACTTGCCGAGGGCGCGGCCGATGTCGGCCCAGGTCGCACCGTCTTCCGTCTTGATCGCGGTGAGGATCGCATTCTGCGTATCGACCGCGCCTGACGCGGTTAGCGTGCGCCTGCGCCCGTGGAAGTGCGGTGCGTTCACAGCGTACCTCCGGCAGCATGGCGAGAGACAAGAAATCGAGGGCGATGGGCTACATGACGCTGAGCGCAATCGGGGTTTCGCTCGGTGCGATCATCGACGCGTTGCGCGCAGCGAACGTGCCGAACGACGTGACGCACTACTTCCTCGATCGATTGGAGGACGGGTTTGAGGAGGTGCTCCGAGGCGAGGCGCAGGCGATTATGCTCGGGCTGGTGCTCGTGCTGCGCGGGGGCATTCCGGACAATGATTGAGCGACGCTCTCGCTTGCTCAGCATGGGTCGAGGTGCTCCTCATCAAGTCCGATCAATGCTGCTGGGCTGATTTCAATTCCGGAGTCTCGAGCGCAAAGGTAGACTTGCGTCAGGTGTCGCGCGGGGATGCAGCGCCGCTTAGACCAGCCTTGCACGGTCGTATGGCTTGCGTGGCCTAGGGCTCGCGCCATAGGACGTATTCCGCCGAACAGGCCAACAATTGACTGAGCATCCATACGCATAATGTACGCATTGCGTTTACGTGGTCAACGGGGTAAATGATGAGCGAAGGCGCAGAGACGTTGGGGGCGGCCTTGGGAAGGCTGAAGGAGCGAAGCGGTTTGTCACTCGCTCGTTTGGCAAGCTTGGCTAATTACGGCTCGGCGTCTGCTATCCAGCGCTTCTTTGAGCCAACCTACGATCCGAAGAAGCCAAATATTGAAACCGGTCGGCGCCTAGCGATGGCTCTGACGGGTAGGGGCGCGCCGCGCATTGAGGCGGAAGAGGTGTTATCGCTTTTTGGCGATTCGGTCGACGTTCTCAAGGAATCTCATGCAGTAGTTGCCGCGGTTGCTGAGCGCGGAAATAGTACTATTCCACTTACCAATACCCAGCGTTTGGCGGAGCGGATTGAAGCGCAAAGTGGTGGCAGTATCGAGTGCTTTACCCGAAGCTGGAATGCGCGCGCCATACCTACGCCAGATCACCTCCGTCACTTAAGCTTGTTTGGATTTTATTGCCCAGTCACTAATTTGTGGCCTAAAATCGAAGCTGGTGAATTCGTGGTATTCAAGGGGCAAGAGCCACCTAAATCCGGTGATTATATCCTGGGAGCTCTGGTCGAAGGAAATCCGCCGGGGTCGATTCACATTGTTGCTCGGCTGCAGAAGATTGTGGGGGATCATGTCTATGTTGAGCAATTTAATCCCCAAAGTGAATTGGTCTTCGCGCTTACTGACTTCCAATACTTGCTGCCTTTGGCGACGGTGCAGGAGTTGCTCCCGGCCGTAGTTTTCTCAGATGGGGGTTGATATGCGTATACGCAATGCGTACAAGGGTGCATCACCCACTTCCTGAGAGAGAGGGTGATCCGTAGGACACGAGGCCGAGGCTTCGATCTTTCTGCGGTAACCCTTGCAGGAGGTAGGCTCATGGCCACCAGCTTTGCTTCGATCGACCAAAGGAATCCCGCACCTCATAGCCACGCGTCGGCCCCGCCCGCCGCCCCATCGCGGATATGGATCTACGTACCGGGCAAGGATGTGCCCGACTGGATCGCGGAGCGCATGACGACGGGCGAATTCGATGCCGATAGCAAGTTCGAATTCGAGGCTTCCGATGGGCCAGTCACCGTCAGGCCGGGGTTCGCGGTTTTCGAGTTCGCCGACCGGGTGTTCGCGTGCCCGCCGAAAGAAGTGCAAGAGAAGCTTACGAGCGCAGTGGGCGCGGAGAATCAGGTCGTCGTTCAGCTCGTGCAGCGAGGTGAGAACGAGCGCGAGCGTCGCGCGTTGCAGCACAAGGCGGGGCGCCAGGCTCCTGCCGCTAAGACGTCTGGACAGAAACCGCTCAAGCTCAAGCCGATGATCGGCCAGCCTCCCAGCCCGCAGTTCTGGGGCGTGGACGATCTCCATGTGGACGACACCTATCAGCGGTCGATCGAGGGAGGCGCTTCGCAGAAGCTCATCACCAAGATCGCGGAGAATTGGGATTGGCGCCTCTGCCTCCCGCTTCTTGTATCGCGTCGTGACGGCAAGCTCTTCGTCATCGACGGCCAGCACCGCCTGGAGGCCGCTCGGCTGCGCGGCGACATCGTTCACATGCCGATCGTCGTGTTCGACTTCAACGATCCCCGCGCTGAGGCGGAGTTGTTCGTAGCCGCGAACCGAAGCCGCCGGGCGATGAGCAAGCTCGACGATTTTCATGCGGCGATTGTGGCCGGCGATCCCAAAGCTACCGCTGTGCATGATGTCGTGACCGAGGCCGGCCTGACGGTAGGCCGCATCCAGGCTTGGCAGTATTGGAAGCCGGGCGAGGTTGTGTTCGTGACCGCGATCCAGCGAGCGCTTCATAGCCAGGGCAAGGGCACGGTTGCCCGCGCTCTCGGGATCATCGCGCGCGCGTTCGATGGGCTGGTGCTGACTGGCGTGGGCTCGGTGTTCGAAGGGCTCTGCACCATGATCCGCGAGCGCGAGGCCGCCGGCAGTCCGATCAATGACGCATTGATGGAGACGGTACTCGCCGAGGTCGGCATCCCCGGCTGGAAGGAGGCAGTCGACGGCGCCGAAAGTGGCCAGGAACGCATGGAGCGGATGCTTCGCGCAATGGCCGACGCCTACAGCGAAGCGGAGGGCGAAGAGTGATGCACCTCCAGAGCGAAACCGAAAAGATGCTCGCCCATGCGCTTTACAGTGCGGGGCAGACCGACCGCGAGATCGCGGATGCCTCCCACACCAGCGTTAACAACGTCGTCTGGTGGCGCAAGGAGCAAGGCCTGCCCGAGAACCAGTCGGCAGAGGCCAAGGTCCGCGCCGATGAGGCGCGCTATTCTTCACCCGTTCGGCGCGAAGCCCCCCGTCGCGCCGGATCAGCCGCGGCTTCCGTTGCCTCTCCCTCTCCGGTGACGGAGCCGCGGCTGATTACCCCTCAGGAAGCACAGAGGGCATTTGTCGCGCCGGTCGAGCCCGTCGGCGATAATGCCATCGAGATCGGAACCAGCGCCGGCGCGAAGGTCTTCGTCGATCTGGAGGAGTTGCTGACCACCCGCCTGTTGATCCAGGGCAACAGCGGAAGCGGCAAGACGCACCTCTTGCGTCGCCTTCTCGAGGAATGCGCGGGGATCGTTCAGCAGCTGATTATCGATCCGGAGGGGGACTTCGTCAGCTTTGGCGACGTGTTCGGTCACACAGTTATCGAGGCCAAGGACACACCTGCCGCACGCATCGCAAAGATCGGCGCGAAGGCGCGCTCCTTGCGCGGCTCGGTCGTGCTGAGCCTCGAAGGTATGGAGATCGAACAACAGATGGAAGCGGCGACCGCTTTCCTCAATGCGCTGTTCGATGCCGGTCCTGAGCATTGGCATCCAGCGATCGTCGCGGTGGATGAGGCACACCTGTTCGCGCCGACTGGCGACAATGGCGAGGACAGGGAGACCCGGAAGCTCAGTCAGCAAGCGATGGCGAACCTGATGTGCCGAGGGCGTAAACGCGGTCTGGCCGGCATAATCGCCACTCAGCGACTGTCCAAGCTGCACAAGTCCGTTGCCGCAGAAGCCAGCAACTACCTTATGGGGCGGACCTTCCTCGACATCGACATCGCCCGCGTCGCCGAATCACTCGGCCTCCGGGGTCACGACACCGAGCAGGTCCGAAATCTCGTTCGCGGCGATTTCCTTGGCCTCGGTCCGGCGATCGCGAGGCGTACTCTCAAGGTCAGCGTCGGCCCGGTTCAGACGCAGGGCAAGGCGGGTATCGAGAAGGGCATCACGCCGCTGCCGATGCTCAAGCCAGAGGAAATGCGAAGCGCGCTGTTGGCGGAAGACGATGACGAGTCAGAAGTCGATGCGGTCGTCGTTCCTTTTGCTGCGAGGTCAAAGTGATGGGTCAGCGTCAATGGACTGGCACGAACGCCGGCTGCACCACGAAGGTGGCGCCAGAAGTGTTGGCTCTAATGATCGAACTTCTACCGACGATCAGTAGCCTCCGCGATCTATGCGCAGTGACGGGTCTGCGCTTGGACGTGGTGCGGCGTGAGACCGCGCCATTCCTCGCGATCATGAAGCTGAATGGGACGCACCCGCAATGCGGCTGCGGCAAGGACCGGTTCCACCCCTACGGCTGCGCGGACAGCTACGCCAAGGGATGGCCGAGCGATTGCCTGCCTGGGCACACACGGGCTGAATCTGCCGTCTTGCTCGAGCGTCGCCGTCAGGTCGTTCAGATGCTCGTGGCGGGCGACCGCTTCTGCGACATCGACCGCAGCTTCGGCATGTCGAAGGGTGGAGCACGAAGCTACCTCCGCTTCCTCGATTCCGACCAGCTCACCGAACGGGCGCGACGCCAAGCCTCTCTCAACACCACCGAACAGCCATGGAGAAAAGCAGCATGATCCGCACGCAGGTCGTCAACGGCCCGTTCTGCGTCAGCAAGGCCGAACCCGCCCGGCCGCGTCGTCAACACGGCACGTTCGAAGCGGCGGAGGCTGAAGCTCGCCGGCTCATCCTCGCGAACCCTGGCGATTCGTTCGTCATCGCCCAGGAAGTCGCGAGGGTCGAGGCCTCGCCTTGCGAAAGGCAGGCTGCGTGAGCCGCTCGACCTGCGAGCACTTTCTCAGCCGGGGCGCGATTTGCGCCTCGGCTGTTCTCCCGCCCGCCAAGGCGGGCATGCACCGCAGCGCCTACCGTCACTATCCACACTGCAGGTCCGTGAACGGCCTACGCGCTCGCCGGGAAGGAGGGATTCCATGTTAGACGAACGAACCTGCGCCAGCTGCGCTTGGTGGCAGCGATCGGCGCCGAAGCTCGCCAACGCCACGCGCGACCCATCCGCTGCCAGCGATGTTGGCATCTGCCACCTGCGGGCTCCCGTGGTTATACAGGTCAATGCCGCCTTTCCGGTGTCGCTCTATCCCGAGACCCACGAAAGCAGATTCTGCGGGGATTGGAGCGACCCTTCGGACGGTCCAGGCGGCGGTGAGCGGAAGGTCCTCCCGTTCAAGCCGCGGGATGCTGCGTGATGGAAGGGCTACCCGGCCTTGCCAGCCTCAATCGCAAATACAAGCGCGCCCTTCGCAACGAAACCGGCGCGAAGTTCAGCCGTGATGAGCTGCGTGCCCTCGCTGATGCGGGTGTGCTCGACATTCTGCAGCGCGCCGAGAGCGAGGAGCTAAAGGCCAAATGGGCCGCGAAACTTCCCCATACATCGTCGGAGACTTCTGGCTCGACAAGCGTCGCGACGGGCGATCTCCCGACATCTGGCAGATCGCCAGTTACGACCCCAACACTCGATCGATCTGCTATCGCAGCACTCGCCGCACGAGCCTAGAAGACGCGAAGGGGGTCATCCACGCGCACGTTGAGGCGATCCGCGCCAGGAGCGAGCAGCCGGCCGACCAGGCGAAGGTGATCCCCCTGCTGTTCCTGTACTGGGATGAGCACGGCAAGCATGTGGTCTCGCCCGACCAGATCGCCAGCTCGCTCCGGCGGTTCATCGCCTTTCTCATGCAGGACGAAGTCACCGCCAATGCAACGGTCGCAGATCTCAAGCCGCAGGCGTTCGCGCGGTTTGTCCGGTGGGTCATGGGCCCGCACAGCTGGGACGTGCCTTGGGGCGAGAAGGATTACAAAGGCACCTCTAAGGGCGTCAACGGCGAGAGCGCGAACCGCTTCCTCGACGATGTTCGGGCCTCACTGGGCCATCATGCCACCGAAGGGCGCCTCCCGTACAAGCCGGTCGTGCCGCCGGTGAAGGCGGAACTGCGGTCCGCGGCGCGCGACCGCGTGCTGACGATGGAGGAGCTCGGCGCGATCGTCGGGTTCACGCGCGAAGACGTGGCCACCCACCGCTGGGTGCTGCTGATGCTGATGAGCGCAGTGCGGCCCGAGGCCGGCAACGCATTTGATCCGCGCAAGCAATGGCACAAGGATCTGCAGGTGGTCGACCTGCATCCGCCGGCATGGCCACGGACGAAGAAGCACAACCCCGTCGTACCGGTGATCGGCGATATGATCCCCGTGCTCGAGGCGTGGGCGAAGGAGAAGCCCGCGCCGGTCAACTCGCGGAAGACCGCCTGGCGCACAATGCGCCGCGCGCTGGGCCTCGGCGACGACGTGATCCCGAAAACAATTCGCCACACGGTCGCCACCCGCCTGCGCACGATGCGCGTGCCGGGCGATGAAGTCGAGACGCTGCTCGGCCACCGCGTGCTGAAACGCACAACAGCTGTTTACGCGAAGTACGATCCGGCTTATCTGGCCCGCACGCGGGAGGCGCTGGCCACCATCTTCGCCGAAGTCATGGCCGAAGCCGACCGCTGGAGTGCGGGCCACTTGCGGGCCAAGATGGGAAATCGTTCCATCATGGTTCTCAAGCGAGGTACTCCGGAAGCGGCGGATTTCCTCGCCTCCAAGAAGGGTCCGGGCGCTTAGCTCAGTTGGTAGAGCATCTCGTTTACACCGAGAGGGTCGGCGGTTCGAGCCCGTCAGCGCCCACCATCCCCCGATATCGCAGCCGATGCGCGGTTCAATGTACCGGCGCGGGAGCAGTGCCCGAGCCTGTGGTGACCGGGGGCGTGGCGGTGCCTGTTGCAGTTCCTGAGCCGCTGCCGGTTCCCGATCCGCTCGTCGGCGGCGGTGCGGTGCCGGACGCCGGCGGGGGTGGCGTCGAGGTGCCGCCGCCTGTGGTTCCGGTTCCGCGTGGCGTAATCGGCGCGAGCGCGGGCGGCGTCACTGTCTGGGAGGGGGCGAGGCTCGATGCCCCGCCCGTGGGCGCCGGTGTCGGCGGGTTGGCGGCGCCATTGGCGGTGATGCGGGCGCGATCGGTCTCCGCCGCGATGGCCGCCTCGCGTTCCGGATTGAGCGTGTTGAGCCGCAGCCGCTCCACGGTGTTCTGCGAGGCGATCCGGTCGAGCGGCACCTGATCGGTGCGGAAATGCAGTTCCACCGAACTGTCGAGATCGGCCGAGACATTGGTGCTCTCGTTGGTGGTGACATCGTCGGTGCGGACATAGCCGATCGTCGAATTGACCGATGCCGATGCGCTCCAGAAGCCGAACCCGCCCGAAGCGCTCGCGCCCACCGTGGTTCGCGTGTCGAAGCCGCTGTGCTCCTGCTCGCGCGCGGCGGATTGCGCATCGATGTGGAAGCGCATCGAGGCGGCGATGCGGCCCGAATCGATCACGATCCGCTGCATGCCCATCTGCACCATCGTCGCCAGCATCTGCTGGCGGTTGCGCGCCAGGCTGCTGCGCACGAACGGGATCAGCTGCTGGGCATCGGTGCCGGGGATCGCGGTGTCGGGCTCGAGGTTGAGGGCTGCGCGCACCGCATCGACTGTGGGCGGGGCGCCGACCGGGATCAGGCGGACCGGATCGGGGGTGTCCTCGGGATCGGGGATGTCGCGGGGGTCGGGGGCTTCGGGTTCCTCGATGCGAAAACTCTGGGGGAACTGGTCGGCGAGCCAGCGCTTGGCGGGATCGTCGCTTGAGCCGCCGGTGGAGGCGAAGCCGTCCAGGGACTGGGAGACGCCGCGGACCAGCTCGATATATTGCTGGAGCTGCTGCTGGTTGGTGTCGACCATCGCGCGGAAGATTCCGTTGACCAGTTCCGCGACGAATCGCGGGAAGCTGATGGCCCGCAAAACGGCGTGGGTGGTACCCGCCACGCCGGCTACCGCGGTGCCGGAATAATGTTCGCCGGCGCTCATTCCGGCGGCGACTGCCGGCCCCCCTTTTCTCGGCGCTGCCTCGGCTTCGAAGAGCTGGGCGGCATGGGCTATCCGCACCAGCGCGTTCGCGATTTCGCGCTGGTCGGCGGTGGGGAGGGATTCGAAACCCTCGGCGCCGACCAGCGAATCGCGGACCGCGCCGCGGACTTCCGGCGGTGGATTGGCCAGCGCCACCGCCATCGTTCAGCTCCCCAGGTCGCGCCAGCTGGGGCTCGCACCAGCAGCGGGAGGACCGCCATTCTGACCGCGGACGATCGACAGCGTCTCATCGACCCAGTCGACTGCCGAATCGACCACCGGATCATTGGGCTGGACCAGGGCCCCGCCCGCCGTCTCGATCGTATCGACATGCTCGGCCAGCCAGGCGAGCACCGCCATCCCGGCACGGCCTCGCCGGAGCAGGGTAAGCGTCGGCCGCGGCGTGCGGCGGAACTTGCGATCGATCGCCCCCACCGCATCCCAGAGCGTCCGCGCATGCAGCAGCGTGCGCACCTGCCCGTTATTTAGGATCGCGATCGCCTGAGACAATGTGTCGAGGATCTGGCGGGCGAGCATCAGCACCATGCCGCTAGCCGCGCCCGAGACATTCTCGGCGACCTGGATCACCGCCTGGCGCGCGCGCCCCTGGCTGCCGCCGTCCGCCGCCTTCATGATCGAATCGCACAGATTGAGCAGCAGCTCCTCGAACTCGCCATTGGCCCGCGCACTGGCATCCTCCGGACCCGTCGGCGCCCCGAACAGCCGGCCGAACAGCGACAGCCGCTCGGCCTCGTTCGGCCGCTCGTCGCGGCTCTGCCAGAAGCGCTCGACCGCCGGCGCGGCATCGCCGATCTCGCCGTCGAGCGCGCCGGTGCGCATCAGCCGGGTGAAGTCGTCCGCCGCCTGGATCAGCCCCGCCATCTCCAATGTCGAGGCGAGATAGAGGCTGGCGATCGCGCGGATCTGCGTCGCATCGGCGCGGGCGGCCGGCGGCAGCTCGATATCGCCGAGCTCGGCGAGCATCGTCGCATGGGCATGGGCCGCGAGCAGCAGCCGCTCGGCATCGTCCACCGCGCGGACCAGGCCGAGCGGCACCGAAGTCTCGGCTTCGAGCGCCAGGGCAAGGGCATTGGTGTGCAGCATCGCTCAGGGTCCTGCCGGGGCGGGGGTGGGCGTGGGCGCCGCGGCGCCGGGCGCGGGCGGGCGTGCGGCACCGCCGCGCGGCGGCGGCGGGATCGAATTGCCCTGGATCGCGCCGATCATCTCGGGCGTCGCCATCTTCTCGAGCGGCAGATAGTCCGACTTGAAGTTGACCCGCACCTCGCCCTGCATCTTGGCGGCAAGCTCGAGCTGCGACTCGCTCGTCTCGTTGACGGCGGTGCTCACGGTGGCGACATGCGACTGCTCGTTGACGTTCACCGAGCCGCCGCCAAAGCCGAGGAAGCTGCCGCCGAACGCGCTGACATTGCGGTTGCGGCTCGACTGGCGGTCATAGGCCGAGGCGCGATAGTCGCGCTTGGCCTGGTCGGTCGCCCGCATGTCGAACTTCACCTTGGCGGTGATCGAGCCGTCGGTCACCACGATCCGGTTGATCCCCAGCATCACCATCGAGGCAAGCAGCTGCTGGCGCGACTTGGCCATGACGATGCGCGCGGCGTTGACGAAGCCGATCTCGGCCTCCTCCTCGCTCAGGTCCGACGGAGCCGGGCCGCTCATGCCGAGCGTCGCGTGGATTTCGCTCAGCGCGGCTTCCTCGTCCTCCCCGGTGACGCGCAGCTTCGACTTGCCGCTGTCCTCGTCGACATCGAGCGCGAGCAGGTCGGGGAAGCGATCGACCATGTAATCGCGGCCCTGACCCATGCCGATATTCTCGGCCATATACTCCTCCGCGGTCTTGGCGACGGCGGAGATCAGCTCGGCATAGGCGCGCATCTGCTCGATCGTGGTCTCGACGATCGACTTGAAGACATTGTTGATGAGCCCGCCAACAAATGCAGGAAAATCAACATTATGGACGAGATTCGTGAACTGTTCCGTCCCCTGCGCGGCGGCACCGGCGACGAAGTCCTTGCCCGCGAAGCCGGGAGACTTGGAGAGGTTCTGGCGGGTCTGCTCATTGGCATCGGCCAGCCCGCGCGCCGGCGCGGCCATCGCACCTGCCGCGGGTGGCGGGGCCCCCAGCGCCGTGTCCTCGACCACTCCGGCGGGATCATCGATATAGGCAAGCACCTTGACCATGTCGTTGGCGAGCTTGGCCTGTTCGAGGCTGCTCAGCATCGCGAAGGCCGGGATGCCGGTGAGCATCGCCTGCACCTTGGGGCGGACCCGGGCGATCGCGGCGGGCGTCATGCCGCCAGGGCCGCCGTACAGCGCCGGTGCCTGCGGATCGGGCTCGGAGGCGAGGGCCTGTGCCATGGCTCAGGCGTGCGCCGGTGCGGGCGCCGGCGTGGCGGCGGGCGCGGGCGCCGCCGGGGCCGGTCCCGGCGTATATTGCGGCTTGTTGTGATCGACCGGCTTGGAGCGCATCTGGATCGCCGCGATCATCTCCGGCGTCGCCATCTTCTCGAGCGGGAGATAGTCCGACTTGAAGTTGACATCGACCAGGCCGGCCAGGCTGGCCTTGGCGCTGATCTGGTCGGTGCTCTGGTCGCTTGCCACCGCCTGGGCGGTCATCACCGGCTTCTGCGAATATTTGTATTTGCCCTTGGTGTAGTAATCGGAATCGTAGTTGCCGCTGTAGCTCGACTTCCCGCTCTGATAGCTGCCGCTGTAATCGCCCTTGCTGGTGCCGCCGCGCTCGCTCTCGCCTTCGCCGTCGGTGGTGACGGCGAGGTTGCCCGAGGCGTCGCGGGCATAGTCGCGGGCCATGGCGGTGCGCGACAGGGTGCGCTGGCTCGACGCGTTGAAGTCGTAGAGGATCTTCGCCTGGATCTTGCCGTTGGTGACGACGATGCGCGACAGCCCCATCATCACCATGGTGGCGAGCAGCTGCTGGCGCGACGTGGCGATCTGGCCGCGCGCCGCCTTGATCAGCGTTTCCTGCACCTCGGGATCGGTGACGTCGATCGAATCGATTTCCTTGTCGGCATGGCTGCCCAGCGTGTCGCGGACGCGCTGGAGCCCGGCATCGAGATCGGCGCCGTCCTTGACCCGCAGCTGCGCGGCGCCGCCGCCGGAGAAAGCATCGGCGCCGATATCGAACAGATCGGGGAACTGCTCGCAGAGCTGGTCCTTGCCGTCATCCGAGGTGGTGTTGTCGTCGCGGAACTGGTTGAGCGACTTGGACACGTCGGAGACCATCTTCGAATAGGCCTCCATCTGCTGGATGTTCGAGGTGATGATGGAGTTGAAGACTCCGTCGATAAGCCCCGAAACAAACTCGACAAAATTCACTTGCCGCATGAATTCGCCGGCGGCCTGGGCGCCCGCCATCAGCGATCCGGCGGAGAATTCCTCCTTGCCGATATCGTCGACCGCCTGCTTGTTCGATTCCCACTGGCTCTTTTCCGCCATCGGCTGCGCGGTGACCGACTGGGTGCCGGCCTCGGCCTGGCCGACCAGCGCATCGGCGATCATCGCGGTGTCGCGCGCCACCTGCATCTGCGTGTCCGGTGGCAGCTGGTGGAAGGACGGGGTGGCGGCGAGCATCTCGCGCACCTTGGCGCGCACCTCGGGCCGGGGCGTCGCCTCCGGGGCGACAATAGCGGGAGCGTTCATCTCTTCGATCCTCGACTGGCCGGCCGGAGCCGGCACATCCTGTCTCAGGCAGCGGCGGGCATCGGCGCGCCGACCAGCGACGCCGCCGGGCTGATCTCGAACTCCACCGGGCGGAGATAGAGCTTCACCTTGGGCGGGCCGCTTGGGCCGATGCGGATGCCCAGGATGGTGAAGCGCCCGGGCCAGACATCGTCGGCCGGGGTGAAGGCTTCGAGGAAGCGCTCGAGCGCCGCCAGCTCGCGCGGCCGCTCGCGCAGGTTCATCGTCAGCAGCTGGAGGAAGTTGGGCGGCACGTCCGGGATCGCATCGAGCATGATCTGCAGGTCGAGCTCGACGCCCTGCGGACTGCGCCCGAACGCGACCAAGGCCGCGCCGTCGGGCACGTCGAAGCGCCCGCCGAGCGCGACGCCGACGATCTGCAGGATGCTGCCCAGCCGCTCGCCCAGGCCAAGCTCGTCGAGCATCGGCCGCATGTCGGTGATGCGGAAGCGGTTGGTGAGCAGGAAGGTCACCCATTGGCTGCCATAGTCGCGGCCGGCCACCAGCGTGGTGAACACCGGGCGCAGGCCGGGCATCGCCGCCATCGCCTGGCCGATCAGCCGGGCGAGCGCGGGATTGACCTCGTTCATCGGATTGCCGTTGCCGCCCTCATAGGTGACGGTGGCGCTTTCCAGCCCGCCCTGATCGAAGCTCGATCCGAAAAAGGCGCCGTAGCGCAGGCCGCCGGCGCGCGTGAGGCCGCGCTGGCTCTCGCTCGCGCCGTCGAACCAGTGCAGCGCCTCGCGGCCGAAATTGTCGCCGACCAGCCGCCGCATCTCGCGGCTGGCCATGTCGCGCCGCTCGCAGCCCGACGCCTCGGGACCGAGCGGCTCCATGTGGAAGGCGAGCGCGCGGCTCTGGTTCGATCCGAACACCGGCTCGATCGGCGCGGAGCCCGGGACCAGCGCATTGGCGGCATAGCGCGGATCGCCCATCGGCAGATCGAAGCTGTCCTCGAGCATGCGCCCGACGAAGCTCAGGGGGTTGGCGGTGCGCAAGGTGCGCGAGGCGCTGAACAGCCGCCCCTTCACCTGCGTGCTCAGTGGCTCATAGCCCATGGCGATGCTCCTTCCGCCCGGGGGTCAATAGCCATAGCCGTTGCGGGCATGGCCGTTGGATTGCGCCGACTGGGCATAGCCCATGCCCATGCCGAGCCCGGCGCTGTCGAGCAGGTCGCGCGCGATCGACGGGATCTGGATCGGCCGGCTCGTCATGTTCGGGGCTTCGCGCGGCTGCGACATCTGCTCGATGCGGCCTTCGTCCATCGCCGAATCGGCGAGCCACATCTCGCAGGCATTGACCAGGTCATAGTCGTTCGGGTGCGACACCGCCGACTGGCCGCGCGGCCGGGTGGGCGGATTGCTGACCACGCCGAGATCGATCATCGGCGAAGTGGGATCGCGCAGCCGGTCGTTGTTGTTGGCGATCCAGCTGCTGATGATCGCGCCGCTGGTGGCCAGCATCCGGTATTTGGAGCTGTTGCGCGCGCCGCCGAGCTCGGTCTGGGCGACCTGGTCGATCACGCCCCACATGTCCTTCTGCCCGATGGCGAGGAGCAGTTCCTTGTCCTGGAGCAGGCTGATCATGTCGTTGATCTGCTTCTGCAGGTCGGCGGCGGCATAGAAGGCCATGCCATAGCCGTGCAGCGACATGTTGGTGGCCAGGTCGCGCGCGGCCTTCTTCACCTGCTGCTGATTGACCGCCATCGGCGTCGCGGCGCGGATCAGCGCATCGACCCGGGCCTCGCGCACCAGGGTGGAGACCGAGGAGACGAAGCGCAGCCACAGGTCCTGGAACTCGACATTGACCTTCACGCCGGGCTGGCCGGTCGGCAGGCCGAGCATCATCGCGTAGAAGCCCTGGCGCTCGCTCTCGCTCATCCGGTTCGGCGCCTCGCGCCAGTAATTGTAGAGCTGGGTGCCGGCCGGTCCCTTGATCAGCGCGAGGTCGCCGCGCTGCGACATCTCGACCAGCTTGTCGACCACCTGGAAGGCCTTCAGCTCCTCGAAGGCCGAGGCGAAGATGAACGAGCCCATCAGCTTGCAATGGCTGGCGACGACTTCGAAGGCGGTGGTCGCCTCGAGATCGGGCAGGTCGATCAGCACGTCGTGCATCGCCTGGTCGTCGCCGAGCGCCTGGACCCTGTCGAACTGGTCCTCGACCAACCGCTTGAGGTTGACGTCATGGGCAGTGACGCCGCGACCGACCAGCCCCTCGAACACCTTGGCATATTCGGCGCTGGAGACGCCGGGCTCCTTGCGGTCGCCCTGGATGTTCACCGCGGCGCCGACCTGCTTGAGGGTCCGCTCGGCCAGCTCGATGCGGCCGGCGATGCGGCCGACGGCGCGGAACAGGCCCTCGCCGAACTCGGCGGTGTTGGGATCCTCGGGATCGGGCTGCGGGGTCTTGCCCGAGACGACCAGCCGGGGCAGCGCGGTGCCGTTATACTGGAGCAGGCCGAGGATCAGGCCGACCCGGGCGACTTCGGCGTCGCGCTCGGCCTCGGTGGCCTTGTCGCCCGCCATCTCGGGGAATTGCAGCACGCCCTGCTCATGCTCGACGGCGCGCGGGCGCAGGCCGCTCTCGGCGGACTTGAGCGCGGCGCGGGCGGTGGCGAAGAGCGGGTCGAAGTAGAATTTGCCCTTGTCGCTGTCGATCAGCGCCTTGAGCTCGCGGACGCGGGCGAGCTCGGCGGCGTCGGTCTGGCTGAGCTGGCCCAGCTTGGCGAGGCGCGCGGTGAGGTTGTCAAAGCTGCTGGTGATCGCTTCGCGGGCGGCCTTTTCACGGGCGGCGATATCGACGAAGCGGATGGTCGGGATCAGGATGTCGGCCATTTGCAGGGTTCCTTTCGAAAATCTTGGTCCATCTCGGGGAGGGCGCGGGGCGCCTAGGGAGCGGGGCGGGCTCTAGCCGTCATCGGCGCCTCCCAATTCGGTGGTGTCGTCGGCGTCGATCGCGCGATCGAGCAGTTCGAGCGCGCGGGCGGCGTCCAGGATGCCGGCGCCATTGCCGGCGGCGAGATCGGGGCGGTGCGGCTGGGCGCTGGCGACCAGGAGCTTCTTGATCGTCTCGGGGTCGATCGCGGCGGCGCGCTCCTGGGCGCGGGCGACGAGCAAGGCGGCGGCGCCGGCGACGAAGGGGGCGGCGAAGCTGGTGCCGGTGGCGCGCTGATAGCCGTCGAGGTCGGCGGTGCGGATGTTCACACCGGGGGCGCAGAGCGCGACATGGTCGCCGCTGGTCGAGAAGCCGGCCATGCGGCGATCGGCATCGACGGCGCCGACCGCGACGACCTGGGGGAAGGCGGCGGGCCAGTAGACGCGCTTGTCGCCGCTGTTGCCCGAGGCCGCGACCAGGGTGCAGCCGCGCTCGGTGGCATAGGCGACGGCTTCGCTGTGCGGCTTGGGCATGCCGGGCTCGATCGCCTCGTCATCGGTGCCGAAGCTGCAGTTGATGACGTGCGCGCCGAGCTGGGCGGCCATGACCAGCCCCATGTCGAGGTCGCTGATCGCGCCGATGCCGACGGGCTTGTGGTCGGGCGGCTGGGCGGCGCCGAGCGAGCGGATCGGCAGCAGGCGGCAGGCGCCGGCGAGGCCGGGCGGGATGCCGGCGCCGCTGCCGCCGATGATCGCGGCGCAGGCGGTGCCGTGCCCGACATAACGGTCGGTCGGGTCGGTATCGGCGCCGCGATTGTCGCCGAGCAGCTTGATGCCGGTGGCGAGCTGGCCCTCGCTGAGCTGGACGGTGTCATAGCCGCGGCGCAGCCGGTCGCCGGTATCGAGCGCCTGGCTGGAGAATTCGGGGTGGCGCAGGTTGATGCCGCTGTCGACCACCGCGACGATCACCCCGCCATCGCCGGCGCAATAGGACAAGGCGCGCCGGGCATTGACCATGTCGCGCGGGTCCCAGCCGGCATTGTCGTCGTCCTCGTCGCGGCGGGGGTGCCGGTCGGGACCGTCGAGGCCGATCGTGCAGAGGTAATTGGGCATGGCGGACTCGACGATGTCGAGCTGCATCAGCGACACCGCGAGCGAGCCGATATGGGTGTCGGGCTCGACGTCGAAGCGGAGCACCCGGGCGATGCCGCTGATCTCCTCGGCCTCGCTATAGCCCCGGTTGCGCGCGCCGATCGTGTGGAGCGCCTGGGCGGCGGCGTGGAGGCGCGAGACACGGACCGTGCCGCCGAAGGACTTCACCACGCGGTCGAGGATCTGGTGCTGCGTCGTCTCGGCGGGCGTCGCGGCCTTGCGGCGGATGTCGAGCGCGGCGGGGATGCCGGCGGGCACTTCGCCGAGCTTCAGCCGGACGAGCAGGCTGCCCGGCGCGGCATAGGCGCCGGCGCGGTGCGCCCAGGGCTGGACGAGGCGGCCGAGCCGGGCGGTCATGGCTGGGCTCCGTCGAAGCCGTTGACCGGCGTCGCGGGCAAGGGCCGGCGCGGCTGCTGGTCGAACCACAATTCGGTCGGCGCACGGGGATCGTGCGTCAGGCTCATCTGCCCGGCGAGCTGGTCGTGATCGGGCGCCAGGACGAGCTCATTGTCATGCGCCTGGACGACATTGACCGGCCGGCCGGCGATCATCACCTGGGGCGGCATCCCGCCGCGCAGCAGGTTGCGGCCCTTGACCCGCAGCCGCTGGCGCAGCTCGTCGGTCTGGTCGCCCGCATCGGTGCCGTCGCGGCTGACATCGTCGACCATCGGGCGCGAGGCGCGGGCGAGCACCTGCTCGAGCTTGTCAGGCGCGAGGCGGGTGATCCGGCCGACCGAGCCCGAGATGCCGCGCCGCTCCATCTCGTTGAGCTTCTCGACGGTGCGCACGCCGATCCCCTCGAGCCGGCGGCGCTCGGCGGGATCGAACTCGTCGCCCAGCGCCGAAAGCGGCACTTCGTTCTTGTCGTCGATCGACATGGGGACCGCATTCTCCTCGATCATCGGCTTGGTGATCGCGGTGAAGACGAGATGGAGGACGGTCGGGTCCTTGTCGCTCGGTCCGGCCGGACGGATGCGCAGCTCGCCCTGGTTGAGCTCGAGATGCGCCTTCAAATCCATCGAGATGTCGCGGATCGCGAAGGTGAGCGGCAGCCGGTCGTTCTGCGCCTTCAGCGTCATGCGCGCCTGGGCCGTATCGAGCTGCGACTGCACCGCCTGGATGAAGTCCTCGAGCGCCACCGCTTCGCCGGTATCGCCGTTCATTGCACCTCCTCCACCGGCAGCGTGCCGATGTTGAGCGAGAGGCGGCCGACCGGCCGGTCGAACCAGGTGCGGGTGCGCGTGCGCGGGACATCGGCGCGGACCATCGGCCCGGTGGGACCGGCCTCGACCGTCGCCTCGATCGGCAGGTCGAACGCGACGCTGGTCGCGCGCAGCCCCGCCGCCGGCAGCGCGGTGACGCCGTCGAGCAATTCGCCGATCAGGTCCTCGAGCGGGCGGCGGGCGGCGTCGGTCATGCAGCACCTCCGGGCGGAACCGGCAGCGGCGCGGGCGAGGCGGGTGCCGCCGGCGATGCAGGCGCGGCGACGGCGGGGACCGGGGCGGGCAGGGCGGCGGGGGCCGGCGCCCGTGCCGGCATCTGGGCCGGGCGCGCGGCGCGTTCGAGCAACGTGCGCCGGGCATCGTCGACGAACCGGTCGAGCGGCAGCGTCTCGCTGGCGAAGTTGATCTTCACTTCGCCGAACAGCTCGGCATTGAGCTGGCTGTCGGTCTGGGCGTTGACCCCGACGGTCGACACCTTGGTGACCGGCGCCTGATAGGAGGTGCTGCCGCGCGTCGACCAGCTGCCCGACGGCGTGGTGTTGCCGGGATCGTCGCTCACCGCATAATCGACCGCGGTCTTGTCGGACGCCGCGGCGCGGAAGCGCAGCCGGGCGGTGATCGAGCCGTCCTTCACGACGATCCGGTTCATGCCCATCATCACCAGCGTCGCCAGCGTCTGCATCCGGTCTCCGGCGAGCCGGTCGCGCGCGGCGGGGACGAGCTGCTCCTCGATCAGCTCGGAGGTCAGCTCCTGCCCGCCAAGACCATAGTCGGAGAGCCAGGTCGGCGAGTTGCTCTCCCCGGAATCGCCGCCAGCGCTGCCACTGCCCCCGCGCGGCACCAGCGTGCCTTCGCTCTCGCCGCGCGCCAGCCCGATATCGCCGGGATATTGCGCCATCAGCCAGTCGCGCGCCTGGTTGGCGGTGACATTCTCGTCGCGGAACTGGGAGAGCGGCTTGGAGATCGCGGCGACCAGATCGGCATAGCTGTCCATCTGGCGGATCGATGAATCGACCATCGCATCCCAGGTTCCATGAATCAGCGAAGCCACAAAATCGGGAAAGTTCAGTTCATCCGAAAGTGCGCCGGCACGCCGGCCGATCGTCTCGGTGGCGGGCGGCGCCTTGCCGCCCGACGCACCCGAGCCGGCACCCGGCGCGGTCAGCTCGTCCTGCTGGGCAGGCTGTTGCTGCGCGCCCTCACTGCCCCAGAACGAGCCCGCCATCGCGTGCGAGGGCACGGCATGGCTCGCCTGGCGCGAGGTGGCCGCCGGGGGCGGCGGAAGGTAGCGATCACCCGACATGGATCACGCCAGAGCGAGCGGGCGGGGTGCGTTGGTCGGGTTGCCGCCCCCGGGCCGCGAATGCTGCACCCAGCGGCTCTCGATATCGTGAGTGCCGTCGGCGTAGAGCGTGATGCGGGAGTTGGCGACCTGATCGTCGGCGATCACCTCGTCGAACGTGTAGGTGATGTTGATGTGGAGCGCGGGCACCTGCGCCGCTCCGGGCGCGCTGGCATGCGAGCTGCGCGCATAGAGGCGGGCATCGTCCTCGATCGTCGCATTGACGGTGAGGCCCCAGCCCGCGGCATCGTCATGGCCGATATCGTCGATATAGATATGGCCGAGCGAGGTGCCGTTATACTGCCAGCGGATCCGCAGCCAGCAATAGATGTCGTCCATCCCGAAGGTGCCGCCGACCACCGGCCAGTCGCGCAGCTCGATGGCGCCGTCGAGGAAGGCGGCGGAGCGGGAGGGCGCGCGGTCGTTCGGGTGCTTGATCCCGCCCCAGCTCGCCAGGTTGGTGTGAATGTCGCCGCTGTTCTGGGCGATGATCTGCACCGCGGTGCCGGCGATCGTGGCGGCGGCGCCGAGATCGAGCGCGCGGCTGCGGGCGACCGGGGGCTCGGGCAGGGTGCGCGGCGCGGCCATGGCAAAGCCGGCGGGCGCGGTGGTGCTCCGGTTGATCTGGCGGCCGGCGGGCACGCCGGCGCTGAAGATCTGGACGTTCGCCGGATTGCCCGTCGCGGCCATCTCGTACTCGGTCTGGAAGTCCTCGTAGCGCAGGATGTAGCGGCTGCCATGATCGTGCGTCGCGGTGTGGCGGCCGGGATTGCCCGGCGTGCCGACCGGCCGGTCCCAGGGATCGGCGACGCGGACATAATATTGGCCGCCGCTCGAATACATGCCGACGACGAGCACCGCATGGCCCGAGCGATCGGCCGAGCTGGCCATCTTGCCGACATAGAGCGGGCCGTGGTTCTCGATCAGCTGGGCGAAGCCGTCGGTCGAATAGCATTGCGGAGCATGGGCGGTGAGGCCGAGCTGGACCGCGGTGGCGGCGTGATCGACCCAGGGCAGGATATTCTCGATGTTCCTGCCGCAGCGCGCGCCGATTGATTCCGGGGTGATGCTCTGCTGGTTGCGCCAGCCTAGCATCATCGCGATCGTCGTCGCCCAGCAGCCATTGTCGGTGGGCTGCGCGACCAGCTGGACATTGTCCCAGTTGATCGACCAGTCGGGTGCCGACATCGCGCTGCTGGTACGCGGCGCGGCCATCGCATAGCCGGCCGGCGGCGTGGTGCCGCTGTTGATCTGGCGGCCCGCGGGCACGCCGGCGCTCAGGATCTGGACGTTCACCGGATTGCTGCCCGATGCGGCCATCTCATATTCGGCCTGGAACGCTTCGTAGCGCATGATGTAGCGGCTGCCGTGATCGTGGCTGTCCGGATAGGCGCCGGGCTTGCCGGGGGTGCCGACCGGACGATCCCAGGGATCGGCGATGCGGACGAAATACTGGCCGCCGCTCGAATACATGCCGACGACGAGCACGGCATGGCCCGACAGGCCGCTCGAGGTCGCCATCTTGCTCACATAGAGCGGGCCGTTGTTCTGGATCAGCTGAGCGAAGCCGTCGGTCGAATAGCATTGCGGGGCATGCGCGGTGAGGCCCAGCCGGGCCGCTGCGGCGGCATGATCGTCCCAGGGCAGGCCCTGCTCGATATCGTTGCCGGCACGCTGCGCGATCGATTGCGGGGTGATGCTGCGCTCGTCGCGCCAGCCGAGCATCATCGCGATGGTCGTCGCCCAGCAGCCATTGTCGGTGGGCTGGGCGACCAGCTGGACGCCGTCCCAGTTGATCGACCAGTCGGGCGCGGACATCGCGCTGCTGGTGCGCGGCGCCGCCATCGCGAAGCCGGCCGGCGCGGAGGTGCCGGTGTTGGGCTGGCGGCCGGCGGGGATGCCGGCATAGATGATCTGGACATAGGCGGGGGTACCGTCCGCCGCCATTTCATATTCCTGGGCGAAATCCTCGTAGCGCAGGATGTAGCGGCTACCGCGATCATGGGTGCTGGCATAGGCGCCCGGTGCGCCCGGCGTGCCGACCGAGCGATCCCAGGGATCGACGACGCGGACATAATATTGGCCGCCATCCTCATACATGCCGACGACGAGCACGGCATGGCCCGACAGGTTGGTCGCGCTCGCCATCTTGCCGACATAGAGCGGGCCGTGGCGCTCGATCAGGCTGAAGAAGCCCTCGGGCGTGTAGCATTGCGGCTGGAGCGTCCCCAGGCCGAGCGCGGCGGCGACGGTGGCGCGCTGGTCCCAGGGCAGGCCATGGTTGATGTCGCGGCCGCAACGCTGGGCGATCGTCGCCGGCTCATAGCATTGCTGGTCCTTCCAGCCGATCAGCATCGCCAGCGTGGTCGCCCAGCAGCTATCGTCGGTGGGCTGGGCGATCCAGTCGACGCCGTCCCAGTTGATGCTGCGGCTTGCCGCCTGGGCGCGGGCATAGGCGAGCGGCACCGGCCGGGCGCTCCCCTCGAGCTTCTCGAACAGCGGGTTGAGCGCGGTCTCGGCCAGGCCGAGGTCGAGCGCTTCGCCGATACGGGTGGCGAACTGCCCGCCGATGCGGGTGGCGCGATCGCGCGCGCCGCTGCCGGGCAGGCTGGGCGGCACATAGGCGGCCGCTTCCTGGCCGAACTGCAGCGCGAAGCCCGCGCCGATCGACACGGCGCCGCCCAGGCCCTGATTGGCGCCGTCGAGCCACAGCTCGGCGCCGACCACCAGCTCCTCGCCGGCATTGATCGCGGCGACCTTGCGCAGGCTGGCGAAGCCGTCGATCCCGCGGGCATTGTAGCCGAGCTTGAACTTCGCCTGGAGCGCGAGCTTGAGATGCTCGATGAAATCGCTGACGCCCTGGGCATCGAAGCTGGAATCGGCGGTGCCGAACAGGGCGGCCTGGCCGTCGGGCGCGAAGACCGCGCCGACACCGGCGCCGAATACCGGCGTATCGAGCGCCGGGCCGACCGAGATGGTCACGCCGCTGCGCGCGGCGAGCTGGGGCAGGGCGGCGAGGAAGGCGTTGAGCGGGTTGATCAGCCCGGTGATCCCGAACCCGGCCTGCCAGGCGGCGACGAAGGTGCTGCTTGCCGCGCCGAAGCGATAGAGGC
Organism: Sphingomonas sp. GW822-FHT03G08; assembly: GCF_058801135.1. NCBI lineage: Bacteria > Pseudomonadati > Pseudomonadota > Alphaproteobacteria > Sphingomonadales > Sphingomonadaceae > Sphingomonas > Sphingomonas sp. GW822-FHT03G08. Next base: position 3,342,871 of record NZ_JBXAMZ010000001.1, read on the forward strand.
TGGGCGGGTTGACGTCGCTGCCCGCCGCCGCCGCCGCGCCGCGGACCTTCTCCATCAGCCAGGCGAGTGCGTCGTTCGCGCTCAGGCCCGAGCTCATGTTGAGCGCGACCTGGCCGCGCGATCCGGCCGACATCGGGCCTGAGCGGGCGAGGCCGGCGGCCTTTGCAGGAATGTCGGGCATCGGGCCGAAGCCGTCGTCATAGGTGCCGCCGCCGCCCGGTGCGGGGGCCGTGGTGACCGGGGCGGGGGCGGCGGGGGTCGCCGGCCGGCTGCCGGGAGTCGGCACGTCGCCGGCCCATTCGAGCACCGGCGCGGTGCGCGACGCGGTGTAGCTGCGGCGCAGGCTGCGGCCGGTGAAGCTGTTGAGCGCGACATAGGGGCTGCCCTCGCGCGGCAAGGCATCGACGCTCAGCCCGCCCACGCCGGTCGCCAGCCCGAAATAGAGCTTCTGCGCGCCGATGAAACGGGCGAGCACTTCGGGCGGCACGACGAACACGCCGTCGCCGCGCGGCACGCTGAGGCGGCCCTGCTCGTCACTGCAGTAGAAATTGGCGGCGGTGCGACGCGGCTTGTTCGCCCCGTCGAACAGGGTGACGTCGGTCGCCAGCACCACCTGTGCCTCGACATTGGGCTGGTCGACGCGGACGGCGAACCCCAGCATCGGGAACCGATCGCTGACCTCCATGCGGTTGGGACGGATCTGAGCAGTCATGGATCACCTGTCGTTGCTGGAAGGGGAGTTGCGGCCGGCATCGTCGCTGCCGGGGGCGGAATCGGGTCGGGTGCGGGCGGCGCGCAGCGCGCGGGCGCGCTCCTCGAAGTCGCCGAGCGAGGAGAGGACGATGTCGAAGGGGGAGCTGTCCTGGCCGATCTGCGCGATCGGGCCGTTCTCGCGCTCATGCTCGTGCACCGAGCGGGCGAGCAGCTCGGAGAGCATCTTGGCGTAGGAGGGGGTGAGCACCAGGCGGGTGTGGATGCCGATCGTGCCGACGCCCTCATGGCCGCTAGGATAATATTGGCCGAGGTCGATCAGGAATTCGAAGGGGTTCTGGCCGAGCTCGAAATAGTTGACGTAGCTGGCGGGCGCGCGGCTGGCGTCGCGCATCGCCATGTCGGTCTCCACATCTGCCAAGCCGCCCTGACTCATCCGGCACGCCTCCTGCCGGACAGAGGAGCAAGCGCTGTGCCAGCTTGTGAAAAGCTTGCGAATCAGCGGGTTGGGTGATCGGGCTAGGGGATAGTACGTAACATTGCGGCAGCGCGGGCGTAGCGATGTTACGCGCGGCTGTTACAGGATCGGGCCGTCCTCCGCACCCTCCGGGCCGCCACGGGTCATCTCGTACTTGGTCATCTTGCGATAGAGCGTCATGCGCGACCAGCTGAGCGAGCGGGCGGCCTCGGCGCGGTTCCAGTCGGTGCGGTCGAGCGCGGCGCGGATGCGGGCGCGCTCGTCCTTGCCCGAGCAGTCGAAGCTGCGCTGCAGCCGCACGAAGGCGTCGGGGATATGGTCGAGCCGGATCGCGCCGCGCGGCGGATCGATGAAGATCGCCTCGACGAAGTTGCGCACCTCGCGGATGTTGCCCGGCCAGTCATAATGGAGCAGCACGTCGAGCAGCTCGTCGTCGGGCGCGGTGACCTGGCAGCCGCAGCGGCGATTGAAGCCCTCGACGAAATGGCGGATGTAGAGGGCGATGTCCTCGGCGCGCTCGGACAGGTCGGGCAGGGTCAGGCGGGCGACGTTGAGGCGGTAGTAGAGATCGGGGCGGAAGCTGCCCTGCTCGACCTGCTGCTCGACGTCGCGATTGGTCGCGGCGATCACGCGCAGGTCGACCTTGACCGGCTTCTCGCGCCCGATCGGCTGGACTTCCTTCTCCTCGAGCAGCCGCAACAGCTTGACCTGGCTGAAGGGGGAGAGCTCGCCGACCTCGTCGAGGAACAGGGTACCGCCGGCGCCGGCGATCACCGCCTTGCCGGTCTGGCTGCGCACCGCCCCGGTGAAGCTGCCCCGCTCGAAGCCGAACAGCTCCGCTTCGAACAGATTGTCGGGCACCGCGCCGCAATTGATCGCGACGAAGGGACCGTCGTGCCGTTCGCTGAGCGCATGGATGGTGCGGGCGCAATGCTCCTTGCCGGTGCCGGTGGAGCCGGTGATTAGCGTGGGCGCATCGCTGCGCGCGATCTTGGGCACGATGCTGCGCAGGCGCACCATCGCGTCACTGTCGCCCAGAAGCCTGGTCTCGAGATCGTCCACCCGCTCACCCGACAGCATCCCGCGCCCGCTCCGGAGGATCCGGAGCAGTTGCGTCACGTGAACACGAAGAAGCGCGCGATGCGCCTCTTTCGGAAATGGTCATGTACTTGTGAGGCGGCCGCGATCGAATGGCGGCCATGATATCTAAGGCGACTCGACGGGCCTGTGGATAACTTTAACAGACCGGACAGTCGACTCCATTTAATGGTGGACGTTTCGTCTACTTTTAGACTGTGCGGGAATTGGCGAGTCGAAACCGCTCGACTCGAATAGACGCCACCGATCCGGACCTGATTTGGATCAATCTCCTTCCGCGCCATGCCGGACAAGCAAATGGCGGAGAGCCGGATGGGCTCCCCGCCATGCGGGTTGCGATGCGGTACGAACTCAGTTCGCGGTGAAGGTCGGTGCGCCGGCCGCGCTGTACTTCACCGTGACATAGCTGTTGTCGCACACGTTGATGGCGGTCCACACGCCGCTGCTGCTGTCGGCGAAGTTGAGCTTCACGTCGTATTTGCAGCCGGCGCCCTTGTCGAAATGCACGGTCATCCGCGCACCCGGCTTCACCGTGGCATCTTCCTTCTTGAAATCGGGATCGACCTTGTTGGGCTGCCAGGTGGTGGTTCCCGTCGGCGCGATCTCGACCGTCTTGATCGCCTTGCCGCTATTGTTGATCAGCACGAAATCCCAATCGTCCGCCATTGCCGGCGCGGCGATCGAGAGCGCGGCGATTGCCGCAAGACTCAGTTTCAGCATGACATGCCCCTCCTGCTTTTCCGGCAAAATGCGCCTGTCCGGAGCGCTCCGCAAGGAGATTTCAGAGAGGGCGGACCAGCCGGATCGCCTCGGCGATCCAGGGCGGATCGGCGACCACCTGCTGGCGTGCACCGGCGCCGAAAGGGAGGAGATGCAGCCGCTCGCCCTCGCGCCCGATCAGCCGGGCGAACAGGAAGCGGCCGGCGGGCCGCGGCACCAGCACATCGCGGTTGAGCGCGCCGCCAAACCCCTCCGGCGCGAGCGTGCGGCACCAGATCTCGTCGCCGGTGCGATAGTCGCCAACCCCGGCGGTCACCACTACTGCGACCATCCCGGGTTCGGCATGCGGAGGCACGATCGTGGCGGTGTTGCGCGGCGCCTGGGCGGCCCCGGCTTCCAGCAGCGCGGCCACGGGGATCTCCGGACGCTCGGGCAGCTTGACCAGATCGGCGGCATCGACGCCCAGCGCGGCGGCAATGCGATTGAGCCAGCCGACCGAGACGGTGCGGGTGCCCATCTCGAGCCGGCCGACGGTCTGCGCCGTGGTCGGCGGCACGCAGCGCGCCGCGACTTCCTCCAGCGTGAGCCCCTTTGCCCGGCGCACTTCGCGGATGGCAGTAATCATCGCAGCCTCCAGATAACCAAATCGGTTTCTCTCTTTCCTACAATCGATCCCACATGGCAAGAGGAGCGAATCGGAATAAAAGGAGATCGTCATGCGGGAACTGGTGGAGCGCGTGGTCGAGGATACTGCGGGGCTGAAGCGTCGTGTCACCGTCAACCTGGCGGAGTCGCCGCTCGCCTGGCTGGCGTCGCGCGGCCATGTCAGCACGAGGCAGCTCGAAGCGGGAGAGCGGCTGCGCAGCGATTACGAGATGGCGGCACTGGGCCCGCGCGTAACGATGCGCTGGGATCCGGCACCGGTGGCCCGTACGCCGGGTGGCGTCGCCGAGCGGCTGGATCCGACGCTGGCGCAGATCTCGGCGCGGCGCCGCTTCGATGGCGCGGTGGAGGCAGCGGGGCCGGGGCTGGCCGACATCCTGTGGCGCGTCGTCTGCGCCGGCGAGGGTATCGGCCCGGCGGAGAAGGCGCTGGGCTGGCCGAGCCGCGCGGGCAAGCTGGTGCTCTGCTTCGCGCTCGACCGCGTCGCCGATTTCTACGGGCTCAAATAGCGGGTTCGGGCTCGACGGCGCCCTTGCCGACGAACCGGCCATAGGCCCAGCCGATCCCGATCAGCGCTAGGCCCAGGCCGAGGAAGGAGAGGATGCGGAGCACCCCGTCGAGCGCGGCGGCGTCGACCAGGAAGACCTTGAAGGTGGTGGCGGTGAGCAAGGCGAGGCCGAAGATGCGCAGGTCGCGGCTGCCGCCGGCAATGCCGCGCCACAGCCAGAACAGCGCCAGCGCCAGCATCGCCGCGCTGTAGCCGCCATTCTCGGCCGTGCCGATCGATCCGGTGAGCAGGTCGCCATGTGCTGCCTGGCGCACGGCGGCGAGCAGGGCGAGGAGCACAAGCAGCGCCGCACCCGGTCGCCAGCGCACCGGCAGGGTCCATAGCCAGAAGCTTGCCAGCCCGAGATGCAGCACGGCGGCATTGAGGAGCGGCAGCGGGCCGACGGATTGCTGCTCGAGCAGGGGGCTCAACAGGAACAGGTCGAACCAGGCGATGCGGAACAGGCCGAGCGCGAGCAGCGCATGGCCGATCGTCGTGGCCTTGCCCTGGCGGAGCAGCCACCAGCCGGCGGCAAGGCTCGCCTGACTCAGCACCGCGCGCTCGATAAAGCCCCAGGCGAGGAAGCGCGGCAGCGTGGCGATGGCGAGAGGCTGCTTGGCGATCGCATAGAGGAGCAGCACGCCCAGCGCGATTGCCGCGATCGACATGGTGCGGCGGAGGCGGCCGAACAGGGCGGGATCGAACAGCAGCGCGATGGCCAGCGCGACGGGCAAGGCGAGTTCGCGCAGAAGCTCGGCCGGCGACGGCAGCAGCGGATAGGTGAGCCGCTCGCCGGAGAGCGAAGCGAGGATCAGCTCGCTGAGCGCACCGAGCGGCAGCGCGGCGGCGACCAGTGCCGCGGCGAGCGGATAGGCGGGCAGCGCGTAGAGGCGCGGGGCACGGAGCCTGCGCGCCCACCAGGCCAGTGCCGCGGCGACCAGGGTGAGCGGCAGCGACAGCCAGTCGCCGGGGACGAACTGGCCCAGCCCCAGCCCGGCGAGGAATGCCGCCAGTGCGGTGGCAGCGACCAGCATGGGATTGCCGGTCTCCGATCGGATCCGCCAGGCGAGGCTGAACGTCGCGATCGCAGCAAGCAGCTCGACAATGCCCCAGGCCTCGGCGGGAAGCAGCGCGGGTGCGCGCAGATGGGCGACGAGGAGCGGTCCGGCAGTGCCGAGCAGCGCGATCGCTACCCAGATTGGTTGGCGGCGCGCGAGGACATGGCCGGGAAGCGCGAAGAGCGCGGTGGCCAGGATTGCCGCGATGGGCGTGAAGCCGCGGTCGGGCAGGCCGATCGCCAGCATCTCCAGAACGAGCAGCAGGGCAAGGGCAGCGAGCGCGCCGGGCAGGTAGACGGCGTCCCGCCAGGCGAGGATCAGCGCCGCGCCGGCCAGGACGAGGTAGAAGCTCCAGGGCAGCCAGCCGAAGTCGAGCGCCGGAGCAAGGATCGCGAGCTGCAGGCAGCCGGCCACGAGCGGCGCGAGGCGGAGCCAGCGATTGCCGGCGCCCGTGGCGGGCAGCGCGGCGCTCGCGCCGATGGCGAGCAGCATGGTGAAGCCGCCGACCGCGGAGAGATCGTCGCTGCGAGCCACCAGCATCGCGATCAGGAAGTTGATCCAGGCAAAGCCCGCAATGCAGGCGGCGAGCGCCAGCCAGGCCCAGCCGCGATGGATGGCGAGGCCGAACAGCGCGGCGGTGAACAGCCCGAGATAGACGAGCAGCGGCCCGATCCCCGCGGCGTCGAAGCCGGCGACCATGGGGGCCGCGAAGCCGCCGACCAGCGCCATCACCGCGGTTGGCGGGCCATGGCGCAAGGCCAGTGCGAGCGCGCCTCCGGTGACCAGCAGGACGAGCAGGAAGGCGGTGAGGGGCGCGATCAGGTGGTAGAGCGCGGCCGCCATGTAGAGCGTGCCGTAGAGGCTGGCGATGCCGGCCCCGGCGAGCGCCTGGGCAACGCGCGGATCGTCCGCAGTGGCGGGCAGCCGCCGGGTCGCTTCGCTGCCCGCGATCAAGGCTAGGCCGAACAGGGCGGCGAGCAACGTCCGTGTCGAGGGGCCGAGCAGGCCGCTCTCGATCGAGTAGCGGACCAGGAAGAAGCCCGCGAGTACCAGTGCCGCGCCGCCGATCCAGATCGGCAGCTTGCCACCGATCAGCGTCTCCAGGCTGAACTGCGGGAGTTGACGGGATTCGGAAATGGGCCGCCGTGGCTCGGGTTCAGTCCTGGCCGCACGCTCCGGGGGCGGCTCGGCGGCCATGACCGACGCTTCGGCCATTTGGTGCTGTGCGGCCGCGGGCGAGGCCGGGCGGGCGGAGGGCTCGCGCCCGTCTTCCTCGAGAGCAACGATCCGCGATTCGACACGGCGCAGTTCTTGTTCCAGAAAGGCCATGCGCCGCAGCACGATATAAAAGGCCGCAGCCGCGCCCAGCGCGAGGAGAAGGGTGAGACCAGTCACTCACCCGATCCTCGCACAGTGGAGCGCACCTGTCGCGCACAACCCGGTTGCCCCGTGCAACCGATCGGATAGGCCTTTTTGCCAAAAGCCTGGGAGAGGTTGGCATGATCGTGTTTGGTTCGACGCTTTCGCCCTATGTGCGTAAGGTCATGGTGTTCGGTGCCGAGAAGGGCCTGGAACTCGAGTTGCAGCCCGCCGGGATGGGGCGGGGGAGCCCGGAATTCATGGCTGCCAGCCCGTTCGGCAAGATGCCGGGCTTCAAGGACGGCGATTTCCTGATCTCGGACAGTTCGGCGATCGTCGCCTATCTCGATGCCAAATATCCCGAGCCCAATCTGATCCCTGCCGAGCCGCAGGCCCGCGCCCGCACGATCTGGTTCGACGAGCTCGCCGACACGATCATGATGGCGGCCGGGAGCGCGATCTTCGGCCAGCGCTTCGTGCGCCCGCGCGTGCTCAAGATGGAATGCGACCATGCGGCGGCCGATGCCGCCGAGCGCGACCTGATGCCGCCGATCCTGGCGTATCTGGAGGGCGCGATCCCCGCGAGCGGGTTCCTGGTCGACGATCGGCTGACGCTGGCGGACATCGCCGTGGCGAGCCCGCTGGCGACGCTGGGCTGCATCGGCGTGACTGTCGATTCGGCACGCTATCCGCGGCTCGCCGCCTGGGTTGCCTCGATGCATGCCCGGCCGAGCTTCGCGGCGATCATCACGCGTGACCGCGCCATGGTCGATGCAATGGGCGGGCCGGTGGCGCGCGAGGCGGTTGCCGGCTAGGGTTGGACCTAGCCAGCACCGCGCGGCGCGCCTATCTGGGCGCCATGCGGTTCGCCTTCATCAAATGCCATGGCTCGGGGAACGACTTTCCCCTGATCGACGCACGCGCGCTCACCCTGTCCGACGCGGACTGGGCGGGCGTGGCGCGGGCGCTGGCCGATCGTGCCGGGCCGGTGGGCGGCGACGGGCTGCTGCTGCTCACCGCGGGCGACGATGCCGGGCATGATTTCGGCATGCGCATGTTCAATTCGGACGGATCGGAGGCGGAGACCTGCCTCAACGGCCTGCGCTGCACCGCGCGGCTGGGCTTCGAGCTGCTCGGGCTCGACCATGCCCGGGTGCGGCTGAAGACCAGCAGCGCGGAGGTCGCGCGCGCCGAGCCGCTGGCGCCCGGCGTGGTGACGATCCGCGAGACGGCCGGGCCGGCTTCGACGCGCACCGCCGATGTCGGGCTGCGCGTAGACGCAGCGGAGATCATCGACGCGCCGATCCCCGGCCTGCCGAGCGCGCGCGCCTTCACCGCGATCGCGATGCCCAACCCGCATCTCGTCACATTTGTTGAATCGGTTGATGAGGCCGAGCTGGTCGCGCTCGGCGACTGGTGCGAGGCAGGCCCCGAACTGATCCCGGCCCGCGCGAATGTCTCCTTCGTCGAAGTGCGCGGGCAGGACCTGTTCGTACGCACCTATGAGCGCGGCGTAGGGCTGACCGACAGCTGCGGCAGCGCCATGGCCTCCTCGGTCTATGCCGCGGGCCGCACCGGACGGGTGCCCTTCGGCACGGTGATGAAGGTGTTCAACAAGGGCGGGCTGGTGATGGGATCGTCCGATGCGGACGGCATGGTCACCATTCGCGGCAACGCGACCTTCCTCTACGACGCGACGATCGCCGTCGATCCGGCGGCGGGCATTGCGGAGACGCCGCTGGTCCATGCCCGGCGCGAGGACGAGGTCGTGGCCTGGGCCGCGGCGATCCCGGCCTAGGCTTCGACGAACCCCGCCAGGTTGGCGAGCGAGGATTTCAGTCCCTGGACATGGTCCTGCTTGCCGATCCCCTGCGGGACGTCCTCGCAGGTGATCGCGACGCGGGTGGCGCCGTCGGCCGGCTCCAGCGTCCAGGTCATGCGCATCGTGCCGGCAAAGGCCGGGTCTTCCGAATCGAACACCGCCGCCTGGACGATGCTCCGGCCCGGGTTCAGCGCGGTGAAGCGCACCTCGACGACATCAGCATGTTCGGAGGTCTTGCCCGGCGCGTCATGCTCGGGATCGTCGTACGACAGCGCCATGCGGTAGCCGCCGCCCGGCCGCGCATCGAATGCCAGCATCTCGCCGGTCATCCCTTCGGGCGGGAGCCAGCGCACCAGCTCCGCGGGATCGATGAAGGCGCGCCAGATCCGGCTGGCCGGCGCCTTGACGAGCCGGGAGGCGCGATCGGTGCGCGAGACCGTCCTCACCCGAACTCCACGGCCTCGAAGCGCACGGGGCGGCCGATCGCCCGGTTGGCGAGCTCGGCTTCCCACATCACCCGGTTGCCGCGCACGATCGTGCCGATCGGCTTGCCGGTCAGCTGCTTGCCGGTGAAGGGCGACCAGCCACAACGCGAGGCAAGCCAGCTCTCCTCGATCGTCCAGCGTGCCTTGAGATCGACCACGGTGAAATCGGCGTCATAGCCGACCGCGATCCGGCCCTTGCCGGCGATGCCGAAGATGCGCTGCGGGCCGGCGCTGGTCAGGTCGATCACCCGCTGCAGCGTGGTGCGGCCCTCGGCGACATGGTTGAGCATCAGCGGCAGCAGCGTCTGCACGCCGGGCATGCCGCTGGGGCTGTCGGGATAGGGCTTCGCCTTTTCCTCGCGGGTGTGCGGCGCGTGATCCGAGCCGAGCACATCGGGCACGCCCTGGTTGAGCCAGTGCCACAGCCCGTCGCGATGCGCCGCCGAGCGGATCGGCGGGTTCATCTGCGCGAAGGTGCCAATCGTGGGATAGGCCTCCTCGCCCGCCAGCGTCAGGTGCTGCGGGGTGACTTCGCAAGTGGCGATGTCCTTGTGCTGGCCCAGCAGCTCCAGCTCGGCGGGGGTGGTGACGTGGAGCACATGGATCCGCCGCCGCGCCGCGCGGGCGAGGCCGAGGATGCGGCGGGTGGCCAGCATCGCGCTCTCGTCGTCGCGCCATACCGGGTGGCTCGAAGGATCGCCGGGGACGCGTTCGCCCAGGCGGTCCTGCATGCGGAACTCGTCTTCGGCATGGATCGCGACGCGGCGATGGCCCGAGGCGAGCACGCGCGCGAGGTTGGCGTCGTCCGACACGAGCAGGTCGCCGGTCGAGGCGCCCATGAAGATCTTCACGCCCGCGGTGCCGGGCAGGCGCTCGAGCTCGGCGAGATGCTCGGCATTGTTGTTGGTCGCGCCGACATAGAAGGCGTGGTCGCACCACATGCGATCCTTCGCCCGGGCGAGCTTGTCCTGCACCGCCTCGGCCGAATCGGTGTTGGGCTTGGTGTTCGGCATCTCGAATACCGCGGTCACGCCGCCGAGCACCGCCGCGCGCGCGCCGCTTTCCAGGTCTTCCTTGGCCTCGAGGCCGGGCTCGCGGAAATGGACCTGACTGTCGATCACGCCGGGCAGCACGTCGAGGCCGGTACAGTCGATCGTCTCGCCAGCTTCCAGCACGCCGCCGATCGCGACGATGCGGCCATCCTTCACGCCCACATCGGTTTCGGCAGGGCCACCGGGTAGGTGCACGCGACCGCCCTTGAGCTTCAGATCGACAATCATATTCCGCGCCTCTTCCGTCGCCCCCGGCCACCCCCTACCTGTTCGGCATGACCGATACCAGCACCAGACTAGCCGACCGCGCCCTGATCCGCATTTCGGGCGAGGATGTTCGTGGATTCCTCCAGGGGCTGGTGACGCAGGACATGGCGGGTGTCACGCCGGAGACGCCGCAATGGGCAGCCTTGCTGACGCCGCAGGGCAAGGCGCTGTTCGATTTCATTCTCTGGGCGGACGGTGATTCGATCCTGGTCGATTGCGAAGCGACGCAGCGCGAGGCGCTGGTGCGGCGGTTGAGCATCTACCGGCTGCGCCGCCCGATAACGATCGAGCCGGTGGAGGGTGGGGTGCATTGGTCGCCGAATGCGGGGCAGGGCGTCCCCGATCCGCGCCTCGCGGCGCTCGGCCATCGCTGGCTGGGCTCGGCGGAGGGTGATGAAGCGAATGGTTGGCGGGGACATCGCCTGCGCCTCGGTGTCACCGAAGGCGTTGAGGAACTGGGCCAGGACAAGACGCTCTGGCTCGAATGCAATGCCGGCGAGCTCGGCGGTGTCAGCTTCACCAAGGGCTGCTATGTCGGCCAGGAGAACACCGCGCGCATGCATTATCGCGCCAAGGTCAATCGCCGGCTTGTGGTCGCGCCGCTGGGCGAGCCGGGCGACCGGACGCGTATCGCCTATCCGGATCTTGGCCTGATGGTGGAATTGCGTCGGGTGGAATCGCTTGGCGATGCACTGATGCCGAAGTGGCTGGCGGCAGCGCTGCAGGCGGAGGCGAGCTAGATTCCCAGCCAGCCCAGCCTGCCGGGCAGCGCGGTTGCGGCGTAGTCGATCTGCAGCACGCGGCGGCGTTTCGGTCGCGTGGCGGCATTCGAGGCATGAAGGATCGGCGTCGCATACGCCCAGACATCGCCTGCCTCGGCCAGGCAGGCATGGATGCCACAGGCTGCCACCGTCCGTTCGATGTCGCTCTCCGCAACCAGGGTTCGATGTGATCCGGGCGCAATCAGCAAAGGGGCGTTGTCGAGCGGTACCGGATCCAGGTGGACGCGCAGCGTCAGCATTCCGGCGAGCAACGCGAATGGTGGCGCGACATGGTGCATGCCGTGCTTGATCGTCCATGGGCCGAAACCGGCCACATCGCAGCGTGCGGTGACGGCAATGGTGCGATCCTGATGCCAGCCCAGGGCCCAGTTGGTCCGGTCGTTCTTGTCGAACAGGATGGCGCGCACGGGCCGGGCATCCGGACCGAGGCGTCGAGCGGCGATTCGCCCGATCGTGCCTTGCGCTTCGAGCAGGTCCGGCAGGTCCGTTACCTCGCGAAGGCGTAACCCGGGACGATCGGCGGGCAGGCCGGCAAGCGCGGCCTCGATTCCGTTCCGTGCTGCCAGCGCCGCAGCGCGCAAATGCTCGGCGCCATCGCGCTCCAGGGACAGCGGCATCGTCGAATCGATCATCCGGATCGGGCTAGTGCGGCTCATGCCCGGAGCGCAACTGCCCAAAGAAAAAGGGAGGCCGGTTTCCCGACCTCCCCAATTCTGTCAGTCCCTTGGGACCGGTCTGGCTTAGTAGCCCGAACCCGGACCGTAGGTGACTTCCACGCGGCGGTTCTGCAGCTCGCGAACGCCGTCGGCAGTCTCGACGCGCGGCTTGCTCTCACCGAATGCTTCGGTCGAGATCGCACCGGCACCGATGCCACGAGCGGTCAGGTAAGCCTTCACCGAGTCAGCGCGACGCTGCGACAGGCCAACGTTGTAGCTGGCCGAGCCCGAGCGGTCGGCGTGGCCGGCCAGCATCACCTGTGCGTTGCCGCAGTTCTGGTAGTTGCTGATGGCGTTGTCGAGGATGCTCGCGGCTTCCGGCGTGATGTCCGACTTATCCCAGTCGAAGAACACGATGTACGGTCCCGGGGTGCAGACGACGGTCGGCGTCGGGGTCGGTTCCGGAGTCGGGGTCCAGGTCGGCGTCGGAGTGGGCTCCGGCGTCGGCGTCGGGGTCGGCTCGGGGGCCGGCGCACCGAAGTTGAAGGTCAGACCGCCGAGGATCGAGTGCGAACGGAACCGACCGTTGAGGGTGCGGCCCGAAGCATCCACCAGCGCGGTGGTCGAGCTGTTGAAGAAGCGATACTTCAGCGACACGTCGATCGAGTCCGACAGCGGAGCGCGAATGCCGGCGAGAGCCTGCCACGCGAACACGGTGTCCGAATCGTTCAGCGAGTCCTGGTAGCTGTTCAGAGCGAGCTTGCTCTTGACGCGCGCGACACCGACACCAGCGCCGACGAAGCCCTGAAGGCCATCATCGTCACCGAAGTCGAGCAGGCCGTTCACCATGAAGCTCAGGGCCGAAGTGCGGCCACCGGCATAGGCGTAGTTGCCCGGAGCGGCGTTGACGGCAGCGCCGGCAGCGGTGCGAACCGGCATCGTCACGGTGCTGACGATACGATTGACCGAAGCCTCGCGATAGCCAACTTCGGCTTCCGCACGGAACGGACCGAAGTCGTAACCGACGGTTGCGTCAGCGTCCCAGCCAGCCTTGTGGTGCGCAGTTACGACATCCTTGGCAGCGCCGATGTCGAACTTGATGTCTTCGACGAGCATAGCGCCGCCTTCGACACCCACATACCACGCATCGTCGCGGGCGAGGGCGGGCGTGCTCAGCGCGGTGGTCGCAAGTGCCAGAATTACGGCAAGCTTCCGCATCTTAATCCCCTTTCATGATTGTCACTACGGACAGCGAAAAACTCAGTACCGAAACGAAAGTTTCTGCGCAAGCGCACAAATCCGGGGACTGTTGCAGGAACGTCACAGTCAGCCGGAATGGATCAGGCCATGCGCACGCAATGCAACGATCACCGCAGAAATTGCGGCCCGCGCTGGCGCATCAACCACCGTCCCGCCTTCTGGTTCCGCAATTTCCGGCATTTGCGCGCCGACCACCTGTTGCCCTTCGACGACAACCCGACCATGCGCTTCGCCCTGGTGCCATTCGCCGTCGCGGAACAGGGCGTATCCGGCACCGTGGCCAAGCCAGAGGCGCATGCCCTCGCGCGGAGTTGCGAAGCGCCAGCCACCCTCCGTCCAGCCGGCGACGTCACCCCCATGACCTGACCAGGCTCCCACCGGCGCGCCACCCACGATCCAGCACTGGCCGGGAGCGGGGGTTTCCGGTGCGATGTTCAGGTCCGTCCCTTCGGCCGCCGCCTGGACCAGCAGGTCGAGCCGGACAAGCGCTTCATTGTGATGGATTTCCTTCTGCGCCTGCCCGGCGTCGAGCAGCGGCAGGTCGAGTCGGCTGGTCATCTCGGTCATGCGGATTCTCCTTGATCGGGCAGGGTCAGCGTTGCGGGCGGGGAGGTTCCGGTGATGCCGAGCTGACGCACCTCGATTCTCGCCCCTCCTGCGATGGCGGCGGCCCCTAGTGTCATTTCGGGCGCCAGCGTCTCCACGGTCCATCCGATGCCGTTGTTCGGGATCAGGGTTACGCGGTAGCGCTCGCCGCCGGGCTCCGGAGCCAGGTCGCGCCCGTCCTCCCATCGCCAGTCCGACCGGCTGCGGCGCACCCAGGTCAGCCGGACCCCGCCGTTCGATAGCCTGCGGGCGAAGAGCTGAACGGGAGGGAGTGGCAGCAACGAGATGCCATTGATGGCAGCGAACGCCTGTGCGGCTTCGCCTACGTCTCCCGCGCCCTCGGCCAGCAGCCGCACCTCGGTGCCGATTGCGCCTAGCGGTACGTCGGTCATAGTGACTGTCCGGGCGTCGAGCAGCACGAAGCGGTTGCTCTCGACCTGGCTCCCGATCGCATTTTCGGTGCCACGCCGGCCGCGCCACAGGCCGGAAAGGCGCCATTGTCGTGCATCGAGCCGCTCGGCGCGCCTGAACTGGATCAGTTCGTCGCCCAGCATCGCGAGATTCGCTCCTGCGTCGAGCGCGATGTCATCCGCATGGTCGAGCAGCATTGCGGGATTGGCGAGTTCGACGACGACATGGTTTCTCCGGTCCTCGATCTGCGGCGCTGCGCGTCCGGGAGGCGTGCGGATCCGGCCGAGTACGGCGATGCCTTGCGTGCCGCCGATTTCCTGCCATGCCGTGCCGCCGTCGATGCTGAGCAGCAACGCCGCCCGGCGCCATCCCTCGGCTTCGCCGGCCGCGGCAATCGCGATTCTCGGGGTTGTTGCGGGCGCATCGTCGATCGGCGGGAGCTCGAACGCGTGCAGGATCGTACGTCCGATGGCCACGTCCCCGGCGCCGAGGGCGCGGCCTCCGCTGCCCGGCAGGGGGGCGACTTCGGGGGCCAGGGCAACACAGTCGAGGGACACCGACATGCCCTCGAACTTCCAACCATCGACACGCCAGATGCCCGGCGTGCCCGCGATACGCACCCGGCTGCCGGGCGAGACGGCAAGCGCTTCCCAGCCCAGATGCACCGTCCGGCGGGTGCGTTCTGTGTCCGCGCGGAGCAGCGCGGCCTCGGCCAGCGTCCGCGCGGTCCCGGCGTCTATCGCGGCGGGCAGCTCGATTCGCATGTCCCGGCTGGCTGGACCGGTACCGCCGGCGCGCTGCAGGCCGATCTGCCAGTCGCGGGCTGGGTCGTAATGGCTGAGGCTCAGCGTGCGCGGCACCCGGGTCGCCGAGGCGACGCTGCGGTTCCCGCGCCCGTGCCCGCCGACGCCGCTGTCCTCGATCGTGATCGCCTCGCCGGTGCCGCAGTGCAGCATCGGTCCCTCGCCGAACCAGCCGCCCGCAGCCTGGCCGAGCACTTCGACTATGCTGGCCAGGCTCGCGCCCTGCGCGGCGAAGCCTGCCAGGGCAACGCTCGGATCGGCCTGGTTCAGCGCGCCCAGGGCCACGGCGATGTCGCCGGCCGGCACCGGGGCCGCATCGGCCTCCACTTCGAAGCTGAGCGACGGGATGCGGTTCCCCCAGGGGCCGAGTTCGAGATCCTCGAACACGGCATAGGCGATACCGCGATGCGCCGGTGCCCGTCCGGCACCTTCCGCCGCCACGATCAGCGGATCGGCGGGCTGGTCCTCGCCGCCCAGGTGCAGCCGGAAGCCGGTGCGGGCCTTGAAGTCGCCGGCGGCGCCGCGCAGCAGCTGGCCGTCCGCCCAGATCCGTCCCACGCCCAGGATCGGCCGCGCCGAAAGCGCCACCGCCAGGCTGGCGGTGTAGCTGTAGGTCGTGGTGCTCGGGCGCCCCTTGCCGCCCGATTGCCGGTCGCGATGCTCGACCAGGTCGGTCGCCCAGATCACCGATCCGGCCACGCGCATCGTCCCGAAGAGCTTCGGGACCTGCGTGCCATAGGAGGAAGTCTGCACCTTGAGGTCGCTCAGCCGGGGTCCCTCGCGGCCCTTGGGCTTGAACAGGATCTCATGGTCGATGACGTTGCCGATCATCGATCCGATCGCCGCGCCCGCCGGACCGCCGATCAGTCCGCCGGCGACGGTGAGCACCAGGGTCGCCATTGTCAGTCCTCCGATTTTCGCCAGCGGCCGATCACCGGCCAGGGGAGCGGGTCGGGCCGCTCGACCACCCGGCGCAGCATCGCGTCGGCATGGATCAGCCCGGTCCCGCTATCGATGCCGAGGTGCAGCTGCCCCGGCCCGCTCGCGAGCAGTACCAGGTCGCCGGGTTGCCGCGCTTCGGTCATGACCAGCCCAAGCGACGCCGCCACCCTGGACACCCGTGCCCGGTCGTCGCTCCGCATCGCATAGCCAGCGGGTATCGCGGCGCCATATGCCCAGCCCGCCAGCCCGACACAGTCGAGCCCCTCGCGTGTCCGGCCCCGCGGCCGGAAGCGCACGCCGATCATCGCGCGGGCACGCGCAAGCACCGCGCTCATCCGCCCGGATAGCGGGTCAGCAGGTCGATGCCGGGCAGATAGGGCTCGCCCCGGAAGTTGACCGCATTGCCGAACCGCTCCGCGCAGGTCGCCAGGCGCCGGTCGCACCCCTCGACGAGCAGCACGCGTCCCGGCGCGTCGAAGCGCGGCGGCCGGCGCAGGGTCAGCGTCGTACCGGCGGAGCCGAGGATCGCGTCCTCCAGCCCCGAATTGGCGCCGCTGATCCAGCGCAGCCGCCCCTGGGCATAGCCATTGGCCACCGGCTCCCCGGTATCGAGGGTCACCACATTGTCGGCGATCGCCGTCACTCGGGCGAAGCGCCGGCGCCCCGCCATTGCCACCCGGCATCTTTTGTCGCCCAGCTCGGCCCGGCATTCGGGCGAGGTCTCCTCGACCACGGGCCGCTCGAGTGCTGCCATCGCCCCGCGCAGCTCGGCGGTGAGCACGCCGCCGCGCGTCTCGAGCCCGCCGATCGTCCCTTCGCCCAGCGCCACCTGCCGGGCCGGATCGGTCCAGTCACAGGCGAAGATCGCCACCCGCGCGCCGTCCCAGCGCCCGGCGAGCAGGTCCGCCTCGCCGATCGCCTCGCTGGTCAATGCACCGGTCACGTCCATGCTCGCCGGATCGAGCCCGGCCCCCCGCGTGATCGCGCTCGGCACCATGCCGGGTGCCGCCCGGTGGACCAGCCCGTCCCATTCGATGTCCCGGTCATGCGCGGTCAGCCCGATCGTCACCCCGTCGCGCCGTTCGATCCGCCAGCACAGCGCCAGCGTGGTGAGCGCTTCCGCCAGCCAGCTCATTCGCGGATCTCCACCAGCGGCACCGAGGCGAGCGCCCCGGCCTAGAAGGTCGCGCGGCTCACGCGCAGATGATCCTCGGCGAAGCGCACCGGCACGTCGAAGATAAAGGTCGCACTCACGGCAACGTCCTCGGCCGGCGCCAGGCCGAGTGTCACCACGCCGCCTTCCCCCAGCACGAAGTCCTCGGTCTCCATGCCGTCGATCATCACCTGCAGCGTCGCCGCCACCGGCCGGGTGATCCGCCGAACCACGCTTCCATAGGTCCGCACCAGCGGGAAGCGCTGGTTGGTGCCGTCCCCAAAGCCGATCAGCTCGTCCACCGCCACGCAGTCGAACGGATCGCGCAGCCGGAAGCCGCGTGCCGGCCCCATCCGCGCCCGGAAAAAGGCGAGCAGTTCCATGATGTCCGTCTCGGAGCGCAGCCCCGGCCCGACATCATAGCGGGTCCGCGCCTCCGCCCATTCGGCATTGCGCCTCTCGCGCCCGCCCGCGCTGGTCACGATCGAAGTCGAGACCTCGGGGGCCACTTCCGCTTCGCGGCCCAGCGCGAGCGGAAACAGCACGTCGTCGAACGCATCCATTGCTTCCTCCGTTTCGAAATGCACGAAGCCGTCGCGCAGCACCTGGGGGAGCGCCCAGACATAGGTCTGGGCCACCCCGCGCCGCCGCGCCCGTCCGGCCGCCGCCGCGACATTGGGCCATTGCCGGCGATCCTCGTGCCGCAGCACGAAGCCTGCCAGATAATGCTGATCCTCCGCCGGATAGCCGAGCCGCGCCTCGATCGCGGCGATCCCGCGCGCGCTCGCCGCCACATTGCCGGCCGCCGCCCAGTCATAATCCTCGAGCTGCAGCACATTGAAGGCAGGCCGGGCCCAGCCGATCGGCACATTGGCCTTGGGCTGAACCAGCGCGGTCGGTGCATAGACCAGCAGCAGCGTCTCCGCGTCCGCCGCCACCTCGCGCACCGCATCGCGCAGCGCCAGCGTCGATGCCGCCAGCAGCGCGCCGGCCGCTTCCTCGATGTCGCTTGCCCCGGCCAGCGCCGCCTGCGTCGCCGCATCATGGATGCACAGGCTCCCATCGGGCAGCGTCCACCACCAGGGCTCGCCGATCTGGAAGCGCACGCGCAGCCCGGCCGCCTGCGCGATCCCGGCAAACTCCCGCGCCACCGCCTGCAGATAGGCCATCGCGCCGCCATGCGCCGGCGAGAGCAGGGTCGAAGGCGGCTCCCATCCGGTCAGCGCCGGCGAACCATCCGCTGCGCGCTGCTTCCAGTCGCCCCAGCAATGCTGGTCGAGCAGTTCATAGGAAAGCGACAGGATTAGTTCGTAGCCCAGCGCCCTGGCCCGCGCCGCAAAATCGGCATGCCAGGCCCGGCAGGCGACATTCAGCGCGGTCGCGCCAAGGCTCGCATAATGGCCGCCCGAACTCGCCTCGAGCCGGAAATAATGGCTCATCCCGACATAGTGCAGGATCGTCCCGCGCCAGCCGAGCTGGACGATGTTGCGCAGCAGCCGCTCGGGCGTCAGGTGGTAATTGTCGTCATAGCCGTTGGCGATGCTGAGACCATGCTCGGGCACGATCACGTCGCCAGCCGCCAGCACCGCGCCCGATCCCTCACAGGCGATGTCGCTCAGCTCAGCCCATCCCTCGGCCGGCACTGCAAGATCGGCGTCCGCGCCGCTATAGCCCGGCGCGACCAGTGATACGAACATCCGGTCGACATCGCCGGCCCAGACCGGATCTGCCTCGTCGGGCAACAGATAGCCGCCCTGCACGCTGGCGAAGTCGATCGAGACCAAGGCGTCTTCGCCCGACCCTTCGGCATAGTTCCACAGCCGAACATACCAGGCGCGCGGCGCGCCCGCGGCATCGCGTCCCTCGATCGTCAGCACCGGTCCGTGCACGCCATCGAGCGGCTTCACGCCCGACGAGCGCCAGCGAAAGCGAAGCCGGCAGGCGCGGAAGTCGCGTGCCGTCTCGTAGCGCAGCAGAGGATGGTCGTGCCGGTCCTCGGCTTCCCAGATCAGCCCGGCCAGGTCGTCCTGGCGGTAGAAGACCGCGTCCACCCGCAGCGCATCGGGCGCGGTGGTGATGACCGATGCCATCATCGGCCGCGGGAAATTGACCGTCCAGTACGCGGGATCGAAGCGCGAGAGCACGCCCTCGGCCTGCCCGCGGCGCGCATCGGCGAGCCACCAGCCCATCTTGTTACTCCCGATCTTGAGTTGTGCCCCTCCACAGAGGTGGCCGGCATTCGCGGGTGCCGGAGCGAAATCGCGGGCTTGCGCCAGCTTGGATTGGCGCTGGCCCGCTGATAGGTTTGCGCCGATGGATTTCCGCACCCTTTTCCGTTCGCCTCAGGTGCGTGCGATCTATTTGTCGTCGTCGCCGCTTCTCGCGTTCGGCGCGGGGCAGCTCCCGTTGATCGGCGGCAGCTATCGGAACGCCATCGGAGACAGCACTTTGGGCTTCCGCATCGAGGGCGATCACTACAAGCTGTCGGGGGGCGCATGGCCCGAGACCGTGGCGCTCATCCCTGTCGTCGGCCGTGCCGATGGCTTTGTCTTCCAGCAATCCGATGGCATGGGAACCGCATTTTATGGTGCCCTGCGGCTTCAGCGGTGGGAGCCCGGTTTCGCCTTGTTCTCGCCCGAGAAACTGCCTCGGGATGCGCTTCGCGCGGCCCGGCGGAACGGGGCAGTGCAGCAAGCTGCGGGCTGTGTTTTCGCGACGCCGGCCGCTTTGCTTTCCGCGCTGGTTCCTCTGGCGTTCGGCGCACCGGAGCGATGCTGGGACGTCTATCACCCGGCCTGAAGCTGGAGCCAGCCGTCAACGCGGCGGGTGACGCTCGGTTCGATGCCTCCGCTTGCCATCAATAGCCCGCAACTACAGCATAATGGTGCATTTTTCGGAGCGTCCGTCTTGCCCGGCGGCCGCTGGCTGCGCCACTGACGATGGCGGGCGCGTAGCTGCCCCGAACAAACCATGAGGTGTCGAATGCTTGCCGAACTGCTTCTCGCCCTGTCGCAGGTCGTTCCCTCGGAAGACATCGTGGTTTCGGGCCGGTCGTCGGAAGATGCCGCGCGCCGCTATGTCGAGAATGTCGCGCCGGTCGTCCCCTTCGATGCGCCGTTCGCGCGCTTCTACGATCCCGTCTGTGTCGGTGTCGCCGGCCTGCCGACCGAGGCTAACCGGGTTGTCGCCGATCGCGTCGGTGAAATCGCGCGCTCCGTGAAGCTTCGGGTCGGCGATCAGGGATGTACGCCGAATCTGCTCGTGCTTTTCGTGTCCGACGGCAAGGCCGCGGTCGGCAAGCTCAAGCACGCCAATGCCCAGGGCGCCAACAGCCAGAGCCTCACCGATCTGCGCCGGATCGCCGCGGAACCGGGGGCCGCCCGCGCCTGGATCGAAGTGGAGACGCGCAGCCGCGACGGAGACCGCCCGCGCTACACGCCGGGCTCCGCGCCTGACCTGCGCCTCTCGACCTCGAGCCGGCTCTCCGCATTGACCCGACGGGACATATTGAGCGCGACCGTGCTGATCGATCGCGACGCGATGGCGGACCGCGATCTCCGTCAAGCCGCCGACTATGCCGCGATGCGCGCGCTGAGCGGCGCCCGCCTGCGCGAGGCGGCTGGCCAGAACTCGATCCTCTCGGCCTTCACGCCCGATGGCGACGATGCCGCACCCACTGCGCTGACCGCCAATGATCGCGGCTTCCTCGAGGGCCTTTGTTCCGGAAACGGGAACGCCTTCTCGATGATGAAGAAGCAGGCGATCGTCCGGAGCATGGTGCGCGAGAAGGATACCGCGCCTTAGGTCCTATATTCGGTTCCCCGGCGAAGGCCGGGGGCCAGTCTCGGCCGACTGTCGATGGCGCGGGAACCTCTCGAACGGCATCGCTATCGGATACGCCCTAGTCCACTCCCGCCAACGCCGCCCGCACCGCCCGCGCCACCTGGCGGCTCGATTGCGCCAGCGCGCGCGGCGCCACATCCGCAGCCGCATTCACGGTGATCGCCACCCGCACGTCGCGCCCACCGCCGCCCGCCGGCACCGCGACGCTCCCCGCGCTCGCCGGCACGAACAGTTCCGGCCCGCGCTCGCCCACCCAATAGGGCCGGCCGGGGCTCACGGGTCCGCCGGTCGCCCGGCCCGGCGATCCGAACAGCGACATCACCAGGCTGGTCAGCGCGGAAAGCCCGCCATCGCCCGATCCGCCACTGCCGCCGCCGGCGATCGAGGCGATGCCGTCGCGCAGTGCCGCGCGGGCGATCTCGTCCATCACGCTCAGTGCGACGCGCTTCAGATCCTCGAAGCCGAACTTGCCGGTGCGTACGGCGCGCAGCAGGGCGTTTTCGATCGCCCGCCCGGCGCGTTCGGCGCCGGCGCCCATCGGCCCTTCCAGCCCGCTCCGCATTTCCTCGACATCGCGGGCAAAGGCGCGGGTATCCGCACGCACGCTGACGATCAGCCGCTCGATCTCTTCCTCATCCATCGGGAAATTGCTCCTTGAGCCGCGTCATCATGGCGGTGTCGGGTGGCAGCTCGGCCTCGCCGCGGATCGCATCGAGCAGCGCGCCCAGCTCGGCCGGGGTTGCCGCCCAGAAATCATCCGGCTTCCATCCGAACATCGCGCCCGCCGCGCCGGCCAGTCGCCGGGCATTGTCCGCGAACCGCATCAGCGCCCGGCCAGGATCTGCCCGATCAGCATGCGCAGCGCGGGGGTCAGCGCCTTGAGCCCCGCCGCCGCCAGCGCTTCGCCGAACGCCGCCCGGTCGATCGCCGGCGGTTCGCGCAGGCAATGCCAGAACAGCCCGGCAATCTCGGCAATGCCCAGCCGGCCCGAAGCCGCGCGCTCGACCAGTTCGAACAGCGGCCCGATCTCGGCTTCCGCCGCCACCAGCGCCTGGAAGCTCGGCCGCAGAACATGGGTGACGCCGTCCAGCACGAGTGCCGCCTCGCCCCGTTCGGGGTTCGCCGCCGCGCTCATGCCGACACCACCGGCCCGGAGCTTTCCAGGCTCAGCGTGTAGCTGCGCTCGCCGTTGAAATCCCCGGCATAGTCGAGCCGCGTCACCAGGAAGCGCCCGGTCATCGTCTCGCCGCTCTCGAAGCTCAGCCGATAGTCATCGATCGCGCCCGAGAGCGCATTGGCCTTGAGCCGTGCTTCCGCGATCGATCCGGTGAACACCCCGGCGCCCGATACGCTCACCGATCGGACGCCCGCGCCGGACAGCAGCTCGCGCCACCCGCCGCTGTCCTTGCTGGTGATCGCCACCATCTCGCCGTTCACGCTCAGCTGCGTGGTGCGCAGCCCCGCCACGGTGGCGTACACCACCGGCGTCGCGCCGTTCCCCACCTTGAGCAGGAACGCGCTGCCCTTTTCTGCCGCCATGTCTCTCTCCTGTCAGAGTTCGCTGCGGAGCATCCGCACGCGAAATTCGCTCACCGATTGCCAGCGCGAGTCCCCGTCACGGGATATCCGCGAGCGCAGCAGCACCAGGCTGGCGATCGCCCAGCCCTGGCCGATGCCGCGGGGCATCGCCGCGATCCGGTCCTCGACTTCGCCGGCCAGCGCGCGCAACCGGGCAGGGCGCTCGCCCGCGTCGAACAAGGTGATCGCGAACCGCCCCTCGCGCCCGGCCATGTCCTTGGTGCCCCAGTCGGTCAGCCAGGCTTCCTCGACCAGCGCATAGGGCCGCGCGGCGCGCACCGGCGGCGCGTCGAACACTGCCGTCACCTCGAGCCCGGCCAGCGCCTCGACCAGCGCCACCTGCAGCACTTGCTGCACGCTCATTTGAGCAGCCCTCCGATCCAGCGCAGCCGCGCGCGCAGCCCGCGCCCCTCGATCGCGATGCCGTCGTCGCGCAGCTCGACCCGCGCATCGGGCACCGCGGTGCGCACCGCTTCGGCGACCCGATCGATCGCCCGCCGCACCGCGTTCCTCATGCCGCCAGCCGCACGCGGCGATAGGGCCGCCACAGCGCGCTCACCGCCGCCGGCGGCGCCATGTCGCGCTCGCGATGGTCGAACAGGTGGGCGATCAGCAGCACCACGCCGGTCGCGATGGGCGGCGGCAGGTCGCCCCAACCCGCCGCCGTCCCCGCACGATAGGCGACGCTCTGCCGCCCGCGCGTGCGCACCCAGCCCACGCCCTGGGTGTCGATGTCGATCGCCACGTCGATCCCGGCATCGATCGCGGTCACCGGCAGCGCGGCGAGCGCCTGCCAGCGGTTCCTGGTATCCACGGTCTCGCCGAAGTCGCGCGCGATCAGCGCGGTGCCGGTGAAGCGCTCGGCCAGCGCCAGCGCGGTACCGGCCAGCGCCTCGATCAGCGCGTCCTCGCCGTCGCCCGCGATCCGCAGATGCGCGCGGGCAGCGTCGCGCGCGGCACCGATCACCGCGCCCGGAAAAGGCGGAAACTCCATCTCGCTCTCCGCATGTGAAAGGGGTGGGGCCGCCCTCCCCGGCGCGGCCCCGGGGAAGGATCAGGCCGCGAATTTCAGCAGCTTGATCGCTTCCGAATTGCTCACCATCCCGCCGACGCGCTTGGTCGCGTAGAAATGGACGAACGGCTTGTTCGAATAGGGATCGCGCAGGATCTGCGTCTCGCCGCGCTCGGCGATCAGGTATCCCGCCTGGAAGTTGCCGAAGGCGATCGACAGGCTGTTCGCCGCGATGTCGGGCATGTCCTCGGCCTCGACCACCGGATATCCCAGCAAGGTCGCCGGCTGCCCCGCCGCCAGCCCCGGCTGCCACAGCAGCGCGCCGTCGCTCGTCCGGAACTTGCGCACCCGGGCGAGCGTCGCCGAATTCATCACCCAGCTCGCCCCCTGGCGGTACGGCGCGCGCAGCGCCTGGACCAGGTCGATCAGCTTCTCCTCGGGATTGGCCGCGAAGCCGCCCGCCGCGCCGCTCACCAGATATTGCAGCGTCCCGAACGCCCGCACGCCGTCGCCGGTTGCCGCATTGGGCGACGCCAGGAAGCCGCGCGGCTTGTTGACGCCATTGCCGCCGACAAACGCCGCACCCTCCGCCGCCGCGAACTCGCGCGCGATCTCGTCGCTGAGCCAGCTCTCGACATCGAACGCCGCGTCGTCGAGCATCGCCTGGCTCGCCGCCGGATTGGCATAGAGGTCGCCCATCGGCGGCGCGACTTCGTTGAACACCGGCGTGTCGGTCTCGTCGCGCGCCGCGGTCTCCGCCGCCCAGCCGCTCTCGAACCCGCCGCTCGCCACCAGCTTGCGGTAGCCGCTTGAGCCCACCCGCACCACGCTGGCGATGCTCCGGATCGGCGACACCGCCTTCAGCGTCGCATCGATCCGCGCATCGAGCTCGTCGGGCACCGCATAGCCGCCCGCGACATCGCTCGCCCCGCTCATCGCCTTGGCCTCGAGCCCGCCGCCCGAGCGCAGGAAGCTCTCGAACGCGCTCCCGCCGATCGGCCGCGCGCCTTCCAGCATCGGCCGCTCCGGCGGCAGCCCGCTGCGTTCCACTGCCTCGAAGCTCGCCTCGAGCGCATCCGCCTTCACTTCGATCATGCCCGTCTCCCGTCCACGCCAAAAGCCCGGACGGGAGCATCCCGCCGGGTCAGAAAATCCCATTTCGAAAGGTCAATCCAGCGCGTGCACCCGCGCCAGCGGCTGCATCGGGCTTGCCACCAGGCTCACTTCGACCAGGTCGAGCGACGTGATCTCGCGCACGTTGCCGCGCCGCGCTTCCTTCACCCGATATCCGAACGAAAGCCCGGTCACCGCGCCCGCGCGCAGGCGTTCGGCCAGCGCGCCTTCGGCCACTCGCCCGATCACGCGCAGCCCGCGCGCATCCTCGCCGATCGTCTCGATCTCGCCGACCGGCGCCCCGGCATGCTGCCAGAGCAGCGGCACCCGCCGCGCGCCCGCAAAGGCGCCCCTGCGCACGACATCGCCCCCGCGATCCACCGCGTCGAACACCGCGGCGTATCCCGCGAAGCGCACGGTCATTTCAGCCACCCGGGGAAACCGAGCTTCACCGCCAGCCCGACCAGCAGCAACGCCGCCGCCATCCGCCCGGCCCATTGGAACGCCGCCTTCAACGCCGAGCGCTTGGCGTCGCGCCATGCCCCCAGCAGCTCGCGCAGCTCGCCCATGTCCTTGGCCGCGCCGGCATCGGCCAGCCCCAGCCGGGTCAGCGCCCGCTGCGCCCCCAGCTCGCCCGCTTCCTCGGCGATCGCGCGCAGGGTCACCAGCCCGGCACCCTCCGCTTCGGCCTGCCCGATCAGCTGGGCCAGCATCTCACCGTTACTCATTTCACACCTATCATTTCACGCTTCTCGTCATCGCTGAGGAAGGGCGCGGCGCCGACCTGCGCCCAGAGCCGCTCGCGGTCCTCGGCCAGCGCGGTCAGCGCATCGAGGTCCACCGCCAGGCTCGCCCCCGGGAACCAGCCGACCAGCCCCTCGGCGATCCCGCTCAGTATCTTGTCGGCCAGCGGCAGGATCGCGAGCCGCCACAAGGCACGATTGGCCTCGCGATAATTCGCGTACGCCGCATCCCCCGGCAGCCCGAGCAGCATCGCCGGCACGCCGAACGCCAGCGCGATATCCCGCGCCGCCGCGGCCTTGAGCCCGACGAAATCCATGTCCGCCGGGGTCAGGCTCATCGCCTGCCATTTCAGCCCGCCCTCGAGCAGCATCGGCCGTCCGGCATTGGCGGCGCCGGCGAACCCTTCCTCCATCTCGCGCTTCAGCCGGGTGAACTGGTCGGCCGGCATCGCGCTGCCGTCGCCCGGATCATGGACCAGCGCGCCCGAAGGTCGCGCCGCATTGTCGAGCAGCGCCTTGTTCCAGCGCGCCGCTTCATTGTGGATCGCGACGGCACCTGAAGCCGCGCCCAGGCAGCCCAGGCCATAATGATCGTCGATCGGCGAGAAATTGCGCAGGTGGATCACCGCCGGCCGCCCGCCGCCATCCTCGGCCGCCAGCCGCGCCACCCGCTCGCCCACCTTGTAGCGATAGGCGACCGGCCAGCCCCGCGCATCGGGCTCCACGCTCACTCGCTCGGGGCGCAGCGCATAGAGCTCGCGCACCGCGCCGCCGTCATCGGCCAGCACCTGGACATAGCCATTGCCGTGCAGCAGCAGCTGCGCCGCCAGCGTCTCGATCAGCGGCTGGCCGCCGCTGCGCGCCGTCACCAGCGCGAGCAGCGCCGGATCGCTGGCCTTCAACGCCGCGCTGCCCGCGCCCTCGGCGACCAGCTTCACCGCCCGCTGCGCCACCGGATTGTGGCAATAGGCGTCGCGCACCTGCGCTTCGTAGCTGCGCGGCCATTCGCCCATGCTGCCGGCGAAGCTGCCCGCGCGCGACAAAGCCGGCCGCGCGCCTTCGCGCACGGACTTTCGCCCGAACCATTTCATGCGTTGCTCCTGAAACTCGAGGGTCTGCTGGTTTGAAACGGAAGCGGCGAAGACGGACCTCTAAAATCCTCCCCCGGAGGGGGAGGAGTGATTAATGGCCGAGCCCTAACCCCCGCACCCACCAACCGCCCCCACCTCACCGGCGCTCAGCTTCCCGTCGCGGTCGCAATCCCGCGTCCAGTATCCCGCCGCCAGCCCGGCGCGCGCGGCATCGATCGCCGGCCCGCTTCCCGGCACCGCGGCCGAGACCATCGCGCCAACCTCCGCCCGGTCCAGCCCGCCATCGCGGTCCGCATCGAAGCGCGCCACCAGCGCCGCGCTTCCCGCATCCAGCGCGGCCCGCCCGATCGCGCACCCGCACAGCATCAGCATCCCGGCAAGCGCAGCCGCCCGCCGGGCCCGGATCGGTCCCGTCATCGCTTTTCTCCTGATTGAAACTCCCCTCCCTGCAAGGGAGGGGCCGGGGGTGGGTGGGTGCCTGGCGATACTGCAGCTGGACGCAATGCCTCGCCGTATCGCGGGCAGGGACCCACCCCCCATCCCCTCCCTTGCAGGGAGGAGAGATTTCATGACCTCGCTTATTCTTCCGTCATCCCCGCGCAGGCTGGAATCCAGGGCCCAGCAGGACAAACCCTCGATCCCACCCGCACGGGGATGACGCTGGGCGAGCTTGCCCGCCCAACTTCAAAAGCCCCACTCTTCACAAAACCCGGATCGCCGCCTTGCCCCTGCGCCCGAGCATCAGCTCGTGCAGCGCCCAGACCAGCGCGTCCGCGCGGTCCGGCGATCGGCCGGGGCCTTCATAGCCGCCGCCCATCACCAGCCCGCACAATTCGTCCTCCAGCGCCGGGAAGGCGCCGGCGTGCCGCACCTTGCCGCCTTCGTAGAGCAGGCTCACCGGCTCGGCGCGTGCCGCCTTGCCCTGGCTGGCATGCACCAGGGTCACCGGCAAATTGCTGTCGGCGCCGAGCAGCACGGCCTTCACCATCGCGCCGCCCTGGTTCTTCTCCGCCACTATCCGATCGGCATCGTGCCGCGCGGCACAGGCCGCCACCGCATGCGCCCAGCGCTCGGGCGATACCCCGTGCACGCTCGCATCCTCGAGCACATAGGCCTTGCCGTCGCGTCCCAGCGCCGCCGCCACGATCCCGCAGCTGTCGCCGCCGATCCCTGCCGGCGGATCGACGCCGATGATCCGGCGTACCAGCTCGGGCATTGCGTCCGCCCGGCAGGCATCGAGCAGGTCGCGCGTCCACAGCGCGCCTTCCACCTGGTCGAGCATCTCGCCGTCCAGCTCCTGCCGGCCGAGCCTGCTGCCCGCATATTGCGCGGTCATCGCCTCGACGAAGCTTGCCGGCAGCCACGGATTGTCGCGCGTCTTGCCCAGGGTTTCGTGCACGCCGGGCAGCGCCATCACCATCCGCATCAGCTTGTCCGGGCGCGGAGTGGTGGTCACCACGATCTGCGGCATCTCGCCCACGCGCAGCGTCATCGCCAGATTGTCCCAGGCCGCCTGGCCGCCGCGCCCCCATTTGGCGAGCTCGTCGCACCAGGCGAAATGATGCTCGGGGCCGCGCAGGCTGTCGGGTGCCGCAGCCGAATAGACCTGGGCCTGCGCTCCGTTCGCAAAGCGCAGCGCGCCGGTGGTCCGGTGCCACACCAGTTCCTCATCCTCGCGGGCGCTGGCAAGCAGGCCGCCTTCGCCTTCCACCATCACCCGCTGCACATCGGCTTCATTGGCGCCGACCAGCGCGATCCGCGCACCGGGATGCGCGCGCGCCCGGGCCAGCACCCATTCGGCGCCCGCGCGGGTCTTGCCGAAGCCGCGCCCGGCGCGGATCAGCCAGATCCGCCAGTCGCCTCCGGGCTCGCATTGCCCGCGATGCGCCCATTGCCACCAGCGCTCGACATATTCGCGCTTCTGCGGGGCGCTCAGCGCGCGGATCGCATCGGCCCGCTTGTCGGGCGGATAGGTGAGCAGCCGCTCGAACGCGTCATTGGCCATCCTGCTTCTCCGCGCGCTCCGCGGCTTCGCGGGCCCGGGCGCGATCGATCGCGTCGAGCTTCCGCATGATGGCCGCATCGGTATCCTCGGGCCGCGCCCGCTTGAGCGGCGGGCCGCCCTTCCATTTGCCCTTCAGGCTGTTGCGATGCAGGCCGAGCAGGCGGATCGCCTCCTGCACATCGATCTCGCGCCCGTCGGCGCAAGCGATCGTCCTGCCGCCGCCGGCCAGGATATGGCCGAGCAGCTCGGTCTCCAGCATGTCATAGCCAAGCGCCAGCGCCTTGCGCCATTCCTCGGCGAATTCCTCGTCCTTGCGCCGCAGGTGATAGACGCTCGGCGGCGTCACCCCGGCGACATCGGCCGAGGCGCGGACATTGGCGGTGCCCGCGAGGTGATCGAGGAATGCTTCGCGCTTGGTCTTGGACCAGCGCACCCAGTGCCGTCGCTTCTTCTCCACGGCGCCTCTCCCGAAAAAGAAAAGGGCCGGATGGCGTTGCCGCCCCGGCCCGACTCGCAATTCTTCAGCGTTCCCGTTTTGTGCCATATCAGCGTGACGATGTCAAGCAAAAAGTGCCTATATGGTTCGTTGAAATGTGCGATTTCCGGTTCGCGGGAGGGGAATCCAAGGGAATGGCGGGTTCAGCGGCTCTCCGGCGAAAGCCGGGGCCCAGGGTTTCTGCCGGATCGCTCGTGACCCTGGGCCCCGGCTTTCGCCGGGGAACCGGAAGGGCTGAATCTCGGGGCGCAGACCTCAGAAGGGCAGCCAGCGCGCCTTTTCGCTGAACTTCATATAGCCGGCGTTGACGCCCAGCCGCCAGCCGACGCCCAGGCGCACCGGGATCAGCACCACGTCGCCGCGGCGCATATAGGAGGCGGAGAGGCCGCCGACGAAATAGGCGCGGCCCTCGCCCTGGGGGAAGCGCTTGTAGAGGTCCTGGGTGTCGTAGAGGTTGTAGACCAGCACGAACACCTTGTTGGCGTCGCCGCCCAGGTCGAAGCCGATCGACGGGCCGGTCCAGTAGACTTTCCGCTGGCCCTCGACCTTGTGGAACAGCATGCCCGAACCATATCGCAGGCCGACGCCGATCGCGCCCGAGGCTTCGCTGCCGGCGATATAGCCATTGGGCTGGCCCTGGTCCTTGAGGATGTCCTCGATCAGCTTGGCCAGGCCCGATGCGCCCTTGCCGAACACGCCCTCGGCGGCGCCGACCAGCTCGTCCTGCTGGTAGGTGGTGGCCTGGTCGCGCGAGGTGCCGCCCTGCTGGGCGGAGGGGGCGGGCTGCTGCTGCTGGCCGGCCGGGCCCTGCTGCTGGGGATAGGGATCCTGCGGCGGCGGGGCGGGCACGTCCTGCTGCTGCGCCGGCCGGTTGTACGGGTCCTGCGCGGGCGGGGGCGTGTTGATGTCCGAATCGATCGCGGTGTTGGGATCGATCGTGGTCATCTGCTGCTGGGCGGCGGCGGGCATGGCCGTCATCGCGAATGCGGCCGTCGCAGCCATCAACACCAGTGCACGAACGTTCATCGCGGAATTACCCCAGCTCATCAGATTGGCCCTTTTGTAGGGGGCGGGGCTGTCGCGGCAATGAACGAGCGGCAAATTGAGTCGATTTCACGTCAAGCTGGGCGTTGATTGCTGCGAAACCCGTCGCTATAGGCCCTGCCTTCGAGCCGTTATCCGGAGACGTGGGTGAGTGGCTGAAACCAACGCTTTGCTAAAGCGTCATACGGGAAACCGTATCGAGGGTTCGAATCCCTCCGTCTCCGCCACCTTGGTAATGTGCTGATATTACTTATATTTTTAATGTGATGCCGGCCCGGCCCGCCCGATTCGCAGGTCTTGGCAGCCGCCGCCAAAGCGCTTAGGCAGGGATATGCCCAGCTGGCAGCCCAAAGCGTCGATCCCGCGCACAGAGAAAAAATCCCGCACCCGCAAGCCGCGGCCCCGTTCGCTGCGTCTGCACGGCACCGTCGCGCGCACCCTCGGCATCCGGATCGTCTCCGGCCAGATCACGCCGGGCGAGATCCTCGAGGGCGAAATCGCAGCGAGCGAGCAGTTCAAGGTCTCCCGCACCGCCTATCGCGAGGCGATCCGCATTCTCGCGGCGAAGGGGCTGGTGCACTCCCGTCCCAAGATCGGCACCCAGGTCAGCCCGCGCCGCGAATGGCATCTGCTCGATCCCGACGTGCTCAGCTGGATCTTCGCCGGCGAGCCCGACGATTCGCTGATCGAGAGCCTGTTCGAGTTGCGCCGAATCGTCGAGCCCGACGCCGCCCGCCTTGCCGCGCTGCGCCGCACGCCCGAGCAGCTCGCCCGCATGCAGGAAGGGTTGGCGGGGGTCGGCAGGCATGGATTCGATTCGGAGGAGGGGCGCTGCTGCGATGAGGCCTTTCATTCGGCATTACTCGAGGCTTCCGGCAATGATTTCATCATGTCGCTCACCAGCGGGGTCGCTGCCGCGATCGAGCTGACAACGGCGTTCAAGCAACAGCACCTTCCCGCCCCGCACGACGCGCTGCCCGTCCACCTCGCAGTGCTCGAGGCGATCGAGGCGCAGGACGCGGACCGGGCGCATGACGCGATGGCCCGGCTGGTCGAGCGCGGCTTCCAGGATACGATGGAAGCGCGCGATCCCGCCAACAACGCCGTCGGCCGTCGTCGCGCCTGCTGAACGCGACAGCTTTTCTATCGCCCGCCGCAACAACCGTGCTGACAAGCGCATTTGCATTTTGCCATAGCGCTGCCTAAGTCCCGCGCGAGCGATGTTACCGCTAACTTAATTCGAAAGACAGGAGAGCAGGCATGGCGCTGACCGGCGATTTGTTCATTGCATCGAAGCGCGTTCACCGCGACGGACCGGGCTTCCAGGCCGTCGCCGCGTCGACCGGCGCGCCGCTGGAGCCGAGCTTCAGCATGGCGACCAAGGAAGACGTCGAAGCCGCGACTGCCGCCGCCGAGGCTGCTTTCCCGATCTATTCCAACCTGCCGCGCGAGAAGCGTGCCGAGTTCCTTGAGGCGATCGCTGAGGAGATCGATGCGCTGGGCGAGACGCTCACTGAGCGCGCCATGCAGGAGAGCGGCCTGCCGCATGCCCGCCTCACCGGCGAGCGCGGCCGGACCTCGGGCCAGCTGCGCCTGTTCGCCAAGGAACTGCGCCTCGGCGAATATCTGCGCGCGCGCATCGACCACGCCATTCCGGATCGCCAGCCCGCCCCCAAGCCGGACCTGCGCCTGCGCATGATCCCGGTCGGCCCGGTCGTGGTGTTCGGCGCGTCCAACTTCCCGCTCGCCTTCTCGGTTGCCGGGGGCGACACCGCCTCGGCGCTCGCCGCGGGCTGCCCGGTGATCGTGAAGGGTCATTCGGCGCATCCCGGCACCTCGGAACTGGTCGCCGGCGCGATCGAGCGTGCGGTCTCGCGGACCGGCATGCCCGAGGGCGTGTTCTCGCTGATCAACGGCGCGGGCAACGAAGTCGGCTCGGCGCTGGTCAGCCACCCGGTCGTCAAGGCGGTGGGCTTCACCGGCTCGCGCGGCGGCGGCACGGCGCTGATGAAGCTTGCCGCGAGCCGCCCGGTGCCGATCCCGGTCTATGCCGAGATGAGCAGCATCAACCCGGTCTTCCTGCTCCCCGCCGCGCTCGAGTCGCGCGCCGAGGCGCTGGGCAAGGCCTATATCGGCAGCCTGACCATGGGTGCCGGCCAGTTCTGCACCAATCCGGGCCTGGTCCTCGCGCTGGAGAGCCCCGCGCTCGATCGCTTCCTCGCCGCTGCGACCGAGGCGGTTTCCGGCGCGGCAGCACAGACCATGCTCACCCCGGGCATCCTCAAGGCCTATGAGCAGGGTGTTGCCCGCTGGGCCGCCGCGCCGGGGCTGAACCAGGTCGCGCAGGGCCAGGAAGGCTCGGCGAGCTGCGGCCGCGCCGCGCTGTTCACGATGACCGGCGCGGACTTCATCGCCGATCCGAGCCATGCCGAGGAAGTCTTCGGTGCCGCTTCGCTGCTGGTGCGCTGCGCGACGATCGAGGAGCTGCTCAAGGTCGTGTCGCTGCTCGAGGGCCAGCTCACCGCGACGCTGCACCTCGACGATGCCGATACGGAAGTCGCAGCCAAGCTGCTGCCGCTGCTCGAGCGGCTCGCCGGGCGCATCCTCGCCAATGGCTGGCCGACGGGTGTCGAAGTGACCGACGCGCAGGTCCATGGTGGCCCGTTCCCGTCGACGGCGGATGGTCGCAGCACTTCGGTCGGCACGCTGGCGATCGACCGCTTCCTGCGCCCGGTTGCCTATCAGGACCTGCCGGCGGCATTGCTGCCAGCGGACCTGCGCGACGGCGACGCGGGCATCCCGCGCCGCATCGACGGCAAGCCGACCCTGTAAGGGCCCACTTTCCCTCCCTTCCAGGGGGAGGGGAGTATTGGTTGTTCGTCCCGCCTGCGCGACGTTCGGCCCGGGCCGGGTGCATGCCCGGTCATCGGATGCTAGCATGGGGATCTTCCTGCAACGGAGGGTCTCCATGCGTTTCCTGCTTATCGCCACCGCTCTCAGTTTCGCCGCCCTGCCTGCCCATGCGCAGGAAAAGGACGAGGCGGGCGCCCGCGCCGCGGTGAACCACTATCTCGCCGGCCATGCGACCGGCAGCGCGGCCGAATTCTCCGCCGCATTCCATCCCAAGGCGATGCTCTACTGGAACCGCGACGGCGCCTTTGCCGAGCGGACTCTCGCCGACTTCATCGCCGCCGCCGCGACGGGCAAGCCCGCCGCAGACGAGGCCCAGCGCAAGCGCTCGATCGAGAGCCTCGACGTCACCGGCAATGTCGGCATGGCCAAGGTGGTGCTCGACTACCCGGCCGTGCGCTTTGTCGATTATCTCTCGCTGGTGAAGGCCGATGGCGAGTGGCGGATCGTCAACAAGATCTTCCAGGCCGAGCGCAAGGCGAACCGGGGCGTGAGCCCGTAAACGACCGCTTTTGCATGACGGGTTAGGAAGCCGTTGTTTTCCAGCAGGCCTCAAGTTGCTTGAGAGATGTATCGACCCAGGCCGCAAGCGGCGTGCCTATGTTCGAACTAATCGTCAGCTTGCCCATGTTATCCGAGGACGGCGCCGTGAGCGAATAGCCCGTGCCATCCAGCGTGAGCGCCGTGGAATTGTCTTCCAGACCATAGGGTGCCGGTGACGGCACTTGAATTTTCCGCATGGAGGCGATGACGGACCTGACGGCAGGGCATGTAGCGCTGTCGGCCCACGCGATTTCCGGTACCGCGTTGAGCGAATTTTTGGTGCGACGAAGGATGTATCGGAATTCCGCGTCCGTGCCCCGGTCCCCGGTCGCGATGTCGATAGTTTCGCTGATATGATTGAGTGCCCCGGTTCGACTGAACTGCGCCCATTGTCGAGGCAGTTCAGACAGAGCAGGGTCGTTCATAGAAGCAAGCAAGACCGCGAGCATAATAGTCTCCCGAGCATCGGCTTCCGAAATTTACACGCTATTCTTGCAGCCGCAACTGGGGTGTTTATTGCCGGTGCTGCCTTTATCAGTCCATGACCTGACCAAAGGCCTGCTCGACACTTTCCGCCGTTCGGAAGCGGAAGGCGATGTCGTGGCGGTAAGACTCGCCCGGATCGAGCCGGGCCGACGGGAATTCCGGCCGGTTAGGGCTGTCGGGGAATTTCTGCGGCTCGAGGCACAGCCCCTGGCGCGTGACATAGGTTTTCCCGCTTGTGCCCGGCGCGCCGCCTGCCAGATGGTTGCCCGAATAGAATTGCAGCCCGGGCTCGCCGGAATGGAGGTCGAGCACCCGGCCCGAGCCCGGATCGAACAACGTGGCGACGCAGCGCGGAGCACCGTCGATCACGAAATTATGGTCATAGCCATGGCCGAGCCTCAGCTGCGCATCGTCCGCGCCAATCCGCTCGCCGACCCGCCGCGGGGCGCGGAAATCGAAGGGTGTGCCGGTCACTTCCGCGAATGCCCCTGTGGGGATCAGTCCCGGGCCGACCGGCGTGGTGCGGCTGGAGGAAATCCGTAGCAGGTGATCGAGGATCGTCGCGCCGCTCGCCTCGCCGGCCAGGTTGAAATAGGCGTGGTGGGTGAGGTTCACGACAGTAGGCGCGTCGGTGGTCGCGCTCAGCGCGATGGCGAGCCCGTCCTCCTCGATCGTGTAGCGCGCTTCCACCGCCAGCGTGCCGGGAAAGCCGTTATGCCCGGCCGGGCTGACATGCCGGAAGGTGACCGACTCCGTCGATCGCGCGGTGATCTTCCAGATCTGCTGGTCGAGCCCGAGCGGCCCGGAATGAAGGCTGTTCGCCCCGTCATTCGCGGTGATGCGGTACTCGACGCCGTCGAGCGTGAAGCGCGCGCCGCCGATCCGGTTGGCGTAGCGCCCGGCAACCGCGCCATAGAAGCGGGGCTGCCCGCGATAGTTTTCGAGTTTCGCGAAACCGAGCACCACATTCGCCGGATTGCCGTGCCGATCGGGCACCTCCAGCATGCGCAGCGAAGCGCCGAGCGTCAGCAGCTCGGCGCGAAACCGGCCGCGGGCGATCGCGACCGTCTCGATCGGAGCGCCCGCGACCATCGTCACTTCGGCGTACCCGGGCAGATCGAGTTGGCGGGATCGGAGACGATCCGCGCGTCGGACAGGCTGAACACCAGCGGATCCGAAGCGGTCACCACCACCGGTGCCGACACCGCGTTCATGTCGGTCCCGTTGGTCTGGTAGCATTTGAGCAGGATCTTCACCGTGCGCCAGGTGCCGGTCTCGCCGGTGAACAGGCTGGTCGCATCCAGGCCCTTGCCATTGCCCATGCCGAGCGTCACCGGCCCGCTCGCCGCGCGATCGAGGCGGTAGGTGAGCGCGAGCGACAGGTCGCCATTGGCTTCGCGGCCAAGGTTGATCGGCGCGCCGCCGCCGATGCTCAGCCGCGCCTGGCCACCGGTCCAGCTCAGCTGCTGCGCGCCTTCCTGGGTCTGGGGCCCGTCGATCGGCGCGCGGGTGATCTTCGATTCGGTGGCGAAGGAGAAGGGCTTGGGCGTCACGCCCTTGGCGAAATAGACGCTGGTGTTGAGCGACGACGCATCGAAGCCCGGATCCTCGCCCAGCAGGGCGACCTTGCCCGGCTTGGCGTAGCTCAGGCCATAGCCGAGCGCGAACAGCGGGTCATAGCCCGGCTTGCCCTTGTTGAGGGTGAACTGGCCGGCGGTCTTGGGCCAGCTGAACGACAGCGTGCCGTTGAAGTCCTTGCGCGGCTTGCCGGCCTTGTCGCCGATAATCACGTCCGCCACGCCCGCGCCTTCACTGCCCGGCAGCCAGGCGGCGACGAACGCGTCGGAGGCGTTGATCTCCGGGTTCACCCAGAGCGGCCGGCCCGAGAGGAACACCGAAACGGTCGGCACGCCGGCGGCCTTGAGCTTCTTGAGCAGGGCCAGCGCCTGCTTGTCGC
Organism: Sphingomonas sp. GW822-FHT03G08; assembly: GCF_058801135.1. Lineage (NCBI taxonomy): Bacteria > Pseudomonadati > Pseudomonadota > Alphaproteobacteria > Sphingomonadales > Sphingomonadaceae > Sphingomonas > Sphingomonas sp. GW822-FHT03G08. The sequence goes on from NZ_JBXAMZ010000001.1 coordinate 3,378,565, forward strand.
CGGGCTGGAATTCCAGCGTCGGGATATCGCCGCGCATTTCGGCGTAGGGCTGCTCGCCGAACACGACGATCGCGACATCGGGCTTGGCGGTGAAGCTGCCGTCCGCCGAAAGCGTCGCGGTGCCGCCGCCTGCCTTCACCGCTTCGGCAATGCCCGAGAAGATCGTCTGGCCGTTGGGGAACATCGAATTGTCGTTGCCGTCGCCCTGCCAGCTCAGTGTCCAGCCGCCGGTCTGCTGCGCCATCGAATCGGCGCCGGGGCCCGCGACCAGCACGTTGGCGGAAGCCTTTACCGGCAGCACGCCCGTGTTCTTGAGCAGCACCAGCGACTTGGCGACGGCCTCGCGGGCGACCGCGCGGTGCTCGGCATTGCCCAGCACCCCGGCCTTGCCTTCATAGGGGCGGGCCGGATCGAACAAGCCGAGCTTCGCCTTGACGCGCAGGATGCGGCGCACCGCATCGTCGATGCGCGCCATTGGGATTGTGCCGTCCTTGGCATGACGGACGGTGCTCTCGAACAGGCCCTTCCAGCTGTCCGGCGCCATCGCCATGTCGAGCCCGGCATTGAAGGTCTGGGCGCAGTCCTCCTTGGTGCAGCCCGGCACCTGGCCATGGCCGTTCCAGTCGCCGACGACGAAGCCTTCAAAGCCCATCCGGCCCTTGAGCACATCGGTGAGCAGCGACTTGTTGCCGTGCATCTTGGCGCCGTTCCAGCTCGAATAGCTGGCCATCACGGTGAGCGTGCCCGCCTGGATCGCCGGGACATAGCCCTGCGCGTGCGTCTTGATGAGTTCATCCTCGGAGACGCGGGTATCGCCCTGGTCGACGCCCTCGAAGGTGCCGCCATCGCCGAGGAAGTGCTTGGCCGAAGCCGCGACCAGCCCCTTCTGGATACGATCCCTGGTGCCGGGTTCGCCCTGCAGCCCTAGGATCATCTCGCCGCCATAGGAGCGGACCACCGCAGGGTCCTCCGAATAGCCTTCATAGCTGCGGCCCCAGCGATCGTCCTGCGGCACAGCGAGGGTCGGGCCGAACGCCCAGTCGGGCCCGGTCGCGGCGGTTTCTTCCGCGGTCGCCTTGCCGATGCGGCGGATCAGCGCGGGATCGTGCATCGCGCCGAGCCCGACATTGTGCGGGAAGATCGTCGCGCCGATCACGTTGTTGTTGCCGTGCACCGCATCGATGCCGAAGATCAGCGGGATCGGGGCATGCTTGCCGCGCGGTTCCATCGCGACGGCGCGGAAGGCCTTGGCGGTCTCCACCCAGGGGGCCTGGGGCGAACGATCGGGCGCGCCGATCGGCGGCGAGCTGCCCCCGGCCAGGATCGAGCCGAGCGGATATTGGCGCAGCTCCTCGGGCTTCATCGCGCCGATATCGGCCTGGATCATCTGGCCGACTTTCTCCTCCAGCGTCATTTGCGCCATCAGATCGGTGATGAATTTCTCGGTCGCGGGATCGACCAGACCCTGCGAGCCGGCGGTCGGCCATTTGGCGGGATTGGCGACCTGTTGGCCAGACAGCGTTGTCGGTGCGTGCTGCGCAAAAGCGGGCGAAGCGGCCCAGATCATGGTGGTCGACAGCAACAGCTTCAGGCCAGGCCGCATTTCACTCTCCTCTTTTCTTGTATCTGGTAGCGATAACAGAAGTTCATCGGGCGAGTCCACGCTCCAGCCAGCGCGCGGCTTCGTCGGGACTTGATTTGTTACTGTCGCGATCGACCATATAGTTTGCCTCGCGCATCCGCTCGACCGGGATCGCGCCGATCAGCGGGCGGAGTGCGGCCTGGAAGCGGACATCGTCGCCGCGCTTCGGGGTGAGCAGCAGGATCGCGTCATAGCCGGGGATCGCGCCCTTGGGATCGCTGAGCACCGCCAGCTTGTCCGCCGCGATCCGCCCGTCGGAGGAGAAAGCGGGGATCACGTCCGCCGTGCCGCTCGCCAGCGCGCGGTACATGAAGGTCGGCTGATAGGGATGGGCGGATTTGAAGCTCAGGCCATAGGCCTTCTTCACCGCCGCCCATTCGGGCCGCTCGAGGAACTCGACATCGGTGGCGAGGCTGAGGCTGCCGGCGATCGGCGCGAGGTCGGCGATGCTGGCGATGCCGCGCTTCCTGGCATCGTCGCCGCGCATCGCAAATGCATAGGCGTTCTCGAAGCCGAGCGAGCCGAGCAGGGTGACCCTGTGCCTGTCCTGCGCCCATTTGGCGACGCCGGCGACGATCGCGTCGCGCGGCGGTACGTCGCTGCGGCGCATCTCGTTGGTCCAGATCGTGCCCGAATAATCGACATAGACGTCGACATCGCCGCTCGCGAGCGCGCTGAACGCCACTGCCGATCCCAGCCCCTCGCGGTAGCGGACCTTGTAGCCCGCCGCCTCCAGCCGATGCCCGATCAGCCGGGCGAGGATATATTGCTCGGAGAAGCCCTTGGCGCCGATCGTCACCGTGCCGCGTGCCGAGGGCAGGGCCGGGACGAGCGCCACGGCAACCGCGACCAGCAGGGTGCCGAGGCTTGCCCAGGCCAGCGCGCGCCTGCGCCTGGCAATGCCATATTCCGCCAGTCCGAGCAGCCCGTCGACCGCCAGCGCCAGGCAGGCGGCGGCGATGCAGCCGGTCAGAACCAGCGACCAGTTCTGGGTCTGCAGCCCGGCGAAGATCAGGTCGCCCAGGCTCGGCTGGCCGACGGTGGTGGAGAGCGTCGCCGCGCCGATCGTCCAGACCGCGGCGGTGCGGATGCCGGCCATCAGCACCGGCAGCACCAAAGGCGTCTCGACCAGCCACAGCTTCTGCGTCGCGGTCATGCCGACGCCGTCCGCCGCCTCGATTACCGCCGGGTCGATCGTCGCGAGCCCGGTCACACCGTTCCGCAGGATCGGCAGCAGCGCGTAGAGCGACAGCGCGAGCAGTGAGGGCAGGAAGCCCAATGCCGGTATCCCGCCGCCGACCAGCGAGGAGAGCGAAAGCAGGATCGGGTAGAACAGCGCGAGCAGCGCCAGGCTGGGGATCGTCTGGACCAGGCTGGCGAAACCCAGAGCGATCCGCCCCACGAGGCGGTTGCGCGCGGAGAGCACGGCAAGCGGCAGTGCGATCACCAGTCCGAGCAGCAGTGCCGCCAGCGCCAGCAGCAGATGCTGGGCGAGCAGCTCGGGCACCCGGGCGAGCGCGCCGCTCACGGCTCGAGCTCCGCCAGCCGGTGCGCCTGCGCGCGGGGTACCGCGACCAGTGCATCCGCTGCCGCGCCGCCCTTGCCGGCAAGCAGGTCGCGCGGGGTGGCATCGGCGACGATGCGGCCCTTCTCCATCACCAGCACGCGATCGGCGAGCAGCAGCGCCTCGGCCATGTCGTGGGTGACCAGGATCGTCGTGAGCCCCATCCGGTCGTGCAGCGCGCGGATCGCCTTGCCCAGGCCGTCGCGCGTCACCGGATCGAGCGCGCCGAACGGCTCGTCCATCAGCAATATGCCCGGTCCCGTTGCCAGCGCCCGCGCCACGCCGACGCGCTGGCGCTGCCCGCCCGAAAGTTCATCCGGCATCCGCGTGGCCATGTCGGCCGGCAGCTCGACGAGTTCCAGCAGCTCGGCCACGCGCCCGGCGCTATCCTTCTCGCCCGCCAGCCGCAGCCCGATCGCGACATTCTCCCCCACTCGCATATGGGGGAACAGCCCGACATTCTGGAAGACATAGCCGATCCGCCGGCGCAGCTCGGGCGCGGGGCCGGCATCCACCGGCTCGCCGCCGACCAGCACCGCGCCTTCGCTCGGTTCGATCAGCCGGTTGACCATCTTGAGCAGGGTCGACTTGCCCGAGCCCGAGGCACCGACCAATGCGACGAAGCTGCCCGCCGCAACCTCCAGCGATATGCCATCGACGGCCTTCACGCCCCCGGGCCAGACCTTGCTGACATTTTTGAAGGTAACGGAGCGGCTTTGCTCTGGCATCGTGCAGCGTTGTGCGAGATGAAATGGCAAAGGTCAAAAAAGGGAGAGTGGGGCAATGGCCAAGGCGGCATTCATCACCGGCGGCGCGTCGGGTATCGGTCTGGCGGTGGCGCAGAGCCTGGCGGCGGATGGCTGGCTGGTAGGATTGGCCGACGTCAACGCGGACGGCCTCGAAGCGGCAAAGGCGACAGTCCCTGGCGCCGAGACCTATGCGATGGATGTGCGCGACCGCGATGCCTGGGTGAAAGCGCTGGCCGATTTCGCAAGCAAGAGCGGCGGCCGGCTCGACTTCCTGTTCAACAATGCCGGGATCGCGGTGGGCGGACAGCTCGAGACGATGTCCGATGCCGACATCGAGCGCGGCCTGGCGATCAACATCAACGGCGTCGTTCATGGTGCCCGCGCCGCGCACGCCCTGCTCAAGGCAACGCCGGGGTCGGCGATGATCATCACCAGCTCGGCCGCCGGCATATCGGGCAATGCCGGCATGTCGATCTACAGCGCCGGCAAGTTCGCGATGCGCGGCTTTGCCGAGGCGCTCAACGCCGAATGGGGGCATGAGGGCATCTATGTCGGCTCGCTGATGCCGAGCTTCATCGACACGCCGCTGCTCAACCACGTCACCCAGGACTCGAACCGCAACGTGCGCGAATCGGTGACTGCTGCCGGGCTTGAGATCACCCCGGTGAGCGAAGTGGTGAAGACGGTCCGCCACATGCTGGATGTGCGCAAGGACGTCCATACCCGGGTCGGCAAGACCGCCCACCGGCTCTGGTTCATGCAGCGCTGGATGCCCGGTACGCTGCGCAAGCTGCAGCGTCGCGCGTTCAAGTAACGCTCAGAGCAGCGCGTCGATCTGCTGCGCCATCTGGATGTCGCGGGTGGAGAGCCCGTCGGCGTCATGCGTGGTCAGCAGGATCTCGACCTTGTTCCACACATTCGACCATTCGGGGTGATGATCGGCCTTTTCGGCGATCAGTGCTACGCGGGTCATGAAGCCGAAGGCCTGGTTGAAATCCCGGAACTCGAACTTGCGGGTGATCGCATCGCGTTCCGCGTCCCAGGTCCAGCCGGGCAGCGCGGCGAGCGATTCCTCGCGAAGTCCATCCGTCAACCGCGCAACCATCACTGCCTCCTTGCCGTAGCTCCGTTCCCCGGCCTATTCCGGGCGACATGACCGGGCAAGCCCCAGACGCCGCCATTATCGAGCGCCTCGCCCGCGCTGCCCTTGCGCGCATCCCTGAGCCCTTCCAGGGCTATCTCGCCGACATCGTGCTGGTGATCGAGGACTTCGCCGATGACGAGACGCTCGACGCCATGGGCATCGAGGATCCGTTCGACCTGACCGGTCTGTATCGCGGGCGCCCCGTCGGCGAGAAATCGGCCTGGGACGGGGTGACCATGCCCGATGAGATCCACCTCTATCGCCGGCCGCTACTCGACGAATGGGTGCACACCGGGGTGACGCTCGAATCGCTGGTCAACCACGTCGTGGTCCACGAGGTCGGACATCATTTCGGCCTGTCCGACGACGACATGCACGCGCTGGAAGACTCGGCCGAGTGACCCGCCTTGCCCTTGAAGGGGTGGCCTGCCTGCGTGGGGGGCGGTTGCTGTTCGAGGGGCTGGACCTGGTGCTGGCGCCGGGTGAGGCGGCGTTGGTCAGCGGGCCCAATGGCGTCGGCAAGTCGAGCCTGATCCGCATCGCCGCCGGCCTGCTCGCGCCCGCCGCCGGCAGCGTCGAAGTCGAGGGCGACCGCGCGCTGATGGCCGAGGCGCCGGCGCTCGATCCCGAACTCCCGCTGGGCAACGCGCTGGGCTTCTGGGCCGGGCTCGACGGCAGGCGCGACGCGGTGCCGGACGCGCTGGCCGCGGTCGGGCTCGCCGACCTTGCCCGGGTGCCCGTCCGCATGCTCTCCACCGGCCAGCGGCGGCGCGCCGCGCTGGCACGGGTGGTGGCGGGCGGGGCGCCGATCTGGCTGCTCGACGAGCCGGCCAATGGGCTGGATGTGGCTTCGGTGGCGTTGCTCGAGGGGCTGATTGCCGGCCACCGTGCCGCCGGCGGCATCGCGCTGGTCGCCACCCATCTGCCGATCGCACTGCCTGATGTCCGCGAGGTTGCGCTGTGAGCGCCTATGCCGCGATCGTCTGGCGCGAGCTGCGGCGGGCGTGGAGCACCGGCGGACTGGCGCTGCCTGTCGTGTTCTTCCTGCTCGTTGCGATCCTTTTCCCCTTTGCGGTCGGCCCCGATGGGAAGCTGCTCGCCCGCATCGCGCCGGGGGTGATCTGGGCGGCGGCGCTGCTCGCCGCGTTGCTCCCGGTCGAGCGGCTGCTCGCGCCCGACCTGGAGAGCGGGGTGCTCGACCAGCTGGCGGTGCGCGGGCTGCCCGATGCCGGGATCGCTGCCGCCAAGGTCGCCGGGCACTGGCTGGGCTTTGCGCCGGCACTGCTCGTCGCGACGGTGATCGCCTCGGGCCTGCTCCAGTTGCCCGGCGATGCGCTGGTGCCGCTGCTGCTTGCGCTGCTGATCGGCACGCCGGGACTGGCCGCGCTGGGTGTTGCCACTGCCGCGCTCGTCGCCGGGCTGCGCGGGGCAGGGGCGCTGGCGGGGCTGGTGATGCTGCCCTTCGCCGTGCCGCTGCTGATCTTCGGCGCTACCGCCGAGCAGCCCGGCGCGCTCAAGCTGCTCGGCGCGGTGAGTTTGCTGCTGGTGGCGGGCTGCCCGTTCGTGGCGGGGGCGGCGGTACGAATGGGGCGGAACTAGATCCGTTTTGGAAGTACACGAAGTACAGGCCAAGCGCGGTTTTTGCGGTCCTTATTCTCCAGCAGGCGCGCGTGTCGGATTGCGCCCTTGGTGGCGTCCTATCTTTCCAACCGGTTGAAGCGCCTGGCGGTCAATATTGGCTGAGGGTGCCGTCCTGCAAACCTGTTCCCCGGCTTTCGCCGGGGAGCGGTTTAGGCAAATGGCGCTAGCTCAGGCCTCGGGCGGCAGCTCGTCGCCATAGACGACCATCGCCGAGCCATCCGCCAGCGCATCGGCGGCGGCTGCGCGCAGGACCGGGTCCTCGGTCGCGCCCGGATCGGCGACTTCCATGCCCTTTTCCAGCCGGACCAGCATCCAGCCGGTGCCGAGCGCGACACCGGCGGCCTTGGCCTGCGCCTCCTCGAAACTGTCCGCCGAGACATAGATCAGCATGGCGTGGCGCCCGCCGGGGCGGCGGCCCTCGACGGTGTCCGCCACCGCGGTCGCCAGGAATACCGAGAGGCCCATCAGCCGCGACTCCAGCGCGCGAAGATCGCGGTCGGCAGTTCGAGCCCGCGCGCTTCCTCGCGCACCGCCAGCTCGCCGCATTCCACCTTGCCCGGCAAGTGCGACACGTGCTGGCGCAGCAGCTCGCCGATCGCCAGCGCCGACATGCGCACGGCATAGACGGTGAGGAACAGGAAGCGAGAATTGGCATCGAGCAGCTTCGTCGTGTCGGCGATCAGGCCGGGCAGGCCCTCTTCCAGCTTCCACACTTCGCCGTTCGGCCCACGGCCCCATTTCGGCGGATCGAGGATGATCCCGTCATAGCGCCGTCCGCGCCGCACTTCGCGCGCGGTGAACTTGGCGGCGTCGTCGATCATCCAGCGGATCGGCAGGTCTTCCATGCCCGACAGCGCGGCATTGGCCTTGCCCTCGGCCACCGATTTCTTCGAGGCATCGACATGGGTGACCTTCGCGCCCTTCGCGGCCATCGCCAGGCTGCCGACCCCCGTATATCCGAACAGGTTCATGAACTCGGGCGCGTCCATCCCGTCGATCTGCGACCGCATCCAGTGCCAGACCGGCGACATGTCGGGGAAGAAGGCGAGGTGGCGGAAGGGGGTGTTCTGCGCGGTGAAGCGCACTTCCTCCCAGCGCAGCGGCCAGCCTTCGCTCGGCACCGGCTTGGTGAAGTTCCAGCGGCCGCCGCCATCTTCGTCCGCGCCGGGCACGAACTCGCCATGCGCATCCCAGTTTTCGGAGGCGGGCGCCCACATCGCCTGCGGCTCGGGGCGGATGAAGCGATATTTGCCGTAGCGCTCGAGCTTGCGGCCATGGCCGCTGTCGACCAGCCCGTAATCGGCCCAGGGCTCGCCGGTGAGAGTGATGAGGTCCATGGGGGGTCTTTAGAACGCAACAAAACGCCCGTCATCCCCGCCGGTATTCACCCGTGCAGTTCCCCGGCGAAAGCCGGGGCCCAGGGAGCCAGACGATCAGCCGCGCGGCTTGGCGCGCTCGGCGATATAGGCGCGCACCGCGTCGAGCGTGCCGGGCAGCACGTCGTAGCGCTCCTGCCGCTCGAACAGGTCGCCCACGCGTGCCGGCAGCGACGGGCGGATGCCGGTGGCGCGCTCGACGGCGTCGGCGAACTTGGCCGGGTGCGCGGTCGCCAGGGTGACGACCGGAACATCGGCGGGGATGTCCGCGCGGCGCGCGGCGGCGAGGCCGATCGCGGTATGCGGGTCGATCACCTGCGCCGCCTCGGCCGAGGCCCAGCGCATCGCGGCGTTCATTTCGTCCGGGGTGATCCGGTCGCTCGCGAAGATCTTCGCGGCACCTTCGGTCTGGGCATTGGTCAGGCGCATCGCCTTGCTCGATTCGAAGCCGGCCATCTGCTCGGCGACGCTGCCGCCGGCGAGATCGGAGAGCAGCCGCTCGAAGTTGGAGCTGACCTGGATGTCCATGCTCGGCGCGGCGGTCGGCGTGACGGTGCCCGCCGAATAGTCGCCGCTCGACAGCGCGCGATGGAGGATGTCGTTGACGTTGGTGGCGACGACCAGCCGCTCGATGGGGAGGCCCATGCGCGCCGCGACATAGCCGGCGAAGACGTCGCCGAAATTGCCGGTCGGCACCGCGAAGGCGACCTTCTGCGCCGGCGCCCCGAGGCGGACGGCGGCGTAGAAATAATAGACCACCTGCGCCATCAGCCGGGCCCAGTTGATCGAGTTGACCGCGCTCAGGCGGAAGCGGCCGGAGAAGTCGGCGTCGTTGAACAGCGCCTTCACCATCGCCTGCGCGTCGTCGAAGCTGCCCTCGATCGCGATGTTGTGGACGTTGGGCGCCAGCACCGTGGTCATCTGGCGGCGCTGCACGTCGGAGACGCGGCCCTTGGGGTGCAGCATGAAGATGTCGACGCCGTGCCGCCCGGCGACCGCGTCGATCGCGGCGCTGCCGGTGTCGCCCGATGTCGCGCCGACGATGGTCAGCGGCTCGCTGCTGCCGGTCAGGAACTTCTCGAAGAGCAGGCCGAGCAGCTGGAGCGCGACGTCCTTGAAGGCGAGGGTGGGGCCGTGGAACAGCTCGAGCAGGAAGTGGCGATGATCGAGCTGGGCGAGCGGGGTGACCGCAGCCTGGGAGAAGCGGCCATAGGCCTGCTCGCACAGCGCGCGGAGCTCGTCCTCGCTGAGGTCGTCGCCGGTGAAGGGCAGCATCACGCGGACCGCGGTCTCGACATAGGACAGGCCCTTGAGGCCTTCGATCTGCTCGCGGCTGAAGCTCGGCCAGCTGGCCGGAACATACAGACCGCCGTCGCTCGCCAGGCCGGCGAGCGTCACGTCACGGAAGCCAAGCAGCGGCGCAGCGCCTCGGGTGCTCTGATATTGCATGAGGGCGGGGCCTAGCGGGGAGCGGGGAGGGGGACAAGATAGGCTATGTTTAGGCGGCTCTCGTCGTCGAGATTTGAGACGCGTTATGCAACTGGACCCCGGCCTTCGCCGGGGAACTGAAAGTGCGTTGGTCAGGCTTTCGGCTTCTGCCGCCAGCGCAGCGCGAGGACGTAGATCACCGAGGCGATAAGCGCGAACAGGAACCATTGCACCGCATAGGAGAGATGGTTGTTCGGCACACTCGACAGGTCGGGTTTCGCGGTCGGTTCGAGGCCCGGCGCGGCGCTTTCCGAAATAAGCATCAAATGCTTGGGTTCGCTGTCGAACAGGCCGGCAAGCAGCGGGCGGTGATCGGGAGCATGGGTGATCGTGCCCGTCACCTGGCCGCCGCTCCATGTGGGAAAGAATGTCGGATTGGCCGCCACGCCCATATCGACCAGCAGTAGCGGGCCCTCCGCGCCGGTGCGGCACCGGGCGATATGGCGATAGCCATTGGTGCCCTTGATCGAGCGCCCGCCCTGGGGTTGCCAGTCGATCACTTCGAGGCAGAAGGCATCGGCGCGGCGGAAGAGATTCTCGTCTCCCACTGGGAGGCGCGGAAAGGCCATTTTCGGCTTGCCGAGATTCTGCGCATAGAGCTGGAGCGCGGCGAGCTTCGCGCTCCGGCGCTCGAGTTGCCAGATGCCCAGGCCGATCATCGCGGCGACGGCGAGCGCGACGATGATCGTCGGGATCAGCGGGAAACGCGGCATCATTCCTCCCGAACGCGCCCTTCGCCCGCGCGGTTGCGATATTCGAGCGCGAGCAGCAGCCCCTTGGAGAAGCGCAGCGACAGGATCACCAGCGCGGCGGTGATCGGAATCCACAGCAGCGCATGGATCAGCAGGCCGGGCTGGAAAGTGAATTCGACCCAGAGCGCCAGTCCGGTGACCAGTGCGCCGATGCCGAGGGTTAGGAACACCACCGGCCCGTCGCCCACGTTGAACCGGGTGAAGTCGAGCCCGCAGGCACCGCATTTGTCGGCAAAGCCGGCGAAGCTGCGGAACAGCGTGGCCGCCCCGCAGCGCGGGCAGGCGCCCCTGGTCCCCGAAAGGATAGGGGGAGGCGACACCGGGCCGCCTCCCCCTGGATTATCGTTGGTCGTGTCGGTCACGTCAGCCGTGGACCGGCGCGCCCCAGCCGCCCCAGACATAGATGGAGGCGAAGAGGAACAGCCACACCACGTCGACGAAGTGCCAGTACCAGGCCGCCGCCTCGAAGCCGAAATGCTGCTTCGGGGTGAAGTCGCCCTTGTACGCGCGCACCAGGTTCACGATCAGGAAGATCGTGCCGACGATGACGTGGAAGCCGTGGAAGCCGGTCGCCATGAAGAAGGCGCCGCCATAGCTCGAGCCGCCCTCGCTCGCCGCCTTGAAGGGGAAGGGAGCCTCCATATACTCATAGGCCTGGAAGAAGCTGAACGAGATGCCGAGCAGCACCGTCAGCCACAGGCCCTTCTTGAGCCCCTCGCGATCGCCGTTGATCAGCGCGTGGTGCGCCCAGGTCACGGTGCAGCCCGAGCAGAGCAGGATCAGCGTGTTGAGCAGCGGGAACTGCCAGGCGTTGAGCACTTCCATGCCCTTGGGTGGCCATTGCCCGCCGACTGCCTCGACGTGCGAGGGGAAGAGCGAGAAGTCGAACCAGGCCCAGAACCAGCCGACGAAGAACATCACTTCGGAAGCGATGAACAGGATCATGCCGTAGCGCAGGTGGAGCTGCACGATCGGCGTGTGATCGCCGGCATGCGCTTCCTGGATAACCTTGGCCCACCAGCCGAACATGGTGATCGCCACGAGCGCGAGGCCCGAGAAGAAGACCAGATAGGCGCTCGTGTAGCTGTGCATCACCATGATGCCGCCGATGGCGAGCACAAAGGCAGCAAATGCACCGAAGAGCGGCCAGATGCTGGGTGGAAGGATATGGTATTGGTGGTTCTTTGCCCCGGCCATCGATCTTCCCTGTCCTAAGCTTTTGCTCGGAGCTTAGGGCGCGAATTCGCTTCCCGCAACAACCCTCGTGCCTGGCGGATTCAGGATCCGTGCGCGGTGGCCGCCGCTGCCTTCACCGCGGGCGATTCGGACGGGTAGAAAGTGTAGGACAGGGTGATTTCCTGCACGTCGCGCGCATCCGGATCGTCGAGGATCTTGGGATCGACATAGAAGATCACCGGCATGCGCACCGTCTCGCCGGGCTTGAGCGTCTGCTGGGTGAAGCAGAAGCACTGGATCTTGGTGAAATATTTGCCGACGAAAGTGGGGGTGACGTTGAACGTCGCCGTGCCGGTCACTTCATGGTCGCCGGTGTTGGTGGCGGTGAAGAACGCCATGTCGCGCCCGCCGATATCGATCGTGTCCGATCGGCGTTCGGGCTGGAACTTCCAGGGAATGCCCTTCGCCACGTTCGAATCGAAGGCTACGGTGATCTTCTGGCCGACGCTGCCCGGCGCGCGCAGTCCGCGCTGGGTGGTGCCGTTCAGGCCCGTCGCCTCGCAGAACATCCGGTAGAGCGGTACCGCCGCGAAGCCGAGCCCGGTCATCGAACACACGCCGATGCCGGCGAGGATGGCGACGCGCAGGTTGCGGCTCGGCCACTTCATCCGGCGTGGCCCAGCTGGATCTTCACGATCGAGATCGCGAACACCAGCACCACGAACAGCCCGAGCAGCACCGCCATCACCACGGCGCGGCTGCGCTGGCGGGCGCGGACCAGTTCGGCCTCCTCGAGCGGAGTCGCGGGAGTCTGGATCAGATCATCGGTCATGCGAACCACCTGTCGATAACGAGCGCGCCGAAAACGACGAACAGATAGAGGATCGAGAATTTGAATAGCCGCTTCTCGGGCGCCATGTCGTCATCCGGCCCGGTGCGGCGGATCGCCACCTGCACCGCCATGGCGAGGAACAGGCCGGACATAACCGCGGCGGTGATCCCGTAGATCGCGCCGGTGAAGCCGAGCGGCCAGGGCGCGGCGGCGCACAGGATCATCGGGATCGTGTAGAGCCCGATCTGGATGCGCGTCGTGCGCTCGCCCGCCACCACCGGCAGCATCGGCACGCCGGCATTGGCGTAGTCGGTCTTCACGAACAGCGCGAGCGCCCAGAAATGCGGCGGGGTCCACAGGAAGATCAGCGCGAACAGCAGCACCGGCATGGTGCTGACATCGCCGGTCGCCGCCGCCCAGCCGATCATCGGGGGGAAGGCGCCGGCGGCACCGCCGATCACGATGTTCTGCGGCGTCCGGCGCTTGAGCCAGATCGTGTAGACGAACACGTAGAACAGGATCGAGGCGGCGAGGATCAGGGTCGCCGCCAGGTTGATCGCGAAGTACATCAGCACGAGGCTGAAACAGGCCAGCCCCACGCCGAAGTGCAGCGCCGACTGGCGGTCCATCCGCCCGGCCGGCAGCGGGCGCTTCTGCGTCCGCTTCATCTTGGCGTCGAGATCCGCCTCGTACCACTGGTTGAGCGCACCCGCCGCGCCCGCGCCCAGCGCGATGCACAGGATCGCGGTGAAGCCGAGAATCGGGTGGATGTGCGCCGGCGCGGCAAGCATGCCGCAAAGCCCGGTGAAGACGACAAGGGTCATCACCCGCGGCTTGGTCAGCGCGAGGAAGTCACGCCAGTCGGCGGGAAGCGAAACGGTGGCGGCGGAAGTGCTCATGGTCGTGCCACCGGCTATAGGACAGCACGAGCCGGCGGCAAAGTGGACGATTTGACCCCCGCTGGGCCGTTCAGTGTTTCACCGCGGTATCGAGCGGCACGGCGGGCCTGGGCGGCACCGGCGGCTCGCCGATCCAGGCGAGGCCGCGCGCCAGGTCCAGCGTCACCACCCAATTGCGCAGGAAGGGCATGCCGAGATTGCCGTCCATGATCATGTCGGGCGTGAAGGCGTCCGGCGTGGTCGCGCGGATGTCGCCGAGGATCTCGAAATCTGCCGGCTGCTTGCCTTCCACCGCCGGGTCCATGCCCACCAGCCCGGCGATCGGCTTCGAAGCGAGCACGGTGCCGCCATTGCCCGAATCGAGCTCGAACCAGAGCGTGCCCTTCTTCGACGGCACCGCGGCCATCACCGCCAGCGCGCCGCCATCGACTTCACGCTTCAGCCGGATGCGCAGCGGGCGCATCTTCGCGATTCGCGCGGCACGGCTTGCCTCCGATTCGAGCGTCATCACGCCTGCGGCGAAGTCGAAGGTCACGGTACGGCCCTCGAACAGGTTGAGCCCGATGATCCCGTCGAGATCGACGTCCTTGGGGTTGAGCTTGCCCATGTTGATAAGGCCGAGGATAGGCGGCTTGAGCGTTGTCCCGGCCACCATGATCGGTACGGTCTCTCCGCAATGCGGCCCATCATGACGGGTGCCCATCATGTTGTAACCGGTCAGCCGGCCCCAAGGTTCGCATCCCGCGCGCTTTGCGCTTTCCGGCGAGACGAGGGTGATCCCCGCACCGGTGTCGAGCAGGTAGAGCCCCTTCCTGCCGCCAACCTCGGCTTCCATTGCCCAGCGGGTGCGCCAGGGCTTCATCTGGATGACTGCGTCGGGCGCCGCGGGGGCCTGTTGCGCTTCGGCGGCGGGGATGGCGGCAAGCAGCAGCGCGAAGGCGGCGGGCAGGAACTTCATCTTCTGTCTCCCTGTGGTCCCGGGCATCGTTTCGATATCGCATCTTTCGCGATGATGAACTTTCGGCCGCGTCGCGACCAGATCCGCTCCTCACGCGACAGGGACGAAACGAAAGCGCCCCGGAAGTCTCCTCCCGGGGCGCTTCGCATTGTCAGCCTTTCGGCGCTGCTCAGTGGTGTCCGTGATCCTCGATCACCGGCAGCGTCTCGAACTGGTGGAACGGCGGCGGGCTGGATAGCGTCCATTCCAGCGTCGTCGCGCCTTCACCCCAGGGATTGCCCTCGGCCTTGCGGCCGGCGACGAGCGCCCAGATGATGTTGACGAAGAACAGCACCATCGACGCGGCCATGATGAAATAGCCGATCGTCGCGACATGGTTCCACAGCGCATAAGCGTCCGGATAATCCGGATAGCGGCGCGGCATGCCCTGCAGGCCGAGGAAGTGCATCGGGAAGAACAGGATGTTCACGCCGAGGAAGAAGAACCAGAAGTGCAGCTGGCCGAGCAGCTCGCTGTACATCCGGCCCGACATCTTCGGGAACCAGTAGTAGAAGCCGGCAAACAGCGAGAACACCGCGCCGAGCGACAGCACATAGTGGAAGTGCGCGACGACGTAATAGGTGTCCTGCATATAGTCGTCGACGCCGCCGTTCGCGAGCACCACGCCGGTGACGCCGCCCACGGTGAACATGAAGATGAAGCCGATCGCCCAGACCATTGGGGTCTTGAAGCTGATCGAGCCGCCCCACATCGTCGCGATCCACGAGAAGATCTTCACGCCGGTGGGCACCGCGATCACCATGGTGGCGGCGGTGAAGTACATCTTGATCGTCACCGACATGCCGGTGGTGAACATATGGTGCGCCCACACCACGAAGCCGACCAGGCCGATCGCCACCATGGCATAGGCCATGCCGAGATAGCCGAACACCGGCTTGCGGCTGAACGTCGCGATGATGTGGCTGACGATGCCGAAGCCCGGCAGGATCATGATGTACACTTCGGGGTGGCCGAAGAACCAGAACAGGTGCTGGTACAGGATCGGGTCGCCGCCGTACTGCGGATCATAGAAGGCGGTGCCGAAGTTGCGGTCGGTCAGCAGCATGGTGATCGCGGCGGCGAGTACCGGCAGTGCCAGCAGCAGCAGGAAGGCGGTGATCAGCACCGACCACACGAACAGCGGCATCTTGTGCAGGGTCATGCCCGGTGCGCGCATGTTGAAGATGGTGGTGATGAAGTTGATCGCGCCCAGGATCGAGCTGGCGCCGGCAAGGTGGAGCGACAGGATCGCCATGTCGACCGACGGCCCGGGCTCGCCATAGGTGGAGAGCGGCGCATAGACCGTCCAGCCCGTGCCCGCGCCGATGCCGACGAAGGGCGAGGCGAGCAGCAGCAGGAAGGCCGGGATCAGCAGCCAGAACGAGATGTTGTTCATGCGCGGGAACGCCATGTCCGGCGCGCCGATCATGATCGGCACGAACCAGTTGCCGAAGCCGCCGATCATCGCCGGCATGACCATGAAGAACACCATGATCAGGCCGTGCGCGGTGATCAGCACGTTCCAGAAGTGCATGGCGTCGTCGAACTTGGTCTCGTTGCCGTGCAGGAAACTCAGCCAGTAGGGCAGGTACTGGATGCCGGGCTCGGCGAGCTCGACGCGCATCAGGCCCGAGATCGAGCCGCCGATGATGCCGGCGACGATCGCGAAGATCAGGTAGAGTGTGCCGATGTCCTTGTGGTTCGTCGACATGAACCAGCGGGCGAAGAAGCCCGGCTTGTGATCGGCATCATGGTGATCATGGGCATGGTCGTGCCCGTGATCATGCGCGTGGATGGCGGTGTCGGTCATCTCAGTTGCCCGTCGTGTTGCCGGCGGCGGCATTGGCGGCCGGCGCGGTCTCGTTGGTGGCGGCCGGTTCGGCGGCGGCGTTGGTCTCGGCAGCCGGCGCGGCCGCGTTCTGCGCGGCTTCGGCGGCTGCGGCAGCGGCAACCTCGTTCGGCATGGTGCCGCCCTTCGACTTCACCCATTGGGCGAATTCGGCCGGCGACACGGCTTCGACCGCGATCGGCATATAGGCATGGCGCGCGCCGCACAGTTCGGAGCACTGGCCGAAATAGAGGCCGGGCTTCTCGATGATGAAGCTGGTCTCGTTGAGCTTGCCCGGCACCGCGTCGAGCTTGATCCAGAAGGCGGGGACCGCCCAGCTGTGGATCACGTCCTGCGCGGTGGTGACCAGGCGGATCGGCACGCCGACCGGCAGCACGACGCGGGTGTCGGTCGCCAGCAGGCGGGGGCCGTCGGCATCGGTGCGGAAGCGCTCGCCCTTGCCGACCTGGCTTTGCTCCTTGAGCATGTTCGCGGTCAGCTGGATGCCGCCATTGTCCGGATATTCATAGCTCCAGAACCACTGGTTGCCGATCGCCTTGAGGGTGATCGCATCCTTCGGCGCCGGCTTGAACTGCGCGGCGAGCAGGCGGATCGAGGGCACGGCGATCGCGATCAGGATCAGCACCGGCACCAGCGTCCAGACGATCTCGATCGGCGTGTTGTGGGCGGTCCGGCTCGGTGTCGGATTGGCGGCGCGGCGATAGCGGACGATCACCCAGAGCAGCAGGATCAGCACGAAGATCGAGATGATCGTGATCAGCGGCAGCAGCACCACATTGTGGAACCAGTGCGCTTCGCGTCCGGTAGGCGTCACCTGCGGCTGCAGCGAGATCGCATCGGCGATCGGCTGGCCGATGCCCGGGGCCGCCTTGGTCTTCGGCTTGCCTGCGGCATCGAGTGTGGGATCAGCAATAGCGGGAGTCGCGACCGCCGCCGGAGCGGCGGTGTTGGCGACCGGTGCCGCGGCATTTGCGGCGGGCTCCTGGGCGGATGCGGGCGTGGCGAACGCCATCCCCGCCGCCAGGAGGATCGAAGTCAACCCAAGCATGCGCATCGTCTATCTTCACCCTGTTCCGCAAGAGCCCCGGGCTGGGAAAGGATTACCCCCAGTGCAATCGGGGTATACGAGTCATGCATCCATTCTCAACCCTTTTTGATCGGCCGTTGCGGTCGATAGAGGCTGGTCCTAAGGGAAATCGACAATCCCGGGAATGATGGAGTGAGCATTGGAAGGCAACGCAGTTCTGGATGAGTTTCGTGCTGCAGGTGCGTTGCTCGAAGGTCATTTCATCCTGTCTTCCGGGCTTCGTTCGCCCATCTTCCTGCAAAAGATGCGTATTTTCGAGGACCCTGCGCGAACCGAGCGTGTGTGCAGTGCACTAGGAAAGTTGATTCGCGCGTCGTTCGGCGAAGTCGACATGGTCGTCTCGCCCGCGATCGGCGGAATCATTCCCGGCTACGAGACGGCGCGGGCACTTGGCTGCAAGGCCGTGTTCGTTGAGCGCGAGGACGGCGAATTCCAGCTGCGCCGCGGCTTCGAGATTCCCGAAGGTGCGCGGATCGTGATGGTCGAGGACATCGTAACCACGGGCCTGTCGTCGCGCGAATGCATCGCCGCGATCCGCAAGCATCCCGGAAACCTGCTCGGCGCCGCCTGCATCGTCGACCGCTCGAACGGTACCGCGGACGTCGGCGTGCCGCTCGTCTCGCTGCTCAAGATGGACGTGCCCGCCTATCCGGCCGACCAGCTCCCGCCCGAACTGGCCGCGATTCCCGCGACCAAGCCGGGCAGCCGCGCGATTGCCTGAGGTGGGCGGTCCGCTTCGCCTGGGCGTGAACATCGATCACGTCGCGACCGTGCGCAACGCGCGCGGCTCGGGCTATCCCGATCCGGTGCGCGCCGCGCTGCTCGCGGTCGAGGCGGGCGCCGATGGCATCACCGCGCACCTGCGCGAGGATCGCCGCCACATCACCGATGACGACATCGCCCGGCTGGTCGACCAGCTGACCGTGCCGCTCAACCTCGAGATGGCGGCGACCGAGGAGATGCTGGCGATCGCCCTGCGCGCGCGTCCGCACGCGGTGTGCATCGTGCCGGAGAAGCGCGAGGAGCGGACCACCGAGGGCGGGCTCGATGCCGCCGGGCTGCACAACCATCTCGCGCCGATGGTCGAGAAGCTGCGTGCCAATGGCAGCCGCGTCTCGCTGTTCATCGAGCCCGACGAGCGCCAGATCGACGCGGCGCTCCGGCTGGGCGCCCCAGTCGTCGAGCTGCACACCGGCCGCTATTGCGAGCTGGAGGAGGGCGCGCGCGAGGCTGAGCTCAAGCGCATCGCCGATGCCGCCGCGCTGGCGGTGAAGGCGGGGTTGGAGCCCCATGCCGGCCACGGCCTGACCTTCGACAATGTGATCCCGATCGCGGCGATCCCGCAGATCATGGAGCTGAACATCGGGCATTTCCTGATCGGCGAGGCGATCTTCGATGGCCTGGCACCGGTGATCCGCCACATGCGCGCGCTGATGGACGCGGCGCGGTGAAGTCGCCACGCCGCGCGCCTATCGGGCTTGCGCTGGTGTCACTGCTGCCGCTGCTGCTCGCCGTCCGGGCGGCATTGCTTCCGATCGAGATTCTCTACGGCAAGATTCCCGACCCTCCCGGCGATCTGCTTCTCAGAGCGATAGTGCGTGCAGGAATTATCCTTGCCCCTGCGATACTCTTCCAGGTCCTGGCCTGGATCAGCTATGTGCGCGGGAACGGCATCCGGTGGTGGCTGTTCCTGATGCTGCTCGCCGCCCCGGCCAGCATTTTGACCTTTCTCTGGACGGGACCCTAGATGATCCTCGGCCTCGGCTCCGACCTCTGCAATATCGAACGCATCCAGAAGTCGCTGGACCGTTTCGGCACACGTTTCGAGCAGCGCAGCTTCACCGATCGCGAGATCGCCAAGGCGAAGACCCGCCCGCACAATTATGCCGCCACGCTCGCCAAGCGCTTCGCCGCCAAGGAGGCTTTCTCCAAGGCGGTGGGAACCGGGTTCAAGGCGGGCGTGTTCATGAAGGACATCGGTGTCGTCAACGCGCCCTCCGGCGCGCCTACGCTGGCATTGACCGGAGGCGCGAAGGCGAGGCTTGACGCCATCACCCCTCCGGGTCACGTCGCCAAGGTGCATCTGACGCTGACGGACGATCATCCCTGGGCGTTCGCCATGGTGATGATCGAGGCGGTGAAGGAAGGTTGATGGGGGCGGACGAGCTCGCGTTGAGTCACGAAGCGTTCGAGGAAGAGGCCGAAGCCCGACCGCACACCGACTGGTGGGCGGAGGCGCGCGGCATCCTGTGGCTCGTGCTCGCCGTGCTCGGCTTCCACAGCCTGATCGCCAAACCCTTCTTCATTCCCAGCGAATCGATGCTGCCCGGGCTGCTGGTCGGCGATCGGCTGGTCGTCACCAAATATCCCTATGGCTATAGCTGGGTGACGCCGACCTTCCATGTGCTGCCGCACATGCCCGGCCGCATCCTGGGACGCCTGCCCGAGCGCGGCGACGTGGTGATCGTCACCCCGCCCGGCACCAATACCGACTATATCAAGCGGGTGATCGGCCTGCCCGGCGACATGATCGGGGTGCGTGGCGGCATCGTCTATCTGAACGGCAAGGCAGTGCCCCGCCGCGCGATGGGCGATCGCTACATTCCGGTCGATACCAACACCCGCTGCGACGACGACCATTATCACGGCTTCCTCGTCACGCGCGGCGGCAAGCAGTTCTGCCGCTTGCCGATCTTCCGCGAGACCCTGCCCAATGGCCGGTCCTACGACACGGTCGATCTCGGCTTCCGTGCGGGGCGCGGCGACAATTATCCCGAGATCCGGGTGCCCCAGGGCAAGTTGTTCCTGATGGGCGACAATCGCGACAATTCGGCCGACAGCCGCTTCCCGCTCTCGCAGAACGGGCTGGGCGGGCCGGTGCCCTGGGAGAATATCGGCGGTCGCGCCGAGTTCATCACCTTCAGCCTCGACGGCAGCGCCAGCTGGAACCCGTTGACCTGGCCCAAGTCCTTCCGTCCCGGCCGCGCCGGCACCACGCTCCACCCCCAACGGGATAACCAGTGATGAGTGATGCGCTCGAATCCGCGAAGGTCCATGTCGTCCAGGAGCCGGGCCCCAACGAGCTGCGCGATCCTGTGGTCCGCGCCGAGCTGAAAAAGGCGAGCGTCTGGTTCGGCCTCGGCATCGCGGTGGCGCTGTTCGTGCTGCTGGTCCAGCCGATCTTGATCATCTTCGGCGGCCTGGTCTTCGCCTCGATGCTGGATGGCGGCGCGCGCCTGCTCGGCCGCATCCTGCCGATCCCGCGCACGCTGCGCATCGTCATCGTCATCCTGCTGGTGATCGCCTTTTTCGGCGGCATATTCTACCTGACCGGCATGCAGATCGCTGCTCAGGCGGAGCAGCTGCGCACCACGCTGGAAGTGCAGGCCAACAAGGTGGCGCAATGGGTGGCCGAGCTCGGGCTGATGCCGGGCCGTTCGGATCTGACCGGCCTGGCCAAGGAGGCGCTGGGCAGCGTCGGCAAGCTGACCTCCGCGGTCGGCTCGGTGTTCGGCGCGGTCTCCTCCTTCCTGATGATCGTGATCATCGGCCTGTTCGTGGCGCTGGAGCCGCGCATCTATGAGCGCGGGCTGCAATGGCTGGTGCCGAGCGATGCGCGCGACGCCTTCGCCGTCACGATCAGCCGCATGGCGACGACGATGCGCCGCCTGCTCGCCGGGCGCCTGCTCGGCATGCTGTTCGAAGGCGTGCTCACCGCGATCCTGCTGTGGTTCGCCGGCGTGCCGATGGCGCTGCTGCTCGGCATCATCACCGGCGTGCTCGCCTTCATCCCCAATATCGGCGCCTTCATCTCGGGCGTGATGATGGTCTCGGTCGGCTTCAGCGCCGGCACCGAGACCGGCATCTGGGCGATCATCATCTATTTCGGCGTGCAGAATTTCGACGGCTATGTCGTGCTGCCGCTGGTCGCGCGCCGCACGGTCGACATGCCGCCGGCGCTTACCCTGTCGTCGCAGATCCTCGCGAGTACCCTGTTCGGCGTGCTCGGCCTGGCGCTGGCCGATCCGATCGTGGCGATGATCAAGGTCGCGCTGGAGAGCGAGGCGGAGCGCGCCGCCCGCGCCGCCGACGAACAGGGTCCGCGGGTCAAATGGCGGGTGCGCCTGCGCAAGGGCTATGACCAGGATGCACCCACGCCGCTCGAGCCACCGACGAGCGCGGCATGATCCTCTACGATTATTTCCGCTCCTCGGCTTCCTACCGCGTCCGCATCGCGCTGAACCTCAAGGGCGTGGCGGTCGAGCGGCGCGACATCCTGCTGCTCGAGAACCAGCAGCGCAGCCCCGAGCACCTTGCCCGCAACCCGCAAGGTTTCGTGCCGGCGCTGGAGGCGGATGACGGCCATGTCATCACCCAAAGCCTGGCGATCCTCGACTGGCTCGATGCGCGCTTTCCCGAGCCGAGGCTGATCCCCGCCGATCCCGATGCCCGCGCTGCCGCCCTGGCCCGGGCGCTGGTGATCGCGGCGGACACCCACCCGCTCAACAACCTGCGCGTGATGCGTCGGCTGAAGGAAATGGGCGTGGACGAGGCGGGGCGGAACGACTGGACCCGCCACTGGATCGCCGAGGGCTTCGCCGCGCTGGAAGCGATGGCCGGCGACGGCCCGTTCCTCGGCGGCGCGGCCCCCGGCGTGGCCGACCTGTTCCTGGTGCCCCAGATGTACAATGCCCGGCGCTTCGACACGCCGCTGGATGCCTTTCCCCGGCTGGTCGCGATCGACGCGGCCTGCGCCGCGCTGCCCGCCTTCGCCGCTGCCCGTCCCGACGCCGTGGCGCCGAAGTGAGGCGCCTGGGGATCGCGGCGGGCTTGCTGCTCGCCGCGCCGGCCTTTGCCCAGGACCGTGATCCCGATGAGATTGTCGTCACCGGGCGCGGGCTGGAGGCGCCTCCGGGCGATGCCGCCTATGATGTGGTGACGATCGATCGTGCGCGGATCGCCGGCACCGCCAGCGGCCGGCTCGAAGATGTGCTGCGCGATGCTGCCGGGCTCGCCCAGTTCCGCCGTTCCGATTCGCGTTCGGCGCATCCGACCTCACAGGGCATTACGCTGCGCGGCCTGGGCGGCAATGCCTCGAGTCGGGCGCTGCTACTGCTCGACGGCGTGCCCCAGGCCGATCCGTTCGGCGGCTGGGTCGCCTTTCCGGCCTATCTCCCCAATCGTCTCGTCGGCGCCCGCATCGTCCGGGGCGGCGGCAGCGGCTATGCCGGGCCGGGCGCGCTGGCCGGCACGATCGAGCTGGAGAGTGGCAGCCCCGCACAGCTCGGTGCCCTCGGCCTTGATGCGCTCTATGGCAGCCGCGACAGCATCGACGTCTCGGGCGTCGGCGCGGCAACCCTGGGGCGCGGCTTCGTCACGCTTGCCGGCCAATATGCCCGAGGCGACGGTTTCACGCCGATCGTCGAGGGTGATCGCGGCCCGGCGGATCGGCCGGCGCCCTATGAGCAGGCGGCGGCGGCGCTGCGCGCGGTCACCGATCTTGGCGGCAATGTCGAGCTGCAGGCCAATCTTTCCGCCTTTACCGACCACCGCGATCGCGGCGTCGATTTCACCCGGGTGAAGAGCGAGGGCGCCGATGCCAGCATCCGCCTTGTTGGCCGCGGCACCTGGGGCTGGTCGGCCCTCGCCTATCTGCAGACGCGCGGTTTCGCCTCGGGCTTTGCCAGCGTCAACGACACGCGCACCACCGCGACCGCCACGCTCGATCAATATGCGGTGCCCGCTACCGGCATCGGCGCGCGCTTCGAGATCGCCCCACCCATTGGCGGCGGGGTGACCCTGCGTCTCGGCAGCGACCTGCGCCGGGTGTCGGGTCAGACCGAGGAGCTGTTCACCTATGTCACCGGTCTGCCCACTCGCCGCCGGGTCGCGGGCGGCGAGAGCCTGACGGTGGGCGGCTTTGCCGATGCCAGCTATGAAAGCGGTCCGCTGACGCTCAGCCTGGGCGGCCGGCTCGATCATTGGGACATTACGGGCGGATCGCTGCGCGAGACTTCGCTGGCACCGGGACCGGTGCTGACGGACAGCCGCTTCCCCGATCGTCACGGCTGGGAAGCCACCGGACGGGCCGGTGCGGCCTGGCGATTCGGCGCGGTGACCCTGCGCATGGCCGGCTATCGTGGCTGGCGCCTGCCGACACTCAACGAGCTCTACCGTCCCTTCCGGGCCGGTGCCGACGCGACTGCGGCGAACGCCGCGCTCGATCCCGAGCGGCTGACCGGTGCGGAGGTCGGTGCCGACTGGCGGCCGACCCGCACGCTCAGCTTCCGTGCGACCGGTTATTGGAACCGGCTCGACGGCGCGATCGCCAATGTCACGATTGCCCAGGGCCCCGGCACCTTCCCCGGCGTTGGGTTCGTCTCGGCGGCGGGCTTCTATCGCCAGCGCCGGAATCTTGATGCGGTGACGGCGAAGGGCGTCGAATTCGACGGCCGCTGGACCTCGGGCGATCTCAGCCTGGGGGCTTCCTATGCCTATACCGATTCGCGGGTTTCCGCCTCGGGCGTGTCCGCGCCGCTCGACGGGCTTCGCCCGGCCCAGACCGCGCGCCACCAGGCGAGCGCGACTCTCGGTTGGAGCCGGGACGATGCCGGCGCCTCGCTGACCGCGCGCTACGCCGGGCCGCAGTTCGAGGACGACCAGAACACACGAACCTTGAAGGGCGCCTTCACGCTCGACGCCGGTGCGGTGCTGCCGCTCACGCGCAGCTTCGCGCTCCAGGCGCGGGCAGAGAATATCTTCGATGCCGAGGTCCAGGCCGGGATCAGCGGGCCCGGCGTGATCGAACGCGCCCTGCCGCGGACCTTGTGGCTGGGGGCGAAGATCAGGCTGCGGTGATCGATCTTCGTCATCTCGGCTTCCGCCGGGATGACGGCTACTTCTCCCCAACCAGCCGATCGAACAGCGCGAGATATTCCGCGATCGGATCGCCGCTCACCGCGACCGGCGCGGGCCGCACCGCGTCTGCACGCAGCCAATGGTCCAGTGCCGCGACCAGCCCCTCGGCGTCCTCGCGGTCGATCACCGTTCCCAGTTCGGGCGCATGGACGATCTCGCGCACTGCAACACTCGATTCGGTCGAGACCACCGGCGTCCCCACCGACAGCGCTTCACGCAGCACGCCGGGTACGCCTTCATAGTCCGAAGTCAGCACCGCCACTGCCGCGCCTTTCAGAGCGGGCAGCGGATCGCCGGCATGGCCCGGCATCGTCACCCGGTCGCCGAGCCCCAACGCCGCCACCTGCGCTTCGAGTTCCGCGCGAGCGCCGCCTTCGCCGAGCAGGAGGAGCTTCACCTGTTGATCCACCAGCCGGGGCAGGGCGGACAGCAGCCGGTCCCAGCGCTTCTGCGGTTCGAGCCGGCCGACGCCGATCAAATAGCGTCCGTCGGGCAAGGTCACGGGTGCCGCGCCGGCGATCGTAGCGGCCGGTGGATTGGCGATGACGCTCACCCGCGCGGCAGGCATGCCCATTTCGGCGATCGCTTCCGCCGCCATCGCCGGGGTCATCGCCACGACATGGTCGAGGAAGCGTGGGTGGAGCTTGAGCCACTGGCGATAGCGCCAGGCGGCGCCCGGAGAGAGCTCGGGGCGCACCAGCGCGTTCGAGACCTTGCCGACGATCGGCGGCGATGTGCGGCCCAGCCGCAGGCGCGCGAGCGCGGTGACGCCGGTATAGCGATTGCCGGGACAGAACAGGATATCCGGCCGTACCCGCCGCACCTCGCCGGCAAGCCGGAACAGCGCCTGATATCGCGGGTCGCCCAGTTCGATCAGGTCGATTCCGTCTGGGATCTCGGCGGCCAGCGGTCCCTCGCGGCTGCCCAGCACCAAGGTCACCCGGCGCCCCTGGCGCAGCCACCCGGCAGCCATGCGCAGCATCGCCCGCTCCACACCGCCGCCCTGCAAGCGCTGGGCATAAGTGAGGATGTGATGGGCGGTTTCAGGATGGGTGCAGTGCAACATAGACCTTGCGAATTGCCACTCTTACGCCCAAATCGCCCCCGCAATAAACCGCATTCTGCTGTCACCAGCCAATTTCGCGTCGTGTGAACTGGGGGCTGCAAAGCCGCATGGCGCCGGTAAAGTACTGTAATATGCCGGTTATTTAGGCAGCGGATACGAATCAGTGAACGAACCCAGTTTGGAGGCTTCGGTGAACACGAGCGTTGTCGAGGCCGTTCCCCTTCCGGGCGCGCCCGACCTTGCGGGCCTTGAGCCCGTCGAAAAGATCAAGCGTCGCTGGCCGGCGCTCGTCGGCGGTGCGCTGACGCTGCTGATGATCGTAGCGCTTGGCCGCGAGCTGTTCGGCTCGGGCTTGGCCGGCCTGTACCGCACGCTGCCGACCAACCCGCTCTTCTATCTGGTCTTCGCGCTCTATTATGTGGGGCCGCCGACCTTCGACTATATCATCTTCAAACGGCTGTGGCAGATTCCGCTCGCCGGACTCGCCGCGCTCCACAAGAAGCGCATCTCGAACGAAGTGCTGTTCGGCTATTCGGGTGAGGCCTATTTCTACGCCTGGGCCCGCCAGCGCACCCAGATGGTCGCGGCGCCCTTCGGCGCGGTGAAGGACGTCATGATCCTGTCGGCGATCGCGGGCAACGCGATCACCTTTGTGATGATGATCCTCGGCTTGCCGCTCTATCTGGGGCTGGTGCCGCCGCAGTGGAAGCTGGCGGTGATCGGATCGGTCGGGGTGCTGGCGCTGATGTCGCTGCCCTTCCTGCTCTTCTCCAAGCGCGTCTTCTCGCTGCCCCGCCGCGAGCTGTGGTGGGTGTTCATGGTCCACTGCATCCGTATCCTCACCGGATCGCTGCTCGTCGCCATCGCCTGGCATCTGGCGATGCCGAACGTATCGATCGGCGTGTGGCTGATGATGGCCGCCGGCCGCCTGCTCGTCTGGCGCCTGCCGCTGGTGCCGAGCAAGGAAGCCGCCTTCGCCGCGATCACCGGGGTGGTGATCGGCCAGGGCTCGGCGATGTCCGAGCTGATGGCGCTGATCGCCGGACTCACCCTTCTCGCCCATGTCACGCTGATCGGAGGGTTCAGCGTCCAGGCCCTGCTCATGAGGAACAAGCAGCAATGATCCGCGTCCTGACCGCCAGCACCGCCGCCCTGCTCGCCTTCGCCGCGAGCCCGGCCGCCGCGCAGCAGGATCCGGTCGACGGCACCTGCGCGATCCCCGGCGGTGCGCGGCTCTATGTCAACGTCACCGGCCTCAAGGACCGGACCGGCCGGCTCAAGGTCGAGCTCTATCCGCCGAACGAGGAAGACTTCCTGCGCGACGACACCTCGCTCAAGAAGGAAGGCAAGCCGTTCCGCCGCGTCTGGGCGTCGGTGCCGCAGTCGGGCCCGGTGCGCATCTGCATCCGCGCACCCCAGGCCGGCACCTGGGCGGTGCTGTTCACGCATGACCGCGACGGCAAGAACAAGTTCAACTTCTGGGAGGACGGCGCCGGCTTCGCCAGCAACCAGAAGCTCGGCCGCAGCCGGCCCAAGGTACGCCAGGCGCTGGTCAATGTCGGCCCGGCTGGTGGACAGATCACGATCAAGGCCCAATATCTGAGGGGCCTGGGCGGCTTCGGCCCGCTCGACGACTAGGGAAGGTGCGGCGGATGCGCATCGTCGACGTCAACGAGTTCTACTCCCCCACCGGCGGGGGCGTACGCACCTATCTCGATCGCAAGATGGGGATCATGGCCGATATGGGCCATGAGCTGACCGTGATCGCCCCCGCGCTCGAATCGAGCGTGGAGGAGCGGCCCGGCGGCGGCCGCGTGATCTGGGTGAAGGCGCCGCCGCTGATTCTCGATCGCAACTACGGCATCTTCGTCAAGGACGAGCCGGTCTGGAACCTGCTCGACGAGCTGAAGCCCGATATCGTCGAGACCAGCTCGCCCTGGCTGCCCGGCTGGACCGTGGCGCGGTGGAAGGGCGATGCGGTGAAGGTGTTCTTCGCGCATGGCGACAATATCGGCGCCTATCCGCAGCGCTGGCTCGACAGCGTGGCGACGCCGATCCAGGTCGAGCAGGCCTTTGCCTGGTACACGCGGTACATGAACCGCTTCCTTGCGTCCTATGACGCGTTCGTCACCAACGGTCCGGCGCTCGCCAAGCGTTTCCGCCGGCGCGGCATGCATGTCGATGCATCGATGCCGCTGGGGATTGAGCGGCAATGGTTCTCGCCCGACCTGCGAGACGAGAAGCTGCGCGTGGCGTTGCTCGCCCAGCTCGGCCTGCCGCCCGAGGGGCATCTGCTGCTCGGGCTCGGCCGGCATCACAAGGAAAAGCGCTGGCCGCTGGTGATCGACGCGGTCGAGGCGGCGGCGAACGACCTGCCGGTGGGGCTGATGCTGATCGGCGACGGCCCGCAGCGGCGCCAGCTCGAGGAGCGGATCGCCGGCAGCCCGCACATCAAGATCTTCCGCCCGGTCTATGACCGGGTGCGCTTCTCGCGGATCATGGCGAGCTGCGACGCGCTGATCCACGGCTCGGACGCGGAGCCGTTCGGACTCGTCGCCTCGGAAGCGCTTGCCTCGGGCCTGCCGCTGATCGGGCCGGACGAGGGCGGCTTCGCCGAGATCGCCGATCCGCTGTTCGCCGAAACCTATCGCGCCCGTGACGCCTATTCGGCGGCTGACGCGATTCGCCGCATGTTCGGCCGCGAGCAGACGATCCTGCGCAATGCCGCGCGCATCGCCGCCGGCAAGGTCCGCAGCGACGCCGATCACGCCGCCGAGCTGATGACCTATTATGCCGGCTTGCTCGAAGCCAGGCGCGGCGGCGTCGACTTGCGGGCTTCCGGCAACTCGTAGACCGAGATGTAGAGATCGCCGAGCGGCCAGCGGCCCCGCAGGCGATAGCCCAGCTCGTCCATCCGCTTCACCGCCAACTGGTGCGATTCCGCGCGCTCGCCATAATAGGCCGGGCGCATCACCACGATCTCGGGCGGGTTGGCGAAGATCCGGTTGATCTCCTCGAGCTGGTCGACGCCCAGCGCGCCATTCTCGCGCTCGCGCGACAAATGGCTGGGGAAGATCCACGGCGTCACCGTGCAGCGATCGGTATAGCTGTAGAGGATGGCGTTGCCCGAATAGACGTACATGCAGCCGCTGCCCTTGCCGATGCCATCGGCGAGCGCTTCGAGCTGCTCGGCGTTGCCGCGGTGCCACTTGGCGCTCCAGGCTGTATATTCGCCGCCCAGGCCCGCTGCGAGCAGCATCACCGGCGCTACCCATTTCCGGCCGAATTCGGTGCCGCCCAGATATCCGGCGCAGCACAGGCTGGCCGGCACCAGCACCGGCAGGGCATAATGGTTGAACCAGCTGCCGAACACGAGCAGCCCGATGACGGCGGCGATCAGCCAGCCGAAGAACAGCGCGCGCACCGGATGCTCGCTCGGGTCCTTCACCGGCACATGGCGCGACAGGCCCGAGACGATCAGCAGCAGCCCCAGGATCAGCGCGATCTTCAGGAAGGCGCGCAGCAGCACCAGGGGCGGATCGCTCAGCCGGTCCACGATCGAACCGAAATTGGCGTAGAACCAGGCCTCGCCATGCCCCATCAGGATGAACACGGCCCAGACGATCAGCGTCGGCAGCCACACCGCCGCTGCCCACAGGCAACCGCGGCGCAGGATATGGGCGATGCTGGTGCCCAGCCGCATCTCGCGCCACATCAGCCAGATGCCGAGGAACATCGCCTCGAACACCACCGAATACTTCACCTGCATCGCCACGCCGACGATCAGCATGGCCAGCGTGCCGCGATGGATGCGGCGGCGGTCGCCGCTCTGGTCCTCGGGCTTGGGCACCACCAGCAGGAAGGCCCAGGCCATCAGCAGGTTGTAGAAGACCGGCGCCTGGCCACCCTGGCCATCGGCGAAGTTGATCATGAACAGATAGAGCAGGGCCGCGATCAGCGCACCGCGTTCCCAGCCGGCCTTTTCGGCAAGCCGCGCGATCAGCATGGCGGTGCCCACCACGCAGGCCAGCGCCATCGCCTGATATACCCAGATTCCCGCCGGCACGCCGAAGGCGGCGGGCAGCAGGTAGATCAGGAACAGGCCGACGGGCTTGCGGTCCCACACATCGACAAAGGGCACCGCGCCGTGCAGCATCTGCTGCGCCGTGACGAAGTAGAATTCCTCATCGACATGGACCACCGGGTTCCCGAAGGTCAGCGCGCGCACCACGACGGCAGCAAGCAACAGGACGGACCAGCGCGGCAGCTGGGCGAACCCTGTGGTGAGGTCGGTCAGGCGAGTCGTCCGGCTCCCCAGCACTTCGGACTTGCTTGCCATCAGGAGCGCGAAGCCCCGGGCGGAAGGTGATGCGGCATGGAGTCTGGTCAGGGCCTTGTTGCTTGCGACGTGCGCTGTGCTTAGCGTCCATGGCGCACGCTGTCACGAACTCGACACGCAGGCCCGGCAAGGCTTGCGACGAAATAGCTTGGGAACGCCTCAAAATGACACTGCGCATCGATCGCCGCTCGCTCATCCTCACCGGCACGCTCGGCCTTGGCGCGCTGGCCATCCCGGGCTTCGCGCTGGCGCAGAGTCTGGCGCGCGGCTTCACCCATTCGGTTGCCAGCGGCGAGCCGGGACCGGACACGATGCTGCTGTGGACGCGCTATGTCCCGGTCAGCGGCGGCCCGGTGAAGCTCAAGGCCGAGATCTCGAAGACCGAGGATTTTGCCAGGATCGTCTCGGGCGGCGAGCAGATCACCGGCCCGTGGCGCGATCACACCGCCAAGATCACCGTCCAGGGCCTCGAGCCCGGCACCGACTATTTCTATCGCTTCGTGGCGCCGGACGGCAGCTTCTCGCCGGTCGGCCGCACCAAGACGCTGCCGGTCGGCAACACGGCCAGGTTCGGCATCGGCATCTTCTCCTGCTCGAACCTGCCCTTCGGCTATTTCAATGCCTATGGCCACGCGGCGGCGCGCAAGGACATCGACCTGTGGGTCCATCTCGGCGACTATCTCTACGAGTATAAGGCGGGCGGCTATGGCCCGAAGGACGGCCCCGTCGGCGGCCGATCGCCCGAGCCGGCCGGCGAGATCATCCTGCTCGCCGATTATCGCCTCCGCTATGCCAGCTATCGCTCCGATCCGGATTTGCAGGAGCTGCACCGCGTCAAGCCGATGCTCGTCCAGATGGACGATCACGAATCGGCCAACAACAGCCGCGAGATGAGCGCGCAGAACAACCAGCCCGGCGAAGCTGACTGGAACGATCGCAAGGCGGCGGCGCTCCAGGCGTTCAAGGAATGGATGCCGGTCTCGGAAACGCCCTGGGGCAGCTATGACATTGGCGGCCTCGCTACCCTGTTCCGCACCGAGAGCCGGTTGCTCTATCGCAGCGACGAGCCCGAGCTCGGCCCGCTGTTCCGCTCGGCCGATGCGCAAAAGGCGTTGATCGAGTTCCGCGACGGCGCGCTCCAGGATCCGGCGCGCACCATGCTCGGCACCGAGCAGGAAGCCTGGCTCGGCCATGCGATGAAGAAGTCGGTGCGCGCGGGCCAGAAGTGGCAGGTGGTCGGCTTCGGCACGATCATGGGCAAGCAGCGCATGCCCGAGAATGCGATGGACTGGATCAAGGCCGATGCCGGCGCCGGCACCAAGGCTTATGTCCAGGCCGGCGTCACCGCGAGCAAGCTCGGCCTGCCGTCGGACCTCGACAATTGGGGTGGCTTCCCGGCGGCGCGTGCGCGCTTCCTCAAGTCGGCCCAGGCGGCGAACGCCAATCTGCTGGTGATCTGCGGCGACAGCCACAATGCCTGGGCGTTCGACCTCGGTCAGGACGGCAAGCCGGCCGGCGTCGAGTTCGCCGGGCACAGCGTCACCTCGCCGGGCTATGAGAATGGCAGCAGCACCGATCCCAGGATCATTGCCGCCGCGCTCGTGGCCACCAATCCCGAGCTGAAATGGTGCGACACCAGCCGCCGCGGCTATATGGCGCTCACGCTGACGCCGGAAAAGGCGACCAACGACTGGGTGTTCATGGACACCATCCTCCAGCGCACCACCAAGGCGAGCGTCGGCCATACCGCGACGGTGACGCGCGGCCGGAACGTGATGGCCTAGGCCAGCAGCAACGCCGCTGCCAGGATCGCCGCCCCGCCCAGCAGCGCGGCGGCGATCCATCCGGTAGCGGTGCGGATTGCCGCTGCTGTAGCCGCGTCGCCAACCGGCTCCGCCTCGATCCGCCGTATCGCCGCGCGCACCAGCCGGGGTGCATCGTCACCCAGCCCGGCCAGCGTCCAGGCGAGCATCCCGCCGCTCGCCGCCAGCCGGCCCGGCGCGAAGCGCTCCGCCACCAGCCGCGCCTGCGCCCGCCGGATCGCGCCCGACAGGTCGAAGCCCGGCGCGATCCGCGCCAGCACCCCGTCCATCGTCATGAAGGCCTTGAACACCAGCAGCAGGTCGGGCGGCATCACCAGCCCTTCCTCGCGCAGCAGCCGCAGGAAATCGGGCACCATCTCGGCCATCACGATCCGCCCGCCGCCATGGCGCTGGACGATCTGCTCGGCGGCGCGGTCGATCGTGCGACGGGGCACGCCATGCCCTTCGGACCAGAGCGCCAGCGTCTCGGCCAGTGCGCGCGGATTGCCCGAGGCGAGCGACATCACAAAGCCCAGGAATTCCTCGCGCCGCCCCGGCCCTACATGGCCGATCGATCCCAGGTCGAGCAGCGCCAGCCTGTTGCCGGGCAGGCACAGCAGATTGCCGGGATGGGGATCACCGTGGAAGCGGCCATGGATCAGCACCATCTCGATGACGAGGTCGGCGCCGAGCTCGGCGATCGCGCGCGGGTCGATCCCGCGTTCCTGCAGTGCTTCCGCCGAGAGCGGCTTCACCCCCTCGATATAGTCCATCACCAGCAGCGTCTCGCTGGTCCACTCCCAATGGATCTCGGGCACTACCGCGCCGGGCTGGTTGGTCAGGTCGGCGCGGATGCGATCGGCGTTGCGCCCTTCCTGGGTGAAGTCGAGCTCCTCGAGCATCGCCTGGCGCAGCTGCCGGGCAAGCGCGACCGGCTCGAAGCGCCGCGCCTCGGCGCTGCTCCGCTCGACCAGGGCGGCGAGCTCGGCGATCAGCCGCATGTCCGCTTCCATCGCCTTGCGGATGCCCGGGCGGCGGACCTTGAGCACCACTTCGCGCCCGTCCTTGAGTTGGGCGCGGTGGACCTGCGCCATCGACGCGGCGGCAAGCGGTGCGGAATCGAAGCGCGCGAACGCTGCCTCGGGCGGCTCGCCGAGCGCTTCCTCCACGGCGGCGCGGATCGTCTCGAAGTCGAGCGTCGGCGCATCGCTGTGGAGCTGCTCCAGCTCGGCGATCCATTCGGGCGGCAGCAGGTCGCCGCGCGTCGCCAGGATCTGGCCGATCTTGACGAAGCTCGGCCCCAGCGCCTCCAGCGCCAGCCGGGTGCGGCGGGGCAGGGGCACGCCGCCATCGGGTTCGTCGCCTTCGCCGGCGAAGCCCAGCCGGGCAAGCAGCACGCCAAGCCCGAAGCGGGTGGCGACCCCGGCGATCTCGCGAACGCGGTGCTGGTCTCGAGCGGTGGCGGCAATCAGCTTGATCATGCCCCGCCAACGCGAGTGCCGGACGAACGCTCCCTAGCCGGTGCGGCCTTCGAGCTTCAGCAGATAGTCTTTGGCGTCCAGCCCGCCGGCGAAGCCGGTGAGCTTGCCGGACGATCCGATCACCCGGTGGCAGGGCGCGACGATCGAGATCGGGTTGCGGCCATTGGCGGCACCTACGGCACGGGATGCCTGGGGGCGGCCGAGCTTCATCGCGATCTCGCCATAGGAACGCGTCTCGCCGAAGGGGATGGCGAGCAGCTCGGCCCAGACCGATTTCTGGAAATCGGTACCGCGGAAATCGAGCGGAAGGTCGAACGCCGTCCGGCTGCCGGCGAAATATTCCTTCAGCTGTGTCTCGGTAGCGGCCAGCACGGGATGATCCGCGCCTTCGGCAACCGCGCCCAGCTTCACGCGATCGGGGGAGTCATTCTCCCACAGGATCGCCACCAGCCCCTTGCCGCTGGCGACCAGGGTGAGGTCGCCGACCGGCGAGGGGATCGTCTTGCTCGACAGGGTCATCGGGTTTCTCCTTCCCTGTCGATATGGCCTGCGCCGGGCCGAGCTACTTCCCGGCGCTTGCCACCAAAGCCTCAGTCGAGCGACTTGCTGGCCTGCTCGAACATGTCCTTGCTCAGCCCCGGCGTCGCGACGATCCGCTCCAGCTCGGCGCGCATCTTGGCGGCGCGGCCCGCGTCGAAGCGCTTCCAGCGGCCGAGCGGCGGGACCAGCTTGGCGGCGGTCTGCGGGTTGAGGCGATCGAGCGCGATCAGCTGGTCCGCCACGAAGCGATAGCCCCGGCCCGACACGTCGTGGAACGCCCGCTGGTTGACGCTGAACGCACCGATCAGCGCACGGGCGCGGTTCGGATTGGCGAGGGTGAAGTCCTTGTGGTTCGCCAGTGCCTCGACGGCCTGCGCCGTATCGTCGCGCGAGGACAGCGCCTGGGTCTGGAACCACTTGTCGAGGACCAGAAAATTGCTCTGGTAGCGTTGGTAGAAGGATTCGAGCGCCTCTGTGCGTTTTTCCGAATTGCCGTTTACCAGCGTGGTAAGCGCGCCCTGGCGGTCGGTCATGTTGTCCGCCGCCTGGAACTGGCCATAACCGAGCTCTGCCGCGTCCGCCGCGCCGCTGGCGGCGATATAGCCGAGCGCCACCGTCTTCACCCGGCGCGCGCCCTTGGCCGCGGGCGAATATTCGAAGCGATTGGCCTGCGCCCCGTCATAGGCCGCGCGCCACTCCGCATTGAGCGCCTTGCCGAGATCGCCGCGCAGCGCCTCGCGCGCCGCGAAGATCGCGTCGGGATCGACTACGCCCATCTGGTCGCCGATGAAGCTGTCCGACGGCAGCAGCACCGCCTCGGCGATGAACGCCTGGTCGAGCGACGCGTCGGTGAGCGTGTTGCGCACCGCCTCGATCACCGCGCCATGCTCGCCCTTGCCGCTGGTCACCGCGGCGACCAGCGTATCGAGCATCAGCTGCTGCATCGCCTCGTAGCGGGCGAAGGGATCGTCATCATGCGCCGAGAGGAAGGCGAGGTCCTTCGCCGTCCGGTTGGTCTCGACGATCACCGGCGCCGAGAAGCCGCGGTTGATCGACAGCACCGGCGTCTCGGAGAGGTTCTCGAACACGATCTCCTGCGCCGCGTCCTTCAAAAGCACCAGCTGCTCGTCGCACATCGGCCGCCCGGTCACGCCGCCAAACAGCTTGAGCTTGAGCGGCAGCACCATCGGCTCCTTGACCGGCTGGCCCGGCGTCGGCGGCACGCTCTGGGCGAGCTTGAGACGCGCGCGCCCGCCTTCCTGGGTCAGGTTGGCCGAGACGCGCGGCGTGCCCGCCTGGCTGTACCAGCGGCGGAACTGGGTGAGGTCGACGCCGCCGGCCTCTTCCATGCAGCGCACGAAATCCTCGCAGGTCGCCGCCGTGCCGTCGAACCGGTCAAAATAGAGATCGGTCGCCGCGCGGAACTTCTGCGGGCCCAGGATGGTCGACATCATCCGGATCACTTCGGCGCCCTTGTTGTAGATGGTCGCCGTGTAGAAGTTCGAAATCTCGATATATTCGTCCGGGCGCACCGGATGCGCGAGCGGCCCCGAATCCTCCGGGAACTGCGAGGCGCGCAGGCCGCGCACATCCTCGATCCGCTTGACCGCCTTGCTGCCCTGGTCGCCCGAGAAGCTCTGGTCGCGGAAGACAGTGAAGCCTTCCTTCAACGAAAGCTGGAACCAGTCGCGGCAGGTCACGCGGTTGCCCGACCAGTTGTGGAAATATTCGTGCGCGACCACCGCGGCGATCGCGTCGTAGTCATAGTCGGTCGCGGTGTCGGGATCGGCGAGGATGTAGCGGCTGTTGAAGACGTTCAGCCCCTTGTTCTCCATCGCGCCGAAATTGAAATCATCGACCGCGACGATGTTGAACACGTCGAGATCATATTCGCGGCCATAGACGCTCTCGTCCCACGCCATCGATAGCTTGAGCGCGTGCAGCGCGTGATCGGTCTTGGGGAGGTCGGCTTCGCGCACCCAGATGCCGAGATCGACCTTGCGGCCGCTCATCGTGGTGAAATGCCCCTTGTTCGCCACCAGGTCGCCGGCGACCAGCGCGAACAGATAGCTCGGCTTGGGGAAGGGGTCATGCCACTCGGCCCAGTGGCGGCCGTCTTCGGCATCGCCCCCCTCACAATCTCCTTGGGCGATCGGATCGCCATTGGCGAGCAGCACCGGGAAGCGCGCCTTGTCGCCGGTCATGCGGACCTTGTACTTCGACAGCACGTCCGGCCGGTCCGGGAAGAAGGTGATGCGGCGGAAGCCCTCGGCCTCGCACTGGGTGCAGAGCATGCCCGACGAGGCGTAGAGCCCCTGCAGCTGGGTGTTGCGCTCGGGCGCGATCGTCACGACCGTCTCGATCACATGGGCGGTGCCGGTGAGCGGGATCACCAGGTCGGGCCCGTCCATCGTCCAGCCCTGCGCCTCGACGCCGTCGACGAGCACCGATTCCGCCGCCAGCGCATCGCCGTTGAGCACCAGCGGGCGATCATGCGCGCCGTTACGCTCGACCTTGAGCGTTGCGCGGACCTTGGTCGCGGTGGGGTCGAGATCGAAGTCGAGCGCGATCTCGGGAACAAACCAGTCCGGCGCGCGATAGTCTTCGCGACGAATGATCTGCGGGGCCTGCGGTGCGATGCGTGCGTCTGCCATGATCCCTCGGATATAGGGGCAACTATTGGATTGGGGACACCTAATTTGGTCGGGATCCCGGCTATTTTGCATCGTCATCCCCGCGCAGGCGGGGATCCATTGGCGTTGCGACCTGTGAGACTCACTGCGGCCAGCCAGAATGGATCCCCGCCTGCGGGGGGATGACGGCAGGTTTCAACGGCTCGCCGCGACTTCAATCTCCGCGCGCCGTCACGATATCTGCCGACTTGCGCCTGCGCCAAGCCGTGCTACCGAAGCGATATACCGAGTTTCTGCCGAGAGGTTCCCCCCAACATGATCCGCAACTCCATGCCGCTCGCCCTTGCGCTGTTGCTGGCGATGCCCGCCTATGCCCAGGATGCGGCCCCGGCACCTGCGCCGACTCCGACCGCCGCCGAGCGCAATGCGATCATCAATGCCGAGCTGCCGGCCGACCAGGCCGCGCTCAAGAGCCATGTGATGTTCCTCGCCTCGGACGCGCTCAAGGGCCGCGAGGCGGGCAGCAACGAGTTCAACATCGCCGCCCAATATGTCGCGTCGCAATTCTATGCGGCGGGCCTCAAGCCGGCGGGCGATGACGGTGGCTATCTGCAGAACGTGCCGCTGATCAGCGCCAAGCTCGACGGCCCCGGCACCTTCTCGCTCACTCGCAAGGGCGGCACGCCGGTCGCGCTCGAATTCGGCAAGGACTTCGTCTCCTCGGCCAATCCCGAGACGCCTAATTACACCGTCACCGCGCCGGTGGTGTTCGTCGGCTATGGCATCGTCGGCCAAGGCCGTGACGACTATAAGGGCGTCAATGTGAAGGGTAAGATCGTCGCCTATTTCGGCGGCGCGCCCGAGAGCTTCCCCGGCGAGGTTGCCGCGCATTTCTCCAACCCGGCTTCCAAGTCGGAGATCGCGGCGAAGCACGGTGCGGTCGCCACGATCACGCTCGAATCGCCGCGCACCGCCAAGACGCGCCCGTTCAGCGTCTATGCCGGCGCGGTGGCGCGCGCGCGCTTCACCTGGGGCAATGCCAACGGCACCGGTCATATCGCCGCGCCGGGCACGCCTTCGGCCGGCACGGTCAGCCTGGTCGGCGCCGAGAAGCTGTTCGCCGGCGCCAAGCAGAAATGGGCCGATATCGCCAAGGCGGCGGAAGCCGATGACGCGAAGTTCAAGGCCGAGGCGCTGCCGGTGAGCATCACCGTCGCCGCCAAGACCGCGCTGACCCCGGTGCAGAGCTACAATGTCGCCGGCATGCTGCCGGGCAGCGACCCGGCGCTGTCGAAGGAAGTCGTGGTCCTTTCCGCGCATCTCGATCACATCGGTGTCGGTCGCCCGGACAAGACCGGCGACACGATCAACAACGGCGCGCTCGACGACGCGGTCGGCATCGCCTCGCTGATCGAGGAAGCCAAGCGCTTCAAGACGGCCGGCACCAAGCCGCGCCGCTCGATCCTGTTCCTCGCGGTCACCGCCGAGGAGAAGGGCCTGGTCGGCTCGGACTATTTCGCCAACAACCCCACCGTGCCGCTGTCGAGCATCGTCGCCGATGTGAACCTCGACATGCCGATCATCACCTACAAGTTCCAGGACATCGTGGTGTACGGCGCCAGCCACTCGACGCTCGGCCCGATCGTCGAGCGCGCCGGCAAGGCGATCGGCGTGCCGCTGTCCGACGATCCGCTGCCCGGCGAGAACATCTTCGTCCGTTCGGACCATTACAACTTCGTTCGCAAGGGCGTGCCCTCGGTCTTCCTGTGGCCGGGTGCCGGCGGCCCGGGCCGCGCGGCGATCGATCACTTCATGAAGAACCACTATCACCAGCCTTCGGACGAAGTCGGCCAGTTGCCGGCGATCGACTGGGAATCGGGCGTGCGCTTCGTCGATGTGAACTATCGCATCGCCCGCGAGATCGCCGATGGCGACCAGAAGCCGGTGTGGAACAAGGGCGATTTCTTCGGCCTCACCTATGAAGGCGCGGGCGCGAAGTGATGATGAAGCGCGCACTCCTGCTCGCCGCGACCCTGCTCGCCGCGACTCCCGCTTTCGCCCAGGACCTCAGCAAGGACGAGGCGGCGCTCAAGGCGCATGTCCAGTTCCTCGCCTCGGATGCGATGAAGGGCCGCGACACCGGTTCGCCGGAGCTGACCATCGCCGAGCAATATGTCGCGGCGCAGATGCTCGCCGCCGGGCTCAAGCCGGCGGGCGTGGACGGGACGTGGTTCCAGCCGGTGCCGCTGGTCGCCTACAAGTCGGCCGATCACGGCACGCTCGTCATGACCCGGGGCGGCGTCCAGACCCCGCTCGAATGGGGCAAGGACTATGTCGCCCGCGCGGTGCCGTCCAACCCCAAGGTCGCGGTTGCCGGGCCGGTGGTGTTCGCCGGCTATGGCAGCGAGGCCGAATATAAGGGGCTGAACGCCAAGGGTGCGATCGTCGCGGTGCTGCGCGATTCGCCGCACGACCTGCCGAGCGACATCCGCGCGCATTCGTCGCAGCCCGACCAGCAGGCGGCGGTTGCCGCTCGCCATGGCGCGGTCGGCGTGATCCTGCTCGAGGGCAATGCCCGCCACGCGATCTTCCCGTTCGCGGTCAGCGTCGGCTACGCCCAGAGCGAGGCGATGACCTGGGCCGGATCGGACGCGGGCGGCGGCGCGCCGCCCTTCGCCTATCTGGGCTTTGACGGCGCGGCGAAGCTGTTCGCCGGCTCGAAGATCAAGTGGGACGCGGTGCTCGCCGCCGACAAGGCGGACAAGAAGCTGCCCACCGGCGCGATCGGCGTGACGATCACCGGCACCGCCAACACCGCGATCCGCAAGCTCAGCGCCAACAATGTCGCCGGCCTGCTGCCGGGCACCGACAAGGCGGGCGAATATGTGGTGATCTCCGCCCATCTCGATCATGTCGGCGTCGGCAAGCCCGATGCGAAGGGCGACACCATCTATAACGGCGCGATGGACAATGCCGTGGGCACCGCCTCGATGCTCGAGGTCGCCCGGCGTTTCCAGGCATCGGGCAAGGCGCCGAGCCGCTCGATCCTGTTCGTCGCGGTGACGGCGGAGGAGAAGGGGCTGGTCGGCTCCGAATATTTCGCCGCCAACCCGACCGTGCCCAAGGGATCGATCGTCGCCGACGTCAATCTCGACATGCCGATCCTGACCTACAATTTCGTCGATCTCGTCGCGTACGGTGCGGATCGCAGCACGGTGGGCAAGATCGTCGAGCAGGCCGCGGCGGCCGAGGGCGTCAAGCTGGTGCCCGATCCCACGCCAGAGGAAGCGAGCTTCGTCCGCTCGGATCACTACAGCTTCGTCAAGGCGGGCATCCCCGCGGTCTCGCTCGACCTCGGGCCGGGCGGCGAGGGGGCTGCCGCGACCAAGGAGTTCCTCGACAAGCACTACCACCAGCCTTCGGACCAGGTGGAGCTGATCAACTGGAAGCAGGGGCTGCGCTTCGTCGGCCTGAACTATGCGATCGCCCGCGCCATTGCCGATGGCGCGGACAAGCCGGTGTGGAACAAGGGCGACTTCTTCGGCACGCTGTACAAGGGCCCGATGGCTAAATGATCCTGCGCCGCCTCCTCCTCGCCGCCGCGCTGCTCGCGGCACCGCTCGCGCATGCGCAGACGGCGCCCCAGCCGCTGCCGCCCGAACAGGCGGCGCTGAAGGGGCATGTCCAGTTCCTTGCCTCGGATGCGATGCGCGGGCGCGAGGCGGGGACGCGCGACTATGAGATCGCGGCCGAATATGTCGCGGCGCAGATGCTCGCGATCGGGCTGCAGCCGGGGGTGGAGGGCAGCTGGTTCCAGCCGCTCAAGCTGGTGGCGTTCAAGCCGGCCGAGAAGGCGAAGTGGAGCCTGGTGCGCGGGTCGAGCGAGATCCCGCTCCAGTTCGGCATCGACTTCGTCAACACGCCGGCGCCGGCGACCCCGGACTTCAAGGCCGAGGGCGGGATGGTCTTTGCCGGCTACGGCATCGTCTATCCCGAGGGGAAGCGCGACGATTACAAGGGGCTCGACGTGAAGGGGAAGATCGTCGCGATCCTCCCCGGTGTGCCCAAGGGGCTGCCCAACGAAGTCGAGGCGCATTTCGGCGACGACGAGCAGAAGGCGGCGATCGCGCAGGCCAAGGGCGCGGTGGCGGTGGTCGTGCTGGAGTCCGTCGCGCAGCGCGAGCAGTTCCCGTTCGAAGCGATCGTTCCCTATTACGACTATGAGCGGAACAGCTGGGCGCGGCCGGACGGCACCGCCTTCGCCATCGCCGCGGGGGCGCCGCCGGTCGGCTATGTCGGCGGCACCGGCGCCGAGAAGCTGTTCCAGGGCGCGAAGATCAAATGGTCCGAGGTGCTGGCCGCCGAGCGCAAGGGCACGAAGATCCCGACCGGTCCGCTGATCGGCACGCTCAAGGTGGCGAGCAAGACGCGGCTGGTGACCCAGTCGACCCGCAACGTGGTCGGGATGATCCCGGGCAGCGATCCCACGCTCAAGGGCGAATATGTCGTGCTCTCCGCGCATCTCGATCATGTCGGGGTGGGCGACGCGGTGAACGGCGACCGCATCTATAATGGCGCGATGGACAATGCGGTGGGCGTCTCGACGATGCTCGAAGTGGCGCGCAAGTTCATCGCCTCGGGCGAGAAGCCGAAGCGCTCGATGCTGTTCGTGGCGCTGGCGGGCGAGGAGAAGGGGCTGCTCGGCTCCGACTATTTCGCGCATTATCCGCCGGTGCCGAAGGACAAGCTGGTCGCCGACGTCAACATGGACATGCCGATCCTCACCTATCCGCTGGTCGATGTGGTGGCGCTGGGCGGCGAGCGCTCGAGCCTGGGGCCGGTGATCGCGGCGGCGGCGGCGACCGAGGGGCTGAAGGTCGTGCCCGATCCGAGCCCGGAGGAGATGTTCTTTGTCCGCTCCGATCATTACAGCTTCGTCAAGTCGGGCGTGCCGGCGGTGTCGCTCGATACCGGGCCGGGCGGGCAGGGCGCCGAGGCGCAGAAGAAGTTCCTGGCCGAGAATTACCACAAGCCCTCCGACCAGATCGACCTGCCGTTCGACTGGAACTCGGCCGCCAAGTATATGCGGCTGAACTATGCGATCGCCCGCACCCTCACCGACGCGCCCGAGCGGCCGCGCTGGAACAAGGGCGATTTCTTCGGGGTCCAGTTCGGGGGCTATGGAGCGGAGTGACCTCTGCCCCCCTCCCTGGAAGGGAGGGGCCGGGGGTGGGTGGATTCCCGCGATGGGGCGGCCATTGCATCTTTGGCGGCAGTATTGCCTGGACGCGACCCACCCCTCGATCCCCTCCCTTCCAGGGAGGGGAAGCTAGATGCGGCTGCTGGTGTTCGGTCCGGGCTATAGCGCCAGCCACCTGATCGCGCGGCTGGCGGGGCAGGCGGAGATCGCCACCGTCACCCGTGAGGACTTCGCCGGGCGGGCGGGCGAGATCGCGGGTGCCACGCACATCTTCTCCACCGTTCCGCCGGGCGAGGATGACCCTGTCCTCGCCGCGTACGGCGCGCAGATCGCCGCGTCGGGCGCGTGGATCGGCTATCTCTCCTCGACCGGCGTCTATGGCGATACCGGCGGCGCCTGGGTGGACGAGACCGCGCCCACCGGCACCGGACGCCGGACCGCGCGCAGCGACGCTGACGCCGCCTGGCTGGCGCTGGGTGCCCGCGTCTTCCGCCTGCCCGGCATCTATGGCCCCGGCCGCTCGCCGCTCGACCGCATCCGCGCCGGCGAGGCCAGGCGGATCGACGTGCCGGGACAGGTGTTCAGCCGGGTGCATGTCGAGGATATCGTGGACGGCGTGATCGCCGGGTTCGACGGTCCGCCCGGCGCCTATAACCTTGCCGACGATTGCCCCGCGCCGCAGAGCGACGTCCTCGCCTATGGCTGCGCGCTGCTCCGCCTGCCGGTTCCGCCGCTGGTGCCGCTCGAACAGGCGAACCTCAGCCCCCAGGCCCGCGCCTTCTATGCGGAGAACCGGCGCGTCGCGAACGGGAAGGCGAAGCGCATTCTCGGCTGGCGCCCGCGCTATCCGGATTACCGGTTGGGCCTGCGCGCCTTGAGCGCCACGACCAGCCCGGCGACCACCAGCACCGCGCCGCCGGCCGCCAGCCACGACCAGCG
This sequence comes from Sphingomonas sp. GW822-FHT03G08, assembly GCF_058801135.1. Lineage (NCBI taxonomy): Bacteria > Pseudomonadati > Pseudomonadota > Alphaproteobacteria > Sphingomonadales > Sphingomonadaceae > Sphingomonas > Sphingomonas sp. GW822-FHT03G08. The sequence continues at coordinate 3,420,679 of NZ_JBXAMZ010000001.1, forward strand.
ATAGCCCTCGAACAGGGTGGAGAAGAGCATCGCGATCACCGGGATCAGTACCCCGGTATAGGCCGCCTTGGCCGGGCCGATCGTGCGGATCAGCCGGAAATAGAGGCTGAAGCTCACCGCCGATCCCAGCACGCCGAGATAGAGGATGCCGCCGGCATAGCTCGGCCGCCAGTCGAACACCGGCGCGCCGACCGTGGCGAGCGCGAACAGCGCGTCGAGCACCGCGCCGCTCAGCATCGCCCAGCCGAGCATCGTCGCCATCGGATAGGCCCTGGCGGTGCTCGTCGCCTGCATGACATTCGCCACCGACGCGCACATCACGCCGCCCAGCGCGATGCCGATGCCGAGCAGCGCCGCATGCGGCCCGACCGCGCTCAGCCGCGCCTCATGGACGAACAGCAGCGCGACGCCTGCCACCGCGATGGCGGAGCCGATCACCAGCTGGCGGCCCATCTTCTGGCCCAGGAAGATCCGCGCCAGCACCGCATTGGGCACCAGCAGCAGCGCATAGACCACCGCGACCACGCCCGAGGTGATGTACTGCTCCGAACGGTAGACCAGGTTGAAGTTGAGCACGAACTGCGCGAGCCCGAGCAGCACCGCGAAGCCGATGCCGCGCGTATCCATCGCCAGGCGCTCGCCGCGCAACAGCGCCCAGCCGAGCATCGTCACGCCCGCCACGGTGAAGCGATAGGTCACCGACCAGCTCGGCGGTACCACCAGCAGCTGGTCGCGGATCACGATCCAGGTCGAGCCCCAGATCAGCGTGACGATCGCGAACGGGATCAGGACGCTGAGGCGCGTCGATTGGGGAGCTGGTTCCGCGTTCACAGCGCCGCGATGGCGTCGGCCAGCGGCCGGATCGCGTCCTCGCTCTGGTCCCAGCTGGTCACCAGCCGCACTTCGCCTTCGGCCCAGTCGTAGAAGTCGAAGCCGAGCGCACGCAGCGCCGCGGCTTCCGCCGGGCTCACCTTGAGGAACACTTCGTTGGCCTGGACGGCGTGCACCAGCCGCTCGCCCGCCGCCTGCGCCAGCAGCGCCGCGCCGGCATTGGCCGCGCGGCCGTTGCGGAGCCACAGATCGTCCTCGAGCAGCGCGAGGATCTGCGCCGCCAGATAGCGGCCCTTGGAGAAGAGCAGCCCTGCGCGCTTGCGGCGATAAAGCGTGGCGTCCGCCAGCTCGGGCTTGAAGAACACCAGCGCCTCGGCGCTCATCCCGCCATTCTTGACGAAGCCGAAGCTCAGCGCGTCGACGCCCGCGCGCCAGGTCACGTCACCCGGATGGCAGCCGAGATGCGCGACGGCATTGGCGAAGCGCGCGCCGTCCATGTGCAGCCCGAGCTTGCGGTCCTTCGCCAGCGCCCCGATCGCCGCGACCTCGTCGGGCGTATAGGCCAGGCCATATTCGGTCGCGTTGGTGATCGAGATCGCGTGCGGCTGGACCTGGTGGACGTCCGGCCGGATCGGATCGATCACCGCGCGGATCGCTTCCGGGGTCAGCTTCGAGCCTGCGCCTTCGCCGACCAGCAGCTTGGCGCCGTGCGTGTAGAATTCGGGGGCGCCGCATTCGTCGACATTGATGTGCGCATCGCGGTGGCAGACCACGCCGCCATAGGGCGGGCAGAGCGCCGCCAATGCGAGGCTGTTCGCCGCCGTGCCGGTCGGCACCCAGAGCGCGCGCACCGCAGTGCCGAACAGGTCCGAGAACGCGCCGTCGAGCGACTGCGAGTATTTGTCGCCGTCATAGGCCGTGTCGAGCTGGTTCACCTTGCCGAGCGCGGCGAAGACCTCGGGGCAGACGGCGGCGGCGTTGTCGGAGAAGAAGCGCATGGGGAGGTCCATGCGAGGACCGCGCACCAAGGTCAACAAACCAGTGCCGCAGCCAGGTCCCTCACTCGTTCCCGTTACCCCAGTCGTATAGCGATGTGCTGCTTTCATCCCTGCCGGAGGGCGGCCCGCCGCCCCTGAGGAACTGGATGACGCACCAGAGCATCAGCGCGCCGATCGGGAGTATCCACCAAAGACTGCCCATGGACTTGTCTCGCGTGCAAGTGGCTCCGGGGGCAGGGCTATCGGAAATGGACGGCGAGCGGAAGGGCTGGTCAGGGGGCGTTACCCGACATTAGCTCAATCGATCCCCGGCGAAAGCCGGATGCCGATACCTGCTAGGGCTGGCGCTTCCTTATGGTCATCGATTTGAAATAGCCCTCGGACCCTGGCCCCACCCACAGGCCGATGCCCCCTTCCTCCGCGGGAAGCTTCAGGTCGTTGACGATCAGGCTCGGCTGGCCGGCGCCATTGATGTAGAGTTGCGCGGTGGTGCCGCGGACCACGAGCTTGAGCCTGGTCCATGCGCCGGATTCCAGATCGGCATAGGATTCATATTGTCCCGGATGCTCTTTCCGCAGCCGATGCCAGGGATAGTCGGGATGGGAGATATATTGGGTGCTGTGATTGCGCCGCAGCTGGTCGGTGGCCCTGCCATTGGTCGGGCGGATGTAGATGGCCTCGAATTTCTTCGAATCCTCCGAAATCCGGAAGGCGATTCCGACGAACCCCCTGGCATCCGTATCGTTCTTGACCGGTTGCCCGGCCAGCACCAGGTCGATCGTGAAATCCCTGGCCTGAACCCCATCGAGGCGCGCGAACGTGGCATCACTCGTGGCACCGGCCCGAACGACCTCCAGGCGAAGCGCGCGCGCACCACGATACCTCACGCGGGAAGCATCGACACCGACTGCAGTGATCTCCGCTCTGTCGAGCGACATGCTCCTTGCGGATGTCGCCGCGCGTTCCCGGGATTGCGCGGACGTACCGCCGGACGATGCAGCGAGCACCCCGAGGCACAATGCCGCGAGTTTCAAGGATCGGACTCTGGTGTCTCTCATCATCGGTGCGCTTTCCCCAGGTTGGATTCGCTATCCGTGCGCGCAGTATCCATCCATTGCCGTTCGTTCGGCGCCGCCCTTGCTGCTGCCAAGCTGAACGGAGGACGGCCAAGGCCCCCAAACCCGGGCGGTACCAGCTTTCAGTTTCCTTGGTTCCCCGGCGAAGGCCGGGGCCCAGGTCCGACGAACCATCGATGGCGCGGGAACCTCTTGAACGACATTGCAACTGGGCCCCGGCCTTTGTCGGGGAACTGGATTTCGATACGCCCTAGCGCTCCTCGCCCCGCCGGTCATCCGGCCGCGCGCGATCCTGCGGTCCCGGCGTATCCGGTGCACGGTCGCGGCGCGGGCGGCGGTCCTCGGCCGGGCGTGCGTCGATCGGCGCTTCGCCCTGCTCGTCGGGATCGACGCCCTGCGGCACCACCTGGGTCTCGATGCCCGATCCCTGGATGAACTCGCCGACGCCGTTCAGCACATCGTCGAGCGTGGTATCATTGCCGTCGGGTTCCACCGTCGGCTCGGGCGGCGGGATGCGCAGGTCGAGCGCGCGGGTCATGAAGTCGCGCCAGACGCGTGCCGGCAGGCCGCTGCCCGACAGGCCGGGATTGGGCGAATTGTCGTCATTGCCCAGCCACACGCCGCAGACGATGCCGCCCGCATAGCCGATGAACAGCGCGTCGCGATTGTCCTGGGTGGTGCCGGTCTTGCCATAGGTCGGGATCGGCAGCGCCGCGCCGCGTCCGGTGCCGGCCTCGACCACGGTACCGAGCAGGCTGCGCAGGTCGTCGAGCTGGCGGCCGTTGAACCGGGTCGGCCCGCCCAGGCGCCGCGCGAGCCAATCGCTCGCCGCCTCGTCCTCGCTCAGCCCCTGCGGGCGCACCGGATAGGAGCCGTTGGCGACCGAGGCATAGGCGGCGGTCAGCTCGAGCAGCGAGACGGTGGAGGTGCCGAGTGCGATCGAGGCGTCGTCGCCAATCGGGGTGGAGATGCCGAGGTCACGCGCCGCCTGGGTCACCGCGCGCACGCCGAACTTCTGGGTCAGCCGCGCCGCCACGACGTTGGACGAGCGGGCAAAGGCGCGGCGCAGCGTGATCTCGCCGGCGTAATCGCCGTGGGAGTTCTCGGGCTTCCAGTCGCCGATCTGGACGGGGCTGTCATCGACCATGCTGTCCGGCTCCATCCCGCCGCGCAGCGCGGCGAGATAGACGAACAGCTTGAAGGTCGAGCCCGGCTGGCGCCGTGCCTGGGTGGCGCGGTTGAACGGGCTCTCGCGATAGTTGCGGCCGCCGACCATCGCGATCACCCGGCCATCGGGATGCATCGCCACGATCGCGATCTGCGACTTGTTGAGCCCGGCGCCGCGCACCGCGCGCTCGGCGGCCTGCTGCGCGCTCAGCTCGAGCGTGGTCTGCACGGTCTGCTCGGTGCCGACGCCGCCGGCGCGGTCGCGCGCCTGGGGCAGCACCCAGTCGGCGAAATAGGTGCCGTTTGGCAGGTCGTCCTCGGACTTGGTGACGTTGAGCACCGCCGGGCGGATCGCGTCCGCCTTCGCCCTGGTCAGCAGCCCGGCATCGACCATCGAGGCGATCACCAGCTTCTGCCGGTCGCGCGCGCCCTTGAGGTTGCCGGTCGGCGCGAGGCGCGACGGGGCCTGCACCAGCCCGGCGAGCAGCGTCGCCTGGCTCAGGCTGAGGCCTTCGGGCTCGACGCTGAAATAATGGCGGGCGGCGGCGCGCAGGCCATAGACGTTGTCGCCGAAATAGACGTTGGAGAGATAGCGCGAGAGGATCTCGTCCTTGCTCAGCCAGGCTTCCAGCCAGAAGGCGATCAGCACTTCCTGCGCCTTGCGCCCGAAGGTGCGCTGCGAGTTGAGGAAGGCGTTCTTGGCGAGCTGCTGGGTGATAGTGCTGCCGCCCTGCGAGCCGCCGTCGCTGGTCACATTGTGGACGAAGGCGCGCATGATGCCGCGCGGATCGACGCCCCAATGGCCGTAGAAGCGCCGGTCCTCGATGCCGACGAACGCGTTGCGCACATAGTCGGGCAGCCTGGTCGCATCGACCGGGGCGGCGATCACCGCGCCGCGCCGGGCGATCGGCTTGCCCTCGGCGGAGAGCAGGGTGATCGAGGGCGGCGCCGGCGGCTGCAGCGACTTGGAGAGCGGCGCGGTCAGCGCCAGCCAGCCGACCGCGAGGAAGAACAGCACCAGCAGCCCGGCGATCGCCCAGCTCGCATAGCGCAGCCAGCTGCGCTTCTTGAGCACCACCGGCAGGTTGGTCGTGTAGCCGCCGGCGGGCAGCGGCGCGGCCGGGCCGGGCTGGATCGGCGGGGGTGGAGGCGGCGGCGGAGTCGCGGCGCGGCGCCAGCGCGGGGCATAGTCCTCGGGCGCGGGCATGCCACCCGACAGCTCGAGCGGCGGTTCGGGCTTTTGCGGCGTCACGCGCTTCAGGGCTTCGCCGATCCCCGCGCCGATCTTGTCGATCGAGGGCGGGCGCCAGGCACGCGGCTCGGGCTTCGGCGCCGGTGCGGGCGTCGGATCGGCATCGTCGCCGCCCCGGCGCAGCGGGAAGCGCACGTTCCGGGGATCGTTGCCGTCAGCCATTACTCGTCGAATCCGCCGCGTGCATGGCGCCCTTCTAGCGCAGCATCTGTGTTACTACAATAATACAGTTGATTACGAGACCGGCACGAATGCCAGGTGCTGGTAATCATAGCTGAAATCGGCGAGCGGCGAGAGCGCCTCCATGGTGATGCCGGTGATCCTGCCGTCCTTGACCTGGAAGCGGACGATCGCGTCCTCGCCGGCATCCTTGGCGAAGCGGGTGCGGAAGGTGTCGGGCCCCCAGGGCTCGAGCACGCTCTTGAACACCGGGGTCGGCGTGAAGTCGATCCACAGCTTGCCCGCCTTCTGGCTAACGACGACATCGCCGTACCAGGGATCGCGGTAACGCCCCGCATAGCTCGCCAGCGGCAGCGAGGGCGCGCCGGCCGGCGCCTTGTCGATGCCGCCCTCGACGCCGGCCAGCGCCTCGTCCTGCGCGGCCTTTTGCCGGGTCCGGTAGCTGGCGACCCAGTCGAACGCCGGCGCGTCGATCAGCCGGTCGAGGATCGCGTTGCGGATCGCGGCGGAGACGCTCTCCTCGACATTGCTCAGCACCGAGACGCCGATGCCGCGCGACGGCAGCATGCCGCTGTAGGTGACCTGGCCGGAAAGCCCGCCGCTGTGCTGGACCAGCCGCATGCCGCGGTAATCCTGGACGAACCAGCCGAGTGCATAGGCAGCAAGCACCGGGCGGGCGGGGTTGGTGTCGGTCGGGCCGTCGCTCGCCGAGGTGATCGTCTGCGGCTTCCACATCTCCTTGGCCTGCGCGGTGGACCAGAGCTGCTTGCCGTCGGGCAGCTTGCCCTGGGCGAGCTGGACCTGCAGCCACTTGGCCATGTCGCTCACGCTGGCGTTGATGCCGCCGGCGGCGTCGACCATCTTGCCTTCGTCGGGCTGCACCACTTCCTGCTTGCCGATCCCGCGCACCGGCGGCCCGAGCCGGGCATGGCGGCCGGCGACATTGTCGGTCTTGAGCGAAAGGCGCGAGCCGACCGCGTCCGTCATGCCGAGCGGGGCGAAGATCCGCGTCTCGACGAACTTGTCCCAGGGCGTGCCCGAGACGCGCTCGATCAGCAGCCCGGCGACGATGTAGAGGATGTTGTCATAGTCATAGCCGGCGCGGAAGCCGCGCGCGGGCTTGAGATGGGGCAGCGCGTTGAGCACGTCGGCGGCGACGTGGAGGCCTGCCGGGAAGAACATCAGGTCGCCGGCGCCCAGGGGAAGACCCGAGCGGTGGACCAGCAGGTCGCGCACCGTCATCATCTGGGTGACCGCGGGATCGGACATGCGGAACTCGGGCAGGTGCTTCACCACCGGGTCTTCCCAGCCGAGCTTGCCCTCATCGACCAGCAGCGCGAGCGCGGCGGCGGTGAACGCCTTGGAATGCGAGGCGATGCCGAAGCGGGTATGCGCATCGACCGCGCCGGGCTTGCCGAGGGTGCGGACGCCATAGCCCTTGGTGAAGGCGGGCATGCCGGGGCGGACGATCGCCACCGCGACGCCGGGCGTCTCGAACGCGGTGAGGAAGGGGGCGACGATCGCATCGATCGCCGCTTCGTCGAGCGCCGCCGCCAGCGCGAGGCGGGGGAAGGCGACCGTAGCCGCGCCGCCCAGCGAAAGCGCCAGCGCGGTGCGCCGGTCGATGGTGAAACCGCTCATGTTCCTATTCCCCGCAAGACATGGTTTGCGAGGATGCTAGCGCGCGCCTCTCGCTTCGTCACCCCGGCCTTGCCCCGCAGAAGAAGAAGCGGGATCCCGGCTCAAGGCCGGGATGACGGGGCAGGGAACACCAGAACAGGGCTACGCCAGCAGCTCCACATCCCAGTAGAGCCAGTCGCGCCAGGTATCGTGGAGATAATTGGGGGGATAGCGCCGGCCATGCTCCTGGAGCTGCCAGCTGGTCGGCCGTATCGGCTGGAGATAGAGGGGCATCGCGGCCTGCTGGGGAGTGCGCCCGCCCTTCTTGAGGTTGCAGGGCGCGCAGGCGGTGGCGACATTTTCCCAGGTGGTGCGCCCGCCCTGGGCGCGGGGAATGACATGGTCGAAGGTGAGGTCGCGGTGGCTGCCGCAATATTGGCAGGCGAACTTGTCGCGAAGGAACAGGTTGAACCGGGTGAAGGCGGGGAATTGCGAAGGTCTGACATATTGCTTGAGCGCGATGACCGAAGGAAGCTTCAGCCTCGCGCTGGGACTTCGCACCTCGCGTTCGTAATAGGAGACGACATCCACTCTATCGAGGAACAGCGCCTTGACCGCCGTCTGCCAGGGCCAGATGCTCAGCGGATAATAGCTCAGGGGCGTATAATCGGCGTTGAGCACAAGGGCAGGGCAGCTGTCCGGATGGCGGATCAGATCGGGATGATACATGCGCTCCCTCGCCCAGTTCGTGGTGGCACGCATCTCGCCGAGAAGCGTGACGCGGTGATGACAGCATATGCCGCGACTCGCGGTCAAGGGCCGTTCTGATGGTTGTCCACACCAGATTTGCACCGAGCCCGACGGGGCGCCTCCACCTCGGCCATGCCTGGTCGGCGCTGCAGGCGCACGACTTCGCGCGGGCGAACGGCGGGGCGTTTACCCTGCGTATCGAGGACATCGACGGCACCCGCTCGCGTCCCGAGCATGTCGAGGCGATCCTGCGCGATCTGGAGTGGCTGGGGCTAGGCTGGGACGGCGAGGTGACGTTCCAGTCCCGGAGGCTTGGCCTGTACGAGGAAGCTCTCGACGATCTGCGCGCGCGCGGCCTGCTCTATCCCTGTTTCTGCACCCGCGCCGACATCGCCGCGAGCCTGACCGCTCCGCACGGTCCCGACGGCGCGCTCTATCCGGGGACGTGCCGCGGGCTTGAAGCGCCCGACCTGAGCAAGCCCCATTGCTGGCGGCTGGATGTGGCGAAGGCGCTGGCGTCGCTCGGCGATCCCGAACTCCTATGGCACGACGCCTTTGCCGGCCAGGTCCGCGCCGACCCCGCCTCGGCCGGCGACGTCGTCCTCGCCCGCAAGGACGCGCCGGCCAGCTATCACCTCGCGGTCACGGTCGATGACGCCGCGCAGGGTGTCACCCATGTCGTGCGCGGGGTGGACCTGTTCGCCGCCACCCATGTCCACCGCCTGCTCCAGGCGCTGCTCGGCCTGCCGACACCCGAGTATCGCCACCACCCGCTCCTCCTCGGCCCCGACGGCACCCGCCTCGCCAAGCGCCACGGCGCGCCCAGCCTCGAGGCGATGCGGCTGGCGGGGGAGGATGGCCGCGCGCTCGCCGAGCGATTGCGCGCAGGACAACTGCCAGTTGGCATCGCCGCGGCACAGGCGTAGAGTCCGCGCATGATCTTCCTGGCCTTCCTGCTGCTCGCGGCGATGTTCGCCACCCTGTTCATCCTCATCAAGGGGCTGGTGAACATGGCGCAGACGACGAGCCAGGACCTTGAGGGCACCGGCGACGGTCCGAGCCCGCGCGCGCTCAAATCGCAAAAGCTGATGCAACAGCGCATCCTGTTCCAGGCGATCGCGATCGCCGTGATCGCGCTGATCCTGATCATGATGTCGGCCAAGGGCTGACGCGCGGGGCCACTGGCCCTTCATTCCCAAGGTTGCCTGCAATGACTCTCCAGACCTGGTGGCTGTTCGTCATGGCCGTGTTCCTGCTGTCGGGAACGCCGGGGCCGAACATGCTTCATATTCTCCAGCGCAGCGTCGATTTCGGCCTGCGCCGCACCGTCGCCGCGATGGCCGGGTGCCTGGCCGGGCTGGTGACGATCCTCGCCGCGTCGGCTGCGGGCCTGACGGCGCTGCTGCTCGCCATTCCCGGCGCGTTCGAAGTGCTGCGCTGGGGCGGCACCGCCTATCTGGTCTGGCTCGGCATCAAGGCATGGCGCGCCGACCCGACGCCGCTCGACGTCGGCGACGATGCCGCGCTCGCTGACCGGCGCCTCACCGCCGCCCAGCTGTTCCGCGGCGGCTTCGCGATCAGCATCTCCAACCCCAAGGCGCTGCTCTTCGCCGCCGCCTTCTTCCCCCAGTTCGTCAGCGCCGCCGCGCCCAAGGCCCCGCAGTTCGCGATACTGGTGCTCACCTTCGCCGTGGTCGAATGCTTCTGGTATCTGGTCTATGCGCTGGGCGGCCGCGGACTTGCCCGTCATCTCGAGCGGCCGTCGCTCAAGAAATGGTTCAATAGACTTACCGGCTCGATCTTCATCGGCTTTGGTGTGTTGCTGCTACGTTTCCGGCACAACTGAGTCCGCGGCGCTTCCTATAAGTTTGGGGTAAACAGGAGGATGCCCCATGACCTTCGGAACTTTCATCGCGCCTGACACCACGCTTCACGACGTCCCGGATCCTGCCGCCAAGCTCGGCGTGCCGATCCTCTCGGGCTATCAGACGCGCCACCAGATATCGGAGCTGCTCGGCCAGAACCGCATCTTCGATTCGATCGCCGAACGGGTCCGCCTGCTCAGCCTCGCCTATGAGGACCAGTGCTCGCCCCAATATTATTACGACATCGTCCGCACCCTGCGCGACTTCAACGGTCAGTTCGATCGGCTGGTCGAAGTCGGCGTCTATATGGGCGGCTCCACCGCCTATCTCGCCGGCTGCATCGATGCGTTCGACTTCGATCTCGACCTGGTCGATTTCCGCTCCGAATTCCTGCTCTTCACCTATGAGCGCGTCCGCCGCATGTTCCCGGAAGCCGCGCGCCGTATCCGCCTCTTCCATGGCGACGTGCCCAGCTATGTCCGCCATGTCATGCTCGAGGAGCGCGGCCGCCGGAACATCGTCCATCACGACGGCGCGCATGATTTCAACCAGGTGGTGAAGGACTTCTCCGCCTTGTCCTTCGCGAGGGAGGATCTGGTAGCGCTGATCGCGCAGGACACGCATCTGCGTGGCACGCTCGAGGAGATGAACTTCGTCGATCTGGCGCTCTACGCGGTGTTCGGCACCGAGCTGAACTATGCCTCGATCGGCGTCGCCTATCACGGCGATACCGAGATGACCCGGCCCAACCGCTTCCAGGGCAATTACTTCATGCCCGGCGTGGCCGAGGGGGTGGTGCTGCCGATGGCGGCCAACCAGTTCCTCTATCCCCATCCCGCGCTGGGGATGGAGCATTTCCTGCCGCCGCGCCGCGCGGATATCGCCCGGGCCGCCTGATCCGGCTTCCCCCGTCATCGCCCGGGGCGTAGAGTCCCGGGCGATGGTCAAGCTCAACAAGATCTACACCCGCACCGGCGACGACGGCACCACCGGGCTGGTGGACGGCTCGCGCGTCTCCAAGGCGAGCCTGATCATGGCGGCGATCGGCGATGTCGACGAGGCGAACTGCACGATCGGCGTCGCCCGCGCGACGCTCGGCCATCATGCGTTCGGCGGCATGCTAGCGCACATCCAGAACGACCTGTTCGACCTGGGCGCCGATCTCGCCACGCCCGCGGGGATCGAAGGCGCGCTGCGCATCACCCCCGGCCAGGTCACCTGGCTCGAGGAGCGGATCGACCATATCAATTCGGCTCTCGAACCGCTGACCAGCTTCGTCCTTCCGGCCGGCGCTCCAGGTGCCCCGGAACTCCATCTCGCCCGCGCCGTCACCCGTCGGGCCGAGCGCACCGCTGTCGCCGCCGGCGCCGGGGTGCAGCCGCTGGCCTATCTCAACCGCCTGTCCGATCTGCTGTTCGTCGCTGCCCGCGCGGTCAACCAGAGCGAGGCGGGGGACGTACTCTGGGTGCCCGGCGCGTCGCGCTGAGCATTTTCTAGTCAGGCGGAATCGCCTGACGACCCGGAAAATGCGAAAAACAAAAGATAAATCGCACGGATTCGATCTAATTCGAATCCGCGCGAAGCGATACCTTGGCATAGCTTTGCGCCAGGCCGGTGCGCGCTATCTCCCGGTAAATGAACAGGCTTTTGCGTGAACAAAATCGCGGGGGCTTTCGTTGACTCGACTACCGGGGGCAATCCGGACACCTATATCTCGCCGGTTGACGGTGATTGCGCGCGCCGCTAGGAGAACATAATGAGAACGGAAACGGGATCCGCTCCGGCTTCCAGCGCGCTCGGCGCGAAGTTCCTTCGCACCCGCGGGCTGAGCGAAGCGCTGGTCCGGCCGCTCTCCGATGCCGACGCGACGATCCAGTCGATGGACGATGCCTCGCCCGCCAAATGGCACCTCGCGCATACGACCTGGTTCTTCGAGACCTTCGTGCTGCGCGATCATGTGCCGGGCTATGCGCTGCACGACACACGCTGGCCCTTCCTGTTCAACAGCTATTACGAAGCCGAAGGCCAGCGCCACGCGCGTCCTCGCAGAGGAATGCTCTCGCGCCCCAGCCTCGACGAGGTGCTGGCGTACCGCGCCCATGTCGATGCCGCGCTGGCCGATGCGCTCCCCGATCTGCCGCCGGCGGCGCAGGCGCTGGTCCTGCTCGGCTGCAATCATGAAGAGCAGCACCAGGAACTGCTGCTCACCGACATCCTCCACCATTTCTCGGTCAATCCGCTCGAGCCCGCCGTCTGGCAGGGCGCGCCGAAGGTTCCGGTGGCGATGCCCGGCCCGGTCGGCTGGATCGAGGGGCGTGCCGGCCTGGTGGATGCGGGATTCGATTCAAGCGATTCAACATTTTCGTTCGATTGCGAGGGGCCGCGCCACCAGGCACTGCTTACGCCGCATGCGATTGCCGACCGCACGGTCACCAATGGCGAATGGGCGGCGTTCCTCGCCGATGGCGGCTATCGCGACCCGCGCCACTGGCTGTCGGATGGCTGGGCCTGGGTGAAGTCGGAGGGGATCGAAGCGCCGCTCTACTGGCGCCGAGACGGCGATGTCTGGACCCGCTTCGGGCTCGACGGCCGGCGCCCGGTCGATCCCGCTGCACCGGTTACCCATGTCAGCTTCTTCGAGGCGGATGCCTATGCCAGCTGGGCCGGCGCGCGCCTGCCCAGCGAGTTCGAATGGGAAGCGGCGGCATCCGCCTTCGACCCTGCGGGCGGCAACCAGCTCGACGCCGCCGGCCCGATCGAGCCGCGCCCGTCCACCGGCGGCCCGGCCTTTTTCGGCGATGTCTGGGAATGGACCGGCAGCGCCTTCCGGCCCTATCCCGGCTTTCGTCCGGTCGAGGGTGCGGTCGGCGAGTATAATGGCAAGTTCATGAGCGGGCAGTTCGTGCTGCGCGGCTCCTCCTGCGCCACGCCGCGCGGCCATAGCCGGGCGAGCTACCGCAACTTCTTCTACCCCCATCAGCGCTGGCAGTTCACCGGCGTGCGCCTAGCGAAGGACCTGTGATGGGTTCCGGGCGCCAGCACCCCTTCATCGTCATCCCCGCGCAGGCGGGGATCCAGGGTTTCTCTTGCGCGTCGCCCGGGGCTCTGGATCCCCGCCTGCGCGGGGATGACGGACAAAGCAGAAAGGCCGGCCGATAATGCTGAAACAGGAACTCGAAGACGGCCAGTCCAGCCTGGCCGATCCGCATTTCCGCGCCGATGTGCTGAGCGGCCTGGAAGCGCGGCCGCGGGCGATCCCGGCGCGCTGGTTCTATGATCGCCGCGGCTCGGAACTGTTCGAGGAGATCACCCGGCTCCCCGAATATTACCCCACCCGCACCGAGACCGAGCTGCTCCGCCAGACCGGCCCCGAGCTGGGCGCGCTGGCGGCGCGCGGCGCGGCGGTGGTCGAGTTCGGTTCGGGTTCCTCGGTGAAGACGCCCTTGCTGCTGCGGGCGATCGATCCCGCCGCCTATGTCCCGATCGACATCTCGGGCGATTTCCTCCGCCAGTCCGCCGCCGAGCTGGGCCAGGCCTTTCCGGGCCTGCCGGTCTATCCGGTCGAGGCGAATTTCCTGCGCCCCGTGCCGCTGCCCGAGCAGGTGACCGGCATGCCCAAGCTCGGTTTCTTCCCCGGCTCGACGATCGGCAACATGCAGGCCTGGCATGCGGTCAACCTGCTGCGCGCGATGCGCGAATGGCTGGGCGACGGCGCACGGCTGCTGATCGGGATGGACCGGGTCAAGTCGCCCGACGTGCTGGTGCCGGCCTATGACGATGCCCAGGGCATCACCGCAGCGTTCAACCTCAACCTGCTCGAGCGGATCAACCGCGAGCTGGACGGCACGATTCCGGTCGAGGCCTTCCGTCACGTCGCGCTGTGGAACGACGATGCCGCGCGGATCGAGATGCATCTCGAAGCGGTGCGCGACATGGAATTCACCGTCGAGGGCCGGCCGTTCCACATGGCGGCGGGCGAGACGATCCACACCGAGAACAGCCATAAATATGGCCGCAACGGTGCCCGCATGCTGCTGCGCGCCGGCGGCTGGACCCCGATCCGGGAGTGGACGGACGACAATGACTGGTTCGCGCTGATCCTCTGCGAAGCCCAGCCGCTGCGGGTGGCGCCGTGATTGGAACGGGCACTGCGTAGCCAGGCTCCTCGTTCCCCGGCGAAAGCCGGGGAGCGGGAACGGCTAAGTGCCTAAGGCTTCAATTCAGCGCCCGGCGCCGGTCCAGGCTGCGGCCGAACGCGACGAACAGGTAGATCGCGGCCGGCACCAGCACGATGCTCAGCACCACCTTGCTCAGCATCTGGCCGACCAGCAGTTCGCCGATCGGGAACACGCCGTAAAAGGCGACGGTGATGAAGATCAGCGTGTCGGCGATCTGGCTCAGCACCGATGCGATCGCGGCGCGCAGCCAGAGCAGCTTGCCGCCGCCGCTCTTGAGCGCGGAGAAGATGGTGACGTTGAGGATCTGCGAGATGCCATAGGCGATGATGCCGCCCAGCCAGATGCGCGGGGTGCCGCTCATCATCATCTCGAAGGCGTGCAGCCGGTCGGGCTCCATGCTCGGCGAGGCGGGGAGTGCCAGCACCAGCATCGAGAGCAGTACGGAAGTGACCAGCGGGACGAAGCCGATCAGCACCAGGCGGCGGGCGGTGTCCGGTCCGTGCAGCTCGGCGACGGCGCTGGAGACCGAGACGAGCAGCAGGAAGGCGAAGATGCCGGCTTCCACGGCAAGCGGGCCGACGCCCACCCAGTTGCCGATCTGCGAGATCGGACCGAGCGAGACCTGCTTGTTGCCCAGCACGCCGGCAATGCAGACCATGCCGCCATAGAAGATCGACAGGAAGAAGAGCGAACGCGGGATGCGAATGGTGTCCATGGGCGGACGCTAGCGAGAAATGCCCGCATCGCAAGCCCCGGGGTCATGGACCTCGGGCACCCACTGGGTGGCAACGGGCTTCCAATGTAGGGAATGTTCGCGCATTGTTCCTTGGTTGCCGCCTCTCGGGGTGGCGCCGCTCTTTGAACCGTCGATACGCTGACATTTGCGCCGGAGTTCCGGTGTGAAATCAATGCGTCGCCCTGCAACGCGCACCGGTCCGGTGTGAACTTCCGTGTCGCCTGGCGTTTGGGCGCAACTTTCGACTCCGCAGGATTCCTGCTGTTCCTGGCCGGGTTCCATAGCATCCGGCGGGATATTGCAGGCGCGCTCCGCACAAGCTTCGCAAGCGTCCGCGTATGGATGTGTCCGCTTGTGCGGGGAATGGAGCGGCTGGGCTCTGGCCTTGCGCCCTCCAGCGTGTATGGTGAGAGACTTGGGCGTTTGCCTGGGGGAATAAGCAGTTGAATCAGTTTCCGATCGGCATCTTCGGCGTGGTCGCGATCCTTGGGATCGCTTTCCTGTTCTCGTCGAACAAGCGCGCGATCAATCTGCGCGTGGTCGGCGCGGCCTTTGTCCTCCAGGCGGGCATCGCCGCGCTGGTGCTGCGGACCAGCTGGGGCCAGGCAGCGCTGCACGGCCTGTCCAACGGTGTCTCGGCGCTGCTCGGCTATGCCGGCGCCGGCACCAGCTTCCTGTTCGGCCCGCTCGCCAAGCCCGAGCTGGGCGGCCAGAGCTTCGCGATCGCCGCACTGCCGGTGATCATCTTCTTCGCGGCGCTCGTGTCGATCCTCTACCATCTGGGCGTGATGCAGTTCGTCGTCCGTTGGATCGGCGGCGCGATCGAGAAGGTGGTCGGCACCACCAAGGTCGAATCGCTGTGCGCAGCCGCGAACATCTTCGTCGGCCAGAGCGAATCGCCGCTGGTGATCCGCCCCTATCTCGCCCGGCTCACCCCGTCGCAGCTGTTCGCGGTGATGAGCGTCGGCATGGCGGGCGTCGCCGGCACTATCCTGGCCGCCTATGCCAGCCTGCTTGGACCGGCCTCGCTGCCCTATCTGCTCGCCGCCTCGTTCATGGCGGCGCCGGGCGGCCTGTTGATGGCCAAGATCATCATGCCCGACGAGCCGGTGAAGGCGGGCGAGCTTCCGCTCGGCGACGATGCCGAGGACGCGGCGATCAAGGTCGCCGAGCATGACATCGAGGAAGAGCGCGCTGCCAACATCATCATGGCGGCTGCTTCTGGTGCCTCGACCGGCGTGAAGATCGCCGTCGCGGTCGGTGCGATGGTGCTGGCCTTTGTCGCGCTGGTCGCGCTGGCCAATGGCCTGCTCGCCGGTGCCGGCAACTGGATCTACGACCTGACCGGCCATGCCGCCTGGGCGGGCTTCCTGCAGAATCTGAGCTTCCAGAAGATCATCGGCACGATCTTCGCCCCGGTCATGTACCTGCTCGGCATCTCCTGGCACGAGGCGACCGCGGCCGGCGGGCTGTTCGGCACCAAGGTGGTGCTCAACGAGTTCGTCGCCTTTATCGACCTGGGCGGGATGACCGATCTGGCGCCGCGCACCCGCGCGATCATCACCTTCGCGCTGTGTGGCTTCGCCAATTTCAGCTCGATCGCGATCCAGATGGCGGCCACCGGCAGCCTGGCGCCGAACCAGCGGCCGATGATCGCCAAGCTCGGCATCCGCGCGCTGCTCGCGGGCAGCCTGGCCAATCTGATGAGCGCGGCACTGGCGGGCCTGCTGCTGCCCTGATCCCTTGCGGGGTGCCGGCGTTAACCTTTTGGATACCGGCACCTCGTAAAACTACGTATATTCGCAGGCACAACGCTGCGCCGGGGGCGCGCTGTACCTGCCAAGAACAACCGACATCGGATGGAGAGCGGGTCGCGCGCCATCGAACGTACGTGCCGTGGATGCTCCGCGGCCTGGCGTCGGATGTGCGCTCTCCAGCACCTCAGTACCTGGAGTAAAGCGTGACCAATTTCATTGCCACCTGTCCGGACGCCCGTCCGCTCCGCATCCTGCGACGACCGCCGCCCACACCCGGCGAGGAGGCGCTGGCGCGGGTTCGGGACTGCCTGGCACTGGCCTTTGAACCCGCCACCGCCGCCGGTTCGCATGCGTCGCGGCATTTACCACGCCTCGTTGCGACTACGAAACGTTCCAGACATCTGACGGAAGCATATTCTCCGCGGGTCACAACAATCACGCCGTCGGAGGCCGACATCCGCACCGAAATCTCCTTCCAGCCCGAAGTGCCGACCATGGACCGCAGAACCGACGACCGTTCGAAAATCTCGGTCTATCGATCGGCGATGCTGCGATGGGATGGCTATGAGGCGCTGTGCCTGATCCGCAACATCTCGCCGGGTGGGCTGATGGGCAAGCTCCACACCAGCCTGCCGCCCGAGGAGCCGGTGACGGTGGAGATCCGATCGGGAAACCATATCGCGGGCCGCGTCGCCTGGTCGGCTGACGGTATGGTCGGCGTGCAGTTCGACGAGAAGATCGACGTGCTCGAGGTGCTGCATGCGCCGGTGCACGGCGAGCCCGGCCTGGTCCAGCGCATGCCGCGGCTGCACATCGCGTGCCCGGTAAGCCTGGTGGCCGAGGGCATGCGGGTGAGCGTCACCCTGATCGACGTGTCGCAGGGCGGAGTGAAGGTGGAAGCCGATTTCCTGCGCGAAGGCGACGAGGTCGTCGTCGGCGTGCATGGGCTTGAGGGCCGCCGCGGCATCGTGCGCTGGGCGCATGACGGTCGCGCGGGGATCGCCTTCCTTGCGGCGATCCCGTTCGACACGCTCGCCAAATGGGCGCTCGACCGCCAGGCCGAGCTGGCGGAAGCCGGCGGCGCCTAGCGCGTCGGCACCGGCTCCGCGCCCGTATAGTCATAGAAGCCGCGCTTGGTCTTGCGGCCATACCAGCCGGCTTCGACATATTTCACCAGCAGCGGCGCCGGGCGGAACTTGGGATCGCCGGTACCCTCGAACAGCACGCGAGTGATCTCGAGGCAGGTGTCGAGGCCGATGAAGTCGGCCAGGGTGAACGGCCCCATCGGATGGTTGAGGCCGAGCTGGCAGGCGGCGTCGATGTCGGGAATCGTCGCCACGCCCTCGCCCAGCGCGAAGCACGCCTCGTTGAGCATCGGCATCAGCACGCGATTGACGATGAAGCCGGGCGCGTCGTTCGCATGGACGATGCGCTTGCCGAGCGACTGGCCGAACTTCTCGACCGCGGCGACGGTGGCGTCCGACGTGGCAAGGCCGCGGATCAGTTCGATCAGGCCCATCACCGGCACCGGATTGAAGAAGTGCACGCCCATGAAGCGCGCCGGATCGGGCGATGCCTGGGCGAGGCGGGTGATCGGGATCGACGAGGTGTTGCTCGCCAGGATCGCGTCGGCGCCCAGCACCTTGCCCACCGCCTCGAAGATCTGGCGCTTGATCGCTTCCCGCTCGGTCGCCGCCTCGATCACCAGGTCGCAGGGTGCGAAGGCATCGGTGCCGCCGACACAACGGATATTCGCCAGTGCCGCCTCGGCATCGGCGGCGCTGATCTTTTCCTTCTCGACCGCGCGGGCGAGCTGCTTGGCGATTCCGGCCTTGCCCACTTCGGCGCGCGCCTGATCGACGTCCGAGAGCAGCACGGCATAGCCCGCCTGGGCCGAAACCTGCGCGATGCCCGCGCCCATCTGCCCTGCACCGATAACGCCAACCGTCTTCATGCCGTCTCTCCTTTGGGCCGCTCCTATCGATTCGGAGTCGAATCGGCTAGGCTTGGCGCATGCTGCTGCTCGCTCTCCTCCTCGCCGTCCCGGCCCCGCAAGACGATCCCGAAAAGCTCTACGGCGACTGGGTGGTGGCCTGCGACAATCTGCATGGCTGCGAGATGACTTCGCTCCAGCCGGGCGACCAGCCGGTGCCCGAGGACGATTCGGCCTGGGACGCCAGCATGTCGCTCACTCGCGCTGCCGGTCCGGCCGGCGGTTTCACCGTCGAGGTCTGGGCATCCGGCAAGCTGGGTGGCAAGGTCACGCTCAAGATCGACGATGCCGCGCTCGCCACCGCGCTCGCCAAGGATGAGAGCGTGATCTTTACCGGCGCCGACGCGGCGCGGATCGCCGCCGCCATGCCCAATGGCAAGGCGCTGGTGGTGACGGGCGCAGACGGCAGGGTTGCCGCGCGCATCTCGCTTGCCGGCTCCTCGGCGTCCCTGCGGCATATCGATGCCAATCAGGGCCGAGCCGGTACCGTGACCGCAGTGGTGGCCAAGGGTAGCAGGCCGGCCGGCGTCGTGCCTGCCGCTCCGGTAGCCGAGCGGGTCATGGGGATTCGCCCTGCAGGTGCGCCGGCCGTCGTGACCAAGGCGATGCGCGCGGGCATGGAAAAGCAGAGCGAGTGCGGCGGGCTCTATGACGGCGCCGACAGCGTGCCCGAGGTCGAGACCTTCGCGCTCGGCGGCGGCAAGACGCTGGCGCTGCTGCCCTGCGGCGCGGGGGCCTATAATTTCAGCAGCGTCGCCTTCATCGTCGCGGGCGGCAAAGCGGTGCGCGCCGTGTTCGATGGCGGCGACGGCACGCTGGTCAATGCCGGCTTCGGCAACGGCCGGCTCTCCAGCTACAACAAGGGGCGCGGCGTTGGGGATTGCGGCAATGCCGAAGTCTATGTGTGGGATGGACGGCGCTTCCGGCTGATCGAGGCACGCTCGATGGGCGAGTGCCGCGGCTCGTCCAATTGGCTTATCACCTACCGCGCGACGGCGGTCTTCCGCTGAAAGTTGCGGGCGCGTCCCACTGGCCCTATGGGGCCGGCATGACCAACGCCCCCGATCCCGCACTGCTTGCCAAGGCCGAAACGCTCACCGAGGCGCTGCCCTATCTGCAGCGCTATGCCGGTGCGACTTTCGTCGTGAAATATGGCGGCCACGCGATGGGTGATCCGGAGCTGCAGCGCGACTTTGCCGAGGACGTGGTGCTGCTCAAGGCGGTGGGCATCAACCCGATCGTCGTCCATGGCGGCGGCCCGCAGATCGGCGCCATGCTCAAGCGCCTCGGCGTCGAATCGAACTTCGTCGGCGGCCTGCGCGTCACCGATGCCGAGACCGCGCGCATCGCGGAGATGGTCCTGGCCGGCTCGATCAACAAGGAAATCGTCAGCTGGATCGGCGCCGCGGGCGGTCGCGCCGTCGGCATCTCGGGCAAGGATGCCGGCTTGGTCACTGCCGAGAAGGTCACCGGCCGCGAGGCCGATCCGCTCCAGGGCATCGAGCGCCATGTCGACCTGGGCTTTGTCGGCGAGCCGACCGGCGTCAATCCGGCGATCCTGCATTCGCTGGCGGCGCAGGGCTTCATCCCGGTGGTCGCGCCGATCGCGCTGGGCGCGGACGGCCACACCTACAACATCAATGCCGACACGATGGCGGGCGCGATCGCCAGCGCCTGCGGTGCGTCGCGCTTCTTCCTGCTGACCGATGTCGCCGGCGTGCTCGACAAGCAGGGCGAACTGCTGACCGATCTCGATCCTGCACGCGTCGATGTGCTCAAGGCCGATGGCACGATCAAGGGCGGCATGATCCCCAAGGTCGAAACCTGCGTCAACGCGGTGAGGTCGGGCGTTGACGCGGCGGTGATCCTGGACGGGCGCATCCCGCACGCGATGCTGCTCGAGATCTTCACCCGCCAGGGCGCGGGAACGCTGGTCCACGCCTGATCCGGCAAGCGCCGGGGTTGTTGCGGGGCGCGGCCTTGCCTAAGTTCCCGCCCAACCATTCTCGGAGATCGCCTTGTCCTTTCTCATCATGCTCCTGCAGGTCGCGCAGTATCTGCTGTGGGTGCTCAGCTGGATCATCATCGTCCAGGCGATCCTGTCCTGGCTGATCGTGTTCAACGTGATCAACACGTACAACGACTTCGTCCGCTCGGTGTGGCAGACGCTCGAGGCGATTACCCGGCCGATTTATCGGCCGATCCGGCGGATCATGCCCGATTTCGGCGCGCTCGACCTGAGCCCGCTGGTCGCCCTGCTGCTGATCATCATCCTCAAGGACTATGTGCTGAACTGGGCGATCGCCCAGCTCGCTCCGGCCGTCTACTGATCGGCCGGTGCCGGCCTGGCGGCGCATCGCGGACGGGATCGAGATCGCGGTCCGCGTGACGCCGCGCGCGTCGCGCGATGCCTTCCTTGCCGGCACCGACGCGCATTTCGTGGCAAGGCTCGCCGCGCCGCCGGTCGAGGGTGCGGCCAATGCGGCGCTGGTGCCACTGGTCGCCAAGGCGTTCGGGTTAGCGAAGCGCGAGGTGACGCTGATCGCGGGCGATACGTCGCGGCTCAAGCGACTTCGTGTCGAAGGCGACCCCACAGCGCTGGAAGAAGTGGCGCAACGTCTCTATGGCGGGGCGCATGACGGCTGACATCATCGACGGCAAGGCGTTCGCTGCGGGACTTCGCGCCCGCGTGGCCGAACTGGTTCCCGCATTCCAGGCGGCGGCAGGGCGCGTGCCCGGCCTAGCCGTGGTGCTGGTCGGCGAGGATCCGGCGAGTGCGGTCTATGTCCGCTCCAAGGGCAAGCAGACCCGCGAGTGCGGCATGGAGAGCTTCGAGTACAAGCTGCCCGCCGAGACGACGCAGGAAGCACTGATCGCGCTGGTCGATCAGCTCAATGCCGATCCGGCAGTGGACGGCATCCTCGTCCAGCTGCCGCTGCCGAAGCATATCGACGAGCAGGCGGTGCTGCTGCGGATCAACCCGGACAAGGACGTGGACGGCTTCCACCCGGTCAATGCCGGGCGGCTGGCGACGGGCCTGCATGGCTTCGTTCCCTGCACGCCGCTCGGCTGCCTGATGCTGCTAGAGGACCGGCTGGGCGATTTGACCGGGCTCGATGCGGTGGTGATCGGCCGCTCGAACATCGTCGGCAAGCCGATGGCGGCGCTGCTGACCCGGGCAAGCGCGACGGTGACCATCGTCCATTCCAGGACGCGCAACCTGCCGCATTATCTGAAGCATGCCGATATCGTCGTGGCAGCGGTGGGCCGGGCGCACTTCGTCAAGGGCGAGTGGCTGAAGCCGGGCGCGACCATGATCGATGTTGGCATCAACCGCACCGATGCGGGCCTGGTCGGCGATGTGGATTTCGACAGCGCGGCGAGCGTGGCGGGGGCGATCACGCCGGTGCCGGGCGGCGTCGGTCCGATGACCATCGCCTGCCTGCTGCGCAACACGCTGGTGGCGGCGCACCGCAATGCGGGCGTAACGCTGGAGAAGGGCACGATATGATCCTTGCCGCGCTGATCCTTCAGGCCACTGCTCCGCAGACTGCAGTGGATGCCGAGCGGGCGTTCAATGCCGCTGCGCAGGCCAAGGGGCAGTGGACGGCGTTCCGCGAATTTGCCGCGAGCGATGCGACGATGTTCGTGCCGCAACCGGTGAAGGCGCAGGATTGGCTGAAGGATCGCAAGGACCCGCCCAAGTCGGTCGAGTGGTGGCCGACGGCGAGCTATGTCTCGTGCGACGGCAGGTTGGCGGTGAATACCGGTGGCTGGAAGCGGCCGGACGGGTCGGTGGGTTATTTCAGCACGGTGTGGCGCAAGGAAACGGGCGGCAGCTGGAAATGGATCGTCGATGGCGGGGACGCCCTGAAGGAGGCGCGACCGCGCCCGGCCGAGCCGATCGTCGTACGGGCGACCTGCGGACCCGACGGGGGGAGCATCTCATCGATTGCCGCACCCGCCGATGCGAAGGTCGGTTATGGCGAGTCGCCCGATGCAACGATCAGCTGGTACTGGCAGGTTACGCCTGACGGCGCGCGGCACTTCAACGCCTCGATCTGGAACGGCGAGGCAGATACCTCCGTCCTGACCGACGACATCGCGGCGCCCGCCAAATGATCGAGCTTTTCATCTCCACCTTCATCACCTTCTTCGTGGTGATCGATCCGCCGGGCTGCGCGCCGATCTTCGCGGGGCTGACTGCGGGCACCAGCGTGGCGCATCGCCGCGCCATGGCGCTGCGTGCGGTGGTGGTCGCGGCGATCATCCTGTTCGGCTTCGCGCTGTTCGGCGAGGCGCTGCTGCGTGCGCTCGGCATCAGCCTCAATGCCTTCAAGATCGCCGGCGGCATCATGCTGTTCCTGATCGCGCTCGAGATGGTGTTCGAGAAGCGAACCGAGCGGCGCGAGGACCGGGCCGAGAAGATCAAGGCCGAGGAACCGACCGACATCTCGATCTTCCCGATGGCGATGCCGATGATCGCGGGGCCGGGTTCGATCGCCTCGACCATGCTGCTGATGTCGCAGAACAACGGCATCGAGCGCACCGCCGTGGTGCTGGCGGCTATGGCGGCGATTCTGGTGCTCACCCTGCTTGCGCTGCTGGCCGCGGGCCCGTTGATGCGGGTGGTCGGCGCCAAGATCGAGGCGGTGGTGTCGCGGCTGCTCGGCGTGTTGCTCGGCGCGCTGGCGGTGCAGTTCGTGATTGACGGGATCAGCGCCGCGCTGGTCGCCGGGCGGGCGGTTACGGGGCACTAGGTTTCGTCATCCCGGCCTTGAGTCGGGATCCCGCTTCTTCTTTGGCAGCCAGACAGCGGGACCCCGGCTCAAGGCCGGGGTGACGGTGTAGGTTAGCGAGTAGCGGCCTTCGCCGGCGCATCCGGCAAGTCGTAGCGGATCTTCCACAGCTGGAACGGCAGCGGCGTGCCCGGGCGGACTTCGCGCAGCGTCACCGGCTCGAGCCAGTTCGGCACCTGGCCCTTGATCAGCTGGGAGTAGAAGCCGTTGGGGCCGCGGGCGCGGTAGAGCGTCGTCTCGGACATGTTCGGGCAGATCAACAGATACTGCGCGCCATGCGCCTTGGCGATCGGGCGGAAGTTTGGCGTCGGCCAGGTGAAGGCGTGGTGGACGTCGAGGATCGCCCGGCCGTTGCGATGATAGGGGCCCGCGATCGCACTGTGGTGCGTGGTGACGATCAGGCGCGGCCCGAGATCGACATGGGTGAAGATCGTCGCGGCCGGGATGTCGTTGAGCATGCGCAGGTTGCTCAGCCGGGCGCAGGCGGCATTGGCGGCGACGATCTTGTCCGGTGCGGCAGGCTTGCCCGGCTTCACGCCCTTGTCCGCCGAGAAGAAGGGCACGACCAGGCCGGCCCAGAGGCCCGACAACAGCAGGAAGGCGAGGACGGTGCCGAACACCCGGATCAGCACGCCGAGGATGCGCGCGGGCACCGCGCCGATCCAGCGGGCGAAGGGCTCGCGGATGCCCAGGAACCAGGGCACGATCACCACCAGCAGCGCGACCGAGCCGGGCACGGCGAGCAGCTGTGCGGCCGGGGCGGCGCGGACCTGCCAGAGCAGCATCGCGCTGGCGAAGGCAGTGAACAGTGCAACCGCCGCCCAGCCGACCAGCGCCTCGCTGCGGCGTGCGCGCCAGGTGGCGAACAGCGCGCCGATCACGCCGATTACCGGCAGCACCGCCATCGGGAAGGCGGTCTTGAAGGCGTGCTTGTAGATCGGCCGCGCCTCGCGGACATTGTTGAGCCAGGTATTGGCCAGCTCGTCGGACACCTGCTCGGGTCGGCCCAGGCATTGCGGGAAGAGCAGGGCGAAGCCGGCGACGATCACCGCGCCGGCGGCCGCGGCCACGGCGAGGCGGACCCAGCGATTGGCCGGGTTGAGCAGCGACAGCCCGAACAGCAGCGCGCCGGCGGCGATCATGACGGTGAGCCAGACCGGGGTGAGCGCGTCGCAGCGCAGCACCTGGTTGGCGTTGGAGGCGAAGACCGCGAAGCCGAAGGCCGAGCCGCCGCCGAGAGTCAGCGCATAGACCTGCATGCGGCGGACATCTTCGCGGTCCCAGATCCAGCGCAGCGCGATGATCGCCCCGGCCATCGCGCAATAGGGCAGCATCTCGAGCCCGATAGTGAGCGAGGCGGCGCTGGCCAGGCCGACGGTGGCGCCGCCGCGGGCGCGCTTCGGGTCCGCCAGGCCGGCGACGGTGAGCGCCAGGAAGGCAAGCTGCCAGCCATGATGATCGATCCGCATCGGCGCGTACATCGACATGGTCGAGGTGCAGCCCATCAGCACGACCAGCGCCACCGGCCAGGCCCAGGGCGCGATCAGCCGGCGTACCGCGAGCGACAGCCCGGCCATCGCCACCGACAGGGGGAGCAACGGCGCGAGTCCGCACGCCCAGCGCTCCGCCGTGGCGATGCCGACGAACGGCTTGAAGGCGAGGATCAGCCCGGCGAGCGGCAGGTCGACCAGGCGCGACCAGTGGATGTCCGCTCCGCCCAGCGCCGGATCGAGGCGATACTGGCGAAGGTCGTACCAGCCCTGGCCGGCCAGCCAGGCGCGGACCTGCATCAGCCGCATATTGTCGTCGGTATCGCCGAGCAGCAGCCAATAGATGTTGCCCTGGCGATCGTGGAGGAACCAGGCGACGACGCAGAGCCAGAAGAGCGCCATCCAGCGCAGCCAGTTGCGGTCCAATTCTCGATCGAGGCGGAACCCGCCCAGTACGTCCGGCTTCAAAATCGCTTCCCTCGCATTGATGCAGGCATTAGGGCCGGCGCTCGGCACTGGGCAAGCGATAGTGACAGCAGTACTCAAGCGATTTGAAGAGATGTGGGCGAATGGCGTGCTGGGGCAGCTCGTCCGCTTCGGCATTGTGGGACTGGCGTCGACTTTCGTCTATGCCCTGGTCTACTGGCCGCTCGCCACCTATGCGATCCCGCCGGTGCTCGCCTCGATCGCGGGTTTCCTGGTCGCGGTCGTGTTCGGCTATGTCTTCCACAGCCGCTGGAGCTTCAAGGGGCATGAGGCCGAAGGCGGCGTCGGCACCCAGTCCAAGTTCGTCGCGGTCCAGTCGGTCGGCATGGCGATGAACGCTACCTTCACCTGGATCTGCACCGGCCCGCTGCATCAGCCGACCTGGGTTCCGCTGCTGCCCGTGGTCTTCGTGACCCCTGTCGTTACCTTCGCGCTCAACCGTTATCTGGTGTTCAAATAAGATGGACCGCATCGTCTACGAGCGCATGGCCGCGCATGACACCACCCATTGGTGGTACCGCGCCCGCCGCGAGATCCTTTCCGACTATCTGACGCGCTACGGCGCACTTCCAGACGGCGCGCGCATCCTCGAGATCGGCTGCGGCACCGGCCACAACCTGCCGATGCTCGCCCAGTTCGGCGAGATCGACGCGATCGAGATCGACGAGACCGCCGCCGCCAAGGCGAGCGAGCGGCTGGGCAAGCAGGTCGGCTCCTCGCCGCTGCCCGAGCTGACCGGCGTGGCCGATGCGAGCTACGACCTGGTCGCGGTGCTCGACGTGGTCGAGCATGTCGAGGACGATGTCGCGGCATTGAAGGCGATCGCGCGCGTGCTCAAGCCGGGCGGCAAGATCCTGATTACGGTGCCCGCGCACCAGTGGATGTGGAGCGCACATGACGTGGTGAACCACCACAAGCGCCGCTATTCCAAGGGCACGCTGGTCGCTTCGCTGCAAAAGGCGGGGCTGGGCTGGCGCAAGCTGCGCTGGTTCAACTCGCTGCTGTTCCCGGTCGCCGTGGCGGCGCGCTTCGTCGGCAAGCTGACGGGCAAGGACGACAGTGACGATTCGCCGCCACCCAAGCCGCTCAATGCCGCGTTCGAGGCGGTGTTCGGGCTGGAGCGCCACCTGCTCGGCCGGCTGCCGATGCCGCCGGGCCTGTCGATCATCGTGCTGGCCGAGCCGAAGAAGTAACCGTCATCCCGCCTTTCGCCAGGATGACGGAATTGGACTAGCTCTCGCTGCGCGGCGTCACCGGCGAGACGCTGACTTCGCCCGAATCGGCGTAGCGATAACCGAGCGAGGCGTGGCCCATCACGGGGCCGGCGACATCCGCCACGATGTAGAGCGGACGGCGCTTGGACTCGACGTACAATCGGCCGAGATATTCGCCGATCATGCCGAGCACGAACATCTGCACCGCGCCTAGTACCACCACGACCAGCATCAGCGAGGTCCAGCCCGGGATCGCCGCGCCCATCAGCCAGCCGGCGACGATGTAGAGCACCAGCAGCGCCGACAGGCCGGTGAGGATCAGGCCGACATGGCTGGCGAAGCGCAGCGGCGCGGTCGAGAAGCCGGTGATCGCGTCGAGGGCGAAGCGGATCATCTTGCCGAGCGGGTATTTGGTCTCGCCGGCATGGCGCTCGTGCCGGTCATAGGGGAAGGGCACCTGCTTGAAGCCCACCCAGGCGACCATGCCGCGGATGAAGCGCGCCTGCTCGGGCAGCGACAGGAAGGCATCGAGCGCGCGCCGCGTCATCAGGCGGAAGTCGCCGGTGTCGAGCGGGATCGGCGTGTCGGTGATCTTGTCGAGCATGCGGTAGAAGAAGGCAGCGGTGATCTTCTTGAAGATCGTCTCGCCGTCGCGCTTGCGGCGGACGGCATAGACCACGTCGGCACCCTGCGAGCGCATCGCGGCGCGCATGTCGGTCAGCAGCTCGGGCGGATCCTGGAGATCGGCGTCGATGATCAGAATCTCGTCGCCCGAGCAGAGGTCGAGCCCGGCGGTGAGCGCGAGCTGGTGGCCGTGGTTACGCGACAGGTTGATCGCGACGAGGCGGGGGTCGCCGGCCGAGAGGCGCTGCATGACTTCCCAGCTCTTGTCGCGCGAACCGTCGTTGATCAGCACGATCTCGTAATCGTCGCCCACCGCTGCCTTGGCCGCGCCGGAGACGCGACTGTGCAGCATCTCGAGACACTGCTCTTCATTGTAGCAGGGGATGACGACGGAGAGCTTGGGACGCTTTTGCATGACCGGACGCTCTAACGCTGCGACGGGCCGACGTCGAGCGGCCCGTTGCACAGGCTTGTGGACACGGATGTTTGCATCCGTTGCGCGAGTCGTCCTTCGGCGGAAGCCGGAAACGATATCGTCCGCGAGAGCGGCGCGGTTGCGCCAGCAGACGCATCCAACCGCGAAAGGTTGCGCGGCTCCATCGCGCCCGTGGCGGAACCCGCGCATTTCCGGGCGTTCGCGCAGTGCTGCGCTTGGGATCCACTGAGTCAAAGAGCGGCCCTGAGGCTGTAAGAACATTAGCGGAACAAGGCCCTGTAGGACAGGCCTTTCACCCGGCGACCTCGTTACGGGGTTGACGCTCTTTGCCCCCGCGCCTAACGAACACGCGATTGAGAATCACTTGCATTAGCATAAAGGGGTTTACGGGCATGGGGCGGCATATCGCGCTTGGGGTCAGTCTTTGGGCGTTGGCGGCGGCATTGCCGGCGCAGGCGCAGGACAAGAAGGACGCCGAGCAGCAGGACTCGACGATCACCGTCACCGCCACGCGCATCCCGGCCGACGTCAAGGAAGTGCCCGCCACGGTCACCGTGATCGACGAGCGCAAGATGGCCGATGAGCTGACCACCGACATCAAGGACCTGGTCCGCTACGAGCCCGGCATCAGCGTGCCGCGCGGCCCAACCCGCTTCGGCGCGGCGCAGGGCACCACCGGCCGCGCGGGCAATGAAGGCTTCGTCATCCGCGGCATCGGCGGCAACCGCGTGCTGATCCAGGTGGACGGCGTGCGCGTGCCCGATGGCTTCGCCTTTGGCGCGCAATCCACCGGGCGCGGCGACTATGTCGACCTCGGCCTGGTCAAGTCGGTCGAGATCCTGCGTGGCCCGGCATCGGCGCTGTACGGCAGCGATGGCCTGGCTGGCGCGGTGAGCTTCACCACCAGCGACCCCGCGGACTTCCTGCAGGGCGACAAGAAGGTCGGCGGGCTGGCGCGCGCCGCCTATAGCTCGGCGGACGATGAATTCTCCGAGACCGGCGTGATCGCCGGCCGCTTCGGCGACCTGTCCGCGATGGTCGCCTATACCCGCCGTGACTATCACGAGCTCGACAACAAGGGCACTACCGGCGGCATCGGCACGGCCCGCACCGAGCCCAATCCGCAGGACGGCCACTCCAATGCGGCGCTCGGCCGGCTCGTCTATGAGCCCGACGCACACAACCGCTTCCGGATCACCGGCGAATATGTCGACAGCCGGCTCGCCACCAATGTGCTGACCGGGCTTACGCCGCTGCCGGCCACCGGCACCACCATCGACCTGCTGCAGGCGCGCGACACCAGCAAGCGCGGCCGCATCGCCGGCGACTGGACCTGGAACGGCGAAGGCACACTCGAGTTCGCGCGGCTGAGCGGCTATTGGCAGAACAGCAAGGATCGCCAGTTCACCGACGAGGACCGCAGCCCCGTCGCCGATCGCGAGCGGCTCAACACCTTCGAGAACCGCGTCTATGGCGCCTCGGGCGAAGTGCGCCTCGGCTTTGGCGCGGAAGACGGGCTGCGCGCCAAGCTGACCCTGGCCGGGGATATTAGCTGGACCAACCAGAAGGGCCTGCGCGACGGCGTGACTCCGCCGGCGGGCGAGACCTTCCCGACCCGTGCCTTCCCCGAGACCGACTATATGCTCGCCGGCCTGGTCGCCGCTGCGGAAGTCACCTTCGGGCCGCTGACGCTCTATCCCGCTCTGCGCTTCGATGCGTACAAGCTGACGCCGGAGAAGGACCCGCTGCTGCCGACCTTCGTCGCATCGGGCCAGGACGGATCGCGCGTTTCGCCCAAGGTGGGCGCGGTGATCAAGCTGACCGAAGGCGCCCGGCTGTTTGCCAACTATGCCCAGGGCTTCAAGGCGCCCGAGCCGAGCCAGGTGAACAACTTCTTCGCCAATCCGCCGGTCGGCTACACCAGCATCTCGAACCCGAACCTGAAGCCCGAGACCAGCGAGAGCTTCGAAGGCGGCTTCCGCTATTTCAACGACTTCGTTTCGTTCGACCTGACCGGCTTCTACGCCCGCTATCACGACTTCATCGACCAGGTGGAAACGACCGGCCGCCCGTTCCCGTCGCCGGCCAATCCCTGGATCTACCAGTGGCGCAACCTGGGCGGGGTGAAGATCCGCGGCTTCGAGGCGCGCACCGAAGTGCGCCCGGTGCAGGGCGTAACCGCGACGCTGGCGCTGTCCTATGCCCATGGCGACACGATCGGCACCAATGGCGCGAAGCTGCCGCTCCAGTCGGTCGATCCGCTCAAGGTGGTGGGCGGCATCGGCTATGACGCGGCCGACCGGCGCTTCGGCGGCCGGCTGATGGCGACCTATGGCGGGCAGAAGGAGATCGCCCGGACGCGCGGATCGAGCTGCTACACCGGCACGGCGCCGGGCTGCTTCACCGGCACCGACTTCGTCACGCTAGACCTCACCGCCTATGTTCGCGTGACCAACGACGTGACGCTGCGCGGCGGCGTGTTCAACCTGACCGACCGCAAATACTGGCTGTGGCAGGACATTCGCGGCCTGGCCGCGAGCTCCACGGTGCGTGACGCCTATACCCAGCCGGGCCGCAACGGCTCGGTCTCGATCAGCTATCGTTTCTAACCCCGCTTCTGAGGACCAAGATCATGAAGCTGCTGCTCCCGATTGCCCTTTCGCTGCTCGCGCCGATGCCGGCGCTGGCCCAGACCACCAGCGCCGCTCCGGTGGCAAAGTCCGCCTTCGAGGCGGACCGCGCCGACATCCTGGCGATGGCCGGCACCTACAAGGTGAAGTTCGACATGCAGGAGAGCACCTCCTGGCGTGCCGACTACACCCCGATCCCGGTGAAGGTGTCGGGCGGCAACGAAGTCGTCCGGGTGATCGAGGACAATGGCAAGACCATCCGCCTCCAGCACCTGCTCGTCGTCGACATGGGCGAGGGCAAGAAGATGGTGATCAAGCACTGGCGCCAGGACTGGCAGTATGAGCCGGCGAAGGTGCTGGTCTATTCGGACCGCGACGCCTGGACCTGGACCGACGTGCCCGCCGCCGAGCGCAAGGGCGCCTGGTCGCAGACCGTCTACCAGGTGGATGACTCGCCGCGCTATGGCGGCTGGGGCAAGTGGGTTGCGGTTGGCGGCCAGCGCCGCTGGGTGTCGAACGAGACCTGGCGCCCGCTTGCCCGGCGCGACGCGGTGCGCGGGCCGGTCTATGACCGCTATCTGGGCGTCAACCGCCATGCCGTCTCGCCGGCCGGCTGGATCCACTGGCAGGACAATCTGAAGATGGACGGCGCCACCACGCCGGTCGTCCAGGAATATGTCCTCAACAGCTACACCAGGTTCAGCGACTTCGATGTGAAGGCGGCGGACGATTACTGGGCGGCGACCAAGGGCTATTGGGCAGCGATCCGCGGTGAATGGGACCGGATCGCCGCGACGAAAAAGGGCATCCGCATCACCGAGGAAGCCGATCACGGCACGGTGATCGCCGGCCGCGTGCTCGAGATCGCCGACGAGATCCAGCAGGGCAAGACCAGCGAGGCCGACGGCATCAAGACCGCCAAGGCGCTGATGGATCAGGCGACGAGGGCCGCCAACTAGAGTTCCCCCTCGGGAAAAGGCCCGCTTTCCTTGGTCGGAGCGGGTCGGGGGTGCGCACAGTTCCCAAGCCCGTGCGCACCCCCTTTTTTACCTGCGTTACAGCGCGGCGAGCATGAAGGTCAGCAACTCCTCGTAGCGCAGGCTGTAGCGCTCCCCGCCCGGCACGAAGGGCCTCAGGACGTTGTCGTCATCGTCCAGAAGCTCCGGCTGATCCGCCCATGTGTCGTGGCAGAAGAGGCCATAGGCGTGGGCGTCCAGCCCTTCCTGGGCAAAGGCGTCCCGCACTTCCTGCGCGATGACGCCGAAATGCCACCGGGCATCGTCGCCCTTGTCGGCGACGGCGTCCCGGAACTTGTAGGCGCGGACCAGCGCCTTGCAGCGGATGGCGGCCGCGCGCTCCGCCGCGTCGAGGTCGCGGATCTGCTCCTTGGCATTGGCGTCGGAGGTGGAGATCGTGCCGCTGGCGGCATAGATGGTCGACCAGCGCAGCGGCCCGGAGCCGTTGGTGACGGTATTATCCGCACCGGGCTCGATCGCATTGCCGCCGCCGCGACCGACGAAGAGCAGCGTCACGCCATGGCCGCCCAGGGCGATGCCGCCGGCCGCATTGTCGTTGGTGAGATAATGATCGCCGGTGGCCGAGGTCTGGAAATAGCCGACCCGGGTGCCGTTCGCCCTTTCGAAACGGAGCTGGACGACATCCGATCGGAAGTTCGCCGCGATGTTCGATGCCGCGACGATGCTGGCGGACTGGATATTGATGCAGGGATCGCTCGGTGTCGGGTTGATGCCGAAGCCGATGCGGCCCGAGCGGATGCAGACCACGCCGGACAAGGTACCGTTGATATCGCCCTCGACGTCGATCAGCGTGCCCGAAGCGTTGGCACCGAAATAGGTGCCGAGCTTTCCGCCGGTGGCGATGCGGGATGCGATCAGGGTGGCGCGGCCGCGCTCGACATGCACCTGCCGGGCGGCGCCGGCGACGACCTGGCACCCTGCCATCAGCAGGTTCTTCGTGGTGTCGGCGCCGTTGTAGTAGAGGTTGTACTGGCCGGGATTGGCTTCGAAGTGCGAGCCGAAATAGTTGATGTTGCCGGCATCGTCATGTTCGGTGACCTTGATCCCGTCGCTGTCGGTTCCGAGCTGGTTGTTGCCTTCGATCTCGGAATTGAAGAAGTTGACGATGCCGTTCGGATTGGCGTGCGAATAGCCGCCGCGATCATTGTTGATCGCGCGGAGCCCGAAAAAGCCCAGACTGTTGGGCGCGAAACTGGCCGTTTCGCTCAGGTGGAAGCCGAAGCCGCTGTCGCGAAGCGTCAGGCCGTAAAAGTCGCTGATCAGGCCACCGGTGGTTTTCAGGGCGTAGTCATAGCTCGAGACCAGGCCGTCCTGGACATAGACATCGGCGGTGTCGTTGACGGCGATGCCGACCGAGCTGGTCGTCGTGCTGCGGTCCGGGCCGGTGAGATTGAGGTTATGGAGCCGGAGGTTCAGCCGATACTCCGGAGCCGGGTCGCTCAGGTCGCCCAGTTTCAGCGCCGGCCCATCCTGCGTCGACGTAATCTTGACGTTGCCGGCGTCCAGCGCCGCGGGGCCGCCGAGGTCGCCCTTGATGACGATCGGTGTGGTGATCGTGGTCGGAGTGGTGGGGAAGGAAGGCAGGGACATCGCGATCTCCTTTGGTTGCGAATCGATGTTCCCATTATGTTCTTAGTCAGAATCCTACATTGCAAGCGCCGGAATCAAGGGCGCCGGGCCGGCGGATGACGGGCAATGGGCTTGACCAATGTAATAGTACAACATAACGGTGATTTTTGCGCTGCGGCATGTGCGGCGGCGCGCTATGGTCGTGTTGGCGATATGAGCTTGCGGTATCAGCGGAGCGCCTGGGCGCGTGGCGGAGGTCGGCTTGCCGGCCTGCGCGCGCTCTGGGCGGCGATGCTGCTGCTTACGCTGTTCGCCTTTGGCTGGCAGAGCTTCGTCACCCAGACCCATCGGCATTTCGGGCAAGCTGGCGTTTCGCTTGCGCTGTCCGTCCAGCAGCTGGGCGGGACCCGCGTCGAGAAGGGTGGGCAGGCGCCGGCCGATACGCCGGACAATTGCCCGATCTGCCAGGAAATCGCGCATGGCGGCGCCTATCTGCTGCCCGCGCCGATCGCCTTCCAGCCGCCGGCGGCGCTTGCCGCCTGGTTTGCCGTCACCCTGCTGCTCGCGCTGGCGCTGCGCCAGCAATCGCATGCCTGGCGCAGTCGCGCGCCGCCCCTCCGCTCCAAGGCCTGAACCCACATAGTCGCGAAGGGCAGAGCATGCCCTCGCACCCCGCCGGGCCGCTGATGCGTGCCCGACGCCAAGGTCCTTGGAGTTTGTCTACATGCGTTATCTCTTCCTGCTGGGCGCGGCTTCCGCTGCCCTGATCCCGGCCGTCGCTTCCGCGCAGGACGCGCCTGCCTCGCCGCCCAAGCCTGACAGCAACACGATCATCGTCACCGGATCGCCGCTCGGCTCGCAGACGCCGACGATCGTCGCCACGGTCGATCGCGACACGATCGTCCAGACCGGCGGCGGCAATATCGCCGATGCGCTGAGCCAGGTGCCCGGGATCGCCGGCACCGGCTTTGCCTCGGGCGCGAGCCGGCCGATCATCCGCGGCATGGACGCGACGCGCGTGCGCATGCTCGAGGATGGCAGCAGCGCTTCCGACGTCTCCGATATCGGCCCCGATCACGGCGTGCCGATCGATCCGCTCTCGGCGCGGCGCATCGAGGTTGTGCGCGGTGCCGCGACGCTGCGCTATGGCAGCCAGGCGATCGGCGGCGTGGTCAATGTGCTCAACAACCGCGTGCCGACCGAGCTGCCGACCAAGGACCTGTCGGGCGAGCTGAGCGGCAGCTATGCGACCAATGCCGATACCTGGCAGACGGCGGGCCTCGTCGATGCCAAGGCTGGCGACCTCGCGCTGCACGCCGACGGTTTCTATCGGCATGCCGGCGACTATGAGACGCCGCTCGGCACGCAGGAGAACAGCTTCGTGCGCGGCTGGGGCGGGTCGCTGGGTGGTTCGGTGTTCTTCGGGCCGGACAAGGGCAGCCATATCGGCGCCGCGGTGATCCACTACGACAGCGAATACGGCATCCCGGCCGACACCGCCTGGATCGACATGCGCCAGACCAAGGTGATCGGCCGCTCGTCGTTCGCGCTGGGCGACGGGCTGCTCAAGTCGCTCGACGTCGATGCCAGCTATGGCGATTACCAGCACCAGGAGAAGAACCCGGACGGCTCGGTCAACACGACCTTCAAGAACAAGGAGTTCGACAGCCGCGCCGAGCTGCTGCTCGGCCAGATCGGCTTCCTCTCCAAGACCGCGCTCGGCATCCAGGTGGGCCACCGCGACTTCTCGGCGATCGGCGCGGACAGCTCGTATTTGTCGCCGGCGACGTCGCAGAGCGAAGCGGCCTATCTGTTCACCGAGATCCCGCTGAGCGGTGTGCTGCACATCCAGGCGAGCGGGCGGGTGGAGAATGTCCATATCGAGGGCACGCCGGCATCGGACGTGTTCACCAAGCGCGACTATACGCCGTTGAGCGGGGCGATCGGCGCGCTGCTCGAAGTGACGCCGGCAGTGAAGCTGGGCGTGACCTTCTCGAGCACGGGCCGCGCGCCGGCGCTGACCGAGCTGTTCGCGCGCGGCGGGCATGACGGGCCGCAGACTTTCGAGACGGGCGACCCCGCGCTCAAGATCGAGCGGGCCAATTCGCTCGAAGGCACGATCCGCGTGAACTCCGGGCCGTTCCGCTTCGAAGGCAGCGTCTATGGCACCTGGTTCCACAACTACATCTATGGCGACCTGACCGGGCGGACCTGCGACGATGACGGCGCGTGCGTGGTCGGCGACAGCGAGGAGCTGAAGGAGCTCAACTACGGCCAGCAGGGCGCGCATTTCTGGGGGCTGGAGGGCGACCTGCGCTACCAGCTGTTCAAGACTGCGGCCGGCGGGCTCGAGGCACATGTGCTGGGCGATTATACCCGGGCCAAGCTCGACGACGGCAACAATGTCCCGCGCATCCCGCCTTACCGGATCGGTGGCGGGCTCAACTGGAAGAGCGACCGGTTCGATGCCGGCTTCCTGTGGATGCATGTCGGCGAACAGGACAAGTTCGGCGTCTTCGACACCCCGACCGACGGCTACAACAACCTCAGCGCCAATCTGGCGGTGCGGCCGTTCAAGAGCCAGCCGGGGATCGAGCTGGCGATCGTGGGCCAGAACCTGACCAACGACGTGATCCGCAACGCATCGGCCTTCAACAAGGAAGATGTGGTGATGCCGGGGCGCACCGTCCGCTTCGTGCTGCGCGTCGCCACCTTCTGAGCCGCCGTGCCGCCGCCGTGACGGGTTCGCGGCGGCGGTGCCGCGCAGGGAGATTCCCATGCGTTGCGTACCGCGGGACAGGGGCGTGTCGCGGCTCGACTGGTTCGAGCGGGCGGCGGCGAGTGCGTCGATCCTGTGCCTGATCCATTGCGCCGGGCTGCCGCTGCTGCTGGCGGTGCTGCCGGCATTGTCGCGCGTGCTCGCGCTCCCCGAGAGCCTGCATCTGTGGCTGCTCGCCTTTGCCGTGCCGGCTTCGGGATCGGCATTGTTCTTCGGCTTCCGCCAACACCGGGCGTTGTGGCCGGTCCTCGCCGGCACGATCGGGCTGGCCCTGCTGGCTGTCGGCGCGTTGCTGCTGGAGGGCGGGCGATACGAGACGCTGGCGACGATGGCGGGGAGCATCAGCCTGGTCGCCGCGCATGTCGGCAACTGGCGGCGGCGCCATGGCGGGCGGCCGCATGGCGGGTAGGAAGCGCGGCGCCGGCTTCCTCCACGAGCGGGTGCTGCGGCTGCTCGAGCTGCGCTACCCGCGGCCGCTGACCGGGCTCGAGCTGGTCGAGATGCTGCTCGACACGGGCGAAGTGGTGCCGCCGAGTCAGGTCTATCGCGCGCTCAAGCGGCTGATCGACGCGGGCGAGGCGTGCAAGGTGCTGGTCGCGGGCGGCTATGTGCCGGCCGGTCCGGCGCCAGCGATGCTGTTCTGGTGTCGCGGCTGCGGGACGGTGCACGCGGTGGCGTGTCCCGAACTGTTCGCGCGGCTGGAGGCGGGGGCGACTGAGGCGGGGATGCGCGACGTGCGCAGCGTGATCGAGGTGCCGGGGCTCTGCGGCAGGTGCGCAGGGCGGAACCCGGCCTAGCTCCGCTCGGCCGAGCTCACCACATCGGCTGCGCGGAGCGCCGCGAGCAGGCGCATCAGATGCGCGGCGTTGCGCACTTCCAGGTCCATCGTGTTGGTGTGGAACGTGGTGTCGCGATTATCCATGCGCAGGCCGAGGATGTTCGCCTTTTGCTGGCCGATCAGCGTGGCGACCGCGCCGAGCGCGCCGGGCTCGTTCTTGAGCGTGATCTCGATCTGAGCGATGCCGCCCTCGGCCTTGTCGCCCCAGGTCAGATCGACCCAGTCTTCCTCGATCGTGTCGGCCAGGCTCGGGCAATCGATGCGGTGGACCTCGATCGGCTCGCCGGGGCGGCGGATGCCGACGATGCGGTCGCCAGGCACCGGGCGGCAATCGGGCGAGAAATGGAAGGCCACGCCGGGCGTGAGGCCCTTGATCTCGATCGCGTGCTGCTGCGGCGGCAGGTCATGCTCGTCCTCGCCCTCGGTCGAGCCGGGCATCAGCGCTTCCATCACCTGGAAATCGGTGAACTGGCGGCGCGCGATCGCTTCCATCAGCGTCGCCTCGTCCTGGACCTTGAGGCGCTTGAGCGCATCGGGGATCGCGCTTTCGCCCGGCGGCGTCGGCAGGCGCTCGACGATCTCGTCATAGAGCTTGCGGCCGAGCGCGATCGTCTCCTCGCGCTCCTTCAGGCGGATATGGCGACGGATCGCCGCGCGCGCCTTGCCGGTGATCGCGAAGTTGAGCCAGTTGGCCTGCGGCTCCTGCGCCTTGGAGCGGAGGATCTGGACCTGGTCGCCCTGCTCGATCTCGGTGCGCAGCGGCACGACGCGGCCATTGATCTTGGCGCCCACCGCCTGGTCGCCCAGGTTCGAGTGCACCGCATAGGCGAAGTCGATCGGCGTCGCGCCCTTGGGCAACTGGATAAGCTCGCCCTTCGGCGTGAAGGCGAAGATCCGGTCCTGGTACATCGCCATCCGGGTATGCTCGAGCAGTTCTTCGGGGCTGTCGGCATGCTCGAGGATTTCGATCAGGTCCTTGATCCAGCTGACCTGGGTATCCGGACGGACATTGCTGGTCTTGTAGGCCCAGTGGGCGGCGAGGCCGTACTCGGCCTGGGCATGCATGTCGCGCGTGCGGATCTGGATTTCGATGCGCGTGTCGCCAGCATGCATGATCGTGGTGTGCAGCGAGCGATAGCCGTTGCGCTTCGGCGTGGAGATGTAATCCTTGAACCGGCCCGGCACCATCGGCCAGCGGCGGTGGATCACGCCAAGCGCGCGATAGCATTCCTCTTCGGTATCGACGATCGCGCGGAAGGCCATGATGTCCGAAAGCTGTTCGAGCGACACGTGCCGCTCCGACATCTTCTTCCAGATCGAATAGGGATGCTTCTCTCGGCCGGTGATCTCGGCATCGATGCCGCCGCGCGAGAGGAGCAGTTTCAGGCCCGAGGAGATCTTGGCGATCCGGTCCTCGCCCTCGACCTTGAGGCTGTCGAGCAGCTTGGAGATCGATTCATAGGCTTCGGGCTCGATCTCCCGGAAGGCGAGCGTCTGCATCTCCTTCATGAACTCGTACATGCCGATCCGCTCGGCGAGCGGCGCGTAGATCTCCATCGTCTCGCGGGCGATGCGCTTGCGCTTGTCCGGGTTCTTGATGTGGACCAGCGTGCGCATGTTGTGCAGCCGGTCGGCCAGCTTGACGAGCAGCACGCGGACATCGTCCGACATGGCGAGCAGGAATTTCCGCAGATTCTCGGCGGCGCGTTCGCTCTCGGTCTGCGCCTCGATCTTGGAGAGCTTGGTGACGCCATCGACCATGCGCGCGACATTGTCGCCGAACAGGCGCTGGATGTCCTCGGGCGTGGCAACCGTGTCTTCCACCGTGTCGTGCAGGATCGCCGTGACGATCGTCTCGTCATCGAGGTGCAGGTCGGTGAGGATGCCGGCCACTTCGATCGGGTGGCTGAAATAGGGGTCGCCCGAGGCGCGCTTCTGGGTGCCGTGCGCATTCACCGAGAAGACATAGGCCCGGTTGAGCATAGCTTCATCGGCATCGGGGTCGTAGCTGAGGACCCGGTCTACAAGTTCATATTGACGCAGCACGATATCTAAATGGGGCGCTGCGCTGCTGCTTTGCAATGAAATTGAGCGCGATCCGGGAATTTCGGACCGCGCTCAATCACTTTAGCCGAACTGGTGTGGCGCCGGCGCCATAGGCTCAGTGCGCCTTGGCGTTGCACTTCTCGAGGCTGGCAGCGTCGAAATCGGTGCCATTGGCGCGGAAGGCCGAAAGCTTGCCGACTTCACGGGCGACGAGCTCGCAGACGATGCCGTCGCGGGCATTGGCCTTGGCGGCGGTGCAGGTGCCGCCATTGCACTTCCAGAGGGTCGAGCGGGTGACGAGGCTGGCCTTGGCCGGCGCGCTCACCGGAGTGGCGGCGTAATAGCCGTTCGGGGCACCCTGCGCGATGCCGGCGGCGGGGACGAGGGCCAGCGTGGCCGCGGCCGCTGCGGCGAAGAAGCGGGTCATGGAAACCTCCTGGGGTCGAATCACACTGCAACGGGTGTTGCGACTCAATATCTAATTGACACAAAGGTAAGTTGCAACGAGAAACTATTGCTGCAATGCAAGAAGTTACGGCATTCCGTAGCGTCATAAATTGCGATAGGGTGACAAGTCATGGGTGGTGCCATTCGAGAGTCCCTGCGCCAGCTGGCGAATGACTGCAGCCTTCCGGCGGCACTGGAAGCGATGGGCGAGCGCTGGTCGTTCCTGATCCTGCGCGGCTCGTTCAACGGGCTTCACCATTTCGAGGAATTCCAGTCCGAGCTGGGCATCGCGCGCAACATCCTCGCCAATCGGCTGGCGCGTCTGGTCGACAAGGGAATCCTGGTCCGCGAGCCCTGCGCCGACGATCGCCGCAAGATCGAATATCGCCTGACCGACAAAGGCTATGCGCTGCTGCCGGCGATGATCGCGCTCAGGCAATGGGGCGAGCGCTGGGAGACCGGCACCCCGGCCTATCCAGTGCTGGTCGATGCCCGCGACAGCCGCCCGATCCGGCCGGTGCAGGTGCTGAGCCATGACGGGCGCGCGCTGGGCAAGGGCGACCTGCTCTGGGCGCTGCCCGAGGACGTTGTGCGCGACGAGGAACTGGCCGAGGTGAAGGCGGCGGAGTAAATCTCTTATCCTCCCCCTGGCGGGGAAGGACTGAAGGTTAACCGCCCAACGCCTCCAGCCGGGCGCGGACGCCATCCGGGATCGGCTTCGACTTGCGCGTTTCCAGGTCGACATGGACGCTGACCATCTCGATCTCGGTGTGCAGCTCGCCG
Organism: Sphingomonas sp. GW822-FHT03G08; assembly: GCF_058801135.1. Lineage (NCBI taxonomy): Bacteria > Pseudomonadati > Pseudomonadota > Alphaproteobacteria > Sphingomonadales > Sphingomonadaceae > Sphingomonas > Sphingomonas sp. GW822-FHT03G08. Next base: position 3,460,260 of record NZ_JBXAMZ010000001.1, read on the forward strand.
GTACTGGCGTGGCAGAGTTCGATGCGCATCGTCATGCTCGAGGTGCCGATGCGCTCGACGCGGGCGAAGCCTTCCACCATGTCGTCGAAGACGAAGGGCTTGCGGTAATCCACGCGCGCTCTGACGACGTTGAACTCGGCGTCGAGCCAGTCGGGGCCGATATCGCCCAGGTCCGCCCAGCGCCAGAATTCGCCGAGGGTGACGTCGGCATATTCGAGATAGCGCGAGTTGAAGACGATCTTCTGCCCGTCGATCTCGGAATAGCGGACACGGAAGCGGGTGGAGAATTGGAAGCCTGGGCGCATGGCGGTGGGTTGGCGCGGTGTGGGTGGCGCGTCAACCTGGGCGGTTCCCCGGCGAAGGCCGGGGGGCAGGATTTCGCTTCCGTGTCGCCTGAGGCCCTGGGCCCCGGCTTCCGGGGAACAGGAGGGAAGGCTAGGTCAGCAGCTTGACGCCGACGATCGCCAGCACCGTCGCCAGGATCGGCGTGAGCACCCGGTCGGACACGCGGGTCGCGATAAGGCTGCCGACGACGATGCCGGGGATCGAGCCGAGCAGCAGCGCCACCAGCAGGTTCAGATCGACCGAGCCCATCGACCAGTGGCCGAGCCCGGCGATGAAGGTGAGCGGCACGGCGTGCGCTATGTCCGAGCCAACCAGCCGGGCGACCGGCGAGCCGGGATAGAGGACGAGCAGGGCGGTCATCCCCAGCGCGCCGGCGCCGACCGAGGTGAGCGAGACCAGCACGCCAAGTACCACGCCGAGCAGCACGGTGAGCGCCGCCACCACCTGCTCGTCGAGCTTGGCGAAGCGCCGGCCCGCGGCGCGGACGATCTGGACACGGAACAGCACTGCAACTGCGGTGAATACCAGCGTGGCGCCGAGAATGACGGAGATCAGGTGCCCGGTATCCTTGGCGTCGCGGTGGGCGGCGGCGAGATAGAGCAAGGTGAGGATCGTCGCGGGTACGCTACCGGTCGCCAGCCGGCGGACCACTCGCCAATCGACCGAGCCGCGCCAGCCATGAACGGCGGTGCCGACCGCCTTGGTGCCCGAGGCATAGAGCAGGTCGGTGCCGACCGCGGTGGCCGGGTGGAAGCCGAAGGCGAGGACGAGCAAAGGCGTCATCAGCGATCCGCCGCCAACCCCGGTCAGCCCGACAAGCAGGCCGACCAGGATCCCGGCCAGCGAATAGAGCAGGTCGATATGCAGCACTGGCTGGGCTCAGCCTGCCTTTGCCGGGGTGTTGACGCCCATCGACTTCAGATACTGCTTCACGTTGCGCGCCGCCTGGCGCAGGCGCTGCTCGTTCTCGACCATCGCGATGCGCACAAAGCCCTCGCCATTCTCGCCGTACCCGACGCCGGGCGCGACCGCGACCTTGGCATGGGTGAGCAGCTGCTTGGAGAATTCGAGGCTGCCGAGATGCGCCAGCGCCGGGGGCAGCGGTGCCCAGGCAAACATCGAGGCGGGCGGGCTGGGGATATCCCAGCCGGCGCGGCCGAAGCTTTCGACCAGCACGTCGCGGCGCTTGTGGTAGAGTTGGCGGTTCGCCTCGACGATGTCCTGCGGGCCGTTAAGCGCTGCGCAGGCAGCGGCCTGGATCGGCGTGAAGGCACCGTAGTCGAGGTACGACTTCACTCGGGTCATCGCCGCGATCAGCTTCTTGTTGCCCACCGCGAATCCCATGCGCCAGCCGGCCATCGAATAGGTCTTGGAGAGCGAGGTGAACTCGATTGCCACGTCCTTGGCGCCCTTGACCTGCAGGATCGAGACAGTCGGCTTGCCGTCGAAATAGAGCTCGGAATAGGCGAGGTCGGAAAGGATCCACACCTTGTTCTCGCGCGCCCAAGCGACGAGCCGCTCGTAGAAGGCGAGGTCGACCGTCTCCGCCGTCGGGTTCGACGGATAGTTGACCACCAGGATCGAGGGGCGCGGCACGGTGAAGGCGATCGCGCGCTCGAGGCTCTCGAAATAATGCTCGTCCGGCGTGGTCGGCACCGCGCGGATCGTCGCGCCGGCGAGGATGAAGCCGAAGGTGTGGATCGGGTAGCTGGGGTTGGGTGCCAGCACGACGTCGCCCGGCGCGGTGATCGCGGTGGCGAGGCTGGCCAGGCCCTCCTTCGAGCCCATGGTCACCACGACTTCGGTCTCGGGGTCGATCTCGACCCCGAAGCGGCGGGCGTAGTAATTCGCCTGGGCCCGGCGCAGGCCGGGAATGCCGCGCGACTGGGAATAGCCGTGCGCATCGGGCTTCTGCGCGACTTCGACCAGCTTCTCGATCACGTGTGGCGGCGGCGGCAGGTCCGGGTTGCCCATGCCGAGATCGATGATGTCCTCTCCCGCCGCACGCGCCGCTGCCCGCATCGCATTCACTTCGGCGATGACATACGGGGGCAGGCGCTTCATGCGGTAGAATTCTTCGGACATTTCCTCATCTCTCAGGGGTTGGAGCGCGGCACGACGCTGTACCGTTCGGGTTCCCTACGCCATGTTCGCGTCTGCGGGAATGACGAGTTGGATGTGGTGCGCTAAAGCAGCGCTTGAAGAGGATGCGCATGGCCGAGACGACGACCCCGCCGATTCCCGACCTGGAAGACCTGCAGCACTGGACCTGGGTGCTGGGCCGGGCCCAGCAGATGATGCTGGAACACGGCTTCGACTGGGTGGAGCACATGCCGGCGGCGCCGCCGTTCGGCGCGCTGCTCGATCCGACGGCGGCGGTGAAGGCGAGCACCGATTTCTGGGCGGACACGATGAAGCTGTGGCAGCGCTTCCTCGACCCGAGCCATGCCGAGCCTTTCGAGGAATCGCCCGAGCAGGCGCGCGACAAGCGCTTCAAGGCGCCGCAATGGCGCGAGGAGCCGGTGTTCGACTTCCTGCGCCAGAGCTATTTCGTGATCGCCGATCACATGCTGCGTGGCATCGACGCGATGGAGGGGATGGATTCGAAACAGAAGGAGCAGGTGCGCTTCGCGACCAGGGGATTCATCGATGCGCTGAGCCCGACCAACTTCCCGGCGACCAATCCCGAAGTGCTCGAGAAGATCGTCGAGACCAAGGGCGAGAGTCTGCTCAAGGGCCTGTCCAACATGATGGGCGACATGGCCAAGGGCCAGATGACCCAGACGGCGGAAGGCGCCTATGAGCTGGGCCGCAACCTGGCGATGACGCCGGGCAAGGTGGTCAAGCGCACGCCGCTCTACGAGCTGATCCAGTATGCGCCGGCCGAGGGCGCCAAGCAGGTCTACGCCACCCCGCTGCTGATCTTCCCACCCTGGATCAACCGCTTCTACATCCTCGATCTCAACCCCGAGAAGAGCTTCATCCGCTGGGCGGTGGAGCAGGGGCTGACCGTGTTCGTCGTCTCGTGGAAGTCCGCCGATGCCACGATGAAGGACGTGGTGTGGGACGATTTCGTCGAAGGCGGGCAGATCGACGCGATCGACACGGTCCGCGATCTGCTCGGCGTCGAGGGCGTGCACACGATCGGCTATTGCGTCGCCGGCACCACGCTCGCGGCGACCCTGGCGGTGCTGCACGCGCGGGGCGAGGCAAGGAAGGTGGCGAGCGCGACCTTCTTCACCGCGCAGGTCGATTTCTCCGAGGCCGGCGAGCTCGGCATGTTCGTCGATGACGACCAGCTGGCGATGATCCGCAACCTGAGCGCCGACGGCTTTCTCGACGGGCGCTACATGGCGGCGACGTTCAACCTGCTGCGCGGCCGCGACCTGATCTGGAACTACGTCACCAACAACTACCTGATGGGCAAGGACTATGCCCCGTTCGACCTGCTCCACTGGAACTCGGACGTGACCAACCTGCCGGCACGCTGGCACATGAGCTACCTGACCGACCTGTACCGCGACAACAAGCTGGTCCAGCCCGGCGCGCTGACGATCAACGGGACGCCGCTCGACCTCTCAAAGGTGCTGACGCCGACCTATGTCCAGGCCGGGCGCGAGGACCATATCGCGCCGGCGCAGAGCGTCTGGAAGATGACCCATTACTTCAAGGGGCCGCTCAAGTTCGTGCTGGCGGGCTCCGGCCATATCGCGGGGGTGGTGAACCCCCCTTCGGCGCAAAAATACCAGTATTGGACCAATTCGGACAAGGTTGAGACGCTCGCGGAGTTCTTTGCGGGCGCAAAAGAGACTAAGGGGAGCTGGTGGCCCGACTGGATCGAATGGCTTGCAGCAATCGATTCGGAAAAGGTGCCGCCAAAGGGCGCTCGCGTGCCCGGCAAGGGGAAGCTTGCGGCGCTGGAAGATGCGCCCGGCAGCTACGTGCGTACGCGCTGATTTATCATCTAATTTGAACGCTTTGTGTATTTTTGTGCACTGCACAATAATGCTTGCAATGCCTGCCGGAAAAGCCTACATGTTGCATCGCAGCAATAGCTTTTAGGGAAGGCATATCATGGCCACCAAGGGACCGAAGACCGGCAAGCCAGCCGCTCCGAAGCCTGCGGCGCGCGCCAAGGCCGCGCCGGCGAAGGTTGCTGCGCCCAAGGCTGAGACGCCCGTGCAGGAGAAGGTTGCCAAACCGATCGTCGAGACGATCGTGGAAGCCCCCGTCGCCGAGCCGGCACCGGTCCTTGCGGACGCAACGCAGGAAGTGACTGAAACTGTTGAAGCCGTGGTCGAGCCGATCGTCGAGGCCGTCACGGAAACCGCAACCACCGCCGTGGAGATCGTCGAAGAGACGGTCGCCGCGCCGGCAGTGAAGGAAAAAGTGATGACCACCATCGAGAACGCCACCGGCAAGGCCCAGGCTCTGTTCGCCGAGTGGAACGACCGCACCAAGGCCGCTGTCGAGAAGTCGACCAAGCTGGTCGAGGAAGCCAATGACTTCGCCAAGGGCAATGTCGAGGCACTCGTCGAGTCGGGCCGCATCGCCGCCAAGGGCTTCGAAGGCCTTGGCCAGGACGCCGCCGAGTATAGCCGCAAGAGCTTCGAAAGCGCGACCGCCGCGCTGAAGAGCTTCTCGTCGGCCAAGACGCCGGCCGACTTCTTCAAGCTGCAGAGCGACTATTTCCGCGGCGCGTTCGACTCGTACGTCGCCGAGGCTTCGAAGAACACCGAGGCGCTGATCAAGCTCGCCAGCGACGCGGCCCAGCCGCTGTCGAACCGCGTTGCCGTCGCCGCCGAGAAGGTGAAGACCGCGGCGTAAGCCGGCGCTTCCCGCCAACCGGCGCAAGCCGGACAAATCGGCGCCGGAAGACACAGGATCAGGGCGGCCTTTCCTTCGGGAAGGGCCGCCCTTTCCTTTTGCGAAAAGCACCCGGCTGTTCTCAATCAGGGTTTACGCGTGCGGCGTGGCCTTGCCCTTGGGGACGCGAGCCCATATTTTCCGCGGCGTGACAGATCCCGTGACATTCGACACCAACATGCCGCTGCGCATGGCCGAGGACGGCAATGACGACGATCGGGGCAACAACCCCTCGATCGGCCTCGCCACGCGTACTCGCACGCGCACCAAGAAGCCGACGCCCTATCGGGTGCTGATGCTCAACGACGATTACACGCCGATGGAGTTCGTCGTGCTGTGCCTGCAGCGCTTCTTCCGGATGGACATGGAAGAGGCGACTCGGGTGATGCTCCACGTCCACCAGCGCGGCGTGGGCGTGTGCGGGGTGTTCAGCTATGAAGTCGCCGAGACCAAGGTGAGCCAGGTGATCGAGTTCGCCCGGCAGAATCAGCATCCGCTCCAGTGCACGCTGGAAAAGGCCTGATCCTTTCCTGACTTTTCGCGTGATTGAAGTTCCCCGGCGAAGGCCGGGGCCCAGCCGCAGTGCAGTTCGAGAGTCTCCGGCGCCGTCGACCGTTCGTTGATACTGGATCCCGGCCTCCGCCGGGGACCGGCGTATGATCGCCCGCTGGACCCGTGATGACGGGCCCTTTGATCGTTACACCCCCGCCTAAGGGCTTGTCCGCGTAGGCGTTTTTCCGGGCGACACAGCTTCGGGGCGAATCGGTAAAAGGCCCTCAGTTCCTGGGAACCGGGGGGTTTTGGGCGGGAACGCAGGGCCGGACGGCGCGACTTGTCACCGCTGACGTCCGGCCCGACTTTTTCCGAGAATCGATGGATGCCGCTCAGCGCGCCCTGGGGAGCCAGCTGAGATCGAGCCCTTCATAGCGATTGACGTAATTGGCGGCGCGGGCGAGCGCGCGTTCGTCGAGCAAGGTGACGCGACCGCCTTCGCGCGCGATCAAATGCTCCTCCTCGAGCTGGCGCAGCATCCGGTTGACGTGCACGGCGGTCAACCCGGTGGCGTCCCCCACTTCCTCCTGCGTCAGTCCCAGCGAGAAGACATTGGCCAGGCTCTTGTCGGTGGCGCGCAGGCGATTGCGCAGCTCGAGCAGCAGCGCGGCGACGCGCGCCTTGGCGCTGGTGCGGCCGAGCGCGGCGAGCCGGTCGGTGAGCGCCACCCGCTCGATCTGCGAATAGACGAACACCATCGCCGAGAGGCGGGGATGGGCGAGCATCAGATCCGACAGCACGCCGCGATCGAACGGGCATACGACGCAGTCCGAAAGCGCGGCGAGTGTCTCGGGGGCTTCCTGATAGACGGCGCTGGAGACGCCGAGCATGTCCCCCGGGAACATGAAGCGCAGGATCTGGCGGCTGCCGTCGTCGAGCAGCACATAGCTCATCATCAGGCCCTTGCGCAGGATGTAGAGCTCGCTGCAGCCCTCATTCTCACGCTGGAGCACCGCCCCGCGACGCACATGCCGCTGGCGTTCCTCCAGTTTTTCGAGCGCATTATGCTCGATCTCGGTCAGATCGATCAGCTCGCTCAGCTTTTCCGCAAAACAACTGCCGGACACGCGATGGCTTCCCCCCACGCGCCGATGCAAAGCAGTGCAATTGAATCAATGCATTAAAATCGATCAAGGGCGCAAAAAACGCCTGCACCCGAGCGGAGCGCCCCCTCAGACTTGCGTGCAGCGGGCGAGCGACTAGAAGCCCGGCATGGACCGTATTCTCATTCGTGGCGGCAATCGCCTCTCCGGCAAGATTCCCGTCTCCGGCGCCAAGAACGCCGCGCTCACGCTGATGCCCTGCGCGCTGCTCACCGACGAGCCGCTGACGCTGCGCAACCTGCCCCGCCTGGCCGACGTCGACAGCTTCGGCCACCTGCTCAACGAGCTGGGCGCCTCGACGGCGATCGAGGGCACGCGGCCGACCGATTTCGGGCGGGTGATGACGGTGCGCGCGGGCAAGCTGACCTCGACGGTCGCGCCCTATGACATCGTGCGGAAGATGCGCGCTTCGATCCTGGTGCTGGGTCCGCTGCTCGGCCGTGCCGGCGAGGCGACCGTCTCGCTGCCCGGCGGCTGCGCGATCGGCAACCGCCCGATCGACCTGCACCTGAAGGCGCTCGAGGCGATGGGCGCCGAGATCGAGATCGCTGCCGGCTATGTGAAGGCAAGCGCGCCGGGCGGGCGACTCAAGGGCGGGCGCTTCAGCTTCCCGGTGGTTTCGGTCGGCGCGACCGAGAATGCGCTGATGGCGGCGGTGACCTGCAAGGGTACCACCGTGCTCGACAACGCGGCGCGCGAGCCGGAGATCGTCGACCTGTGCAACCTGCTCGTCGCGATGGGCGCGCAGATCAGCGGCATCGGCACCGAGCGGCTGGAGATCGAAGGCGTCGATCGTCTGCACGGGGCGACCTATGCGGTGATGCCCGACCGGATCGAGGCGGGCAGCTATGCGTGCGCCGCCGCGATCACCGGCGGTGACGTCGAGCTGGTCGGCGCCGAGGCGAACGACATGCGCGCGACTCTCGATGCACTCGTGCAGGCCGGCGTCACGGTCGAGGAGACCAAGGGCGGCATCCGCGTCGCGGCCAATGGCCCGCTCAAGCCGCTGACGCTGTCGACCGCGCCCTTCCCGGGCTTCGCGACCGACATGCAGGCGCAGTTCATGGCGATGCAGCTGGTTGCCGAGGGCGCCAGCGTGTTCACCGAGACGATCTTCGAGAACCGCTACATGCACGTGCCCGAGCTCGCCCGCATGGGCGCGCATATCGACGTGCGCGGCCGCACCGCCGTGGTGCACGGGCCGACCAGGCTGGTCGGTGCCCAGGTGATGGCAACCGACCTGCGGGCCTCGATGAGCCTGATCCTTGCCGGCCTGGCCGCCGAGGGCGAGACCCAGGTCAATCGCGTCTATCATCTCGACCGCGGCTATGAGCGGCTCGAGGAGAAGCTGCAGGCCGTGGGCGCCGATATCGAGCGCGTCGGCGACGGTTAGGATGCCGCGGGGGCGGGGCATCAGGCTGGCGATGGGATCGGCGGCGCTGCTGCCGGCCCTTGTGCTTGCCGCAAGCTGGTTCCTCGCCTCCAAGATCGCCGCCGGCCATGCATCGGTAGTTACGCCGGCAGCGGCGCCGGCCGAGCAGGTGAAGCTGACGGCACGAGACGGCGTCGCGATCGCCGGCACCTATTGGCCGGGCCGAACGGCGAACGCGCCGGCGGTGCTGCTGCTCCACGGCGTCGGCGCCTCGCGCAACCAGACCGCGCCGATGGCCGAGGCGCTGGTCGCGCAGGGCTATGCGGCGCTGGCGATCGATCTGCGCGGGCATGGCGCATCGACGATCACCGATCACAGCTATGGTCTCGACGAGGGGCTGGACGCACGCGCCGCGTTCGACTGGCTGAAGGCCCGGCAGCATCGCGGCAAGGTGGCGGTGATCGGCGTCTCGCTGGGCGGGGCGGCGGCGCTGATCGGGCGCGACGGTCCGGTGCCGGCCGACGCGCTGGTGCTGGTCGCCGTGTTCCCGGACATCCGCCACGCCATCTACAACCGCATGGCTTCGGTGCTGACGCCGGTGGGCGGGACGATCGCCGAGCCGCTGCTCAGTTTCCAGTCGCTGCCGCGCTACGGCGTCTGGCCCGGGCGCATCGCGCCGATCGCGACGATCCGCGATTTCACCGCGCCGGTGCTGGTGATCGGCGGGGCGTCGGACCGCTACACGCCGCCGACGGAAACCCGCGCGCTGTTCGAGGCGGCGCCGCATCGCAAGGGGCTGTGGCTGGTGCCGGGGCTGAGCCACGGCGAGGTCAGCAACCTGCACGATGCCGAATGGGCCCGGCGGGTGAGCGGTTTCCTGCGCGGGACGATCGGGGCGCCCTAGCGGCTATTCCGCCGCGATCGCGATCGGCGGCAGGTCCTTGCGATGGGCCGAGGCGACCTGGTTCCGGCCATTCTCCTTGGCCTGATAGAGCGCCGCATCGGCCATGGTAAGCAGGTCGCCGGCGGTGCGGGTGGTCTCGGGGATCGAGGCGACACCGAACGAAGCCGAGATCCTGGCATCGTGGATCGCGGACAGCGCCTCGATGCGGGTGCGCAGCATCTCGCCGATCTGCATCGCATCGGCATGGTCGCATTCGGGCAGGATCACCACCAGCTCCTCGCCGCCATAGCGGCAGGCGACATCGGAGGGACGCAGTGCGCCGATGATCGCGCCGGCGACCGCGCGCAGCACGGCGTCGCCCATCGCATGGCCATGCTCGTCGTTGAGCTTCTTGAAATGATCGAGGTCGATCATGATCGCCGAAAGCGGCGTGCCGCTGCGCTCGGCAAGGCTGGCATAGCGTTCCAGGGCATCTTCCATGTAGCGGCGATTGTAGAGCCCGGTCAGGGGATCGCGCAGCGCCTGGGTGCGCAGCTTCTCGCGCAGCGCGATATTGGAGACGGCGAGCGACATCGCGTCGGCGACCGCTTCGGCGAGCGGGCGGATCTCGGCGAGGCGCGCCGTGGCGTCCTCCGCGCTGGTGGCGACCTTGAGCATGCCCTGGATCTCGCCATGGGCCATCATCGGCACTTCGAGCACCGTCAGGCCCGACGCATGATGCTCGCAGCGGAGCATGCCGGGGCCGTTGCCGTTGATATGCGCCTTGCCGCGCTTGAGTGCCCAGCAGAGCGAGGGCGAGAGCGTCTTGAGCAGCCGCTCGTCCTCCGGCCAGTTCCAGCTCGTCGACAGCTCGAGCCGGTCGCGCGAATTGTTGAAGATGTAGAGCGCGCCGCAAAAGCCGGCGAGCAGGGTCTCGACCGTGGCGCGCAGCACGGCATTGGCGTCGGCATAGCCATTGGCGCTCTGCAGCATGTCGGTCATCTGGAGCAGGCGCTGGACGCGGCGGCGCTCCGCCTCGGCTTCGACCGCGGCGAGGCGGCGCTGCTCCAGGCCTTCGTTGTTGCGCGGCGTGGCGAAGACCAGGATCGCCAGGGCGACGCTGCCGGCCAGCATCTCGACCGCATAGGCGATGAACTGGCCGAGTTCGCCCTGCACGAACATGCTCGTGCCGCGCGCGACCATCATCAGGACGACCGAACCGGCAAGCGCCGCCGGCACGACGCGCATCAGCCGGTCAAGCGCTTGGGAGGACTTCGAGTTCATCTTCACCCATCCGAGAGTACCCGCTCGAACGGGCATACCCACTCATTATAGGGCGATCTCGGATGGGGTGGCTCAGCGGGTGGCGGTGCTCATCGAATAGGGGCGGGCGGCCTTGCCGGTCGCCCAGCTTTTGTTGGGAGTGGCGGACATGGTGAACTTCAGCTCGCCGCCGGCGACGATCTCGCCATGGGTCAGATAGCCGCGCGCCAGCGGCTTGCCGTTGAGCGTGAGCTTGCCGACATATTTGTTGGCATCCGACAGGCCCTCGGCAACCACGGCGAAGCGCTTGCCGTTCGGCAGGTTGAGCGCGGCGCGATCGAGGAAGGGGCGGCCGATCACATACTGATTTGAGCCCGGTGCGACCGGATAGAAGCCGAGCGCGGTGAAGACGAGCCAGGCCGACATCTGGCCGAGATCGTCATTGCCCGACAGGCCGTCCGGCGTCGGCTTGTACTGGCTCTCGACAATCTGCTTCAGCCGCTCCTGGGTGCGCCAGGGCTGGCCGGCATAGCTGTAGAGATAGGCCACGTGATGGCTCGGCTCGTTGCCATGGATATACTGGCCGATCAGCCCGGCAATATCCTCGGCATGGCTGTAGTCGATCTTGGAATTGTCGAAGTCGAACATCGCATCGAGTTTCTTCACCACTGCGGCGTCGTTGCCGAGCAGCTTGAACATGCCGGCCTGGTCCTGGGGCACGAACCAGGAATATTGCCACGCATTGCCCTCGGTATAGTCCGATCCGTAGTTGATCGCCGTGGGATCGAAGGGGGTGCGGTAGCTGCCGTCCGACTTGCGGGCGCGCAGGAACCCGGTCTTCGCGTCGAAGCTGTTGCGCCAGTTGCCGGCGCGCTTCTCGAAGGTCGCGGCGATGTCGGCCTTGCCCATCGCGCTCGCCATGCGGGCGATGGTCCAGTCGTCATAGGCATATTCGACCGTCTTGGAGGCCGCTTCCGGCTCCTTGTCGATCGGGACGTAGCCGAGCTTCATATACTGATCGAGGCCGCCATAGGGGCCGTAGGTGGCGCTCTTCACCATCGCATCGAGCGCGGCGTTCGGATCGAAGCCCTTGATGCCCTTGAGATAGGCGTCGGCGATCACCGGGACGGCGTGATAGCCGATCATTGTCCAGGTCTCGCGGCCATGGAATTGCCAGAGCGGCAGGATGCCGAAGGGACTGACCTGCTGGCTGGCGATCAGCGAATTGACGAAATCGGCGTTCTTCTGCTCGCCCTGCGTGAGAAGAAGCAGCGGATGCTCGGCGCGGAACGTATCCCAGAGCGAGAAGGTGGAGTGGAAGGTGAAGCCTTTGGCGGCATGGACCTGATCGTCCGGCCCGCGCCAGCGGCCGTCGGCGTCGGAGAAGACGCTGGGGGCGATCAGGCTGTGATAGAGCGCTGTCGCCGCGATCTTCTGCATCGGCGCCGGACCCTTGAGCTCGACGGCGCCGAGCGCGGTTTCCCAGGCCTTGCGGGTAGCGGCGCGAACGGTATCGAAGCCGCCAGACTCGCTATCGAGATTGGCGATCGCGCCATCCTCATCGACCGCGGAGATCGCGACTTTCACTTCGAGCGGCGCATTGAGTGGCCCGAAATCGAGCCGGGCGACCAACGCGCGTCCGGCAAGCTGTTGGGCGTCGTCGGCGCCGCGGCTCGGGCCCTGGAAGCCGCGATACTCGACCTTCTCCTCCTTGTTGAGGAAGGCATGGCCGGTGAGCGGCCGCGACGGGCGGATCGCGAAGAACAACTTGCGCGCCGGCGCCCAGCCGCGCGTCTCGCGGACGCCCGTGATCGTGCCGTCCGGCCGGATGCGGATCGAGGACCAGAGCGTCTTGCCGGGATAATTGTAGAGCGAGCTGCGCAGATCGAGCAGCAGATGCGCGTCCTTGCCGGCGGGGAAGGCATAGCGCTGCACGCCGATACGGGTGCCCGCGGTCATCTCGGCGCGGATGCCCTGCTTCGCCAGGGTGACGGCATAATAGCCGGGCTTGGCCTGTTCGGTCTGGTGATCGAAGGGCGAGCGATAGTCGTCGGGCTCGATGCCCGCCACCTCGCCCGAGACCGGCTGGATCAGGAAGTCGCCCAGGTCCGAATGGCCGGCACCCGAGAAATGGGTCATCGAGAAGCCCTGGATCGTTGGGTCCTCGTAGCGATAGCCGGCGGCGTGGCTGTAGCATTCGCGGATCTTGCAGGTCGTGTCGGTGTCCGGGCTCAGCTGGATCATCCCGAACGGCGCGACGGCGCCCGGGAAGGTGTGCCCCTCACCACCGGTGCCGATCATCGGATCGACCGATTCATAGGTGGATCCGCTGTCGCTCGTCTGCGCCGAAACCGGTGCAGTGGTGGTGAGCAGCAGGGTGGCGAGCGCGGCGAGGCCGGTGCGGAGCGGGGCGTTCATGAGCGCGGGTTAGAGCATGGCCCGCGCCCGCGTCCAAGCGAGATCAGAGCTTCATCGTGCCGGTATCGATGAACCGTTGATGCCAGGACAGCGCCTCGCCGCAGAGCATCGGCGTCTGCAACCCGTAGCTGCCCTTGAGCGCGCGGTCATAGTAATCGCGGAGCATCGGGCGATAGTCGGGATGCGCGCATTTCTCGATCACCAGCTCGGCGCGGCGGCGCGGGGCGAGGCCGCGCAGATCGGCCAGGCCCTGTTCGGTGACGATCACCTGCACGTCCTGGGCGATATGATCGACATGACTGACATGTGGCACGATCGTGGAGATCTTTCCGTTCTTGGCGGTGGAGCCGGTCATGAAGATCGAGAGATAGGCGTTGCGCGCGAAATCGCCCGAGCCGCCGATGCCGTTCTGGATGCGCGAGCCCATGATATGGGTCGAGTTGACGTTGCCATAGATGTCGGCCTCGATCAGCCCGTTCATCGCGAGGCAGCCCAGGCGGCGGACGAGCTCGGGATGGTTGCTCATCTCCTGCGGGCGCAGGATGATGCGATCGCGGAACTGCGCCATCTCTGCATTGAGCCGCGCCGCGGCATCCGGGCTGAGCGAGAAGGCGGTGCACGACGCCATGCGCAGCTTGCCCGAGGCGAGCAGGTCGAGCATCCCGTCCTGCAGCACTTCGGTATAGGCAGTCATGTCGGTGAAGGGTGAATCGAGCAGCCCGGTGAGCACCGCATTGGCGATGTTGCCGACGCCCGACTGGATCGGCAGCAGGTTCGGGGGCAGTCGGCCCTTGCCGACTTCGTGCTTGAAGAACTCGATGATGTGGCCGGCGATCGCCATCGCGCATTCGTCTGGCTTGGCGAAGGGCAGGTTGCGATCGGGCGCATCGGTCTCGACTACGGCGATCACCTTGTCGGGATCGCAGCGGAAGCTCGGCTGGCCGAAGCGATCGTCGGGGCTGACCAGCGGGATCGGCACGCGGTTGGGCGGCAGCGCCGTGCCGTAATAGATGTCGTGCATCCCATCGAGCGCGGGGTTCTGCCAGCTGTTGACCTCGAGGATCACGGCATGGGCACGATCGAGCCAGGTCTTGTTGTTGCCGACCGAGGAGGAGGGGATCAGCGAGCCATCGGCATTGATGCCGGCGACTTCGATCACCGCGATGTCGAGCGGGCCGAGAAAGCCTTCCCAGGCCATCGGTGCGACCTGGCTCAAATGCATGTCGAGATATTCCATCTCGCCCTTGTTGATCCGCTCGCGCGCGGTGGGATCGGAGTTATAGGGCAGGCGCAGCTCGATGCCGTCAGCCGCGGCGAGCGCGCCGTCGAGCTCGGGGCCGGTCGAGGCGCCGGTCCACACCTTCACCCGCAGGTTGCGCCCTGCCTTGCGCTCGTCGGCGATCCGCTTCGCCAGCGCCATCGGCACCGCCTTGGGATAACCCGATCCGGTGAAACCGCTCATGCCGACGGTCATGTGATCGTCGATGAAGCTGGCGGCCTGCTCGGCGCTGGTGACCTTGGCGGCAAGTCCGGGATGGGCGATACGCGAAGTCATGGGTATCCTCTCGGGCGATGTTGCCCGCTCGCTAGCGCACGGTGGTTGCATGCACGAATGCAGGTTTCGCATGCTGCACGCGCGAGGCGAGCACGGGGCTGACGCGGGGCATCCGGCGCTCTAGGCTGGCGGTATGAAGATCGTCGCGCTGCTGCTGCCCGTCGCCCTTTCGGTTCCCGCGCCCGAGCAGGGCAAGCGCCTGCCGGTGCATATCGGCGGCCGCACCGTGGCCGAGGGGAAGGCGCTGCGCTTCGGCTGGCCGGGAACCTATTTCGAAGGACGCTTCCGCGGCACCGACGTGACCGTGGCCTTCGATACCAGGACCGATTTCTATCGCGTGCTGATCGACGGCAAGGTCTTCCAGACCTTGACCAAGCCTGAGCGGACCGAGCTGCGGGTGAAGGGGCTCAAGCCCGGTGTGCACACGGTCCGGCTGGAGAAGCTGACCGAAAGCCAGGCGGGCGGTGGCATCTTCCTGGGCTTCTTCACCAGCGGCACGCCGATGGCGGCGCCGGCGCTGCGCAACCAGATCGAGTTCATCGGCGATTCGCACAGCGTCGGCTATGGCAACACCTCGCCCACGCGCGACTGCAAGTCGCAGCAGGTGCATGATACGACCGATACCAGCGCGGCGTTCGGGCCGGTCCTGGCGAAGCGGCTGGGCGCGGACTACCGGGTGATCGCCTATTCGGGCTACGGCATCGTCCGCAACTATGCCGGCAAGTTCCCGGGCGAGAACCTGCCCTATCTCTATGCGCGTGCCATTCCGGGCGAGGCCGGAGCCGCCGCGCCGGACAAGGGCTGGCGGCCGGGCGTGATCGTCATCAACCTCGGTACCAACGATTTCTCGACGCCGGTCCATGCCGGTGAGGCCTGGGCGGATGACGCGGCGCTTCGGGCGGACTACCGGGCCAAATACATCGCATTCGTCAGGGCCCGGCAGGCAGCGCAGCCTGGCGCGCGCGTCCTCCTGATGGGCGCCGAGAATTTCTACGCCGATGTTGCCGCCGTCGCCGCCGCGACGGCGGCAACACCGGTGAAGGTGCCAGCGCTCGAAATGACCGGGTGCAACTGGCACCCGTCGCTCAAGGATCACCGGGTGATGGCGGACCTGCTCGCCGCGACGCTCAGAACGCCGAAGCGCTGAGCTTCACATCGGCGCGGACCCAGGCGGCGGCGAAGTCCTTTTCCGCCGTGCCGGCATCCTTGCCTTGCGCCTTCAATGCCTGGACGAGGCCGAACAGCGCCCAGCCGTTGTGCGGATTGCGCTTGAGGTCCTCGCGATACACTGCCTCGGCTTCCGCCGGCGTGTTGCTGCCGAGCAGGGCTGCGCCCAGCAAATGGCGGCTTGGGAAGAACGCGTCCGAAGGCTCGTTGTACGAGAGCGTATCCTCGACCTTCACGGCTTCGCGTAGCGCGGTGAGCGCAGCCGGCCTGTCGTCGCTATCCCAGGCGATCCGCGCTTCCGCGCGCAGCTCGGCGATGCGGAACAGCGGGGCGGCCATGTTCATGCCGGCCAGCGCATCGGCAGGGGCGCCGGCGATCTTCGCCTTGAGCTTTGCCAGTTCCGCCCTGGCTTCCTCGCGCTTGCCCGTGGCGGCGAATGCGATGGTGCGGGCGGAGAGCCAGTTGACGGTAAGGTCGAGCAACCGGGCGTCGGGCTGGGGCTCGGCCAGCATCTCGTCCCAGCGGCCAAAGCGGATCAGCGCCTCGTAGAGATAGCCGATGCTCCAATCCATGCCGGGCATCGCGGCGGCCTGATCGTCGGTGAATACCTTGCGGACGTCGCGCAGCGCCTTGATCGTCTCGGCGCTGCGACCCTCCATCGATGCGGCGGCGGCGAGGAACTGGAGATTGTGCGCCGAATACATCGGGTAATAATCGATCGCCGCGGTCTTCGCGTAATAGGCCTTGTCCGCGGCATCGGCGAGGCGATTGGCCTCGGCCGATTCCTCGTAGCGGCCCACGCGCTGGAGGATGTGCGAGGGCATGTGCACGACATGGCCGGCGCCTGGCATCATCGCCTTGAGCCGTTCGGCGGAGTCGATGGCCTTGCCCGGCGCGGTCGAGGCCTCGACGGCGTGGATATAATAATGGTTGGCGCCGGGATGATGCGGGTTGCGGGCGAGCACCGTCTCCAGCGTCGTCACGATCTCGGGCGTATCCCTGGCCGGGGTGCCGTCGGCGTTCCACAGCTTCCACGGCGTACGGTTCATCTGCGCTTCGGCGAACAGGGTCAGGATGTCGTCATCCTTGGGGAAGGCCCTGGCGGCATCGCGCATCGCGTCGCCGAACGCGGCGAGCAGGGGGGCGCTGTTCGTCGGATCGACCGGCTGGGGGCCGGTGTAGCGCTTCGCCAGCGCGAGGATCAGCGCGCGGTTCGCCGGGGTCGCGGAGGGCGCCATGGCTTCGGCCTTCTTGAGCGCGTCCCAGGCAACCCGGGCCCGCGCCTCGGCCATCATCGGCATGTTGTAGTTGGGACCCAGCGTCAGTGCGACGCCCCAATAGCAGATGCCGCATTTCGGATCGGTCTCGGCGGCCCTGGCGAAGCTGCGCGCGGCTTCGTCATGATTGAACGCCCAGAGCAGGCGCATGCCCTGGTCGAAATAGGCCTGGGCGGCGAGGACCTTGGTACCCGCATCGCGGTGGAAGCTGCCGAGATCGGGGAAGAGCTGGGCGCCGGCCGCCCAATCGGTGAGCGTCTGGGGGAAGCCGTGACCGGCGTGCATGCCGGCCATGTCGCTCGTCTGGGCGACGGCAGGCGGGGCCAGCAGCGGTGCGGCGAGCAGTGCGAGAAAGCGCGAAAGACGGATCATGGCCGAGTTCCCCCTCGGACCGGCAGGATACGCCTTTCGAGCCCTAACCTCAATCAGTCTCCCTGGCAGTTCCCCGGCGAAAGCCGGGGCCCAGGGTCACGAGTGAATCGGCCGGAAACCCTGGGCCCCGGCCTTCGCCGGGGATCCGTTCTCGCAAACCGATGACTCAGACCGCCTTCAGCGCCTCCTCGAAGTCAGCGATCAGGTCGTCGGCATCCTCGACGCCGATCGAGATGCGGACGAGATTGTCGGTGATGCCCAGCGCCTGCTTGCGCGCGTCCGGCACCGAGAGATGGGTCATGCCGGCGGGGTGGCTGGCCAGTGTCTCGGTGCCGCCGAGCGACACGGCGAGCTTGGCGATCTTGAGCGCGTCGAGGAAGGCGAAGGCCTCCTTCTCGCCGCCCTTCAGATAGAGCGAGAAGGTGGAGCCGGCGCCGGTGCAGTGGCGCTTGTAGATGTCCGCCTGGCGCGAGCCTTCCTCGAGGAAGCCGAGATAGCCGACATGCTCGACCTTGGGATGGTTGCGCAGGAACTCGCAGACCTTCACCGCATTCTCGCCGGCACGCGACATGCGCAGTTCCAGCGTCTCGAGGCTGCGGAGCAGCATCCAGGCGGTGTTGGGATCGCAGATCGTGCCGATCGTGTTGCGCATCAGCCGGATCGTGTTGATGTGCTCCTTCGAGCCGAGCACGCCGCCCGCCACCAGGTCCGAATGGCCGCCCGCATATTTGGTCAGCGAGTAGACGACGATGTCGGCACCCTGCTTGAGCGGCTGGGCCCAGAGCGGCCCGAGGAAGGTGTTGTCGATCGCGATCGGCGGCTTGTTGGCGCCGGTGAAGATCGCGTCGCGGCTGGCACGCACGGCCTCGACATCGACCAGCGCGTTGGTCGGGTTGGCCGGGCTCTCCAGATAGATCAGCGCGACATTGCCCGAGGCGGCCTTGCTCAGCACCGCGTCGATTTCCTCGCGGGTGGCGCCGGCGGGAAAGTCGAGCCAGTGGACACCGAAGCGGCCGAGGATGCGCGCGATCAGCGTCTCGGTTGCCGCATAGAGCGGGCCCGAATGGACGATCGTGTCGCCTGGCTTGACCATCGACAGGAACAACGTGGCGATCGCCGACATGCCCGAGGAGAAGGCCAGCGCATCCTCGGCGCCTTCCCAGATGCCGAGGCGATCCTCGAGGATCTCCTGGTTCGGGCCGTTGAAGCGCGAATAGACCAGCCCGTCGGCGCCGCCCGGGCGCTTGCCGGTGACGCCTTCGAAGTGGCGCTTGCCTGCCGCGGCATTGGGGAAGACGAAGGTCGAGGTGAGGAAGATCGGCGGCTTCAGTGAGCCTTCCGAGAGCATCGGATCATAGCCATGGCCCATCATCATCGTGCTGGGCTTGAGCTGGCGGCTGCCGATCTTGTCAGCCGAGGGCTTGGGGCGTCGCCGCGGGGTGCCGCCGGTCGGATCGGCTTCGGTTTCGTCAGTCATGCAGGCTCTCCGGGACTCGGGTTATTTTGTTTCAACTGTAACGATCCAGGCGGAGTTGGGGAGCCTGAAACGTCCTAGAAGCCACAAAGGTCGCGGCGTGGCGGCGGAGCCGGCGGTCTGTCGATCACGTCCATTTCGTCATGCTGAACTCGTTTCAGCATCCAAGGTGCCGCAGGCGGTATCGCTTGCGGGGCGGGCGCGTCGCCCAGCCCGGACTTGGACCCTGAAACAAGTTCAGGGTGACGGTGGATATGGGCTTAGGTGAGCCCGATCAGGCTGATCTGCCGGCCGTAATCCGGCTCCTGCCGGTGCGTCGCGCGGCGGAAGCTGTAGAAATGCTCCGGCTGGGCATAGGTGTCCTGCCCCAGCATCTCGATCGTGCGCAGGCCCGCGGCGGCGAGGCGGGAGGCGGCATAGGCCTCCAGGTCGAACTGCCAGTGATCCTCGCGCCGGCCTTCGGTGAAGAAGCGCTCATTGTCGGGATCGGCATCGGCGAAGCGCTGGAGGAAGCCGAGATCGACTTCGTAGGAAGCACGAGCGATGCACGGGCCGATCGCGGCGACGATCCGATCGCGGCTGGCGCCGAGGGCTTCCATCGCGGCGATCGTCGAATCGGTGACGCCGCCGACCGCGCCCTTCCATCCGGCATGAGCAGCGCCGATCACGCCGGCCTGCTTGTCGGCGAACAGCACCGGCGCGCAATCGGCGGTGAGGATGCCGAGCGCGAGGCCCGGGCGATCGGTGACCAGCGCATCGGCATGCGGGCGCACCCGCTCTTCCCAGGGCTCGGCAACGGTGACGCAATCGGCCGAATGGACCTGATAGAGCGAGACGAGCCGGCCGCCGGGCAGCACCGCTTCGGTCGCGCGGCGGCGGTTCTCGGCGATCAGATCGGGATCGTCGGTGGAGCCGAGCCCGACATTGAGGCTGGCCATCGCGTGGGTGGAGACGCCGCCTTTGCGGCCGAGAAAGCCATGCGCGATCCCGTCCAGCGCGCGGGCGCGGAAAACTTCGACTTCACTCGTCATGCCATCACTCACAATGCGCGGCGCATCAGCCGGTCTTCATCCTCATGCTCGCCGACCAGGAAGATATAGGGGCCGCGGTCCTCGAACCCGTTCTTCTCGTAGAAGCGCTTCGCCCGGTGGTTGTCGATATAGACCGACAGCCAGAGCTCGTCGGCGCCGCGCGCGCGCCCCTCTTCCACGGCCCATTCGAGCAGGACCTGCGCGGCGCCGCTGCCCTTGGCGCGCTCGTCGAGATAGAGCTGGCGGAGTTCGTGGGGGCGCGAAGTCACCGTTGCAGGCAGGGTGAGCGCGCTGGTCTTGGCGAAGCCGGCCAGTCCCTGTTCGTCCTCGGCGAGGTGGAAGCGCAGGTCGGGCTGAGCGAACTCGTCGGCCCAGGCCTCGGGGGTGAAGCCGGCGAAGAAAGCCGCGAGATTCTCCGGCGTGTAGAGATGGCCGAAGGTCGCGGTGAAGCTGACCCGGAACAGCGCGTCGATCGCGGGCAGATCGGCGGGGGTGGCGTCGCGGTAGATCATTCGCTGAATCCTGCCGGTACCGGCCAGCCCGGTGCGGTGAAGGCGATCACCTTGAACAGCTCGCCCATCTGCTCGGGATCGGTCAGCCGCTCGCGATCGGTCGCGAGCTGGCCGGCGCGGTCGGGCGAAGCGAGCGACAGGCTGGCGGTGCGTTCGGTGATGCCGAGGCGGGTGAGGAACTCGCCCTGGGTGACCGGTCCGTGGACGACCAGCCCTTCGGCGCGCGCGGCCTCGCCCAAGGTGGCGAAATCGACATGCGCGGTCAGGTCCGCCTCGCCGGGCTCTTCGAACGGGTTGGCATAGGCATGCCCCCTAACCGCCTGCAGCGTGTCGCCGAGGGCCGGGCCCATATAGCCATAGTCGATGACCAACGCCGCGCCGCCCTGGTCGTTCAGCCGCTTGGCGAGCTGGCGCAGCACCGCGACGCTTGCCGGCGAGGTCTCCATGATCGAGCCGGGCGCGGCATCCTTGTAGTCGCGCGGGATGATCATGTCGAAGCTGCGGTCGCCAGCGATCGGCAGGAATAGCGTGTCCTGGCATGCGATCAGCCGCTCTCGCCAGCCTTCCTGGGTGGCGATGAGCTGTCGGATCGGCAGTGCGTCGAAGAACTCGTTGGCGACGAAGACCAGCGGGGCATCGTCGGGCAGGCCGACCAGGTCGAGATGGAATTCGGCGCCCGGCACGCGCTCGGCCTGGGCGGCGCGCAGCGTCGGGCTGGTCTCGACGAGGTCGACGGGTGGGGCGAGGCCGATGCGCGACATCGCCCGCAGCGCGTCGGCCGCCAGCGTGCCGCGGCCCGGCCCGAGCTCGACATAGCGGATCGGCGGTTGCTCGGCGCGCTGCCAGATATCGGCGATCCACAGTCCGATCAGCTCGCCGAACATCTGGCTCACTTCGGGCGCGGTGGTGAAGTCGCCGCGTGCGCCCAGCGGATCGCGGGTGCCATAATAATGCGCGTTGGCGGCGCCCATGAACTGCGAGAGCGGGATCGGCCCGGCCATGGTGATGGCGCGGGCCAGCCGCTCGGCAAGCAGGGGCTCGGCGGCGTTGGCCGCGCGTTCCCCTGCCGGGGCGTCGAGAGGGTTCTCGCTCAGGCTACGCTCTCCGCGCCGAGGGTGGGCTCGACGCGCTGGCGGCGGCCCTTGGCGGTGACGATCAGATAGATGCCGCCGGCGATCATCGGCAGGCACAGCACCTGGCCCATATGGATGACATGCTCGAAGATCGTGCCGGCGAACTGCGAATCCGGCTCGCGGAAATATTCGACGAAGAAGCGGAAACAGCCATAGCCGAGCAGGAAGATGCCGACGAGCTTGCCGGGCTCGTAGCGCGCCTTGGTGCGCCAGAAGGCGTAGGCGAGGATGGCGAACAGGAGCGCGCCTTCGAGCAGGGCCTCGTAGAGCTGGCTCGGATGGCGGGCGAGCGGGCCGGCGCCGGGGAAGACGATCGCCCAGGGCAGTTCCGCCGGCTTGCCCCACAGCTCGCCGTTCACGAAGTTCGCGAGGCGGCCGAAGAACAGGCCGAAGGGCGCGCAGCAGGCGACATAGTCATGGACGCGCAGCCAGTTCAGCCCCTGCTGGCGGCACATCAGGATGATCGCCAGCGTGGTGCCGATCACGCCGCCATGGAAGGACATGCCGCCGTCCCACAGCCGCAGGATGCGCAGTGGCTCGAGGAACATTTCCGGCGCGTAGAAGATCACATAGCCAAGGCGTCCACCCAGGATGATGCCGAGCGTCGCGTAGAAGACGAGGTCGTCGGCGTGCTTCTTGCTCATCGGGGCGCCGGGTTGGCGGATCATGCGAAGCAGATACCACCAGCCGACCAGGATGCCGGCGATATAGGCCAGCGAATACCATTTGATCTGGAAGAAGCCGAGATCGAGCGCGACCTTGTTCAGGCCGAGATCCTGGAAGTGGATATGGTCGGCCGCCGCGGCAGCCAGGGTGGAAAGCAGCACTGTCGGTCCCTCCGGGTGTAGCGCCCCGATAGAACAGGCTCGGTGCAAACCCAAGTGCATCTTCAACTGGGGCGGGGATGACACATCAAGGGCCGCAGGATAGAGCGGGCGGGATGAAGGTCGATGTCGGCAAGCTCCAGAAGCTGGATCGGCGCACGCTGCTGATCGGCGGCGGCGTGGGCGTGGGGCTGGTGGTCGCCTGGGCGGTATGGCCGCGGACCTATCTCCCCAATCTCACCGCCGCGCCGGGCGAGAGCCTGTTTGGCGCCTGGATCAAG
Organism: Sphingomonas sp. GW822-FHT03G08; assembly: GCF_058801135.1. Taxonomy (NCBI): domain Bacteria; kingdom Pseudomonadati; phylum Pseudomonadota; class Alphaproteobacteria; order Sphingomonadales; family Sphingomonadaceae; genus Sphingomonas; species Sphingomonas sp. GW822-FHT03G08. The sequence continues at coordinate 3,482,688 of NZ_JBXAMZ010000001.1, forward strand.
ATCGGTACCGACGGGCATGTCTCGGTCGCGGTGCCGCAATGCGAGGAAGGGCAGGGCGTGTTCACCGCCATGCCGCAGATCATCGCCGACGAGTTGGGCGCGGACTGGAAGCTGGTCGGCGTCGAGCCGGCGCCGCTCAATCCGCTCTACGCCAATCCGCTGGCTGCCGAGGAATTGTTCGAGCTGGCGCTGGGCGGCTTGCCCGAGCAGCTGCGCCGCACCCATGCCGCACGTACGGGGCTGATGCTCACCGGTTGCTCGACGTCGATCCGCAGCTTCGAGGATCAGCTGCGCCATGCCGGCGCCACTGCGCGGGTGCTGCTGTGCAAGGCGGCCGCGCGCCGCTGGGGGACGGAATGGCAGAGCTGCGACACCGCCGCAGGCCAGGTGATCCACGGCAATTCGAAGCTCGGCTTCGGCGCATTGGCGGCGGAAGCCGCGGCGGAAAGCGTGCCCGGCGACGTGCCGCTGCGTACCGGCGAGACCAACCGGCTTTTCGGCCAGCCGCTGCCGCGGCTCGACGCGCCGGCCAAGGTTGATGGCAGCCTGGTCTATGCCGCCGATGTCCGTCTGCCGAACATGGTGTTCGCGTCGATCCGGATGGGGCCGATCGGCGAGACAGAGCTGGTGAAGCTGGATCGGGCGGCGGCCAACAGGATCCCCGGCATGCTCTCGATCGTGACCACGAAGGACTGGGTCGCGTCGATCGCCAACAATGGCTGGGCGGCGGAGAAGGCGATCGACGCGATGCGTCCGCGCTTCAAGACGCCCGAGGAGGTGATCAACAATGATTCGATCGCCGATGCGCTGAACGCCGCGTTCGATGCCGATGGCGCCCGCGTTCATGAGGCAGGGAACCTCGCCGCCGATTTCCGTGGCGCCAAGGTGGTGTCGGCCGAATATCGCGTCGATGTAGCGCTCCATGCCGCGCTCGAGCCGATGACCTGCACCGCGCATTATCATGACGGGCTGCTCTCGATCTGGCTGCCGACCCAGGCACCCGGGCTGGCGCGTGCCGCGGCGGCCCGGGCGGTCGGCATCTCGGAAGGCGCGGTGACGGTGCACGCAACGATGGCGGGCGGCTCGTTCGGCGCCAAGCTCGAGCATGAAGTGGCGGCGCAGGCAGCCCTGCTCAGCCAGAGCGTCGGCCGGCCGGTGCAGCTCACCTGGCCGCGCGGCGAGGACATGCGGCACGACCGCTATCGTCCGCCGGCGATCGGGCGGATGACCGGCAAGCTCAATCCGCAGGGACAGGTGACCGGCCTGCTTGCCAAGATCTCCACGCCGGAGACGGGGCGCGAGCTGGCGACGCGGCTGCTCGGCGGCGATCCGGTGGTGCAGGCGTCGCTAGCGCTGCCGGGCAAGGGCGATCCTTCGGCGGTGGCAGGTGCGCAGCCCGCCTATGGCATCGCCAATTATGCGGTGGACCATCATCCGGCCGCGATCGGCGTGCCGACCGGATACTGGCGCTCGGGCGCACACAGCTATACCTGCTTCTTCACCGAGAGCTTCATGGACGAGTTGGCGCATGTCGCCGAGCAGGACGCGGTCTCGTTCCGCATGGCGATGCTCGGCGGCGAGACGCGGCTTGCCCGATGCCTGCAGACCGCAGCCCAGCTCGGCGGCTGGCAGGGCGGGCAGCCCGGCAGCGGCCAGGGCATCGCCTGCCATGCGTTTCGCGGCTCCTATATCGCGGTGATGGCCGAGGCGCGGCTCGAGGGACGCAAGGTCAAGGTCGAGCGGCTGGTAGCGGCTGTGGACTGTGGGCGGGTGGTGAACCCGGACCTGGTCACCCAGCAGATCGAGGGCGGGCTGCTGTTCGGCATGGCGGCGGCGCTCGCGGGTTCGACCAGCTTCACCGAGAATGTCGCGGACGTACGCGAGCTCTCCGAGCTTGGCCTTCCGACACTGGCGGACGCACCGGACATCACCGTCGAGATCCTGCGCAACGGCGCCGATCCCGGCGGCGTGAGCGAGCTCGCGGTACCGCCGGTCGCGCCCGCCATCGCCAACGCGCTGCAATCGGCAAGCGGGGTGCGCTTCCGCGTGCTGCCGCTGCTCTCGGACGCCGAATGACCCTGCCCGCCGATCACCCGCCGGTTGCCGCGCCGAAGATCGGCGTATTGCTGGTCAACCTCGGTACGCCGGACGCGCCGGACGCGCCGTCGGTGCGGCGTTATCTTGGCGAGTTCCTGTCCGATCGGCGCGTCGTCGAGATTCCGCCGCTGCTCTGGCAGCCGATCCTGCGCGGCATCATCCTGCGCACCCGCCCGAAGAAGTCGGCGCATGCCTATCAGCAGGTCTGGCGCGAGGACGGTTCGCCGCTCGCCGCGATCACCAGGGCCCAGGCCCGGGCGCTCCAGGGTGTATGGGGTGCTCAGGTGCTGGTCGATTACGCGATGCGCTATGGCTCGCCCGCGATCGGCGAGCGGATCGCCGCACTGAAGGCGCAGGGTGCCGAGCGCATCCTGATCGCGCCGCTCTACCCGCAATATTGCGGGGCGACGACGGCGACCGCCAATGACAAGGCGTTCGAAGCGCTGGCCGCGCTGCGCTGGCAGCCGGCGATCCGCACGCTGCCGCCTTATCATGACCACCCGGCCTATATCGCCGCGCTGAAGGCGTCGGTGGAGGCTAGCCTCGCGAAGCTCGATTTCGAGCCCGATGCGATCCTGGCCAGTTTCCACGGCATGCCGGCGCGCACGCTGGAACTGGGCGATCCCTATCATTGCCACTGCCAGAAGACTGCGCGGCTGCTGCGCCAGGCGCTGGGCCGCGAACTGGTCATCACCTTCCAGTCACGCTTCGGCCGGGCGAAATGGCTCGAACCGGCGACCGATGCGACGCTGGCGGCGCTGCCGGGCAAGGGCGCGAAGAAGGTCGCGATCCTGGCACCGGGCTTCTCGGCCGACTGCCTCGAAACGCTGGAGGAGCTGGCGATCCGCGGGCGCGAGACGTTCCTCGGCGCGGGTGGCACTCATTTCGCCTATCTCCCCTGTCTCAACGACAGCGAAGGCGGCATGGCGATGTTGCGTACAATTTTGAGCGAGGAGCTTGCGGGCTGGAGCCAGCCTGCCTAGCGTTTCGCGAAACCCCGGTAATTGGAGAGGATAAGGCATGGCACGCGTAGCGATCGTGACGGGCGGCACCCGCGGCATTGGCGAGGCGATCAGCCTTGCCCTCAAGGACGCCGGGATGATCGTCGCCGCCAACTATGCCGGCAACGAGGAGAAGGCCAAGGCCTTCACCGAGCGCACCGGTATCGCTTCGTATAAATGGGATGTGGGCGATTATGACGCCTGCCATGCGGGCGTGAAGCAGGTCGAGGCCGAGCTCGGCCCGGTCGATGTGGTGGTCAACAATGCCGGCATCACCCGCGATGGCACCATCCTCAAGATGAGCCGTGACATGTGGGAGGATGTGATCCGCATCAACCTGGGCGGCTGCTTCAACATGGCGCATGCGGTGTTCCCGGGCATGCGCGCCCGGAAGTGGGGCCGCATCGTCAATATCGGCTCGATCAACGGCCAGGCCGGCCAGTACGGCCAGGTCAACTACGCCGCCGCCAAGTCGGGCATCCACGGCTTCACCAAGGCACTGTCGCAGGAAGGCGCGCGTTTCGGCGTGACCGTGAACGCGATCGCGCCGGGTTATATCGACACCGACATGGTCGCCGCGGTGCCGCCCGAAGTGCTCGAGAAGATCGTCGCCAAGATCCCGGTCGGCCGTCTCGGCCAGGCGCACGAGATCGCGCGCGGCGTTGCGTTCCTCTGCTCGGACGAGGCCGGCTTCGTCACCGGATCGACGCTGTCGATCAACGGCGGCCAGCACATGTACTGATATGACGAGGGCCGCCCCTTGGGGCGGCCCTCAGCCCTCGATACGCTACGCGAGGGAAAAACGGTTCTGCCTTAACAACACCCTTGTCCTAGCGCAGTTCCCTTTATTTTCTCCTGAACGCACTGGTCATCTGGCGTTCATCTTTCCGGCACTGGTCCTCGGGCGCCCAGTCGCTATGAGCGAGCGTGATGCTGTTTCGCTCCGCAATCGCCCTGTTCTCGCTGGCTTTCATCCTGCTGCTGTCGGCGTCGGGGCGCGAGGGCCGCGACCTGTTCGGCAGGACGCCGCGGATGACGGTGGAGCGGGTGCCGCTCGATCTGCACGATCCCGCGCGCACTCGGGTGGGGGCGCTCACCTATCTTGGCGGCATCAGGCTCAGGAGCCCGGAGCGGGCGTTCGGTGGCTTCTCCTCGATGCGGATCAAGGGCGATGACTTCACCCTGCTCAGCGATGGGGGCACCTTCATCCGCTTCCGCATGGGCAAGGACTGGGCGCCGCGCGACGTGCAGTTCGGCGACCTGCCGGATGGCCCGAGAAACGGCTGGCTCAAGGCGGATCGCGATTCGGAATCGATGACCAGCGATCCGGCCACCGGGCAGGTCTGGGTCGGTTTCGAGCAATATAACGCGATCTGGCGCTATGACGCGGACCTTATCCGTGCCGAGCGCAGTGCCCGCCCGCCCGCGATGCGCGACTGGTCGGACAATGGCGGGCCCGAATCACTGGTACGCCTGCATGATGGCAGCTTCGTCGTGTTCGGCGAGACTTCGCGGCCCAAGGGCAGCCGGATCGGTCGCGAGGGGCTGTTGTTTCCCGGTGACCCGACCATTCCGGGCACCAAGCCGGTCCGCTTCGTCTACATGCCGCCCAATGAGCTGTACGACCCCAGTGACGCGGTGCAGTTGCCGGATGGCCGGCTGATCGTGCTCAACCGGCGCTTCTCTGTGCCCGGGCTGTTCACCGCCAAGCTGACCCTTGTCGATCCCCGCGCGATCCGCCCCGGCGCGGTGCTGCGCGGCACCGAGATCGCCACGCTGGCCGCGCCGCTGCTCCACGACAATTACGAGGCGCTGGCAGTGACCCGCGAAGGCGACGACACGATCCTGTGGATCGCATCGGACGACAACCAGCAATTCTGGGAATGGTCGCTGCTGCTCAAGTTCCGGATCGAGTTCGCGAAGCGCTGAGGGTTGCCGGCGGCAGGGGATCGAACCCGCACCCGGTCTCCCGGGATCGCTGTGGCGATACGTCTACCAATTCCGTCACGCCGGCGGAATCCGCACATGCGAAAAGCCCGCCCTCCGCCTGGAGAACGGGCTCGCATTGAGCCGTCGAAGGAACGGGCTGTTAGGCCGCGGTCTTCTCGGCCGACGCCTTGCGCACTTCGCGCTTCAGGCGACGGGCACGCAGCGACAGATCGTCGTCGCTGGTCTTGAGCAGCCAGTTGTCGAGGCCGCCATTGTGCTCGACCGAACGCAGGCCGTGCGTCGAAACGCGCAGGCGCACGCTGCGGCCCAGCGAATCGCTGATCAGCGTGACGTTCTGCAGGTTCGGCAGGAACGTACGCTTGGTCTTGTTGTTGGCGTGGGAAACGTTGTTACCCACCTGCCGGCCCTTGCCGGTCAGCTCGCAAATGCGCGACATCGCTTGATATCCTGGTTTGAGCCCTGGCGAACCACGGCCGGAAAGGCGGCGCGAATAACCGTAATGGGACGGAGCGTCAACCGATTCGCTCGAAGAAACGCCTTGTACCCATGCAACCGCCATGGTTGATGCGGCGTTGATTACGCAAACGATTCAATTGGGGAGATGAAGCGATGCGTGGAATTCTCGTGCTTATCGGACTGATCGCGCTTGCCGTCGTGGTGCTGATGTCGGTCGGCATGCTGCGGATCGAGCAGCAGCAGGGCGCGACCATGCCCACGATCACCTTCGATGCAAAGGGCGGCCAGTTGCCCAAATTCAAGGCCGAAACGGGATCGGTGGGGATCGGAACCACCAACACGACCGTTGCAGTCCCGACGGTAGAGATGAAGAACACCACGGTCACCTTGCCCACCATCGAAGTGAAGCAGGCCGGCGCCACTCCGACGCCGACGCCCGCCGCGAAGTGATGGCAGTGCGCCCCGGACCCATCGTGGCGGCGATCCTGCTGCCGCCGCTGGGCACGTACCTGGCAAGGGGTGCGGGGCGCGACTTCTGGATTACGTGCGGACTGACGGTGCTCGGGTTCCTGCCCGGTGTCGCGTTCGCGCTGTGGAGCGTGCTGCGCGATTCGTCCGCGAAGCCTGCCGAACCGGCAACTGCTTAACTGATCCCCGGCTTTCGCCGGGGAACACTTGGGAAGAACAGCCGTCTCGGCTACGCACCTTTCCATGTTCCCGCTCCCCGAACCGATGCGCCTGGCGCTCGATGCCGCCCGAGCGGCCGCCGAGGCCGGCGAGGTGCCGGTGGGTGCGGTGCTGGTGCATGACGGCAAGGTAATCGCCACCGCGGCCAATGCGCCGCGCACGCTCCACGACCCCACCGCCCATGCCGAGATGCGGGTGATTCGCGCCGCTGCCGAGCGGCTGGGCCGCGAGCGGCTCGAGGACTGCGACCTGTGGGTGACGCTCGAGCCCTGCGCGATGTGCGCCGGCGCGATCGCGCATGCCCGGATCGCGCGGATCTATTACGGCGCCGGCGATCCCAAGGGCGGCGCGGTGGAGCATGGCCCCCGCTTCTTCAGCCAGCCCACCTGCCACCACCGCCCCGAGCTCTACCCCGGCATCGGCGAGGCCGAGGCGGGCGAGATCCTGCGCGATTTCTTCCGCGAACGGCGCGGCTAAGCTGTCATTTCATTGCGCGGATGCAACACCGGTTGCCGCATGGCCCCCTGTGCGGATATGAAGGCGCCACACCATGTTAGCGCCTTTCCCCTGGATAGACGTAGCGATCATCTTCGCGCTGATCGTTCTCAACGGCCTTTTTTCGATGTCCGAGCTGGCGATCGTCTCGTCGCGCACTGCGCGGCTGGAGGCCATGGCTCGGGCTGGTCGCAGCGGTGCGGGCGCCCGTACCGCGATCCAGCTCGCCGCCGATCCGGGCAAGTTCCTCTCCACCGTGCAGATCGGCATCACGCTGATCGGCATCATCGCCGGTGCCTATTCGGGCGCCAGCCTCGGCGAGCCGACCGCGCAGCGAATCGCGCTGCTGGGGGTCAGTGACGAGCTGGCGCATACGCTCGGCATCGCGATCGTCATCGGCCTCACCACCTTCGGCTCGCTGGTCGCGGGCGAACTGGTGCCCAAGCAGTTCGCGCTGCGCTCCCCCGAGCCGATCGCGGTGCTCGTGTCGGTGCCACTGCTGTGGATCAGCCGCCTGACCGCGCCGCTGGTCTGGCTGCTCGATTCGACGACCAAGCTGATCTTCCGCCTGATCGGGCTCGACCGCGAATCGGAGAACCGGGTCACCGCCGAGGAGCTGCACCTGCTGGTCGCCGAGGCCAGCAAGTCGGGCGTGATCGAGGAGCATGAGCGCTCGATCATCTCCAGCGTCGTCCGCCTTGCCGATCGGCCGGTGCGCGAAGTGATGACGCCGCGCACCGATGTCGACTGGGTCGATGTGAACCTCGACGCCGACGGCATCCGCGAGGCGCTGCTGCTCACGCCGCACACCCGTCTGCCGGTGGCCGAGGGCTCGGTCGATACGGTGATCGGCGTGGTCCAGGCCCGCGACATCGCCGCCGCGCTGTTCCGCGGCGAGGCGCTAGACCTGCGCAAGCTGATGCGCGAGGCGCCGATCCTGCCCGATACGGTCGATGCGATGGACGCGCTGGGCGCGCTGCGCCGGGCCGAGGTGCCGATGGGGCTGGTGCATGACGAATATGGCCATTTCGAAGGCATTGTGACCCCGGCCAACCTGCTCGCGGCGATCGCCGGCGAGCTGGCATCGGACGTCGAGCCGGGCGACAATCCCAATATCGTGACCCGCGAGGACGGCTCGCTGCTGGTCTCGGGCCAGATGCCGGCGGACCTGCTGGCCGAGAAGCTCGGCCTCGATCTCGACGAGGACCGCGACTACGCCACCGTCGCCGGCCTGGCGCTGGCGGTGCTCAAGCACCTGCCGACCGAGGGCGAGAGCTTTGTCGAGCAGGGCTGGCGTTTCGAGATCGTCGACATGGACGGGCGCAAGATCGACAAGCTGCTGGTCGACCGGGCGGAGAAGTAACGGGCGGGCGCTGCGCCGCCCGTGCTTCCAACAGCGCGTGCGCGGCGACTCGCGAAAGTACACGAAGTACAGGCCAAGAGCGGGTTTCGCGGCCCGCCATTTCCCCTGTTTTCCCGGGAGCGCGGTGCACCTCGCAACTTTCTTGCGCGGGCGTGATCCTATTTTTCCAACCGGTTCAAGGAGCGGCCGGCCCAGGGGGCTGGCCGCGCCGGCCAGCAGACGAAATCCTGCATTGCAAGCGCGGCAGAGCCGCTCCCCGGCGAAAGCCGGGGTCCAGGGTCGTAAGCGGGACGGCAGAGAAACCCTGGGCCCCGGCTTTCGCCGGGGAACCGAGGAACGGCAGTGTCAGAGCTTTCCGAACACGCCCTCGAAGCCGGCAATGTCTTCCTTCGCCAGGAAGCTTGCCTGCTCGATCCAGCGGTCGCGGTGGATGCGGCCCTGGAAGTCGCCGAGCTTGGCGTCGAGCGCATCGGCTTCCTCGGGAGTGAGCGCCGCGAGCTGGGCGAAGCTGGTGATGCCGACGCTGTTGAGCTTCTCGCCCAGCCGCGGGCCGACGCCCTTCATGCGAGTGAGGTCGTCCGCAGCCGGCGTGGCGGGGGCGACTGCCGGTTCGGGTGCCGCCGTGACCGGTTCGGGCGCGGCTTCGGGCGCGGCCGCGACAGGCTCGGGCTCCGGTGCGGGCGCCGGCTCGGCATGCGCGGGTTCGGCGATGTCCGAAGCGAGCGATGCGGGCGACGCCTCGAGCGGCGCGGCGGCGGCGATGGGTTCGTCGGCGAGCCGCTCCGCGACAGGTGCTTCCTCGACAACGGGCGGAAGCGGCGCCGGGACGATCTCGGCGGCCGGCTCGGGTGCGGTCACGGGCTCGGGCTCCGCAACCGGGGCGGGCGCCGGGGCTACAGGTTCGGGCTCCACAACCGGAGCGGGAATCTCGGCAACGGGCTCGGGTGCCGGCGGGGCGATGGGAGCCTCGGCGAGAGGCGGTGGCGGCGGAGCGACCGGCGGGGTGATCGGACGGGCGGTCGCTTCCTCGCGATATTCCTCGTTGAACTCCTCGATCTCCTCGCGCGCCTTGTTGCGGCGAGAGGCGAGGCGGGCCCCGAAGATCAGAATGAACAGCGCGAAGACCACTCCCGCCGCGATTGCCGCGAACGGGAGGGTCAGCCAGACCGGGGCTCCGTCAAAGAGCGGTTGCGTGCTGTCCATCTGCGCTTTCCCCGTCATGCAAGTTTGCGATTCCGGGCACCTGCATAACGTGGTGCGGCGCAGCGCGACAAGCTAGTCGCTCGACCCCGGCTTGGAGTGTCCCGAATCGGCAAGCTTCACCAGCCGGGTGAACTCGGCCCGCCAGTAGTTGCTGGAGGCCGGCGCGAGGGCGCCGATCTGGGTGTAGCTGTAGCCGTTGAGATATTTGTCGCCGCGCAGATGCTGGCCGAACGCGGCGACCGAGGTGACGAAGGCCATGTCGCCGCTGGGCGCACGGGCGCCCTGCATCAGGCTGGCCGGCACCGGGCGCTCGATCAGCTTCGAGGTCTCGCTGCCGGGCGCCTTGTAGCGGAGTTTGACGAAGGCCATCTCGCTGCCGCTCGAGGCTGCGGTGGCCGGGCGATTGGCATCGTAGCGCCGATCCGGCGTCCACCCCTGGGCATTGGCGGGGACGACTTCGTAGAGCGCGGTCACCTGATGCCCCGCGCCGATATCGCCGGCATCGACGGTATCGTTGTTGAAGTCCTCCTCGGCCAGCGCGCGGTTCTCATAGCCGATCAGGCGATACTGCTTCACCTGGGCGGGGTTGAACTCGACCTGGACCTTCACATCCTTGGCGATGGTGAAGAGCGTGGCGGAGAGCTCGTCGTCGAGCACCTTGCTCGCCTCCATCGCGCTGTCGATATAGGCATAGTTGCCGTTGCCGACATCGGCGATGCGTTCCATCATCGCTTCGTTGTAATTGCCCTGGCCGAAGCCGAGCGTGGTGAGGGTGATGCCGTCGTCGCGGTTCTTCTTCACCAGCGCCTCGAGCGCCTTCTTGTCGTTGATGCCGACGTTGAAGTCGCCATCCGTGGCCAGGAAGATGCGGTTGATCCCGCCTTTCATGTAGTTGGCCCGCGCCACCGAATAGGCGAGCTGGATGCCCTCGCCGCCCGCGGTGGAGCCGCCGGCCGAGAGGCAATCGAGCGCGGCCTTCACATATTCCTTCCTGTAGGTCGGCTCGAGCACCACGCCCGCCGCGCCCGCATAGACGACGATCGAGACGCGGTCCTTCGCGGTCAGCCCGTCGGCGAGCTGGGTGAGCGCCTTCTTGACCAGCGGAAGCTTGTCGGTGTCCTCCATCGATCCCGAGACATCGACGAGGAAGACGAGATTGGCCGGCGGGCGCCCCTTCGCGTCCACGTCATAGCCGCGCAGGCCGATGCGCAGCAGCCTCGTCTCGGCGTTCCACGGCGTGGTCGAGACGTCGGTGGTCACGCTGAACGGCACGTCCTGCGAGGTCGGGCGCGGATAATCGTAGCGGAAATAGTTGATCATCTCCTCGGTGCGCACCGCGTCGGCGGGCACGTCCTGACCCTGGGTCAGGAAGCGGCGGACATTGGAATAGGCGCCGGTATCGACATCGACCGAGAAGGTGGAGACGGGCTGCTCGGCAACCGCCTGGATCGAGGCGACGGCCTTGCCGTCACAGCGCTCGGTATTGCCTGGCGCGCCATAGGGCTGGGGGCCGGCGATCCTGCCGCCGGTTACCACGGGTGCTCCCGCGACATACCCGTTTGCGACGCGCTTCTGGGCGGTGACGCTCAGCGCTTCGGCCATTGGCGCGGACGGCGGCGGCGGCGGAGCCGGCATCGGTTCGGGCGTGGGCATCACCGTCGGCAAGGGCGGCGGAGCATAGGTCGGCACCGGCCGGCGACGGACGGTGTCGCGTGTCCGGTCATTGTCGTCGCGCACGCAGCGGACCGGCGAATGGCGGTCCTGGCTGGCGGCGACCGGCCCTGCCTTGGGCAAGGGCGGCGGCGCGGCGGAGGTGGTGAGCAGGGCGGAACAACCGATCAACAGTGCGGAACGCGACATGGCAACTCTCCCCTTCAGAGTGCGGCGCGCGAGTCGCTGCGCGCCCAGGGATGGAATGTCGCGTTTTCGAGATGAGCGCCAGATGAACGAGATGTTATCATGTATCATTTCAATTTGTGTAATTTGCGCGGATTTGCCGCATTGAATCGGGCGCCGCGGTCTGTCCGGCGGGCAAACCTCCTAAGATAGGAGGGAGAATGTGAGACAGAATTGCTTCAACGGATATCGCCCAGCCAGGTTAAGTTAGGAATGTTCATCCACGGGTTCGAAGGCTCGTGGCTGAAGCATCCCTTCTGGCGCTCGCGATTCCTGCTGGAGCGGCCGGCCGACCTGGTGCTGCTCCGGACATGCGACGTGACTGCGGTGGTGATCGATCTCAGCCGCGGTGTCGGCCCCGATCCGTCCGCGCCGCCACCGCCACCGGCGCCCATGTTCCTTCCCGAGCCGCTGGCCGAGGCCGTGAAGGCCGATCGCGACTATGCCCGGCGGACGATCGCCCGGGCGCATGGCGTGGCGCGTGGGATCTATGAGAGCGCCGGCCAGGGCCTGCCGATCGATGCGCGCGAGGCGACCGCGGTGGTGGCCGAGATCGCCGATTGCGTTGCGCGCAATCCCGGCATGTTCGTCGACATGGCGCGGCTCAAGTCCAAGGACGAATATACCTATCTCCACTCGGTCTCGGTCTGCGGGCTGATGGTCAATCTGGCGCGCCAGATCGGGCTCGACGAAGAGTCGATGCGCGCGATGGGGCTGGCCGGGCTGCTCCACGATGTCGGCAAGACCAGCGTGCCGGCCACGGTGCTCAACAAGCCCGGCCGGCTCGACGATGCCGAGTTCGCGCTGATCAAGCGGCACCCCGAGGCCGGCCATGCGATGCTGCGCGGTGCCGAGGGGATCAACCAGGAGGCGCTGGACGTCTGCCTGATGCATCATGAGAAGATGGACGGCAGCGGCTATCCGTTCGGCCTCAAGGGCGCGGAGATCAGCCTGGCCGCGCGGATGGGCGCGATCTGCGACGTGTTCGACGCGCTGACCTCCGACCGTGCCTACAAGGATCGCTGGACCCCGCTGCGTGCCGTCACCGAGATGTTCGGCTGGACCGGCCATTTCGATCCGGAACTGCTGTTCCAGTTCTGCCGCAGCATCGGCGTGGCGCCGACCGGGCTGCTGGTGCGGATGGCATCCGGCCGGCTCGGCGTGGTGCTGCCCGATGGCGGGCAGGGCCTGCGCAGCATGGTCCGCCTATTCTACTCGGCCGAGCACCGCCGGATGATCCCGCTCGAGGATATCTTCCGCGGGATGAAGGAAGTCGTGGTCGGGCTGGAAAACCCGGCGGACTGGGGCTTTTCCGATTGGGATGCCGCGGTCCGCCTGCTTTCCGAAGGCCATAACGCGCTGCCGGATTCGCAGCGTTAGCCCTCGCGCGCGATCTCCCGCCAGCCGATGTCGCGCCGGCAGAAACCCGTCGGGAACTCGATCGCATCGACCGCTACATAGGCCGCCGCCTGCGCGTCCTTCACCGTGTCGCCCAGCGCGGTCACGTTGAGCACGCGGCCCCCGCTTGCAACCAGCATGTCGCCGTCCATCCGGGTGCCGGCATGGAAGACCTTGGCGCCGGTGGCCTCCGCCTTGTCGATGCCGGTGATCGCGCCGCCGGTCTCGGGCGTGCCGGGATAGCCGTTGGCGGCCATCACCACGGTGAGCGCGGTCTTCGCGGCGAAGGTCGGGGCCGGCTGGCTGGCGAGCTCGCCCTTGGCTACCGCGAGCATCAGCGCGAGCAGGTCGCCGGTGAAGCGCAGCATCAGCACCTGGCATTCGGGATCGCCGAAGCGGGCGTTGTACTCGATCAGCTTCGGGCCGGTCGCGGTCAGCATCAGCCCGGCATAGAGCACGCCCGAATAGGGTGCCCCCATCCGTGCCAGTGCCTCGATCGTGGGGCGGACGATCTCGTCGATCGCCTGGGTCTCCAGCGCCGGGGTGAGCACCGGGGCGGGGCTGTAGGCGCCCATGCCGCCGGTGTTCGGGCCGGTATCGCCATCCCCGACGCGCTTGTGGTCCTGCGCCGATCCGAACGGGACGAGCGTCTCGCCATCGGTCAGCACGAACAGGCTGGCTTCCTCGCCTTCCAGGAATTCCTCGATCACCACGCTGGCGCCGGCATCGGCAAAGATCGCGCGGACCGCGCCTTCGGCTTCCTCATGGGTGAAGGCGACGGTGACGCCCTTGCCCGCGGCCAGGCCATCGGCCTTGATGACGACCGGCAGGCCGAAATCCTCGAGCGAAGCGAGCGCGCCGTCGCGGCTCTCGCAGCGGACATAGCCGGCGGTCGGGATCTTCTCGCGAGCGCACAGATCCTTGGTGAAGCCCTTCGATCCTTCGAGCTGGGCGGGCAGCTTGTTCGGCCCGAACACGGCGATGCCCATGGTGCGCAGATTGTCGCCGAGACCCGCGACCAGCGGTGCCTCGGGCCCGATCACGACGAAGCCGATCGAATGGCGAAGGCAGAAATCGATCACGCCGCGATGGTCGTTCACCGCGATGTCCACGATTTCGGCATGCTCGGCTATTCCCGGATTGCCCGGGGCGGCGTAGAGCCGTTCGAGCAGCGGCGATTGTGCGAGCTTCCATGCAAGAGCATGTTCGCGGCCGCCCGAGCCGAGCAACAGGACATTCATGAGCGACCCCTTCTTCGATACACCAGCGCGGCTCGTAGCCGAGCAGGTGGCGGGCGACAACGCACCGGCGCTATCGGTCAGCGAATTATCTCTGGCCCTCAAGCGAATGGTCGAAGGCGAGTTCGGCCATGTCCGCCTGCGCGGCGAGATTTCGGGCTGGAAGCGGGCCGCTTCGGGCCATGCCTATCTGGCGCTCAAGGATGCCGATGCGGTGATCGACGGGGTGATCTGGCGCGGTGCCGCCAGCGCAATCCCGTTCGCGCCGCAGGACGGGCTGGAGGTGATCGTCACCGGCAAGCTGACCATCTATCCGGGGCGCAGCAAATACCAGATCGTCATCGAGCGGATGGAGCTGGCCGGCGAAGGCGCGCTGATGGCGCTGTTCGAGAAATTGAAGGCCAAGCTCGCGGGCGAGGGGCTGTTCGACCGCGCCCGCAAGCAGCCATTGCCGTACATGCCCAGGGTGATCGGCGTGGTCACTTCGCCGACCGGCGCGGTGATCCGCGACATCCTGCATCGGCTCGCCGACCGCTTCCCGAGCCATGTGCTGGTCTGGCCGGTGAAGGTGCAGGGAGAGGGCGCGGGGCAGGAAGTCGCCAATGCGATCCGCGGCTTCGATGCGCTGGGCGAGGGCAGTGCGGTGCCGCGGCCCGACCTGCTGATCGTCGCGCGCGGCGGCGGCTCGATCGAGGATCTCTGGGCGTTCAACGAGGAGGTCGTGGTGCGCGCGGTCGCCGACTGCCGAATCCCGGTGATCTCCGCCGTCGGCCACGAGACCGATACCAGCCTGTGTGACTATGCCGCAGACCTGCGCGCGCCGACGCCGACCGCGGCGGCCGAGATCGCGGTGCCGGTGCTGGCGGACGTGCGCCACACCATCGCGACGCTCGCGCACCGCACCGAGCGCTGCGTGCGCCGCTATCATGAGCGCGCCGGCGAGCGGCTGGCGGCCTTGGTCCGCGTGCTGCCGCGCCGCGACGCGCTGCTCGGGCCGCAGCGCCAGAAGATGGACGATCTCGGCGGCCGGCTCGATCGCGCGCTGGAGCGCCGCGTCACCGTGGCGCGCGGGGTGCTCGATCGCTCCGCGGGCGCGCTGCGCCCGGCGATGCTCGACCAGAAACTCTCCGCGGCGCGGCAGCTGCTGGAAGGGATCGGCCGGCATCTTGACCTGGTTCATCCCAATCGCCCGCTCGAGAAGGGCTATGCCTGGGTCGAGGCGCGCGGCACCAGGAAGGTGATCGGCACCGCCGACGCCGCGCGCGGCGCCGGTGCCGTGACGCTCCACTTCATCGACGGGGCCGTCGATGCGCGGGTTGAGCGCCCGGGCGCCAAATCCTATGATGCGCCCAAGCCCGAACAGCCCAGCCTGTTGTAAGAGAAGAGCCATTTCGAGGATGCCGCGCCCATGCTGATGTCGAACCCCGTCGCCCGCGCGGCTCGCCTCCACTTCATGGCCAATGGCTTTCGCGTGCTGACCCCGGGCGATCACGTCGTCTGCGCGGTCAGCGGCGAGAAGGTGCCGCTGCAGATGCTGCGCTACTGGAGCGTCGCCCGGCAGGAACCCTATGCCTCCGCCGCGCTGGCGATGCAGGCGATGCAGGGTTGAGGGGGCACCGCTGATGGGACTCGCAGCACGACTGCCCGCCGCCGTTCTGGGCTTCGTGCTGCTCGGCAGTGCCCAGCTTCCCGCCCTGCCGGGCTCCCCGGTCGCGGAGGCGATCGCCGCGCCGATTCCCGCCGCCCCCAATGTCGCCGGGCCCTTCGCCTTCCAGGGCCAGCTGATCCAGGGCGGCGCCGTGATCGGCACCGCGCCCAAGGGCGCCAGCATGCTCACGCTCGATGGGGAACCGGTGCCGGTAACGCCGGATCGCAAGTTCCTGATCGCCTTTGATCGCGACCATGGCCCGAGCGCAACGCTGATCGCGACCATGGGCGACGGCAGCCAGCAGCGCCAGGTGCTGGCGATCGCGCCGCGTGCCTGGGATATTTCACGTTTGGATACACTTCCGAAATATCCGGTGCCGCGTCCGGAGTTCGAGCGGGTGCGCCCGGCCGAGCTCGCGCAGATCAACGCGGCGCGGAAAATGCAGACCGATGCGACCGGCTGGCGGCAGATGCCCTTCTTCTGGCCGGCGGTTGGGCGCATCTCCACGCTGTTCGGTTCGCAACGCATTTATCGCGGTGAGCCGGGGTCCTATCATTCCGGGATCGACATCGCCCGGCCGACCGGCACGGCGGTGCTTGCGCCGGCCGATGGCGTGGTCATCCTTGCTGCTGCCAAGCCCTTCACATTGGAGGGGAATTTGCTGATGATCGATCATGGCGCGGGGCTCAACAGCGCCTTCATGCACCTGTCGCGAATCGACGTGAAGCTGGGCGAGCATGTCCGCCGGGGCCAGCCGATCGGCGCCGTGGGGATGACGGGGCGCGCGACGGGGCCGCATTTACACTGGAGTCTCAAGTGGCGTGACGCGCGGATCGATCCGCTGCTTGTCGCGGGGTCGATGCCTGTTATCGATTGAGGCGCGAATGTGTCGCGCTGCAACATAAAGCAACATAAAACGAGGTTGTTGCGCAATATTCTGCCCGTTGTTGTGGCATTTTGGCTACAGGTTTGTTGAAAGCGCGCGCAGCATGGCCTTCCCAGTTTACAGGGAGGGGGTCCACATTCACGATCCGTTCAAGCTTCGCCATCCCGACACGTGAGTTGCACACGAATGGATGGTGAAGCGGGGAGACAATCCGGCTGTAAAACAGCCGGACAACAGAGGGATCATCATGAAGAACTCGCAGATCACCCTGCGCGGTAGCACGGCGCTGTTTGCGCTCGTACTCGCGGGCGCGACGGCGGCTACGCCGGCTTTCGCCCAGACCACGCCGACGCCGACCCCGTCGACGACCGTCCCGACCACTCAGGACAGCAGCAGCCAGGACGAAGGCACGATCGTCGTCACCGGCTCGATGTTCCAGAGCGCCGCCGGTGCGGCGACCCCGTCGCCGGTCACCGTCGTGACCGCCGAGAATCTCGACAAGCGCGGCATCTCGACGGTGCAGGACGCCATCCAGTCGCTCGCTTCGAACAACGGCCCGGCGCTGACCAACAGCTTCTCGGCCAACGGCGCGTTCGCTGCCGGCGCTTCGGCAGTGTCGCTGCGCGGCCTTTCGACCAACTCGACGCTCGTGCTGTTCGACGGCCTGCGCGCGGCCTACTACCCGCTCGCCGACGACGGTTCGCGTAACTTCGTCGACCTGAACACCATTCCCGACGACATCATCGAGCGCATCGAAGTGCTGCGCGACGGCGCTTCGTCGACCTACGGCGCAGACGCGATCGCGGGCGTGGTCAACATCATCACCAAGAAGGAAGTGAAGGGCTTCAGCGCACGCGCCGAAGCAGGCATTTCCGATCGCGGCGACGCTCCGAGCTATCGCCTGACGGCTTCGGCCGGCACCGGCGACCTCGATGAGGACGGCTACAACGCCTATATCTCGGGCTTCTGGTACAAGTCCGAAGCGCTGATGAACAAGGATCGTCCGTATCCGTACAACTCGGACGACCAGCAGGGCATCTGCTTCGAGGGTCACTGCGGCGGCACCTCGGTCCGCAACGCGATCAACCCGGCCACCGGCCAGGTCGCGCTCAGCACCGGCGCCAACTTCATGGTTCGCCCGTACGACATCACCAACACCACCACGCCTGCTGGCAGCCGTTACCAGAACCTGAGCGGTTGCGGCATCGGCACGCTGGTCAACCTGACCGCGGCGCAGCAGACCGCGACGTCGCCGTCTTCGGTCTGCCAGTATGACGCGACCAACCTGTGGGGCACCATCACGCCGAACATCGAGCGCTTCGGCGTTTCGGGCCGCGTGACCGCTCGCCTGGGTGACACGATCGAGGCATATGCCGAGGTCAACTTCATGCAGAGCAGCGTGGACTACACCGGCTTCCCGGCGACCATCTACGGCACTGCGCCGACCGGCATCAACTTCCCGACCTTCGCGACCAACTCGAACACCGTTCCGCCGCGCGCGGCCGGCTCGGGCATCCTGGCGCTTCCGGTCTATGTCTGCGCCCGCGCCAACGGCGCTTCGGCGACGATGGTCAACGGCGTCCCGACGGTTCCGGGCTGCACCGCGGCCAATGGCACGCTGAACCCGAACAACCCGTTCGCGGCAGCCGGCCAGGTCGCTCGCCTGATCGGTATGGACACCAGCGAAGTCACCTATAACGCGACCCGCAACCGTGCATATCGCGGCGCCCTCGGCGTCACCGGCAACCTCACCGACAACATCACCTTCAACGTCGGTGCGACTGCGATGCACACCGACCTGCGTCGCACGCAGGACGGCTATGTCTACATCCAGCACCTGCTCGATGTGATCGCGGACGGCACCTACAACTTCCGCAACCCGTCGGCGACGCCGCAGTCGGTCCGTGACTATCTGACCCCGGTCAACGTCACGAACGCCAGCTCGGATCAGTTCCAGTTCCAGGCGAGCGTCAGCGCTGCCGTGGTCGACCTTCCGGGTGGCCCGCTGCAGATCGGTGTCGGCGGCTCGATCCGTTACGAAGCCGTGGATGCCCCCAGCGGCAACTCGGACATCAACGGCCCGACCCAGCGCTACTTCACGCTGAACGCCTTCGGCACCAGCGGTAATCGTACCATCAGCTCGGCCTTCGCCGAACTCGATGCGCCGATCACCGAGTGGATCGGCCTGAACGCTTCGGGTCGCTATGACCGTTACTCGAGCGGCCAGGACGCCTTCTCGCCGAAGGTCGGCCTGAAGGTCACCCCGATCAAGCAGATCGTGGTGCGCGGCACCTACTCGCGCGGCTTCCGTATCCCGTCGTTCGGCGAAGCTAACGCTCTCCCGACCACCGGCTACGTCACGCCGTCGTCGAGCGCGTTCACCAACGCCTATCTGTCGCAGTACGGCGCGGCCTGCACCGTGGCCAACTTCGCAGCGGGCTGCCCGGCCTATGTGAAGCAGAGCTATGGTCTGACCACGCTCGCCAGCCCGAACCTGAAGCCCGAAAAGTCGCGCAGCTGGACTGCCGGCGCGATCTTCGAGCCGGTGCGCGGCATCTCGTTCACCGTCGACTACTACAACATCGAGAAGACCGGTGCGATCACCTCGCCGGATACCGGTTCGGCGCTGCAGGCATATTATGCCGGCACGGCGATCGATCCAACGATCACGATCATTCCGGACGCGCCGGACATCAACAACCCGACCGCGAAGCCGCGTGTTGCGTTCATCCAGTCGACGCTGATCAACGCCGACACGATCAAGGCGGAAGGCCTGGACTTCACCGCCAGCGCCGACTTCAAGGTCACGGATGGCTTCCGCGTCTCGACCTCGGTCGAAGCCAGCTACATCCTGAAGCTGTCGACGATCGTGAATGGTGTTGAGCAGCGCTATGACGGCACGCTCGGCAACTTCAACCTGACCTCGGGCAACGGCACGCAGAAGTGGCATGGCAGCTGGCTGACCACGCTCGACTTCGGCAGCCTGCAGGTGAACGGCACCGTCAACTATTTCGGCGGGTACAACCTGTCCGCGATGGACCAGGGCGATGCCTATAAGGATTGCGGATCGAGCCTCGGCATCACGCCGTGCGACGTCAGCGATTACATCACCTTCGACATGAGCGCTCGCGTGAAGATCAACGACAAGTTCACGATCTACGGTGTCGTGAACAACGTCTTCGATCGCCTGCCTCCGATCGATCCGGTCACCTACGGTGCCAACAACTACAACGCAGTCCAGGGCGGCAACGGCATCCTGGGCCGCTATCTGAAGATGGGCGTGAAGGTGAACTACTAAGTCTCACCGGACTGCCAGACAAAATGGGGGCGGCTCCTTCGGGAGCCGCCCCTTTCTTTTGCCTGCGATAGCGGGAAGCATCCGCCGCCCCGGAGCCAGCCGGAACGGCGGAAGGTCAGGCGACCGACAGCGCCAGCGCCCCGTCGCCTTCGTCGATCTTCACCGTCGATCCGTCCTTCACGTCGCCGCGCAGGATCATGTCGGCCAGCGGATCCTGGAGGTAGCGCTGCACCGCCCTTTTCAGGGGACGCGCGCCATAGACCGGATCGTACCCCACCCGACCCAGCCAGGCGCGGGCGGCATCGGTCAGGTCCAGCCCGATCTTGCGATCCTTGAGCAGCTTCGCGACGCGGTTCACCTGGATGTCGACGATCGGCGCCATGTGCTCGGCCGCCAGCCGGTGGAACAGGATGATCTCGTCCAGCCGGTTGAGGAACTCCGGGCGGAAATGCGCGCGGACGATCTCCATCACCTGCGGCTCGATGCTCTCGACCGACTGCCCCTCGCCGAGATTGGTGAGGAACTGGCTGCCCAGGTTCGAGGTCAGGATCACGATCGTGTTCGAGAAATCGACCGTGCGGCCCTGGCCGTCGGTCAGGCGCCCGTCGTCGAGCACCTGCAGCAGCACGTTGAACACGTCGCCATGCGCCTTCTCGACCTCGTCGAACAGCACGACCTGATAGGGCCGCCGCCGTACCGCCTCGGTCAGTACGCCGCCTTCCTCATAGCCGACATAGCCGGGAGGGGCGCCGATCAGCCGCGCGACCGCGTGCTTCTCCATGAACTCGCTCATGTCGATGCGCACCATCGCGTTGGGATCGTCGAACAGGAATTCGGCGAGCGCCTTGGTCAGCTCGGTCTTGCCGACGCCCGTCGGGCCGAGGAACAGGAAGCTGCCCAGCGGCCGGTTCGGGTCCTGCAGGCCGGCGCGCGAGCGGCGCACCGCGGTTGACACGGCCTTCACCGCATCGGCCTGGCCGATGACGCGCTTGCCGAGCTGCTCCTCCATGTTGAGGAGCTTCTCGCGCTCGCCTTCCATCATCTTGTCGACCGGGATGCCCGTCCAGCGCGCGACCACCGCGGCGATGTCCTCGGCGGTCACTTCCTCGCGCAGCATCGCGCCGCGGCTGGTGTTCCGGGCCTCCGCCAGCTGTTTCTCCAGCGCCGGAATCGCGCCGTAGCTGAGCTCGGCCATCTTCGCGAGATCGCCGGCGCGCTGCGCCTGGTCGAGCTCGCCGCGCGCGGCGTCGATCTGCGCCTTGATCTGCGCCTCGGCGTTGATCTTGTCCTTCTCGCCCTGCCAGCGCGTGGTCAGCTCGGCCGATTGCTGCTTGAGGTTG
Organism: Sphingomonas sp. GW822-FHT03G08; assembly: GCF_058801135.1. Classification (NCBI taxonomy): domain Bacteria; kingdom Pseudomonadati; phylum Pseudomonadota; class Alphaproteobacteria; order Sphingomonadales; family Sphingomonadaceae; genus Sphingomonas; species Sphingomonas sp. GW822-FHT03G08. Next base: position 3,503,644 of record NZ_JBXAMZ010000001.1, read on the forward strand.
GCGAGTTCGCTCTCAAGCGAGGCGAGCCGGTCCCTGGACGCGGCATCGCTCTCCTTCTTCAGCGCTTCGCGCTCGATCTCAAGCTGCATGATCCGGCGATCGAGATTCTCGATCTCCTCGGGCTTGGACTCGACTTCCATGCGGATGCGCGACGCGGCCTCGTCCATCAGGTCGATCGCCTTGTCGGGCAGGAAGCGGTCGGTGATGTAGCGGTTGGACAGCGTGGCCGCCGCGACGATCGCGCCGTCGCTGATCCGCACGCCGTGGTGCAGGTCGTACTTCTCCTTGATCCCGCGCAGGATCGAGATCGTATCCTCGACCGTCGGCTCGCCGACGAACACCGGCTGGAAGCGCCGCTGCAGCGCGGGGTCCTTCTCGACGTACTTGCGATACTCGTCGAGCGTGGTCGCGCCGATGCAGTGCAGCTCGCCGCGGGCGAGCGCCGGTTTGAGCAGGTTGCCCGCGTCCATCGCGCCCTCGGTCTTGCCCGCGCCGATCAGCGTGTGCATCTCGTCGATGAACAGGATGATATGCCCTTCCGCGGCCTTGACCTCGTCGAGGACGCCCTTGAGCCGCTCCTCGAACTCGCCGCGATATTTCGCGCCGGCGATCAGCGAGCCCATGTCGAGCGACATGAGCGCGCGGTCCTTCAGCGTATCGGGCACGTCGCCATTGGCGATGCGCAGGGCGAGGCCTTCCGCGATCGCGGTCTTGCCGACGCCAGGCTCGCCGATCAGCACCGGATTGTTCTTGGTGCGGCGCGCCAGGATCTGGATGGTGCGGCGGATCTCCTCGTCGCGGCCGATCACCGGATCGAGCTTGCCGGCCCGCGCGGCTTCGGTCAGGTCGCGCGCGAACTTCTTGAGCGCGTCATAGCGATCCTCGGCGCCCGCCGTATCGGCGGTGCGCCCGCCGCGCAGCTGGTTGATCGCCGCATTGAGCGCCTCAGGCCGCGCGCCAGCCGCCTGCAACGCCTTGCCCGCCGCCGTATTCAGCGACAGCGCCAGCGCGACGAGCAGCCGCTCGACCGTGACGAAGCTGTCGCCGGCCTTCTGGGCGATCTGCTCGGCCTGGTCGAGCACGCGCACGGTGTCGTTGTCGAGCCCGGGTTGCTGCTGCGCGCCGCCACCCGAGACCGCGGGGATCTTGGAAAGCGCCAGATCGGTCTCGCTCAGCGCACGCTTCGCGTCGCCGCCGGCGGCGTTGATCAGCCCGCTGGCCATGCCCTGCTCGTCTTCGAGCAGCGCCTTCAGGAGGTGTTCGGGGGCAATCCGCTGATGGCTCATCCGGATCGCGACGGTAAGCGCCGACTGGAGGAAGCCCTTGGCGCGGTCGGTGAATTTCTCGAGGTTCATGCTCGTCCCTGTTGGTTCCTGCCCCGCGAGATAGTGTTGCAAAGATGCAACACAAGGGGCGCTTCCTGCGCTAGTCGTAACATGTAGTGACACAGCCGCCCGCGCCAAGTCACGGCGTGCGCTGGGCTTTGTTGCTTGTCCGAAACCTGTCACCGCACCGTCGCGCAAATGACATGCGGGCTACCCGATGTTGCAACGCACAATCCCTAGCGCCCGTGCAGCGGGGCATTGGGGCCCTGCCAATATTTTTCAGGGAAACATGCATGCGCAAGGCTGCAATCTGGCTGCTCGCCGGTACTTCGATTCTGATTTCCGGCACGGCGATGGCGCAGGACGTCCAGCCGGTCGCGCCGGCCTCGGCCGCCGACGAAGGCGGTGAAGAGGGCCAGATCGTCGTGATCGGGCGCGGCGAAACCCGTCAGGTCCAGCAGATCTCGGCGAGCGACATCGCCGAGCTCGCGGCCGGCACCAGCCCGCTCAAGGCGATCGAGAAGCTGCCCAGCGTCAACTTCCAGTCGGCCGATCCGTTCGGTGCCTATGAATGGGCGCAGCGCGTCTCGATCCGCGGCTTCAACCAGAACCAGCTCGGCTTCACGCTCGACGGCATCCCGCTCGGCGACGCCAGCTATGGCAACGTCAACGGCCTGCACATCAGCCGCGCGATCAGCAGCGAGAATGTCGGCGAGGTCCGCGTCTCGCAGGGCGCCGGCTCGATCGGTACCCAGGCGACCAACAATCTCGGCGGCACGCTGGAATTCTTCTCGCGCGATCCGTCGGACAGCTTCGGCCTCCATGCCGAGGGCACCTATGGCAGCGAGAACACGGTGCGCCTGTTCGGCCGTATCGAGAGCGGCGACCTGGGCGGCGGCGTGAAGGCCTATGCCTCCTATGTCTATTCGGACATGGACAAGTGGAAGGGCTGGGGTTCGCAGCGCACCAACCAGGCCAACGGCAAGATCGTCGCCCCGGTGGCCGCCGGCATCCGCCTGGTCGGCACGATCAGCTATTCGGATCGCCGCGAGAACGACTATCAGGACCTGTCGCTCGGCATGATCCAGCGCCTCGGCTATGACTGGGACAATATCTCGAACAACTATGCCCTGGCGGTGCGCATCGCCGACATCGCCAACAATCGCGGCGACACCGGCGCCCCGGTCTCGAACGCGGCCGCCGGCACGGTCTATCCGGCGCCGATCACCTCGGTCGACGATGCCTATTTCAACGCAGCGGGCCTGCGCCGCGACTGGCTGGGCTCGTTCGGGGTCGAGGGCGACACCGGCGGGCTGAACTTCGCGCTCAAGGGCTATTACCACAACAACCACGGCCAGGGCCTGTGGTACACGCCGTACGTCCCGAGCCCGGGTGCCGGCGCCTCGCCGATCTCGATCCGCACCACCGAATATGACATGGACCGCAAGGGCGTGTTCGGCCATCTCACCGGCGAGATCGGCGGCAACAACGCGCTGACCGTCGGCGCCTGGTACGAGAACAACGCCTTCCAGCAGGCCCGCCGCTTCTACGCGCTGAGCAGCCGCACCGAAGTGACCCGCGACAGCCTCGACTTCCAGTCGAACCCGTTCGCGACCCAGTGGGACTATGACTACACCACCGACACCTTCCAATATTATGTCCAGGACAAGCTGACGCTCGGCGCGCTGACGCTGAACCTGGGCTGGAAGGGCTTCAGCGTGAAGAACCAGGCCGATCCGAACGTCGCCGGCAGCCTCGCCTCGGGCGAGATCAAGGTGACCGACTGGTTCCAGCCGACCGCGGGCTTCAACTTCCGCCTCGGCAGCGGCGCCGAGCTGTTCGGCGGCTTCAGCCAGGTGACCCGCGCCTTCACCGCCTCGGCCACCACCGGCCCGTTCGCCACCACCCAGGCCGGCTTCAACGCGCTGCTCTCGGGCTCGACCAAGCTCAAGCCCGAACAGTCGGACACTTATGAGCTCGGCGGCCGCCTGCGCTCGGGCCCGTTCACCGGCTCGCTGGCCGGCTATTATGTCAACTTCCGCAACCGCCTGCTCGGCGTGACCACGGGTGCCGGCATCGTCGGCAATCCGGTGACGCTGCAGAATGTCGGCGACGTCCGCTCGCTCGGCTTCGAGGCGACCGGCGATCTGCGCCTGGGCAGCGGTTTCGGCGCCTTCGTGTCGTACAGCTACAATGACTCGACCTATCGCGACGACGTCCGCAACGCCGCCGGCACGCTGCTCGCGGCGACCAGGGGCAAGACCGTGGTCGATGCGCCCAAGCACCTGCTCAAGGGCGAGCTGACCTATGACCTGGGCGGCTTCAACGCCCGTGTCGGCGCCAACTATATGAGCAAGCGCTACTTCACCTACACCAACGACCAGTCGGTCGAGGGCCGCGTCGTGGTCGATGCCACGCTCGGCTACAAGTTCGACCTGGCCGGGCGCCAGCTCGAGATCCAGGCGAACGCGACCAACCTGTTCGACAAGAAGTACATCTCGACGATCGGCACGAACGGCTTCGGCAATTCGGGCGACAACATGACGCTGATGGTCGGCGCGCCGCAGCAGTTCTTCGTGACGCTCAAGGCCGGCTTCTAGGCGGCTTCTCTCTCCCGGACAGCAGGGAGGGAAGGGAAAGGCCGGGGCGAAAGCTCCGGCCTTTTCCGTTTGGGAGCGTCGCCGCCCAGTCCCGCCGTCACCCTGAACTTGTTTCAGGGTCCAAGGTTGGGCTTGGCGACAGCCTCGATAATCGAGCGCTGTCGCCCGCCGCGCGTTGGATGCTGAAACAAGTTCAGGGTGACGGTGATGGGAGATCAGTTCTTCTTCGGCGCAGCCACCGGAATCGTGATCACCGCCGGCGACCGTCCCGGAGCCGCAGCGGGCGCCCCCGCGGGCCGCGGGGCCTTGGGCGCGTCCTTGGCGAAGCGCTCGCCGAAGCTGTTGCCGACATACCAGCGCGGTTCCTGATCGGCATCGGCGATCTCGCGCGCGATCAGGTAATTGATCTTCGCGAACTTGGCGCCGGCCTTCCAGTCGAAGGGCTGGCGGATGTCGTCGCTCACCTTGTGGTAGTTGGTCTTCAGGAAGTCGCGGAACGCCTTCTCGCCGCCATTCTTGAAGCCGGTGACGAGGAACACCGAAGGCACGCCCGCCTTGACGAAGCTGTAGTGATCCGAGCGCAGGAACAGCTGCTCCTCGGGCATCGGATCGGGCGACAGGGTGACGCCCATCTTCGCCGCCGCGCGCTCGACGATCGGGCCAAGCGTCGAATGCTCCGCGCCGAAGGCGACGACGTCCTGGAAGTCGTAGAGCAGGATCGGCATGTCGAGATTGACGTCGGCCACCACCTTGCCGCTGCCGACCACCGGATAGCGGGCAAGATATTCCGAGCCGATCAGCCCGTCCTCCTCCGCGGTCAGCGCGACGAACAGGATCGAGCGACGCGGCCGCTTGCCGCTCTGGGTGAAGGCGCGGGCGGCTTCCAGCATCGAGGCGACGCCGGCGGCATTGTCCATCGCGCCGTTGAAGATCTTGTCCTCGCCTTCCACGTCGAGCTGGGTGCCCTCGTGATCGAGATGCGCGGAGAGCACGACATATTCATTGGCGAGCTTCGGGTCCGATCCCGGCAGGATGCCGATGACGTTGTTGCTCTTCTTGATGGTGACGGTGCTGGTCCGCTGCAGCGTGACCTTCTGCTTGAGCGCGAAGCTTGCCGGCGCCGCATCCGGCTTGGCGAGCGCGGCGTAGAGCTGCGCCGCACTGGTCGGCGCGCCCTTGAACAGCGCGTCGGCGGCGAGGCCCTTGATATAGGCGCCGATCTTGAGCCCGGGGTCCTCGCCCTTGGGGAATCCCTTTGCGTCGAGCCAGTTGCTCTGCGGCATCTGGAAATAGCTGATTGCCTGCGCCCAGGGGAAAGCGCCCTTCAGATTCTCGGGCGTCACCAGATAGATCATGCCGAGCGCGCCGTGCTTGCCGGCGATGCCCGGCTTGTCGATCTTGCCCGGCGCCATGCCCGGCGGCGTGCCGATCAGGGCGACGACGAACTTTCCGGTCACCTCGAGCCCGGCATAATCCTCCTCGCGGCCATGGCCGACGAACACGGCGTCGGCGGTGAGGGTCTGGGTCTCGTCGCCATAGAGCGGGCTCGGCCCGAACAGCACATCCTCGCCGCCCGCGAATTTCTTCGTGCCGATCGTCGCCGAGGCCGGTTTCTCGGCATCGAGCACATAGTCCGCGATGTTGACCGGCTGGTACCAGCCCTGGGTGCCGCCCGGCTTGAAGCCCATCGCGTCGAAGCGACTGGAGACATAGCGCGCCGCGATGTCGAAGCCTTCGGTGCCGTTGTCGCGTCCGCCGAGCAGGTCGTCGGCCAGGAACTCGACATGCGCGCGCACTTCGTCCGGGCTGAACACCGGCTCGCTTTGCGCCCAGGCGACAGCGGGCGCGAGGCCGAGCGACAGCGCGGCGATAAGAGGCTTCAGGCGCATGGATACTCCCGGAATGGCGCGATTTTTCCGCAGGCTAGAGGAAATGAAAGGCGGCGCAACTGACTTGCGGAGGTCATACACCGCGTTATGCTCGACCCCATCCAGACCGTTCGGGGGAATCAAGACAGATGAAATCGTTCCTGATGCTTTGCAGCGCGGCCAGCTGTGCGCTGGCGATCGGCGCCGCGATGCCGGCCGCTGCGCAGCAGGCACCTGCCGCCGCGCCGGCCACCGCTGAGGCCAAGCCGGTGCCGGTCGCCGAGCTCGTGAAGAAGGTCGACATCCCGTATGAGAGCTTCACGCTCAAGAACGGCCTGCGCGTGCTCGTCCACACCGATCGCAAGGCGCCGATCGTCGCGGTTTCGACCTGGTACGATGTCGGCTCGAAGCATGAGCCGACCGGCAAGACCGGCTTCGCCCATCTGTTCGAGCATCTGATGTTCAACGGCTCGGAAAACGCCCCGGGCGATTTCTTCGAGCCGCTCAAGCAGGTCGGCGCCACCGATTTCAACGGCACCACCAGCTTCGATCGCACCAATTATTTCGAGACCGTGCCGCGCCCGGCGCTCGATCGCGCGCTGTTCCTCGAGAGCGACCGCATGGGCTATCTGCTCGGCGCGATCACCCAGGACGTGCTCGATGAGCAGCGCGGCGTCGTCCAGAACGAGAAGCGCCAGGGCGACAACCAGCCTTATGGCCTGGTCTATTACAAGGTGCTCGAGGAACTGCTCGGCACCACGCCCTATGGCCATAACGTCATCGGCTCGATGGCCGATCTCGATGCCGCCAGCCTCGACGACGTGAAGAACTGGTTCCGCTCCCACTATGGCCCGAACAACGCGATCCTGGTGCTCGCCGGCGATATCGACGCGAAGGAAGCAAAGCCGCTCGTCGAGAAGTATTTCGGCGCGATCCCGGCCGGCCCCAAGAGCGTGCTGCCCAAGGTGACCGTGCCGACGCTGCCTGCGGCCAAGACGGTGACGATCAAGGACAGCGTGGCCGCCACCCTGATCCTGCGCAGCTGGGCGGTGCCCGGCCTGAACGACAAGGATGCGGTGCCGCTCAGCGTCTTCGCCTCGGTGCTCGGCGGCCTCGCCAGCTCGCGGCTCGACAATGAACTGGTCCGCAAGGACAAGACCGCGGTGCAGGTCTCGTCCGGTATCCAGTCGATGGCGCAGCTCGGCATCTTCACGGTCCAGGCCGTGGTGAAGCCCGGTGTCGACCCGGCGGTCGTCTCCAAGCGGCTCGACGAGATCCTCGCCGATCTGCTCAAGAGCGGCCCGACCGCGGACGAAGTGACCCGCGTCGCCACCACCAAGGTCTCGGGCCGTATCTCGGGGCTGGAATCGGTCGGCGGCTTCGGCGGCAAGGCCGTGGCGCTGGCTTCGGGCGAGCTCTATTCGAACGATCCGCTGTTCTTCAAGAAGGAGCTGGAGGCGACCGCGAAGGTCACGCCGGCCGAAGTGAAGGCCGCCGCGAACAAGTGGCTCAACCGCCCGGCGCTCACCGTGATGGTCGTCCCCGGCCAGCGCGAGGCCTATCAGGAAGCGACCGCGGTCGCCGCCAAGCCGGCCGAGGGTCCCAAGGCCGAGCCGGTCAAGGGCACGCGCGGCGCACTGCCGGCGGTGTCGCCGATCGGCGACCTCGTCTTCCCGAAGGTGGAGCGCACCAGGCTCTCCAACGGCATCGAGCTGATCTACGCCAACCGCACGGCGGTGCCGGTCACCCAGGTCGAGATGAGCTTCGACGCGGGCGTTGCCGCCGATCCGTCGGAGAAGCTGGGCACCCAGCGCCTGACGCTCAACATGATGGACGAGGGTACCACCAGCCTCGATTCGACGGCGCTGGCCGAAGCGCGCGAGCGCCTCGGCGCCGGGATCAGCTCGGGCAGCTCGGCGGACCGCACCTATCTCAGCGTCGACGCGCCGAGCCCCAATCTGGCGGGCGCGCTCGATCTGTTCGCCGATGTCGTCGAGCGTCCTGCCTTCGCCCCGGCGGAGCTGGAGCGCGTGCGCGGCCAGTCGCTCACCGGCATCGCCCAGGAGCTGACCACCCCGCAGAGCCTCGCTGCCCGCATGACCCCGCGCGTGCTCTACCCGGCCACCAGCCCCTATGCGAAGCTGGGCGCCGGCTCGGGTGACCCGGCGGTGGTCAAGACGATCACCCGCGACGATCTCGTCGCCTGGCACAAGGCGTGGATCCGCCCGGACAAGGCCAAGATCTTCGTCGTCAGCGATCGTCCGCTCGCCGAGATCAAGGCGGCGCTCGAGGCGCGCTTCGGCGGCTGGAAGGTCGATGGCCCGGCGGGCACCAAGGCGTTCGCCGCCGCCAGCCAGGCGGTGACGCCCAAGATCATCCTGATCGACCGGCCGAACTCGCCCCAGTCGCTGATCGTCGCGGCGCAGCTCACCCCGGTCGATCCCTTCGCGGACACGCTGGCGGTGGCGACCGCCAACCAGGCGCTCGGCTCGGGCTTCCTGTCGCGCATCAACATGGACCTGCGCGAGGCCAAGCACTGGTCCTACGGCGCCGGCGGCGGCTTCAACTTCATGGAGCACGCGGTTCCCTACACGATCAGCGCCCCGGTCCAGGCCGACAAGACGGGCGATTCGATCAAGGCGATCCAGCAGCAGGTGAAGGACTTCCTCACCACCAAGGGCGTCACGCCCGAGGAGCTGACCCGCGAAGTCAACGGCTCGACTCGCGAACTGCCCGGCCGCTTCGAAACCTCGGACGCGGTGCTCAACGCGATGCAGCAGAACGACATCCGGCGCCGTCCGGACGACTATTTCAGCACCATCGCGCAAAAATATCGCGCGCTCACCATTCCGCAGCTTGACGCTGCGGCACGCGCGGCTCTCGACCCGAACAAGTTCGTTTACGTGGTCGTGGGCGACGCTTCCAAGGTCCGGCCGCAGCTTGACAGCATCGGCCTCCCCGTCGAGGTGGTTCCGGCAGCGTCGCTGGCGAGCACCAAGCCGGCGGGCAACTAATCAGGAGAGCTCTCATGGCGAATGTGGATGGCAGCTGGAACACGGTCGTGAAGTCGCCGCTCGGCGACCAGGCGGCGGTGTTCACCGTGACCAGCAACGGCGATACCTTCACCGGCACCTTCTCGGGCGCGATGGGCAATGCCGAGGCCAAGGACGGCAAGGTCGATGGCGACAAGCTGACCTGGTCGATGGACGTCTCGGTTCCCATGCCGATGACGCTGACCGGCGAAGCGACCGTGGACGGCGACACGATCACCGGCACCGTCACCGCCGGCGCGTTCGGCGCTTTCCCGCTCACCGGCTCGCGCGCCTAAGCACGCGGCCGCAAGGCTAGACGAGGCGCCCGTCCCGCACCCGCGGGGCGGGCGCCTTGCTTTTGGGCTTCTCAAGCCCCTCCCCTTCAGGGGAGGGGCTTTCATAGGCCCTGCACTCCGCTATGGGCTGAACCCGGGTTCACAAAAGGGGATGACATGGCGGGCGGTCTGGTCGCATTGCTGGATGACGTGGCGGCGATAGCCAAGCTGGCGGCGGCGTCGCTCGACGATGTCGCGGGCGCCGCGGGCCGCGCCGGCACCAAGGCGGCGGGCGTGGTGATCGACGATGCCGCGGTCACCCCGCGCTACGTCGTCGGCCTCACCCCGGACCGCGAGCTGCCGATCATCTGGAAGATCACGCTCGGGTCGCTGCGCAACAAGCTGCTCTTCATCCTGCCGGTGGCGCTGCTGCTCAGTGCCTTCGCCCCCTGGGCGGTCACCCCGTTGCTGATGCTCGGCGGCTCCTATCTCTGCTTCGAGGCGGCCGAGAAGATCATCGAGGCGCTCGCCGGCCATCATGCCGAAGAGGAAGTTGCCGAGATCGCCAGCCCGGAGGAGCTCGAGCAGCGCCAGGTCAGCGGCGCGGTCCGCACCGATTTCATCCTCTCCGCCGAGATCATGGCGATCGCGCTCGCCGAGCTGCCCGACGCCTCGCTGCCGATGCGTGCCGCGGCGCTGGCGGCGGTGGCGATAGCGATCACTATCGGCGTCTATGGCGTGGTCGCGCTGATCGTGAAGATGGATGACATCGGCCTGCACCTCAGCCGTAAGCCGTCGGCCGGCGCGCGCCAGCTCGGCGCCGGGCTGGTCAAGGCGATGCCGGTGCTGCTCACCGCGCTGTCGCATATCGGCGTGGCCGCGATGGTCTGGGTCGGCGGCGGCATCCTGCTGCACGGGCTCGAGGTGTTCCACCTCGGCGCGATCCCGCACTTCGTCCACCATATCGCCGAGCTCGCCGGCCATGCCGTGCCGTTCGCCCAGGGCTTCGTGGAGTGGCTGGTCGGCGCGATCGGCGTGGGCATCTGCGGGCTGATCGTCGGCGCGGTGATCGCGGGGGTGCTCCACCTGGTACCGAAGAAGAAGGCGGCGCACTGACCTTAAACTCCCCTCCCTGGAAGGGAGGGGAAGAATCAGCCCCGCTTCACGCGCGTGACATGTCCCATCTTCCGCCCCGGACGCACATCGCCCTTGCCGTAGAGGTGCAGGTGCGTGCCCGGCTCGGCGAGCAGCTCGGCCCAGCGATGGGCGTCCTCGCCGATCAGGTTCTCCATCTCGATCGCGGTGCCGGTAAGCCCGGTCGAGCCCAGCGGCAGGCCGCAGATCGCGCGGATATGGTTCTCGAACTGCGAGCACTCGGCGCCTTCGATCGTCCAGTGGCCGGAGTTGTGCACGCGCGGTGCCATCTCGTTGAACACGGGGCCGTCCTCGGTTGCGAAGAATTCCAGCGTCAGCACGCCGACATGGCCCAGCGCCTCGGCGACGCGGCCGGCCAGCGTCGCCGCTTCGGTCCAGTGGCGGGCGATCTCGGCGGGAGCGGGCACGGTCGACTTGTCGAGGATGCCGTCCTTGTGCTCGTTCCAGGGCGGCGGATAGCTCGCCAGCGAGCCATCGACGCCGCGCACCGTGATGATCGAGAATTCGTGGCTGAACGTGACGAAGCCCTCGAGGATCGCCGGACGCTCGCCGATCTCCTCCCAGGCGCTCGCCGCTTCGGCCGCGTCGCGGATGCGCACCTGGCCCTTGCCGTCATAGCCGAGCCGCAGCGTCTTCAGGATCGACGGCGCGCCGATCTCGGCGATCGCCGCCTCGAGCTGCTCGCGCGTTTCGACCAGCGCCCAGGGTGCGGTGCGCCCGCCAAGCGCCGCGACGAACGCCTTCTCCCGCGCGCGGTCCTGCGCGATCGACAGGCTCTGCGCGCCGGGGCGCACCGGCACCTTGCCGGCGAGGAACTCGACCGGGCCGACCGCGATATTCTCGAACTCATAGGTGATCACGTCGCACTGGGCGGCGAGCTCATCGAGGACGATGCGGCTGTGATAATCGGCGCGGGTGTAGCTGGAAGCGGTCTGGGCGGCGACGCTCTCCTCGTCGGGCGCCAGCACATGGGTGCGATAGCCGAGCTGGGCTGCGGCGACCGCGAGCATGCGGCCGAGCTGGCCGCCGCCCAGGATGCCGATGGTCGAGCCGGGGGGAAGCGCGCCGCTCATTCGGGGTCGATCGCCACGCTCTCGGTCTGCGCCGCGCGCCACGCCTGGAGGCGTTCGCTCAGCGCCTCGTCCGACGTCGCCAGGATCGCGGCGGCGAGCAGGCCGGCATTGATCGCGCCCGCCTTGCCGATCGCCAGCGTGCCGACGGGGATGCCGCCGGGCATCTGGGCAATCGAGAGCAGGCTGTCCATGCCCTTCAGCGCCTTGGACTCCACCGGCACGCCCAGCACCGGCAGGTGCGTCATCGAAGCGGCCATGCCGGGCAGATGCGCTGCGCCGCCGGCGCCGGCGATGATCACCTTGAGCCCGCGATCGGCCGCGCCGGTCGCATAGTCATAGAGGCGCTGCGGGGTACGGTGCGCGCTGACCACCTTGGTCTCGTGCGGCACGCCGAGCTTCTCGAGCACTTTGGCGGCGTGGTGCATCGTCTCCCAATCGGAGGTGCTGCCCATGATGATGCCGACCAGAGGTGCCACGTCTTGCCCCAAGCTGTTGGAAGCGCGCTGACTAGAGCGAAGGGCGGGGGAGGGCAACACCCTTAACTCCCCTCCCTGGAAGGGAGGGGCGGGGGGTGGGTGGAATGCGCGCGATACGGAAAGGCCTGGCGATACGGCTCCGTATCACCAGGCCCTGACCCACCCCTCGGTCCCCTCCCTTCCAGGGAGGGGAAGAAGGATCACCGCTCGCTCAGATAATAACGATCCACCGCGTTCAGCTCGTCGTCCAGCTCATAGACGATCGGTGCGCCGGTCGGGATCTCGAGGCTGACGATCTCCTCGTCGGGAATGCCCGAGAGATGCTTGACCAGCGCGCGCAGCGAATTGCCGTGCGCCGCGATCAGTACGCGCTTGCCGGCCTTCAGCTCCGGCGCGATCGTCTCTTCCCAATAGGGCAGCACGCGCGCGATCGTGTCCTTCAGCGATTCGGTCTGCGGGATCGGCACGCCGTGATAGCGCTCGTCCTTGGCAAGGTCCCAGGGCGAGCCCTCTTCCGGCAGCGGCGGCGGCACGTCGAAGCTGCGGCGCCAGATCTTCACCTGCTCGTCGCCATGTTTCGCAGCTGTTTCCGCCTTGTTGAGCCCGGTCAGACCGCCATAATGGCGCTCGTTGAGCTTCCAGCTCTTCTCCTCTGGCAGCCACAGCCGGCCCATCGCTTCCAGCGCGAGGTGCAGCGTCTTGATCGCGCGGCTCTGGAAGCTGGTGAAGCACAGGTCGAAGTCGAGCCCCTTCTCCTTCATCAGCACGCCTGCGGCGGTCGCCTCGGCGACGCCCTGCTCGGTCAGGTCGACGTCCCACCAGCCGGTGAAGCGGTTCTCGAGGTTCCAGGCCGACTGGCCGTGGCGGATCAGGACAAGCGTGGGCATCGGGGAACTCCTTGCAACCGGTTGAGGGCGCTCTTAGCGGCAGCAGCGACAGGGACAAGCGCAAGGGAGTCGCAAGATGGCGATCATTCGGCAAACTCTGGTGTATCAAGGCTCCGGCGGCCCGTTCGAAGGCGTGATCGCCTATGAGGACGAAGTGACGACGGCGCGCCCCGGCGTGCTCGTCCTGCCGAACGTGCTCGGCCAGAAGGAAGCCGACAACGTCCATGCCGAGAATCTCGCCAAGCTCGGCTATGTCGCGCTGGCGGCCGACGTCTATGGCCAGGGCAAGCGGACGCAGCACGGCCCCGATGCCGGCGTCTACATGAACGAGCTCAACGCCGATCGCGCGCTGCTGCGCGACCGGCTGGAGGCATCGCTCGAGGCGCTGGCCAGCTTCGGCAATGTCGATCCCGGCAAGCTGGCGGCGATCGGCTTCTGCTTCGGCGGCAAATGCGTGCTCGACATGGCGCGCAGCGGCCTGCCGATCCTCGGCGGCGTTTCCTTCCACGGCGTCTATGACCAGCCGAACTATTTCACGGTCTCGCCGATCAAGACGAAGCTGCTGGTCTGCCATGGCTGGGAAGACCCGATCGCCCCGCCCGAGAAGACCGTGGCGCTGGCGCAGGAGCTGACCGAATCGGGCGCCGACTGGCAGATCCACGCCTATGGTCATGCCGGCCATGCCTTCACGGACCAGGACCGCAAGGAGTCCAAGGTCCCCGGCGTCGTCTATGAGCCCAAAGCCGATCGCCGCAGCTGGCAGGCGATGACCAACTTCCTCGAAGAGGTGTTCGCCTGAGCAGCGGGATTCCCGCGCTGCCCCCTCGCTGATCCCCGACGTTCGCCGGGGATCAGCGCACCGAAAGGCTGATTCATTGATCCGCACCGCTGATCGAGTCGGGACTTGGAAGAGATGACGCCGCCCCGCCCCAAGCTGCTGGACCGCGTCACCACCCGCACGGTCGACGAGGCGGAAGTCGTCGCCTCGGTGCTGCTGGCGATCGCGGTGGCGCACTGGCTGGGGGCGGCGAACGTCTATTGGGCGGCCTTTGCCGGTTATATGGTGATGCGCGGCCATGCCGGCGAGACGCTGGTGCGCGGGCTGCTGCGAGTCACCGGCACCGGCGCGGGTGGCCTGCTCGCGCTCGCCGCCGCGCCGTTCCTCGGCTGGTGGCCGGCCGCCGCGGCGGCCTTGTTCCTGGTCGGCGGCGGCGCGCTCTATGCGGCGATCACTGCCAGGCGCTCCTATGCCTGGCTGTTCTTCGGGCTCACCTTCGCAATGGTCGTGCTCGACAAGCTTGCCCATCCGCACGTCGCGCTTGCCAGCTTCGTCGAGACGCGGGTGCTGGAGACGGTGGCGGGCACGCTCGCCTGCGTCGCGGTCAGCCTTGCCTCCACGCTCACCCTGCGCCGGCGCTGGCCGGCGACGCCCGCGCCGCGTCCCGCCGGGCTCGGCTGGCACCCGGAAGCCGCGCGGCACGCGCTGCAGGCGGCGACCGCGCTGGCGCTGCTTGTCGGCCTGTCCGCCTGGCTGCATGTCCCGGCGCTGTCGCAGGCCGCGATCGGGATCATGGCGGTGATGCTGGTCCCCGCCGATTCGATCGGGGCGAGCGGGCTGCTGCCGGTCAGCCGCCGGCTGGTGCAGCGCTTCCTCGGCTGCCTGGCCGGTGCCGCGCTCGCCGCGCTCTTCCTGTTCGTCGCGCACGGATCGGCGCCGCTGCTGGTCCTCGGCACCGTGATCGGCGTGGTGATCGGCAAGCATCTCGAAAATGGCGACCATGCCCATCGCTATGTCGGCACCCAGTTCGCGCTGGCGATTCTCATCGTGCTGGTGCCGGACAGCTATGCCGATGCCGAGATCGGCCCCGCCCTGATGCGACTCGCCGGGGTGCTGATCGGCTTCGCGGTGCTCGAGCCGGTGCTGCTCGCCTGGCACTGGATCGCGCCGCGCCGGCAAGTAGTGCAACAGTCAAACAGCGACGGGCCCGGCGATATCTAAGGAAACCGGCGAGTCGCCCCGGATGGTTAACGAAATGCCTCCAGCAGCAACTAGGATTCATCCGTAAGGTGCGACTACCATAAGGGTCTGCGCCGAATATTCGCGGGTCCTTGCCCGGTTCATAAACCCCTCACGACAGCAGCCGAGCGGTTGCAGAAGCAGGGGATTGCAGACCATGTCGAAGACCACGATCGCGCTTGAAGCCGCCGTTGCCACCGTCCTTGAGAACACCCCCAAGGATGCGCCGCAGACCAATCGCCAGCGCGTCACTGTCGACCGTGCCTTCGCTCAGATCCTCAAGCTGATCGCCCCGCGCATCCGCCATTTCGTCCGCCAGTATGGCCTCACCGCGCACTGGGAAGACGCCGAGCAGTGCTGCGCCATCGCGGTGCACCGCGCGATCGAGAGCTATGACCCCACCAAGGCGCAGTTCACCACGTTCGTGAACTGGCAGATCCGCGGCGAGCTGCAGAGCCTGCGCTTCCGCCTGATGACCGACCAGCGCCCCTCGGCGAAGAAGGTCGAGGCGACCACGATTTCGCTCTCCGCCCTTGCAACTTCGCCCGACGGTGACGAGATCTCGCCCGAAGCGATGATCGAGGACGAGGATGCGCTGGGCCGCACCGAGGCCGGCGCGTCGGACTATCTCGCCGAGGGCGCGGTTTCCGACCTGATCGACGCCTATGTCGACCAACTCCGCAAGGTGGGTATCGAATCCCTCCGCCGCCGCCCCCGCGCCAAGGGTGCCGATGCGCCCGTCCGCCGCTCGGGCCCGTTCAAGACGGTCGATCCGGTCGAGATGGAGAAGCTCGAAGCCAAGCTGCAGCGCGACCGCGAGATCGTCGAGCGCCGCATCTTCGAAACCGCCACGCTCGACGAGATCTCGAACGACACCGGCGTAACCAAGGAGCGCATCCGCCAGATCACCAAGCGCGCCACCAAGACGCTGGTCGAGATCGCCACCGAGCAGCCCCGCTTCGCCGTGATGGCCGAGGATGCGCGCCGCGCCATGCCGCCGGCTCGTCCGCGCCGCAGCGCCGCGGTTGCCGCCGCCAAGGTCTCGCTGCTCCCCGATCCCAGCGCGCTCCACAACCGCCTGGCCCATGTCGAAGCGATCGAGGCCGAGCGCCGCTCCTACATCACCCCGGCGCTGCCGGTGATGCAGCTGGTGATGCACTGATCCCGCGCACCGGGCTGCACTGAACCGGAAAAGGCCGAGGCTGGGTGCCTCGGCCTTTTCCGTTTCCGGCGTTGGATCGGTCCTAGACCACCCGCGACAGGAAGCGGCTGAACGGATCCTCGCGATAGTCGCCGAACGGGCCGCAATCGGTGAAGCCGAACTGGCGGTAGAGCGCATGGGCGGCGTCGAATGCGTCGCCCGATCCGGTTTCCAGGCTCACCCGCTTGTAGCCGCGCGCGCGGGCGGTGGTCAGGATGTGTCCGACCAGCTTGGCCCCGGTGCCGCGGCGCAGATGCTCGGAGGCGGTGCGCATCGACTTGATCTCGCCATGCTCCGAATCGAGCTCGCGCAGCGCCCCGCAGCCGAGCAGGTCCTCGCCATCCCATACGCTCCAGAAGGTCACGTCGGGCGTGGCGAGGCCGGAGAGGTCGAGGAAATGGCAGCTGTCCTTGGGCGAATTCGCCAGCATCCCGGCGAAATGCGTCTCAAGCAGCGCACGGACCCGCGAATCGTCGAGCCCGCCCTCGCGGATTTCCATTTCCTGCTCCCCCTTCTTGTTTTCCTTGGGCTCAGATCTCGTCGATAAATCCTGCCAAAGTCTCAAGACACGAGTGCGCCAGCGTCTTGCACCGCGCCGGCGACCAGGCGAACTCGGGGTCCGCATTCACTTCGTGGTCCTTGAACGGCATCTCCAGCGTCATCGAGACCGCGCCGAAGCGCTCGGCGAGCTGGTTGGTCGACATCGAGAGATTGGCCTGGCCCGGCGCCGACTTCTCATAGCCCAGGTCGAGCTGGAAATCGGGGGTCTGCTTGGCGAGGCGGCGGGCATATTCGTAGAATTTCTCGCCATGTTCGTCGGTCCAGGACGCGATGCCCTCATAGCCGGCCAGGAAGTTGGCCGGGATCGCCTCGTCGCCATGGATGTCCATCGCGAAATCGACGCCGGTCCCGTCCATCGCCGCCTTGACGAGGAACACCTCGGGGCTCTTCTCCATCGTCGGCGCATGCCATTCGCGGTTGAGGTTGATGCCCGCCGCGTTGGTGCGCAGATGGCCGCGGCGCGAACCGTCGGGGTTCATGTTCGGCACGATGTGGAACACGGCCTTTTCGCGCAGGGCGAGCGCGGTCTGGTTGGTCGGATCGGTCAGGAACTCGAGCGCGCCTTCCATCCACCACTCGGCCATGGTCTCGCCCGGATGCTGGCGGGCATAGAGCCACACGGTCTTGGGGCCGGTGCCGAGCGTCAGCAGGTCCATCGGCTGGCCGTCGAGCGTCTTGCCGAGCTCGCGGTGCGCCACGCCGGGCATCAGCGCCATGCGGCTGACCAGGTCGTGGTGCCGCTCCATCGAATAGGGCGCGAAATAGGCGAACCAGACGAGATCGGTGTCGATCTCCTTGGTGAAGGTCAGCACGCCGTCGGCATAGGACGAATCGGCCGTCCGCCACGCCTCGCGGTCGGTCGACCAGCGCGCCTTGTAGCCCGGCCAGCCGAACGCATAGGCCGCGTTCCCCGCGTTCAGCAGGCGGAAGGTGAGCTTGCGCCCCTTCGCGCCCGCCACGCGGAAATGGAACCACTGGTAGAAGTCGGACAGGTGATCGGTGACGATCTCGAGGTCGACGCGGTCGCCCTCGATGCCGACGAGGCGGATGTTGCCGGAATCGAAACCGGAATTGATCTGGATGGTCATTTCACCGTGATAGTGATGCCGGACTCGCCGGGGAAGTCCTTGAACAGCGCCCGGGCCATGCGTGCCGCCGCAACCGCCGGCTGGTCGGGATCGGTGCCGCTCACGCTGCCGCTCTGGGCGCGGCCTTCCCACACCGTGGTGTTGTCGCTGCGCCGGCGCAGCTGCACCCACAGCTCGGTCTGGTAGAGCTCGCGCACCTTGCCGCCGATGCCGAATCCGACATCGCCGCCAACGCCCACGCCGCCGCGGCGCCCGCCGCTATAGCTGCCGCCGCCGACGCCGATGGTGACGGGCGGCGGCTCCTTGAAGGCGCCCTTGCTCGTGCGGCGGAAAGCGACCGCGGCGATATAGCCCGAGGGCGTGCTGCTCACCGACTGGACATAGCCCAGCCGCTCCAGCTCGGCACGCACCGCGTCCGAATAGGCCTGGTATTCGGGCCCGAACGTATCGGTGTTGGCCATCGGCTCGACCGCCACCGTGGTGCGCTCCAGCGGCGCGCCCAGATGGTAGCGGGTCACGTCGATCGGCTGGGGACGATAGGTGGGAGCGCAGGCCCCCAGCGCGACGAGCAAGGCGATGCTGAGCGGCTTCTTCACGCGACGAACTCCTGTTTCGCGAACGGAACGTCCCCGTTTGCCCTCCAACACCGACCGCGTCGAGTCGGTTCCGTAGGGCGATCGGGCGACTCCTGCCTTGACTTGCCCGGGATCGGACACTAGGCGAGCCCCTCTTTTCCGGCATTCCAAATTTGAGAAGCGAATCGGTCATGAAGATCGTGAATTCATTGAAGTCGCTCAAGGATCGGCATCGCGACAACCGCGTGATCCGTCGTCGTGGGCGCATCTACGTCATCAACAAGACCCAGAAGCGGTTCAAGGCCCGCCAGGGCTGATCCTGCGCGTGGAGGCCCCGTCGGCCGTCATCTTCGACGTCGGCAACGTCCTCTACGACTGGAATCCGCGGTACTTGTACGAGCGCCTGATCGGTGACGATCGGGCGCTCGACGCGTTTCTGGGTAACGTTGCCACCAAGGCGTGGCATTTCCAGCACGATGCTGGTCGCCCCTTTGCCGAGACCTCGGCAGAGCTGGCCGCCGCGCACCCCGAGTTCGCCGAGATGATCGCGCTCTGGGGTCCGCGATTCGACGAGCAGATCCCGCATGCGTTGCCGGGCATGCCGGAGCTGGTCACGGAGCTCGACGAATCGGGCGTGCCGCTCTTCGCGATCACCAATTTCTCGGGCGAGTTCTGGCCGCCCTTCCGCAACCGCGAATCGGCCTTGTTCGATCGTTTCCGCGACGTGGTCGTCTCGGGCGATGAGAAGCTGGTGAAGCCCGATCCCGCGATCTACGCGCTGGCGCTTGCCCGATTCGGGCTGGCGGGATCGGATGCGGTGTTCATCGACGATCGCGAGGACAATGTCGCCGCGGCCAATGACGCGGGCATCCATGGCCTGCTGTTCACCGGCGCGGACAAGCTGCGCGCGGACCTGAAAGGCCTGGGCCTCCTCTGAGCCCTTACCCGTTCCCCGGCGAAAGCCGGGGCCCAGGGTTTCTCGTCCGAATCGCTTGTGGTCCTGGGCCCCGGCTTTCGCCGGGGAACCAGCTTAATTCAGCACCGGCAGCAGCGAATCAGATCGCGTCCGGGCCTTCCTTGCCCGGGTGGTTCTTCAGTTCGTCGCCGACCAGGGTCACCACGTGCAGCACGTTGGTTGAGCCCGGCGTCTTGAACGGCACGCCGGCGCAAAGCACCACGCGGTCGCCCGATGCGGCGATGTGATGGCGCAGCGCCATCCGCTTCGACTTGGCGACCATCTCCTCGAACGAATCGACGTCGCGGGTGTGCACCGCGTGCACGCCCCACAGCAGGCCGAGCCGGCGCGCGGTGTCGATATGCGGGGTCAGCACCAGGATCGGCACCGCCGGACGCTCGCGGGCGATGCGGCGCGCGGTCGAGCCCGAGCTGGTGAAGCAGGCGATGCCCGATGCCGAAACCGTCTTGGCGATGTTCTTCGCCGCTTCGGCAAGGGCATCCGCGGTTGTGGGATCGGGGCGCAGCACGGTGAAGTGGACGCGGTCGCCATGCGCGGGGTCGCGCTCCACCGCATCGGCGATCGAGTTCATCATCGCCACCGATTCGACCGGCCACTTGCCCGCGGCGCTCTCGGCCGAGAGCATGATCGCGTCGGCGCCGTCGTACACGGCGGTGGCGACGTCCGAGACTTCGGCGCGGGTCGGCGACGGGCTCTCGATCATCGATTCGAGCATCTGGGTGGCGACGATCACCGGACGGCCCATGCGGCGGGCGGTCTCGACGATGCGCTTCTGCAGCGGCGGCACGGTCTGCGGCGGCAGCTCGACGCCCAGGTCGCCGCGCGCGACCATCACGCCGTCGCACTGCTCGACGATCTCGTCGAGGCGGGCGATCGCCGAGGGCTTCTCGATCTTGGCGAGCAAAGCCGCCTTGCCGCCGATCAGGCGGCGGGCTTCCATCAGGTCCTCGGGGCGCTGGACGAAGCTGAGCGCGATCCAGTCCGCGCCCTGCTCGACCGCGAAGGCCAGGTCGCTGCGGTCCTTCTCGGTGAGTGCCGCGAGCGGCAGCACCATGTCGGGCACGTTCAGGCCCTTGTTGTTCGACAGCGGGCCGCCGACCTCGACGATCGTGGTCAGCCGGTCGGGCGCGACCGAGATCACGCGCAGCACCAGCTTGCCGTCATCGAGCAGCAGGCGGGCATTCTCGTGCGCCGCCTCGAAGATCTCGCGGTGCGGGAGTTCCACACGGGTGGCGTCGCCCGGCGTCTTGTCGCGGTCGAGGATGAATTCGTGGCCGGTGACCAGCTGCACCTTGCCGTCGGCGAACTTGCCGACGCGCAGCTTCGGCCCCTGAAGGTCGGCCAGGATCGTGGTCGGTCGCCCGAACTTCTTCTCCAGGCCGCGGATCGCCTCGAACAACGGCACCTTCGATGCCTGGTCGCCATGGCTCATGTTGATGCGGAACGCGTCGGCGCCGGCTTCGAACAGCTTGGCGATCATCTCCGGGGACGCGCTGGCGGGGCCGAGCGTCGCGAGGATGCGAACCTTGCGGGTGCGGGGGCTGATTGCCTTTGTCATCGTTGTCATATCCTCGGCTTGTGCCTCGGTGCCTCTAACCTCATATCGCACAGGATCAACCGCCGAGGTGGAAAATGGACGAACTCGATCATCTGGATGACGCTACCGCCGCCAAGGCGTTCCGCACGCTTGTCCGCCACCTCCGCCATCGCACCGATGCGCAGAACATCGACCTGATGGGCCTTGCCGGCTTCTGCCGCAACTGCCTGGCCGACTGGATCACCGAGGCGGATCCGTCGATCGCGAAGGACGAGGCGCGCCGCATCATCTACGACATGCCCTTCTCGGAGTGGAAGGCGCAGCACCAGGGCGAGGCAACGCCCGAGCAGATCGCCCGGATGGAAGAGAGCCTCAGGAAGAACGAAGTCCGCGACGAGGAACTGGACGAAGCGCTCGATGAGAGTTTCCCGGCTAGCGACCCGCCTTCGATGACCGAACCGGGCCGCTGACCGGCTTTGCCGGCGGCTTGCCCGCGCCGTGTGTCGGTGGCTTGGGCAGCGCGCGCGGGGGCAGGGGCGCCAGCTTCCACTTCATCGCCTTGCCCACCGCCGCGCGCCAGATGTCATAGCCGGTACGGGTCATGTGCAGCCCGTCGCCGAGGAACAGTTCGGGGCGCGGCCTGCCGTCCGGCCCCAGCATCTGCGGCACGATGTCGACATAGCCGAGCAGCGGATCGGTCGCGGTGTATTCGCGCACCAGCGCGTTGGTCGCGCGGATGCCGTCGATCAGCCGCCAGCGCGAGATACTCGGCTTGATCGAAAGGAACAGGATGCGCGTGCCGGGCAGCTTCGCCCGGATCCTGGCCACCAGCGCCTGGAAATCGGCGAAGACCTCGTCGGGGGTGTGGCCCGCCTCCAGGTCGTTGTCGCCGGCGTAGAAGACCACCGTCTTCGGCGCATAGGGCGTGACGATGCGATCGACATAGCGCACGCTGTCCGGGATCGTGGAGCCGCCGAAGCCGCGGTTGATGACATTGTGGCCCGGGAAATCCTTGGCCAGGTCGGTCCACATCCGGATGCTCGAGCTGCCGAGGAACAGCACGCCGCCTTTCGCCGGCCTGGCGACCGCGTCGCGCGCCTCGAACGCGGCGATCTCGGCGGCGAAGGGCTGCTTCTCGACCGGGATCGGGGCGGGGCGGATCGGAGCCGGCACGCGCATCGTCGGCGGCAGCTGCACCGGCACGGCCGGTTTGGTCTGCGCTAGGACGGTGGCGGGCTGCAGGACAAGCGTCAGGGCGGCGAGAAGCGGGATTCGGCGGAAAAACGGCATGGCCCCGGGATAGCCGTCCCTGCCGCCGGGGGCAATCGACCGAAATGGATGGGGATGCGACCAGCGCGGAGCACGCGGATTGCGAGCTTGTGACTACAGGCGTAAACGTTCTTCATGACCCGCCTCGCCTCCCTTCTCGCCCTGTCGCTCCTGCTTGCCGGCGGCCCGGCGCCGGTCCGTGCGCAGGCGGCGGATCCGTCCGCCGAGATCGACAAGCTGATGGCGCCGTGGAGCAGGCCGGACCGGCCGGGCTGCGCGGTTTCCGTGATCCAGGGTGGAAAGTCGCTCCACGCGCGCGGCTACGGCGCCGCCAATGTCGAGGCGGGCATCGCCAACACGCCCGACACCGCCTTCCACATCGCCTCGCTTTCCAAGCAGTTCACGGCTTTCGCGGTGCTGCTGCTGCAGAGCGAGGGCAAGCTCTCGCTCCAGGACGATGTGCGCAAATATGTGCCTGAGCTGCACCGCTTCGCTCGGCCGATCACGCTGGCCCAGCTCCTGCACCACAGCAGCGGGCTGCGCGACCAGCTCAGCCTGTTCTGGCTGCAGGGGCGGCGCGGCGAAGACAGCGTCACCCAGCAGGACGCGCTGCGCGTGATCTTTGGCCAGCGCGAGCTCAATTTCGCGCCGGGCACGGCCTTTGGCTATTCCAATTCGAACTACACGCTGCTCGCGCTGGTGGTCGAGCGTGTCTCGGGCAGGTCCTTCGCCGATTTCCTCGCCGAGCGGGTGTTCCGGCCGCTCGGGATGGACCACAGCTATGTGGTCGACGACTATCACCGCATCCGCGCCGGCCAGGCAATGCCCTATGCGGCCGGCGAGAAGGAGGGGGCGCCTGGGGACAAGCTGCCCGAGCGCCGCTTCCTGCCCTATGCCAGCTATGGCTCCACCGATATCCGCTCCACCGCCGCGGACCTCGCCCGCTGGGCGGGCAATTTCCACGATCCGAAGGTCGGCGGCAGGGCGATCATCGACGCGATGCTGAAGGCCGATCCGGTCACCGGTTACGGCGGCGGCCTCTATATCGGCACGCATCGCGGCCTGGCGATCGCCGGGCATAGCGGCATCGATCCGGGTTTTGTCGGCCACTTCCTGGTGGTTCCCGCACAGGGCCTTTCGGTCTCGCTGGTCTGCAATATCGAGACCGAGGACCCCGTCTTCCTGGCGCGCCGCATCGCCGATCTCTATCTGGGCGGCCCCTTCACCGATCCGCCGCGCCCGGAAGTGAAGCTCGCCCCGGCCGAGCTGCGGCGCGTCGCGGGCAACTACCGCGATCCGCTCGGCGTCGGCTTCCTGATCGAGGCGCGCGAGGGAAAGCTGTGGATGCAGGGTTTCGCGCCGATGGTCGCGCGCGGCGCGGGCGCCTTCAGCGTGAAGGACGCGCCGGTGGCGATCCGCTTCTCCGGAGAAGTGCCGGCGCGCACGCTGACGATCGACGGCCCCGGTGGCGCCCAGGTAGCGACGCGCTATGTGAAGCGGCGCGCGGTGGCGCTCACCCCGGCGGGCATGGCCGACTATCTCGGAACCTATTACAGCCCCGAGCTCGCCACGCTGGTGACGGTCGCGCGGCGCAAGGATGCGCTCTGGATCATCGGGCCGGGCTGGGAAGCCAGGATCAGCCAGCCGCCCGAGAAATATCGCGAGCACGATATTTTCGACACCGACTCGGTGACCGGCACGGTCCGCTTCCGTCGCGATGCGCGTGGCAGGGTGGTCGCGCTGACCAGCACCAATGGCCGCATCGTCAACCTGCGCTTCCTGCGCGTGACCGGGTTGCCGCAGCTTGGCGCGCTTGGGGGTTGAGCGGCGGGGCCGGCTCCGATAATCGCGCCCCTTTCCCGACTCTATTCTTCCAGGAGCTTCCACCTTGTCCGATTCGATTTCCGCCGAGCAGCTGCGCCTTTTCATCGAGCGGATCGAGCGCCTCGAGGAAGAGAAGAAGGGCATCGCCGACGACATCAAGGATGTCTATGCCGAAGCCAAATCGACCGGCTTCGACGTGAAGACGATGCGCAACATCGTCCGCCTGCGTAAGATGGAGAAGCATCACCGCGACGAGGCGGAGATGCTGCTCGAGACCTACAAGCAGGCGCTGGGCATCTAGGACAACGCGTCATCCCGCCCCGGCCCCGATCCGGGGCGGGATCTCGTGCCACGGGCCGGGCAATTGCCGCCTGAGGTCCCGGCTTTCGCGGGATGACCCAGTGGGCCGGGATGCCGAAATGGGGCAGGCATTGCCCATCCCCCCGCGCCTGGCCTAAAGCCGCGCGACCAGATTCATAGAGAAGCGCAATGGCAGGCCATTCCAAGTTCAAGAACATCATGCACCGCAAGGGCGCGCAGGATAAGAAGCGCTCGAGCATGTTCTCCAAGCTCAGCCGCGAAATCACCGTCGCCGCCAAGATGGGCTTGCCCGATCCGGACATGAACCCGCGCCTGCGTGCCGCGATCGCCGCCGCCAAGGCGCAGTCGATGCCCAAGGACAACATCCAGCGCTCGATCGACAAGGCGAGCAAGGGCGATGCGGAGAATTACGAAGAGATCCGCTACGAGGGCTTCGGCCCGGGCGGCGTCTCGCTGATCATCGAGGCGCTGACCGACAATCGCAACCGCACCGCCACCAATGTGCGCACCGCGGTTTCGAAGAATGGCGGCAATCTCGGCACCGCCGGCTCGGTGAGCCACGGCTTCGACCGGATGGGCCTGATCAACTATCCCGCCAGCGCCGGCGACGCCGAGAAGGTATTCGAGGCGGCGCTCGAAGCGGGTGCCGAGGACGTGACCTCTTCAGAGGACGGCCACGAGATCTGGACCGCCCAGGGCGATCTCCACGAAGTCGCCAAGGCGCTCGAGCCGGTGCTCGGCGAGGCCGAGGGCGCGAAGCTCGCCTGGCGCCCGCAGACCATGGTCGATGTCAACGAAGACGACGCGACCAAGCTGTTCAAGCTGATCGACGCGCTCGACGATGACGACGACGTCCAGACCGTCTGGGGCAATTACGAAGTCTCCGACGCCGTGATGGAGAAGCTGGGTTGATCCAGTAAAAGCCCCTCCCCTTCAGGAGTTGCAGGCCGGTCATGCCCCGGGCATGACCTAAACGATGCGGGGCATCGTTTGCCTGCAACTGAGTTGGGGTGGGGCAGTGCTGACAGAGAAAGAACTTCTCGATCGAGCCCATCAAATGCGCCGCAACCCCACGGAGCTGGAGGTGCGGGTCTGGCGGCACCTCTCCAACTCCCGGCTCGGCCACAAATTCCGCCGCCAGCATGTGATCTTTCCGTACATCTGTGACTTCTTCTGTCCGTCGAAAGCGCTGGTCGTGGAGATCGACGGCGACACGCATGACGCGCCGTACGATGCGCGTCGTGACGTACGCCTTGCGACCAAGGGATTTGCGACGGTGCGATTCACCAACCACGAAGTCTGGGACAATCTGGACGGGGTCATAGCTTCGATCGCGAGCGTCCTTGCCGAGCGACCGGATCGCTGGTCCGGCATGCCCCACCCCAACCCCTCCCCCGAGGGGGAGGGGCTAGCCAAGCCGCAACCAAAGCCCCTCCCCTTCAGGGGAGGGGTTGGGGTGGGGCCTATCCTCAATCCTGAAAGCTCGACAAAATGATCATCCTCGGCCTCGATCCCGGCCTCGGCACCACCGGCTGGGGCCTGATCCGCGCCGAGGGCAATCGCCTGTCGCACCTCGCCAACGGCAAGCTGAAGACCGATACCAAGGCGGCGCTGCCCCGCCGCCTCGCGCATCTCGATGCCATGCTCGCCGCGCTGATCGCCGATCACGCGCCGGAAGCGGCGGCGGTCGAGGAAGTGTTCGTCAATTCCAATGCCCAGTCGACGCTCAAGCTCGGCCAGGCGCGCGGCGTGGTGCTGTGCGCCGCCGCGCGGATCGGCATCGATGTCGGCGAGTACAAGCCGAGCACGGTCAAGAAGTCGGTGGTCGGCGTCGGCAATGCCGAGAAGGAGCAGGTCCATGCCATGGTCTCGCGCCTGCTGCCCGGGGTGAAGATCGACGGGCCGGATGCGGCGGACGCGCTCGCCGTGGCGATCTGCCACGCGCACCATCTCGCCAGCGCGCGGCTGGGGTTGCGTTGAGTTTTTCTATCTCGTCACCCCGGCCCTGAGCCGGGGTCCCGCTGCCTCGCTCCCAGACGAGAGAAGAAAGAAGCGGGAGCCCGGCTCAAGGCCGGGATGACGGTGGAGATGAATCTAGGCAGCCAGCGCCAACCCCGCTCCATCCTCGTCATCATTGGAAGCCTCACGCCTCACCGGCCGAACCCGCCGCGCCCGCGTTGCCCGGCGCCCGATCGGCAACCGTGCCGCCACCCAGCCGCGCACCACGCCCAGTCGCAGCGTCGATGCCGCCGCTACCGTCACCACAAGCGCATCGACCAGCGCGCTGATCTCGAACATCGAGACCCAGCCGGCGATCTCGGGCATCGCCATGGTGAACAGGCGAAGGCCATCCTCCTCGAGGAACCAGAAGCACAGCAGCCCGATCACTCCGAGCAGCGCCCAGGTGATGACTGCGCCGCGCTCGATCCGCGCCAGCCGCGCCGCCGGCCATTCGACCAGCACCCGGCGCAGTATCCGCCCGATCGGCGTGCCTTCCGCCAGCGCCAGCATGCACCAAAGCCCAAGCAACGCGACGAACATCGAAAATCCCCCAATTCCCTGTCCGTGAATTGGGGAGGCGCGCGGCATTCCGCCAGAGCAGCCGGGGTGATTTCGCTTTCCTACACCCCGTTGTTCCGCTTATGTACCGGCCATGCGCCAGGCTCTCCCTTGTCCATCGATCCCGCTTCATGCGCGCATGCGTGGGGACTCAAGAGATTCAACATTTTTGCCCGGCTGCCCGGCTGGACAGGAGGGGGAGGCGGCATGATCGCGCATCTCAAGGGCCGCATCGAAGCGACCGGGATCGACAGCGTCGTGATCGACGTCAACGGCGTCGGCTATCTCGCCGGCGCTTCGGCGCGCACCCTGGCGGCGCTCGGTGCGGTCGGCGAGTTCGCGACGCTGCATACCGAGATGCTGGTCAGCGAGGACTCGATCCGGCTGATGGGCTTCGCCACTGCCGCCGAGCGGGACTGGTTCCGCCATCTGACCAGCGTGCAGGGCGTCGGCGCCAAGGTCGCGCTGGCGATCCTTTCGATCCTGTCCCCTGAGGAAGTGCAGACCGCCGTCGCCCGTGCCGATGCGGCGATGATCGCCCGCGCCAATGGCGTCGGGCCCAAGCTCGCCCAGCGCATCGTCAACGAACTCAAGGACAAGGCCGGTGGCGTCGCGCTCGGTGCCAGCGCCGGCGGTGCGGCTCCGGCGAGCGGCGCGGCGCAGGACGCCGTCTCGGCGATGCTCAACCTCGGCTTCAAGCCGGCCGAGGCGAGCGCCGCGGTCAATGCCGCCGCCGATGAGCTGGGCGCGGGCGCCACGCTCGACGCCTTGGTCCGCCTCGCCCTGCGCAAGGCCGCCAAGTGACCACCCGCACCGCCGCCTGCCGCTGCGGCCAGCTCCGCGCCGAATGCACGGGCGAGCCGGTGCGCGTCTCGGTCTGCCACTGTCTCAACTGCAAGCGGCGCAGCGGATCGGCCTTCGCCGTGCAGGCGCGCTTCCCCACGGATCAGGTGACGATAACGGGCCAGTCGACCGAATGGCTCGCCCCTTCGGAGAGTGGCGGTGCGCCGGCCAGCTTTCACTTCTGCCCGGTTTGCGGCGGCAATGTCTGGTACAGCGGCGGCGGCATCGCCGACACCATCGCCATTCCCATCGGCCATTTCGCCGACCCCGCTTTCCCGGCGCCGAGCATCTCGGTGTTCGAGGACCGGCAATGTGCCTGGCTCAGCATCACCGGCGTGGTCGAGCATTATGACTGAAAGGTCAGAGCAGAGGCGTCACCAGCCGCTGGCCCGCGAAATGCGCGTCGAGATTGGCGAGCACCAGCTTTCGCATCTCGGTGCGGCTTTCCTCGGTGGCGCTGCCCTGGTGCGGGGTGAGGACGACCCGGTCCATCGCCTTGAGGGCGTCGGGCACCTGCGGCTCATGCGCGAACACGTCGAGTCCGGCGCCGGCGATGCGGCCCTCGGCAAGGGCGGCCACCAGCGCCGCCTCGTCAACCAGGCTGCCCCGGGCGATATTGACCAGCACGCCGTCCGGCCCCAGCCGGTCGAGTATCTCGGCATCGACGATGTTCTGCGTGTCGCTCCCGCCCGGCGCCGCGATAATCAGCACGTCGCTGGCTTCGGCGAGCGCACCGATGTCGGGCACGAAACGCCACGGCACCGGCTTTGCGCTGCGGGCAGTGTAGAGCAGCTCGCCGGCGAAGGGCGCGGCGCGAAGGGCAATGGCGTGGCCGATCCGGCCCAGCCCGAAAATGCCGATGCGCCGACCGCTCGCCCGGCGCCCCAGCGGCGCGCTCCAGCCGCCGTTGCGCACCAGCGCGTCGTTCGCGGCAATCCGCCGGTGCACCGCGAGCATCAGCGCGATGGCAAGATCGGCGACATCCTCGGTCAGCACGTCCGGGGTCAGCGTCAGCGGAATGTTGCGAGCTCGCAGCGCCGCTGTGTCGATGCCGTCATGGCCGATGCCATGGATCGCGACGATCTCCAGATCGGGCAGCTGGTCGAGCAGCGCCGCGTCGAGCTTCGCCATGCCGCCGCCCACCACGGCGCGGATGCCGGGCACGGCCTCGCCTTCGTGCAAGGTGAAGCGTTCGGCCAGCGCCGCGCGGAGCGGGGCGGGCACGTTCGAGATCAGCAACAGGTCGGGGCGGGGCATGCACCGGCCCTAGCTCCTAGGGTGCAGGCAGGATAGGGCAGCGCGATGGAAATCGAAGTCAGCGCCGAGGCCAAGGACAAGTCGCTCAACCGCAAGGTGGCGATCACCGTGGTCGTGCTGTCGGTGTTCATGGGCCTGTGCGGGATCAAGGACGGCAATATCGTCCAGGCGATGCAACAGGCCCAGTCGGCCTCGGTCGACAAGTGGAATGAATATCAGGCGACCAAGACCAAGCAGCATGTCGCCGAGGCGAGCCGCGTCCAGATCGCCGCGCTCGCCGACCCGAAGCGCGCCGCCCCGGTCCTCGCCGGACTCGACGCCGATATCGCCAAGTACAAGGCCGAGGCGCCTCGCCTGGCCGCCGATGCGAAGGCGCAGGGCGACCAATATGACGCGCTCAATGTCCATGACGACCAGTTCGACGCCAGCGACGCGGCGGTCTCCACCGCCATCTCGATCGCGGCGGTGGCGGCGCTGGTCGAGAGCGGGTGGCTGCTCTGGGCCGGCTGGGCCTTCGGCGCCTTCGGCCTGTTCATGGGGCTATGCGGGTTCCTCGGCTGGGGTTTCCACCCGGCGCTGCTGAGCGGGGTGCTGGGGTGAGTAGGAGGGGAATCCATGAATGATGCGATAACCTTGCGTGCTCTGGCGTTGATCGAGGGCACGGACGACCCCGACGGTCTCAGGAAGATCGCGGCCAATGCCCGACGCCAGGGCAATGAAGTCGTTGCCCGTGCAGCAAAATTGCGCCTGTATTCTGTGTTGCCTTCGGAGGAGCCGGGCACGCTGGAATATGATGTTTGGCAGAGCATTTTTGCACTGGAAGGAACGCTTAGCGAGGAGCGGGGCAAGACCGTTCGCCTCTCCAGGACACGGCAGAAAATTTCCCGGGACCTTGAACAGCAAACCGTTGAGGATCTCGTGCTCGGAAAGCAGTCTGAAGGTTTCGATTTGCTGGTAGAGCGCGACATGGGTGAGCTGACATTTGAGGCATTGGCGCTTCGCCACCCGGATCGATTTGAAGCAGCGATACTCGACGCAGCAAAGTCGCGGCTGAGTGCCGCCGGTCTAGACGAACAAGGTAAAAAGTGACCGACACCGATCGCCTCCTTTCCTCCGGCCGACGCGCCGATGACGTGGACGCCGCGCTGCGCCCGAAGAGCCTCGACGAGTTCGTCGGCCAGCGGGCGGCGCGCGAGAATCTCCGGGTGTTCATCGATGCGGCCAAGTCGCGGGGCGATGCGCTGGACCATGTCCTGTTCTTCGGCCCCCCGGGGCTGGGCAAGACCACGCTCGCCCAGATCATCGCCCGCGAGATGGGGGTCGGCTTCCGCTCCACTTCGGGTCCCGTCATCGCCAAGTCCGGGGACCTCGCCGCGCTGTTGACCAATCTCGAGGATGGCGACGTCCTGTTCATCGACGAGATCCACCGGCTGAATCCCGCGGTCGAGGAAGTCCTCTATCCGGCGATGGAGGACCGCGCGCTCGACCTGATGATCGGCGAGGGGCCGTCGGCACGCAGCGTGCGGATCGACCTGCCGCGCTTTACCCTGGTCGGCGCCACCACCCGCCAGGGGCTGCTCACGCAACCGCTCCGGGATCGCTTCGGCATCCCGGTGCGCCTCAATTTCTATGGCGTCGATGAGCTGGAGAAGGTGGTCACCCGCGCCGCCACGTTGCTCGATCTCCATGTCGCCCCCGATGGCGCGCACGAGATCGCGCGGCGCTCGCGGGGCACGCCGCGCATCGCCGGCCGGCTGCTGCGCCGGGTGCGCGACTTCGCCAATGTGCTGGGCGAGGATGTGGTGCATGCCCGGGTGGCCGATCAGTCGCTCACCCGGCTCGAGGTGGACGCGCTCGGCCTCGATGCGATGGACCGGCGCTATCTGATGATGATCGCCGATATCTACAAGGGCGGTCCGGTCGGCGTGGAGACTCTGGCGGCGGGGCTCAGCGAGCCGCGCGACACGATCGAGGAAGTGATCGAGCCCTATCTGATCCAGATCGGGATGATCGCGCGGACGGCGCGCGGACGCTGCCTGAATGCGGCGGGATGGAAGCATCTCGGGCTCAATCCTCCGTCCACCGCGCAGGAAGGGCTGTTCGACTGAGGCAAGGGGTTCCCCCACGGTAAGCGCTGCGTTAGGGGCCGGGCATGGACGTCCGTTTCGCCCCTGGCCGGTTCGAGGGCCTCGAGCATCATTTCGTCCTGCGTGTCTATTTCGAGGACACCGATCTCAGCGGCGTGGTCTATCACGCCAACTATCTCAGGTTCATGGAGCGGGCCCGCTCGGATATGCTGGCCCTGGCCGGCGTCGACCAGCGCGCCGTCCATGAGGCCGGCACCGGCGCCTATGCGCTGCGCGAGGCGAACATTCGATTCCGGGCGCCGGCGCGCCTGGGTGACGAACTGGTGGTGGTCAGCCGGCTGGTCCAGCTGGGCCCCGCCGCAGTGGATATTCATCAACGAGTCATGCGCGACGTTACCATATTGGCCGAAGCGGAAGTCGAGGCGGTGTTCGTCTCCCCGTCCGGGCGGCCCCGCCGGCAGCCGGCGGAATGGATGGATCGATTCGCGCCGCTGGTCTGGAAGGGGAACTGAACCGATCATGGAATTTATCAGCACCGACGCCGCAACCATGTCGCCGATCGGCCTGTTCCTGCAGGCGGACTGGGTGGTGCGCGCCGTGATGATCGGCCTGCTGCTCGCCTCGCTATGGACCTGGACGATCATTCTGAGCTTCGGCTTCCGGGTCAGCTCGGTGAAGAAGGCGATCGACAAGTTCGAGGGCGAATATCGCGAAGCCGACGATATCGACGAGTTCCACCGCCGCGCCGCCGGCCGCGAGCAACCGATCGCTCGGGTCTTCGCCGCCGGCGTCACCGAATGGCGCCGCTCGACCTCGGGCAAGGCCATCGACCGCGAGGGCACCCGTGAGCGCCTGGCCACCGCGATGGGCGCGACGATCGCGAACGAGATCGACAAGCTGGCCGACCGGCTGAACTTCCTCGCCACCATCGCTTCGGCGGCGCCGTTCATCGGCTTGTTCGGCACGGTGTGGGGCATCATGCGCAGCTTCACCGGCATCGCCAAGGAGCAGAGCTCGTCGCTCGCCGTGGTCGCGCCGGGCATCGCCGAGGCCCTGTTCGCCACCGCGATCGGCCTGTTCGCCGCCATTCCCGCGCTGATCGCGTACAACCGCTATTCGCACGCCGTGAACCGCGTCGAGGCGCGGCTCAACCGCTTCGCCGACGGCTTCCACGCGACGCTCAGCCGTCGCCTGGAGATGGAGGCCTAAGCCGGTGTCGATGCATCTCCCTTCGAACAAGGGGCGCGGCCGCCGCGCGCCGATGGCCGACATTAACGTCACGCCGCTGGTCGACGTGATGCTGGTGCTGCTGATCATCTTCATGGTCACGGCACCGCTGCTCACCGCCGGCGTGCCGGTGAACCTGCCCGAGAGCCGCGCCAAGCCGGTCGACCAGGACCAGAAGCCCGTCCAGATCTCGATCGACGACAAGGGCCAGGTGTTCGTCGACAACGAGCTGACCGCGGACGCCGCGCTGCCCGCAAAGCTCGAGGAAATCGCCGGCCGCGCGCCGGGCCCGGACGGCAAGCCGGTCGCGGTGTTCCTGCGCGCCGATCAGGGCCTGGGCTATGGCAAGGTCATGAAGGTGATGGGCGAGCTCAACCATGCCGGGCTCAACCGCGTCTCGCTGATCACCGACGCGAGCAGCAAGCCGTGAACCGGACCGAGGGAGCAGGGCTGACCGTTGCGCTGATCGGGCATGTCGCCCTGTTCGGCCTGTTGTCGGTCGGTTTCCTCGCCACCCCCAATCCGATGAAGCTGAAGCCGACGCCGATCGAAGTCGCGCTGGTCGATCAGGTCGCGCTGGAAAGCACGTCGCCGACGCCGACCAGCGAGGAGCCGGCCGCCAAGCTCTCGCCGGTGGAAGCGCCGATCGAGCCGGACAGCGCGCCGCCCGAGCCCGCGCCCAATCCCCAGCCTATCGCCAAGCCGCAGCCTGCCCCGCCCAAGCCGGCACCGGCGCCCGATGCGGTAAAGCCCGCGCCGAAGACGCCGCCCAAGGCAGCCCCGGCTCAGGCGCCGTCGCGCCCGTCCAACCGCCCGGTCGCGCCGACCGGCCGGCTCGACGGCCTGCTCAACGGCATCAACGACAAGCCGGCAAAGAGCACGTCGGTCACGCCGCCGGCCGCCACGGTCGGGCCGGAGCAGAAGGCTGCGCTCAGCGCCGCGATCATCCGCCAGATCCGCCCCCATTGGGCTCCGCCCAGCGGCGCCGATTCGGACAAGCTGCGCACGACGGTGACGGTGCGCCTCAACGAGGACGGCTCGCTTGCGGGCGAGCCGCGCGTCACGGCGCAGACCGGCATCACCGACAGCAACCGCGCCCAGGCCGATCTCGCCCGGGACCGCGCGATCCGAGCGGTGAAGCTGGCGGCCCCTTTCAAGCTGCCGCCGCAATTCTACAGCGCGTGGCGAGTCATAGCCCCGGTTTTGTACGAGGACCTGTGAAGATGAAATTTGCCCATCTGACGATCGCGGCCCTGCTGGCGAGCACCGTGGCCACCGTCGCGCAGGCGCAGGATGTGCCGGCGCCCGCGCCGATCCCGACCCCGGACCAGGACACGCCGCTCAGCGTCGATGTGAGCAACACGGCGGCCAAGGATCTCGTCATCGCGATCCCGGCGATGCCGACCTCGCAGTCGGTCGACACGCCGGCGGGCCCTACCGATCAGCTTGGCGCCAAGCTCGCCCAGGTGGTCGAGGACGATCTGCGCAACACCGGCCTGTTCAAGACGCGCGGGCCCTCGGCCAGCCGCGGCATCGCGTACAGCGAAGTCGCCGCGCCCAACTATGGCAGCTGGAACGGCAATCAGGCGATCATCCAGGGCTATGTCCGCGCCAATGGCAACGGTTCGCTGACCGTGGGCTGCTACCTCTACGACGTGCTGCTGCAGAGCGAGCTGGTGCGCCAGGGCTTCGTCGTCTCGCCGGGTGACTGGCGCCGCGCGGCGCATAAGTGCGCCGACGCGGTCTATTCGAAGCTGACCGGCGAGGGTCCCTATTTCGACAGCCAGGTGGTGTACGTCGCGGAGACCGGCCCCAAGAACAAGCGTCGCAAGCAGCTGGCGATCATGGACCAGGACGGTGCCAACCACCGCTTCCTGACCAACGGACAGTCGATCGTGCTGACGCCGCGCATGTCGCCGAAGCAGAACGCGATCGTGTACATGAGCTACACCCAGCGCAAGCCGTCCATCTATGTCTATGACATGGCGGCGCGCTCGAACCGGCTGCTTGTCTCCAATGTCAGCCTCAGCTTCGCGCCGCGCTTCTCGCCGGACGGCCGCTGGGTGCTGTTCTCGATGTCGCAGGCCGGCAATACCGACATCTATCGCATCGCGGCGGCGGGCGGCGAATCGCAGCGGCTCACCAATTCGCCGGGCATCGATACCGGCGGCAGCTATTCGCCCGACGGCTCGAAGATCGTGTTCGAGAGCGATCGCGGCGGCACCCAGCAGCTCTATGTGATGAACGCCGATGGCTCGAACCAGCACCGGATCAGCTTCGGCGGTGGCCGCTACGCCACGCCGGTGTGGAGCCCGCGCGGCGACCTGATCGCCTTCACCCGCACCGGCGGCGGCGCCTTCCGGATCGGCGTGATGAACCCTTCGGGCGGCGGCGAGAAGCTGCTGACCAACAGCTGGGGCGACGAGGCACCGAGCTGGTCGCCCAACGGCCGCGTGCTGATGTTCTTCCGTTCGGCCCAGGGTTCGGGCCGGCCGGACCTTTGGTCGGTGGACCTCACCGGCACCAATGCGCGGCGCATTCCCACGCCGCTCGACGGATCGGATCCCAGCTGGGGACCGATTCGCCCCTGAAACGTTACCGCATCTGTGCTAGCGTCCGGGCAAGCGGACGAGATGCGACCAGAGAAGGAGGAAAGACCATGTCCAAGATCACGACTGGCCTGGTGCTCGGCATCGCGCTGATCGCCACTGCGGGTTGCACCAAGAAGCGCAATGTCGCCGACATTCCGCCCGCGCCGTCGGATACCGGTCCGGTCAATGCCGGCGAGGGCGACAGCGACACGGTTGCGGCGCCGATCAACGAGCAGTTCCGCCGCGAAGTGGCGAGCGACACGATCCACTTCTCGTTCGACCAGTATGACATCGATCCGGAAGCGCGCGCGATCCTGGACAGCCAGGCGCAGTGGCTGACCAGCCACCCGAACACGCGCATCACGATCGAGGGGCATTGCGACGAGCGCGGCACCCGCGAGTACAATCTCGGCCTGGGCGATCGCCGCGCCAATGCCGCGAAGAACTACCTCGCTTCGCGCGGCATCTCGCCCGCGCGGATCACCACGATCAGCTATGGCAAGGAGCGCCCGATCGCGCTCGGCTCGGACGACGCCAGCTGGGCACAGAACCGCCGCGCTGTGACCATCGTCATCAGCTGAGGCGTTTCGCCTGACAGGAAACGGGCCGCCGGACCAATTCCGGCGGCCTTTTTCGTGTTCAGGGCTGGCGAGGCAGCGGCAGTGCCGGGCCTTCGCCGCGGGCGAAATAGTCGAGCCGGATCACCGCGCCCTCCGCATCGCGTACCGGAAGGAAATAGCTGAGCTCGTCGGGCACGAAGCGGAGCGCGCCGTCGCTGCCCAGCACGGCCGGGATGCCGCCGCGATTGGGGCGGCTGATCACCAGCCTGCCGTCCTGCACCGCGATCGTGCGGGACGTTGCCGGATCGCTGCCA
Source organism: Sphingomonas sp. GW822-FHT03G08 (assembly GCF_058801135.1). Lineage (NCBI taxonomy): Bacteria > Pseudomonadati > Pseudomonadota > Alphaproteobacteria > Sphingomonadales > Sphingomonadaceae > Sphingomonas > Sphingomonas sp. GW822-FHT03G08. The sequence continues at coordinate 3,539,142 of NZ_JBXAMZ010000001.1, forward strand.
TAGCTGCCGGCAAGCGGCCTCAGCGATTCGGCTGGAACGGCGCTGGGGCGTGGCAGCGGATAGGGCTTGCCGATCACGATCGCCGCCATTCGCCGGGCGAGCGTCTGCGCGTCGAAGCTGTCGCTGTTGGCCAGCACCACCACCGTCGCGTCTCCGGCGGGCAGGTAGAACAGCGCCGAGGTGAAGCCGTTGATCTGGCCCGTATGCCCGATCGCGTCCTGACCGCGGATCTGCCAGCGATAGAGGCCCAGCCCATAGCGCTCCTGCACACCGACGCTTGCCAGCGCAGGTTTGCTCATCTCGGCAAAGCCAGCTGTGCCGACCACCCGGCCCTGCGACAAGGCCCGCATCCAGCGCAGCAGGTTCGCAGCCGTCGAGCGGAGTGATCCGGCGGTCTTGGGGATCGAGACGTTGAACGGCGCGGCATTGCGCAGCACGCCCTTGTCACTGGAATAGCCGCTCGTCCGGCCGGGCACGATGTCGTCCAAGCGGTCATAGGCGGTTTCGGCCAGTCCGAGTGGCACGAACAGGCGCGTCCGCATCGCCTCGTCCCAGCTTTGCCTGGTCACTTTCTCGATCACTGCCGCGAGCAGGATATAGCCGGCGTTCGAATAGCGCTGCGCGGTACCGGGCTCGAAGGCGAGTGGTCGCGCGGCGATCCGCCGCACCTGCTCGGCGATCGGTACTTCGCCATTGCCGAAGGGCGGCTGCGGCACTGCGTCGGTCTCGCTGACGCCGGCAGTATGGCTGAGCAGCTGGCGCAGCGTGATCCGCGGATCCAGAGGCAGGTCGCTCAGGTAACGCACCGCCGGCGCATCGAGCGAGACTTCGCCGCGTGCCGCCATCTGGACGAGCAGCGCGCCGGTGAAGCTCTTGGTGATCGAAGCGATGCGAAACACCTGGTCGGGCGCGAGCGGCACGCCCAGCTCGACTTCGGCCATGCCGCGTGCCTTGCGATAGAGCACCGTGTCGCCCCGCGCGATCAGCACCACCGCGCCCGATCCCTTCGCATCGATTGCCGCGGCCATCGCCGAATCGGCATCGCGGGCGATCATTGCGGGGGAGGGCTGGGCCCAAGCCGGCGTCGCCAGCATCACGGTGCAGAGCATGGCAGGCAGAAAAGGTCGCATCGATTCCCCCTCTCGAACGGCGGGCACTCTCTCGAATGCGGATGAGCCGGGCATGAACCGCATTCCGATTCCGCTTGCGGGGCGTTCCGACTCGATATAAATACGATATCATAATTTCGGGAGGTAATGATGACTGACGTTCGTAGCGCCGCGCCGGCACTGCGCCAGAGCAGCGAGAAGACTGCAACCACGGCAAGCGGCTATGGCATGCTGCTCGTGGCGCTGCTCGCGATTGTCGCGGCGGGCGCGGCGCTCTCGCAGATCGACCGCATCGCCGACTGGATCGTGATCACCACGCTCCTTGTCGCGATCCTCGTCGAGCTGTTCGTGCTGTGCGGCTTCTACCTGCTCCAGCCCAACCAGGCGGCGGTGATCACGCTGTTCGGCGACTATCAGGGCACCGATCGCACCACCGGTCTGCGCTGGGCCATGCCGTGGCTGATCAAGAAGAAGGTCTCGGTGCGCGCCAACAACATCATTTCGGAGCGCATCAAGGTGAACGACCTGCGCGGCAACCCGATCGAGATGGCGGCGCAGGTGGTGTGGCGCGTGACCGACACGGCGCAGGCGCTGTTCGACGTCGACGACTACAAGGCGTTCGTGAACGTCCAGATCGAAGCGGCGGTGCGCACCATCGGTTCGCGCTACCCCTATGACGATTTCGAGCATCAGGAAGTCACGCTGCGCGGCAATCACGACCAGGTCGGCACCGAACTGCGCGGCGAGCTGATCGAGCGGCTGCGCGTCGCCGGCATCACCGTCGACGAGTGCGGCTTCACCCATCTGGCCTATGCCCAGGAGATCGCGGGTGCGATGCTCCGCCGCCAGCAGGCCCAGGCCGTGGTCGCCGCCCGCCAGACGCTGGTCGAAGGCGCGGTCGGCATGGTCGAGATGGCGCTGGCCCAGCTTTCGGCCAAGGACGTGGTGCATCTCGACGACGAGCGCCGCGCCGCCATGGTATCGAACCTGATGGTCGTGCTGTGCGGCGAGCGGGATACCCAGCCGGTGGTCAACACGGGCTCGCTCTACCAGTAAGTATCAAGGCGTCCCCCGTGTCCGAACCGCCCCAGAAGAAAGCTTTCCCGCTCCGGCTCGATCCCGCGCTCTATGCGGCGATCGAGCGGTCGGCGGCGGCCGACCTGCGCAGCGTCAATGCCCAGGTCGAATGCCTGCTGCGCGAGGCGCTGGGGCGCCGGGGCGTGAAGCTGGCCGAGCCGGTGCGTGCCCGGCGCGGCCGACCGCCCAAGGCAAGGGAAGACGAAGCATGACCCGGCCCCGGCGTCCCGATGCATGGTTCGTCCGGGTCCGCCGGGGCGCCAAATACAACATCACGCCGTGCACGCGGCAGGGCGGGGCGGTCACCATCGCCTATGTGCTGTTCAGCGTGGCGCTTACCCCGGTGATCCTTCCGCCCGAGCCGGTGCGGGTCGCCGCCTGGCTGATCCTGTTCCTTGCCGCGACGGCGCTGTTCCTGGTCGTCGCCTGGCGCACATCCTCGCCTGCCGCGGACGACGGCAAGGCTGACTGAAAGGGTTTCGCGATGTTGCTCGCCACGCATATCCGCCGCGTGCATCTCCCCTATGTGCTCGGCATCGCCGGGCTCGCGCTGGTCGCCGGCATCGCCCTGGCGCTGTTCCAGTGATGGGCGCCCGCTTCCGTGAGCAGGGCTCGGTTCGCCCCGGCTATTGGTTCCGTCCCAAGCGCTTCGGCCTGGGTGCGGTGCCGGTCACCTGGCAGGGCTGGGCGGCGACCTTTGCCTTTGTCGCGATCGTCGGCCTGATCGTCAATTTCGCGACGCACCGCGATCGGCTGTGGCTGGTGCTGCTCCTGCCGGTGATCGGCGCTTATCTGTGGCTGATTGCCAGCAAGACCGATGGCGACTGGCGTTTCCGCTGGGGCGGCGATGCGTAACGAACGATCAGTGCCCGGCACTGGAAGGAGAGGGACCATGCGGTCGAACAGCTGCCCGAAATGCCAGGGCTCGATGGAGGAAGGTTTCACGCTCGCCGATCGCGATAGCTATCGGCGGACAACGGGCTGGGTAGCCGGGCCGCCCCGCAAGGCGCTGCTGCTCGGCCTCAAGCTGCCGCACAAGCCGATCAGCATCCAGACCTGGCGCTGCCCGCGCTGTGGCTTCCTGGAGAACTACGCCAAGGGCTAGGCGGCGCGTCGCGCGCGGTTCCGGCCAGGGACGCAAGAAGGGAGGTTTCGCATGACTGGCAACGCATTCCGGGTTCGCCCCGGCCATTCTTCTCTGAAGGTTGTGCTGGCGCTGGCATTTGCCGCCGTGCCTCAGGCCTTTGCGCAGCAGGCGCCCGCGGGTGTCGAGATCACCGCGCCGGGGCCGCAGGGGGATCTCGCCGGCACGCTGATCGATCCAGACCCCAAGGCGCCGCTGGTGCTGATCGTGCCCGGCTCCGGCCCCACCGATCGCGACGGCAACAACCGTTATGGCGTCGCCGGCGGGCCCTATCGCCAGCTCGCCGATGGGCTGGCGAAGCGCGGTGTCGCCACGCTGCGTATCGACAAGCGCGGCATGTTTGGCAGCAGGGCGGCGGTCGCGGACGGCAATCATGTCACGATCGCCGATTACGCGGCGGATGTCCGCGCCTGGATCGAGGTCGCGCGCAAGCGTACCGGCCGTTCCTGCATCTGGCTGGGCGGGCATAGCGAGGGCGGGCTGGTCGTGCTCGCCGCCGCGCAGCAGCCCGAAGGGGTGTGCGGCGTGGTGCTGGTCGCTGCCGCCGGGCGGCCGCTCGCCGCGATCATGCGCGCGCAGTTTCGCGCCAATCCGGCCAATGCACCTTTGCTCGAGCCGCTGCTGTCGCTCGTCGACACGCTGGAGAGCGGCAAGCATGCCGACACCGCCGCAATGCCGCCGCCGCTGCCCGCCTTGTTTCCGGATTCGGTGCAGGACTTCCTGATCGACCAGTTCCGCTATGATCCGCCCAGGCTCGCGGCGTCGCTGAAGGTGCCGCTGCTCGTCACCCAGGGCGATCGCGACATCCAGATCGGTGTGCCGGACGCCCAGGCGCTTGCCGGGGCAAGGCCGGGTGCCAGGCTCGCGATCGTGCCGGGGATGACACATGTGCTCCGCATCGCCGCGAGCGAGGAGCGGATGGCGAGCATCGCGACCTATGGCGATGCGTCGCTGCCCGTTGCCCCGGCGCTGGTCGATGCCATCGCCGGGTTCGTCACGGAGAAGCGTTAGGCCAGGGCCTCGTCAAGCAGGCGAGCAAGGCGAAGGCCGCCCTTGATGACCTGGGTGCGTGCCTCGGGCACCCACTTCTCGATCATCGGCTCGGTGATCGCGATGCGGGTGGTGATCGGCTTGCAGGTCTCGCCGCCATTCAGGTCGGCATAGACGGTCTTGGCCAGCTCCCAGCTGTCCTTGCCCCAGTCCTGCACGGTGCCCCCGCCCAGTTCGGCGCGGTCCTTGCGGCTATAGGTGCGCACGATGCTCGGGCCCGAGGTGATCGCACGCTCGGCGAGCAGCCCGTCCCACACCGAATGGAGGTTCAGCCGGTCGGTGGTGTAGATGCCATAGCTGACCTGCGCCTTGTTGCCGCCGGCGTCATGGTCGTGCTCGGCGCCGTGCAGCGGCTGGCCGATATCGCCGACGAAATGGACGAGGAAGAGCAAGGCCTTCACCCGCTCGACCTGCGGCGCCTTGCGGTCCTTGAGGATCTTCACGTCGCGCTCGATCTGGGCGGAGACGCAATTGCCGTCCTTGCATTCGGCGGTCACGTCGAACGGCTTGCAGACGTCGGCGTCCTGATAGTGCCAGACCGAGGCGTAGCGCCAGTCATTGCCCAGCTTCTTGATGCAATCGGCCCAGACCGAAGCCTCTTCGATATTGGTCGCGGGGCAGCCCTCGGTCTTGAGCAGGTCGGTGTGGCGGAGCAGCTGGGTGATCTTCGCGCGGGTGGCCGGGGCGACGTTGCGCCAGGCGATCGCGGCGACCGTCTGGTGGCCATATTCCCAATAGGCGTTGGCGGGCGCGGCGAAGCCGATCAGGGCCGCGAGGATCACGAGAAAGCGCATCAGACTACTCCAGAGGCAGGCGCTGTCTCCCTAGCAGGATGTTCGGGCTTCGCCAGCCGGTTGAGTCCGATCAGCGGGCGCAGCCAGCCGATCCGTCGGCCGATCAGATAGGTCGCGGCACAGACGCTCGCCGTGCCGCCGAGCAGCAGCGCGAAGTCGAGCGGGGCACTCAGGTGCAGCGGCAGCGAATACCAGGCGATCAGCACGATCGCGGGATGGTGGACGATGTAGAAGGGGAACACCGCCTCGGCGAGCGGCTTGCGCAGCGGATGATCGCGGTTCCAGCGCGTCTCGGCAATGTGGAACAGCGCGAGGATCATGCCCCAGGCCATGGCGGTGCGGGCGGCGCGATCGAGCGCCATCACTTCATGCGGCGGCACGCTGGCGCCCGGCCAGGCCAGCTCGACCGATACGACCACCGCGCCGGCCAGCGCCGCCATCGCCGCGCCCGGCTTCCAGTTGCGCGCGATCGCCGCCCATAGTCCGGGCGATCCCGCCAGCGCGAAGCCGAACAGGAAGATCGGCACATATTGCGCATGTCCGCCCCAGTCGCGCAGCAGCCCCTGGCGTTCGGGCGCCACGAACAGCAGCGCCAGCCGCGCTACCGCCAGTGCCGCCACCGGCACCCAGAGCAGGCGGCGACCCTGGGTGAGCCATTCCGCCGCTGCGTCGATCGCGCGCAGCGTCCGCCCGCCAGCGCGCGCCAGCACCAGCGCGAGCAGCAAGGTGTAGGCGGCGAGATAGGCGACGAACCAGAGATGCTCCCAGCTCGGGAACTCGCGGCCCCAGAAGATGCCGCTGCGCCAGTAATCGAGCGCCCAGAAATGGAGATAGCCATGGGGATAGCCATTCTCCATCACCCGCACCCACATCTCGAGCGGCACCAGCACCGCCATGCCGAAGGCCAGCGGGATGAGCAGCCGCAGCGCACGGCTCCGCGCGAAGTCGCCGCGCGCGCGGTCATAGAGCTTGCGCGAGGCATAGCCGGAGACGGCGAACAGCAACGGCAGCCGCCAGGGGGTGAGCAGCGCCATGGGCGGGATCAGCCACTGGAAGGCATAGCCGGTCTTGATCACCCAGTCCCAGGGCGAGAAGGCCATGGCGATGTGATAGAGGATCAGCAGCCCGAACGCAGCGATCCGCAGCCAGTCCATGCCGTAATGGCGCTGGCTGGTTCGCGGTGCAGCTACGGGAACAGGATCGTGCCGCATCAGGCCTCGGGCTAATCGAACAGCCTGCAAGCTTAACCCGGGTTGCTTAGCATCGCGTAAAGCGCGGGGCGCGCATCTGCACGGAATCTCGATATTCTGGCGACTGGCCCCCCGGGACCAAAGCGCCTATATGGCCGCCATGTCCGTACGTCCCTGGCGCGATATCGTCCGGCGGCCCAGCCGTCAGATCATGGTGGGTAATGTGCCCGTTGGCGGCGATGCGCCGGTGACGGTGCAGACCATGACCAACACTGCCACCTCCGATGCCCGCGCGACGATCGACCAGATCCGCCGCTGCGAGGATGCCGGCGTGGATATCATCCGCGTTTCCTGCCCGGACGTCGAATCGACCGCGGCGCTAAAGCAGATCGTCCGTGCCAGCCGTGTGCCGATCGTCGCGGACATCCATTTCCACTACAAGCGCGCGCTCGAAGCCGCCGATGCCGGCGCCGCTTGCCTGCGCATCAATCCGGGCAATATCGGCTCGGCCGACCGCGTGAACGAAGTGGTCAACGCCGCCAAGGCCAATGGCTGCGCGATCCGCATCGGCGTGAATGCCGGCAGCCTCGAGAAGGACCTGCTCGAGAAATATGGCGAGCCGTGCCCCGAGGCGCTGGTCGAATCGGCGCTCGACCATATCAAGCTGCTCCAGGACCGTGACTTCCACGAGTTCAAGGTCGCGGTGAAGGCGTCGGACGTGTTCCTGGCCGTCGCCGCATACCAGCAGCTCGCCGACGCAGTGGATTGCCCGCTGCACCTCGGCATCACCGAGGCGGGCGGGTTCGTCGGCGGTACGGTCAAGTCGGCGATCGGCATCGGTTCGCTGCTGTGGTTCGGCATCGGCGACACGATCCGCGTCAGCCTTTCAGCCGAGCCGGAGGAAGAGGTCCGCGTCGGCTTCGAGATTTTGAAGGCGCTCGGTATCCGCAATCGCGGTGTCCGCGTCGTCAGCTGCCCCAGCTGCGCGCGCCAGGGCTTTGACGTGATCCGCACGGTGCAGGCGCTCGAGGACCGGCTCCAGCACATCCGCACGCCGCTGTCGCTCTCGGTGCTCGGCTGCGTGGTCAACGGTCCCGGCGAAGCGCGCGAGACCGATATCGGCCTCACCGGCGGCGGCAATGGCAAGCACATGGTCTATCTGTCGGGCGTCACCGATCACACAGTGAACGATGCCGACATGCTCGATCACATCGTCAAGCTGGTCGAGGCCAAGGCGGCGGAGATCGAGGCGGCCAGCGAGGCCGCTGCGCAAGCCGCGGAGTGACCGCACGGCAGCGCGTGGTCGCGGCGCTGCTCGCCGCCTGCGCGGGCATTGCGCTCTATTCGATCATGGACGCGGTGATGAAGGGGATCAGCCTCGTCATCGGCGCCTATGCCGCGATCTTCTGGCGGCTGGTAGCGGGCGCGGCGATCATGACGCCGCTGTTCGCCTTTTCCGGGCAGCGCCTGCCGTCGGCCCGGGTGCTCCGCATCCATGCGATCCGCAGCGTGGTGATCGCGGTGATGGCGATCGCCTTCTTCTGGGGGATCGTCCGCGTGCCGCTGGCCGAGGCGATCGCGCTCACCTTCATCGCCCCGCTGATCGCGCTCGCGCTCGCCGCGGTCTTCCTGCACGAGAAGATCGGCACCCGCTCGATCCTCGGCTCGCTGCTCGGCCTGGCCGGGGTCGGCATCATTCTGGCCGGGCAACTCGGCGCGCCGCACCGGCCCGATTCGGCGCTGGGCATGATCGCGATCCTCACCTCGGCGGTGTTCTACGCGGTCAATCTCGTCATCGCGCGGCACCAGGCGCAGCAGGCCGGGCCGATCGAGATCGCCTTCTTCCAGAACTGGATCATCCTCGGCCTGTTCGCGCTGCCGGCGCCCTGGCTGCTGGTGATGCCGGCACCCGGCCAATGGTGGCTGGTGGTGCTGGCGGCCGGCCTAGCGATCGTCTCCCTGCTGCTGCTGTCCTGGGCCTACGCCAGGGCGGAGGCCCAGGTGCTGCTCACTGTCGAATATACCGCCTTCATCTGGGCGGCACTGATGGGCTGGCTGTTTTTCCGCGAGCCGCTCACGCTACTCACCATCGGCGGCACCTTGCTGATCGTCGCCGGATGCGTGATGGCGGCGCGCAGCAAGCCCGGCATCGCCGAGCCCGAAGTGGAGCCCGCCCTTTCATGATCGCCATCCGCACCGCCACCCCCGACGACGTCGCGCTGATCCTCGGCCTGGTCCGCGAGCTTGCCGTCTATGAGCGCGAGCCCGACGCGGTGGTCGCGACCGAGGCGATGCTGCACAAGGCGCTGTTCGAGACCCGCGTTGCCGAAAGCCTGATCGCCGAGCTGGACGGCGTGGCCGTGGGCTTCGCGCTGTTCTTCCACAATTTCTCGACCTGGACCGGCAAGCCCGGCATCTATCTCGAAGACCTGTACGTCACCCCCGACGCGCGCGGCGCGGGGGCGGGCAAGGCGCTGCTCCGGCATCTGGCGGGCATCGCGCTTGACCGGGATTGCGGCCGCTTCGAATGGTCGGTGCTCGACTGGAACACGCCGGCGATCGATTTCTACCGGGCGATGGGCGCCGAGGCGATGGAAGAATGGACCGTGCAGCGCGTTGCGGGCGATGCGCTGCTCAAGCTGGCCGGACGCGGCTGATGGCGATCGACCAGGGCCTGGTCGATTGGGTGGCGGAGGCGATGGAGCCGATCGGCACGGTCACCTCGAAGCGGCTGTTCGGCGGCGCGGCGCTCTATTGCGACGGGCTGGCCTTCGCGATCCTCGCCTTCGACGCGCTGTGGCTCAAGGCGGATGCGGAGAGCGATGCCGAATGGGGCGATGCCGAGCGCTTCTCGGTCACGCGCGAGGACGGCAAGGTCCAGTCGCTCAACTATCGCCGCGCGCCCGACGAGACCTATGACGATGCCGACGAACTGCGCCGCTGGGCGCTGCTCGCGCTCGATGCGGCCCGTCGCGCACCGCCGAAGAAGCCCAAGGCAAAGCCAAGGAAGCGCTGACCGCATTCTTTGTCATGCTGAACTTGCGTCGGCATCCAACGTGCGGCGCGGGGAAGCGCTCGAGCCTCTTGCCCCTTCCTCGCGAAGGGTTCGACCCTGAAGCCAGTTCAGGGTGACGATCGCCTAGCCGCCGCCCAGCACGTTGATCGTGAACGCCAGGATGCCCAGGTTGAACACGAACGCCGCCAGGCAGTGCGCGGTCACCACGCGGCGCAGGCGCCGGCTGGAGATGGTCACGTCGCTGGTCTGGAAGGTCATGCCCAGGCAGACCGCGAAATAGAGGAAGTCCCAGTAATCGGGCTCCTTGGTGTCCGGGAATTCCAGCCCGCCCGAATCGGCGCCGTTCCGTGCCGCCGTGTAGAAGATATGCGCATAGTGCAGCGCGTAGATGGTGTTGCTGAACGTCCAGCTCAGCGCCAGTGTGCCGAGGATCGCGGGCAGCGCCCAGGGGTTGGACTTGATCCCGCTCAGCACTTCGGCGGCGATCGAGGTGAACACAGCGGCGCCCACCATTACCGTGATCAGCAGCAGCATCGGCCGGTTGGCATCGTTGCGGCAGGCGCTCTCACGCATCCCGCTGGCGCGGTGGCTCAGCAGGGGTATCGTCGAAATCAGGAAGGCGGCCGCGCCGATATCGAAGGCCAGCATGACGCCGAAATGCAGGCCAACCGCCGGCAACAGGATCCAGCCAGACGCGAGGGTCGCGGCGAGGAACAGCAGGAAGCGCGGCGGCGCCACGACATTGCCGATGCCGCGGCGATGCGGCGCGCTCATGCCCGGCGCACCCAGCGCGGGTTGATCGCACCCACCACGGCAAGCGCGAGCAGCGCCATCCAGCCATAGCTGTGCGCCTGCATCATCCAGGGATGGTGCGGTTCGCTCAGCAGGAACCAGAGCGAGACCAGCCCGCCTGCCGCCAGCGGCACGGCGGTAAGCTTGGCGACCAGGGTTCCGCGCCATGCCAGCAGCGACAACATCAGCTCGCCGATGCCGAGCAGCGCGAACTTGGTGCGCACCACGACGAACAGCATGTCGAACAGGCTCTGGGCATCGGGGCCGACCGGCAGGATCTGGAGCAGGATCACGCCCTCGACCTGGTCGAACAGCGCGGCGGCGAACAGCACGCCCATCGCGGCGAGGCCCAGCGTGCGTGCGCCGTGGCGCAGCGCCCAGGCGCCGAGGACCAGGAAGGTCGCGTAAGCGGGGATGAAGACGAGCGCGTCCCACCAGCTCGCGCTCAGCTGCGCGATGCGGAACTTCTCCGAACAGGGCGGGGCGCCGAACAGTTCGGCGAGCTCGGCGGGATTGCGGACCAGCTCGAGCGCAATGATCGGCCCGGCACCATGGGTGGGGCCGCAGGCGACGAGGTCCGGGATGCGCCCGAACCCCATCGACGCTGCCAGCGTCGCCAGCCCGGCCACTGCGCACAGTCGCCAGGCCAGCGCGCCATTCAAGCCGCGGCGGCCTCCTTGGCCTTCTTCGCGGCTTCGATCGCTTCGATCACGATCTTCTTGGCTTCCTCGGCATCGCCCCACTGGCCGATGCGCACCCACTTCTCGGACTCGAGGTCCTTGTAGTGCTTGAAGAAGTGCTCGATCTGCTGGAGCACGATCGAGGGCAGGTCCTGCCGCTCGCCGATGTCCGAATAGTAAGGGAAGGTCGAGTCGACCGGCACGCAGATCAGCTTCTCGTCGCCGCCGGCCTCGTCCTCGAGCTTGAGCACGCCGATCGGGCGGGCGCGCACGACGCAGCCCGGCACGAAGGGCGAGCGCGCGATGACCAGCGCATCAAGCGGATCGCCGTCGGGCGACAGGGTGTGCGGCACGAAGCCGTAATTCGCCGGATAGCGCATCGGAGTGTGCAGGATGCGATCGACGAAGAGCGCACCGCTCTCCTTGTCGAACTCATACTTCACCGGCTCGCCGCCGACCGGCACTTCGATGATGACGTTCAGGCTGTTCGGCGGATCATCACCCACCGGAATAAGATCAATACGCACGCTGCTGTTATCCCTTAGCTGGGCGGTTGCGCCCCTCCGGCCTCACTTGGGCTGGAGGAGTTTGTCCAGGCCAGCCTCTCCTTCGCTTGTTTTTTCGAGGTGCGGATAGCGCAGCCCGTCATGATAGTCGATGGCCACGTCGCGGTAGCGCGAACCGCGCTTCACGGTGAGCTTGATCGGCTCCTTGCTGCCCTTGGCGGCCTTCACCGCGTCCCGCAGCTTGTCGCCGCTGAACACCGCGCCGTTCACCGCGACGATCTCGTCGGCCAGGGTGATGCCTGCGTCGAACGCCGGGCTGCCCCACATCACGCCCGTAATGCCCTTGGGCCCGATCGACAGGCCGATCGAATAGGACAGGTCGGTGGCGGTCTTGGGCGTCACCTTGTTGGGGGTGTCGTTATAGACCAGCTTGTAGCCGTTGCGCTCGAACCCGCTGAGCGGCGCATGCTCCGACACGTCGTTGACACGCTCCTTGAGCAGCGTGCGCCAGTCATAGGGCAGGACCTGGTTGAGCGTCGCGACGACATCGTCGAACGTGTAGGTCAGCTCGCCGAAATCGCCGTCACGGCCGCCGAAGAAGATATGCGCGAAATCGTCGATCGACTTGGTGCCGCCCGACTTCTCGCGCAGGATCGAATCGACTTCCATCCAGATCAGCAGGCCTTCGTTGTAATAGTCCTCGCTGCGCTGCCAGCTCACCCAGCCCTTTGGCGAACGCGGGGTGATCACCGGATCGTTGGTGGTGTCGCCCATCGGGCGCCAGGTGCGGCCCTGGCGATTGTCGAGGTTGGCGGCGATATTGGCATAGGCATCCAGGGTATCGGCCTTGCTCACCAGCCCAGAGCGCGCCTGTAACACATAGCCCCAGAACTGGGTCTGGCCCTCATAGACCCACAGCAGCGAGCCGCGCATCGGCACGCGATAGTCCGGGGTCCACAGGTCGGCGCCGCGGCGGAACTTGCCGTCCCAGCTATGGGTGTATTCGTGCGGCAGCAGGTTGCGGCTGGTCGCCTTCTCGTCCCACTTGGTGAAATAGCCCAGGCCCGTGCCGTTCTCCGAGCTGCGGTGATGCTCCACGCCGATCCCGCCCAGTTCCTCGCTGATCGAGAGCAGGAAGCGGTAGTGATCATAATGCTCGACGCCGAAGGTCTTCACTGCCTGGTCGACCAGCTTGGCATGCGCCGCGATCTGCTCGGGCTTGGCGGCCAGCTCCTCGGCACTGTCGGCATAGGTCTCGACGGTCACGCGGTCGCTCAGCGTGAGCTGGCGGTAATAGCGGCCGGCGAGCACCGGCGAGTCCATCAGGATGTCGTAGCTGGTCTTGTCATAGCTGTAGACATTGCCGGCCACCTTGGCGTCCACCGCCGAGCTGGCGGTCCAGCCCTGGGGATAGGTCACCTTCGCCTGGATCGGCACGCGGCGGACGAAATAGCCGGCCGGATAGAGGCTCAGCGAGAAGAACTGCAGGCTCATCAGGTTGGGCGTCATCACGATGCGGCCCTGGTCGCCCACGGTGGCCGAGACGAAGTTGAAGCTTACATCGAGCTTCTTCGCGCCCGCCGGCACGTCGATGTGGAAGGCATAGACGTCCACGGGATCGCGCTTCCACGGAATCACCTTGCCGTTCGCCTTGATGACGAGACCGCCGACCTTCTCGATCTCGCCGCGCGGGCCGTGCTTGCCGGGAATCCACTTCGGATAGAGCAGCACCATGTGCCCGCTCTTCGCGACCGGGATCGTCTCCTTCACGTTGAAGATGCCGCGCGTGATGTCGGTCGCGTCGATGTCGAGCGTCAGCGTGCCGGGATAGGCGACGTCGCGCGCATCGGGGATGGTGTTCGGATAGGGCGCGGTCTGCGCCGGCGCCGATTGGACCACCGAATTCTGGGCGATGGCGGGAGCGGAGACGGAGGCGAGCAGGGCAGCTGCGGCAAGCGCACGGATCATCGGTGGAAGCGACCTCTCATTTTCGAGTGGGAGGGTCATAGGACCCTGCGGGCGGAAGCGTAAAGACCTGCGCGTGACAGCAATCCTTCACGGGACGCTAACCATTGCGCGCTACTCGTTTCCGCCATGTATCACGATCCCAAGCTGACGGCGGAAAGCCAGGCCGATCCGCGGCCCCGCTCGGCGGTGAGTACCGGTGTCGGCATGGCGGGCCTGGCCGGCATGAGCCTGTGGACCGCGATCGCGACTTTCTACGGCATGGACGGGCCCTATTCGGCACTGGTCAATGTCGTCGCCTGTGCCCTGCCGATGGTGCTCTGGTCGATCTTTATCGACAAGGTCCACCTGAACCGCAGCACCGGTATCGACTGGTCCTCGAAGCGTACGCTCAGGGATACGCTCGACATCTCGATCACCAAGCTCACCGGCCTTTGGCTCACCTGGGGCGGGATCGCGCTGATCTATGCCACGTTCCGCTTCTGGTGGACGGGCCGCTACGCCAATTTCGGCTGGTCGATCTGGTGCATCGAGATGGCGGCGCCGGCGCTGTTCCTGCTCTCGATCCCCTATGTCCTGTGGCTCGATCGCAAGCTGGTCCAGCCGAAGGACGGCGCCTGGCACCTCGGCGCATGGCTGATGGGGGTCAAGGAGCCGATCGACATGCCGGCGATCCAGAACCATCTGCGCAGCTGGGCGATCAAGGGCTTCTTCCTCGCCTTCATGCTCTCGATCGTACCGCCCAATTTCGGCGATTTCGTCGGTTGGAACTTCGCGCGCATGTTCGACAGCCCGGCGGTGATCGCCAATTACTGCATCAGCTTCATGTTCGTGATCGACGTGGCCTTCGCCACCGCCGGCTACATCCTGACGATGCGCCCGCTCGATTCGCACATCCGCAGCGCCACGCCCTATGCGGCGGGCTGGACCGCGGCGCTGATCTGCTACCCGCCCTTCGTGCTGATGAACGAAGGCGGCGTGCTCGATTATCACCCGGGCAGCGCCGACTGGACCTTCTGGTTCGCCAATCATCCCTGGATCCTGGGCGGGCTCGGCGCGGTGCTGGTGGTGCTGACCGGCATCTATGCCTGGGCGACGATCGCCTTCGGCCTGCGCTTCTCCAACCTCACGCACCGCGGTGTCCTGACCCATGGGCCGTACGCGTGGAGCCGCCACCCGGCCTATCTGTCGAAGAACCTGTTCTGGTGGCTCTCGGGCCTGCCCTTCCTCGCCACCACCAGCTGGGTCGAGGGGCTGCGCAACGCGGCCATCATGGGCGTGGTCAGCGGCATCTATTATTGGCGCGCCCGCACCGAGGAGCTGCACCTGGGTGCCGATCCGGCCTATCAGGAATACAGCGCCTGGATGCAGCGCAACGCCCCGGTGCCGCGCTTCTTCGCCTGGGTGGGTAGCAAGCTGCGGCCGGCCTGATCCACTCCGTCATGCTGAACTTGTTTCAGCATCCAGCGCGCCTCGGAAGATATCGTTGGTGGAGAATTGGACCCTGAAACAAGTTCAGGGTGACGGTTGGTGATACGCGGCGATCACCAGTCCCCCGCAGCCCCCATCCACAGCGACACCGCCGCCGCCGCCGCCGTCTCCGCCCGCAGGATCCGCGGCCCCAGCGCGATCCCGATCGCTTTCGGATGCGCCCGGATCGCCTCGCGCTCGCTCTCGTCGAACCCGCCCTCGGGTCCGATCAGGATCGCCGCCGGTCCCGGATTGGCGCGCATCGCGTCCACCGCCGGCACGCCGCCGGTCTCGTCGGCGAAGAACAGCACCCGCTCCTCGGGCCAGTCGCGCAGCAGCGCGGGCAGCTTCACCATCTCGTCGAGCCGGGGCAGGGCGGTGCGCCCGCATTGCTCGGCCGCCTCGATCATGTGCGCACGCAGCCGCTCGAGGTTGAGCTTGTCGACCACCGCGCGCCGGGTCAGCACCGGCACCAGCCGGTCGACCCCCAGCTCGCAGGCCTTTTCCGCGATCCAGTCGATCCGTCCCTTCTTGATCGGCGCTGCGCACAGCCACAGGTCCGGCACCGGCTCGCGCTCGCGCAACTGGTCGGTCACTTCGAGGATCAGGTCGCGCTTGCCGATCGAGCGCGCCACCCCGGCCCATTCGCCGGTGCGATCGTCGAACAGCTTGATCGCCTCGCCGATCTTTATCCGCATCACCGAGATCAGATAATGCGCCTGCGGGCCGTCGATCTTGATCTCGCCGGGCGAAAGCTCGGTCTCGACGAACAGGCGCGGGGCGGACTGGGGCGGCCAGGCGGGCGTAGCGGGCATGGCAATGCTCTAGACTGGAACCCAATCCGGTTGAATCATTTTCCTGTCACCCCGGCCGTGAGCCGGGGTCCCGTTTCTGCTTGGTTTGGAAACAGCGGGACCCCCGGGTCGAGCCCGGGGTGACGAGAAAAGGCGGCCTTAGTCGCCCATACCACCCATGCCACCCATGCCACCGCCCGAGCCCATGCCGCCACCGCCATAGCCGCCGCCACCGCGACGCCCGCCGCCGCCATGTCCACCGCGTCCGCGACCACCACCGCTGCCGCGCTTGCCGGGCCTGAAGCTCGCCTTCTCGATCTTGGGCAGTTCGGACTTCTCCAGCTTGCCGTCGCCATTCTTGTCGAGCAGCGCGAAGCGCTTGTCGGCGGCGACGCGGAACTCGCGCGCATCCACGCCGCGGTCGAAATTGGTGTCGGCCACCACCACCGGCTCGGGATAGTCGAAATAGCCGAAGCGGGCGGCGCCCTGCGCGACATAGGCAGGCGCACGCTTCTGGCCGTCGCCATCGCCTTCGGTGCTTTCCGGCTGGTCGCCCATATAGCCGCCGACGCTGATCATCGGCGCGACCACCGTCTCGTAATTCTCGATCTCCTCGGGATCGAGCTCGCCATCCTTGTTCTTGTCGAGCGTCGCGAAGAAGCGCGCCGCATCGGCTTCCATTTCGTCCTGGGTAAGCACGCCGTCATGATTGGCATCGGCCTTGTCGAACCAGATATTGGGCGCGTCCGGCCCGCGGAACGGCTCGCCCATCGGGCTGATGAAGAAGCTCGGCGCATCATCGGCCAGGGCAGGGGTGGCGACAGCGGCGAGCGTCAGGCTGGCGAGGAAAAGGCGCATCGACTGTTTCCCGGGTGAAATAAAGGCAACCCGCGCCTGCGCCCGCTTTGTCGCAGGAGTATGCCAGAATGTTGCGGGCTTGATCTTTGGCGCGCAGGCGCGGAGGGACAGGCCATGGCCGAAGCGCAGCAGATCGTACCCGATACCGAGCATCGCGGGCTGGTGGGCCTGCTCCCCGCCGCCGCACGACCCTATGCCCTGCTCGCCCGGTTCGACCGGCCGATCGGCTGGTGGCTGCTGTTCTGGCCCGGCGCCTGGGCGGTCGCGCTGTCGGGCGGTGCGGTCGAGCGCTGGGATCTGATCCTCTGGCTTCTCCTCGGCAGCATCGCGATGCGCGGCGCCGGCTGCGTGTTCAACGACATCGTCGACCGCGATCTCGATCGCCAGGTCGCCCGCACCCGCAGCCGCCCGGTGGCGAGCGGCGCGGTGTCGGTGAAGGCTGCCCTGCTCTGGCTCGGCCTGCTCTGTCTGGTCGGGCTGGTCGTCTGGTTCCAGCTCCACTGGCCGGCGCGGCTGGTGGCGCTCGCCAGCATCGCGCCCGTCGCCGCCTATCCCTTCATGAAGCGGATCACCTGGTGGCCCCAGGCCTGGCTCGGCATGGTCTTCTCCTGGGCGGCTCTGGTCGGCTGGGCCGAGATCGGCACCCAGCCCTTGCTCCCGCTCGCCTTGCTCTATGCCGGCTGCATCGCCTGGGTGATCGGCTACGACACCATCTATGCGATCCAGGATATCGAGGATGACGCGCTGGTCGGCGTCCGCTCCTCGGCCCGCGCGATGGGCGCGCATATCCAGGGCGGCGTGACGGCGTTCTACGTCGTCGCGATAGCCTGCTGGGGCGCCGCGATCTGGCAGCTCCGCCCCGACTGGCTCGCGCTCCTCGCCCTGCTGCCGATGGCGCTCCACCTGCTCTGGCAGGTCGCGACGCTCGACACCGCCGACGGCGCCAACGCGCTCGCGCGCTTCCGGTCGAACCGCAATGCCGGGCTGCTGATGTTCGCCGCCTGCTTCGTCGTCGGCCAGACGCTTTGACTGCTGCCGCTTTGACCTTCGGCCCCGGCATACCTAAGTCGGCGCGATGCTGACCATTTCCGAAGCCTGTGAACGCGCCGCCGATGTCGTCGCGCGGGCGCGCCGGGCGGGCGCCGATGCCGCCGATGCCGTGTTCGCCGCCGACAGCTCGCAGTCCGTCTCCGTCCGCATGGGTGCGCTCGAGGATGTCGAGCGTTCCGAGAGCGAGGAACTCGGCCTGCGCGTCTTCATCGGCCAGCGCTCGGCCAGCGTCTCCACCTCGGACCTGAGTTCGGCCGCACTCGATATGCTGGTCGAGCGCGTCGTCGCGATGGCGAAGGAAGCGCCCGAGGACAAATGGGCCGGCCTCGCCCCGCAGGACAGGCTGCTCCACGGCGCCCCGCCCCAGCTCGATCTCGACGACGGCGCGCATGTCGATCCGCAGAGCCTCAAGGCCCTGGCCGAGCGCGCCGAGCAGGCCGCGCGCAGCGTCGAGGGCGTCACCAACAGCGAGGGTGCCAGCGCCGGCGCCTCGCGCTCGGTGATGACGCTCGCGACCAGCCACGGTTTCACCGGCGGCTATGCCCAGACCAGCCACGGCATCTCGGCCAGTGTCCTCGCCGGCGCCGGCGGCAACATGCAGCGCGATTATGCGCACCATTCGGCCCGCCACGCCGCCCAGCTCGAGGCGCCCGAGGCGATCGGCACGCTCGCCGGCGAGCGCGCGGTCGCCCGGCTCGATCCGGCCAGGATCCCCAGCGGCGCGATGCCGGTCGTCTTCGATCGCCGCGTCTCGGCCGGGCTGATCGGCCATTTCCTCGGCGCGATCTCGGGTGCCGCGATCACCCGCAAGACCAGCTTCCTGCTCGATCGGCTCGGCCAGCAGGTCTTCGCCAGGGGCGTGACGATCCGCGACGATCCGCACCGCCCGCGCGGGCTGCGCTCGCGCCCCTTCGATGGCGAGGGGCTGCCGGTCCAGCCGGTCAAGCTGGTCGATGCCGGCATGCTCGAGACCTGGCTGCTCGAAAGTGCCTCGGCCCGCCAGCTCGGTCTCGAGCCGACCGGCCATGCCTCGCGCGGCATCGGCGGCGCGCCGGGCGTGGCGCCGTCCAACCTCTATATGGAAGCCGGCCATATCCCGGCGGAAACGCTGGTCGGCGAGATCGACTATGGCATCCTGGTCACCGAGCTGATCGGCCAGGGCGTCAACGGCGTCACCGGCGACTATAGCCGCGGTGCCGCCGGCTATCTGATCGAGAAGGGCGAGATCACCCGCCCGGTTTCGGAGATCACGATCGCGAGCAACTTGAAGGACATGTTCCTCGCGATGACCCCGGCGAACGACCTCGAGTTCCGCTACGGGATCAACGCGCCGACGATCCGCATCGACTGGATGACGATCGCCGGTGCCTGAAGCCGGCCTCGCCTCCGAAGTCGCGGCGATCGCCGCGGAGGCGGGCCGCCTCGCCATGACGCGCTGGGAGACCGAGTTCAAACGCTGGGAGAAGGTGCCCGGCAGCCCGGTCTGCGATGTCGATCTCGAATTGGACGCTTTGCTCCGCGAACGGCTGAGTGCGCTGCTTCCCGATGCCGGCTGGCTGTCCGAGGAGACCGCCGATAGCCGCGCGCGGCTCGACGCCCGGCGCATCTGGGTGGTCGATCCGATCGACGGCACCCGCGACTATCTCCGCCACCGTCCCGGCTGGTCGGTCTCGGTCGCGCTGGTCGAGGACGGCGCGCCGGTGATCGGCGTGCTCGATGCGCCGGCGCGCGGCGAGCGCTGGATCGCCGAAGCGGGCAGGGGCGCCGCGCGCAACGGCGTGCAGCTCCACGTCACCCCGCGCGACCAGCTTGCCGGATCGCGCATGCCGACCGACCATTTGCCCAAGGTCGATGCCGACCTTGTGATCGTCGACAAGCCCAATTCGATCGCGCTGCGCATCGCGATGGTCGCGGCGGGCGAGGCGGACCTGCTCGCCACGATCCGCTGGGGCAATGAATGGGACGTCGCCGCCGCCGTGCTGCTGGTGCACGAGGCCGGCGGGGTGATCACCGACGTGCTCGGCCAGCCGCTCGCCTTCAACACGCCGAGCGCCAAGGCCTTCGGCCTGCTCGCGAGCGCGCCGGGCATCCACGAAGCCGCGATCGAGCGACTGGCGCACCGCGCGCGGGAAGCGCTGGAGAGCTAGTTAGTTTCCTCCCTTAAGTTCCCCGGCGAAGGCCGGGGCCCAGTTTCGGCGCAGCTGGTTGGCGCGGTCTAACCTCTCAGGCAACATTGCAACTGGGCCCCGGCCTTCGCCGGGGAACAGCTGATACTATTCCGTCATCAGAACTTCACCGCCCCGCCACCGCAATCAGCGCCGTCGAGGGTATCGGCAACACCGCTTGCCCATCGGCCATACGCCGCACCTCCTCGACCACCGCCGCCTGCTGCTCCGCATCCAGCGCCACCCAGTCCGGGCTCATCCCGAACAATTCGTCCGGCGTGTCGAGCTGCGACACGTCCAGCACGAAATCATGCGTCACTTGGCTGATCTCCGGCGCCGCGAACCCGGCATCGACCATCGCGGCCGACAGCCATTCGGGATCGCCCAGCGCCACCGCGCCCTCGGGCAGCCTGGTCTTGCCGTCGAGCCTGGGGAACAGTCGCCGCCGGATCTGCGAGAGCAGCAGGAACGTCGCCGCGCCTTCGCTCCGCCAGGTGGCGAGTACACCCAGCCCGCCGGGTTTCGTCACCCGCGCCATCTCGGCCAGCCCCTTGCGCCAGTCGGGGAACATGATGACTCCGAAGATCGAGAAGCTGATGTCGAAGCTCGCATCCGGCAGGTCGAGCGCCTGCCCGTCCATCACCTCCGCATCGACATTGGACAGCTTCGCGGCGGCGATCCGCGCGACCATCCCGGCCGAGAAATCGGTGGCGAGCACATAGGCGCCGCTCCGCGCAGCGGCCAGCGTCAGCGCTCCGGTCCCCGCCGCCACGTCGAGCACCTGCATGCCGGGCGTCAGCGTCACCCGCGCCAGCGCCGCCTCGGCGAACTGCGCGGTGAAGGGATGGGCGGTGCGCTCGTAATTGGCCGCCGTCTCGTCCCAATGCGCGGGGTTCTCGTGCTTCTTCTCGGTCATTGGCTGCCTTTCGCGAATCATGTAACAATACAAGTATCATGAAAGCACGCGCTTGCCAACCGGCCCGGCGCGCCCGAGGAAAGACAGGATGCGAAAGGACAGCCGCCTATCCCGGATGCTCCATGTGCTGCTCCACATGGCGCGGCACGACGGGCCGATGACGTCGGAGCACATCGCCCAGATGCTCCAGACCAATCCGGTGGTCGTCCGCCGGACGATGGCGGGGCTGCGTGATGCGGGCTATGTCCGCTCGGAAAAGGGCCATGGCGGCGGCTGGGCGATCGCCGCCGATCTCGACAAGGTCTCGCTGCTCGACATCCACCGCGCCGTCGGCGGCCCGACCCTGTTCGCGATCGGCAGCGAGCATGCGAACCCGGCCTGCGCGGTCGAGCAGGCGGTCAACGAAGCGCTGGACGATGCGCTGCGCGAGGCGGAGGCTTTATTGGTGGCGCGGCTGGGCTCGGTGAGCCTGGCCGAGCTGGCCCGCAGCTTCGACGCGCGCTGCGCGGCGGGCGGCTGGCCGCATTAGGCCCTGCCAACATACTTCTTCAGTTACCCGGCAAAGGCCGGGGCCCGGTTTCGGCGAAGCTGGTTGGGGCGGTCTACCCTCGCGGGCGACAGTGCAACTGGGTCCCGGCCTTCGCCGGGGAACAGTTGGAAGCACGACGCGCCCGGATAGGCCCGCGCCTAGCCCTCTTCGCCCTGATACTTGATCTGCAGGAACCGCCCGCGCGTCGCGAGATTGTCGAGGTCGCCCTGCGCCAGCTGCGCGGTCATCTCGGCGATCTCGTCGTCGATCAGCTGCAGGCCCTGGGCAAGCTGTTGGTCCGGGGTGAGGCCGTTGCGCTCCACCCGGCGCAGCGGCTCGGGTACGCGGCCATAGCCCTTGACCAGCTCGGGCAGCTGCTCGCCGACCAGCTTGCGCACTTCCACCGCCGCCGGGCTGTTCTCGTCGAGCGTTGCCAGCTGCGGCGCCAGCGTCTCCAGCTT
Organism: Sphingomonas sp. GW822-FHT03G08; assembly: GCF_058801135.1. Lineage (NCBI taxonomy): Bacteria > Pseudomonadati > Pseudomonadota > Alphaproteobacteria > Sphingomonadales > Sphingomonadaceae > Sphingomonas > Sphingomonas sp. GW822-FHT03G08. The sequence goes on from NZ_JBXAMZ010000001.1 coordinate 3,560,708, forward strand.
CACCCCGATCGAATCGACCAGCCCGCGCACCGGCGAGGGCAGGGCCGGGCGCTGCGTCTCCAGCCAGCGCTCGGTCGAGCGCGGCAGCGCCTTGAGCGGGATCTCCGCCAGCTTCTCGACATTCACCGGCGTGCTCGCCGGCATTACGGCGAAGAGCATCGTCGCCGCGATCATCAGCACCGCCACCAGCATCGCGCCCATGATGCCCAGCGGCGCCACGATCAGTGCAAAGGCGATGGCGCCGACGAGGATCGCGCCGTCCGCCGCCGCGATCCGCCCGAGCCGGCGGACCACTTCGGCCTCGCGGTGCTGGCGGTTGCGGCTGGAGACGGCCAAGTCGGTGCGGCTGCGCACGCGGTCCAGCGTGCTCCCGATCCGGTTCAGTTCGCGATCGACATCGGTGGGCACGGCTTACATCGCCTCCAGCTTGAACGTCTCCGCCCCGCCCGAGACCTGGTTCTGCGAAGCCCCCTCGGCGCGGGCGATATAGCCCTTCGACTTCTCGACTTCGTTCGACAGCGTGTTGACCGTCACCTTCATGTTGTCGAGCGCCTTGAGCTTGAACGTGTCGATCGCGTCCATCGTGTCATAGATGTTCTGGAAGGCACGCTGCAGCGTCTCGACCGGGATGGTCGAGTTCGCCGCCTGTTCGTGGATCGCCGCCGACTGGCTCTTGAGCAGCGCGCCGGTCGAATCGATCAGCCCCGCGGTGGTGCTGTTCAGCGCGGTGATCTGGTCGAGCACCAGCTTCTGGTTGGTCAGCGCCTGCGCCACGGTCACCGCGGTACGCAGTGCCGAGACGGTGGTGGTGCTGGCGCGGTCGACGCCCTTCACCAGCTCGACATTGTTCTTCTTGACCAGGTCGAGCGCGAGATAGCCCTGCACCGTCACCGCCATCTGGGTGAGCAGGTCGGTGGTGCGCTGGCGGACATAGAAGAGCGCGGTCTCGCGCAGCGCCTTGGCCTTGGCGGGATCGGTGTGATCCAGCTCGTTGGCCTTGTCCTCGATCTTCGCGTCCATCGCCTTGGACAAGTAGATCATCTGCTCCAGCCGCCCCATCGACGCCCAGAGATTCTGCCGCTCGGTATCGATCGCGGCATTGTCCATCAGCAGCTCGTCCTTGCCGTTGGCCAGGCTCTTGAGGATGCCGTTGATGTGCGTCTGCGACGACTGGTACTTGCGGAAATATTGCTGCATCCCGCCGCCGAACAGCTTGGACAGGAAGCCCTGGCTGCCGCCGATCAGCTTGCCGTTCTGGCTGGGATCGAGCTCCTCCACCTTCTTGCGCAGCGCGAGCAGGTCGGCGCCGACGCCGTCATTGCCCATCGCCTTGACCGGCCGGTCGAGGAAGCGGTTGGACTGGCCCGCCGCGTCGCGGATCTCCTTCTGCCCCATCGCCGCGATCGCATCGACGCGCTTGCCGAACTCGGGGCTGTTGACGTCCTGCGCGACGAGATCCTCGATGAAGCTGTCGACGCGGGTCTCCAGCTCGGTCTTCTTGGTATCGTCCACCGGCACCAGCCCGGCTGCCTTTTCCGGCGCGACGACCTTCACCGGCTCGGGCGGGGTCAGCACCAGATCCTGTTCGGCCACCAAGGTCTCGCTTGCCATTCTCGCGTCTCCAAACTGTCCGGCCTAAGCATAGGGTGATCCGGACAACAGTCCAACTGTGTCGTTTATATAATACACCCACGGGCCAAGCCAAGGGGCGCTTATTTGCTCTCGGTCTTCACCCGGCTCGAGCGATAGATCTGCTCGCCGTCGCGCAGCGGCGTGAGGCTGCAGCCGTTCTGCGGCTCGGCCCCGCCGGCGCAGAAGCGCGCGCCCTCGGCCGCGCCGGTCGCCGATTCCGCCGTCTTGCCCTTCTCCGCGCTCAGCCGCACCGGCTCGCCCGATCCGGCGACCAGCACATGGCAGCTGCCGCTGCTCGAATCGCGGCAGGTCAGCAGCAGCGTGCCGGTGGTGAAATCGGCATCGAGCACCAGGTTCACGCTCTGCTTCTCGGTGGTCGTCGCGCCCGAGCAGCCCGCCAGCAGCGCCAGCCCGAGCAGCGCCATTCCCTTGTTCATTCCCTTACTCCCTTGCGTGCCACACCCGGCAGCGCCGCTTGTGATATAGCTATATATCACACTCTGTTCGCGTCACCCCGAAACAGCTGGGCTGGAACCACGGGGCTCAGCCTTGCTCCCGCCCGGCCCGCAGCGTCCGGCCCCACCAGGTCAGCTCGTCATAAAGGTGCTGGGTCCAGCGTGCATCCTTGTCGTCCGGCGCGAAGCGGCCGCCGGTCACCTTGCTCCACACGCTCATGATGTGCACCGACGCTTCCAGCGGCGCCATGCGCAGCTCGCGCGCCACCATCGTCGCCTGCTCGATCGATCGTGCCGCGCCATTGCCGCCATAGCCGACAAAGGCCACCGGCTTGCGGTGCCATTCGGCATAGACGAAATCGAGCGCGTTCTTGAGCACCGCCGGCAGCCCGTGATTATATTCGGGGCAGATCAGGATATAGCCGTCGGCGCTCGCGATCTTCTCCGCCCAGCGCTGCTGCAGCGGGTCCTGATAGTCCCCCGCCGCCGGCGGCTTGGCAAAGGCATAGAAGGGCAGGTTCCAGTCCTTGAGGTCGATCAGCTCGGGATCGAGCTCCGGCCGCGCCGCCGCGCCCTCGACCACCCATTGGCCCACCGGCTCGGCCATCCGCCCCTCGCGGATGCTCCCCAGGATGACGAGGATCTTGAGCGGCTCGGCCATGGTCTTCCCTTCATGCGGTTCGCGCTGTCCTACACGGCGCCTTTGTGGTTCAGAATGTCCGATGCGCGCACTTGCTCCAATCCCCCCATTTGGTGAACCCGGCTCCCCTTGCCGCCGGCAATGCGCCTGCCCATCTCCCCTGGGAGGCACCCCGCGTGCACGCATGGGGATTCAAGGGATTCAACATTTTCGGGGCGGCAGGTCTCGAAAGCCGCGGCGAATCACCGGGCTTCCCGCAACGCACAAATTGCTGTACGGGCCCGCCAACTTACTTCCAGGATAGCATCATGAACCTCCGCAACGTGGCGATCATCGCGCACGTCGACCACGGCAAGACCACGCTCGTCGACCAGCTCTTCCGTCAGTCCGGCACCTTCCGCGACAACCAGCGCGTCGAAGAGCGCGCGATGGATTCGAACGACCTCGAAAAGGAGCGCGGCATCACCATTCTGGCGAAGCCGACCTCGGTCGAGTGGGCGCCTCCGGGTGGCGGCGAGCCGGTTCGCATCAACATCGTCGACACGCCCGGCCACGCCGACTTCGGCGGCGAGGTGGAGCGCATCCTCTCGATGGTCGACGGCGTGATCCTGCTGGTCGATTCGTCGGAAGGCGCGATGCCGCAGACCAAGTTCGTCACCGGCAAGGCGCTCAAGCTCGGCCTGCGCCCGATCGTGGTCGTCAACAAGATCGACCGTTCGGACGCGCGCGTGCAGGAAGTGCTCGACGAAGTGTTCGACCTGTTCGTCACGCTCGAAGCCAATGACGACCAGCTCGACTTCCCGGTGCTCTACGCCTCGGGCCGCAACGGCTATGCCTCGGACGATGCCGATGCGCGCGAAGGCACGCTGCAGCCGCTGTTCGAGAAGATCGTCGAGCATGTGCCGCCGCCCGCGCTCGACCAGGACGCGCCGTTCAGCTTCCTCGTGACGCTGCTCGATCGCGACAACTTCCTCGGCCGTATCCTCACCGGCCGCGTCCAGTCGGGCACGGTCAAGCTCAACCAGCCGATCCATGCGCTCGACATGGACGGCAAGGTGATCGAGACCGGCCGCGCCTCGAAGATCATGACCTTCCAGGGCCTGGAGCGCGTGCCGACCGACGAAGCCAAGGCGGGCGACATCATCTCGCTGGCCGGCCTGACGGTCGCCACCGTGTCGAACACCATTGCCGACACCACGGTATCGACGCCGATCCAGGCGCAGCCGATCGATCCGCCGACGCTGTCGATGCGTTTCGCGGTGAACGATTCGCCGATGGCCGGCCGTGAAGGCTCGAAGGTCACCAGCCGCATGATCCGCGACCGTCTCGAGCGCGAAGCCGAGAGCAATGTCGCGATCAAGGTGACCGAGAGCGAGGACAAGGACTCGTTCGAAGTCGCCGGCCGCGGCGAACTCCAGCTCGGCGTGCTGATCGAGACGATGCGCCGCGAGGGCTTCGAGCTCGGCATCAGCCGTCCGCGCGTGCTGTTCGGCGAGGACGAGAACGGCAAGAAGACCGAGCCGTACGAAACCGTCGTGATCGACGTGGACGATGAATTCTCGGGCACGGTCGTCGACAAGATGAACCAGCGCAAGGCCGAGATGACCGACATGCGTCCCTCGGGCGGCGGCAAGACCCGCATCACCTTCTCGGCGCCGTCGCGCGGCCTGATCGGCTATCATGGCGAGTTCCTGTCGGACACCCGCGGTACCGGCATCATGAACCGCCTGTTCGAGAAGTACGGCCCCCACAAGGGCCAGATCGAAGGCCGCAAGAACGGCGTGCTGATCTCGAACGGCAATGGCGAAGCGCAGAGCTACGCCCTGGGCCCGCTCGAAGAGCGCGGCATCCTGTTCGTCGGCCATGGCGAGGCGCTGTACGAGGGCATGATCGTCGGCGAGAACGCCAAGACGGAAGACCTTGAGGTCAACCCGATGAAGGCGAAGCAGCTCACCAACTTCCGCGCTTCGGGCGGCAAGGACGACGCCGTCCGCCTCACCCCGCCGAAGAAGATGACGCTGGAGCAGGCTATCGCGTACATCGACGATGACGAGATGGTCGAGGTCACCCCGACCAAGATCCGCCTCCGCAAGCGCCACCTCGACCCGCACGAGCGCAAGCGCGCCAGCCGCGCGAAGAACGCGGCCTGAGGCTCGAAGACACGAAAGGCGCCGGAGGGAAACCCCGGCGCCTTTTGCTTTGGGGGAGCTTCCTCGCGGAAAGGCGGGGAGGGTGCGCGCGAATGCAAATGGGTCATTTGCGCGTTAACTTCGCTTGATTTCAGCGCTCCCTTTGCCATCCTCCAGGCGGGGCGGAGGGGGCGATGCCGAGCTGGTGGGGATCACTTAAGGCGATATTCGTTTCGGGCGGCGCGTTTCTTGGAGGCGGGGCCGTCGCGGTCGGTGCTGCCTATGACAAGATCAAGGATACGCCAGGCACGGATTGGTCTGACGCCTGTATCGCCGCCTTTACGCCCGGCTTCCCCCTGATCGGTAGCATCGCCGCGATCCTCGGTTTCGTGGCGACAGCGGCGCAATTGCTCGGGCCGAGGCCGGTCACGGCAAAGGAAGCCTTGGCGATCGTCACCGACGACGGAGACCGGACGCGAGCGCTGGCCGAGGAGACGCTTGCCAACACGGCGTTGCAGGGTGCGGAATCGGAGCAGCGCGACGCTGGGATGTCCGCACAGCTGGATGAAATCCTTGCGATCCTCAAGCAACAGGGCGGTGTCGGCGGGCAGCAGCTCGAGACCGCGGCGCGCACCGTCCAGCAACTCGCCGGATCGGAATCCGCCCGCGACCGCGAGATCGCGAACGAGGCGACCAGCGGCGACCCGGAAGGCGCCTACCGGGCGCTGGTTGCCGAAGCCGAAGCCGGCAAGCGCCGCAACGCCGAACGGTTCCGCCAGGCCGCGCGTCTCATCGCGCCATTCTCCCCCGGCAAGGCGCGTGACGCCTATCGATCCGCGGTCGAGCTCGATCCCGAGGATCTGTGGAGCTGGATTGAATTGGGCCGGCTGGAGGCGGTTTACTCTTCGCTCGCAGAGGCCCGAGCTTGTTTCTCCTCGGCACTTCAACGAGCTCCCGACGAGCGGAACCGGAGTGTGCTGCATAATGAGTTCGGCGACATTCTAATCGCAGAGGGGGAATTGCGCCTCGCTCGGGCTCAATTCGAGGCCGGCCTCGCCATCTCCGAACGACTGGCCGCGCAGGATCCGGAAAACCGCTTGTGGCAACATGACCTGACGGTGAGCTGCAACAAGCTCGGCAACGTCGAGGTGGCATCGGGCAATCTGGGGGCGGCGCGCGAACGTTACGAGGCAGGGCTTGCCATTTGTGACCGGCTTGCTGCGCAGGAGCCGGAGAATCGAGCGCTGCAGCGCGACCTAACGGTCAGCTACAATAAACTCGGTGACGTTGAAATGGCGTCGGGCAATTTGGGCGCAGCGCGTGAGCGTTTCGAGGCAGGGCTTGCCATTCGTGCACGGCTAGCTTCGCAAGAGCCGGGGAACGGCGAGTGGCAGCGCGACTTGTCCGTGAGCCACGACAGGCTGGGCAACGTCGAGATGGCGTCGGGCAATTTGGGCGCGGCACGTGAATGGTTTGAGACAGGTCTTGCCATTGCCGAGCGGCTAGCCGCGCAGGAGCCAGGAAACAGCGAGTGGCAGCGTGACCTAGCGGTGAGCTATGACAGGCTCGGCAACGTCGAGGCAGCATCGGGCAATTTGGGCGCGGCGCGCGAGTGGTTTGAGACGGGCCTCGCCATTTGCGAGCGGTTGGCCGCGCAGGAGCGAGAGAACGGCGTGTGGCAGCGTGACCTGTCGGTTAGCTACGACAGGCTCGGCAATCTAGAAGTCGCGTCGGGCAATTTGGACGTGGCACGTGAACGGTACGAAGCCGGCCTTGCTATTGCCGAGCGGCTGGCGGCGCAGGAACCGGGGAACAGTGAGTGGCAGCGCGACCTGGCGGTTAGCTACGACAGGCTCGGCAATGTCGAGGTGGTGTCAGGCAATATGGACACGGCGCGAGAATGGTTCGAGGCCGGCCTCGCCATTTGCGAGCGGCTGGCGGCGCAGGAACCGGGGAACGGCGTGTGGCAGCGCGATCTTTCGGTGGGCTATAATAAGCTCGGTGATGTCGAGGTAGCGTCAGGCGATCTGGATGTAGCGCGTGAACGATTCGAGGCGGGGCTTGCCATTCGCAAACGGCTTGCAGCGCAGGCGCCGGAGAACAGCGACTGGCAGCGTGATCTGGCTGTGAGCTATAATAAGCTCGGCGATGTCGAAGGGGCGTCCGGCAATCTGGGCGCGGCACGCAAACGATTTGAGTCGGGATTCGTGATTTCCGAACGGCTGGCGGCCCAGGAGCCAGAGAACAGCGAGTGGCAGCGCGACCTCTTCGTCAGCAACGCCAAGCTGGCGGCGCTTGCCGAAGCTGAGGGGGATGCCGAGGGGGCTCTTGTTCGGTTCGAAGTTGCCGAGAAGATGATGTTACGCTTGGCGGAGCGCTCGCCGGATCATCCCAGCTTCGCGCGCGATCTTGCGTTGGTTCGCAATGAAATCTCACGATTACGGACGACGGATAGGTGAGTCCGATTCTCCGGAGCGCTGGCGCCATTTGAGATATCGCGCTTCGCGATTTGCTTAGCCCCGAGATCGGGCGTGAGAATGGGAGAGGCAGAGTCCGCAAAGGCTGCTGACCACGCTCGCGCCGCCTTCGAGTGATTTCTCCACCCCAAGGGCTTCCCTACAGGCGGTTATCCATGGTTAGCTCCGTCTAGTCCCCGGTGGATGGGCGGAGTTTTTGATGCTGCTTGTGGTGCTGGTCCTGATTGCCGCGCAGGATGCGCCAGGCACCGTCAACCAGCCCAGGCAGGCGGCGGACGGCAAGCAGAGCTGGTCGATCCTCAACGATCCCTGCACCAGCGGCCCGCCGCGCAAGCAGAACGAGATCCTGGTCTGCGGCCAGGGCGCCGATTCGGTGCCGCGCCTGCCCTTGCCCGACGAGCGCGGGCCGCCCGACCGGCCGATGCCCAGCAACCCGGATGTCGCCGGCATCGGGGCGCTCAACGCCTCGATCGCGCCCTGCGCGACGCGGTCGGAAGGCTGCACCACCGGGATCAACATCTTCGGCATGGGTACCGCGCTGATCCGCGGCATCGGCAAGATCGTCGATCCGAACAGCTGCTGCGAGGAGCCCGGCGAGTCGACCAATCCGGTCAAGCTGGTCGGCGATGCGATCGGCGGGGTCGGGCGGGTGTTTCGGAAGAAGCCCGACAAGTCCGGCCGCGTCGCGATCGACCTGGACAACCTCCCGCCTCCAGAGCCCGCGGGGCTGCGCGATCTGGACATCCAGCTGCCCCTTCCTTGACCGTTGGCACCGGTGTCATCTAGCTCCTCGCGGCAAAGAGGATTCAGGAGGGATGGATGTCGAAATGGATGCTCGCCGGGCTCGGCCTGGTGCTTTCGGCCGGCATGGCCCAGGCCCAGACCCAGACGGGACCGCAGACGACCTCGCAAGTCGTGCCTTCCGAGCGTCCGCCGGCGGTGCCGATCAAGGCGTCGAAGATCATCCTGGTCGGCGATTCGACCACCCAGGTGCTGTCGGGCTGGGGCGGCAGCTTCTGCGCCTATCACGTCACCAGTTTCGCGGCGTGCGTGAACCTGGCGCGGGGCGGGCGGAGTACCTATAGTTATCGGGCGGAGGGCAGCTGGGATCTGGCGCTGGCCGAGATGAAGACGCCGGGCTTCGTGAAGACCTATGTGCTCATCCAGTTCGGTCATAACGACCAGCCGGGCAAGCCGGGCCGCTCGACCGATCTCGCCACCGAGTTCCCCGCGAACCTGCGGCGCTATGTGGCGGAAGCGCGGGCGGCCGGTGCCGAGCCGATATTGCTCACGCCACTTACGCGAAGGCAGTTCAAGGACGGAAAGCTGGACCGCGATCTCGAGCCCTGGTCGGAGTCGATCCGCAAGGTTGCTACTGAGTTGAATGTTCCGCTGATCGATTTGAATAAGCGCAGCGCGGACGCTGTCGAAGCACTGGGCTCCTCCATGGCAAACCGCTTCGCCCAGGTGCCGCCGGTGCGGGAAGTCTCGGCAGCCGCGCTGACCGGGACAACGATCGCGAACCCCACCGCCGTTGCCGCCTCGCTGGCGGCGCCGCAGAACAACGCTGCGGTGGAGCCGCTTGGCGATGCCAAGCTGGCCTTCGACTATACCCATCTCGGGCCGGTCGGTGCCGATTTCTTCTCCAAGATGGTTGCGGACGAACTTGCGGTGGCAGTGTCGAAAATGCGCCCGCTACTCGTGCCCTGAGGGTTTCGGCGGCCCGCGGGATTGCGGGCCGCCGGACGAGAGCTCAGTGGCGGCGGAAGCTTCGGCTGAGTGCAATCGAGCGGCCGCCGAATCCGGTCGAGGCCCGGCTGGCGCTCCAGCCGCCATCGCTGCGGACGCGGCTGTAGTTGTGCGAGGCGATTGCTCCGTCGGACTTGCCGACGACGCTGGTGCCGCGGCTGACATTGCCCTGGCCGTCCCGCGTGACGGTCCGCGAGCCTTGGTAATTGGGCCGGTCGACCGTGGTCGAGTGCGACGACTGGGCATGGGCGGGCAGGGCGATCAGGGCCAGGGGTGCGATAAACAACAGGCGCTTCATGGCTTTTCTCCGTGGGTTGCTGCTCCCCTAACGGTCGACTGGAAGATTCCCTTCGCGGTCCATTTCGATCCGACGTCGCTCCCGCCATGCGCGGCGGCGTTCGAAGCGCTCGCGGATCGCCTGGGCCTGCGGGCTCTCGGAAATGGCGCGAGCGATCGGATGCGGATCGCCTTCGTCGCGCAATTGCCGGGCACGAGCGGCGATCTCGGGATGCCGTTCGGCGACGCGGCGACGCAGCGCCTCGCGCTGCTCGGGCGGCATCGCCTCGATATGGGCGCGGATCGCCGCGCGCCGCTCCAGCCGGTGGATGAGGATGGGGTTGGTCTCCTCCGGAACAGCTGACGGAGTCGCCTGCGGCGCCGGTTTTGCCAACCTGGGTCGCGGGGGATGCACCACGGGCGCTGGCCTGGGGGCGGGCGAGAAGACAGCGGCGATGGCGGGGAGCGGATCCGGCAGCTTGCCGAGTACACCCGAGGCTGCCGCCGCAGCGCTGGTGAGCAGCAGCACGCCCGCTCCGGTGAAGAGCGCACGGTGGCGGCGGATACTTCCCCGCAGCGTCCGTCGTGGCGGGGGCAATTGGCCGGCCAGTGCCACCGCCGTCACGTCCCTGGCGAATCCGGCACGCAATGGCGGCGGGCTTGCCCGGTCGAGTGCGGCACGTTCGCCGGCGGTGAAGGGCTCGCCGCTCATGCCGCGTGCTCCAGCGATACCAGACCGCGTGCCGCCAGTGCTTCGCGCATGGCGGTACGGGCTCGAAGCAGGAGGGATTCGAAAGCCTTGAGGTTCATGTCCATCGCGGTGGCTGCGGCGTGGTTCGGCAGCTCCTCATAATAGGTCAGCACGATCGCCGCGCGGTGACGCTCGCGCAAAGCGCCGAGTGCCGCCACCGCCTGCGCCCGTAGCCGCTCGGCATCGAGCAGCGCGTCGGCGGCGGGGCTTTCATCGGCGCGCTCGGGCACGGCTTCGTCGCTGGCGAAGCGTCGGCGGCGTAGCCGATCCAGGCACAGGTTCATCGCCACCCGCGTCAGCCAGGCCGCGATCCCCGAGCGGCCGGTCTTCCATCCGCCCGCCTGGCTCCACAGCCGCAACAATGCTTCCTGCGCCACGTCCTCGGCCTCCGCGGCATCGCCGATCATCCGCCACGCGATGCGATGCAGCCGCTCGGCATGCAGATCGACGAGATGCGAGAAGGCCACCGCATCGCGCCGTGCGATCCGGGCCATCATCGCGTCGTCATCGCCACTCTGCATCAACACCCGACCGGCATAGACTGTCCTGCACTGCAGGGCCTTAACGGCCGGCGGCGCAAAACCCTTCGCGGCTTTTTCGGGTCAGGCGTCGCCCAGTTCGAGGATCACCGCCCACTCGTCCTCGCGCACCGGCGTCACCGAGAGGCGGGACTGGCGCAGCACCTCCAGCTTCGCGAGCCGGGGCTCGGCCTTGAGCATCGCAAGGGTGACAGGCTTGGCTAGCTTGCGCACGGGCTTCACCGCCACGCTCGCCCATTTGCCGTCGTCGCCATCCGGCTGCCAGGCGCGGGTGATCTCCATGATCCCGACCGCAGCCTTCTCCGTGTTCGAATGGTAGAACAGCGCCAGGTCGCCCGGCTCCATCTCCTTGAGGAAGTTGCGCGCGGTGTAGTTGCGCACGCCGTTCCACTCGGTGGCGCCCTCCTTGAGCAGGTCATCCCAGCCATAGACATCGGGTTCGGAGCGCAGCAGCCAGTATCGCATGCCCGGGGCTTAGCCGCCTAAACCGCCGCTTAACAACCGATTCCGAACCAGTTCAGCCACCGGGCGTTATCTCCATAACCTCAGCGCCGCGACTCGTCCCTCCTCGGGCAGCCGGAGGCGCCATCAGTTGAGGAGGATATGATGTTCAAGTTCACGCAGAGGGTGGTGCTCGGCTTCGCCATGGGTGCCGCGGCACTCACCGCCTTCGCACCGTCGGCCGAGGCGCAGCGCTATCGCGGCGGCTATTATGGCGACCGCCACCATTATCGCGGCCATGACGATACCGGCACCGCGATCGTCGCGGGCATCGCCGGCCTGGCCATCGGCGCCGCGATCGCCAACAACAATGACCGCCGCTACGACTATGATCGCGGCTATTACCGCGATCACGGCTACTACCCGACCGACGGCTATTACTACCGCAACCACTACCGCTCGTATCGCGGCTGGTGCGAGACCCGCCGCGTCTGGGATCCGTATCTCGATCGTCCGGTCCGGGTGCGTTACTGCCGCTAACACTTTCAGGGGGGTGGTCACCGGCCACCCCCTTGTTACGCTGCGGCCATGGGCACCGATTCGCACCTGCAGCCGCAGCTCGCCGCCGATCCTTCCGATCCCTATCGGCGGGAGGCCCAGACCTTTCCGGAACTCAATGACGACATGGCCGGGCGCGTCGCCGCGTTCGGCAGCGTCGAGGACTGGCCGGATGGCGGCATGCTGTTCGAGCGGGGCGAGCGCAGCGTCGACTTCTTCCTGGTCCTCGAAGGCGCGGTCGAAGTGCTCGATGCGAATGCCAAGGGCTGCGAGCATGTCGTCCATGTCCATGGGCCGCGCCAGTTCACCGGCGAGCTCGACCTGTTCAACGACCGCAAGATCCTCGTCTCCGCCCGGGCACGACCGGGCACCAGGGTCGCCCGGGTCGAGCGGCTCGATTTTCGCCGGCTGATCGCATCCGAGCCGGATATCGGCGAAGTGGTGATGCGCGCCTTCATCCTGCGCCGGGTGGGGATGATGCTCCATGGCGAGGCGGGCATCGCGCTGATCGGGCCCGCGCACGGCGCCGCCACCGCGCGGATCGAGAGCTTCCTGCGCCGCAACGGCCTGCCGCATCGCCAGATCGACACCGAGACCGACGCCGATGCCGGCGGCTTCCTCGAATGTTTCCAGCTCAGCCCCGAGGATCTGCCGGTGGTGGTGGTCCGCGGCCAGACGCTGCGCCGGCCGAGCAACGGCCAGGTCGCCGATGCGCTGGGCCTCACCGTCGAGCTCGACCCGAGCCATGTCCACGACGTTGCCGTGGTCGGCGGCGGACCGGCAGGGCTCGCCTCGGCGGTCTATGCCGCCTCGGAAGGGCTCGATACCATCGTCATCGAGTCGATCGCGCCGGGCGGACAGGCGGGGACCAGCTCCAAGATCGAGAACTATCTGGGCTTCCCGACCGGCATCTCGGGCCAGGCGCTGGCGGGGCGGGCGCAGGTGCAGGCGCAGAAATTCGGGGCGCGGCTGCTGATCTCGCGCGGCGCGGTGGGGCTCGACTGCTCGCAGACGCCATTCACCGTTCGGCTCGACGACGACACCGAGATCAAGGCCCGCGCCGTGGTCGTCGCCACCGGCGCCCGCTACCGCAAGCTCGACCTGCCCAATTATGCCGCGCTGGAAGGCAATGGCATCTATTACGCCGCGACCAACATGGAGGCCGGGCTGTGCGCCGGACAGGAAGTGGTGGTCGTCGGCGGCGGCAATTCGGCGGGGCAGGCGGCGATCTACCTCGCGCGCAGCGCCGGGCACGTCCATGTGCTGGTCCGCGGCAAGGGCCTGGCCGAGACCATGTCGCGCTATCTGATCGACCGGATCGAGGCATCGGACCGGATCACGCTCCATCCCTTTACCGAAGTGACCGAGCTGGAGGGCGAGCGGCACCTGGAAGGGCTGCGCTGGACCGACCGCAAGACCGGCGAGACCAGCCGCCGCCGGGTGGGGGCGCTGTTCGTCATGATCGGCGCGGTGCCCTCGACCGACTGGCTCGAGGACTGCCTGGCGCTCGATTCCTCCGGCTTCGTGCGGACGGGCAGCGGCGAGACCTTCTTCTGCTCGTCCAAGCCCGGCATCTTCGCGGTCGGCGATGTCCGCTCGGGATCGGTGAAGCGGGTCGCGTCCGGGGTGGGCGAGGGATCGGTGGTGGTCTCGTCGATCCACCGTTATCTTGAAAGCCTGCGCCAATAGCGGCAAAGGGCTCGGCCATGAGTGATACGCCTCCGGACCGCCTGTCGGTCAACCAGAACAGCCCCTTTTTCCAGCGCGAACTGCTGGAGCGCGGCATCGGCATCCGCTTCAAGGGCGTCGAGCGCCGCGACGTCGAGGAATATTGCATTTCCGAAGGCTGGATCCGCGCCGCGCTGGGCAACAAGGTCGACCGCAAGGGCAACCCGCTGACCATCAAGCTGAACGGCCCGGTGGAAGCCTGGTTCGAGCGCCCGGCCGCCGGCGAAGCGGAAGAGACGGCCGAGGGCTGATCTTCGGCCGGTTGGCTGCGCGATTCATTGAATCTCTTGATACCCCCACGCATGCGCGCGGGAGCACGGTTTCGTGCGCCTCGGGGGGTGTTCGACGATGAGAAAGAGCCTGTCGGGGGTGGCAGGCGGAATCCTACATTCCTAGCCCCTCCGCGCAGGAAAGACGGAGCATCAGAATTCCTCGTCACCCTGAACTTGTTTCAGGGTCCAAGGTCGGGCTTGGCCATGGCCTGGCGGATCAGGCGGTATCGCCTGCCGCGCGTTGGATGCTGAAACAAGTTCAGCATGACGGTGAGTTTGGGGCGGCGGTTCGGCAGTTCGCGGGCCGGCGCAGGTTCAGTCCGGACTTTCGAAGCTTGGCTGCCTCACCGGCGTCGCAACCCCGAACATGTTTCAGGGTCCAAGGCTGGGCCGGGCCGTAGCCTGGCGGATCAGGCGGCGTCGCCCGCCGCGCGTTGGATGCTGAAACGAGTTCAGCATGACGGTGGGGGTTGGGGCAGCGGCTCGGCAATTCCCAGACGCGGTGCCAGGTCGTTCCATTCGGGGTTCTGGCGTTCGATCAGGTTGAGCTTCCAGTCGCGGTGCCAGCGTTTGAGCTGCTTCTCGTGGGCGATGGCCGATTCCATGCATTCGGCGACTTCGTACCAGACCAGCCGGTAGACCCGGTGCTCGTGCACGAAGCCACCCGTGATGCCATTACGATGCTGGAAGAGCCGGCCGGGCAGGTCCGAGGTTACGCCGATATAGATCGTGCCTCTCGGACCGCTGGCGAGGATATAGACGCAGGGTGTTCGTTCCCGCGTCATCGGTTCATCCCCCGAACACCGCCCGTGCCGCGTCCTCGAAGGCCTTGAGCGCGGCCATGTGGGGGAAGGGGCCGTGGCTGATGCGGGCCACGCCGGTTTCCGCCACGGCCTTCGCCTCGGGCGCGCCGGGGAAGGCCATGAAGTTGACCGGGAGCGGCACGGCCTTGGCCACGCGCTCGAGCAGCGCCAGGTCGGCCAGGCCGGGGACGAAGAAGCCGCTGGCGCCGGCATCGGCATAGGCCTTGCCCCGCTCGATCGCCGCATCGGCCATCGCCGCGTCATGCGTGTCGCCCGGCGCGATCAGGAAGATGTCGGTGCGGGCGTTGAGGAAGAAATTCGGGCCCACCGTCCAGCGGATCGCGGCGATGCGGGCGGATTGCTCCGCGACGCCGTGCATCACCCGCGCCGCGGTGCCGTTGCTGGCGACGACCTGGTCTTCGAAATTGCAGCCGATCGCGCCGGTGGCGGCAAGCTTCTCGACATTGGCGGCAACCGCATCGGGATCGACGGCATAGCCGCCCTCGAAATCGACGCTGACCGGCAGCGCCACCGCGCCGACGGTGCGCCGGGCATTGGCGAGCGCGAGCTCGAGCGGCAGCGCCTCGGCATCGTCAAAGCCATGCGCGGTCGAGACCGAGGCGCTGCCGGTGGCGATCGCCTTCGCCCCCGCGCGCTCGGCGACGCGGGCGCTGCCCGCGTCCCACACGTTGAACAGGATCACCGGATCGCCGGGCACGTGCAGCGCGGCGAAGCTCTGGAACTTTGCGGACATTTGGGAACCCCTCTTGTTCTCTTATTGTTCTAGATCGGCATCAGAACAACCGCAAGAGTCCGTAGCGTCCTTTTGTGTTGGGTGGCGTTAGCTGGTGCGGGTTTCGCGACAGGTGCCGCGTGTTTGCGCTACCACCCCGGCGCGTGCCGGGGCGGCGGTGCAAGATGGAAGCGCAGTCGGCTCAATGCAGGCGGGTGCTCGCCGGGGCGTTGCGGCGAATCGGGTTCGCCGGGGCGTCCGCCACCTGGAACTGCGCGGCACTGTCGGCCAGTACCTCGACTTCGTCGCTGAGCTTGCGCGCGGTGGCGGAGGTTTCCTCGACCATTGCGGCGTTCTGGCGGGTGGTGGCGTCCATCGTGCCGATCGCGCTGCTGATCCGGCCGATCGCGGCGGCCTGGGTCTGGTTGTCCTCGGCCATGGCGCCGAGCAGCTGGTGGACCTGGGCGACATGCTCCGAGATGCTGCCGAGCGCGCCATCGACCTTGCCGACCGCGCCGACGGCGTTCTGGATGTCTTCCTGGGTGACGGTCAGCTGCTCGCGGGCGCGCTTGGCTTCCTCTTCCGCGCGCATCGCCAGCGCGGAGACGAGATCGGCGACCACGGCGAAACCGCGGCCCGCCTCGCCGGCACGGCCGGCTTCCACAGCGGCGTTCATCGCGAGCACGCGGGTCTGGAAGGCGATCTTGTCGAGGCCCTCGATCACATCGTCGATGCCCTTGGCGCTGTCCGACACGCGTCCCATCGCGCCGACGACTTCATCGGCCACGGTGCGGCTCTCGCGCACGGTGAGGATCGCTTCGTCGGCACGGGCGACGACGCCGTCGGCGCTGATCGCGATCGCCTTGAGCCGGTGGTCCATCTGGCCGATCGCCTCGCTGGTCTGCTCGAGGCTGGCGGCGGTGCTCTCGGTGCGGCGGGCAAGGTCTTCCGACGCGGCGGCGATCTCGCTCGAGGCGAGGCGGATCGCCTCGGTGCCCATGCCGACCGAGCCGATCAGCTTGCTCAGGCTTTCCACGGCCTGGGTGAAGTCGGCCTCGAGCGCGGCATAGGCGGCGGGCAGGTGCCCGGCGATGCCGCTGCGCAGATCGCCCCTGGCGAGCGCGGAGAGGCTGGCGCTGACCGTCTCGATGACGGTGGTGAGCTCGGCCTCGTGGCGCGCGCGCTCGGCGGCGGTGCGCGCTTCGATCTCGGCGCGCTGGCGGGTCTCGGTGTTGAGCGCGTCGATCAGCCCGGCGAGCTGGGCCGAGAGGAAGACGAGCGCACCGGTCTCGGCGATCAGGATCACCGCGTGGAGCAGGATGCGGCCGAGGCCGCCGCCGTTGAGGAACACCCAGTCGGGCACCAGCATGCCGAGCCCGAGATGGTGGAGCGCGACGACGGCCGCGCCGGCGACGATCGCGCGCCAGTCGACCAGCATCGCCGTGGTGGCGAGCGAGGCGAAGAACAGCATGTGCAGGTCGACCTGCCAGGGCTGGCCCTGGAAGACGAACAGCATCACCGCGGGCTGGGCGACCATCGTCATGGTCACCACCATGCGGGCCTGCGCATCGGTGCGGCCGCCCAGCGCCAGCCAGATCGGCCAGGCGGGCAGCGCCAGCGCGAGGAACAGGGCGATGCCCTCATTGCCCACGCTGGTGAAGAAGGTGCCGACGACGGTGGCAAGCGCCATCACGCCCATCAGGGCGGCGAGCAGCTTCATGCCCATGCGGCGCATCGCGTCGAGGGAGAGTTCGGTCATTGCTGGGGTTCCATCTGGAATTCGCCGCAGATGCGCGGCGATACGCTGACGAGAATCATGCCGCGGCGGAGCGCGGCGGGGAGCAGGCGGGCACGATCGCCCTCGACGAAGCGCGAGCGCGGCAGCGGGCCCACGGCGCCCGGGGTCCCGCCGGCTGCCAGGGCGGCATCCTCCACCGTGGCGGCGCTGGCCGGATAGAGCGGCACGAGCAGCATCGTGCCGTTCACGGGCGGCGCGAAGATCAGCAGGCCGGGGGCGAGCAGCAGCAGCGCCTGCCACGCGAGTGCGAGGGGCAGGCGGCCACGCGGCTTGGCTGTCGCCGGAGAGGCTGGGTGCTGGTGCACCCTCCATTATAGAAAAATCGCGGGCGCGCCGGTCCGGTCACGCCCGCGACTGCGGATTTTTCCTGAGGTGCGGCGCCTAGTGGACGAAGCGCGCGACGACGTCGCGGTAGCTGCGGCTCACCTTCACCTGCGCGCCCGAATCGAGCACCAGGAAACACTCGCCATTGGTGTGCGGCTTGACCTGGCGGACCAGGTCGAGGTTCACGATGGTCGAGCGGTGGACGCGCTGGAAGCGGCGCGGATCGAGCCGCTTCTCCAGGTCCTTCATCGTCTCGCGCAGGATCAGCGTGTTGTCGCCGGTGTAGATGCACATGTAATCGCCGGCCGCGTCGATCCGCTCGATCGTGTCGACGTCGACGCGGAAGATCTGGCCGCGATCCTTGATGTTGATGAGCTTCTCGAAGCGGCTCGACGCCATCTCGCCATCGACGGCGGAGGCGGCGATCTCGTCGGCCGCGTCGGGCGCGACTTCGGCGAGTACTTCCTTGAGCTTCTCGATCTCCTCGACGCCGCGCTTCTCGCTCAGGCGCTGGCGCACCCGCTCGATCGTGTCGGCGAGCCGGGCGGGTTCGACCGGCTTCATGAGGTAGTCCATCGCCTGCGCCTCGAAGGCGCGGATGGCATGATCGCTATAGGCGGTCACGAACACGAACAGCGGCGGTTCGACTTCCATCAGGCCCTGGACGACGGAGAACCCGTCGAAGCCGGGCATCTGGATGTCGAGGAAGACAAGGTCTGGCTTGTGCGTCTTGATCGAACGGATCGCTTCGCGCCCGTTCGAGCATTTGTCGATGATCTCGACATCTTCATGTTCCTGGAGCCGGAGCTCGAGCCCCTGAATTGCCAGGGATTCGTCGTCTACCAGGATGGTCCGAATGGTCATGCGGCCTCTCGATTAGGTTCCTCGATCTGGAACGGTATCTCGATCTCAACGCTGAACCCCTTCCCTGGGTCCGAACGCGCTTCAAATCGATGGTCAGGCCCGAAAGCCTGGGCCAACCGCTCCTTGATATTGGCGAGCCCCACGCCGGTTGAAAGAGTCGGCCGCTGCTTGGCTTCGATCAATCCCGGACCCGTGTCGGATACGGTGATCTGCACCCGTTCTCCGGCGAGCCGAGCGGAGACGGTGATTTCGGCGCCCTCTTCCTGCGGGGTCACCGCATATTTGATCGCGTTCTCGACCAAGGGCTGGAGCAGCAGCGACGGCAGCCGCGCCTTGGCGACGCGCTCGTCGATCTCGAACACCGGGCGCAGGCGATCGTCGAAGCGCATCTTCTCGATCTCGAGATAGAGCTTCAGCGTCTCGGCCTCCTGCTGGAGCGTGACATGCGCGGTCGGTTCGTTGGCGAGCGTGTAGCGCAGGAAGGAGGAGAGGCGGCTGAGCATGATGTTCGCCCGCTCGGTCTGCTTGAGCAGCACCAGCGTCGAGATCGAGTTCAGCGTGTTGAACAGGAAATGCGGGTTGAGCTGGTAGCGCAGCATCGCGAGCTGGGCCTGGCTGGCCTGCATCTCCAGCGCCTGCATCTGGTCGATCTGGCGCTCGACCACCAGGTAGAAGTTCACCGCGAAATAGAGCGCCGACCAGCCGGCCAGCACGGTGAAGTTGATGAACACCGTGCCGACGACGAGATTGATCGAGATGCTCGGCTCCGGCATCTTGATGAAGGAATAGATGAAGGCATCGAGCACAGCGTAGATCACGGTGGCGGTGCCGAGCGTCGCCAATGTCAGCAGGATCGCGGGGATGCGCGGCAGCCGGCGGTACGTGCCGTACAGCGTCGAGAGCAGCAGCGTGAGGCAATAGCCGATGATCGCCTCGATGATCACCGCGATCACGCCTTCGACGCTGAAGCCGTTGGACAGCGACACCACGGTGCGCAGCAGCAGATAGCCGGTCCAGCCGCCCGCCTGGAGCATCCAGAAGGCGCGGTTCTTGTCCTCGAAGAACGGACGCGACAGCGCGACCGGAGGCTTTACCGGCTGCGCGAAGAACGGAGAGCTTGGGTCGAGGGTCGCCACGAACCCGCCTCTACCATCGGCGCGGCGCGAGGGCAAAACCGTGAGTGCCCGAAACGAAAACCGCCGCCCCGGTTGCCCGGAGCGGCGGAATTCGTTGCCGTCAGGCGGGTCGCTTAGAAAGCGACGACCAGCGAGCCGGTGATCGAGCGCGGCGTGCCGATGATGGCGTTGCCGACCGAGTAGCGGTTCGGCAGGCCGACGAAGCCCGACGAGCCCGACAGGCCGCCAACGTAGAACCGGTCGAACAGGTTGCTAACGTTGAGCTGGAAGTAGGTCTTCTGGTTGTCGAGCAGCTTGCCCAGGTTGAAGCGGACGTCGAGGTCGACAACCGCATAGGCCGGGATCTTCGCATAGTAGATCACGTACTGCTGCGCGCTCGGGCAGAGACCGCCGCTGATGGTGCCAGCGCAACCATAGACCGGCAGGTTCTCGTCGTTGACGAAGCGCGGGCCGGTGTACTTCGACTGCACGCCGATGTCGAACAGGCCGATGGTGCCCTGGACGCGGCCACCGACGGTCCAGTCGGGCGAGCCGCCTTCACGCTTGCCGGCCGTCTGGAAGTAGTTGACGGTGCCGGTCGAGGTCACGCCGGCCTCGATGTTGTCCTTGATCTTCGAGTGCAGGTACGAAGTGAAGGCATAGACCGTCAGGTCGCGGACCGGACGATAGGCGATCGACGCTTCGAAGCCATACTTATCGACGGCGCCGAGGTTGCGATACACGCTGGTGTCGCTTTCGATGTCGTAGACCGAGACGGTGCGGTTCTGGAACTTGGTGTACCAGCCCGACAGCTGCGCCTGGATGCTGCCGGTGTTGTAGCGGAAGCCACCTTCGAAGCTGTCCGTGGTTTCCGGCACCGGCTTCGCCTGGGGCGAACCGGCCGCATAGTAGAACGAGTTGTACAGGTTGTCGGTGCCCGGGACCGAGAGGCCCTTCGCATAGCTGGCATAGACGCTGTAGCCGTCACCGAACTTGTAGGTGACGCCGACGTTCGGAAGCGCGCGGTTGTAGTTGAAGGTGCGCTTCTGCGGCGGGGCGAAGCCGACGACGCAGGCGCGGGTGGTGATGGCGCACGAACCGGTGGTCGGACGGACGACCGTGCCGACCGTGGTCACGCCCGGCGCGAAGTAGGTGTAGGGGTTGGCGGCCGCATAGGCGGCAACCTGGCTCGGCGAGATGCACGAGACGTTGCCGTTGCCCTGCACGGTGAAGCAGCGCTGGTCGAGACGACGCTCGAAGAACGGTGCACGGACGCCGACCTTGACGATCAGCTTCTCGTCCATGAACTGGCCGCGATATTCGCCCGACACCTGGTTGAGCATCGCGATCGACTTGCGGTCACGCTTCTCGATCAGGGCGCCCTTCGAGTCCAGGATCCCGTTGTTGACCGGGAACACGTCGAACGGCTCGCCGTCGGTGCCGACCAGGCCGGCTTCGCCGGTCTGACGGTGACGACCATAGTCGAAGGTGTAGGTCAGGCGAACGCGGTTGTTGTCGTTCAGGTCGTAGATCAGGTTGGCGACTGCGCCGAAGCGGCGGGTCTGGGTCTGGCTCGGCGCGATCGCGAGGATCGTGTCGAGGGTGTCGCCGTCACCGTTCAGGTCGCGGCCGACATAATAGCCGAAGCCGCCCGGCGAACCGTTGCCGGTGTTGCCGGTGGTGTTGATCACGCCGGTGTAGGTGCCCGCGCCGCAGGTGCGCAGCGTGGTGCTGCCCTGGGTGCCGCAGCCCTCGAGCAGGCTGACCGTGCCGCCGCCATTGGCCTTGGTGTACTGGTAGCTGGCGTCGAGCGTGAAGACGAGGCTGTCGGTCAGCGAGAAGCGCGAACCGAAGCGCAGGCTGCCCGTGTTCGACGGGTTGTAGCGACGATCGAATTCCTGGCCGCAGCTGGCGCCGGCGGTCGGAGCAGCCGGAGCGGCCGACGGCGTGTCGGCGAGACCCGGACGTGCCGCGGTGTTGATCGTGCACGGATAGTTGATGTTGTAGTAGCGCTCGTCGCGGTTCCACGGGAAGCGGTTGGCGCTGTTCGGACCGGTGATGCGGGTGCCCAGGCCCTGGATGAAGGCCGGGGTGGTCGGGGTCGCCGGAACGAGGGTGTAGCTCGCATAGCGATCGGTGCGCAGCGGAACCGAACCGAAGAAGTTGTTGCGGTTCTCGTTGTACTGGCCGGCGAGCGAGACGAAGTCGCCATTGTCGCCCAGGCTCTTGTAGATGCGGCCGTTATACTGCTGCTTCTTCAGGCGGCCATAGTTGTTGAACGGCTGGCGGGCTTCGAGGTTCGAAGCCGAGAAGAAGGCGCGGACGCCGGTGTGGGCGATGTCGCCGGTGTCGACCATGCCGAACATGCGGAACATCGGACGGCTCATGTTGTTGCCGATGCCGATATAGTCACCATAGGTGCCCGACAGCATCGCGCCGAACTGCTCCGAGGGAACGCGGGTGCGGATGTTGACGGTGCCGCCGACGGCCGATGCGGTGGGGCTGTCCACGTCGGTGGTGCCCAGGTTCACGCTCACCGATTCGAGCGTTTCCGGATCCTGCTGCTGGTTGGTGTAGATCGCATAGTTGCCGGTATCGTTCAGCGGAATGCCGTCCAGCGTCTGCGAGATGCGCGAGCTGTCGAAGCCGCGGATCGTGAAGGTGCCGCCCGCGGCGCCCGTCGCGTCGTTGTTCTGGAAGCTGACGCCCGGAACCAGGTTGATGATTTCGTTGACCGTCTGGCCGGGGCGCTGGCGCGAGATCGTCTCGGCGCCCACCGTGACGCGCGTCTTCGGCTCATCGGGGATGGTGATCTGACCCGTGTTCACACGCGAACCGGTGACGACGATTTCCTCGCCCTCGAAGTCCGCGGAACCGGTCGACTGCGCGAAGGCGGCCCCCGGGATCAGCAGCGCGGCAAAAGCCACGCCCGCAAAAAGCTTGGTGCGCATTAGAGGTGTTTCCCTTTCGGTGTGTGCTTATCGTGTGCACTGAACGCGGTGCGGTTCACCGTCGTCGCCGCCCATGCTATTGTTTTATGTCGGTCCTGTGACAGTCAATCCGAGTCATGCTGGGGCGGGCTGTTAATCTGTAATTCAGGATTGTTGCGTTGCAAAAAAGTCACGCCACCGTGGCGACGATTTGCAGCCATTCGCTCTCGGAAATGACGCGAATCCCGAGGTCCGCGGCCTTTTTCAGCTTCGATCCGGCGCCGGGCCCGGCAATCACCAGATCGGTCTTCGCGGACACCGATCCGGCGACTCGCGCGCCCAGCGATTCGGCCTGGGCCTTGGCTTCGTCGCGACTCAGCGCCTCCAGCGTGCCGGTGAAAACTAGCGTTTTTCCCGAGACTTCCGATTCGCGGGTTTCGACGATGTAGGGCGGCGGCGCCACCTCGCGCAGCAGGTCGTCCCACACCGCGCGATTGTGCGGCTCGTGGAAGAAATCCGCCAGCGCCTGGCCGACCGCACCGCCGACATTCTCGACGCCGATATGCTCGGCGATGGCCTTGTCGAGCCGGGCGCGATGCTTGGCCTCGGTCTCGCCGATCTGGGGCGGGGTGGCATCGCGCAGCGCGATCACCTCGTCGGCCAGCGCCTGCAGCGCGGGCAGGGTGGTGTAGCGCTTGAGCAGGTCGCGTGCCGTGATCGCGCCGATATGGCGGATGCCCAGACCGAACAGCAGCCGCGCCGCGTCGGGCGCGCGCTTGGCTTCGATCGCGGCGATCAGCGCATCGACCGACTTCTCCTGCCAGCCTTCGCGCCCGAGCAGCTCCTCGCGGTGCGCGGCAAGGCGGAAGATGTCCGCCGGCTCGGCGATCCAGCCGAGATCGAGGAACTCGACCAGCGTCTTCTCGCCCAGCCCCTCGATGTCGAGCGCGCCGCGGCTGACGAAATGCTTGAGCCGCTCGAGCCGCTGGGCCGGGCAGATCAGCCCGCCGGTGCAGCGGATATCGACTTCGCCTTCCTCCGCCACCGCTTCGGAATTGCAGATCGGGCAATGGGTCGGGAAGGCCCAGGGCTCGCGTGCCTCGTCGCGGGTAAGGTTCTCGACGATCTGCGGGATCACGTCGCCTGCGCGCTGGAGGACGACGCGGTCGCCGGGGCGCACGCCGAGCCGCGCGATCTCGTCGGCATTGTGCAGCGTGGCGTTGGTGACGACGACGCCGCCGACAGTGACCGGCTCGAGCCGCGCCACGGGCGTGAGCTTGCCGGTGCGGCCGACCTGGATGTCGATCGCGCGCAGGATCGTCTGGGCGCGCTCGGCGGGGAATTTGTGCGCCAGGCCCCAGCGCGGGAAGCGGCCGACGAAACCGAGTCGCGTCTGCCAGTCGAGCCGATCGACCTTGTAGACCACGCCGTCGATGTCGAAGGGCAGGTCGGCGCGCACCGCTTCGATCTTCCGGTACTGCGCCAGCGCGGCGTCGAGATCGACGGGGCCGACGAACAGGTCCGAGACCGGGAAGCCCATCGCCTCGATCGCGCGGATCACCGCGACCTGGGTCTCGCCCGGCAGCGCCGTGACTTCGCCCCAGCCCCAGGCCCAGAAGCGCAGGGGGCGCGAGGCGGTTACGGTCGCGTCCTTCTGGCGCAGCGAGCCGGCGGCGGCGTTGCGCGGATTGGCGAACTGGCGGGCTTCCTTGCCGCTTGCCTCGGCCTCGGCGAGCAGCCTGGCATTCAGGGCGGCGAAATCCTCCTTGGCCATATAGACTTCGCCGCGCACCTCGAAGATTTCGGGCGCACCGCTGATCTCATGCGGGATGTCCCGGATCGTGCGCGCATTGGCGGTCACGTCCTCGCCGATCTGGCCGTCGCCGCGGGTGAGCGCCTGGACCAGCTTGCCGTTCACATAGCGCAGCGAGCAGGACAGCCCGTCGATCTTGGGCTCCGCGGTCAGCGCGACCGGCTCGGCATCGCCAAGGTTGAGAAAGCGGCGGACGCGGCCGAGGAAGTCGGCGACATCCTCGTCGTTGAAGCCATTGTCGAGGCTGAACATCGGCCGGGCATGGGCGATCTTGGACAAGGCGCCCGACGGCGCCGCGCCGACCAGCTTCGACGGCGAATCGGCGCGGACCAGATCGGGGAAGGCCGCCTCGATCGCGGTGTTGCGCCGCATCAGCGCGTCATAGTCCGCGTCGCTGATCTCGGGCGCATCCTCGGCGTGGTAGAGCCGGTTGTGGTGCGCGATTTCGGCGGCGAGCTTCTCGAGCTCTGCTGCTGCCTGTTCCGGAGTCTGGGGAAGCGGATTCATGGCGCCGGGGTTAGGCTGGCGGGCCTGCCACGATCAAGCTTGAAGACGTGCGGAGGCGTAACGATAAAGTGGGGAATGCGCCTGATCCGGATTGCTCTCGCTTCGCTGCTCTGGATCGTGGTGGCGTTCTGCCTCGTCGCCACGGCCGCGCCCTTCTTCCTCGATCGCATCTACTATACCGGGCCGGTCAGCGGCCATTTCGACGGCAAGCGCTTCTTCAACCCGGACGGCGGCGATGCGCTCGATATTTCCGCCACGCGCCGCAACAAATTGCTCTGGCAGCAGATATTCGGCGATCCGACGCGACCGGCCTGGCCCGACAAGGTTGCGGTGACGCCCTCCAAGCCGCCGGCCAGCGTGGAGGGTGAACGGATGCGCGTGACCTGGATCGGCCATGCCAGCGTGCTGGTGCAGGCGAGCGGGCTCAACATCCTCACCGACCCGGTGTGGAGCGAGACGGTCGGCCCCTATGGCTTCGGCCCGAAGCGGGTGGCCGAGCCCGGCGTGCGCTTCGAGGATCTGCCGAAGATCGATATCGTCCTCGTCAGCCACAATCACTACGACCATATGGACCTGGCGACGCTCAAGCGGCTCTGGGACCGCGACCATCCGATCATCGTCACCAGCCTGGGCAACGACACGCTGCTGCATCAGGCGGGGATTCCGTCGCCGCCGATGTTTGATTGCGGCGATTGCCCGGGTGTCGTCGCGCGCGACTGGGGCGAGGAAGCGATCGCGATCCGTTCCGAGGAGCCCGAGAAGGGCAAGCCGTATCGGGCGCCGCGGCCGGCGGTCGTCCATGTGACGCGCAGCCACCATTGGGACAGCCGCTGGTTCGCCGATCGCAATCGTGCGCTCTGGTCGAGCTTCTTGGTGCGGCTGCCGTACGGCAATTTCTTCTTCGCCGGCGATACCGGCCTCGGCGACGGCAAATGGCCAGCCGAGGCAGCGGCGCTGGGTCCGATCCGCTTCGCTGCGATCCCGATCGGTGCCTTCCGCTTCGATGAAGGGCAGATGGAGAGCGGCAGCCATATCGGGCCGAAGGACGCGATCCGGGTATGGGACGGGCTGGGCCGCCCGCCTTCGCTGGCGGTGCATTGGGGCACCTTCCGCCTGTCGCGCGAAGGCTATGCGACCCCGCCGAAAATGCTGCGCGGCATGATGCAATGCGCGGGCGAGGATCCGGCCAGCTTTGCCGCGCATCCGATCGGGCAGGGCTTCGAGGTGCCGCCGATGGGTGCTGCGCCGCGCGCGCCCGATTATGCAGGGCTCGATCGCTGCATCCGAAACGGGAATTTCGACGCGCTGCGCTGACTTCCGCTTTGGCGCGGATGCGCTAGGCTGCGGCCTCTCGAAGGGGGAGAGACAGATGCGCAAGTTCATTGCCCTGGCCGTGATCGCGGCAATGGGGATCGCCGCCGCGCCGATCCAGGAGAAGCAGGAAGGCAAGCTGCCCAACAAGGGCCGCGACATGATGCTGTCGATGGGCGCGGGGATGAAGGGCAATAAGCTCGAAAAGGCGATCGCCAAGGCCGCGGAATCGCCGCTCGGCAGCAAGGCGAATCCGGTGCGCGAGAACATGCCCGAGGGGGAAGTCGCCTATCTGCGCAAGCTGCGCTGCGAGGATGGCACCGCGCCGAAATTCGATCGCGCCGGCAATGTCGGCGAAGGGCCCTATGGCTTCATTGTCGATCTCTACAAAGTGACCTGCCCCGGCAAGGACGCGGTCGATGTCCATATCGACATGTATCATGACGGCGGCGAGACGCGGCCGGTGCCCGGCTTCACCATCGTCAACTGAGCGCCGCGGGGGCCGTTCCGTTTCGGGCGGCCTCCGTATCTTTCAGGTGCTTGAAGGGACTCGGCGCCCGGGTTTATCCTCCCGCGAATCCGGGAGGGGGTCCCACGTGAACGACCGCGCCGCCAGCGCCGTGCGAAGCTATGACACGACCATCGACCGCGCCGGCCTGGCGCTGGGCGTGGGCAGTATGTTTGCCGGGCTGATCGTGCTCGGGCTGCTGCTGCTCGGCGGCAAACGCGACCCGCTCAGCCTGGTCGGCGGCTGGATGATCGGCAGCCTGATCGCCGGCATCGCGATCACCGCGGTGGGCGGGCCGGTCTGGGTGGCGATGCATGTCGCCGGGCTGCGCCGCGCGCGCCATGCCGCGCTGGTCGGCGCGCTGACCGCGCTCGCCATCTTCATCGGCGCGCAGACCTATGGCTTCGGGCTGTTCGAGATGCCGCCGATGGACAATCGCGCGCTCGTGCTGCGCTGGCTCAGCGCGCTGGCGACCAGCGGTATCCTGGCCCTGTTCGCTGCCGCTACCGCCACGCTGATGTGGCGCATCGCCTATCGTCGCGAATATTGACGCCGGCTGATCGGCGCATGCCCGAGCGGCATGCGCCGTGGCGGGTCACGCCTTGCACGCGCCCAGGCGCTTGCCGGTCAGGCGGATCGTCATCGACGATTCCTTGGTCTGGCCGGGCATGGTCATGCTGCGCTTCATCGTCAGGTCATAGGCGTTGGGACCCTGGGTGCCGCTGATCGACACGCGCGACGGGCCCGCCGGCGTGGTGCATTCCATCACCGCATCGACCTTGCCCGCCTTCGAAGCGAATTTGGGGAAGCGGCAGATGCTCTGCATCGCCGGGAATTGCGTGACGTCGAACGGCTTGACGTCCTGCGCGGTGCGGCAGCCGCTGCGCATCCGCGGCGGCTTGCCGATCTCGGCCTTGAGCGGGGCGACCTTCTCCTCGGGTGCGCCGCCGGCCTCGAGCGCGACCAGCTGCTCGCCTTCCTCCCACTGGCCCGCCGACTGGCCGGGCGCCTTGGTCTCGGCCGCCGCGCTCTGCTTGGCGACTTCCTCCATGCTGGCATTTTCCAGCTGGATCACCCCGGTCTGACGCGCGCTCTCCTCGGTCGAGGGCCCCTGGTTGCAGGCGGCGAGCGGGAGCAGCGCTCCGGCAGCGAGAATCGTCAGACGCATGATGTTCCCCTGGGGTTGGCGTGCGGGGCAGCCAGAACGGAACTTGCGGGGGATTACAAGGGGCGATTGGCGCCGCGGTCGGCGGGATACCCGGGACCCGCAATGAATTTGAACCAAATAGGTTCATTTGTTCTTGATATGTTCCATGGGGTCCCCACGTTGCTGCCCGGGGAGAGGTGGCACATGAAATTGAAGCGATCGAATTCCCGAAGGGCTGAGAGCGCCTTCGCGATCTATCTGCGGACGGGGTATCGTGCGGCGGCGGGCGTCGAGTTCAAGTTCAACCCCTGGCACGATACCGGGAACGGCCGTTTCACCTTTGTCGGACAGGGGCGGTTCTATCCGAATGGCTATGCGCCGCAGGATCACACGCAGCGCGACCGCGAGGCCGGCGCCAAGCTGATA
The DNA here is from genome assembly GCF_058801135.1 of Sphingomonas sp. GW822-FHT03G08. Taxonomy (NCBI): domain Bacteria; kingdom Pseudomonadati; phylum Pseudomonadota; class Alphaproteobacteria; order Sphingomonadales; family Sphingomonadaceae; genus Sphingomonas; species Sphingomonas sp. GW822-FHT03G08. The sequence continues at coordinate 3,588,634 of NZ_JBXAMZ010000001.1, forward strand.
CGCGAAGATTATGGAGGGCGGCGGCAGCCGTCGGAGCGCGATCCCTATGTTCCGGATCGCAGCGATCTGAGTCCCTGGCATCCGGCGAACTGGAAAGTTTACGTTGTTCGACCGGGCGATAGCCTGACCAGCATCGCACGCATGCGGAAGGGGCTGACCGTTGAAGATCTCGCAGGGCTGAACCGCATTCCCGTGGGCAAGTTGCGCATTGGGCAAATGCTTATGTTGCCAACACAGCGCTCGTTGGATGAGGGGCGGGATGCTCGCAGCAAGTTCATGGCCCTGGCACTGTATATGGGAACCCATGATGGGCGGATGCCGCCCAACCCCGCGAAGCCTCCCTCGATTGAAGATCAGGCGAGAGAAACTCACACAAGGCTATCGAAGAATGGCTATCATTATGAACTTGATCTGTTGCTTCGGACCAAGCGTGTTCGTGGAGTTCTGACTCTTAATCCGGGGCAAGGGCGCTCTCGTCCCAATCAATTGGCTGCGGGCGGGGCGGATCGCCTGCCAACCGACCAAGGTGGGCATTTCATCGCGCGCCGCTTTAACGGCCCCAAAGAACCCTTCAACCATTTCGCTCAGGACTATTCATTCAACAAGAGCGAGTATGCCACGCTGGAGAATAAATGGGATGCGGCAATACGCGCGGGGCATCAGGTCAAAGTCGATATCAGTGCACATTACGAAAAGCTCTCACTCCGGCCGTCGGTGATCGAGGTCCGCTTCTGGATCGATGGCCAGTATAATATCCGACGGTTTCCCAATGCCGCGCAAAGGAAGCAACCATGAATGAGCAAGCACTGGAGAAGGGGCTGCAAGACATCGGGCAGGCGATTGCGGACGAAATCGGTGGCAACCCCGATGGAGCGTTCCTTTATGCCATCGCGAAGCCGGGGATGATGATGCAATCGCTTTTCCTTGATCGGGGCGATTACGTCGAATGTTTCATGGTCAGCGAGGCGCTGTCCGATGCGCTGTTTGGAGTTTGGTATGCCGCCGAACCGGGAAAGGAATGGGCGGTCCTATCCTATGTGATAACCGGTAATTCTTTTGATGCCGGTTTCGAGTTTCCAAACGAGATTCCGGAAGATGAGTGGCCGGAAGATCGGCGTGATCGCGTGCTCCGAGAAAGATACGGTGACAAGCCGATAAAATATCCTCCGCCGCCTGATGGTTGATTGGCCGCCTGCCCAATTGCCTGAGCCTCCCCCGCTTCCCATATTCCCCGCGATGGCAATCCAGATTCGCACCAGCCTGGCCGAGCCCGAGACCGGGCAGAGCTTTGTCCCCCACCGTCCGCAGCGCCCTGACAAGCTCGAGGGCGGGCGGCCGTTCAAGCTCGTCAGCGAATATGAGCCCTCGGGCGATCAGCGGTTCGCGATCCCCGAGCTGGTCGAGCAGGCGCGGCAGGGGGAGCGCGATCAGGTGCTGCTCGGCGTCACCGGCTCGGGCAAGACCTATACCATGGCCAAGGTGATCGAGACGCTGCAGCGCCCGGCGCTGGTGCTGGCGCCGAACAAGATCCTGGCCGCGCAGCTCTATGGCGAGATGAAGTCGTTCTTCCCGGAGAACGCGGTCGAGTATTTCGTCAGCTATTACGACTACTACCAGCCCGAAGCGTACGTTCCCAGATCGGACACCTATATCGAGAAGGAAAGCTCGGTGAACGAGGCGATCGACCGGATGCGCCACTCGGCGACGCGTTCGCTGCTCGAGCGCGACGACGTCATCATCGTCGCCTCGGTGTCGTGCCTCTACGGTATCGGCTCGGTCGAGACCTATTCGGCGATGATCTTCGATCTGAAGAAGGGCCAGTCGGTCGATCAGCGCGAGGTGATCCGCAAGCTGGTCGCGCTCCAGTACAAGCGCAACGACGCCGCCTTCGGGCGCGGTGCCTTCCGGGTGCGCGGCGACAGCCTGGAGATCTTCCCCTCGCACTATGAGGACAGCGCCTGGCGCATCTCCTTCTTCGGCGACGATATCGAGGAGATCACCGAGTTCGACCCGCTGACCGGCGCGAAGGTGGCGAGCCTCGACTATGTCCGCGTCTTCGCCAACTCGCACTATGTGACGCCCGGGCCGACGATGAAGCAGGCGATGGAGGGCATCCGCCACGAGCTGAGCGAGCGGCTCAAGGAGCTGGAGGCGGAGGGCAAGCTGCTCGAGCACCAGCGGCTGGAGCAGCGCACGAATTTCGACCTCGAGATGATCGCCGCGACGGGCAGCTGCGCGGGCATCGAGAACTACTCGCGTTTCCTCACCGGACGCCTGCCCGGCGAGCCGCCTCCCACGCTGTTCGAGTATCTGCCGGAGAACGCGCTGCTGTTCGTCGACGAGAGCCACCAGACGATCGGCCAGATCAACGGCATGTCGCGCGGCGACCATCGCCGCAAGGTGACGCTGGCCGAGTACGGCTTCCGCCTGCCGAGCGCGATCGACAACCGGCCGCTGCGCTTCAACGAATGGGAGGCGATGCGTCCGCAGACCGTCTATGTCTCGGCGACGCCGGGCGGCTGGGAGATGGAGCAGACCGGCGGCGTGTTCGTCGAGCAGGTGATCCGCCCGACCGGGCTCATCGATCCGCCGGTCGAGATCAAGCCGGTCGAGGAGCAGGTCCAGGACCTGATCCAGGAGTGCAAGGCGACCACGGCCAAGGGTTATCGCACGCTGGTGACGACGCTCACCAAGCGCATGGCCGAGGATTTGACCGAATATATGCACGAGGCGGGCGTGAAGGTCCGCTACATGCACTCGGACACCGAGACGCTGGAGCGCATCGAGCTGATCCGCGACCTGCGCATGGGCGTGTACGACGTGCTCGTCGGCATCAACCTGCTGCGCGAGGGCCTCGACATCCCGGAATGCGGCCTCGTCGCGATCCTCGATGCCGACAAGGAAGGCTTCCTGCGCAGCGAGACCTCGCTGATCCAGACGATCGGTCGCGCGGCGCGCAACGTCGAGGGGCGGGTGATCCTCTATGCCGATCGCATGACCGGCAGCATGGAGCGCGCGCTTGCCGAGACCGGCCGCCGCCGCGAGAAGCAGGAGGAATATAACCGCGAGCACGGCATCACGCCGGCGACGATCAAGCGCAATATCGGCGACATCATCGCGCACGTCGCCTCGAAGGACCAGGTGACGGTCGAGATCGACGCCGACCGTCCGCACATGGTCGGCCACAACCTGCGCGCGTATATCGAGGAACTCGAGAAGAAGATGCGCGACGCGGCGGCGAACCTCGAGTTCGAGGAAGCCGGGCGCCTGCGCGACGAGATCCGTGCGCTCGAAGCCGAGGAGCTCGGCCTGCCCGAGGACCAGCGCAAGGCGCCGGTCATGGGGCGGTCGAACGAAGGCAAGCCGGGCACGCGCAAGACGCGCTACGGCAAGGTGCAGAAGAAATGGGGCGGGAAGCGCTAGGCACGTCGCCACGCGCCGGCGGGCCGTTTCGTCGCCGCGGCGGTTGAGCCCTTCCGGTACTTCCCCCATAAGGCCGGGCATGCGCCGCCAATTGCTCGTCTTCGCCTCCGCGCTTGCCATTGCGGGCTGTTCGGAAACCCCGCCCATCGTGCCGCCGCCGGCACCCCGGCCGGTTCCCGTGCCCACGCCCGCTCCGGCACCCGCGCCCGCGCCGACCCCCACGCTGGGTGCCGACTGGCGCGATTGGCCGCTGACGCCCGGGACCTGGGCCTACAAGCAGGACGGGCGCGGCTCGGTCGCGCTCTATGGCGTGGCCGGGGCCGAGGCGGAGCTGATCCTGCGCTGCGACAATGCGCGCGGCCGGGTGGTGCTGTCGCGCCGCGGTGACGGTGCGGCGAACCTGACGGTGCGCACCACCAGCACGCTGCGCCAGCTTCCCGTCCAGCCGCTGCCTGCCGGCGCCACGCCCTGGCTGGCCGCCGATCTGGGGCCGCGCGATTCCGTCCTCGACGCCATGGGCTATAGCCGCGGGCGCTTCCTGGTGGAGGGCAGCGGGCTGCCGACCCTGGTGGTGCCGGCCTATGCCGAGATCCTGCGCGTCGCCGAGGATTGCCGCAGCTAGGCTGCGGGTCGCGGCGGCGGGCCTTTGGTAGCGATGCCGGGGGTGCCCGGGCCGGCTTCCGGCCCAGAATTCCAGAATCGCTCAGAAAAAGATTTTATACAAGACTTGTTCTGCGACTCGCGGTGATTCAAATAGTTGGCGTGCCCTTCGAGTGCACAGGCTTCTTCAACTAGCGAAAGGAGGTGATCCGATGTCTCATGGTTCAGCAATGGGGTCGGTTCAGTTCGTTCGGGAGACGCACCGCTAAGCTTCAGGCGCGATCGGAAGCCCTCCGATCGTACGGCGCCGGGAGGTATTCTCCTCCAATCAACGGCATCAGTCCGAAGCAAAGCGGTCCGCATGGTCTCCCGGGCTGGAGCTTCCGGCCGCTGACCATGTCGGAGGTCGCCGGGTCGTCGGGAGACGCCCCGGCGACCTCTTTCATTTTGGGGAAGGCGAGATGATCGATCGCGGCAGCCCGGCATGGCGCTGGATCCGCATTGCGGGCGGTGGCCTGGTGCTGGGCCTGATCGGCGTCGTCATCGGCAACCTGCTGTTCCCGGGCTCGGGAGCCGGCGAGGCACAGGCCCCGGCGCTGCTGCGCGACTTGCCCGGCGAATATGCCAAAGCGAGCCCGGCGCTGACGGCGCGGCTGCGTGCACGCTTCCCGAGGGGCAGTGACGAAGCAGCGCTGATCCGCGAGCTTGCCGCACAGGGTTTCACGGTCAGCCCGCCCTCGCACGGTGCCGACTGGCGGCGGGAGGGCTTCCCCTGCATCGAGATCGCCCGCGTCTGGTGGCAGGCCGACGCCGGCAGGATCACTGCGATCGAAGGCCTCAGGAACGCGATCTGCCCCTAGCGCGGATCGAAGATCGACCAGCCGGTGTGATGGACCAGCCGCTCGAGCGCCAGCGTGCCGAGCTGCGAATTGCCGCGCTCGTTGAGCCCCGGCGACCAGACCGCGATCGAAGCGATGCCAGGAGCGACCGCGAGGATCCCGCCGCCCACGCCCGACTTGCCCGGCAGGCCGACGCGGAAGGCGAATTCGCCCGATCCGTCATAATGGCCGCAGGTGAGCATCAGCGCGTTGATGCGGCGGGCGCGGCGCGTCGAGACGATGCTGAGCCCGGTATCGGGCTGGACCCCGCCCGCCATCAGGAAGCGGCCTGCGCGGGCGAGCTGGCGGCAGCTCATCGCGATGGCGCATTGGTGGAAATAGACGCCGAGCACTTCCTCGGCCGGGCGATGGAGGTTGCCGAAGGCGCGCATATACTGGGCAAGCGCGAAGTTGCGGAAGCCAGTGTCCTGCTCCGCCCGGGCGACGGTTTCGTCGACATGGATCGCCTCGTCGCCCGCCAGTCCGCGCACGAAGCGCAGCATCTCGCCGATGACTTCACGCGGGGCGCCGCGGCCGAGCAGGACATCGTCGACCACGATCGCGCCGGCGTTGACGAAGGGATTGCGCGGGATGCCGTGCTCGGTCTCGAGCTGGACGATCGAGTTGAACGCGCTTCCCGAAGGCTCGCGGCCGACGCGCTGCCAGAGCTGGTCCCCCACCGCGCCCAGCGCCTGGGTGAGCGCGAACACCTTGGAGACCGACTGGATCGAGAAGGGCAGATCCGCGTCGCCGGCGGCATATTCGCTGCCGTCCGCAAGGGTGATCGCGATGCCGAAATGCGCCGGATCCACGGCGGCGAGGGGCGGGATATACTGGGCCGGGGTGCCGCGATCGGGCGCTGCGGCCATCTCGGCGGCGATATCGGCAACGATCCGCGACAGGCTTTCCATCTGCCCTTGCTAGACGGCGCCGGCGCGAACGCAAATCATCGCGCCGAAATAGCCGCCGGCGCCCCGCCGCGCCCGACTAGGGGTTTGCCGGTTCGCCGGTGCTCTTGGCGACGCCGGAGGTGATCTGCCCCATCTGCGACGCCGCGCTGCGGTTGCCGCGGCCATAATAGAGGCCGGAAAGATAGGCACGGTCGCTGGCGGTCAGGGTCGTCGGGCCGGGCAGCGCGCCGGGCTCGAACAGGCGCAGGATGGTGTCGTCGTCGGTCGCCAGCTTTTCGGGGCGGCTCTGCATCAGGCCGCGCATCGCGGCATAATCGGCCACCTGCATCAGGTTCTTGCCGAGCGTCGCGCGCGTCTCGATCACGACATAGGCGAGCTCGATCTGCTGCTGGGTGGACTGGTTGATGATCGATGCCTGGGGGATGCGCAGCACCGGCTTGCCGTTGCCGATGGTGATCCGCGCGCCGTTCCCGCTGGTGTCGCTGTCGCTCGAACGGGATTCGCCGATCATCTGGCCATCCTCGTTATGGATGCGCGTGACGGTCCAGCTGCGCGCTGCCGCCGTGGAGGCGAGCAGGCGCTTGCGCTTGGTGGGGTCCATGTCGGTGAACTGGGTGGGATAGAGGCGGTAGAGCTCGCGAGTGAATTCGCGGCCGTCATCCACGATCACCACCACCAGATTGGGCCGGCACCTGGCGTCGCCGGGCTTCGCGCCCGCCTCCGTCGCCACCTTGCGAATGCGCGCGGCGACCTTCTGGGCATAGACATCGGTAAAGCCCGAGACGAAGGGGCAGACCTCGTCGCCGTAGCGCGCGAGCTGTCCCTCCACCGGCACCGACATCCGGCCGACCAGCGCCCGTGCCTGCTCCTTGGCATCGAGCACCTTGCCGCGGACGATGATCGTCGACTGGCCGTCGGAATCGGCGCGGTCCTGCGCGAAGGCCGGGGTGGCGAGGAGCAGCGCAGCCGCGCCGATTGCTTGAGACAGTTTCCGCACAGGTACCTCGTTGAACAAAGTGCGGCCCTTGTATCGCAAGCGATTGCGGCGGCCAACGGCGCGATGGGGTCTTTGCACCGCTCCGGAGCGAGCCGTTTCGATACCCGGACGGGGTCAGCGGGCGGGAAGGAGACGGAGCAGCCGCACATTGCCGGCGAACCCCGCGGAGCCAAGCACCAGCTTGTTGTTGCCGTCGAGCAGCGAGACCGGGGCGGGGAGGCGCAATTTCTGCCAGCCGGGCTTGCCGGGCACCGCAAGCGTAACCGGGGCGCCGCCGTTGAGCGTGATCCTCAGCGGGCCGCCGGTGTCGGATTTCACTTCGATCTCCACCGCGAAGCTGCCGCCGCCCTCGGCCACCAGCGTGTAGCGCATCCATTCGCCGGGCACGAAGTCGCTGACATACAGGCTCTCGCCCTCGCCACGGGCGATGTCGACCCCGTCGTTGCGCCAGGTCCGCCCGTTGTTCCACAGCGTGCGCGCCTTGCCGGTGGAGACATGGTAATTGGCGTTGTCGCTGTCGTGATAGGCGACGCCGTCCGGGCCGAGATCATAATCGGTGGCGCCGATCTCGGCGCCTTCGGCGGCTACCCCGAGCGGTGCGAAGGACCGGGGGCTGGGATCGTGCGGCTGGCGCAGCATCGCGTCGACCACGTCGGGATGGAAGACATTGTTCTCGTGCCGGATGTCGTGCCGGGCGAGCTGCATCAGCGTGGCATAGGCTTCCTCGGCGGTCGGGCGCGGGCCCTTGGCGGTCCAATAGGCGACCAGCTTCGCCCAGCCGGGATTGGGCACGATCTCCAGCGGGTTGTTGAAGCCGATCTTCTTGAGCGGCCAGAAGGCCCAGCCGATATCGTGCTTCTCGACCAGGCTGATCGCATCGCGGAACCAGACATTGGAATTCTCGCCCGATTCCCCCAGCCAGAGCGGCATGTCGTAGGTCTCGCGCAGCTTGAGCACGCCGGCGATCGAGGCTTCGTCGTTGGTGTTCCAGTATTTGTGGAAGCTGAGCGCGGTGTTCTTGTCGGCGAAGGGCAGCAGGCCCTGGTAATTGTTGCCCCAGCAATTGCCCTCGATGATGATCATGTGGCGCTTGTCGACCTGGCGGATCGCGGCGGCGATATCGGTATAGAGCTGCTTGAGCGGGGCGTTGCTCGTCTCCTTGCAGCCATGGTCGCCGCCGGGCGCGGTGAAGTCCCAATTGGGCTCGTTGAGCACGTCATAGGCGCCGATGCCGGGTTCGTCGGCGTAGCGCCGGGCAAGCTCGCGCCACAGTGCGATCGTCTTGCGGCGGTTCTCGGCGTTCTGCCACAGCGAAGGCTTGTCGGGATCACGGTCGGCGATCGGCAGGTCGTTGCCCTGGCCGCCGGGCGCGGCGTGCAGGTCGAGGATCAGGTACATGCCGTTCGCCCTGGTCCAGGCGAGCAGCGTGTCGATGCGCTTGAAGCCGTCCTCCAGCCAGCTGTCCTTGCCTGCGACGGGTTCCTTCTCGATCGGCAGCGTGAGCAGGTTGTAGTGGAGCGGCAGGCGGACCGAGTTCATGCCCCAGCGCGCCATCATGTCGATGTCCGCCTTGCGCGTGTGGTTGTCGATCCAGGCCTTGTAGAATTCCGCCGTCTTCTCCTCGCCGATCAGCTCGGCGATCGCGGCGCGGATGCGATATTGCTGGCCCGAGCCCAGCTGGCCGAGCTGGAGCATATAGCCTTCCTGCAGCATCCAGCCGCCCAGCCCCATGCCACGCAGCAGCACCGGGTTGCCGCTCTCGTCGACGATGCGCTGGCCATCGGCGCGCAGGAAGGTCTGGGCTGACGCTGGCAACGTTGTCATGCAAGCGAGCAAGGCGAGCGCGAGCTTCTTCATTCCGGGCGGTCCTCTCTGTTCGGTTTTGGAGGAACCTAGCGCGAAGCGCGGTTGAGAGCGATCACAATTGTCGATGGGGATGGCGCCGGAAGGCGGTTCTTGGCCTGTACTTCGTGTACTTCCGATTCGGATCAATCGATGATCGGGTGCTTGTCGCGCAGGCGATCGGCGATGCGCTCGATCGCGTCATTCTCGTCCGCCTCGCCGCCGGGGGTAATCGACCAGTTGCAATGCGGATGGGTCTCGGCGCTGTAGCGCTTCACCGGGCCGATGACGTTGCGCCAGCGCCGCCGCGTGCCACCCACTTCGCGCAGCAGGATGGCGAGAAACTGGTCGGTAAGGTCGAGCGCGTTCATGCGCCTTCCGCCGCCAGGCCCTTGAGCCGGTAGAGCATCTCCAGCGCCTCGCGGGGGGACAGGCTGTCGATGTCGAGCGCGCCGAGCTCGGTGCGCAGTACATCGACCGCTTCTTCCTCTTCCACTGCGGTGGCGGCGAATAGCGGCAGGTCGTCCAGCCCCGCCGCGAGCCCGCCGGTCTGGGCGCGGCCGGCCTCGAGCTTGTCGAGTACGGCCTTGGCGCGCTTGATCGTGATCGGGGGCAGGCCGGCGAGGCGCGCGACGGCCAGGCCATAGCTGCGATCGGCCGGGCCCTCGGCGACTTCGTGGAGGAGGACGAGATCGCCCTTCCACTCGCGCGCGCGGACATGGTGGAGGGTGAGCGCGTCGCAGCGCTCGGCCAGCCGGGTCAGCTCGTGATAGTGCGTGGCGAACAGGCAGCGGCAGCGATTGTCCTCATGGATCGCCTCGACCACCGACCAGGCGATGGCGAGGCCGTCATAGGTCGAGGTGCCGCGGCCGACCTCGTCGAGGATGACGAAGCTGCGCGGCGTCGCCTGGGCGAGGATCGCGGCGGTCTCGACCATCTCGACCATGAAGGTAGAGCGGCCCCGGGCGAGGTTGTCGGAAGCGCCGACGCGGCTGAACAGCCGGTCGACCATGCCGAGCGTCGCGCGGGCGGCGGGGACGTAGCTGCCGGCCTGGGCCAGCACCGCGATCAGCGCGTTCTGGCGCAGGAAGGTCGACTTGCCGCCCATGTTCGGGCCGGTGACCAGCCAGAGCCGGCTGCTCTCGGACAGGTTGCAGTCATTGGCGACGAAGCGCCCGCCGCTCTTCGCCACGGCGTCCTCGACCACCGGATGGCGTCCACCCTCGATCTCGAAACAGGCATGCTCGACGAGATGCGGGCGGGCCCAGCCGCCTTCGGCGGCGCGTTCGGCGAGGCCGGCGGAGACATCGATCCGGGCGAGCGCGTCGGCGGTACGGGCAATGGTCTCGCGGTCGCCGAGCGCCCGGTTGGTGAGGTCCTCGAGATGCGTGGCTTCGGCGGCGAGCGCATGGGCGCCGGCCTGGGTAACCTTGACCGCGACGTCGTGGAGCTCGGGCGCGTTGAAGCGGACCACGCCGGCCAGCGTCTGGCGATGGGTGAAGCCGCTGTCCTGCGCCATCAGCGGATCGGCATTCTTGGCCGGCACTTCGATATGATAGCCGAGCACGCCGTTATGGCGGATCTTGAGCGAGCCGATGCCGGTTCGGGTGCGATACTCGGCCTCGAGCGCGGCGATGGCGCGGCGGCCGCCGGCGCCGGCGTCGCGCAGGTCGTCGAGCGCTGCGTCATAGCCCTCGGCGATGTACCCGCCATTCGCGGCATCGACCGGCGGCTCCGGGACGAGCGCGCGGCTGAGCAGGTCGATCAGCGCACCGTGGCCGCGCATCTGCGGGATCAGGTCGGCGAGCAGTGGCGGAATGCCGGTCGCCTGGAGCCTTTCGGCAAGGCGCCAGGCGCCGTCCAGGCCGTCGCGCAGCTGGCCAAGGTCGCGCGGGGAGCCGCGCCCTGCGGCGAGACGGCCGAGCGCGCGGCCGATGTCGGGCATGGCCCGCAATGCGCCGCGGACCATGTCGCGTAGCAGGGCGTCGTCATGGAAATGGGTGACGAGATCGAGGCGGGCCTCGACGCCAGGGCGGTCCATCAGCGGCGCGGCGATGTCGCTGCCAAGCAGGCGCGCGCCGGCGCCGGTGACGGTACGGTCCACGCTGTCGAGCAGGCTGCCCTTGCGGGTGCCCGCCGAGCTGACGGTGAGTTCCAGGCTCTCGCGCGTCGCGGCGTCGATCGCCATCGCCGCTTCGGTGCGGGTGACGCGGGGCGGGCGCAGAAAGGGCAGCGAGCCCTTGGCGTTATGCTCGAGATAAGCCGTGAGGCCGCCCGCCGCGGCCAGCGCGGCACGGGAGAATTGCCCGAAGCCGTCGAGCGTCGCCACGCCGAACAGCCGCTTGAGCCGGTCCTCGCCGGCGGCGCTGTCGAAGTCGATGCGCGGGCGGGTGACGGTGGCGAGTTCGTCGAAGGACGATCCGTCGCCGACCACGGTTTCGGCGGGAGAGAGGCGGGCGATCTCGGCGCCGGCGCGGTCGGTCGTCGTCTCGATGATCTCGAAGCGGCCGGTGGAGATGTCGGCGCAGGCGATTGCGACGCTGCCGCCCGCTTCGCCGATCGCCGCGCACCAGTTTGCGGTGCGGCTGTCGAGCAGCGATTCCTCGGTCAGCGTGCCGGCGGTGACGACGCGGACGATGGCACGGTTGACCAGCGCCTTGGAGCCCATGCGCTTGCGCGCTTCCTCCGGCGTCTCGGTCTGGTTGGCGATGGCGACGCGGTGGCCGGCCTTGATCAGGCGGGCGAGATAGCCCTCCATCGCATGCACCGGCACGCCGCACATCGGGATGCGCTCGCCGTCATGCTCGCCGCGCGCGGTCAGTGCGATGTCGAGCACCGCGCTGGCGATCTTGGCGTCCTCGAAGAACAGCTCGAAGAAGTCGCCCATCCGGTAGAAGAGCAGGCAATCCTCGGCCTCGGCCTTGAGCGCCAGATATTGCGCCATCATCGGAGTGGGAGCGGTGGAGGACATGTCCGTTCCGGACTAGCCGAACGTCCCCGCCGATCAACACCTGCTCGTCGCTTTTCTGGGGAAAAGCGAGATGTGCGGTTTTCCGCACGGTTGCGCGAAATTATCAGACCAGGAACGCGGCAAACCTAGCGTCATTTGGCGGATTCCGCGCATTGCGACCTCGGAAACGCCCCCCTAAAGGAGGGGTAATCCGGGAGAGAGAAATGTCTGAGGAATCGAACGTCCAGTTTTCCGAGCGCGAGGCGCTGCTGTACCATTCGGAAGGACGTCCGGGTAAGATCGAGATCATCGCATCCACGCCGATGGCGACGCAGCGCGACCTCGCGCTGGCCTATTCGCCCGGCGTCGCCGTGCCGGTGCGCGCGATCGCCGAGGATCCGGCGACCGCCTATGACTATACCGCCAAGGGCAATCTGGTCGCCGTGATCTCCAACGGCACCGCGATCCTGGGCCTCGGCAATCTCGGCGCGCTGGCTTCCAAGCCGGTGATGGAAGGCAAGGCCGTGCTCTTCAAGCGCTTCGCCGACGTCGATTCGATCGACATCGAGCTGAAGACCGAGGACGTCGATCGCTTCATCGACGCGGTCGAGCTGATGGAGCCGACCTTTGGCGGCATCAACCTGGAGGACATCAAGTCCCCCGAGTGCTTCGTGATCGAGCAGACCCTGCGCGAGCGCATGAACATTCCCGTGTTCCATGACGACCAGCACGGCACCGCGATCATCGCCGCCGCCGGCCTGATCAACGCGCTCCACCTGACCGGGCGCGACATCAGGACGACCCGCGTTGTGGTGAACGGCGCCGGCGCGGCCGCGATCGCCTGTGCCGAGCTGATCAAGGCGATGGGCCTGCCGCACGACAATCTGCTGATGCTCGATCGTACCGGCGTGATCTACCAGGGCCGCGAAGGCATCAACCAGTGGCAGTCGGCGCATGCCGTCTCCACCGAGCGCCGCACCCTGGCCGATGCGCTGGAAGGCGCCGATGTTTTCCTGGGCCTCTCGGCCGCGGGGGCGCTGCCCGCCGAGCTGCTCAACCACATGGCGCTCAAGCCGATCATCTTCGCGATGGCCAATCCCGATCCCGAGATCACGCCGCCGGAAGCCAAGCGGGCCCGTCCGGATGTGATCATCGCCACCGGACGTTCGGACTATCCGAACCAGGTCAACAACGTGCTCGGCTTCCCGTTCATCTTCCGCGGCGCGCTCGACGTGCGCGCGACGACGATCAACGACGCGATGAAGGTCGCCGCCGCGCAGGCCATCGCCGAGCTCGCCCGCCAGCAGGTGCCCGAGGAAGTCGCCGCGGCCTATGGCACGCAGCACAGCTTCGGCCCCGACTATATCATCCCGGCGCCGTTCGATCCGCGCCTGATGGAACTGGTGCCCGCCGCCGTCGCGCAGGCGGCGATGGACTCGGGCGTGGCAACCAAGCCGATCACCGACATGAACGCCTATCGCCAGACGCTGCGCGCGCGCCTGAACCCGACGACGTCGGTGCTCAGCCTCGCCTATGAGGGCGCCAAGGCCAATCCGAAGCGCGTCATCTTCGCCGAAGCCGAAGAGGAAGTCGTGCTGCGCGCGGCGATCGCCTTCAAGGATGGCGGCTATGGCACGCCTGTGCTGGTCGGCCGCGAGAGCGTGCATGATCGGCTGCGGGTGCTTGGCGTCAATCCCGACGACTTCGAGGTCCACAACAGCGTCAACTCGCCGCTGGTGCCGGAAATGGTCGAGTTCCTCTATGCCCGCTTGCAGCGCCGCGGCTATCTCCGCCGCGACGCGGAGCGGATGGTCAATCGCGACCGCAACATCTTCGGTGGCCTGTTGCTCCAGCTCGGCCATGCCGATGCGATGATCACCGGCGTGACCCGCACCTGGGCCGAATCGATGCGCCAGGTGAAGCGCGTGATCGATCACCGCCCGGGCCAGACGCCGTTCGGCATGCACGTGCTGGTCGGCCAGTCGCACACCGTGTTCATCGCCGACACCACGGTGAACGAGCGGCCCAGTGCCGAGGAACTGGCCGACATCGCGGAGGGCGCTGCGACGGTTGCCCGTCGCATGGGCCATGAGCCGCGTGTCGCCTTCCTCAGTTACTCCAATTTCGGCAATCCCGAAGGCCAGTGGCTCGACAATGTCCGCGGCGCGATCAAGATTCTCGACGGGCGCGCGGTCGAGTTCGAATATGAGGGCGAGATGTCGCCGGACGTCGCGCTCAACGAGCGCCAGCTCGCCAACTATCCCTTCGCGCGGATCTCTGGCCCGGCCAATGTGCTGATCATGCCCGGCCTGCAGTCGGCCAACATCTCGGCCAAGCTGCTTCGCGAGCTGGGTGGCGATTCGACCATCGGCCCGATGCTGATCGGCATGGAGAAGCCGGTGCAGATCGCGCCGATGACTGCCACGGCCAGCGAACTGGTGACGCTGGCGGTGCTGGCTGCGGGCGGGATTGCCCGCTGATATAGCACGATAAAACACCTCTTGCCTGTTACATTTGTAGCATGCTACAAATGTAACAGGTTGAGGGAGGTCGAGTCGTGATCGAATCGCTGCCGCGCCGCGAGCGCGAGGTATTCGAGGCATTGTGCAGCCTGGGTGAGGGCACCGCCGCCGCCGTGCGCGGGGCGATGGCCGATCCGCCCAGTGACTCCGCGGTGCGCACCCTGCTCGGCCGGCTCGAGGCCAAGGGGCTGATCGGCCACAGCGCGCGCAACCAGGCCTATGTCTATGCCCCGGTGCCACAGGCCGATGCGGTGGCGGAGACGGCGCTGCAGCGGCTGGTGCAGACCTTCTTCCAGGGTTCCGCGGCACGCGCCGCCACGGCGCTGCTCGGCATGGAGACCCGGCTGACCCGGGATGAGATCGACGAGCTCCAGCGCGCGATCGACGAAGCACGGGGAGAAGCGAAATGAGCTTCGACCTGCTGATCGAGCTTGGCTGGAAATCCTCGCTGGCCTGTGCCGTTGCATTGTTCGCGAGCCATGCGCTGCGCGGGCGGCCGGCGGCGCAGCGGGTCGCGATGCTGCGTGCCGGGGTTGTGGCGCTGCTGTTGCTGCCGCTGCTGATCCTCACCGTGCCCGCGCTCGAGATCGCGGTGTTGCCCGCGAGCGCGCCGTTGCCGGCACTGCCGGAGGCGGCGGCTGCCGTCGTCTTGCCCGTGGCGACGGCAGCGCCCGCGCCCGAGATCGACTGGATCGCCCTTGCCTACATGATGGGTGGCACGCTCATCCTGCTTCGTCTCGCGCTCGGCCTGTTCACGCTGCACCGTTGGACCCGCCATGCGGTGCCCGTCTCCGATCCCGTGTGGATGGAGGCGATCGCACGGGCCGCCGAACCCTTGAGGCGGCCCGTGCGACTGCTCGTCTCGCCGCGCGTGCCCTCGCCGCTGAGCCTGGGCGTGGCGCCGGCGACGATCCTGATCGGACCCGATACCGAGCGTTCGCCCGACCGCGCCGCCGCGGTGGTTGCTCATGAGATGGCGCATGTCCGCCGCTTTGACTGGCCGGTGATGCTCGCCGCGCGGGTCGCGCTGGCGCTGTTCTGGTTCAATCCGCTCGCCTGGCTGCTAGTTACCGAGCTTGCCCGCCAGACCGAACTGGCGGCGGACGAGGATGCGGTGACGCGGGTGGCGCGGGCCGATTATGCGCAGACGCTGCTGGCGGTGGCCGGCGGCTGCGGCGCGCATTCGGCGTGCGGCATGGCGGTGACACGCAGCGCGCTTGGCCGGCGGATCCGGCTTGTGCTCGACGCGGCGCCGCGCAAGCCGGCGAGCGGGCTGCTCTGCACCGCGCTGATCGGCAGCATCCCGCTGGGCATCGCGCCGCTGGCGGCGATGCAGCTGGTCGAGAAGCCCTACGTGCAGGTGCCCCACATGGGCGGTGACCTGCGGGCGGCATTGGCCAGGCTCGAGACGCAGCCGAACCCGGCGCCGGGCGCGCTCAGGTTCCGGGCGGCGGCACCCGCCACGCAGGAGCGCCGACCGCTGCGTGCGCCGCGCGCTGTCGGGCCGGAGCGGGCTTCGCTCGTCGCGCCGACTGTCGCCAGGCAGGAGCGTGCTCCGCTCGTCACGCCACCTGCCGATGTCCGGGAGCAGGCGCCTCTTGATCGCAAGCCTGCGCCGGCAAAGCCTCCTGTGCCCGGCATGGAGGAGGTTTACCTGAGCGGGGCCAAGGCGCGCAGCATGGTCAAGGCGTCGCTGGAGGCAAGCAAGCCGGAAGCGAGTGCGCCGATCAAGCTGTCCTGGAAAACCGGGCCGGATGTGAAGGCCAAGGTGGCGCAGTTGATGGAGGCGGCGGGCCAGTTGCGCGCGGCGGCAAAGGAATATCGTGAAAAGGCGCAGGACCCCGGCCTCTCGCTCGATATCCGACAGGGGTACCGCAATGCCGCAGAGACGCTGCGGACCGAGGCCTGGAAAATGATGAAGCAGGCGGAGCAGATGAAGGGCGTCCTCTAGCCTCGCGCTGACCCAGCACCACCGAACCAAAGCGCGGCTTTCGCGCCACGGAGCCGGCTTGCCCGGCGCACTGAAGGGAGAATGACGATGCGTTCGATCCTGTTCCTGTCCCTTGTCCTGGCTGGCACCTGCGCGGCGCGGGAGCCCATGCAGCGGCCCGAGCCGTCGGCCCGGCTGGCCTATGCCGACCTTGCCCTCGACACCCCGGCGGGCCGCGACGTGCTGCGTGCCCGGGTGGAGACCGCGGTGCGCGCCTTTTGCCGGGCGCATGGCGATACCGTCACGCCGCAGCTGATCCGCAACGAGACGGGCTATTGCCTCGACACGCTGCGCCAGTCGATGGCCGACGCCATGCCCGAGCCGGTGCGTCGCGCCTATTATCGGCGTTAGGCCTCTCCAACATCGCTCGGGCGGCGACTCGCGAAAGTACACGAAGTACAGGCCAAGCGCGGGGTTTGGGGCGCCTCAAATTGATGCAATTCCCGCCAACGCCGCGCATCTCGCAACAATCTTGCGAGCGCGCGATCCTATTTTCCCAACGGCATCAAGGAGCGGCCGGCGATGGCGCCGGCTGCTCCAGCCCAGCAGGCCAGATCCTACATTGCAAGCGGCGTCAGCCGTCGATGCTAATCCCCAGCGAAGCGTTGACCAGTCCGCCATCGACCGTGATCGTGTCGCCCACGACATAGTCGCCGGCGCGGCTGGCCAGGAAGATCGCGGCGCCGGCCATGTCCTCGTCATAGCCGATGCGCCTGGCCGGGATCGCCTTGGCGACTTCGCCGCCATGGTCGCGCGCCGCCTTGTTCATGTCGCTTGCAAAGGCGCCGGGGGCGATCGAGGTGACGTTGATATGGTCGCGGATCAGCCGGGCGGCCATGCGCTTGGTCAGGTAGATCAGCGCCGACTTGGAGGCGTGATAGCTGTAGGTCTCCCAGGGATTGAGCCGCTGGCCGTCGATCGAGGTGATGTTGATCACCTTGGCCGGGCGCTCCGCCGAGCCGCCGGCCTTGAGCAGGTCGAACAGGGCCTGGGTGAGGAAGAAGGGGGACTTCACATTGAGGTCCATCACCTTGTCCCAGCCCTTTTCCGGGAAGGTGTCGAAGGGCTCGCCCCAGGCGGCGCCGGCATTGTTGACCAGGATGTCGAGCCGCTCCTCGCGCTCGGCAAGCGCAGCGGCGAGGGCCTTGCAGCCTTCCACGGTCGACACGTCCATCGGCAGGGCGATGCAGTTCGGGCCGAGCGCGGCGGCGGTTTCCTCACAGGCCTCGGCCTTGCGCGACGAGACATAGACCTTGGCGCCCTGGGCGACATAGCCCTCGGCGATCATCCGGCCGATGCCTCGCGAGCCGCCGGTGACGAGTGCGATCCGGCCGTCGAGGCGGAAGAGCGTGCTTGTGTCCATTCTGTCCTCTCCAAATTCGTCATCCCGGCGAAAGCCGGGATCCTGTGCGGCTCTTTCGCCGCGCTTCCGCCTGAGATCCCGGCGTTCGCCGGGATGACGGCTATTCTCTTCTACCCGCCCCGCTTCAGCGTCTCGCGGGCAATGATCAGCTGCTGGATCTGGCTGGTGCCCTCATAGATCCGGAACAGGCGGACATCGCGGTACAGCCGTTCGATGCCATAGTCTGCGATGTAACCGGCGCCGCCGAAGATCTGCACGGCGCGGTCGGCCACCCGGCCGACCATCTCGCTGGCGAAATATTTGGCGGCGGCGGCTTCCATCGTGGTGTTCTGGCCGGCGTCCTTGGCGGCGGCGGTCTCCAGCACCAGCGCCTTGGCGGCCAGGGCCTCGGTCTTGGAATCCGCGAGCATCGCCTGGATCAGCTGGTGCTCGGCGATCGGCTTGCCGAACTGCTTGCGCTCGCTCGCATAGGCCACGCAGTCGGCAATCAGCCGCTCCGCCACGCCGACGCACACCGCCGAGATATGGAGCCGGCCGCGGTCCAGCACCTGCATGGCGATCCTGAAGCCCTCGCCCTCGGCGCCGAGCCGGTTGGCGGCGGGGACGGGGGTGTCGTCGAACACGACATCGGCCACCCTTGCGCCCTTCTGGCCCATCTTCTTCTCGGGCTCGCCGATGCTCACCCCGGGCAGGTCGCGCGGCACCAGGAAAGCGGAGACGCCGCGGCCCCCCGGCTCGTCGCCGGTGCGGGCCATGACGGTGAAGAGCTCGGCCTTGTCGGCATTGGTGATGAAGCGCTTGGTGCCGGTGAGGCGGTAGACATCGCCATCCTTAACCGCCCGGGTCTTCACCGCGCCGCTGTCCGATCCGACATCGGGCTCGGTCAGGGCGAAGCTGGTGACGATCTCGCCGCTGGCGATCCTGGGCAGCCACTGCGCTTTCTGTTCCGGGGTGCCGGCCATGACGAGGCCCTGCGAGCCGATGCCGACATTGGTGCCGAAGCTCGAGCGGAACGCCGGGGTGGTGCGGCCGAGCTCGATGGCAACCCTGCACTCCTCGAGCATCGTCAGGCCCAGGCCGCCATAGTCCTCCGAGATCGACAGGCCGAACAGGCCGAGGGCCTTCATCTCGTCGATGACCTCCGCCGGGATGGCGTCGGCGGCCTCGACCTCGCCCTCCAGCGGGCGGAGGCGCTCGCTGACGAAGCGGCGGATAGTGTCGATCAGCGTATCGAAGACTTCGGGGTCGAGCGCCATTGCTTCACGTTCCTCAGGTTCGAAGCGGGACGCTATACCGCCAGCACAGGCTTGGGCAAGCCATACCCGATGTTCCAATCTGTTCCGGTTGACCCTCCGGGTGCGGCACCTATGCTGCGCGGCAAACGGGTCGAGAGGGAACGCAAGGGCATGGACACCAACCAGGCGGCAGTGCCCCCGACACGGCGAATCCGCACCCCCATCATGCTCGCCTATGGCTTCGGCACGGTGGCTTACGGCGTGAAGGATTTCTGCTTCTCGACCTTCCTGCTGTTCTTCTTCAACCAGGTGCTCGGCCTGCCGGCGACCGAGGTGGGCTTCGCGATCATGTGCGCGCTGCTGCTCGATGCGGTGGCCGATCCGGCGATCGGTTTCCTGTCGGACCGGACGCGGAGCCGCTGGGGGCGGCGCCATCCCTGGATGTATGCCTCCGCCATCCCGATCGCGGTGGGCTGGATCCTGCTGTGGAACCCGCCCTCGCTCTCGCATGGCAACATGCTGCTCTGGGTATTCGCCATGTCGGTGCTCGTCCGCACCGCGGTCTCGGCGTACGAAGTGCCGAGCCAGGCGCTGACCCCGGAACTTTCCGCCGATTACGAGGAGCGGACCCGGATCATGTCCTATCGCTTCCTGTTCGGCTGGGCCGGCGGGCTGGTGATGATGATCCTTGCCTATTCCTGGCTGCTCGGGCCCTCCCCGGGCCATCCCAACGGCCAGCTTGTCCGGGAGAACTACCCGGCCTTCTCGCTGGTGAGTGCCGGGCTGATGGTGTTCGCGATCCTGGTTTCGGCCTGGGGCACGCACGGCGAGATCAAGCGGCTGCCCCGTGCCGAGGGCACGCGCCAGTCGCTCGGTGCGCATTTCGGCGAGCTGGGCCGGACGGTGCGGAACCGCGCCTTCCTGATCCTGATGGCGGCGGGGCTCTGCTATTATTGCGCGCAGGGCGTCAGCTTCGCGCTGTCGAGCTATATCTACGCCCATGTCTGGCGCTTCCAGAACCAGGACTTCACGATCATCGCCTTCTCGCTGCTGGTCGGTGCCTATTTCGCCTTTCTCGTCGCGCCCCGGGTCTCGCGCCGGCTGGGCAAGCCCAGGGCGGCGATGTGGCTGATGGCGGCGGCCGCCTTCTGGGTGGCGCTGCCCTATGTCCTGCGCCTCGCTGGACTGTTTCCCGAGCCCGGCACGACGTGGATGCTGCCTTCGCTGTTCGTCATCTACGTCCTCAATGTGACGTGCAGCATCTCGGCGACGATCCTGGGTTCCTCGATGATGGCCGATGTCGTCGAGCACTCCGAGATCGAGACCGGGCGGCGCAACGAGGGCGTGTTCTTCGCCGGCGCCTTTTTCGTGCAGAAATGCTGCAGCGGCCTGGGCATCTGGGCGACCGGCATGCTGCTCGACCTGGTCGACTTCCCGGCGGTGGCCAAGGTGGGGCAGGTCGCCCCGGCGGCAGTGGATCGGCTGACCATCCTCTTCTCCGTCCTCTACGCCGTGCTCGCCCTGGCGGCGGCGGGCCTCTATCGCTTCTTCCCCTTCGGCAAGGCCGAGCATGAGGCCCGGGTGGCCGTGCTTGCCGGCCGAAGCGCGGAAATGTCCGCCGAGGGCTGACCCCCCGGCGGACATCCTTTCCTCCCCAGGAAAGTCGTTCCTCATCCCCTTCCGCCATCCCCGACCAAGCAGGGATGGCGCGGGGGAAGAGGGAAAGTCGGCGTCCTCAGGCCACGCGGCCCAGGCGGTGATAGAGGTTGGCGTATTTCACGCTCTCGGGAGCGTCCTTCACCTTCTCGAGATGGGTCGCCACCGCGTCGCGGATGAGGCGGAAATCCTCGGTCGAGAAGACGGCGCGGCTGCGCTGGGGTTCGGTCATGGCAATCACTCCTTTCTCAGGTTTCAGGCGGCTTCGGTGGTGACGAACTGGGCGGCTTCGGTGCTCTCGGCCAGCGCCGTGGTGCTGCTCGATCCGCCCGCCAGCGTGGTGGCGATCGCATCGAAATAGCCGGTGCCGACTTCGCGCTGGTGGCGGGTCGCGGTGTAGCCGTTTGCCTCGGCGGCGAACTCGGCCTGCTGCAGCTCCGAATAGGCCGCCATGCCGCGATCCTTGTAGCCCCGGGCCAGCTCGAACATGCCGTAGTTGAGCTGGTGGAAGCCCGCCAGGGTGACGAACTGGAACTTGTAGCCCATCGCGCCGATCTCGCGCTGGAAGCGGGCGATGTCGTCCTTGTCGAGATTCTTCTCCCAGTTGAAGCTGGGCGAGCAATTGTACGCCAGCATCTTGTTGGGGAACTCCTTCTTGATCGCCTCGGCGAAGCGGCGGGCATCGTCCAGGTTCGGCTTCGAGGTTTCCCACCACAGCAGGTCGGCATGCTCGGCAAACGCCAGGCCGCGCTTGATGCAGTGATCGACGCCGGTGCCTTCCCTGAGGCGGAAGAACCCTTCCGGGGTCCGCTCGCCGGTGAGGAACTCGCGGTCGCGCTCGTCGACATCCGAAGTGATCAGGCGCGCGCTCTCGGCATCGGTGCGGGCGCAGATCACCGTCGGCACGCCGGCGACGTCCGCCGCAAGCCGCGCCGCATCGAGGTTGCGGATATGCGCCTGGGTGGGGATCAGCACCTTGCCGCCGAGATGGCCGCACTTCTTCTCCGAGGCGAGCTGGTCCTCGTAATGCACGCCCGCGGCGCCGGCGGCGATATAGGCCTTCATGATCTCGAAGCAGTTGAGCGGCCCGCCGAAGCCGGCTTCGGCATCGGCGACGATCGGCATGAACCAGTCGCGCTTGGCGCCGCCTTCCATATGCTCGATCTGGTCGGCGCGCTGGAGCGTGGCGTTGATCCGCTTTGCCAGCTCCGGGCCGGCATTGGCGGGATAGAGCGACTGGTCGGGGTACATCTGGCCGGCGGTGTTGGCATCGGCCGCGACCTGCCAGCCCGACAGGTAGATCGCCTTGAGCCCGGCGCGGACCATCTGCATCGCCTGGTTGCCGCTGAGCGCGCCCAGGGCGTTGATGTAATCCTCGGTCTGGAGCAGCTCCCACAGCTTCAATGCGCCGCGGCGGGCGAGCGTGTGCTCGATGGGGAGCGAGCCGCGCAGCCGCTCGACATCCTCCGGCGTGTACGGACGCACGATGCCGTCGAACCGGCCGGTGGGGGCGGGGATCAGGTCTTCGAAGCGCGTCGGCATTGTGTGTTCCTTGACTAGGTTGCCCAGTCTGTATGGATATTTCTTGAGTCCCTTTGCAGTCGATGTGTGCATTCGTGAGGGTCTGGGTGTTGAGGCGGCTTTCCTTTGTCTTGAAAGGTTGTAAATTATTTACAATTTGGATCGACTCGTTCGGAGTGAACGTATCGGGAACATTTGGTGTAGGACAGCATCTATTCTCCTCCCTGGAAGGGAGCGGCAGGGACGGTTGGGGGCCTGGCGATACGGATGAGTCTGGTGTGACTGCACCCTATCGCGAGCATTCCACCCACCCCCGCCCCCTCCCTTCCAGGGAGGATAGTTTTTGAAGGCGGAATTGGATGGCCGAACAGAAGCTCTTCGCGGGACATGCCGTGCGCCGGCTGCGGCGGCAGCTGCTGCTGACCCAGGCGGCGATGGCCGAGGCGCTGGGGGTGTCGGCCAGCTACCTCAACCTGGTCGAGCGCAACCAGCGGCCGGTTTCCGCCGCGCTGATGCTGCGGCTGGCCGAAGTGTACGACTTCGATCCGCGCAAGCTGGCGGCGGCCGAGCCGGGCGGGGGGATGGAGGCGCTGCGGCGGCGGCTGGCGGATCCGCTGTTCGCCGATCTCGAGATCGACCGGCAGCAGATGGAGGAATGGCTGGCGGGCGCGCCGGGCGGGGCGGAGGCGTTCGCGCGCGCCTATGACCGGCTGGGCGGCGGCGGGCCGGCGGCGGATGCGGGGGCGGGCGATCCCGGGCGGCAGGTGCGCCGCGAGGTCGAGCGCTGGCGCAACCATTTCGCCGATCTCGACGCCGTGGCCGAGGCGCTGGCCGACGAGCTGCGCCAGACCGCCGGCGATCCCTATGGCGCGATGGCCGAGCGGCTGCGGGTGCGGCACCAGCTCTCCGTGCGCATCCTGCCGGCGGACGTGATGCCGGGGCTGCTCAAGCGGCTCGATCTGCATGCGCGGCAGGTGCAGCTCTCCGAGCTGCTCGACGTGCCGGGGCGGACCTTCGCGCTGGCCGAGCGGCTTTCGCAGGAAGCGCGGGGCGAGATCGAGGCGCTGGTGCGCGGTGCCGGGCTCGATCGCGCGGGCGAGCGGCTCTACACGCGGCATCTGGTCGGCTATTTCGCGGCGGCACTGGTGATGCCCTATGGCCGGTTCCTGCGGGCGTGCGAGCAGAGCGGCTATGATATGGAAGTGCTGCAGCGACGCTTCGGGGCGAGCTTCGAGCAGGTGGCGCACCGGCTGACCACCTTGCAGCGGGTGGGCGCGCGCGGCCTGCCCTTCTTCCTGATGCGGATCGACCGGGCAGGGCAGGTCTCCAAGCGCTTCGCCGGGGCGAGCGGATCGGCGCTGGTGGAAGGTCCCGGCCTGTGCCCGCTATGGAACCTCACCGAAGCGTTCGGCCGGGCGGACGAGACGCTGCGCCAGCTGGTCGAGACCGAGGACGGTGCGCGCTGGTTCACGCTGGCCCAGGCGCGGACCCCGCAGGGGGCGCGCGGGGTGAAGGCGCGCTTCTCGATCGGCATCGGGCTGGCGGCGGCTGAGGCGCGGGTGCTGTCCGCGGCGCGGGGCGTCGACCTGGCGGGCGAGGCGGTGCCGGTGGGGCTGGGCTGCCGGGCCTGTACCCGGCCGGATTGTGCGCAGCGCAGCGCGGTACCGGCGGGGCGCGCGGCGCTGGCGAGCGAGCGGGAGAGCGGGGTTACGCCGTTCGGCTTTGCGGGGGATTAGGCGCGCAGAGGCATGGCAGGCATCCCCCTTGTGGAGGCCTGCTTCATCGGTAGAATTCCAACATGCCCGGCCTGCTGATGATCTATCTGCTTTTCTTCTTCGCGGCGCTGATCGGGGTGCTGCCTGTCTTCGCGATCGCCTATCTGCTGCGCAACCAGCGGTTCAATGCATGGGTCTGGGCGTGGCTGGGCACCGGCGTCGGCGTCGTCCTGATCCTGCAGGTGACGGGTGTCATCTGGACGGTGCTCAGCTGGCAGTAGCTTCCGTCACTGGTGAGCGGGCGCTGACGAACGGGCGCGAGAGTTCGGGTTTGCGGGGGACCAGGGCCAGACGTTCCGTGCGATCAAAGACTGGAAGCCGGGAATGGCCCATGGCAGGATCGAGCGATGTGGTGGTGGAAGCTCAATCGGCAGCAGAAGCTGCGAAGGGTGGCGGTGTCGCTGTGGACCACGCCTATCGTCATGCTCTTCCCGCTCTGGCTTGGATATATTTTCTACCCCTCCCTGATCCTGGAAGCGCCGGAGGTGTTTTTCCTGTTTTTCGTCATACCCTTTGGCGCGGCTGCGTTTCTCTATTGGCTCGCTGCGCGCACGCCTGCCGGCTAGTTCTCGCTCATCGCCATTCCCAGCTGCGTAGGGAGAGCGGTATGTTTCAGATCGCGCTTTTCCGGCGAGCGAGCGCCCTTGAGGTCTGCGTGGGATTAGCACCGGAAGCGCGGCAATCGCGCTAACGCCGGTGCGGGCGACCGGATAGGAAGGGCGCGCAATTCCAGGGGGACGGGCGATGTCGATGAGCATGATCACGATCAATTTCCAGAACGCGATGCTGACGACGACGACGTCGCAGATCCTTGTGCAGAACGGCAATTTCGCGCTCGACACGACGAGCGCCCTGTCGATGTCCGGCACGCTCTCGTTCTCGTCGCTCTACATCACCTCGGGTGCGATCAACTTCAATGTCGAGAGCGGGACCAGCTTTGCCGCGAACATTATGGTGCCGCTGAATGCTCCCGGTGGCGCGCCGGTGCTCGAGATCACCAATTTCGCCGGCACCGTGATCGTGACCTGGCCGACGGCGATGGGTCTGCAGACGCAGACATTGATGTCGGGCGATCCGATCACGCTCAACGGTTTTGTGAACTAGCGCGCGCGATCGGCTTTGCTGTTCCCCGGCGAAGGCCGGGGCCCGGGGTAACCGAGCGAGACGGCAGAGAAACCCTGGGCCCCGGCTTTCGCCGGGGAGCAGTTTGGGGTGTTTGGGTTACGCCGCCTGTTCGGCCAGCAGTTCCGCCAGCTGGGCGAACTGTTCGGGCAGGCCTTCGCTGCCGCCGATATTGGCGTCGAGCGCTTCCTTGGAGGGGTGGCGTTCGTGGAAGGTGAGCAGGGTCTTGCCGTCCCGCTCCTCGAAGGTGACGGTGGAGATCGGGCCGTCCTCGCTCTCCTCGTTGGTCCAGACGATGCGCTGGTTGGGGACCACTTCGACGTACTTGCCGAAGAATGCCCAGACCTGGCCGCCCTCGCCGTCGAACTCGATGCGATAGCCGCCGCCGACGCGGACATCGAGCTCGCGGACATGCATCGGCGCGCCGAGCGAGGCGGGTACCCACCAGCGCTGGAACAGCTCGGGCGTGGTCCAGGCGCGCCAGACGAGGTGCGGCGGGGCGTCGAACAGGCGGGTGGCCTCGACTTCGGTGTCCGAGGTGCGCGTCACCTTGGTGGCGCCGAGTTCAGTGGCGTTCAGGCTCATCCAAATTCTCCTGGGCTTTGAGTTCCGCGATGACCTGGTCGAGCGCATCGAAGCGCGCGTTCCAGAGCTGGTGATAGCCGGCGATCCAGGCCGCCTCGTCGGCGAGGCCCTGCGCGCCGAGCCGGCAGGTGCGCACCCGGCCGATCTTCTCGGTGACGACCAGCCCGGCGCGCTCGAGGACGTGGATATGCTTCTTCATGCCGGTGAGGGTCATGTGGAAGCGTTCGGCAAGATCGGTGATCGACGCTTCCGCGCGTGCGAGTTGCTCGAGCACGCCGCGGCGCGTGGCGTCCGACAAAGCGGCGAAGGAAGCGTCGAGGCGGGCGGCGGCTGAAAACTGAACCATGTGGTTCAGTGTTAGCCTATCGCGGATTTGCATGCAAGCGCAGGGAACCGTGTGCGGCCGCTGCCGGTTGCCCCTGCCGAGAGAGGAGCATCCCCATGGAACCATGCAGCTGCATCGCGGGCGGTTGATCGATCATATCCAGCTGGTCGTGCGCGACCTGGGCGCCAGCCGGCGTTTCTACGGGAAGGTGTTCGAGGTGATCGGCGTGCCGATCGCGGGCGAGGGCGAGGATTATTTCTGGGCGGACGAGCTGTTCATCTCGATCGCCGACAGCGAAGCGGCGGCGGGCAAGCTCACCGGCAGGCACCATATCGCCTTCCAGGCCAGGGACCGGGCGATGGTCGACCGCTTCCATGCCGAGGGGCTGGCGGCGGGCGGCACCGACAATGGCGCGCCGGGCGAGCGGCCCTATCATCCCGGCTATTACGGCGCTTTCCTGATCGATCCCGACGGCAACAATATCGAGGCGGTGTTTCACGGCCCGGCCGAGGTTTCGGCGGAGAGCGTGGTGGTTACGTTCGAGGCGTAATCTCAGGCCGGCTCGGCGGACGAGGCCGCGGGTTTCCTGCGCGAACGCCGGCGGCGGGGCTTCCCGCTGATGAAATCGTTGATCCACCAGGCGACGAGGACCATGCTGATGACGATCTGCGCCGAGTACAGGGCGCGCACTATGCTGTGATTGGGCGCGATGTCCCCGAAGTTCGCGGTGGTCGCCCCGCCCAGGCTGAAATAGAGAAAGTCGAGATAGCCGAGCTTCGCCTTCGCTGCGGTGACATAGGCAGCGAACGCATCGTACAGCCTGCCGTTGAGATCGTAGATCGAGAGCTGGTGGTCCGACAGGCGCTTCTCGAGCGCGGCGGTCTCCCTGAGCCGGGCCAGATAGGCCTGCTGCGCGGGCTGGCGCTGGAACGCGTTCAGGTTCTTGAGGATGTGGTCGCTGGCATCGATGTCCGCCTGGATCGCCTTGACCCTGAGCTCCGCCGCCTTGATTGCCAGGTCCGCATGCCTGATGGCATCGGGGCCCGCCGGAAGCTCCTCGTTGGTCCTGGCGTGATGGGCGTCGAGAATGTCCTGCTGCTGCCTGGCGATCGCGGCGAGCTGGCTGTCGAACGGCGCGGTCCTGGACTTGCGATAGGCCTCGGCCTGGCGCCACATGCTGGCCTGGAACGGCACATTGTCCTGCTGCTCCGCCTTGCGCCGCGCGTCGAGCGCCCGGCGTTCGCCGTCGATCACGGCGGTGCGCGCCTGGAGATCGCGATAGGCGCCGCGGATCCGGGCGACGGCGGCATCGACATCGGGATCGGTGAATTGCGGCAGCGGGCGGCCCGAGGTGACGCTGTAGGAACGCGCGGCGGCATAGAGATCGAGCGGCAAGTCGTTGAGCTTGCTCTCGACGCGGAAATAGTCGGGCCGCCACTCCCAGATCTGCTGAT
This sequence comes from Sphingomonas sp. GW822-FHT03G08, assembly GCF_058801135.1. Lineage (NCBI taxonomy): Bacteria > Pseudomonadati > Pseudomonadota > Alphaproteobacteria > Sphingomonadales > Sphingomonadaceae > Sphingomonas > Sphingomonas sp. GW822-FHT03G08. Next base: position 3,615,783 of record NZ_JBXAMZ010000001.1, read on the forward strand.
AGACGAACGCCATCCCGACGACCTGCACGGCCAGGGCGATCGATTTACAGTGTCGGCCAATCCGGCCGGACCAGGTGCGCTTCATGTTTCCCCCGATGCCGCGGACCATAGGGGGCGGGCGCCGGGGGAGGCAATGGCGCCTGGCCGGCCTCAGCCCCTCTCCCGCATTTCCTTGAGCCAGCGGGCGCGGAGCTGGGCGGCGCTGCCGGGGATCGATGCGTCGAGGAACTCCGCCGCCAGGATCCGGTCGAGCCGGAAGGTGCGGAAATCGGCGCGCAGCTCGCACCAGGCGAGGACCATGCGGGTGGCGTCGGCATAGCCGATCATCAGCGGCCAGACCGTGCGGCTGGTCGCCCGGCCCTGCTCGTCGGCATAGTCCAGGCGCAGCTTGCGGCCGGCGCGGATCCAGGCGCGCAGCTGGGTGGCGTCGATGCCGTCGACCGGGCGATCGAAGGCGGGCACCGCGCGAGCGGCGGGATTGCCGAGGAACGGGCGCATCTCCTCGGGCAGCACCGCGGCGATCTTGGCGAGCAGGTCGCTGGCGGCGCGGGCGAGGCTCTCATCGGCATGGCCGGCGACCCAGGTGGCGCCGAGCGCGACCGCGTCGATCTCGTCGGCGGTGAGCATCAGCGGCGGCAGGTCGAAGCCGCTTTCGAGGACATAGCCGACACCCGCCTCGCCGCGGATCGGCACGCGCTGGCCGATCAGCGCGGCGATGTCGCGATAGACCGAGCGCTTCGACGTCTCGAGCTCGGCGGCGATCGCGTCGGCGGTCACCGGGCGCGGGGAGCGCCGAAGGATCTGGACGATCTGGAAGAGGCGATCCGCTTTCCGCATTTGCTTGTTCCTTGGCGGCGCCAGCCCGCTCCCCCACCCAGTGTTAGGTGAACAGCGCCCCGCGCTGTTCAGGTCATGCCGGGGGCATGACCGACCTAACACTCCCATAGAATACTGCCGTTGGGAGGCCGGGTGGGGGAGCGGGCCGGCACCGCAAATCTACTGCCACGCTGCTGACACCATGCTGGCAGCAGCGTGGCAGTAGGTCGAGTCCCGACACAGACAAACGGGAGTTCGGGACATGACGACGAAGACCTATCAGGGCAGCTGCCATTGCCGCGCGGTGACGTTCGAGGCGGATATCGACCTCGCGGCGGGCACCGGGAAGTGCAATTGCAGCTATTGCCGCAAGCGCCGCAACTGGGGCGTGGTGCTCAAGCCCGACCAGTTCCGGCTGCTCTCCGGCCGCGATGCGCTGGGCGAATATCAGTTCGGCACGAAGAGCGGGCATCACCGCTTCTGCGTCTATTGCGGGATCGCGCCGTTCGGCGACGGGCATGTCGAGGCGATCGGCGGCGATTTCGTCTCGGTGCAGGTCCTGTGCCTCGACGATGTGCCGCTGGCAGAGCTGGAGGCGGCGCCGGTCCGCTATGCCGACGGTCTGCACGACGCCTGGTGGCAGGAGGCCGAGGAGAAGGCGATCCTGTAGGAAGAGGCCGGCGGACGCGCCGGAGTTCTTCGCGGCCAATAGGCGGCGGATTTATTGAAGAGGACAATTATCAGATTGCGGATGTCGGCGCGGAGTAACTTGCGCTTCCGCTGTTCATGGTTACTATTTCCTTTGTTCGGGTAATCATGAGCTGGGGGGTAGCATGATATTTCGTTCGCATCTGACGGTTTTCACTCTGGTGGCGGCGTGCGCGCCGCTGCCTGTTCTGGCGCAGGGCGCCGAAGCCGTGTCCGGTTTCCGGAACGGGCTGAAGGGGCGGATCGTCGAGCAGCGCGCGCAGGGCGTGGATCCGCAGCGCGATTCGGCCAACAAGATCGATGCCGGCTATTATCGGCTGCGTTTCGAGCAGACCGCCATCGCCGACGCGGCGATCTGCCCGCGCGCGGCGTTCAAGTCGGGAGAAGAGTTCGCGAAATGGCGAAGCGACGAGGGCGGGCTCTACCAGCAGATCTTCGACAAGAAGGGCGTCTGGAGCCTCACCGCGCGGGTGGGCCTGCGCGCGCGGGGAAGCGAGCGGACGTCGCGCGAGCTGCGCCTGATCGCGGTCGAGAATCCCGAGGAGAAGAACTGCAAGCTGAAGATCGCCGGCAGCCAACAGGGCGATGACGATGTGCTGGACGCGGCTTCGCTGCTGGTACCGTTCGACCCGACCAACACGATCTACGAGGACCGGCTCACGGTCGCGTTCAAGTCGGTCTACAAGCTGGAGCCCAACAGCCAGCGGCTCGACCAGCTCTGGGCGGGGATCAACCTGTTCGCCACCACGATCTCGGCGGGGCTCGGCCCGATCGTCGGCGCGGCGACCCCGCTGGGGAAGACCGAGACGGCGAAGCTGCTGACGACCGATGTCGAGACGGAAGCGCCGGCCAGCTTCGAGGCCGACCCCGGCCAGGGCACCCGGGCGAACCGGGTGTTCGTCTATCTGGGGTTCCCGCCGCTGCCCAGGACGCTCCCCGCGACGCTCACGGGCGGCATGACGATCTCGCTCAACTATCAGGCGTCGCTGTTCCGCAAGGGGCAATATTATTCGACGACCTTCACCCAGACCAATCCGATCCGCGCCAATGAGGTGCTCAACGCGACGCCGATCCCGGCCGAAGCCGCGGGGGGCAATTTGCGCACGGTGCGCCAGGCGCTGGCGACGGGCGTGTTCGACGGCCTGAACAATGCCACTTCGGCCGCGGGCTTCGACGGGGCCTGCTCGACCGCCCGGCCGGCGCTGAAGGCGCTCGACCTGTCCGAAGTCGATATCGATGCGTTCCTCTGGGCGGTCGCGGCCAGGTCCAGCCATGAAGCGGTGCGCGATCATCCCGGCAAGCTCACCTGTTTCGGTACCGAGGGGCGCGCCAATCTGGCCAAGCTGGGGGTCGTCGTCACCGATGAGGTGCCGCCGCCGCCACCCACGACGCAGGCGCCCCTTCTGGCGATGCATGCCGCGATGACCAGCTTCGGCGGGATCATCCAGGCGCCCCCGGGGACGCCGCTCAATCCCGACCTGACGGTGCGCTTCGCCGACAAGATCAGGATCGTCCTGGCCGACGATGCGGCGCAGGCGCTGATGCCGCAGTCCGAGATCAGCTTCGAGCGCCCGCGCGACGAAGCGCTGACTCTGCTCAACCAGAACTTCTCCAATATCGGCTGCTTCGCGCCGCGACAGGGCAGCGATACGCTGATGCTGCCGCTGCGGCCGAACTTCTTCCCACTCCCGGCCAATGGCCGGGCGGCGGCGGCGCTGGTGCTGTCTCGCGAAGCCACGCCGCGACCCTTCATCTTCTCGTTCGGCTTCGATCCGGTGCTTCAGGGCGGGAATGCGAAGATCGCGACGATCCTGATCGGACGGCGCGGGGCGGGAACCGATGATGTGGTCAAGGAACTGACCGTCAACCGGCGCCCGAAGAGCTGCACCGAGACCTGGATGAACGACGCGTTCAATCCCTGAGGCCGGGTGCGGCGGAGCCGTGGAAAATGCGAAAGGCGGGGGCGCGAACCCCGGCCTTTCCGTTTGCGTGGACCGGCGATCAGAAGGACGTGCTGAGCGTGCCGAACACCTGGCGCGGGGCCGAGGAGTGGAACACCACGATGCTGCCCGCCGCGTCGTCCGGCGCGAAGACGCTGCTGTCGAAGTTCGACGCGTAGCGCTTGTCGGTCAGGTTGGTGACGTTCAGGGAAAGCTTGAGGCTCTTGAGCCCGGCGAGATCGCCGAAATCATAGCCCATGCCGAGATCGACGGTGGTGTAGCCGCCGAAGCTCTGGTCGTTGGTGTAGGTATAGTAGCGGCGGCCGGTATACTTGCCCTGGACCGAGGCGGAGAAGCCGCCGGTGTGGAGGGTGAGCACGCTGGCAAGCATCTCCTTGGGCGTGTCCACCTGCTGCTTGCCGGCAGTCATCTTCACCACGCAGGTGGTGGTGCACCAGTTGAGATTCTCGTCATAGGTCGATTTGTTGTACGACGCCGAATTGTACCAGCTCAGCCAGGGCGTCGCCTTCCACAGCACGCCGAGCTCGACACCCTTGCTGGTGACGCCGCCGGCATTGTGGAAGCTGTTGCCGCAGCCCGGGTTCTGCTGCTGGTTGGTCGGGCAGGGGTTGTACTGCAGCAGGCGGTTCTCGAACTTGACGTAATAGCCGCTGAGCGCGACCTGGAGCGGGCCGCCGACATAGCGATAGCCGCCCTCGACGCTCTTCGAGGTTTCGGGCTTGAGATACTGGCCCTGCTGGTTCCACACGGTCTGCGAGACCGACTGCGGCCCGAGTTTGAAGCCGCCCTGGTACATGGCCATGTTTTCTGCATAGCTGGCGAACAGCTCATGGCCGGGCGCGACGTTCCAGTGGACGCCGACCTCGGGAAGGAAATTGTCCTTGGCGACCAGCGAGCCGGTGGCGAACTGGCTCGAGGCGGGCGGCGCGGTGACGGCGATGCCGCGGATCGCATAGGCGTTCGAGCGCGAATAGGTGCTCTTGAAGCCGAAATCGACGGTCAGCGCGTCGTCGAACAGGCGCACCGTGTCCTGCACGAAGAACTGGTGGGTCTTCCAGCGGGTCTCCTGCACCCACTGGGCGGTGTTGGGCACGCCGCCGAGGAACTGGGCGAGGCTGAACACGCCGGTGACGTTGGTCCAGATATAGCGCGCGGCGCTGCTGGTGTTCTGCTCGACCCACAGGCCGGCCTGGAGCTCGTTGAAGCCCAGCTTCCAGGTCAGGCTGCCGACCACGCCGGTGCGATCGATCGTGTAGCGCGTGTCGCGGATCTGGACGGGCAGGTCGTCCGCGGTCGATGTGGTGCCCTGGTTCGACAGGCCCGCGATCCAGTTGTTGCCCGCGCCCTTGTCATTGTGATGATAGACCTGGGTGCGGACGCTGAGGTTGCCGGTCAGGTCGAAGTCGCCGGCCAGGTAGAACAAATTGTCGTTGCGCAGGATCTGGCCGTTGGTGAAGGTGACGTCCGAGTTCTTCTGCGGCGAGGGGGCGGCGGCGCACTTGATCGGCGTGGTGGTCACCGTGCAGGCGGCGACGCCGAGATAGCGGTTCCAGTCGGGCGCATAGCCGGCCCAGTCCCAGCCGAGCCGGTTCAGCATGTCCTTCGACAAATAGGGATCGTCGGCCTGGTTGGTGCGCGACACGTCGGCGAAGGCCGTGATCCTGATGCCATCGGCCTGGTACTGGAGCTTGGCGTTGAGCTGCTTGCCGTTCGACCAGTTATAGGCACCCTGGTTCACGAACAGGTCCTGCTCGACATATTGCGCCGAGACATAGGCCGAGAAGCCGCCATGCTCGCCGGTGTCGATGCGGACGAAGCCGCGACGGCTCTTCTCGCTGCCGGCGGTGATGCTGGCCGAGACGCCCATTTCCTTCTTCGGATCGCTGCTGAAATAGGTCAGCGCGCCGCCCAGATTGCTGGTCGAGGGGATGGCCAGGCCGGCGATGCCGGTGGCGAGATCGGCGCGGCCGAGATTCTCCGAGATCAGCGCGCGGCTGATCGTGAGGCCGTTGTAGTTGTTATAGGCACCGTCGCCGAGCGGCATGCCGTCGAGCGTGTAGCCGAGATGCGTGGTGTTGAAGCCGCGGACCTGCAGGGTGAGCGACTGCTCGTTGGTGCCGAGCGCGTCGATCGACTGGGCGCTGACACCCGGCAGGAAGTTGAGCGCCTTCTGCACGCTGGTGCCCGGCGGCAGCGTGTCGAGGTTCGAGGGGAGCAGGGTGGAGACCGAGCGGGTCTGGCCGCTGCCGATCACGACGATGGTGGCGTCGCTGCCGGTGTCCTCATCGGCGACGGCGACGGTGTTGTCGGCGGTCTGGGCATGCGCGGCGGGCGCGAGCGAAACCAGCGCGGCCGAGGCCATCAGAACGGCATAAGCGTGGCCATGGCGCAGCCGGCGGCGCGAAAATTCGGTCATGTGATCTTTCCCATCCCGGCGACCGGCTGGCCGCCCTCGACCGGGCGGCTAGGCAGGGTTGGGGACGGTACCGTTACGGGAGCGCGACAGTTTGATGACGCGGGGGCGGTTGGCCATGTTGCGTTGCCAAATGGCAACAATCCGCAAGGTTCGGGTTGGCGCTTTCGCTCCGGGGAACGGAGCGTCCGGTGCCGTTTGCAAGCAATCGCGGGCAAGCGTCGGTTTTTGTTGCTGCAGCACCGTGAACATGCAGGATGCCGCCCGAAAGAGGGGAGAGCGTTTCATGCGTCGAGTGGTGCGTTTCGGATTGATGGGGCTGCTGGCATTGGGAGCCGCCGCGCCGGCCGCGGCCAGGGGGCCGGACATGGATGCCGCGGTGAAGGCGGCGATGGCCGAGACCGGGGCGAAGGGCGTCGCGGTCGCGCTGATCGACAAGGGCAAGGTCGTCTCGGTGAAGACCTGGGGCGATCGCAACGCCAAGGGCGATCCGCTGACGCCCGACACGATCATGTACGGCGCGTCGCTGACCAAGGCGGTGTTCGGCTATCTGGTCACCCAGCTGGCGGAAGAGAAGAAGCTCGATCTCGACGCGCCGATCGCGGCGATGCTGCCCAGGCCGATCCCCGACTACGGCAATCTCGATGCCTATGGGCATTGGGGCGACCTGGCCGGCGATGCGCGCTGGCGGAAGGTGACGCCGCGCCACGTGCTCAACCACGCCACCGGTTTCGCCAATTTCGCGGTGCTCGAGCCCGACGGCAAGCTGCGCTTCCACTTCGATCCGGGCAGCAATTACGGCTATTCGGGCGAGGGCATCTCGCTGCTCCAGTTCGGGGTGGAGAAGGGGCTGGGGCTGAGCGTGGAGGCCGAGCTGCAGCGCCGCTTCTTCCAGCCGCTGGGCATGACCCGGACCAGCCTGATCTGGCAGGACAGCTTCGGCACCAATTTGGCGGACGGCTGGGACGAGAACGGCAAGACCGAGCCGCATGACGACCGCAGCCGGGTGCGCGCGGCGGGATCGATGGACACGACGATCCACGACCTGGCGATCCTGGCGGCGGCGATGGTGCGCGGCCAGGGCCTGTCACCGAAGTGGCGCGCCGAATATGTGCGCGGCACCCAGAAGATCCCGAGCCGGACGCAGTTCCCGACGCTGAACAACCCGGCCAAGCCGGGCGAGGGAACGCGCGCGAAGGCGGCGCTGGGCGTGATCGCCTTTACCGGGCCGCAGGGCGCGGGCTGGCTGAAGGGCGGGCATAACGAGGTGACCGCGAACACTTTGGTCTGCCTGGAGAAGGGCCAGCGCTGCGTGCTGATCCTGGGCAATGACGTGCGGATCGAGAAGGCCTTCCCGAAGCTGGTGAAGGCGGCGCTGGGCGATACCGGCGTGCCCTATGCCTGGGAATATGGCTTCAAGGACTGAGGCCGGAGGGTTGCGGCAGCCGGTGGCGCGCCGGCTGCCGCCTTCGCGCGACCCTCAGGGTTTGCCCGGCGCCGAGGACAGGTCGAATTCGGTGAGCGGCTTGCCGTAATAGTCGCGCACGACCAGGCGCACGGGCTTCACGTCGAACGGCATCGGATAGACATAGGTCAGCGGGGCGGTGCCGTCTTTCTCCAGATAGACGCTGGTCGTCATCCGGTCCGTGCCGTCGCGGCCATAGCCATTGCCGTCATGCTTGTAGGACTGGCCGTCCGAGCCGATGAGGGTCCAGCTGTTATAGTTGTTCCAGATGCTGCGCCGGATCGTCTGGTCGTTGCGCATCGTCAGCGTCACTTCGACTGCGCCCGAGCGCTGGCGGCGGACGGCGTCGAGCCGGGTGAGGAAATAGCCGGTGTTGCGGAAATCGCCGGTGACGCTTGCTGACGTCGCGGCCGGGGCGGGCGTCGGTGCCGGAGCCGGCGTCGGCGTTGGGGCCGGCGCAGGTGCCGGTGTGTCCTTCGTGGTCGCGGTGCCCGTCTTTCCCGTCGATGCCGGTGCCGGCGCCTTTCGCCGCGGCTGCACGGGGATATCGACACTGGTCGCGGCCTGCGCCTTGAGCAGCAGGCCCTGCTTGGGCTGGGCCAGTTCCTTGATCGTGATCGAGCTGACCATTTCCTGCTGGGCGCGCGGCAGGTCGAACGAAGGCGTGACGACGACTTCCTTGAGCGCCGCGACCGGAGAACTCGGCGCATAGACGATCTGCTTCGCGACGGTCCTGGTCGCGGCGCCGGCGCCGCTGTTGAGGGTGAACTCGAAGACGGACTGCGGCGGAAGCGACACCACCGTCTTGTTCTTCGCGGTGATGCTCACCGTCATGCTGGTGGGTGTCTTGTACTGCAGCTCGCTGACCCGCACGGTCCAGCGGCCCAGGCTGAAGAACCCCTGGTCGTTGAACTTGATGGGATCGCCGCTGGTATCGGGCGGCGGGGTATCGGCCGGCGGAGGGGTCTGCGTTGGCGTTGGGGTCGCGCCCGGCGGCGCCGGCAGGTCGACGACGGCGTTCGCCTGGCTTGCCGGGAAGAGCGGGCCCCGGATCCTGTCGATCGTGGTGACCTTGACCGATTTTAGCTTGGCCCGGTCCGCCGCGGGCAGGCGGAAGGACGCGTAGACGACCACTTCCTCGCCCGTCTTGACCTGCGGGGGAAGGGAGGAGCCGGGCATGGTCGTCCGCGCGAAATCGGCCTTGGGATTGCCGGTGGAAGGCGGGCGTGGGGCGCCGGCGGACAGGATGTCGTAGCTCAGCCCCGTCGCCTCATGGCTGCTCGCGCCGTTCAGGCTGAGCTGGAACGAACCGCTGGCGGTCTGCGGCAGGGGCGAAGCGTTCTTCGCGGCGATGGCGACGATGACGTTCGGGGTCTTCCCGTCGTCTTCCGGGCTATAGTAGACGCCGGCCTTGCGCAGCAGCCATCTGCCGAGCGTCTGCGGCTGCGCGCTGGCGAGGGTGAAGCCGGCAAGCGTGGCCTCGGGTGGCGGGGCCGGCGTCGGGTTCGGGTCCGATCCTGGCCCCGGATTGTTGGAGCCGCCGCCAGCCTCCTTCACCAGAAGCCGTATGCGGGGAAGGCCGTGGTCTGCCTGGAACTCGCTTGTGTAGCTGCTTGCCCATTGCCGCGGCGTGACCTCCGCGCTCACCAGCAGCGCCCGGCCGTTATAGGTCGCGCTGATTTCGTATTTGTCGGGCCGCAGGCCGCTTATGACATGGCCCTCGCCGCCCGTGTAACGCGCAGTGCGCGTGATCGGGGTGCCGCCGCCCACGGGTTTCGCCGTGACGACGACCTTGGACAGGTCCAGTGTTTCATAGGTCTGGGCAATGACGTTGATCACGCCGCCCAGGCCATAGTCGCTCAGCCGATCGGGGTTTCCCCGCAGCTCGACGAAGCGGAGCTGGAAGTTGCGGGTCGCGCCGGTGGCGCTGCTGAACTCCTCGCTGGTTTCGGGCAGCAGCTCGAACCGCCAGCCCCGATAGACGGCATAGGCATAGCCGGACCACTTGCCCTTTGGCTGGGTGACGGCAACGCGGTAATAGCCCTTGTCGTCGGTGGTGGTTGCCTTGTTGCTCTGGTTGTTGGTGCCGCCGCCGTCGGACGTGTAATAGGCCGAGACCTCGGCATTGGGGATGCCCTGGCCGTTCTCGTCGGTGACGCGGCCCTGCATATAGGTGTCTTCCTGCGCGGCGGCATCGACCGCCACCATGCAGGCCAGGGCCGCGAGGGAGACCGAGGCGGTCCGAACAAATCCCACCTGATACATGCTTACTCTCGCCACAGAAGATTTGAGCGGGACGCTGCTCCCGTGGCGACGGGCGGGACAGTAATAAGCGATGAAAGCGGAGCGTCGCGATGCGGGGCCCGCGGCGGCGCTAGCGGGCTGGCTCCGCCCGGCTCTGCAGATAGGCGATGATGTCCGCGCGATCGAGCGGATCGGAGACGCCCGAGAATTGCATGGTCGTGCCGGGGACGCGCCCGGCGGGATTGGCGATCCAGGCGTCGAGCGTCTGCGCGTCCCATGTGCCGCCGGCGTCGCGCAGGGCGGCCGAATAGCCGAAGCGCTGGCTGTTCCGCCCCATCGGCCGGCCATAGACGCCGTAGAGATTGGGGCCGCCAAGGTCGGGCGCGCCCGGGTTGATCCGGTGGCATGCCGCGCACCGCCCGAACTTGCGCGCGCCGATCTCGGCATCGGCTACCTTGAGCAGCGCCTCGAGCGACGGGTTGGGCCCGGCCTTTCGCAGCCGCGCGTCATGCTGGTCGCCCGAGCATCCGGCGAGGAGGGCGGTGGCGATCAGGGCACCGGCGGAAGCGACGCGCGCGAACATGGCGCGGAGCTAGGGGCTCCCGCGCCCGGTTCCCATGGGACGAATTGTCCGGGTGGTCAGGCGCCGGCGGCGGTGAGCCTGTCGAGCTGCGCCTTGCCGAGCGTGACGTTCCAGCTGCCGACCAGCTCCTCGGCCTGGGCGACCGAGGTGGCGCTGGCGATCGGCGCGGTGACGCCGGGCTGGGCGGCGAGCCAGGCCAGGGCGATCTGGGCGAGGGTGGCGCCGGTCTCGGCGGAGATTTCGTCCAGCGCGGCGAGCATGGCCGGGCCCTTGCCCTCCATGAACGCGGTCATCCGGCCGCCACGCACCGATTTGCCGAGATCGGCCTCGGAACGGTACTTGCCGGTGAGATAGCCCGAGGCGAGCCCGTAATAGGGCACGCAGCCGATATTATACTCGACGCACAGGTCCTGCAGCTCGCCTTCGTATTTGTGGCGGCTGAGCAGGTGATATTCGTTCTGCAGCGCGCGGTAGTGCGGCAACCCCTCGCGCGTGGCGATGTCGAGCGCGGACTTGAGGCGCATCGCGTGGAAGTTCGACGCGGCGATCGCCTGGACCTTGCCGGCCTGGATCAGCTTGTCGAACGCGGCGAGGACTTCCTCCTGCGGCACGTCCTCATCGTCCTGGTGCGCGAAATAGAGATCGATCGTCTCGACGCCGAGCCGCTTGAGGCTGGTGTCGCAGGCCGCGGCGATGCGCGCCGGGGCGAGCTTGGTGCCGCCCTCGCCATCGAGCATGCCGACCTTGGTGGCGACCTTGACCTTGCCCTGCTTGCCCGAGCCCTTCAGCCACTCGCCGATGATCGCCTCGGACTCGCCGCCCTGATGGCCGGGGACCCAGGCGGAATAGACATCGGCGGTGTCGACCAGCGTGCCGCCGGCCTCGGCGAAGCAGTCGAGGATCGCGAAGCTCGTCGCCTTGTCCGCGGTCCAGCCGAAGACGTTGCCGCCGAGGATCAGCGAAGGCGTCTGGATCCCGCTGGCGCCGAGGTCGCGAAGGGTTGTCATTGCTGGTTTCCGGTGCTGGCGTTGATGTCGGTCGCGGCCGCCGCCGCATCGAGGTCGCGCGACTGGCTGGCGCTCAACCCGCCATGGCCGTCATCGGAGCCGTCGCCGCCGCAGGCCGCAAGTGCGAGGAGCAGGAGGAGCGGGGCGAGACGCATGGCTTATTCGTCGCCCGAGCCTTCGTCGCCCGAACCGGCAGCGCCCGCGGCATTGCCGACCGGGACGGCCTGGTCGTAGTTGCTCTCGGCAGCGCCGAAGGCAGCGTTTTCGGCGGCGTTCACGTCGCCCACGGCTTCGCCCATCGTATTGCTGTCGCCGGCGACCGATTCATTGGCCTCGGCGGCCTCGTTCTTCGCGCTCTTGCCGCATGCCGAGAGGCCGAGCAGCGCGACCGCCGCGAGCGGGAGGAAGATCTTGCGCATGACGGGGACCCTTTTGCCGGAAAATTGCTCGCGCCAAGGGCTAACGGGGGCTGGACTCGCGTGCAAGGCGCATGCGATGCGTTGACCCCATATAAAGATATCTTTATATGTCTAACTGCCATGCAGCAGGCCCTCGCCATCTTCCGTGCCCTTGCCGATTCGACGCGGCTGCGCATCCTTGCGCTCGTCCGCTCGATGGAGCTGAGCGTGGGCGAGCTGGCGCAGGTGCTCGGGCAGAGCCAGCCGCGCGTCAGCCGGCATGTGAAGATCCTGTGCGACGCCGGGCTGCTCGAGCGGCGAAAGGAAGGCAGCTGGGTGTTCGTCGGCCTGGGCGCCGATGCCAAGGTGGCGCCGGTGCTCGCGGCGCTCGACCAGTGGAGCGAAGCCGATCACTGGATGGTCGCCGACGAGGCGCGCCTCGCGGCGGTGCGCGCCGACCGGGCGAGCGCGGCGGCCGAATGGTTCGAGAGCAATGCCGGCGAATGGGACGCGATCCGCTCGCTCCATGTCGCGGAGAGCGAAGTCGAGGCCGCGATGGCCCGGGCGCTGGGGGACGGCGAGATCGGCTATCTGGTCGATATCGGCACCGGGACCGGGCGGATGCTCGAGTTGTTCGCGCCGCGTGCCGAGCGGGCGCTGGGTATCGACCGCTCTTCCGAGATGCTGCGGCTTGCCCGCGCCAAGCTTTCCGAGCAGGGACTGGCCAATGCCGAGCTGCGCCAGGCCGATCTCTATGCGCTGCCGATCCAGGATGGCGGCGCCGATCTCGCTATATTGCATCATGTGCTCCACTTCGCGCAGCAGCCCGGTGCGGCGATCGGCGAGGCGGCACGCGTGCTGGCCCCCGGCGGCCGGCTGCTGATCGCCGATTTCGCGCCGCATGAGCGCGAGGAACTGCGCAGCAAGGACGCGCATACGCGCCTCGGCTTCTCGGACGAGCAGGTGCTCGGCTGGTTCGAGGCGCATGGGCTCGCTCCGATCCAGGTGGAAACGCTGGTGGGCGGCGAGCTGACGGTGAAATTGTGGCTCGGTCGCAAGACCGGGCAGGTGAATGAAAAGGTGAGGGCCGCATGACTATCCTGGACCCGCTGGCGGCGCCGCTCTTCGCGGATGTGGCGGGCGATATCGACGTGAGCTTCGAATTCTTCCCGCCCAAGACGGAGAAGATGGAGGAGACTTTGTGGGAGTCGATCGAGACGCTGAGCCCGCTCGGGCCGCGTTTCGTCAGCGTTACCTATGGCGCCGGCGGCACGACCCGCGAGCGCACCCACAATACGGTGGCGCGGATCGCGCGCGAGACCGGCATCCCGGCAGCCGCGCACCTCACCTGCGTGGAAGCGACGAAGGAAGAGATCGACCAGGTCGCCCAGGAATATTGGGCGGCGGGCGTGCGCCACATCGTGGCGCTGCGCGGCGATCCGCCGCGGGCGGGCGAGAAGTACCAGACCCATCCGGGCGGCTATGAGAATGCGGCGGACCTGGTGGCGGGGCTGCGCAAGCTGCATCCGTTCGAGATCTCGGTCGCGGCCTATCCCGAATGCCATCCGGATTCGCCCAATCCGACCGCGGACATCGAGAATTTGAAGCGCAAGATCGACGCCGGCGCCAACCGCGCGATCACCCAGTTCTTCTTCGAGCCCGACACCTTCTTCCGCTTCCGCGACGATGCGGCCAAGGCCGGCATCGACGCGGAGATCGTGCCGGGGATCATGCCGGTGATGAGCTTCGCCAGCGTGGTGCGCATGGCGGCGATGTGCGGCACCGAAGTGCCCGGCTGGATGGAGCGGCTGTTCGAGGGGCTCGACGAGCATCCGGCGGCGCGCCAGCTCGTCTCGGCGACGCTGGCGGCGGAGCTGTGCCGCAAGCTCTATGCCGGCGGGGTGCGCCAGTTCCACTTCTACACGCTGAACCGTGCGGAGCTGAGCTACGCGATCTGCCATCTGCTGGGCGTGCGGCCGAAGGTCGGCGCCGAGATTGTGGCGGCCTGAGCCGCATATAACCACCCGTCATGCTGAACTTGTTTCAGCATCCAACGCGCAACGGGCGATGGATTCGCGGGTGGAGAGTTGGACCCTGAAACAAGTTCAGGGTGACGAGGAATTTGGACGATGACTGCACGCGAGAAACTGCTGGCCGAGGCCGCCAAGCGCATCCTGATCACCGACGGGGCGTTCGGCACCGAGATCCAGAACTGGAAGCTCGACGAGGCCGCCTATGCCGGCGATCTCGGGCTGAGCCATGACCAGAAGGGCAACAACGACATCCTCGCGCTGACCAAGCCCGAGGTGCCGGCGAGCATCCACCGCGCCTATTTCGAGGCGGGGGCGGACATCGCCGAGACCAACACCTTCTCGGCCAACCGGATCAGCCAGGCCGATTATGGTGCCGAGCATCTGGTGCGCGAGATCAATGTCGAGAGCGCCAAGCTCGCGCGCAGCATCGCCGACGAATTCGAGGCGAAGGATGGCCGTCCGCGCTTCGTCGCCGGCGCGCTGGGGCCGACCAACAAGACGCTGTCGCTGAGCCCGGACGTCAACGATCCCGGCTATCGCGAGATCGACTTCGATTACCTCAAGGACGTGTACCGCGAGCAGATCGACGCGCTGGTCGAAGGCGGCGTCGACTTCATCCTGATCGAGACGGTGTTCGACACGCTCAACGCCAAGGCCGGGGTGATGGCGGCGATCGAAGCGGGCAACGACCTGGGCCGCGACCTGCCGATCATGCTGTCGATGACGCTGACCGATCTTTCGGGGCGCAACCTGTCGGGCCACACCGTCGAGGCGTTCTGGCATGCGGTGCGGCATGCGAAGCCGCTGACGATCGGGCTCAACTGCTCGTTCGGCGCCGAGCAGCTGCGCCCGCATGTGAAGACGCTGTCGGGCATCTGCGACACGCTGATCATGGTCTATCCCAACGCCGGCCTGCCCAACGAGCTCGGCGCCTATGACGAGGAGCCGGTGACCACCGCCGGGCTGGTCAAGGAATGGGCCGATGCCGGACAGGTCAATGTGCTGGGCGGCTGCTGCGGCTCGACGCCGGCGCATATCAAGGCGATCGCCGATGCCGTGGCCGGGCTGCCGGCGCGGCCGATCCCCCAGGTCGCGGTACGCACCCGGCTGGCCGGGCTCGAGCCGTTCACGATGGCGGCGGCCTAGCCGTCACCCCGGTGAAGGGGCCCATCAAAGTACTACTTTGATGGGGGCCCGATTGCCGGGGCCTCGCAGTTTTATAGCGTGCGCATGCGGCACGAGATCCCGGCTTTCGCCGGGATGACGATTGGAAGAACAGAATGACCACCGCCTCCTCCACCAACTTCGTCAATATCGGCGAGCGCACCAACGTCACCGGATCGGCGCGGTTCAAGAAGCTGATCATGGCCGGCGACTATGCCGCCGCCGTGGAAGTGGCGCTGCAGCAGGTGGAAGCCGGCGCGCAGGTGCTCGACGTCAACATGGACGAGGGCCTGCTCGACGCGTTCGAGGCGATGACCACCTTCCTCAAGCTGATCGCCGCCGAGCCCGACATCGCGCGCATCCCGGTGATGGTCGACAGCTCCAAGTGGGACGTGATCGAGGCGGGCCTGAAGTGCGTGTCGGGCAAGCCGATCGTCAACTCGATCAGCATGAAGGAAGGCGAGGCGCAGTTCCTCGAGCATGCCCGCAAGTGCATGCAATATGGCGCGGCCGTGGTCGTCATGGCGTTCGACGAGACCGGCCAGGCCGACACCCAGGCGCGCAAGGTCGAGATCTGCGAGCGCGCCTACAAGCTGCTGGTCGGCATCGGCTTCCCGCCCGAGGACATCATCTTCGATCCCAATGTGTTCGCGGTGGCGACAGGCATCGAGGAGCATAACAACTACGGCGTCGATTTCATCGAGGCGTGCCGCGAGATCAAGGCGCGCTGCCCGCATTGCCATATCTCGGGCGGCCTCTCGAACCTGAGCTTCTCGTTCCGCGGCAACGAGCCGGTGCGCAAGGCGATGCACTCGGTGTTCCTCTACCACGCGATCCCCGCGGGCATGGACATGGCGATCGTCAATGCCGGCCAGCTCGACGTCTATGACCAGATCGAGCCGGAACTGCGCACCGCCTGCGAGGACGTGATCCTCAACCGCGACCCCGAGGCGGGCGACCGCCTCGTCGCGCTCGCCGAGAAGTTCCGCGGCACAGATGCGACGGCCGAGAAGCAGGCGGCGGAATGGCGCGGCTGGCCGGTCGAGAAGCGGCTCGAGCATGCGCTGGTCAAGGGCATCGACGCGCATGTCGTCGAGGATACCGAGGAATGCCGCGCCGCGCTGATGGGCAGCGGCGGCCGCCCGATCCAGGTGATCGAAGGCCCGCTGATGGACGGCATGAACGTGGTCGGCGACCTGTTCGGATCGGGCAAGATGTTCCTGCCGCAGGTGGTGAAGTCCGCCCGCGTGATGAAGAAGGCGGTCGCGCACCTGATGCCGTTCATCGAGGCGGAGAAGGAAGCCGGCTCCAAGGCCAAGGGCCGGGTGATCATGGCGACCGTTAAGGGCGACGTGCATGATATCGGCAAGAACATCGTCGGCGTCGTCCTGCAGTGCAACGGCTTCGAAGTGATCGACATGGGCGTGATGGTGCCCTGGTCGGACATCCTCAAGGCCGCGAACGAGAATGACGCGGACATGATCGGCCTCAGCGGCCTGATCACGCCTTCGCTGGACGAGATGGTGACCGTCGCCGAGGAGATGCAGCGCGCGCAGATGACGATGCCGCTGCTGATCGGCGGCGCGACCACCAGCCGCGTCCATACCGCGCTGCGCATCGAGCCGGCGTATACGGGCCCGGTGGTGCATGTGCTCGACGCGTCGCGTGCGGTCGGCGTGGCGACGGCGCTCGTCTCGGAGACGCAGCGCGACGACTATGTCGCCAAGGTCGCGGCCGAATATGAGCAGGTGCGTGCAGCACGCGCCGGGCGCGGGCAGAGCGAGCTGCTGCCGCTGGAGAAGGCGCGCGACAACGCCTTCGAGGCGGACATGACCCTCAAGCCGGGCAAACCGCGCATGCCGGGCGTTCACACGTTCGACGACTGGGACCTGAAGGACCTGCGCGAGTATATCGACTGGACGCCGTTCTTCCGCGCCTGGGAGCTGGCGGGCAATTATCCGGCGATCCTGACCGACGAGGTGGTCGGCGAGAGCGCGTCCAGCCTGTTCGCCGACGCCCAGAAGATGCTCGACACGATCATCGCCGAGAAGTGGCTGACCGCGCGCGGCGTCGCCGGGCTGTGGCCGTGCCGCCGCAAGGGCGACGACATCATCGTCCATATCGGCGACGAGGAGCATGTTACCCTGCCGATGCTGCGCCAGCAGATCGCCAAGCGCGAGGGCCGGGCGAACATGTGCCTGGCGGACTTCATCGACACCCAGGGCGACTGGATCGGCGGCTTCGCGGTCTCGATCCACGGCATCGAGCCGCATCTCGCGCGCTTCAAGAACGCGATCGACGATTATTCGGACATCCTGCTCAAGGCGCTGGCCGACCGCCTGGCCGAGGCGTTCGCGGAGCGACTGCACCAGTTCACCCGCACGTCGCTATGGGGTTATGCCGAGGGCGAGCAGCTCGACAATGCCGCGCTGATCAAGGAAGAATATCGCGGCATCCGCCCGGCGCCGGGCTATCCGGCCTGCCCCGAGCACAGCCTCAAGCCGATCCTGTTCAAGATGCTCGATGCGCATCACCGCACCGGCATCTCGCTGACCGAGAGCTTCGCGATGCTGCCGACCGCGGCGGTTTCCGGCTTCTATTTCGGGCATCCCCAGGCCGAATATTTCGGCGTGGCGCGGATCGGCCAGGACCAGGTGCAGGACTATGCTGTGCGGCGCGGCATCGATCTCGACCTGGCGACGCGCTACCTGCGGCCGAACCTCGATTGAGGCCCGGCCGCGGGCACGCGGATCAGGGCTGGGTATAGCTGCCCTTGGTCCAGCCCGAGGTGCCGGGGTCGGCGCAATATTCGGTCGTGGTGTCGTTGCCCGTCACATAGAGGCGGATGTGCTGCCCGGCCGAGTCCGCCCAGGTGATGGCCGATGCCTGCTGGCCCGGGAAGCTGGCGCCGGTGACCCAGCCATTGCCGTCGTTGCAGCGCTCGGTGATCGTATAGTTGTCGCTCGAATAGACGCGGATGTGCAGCGCGTGGTTGCCGTCGAACCAGCTGATCGCGCAGGTGCTGACCGGAAAGCTTGGATTATCGGCCATCGGAGTTCCCCCTCTTTGCAACGCGTCCCGATGACGCGCGGCGGGAAGCTTCCTTCTCGCCTGGGCCGGCGCAACCGGCATTGGGTCCGGATCGGTGCGGTGGCGGATCGATCTGGATAAGTTCGGGATCGTCAGGCATCTGCTAGCGTTGAGCGTCCAATCCCGTGCCGGAGCCTGCATGACCGACAGCCGACAAGCGAAAACCTCGGTCGCAAAACAGCTTGGGCCCGGCCTGATCACCGGCGCGGCGGACGACGATCCCAGCGGCATCGCCACCTATTCCCAGGCCGGCGCGCAGTTCGGCTATGGGCTGATGTGGACGATGGTGCTCACCTATCCGCTGATGTCGGCGGTGCAGCTGGTGAGCGCGCATATCGGGCGGGTGACGGGGCAGGGGCTGGCCGCGAACATGCGCGGATTCCTGCCGAACTGGCTGCTGAGCCTGCTCGTCACCATCCTGTTCATCGCCAACACGATCAACATCGGCGCCGATATCGCCGCGATGGGCGATGCCGCGCAGATGGTGGCCGGCTGGGGCGACCATTGGTTCACGGTCTTCTTTGCGCTGGCCAGCCTGCTCCTGCAGGCGTTCGTGCCCTATCACCGCTATGCGCGGGTGCTGAAATGGCTGACCCTGTCGCTGTTCGCCTATGTCGCGGTGGTGCTCGCGGTGCAGGTCGACTGGGCCGCGGCGGCACGCGGCCTGGTGGTGCCGCGCATCGACGGACCCGATGCCATCGCGACGATCGTTGCGCTCTTCGGCACGACGATCAGCCCCTATCTCTTCTTCTGGCAGGCTGCGCAGGAAGTGGAGGAAGTCGAGGACCATGACGGCGCCCGCCCACTGGTCGATGCGCCGGAGCAGGCGCCGGACGAGATCAGGCGGATGCGGGTCGATACATTCGTCGGCATGGCCTTTTCCAACCTGATCGCGCTGGCGATCATCACCGCGACCGCCGCGACGCTGCATGTGCAGGGAATCTCCCAGATCAACACGGCGACCGACGCCGCCCAGGCATTGAAGCCGGTCGCCGGCAATTTCGCCTTCGCGTTGTTCGCGGTGGGAATCATCGGCACCGGGCTGCTCGCGGTGCCGGTGCTCGCCGGATCGGCCGGCTTCGCGGTGAGCAATGCCCGCGGCTGGCGCTGCGGGCTGGAGCACAAGGTCAAGGACGCGCCCGGCTTCTACGGCGTGATCGCGCTGTCGATCCTGCTCGGCGTGTTCCTCGACTGGTCCGGCATCCCACCAATGCAGGCGCTGTTCTGGAGCGCGGTGGTCAACGGCTTCGCGGCCGTTCCGATCATGGCGGTGATGATGGTGATCGCCACCCGGCGCAGCGTTATGGGCGAGTTCCGCATCCATGGCCCGCTGCTCGTCTTCGGCTGGGCGGCGACTATCGTGATGGGTGCGGCGGCGGTGGCGATGCTGGTCTGGCAATAAGTCCCCGAGCCGCTAAGCTTCGCCGAAAGGCAGGTGAGGGGCATATGGCAGAGGGCGCAGCGGAGCCGAGCGGCAAGGACATACGGCTGGTGATCGGCGCATCGTCGCTGGGCACCATCTTCGAATGGTATGACTTCTTCATCTGGGGCACGCTGACCGCCACCGGCATCCTGCAGCATACCTTCTTTCCCGCGGGCAACGACGTGCTGGCGAGCCTGCTCGCCTGGGCGGCATTCGCTGTCGGCTTCGGTTTCCGGCCGCTGGGCGCGGTGCTGTTCGGCTATCTCGGCGACAGGATGGGGCGGAAATACACCTTCCTCGTCACCATCACCGTGATGGGCCTGGCGACCGCCGGCATCGGGCTGGTGCCGGGCTATGCCGAGATCGGCGTGGCGGCGCCGGTGCTGATCCTGATCATGCGGGTGGCGCAGGGGCTGGCGCTGGGCGGTGAATATGGCGGCGCGGCGATCTATGTCGCCGAGCATTCGCCGGGCGGGCGGGCCGGCTTCCATACCAGCTTCATCCAGGCAAGCGTGGTCGGCGGCTTCATCCTGAGCCTGGCGGTGGTGCTCGCGTTCAAGACGCCGATGCCCGCCGCGACCTGGGAGGCCTGGGGCTGGCGACTGCCCTTCCTCTTCTCGATCCTGCTGCTCGCGGTGTCGCTCTACATGCGCCTCAAGCTCTCCGAGAGCCCGGTGTTCAAGGCGATGAAGGAGGCCGGCGAGACGGCGAGCAACCCGTTCCTCGAGAGCTTCACCTATCCGGGAAACCTGCCGCGCCTGTTCGTCGCGCTGTTCGGCATCGCGGCCGGGCTGACGGTGATCTGGTACACTTCGATGTTCTCGGTGCTGTCGTTCCTCACCGGGCCGATGCGGATGGACCCGACCACGGCGCAGCTGATCTGCGGCGGATCGGCGTTGGTCGGCTGCGGGTTCTTCATCCTGTTCGGGCATCTCTCCGACCGGATCGGGCGCAAGAAGCCTATCGTGATCGGCTATGCGCTGACTTTGGTGCTGCTCTTCCCGCTGTTCTGGGTGATCGGCAATGCGGCCAATCCGGGATTGGCGGAATCGGCCCGGCACGCGCCGGTGATCGTGCGCGGGCCCAATTGCAAATATGATCCCTTCGCCGCGAAGCAGATCGATCCGTGCGCGCAGGTGCTCGATCATCTTTCGAAGAAGGGGGTGCCCTACAAGACCCAGCGCGCCGATGCGGTGGTGGTGACGGTGGACAGCGTGCCGGTGGCGGATGCCAGCCCGGCGGGGCTCGACGCGGCGCTGGCCGAGGCGGGCTACCGGCTCGAGCGGGTCAGGCCTTCGATCGGCAACATCGCGGTGATCGTGCTGGCGATGCTGGGGCTGATGGCGCTGGCCGGCGCGACCTATGGCCCGGTGGCGGCGCTGCTCAGCGAAATGTTCCCGAGCCGCATCCGCTATTCGTCGATGTCGATCCCCTATCATCTCGGCACCGGCTATTTCGGTGGCTTCCTGCCTTTCATCAGCCAGTATATCGTTGCACGCACCGGCGATCCCTATGCCGGGCTCTGGTACACGATGGCGGTGGTGGCGATGGCGCTGCTGGTCACCGCCCTGGGGCTGACCGAGACGGTGCAGCCGCGGAAGCACGGGCACGCAAGGCACTGAGGGCATAGCCTCCCTCCGCAACGGCCATTGCGGGGGTGGGGCGCAGGGCCTAACCGCTGGAAACATGACTGCACCCCTGCGCCTGCGGCTGGACAGCGCCGCGCTCGTTTCCAACTGGCGGCACATGGCGAAGCTGAGCGGCAGCGCCGCTTGCGGCGCCGCGATCAAGGCCAATGGCTATGGGCTGGGATCGCGCGCGGTGGCCGAGCGGCTGGCGGCGGCGGGATGCCGCGACTTCTTCGTCGCCACCTGGGCCGAGGCGGAGGCGCTCGCCGATCTGGGGCTGAGCGTGTCGGTGCTGCATGGGCTGCGCGCCGAGGATCCGCTCGATGCGACCTATGCCCGGCCGGTGCTGGCCACACCCGAGCAGGTCCGGCGCTGGAAGCCGACCGGGCGGCCGTGCGACGTGATGGTCGATACCGGCATGAACCGGCTCGGTGTCTCGCCAGAAGAGGTTCGTGCCGGGCTGCTCGACGGGCTGGTGATCGAGACTCTGCTCAGCCATCTGGTTTCGGCCGACGAGGATGTACCGCTCAACGCAAAGCAGCTCGCGGCGTTCGGTGCGCTCCGGGGGCGGACTCCGGCAAAGCGGATGAGCCTGGCCAATTCGGCGGGTATCGCGCTGGGCAGCGACTATGCCTTCGACCTGACCCGGCCGGGCATCGCGCTGTATGGCGGCCGGCAGCGCAGCGGGCATGACGCGATCCGCCAGGTCGCGACGCCCGAGGCGCAGATCCTCCAGCGGCGGCTGGTGCGGGCGGGCGAGAGCGTGGGCTACAACGCCACCTGGATCGCCGAGCGCGACACCGAGGTGGCGACGCTCAACCTGGGCTATGCCGATGGCTATCTGCGCTGCTTCTCGAGCAAGGGCCTGGCATCAGCGGGCGGAGTGACGCTGCCGCTGATCGGGCGCGTCTCGATGGACCTGACGGCGCTGGACGTGAGCGCGCTGCCTTCGCTCAGGGAAGGCGACTGGGTGACGATGTCCTATGCGCTGCCCGAGACGGCGGCGCTGAGCGGGCTCTCGCAATATGAGCTGCTGACCGGGCTCGGCCCGCGCTACGACCGGATCTGGGCATAAGAAAAGGGCCGCTCTTTCGAGCGGCCCTTTCCGTTTGTCAGGTGCTTCGGATCAGAAGCGAACCTGGGCGCCCGCGTAGAAGAAGCGGCCCATGTTCGGGTAGATCGCGTCGTTGCCGGTGCCGGTCGCGTCATACGGCGGCAGCTCGTTGGTGACGTTGTCCACGCCGAAGTACAGGCGGTAGTCCTTCGACACGTTCACGCCCAGACGGATGTTCTGGTAGACGATCGGATCGTAGAACACGAACGGACGCGCATCGGGATTGAGCGCCGCACGGCCCTGCGACGGGAAGAAGGTCTCGTAGGTGAGGCTCGAGACGATCTGCTTGCCGACGTAGCGCGCGTTGTAGTTCACGTCGAACTGGCCAAGCTTGATGTTCGCGGTGAACTGGCCCTGCCACTTCGGATCGCCCAGCGTGCTGTCGATACGATCGTAGCGGTTCGGCTCCGTGATGTAGCTGTAGGACAGACGATCCATCACATAGCTGACCACCGTGCGCAGGCTGATCGCGAAGTCGTCGTTGAACTTCTTCTCGTAGCCGACGTCGATGTCGATGCCGCGGGTCGCCAGCTTGGCGAAGTTGTACGGCTGGTTGATGAAGCTGTTGCCGTTGCCGGCCAGCGCCAGGTTGAAGGTCGACTGATCGATCTGACGGGTCGACTGGCCGTTGAACGTGAGGTTCTCAACCGCATTCGTGCTGCTGCGGCGGAAGACCGCGGCGCAGAAGATGTTGTTGATGCCCGAGGGATCGTCATAGCAGCGATTGATGATCGCCTGGCCGGTCAGGCCCGAGATGACGTTCTTCACGCGCACATTGTAGTAGTCGACCGAGATCGTCAGGCCGGGCACGAAGCTGGGCGTGAACACCGAGCCGACCGTGAAGCTGTAGCCGGTTTCCGGCAGCAGGTTCGGGTTGCCCGAGTTGATGCCCGCCAGGCCGGCCGTGGTCTGGTTGGTCCAGGCACGGGTCAGCACGGCGCCCGAAGTCGGATCGGTATAGGTGATCGTCGTCGGAACACCGGCCGCGGCGCAGTTCTTCGCGCGGTTCGGGTTGGCATTGATGTTGTTCGCCGAGTTGGTGCCACCGGGCTGGTCGCACGGATCGGTGAAGCCGTTCTGGAAGGTGGTCGCCGCCGTCGCATAGAGGTTGCTCAGGTTCGGCGCGCGGACCGACTTCGAGAAGGTGCCGCGGAAGCGCAGGTCGCGGATCGGCGCCCAGATCGCGCCCGCATTCCACGCCCAGACCGAACCCGTCGTGCCGCCGTAATCGGAGACGCGCGCGGCGCCTTCGAAGGTCAGCTCGCGGATGAGCGGCAGCTTGGCAAGCAGCGGGATGCGCAGTTCGCCATAGGCTTCCTTCACCTTCACCGCCGGCGGATCGAAGGTCGCTGCCGGGTTGAGGAAGGTCTGGCCCGACGCAGTGATCGCGTCCTGGCTCGAGCGCGCGTCTTCACGGCGATATTCGCCGCCGACCGCGAAGCCGACCGGACCGCCCGGCAGGCTGAAGAAGCCGCTGGTGTCGCCCGACAGGAACGCAGTGAAGTCCAGCTGCTCGGCCCACTGGTTGCGGGTCGAGGTGTGCAGGATGTAGTTCAGCGCGTTCTGATCGTAGCGGTTCTCGCCGAACAGGTTGATCGGGTAGCAGGCCGCGTCGTCATTGGTCGTGCTGGCATCGGCGTTGACGCCGCATACGACCTTCTGGCCGGCGCTGTTGAGCACGAAGTTCGAGCCCGCATAGCCGGTCGGTGCGAGCACCGCATTGGCTGCGCGGTTGAACTGGGTGACCAGCACGTTGCCGCCGGTGCGGTAGAAGTTCTCGGTGCGGCCATAGTTGGCTGCGACTTCGTAGCGCAGGTTGCCCGAGCTGCTCAGGTCGCCGGCGACGCCGATCACGCCGCGATAGGTCTTGCGGTTGTGGAACTCGGCGCGGGTGCCGAGATCGTTGTTGAAGCGGTTGAGCGAGAAGCTCGTCGCGCCCGGAGCCAGGATGGTCGTCAGCGTGTTGCGGGCGGCCGTGGTCAGGAACGGGTTGTTGACGCTGAAGGTCGAGGTCAGCGTGCCGCCGGTGAAGCTCGGCTGCACCGACTGCTGGTGGACCTTCACCTGCGCATAGGTGAGCTCGGCGAACGGCTTGAACGCGCTCGAGAAGTCACCGTTGATGAGCAGGTTCGCGACATAGCGGTCCTGGCTCGGCATGAGCATGGCGCCTTCGACGCCCGAAGCCGACTTGCCGAACAGGATGCCGCCGCCGATCGCGCGGTTGTCGGTCATGCCGGTGGTGGCCGGCGAGTCCTTCACCAGCGAGCCGTCCGGCTCGAACATGTAGAAATAGGCGAGCGGGCTGCCGGTCGGCGAGTTCTGGCCGGTGCAGATCGCTGCGCGCTGGGCCGCATTGGCCGCGGTCGCGGTCGCCGGGCAGGTGGTCACGACGGTGCCGCCGATCGAGCGGTTGCCGAACACGACGCCGCGCGGAACGAAGCCGGTGTTCGGAATGCCGTCGAAGTTGCGGTTCGGCGCGGTGGTGATCTGCGTGGTGATGAAGCCCGGCGTGCCGCCATAGGCACCCAGATAGTCGCGATCGGCGTAGTAGAGCTCGTTCGCATGGGTGTATTCGGCCGACGCGGTGATGTTCAGACGGCCGTCCATCAGGTTCTTGCCGGCGAGCGCGCTGACCAGATAGGTGCCGCGATCGCCATAGGTGCTGACGCCGCCCTGTGCGCGGACGCGCAGGCCCTCATAGTCGCGACGCAGGACGAAGTTGGCGACGCCCGCGATGGCGTCCGAACCATAGATGGCCGACTGGCCGCCGGTCACGGTCTCGACGCGGTCGATCAGGTCGTACGGAATGGTGCTGACGTCGGGCGTGTAGCTGCCCGGCACTGCCGAGACGACGCGACGGCCGTTGATCAGGGTCAGCGTGCGCGCAGTGCCGAGGCCGCGGAGATCGAGCAGGCTGAGGCCGGCGGTGCCGATCGAGCCGGTCGAGTTGGCCTGGCTGAAGGTCGAGCGGAACTGCGGAAGCTGGTTGAGCGCGTCGCCGACCGAAACGTCGCCGCGGGTGCCCAGCAGCTGGGTCGCGGAGATCGTCTGGACGGGAACAGCAGCGTCGATCGTGTTCCGGATGCGAATGCGCGAACCGGTTACAACGATTTCCTCATCCGGCGCCTTCTCGGCATCGCTGGTGGCGGGCGCGGTCGGCGCCTGCGTATCCTGAGCATATGCTGCTGAGGACCACAGGAGCGACCCGGCGAGCGCCGTCGCGCTCAGCAAGTGAGAGATTTTCATTGGTTCTTTTGCCCCTTCGGACTGGATGTCCGAGGGTGCAAAGAAGCCGGACATGTTTCCGCATCGCAAGATATGGAAATAAGGGGCCGCGCAATTAGGCGGGCACTGTTGCAGAAATGCGACTGTTACACGCGATAAATTTCAATAGCAACGACATTAATGCAACATTCAGAATGTGCCTTAGCGCTTCAATACGCTAAGGCCCATTCATCGGAAATATTTCGTCACACGATGAAAACAGTCGAGCAAGCGATAAAGCCCGCTCAGCGCTCGACGCACATGGCGATTCCCATGCCGCCGCCGATGCACAGAGTCGCCAGGCCCTTCCTGGCGTCGCGCTTGCCCATTTCGTAGATCAGCGTGGTCAGCACGCGGGCGCCAGACGCGCCGATCGGGTGGCCGATGGCGATCGCGCCGCCATTGACGTTGACCTTCGAAGCGTCCCAGCCCAGCTCCTTGCCGACCGACAGCGCCTGGGCGGCGAAGGCTTCATTGGCTTCGATCAGGTCGAGCTCGGCGATCGTCCAGCCGGCCTTTTCCAGCGCCTTCTTCGACGCCGGAACCGGGCCGATGCCCATGATCGACGGATCGACGCCGGCGCTGGCCCAGCTCTTCACCGTGGCGAGGATCGGGGCGCCGCGCTTCTCGGCTTCGGCGCGGCTCATCAGGACGAGCGCGGCGGCGCCGTCGTTGAGGCCCGATGCGTTGGCGGCGGTGACGGTGCCGTCCTTCTTGAAGGCCGGGCGCAGGCCCGAGACGCTGTCGAGCGTCGCGCCGGCGCGGATATATTCGTCATCGGCGACGACGGTATCGCCCTTGCGGCCCTTGATCGTGACCGGCGCGATCTCGTCCTTGAAGCGGCCCTCGGCGCGCGCCTTCTCGGCCTTGTTCTGGCTGGCGACGGCGAACTCGTCCTGCTCGAGGCGGGTGACCTGGAACTGCTCGGCCAGGTTCTCGGCGGTGATGCCCATGTGATAGCCGTTGAACACGTCGGTCAGGCCATCCTTGATCATCGTGTCGACCAGGGTGACATCGCCCATCTTCGCACCCGCACGCAGCGCCTGGGCGTGGTTGGCGAGCGACATGCTCTCCTGGCCGCCGGCGACGACGATGGTCGAATCGCCGGTCTGGATCGCCTGGGCGGCGAGCGCGACGGCGCGCAGGCCCGAGCCGCAGACCTGCTGCACGCTCCAGGCCGGCACTTCCCTGGGCACGCCGGCAGCCATCGAGGCCTGGCGGGCCGGGTTCTGGCCCTGGGCGGCGGTGAGCACCTGGCCGAGAATGACTTCGCTGACTTCCTCGCCCTTCACGCCGGCCTGCTCGAGCGCGGCCTCGATCGCGACGCGGCCCAGCTCATGCGCGGGAGTGCTGCCGAATGCGCCGAGAAAGGCGCCGACAGGGGTGCGCTTGGCGGCGATGATGACGACGTCGGTCGGGCTGGTCATGAAAGGACTCCTGCGGTGGTCTTTGTCGTTTGGCGGCTATTTAGTGTGCGCTGCGGCAAGAAGCCAGTCGCGCAACGGCTCCCAAACCATTTCGGGCGCCCGGCCGCCGACGATCATGCCGACATGGCCGAGCGCGAGGCTTTGCCGCTCGGCCAGACCCGCGGCGGTGGCGGCGGGAACGATCCGGTCGGTGGTCGAGAGCAGCTCCAGCGCCGGGCAGGCGAGGCGGGAGGGCAGGATGCGGGTGCCGTGCACCCACCAGCGTCCGCTGCCGGGGCGATCGGCGCGGAAGAAGCGCTCGAACATCTCGGCGCCGGCGGCATAGGTGAGCGGCGCGCCGGCATTGGCCCAGTCCTCGAGCGCGAGGAAGGCGGCGGCCTGGTCGCTGCCGGGCTCGAGCCGGGCGAAGCGCTCGAACTTGGCGATCGTGCGGGCGGGATCGAGCTGCCAGAAGCCGGACTGGAGCACTTCCATCGGCACAAGGCCCAACCGGGCGCAGGCGGGCCGGGCGGCTTCCCATTGCGCCGCAATGGCTGCGCGCGCGAAATCGCCATAGCGGCGGAAGCGCCAGGGCGCCGCGATCGTCACCAGCCCGCGTACCGGGCGGAGCATCGCCGCGGCCATCGCCAGCGTGCCGCCAAGGCAATAGCCGGCGAGGATCGGCGGTTCCTCCAGCGCATCGAGCAGCGGAAGCAGGAGTTCGGCGATGTGGTGGTCGATGCCCTGGTCGCGATCCGCGGGCCCGGGGGTACCCCAGTCTACAAGAAGCGGTCGAACCCCTTGAGTCGCCAGCCATTCGAGCAGTGAATTGCCGGGCGCCAGATCGAGGATGAAGGGCGGATTGATCAGCGAGGGCACGAACACCACCGGCACGCCGCTGCCGCCATAATCGCGCAGGGATGCCCGTCCCGCGGCGGCGATGGCGGGCTTGGGCGCGCGTTCGGCGGGCCGTTCCGCCTCCTGATAGGCCTTCAATCCGGCAAGCGCGGCGGCTCTTCTTTCAGGCGATGTTGCAGTTTCGCTGCGCAACAGCGAAAGGAATAGCGGAAGCGGTCGCGGCCCGTGTTGCGCCGCAGAATGAAACGATGATAGATATGTTTCACTCACGCGGGGATCCTAGATGAAGAAAAGCGCTGCGGGCACTGGGCCGGTCATCATCAAGAAGTACGCGAACCGGCGCCTCTACAACACCGAAACCTCGTCCTACATCACGCTCGACCATCTGGCGGCGATGACGCGCGAGGGGCGCGACTTCAAGGTCGTCGATGCCAAGACCGAGGAGGACATCACCCATAATGTCCTCACCCAGATCATCATGGAAGAGGAGCAGCGCGGCCAGACGATGCTGCCGGTCAACTTCCTGCGCCAGCTGATCGCGCTGTACGGCGATTCGATGCAGGCGATGGTGCCGGGCTATCTCGAAGCCTCGATGGAAAGCTTCCGCCGCAACCAGCAGCAGTTCAAGTCGGCGGTCGAGGGCGCGTTCGCCAACTCGCCCTTCGCCGAGATGGCCAAGCGCAACATGGAAATCTTCGAGGCGGCGACCCAGGCGTTCAAGCCGGGCGCGACCCCGGGTGCGCCCGGCGCCGCCGCGGGTGCCACGCCGGCAGCGGCTCCGGCCACCTCGGGTGAGGACGACGTTTCCGCGCTCAAGGCCGAGCTGGCCCGGTTGCAGGACAAGATCGAGAAGCTGGCGAAGTAATCCGAGCTCCCCTCCCTTCCAGGGAGGGGCTCGAGACGACTTAGCCCCGCGCGTTCAAGCCACCCAGCGCCGCGCGGATTTCCTCCAGCGTCGGCATCTTCTGCTCGATCACGCAGCGCAGGCCGAGGCCGCCAAAGCCGTGATAATCCGTGGCGCTGGCGAAGGCGATCGTGTTGTCCCCGCGCACTTCGGCGCCGCGCACCGCATTGGCGGGAAGCGCGACATGCTCGCCATAGCGCTTGCCCGAGGAACTGGCGACGATGCGATCCTGCTCGTCGACGATCGAGATGCTGGTGCGGCTCCAGTCGCGCTCGCCGAACAGCGACCTGTCCGAGATGATCGTCGGGATATGGCCTTCCCAGTCGAACTCGACATAGAGCGCGCCGAGCGGGCGGCCGTCATGGCCGCGCGGGCGCACGCCGGTGACGAAGACGAGCACCGCGCGATGGTCGGAATAGGGGTTCAGCCAGACTTCGTCGGTGAACCATTCGTCTCGCCGGTGGCTGCGCATCGCGTTGAGATATTGCGGCGCGCTCGACAGATCGACGCCGCGCACGCGCGCATGCGGATCGGAAGCGGCGATCACCTGCCCCGCATCGTTGGCGAGGAAGGTATTGAGATAATAGGGCGAAATCGAAGTGAGCATCGCCAGACGCGCATCGGCCGCGGCGATCGTCCCGGGCGAGGGATCGGTGAGCGCGGCGATCACCTCGGCGTCCGAGGCCATCACGCGCAGATCGACGCTGCGGCCATAGAGATGGCGCGTGACGTTCTGGATCAGCGCCTGGGCAAGCTCGACCAGGCGGGTGCCCTCGATCTCGCTGACCATCTCATCGGCAATGCCGGCGCCCATCGCCAGGCGCTCGCGCACTTCGGAGCGGAATTCGATCGAGGCGCCGCGCGCCTGCTGCGCCAGCGCCTTCACTTCCTGCGCCACCACCGAGAAGCCGCGACCGGCCTCGCCCGAGCGGGCGGCCTCGATCGCCGCGTTCAGGGCGAGCAGATTGGTACGCGCGGCGATCTCCTCGCTCGTCGCGGCGTAGCTGTCTACTTCCTCGCGGAGGACCGACAGAAGGGTTCGAATTCTGCGTGGCACATGACCGTCATAAGACAGGACGGTTAATGCCTAGTTTAGCACGATAAAATCAGGGCTTGCGGAATTTGAGCGTCATCCGGTCGCTTTCGCCGATCGCCGCGTATTTGGCGCGGTCGACATCCTTCAACCGGTAGCTGGGCGGCAGCGTCCACACGCCATCGGGCCAATCCGCCGTATCGCGCGGATTTGCGTTCACTTCCGATGCGCCGGCGAACACGAAGCCGGCCTGTTCGGCGAGGCGGCGCACGGTCGAGACCTTGATATAGCCGCTCGACTTCTCGCGCTCGGCGCTGGCGCTTTCGGGCAGGCGATGGTCCTCGATGCCGAGCGTGCCGCCCTTCTTGAGCATCGCGAACATCTGCTTGAAGGCTTCGGGCGAATAGTCCTGGTCGTTCCGCTTGTAGCCCATCCGCCAGTTATGAACGTTGCGGAAGGTCAGCACGACGTCGGCGGTGCCGTCCGGCACCCTGGGCTGGCCCGCCTCCGCCGGGAAGGCGACGAGCTTGGCGTGGCCGTACAGCGCCGGATCCTTGGCCTTGAAGGTCTCGACCGCCTTGCCGCCATTCGGGAAATCGGGGCCGACCGCGGCATAGTAATTGCCCTTCGCCCGGGTGAGCGGGGCGAGGATCTCGGTGTACCAGCCGCCGCCGGGCCAGATCTCGACCACGGTGTTGCCGGGCTTCACGCCGAAGAAGCTGAGCGTATCGACCGGATGACGATACGGGTCGCGCGCCACATTCGCCGGGGTGCGGCTGGGCGACGAGACGGCTTCGGCGATCGCGGAACGCTGCGTGCGCGGCGCGCCGGTGGCGACGCTGGCCACGGCGACGGCAGTGGTGAGCACGGCGAGCACGGACAGGGTCTGGCGCATGCGAAATTGCTCCCTAGATGTCGCGCTCGCCTTTGGGGGGTTTTTGTGACGATGCAACTACAATTATGGCTCGGCGCGGCGGGCGCGGCAGTGATCGCGGTGGTCAGCGGCCTGGGCGAGCATCGCCGGCGCAAGCGCAAGCGGATCGACGATGTCGGCTTCGTACCCTGGCAGTTCATCCAGGTGATGGCGATGCTGGGCGCGGTGATCCTGGCGAGTGTGGCGCTGAATTTGCGCTAGAGGGCGCCTATTTCGCCCCGGGCGGGCACAGGGCGACGCCTGCGGATCGCTGATCGATCAGCAGCGCGAAATGCTGCAGCGTATGCGCGCCGACCAGAAGCTCGGGATATTTCTCCGACACCCGCACCCTAATGTCGGCGAGCGTCGCCGCGCCGATGCGGAAGGGGCCATGCAGCGTCGCGCTGCCCGTCTTCACGATCGTGTTGGTCAGCTTGCCTTCGCCGGCCGCCTCGATCGCACCGCCGCCAACCCGATCGAACAACGCCTGCGGCAGCACGAACGCGACATTGGCGCCGGTATCCAGATTGCCTTCGGTGGCGACGCCACCGATCGTCACCGGCACGCGGAAGGCGCGCGTATAGCCCAGCACGCCCGGTTCACCTGGCCTGAGCGCGAGGCTGCGCGTGAAGGTGAGCCTTTGCCGCGGATAGTCGATCACCAGCAGGCCATTGGCGAAGAACTCGCGGCCGAGGATTCCGGCGAATGCCGCTTCGGGCGCCATCCTGCCGCTATAGTCGCGGGTCATGACCCTGACGTCGCGACGGACCAGGCCGCCAAGCTCGACGGAGGCCAGCGTCACTGTCTCCACGCGCGCGGTGGCTACGGCGTCCGAAGTCTCGGCGCTTCCCGTGACGGGCAGGTTCAGCTTCGAGACGAGGCTGGCATCGGCACGGCCCATGCCGCTGGCGCCGGTATCCACGGCGAAGGCGAACGGTCCTTCGCCATCGACGCGCACGTCGACATAGATGCGGCCATCGATGACGCGGAAAGGTACGCTCAGCACCGCGTCGGTTTCGGCTGACCGCACCAGCGAGCATGGGGACGAGGGGGCTGCGGCCATCAAGGGCTGTGCCGGCACCATTCCCGCAATCAGGCCGGCAATTGCAGCACTTCCGGCTTTCCAACGCATGCCTGCCTCCCCATCGGCGTGTATTAATTACATAATACACGCGCCTGGATTGGCGTCAACGATCGCCGGGCGGCTAGTAGAATTTCCGCAGGGTCAGCCGGCGCGCGGTGCCATCGCACAGTTCCAGCGCCACGACCCGTCCCGGCACTCCGGCGCTCCATTCGATTGGCCTGCCGGCGACCGGCGCACCATCGGCGGCACAGATCTTGTCGCCTTCTTGCCAGCCGGTCTCGGCGGCCGGCGAGCCGCGCATGACGTGGAGCACACGCAGATGCGTGCCCTCGGCGCCGAGCAGCAGCCCGCTGGTCGAGCGGAGCACCGGTGGCGGCGCCAGGCCGGGCTGGAGCACCATGCGGCCGGCGCGCGGATCGAGCAGCACGCGGTAGCGCAGCAACAGGCCGGTGCCGATTCGCCCGGCCGCGCCGGCACTGGCGGAATAGCCGCCTTCGCCTTCGATGCGGACTTCGGTCTCGGACAGGATATTGCCACCGAGGATGAAGCCGGGGATGACCGCGGCCTCGCTGACCAAGGCGCCGCCGATGCCCCAGCCCAGCGTGGTGGTGAGCGTGGCGCCGCGATAATTGGCCGAGGCCCAGGCCGGGCGGCTGAGCGTGATCGCAGCGCCGTCGCCGGTATCGACGATCATCGGGCGCAGCCGCGCGCCGCCCAGCCTTATCTCCGTGACCGGCACCTCCGATCCGCGCTGGAGCGCGAGCGACGCGGTCTGGCCGGTGAAGGGCATGCGGCCCGTGGGCAGGATGCGGAAGCGCCTCGCCGCATAGTCGATGTCGAGCGCGCAGCAGCTCAATATGTCGCTGCCGATCAGCAGGTCGGCGCCGAACCGGTCCTGGCCCGGCGCATCGGGCACGGCGATGCGGCCGCCGCGCCGGGTGAGCCCGCCCATGACCAGCGTGCCGCCGGGCGCCCAGGCGACCTCGACCCCGCCACCGATCGCCAGCGCGCGCTGGCTGCGGCCCAGGGCGAGCCGGGCACGCGTGGCGAAATCGCGGGTGGCGAGCGTGTTGGTGAGGCCGGTATCGAGGATCGCGCGGACCGGGCGGCCGTTCAGCACCGCCTCGAAGCGGATCTGGTTGGAGGGCGTCAGGTCGAAGGCGATCCAGCGCGCCTCGCTGTCGGGCGCGAGCGTGATGCCGTCCCTCGGCTCCTCGCCGGGCGCGGAAACGGGAGAAGCGGCAAGCGCCAGGGGCAGGAGAAAAGACAGCACCGACACAGATTAGCCGGTCAGGCGATCAGAGGCACGCCTCGAGCAGCGCCTGGTCGAAGCCGTACTGCTTGGCCTTGTCGAGCGTATAGGGACGCAGGCCCATCGAGCGATATTCGCCGATGATCTTGCCGTCGGCGCTCTCGTCCAGATACTCGAACTTGAACAGTTCCTGGGTGACGATCACCGGGCCTTCCATGCCGATCACTTCGGTGACGTTGGTCACGCGGCGTGAACCGTCGCGCAGGCGCTTCACCTGGATGATGAGATCGACAGAATCGGCGATCTGGCGGCTGATGGCTTCCTTCGGCACCTTGATGTCCGACATCATCACCATGTTCTCCATACGGGCGAGCGCTTCGCGCGGAGAGTTGGAGTGGAGCGTACACATCGAGCCGTCGTGACCCGTGTTCATGGCGGCGAGCATGTCGAAGCACTCGCTGCCGCGGATTTCGCCCAGGATGATGCGATCCGGGCGCATACGCAGCGCGTTCTTCACCAGATCACGGATGGTGATCTCGCCCTGGCCTTCGAGGTTGGGCGGACGGGTTTCGAGCGGCAGCCAGTGCGGCTGCTGCAGCCGGAGTTCGGCCGCGTCCTCGATCGTCAGCACGCGCTCGCCCGGGTCGATCATCTTCGACAGGGCGTTGAGCATCGTCGTCTTGCCCGAGCCGGTACCGCCCGAGATGACGATGTTGAAGCGGCTGGCGCCGGCGATCTTGAGCGCGGTCGCCATCTTCTGCGACATCGACCCGCCCTGAGCCATCATGTCGAGCGTGATCGGCTTGGCCGAGAACTTACGAATCGAGATAGCGGTGCCGCGCAGCGACAGCGGCGGCACGATCACGTTGACGCGGCTGCCGTCCTTGAGGCGGGCGTCGGCGAGCGGCGTGGTCTGGTCGACGCGGCGGCCCACGGAATTACAGATGCGCTGCGCGATCTGGAACAGATGCTCCTCGTCGCGGAACTGGATGTTGGCGAGCTCGAGCTTGCCCTTGCGCTCGACAAAGGTCTGCTCGGGGCCGTTGACCATGATGTCCGAGATGGCCGGATCGGCCAGCAGCTCCTCGAGCGGCCCGAGGCCGAGCAGCTCGTCGACCAGCACCTTCTCGAGCGCGAACTGCTCGCGGCGATTGAGGGTGAGCTTCAGCTCGGCGAGGACTTCGCCGATGATCGGGCGGAACTCCTCGGCCAGCTCGTCCTTGCTGAGCGTGGCGGCGGCTTCGGGATCGACGCGCTCCAGCAGGCGCGGAAGCACCTGTTCCTTGATGCGGTGGATCGACGCCTCGAATCCCTCGACGCGCGAATTGCCGGCATCGCCCGAGGCGGCCTGGCGATCGGCAAGGCGTTGCAGCGCCTCGGCGCTGGCTACGCTCGGGCCGTTGGGGTCACGCTGCTCGAAGGAGTCGGGTGCGGCGCCCTGGCCGGGCAGCGGCACCGAATTGATCGGCGGGAACTGTTCCCCGCCCAGCGGGGCGGGATCGACCGGGCGGGGCAGCGGTCCGCCACCCTGCATCGGGCGCGCAACGCCGAACGCCGGCCGGCCTGCCGGTCCACCACCCAATCCGCTGCGTCGTCCGAAAGCGCTCATCAGAACCCAATGTCCCCTCGACGGCAGAGTGTTACCGGCCAAGGCTTGATATTTACCTAACCCGATCACCGCCGCGCAGTTACGGATTGTTCCTGCGGGTAAACGTGCGGGGTTAAAGGAATGGTCCCCGGGCGCGGGTGCGGGCCCCGCTGGGCGGCACGCCGGCGAGTTCGCGGAAGTCGCGGGCCATGTGCGCCTGATCCGCATAGCCGCGCGCGGCAGCGGTATCGGCGAGATTGTCCCCGGCCTGCTGGACGTCCCGCAAGGCCGCACGGAAGCGGAGCAGGCGCAGATAGGTGCGCGGGGCCATACCCAGCTCGCGCGCGAAGATGCGCTGGAGCTGGCGCGGGGGCAGGCCGGTACGGGCGGTAATCTCGCCGACGCCGCGCGATGCAAGGATCGCCCGGGCGAGCGGCGGCGGCGTTGTGCCGGCCAGCGCCCGGGCAAGATTGGCGACCGGGTCGCCTTCCAGCAAGGCGGCGAGCGTCGAACCCGGCGCGAGCGCGATCCAGTCATCGGCGAAGCCGGGGCAGGGTGCGCCGCCCAGCGTGTGCCAGGCCCAGGGCCAGAGCTTGATCGCGGTGAAACGGGCATCGCCGCTGAAACCGAAGCGGATCGGATGCGGTGAAAGGCCGGTGGCGAAATATCCGGGCTGGTCGCGCCGCCAGGTCGAGCGGCCGGCATAGCGGTGGATCAGCTCGATGCAGCCGTCGGGCGTTGCCTCATGCTCGACCCAGCCGGGCTGGCTGGCGGCCAGCGTCCAGACCGAGGCGACCAGCCCGTCCAGCGCGGGCGGCAGGGGCAGCTCGGCATAGTCCATTGCGCCAGCCTCGCATGTCGTGTCGGTTCAAGCCAGTGTCGGCGCGCGGGGCTATCGGCTGGTGCAAACGGGAGGATCGACGATGATTGCCAACCTCATGCTGCTTGCGGGCATCGGCCTGTCTCCGGAGTCGTTCGACTGGCTGATCGGAAAGTGGTGCACCGAGCCGCGGAACGGCCGGATGACGTGCGAGACCTGGCAGCCGGGCGGCGCCGACGGCGTGCTGCGCGGCGAGACGGTAATCACCTCGCCCAAGGGCGAGCAGCGCGAGACGATGCGGATCGAGGGGGCCGGCGACGCGCTGGTATTCCATGCCGAGCCTGCGGGCCAGGCGCCGGCCGATTTCAAGGTGAAGCCCGGCGGGATCGGGGCGCAGAGCGTGGAGTTCCTCGATACCGCGCATGATTACCCCCAGCGCATCCGCTACTGGCGCGAAGGCGAGATGCTGATGGCGGAGATCTCGCTGGCCGATGGCAGCAAGCCGATGCGCTGGGCGTATCGCCGGGTCACCAGATAGCGATCAGTGCCGCTCGGGTGCGATAAACAGCTGGGGCCCGGGCCAGGGGCCGTCCCAGCAGGGCTGGCGGTCATCCGGGCGGAACCTTGCCGGATCGCGCGGGGCGATCAGCGAAGGTGCGCGGGAGAGCGGCGCGACATAGGTCATGTAGCCGCCGGGCACGACGCCGAAATAACTGCAACGGATATGCGGCGCGCGCGGCAGGGTGACGGCGCGCCAGATCTCGAAGGCGGGGGTGATCGCCCCGATCGCGAGCGATGCGACCAGCAGGTTCCACCACAGCCGCTTGCCGGGGGGCGGCGCCTTGACCAGCTGGTCGGCTACCGCGAACGCGAGCACCACCAGAGCGGGGATCGACGCGCGCATGGTGAAGTCGTTCGACTGGCCGACCTGGCCATAGGGAACCACCAGCAGCACCAGCGTGACGATCGCCAGCGTTGCCCCACCGAAACGCGCATTGCGGCCGATGAACCAGAGCGGCAGCAGATAGAGGCCGACCTCGCAGATCTCGAACACGATATATTGGTGGAGCGGCAGCGCCGCCGCACTGCCGCCGACCGCGTCGCTGCCCGTGGCCAGATAGAGCAGGGCGGGGATCGCCATCAGGGTCGCCGCGGCGGGGGCGATCACTGCAGCAGGGTTCAGGCTCCCCTTGCGAAGCGCCTCGATGCCGGCATGGGCGGCGAACGGCATCAGGCCGATCAGCGACAGCGGCGACCAGAGGGCGAGCAAGGGCAGCGGGGTAAGGAAGCCGGCGAGCGTGAGCCGGTTGTCGCGCCAGAGCAGATAGAGCAGCGCGCCGATCCAGCCGGCCAGGCAGTGCGGCGGCGTCCAGAACAGCTGGCTGATATGCGAGGAATAGACCGCGACGCTCCAGCGCTCGGCATTCCAGCTGATCGGCTGGCCCGCCAGGACCTGGCCCATCGCGTCGAGTCCGCTGAAGCCGATCAGGATCGTCAGCGCGATCACGCGGGCGCGGGTGGTGGAGAAGAGCGTGGCGCCGAGCGCGAGGATCGCGGCGAGGATCAGGCTGTTCTGGACGAGCAGCGCCAGCTCCGCGGCATATTGGCCTCCGACCCGGCCGACCGCGGCGGGCGCCAGATACATGCCGAGCGGCGCGCGCAGCATCTGCGGCGAGGGGGCGACATCATAGACGAAGGGCCAGGGATTGAGCGCCATGTCGCGCAGCACCGCGCCGCGCACCTGCCAGTCGGTGGTGGCGTAGAAGAAGCGCCCCTCGCCGCCGAGGAGGAAGACGACCAGCGCGATGCCGGCGCAGAAGGCGAGCAGGCGCAGGGTAGGACCGTTGCCGCGATCGGGCACCCGCCTTGCGATCCAGATGACCAGACCGGCGACGAGCAGGGCCAGCAACGCGGTGACCCCGGTCGAGATCAGGCCGAGGAAGCGCCAGAGCAGGATATTGTCGAGGGCGAGCCACCCGCCGAGCAGCGCGACCAATATGCCGGGAGCAACGGTGCGGTCGCCGAGGCGGGTCGATCCGGTGGGCAAAGCTGCCTGCGGCGCTGCGGATGTTGCCATCGTTCCTCCCCCCGGATGCCGGGCTAGCGGTCATGCGAGAAGAAATGGTTACCGGAGGGGAAGGGCGATGGACAGGGGGCGCCGGGGCACATCGGGCGGCGAAGGCAGCATCCGGGATTCTGATTCACGGCGGATACCGAAAACAGAAAAGGCCGGGCATTGCGCCCGGCCTCGTCCAGCCCTGCCCATTCGGGCGGGCGAGTTTCGGGGCGGCCTTAGCCGGCCTTTTCGGCGAGGACCGTCAGGCCCTTCTCGTTCACTTCG
This sequence comes from Sphingomonas sp. GW822-FHT03G08, assembly GCF_058801135.1. Classification (NCBI taxonomy): domain Bacteria; kingdom Pseudomonadati; phylum Pseudomonadota; class Alphaproteobacteria; order Sphingomonadales; family Sphingomonadaceae; genus Sphingomonas; species Sphingomonas sp. GW822-FHT03G08. Next base: position 3,653,293 of record NZ_JBXAMZ010000001.1, read on the forward strand.
GCGAACCCGCCTTCGATGCGGATCGTCTCCGGCGTGGTCGCGCCGGCCTTGTAGATCTCGAGATTGCCGTCGCGGATGGTCGACATCAGCGGGGCATGGCCTTCGAGCACGCCGAAATCGCCCTCGGTGCCGGGGACGACGACCATGTGCACTTCCTCCGAGCGGAGGAGCTTTTCGGGGGTCACGAGTTCGAAGTGCAGGGACATTGCTTTTCTCTCAAAGCCCCTCCCCTTCAGGGGAGAGGTCGGGGGTGGGGCAGGAGTCTCACCGAGACCGGAGCCCGCGGACAGGCCCCACCCCAACCCCTCCCCCGAGGGGGAGGGGCTAGATTTGGCTTACGCCTCTTCGGCCAGCTTCTTGCCCTTGGCGATGGCGTCGTCGATGCCACCGACCATGTAGAAGGCTGCTTCCGGCAGGTGGTCATACTCGCCGTTCACCACCGCCTTGAACGAGCGGATCGTGTCCTCGATCTGCACGAAGGCGCCGGGGATGCCGGTGAACACTTCGGCGACGTGGAAGGGCTGCGAGAGGAAGCGCTGGATCTTGCGGGCGCGCGAGACGGTCAGCTTATCTTCTTCGCTCAGCTCGTCCATGCCGAGGATGGCGATGATGTCCTGCAGCGACTTGTACTTCTGCAGGATCGACTGGACCGCACGGGCGGTCTCGTAATGCTCCTGGCCGACGACGCGCGGCTCGAGAACGCGGCTGGTCGAGTCCAGCGGATCCACCGCCGGATAGATGCCGAGCTCCGAGATCGCGCGGTTGAGCACGGTCGTCGCGTCGAGGTGGGCGAACGAGGTTGCCGGGGCCGGATCGGTAAGATCGTCCGCGGGAACGTACACTGCCTGCACCGAAGTGATCGAGCCCTTGTTGGTCGAGGTGATGCGCTCCTGCAGCGCGCCCATGTCGGTCGACAGGGTCGGCTGGTAGCCCACGGCCGAAGGAATACGGCCGAGCAGTGCCGACACTTCGGCGCCCGCCTGGGTGAAGCGGAAGATGTTATCGACGAAGAACAGCACGTCCTGGCCTTCGACGTCGCGGAAATATTCGGCGATCGTCAGGCCCGAGAGCGCGACGCGGGCGCGGGCGCCCGGCGGCTCGTTCATCTGGCCATAAACCAGGGCGACCTTCGAACCTTCGCTGATGGCGTTGCCGTCGGCATCCTTGGCGATCACGTTCGCGTCGAGGAACTCGTGATAGAGATCGTTGCCCTCACGGGTACGCTCGCCCACGCCGGCGAACACCGAGGTGCCGCCATGGCCCTTGGCGATGTTGTTGATCAGCTCCTGGATGAGCACGGTCTTGCCCACGCCGGCGCCGCCGAACAGGCCGATCTTGCCGCCCTTCGCGTACGGCGCGAGCAGGTCGATGACCTTGATGCCGGTGACGAGGATCGCGCTCTCGGTCGACTGGTCGACGAACAGCGGGGCCTCGGCGTGGATCGGCGCACGCAGGTCGGTGGCGACCGGGCCGCGCTCGTCGATCGGCTCGCCGACGACGTTGAGGATGCGGCCGAGCGTCGCCGGGCCGACGGGCACGGAGATCTGCGCGCCGGTGTCGGTCACGGTCTGGCCGCGGGTCAGGCCCTCGGTCGCGTCCATGGCGATCGTGCGGACGGTGTTCTCGCCGAGGTGCTGCGCAACCTCGAGGACGAGCTTGTTGCCGTTGTTGTCGGTCTCGAGCGCCGAGAGGATCGCCGGCAGCTCGCCTTCGAAGGCGACGTCGACGACGGCGCCGATCACCTGGCTGATGCGGCCAACATTGTTGGTCGTCGTCGGCGCAGTGGCCGGAGCGTCGGCCTTGGGCTTCGCGGCGCGCGGCTTGCGCGCGGGCTTCTCTGCGGTCGGGGCTGCGGTGGCCATCTTACTTTCCTTGGGTCTGATTGGCGGGGGCACTAGCCCCGACGCGGGTGAAAGTCACGGTGATGTGGCGATCCTTGGCGTTGCCGCCGCTGATCGGGTTGGCATCGACGACGATCGAGACGCCGTGCTGGACGTCCTTCGCCGATTCGCGGCGCTGGAGCGCGCCGTTGATCGTGTCGCCCGGGCCGACTTCGAAGCGCGACAGGAAGCCGAGGACGATGCGGCGGACATAGCCATAGGAATCGCGGGCGCGCTCCCCGGGCTTCGCGTCATGCTTCACGTCGAAGGTGAAGCGGACGGTCTCGATCCTGTCGGCCGCGGGGCCGGTCGCCTCGAAGACACTCTCGACGGCGATGCCGTTGGGCTTTTCGGGCCAGGTGACCTTGCCGGTGGCGGCATAGCCCTTGCCCGATGCCCTATAGCCTTCGGCCTTGAAGCCGAAATCGTTGGCGGCGGCGACCACGGCGGCCGGATTGGTGAAGATGCCGCTCCAGCGATCGGCCATCACCTTGTCACGGTCGGGCGCGCGGTTCTGCGCGGCAGCCGCCTGCTGCTCGTTGAGCGCCGGATCATGCGCAGCCCCGCAGCCCGCGAGCGGGGCCGCAGCCACGATCAGCAGGAAGGGAGCCGCGAAGCGCATCAGAGGGCTTCGGCGCCCGAGATGATCTCGACCAGCTCGGTGGTGATCGCAGCCTGGCGCTGGCGGTTATACTGGGTGTTCAGGCGCTTGATCAGGTCGCCGGCGTTGCGCGTGGCGTTGTCCATCGCGGTCATCTTCGAACCCTGCTCCGACGCGGCGTTCTCGCGGATCGCGCGGTAAAGCTGGATCGCGACGTTGCGCGGCAGCAGGTCGGCGAGGATCGATTCCTCATCCGGCTCATAGGTGACGGCGGCGCCGCTCGACACGGCCTGGGCCTCGCCCTGCGGGATCGCGACCGGCACGATCTGCTGCGCGGTCGGCTCCTGGGTAAGCACCGACTTGAAGTTCGAATAGAAGAGCGTCGCCACGTCGAACTCACCGGCCTCGTAGCGGGCGATGATGTCGTTGGCGAAGGCGCGCGCATCGGCGAAGGTCAGCTTGCCGAGATCGCCCGGCTCGACCGAATGCACGATGTGCTTCGGGAACAGGCGGTTGAGCGGCGCGCGGCCCTTGCGGCCGATCGTGTAGATCTTCACCGTCTTGCCCTGCGCCATCAGGCTTTCGGCATGACGGCGGGCGAGGCGGGCGATGTTGGTGTTGAACGCGCCGGCCAGGCCCTTGTCGCTGGTGGCGACGACGAGCAGGTGAACGTCATCCTTGCCGGTGCCGGCGAGCAGCTTGGGCGAGCTCTCGCTCAGCGTCACCTTCGAGGCGAGGCTGGCGACGACGCCTTCGAGACGCTGGGCATAGGGGCGCCCGGCCTCGGCCGCTTCCTGCGCGCGGCGCAGCTTGGCGGCGGCGACCATCTTCATCGCCTTGGTGATCTTCTGGGTCGACTTGACCGAGTTGATCCGGATCTTGAGTGCCTTGAGGCTTGCCATTTAGGTATTCCGAGCAAGGGCCAGACGGCCCGCGAGACCAACAAATGCGACGCCGAGAACGCCTTCGATCCAGCGCATCGCGCTGCTCTGCTTGGCGGCACGGCCCGCGCGGGCAGCGACGAATGCTACACCGGCGAGCCAGAAGGCGCCGAGCACATAGGGCACCGCGATCAGCAGCGCGCCCTTGAGCGGCGCCTCCGGACCGGTGCCGACGAACTGCGGCAGGATCGCGAGGAAGAACAAGGCGACCTTGGGGTTGAGCGCGGTGGTGAGCAGGCCCTGCCAGAAGGGCTTGCCAAGCGCCGGCGCCGCAGTGGTGGCGGCCGGTGCCGAGCGCACCGCGCCGCGGATCAGCTTGTAGCCGAGCCAGGCGAGGTAGATCGCACCGGCGGTCTTCACCACCGTGAACAGCGCCGGGAAGACCGTGAGCACGGCGAGGAAGCCGAAGCCGCACAGCGCCATGTACCACAGCCCGCCCAGGGCAACCCCGGACACTGCTGCCAGACCCGCCCGCACGCCTCCGCGCGCCGCGTGACCCGCGACGAGCATCGTGTCCGGGCCGGGCGTCAGCACAAGGCCGACGCTCAGCAGCGTCCACGCGAGGAGGGAGTGGTCGGCCATCGACTGCGGATCAGGCGAAGGTCTTGGCGAACGCTTCGAGCGCGGCCTTCAGCTTCGCCTTCACTTCGTCGCCCAGATCCTTGGTGTCGCGGATCGTGGTAAGGACATCGGCATGGTTCGCGCGAAGGTCGGCGAGCATCGCCGCTTCGTAGCGCACCACGTCCTGCACCGCGACGGCATCCAGGAAGCCCTGGGTGCCGGCGTAGATCGACGCGGTCTGCTCCTCGAACGGCAGCGGCGAGAACTGCGGCTGCTTGAGCAGCTCGGTCAGGCGCGCGCCGCGGTTGAGCAGCTTCTGGGTCGAGGCGTCGAGGTCCGAGCCGAACTGCGCGAACGCAGCCATTTCGCGATACTGGGCGAGCTCGAGCTTGATCGAGCCGGCGACCTTCTTCATCGCCTTGGTCTGCGCCGACGAACCGACGCGCGACACCGACAGACCCACGTTGATCGCCGGGCGGATGCCCGCGAAGAACAGGTCGGTCTCGAGGAAGATCTGGCCGTCGGTGATCGAGATCACGTTGGTCGGAATATAGGCCGACACGTCGCCCGCCTGGGTCTCGATGATCGGCAGCGCGGTGAGCGAGCCGTTGCCATTGGCGTCATTGAGCTTGGCAGCGCGCTCGAGCAGGCGGCTGTGAAGATAGAACACGTCGCCCGGATAAGCTTCGCGGCCCGGCGGACGGCGGAGCAGCAGCGACATCTGGCGATAGGCGACGGCCTGCTTCGACAGATCGTCGAACACGATCAGCGCGTGCATGCCGTTGTCACGGAAATACTCGCCCATCGCGGTGCCGGTGTACGGCGCGAGGAACTGCAGCGGCGCGGGGTCCGAAGCGGTCGCGGCGACGACGATGGAATATTCCATCGCGCCATTCTCTTCGAGCGTGCGCACCAGCTGCGCGACGGTCGAGCGCTTCTGGCCGACGGCGACGTACACGCAGTAGAGCTTCTTGCTCTCGTCGGTGCCGGCGTTGACGGTCTTCTGGTTGATGAAGGTGTCGATCGCGACGGCCGACTTGCCGGTCTGACGGTCGCCGATGATCAGCTCGCGCTGGCCACGGCCGACGGGCACGAGCGCGTCGATCGCCTTGAGGCCGGTCTGCACCGGCTCGTGCACCGACTTGCGCGGGATGATGCCCGGCGCCTTCACTTCGACGCGGCTGCGCTTCTCGGCGACGATCGGGCCCTTGCCGTCGATCGGGTTGCCGAGGCCATCGACGACGCGGCCGAGCAGGCCCTTGCCGACGGGAACGTCCACGATGGTGCCGGTGCGCTTGACGGTGTCGCCCTCGCGGATTTCGGCGTCCGAGCCGAAGATCACGACGCCGACATTGTCGGCTTCGAGGTTGAGCGCCATGCCCTGCACGCCATTGGCGAACTCGACCATCTCGCCGGCCTGGACATTGTCCAGACCGTGGATGCGCGCGATGCCGTCACCGACGCTGAGCACCTGGCCGGTTTCCGAAACCTGGGCCTCGGTGCCGAAATTGGCGATCTGGTCCTTGATGACCTTCGAGATTTCTGCGGCGCGGATATCCATTGTCTTAGCCTTCAGCCTTTCATCGCGTGCGCGAGGGAGTTCAGTCGGGTCTTGATCGAGCTATCGATCATCTGGCTGCCGATCTTCACGACCAGCCCGCCAAGGAGCGAGGGATCGACCGAAAGGTCGACGGCCACTTCCCGGCCGATGCGGGTGCGCAGCTGCTGCTTGAGCGCGTCGACCTGATCGGCGGAAAGCGGATGGGCGGAGGTGACCAGCGCGGTCGTCTCGCCGCGATGCGCGGCTGCGAGCTGACGGAACGCGCGGATGATCGCCGGGAGCTGGCCCAGGCGACGATTCTCGGCGAGCACGCCCAGGAAGTTCGCGGTGGTGCCGTCGAGCTTCAGGCTCTTGGCGACGGCGGCAACCGCCCTGGCGGCATCGCCGCGCGAGATCAGCGGGCTGGCGGTCAGCGCCTTGAAGTCGGCCGATTCGGCAAGTGCCTTGGCGACGGTGGCGAGGCTGTCCTCGACCTTGGCCAGGGCCTTCGAATCACGCGCGAGCTCGAACAGGGCGGTAGCGTAGCGTCCGCTTAGGCTTGCCTGGATACCGGCGGAATTCTCCACGCGTTTCGGTTCCTCTCGGAGGTTCGGGTTACTGCCCATATGAATTGGGGGCCGATTTCCGGCTCCACCAAAGTATTACTCCGGTGGCAACCCCATACGGCCCCCTATGGGTCGCGGCGCGGTTAGCATCGGTGTCACGGGGATGCAACCCGAGTCCGATTCGCTCTCGTGGAAGACTCTCCCACCGGCGGCAAAAGCGCGCGTGGACCGAATCGTTTCATATGGTAAACGATGACCCCATCATCCTTTTGGGGGAAGGGTTGGGGAAATGAACAAGCGGATTCTTGGCGGCGTCGTGCTCGCCGCTCTCGTCGCGGGCATCGCGCATGCCGAAGTGCTGAAGATCACCGGCGAGTTCGCCGCGCCTAGCCGCGAGGCCAGCCTGCTGCGCTCGCTTTCGATCGACCGGATCGGCGGCCAGGACGGTTCGGCGCTGGCGCGCGCGATCGAGCAGGGCCTGTCGGGCACGCATTTCGACCTGATGGGCGGCTATACCGGCCAGGGCAATGCCGAGGGCTCGCTGACCGGCGGCATCACCACCGGTGTGGACGAGCAGCCCTTCAAGCGGCGCGAGAAGCGCTGCGTCGAGAAGGACAGCGCCGACCAGAAGAAGTGCATCCGCGAGGAAGAGGTCGAGCTGCGCTGCCGCCGCCGGATCGTCAGCCTGAAGGCCGACCTGCGCATCGTGCGCAACCGCGACGGCCGGATCGTCTATTCGGCTACCAAGCCGTTCAGCCAGGAAAGCAGCTGGTGCGAGGGCAAGAACGACCGCCCGGCGCCGGTGGAGGACGTGATCGCCGACGGCGTGCGCAACCTGGGCTATGCGGTGCGCGAGGATATCGCGCCGACCATTTCGACCTATGACATCCGGGTGCGCGAGAGCGACAAGGGGATGAGCAAGGATCAGGCGAAGCGGTTCAAGGACCTGGTGAAGCTCACCAAGCGCGACGTGCGCGGGGCGTGCGACGGCTGGGAGGCGATGGCCGGCGAGCTGCCGGGCAATCCCTCGCTCACCTTCAATCGCGGGCTGTGCGCCGAGCAGGCGGGCGACTATCCGCGCGCGCTGCAGCTCTACCATGCGGCCCAGCGGGCTGGTGCGGCCGAAGGCGGCGTCGGTGCCGACCGGGCGATGCGGCTGATCGCGGGCAAGGAAGACGCGGCGATCCGGGCGCGGCGGCGCTAGGACGTATCGATGCTAGTCATTCGCCGGCGAAAGCCGGAGCCAAAAGAAAAGGCCAGGCGTTGCGGCCCGGCCTTTCCTGTGTGTTTTGTGGCAGGCTGACGGGATCAGCGCCCGCGATTGCTACCCTGGCCGCCCTGACGGCCACCGCCGCCCTGGCTACCCTGGCGCTGGCCGCCGCCGCTACCGGTCGGGCGGGGCTGCCACTTGCGCTTGGGACGGGCATAGTTGCGGGGCTGCTCGCCCTGCGGCTGCGCGTCGAAGCGGCGCGGACGAGGCTCGCCTGCGGCGGCGCCGGCGGCTTCCGGACGCGGGGCATGGCCGTCGCGGCGCGGCTGGTCGCTACGTGCGCGATCGTCACGCTGGCCACCGGGGCGACCGCGCTGCGGCGGGCCACCCGGACGGCGACCGTCGCGCTGCATCGCGCGACCGTTGCGGCCATTCTGCTCGTCGCGGCTGGGCGCGACATTGACGCGGCTGGTCTTGATCTTCTCGGCGGCGGCGACGAAGCCCTCGGGCAGCGGCACGACGCTGAGCTTCTGGCGGATCAGCCGCTCGATGTCGCGCAGATAGGGGCGCTCGTCATCGGCGCAGAAGCTGATCGCCTCGCCGTCATTGCCGGCGCGCGCGGTGCGGCCGATGCGGTGGACATACTGGTCCGCCACGTTCGGCAGCTCGAAGTTGAAGACGTGGCTGACGCCCGACACGTCGATGCCGCGCGCGGCGATGTCGGTGGCGACCAGGATCTTCACCTTGCCGGCGCGGAACTCGCCGAGCGCGCGTTCGCGCTGCGGCTGGCTCTTGTTGCCATGGATCGCGTTGGCGGCGATGCCGTTGCCCGCGAGCAGACGGACGACGCGGTCGGCGCCGTGCTTGGTGCGGGTGAACACCAGCGCGCGATCGATCTCGGTATCGCGCAGCATCATGGTGAGCAGCGCCTGCTTCTCTGCCTGCTGGACAAAGGTCACGCTCTGGTCGACGCGCTCGGCGGTGGTCGCCTCGGGGGTGACCTTCACTTCGACCGGTTCCTTGATGAACTGGCCGGCGAGCTCGCGGATCGTCTTCGGCATGGTCGCCGAGAAGAACAGCGACTGGCGCTTGGCGGGCAGCTCGCGGACGATGCGCTTGAGCGCGTGGATGAAGCCGAGGTCCATCATCTGGTCGGCTTCGTCGAGCACGAAGATCTCGAGGCCCATCAGGATCGCGTAGCACTGGTCCATCAGGTCGACGAGGCGGCCCGGGGTGGCGACAAGGATGTCGACGCCCTTGGCGAGGTCGGTCTTGTTCTTGTGGATCGAAGTGCCGCCGAAGATGGTGGCGACGCTCAGTCGCGTGCCCTTCGAATAATGGCGGGCCTGGTCGGCGATCTGGCTGGCGAGCTCGCGGGTGGGGGCGAGCACGAGCATGCGGCAGCCGCGCGGCTGGGCGCGCTTGCCGCTGGCGACCAGACGGTCGATCGAGGGAAGCATGAAAGCGGCGGTCTTGCCGGTGCCGGTCTGGGCGATGCCGAGCAGGTCGCGCCCTTCGAGCAGCGACGGGATCGACTTGGCCTGGATCGGCGTCGCCTCGCTATAGCCCTTGGCGGCAAGCGCGGCGAGAACGGTCTCCGAGAGACCGAGTTCATTGAACTGCATTGAATATCCTGTGCATACGGCCGGCGCACGCCGGACGGACTCCAGGTGCGAAGGCGGGGTCAAAAATGACGACCCGCGTGACTAGGGAAGCCGTGGAAACAATCGAGACGGAGCCTGGGCCCTTGGGGTTTCCCCGCATGCCCGATCACGCTGCCATAACGCCTCGTTGGCGGCGCATATGGCGATGAAATCGGTTTCCGTCAAGGAAGTGGCACGGACGGCGTCGGGGCACGCCGCCCGTGCCGGGTGATCGGAAGGGTCAGTTCCCGATCACCGGTCCCGGATATTCGCGGGGGCGATAGCCGAGGCGGACCGCCTCGAGCTGGCCGTGGAGCGCGGGATCCTGATAGGCGCAGCGACCGTTCATCTGGGTCGGGCAGCTCGTCGGGGTCACCTTGTCGAAGATGTCGGCGATCAGCGCATCGTCGAAGCTTCGGGTGGGGAAAGTGCCGAAGCGGATGTTGATCAGCCGGGCGAGCAGCAACGGGGTGACCCAGGAGGTGGTGGGCGTGGTGATCGGCTCCAGCGCCAGGCCGAAGCCGTCCAGCTGGAGCAGCGGGGTGGTATTCCACTGGAAGGGGCGCTGGGGCTCGACGCCGGTGTTGAGGAACACGTCCGCATCGGCCCGCGCCGGCCAGATCGGGAAGCCGCCGATACCGCCGCGCCCGACCTCGTCGAGGTTGGAATCGAGCACGGCGAAATAGCCCGCGCGCAGGCGGTTGTAATATTGCGCGATCTTCTGGTCATAGGGCGCGTTGACGAGCCCGTCATTCTCCACCGCCGCATGGGCGGTCATCACGCCGGGCGTGCTGAACAGCGCGGCGTAGATGGGGGCATAGGCGGCCAGCTTGTCGCGCAGCACCGCTTCACCAGGCGCGGCGGTGCCGCAATCGGTGGTCCAGCTGTCGCGGATCACCTCGTAGCTGTGGCCCGCGCTGTAATTGACGTAGCGGACATTGTTGGCGCGCATCATCGCAACGAGATTGTCCGCGGTGGTCTGCGCGGCGGCGGTGAGGCGCGTCTGCACCGCGGCACTGCCCGAGATGTCGCAATAATCGGCTCGGGCGACATCGACCAGGTCGATCTTGTCGAGCAGCACCAGCGGCTGGGCCGGATTGGTGTCGGCGATCAGGCGGAAGACGGTGGCGCCATGCCCGGTATTGTCGAGGTTGAGTCCCGGATACATGCGATAGGCCATCTCGGCGACGGCGCGCAGTTGCTCGGTGGGGTCATATTCCGGATAGGCGAAGCGATCGAGTGCCTTCCACAGCGAAGTCGGCACGCGCCAGGTCGAGGTGGCGTTGGCCAGCGCGCCGGCAGTGCCGAACCGGTAATAGTTCTTGATCCGCTTGCGGAAGCGGATCGCCGCGCCGGGCAGGCGCGGGAAGTCGTCGACGACCAGCACGGCCTCGTTGCTATTCGGGTCCATGGCGAAGTCTCCCGGGCGATAGGGCTGGTCGGTGAAGCTGCACCCGGTGGTGACGCCGCCCTGGAAGCAGGTGTCCGCCTGCATCTCGGCGCGCGCGGCGGTGATGCGCTCGGCGAGCGGCCCCCGGGGCGGCTGCGGGATCGGGGTGGAGGTTGGCGTAGGGCTGGGTGTTGGCGTGGGCGCCGGGCTGGGGGTCGCGGTTGGCGTGGGTGCGGGCCCGGGTGCGCCGGCGCTGCCGCCACAGGCGGCCAGGGCAAGAGGGAAGAGGAAAGGCGCGCTGCGCGAAGCCGGGCGCCGGAGGCGGAGCAGGGGGAGGGATGCGGACATGGCCCGCGCCCAATAGGTGTCTTGCGTCATTAACTCACCGTTTCAGTTGTAACGATCGTGTTTCGACGCAGAAACATCCCTGTGGCGGTGGAATTAGCCCGGATCGCCGGATCCGCAAAGCTCTCGTTAACGCCTCTCCGGCTAGGCTCGGGGCGCCAACCATGGAGCCCCAAATTGCTCGTCGCCAAGCTTGAGATCCTCGGAGATATCGACCGCCGCGGCGCGATCCGTTTCGATGCGGATTCGCCCTCGACCCTGCGCACCCCCGATGGCGCGCCGATCGACGTGCAGGTCGAGGATTTCTCGCGCACGGGCTTCCGCTTCGGCTCCGAGCTTGACCTGCCGGTGGGTACGCTCGTCTCGCTCGGCCTGTCGGGTGCCGGATCCCGCGCCGCCAAGATCGTGCGCCGCTCGGGCAACACCTATGGCTGCGCGTTCATGAAGGCGCTGACCGAGGAAGAGATTGCGCATGCGTTCCGCGGGCAGGAGCATATCCTGGCCGATCTATCGGCTGCGCTCGCCGCGCGCTTCGGCACCGGCAAGCCGGGCACGAAGCCGACGATCCCGCCGCTGCGCCGGCTTATGCGCCGTCCGGTCCGCGAGGACTGAACTCCCGCTCCCGATAGCTGAACCAGTCGAAGTCCGCGTGGAGCCCCGCGCCGGACAGGTCCTGGCATGCCATGCCGACAAAGGCCCCGGTGAAATTGGGCTGACCCGGCGCGCTCGCTTCGTCCGAGAGGATCGAGGCGTCGAACTGTTCCGGGAGCCAGTTCCACGCGTCGCCGTGCACGCGCCAGGCGAAGCGCAGCCGTTCGCAATCGACTTCGACGCGCAGCTCGATCGGGCCCTCCGGGATCGCGATGGGTGCGGTGAACGCGTCGGCCTGGGGTGAATCGGGCAGCGCCGACATCACCCGGATATGGCGGCCGACTTCCTCGTCCCGGCTGACATGGAGGTAGTGGAATTTGGACGCATTGTACCAGGCGACCAGCCCGGCGGCCTGCTGGAAATGGCGCGGGGCATAATCGAGCGTGCAGCTTGCCGAATAGCAAAAGGCCTGTTGCCGCCGCGCGACCAGCGCCTGGGTGAACAGGCTGCCGATCGTCTCGCGGCCATATAGCCGAAGATGGCCGGGCCGGGCGGCGAGGCTGAAGATCGTCCCGGGCTCGGGCGTGCGCAGCCACTGGAAGTCGATCGGCAGAGCCGTGCTGTCGAAATCGTCGCGGAAATCGACTGGTGCTCTGCCTTCGGGGCCGGGCACTTCGAGCATCGGCATGCCGGGATCGCCGGTGGTGTAGAGCCAGCCATCCTCGGCCCAGCGCATCGGCTGGATCGCGGTCTCGCGGCCCAGCACGCAGCGCCCGCGATTGGGGAGCGGCCGGCCGCAGAGATAGACCAGCCAGGGTTCGCCCTCGGGCGTCTCGACCAGATCGGCATGGCCGGCGCGCTGGAGCGGTGCATCGGGGCGGGTGCGGCTGCTCAGGATGTAAGTGTCGGGGTGCAGCTCGTACGGGCCGGTGAGGCTGCGCGAGCGCGCCATGGTCACGGCATGGTTCCAGCCGGTGCCGCCCTCCGCGGTCAGCAGATAATACCAGCCGTCGCGCTGGTAGAGATGCGGTGCCTCGGTGAGGCCGAGCTGCGTGCCGGGGAAGATGTTGACCCGCTCGCCGATCAGGCGCTGCTTGGCCGGCGAATATTCCTGCGCGACGATCCCGGCGAAGCGGTTGCGGCCCGGGCGGTGGTCCCACAGCATGTTGAGCAGCCACTTCCGCCCATTCTCATCATGGAAGAGCGAGGGGTCGAAGCCGCTGCTGTTCAGATGGATCGGATCGGACCAGTCGCCGTCGATGGTCTCGCAGGTGACGAGGTAATTGTGAAAGTCGCGCAGGGACGCGCCCGATGCGCCGCCGACCGTGGTGCGGCCATAGCGTTTCACATCGGTGTAGATCAGGTGAAAGCGCGCGCCATCGTGGGAGAGGCAGGGCGCCCACACGCCGCAGCTGTCCGGATCGCCGCGCATGTCGAGCTGGCTCGCGCGGTTGAGCGGCCGGGCGACCAAAGTCCAGTTGGCGAGGTCGCGGCTGTGGTGGATCTGCACGCCGGGGAACCACTCGAAGGTGGACGTGGCGATGTAGTAATCCTCGCCGACGCGGACGATCGAGGGATCGGGATTGAAGCCGGGCAGGATGGGATTGCGGGTCATGCGGGCTTTCGTACGAGCGTCCAGAGCACGGCGGCGGCGATCAGGTCGAGCAGGCCGAGCGCGATGAAGAAGGGGTTATAGCCGATCGAGGCGACGAGGCTGCCCATCAGCAGCGAGAAGATCAGGATCGAGGCATTGGCGCAGGTGCCCGCCATGCCCGCCACGGTGCCGAGCTCGTCGCGACGGAACAGGTCGCTGGCCATGGTGATGACGGTGACCGATAGGGTCTGGTGCGCGAAGCCGCCGAGGCAGAGCAGCGCGACCGCCGCCCAGGCATTCTCGACAAAGCCGACGAACATCATGCCGGTCATCAGCACCGCGCCCAGCGTGAAGGTCCAGCGGCGTGCGTCGATCAGGTTGATCCCTCGGCGCTGAAGCCACAGCACCAAAGTGGGGCCGAACAGGCAGCCGAGATCGGCGGCGACAAAGGGCAGGAAGGCGCTGAGCGCGATCTCGGCCAGGTCGAAATGGCGGATCTTCACCAGATAGAGCGGCAGCCAGAAGGTGAGCGTGCCCCAGGTCGGATCCGCCAGGAAACGCGGGATGGCGATGCCCCAGAAGTTGCGCTGGCGCAGGATCGATCCGATCGAGGGGCGTGCGCCGGCAGCCTGGATATGGGCTTCCTGGCCGGCGAGGATATGGGCGCGCTCCTCTTCGCTGATGTCGGGATGCTCGGCGGGACTGCGGTAGAAGCGCAGCCACAACAGCACCCAGAGCAGCGCCATCGCGCCGGCGACGACAAAGGCCGCGCGCCAGTTCCACATCCAGATCGACCAGGCGACCAGGGGTGCGGCGAGCGCGGATCCGGCCGAGGCGCCGAGATTGTAGACGCCGCCGGCAAGGCCACGCTCCTTCGCCGGAAACCATTCCGAGACGACCTTGAGCCCGCCGGTGTGCGAAGTGCCCTCGGCAAAGCCCAGCGCGCCGCGCAGCCCGAACAGCATCTGCCAGTTGAAGGCGAGGCCGTGCGCCATGGTGAGCAGCCCCCAGCAGCTCGCGAAGATGGCGAGGCCGGTGCGCAGCCCGATGGTGTCGAGGATATAGCCGACCACCGGCTGGAGCATGACGCCAGCCTGAAAGGCGGCGGTGATCCAGCTGTACTGATGCTCGTCGATGCCGAGATCGGGCATGAACACGGGCGCCGCGACCGCGAGGGTCGACCGGGTGAGATAGTTCACGATCGTGCCCAGCATCACGATCGCGATGATCCACCAGCGCAGGGCGCGCGTGCGTCGCCAGAAGGACATGGCCTCTCCCATGCGGGCGTTGGGGTTGCGCCCGTTAGCGCTAACGGTGGCGGGTTTGGCCGGGCAGGGCAAGAGGCTTATTGTATGAGTTATTCTTGCTCTCTTTCCTGGAAGGGAGGGGCTGGGGGGGTGGAGGCATGGCGATACTGTGGCCGACCGCCTGACCGCACCGTATCGCACGCAAATACCCACCCCCGACCCCTCCCTTCAAGGGAGGGGAGCTTGCGGTTTAGCTTTGACCGCAAACGCCGGGATGTGGGGCAGGGGATAGAAGCCTATATCACTCCCATGCCCCACTCTCTCTCCCTTCCCGAAGACGCGGCCTGGGCCGCCTTCGAAGCGCGCGACCGCGCATTCGAGGGGCGGCTGATCGTCGCGGTCACCACCACCCGCATCTATTGCAAGCCGACCTGCCCGGCGCGGCGGCCCAAGCGCGAGCATGTCGAGTTCTTCGACGATGCCGAGGCAGCGCGGGCGGCCGGCTATCGCGCTTGCCTGCGCTGCAAGCCCGATGAGGTGGGGCGCGACCGGGTGGCGGTGGCGCGTGCCGTCGCGCTGATCGAAGCGGCCGAGGAGAATGTCTCGCTCGACGCGATCGCGACGGCGGTCGGCTATGCGCCGCATCATTTCCACCGGCTGTTCAAGCGCGCCACCGGCGTGACCCCGGCTGCCTATGCCCGCGGCCTCAAGGCGAAGCGGGCGGCGGCGGCACTGGACGAAGGCAGCGTCACCGAGGCGATCTACGAGGCCGGCTATTCGGCGCCGAGCCGCTTCTACGAGACCGCCAATGCCCGGCTGGGCATGAGCCCCAGCGTGTGGAAGCGCGGTGGTGCCGGCGTGACGATCCGCTGGGCGCTCGCCGAGACCAGCCTGGGGCCGCTGCTGATCGCGGCGACCGACAAGGGGCTGTGCCGGGTCGCGTTCGAGGAGAATGCGCTCGATCTCGCGACGCGCTTCCCGGCGGCGGAGATCGTCCAGGGCGGCGCCGCGCTCTCCGCATTAGCCGCGCGGGTGGTTGCCGAGGTCGAGAGCCCCGGGCGCGATACCGACCTGCCGCTCGACGTGCAGGGCACCGCTTTCCAGGAAGCGGTGTGGCAGGCGCTGCGGGCGATCCCGCCGGGCGAGACGCGCAGCTATGCCCAGCTCGCGGCGGCGGCCGGCAGCCCGGGCGCGGTGCGCGCGGCGGGCACCGCCTGCGGCGCCAATCACGTGCCGGTGATCATCCCCTGCCACCGCGCGCTGCGCTCGGACGGCAGCATGGGCGGCTATGCGTACGGCGTCGATCGCAAGCGCGCGCTGCTCCGGCGCGAGGGAGGCGACGAATGAACTACGTGATCCAGGGGATCGACCCTGCGCCCTTCCGCCGGCTGTACAGCATGACGGACGAGGCGCTTGCCGCCGAGCAGGTGGTACGCTTCACGGTCGAGATGAAGCCCGATGCGCCGTGCCGGGTCGAGCTGGTCGATGTCGATCCGGGCGAGACCGTGCTGCTGGTCAACCACGCGCATCTGCCCGTCGCCTCACCCTATCGCAGCGCGCATGCGATCTTCGTGCGCGAAGGCGCCGAGGTGCCGACCCGGTTCGAGAACCGGATACCCGAGCCGTTGGCGATCCGCCTGCTCTCGGTCCGCGCGTTCGACGGCGCGGGGATGATGACCGATGCCGATGTGGTCGAGGGCAATGCGCTCGAGCCGCTGATCGCGCGGATGTTCGCCGATCCGGCGGTCGATTATCTGCATGTCCACAATGCAAAGCGCGGCTGCTTCGCCGCGCGGGTGGATCGGGCCTGATCCAGTAGGCCCATTCCCTCGGCACCCCGGCCTTGCGCAGGGGTCCCGCTGCATTTGTCTCGTGGAGGAAGAAGCGGGATCCCGGCGCAAGGCCGGGGTGCCGGAAGTTACTTCGCCGCCGGCGTCGCCGCTGCGGCCGGGGCCCCGCCCGAAGCCGCGCACTTGTATACCAGCTTCTCGTTGTAGACCGCCGGCAGCGCGGTGCGGATGTTCTGCTGCTGCGTCGCCAGCTCGGCGCGCTTGGCCTGGTCGGACGAGCATTCCTTCAGCGGCACGCCCTTACGCAGCGCCCGCGCCTGCTTCATCTGCTCGGAGGAGAGCAGGTAGCGGGTATTGGTATAGGTGCCCGTGGCGGGATCGAAGTCGAGCACCGAGACATTGGCTTCCTGGTCCGGTACCAGGATGCGCTGCCAGTGCGTGCCGGCCTCGGCATATTGGGTGCGGCTGTTGATGCAGCCGTCCTTGCCGACATCGAGATCGACATTGTCGGTGGCAGAGACGATCACCCGGCTGCGTTCGGGCACCAGGGTGCAGACCAGCTTGCCTTGCGCCGCCGCGGTCGCCGCGCCCGCCGCTGCCGCCGCCTTGGGCACCGGCACTACCGACGCTTCGTCGAAGCCCGGCCGGCTGAGGAACAGCGCCACCGCGCCCAGCATCAGCACGCCGCCGCCCGCCGCGACCCAGATCGCCTCGCGCTTGCGCTCGCGCGAGAGCAGCAATCCGGCGCCGCCCACGGCAAGCGCGCCGAGGACGAGCAGCACCGCGGCGCCGGCCATGTAGTTCTCGCGCGTGGTCTCGGCGCGGTTGCGTGCCCGCGCGATCGCATCGTCCCGTTCCGCCTCGGCCCGGGCGGCATCGGCGCGCGAGGTCTCGTCGGCTGCCAGCCGCGCCTTGTCGTCGGCGCTGCGCTCCTGCGCCATCTGCTCCTCGACCGAGGTGCAGGGCATTTCGATGGTCGCTACCGGCTGCTTCGCCTCCGCCAGGAACGCGGCAAGCTCGCTGTCCGCGATGGCGAAGGCAAAGGTCGAATCGCCTTCGTCATTATGCGTGATCGCCGAATTGACGCCGAGCACGCGGCCGCAGCGGTCGAGCAGCGGACCGCCCGAATTGCCGCGCGCGATGCTGGCGGTGTGGAGCAGCACGCTCACGCCGCTCAACTGGCGCAGTCCCGCGAATCCGCCCTGCGAGCGCACCGGCGATTGCGGCTTGATGAAGTCGGCGGCCGAACGCGCGGTGGCGACATCGACATTGCCCGGATAGCCGAGCGCAACCAGCGCGTCGCCATCGGCGATCTTGCCGGTGAACAGGGTGAGCGGCGGCAGGCGCACGCCGGTGAACTCGATCAGCGCCAGGTCGCGCGCCTGGTCGATCTTGATCACCTTGCCCTGGTAGGACTTGTCGCCCTCGGACGGGACGACGCCGATCACGACATTGTCGGGATAGCGCGAGGCAAGCTCGACGACATGTGCGTTGGTGACCACCCTGTTAGGCGCCACCGCGAAGCCGCTGCCATGGCCGAAGCCGACCACCTCGTCATCGACCACCGCGATGGTGACGATGCGCACCACGCCGCGCGCCGAGGCGGAGATGTCGTCGGCATGCGCGGGCCCCGCCCATGCGAAGAGCAGCGCCACGACCAGAAGCAACCGACGCATCATCGAACCCGAACCCTTTGTTTCTGGCCGGCAGCTTTCGGGCAAAAGCGGCGCGGGTTCAAGCGGGAGGCGGCGCGGTCCGTACCCCCGGACCGCGCCACCGCGGGCATCATCCCGCCTTCTTCTTGTTCTTGGCGTCTTCCTCGGCCTTCTTGGCCTTGGCCTCGGCATCCGCGATCACCTTGAGCGCGGCCTCCTTGCCGTCCTTGTCGAGCGCTTCCAGCACCTTCAGGGAGACATTCTCGCCGCTCTGGTGCGGGCCATAGGCGATCTTCTCGAACGCGATCTTGGCGCCGGGGATGTTGCCCTGCTCGAGCAGCACCTTGCCCACCTCGAAGCGCAGCCCGTCGTCGAACGGTGCATAGGTATAGGCGCCGACCAGCCCGTCCTGCGCCATCTTGGGCACCGGCTGCCCTGCCGCCTCGTAGCTCTGGTAGAAGAGCACCAGCGGCTGCGGATAGGTGGGGTCGAGCTTGTTGGCCTTGATGAACCAGCCGCGGATCGCCTTCCAGCGCGCCGCATCGGTCACCTTGGCGTCCTTGGCGATCGCCTGCTGGGCCATGCCCTTGTAGAGCAGCGCATGGATCGAGTTCGGATCGGCCGCGAGCGCGCGATCCGCTGCTGCTTCCGCCGCGACATAATTCTTCGCGTCGAACTCGGCTTCGGCCAGTTCGTTCTGCGCGCCCGGGTCGTTGGCATAGGGGGCCGCCGCCTGGCGTGCCCATTCGACCACCATCTTGGCGCGCTCCTCGTTGACGCCGCGGGTGGAATAGATCCGCGCCTTCATCGTCGCGGCCTCGCCCGCGCTCAGCCTGCGCATCGTGACTTCGCCCACCTGGACCTTGCCGGCCGGCACCGCGATGGTCGGCAGCGCGCCGCGTGCGCCATAGGCGTTGAGCTTGGCGTCGAGCTGGCCCAGGCTGCCGAACGCCTTGTTCGCCTCCTCCACCGACTTGCCCTCGTTGAGCGCCTGGATATAGGCGCCCAGTTCCTTGGCATGGCCGCCGAGGACGGAATAATGGGTGAGCAGCCAGCCGCGCCCATAGAGCGTCTGGGTGTCCATCTCCTTGTCCTTGGGATCGAGCTTGAGCAGCCGCTCGGCCGGCATCTGCGCAGTGCGGCTGATGCCATAGGCGCGATATTCGGGCGCCTTGCCGATCACCAGCGTATCGTCACCCCCGCGGTAGAAGGCGGTGCCGACGAACTCGGCGAAGCCCTCGACGAACCATTTCGGGAAGACCACGCTCGGCCAGCTCGAGAACATGAAGCTGTGGCCATATTCGTGCTGCAGGATCGTCTGCGCGTTCAGCGAATTGCCGCCATCGTCCCTCGGCACGAATGCCACCGGCCCGGTGGCACGCGCATCGAAGAAGCCGGCCGGACCGCTGCCGCCGTACAGGCGCTGGATCTCGCCGACATTGGCGACGACGAACACGTGCACCCGCATCATCGGGCTCAGCGGCTTGTCCGGCGTGCCGGTCAGAAAGCGAAGCGTCTGGTCGAACCGCTCCAGCTTCTCGGTATAGGCTTTGAGCTTCTCCGGGTTTTCTTCCGAATAGACGACGAAATGCTTCGAGCTCGCCTCATACCAATCGGCATGCGCGAGCGATGGTGCCAGCAGAAGCGTGGCAGTGATGAACAGGCGTTTGAACATGATCTTGTCCCCCAACAACTCGGAAGCTTAGGAATGACTTGGCGGCTCGGCAAGGCGGCACGATCCGTCGTTCGTGCCGGTCTTCCTCAGGGGGCATTCGCCCAATTGTCGGCCGTCATTTCCCGCTCTTTTCGTCCGCCGGTTTCTCCAGCATCTCGATTGCACCCTCGATGTCGCCCGCATCGATCTTCGCGATCAGGGCAGTGGCGATCTTCGCCGTAGCGCGGCCATGCGGGTCATAGGCGAGGGGGGCGAGCAAGGTCCGCGCCGCTTTGCCATTGCGCTCCTGAAGGTACATCGCAGCGGTGTCGAAGCGCAGGCCCTTGTCATAGGGTGCGAGCTGGAAGGCCGTCGCGAGTCCGTCCTTCGCGATCTCCGGCGGCGCGGCGCCCTGTTCGGCGAAGCTGCGGTAATAGAGCCAGAGCGGGAGCGGATCGCGCGGATCGAGGCGATTGGCGGAGGACAGAAGGCTGCGCACGCCGTTCCAGGTTTCCGGGCGGGTATCGCCGGCCTTGCGGGCAGCGACCATTCGCGCGGTCGCCTTGAAAGTCAGCGCGCGCAGCAGCTTCGGGTCGGCCGCCAGCGCCCTGTCCGCCGCGGCCACGGCGCCGGCATAGTCGCTTGCGTCGAGCGCGGCGCCGGCCAGCACCAGCTGCGCATCGGCATCGTTGGGCCAGGGCGCGGCGGCGCGCCGGGCATCGGCATAGATGTCGGCAGCGTTCGCGGCAGTCACGGCCACCCGGGAACGGATCCGCACGTCCATGATCGCGGAGGCGCCGGCGGGAAGCTTGCGCACCGCCACCGGACCGATCGCCAGCCGATCACCCGGGATGGTCGAGATCGGCAGGTGCCGTTTCTTGTAGACGTCCAGCTCACCATCGAGCCGCTTCAGGTCGCCGAACGCAGCCCTGGCCGCCTCGAGCGACGGCTTGCCGCTCTTGAGTGCGGCGATATAGGCGCCGAGCTGGGTGCTGCGCTGCTGCGCGCCGATCCGCAGATAATGGGTGAGCAGCCAGGCGCGCCCGTAGAAAGCGCTCATCTCCTCCTCGCTCAGCGACCTGGCGTCGGCGGTGAGCAGCTTCTCGATCGGCATGGTCTCGCCCAGGATCGCGATGCCGCGATAGAGCGGTGGCTCGCCGAGCGTCACCGATCCGTCCTTGCCGAAACGGGCAGTGGCGTTGAACTCGGCAAAGCCCTCGATCAGCCACCCTGGATAGGCCGTGTCCGGATCGAGGCTCCACATCAGATGATGCCCATATTCATGGAGCAGCACCTGCATCGGCTTGAGCGCCAGGTCGCCGCTTCCGGCGCGTTCCTGGGTGACGACCGCGAAGGATCCGCTGGCCCGGGCGCTGAAGAAGCCGGCAAGCCCGGACCGGGAGAGTTTCTCCACCGTCGCCACGTCATCGACCATGAACACGGTGACGCGGCTGGCCCGGGCGATCTCCGTATCCTTCTGGCCCACCATCAGCCGGATCGCGCGATCCAGCCGTTCCAGTCGCGTGGCGAAGGCCTCCAGCCTGTCGGGATTGCCCTCGGCATAAACGACGAAATGCGGTGTGCTCGCCTCATACCAGTCGGCTCGCGCGACCGCGGGCATGGCAAGCAGCACTAGCGCGAGAAGCACACGCAACATGATGGAAATCCCCCCGATTCCATCGCGATGCTAACCGGCGGGGCAGGCGCCCGATAGCGGAAAACCGACCGATTCAGACGAAACTATAGGGATCCACATCCACCGCCACGCGCACCTTCTGGCTCCAGCTCAGGCTGCCCAGCCAGTCGCGCAGCACCTGCTGCACGTCGAAGCTGCGCCGGGCATGGACGAGCAGCCGGTAGCGGTGGCGCCCGCGCAGCATCGCCAGCGGGGCGGGAGCGGGGCCATAGACGTGCATGTCCTCGCCGATCTCGGGCGCCGTACGGCCGATCATCCGGGCGGTCTCCTCGGCGGCCGCGCGATCCTCCGAGCTGACGATGATCGCGGCGTAGCGGCCGAAGGGCGGGGCATCGGCGTCTCGCCGCGCTTCGGTCTCCGCCGCATAGAAGCTCTCGGCATCCCCCGATACCAAAGCCTGCATTACCGGCGCGTCGGGTGCGTGGGTCTGGATATAGACGGTGCCCGGCTTCTCGCCGCGCCCGGCGCGGCCGGCCACCTGCATGATCTGCTGGAAGGTGCGTTCGGAGGCGCGCAGGTCACCGCCGTCGAGGCCCAGATCGGCGTCGATCACGCCGACCAGGGTGAGGTTGGGGAAGTGATAGCCCTTGGTGACCAGCTGGGTGCCGACGACGATGTCGATCGCGCCATGCTCCATACGGGCAACGAACTCGGCGGCCTTGGCCGGCGACCACAGCGTGTCCGAGGTGACGATCGCGGTGCGCGCCTCCGGCCACAGCGCCGCCACTTCGTCGGCGATCCGCTCGACGCCCGGGCCGCAGGCGACGAGCGTGTCCTCGCTCTTGCACTCCGGGCAGATCTCGGGTGCGGGGATGGTGTGGCCGCAGTGATGGCAGGACAGGCGCCGCAGCAGCCGGTGCTCGACCATCCACGCCGTGCAGTTCGGGCATTGGAAGCGGTGGCCGCAATGCCGGCACAAGGTCAGCGGCGCATAGCCGCGCCGGTTGAGGAACAGCAGCGACTGCTCGCCTTTGGCCAGCGTCTCGTCGATCGCCTTGACCAGCGGCGGTGCGATCCAGCGGCCGCGCTCGGGCGGTTCCTGGATCAGGTCGATGGGGACGATCTCGGGCATCTCCGCCAGCCCGTAGCGGCCGGGCAGCTTCAATTCCTCATAGCGGCCGAGCTCGACCTGGTGCCGCGTCTCGATCGCCGGGGTGGCGGAGGCGAGGATCACCGGGCATTCCTCGAACCGGCCGCGCATCACCGCCACGTCGCGCGCGTGGTAATGGACCCCGTCCTCCTGCTTGAAGCTGGTCTCGTGCGCTTCGTCGACCACGATCAGGCCCAGGTTCGGATAGGGCAGGAACAGCGCCGAGCGCGCGCCCACCGTCACCATCGCCTCGCCGCTCGCGATCGCCCGCCAGGCGCGGCGGCGCTGCGAGGTGCGCAGGCCCGAATGCCAGGCGACCGGATCGCAGCCGAAGCGCTTCTCGAAGCGGGTGAGGAACGGCTCGGTCAGTGCGATCTCGGGCAGCAGCACCAGCGTCTGCTTGCCGGCGGCGATCGCGGCGGCGACCGCTTCGAAATAGACTTCGGTCTTGCCCGATCCGGTCACCCCGTCGAGCAGGAACGGCTGGAAGCTCTCCGCGCCCACCGCCTGGCGCAGGATCGATGCGGCATCGGCCTGGAGCGGATTGAGCTCGGGCGGCGCGAAGCTCGGGTCCGGCATCGGATAGGGCGTGTCGGTGTCCACGACGACTGACTCGATCGCTCCGACCTTCACAAGGCCCCGGATCACCGCGTCGGACACATCGGCGACCAGCGCCAATTCCTTGACCAGCCCCTGGCGCTCGCCGATCCGCTCCAGCGCCTGCGCGCGCTGCGGGGTCAGCCGGTCCGGAATCTCGCCCGTCGCGCGATATTCGGTGATCGTCGGCGCGCTTTCGAAGGCTGCGGAGGTGCGCAGCGCCATCGCCAGCACGGCCGAGGGCGGGCTCAGATAATAGTCCGCGGTCCACTCGACGAGCCGGCGCACCGGCGCGGGGATCGGCGGCGCGTCGGCCACGGCCATGATGTTGCGCAGCCGGTTGTCGCCGATCTCCTCGGTCGGCAGCCGCTCGGCTTCCCAGACCACGCCGGCATATTGGCGGGGTCCGATCGGCACGACGACGATCGACCCCGGCGCGACCTGCATGCCGGCAGGCACGCGATAGTCGAGGGGGCCAAGCGCGGGATGGAGGACGAGAACGCGGGCGCGCGACATGCGGCCCCTCATATGGGGTTTTGCGCGCGAAACGGAATCCCCGTATCGCGTTCTTGCTCGTTCCTCTTTTCGTCATCCCCGCGCAGGCGGGGATCCAGAGCCAGGGGCGACAGGGTTCGTGATCCTGGATTCCCGCCTTCGCGGGAATGACGGACAAATTTGGTTGGAAGGATTTCCGATGTTGCTCGCCGCTGTCCTGCTGCTGCTCCAGACCGCGCCCGCGCCTGCCGCCCAGACCACGGCGTGCAAGGCGACCGATGCCAGCCTGCCCACCGCGCTGCTCGGCTGGGTGAAACCGGGCGACGAATTCGCCCCCGGCAAGGCCGTCGAGCTCGACACGATCGACGCGGCGGCGCTCAAGGGGCTGCCGGCCGGCACCAAGCCGGGCAAGGCGGCGATGATCGGGTTCAAGGTCGAGACCGCCGGCGTCTATGGCGTCGCGCTCGACCAGGGCGGCTGGATCGACGTGCTGCCGGGCACCGAGGGCGGCGCGGCGCTCACTTCGGTGAAGCATGGCCATGGCCCCGAATGCTCGACGATCCGCAAGATCGTCCGATTCGATCTCAAGCCGGGCCTCTACCGGCTCTACGTCTCCGGCCTGTCGGGCGCCAAGGTGAAGGCGATGCTGGTCGCGGGCGAGTAGAAGTCTTGCCGTCCCGCCCTGTTACCCTGGGTTCCGGCTTTCGCCGGGGAACAATTTGGGGGCAGGGCGACTAGGGCCGCAGCGTCATCCCGAAGGTGATGGCGTGGTCCATCTGGTCGCGCGCGCCGTTGCGGCCGAAGCGATACTGGTTGAGATAGCCCGTCTCCAGCCGCAGCTGGCGACCGATCGGCACGCCGATGCCGATGGTGTGGCGCACGCGCTCGATCCCGCGGCGCTGGCCCCAGCGCGTGTCGTTGAAGTTGAGATAGGTCTCCTGCGTCGCGAACAGGCCCAGCCCGCCGCGGGTCAGCGGCGTGTTGAAGCGCAATTGCCCGCGCACGCGGTGGCCGATGCCGGGTCCGGAACTGTTGAAACGCTGTTCCACGCGGATGCGGGTGGCGAAGCCGGCGCCGAGCGGGATGATGATGTGCTGGCGGGTGCGTTCCTCGTTCGGCAGCACCCGGCCGTCGTTGAAATCCTCGACATGGCGATAGCCGATTCCGAGCTCGACCTTGCCGATCTTCCAGGCGAACAGGCCGCCGATCTCGGTGTGTGCCAGCCCTTTGGCGCGATCGCCGAAGCGGACGATGCTCTCGACCGTCGCTTCCTCATGCTCGCCCACCCGCACGATCCCGCTTGCCTGCAGCCACAGCTGGTCGTCGGTCCGCTGCGCGAGCACGGGCGTGGCGGCGAACAACGGGAGTAAGGCAAGAAGCAAGCGCATCGCGCCTAAACGCATCGTCTTCATTTCGGTGCAAGCTTTTGTTGCTGGCGGTGGAACATTCATGGAACATTCCGCCGATCAGCAAGGGGGATGACAATGATTCTCACGGCACTCGCCCTGGCCGCGGCGATCCAGGGCCGCTGTACTGCGCTCGATACCCGGCTTCCGCGTCCGCTCGCAGGCTGGACCCGCGACGGCAAGGGGCTCGACACGCGGCATGCGGTGACGCTTCCCGTGCGGAACGGCAGGCTGGAGACGCGCATCACCATCCGCAAGGCGGGGCTGGTCGGTATCGCGATCGATCGCGAAGGCTGGATCGATGCCTTCCCGGCGACTGGCAGGCGGCCGTTGCGCATGACGTCGGAGCGCCGGGGCCCGCTCTGCTCGACGATCCACAAGATCCTCACCTACCGGATGCGTCCGGGCACCTATCGCGTCACGGTGAATCGGCTTAAGGGCGGTCGCGCAAAGCTCATGCTCACGCACGACTGACAAGGATTGCTCATGAAGTTCTTCGCCGACACTGCCGATACCGCAGACATCCGCGACCTGGCCGATACGGGCCTGCTCGACGGCGTCACCACCAATCCCTCGCTGATCCACAAGGCCGGCCGCGACTTCCTCGAAGTCGTCAAGGAGATCTGCGAGATCGTGCCGGGCATGCCGGTCTCGGCGGAAGTCGTCGCGCTGGATTTCGAGGGCATGATGCGCGAGGCGGAGATCGTCCGTAAGGTCGCCGACAATGTCGCGGTCAAGGTGCCGCTGACCATCGACGGCCTCAAGGCGTGCAAGGCGCTCACCAGCGACGGCACGATGGTCAACGTCACGCTCTGCTTCTCGGCCAACCAGGCGCTGCTCGCGGCCAAGGCCGGCGCAACCTTCATCTCGCCCTTCGTCGGCCGGCATGACGATATCGGCTATCCGGGCATGGACCTGATCGCCGACATCCGCACCATTTACGACAATTACGCCTTCGACACCGAGATCCTGGTCGCGTCGGTACGCAACCCGATCCATGTGCTCGAGGCCGCCAAGATCGGCGCCGACGTGATGACCGCACCGCCGGCGGTGATCCGCCAGCTGGTCAAGCACCCGCTGACCGACGCCGGCATCGCGTCGTTCATGGCCGACTGGGCCAAGACCGGCCAGAAGATCGGCTGACCTTCTAACTCCTTCTCCCCTTGTGGGAGAAGGAAGGGGCCCGCTCGCGCAGCGAGTGGGAAGGATGAGGGGGCTTGAGTCTCACTCCCCCTCACCCTTCCGCCGACTGCGTCGGCTCCCTCCCTCTCCCACAAGGGGAGAGGGAGATGTATGCTCCCCCCGTGACCGAACCCGCCCTCCCGCTCCTCTACGCGCAGCATCTCGCCCGCGACCGGCGGCGCTCGGCGCATACGGTGCGGGCTTACGGCGCCACGGCCGAGCGGCTGGTCGCCTTTCTCCAGAAGCATTGGGGTGGCCCGGTCACCCGCGAAGCGCTCGGCAAGGCGAGCGCCGCCGATCTGCGCGCCTATCTCGCGCATCGCCGCGAGGACGGGCTCACCAATGCGTCCGCCGCGCGCGAGCTTTCCGCCGTGCGTGGCTTCCTCAAATTCGCTGTCGGAGAGGATGCCGAGCTGCCGCGCCTCAAGGGGCCGCGCGTCAAGAAGGGCGTTCCTCGCCCGATCGCCCCGCACGAAGCGGTCGCACTGGCCGAAACCGTATCCGAGGAAGCGCGCGAACCCTGGCTTGCCGCGCGCGACTGGGCGGTGCTGCTGCTCCTCTACGGCGCCGGCCTGCGCATCGGTGAGGCCGTGGGCCTCACCGGCGCGGTCCTCCCGCTCGGCGCGACGATGGCGGTCACTGGCAAGCGCGACAAGACGCGGATCGTGCCGCTGCTCCCCCAGGTCCGCGACGCGATCGAGGTGTATGCGAGGCAATGCCCCTATGGCGTATCGCGCGACGCGCCGCTGTTCCGCGGGGCCAAGGGCGGGCCGATGCCGCCGGGGGTGATCCGCAAGTCGGTCCGGGCGGCCCGCACCGCGCTCGGCCTGTCGGACCGCACCACGCCGCATGCGCTGCGCCACAGCTTCGCGACGCACCTGCTCGGCCGCGGCGCCGATCTGCGCGCGCTGCAGGAGCTGCTCGGCCATGCCAGCCTGAGCTCGACGCAGATCTACACCGCGGTCGATGCCGCGCACCTGCTGGATGTGTACCGAAACGCGCACCCCCGCGCCTGATCTCCATCAGGTACAGCCGCGCCGTAACCTGCTACGATGGCGTAATGACCGATCCCTATCTCGCCGATATCGCCGATATCCAGCGCATCCCCGAAGTCGAGGCGATCCTCGCCGAGCTGTGCGAGTGCACGGGCATGGGCTTCGCAGCGGTGGCGCGGGTGACGTCGGACCGCTGGATTGCCTGCCAGGTGCTCGACAAGATCGAATTCGGCCTCAATCCCGGCGACGAGCTGGTGGTCAAGACGACGATCTGCGATGAGATCCGCGACAGCGGCCAGGGTGTCTTCATCAACGATGTCGATGCCGACCCCGCCTGGCGCACGCATCACACGCCGGCGCTCTATGGCCTGAAAAGCTATATCTCCTGGCCGATCGTGCGCGCCGACGGCAGTTTCTTCGGTACGCTCTGCGCCATCGATCCGGCCTCGCGCAGCGGCCTCGCCGCGCTGGTCCCGCAGATGGAAATCTATGCCGCGCTGATCGCCGCGGAGCTCGATCGGCTCAGCCTCGCGGCTTCCAGGTGAACACCCGCCACAGATAGAGCACCGCCACCGCCGCGATCGCCGCGATCGAGACCGGGGCGATCCAATGGTCGACCGTCTCGAAATTGGTGCCCAGCCAATAGCCCACGCCGACCAGGATCGTGTTCCAGATCGCGCTGCCGATCGTCGTGTAGACCAGGAAGCGGCCGAGCGGCATGTGCATCAGCCCGGCCGGGATGGAGATCACCGTGCGCCCGATCGGCATGAAGCGGAACACCAGCACGGTGATCCCGCCCCAGCGATCGAAGAAGTGGCGCAGCTTCTCGATGTCTTCCCATTCCAGCGTCAGCCAGCGGCCCCAGCGGCGCACCAGCGGCTCGAGCCGCTTGTAGCCGAAGCGCCGCCCGATCTCCCACCAGAACAGGTTGCCGATGGCGCAGCCCGCCGTGCCGGTGAGCACCAGCAGCGCGAAGTCCATCTTGCCCTGGCCGGCGGCGATGCCGGCAACGCTCATGATCAGTTCGGAAGGGACGGGGGGAATGACGTTTTCCAGCACCATCAGCAGGAAAACGCCCAGATACCCCCAATCGAGCCAGTCGATCATCGCGTCAGCGGCGCTCCGCCACGCGGCGTTCGATCGCCTGCCAGATCACCGCGCCGGTATCGCTGCCGTTGAACTTGTCGATCGCGACGATGCCGGTGGGGGAGGTGACGTTGATCTCGGTCAGCCACTCGCCGCCGATCACGTCGATGCCCACGAACAACAGGCCGCGCTTCTTCAGCTCCGGCCCTAGCACCGCGCAGATCTCTTCCTCGCGCGCCGTCAGTTCGGTCTTCGCGGCACTTCCGCCCACCGCCAGGTTCGAGCGGATCTCGCCCTCGCCGGGGATGCGGTTGATCGCGCCGGCCACGTCGCCGTCGACCAGCACGATGCGCTTGTCGCCCGCCGCCACCGAGGGAAGGAACGCCTGCACCATGTGCGGCTCGCGATAGGCGGTGTTGAACACTTCGATCAGCGAGGAGAGGTTGGCGCCGTCGCTGCCCACCTTGAAGATCGCCTTGCCGCCATTGCCGTGCAGCGGCTTGATGACGATCTCGCCATGCACCGCGAGAAAGGCGCGCGCTTCCTCCAGGCTGCGCGTCACCAGCGTCGGCGGCATGAACTGCGGATAGTCGAGGACGAAGATCTTCTCCGGCGCGTTGCGCACACTGGCCGGGTCATTGACCACCAGCGTCTTGTCCGAGATCCGCTCGAGCAGATGCGTCGCGGTGATATAGCCCAGGTCGAAGGGCGGATCCTGGCGCATCAGCACCACATCGGCTTCCTCGCCCAGGTCGAGCTGCACCGGCTCGCCGAACTCGAAATGATTGCCCGCCACCCGCTGCACCGTCACCGGATGCGCCTTCGCCCAGACGCGCCCGGCCGAATAGTTCAGGTCCTCGGCGGCATAGTGGAACAGCTTGTGCCCGCGCGCCTGCGCCGAGAGCATCAGCGCGAACGTCGAATCTCCGGCGATGTTGATCGCGTCGAGCGGGTCCATCTGCACGGCGACGTTGAGCGACATTGGGCCTCCTTGGTGAAAACGCTTTAGGTGACTTATCTGGATAAGTCACCCCATCCAGGCGTTTTCGATATGGCGAGGCAGGGTGCGCGGAGCAATGAGGATTACGTCGACCCGGATGTCGTCCCCCGGACCGGCATAGCGGGGCATCAGATACTCGGCCGCGGCCGCGACCCTGGCGAGCCGGCGCTCGTCGATCGCGAAATCCAGGTCGGCGGCGGTGGCGCGGGTCTTGACCTCGACAAAGGCGACAAGGTTGCCGCGCCGCACAATCAGGTCGACTTCGCCGGCCGGGGTGCGGACCCGCGAATCGAGGATTTTCCAGCCCTTGAGCCATAGCCACCAGGCCGCCCGGCGCTCGCCTTCGCGGCCACGCGTTTCCGCAGCGCGGCGATCCGTTGTCCTGCGGCCCCTCACGACTCGCAGCTGTGGATAACTTTGGTTACCATAGCCAGACCGAGTCGCACCGAACCGGGTTTATCGGTGCTTCCGGGGGGTCGCATCTGATGGAATCGAACGAACGCTATTATCGGCGTCGCGCCGCTCAGGAACTCGCCGCCGCCAAGCGGGCGATGACCGAGGCCGCGGCCCTTCGCCGTCGCCAGCTTGCCGAGACCTATCTCAGGCGCCTTGCCGAGCTTACCGGCGCGGACGAACTGCGCATGCTCGAGCAGGAATTCGCCTGAGGGCTTCGCGCTCGCGCGCCCTGACCGCTTCCCCGGCCAGTGCCGGGGAGTCGATTCGCTATCCCTTCATCTCCATCGCCCGCGCGTAGAGCGCCTTGCGATCGAGCCCCAGCTTCTTCGCGACTTCGCCCGCCGCCTTGCTCGCCGGCAGCCGGGTCAGCGCCTCGGCCAGCGCGGCGTCAGCGTCATCGGCCGTAGCCGGGGCAGGGGCGCCCGGCGGGGCGACCACCACCACGATCTCGCCCTTGGGCGGTGCCTCGGCATAGCGCTCGGCCAGCTGGGTGAGCGAGCCGGTCACGCATTCCTCGAACTTCTTGGTGATCTCGCGCGCCACCGCCGCTTCGCGGTCGCCCAGGCCCTCGGCCAGCGCGGCCAGGCAGGCGGAGAGCCGCGGCCCCGATTCGTAGAGCACCAGGGTGGCACGCACCCCCGCGATCTCGGCGATCGATTCGGCGCGCGCCTGCTGCTTCGAGGGCAGGAACCCCAGGAACAGGAAGCGATCGGTCGGCAGCCCCGCCAGGGTCAGCGCCGCGATCGCCGCGCAGGGCCCGGGAATCGTCGTTACCGTGTGGCCCGCCTCGCGCGCGTCGCGCACCAGCTTGAAGCCGGGATCGGAGATCAGCGGCGTGCCCGCGTCGGAGACCAAGGCGATCGCCTCGGTCGCCATCCGCGCCACCAGCCCGGGGCGCACCGCATCGGCATTATGGTCATGATAGGGGAGCATTTTCCCCTTCTGGCCAAGGTGCCGAAACAGTCCCGCTGTCACACGGCTGTCCTCAACGGCAACCAGATCGGCGTTCAGGAGTATTTCCGAAGCGCGCGGGGAGAGGTCGCCGAGATTGCCGATCGGCGTGGCGACGATATAGAGGCCGGGCGTAAGAAGAGCGTTCATCGGGGAGAGTAAATGGCAGACGCGACCCTAACACCGCAACGGGGCATCCTCCGCTGGGCCGCTTTGGGGCTCGCTGCGCTCCTCGCGGCCTGCGCCAGCGGACCTCGTGTAATCCCCGAAACCCGCCCCGCGCCCACGACCGAGGCGCCGCGCGAGCGTCCCTCGACTCGGCCGATCTCGCCGGGCCTGCCCCAGGACGTCGAGCGCCACCGCGTCGCGCTGCTGGTGCCGATGACCGGCCCCAACGCCGGCGTCGGCAAGTCGCTGGCCAATGCGACGCAGCTCGCCATCCTCGACACCAGGTCGGACGTGCTGCGCATCACCACCTACGACACCGCCGGCGGTGCCGCCAATGCCGCGCGCCAGGCGATCGCCGATGGCAACAAGCTGATCCTCGGTCCGCTGCTCGCCGAGGAAGCGCGTGAAGTCGCTCCGATTGCCCGCGCCGCGCGCGTGCCGGTGCTCAGCTTCTCGAACGATACGTCGGTCGCCGGCGGCGGCACCTATCTGCTCGGCTATTCGCCGGCGCAGTCGATCGAGCGCGTGGTCGATTACGCCAAGGGGCAGGGGATCACCAATTTCGTCGGCCTGATGACTTCGGGCGTCTATGGCGAGCGCGCCGCGACCAACTTCCTGCGCGCCGTGGAGGACCAGGGCGGCAAGGTGCTGGCGATGGAGACCTATGACGGTCGCCCCGGCTCGATGACGACCGCGATCACCAAGCTGTCGCGCTCGCCCTATCAGGCGATCCTGATCGCCGGCTCGGGCGCGAGCGGGGTGACGGCGGCGCCGCTGATCCGCAAGTCGGCGGGCGGCAAGACCGCGCGCATCCTCGGCACCGAGCTGTGGAACACCGATTCGGCGATCGGCACGAATGCGGTGCTCAACGGCGCCTGGTTCGCCAGCGTGCCCGACAATTACTACCGCACCTATGCCACCAAATACCGCACCCGCTTCGGCGCAGCGCCGTACCGGCTCTCGACGCTCGGCTATGACGCGGTGCTGCTCACCGTGCGCATCGCCCGCGAATGGCGCCCGGGAGACATCTTCCCCGAACGCCGCCTGGTCGCACCCGACGGCTTTGGCGGCCTCGACGGTGCCTTCCGCTTCGGCCGCGACGGCATCGCCGAGCGCGCGCTCGAGGTCCAGGAAGTGAAGGCGGGGACGACGGTGACGATCTCGCCGGCACCGACGGGATTCGGGAACTAGACGTCCCAATCCCCTCCCTTGCGGGATAGGAATATCCTTGGGTTCCCCGGCGCAGGCCGGGGCCCAGTTGCAATGTCGTTCGAGGGGTTCGACCGCCTGACCAACCGTGCCGATGCTGGACCCCGGCCTTCGCCGGGGAACAGCTTGGGTGCAGGGTCAGGCGTTCCTACGTAACCACCAGCTCGCGAAGAATCGCCTCGAGCACCGGCATCCCGGCATCGGTCACTACCAGCCGCGTGCCTTCCCGCCGGACCAGCCCCTGCGCTTCCATCCCCGCCAGCGCCTTCGCATCCAGCGGCGCGTCCGGGATGCGCGACAGGTCCACGCCTTCGGCCAGCCGCAGCCCCATCAGCAGCGCCTCCACCCCGCGATCCTGCGGATCAAGCGGGTCCTCGCGCTCGATGCCATGCCCGTTGCGCTCGATGGCCGCGAGCCAGTTCTCGGGCTTCTTGCGCCGCAGCGTCGCGACACCGTTCCGCCGGCCATGCGCGCCGGGGCCGACGCCGGCATAGTCGCCATAGCGCCAATAGGTCAGGTTGTGCCGGCTCTCCGCACCCGGCCGGGCATGGTTGGATATCTCATAGGCCGGCAGCCCGGCGGCGGCGGTGATCGCGCGCGTCGCGTCGAACAGGTCGGCGGCCTCGTCCGGATCATAGGCGGCAAGCTCGCCTTTCTCGAACAGCGTGGCGAAGCGCGTGCCCGGCTCGATGGTCAGCTGGTAGAGCGAGAGATGCTCGGTGCCATATGCCAGCGCCCGGCGCAGCTCGGCTTCCCAGCCGGCGAGCGTCTGGCCGGGCCGGGCATAGATCAGGTCGAAGCTCACGCGCGCGAACGCCTGCTGCGCGGTCTCCAGCGCCGCCAGCCCCTCGTCCACGCCATGCGCCCGCCCGAGGAAGCGCAGGTCCGCATCGTCGAGCGCCTGCAGCCCCAGCGACACCCGGTTAACCCCGGCCGAGGCGATGTCGGCGAAGCGCGCGGCTTCCACCGAAGACGGATTGGCTTCCAGCGTGATCTCGATGCCCGGCTCGAAGCCCCAATGCCGTTCCGCCGCCTCGATCACCGCGGCGACCGTCTCGGGCGGCATCAGCGACGGGGTGCCGCCGCCGAAGAAGATCGAGCCCAGCCGCCGTCCCGGCAGCGCCTCGGCCTCATGCGCCAGGTCGGCAAGCATCGCGCTGCGCCACAGCGTCTGGTCGACGCTCTCGCGGACATGGCTGTTGAAGTCGCAATAGGGGCATTTCGACACGCAGAACGGCCAGTGCACGTACAGTGCGAGCGGGGGAGCGGTGTCGGTGGTCATGCGCTTGAGAGGCTTGGAGCGGGTAACGGGAATCGAACCCGTGTATTCAGCTTGGAAGGCTGCTGCACTACCATTGTGCTATACCCGCGAGCCATGCGCCGCCTGCCACAAGCTTAGGGGCGCGGTCAACAGGGCTGGGTCGGATCCAAACCTTCTTCGCTTCCCCGGCGAAAGCCGGGGCCCAGGGTTTCTCTGCCGAATCGCTCGTGACCCTGGGCCCCGGCTTTCGCCGGGGAGCAGATAAGCGGGGAGGGCATCTCGAATCACGGAATCGGCAGCGCCGTCGTCGCCTTCACCTGGGACAGCGCCACCGTGGAATTGATTTCCTGCACCCCCGGAAGCTTGGAAAGCTTGGTGAAGAAGAAGCGCTCATAGGCCTCGATGTCGGCGGCGACGATGCGCAGCATGAAGTCGAACACGCCCATCAGCACATAGGCTTCGAGCACTTCGGGGAAGGAGCGGATCGCCGCGGCGAACTCGT
The DNA here is from genome assembly GCF_058801135.1 of Sphingomonas sp. GW822-FHT03G08. Classification (NCBI taxonomy): domain Bacteria; kingdom Pseudomonadati; phylum Pseudomonadota; class Alphaproteobacteria; order Sphingomonadales; family Sphingomonadaceae; genus Sphingomonas; species Sphingomonas sp. GW822-FHT03G08. Next base: position 3,686,595 of record NZ_JBXAMZ010000001.1, read on the forward strand.
CAAGATTGGCTCGGCCATGCGCGTTGAGCTTGATCTGCGCGAAGATGTGGGCGTTGAGCCCAACCTTCTGCCGGTCGACCAGCGCCACGCGCCTGGTGATGATCCCTTCCTTCTCCATCCGGTCCACCCGGCGCCAGCAGGGCGAGCTCGACAGCCCGACCATTTCGCCCAGCTTGGCGGTCGGCATCGAGGCGTCTTCCTGGAGCACCTGCAGGATCTTGCGTTCGAACGGGTCGAGGTTGGCGGGCAAATCTGTTCTCCATTCAACCGATATGGGGTGAGATATTGCCCATATGGCCTTGGACTATGCGAAGAAGGCCACATTCTCCCGCAAATCCATGGAAGAGTCATCTCAGGATTTCAGGAGCCCTTTCATGGTCGACGCGCCGCAAGTAACCGCCACCCCGCCCGAGAGCGTGCATGTGCTGCGCGACGAGGAGAGCGGGCTGGACGGGGTCATCGTCCTCCATTCGAGCCGGCGCGGCCCGGCGGCGGGCGGGTGCCGCCTGTGGCGTTATGGCGATCATGCCGCCTTGGTCGGCGATGCGATGCGGCTGGCCGAGGGGATGACCTACAAGAATGCCATGGCTGATCTGCCGCTCGGCGGCGGCAAGGCGGTGCTCAACCTGCCCCAGGGCGACTTCGACCGGCGCAGGCTGTTCGCGGCCTTCGGTCGGGCAGTCGCGCGGCTCGACGGCAATTACGTCACGGCCGAGGATGTCGGCACCAGCGTCGCGGACATGGAAGCGGTGCGCGGCGAGACGCGCCATGTCGCCGGCCTGCCGCCGCGCGATGGCCGCCCGGGCGGCGATCCCTCGCCATGGACCGCGCGCGGGGTGTTCCTGGCGATGGAGGAAGCCGCGCGCCGCCAGCTCGGCAACGAGCTCAAGGGGCTGCGCGTCGCGGTGCAGGGGCTCGGCCATGTCGGCTCGGCGCTGTGCGGCATGCTCCATGAAGCGGGCGCCCGGCTGGTCGTCGCGGAGCCGCGCCCTGGCGTCGCCGCCGAGATCGCCTGTCGCTACGACGCGGAGATCATGGGCCGTGACAGCATCCTCGATGCCCGCTGCCAGATCTTCGCCCCCTGCGCGCTGGGCGGGGTGATCGACGGGGATGCCGTTGCCCGGCTGCGTGCCCGGATCGTCTGCGGCGCCGCGAACAATGTGCTGGCCACGCCCGAGGATGGCGACCGGCTCGCCGATCGCGGCATCCTCTATGCGCCCGATTATGTGGTGAATGCCGGCGGGATCATCAGCGTCGCCGGCGAATATCTCGGCTGGAGCGTCGATGAGGTGGCGAGCCGCGTCCATGCCACCGGGCTGCGGTTGGGCGCCGTGCTCGCCCATGCCGGGCGCGAGGGGCTGGCGCCGCACCGCGCGGCCGATGCGCTGGCTCGTGCCCGGATCACCGCCGCTCCGCTCGCGCCGGTACGCGAAGCCGCCTGAGCCATGCGTCTCGACATTGTTGGCGAATCGAGCGCCGCCCTGCTGTGCCGGCTGGTCGGCCTGGCCGCACAGCACGACCTGGTCGCGCCCGAGATGGAAGTGCGGGTTACCGAATACGGCATGGCCGTACGGCTCGATCTCGAGCTGGACGGCCCGCCGGGCATGATCGTCGCGGAGAAGATGCTCCGCTGCATCGGTGTCGAGGCGGTCGCGCTCGACGGGGTGCCGCTCTAGTCGCTTATTCGGGCGCGAAGGCGCGCAGGAAGATGTCGGCCACCTGCCCGGCCTCGCGGTCGCGCTCGGCCGCGGAGAGTTCCTGGCCCCAGATCATCCGCTGCTGCACGCCCAGGCACAGCGAGGCGAGCACCCGCGCCGCGAACAGCGGATCCTCGCGGCGCAGCTGCCCTGCGTCCATCACCCGCTCGAAGAACGCCGCGAGCATCTGCTGGGTCGGCAGCGGCGCGCGGCGGTAGAAGATGTCGCCGATCTCGGGAAAGCGCGCGACTTCCGACGCGATCAGCCGGTGCAGCCGCAGCCCGTCGGGCGAGGAGACCTTGGCGATGAAGCCCTTGCAGAACTGGCGCACCGCCGCGCTCACGTCCTCGCCCGGCTTGAGCACATCGGCGAGCTGCGCGCGATAATCCTTGGTCGCATCGTCGAGCACCGCGGCGAACAGCTCTTCCTTGGACGGGAAATAGCTCCACAGCGTGCCCTTGGACCCGCCGAGCTCGGCCGAGATCGCCGACATCGACGCGCCTGAATAGCCCTGGTCGAGGAATACGCGCTTGGCGATCGCCAGGATCGCCTCGCGGCGTTCCTCCTTGCGTGCCTCACGCTTGCCGGGCGCCTTCTCCACAATTTTTGTCATAACCGTACTATAGGGTACGATTTTGGGTTGACAAGATGCTGCACTGCACCCATTTGCATCGCCGTACCAGACAGTACGGTATTTAAATCATGACTCGATTCTTTCTCCGCCCGCTGCTGCTTACCGCGACTGCCGGGACCGCACTCCTTTCCGCCTGCGCGCCGGTGCCGAACCTCGGCGCCCGCCCCGAAGTGCGCGCCGCGACCGCCTATGCCGCGGACCAGTCGCTCAAGAGCGATGCCGCCAACTGGCCGGCCAATGACTGGTGGAGCGCCTATGGCGACCCGCAGCTCAGCGGCCTGATCGCCGAGGGGCTCGCCGATTCGCCAGATCTCGCCGCCGCCGCCGCGCGCCTCCGCTCGGCCCAGGGCTATGCCCAGCAGGCCGGTGCCGCGCTGCTCCCGTCGGTCGGCGTCCAGGCCGGCGCGACCGAGGGCAAGCAGAGCTACAACAACGGCATCCCCGCCGCCTTCGTGCCCAAGGGCTGGAACGACAGCGGCCAGGTCGCCGCCAACCTCAGCTTCGATCTCGACCTGTGGGGCAAGAACCGCGCCTCGCTCGCCGCCGCCACCTCGGACGCCGAGGCCGCGCGGATCGAGCTCGAGCAGTCGCGCCTCGTCCTGTCGACCAACATCGCCGGCGCCTATGCCGATCTCGCCCGCCTCGCCGCGCAGCGCGACGTCCAGGCCAAGGCGCTCGAGCTGCGCACCCAGACCCAGAAGCTGGTCGGCGACCGCGTCACCAACGGCCTCGATACCCGCGCCGAGCTCAAGCAGGCCGATGCCGCCGTTCCCGCCGCCCGCGCCGATCTCGCCGCGACCGACGAGGCGATCGGCCTCACCCGCAACCGCATCGCCGCCCTGCTCGGCAAGGGCCCGGACCGCGGCCTGGCCATCACGCTCCCCGCCGGCCCGGCCGAGAGCCACGGGCTTCCGGCGGGCGTTACCACCGACCTGATCGGCCGCCGGCCCGACATCGCCGCCGCCCGCGCCCGGGTCGAGGCCGCCGCCAGCCGCATCAAGGTTGCCCGCGCCGATTTCTACCCTTCGATCAATCTGAGCGCGCTGATCGGCTTCCAGTCCTTCGGCCTCGACAATCTGTTCAAGTCCGGATCGACCTATGGCTCGGTCGGCCCCGCCGTCAGCCTGCCGATCTTCCGCGGTGGCGCACTCGCCGGCCAGTACAAGGGTGCCCGCGCCGGCTATGACGAAGCGGTCGCGACCTATGACTCGACCGTCACCACGGCCTATCGCGAAGTCGCCGACGCGGTGACCAGCAAGAACGCACTTGTCACCCGCCTTTCCGAGAGCCGTCAGGCGCTCAGCGACTCCGAAGCCGCCTATTCGATCGCCCGCCAGCGCTACGAGGGCGGACTCTCCACCTTCCTCGACGTGCTGACCGCCGAACAGGCCGTGCTGCAGAACCGCCAGATCGTCGCCGACCTCCAGGCCCGGGCGTTCACGCTCGACGTCCAGCTGGTCCGCGTGCTGGGCGGCGGCTTTTCCACCAACACCGCGGCAGCGAACGCCGCCACCAAGGACTCGACCCATGGCTGACGCCGAACCCAATCTCCATGTCGCGAACGCCGCCGCCGAAACCGCGGCTCCGGAGGCTCCGGCCAAGCCGAGCCTGCGCAAGCGCCTGCTCACCGGCATCGCCGGCGCGGTGCTGGTCGCGGGCGTCGGCTATGGCGGCTGGTACGCGCTGGTCGGCAGCCATTACATCAGCACCGACAACGCCTATGTCGGTGCCGACACCGCCAGCGTGACTCCGATGGTCGCGGCCCAGGTCGCCGGCGTCGCCGTCTCGGATACCCAGGTGGTCAAGAAGGGCGACGTGCTCGTCCAGCTCGACGACAGCGACGCGCGGATCGCGCTCGCCCAGGCCGAGGCGGATCTCGCCAAGGCCCGCCGCCAGTACGGCCAGACCTCGGCCACCAGCGCGGCGCTCGCCGCGCAGGTCCAGGCCCGCAGCGCCGATATTTCCCGAGCCCGTGCCCAGCTCGTCGCCGCCGAGGCGGATTACGAGAAGGCGCGGGTGGACCTCGCCCGACGCCAGCGCCTCGCCCCCAATGGTGCGGTGTCGGGTGAGGAGCTTACCTCGGCGACCAACGCCTTCTCCTCGGCCAAGGCCAATCTGGAGCTGGCGCGCGCCGGGGTAGCCCAGGCCAATTCGACCCGCGGCGCCGCCACGGGCGAGCTGGCCGCGAACAACGCGCTGATCAGCGGCACCACCGCCAATTCGGCACCCGAAGTGCTCGCGGCGCAGGCCAGGGTCGATCAGGCCCGGCTCGACCTGACGCGCACCGTGATCCGCGCGCCGGTCGATGGCGTCGTCACGCGCCGCGCCGTCCAGGTCGGCCAGCGCGTCGCCCCCGGCGCGCAGCTGATGCTGATCGTTCCGATCAACCAGCTCTATGTCGATGCGAACTTCAAGGAAGGCCAGCTGACCCGCGTCAAGGTCGGCCAGCCGGTCACGCTCAAGTCGGACCTGTACGGCGGCAATGTCGAATATCACGGCAAGGTCGTCGGCCTGTCGGGCGGCACCGGTTCGTCTTTCGCGCTGATCCCGGCGCAGAACGCCACGGGCAACTGGATCAAGGTGGTCCAGCGCCTGCCGGTGCGCGTCCAGCTCGACCCGAAGGAGCTCGCCGAGCACCCGCTGCGCGTCGGTCTTTCCATGGACGCCGAGATCGACGTCTCGAAGAGCTGAGGACCCAGGCCATGAACGGCAAGGCCGAGGAAATGGCGCCGCTGAAGGGCGTGTCGCTGATCCTGGCGGGCGTGGTGCTCGCGCTCACCAACTTCATGGTGGTGCTCGACACCACCATCGCCAACGTCTCCGTGCCGCACATCGCCGGCAGCCTGGGCATCTCGGGCAGCCAGGGGACGTGGATCATCACTTCCTATGCGGTGGCGGAGGCCGTCTGCGTGCCGCTCACCGGCTGGCTCGCCGGCCGCTTCGGCACGGTGCGCACCTTCACCTTCGGCATGATCGGCTTCGGCGTCTTCTCGGTGCTGTGCGGCCTGTCGACCACGCTCGGCATGCTCGTCGCATGCCGTATCGGCCAGGGCCTGTGCGGCGGCCCGCTGATGCCGCTCAGCCAGACGCTGCTGATGCGCATCTTCCCGCCCCAGCAGCGCGCCCAGGCAATGGGCGTCTGGGCGATGACCACCGTCGTCGCGCCGATCCTCGGCCCGATCCTCGGCGGCACCATCTCGGACAGCTGGTCGTGGCACTGGATCTTCTTCATCAACATCCCCGTCGCCGCGCTCTGCGCCTTTGGTGCGATGCGCCTGCTGTCGAAGGTCGAGACCCCGACGAGCAAGCTGCGCGTCGACCGCGTCGGCCTGATGCTGATGCTGCTATGGATCGGCGCGCTGCAGATCATGCTCGATCTCGGCCGCGAACATGACTGGTTCAACGACACCACCATCGTGATGCTCGGCGTCACCGCGCTGATCGGCTTCCTGGTGTTCCTTGCCTGGGAAGGGACGGAGGACCAGCCGATCGTCGATCTGCGCGTCTTCCGGCACCGCGGCTTCACCGTGGCGGTGGCATCCTTGTCCTTCGCCTTCGCGACCTTCTTCGCCTCGGCGGTGATCATCCCGCAATGGCTGCAGACGAGCATGGGCTACACCGCGACCTATGCCGGCTATGCCACTGCCTTCACCGGCGTGGCGGCGGTCATCATGTCGCCGATCGTCGCCAAGCTCAGCACCAAGGCCGATCCGCGCGCACTGGTCTGCTTCGGCATCCTGTGGCTCGGCTTCACCTCGCTGCTCCGCGTCCACTGGAACAGCCAGGCCGATTTTTGGAGCCTCGCCTTCCCGCAGATGCTCCAGGGCATCGGCATGCCCTTCTTCTTCATCCCGCTGACCACGCTCGCGCTGGGTTCGGTGCGGCCGGAGGAGACGGCATCGGCGGCAGGCGTGATGAGCTTCCTGCGCACGATGGCGGGTGCGATCGGCACCTCGATCGCCACCACCGCCTGGGACGACAGCGCCCGGGTCGCGCGCAGCGAGATCACTTCGAAGCTCAACAGCGACGGCACCGTCGATGCGCTGGCCGCCCAGGGCTTCTCGCTCGATCAGGCGCGCAGCGTGATCGCCCAGCTGGTCGACAAGGAAGCCTTTGCGCTGGCGACCAGCCACATCTTCCTGATCTCGGCGATCGTCTTCGTCGCGGCGGCGATGATCATCTGGCTGACGCCGCGTCCCACGCGGGCGGTGGGGCCGGGGGCGGCGCATTAGGGGCCCTTAATTCCCCTCCCTGCAAGGGAGGGGTTAGGGGTGGGTTAGGAAAGGCCGGGCTCGATGCCCGGCCTTTTCTTTTTCCGATACCGTCTCGTTGGGCGCCCCCGGCCTTCGCCGGGGTCGCAACCCACCCCCGACCCCTCCCTTTCAGGGAGGGGAGCAGAGAGGGGGAGTGCCTGAGCCCTCACTTCCCCGTGAAATTCGCCTTCCGCTTCTGCAGGAACGCCAGCCCGCCCTCCATCGAATCCGCCGTCCCCCGCGCCGCGCGCTGGTGATTGGCTTCCATCGCCAGCGTCTCTTCCAGCGTCAGCTCGAGCGCCTGGCCCAGCCCGCGGCGGATCATGCCCAGCGCCTGGGTCGGTCCCGCGGCCAGCCGGGTGGCCAGCGCCAGCGCCTCATGTTCCAGCTGCTCGTCCGAGACCACGCTGTGCACCAGTCCCCATTCGCGTGCCTTCACCGCCGGCAGCTTCTCGCCGAGCATCATCATCTCGGCGGCGCGGGCGCGGCCGACCAGCCGGGGCAGCAGCCAGGTGGCGCCGCCATCGGGGACCAGACCGATATTGACGAAGGCCTGGAGGAAATAGCCGGTGTCGCTCGCCACGCAGAAATCGGCGGCCAGCGCCAGGCTGCAGCCGATGCCGGCGGCCGCGCCGCGCACCGCGCTCACCACCGGCACGCCGAGACGCGTCACCGCCAGGATCGTCGGGTTGTAATGGTCGGTCAGCGCCGCATGGGTGGCATTGCCGGGATCGGCCGAAGCCAGTGCCCCGCTCGCCACATCGGCACCCGAGCAAAAGGCGCGGCCGGCGCCCTGGAGCAGCACCGCACGGGCGCCGTCGAGGTTGGCAAGCGCATCGCGGATCTCGTCGAACATCGCCGGCGGCGCGGCATTGAGGCGATCGGGCCGGTTGAGCGTGATCACCAGCACATCGCCGGCGCGCGCGGTCAGGATCGTCTCGTAGGCCATGCTTCCACTCCCGTTTCTCTTCGCAACCGATAGCGGGGAAGGGAGGGGCGGAAAAGCGCGGGCGAATTTCCGCTAGGGCATCGGTGGTTGGCTGGTGGGCCTGTTGCCCGGCGAAAGCTTGGGGCCGGGATTCGCCGCCGAATCGCCCGTGGTTCTAAGCCACTTCCGAAATACCATCGTCATCCCCGCCTTCGCGGGGATGACGATTACAGGGTGCTTTAAGGGGCCGGCGCGGATACTGGCGCAGGCGCAGCCACCTCCGGCCCGTTCGCCGTCACCGTCAGCAGCGAATCCCCGCCCAGCGTGCGATACAGCGTCACCAGGTTGGTCGCTTCCACCAGCCGCGTGTTCACCAGTCCGCGCTGCGCGGTGTAGTAGGAACGCTGCGCGACCAGGTTCGCCAGGAAATTGTCGATGCCGCCGCGATAGCGCGCTTCGGACAGGCGATAGCTGTCCTGCGCCGCCGTCAGGTTCGCGGTGTCTGCCTTGAGCTGGTCGGCGATCGTACCGCGCCGGGCCAGCGCATCGGCGACTTCGCGGAAGGCGGTCTGGATCGACTTCTCATAGGTGGCGAGCGCAGCGTCACGCTGCGCCTGGCTCGCCTGCACGCCCGCGCGCCCGGCGCCGGCGTTGAAGATCGAATAGCTGCCGCTCGCGCCGCCCGACCAGTGGAAGCCGTCGCCTGAGAACAGCCCGGTCAGCGCGTTGCTGGCAAGGCCGAGCAGTCCGGTGAGCGAGATGCGCGGGAACAAAGCGGCGCGGGCGGCGCCGATCTCGGCATTGGAGGCGCGCAGCGTGTACTCGGCCTGCACCACGTCCGGGCGGCGGAGCAGCACGCCCGAATCGACGCCGGCGGGCAGCTCGGCCACCGTCGGCGCGGCTTCCTCGATCGCCGAGGAGAGCAGGGCGGGGTCGATCTCGGCGCCGACGAGCAGCCGCAGCGCGTTGACGTCCTGTGCCAGCGCGGTGGTCTGCGATGCGACGTCGGACTGGGCGCTGGCCAGCGTCTGCTGGGCCTGGGCCAGGTCGGTGCGCGGGGCGATGCCGCCCTTCAGCCGCATGTCGGTAAGCTTGACCGAGCGCTCGGCATTTGCCGCCGTGTCCTGCGCGATCTTGAGCAGGCTCGCGTCCGCGGCGTGATTGAGCCAGGCGGAGGCGATGTCGCCGATCAGGGTCAGCCGCGTGGCGCGCGCCGCCGCTTCGGTCGCGAACCAGCGATTCTGCTCTGCGCGGGTGAGCGAGGCGACGCGGCCGAACAGGTCCAGCTCGAATGCCGGGATGCTCACGCTGCCGGTGAAGCTGGTCTGGCGATCGCTGCCATCGGCCTTGGAGACGGTGGCGCCGGCCCCCGCGTCTAGACCCGGGATCCGGTCGGCGCGCTGGATGCGATACTGCGCGCGGGCGGCGGTGATGTTGGCCGCGGCGATGCGCAGGTCGCGATTATTGGCCAGCGCCGTCTCGATCAGCTTCTGCAGGCGCGGATCGCGGAAGATCTCCTGGTAGGTCACCGTCGGCAGCGCGGCCTCGTTGGCCTTCAGATAGGCGTCGCCCACCGGCCAGCCTGGCGGCACCGGCGCGGCCGGGGTCTCGAGCTTGGGGTCCATCGAGCAGCCGGCCAGCGCGCTGCCCAGCATCAGGGTGAGGACGATGCGCTTCATGCCTGCGCCTCCGGCTTGTTGCGGCCCATTCGCCCGCGCACGGCCTTGAGCGAATCGCGCACGCCGCGGCGGACGAGCACGAAGAACAGCGGGATGTAGAAGATCGCCAGCACCAGCGCGGTCAGCATGCCGCCGATCACCGCGGTGCCGATCGCGATGCGGCTATTGGCGCCGGCGCCGGTCGAGATCGCCAGCGGCAGCACGCCGAACATGAAGGCCAGGCTGGTCATCACGATCGGGCGGAAGCGGATGCGTGCCGCCTCGAGCGCCGCCTCGATCACGCGCTTGCCTTCCTTCTCGGCGCGCTCGGCGAACTCGATCATCAGGATCGCGTTCTTCACCGCCAGGCCCATCGTCGTGAGCAGGCCGATCTGCAGGTACACGTCGTTCTGCAGGCCCCGCAGGCTCACCGCGAACACCGCGCCGATCAGGCCGAGCGGCACCACGAGCATCGCGGCGACCGGGATCGACCAGCTCTCGTAGAGCGCCGCCAGGCACAGGAACACGATCAGCAGCGACACGCCGTACAGCAGCGGCGCCTGCCCGCCCGCCAGCCGCTCCTGGTAGGAGAGGCCCGCCCAGGCGACGCTGGTCCCCGGGATCTGCGAGGCGAGCTGCTCCATCCGGTTCATCGCGTCGCCCGAGCTCTTGCCCGGGGCCGGCTGGCCCTGGAACTCGAAGGACGAGATGCCCTGGAAGCGCGAGACGGTGGTCGGCGCGGTCGCCCAGCCGATCGTCGCGAAGGCGGAGAAGGGCGCCATCTGCCCGTTGCTGCCGCGCACGAACCATTCGCTCAGGTTCTGCGGATCGGCGCGATAGGGCGCGTCGCCCTGGACATAGACGCGCTTCACGCGGCCGCGGTCGATGAAGTCGTTGACGTAGCGCCCGCCCCAGGCGGTCGACAGCGTGTTGTTGACGTCGGCCTGGGTCAGCCCGAGCGCCGCCAGCTTCTCCTGGTCGATCTGGATGTTGAGCGTCGACACGTCGGGCAGGTCCGACAGGCGCACCGCCTGCAGGTCCGGATCTGCATTGGCCGCGGCAAGCAGCTTGTCGCGCGCCGCGACGAAGTCCTCGCGCGACATGCCGCTCGAATTCTGCAGCTCGAGCGTGAAGCCGTTCGACTGGCCGAGCCCGCGGATCGCCGGCGGCACCAGCGCGAAGACCTGCGCGTCGCGGAAGTTGCGGAAGGCGCCCGCCGCGCGCTGGACGATCGCGTCCGCCGCATTGTCCTTGCCCGGGCGATCGTCCCAGGGGACGAAGTTCACGAAGCCCTGGCCGGTATTCTGGCCGCTCGCGCCGCCGCCGCCGCCGCCGCCGGTCACGGTGAAGGTGGTCTTGACGTTCTTGCCTTCCTGCTGGGTCAGGTATTTCTCGATCGCCAGCTGCACTTCCTGGGTGCGGCTCTGCGTCGCACCCGCGGGCAGGCGGAACTGGACGCTCGCCGCGCCCTGGTCCTCGGTCGGCAGGAAGCCGGTCGGCAGGCGGTAGAACATCAGCACCAGCACCGCGCAGACCAGCAGGTAGATCAGCAGGAAGATCCACTTGCGATCGACGACATAGGAGATCGTCCGCGTGTAGCGATCGATCGTCCATTCGAAGCCCTGGTTGAACTTCTCGGTACTCGTGCGGAACGCGTTGCCGAGGAACGGCACCCGGCGCGACAGCCAGCCGCTGCCCGGCTCGGCCATGTCCTTCTTGCGCTTGAGCACCGTGGCGGTCAGCGCCGGGCTCAGGATCAGCGCGACCAGCACCGACAGGATCATCGCCGAGACGATCGTCACGGAGAACTGGCGGTAGATCACGCCGGTCGATCCGCCGAAGAACGCCATCGGCAGGAACACTGCCGACAGCACCAGGGCGATCGCGACCAGCGCGATCTGGATCTGGTCCATCGACTTGATCGTCGCCTCGCGCGGGGTGAGGTCGGGATCCTCCTCCATCAGGCGCTCGACATTCTCGACCACGACGATCGCGTCGTCGACGAGCAGGCCGATCACCAGCACCAGCCCGAACAGGGTCAGCGTGTTGATCGAATAGCCGAGCGCATAGAACACCGCGAAGGTGCCGAGCAGCACCACCGGCACCGCGATCATCGGCACCAAGGTCGCGCGCCAGCTCTGCAGGAACACGAACATCACGATGACGACCAGGACGATCGCCTCGATCAGCGTCATCACCACTTCGTGGATCGAGAGCTTGATGAACTCGGTGGTATCGTTGGCATAGGCGTAGTTGAAGCCCTCGGGGAACTCCTTCGCCGCTTCCGCCACGGTCGACTTGACCAGCTCGGCGGTCTTGAGCGCGTCGGCGCCCGGCGCGGTGCTGATCGCGATGCCCGAGCCGGGATGGCCGTTCACCCGGCTGACCGCGTTGTAGTTCTCCGCGCCCAGCTCGATCCGCGCCACGTCCTTCAGCAGCACATGCGCGCCGTTGGTCTGGGTCTTGAGGATGATCTTGGCGAACTGCTCGGGCGTCTGCAGCCGCGATTGCGCGGTCACCGTCGCGTTGAGCATCTGGCTGCTCGGCATCGGCTGGCCGCCGATCTCGCCCGCCGCGATCTCGGTATTCTGGTTGGTGATCGCGGTCACCACGTCGCTCGGCATCAGGCTGTAGCTGGCCAGCGCCGAGGGGTTGAGCCAGATCCGCATCGCATAGGGCGAGCCGAACACGTTGACGTCGCCCACGCCCGGCAGGCGCGAAAGCGTGTCCTGCAGGTTGGACGAGAGCCAGTCCGAAACGTCGCGATTGGTGCGCTTGTCGGTCTCGTCATAGACGCCGACGAGCAGCAGCGTGTCGGGGTTCGACTTGGTGACGCGCACGCCCTGCTGCTGCACCTGGTTGGGCAGGCGGGACAGCGCCTGCTGCACCTGGTTCTGCACCTGCACCTGGGCGATGTCGGGGTCGGTGCCCTTGTCGAAGGTCGCGCTGATCGTCACCTGCCCGCGCGAGGTCGAGGACGAGCTGAAATAGAGCAGCCCGTCGATGCCGGTCAGGTTCTGCTCGATGATCTGCGTCACCGAATTCTGCACCGTCTCGGCCGACGCGCCCGGATAGGTGGCGCGGATATTGACCTGGGGCGGCGCGATGTCCGGATATTGCGCGATCGGCAGCGAGAAGACCGCGCCCAGGCCCATCAGCATGGTGATGATCGCGATCACCCAGGCGAAGATCGGGCGATCGATGAATACGCGGGACATAGTGGCTTAGCCGCCCTTCGACTTGGAGGCGCCGGTGGCCTGGCCCTTGCGGGGCGTCTCGATCTTCTGCGGCGTGTCGGCCGGGACCGGGCGGATATCGGCATTGGGCTTCAGGTTGGCGATGCCCTGGGTGATCACCTTGTCGCCGGGGTTGAGCCCCTTGGTGATGACCCAGAAGGCGCCCTGGGTGCGATCGGCGGTCACGTCGCGGCGCACCGCCTTGTTGTCGGCGCCGACCACCCAGAGCTGGGCGCTGCCCTTGGCGTCGCGCGACACCGCCTGCTGCGGCACCAGATAGGCGCGGGTATCGACCGCCTGCGTGAACACCGCGCGGACGAACATGCCGGGCAGCAATATGCCCTCGGGATTGTCGAAACGGGCGCGCAGCGTGACCGTGCCGGTATTCTGGTCGACCATCACTTCGGAGAATTCGACAGTGCCGGTGCGGCCATATTCGCTGCCGTCCTCCAGCTTCACGCGCACGCTGGCGCTGCCGGGCATCACGCCCTGCTGCTGGAGCGAGCGGCGCAGCGCGAGCAGCTCGGTGCTCGATTGCTGGATGTCGACGAAGATCGGGTCGAGCCGCTGGATCACCGCCAGCGGATCGGCCTGGTTGCTGGTGACCAGCGCGCCTTCGGTGAACAGCGAGCGGCCGATGCGGCCGGTGATCGGCGCCGGCACCCGGGTGAAGTGCAGGTTGATCTTCGCGGTCTGCAGCTGGGCGCCGCTCTGGGCGATCTGCGCGCTCGCCTGGCGCGACGCGGCCAGCGCGTCGGTATAATCCTGCTTCGAGACCGCCTCGGCCTCGGCCAGGGGCTTGTAGCGATCGGCCTTGGTCCGCGCCGCCTCGGCATTGGCGCGGGCATTCTGCAGGCTGGCCGAAGCCTCGGCCACGCTGGCGGCATAGAGGCGCGGATCGATCTGGTAGAGCGTCTCGCCCTGGCGGACGATCGTACCTTCCTTGAACAGGCGCTTGAGGATGATGCCCGCCACCTGCGGCCGCACCTCGGAGACCTGATAGGGGTTCACCCGGCCGGTAAGCTCGGCGACGACCGGCACTTCGCCGGGCTGCACCACCACGAAGCCGACCTGGGGCGGCCCGCCCGCGCCCTTCTTCTGCGCGGACTGGCTGCCGCTCCCGCACGAGGCGAGAATCAGCGTGGCGGAAAGCAGGGCAAAGGCAGGAAGGCGGGATCCGCCAGCAGTGATTCGGTGCAAGTGTTCAACCCGGATCAAGGCGCCGACTCGGGGCGCGGTTCTATGCGGAAATTCTCTTGGGCAGCGGCCTGTGCAGGCGCAACACAAGAAATATGCGGGAAACGCGAAACTATGTCCCGCCGCTGGATACGTTTCCACGATATGATTACCGCGCGCAACAATCCTCGGGATGCCGTAGCGTTCCGATCGGTTATGGGGGCAATTGGGAATAGGGCGGCACTTCACCGTCACCCCGGCCTTCCTCCGCTGATCTTCCTCCGCTGATCTAACGCATCGTCATCCCCGCGAAGGCGGGGATCCATTCTGGCTGAACGATGTGAGCCTCAGCGTACGCAGCGCCAATGGATCCCCGCCTTCGCGGGGATGACGGAAGTACGGCTTTGGAAGATCGTTCCGGAAGGGGAGGGGCCTAAGCTGCCTACGCCAAGCCCCTCCCCAAAGTCTCCCCCGTTGCGGCAAACCCGCAACCGGCCTATTGGCGCGCGCCAATATGGCACGCATCGAAACGCCCGCCCGCATCCGCGGCTTCCAGGATATCTTCGGCGAGGATCAGCGCCGGTTCGCGCATGTCGTCGATACGTTCGATCGCATCCGTCGTCTTTATTGCTTCCAGCGCGCCGAAATGCCGGTGCTCGAATCGACTGCGGTATTCTCGCGCTCGATGGGTGAGACCAGCGATGTCGTCTCCAAGGAGATGTATACCTTCGCGCCCGGCGAGGACGAGGACGGCACGTTCACGATGCGCCCTGAGTTCACTGCCGGCATCTGCCGCGCCTTCATCACCAATGGCTGGCAGCAGCACACCCCGCTGAAGCTGGTGACCAGCGGCGCGGTGTTCCGTCGCGAGCGCCCGCAAAAGGGCCGCTACCGCCAGTTCCACCAGCTCGACGCCGAAGTGCTGGGCGTTGCCGAGCCCTCGGCGGACGTCGAGCTGCTCGTCCTCGCGGACCAGTTGCTGCGCGAGCTCGGCATCGAGGATGTGACGCTCCAGCTCAACACGCTGGGCGACGCCGAGACGCGCGAAGCCTGGCGCACTGCGCTGGTCGCGCATTTCGAGCAGCACAAGGATCAGCTGAGCGAGGACAGCCTTGTCCGGCTCGAGAAGAACCCGATGCGCATCCTCGATTCGAAGGATCCGCGCGATCGCCCGATCGCCGACAGCGCACCGGACATCGACGCCTATCTGACTGAGGAGGCCGCGGCCTTCTTCAAGGCGGTGACCGACGGGCTCGATGCCGCCGGGGTCAAGTGGACGCGCAATTCGCGCCTTGTGCGCGGGCTCGATTATTATCGCCACACTGCCTTCGAGTTCGTCACCGACAAGCTCGGCGCGCAGGGCACCGTGCTGGCCGGCGGCCGTTATGACGGTTTGGTCGGCAGCCTTGGCGGTCCCGAGACCCCGGGTGTGGGCTGGGCAGCCGGTATCGAACGGCTGGGGATGATGATCCCGGAACCGGCAGCCGAGCGCATGCAGGTGGCCGTGGTGGTCGAGGCTGCCGGTAGCGAAGCCGCGGCGATTGGCCTGCTCGCAGCACTGCGCAACAACGGTATCAGCGCCGAGCTGTTCGCCAGCGGCAGCCCGAAGAAGCGCTATGATCGCGCGATGAAGGCCGGCCCGGCGATGACCGTCTCGTTCCAGTCTCGCGACGGCGAAGTCTCGATCGCCCAGCGCGTGATCGATGGCGATGCCGTCGATGCCGATGCCGTCGCCACCCTGGTGTCCGGCGCCGCGCGATGAAGATTCCCGCCGACCGGATTGCCGCGATCGAGGCGCGCCGCGACGAGCTGCAGGCGCAGATGGCGACCGGCGATCTCTCCGGCGACAAGTTCGTCGCGGTGTCGAAGGAATATGCCGAGATCGAACCGGTGGCGCTCGCCGCCGGTGAAGTCCGCCGCCTGCGCGCGGATGCCGAATCGCTCGCGCTGATGGCGCAGGAGCCCGATGAGGAAATGCGCGCGCTCGCCGCGGAAGAGCTCCGCGCCAACGAGGCCGCGCTGGCCGCGGCAGAGCGCGGCCTCGCGCTGTCGCTGCTGCCCAAGGACGCGGCCGATGCCCGTCCGGCGATGCTCGAAATCCGCGCCGGCGTCGGCGGCGACGAAGCCGCGCTCTTCGCCGGCGACCTGCTGCGCATGTACCAGCGCTATGCCGATCGCATGGGCTGGAAGATCGAGCTGATCTCGGCCTCCGATTCGGAGTTCGGCGGCTACAAGGAAGTCGTGCTCAGCGTCACCGGCACCGGCGTGTTCGCCAAGCTGAAGTTCGAAAGCGGCGTCCACCGCGTCCAGCGCGTGCCGGCGACCGAGGCGGGCGGGCGCATCCACACCTCGGCGGCGACGGTGGCGGTGCTGCCCGAGGCCGAGGACGCCGACATCAAGATCGACGACAAGGATCTGCGCATCGACATCTTCCGGGCCTCGGGTCCGGGCGGGCAGGGCGTCAACACCACCGATTCGGCGGTGCGCATCACCCATTTGCCCACTGGCACGATCGTCATCCAGCAGGACGAGCGCTCGCAGATCAAGAACAAGGCCAAGGCGATGAAGGTGCTGCGCACTCGCCTGTACGAGCGCGAGCGCGACCGGCTGGCCTCGGAGCGCTCGGGCGCGCGCGCCTCGATGGTCGGCTCGGGCGATCGCTCGGAGCGCATCCGGACGTACAATTTCCCCCAGGGCCGGGTCACCGATCACCGCATCAACCTGACGTTGCATCGCCTCCCCGAAGTGATGGAAGGCGAGCTCGACGAACTGATCGGCGCGCTGATCGCGCAGGACGAGGCCGATCGCCTGGCCCAGCTCGACGGGTAATCCTCTCAACTCCCCTCCCTGCAAGGGAGGGGCGGGGGTGGGTTAGAAAAGGCCGGGCTCGATGCCCGGCCTTTTCTGTTCCGGCGCGACCTTCTTGATCGTCATTCCGGTCCCCAACCCCGTCATCCCCGCGCAGGCGGGGATCCAGGGCAGCTCGGGATAAACGCGGAAATCGGACCTCCGCTTGCCGGAGATCGCAGGGCGAGCCGTACCGCCATTGCCCCTTGGCTCTGGATCCCCGCCTGCGCGGGGATGACGCTATTGTTGAGCGAGGGGGATGCCCTCGGCGCGTCACCCCTCTGGCAATGTTGGAAATCTTCTGCTTCGGTCCCGGTATGACCCGCGCCGCGAAAATCCGGATCGATCCCTTGCCCCAGCGTCCCTCCCGCACCCGCGTGGCGTATCAAGGGATTCAACATTTTCCGGCTGCCGGCTCTGTGCGGGAGGCGCGGGATGCCCGCTCCTGATCCCCGGCCCGAGGCGCCGTCGGCGGCAAATGGCAGGAGCGTGCGCGTCGGCCTCAACGAAGCCGCCCGCACGCTCGAGCCCGTCTCCGATTCGCCCCGGCTCGATGCCGAGCTGCTGATGGCGCATGCGCTCGGCGTGACCCGGGAAGCGATGATCCTGCGCCATATCGGCGATCCGGTCCCCGGAGGGTTCGAATCCCTCCTCCAACGCCGTCTGGCACATGAACCCGTCGCCTATATCACCGGCAGCCGCGCCTTCTGGACGATCGAGCTGGCGGTGGGGCCGGGGGTATTGATCCCGCGTCCGGACAGCGAAACGCTGCTCGAGGCGGCGCTCGAATATTTCGGCGCACGGTCGCCGGCGCGAATCCTCGATCTTGGCACCGGGCCGGGCACCTTGCTGCTGGCGGCGCTGGCCGAATGGCCCGAGGCGCAGGGGCTGGGCGTGGACGCGTCGGAAGTCGCGCTCGATTATGCCCAGCGCAATGCCGATGCGCTGGGGCTGGCCGATCGCGCCGGCTTCCAGCGCGGCGACTGGGCGCAGGGGCTGGAGGCGCGATTCGACCTGGTCCTGGCGAATCCCCCCTATATCGGCACGGTGGAGGATCTGCCCGAGCAGGTCCGCCGGTATGAGCCGGGCTCGGCCTTGTTCGCGGGTGCGGAAGGGCTCGACGATTACCTGCGGATCATCCCCGATCTGCGCCGGCTGCTGGCGCCGGGCGGCGCGGCGGTGCTGGAGATCGGCTGGACTCAGGCCGAACCCGTATCCGCGATTGCCCGGAAGTGCGGTTTCGCGGTGACGCTGTACAAGGATCTTGGTGGGCGGCCGCGTGCGCTGCTGCTGACTTGAAACGACGCCAAAACGACACATATTTCTGCTTGGACATTAGTGCTGCACCGGCTAAGACAGCCACGGGGTAGGGCACTTTCAACCAAGAAGTTGAAGCTTGGGCCGTGAAGAACGCACAGCCCCGATTCAGGTCATGATAGCCGCTGCAGTCCGGTGGCCATGGCAGGCGAGTTGCGCCTCCCGAGGCGTTGACGCGCATTTGTAAACTGCATCCGGGACCCAGGAATTGGACCGACGGACAGCGTAAACAAGACAGGACATACAGACCTTGATGAACAATCGTCAGGCCGGCCGCCGTCGTGGTCGTGGCGGGCAGCAGCAGCGCCAGGGTGGCAACCCCGGCCAGGGTAACGGGAATCGCATCGACAACCGTGCGCGCGGCAACGCCGCCCAGCTGCTCGAGAAGTACAAGAATCTGGCGCGCGACGCCCAGATGCAGGGCGATCGGGTCAACACCGAATATTATCTCCAGTTCGCGGATCACTATTTCCGCGTGCTGAGCGAGAGCCGGTCGCGCTTCGAGGAGCAGAACCAGCAGCAGCGCCGCAACCGCGATGATTTCGACAGCGACGACGAGGATTTCGACGTCGAGGCCGATGGCAACCGCGCCGAGGATGGCGACGACCAGCCCGAGCAGCGTGCCCAGCAGCAGCCGCGCCGCGAGCGTGAAGGCCGCGGCGATCGCGAGGGTCGCCAGGAGCGGTCGGAGCGTCAGCCCCGCCGCGAGCGCGAGCAGCGCAACGGTCACGCCAACGGCAATGGCTATGCCAATGGCCATGGTGCCGAGGGTGAAGGCGAAGCTGTTGAGGCAGCCGAAGCCCAGGCGCCCCGCGAGGAGCAGGCTCCGCGTCGTGCGCGCCGCCCGCGCCGTGAGGAAGCCCAGGCCGAGGAAAGCCATGCGATCGACGCCGCGGTGCTCCCGCCCGCGCTCGGCGTGAGCGATGCGGCCCCGGCCGAGGCCGCGGAAGAGCCCGCCAAGAAGCCGCGTCGCACCCGCGCCCGCAAGGACGCCGAAGCGACGGTCTGATGGTGATACGAAAATCGGCGGCTGGGCTCGGACTCAGTCGCCGATTTCGATTTGGTCGCGCAGCAAGTCTTCCACCTGCGCGTCATGCCCGGTCCCGGAGCTGAGGAACATCAGCCCCATCAGCGCGGCGCCGAGCAGGATCGTAAAGAACACGCCGAGTGCGGTGGCGAGGGCCAGGGTGAAGTTCAGCCAGCCCAGCCAGTGCCAGAGTATCAGCACCGAAAGCACCGCCACCGCGAAGGCAACCAGTGCCATCCGTGCCAGGACGCGGCGATAGCGCCCCCAGGCGAAGGCAGCATATTCCGGATCGTCCAGGCCCCGGGGCGCTTCCATCTTTTGCAATTGGGGACGATTCGTGGGACACACAAGCGCCTCAACCCGAACGAGGAGTCGAGCGATGACAATCGCGGCAATCCTGGGTGGCAAAGGGCGTGACGTTGTCTCGGTCGATGGTGACAGCACCGTAGCCGATGCCGTTTCGCTGCTTGCGGGCAAGCGCATCGGCGCCGTGCCCGTGATGGTCGGCAATGCCGTGGCCGGCATCTTTTCCGAACGCGACGTGATCTATTGCCTCGAACGCGAAGGCGCGGCGGCGCTTACCCGCAAGGTCAGTGAAGTGATGACCGCCCCGGCGATCACCGTTTCGCCGGACGAGGGCGTGCTTGCCGCACTGGCGCTGATGACGCGCAGGCGCATCCGCCATCTGCCGGTGGTCGAGGGTGGCACCTGTATCGGCTTCATTTCGATCGGCGACCTGGTGAAGTACCGGATCGAACGGATCGAATCCGAGGCGGATGCGATGCGCGCCTATATCCAGGCGGTCTAGGCGCCGCGGTTGCGGACCAGGTTGATCGAATCGACCAGCATCCGCCGTGCGAACAGGAACAGCAGCGCGGCATAGGCAAGCCCACCGGCGCCGACCAGCAGCGCCAGACGGAGGAGTTCGGGCACCGGAGGGAGCAGGGCGTCGAGGCCGGTGACAATCAATGCCATTGCCGCGGCGGCGAGCGCCGACGGCGCGATCGCCTCGACCAGTGTGCCGAATTTTACGCCGATCACCGGCAGCGTCCGCCAGGTCGAGAGCGCGAGATAGAGCGGATAGGCGGCGAACCAGGCGGCGACGAGCCCCATCACCCCCCAATGCACGCCGATCAGGAAGGCGATCGGCAGGCAGAGCGCGCCGGTCATGGAGTTCTGCGCGCTGATCCCGGGGCGTCCACAGGCATCGCTGGCCGGGGCGAACAGCACCTGCAGCGTCATCATCGGCATGGCGAGCGCGAGCCAGTGCACAACCGGCACCGCTTCCATCCATTTGGGGCCAAGCGCGACGGCGACCAGCGGCTCCGCCGTGGCGGCCATACCGAGATAGAAGGGCATGGCGACCAGCATCACCAGCCGGACCGATTTGGTGAAGGCGGCGCCAACCGCGGCCTTGTCGTCCTTCAGTCGGGCATAGGCGGAGAAGGCGACTTCGTTGAGCGGCGGCACGAATTTCGAGACGAAGATCTGGGTGAGGAACAGGCTGGTCGTATAGATGCCCAGCATGTGCGGATCGAACAGGCGGCCGGCGATGAACACATCGGCCTGGCTCTGTGCGAACCAGAAGATCTGGCCGGTGGCCATCACGCCGCCGTAACGGGCGATGTCGCCGGCGCCGCGAAAGTCGAAGCTCGGCCACATATAGGAGCGTGCGGCGATGGTCATGCCGATCGCACGGGTGGCGAACAGCGCGATCGGCGCGGCGACCAGCGTCCAGACGCCCATGCCGGCGAGTGCACCCGCCAGCGCGGTGATGGCCCCCGCGAGCGCCGAGACGAAGTTGACCAGCGCCTGCCTGCGGAAGTCCATCTCCCGCGAGAGCAGCGCCTGGGGCAGGGCGATGAACGGCGTCGCTATATATAGAAGCGCCTGAACCCGGAGCAGGTCGGCGACCATCGGCTGGCGATAATAGGCGGCGGCGGCGGGCGCGGCGAGGTATTGCAGCCCGCCCAGCGCGAAGTTGAGCAGGATCAGCATGCCGAACAGTTGGCGCTGGGCGTGGCGCCCGGCATCCTCGCGCTGGATCAATGCACTGGCGAGGCCGTAGCCGTTGAGCATGTTGAGCAGCACCAGGATCACCTGGGTCATCGCGAACAGGCCATAGGCCGAAGGGCCTAGCAGCCGGATGACGATGAAGGTCGAGGCCCAGGTGAGCAGCTGCCCGAAGATCTGGGTGCCCGAACGCCAGATGACGGCGCTGCGTACCTGCTGGCGCAGGCTGGTGGCTTGGGTTTCGGAAGTGGCCAGCACGGGTTCGCTCATACGCGCGCTATGCGCCCGTTCGCCTTTATGCCCCGTAAACCGTCGAGAAGGCCGCATTTGCGTGCATGGCTACGCAACCGCGCAGCCCTTTGAGTCGGGAATCGAGGCTCGGATTGATGAATCGCGCATGTTCGATCGCCGGAAGGCCTGTTTGGGCAGCGTGAAGCCCCTGATTCTGTTGTGATTCGGGTGTTGATTCGGTTGGTTTGGGGGATGCGGGGTTGGTTTTGGGACCTTCAAAAT
>NZ_JBXAMZ010000002.1:0-1125318 GCF_058801135.1 Sphingomonas sp. GW822-FHT03G08
CGGGATGGAGCAGCCCGGTAGCTCGTCAGGCTCATAACCTGAAGGTCGCAGGTTCAAATCCTGCTCCCGCAACCAACACAACAGCGCCCCGCCCGGCAACCGCCGCGGCGGTTTTTTGTGTTTTGGGCCTTGTGATGCCGCTTTTGCGGCGGACGATCCGCGAAGGGGTTTGACAGCGGCGGCCGCACGCGGCTTTCTCCGCCGCGATGAAGCGCATTATCCTCGCAGTTATCGCCCTGGCCGTGATCGCGGCCGGCGTGTGGTTCTTCCTCCTGCGCACCAGCGGCGTGCCGGTCTATACGGCGATGGTCGTCGCGACCCATCCGCACGATCCGACCGCCTTCACCGAGGGGCTCTTCTTCAAGGACGGCGCGCTCTATGAAAGCACGGGAGAGGCGGGGACCTCGTTCATCCGCAAAGTCGACCCGGCGACCGGAAAGGTGCTCCAGCAGGTCGATCTGCCGGCACCCTATTTCGGCGAGGGCATCGTCGCGTTCGGCGACAAGCTCTATCAGCTGACCTGGAAGGATCAGACCGGCTTCACCTACGGCCTCAAGGACATGACGCTTGGCGATACCTTTGCCTATCAGGGCGAGGGCTGGGGCATGACCCAGAACGGCAAGAACATCATCATGTCGAACGGCAGCGACGAGCTCCGCTTCCTCGATCCCACGACGATGCAACCGGTCTCGACGCTCAAGGTCACGGCGAATGGCTGCCCTGTCCAGCAGCTCAACGAGCTCGAATGGATCGACGGCGAGATCTGGGCGAACATCTGGCAGACCAACCTGGTCGCCCGGATCGATCCCGCCAGCGGCAAGGTGACGAGCTTCCTCGATGTGAGCGCGCTCGGTCCCAAGACCAGTGACCCCGACGTCGTGCCCAACGGCATCGCCTATGATGCCGCGAGCAAGCGCGTGATGGTGACCGGCAAGCATTGGCCGCAACTCTTCGAAGTGAAGCAGGGGGCGGCCGTCAGCAACAATGCCGATGCGGCGAAGCTGACGAACTGCGGCGGCTAACCCCGCAGTTCTTTGCGATCAGATCGGACTTCGTGGCGACGAAACCGGACGCCGCGTTGCGCGGTTCATGATATGAGGCCCTGATGGGGCTGAAAGATATGACGGGTCTGCTGAGCAGGCGCGACGTGCGCGCCGCCACGCTTCTTGCGCTGGCATTGTGGACCGGAGCGTTGGTGCTCTGGTCAATGCCGGGCTTTGCCGCCGGCGACCCCATGTCGTTCGGCCTGGCCGTGCTGCTCCTCAAGACCTTCGTTGTCGGCATCGTCTTTTCCGCGTTGATCGCAGCCGCGCTGATGCGGGTCGAGCGCTGGGATCATCGCCCCCCGATCATCGCGGCGGCTCTGTTCACGCTGGTGCTCGCGCTTGCCCATGGCTGGCTCGACGCGATCTTCATCAACGAAGCGCGGGTGGAAGCCGGGATGAAGACTGCACCGCTCTGGCGGCAGTTCGTCTTCGGACTGATGCCGTTCGTGCTGGTCTATGGCCTCTACGCTTCGGGGCTGGGGCTGGTGTTCAGCAGCATGGTCGCGCAGGAGCGCGAGCGCCAGCTCGCTGCCGCGCAGAGTGCCGCGCAACAGGCGCAGCTTGCCGCGCTGCGCTTCCAGCTCAATCCCCATTTTCTGTTCAATACGCTGAACGCCATTTCCTCGCTGATCGTTACCGGCCGCAATGACGAGGCAGAGGGAATGATCGGCAAGCTCTCCGATTTCCTGCGTGCCAGCCTTGAGGCCGATCCGCAGCGCGAAGTGACGCTCGACGAGGAATTCGCGACCATCCAGTCCTATCTGGATATCGAGGCGGTGCGTTTCCGCGACCGGCTCGAGGCGGAGTTCATCTGCCCGGTCGAATTGCTCGACGCATTGGTGCCGAGCTTCATCCTGCAGCCGTTGATCGAGAATGCAGTGAAATATGCGGTCGCGCCATCACGGCGCACTGTGCGGATCGTGGTGCGCGCGACGGCGACGCGCGAGGACGCGCTCCTGCTTTGCGTCGAGGATGACGGCGGCCAGGCATTTGGCGGGGCACCCAAGGGCGGCACCGGTCTGGGCCTTGCCAATGTCCGCCACCGGCTTGACGCATTTTACGGTCCTGGTGGCGAGCTGGTTGCCACGGCGCGCGAGCGGGGCTTCGTCGCGCTTATCACGCTGCCGCTGCACCGGGCGCAACGCGCGGAGGCGGCGGAGTGATGCGGGTACTTCTGGTCGACGACGAGCCGCTGGCGCTGGACCGGCTGAAGGTTGGCTTCGGCGCGATCGAGGGCGTCGAGGTTGCCGGCACCGCCAGCGATGGGATCGAGGCGGCCGAGCAGATCCGGGCGTTGAAGCCGGACCTGGTCATCCTCGACATCCAGATGCCCGGCCGCAGCGGCATGGAGATTGCCCGCGCGCTGCGCCCCGGTGAGCATCGGCCCGAGATCATCTTCGTCACTGCGTTCGAACGCTTCGCCGCCGACGCTTTTGAAGTCGAGGCCGCGGACTATCTGCTCAAGCCGGTCGCATTCGATCGGCTGCGGCTTGGCGTCGAACGCGCCCGGCGCCGGCGCGCGCTGCGCGATGCGGAGGGGCGGGTAGCCGAGCTTGAGGCGATGCGCGCCGAGGCGCGGCCCGCGCCCGTGGAGGAAATTCCCTATGACCAGGGCATCTGGGTGCCGGGTCGCCAGGGCGCGGTGCTGGTGCCGGTGACCACGATCGACTGGATCGAGGCGGCACGCGACTATGTGCTGCTCAACACCTCACTCAAGAGCCATATCCTGCGCGCGCGGATGAACGACATCGAGAAGCGGCTCGACCCGGCGGTCATGCTGCGCATCCACCGGTCGCATATCGTGCGGATCGGTGCGGTGGTGGGCGTCGAGCGCCCGGGCAAGGGAGCGCTGCGCGTTGTCCTGTCGGACGGGGCGGTGTTGCAGGTCGGACCGAACTACCAGGCCAGCGTCGAGGCCACGCTCAAGCTCTAGGGCTGGGGACTTGTCGCAGGCGCGGCGGTCCCGATCGCACCGGGCATGTGCGGGTGCGCGGCGCGTGTAGCGGATGCTGGATGAGCGATGCGTCGCCGTGGAGCATCTATGTTGAAGCTGAAGATATTTGCATTGGGCGCCGCTGCCCTGATGGCGATGGCGATGAAGCCCGCCAGTGACGATTTCGATACGTTGATCGCCGCCGAACGCCGCTTTGCCGCGGATGCCTCGGCGCTTGGGGTTACGCCGGCCTTCCGGGCCCATGTCGCACCCGACGCGGTGCTGATTTCGCCAACGCCGCGCCCTGCCCCGCCTGAACTGGCGACGCAGACCGATCCACCGGGGGCCAAACTGGAATGGCAGCCGGAGGCGGGGGCCATCGCCAAGTCCGGCGATCTTGGCTTTACCACCGGGCCCTATGTCATGCGCCAGGGGGACCGCGTCGCGCACGGCCAGTATTTCACCATCTGGCGGAAGGTGGATGGAACCTGGCGGTGGGTGATTGATTCGGGCGTGGCTCCCTTCGCCAAGGGAGAGGTGTCGATGCCGTCGCAGGTTGTCAGGATCGGCAATCCGGGCAAGGCCGGGGCCAAGCACGATCTTGAAGCGGCTGAGCGACGCCTCGATGCGGATGCGTCGTCGCTAGCCGGATTTCTTGCGGCCGAAGGGCGCGTGCTTCGGTCGGGAGGTCCGCCCGCCATCGGCGATGCGGGCGTGATGCTTGCGGGGCGAGGCATGAAGGCAACCGGCAAGCGGCTCGGTGGCGGCCAATCCGCTGCTGGTGATCTCGCCTATAGCTATGGCGAGATCACGGGGGCGGACGGCGCCTTGATCGGGCACTATGTTCGGATGTGGCTCCACGAGGCTGCGGGGTGGCGGTTGCTCGTCGATCAACTCGCTCCGCTGCCGAGAAAGGCGCCGCCGGCAAGCTAGGTGGTGCTTACCCAGCCGACCTTGGGGTCGTCGAAATCGACGACGTCGCGCAACTCCCAGATATTCGAATATCCGTAGCCGACGAGATTGATGAAGGTCTGGATGTTCAGCGCCAGCGGTGCCGATTTTAGAGGCACAGGCGGGCGATGGTTCGAGAAGTTGTTGTTGCAGTAGATCAGGATCGGGCGATCGCGGTTATGCCCTATGACTTCCGCTAGCGCTTCAGCGGTGAAATCGGTGAGCGGTAGGTTGACCGCGCCGGCGATATGGCCGCGGGCAAAGGCGTCCTTCGATCGCGCATCCAGCACCAGCGCATCCTTGGTCGTCGCCATCGCCTGGAAGCGCGCGAAGGGAAGGAGCCGCTTTGCGCGCAGTGCCCGGACATCGCGCGTTAGCGTGGCGAAGCCGGCATAGTCGATCTGGGGATTGGCGGCGGCTTCCTGGGGGGCGGCGAGGCCTAGCGCGAGGGCAGTGAGCAGCAGCATCGGCTTTCTCCACGCAATTTGGATGCGTAACGATTGCGCATCCAGGCTGCACCAGTGGTGAACGAAACAAAGTTGCGTGCCCGCCAAGCGGCGCTACACCATCTCCCGAAGTGAGAGGGGATAAGAGATGGCAAGCCTGTTCCGGTTGAAGCAGATCGTCGCGGATGAGGACCGGCCGCCCGAGCATTGCCTCGCACGCACCCTGTCCTGGCCGCATCTCGTCGCACTTGGCGTCGGCGCGATCGTCGGCACGGGCATTCTCACCCTGATCGGCGTTGGGGCGGATCGTGCAGGGCCGGCAGTCATTCTTTCCTTCGTCGTCGCGGGCGCGATCTGCGCCTGTGCCGCGCTGGCCTATGCCGAGCTGGCAACGATGATCCCGGCTTCGGGCAGTGCCTATACCTATAGCTATGCTTCGCTTGGCGAGATCGTTGCCTGGGTCGTCGGATGGAGCCTGCTTGCCGAATATACTTTGGTGGTCGCCACCGTCGCGGTCGGCTGGTCCGGCTATGCGACGCCGTTTCTCACCGGGCTGGGCGTGCCTGCCGAATTGACCCATGGCCCGCAGATGCTGGGCTGGCAGGTGGCGCATTGGGGCGTGAACGTTCCGGCATTGTTCGTCGTCTGGCTGGTCTCCGGACTGCTTATTGCCGGCACGCGCGAGAGTGCGACGATCAATGCGTTCTTGGTGGTGGTGAAGCTGATCGCGCTCGCGGTGTTCGTCGCGGTGGCGCTGCCCTATTTCAACGCGGCCAATTTCGATCCCTTCGCGCCCTTCGGATTCGCCAAGCATGCGAGCGAGGGTGGGGTAGAGCGCGGCATGATGGCCGCCGCTGCGATCATCTTCTTCGCATTCTACGGTTTCGATGCGATCTCCACCGCGGCGGAAGAAGCCAAGAATCCCGGGCGCGACCTTGCCATCGGCATCGTCGGCTCGATGGTGGTCTGCGTCATCATCTACATGGTGGTCGCGCTCGCCGCAGTTGGCGCGCTGTCCTATACCCGTTTCGCCGACAGCCCCGAGCCGCTGGCGCTGATCCTGCGCGAGATCGGCCAGCCGGGCGTTGCCAAGTTCCTGGCGCTGAGCGCGATCGTCGCGCTGCCCACGGTTATCCTGGGCTTCCTGTTCGGCCAGAGCCGCATCTTCTTCGTGATGGCGCGCGACGGCATGCTGCCCAAGAGCCTGGCCAAGGTCTCGCGGCGCGGCTCGCCGGTGCGGATCACCATCTTCACGGCGTGTGTGGTGAGCGTGTTCGCTGCCTTCCTGCCGATCGACGAGATCGCGGCGCTGGCCAATGCCGGCACCCTCACTGCCTTCGCCGCAGTTGGCCTGTGCTTGCTCGTGATGCGCCGCCGCGCGCCCGACATGGTCCGCCCGTTCCGCACGCCCTTGCCCTGGGTAGTCGGCCTGGGTGCGATCCTGGGCTGCCTCTATCTGTTCGCCAGCCTGCCGACCAAGACGCAGATCTGGTTCGGCTGCTGGAACCTCTTGGGTCTGGTCGTCTATTTCGCCTATGCACGCCGCAACGCAGCAAAGGGGTAAGTGATGGCAGGCTGGACGATCGGGATCATCGGCGGATCGGGGCTCTACGATGTCGAGGGCATCGAGGATGGCGAATGGATCTCGACCGAGAGCCCCTGGGGCAAGCCTTCTGACGACTGCTTCGTCGGGTGGGTGGGCCATGTCCGCGTGGTCTTCCTGCCGCGCCATGGCCGCGGGCACCGTATCTCGCCGTCGGACCTGAACGTCCGCGCCAATATCGATGTGTTGAAGCGCCTGGGCGTGACCGATGTTCTTGCGGTTTCTTCGGTCGGTTCGCTGCAGGAAGAGCGGGCGCCGGGCACCTTCACCATCGCCGATCAGTTCATCGACCGGACCAAGGGCCGCCCCTCGAGCTTCTTCGGCGAAGGCATGGTCGCGCACGTCTCGATGGCCGATCCGGTCTGCCCGCGCCTCTCAGCGCTGGCGGCGGACGCGGCCAAGGCGGCGGGTGCCACCACCCATGTCGGCGGTACCTATCTGGCGATGGAGGGGCCGCAATTCTCCACTCGCGCCGAGAGCAACCTCTATCGCAGCTGGGGTTGCGATATCATCGGCATGACCGGCATGCCGGAGGCAAAGCTCGCCCGCGAGGCGGAACTGCCCTACGCGCTGGTCGGCATGGTCACCGATTATGATTGCTGGCGTGAGGGCGAGGAAGCCGTCGATGTCGCCACGGTGATCGCCCAGCTCGGCACCAATGCCGACAAGGCACGCAAGATGGTGATGCACCTGCTCCGGAACCTGCCCGAGGAGCGTCCGGCCTCGCCGATCGACACCTGCCTCGACTTTGCGCTGATCACCGCCGCCAATGCTCGCGATCCGCATCTGCTGCGCAAGCTCGACGCCGTCGCCGGCCGCGCCCTCTCCAACTAAGGATAACCCATGTCGTTTCTCGCCGCTCTCGCCCTGCTCGCTGCACAGGACGCGCCCGCGCCGGATCGTTCGCAGGACATGGCCTGGCAGAGCCAGCAGATGCTCGCGCTGGCCAAGCTCAACGGCGCCGATGGCTGGCACAGCACGGCCGAGGGGCTGCGCTGGCGCCGGATCAAGGGGGACGGCTCTGGCAAGCATCCGACCGTCGCCGACACGGTGACGCTGCACTATGCCGGCACCTTCATCGACGGTGAGAAGTTCGACAGTTCCTATGACCGTGGCGAGCCGGCGACGTTTCCGCTCAATCGGCTGATCAGGGGCTGGCAGGTCGCCGTGCCGCTGATGGGGGTGGGCGACACGTTCGAAATCGCGATCCCCGCCAACCTTGGCTATGGCTTCAAGGGCAAGGGGCCGATCCCGGGCGGCGCGACTCTCCTGTTCAAGATCGAACTGCTCGACATTCCCGCGCAATAGGCTGGCCCGCGCAATAGGCTGGAAATATTTCCGGCCAGGCTTGAAGCCGGCGCCATCCTCGCCGGTTGCCGCCGTGTGCCTAGGTATTTTCCCGTGGGTGAGGATGGCTTGCGCGGGTGGCAGGCTTCGCCTGCCGCTGTGTTGCCTTTGTGGCACACCGGCGCGTTAAATGTTTCACCATTTTGCCGAATATGTTTCTGCTTCTTTACAACCGAAGCGGAGTGAAACACCCTGCTCCCAGAGGGGCCTCTTGGGAGGAAGCCCGCTCAGAAACATCCCGGGCGCGATCCGGGGGAGCGAAGGGTAAACAAACATGCTGTACAACAAGACGAAGTTGCACCGTCTTGCCCGCAGCGCGGCGCCTCTGGCGCTTGCGCTCGGCATGATCGCGACGCCTGCCTATGCGCAGACGAGCACGACGCCGCAGGACAAGCCTGCCGCAGCCGACGAAGGCGATTCGATCGTCGTCACCGGCTCGCTGCTGCGCCGCACCGACACCGAGACGCCGTCGCCGGTTACCGTGCTGACCTCGGACTCGCTGGCCAAGGCGGGCATCACCACGATGAGCGACGCCATCCGCTCGATCTCGGCCGACAGCGCCGGCTCGATCGGCACCGGCTTCCAGACCGGCTTCTCGGCGGGCGGCTCCGCCGTGTCGCTGCGCGGCCTGGGCGTCTCGTCGACGCTCGTTCTTGTCGATGGCCTGCGCTCGACCAACTTCCCGATCAACGATGACGGCCACAACGCCTATGTCGACCTGAACTCGCTACCCTTCAGCCTGGTGGACCGCGTCGAAGTGCTGAAGGACGGCGCGTCCTCGACCTATGGCGCGGACGCGATCGGCGGCGTGGTCAACATCATTCTGAAGAAGCAGTTCAACGGTGTCGCGGGCACCGTCGAGGGCGGCGTGGCCGAGCGCGGAGACGCGGGCCATCTTCGCGCCGATCTCACGGTGGGCTTCGGCGACTATGAGAAGTCGGGCTTCAACTTCTATCTCAACGGCGAATATCAGCGCGACGATCGCGTCAGCAATCATGACCGCGGCTTCCCGTACAATACGCAGGATCTGACTGCGATCGGCGGCAACGACAACAACACCGCCGACAGCGGCCTCACGGTCAACACGCCCACTGCCTATGTCGTGCGCACGACGCAGAGCGATCTCAACAACCCGCTGAGCGGCGGCACCGCCGTGACCAACGATCCCGGCCAGACCTATGCGACCTACACCGCGCTGGGCATCGCCAACTGCGCGCGGCCGACCTACACGGTCACCACCGGCGCTGCTCGCGGCGTCGGCTGCCCGTATGACCTGACCGACCTGTACCGACAGATCCAGCCGCTGCAGGAGCGCTACTCGGTCAATGGCCGCCTGAGCGTCCGCCTCAGCGACAACATCGAAGGCTATGTCACCGGCAGCTTCAGCCGCAGCTACGTCTCGATCACCAGCGCCTTCCCGTCGGCGATCCGCCAGACCCAGCCGTTCGGCGGCAGCCCGCTCGTCGCGACAAGCAATCCGGGCGTCGTCCTCCCGTATTTCGTCTGCTCGGCGGGAACGAACTGCGCCACGGCCGCGGATCGGCGCCTGAATCCGAACAATCCCTATGCCACCAACGCGGCCGCAACTCCTGCGATCGCGGCCGCCAACGCCGCCCGCATCTATTATCTGTTCGGCGACATCCCGGGCGGCAGCGAGCGTACCAACGATGTGTATCGCTTCAGCGCGGGCCTCAATGGCAGCCTCGCCAACGACAGCTGGCGTTGGCGGGTCGAGGGCGTCTATGCCCGCGACAATCTGGAGATCACCCAGCACGGCCTGATCAACATCGCCGCGCTGCGCCAGGTGATCAACACCGGCGCGTACAACTTCGTCAATCCGAGCCAGAACACCCAGGCCGTTCGCAGCTTCCTGGCGCCGGACAAGACCACGCCGTCCTATTCGGAAATGTATTCGGCCGACGTTTCGCTCACCGGCGAGCTGGCGCAGTTGCCGGGCGGACCGTTGCAGCTCGCCGTGGGTGGCCAGGTGCGGCATGAGACGCTGGAGAACAACAACCAGAACGCCGCACTCGATACCTACGGTCTGACGACCTCTTCGGCGTTCGGCTCGCATACCGTGTACGCCGCCTTCGCCGAGCTCGACGCGCCGATCCTGTCGTCGCTCGATATCAACCTGTCCGGCCGCTATGACCATTATTCGGAAGGCTATGGCCGCTTCTCGCCGAAGGTGGGTATCAAGTTCACGCCGATCCGCGAGTTCGCGGTGCGCGGGACCTACTCGCAGGGCTTCCGCGCCCCGACCTTCGCCGAGGCCGGTCCCCGCAGCCAATATGCCGGCTTCGTGACGATCACGCCGCCGGGCGCGTTCTGCGCGCAGCATGGTGGCAGCAATAATTCCGGCTCGTGCGCCAACGGCGGCAACCCGTACAACTTCCAATATTCGGTGGGCCGCGGTTTCGCCGGCAATCCGAACCTCGAGCCTGAAAAGTCGCGCAGCTTCACCGCCGGCGCGATCTTCCAGCCGGCGAAGTGGTTCAGCGCCACGATCGACTATTACAATGTGAAGAAGACCAACCTGGTGGCGAATGGTCCGCTCGCCGGGGCCGCGATCAACGCCTATTACTCGGTTGCCGGCAACAGCTACGCATCGGCGGCCGCGGCGTCGGCGGCAGGCTGTGCCGCAGTGGCCGCGGTCGGGGCAGGCTATTCGTGTAACCTGATCGACGGCGTCGATCCGCTGTTCCCGAATGCGCTGCCGCGCGTGCTGATCGTCAACGCGCCGTTCGTGAACGTGAACTCGGACACGACGGAGGGTCTCGACTTCTCGGCGACCTTCTCGGCTCCGTTCGGCGGTGGGGTGAAGTTCACCAGCCGTGTCGAGGCGACCTATGTGCTGCGCTACGACCGCGACACGGCGGCGGGCATCCAGCGCTTTGCCGGTAGCTTCGGCCCCTACGACCTGTCGTCGGGTAACGGTACGCCGCGCATCCGCGGTAACTGGCAGAACACGCTCGACTTCGGCAACTACACGATCAGCGCGACGGCCTATTATGTCGGCCGGATCAAGGAAGTCTCGACCGACCAGGGCAACCTATCCACGTCGTGCTCCGCGAACCTGTACAAGGTGCCGGCATCGGCGCCGGGTTATGAGAAGTTCTGCTACGTCAATAGCTTCATCAATATTGACCTGAACCAGACCTTCCGCGTCAACGACGACTTCACTTTCTTCGTGAACGTGAAGAACCTGCTCGATGCCCGTGCACCGATCGCTCCGGCGGCCTATGCGAGCGCGCCGAACTTCCTCACCACCTGGCACTATGCCGGCCTGATCGGCCGCCAGTTCCGGGCGGGCGCGACCTTCAAGTTCTGACAGCGGCTTGAAGTTCGTGAAATGGGGCGGCCTCCTTCGGGAGGCCGCCCTTTTTCGTTCAGAAGCGGATGCCGACGCCGGTAGTGACGTTGTTGCCCACCACGCCGCGGGCATAGTCGGTGTAGCGATACTCGCTTTTCCAATAGGCGTTGGGGAGCAGCTTCACCTCGACGCCGGCGCCGAGCAGCACGCCATCGAGATTGTTGCGTGCGCTGCTGGTGACACCCGCGACCGTCTCGTCCTGGCGGAGCTGGAGATTGGCGTAGCCGAGCTTGCCGTAAAGCAGCGTATTGGGCGTGATCGGCGTGCCGATGCGGCCGGCGAGGGTGATCTCGCGGCGCTTGCGCAACTCGCCGCCATCGGTGGCGTCGCCATAGCTGTAGCCAGTGTCGGCAAGGTTGAGGCCGACATCGATGCCAGCGATCAGCTTGGGTGCGACCGCGACGTCATAGCCGATCGCTACCCCATAGCCGAGATCTCCCTGCTTCTCGCGACCGTCGCTGGCAGTGGCCAGGTCGAAGCGGATCTGGTCGAAGCCGATCGTCGCTTCGGCACGGGCCCCGGTGAACTGGTCCGCATCCTGCGCCAGCGCGGGCGTGGCCGCGCACGAGGTGGCGGCGATGAGGGCGATATGCAGCTTGTTCATTGTCTACTCCATGTACTGGCGCCACAGGGCGCGGAGGCGGTACTGGAGGCACGGAATCGCGCCCGGGTTTCGGGCGATTGCAGCTCGATCGGATTGCGTTGCGAGGACGCAATAAAAGGGGGCGATACCGGAAGGTACCGCCCCAGAAATCACCGACGCCGGCAGTTAGAACTTGAAGTTCGCACCTGCGCGGAACGTCCGGCCGATCAGGCCGGGTGCATGCCACGAGGTCAGCGTGTTCACCTGGCTCGGATAGGCGGTATTCGCGAACAGCGGCGCGCGCGCGTTCGTGACGTTGCCCACCAGGCCGAAGAAGCTGAACTGGTCGTTGACCTTCACCGACAGGTTCACATCCGTGTAGATGAAGCTGTTGATGTGGCAGAAGTCGGCGTTGCCGATGGTCGGCTTGTAGATGGCGGACTTGGCGCAGGAAATATCGGCGTTCGCCCCCGAACTCGCCTGGTCGGCCGCGACGGCCTTCATGGAACCGACCAGATAGGTCGTCGTGCTCAGCGAGAACTGGTTATAAGTGAACGTGTTCTGCCAGTTGCCGCGCCAGCGCGGGGTGCCGCCGCCCGACGACAGATCCTCCGGACCCACGGTGCCGGCATAACGCTGCACGGCGCCGCCGCTGCCCGGGTGGAGATCATATTTCAGCGTCTCCTGCACATCGATGCGGCTCTCCCAGCGGAAGTCCTCGCTGAACTTGATACGCGCATCGGCGGTGAACTCGAGCCCGGCGATGATCGAATAGGCCGTGTTCACATAGGGTGCGTTGAGCACGAGCAGGCGCGGCAACGCGTTGGGCGCGAAGGGATCGGCACCGTCGATCACATTGCACGAATAGCCGGCACCGACTGCCGCGACCTTGGCGCAGCCTGCCGCCGAGGCAGCAGCAGCGCTGGCGAAGGTCTGGCCCGCGACTGAGTAGTAGGCGTTGATCGCCTCCGGCGTCTTCGGGCCGGTGACGATCAGGTTTGACTTCTTCACGTTGAAATAATCGGCGGTGAAGCTCAGCCATGAGGTCGGCTCGAAGATCGCGCCGAGCGTGAGGCTGCGCGCGGTTTCGGGCTTGATGGCTGGATTGCCGACATAGCCGCGACCCAGGCTATACGCCGCCGTGTAGCTTGGATTGGCGGCATGCGCGGTGAGGAAATCACCGACCGGTGTATAGCCGACAAAGCCCGAATAGGAGCTGCGCGCATCCGATTCCGCGAAGGTCGGCGCGCGGAAGCCTTCCGAATAGGTGCCGCGAAGCGCGATCTGCTTGATCGGCTGGAACTTCACGCCCGCCTTGGGCGAGAAGCGGCCGATCCCGGTCGAATAGTGATCGTAACGGCCGGACAGGTTGATATCGAGGATGTCGAGCACCGGGGCGTCGATTTCGAAGAAACCTGCCCAGACAGTGCGGTCGCCATAGGCCTGCGCGGTGGTGAGACCGGGCACGTCGAGTTTCGGGTTCAGGCTGTTGTTGGTCAGCTTCTCCTTGCGATACTGGCCGCCGACGGCGAACTTCAGGTCGCCGCCCGGCAGCGTGAAGAGGCTGCGGCTGAGCGACGCGTCCACCGTCAGCTCGCTCGAATAGGAGATCGCGGTGATCGCCGGCGCCACCATGTCGCGGACCGCCTGGGAGTTGAGGCTCGGATTGACGAAGTTATAGGCGCCGGTGTTGATCGCCTTCACCAGGCCGTTGAGATTGGCCCAGCCATATTGGGTGAAGTTGAGCCGGGCGTGCGAGTAACCCGCCTCGACGTTCCAGTCCCAGCTGTCGCCGACGGTGCCGTGCAGGCCGCCGGTGAAGCGGAACACTTCGTTGGTGCGCTTGCTGCCCGCGGGGATGTCACCGAACAGGTAATAGATGCGTGCGGCGCCCTGGCTCGGGTTTGCGGCATAGGCTGCCGCATAGGGGTTGTTCGGGTTGAGCTGGCGATCCGCCGCGGTCGCGCAGTTGACGCCCGATGCGCAGATATAGACCGGCAGTACGATGCCCGGATTGGTGGTCGAGGTCGACGGCGAGCCGCCGAATGCCTGGGTCTGGCGGATCGTGCGTGGGGCGTTGATGATATCGACCTGGCTGTTCGCGTAGCTGGCCGCAGCATAGCCCTCGATATTGTCGCCGATGCGGTAGCTCAGCCGGGCGACGGCGTCATAGCGCTGCTGCTTCGGCGTGATCTGGCCATACTCCCTGGTGAGATCGTGCTTGCAGGCGGTGCCGACGCGGGTGCCATTCTCCGAATAGGTGCCATAGGCGCAATTCGCGAGCGGCGTGAGCGAGGTGTAGAGCGCCGGCGACGTGGCGTTCGTCACTGAACCCGCCAGCGGATTGTTCAGATCGCTCTGGGTCGTGCGGGTCACGACGGCATCTGTCGTCGGCGTGCCGAGCGTATCGTCGGCGCGGTTGTTGTCGTTGCCCCCGACGCCGCGAAGATCGAGCGTGTTGAAGGGGAAGCCGCGCGAGTCAGCCGAAATGCGGCCGCCATATTCATAATCGCCGCCGACATAGACGTTGAAGCCCTGCGTGTCATAGTCGCCGAAGCCGAAGAGGAGCTTCGCGCGGTACTTTGCGCCGTCGCCCTGCTCGGTCGCGCCACCTTCGACGGTCGCTTCGAGACCGGTCATCTGCTTGCGGGTGATGATGTTGACCACGCCGCCGATCGCGTCCGCGCCATACAGCGATGAAGCGCCGTCCTTTAGAACCTGCACCTGCTGAACATTCACCAGCGGGATGCTGTTGAGGTCGACATAGGAGTTGTGGCCGTCGTCGCTGAGCGGGAAGTTGGTCGAGCGAAGACCATCGACCAGGATCAGTGTGGACGACACGCCAAGGTTACGAAGCGAAACGGCGGCACCGCCGGCGGAGAAGCCGCTGGTGAAGCCGTTGCCGATCGAGCCGGCGCCGTCGGCGGAGGCCGAGCGGATGGCGTCCGTCACGTTGGTGATGCCGGCGCGCTCGAGATTCTCCGCGGTGATGACCGTCACCGGCGACGCGGTGTGGGTATCCGACTGGCGGAAGATCGAGCCGGTGACCACGATGGCACCGTCATTGGACGGACTATCCTGTGGCGGCGTAGCGGTTGTGGCTTCGGTGCTTGTGGGAGCTTCCTGGGCGAAGGCGGGCGCAGCAAGGAGCGAGCCCGCCAGCGCAACGGCGGACAAGGCCGCGCTTGCGCGCAGCCGTGCGGTGGTCGTCTTCATGTATTTTTCCTCAATCTCCCCGGCTCTGCTCTCGGCAGACCGGAGACCCCCCGCACTTCCTCGCCGGCGTCCCTGCAGCAACGGCGAAGCGGAGGAGAGGATGAGAGAGTGTTTTACTCGTGTAAAGCATCTCCGCGCCGGAAAGGATTGTTGCCGGGCCGTTTCCGGACGTGTGTTTCCGAAATGCCACACCTGTGCGGCGTGGAGAGATGCCCGCCTGCCGGTGGGGTGCAGGCACAAAAAAAGGGAGGGCGTTGCCGCCCTCCCCCGATTTTCTTCGCCTTGGCTATCAGGCGGCGAGCTTGCGCAGCACGTAGTGCAGGATGCCGCCGTTGAGGAAATATTCCAGCTCGTTGACGGTATCGATCCGGCAACGGGTGAGGAAGGTTTCCTTGGTGCCGTCCTCGCGAGTGAGCTCGACTTCCACGTCCTGGCGCGGGCGGAGGCCGGCCACGTTCTTGATCGTGAAGGTGTCGCTGCCCTTGAGCTTCAGCGTCTCGCGGGTCACGCCTTCGGCGAACTGGAGAGGCAGGATACCCATGCCGACCAGGTTCGAGCGGTGGATGCGCTCGAAGCTCTCGGTGATGACGGCGCGGACGCCGAGCAGGTTGGTGCCCTTCGCCGCCCAGTCACGCGACGAGCCGGTGCCATACTCCTTGCCCGCGACGATCACGAGCGAAGTGCCGTCGGCCTTGTGACGCATTGCGGCGTCGTAAATCGGCATTACCTGACCACCATAGCGGGTCATGCCGCCCTCGATGCCGGGCACCATTTCATTCTTGATGCGGATATTCGCGAAAGTGCCGCGGACCATGACTTCATCGTTGCCGCGGCGCGCGCCGTAGCTGTTGAAGTCCTTCTTCGCCACCTG
This sequence comes from Sphingomonas sp. GW822-FHT03G08, assembly GCF_058801135.1. Classification (NCBI taxonomy): domain Bacteria; kingdom Pseudomonadati; phylum Pseudomonadota; class Alphaproteobacteria; order Sphingomonadales; family Sphingomonadaceae; genus Sphingomonas; species Sphingomonas sp. GW822-FHT03G08. The sequence goes on from NZ_JBXAMZ010000002.1 coordinate 15,370, forward strand.
ATGCTCCTGCAGGAAGGTGCCTGCGGGGCTGTCGGCCTTGATCGAGCCGGCCGGCGAGATGTGGTCGGTGGTGATCGAGTCGCCGAGGATGGCGAGGGGCTTGGCTTCGATGATGTCGGTGACCGGAGCGGGGGTCATCGACATGCCTTCGAAATAGGGCGGGTTGTGGATGTAGGTCGAGCTGGTCGGCCACGAATAGGTGTCCGAGCCCGTCACGTCGATCTTCTGCCAGTGCGCATCGCCGGCGTACACGTTCGCGTAGCGCGACCGGAACATCTGGTCGTCGATGTTGGCACTGATCAGCCCGGCGACTTCCTCGTTGGTCGGCCAGATGTCCTTGAGGAACACGTCCGCGCCGTCCGAACCCTGGCCGATCGGCGTCTCGTACATGTCCTCGGTCACCGTGCCCTTGAGCGCGTACGCCACCACCAGCGGCGGCGAGGCCAGGAAGTTCGCGCGCACGTCCGGCGAGACGCGGCCCTCGAAGTTGCGGTTGCCCGACAGCACCGAGGCAGCGACGATGTCGTTGCCGTTGATCGCCGCCGAGATCGGCTCGGCGAGCGGACCCGAGTTACCGATGCAGGTCGTGCAGCCATAGCCGACCAGGTTGAACCCGATCGCGTCCAGATCCGCGGACAGACCCGTCTTGTTGAGATAGTCGGTCACCACCTGCGAGCCCGGCGCGAGCGAGGTCTTCACCCACGGCTTGCGGGTCAGGCCCTTCTCGCGCGCCTTGCGGGCGACGAGGCCGGCCGCAATCAGCACCGAGGGGTTCGAGGTGTTGGTGCACGAAGTGATCGCCGCGATCACCACGTCGCCGTCACCGATGTCGTGGTCCTTGCCCTCGACGGGCACGCGCACGGCATGGTCCTTCTTGTAGACCTTGGTCAGGTCGCCGTTGAACACTTCGTCGACGCTGTCGAGGCTGACGCGGTCCTGCGGGCGCTTCGGGCCGGCGAGCGACGGACGCACGGTCGACATGTCGAGCTCGAGCGTGTCGGTGAAGATCGGCTCCGGACCATCGACCGAATGCCAGAAGCCCTGCGCCTTGGCATAAGCTTCCACGAGCGCAACGGTCTCGTCCGGACGGCCGGTGAGGCGCATGTAATCGAGCGTCTTGTCGTCGATCGGGAAGAAGCCGCAGGTCGCGCCGTACTCGGGCGCCATGTTGGCGATCGTCGCACGGTCCGCCAGCGTCATCGCGTGCAGGCCCGGGCCGTAGAACTCGACGAAGCGGCCGACCACGCCCTTGGCGCGCAGCATCTGGGTGACGGTGAGCACCAGGTCCGTGGCCGTGATGCCCTCGCCGAGCTTGCCGGTCAGCTTGAAGCCGACGACTTCGGGGATGAGCATCGACACCGGCTGGCCGAGCATCGCGGCCTCGGCCTCGATGCCGCCCACGCCCCAGCCGAGCACGCCCAGGCCGTTGACCATCGTCGTGTGGCTGTCGGTGCCGACCAGCGTGTCCGGATAGGCGATCGTCGCGCCGTCGGCGGTCTTGGACGACCAGATCGACTGCGAGATATATTCGAGGTTCACCTGGTGGCAGATGCCGGTGCCCGGCGGCACCACCGAGAAATTGTCGAGCGCCTTCGAGCCCCACTTGAGGAACTCGTAGCGCTCCGCATTGCGCTCGTACTCGAGGGCAACGTTATCCTCGAACGCCTTGGGCGTGCCGAACTCGTCGACCATCACCGAGTGATCGATGACGAGGTGGACGGGGACCTGAGGATTGATCTTCTGCGCATCGCCGCCGAGCTTGGTGATCGCATCGCGCATTGCCGCCAAATCGACCACGCAAGGCACGCCGGTGAAGTCCTGCATCAGCACGCGGGCCGGGCGATACTGGATCTCGCGGTTCGAGCGGGCATCCTTCTGCCAGTCGACGATCGCCTGGGCGTCGTCCTTGGTGACGGTGACGCCGTCCTCGAAGCGCAGCATATTCTCGAGCAGCACCTTCATCGAGAAGGGCAGGCGGCTGATGTCGCCAAGCTTCTTCGCGGCCTTGGGCAGCGAGAAGAAGTCGTAGCTGGCGGTGCCGACAGTGAGCGTGTCGCGGGTGCCGAGGGTATCGTTGCCGATCGCGGTCATGAGGCGCGGGGTCCTTTCTTTTGTCCGGCCGGGCGCTCGGGGGACGTGGCACCTTTATAGAGCCGCGCGGGCGCACCGGAGTGCTGCGAATGCGAAGATTCGCGGGTGCCGCTAGCACGGGCGGGGGGCGGGGGGAAGGGGAGGCATCGCGCTACGATCGCGCGATGATCTCTCCGCCTGGATAATCGTCCTTAGCCTCACGGTACATAATGACCCTGCCAGCAAGGCGTGTCGCCTGCCAGCCTGCAGGAAGCATTTGACATACAAGAGAAATTATCGATCGCACGGTGTTTTCAGCTGCAGTTAATTGCACCGTCGCGTCATGCAATTCCTGTATGGCGCCAGCGCTACGTTCGAAACGAAGCGTGTAGGGGAGTTGTGGCGTTATCCTGCTGAGCAGGTTGTGCGCGGATAGCGGATCCAAGGGCAGATGCGCGGATACGTCGATGTCGATGTTAATGGGGTAGTTCGCATCGAACCCGTCGGCCTTCAGGGCTGTCGTATCCCGTTTTCTGCCAGGATCGTTGCTGCCAAATCCGGATCCATTCCAGGCGGGTTTCTGATCCCTTCTCCTGTAGTGCTCGATCAGCGCGGTCTCGAGATCCATTGCGGAGAAAACAAGAACTTCGACGGCACGGAATGAGATGTCGTCAACCGAGAGGTTGTGACGGCTCATAATCGTCCAAGCGTGCCTAGAGAGGCGCTGACGAAGTCCTGCTTCCGCGTCAGTTTTGCCCACGTAGACCAGCCTATCCCGATGGAATAGTTGGTAGACGCCCTGAGCATTTGGAAGCTGATCGGCGGTGGCGGGTGTGAGTTGCCCTTGCGGCATCCGATCAAGCAAACTTACAAGTTGCTTCAGAAGGGCTGGCGCGAGGGCGAACTCAAATGACTCGAAACCGGTAATTGCGGGCGCTTGATCAGGCATTGCTTCTCGTAGTCGCTTTAAGATGCTTCGCGACATCCTTAGCAACTACGGCGGCCAAGTCGACCGGAACGGCATTGCCTAGCTGGCGCATCGCTTCCGACCACGAGCCGTGTAATTCGTAGGTGTCGGGGAAAGTTTGCAGACGCGCACTCTCCCTAACGGTGAAGTAGCGGACGCTTCCATCGGCTCGCGTCAGCATATTCTCTCCCCCAGGAACTCCGTGGACACCAGCTTTCAGAGTCTTTGCGGGTTCGTCGAGAGGGCTACCGGTATGACCGGGATATGATTTAGCGCCTGCTTGGAAGCGATGATTCAAGATTTTAGATGCATGCGCGCTTGTCGGTTCGGGAAGATCGCAGATCGCATCTCGCACTGTTCGCCATGCTTTCGTAAGCGGCTTTTCGCGCAAAAGCTGAGCCTTGCTCAGGGCACGTGCATCCACGGTGCGCTCTCCAAGGGAAGCCTTATGGCGATCCCAATAGGTGTTCGAACGGCATTGCTCCCACAGGAGCGCATCATTTGAATGAGTGGGGGCGGGAAAATTCCACTCGATATCCAAGTCCGATCGAAAGCCGACAAATACAATGCGTTCGCGTCGTTGTGGGACCCCGTAGTTTGCAGCGTTCAACACCTCGGCAAGCAAGGTATAGCGAAGGCCTTCGTAATTGGCTCCGCCCTTTGTCTTGGTGTGATGGCGCTCAAGGCGGCGCAGGTGATCATCCCAATTCTCATCCGCCGCGGGATGGATTTCTGGATATTGAAGTTGCAGCTCGATATACAATTTATACGACGCAAACGCCGCACGCGTGAGCCCCTTCACATTTTCGAAAATAAAGGCGTCGGGCTTAATTTCTCGGACGGCTCGCACCGCCTCACCCCACATATCCCGTTTGTCAGCGTGGGCTTTATGCTTTCCGCCTAGCGAGAATGGTTGGCATGGCGGACCGCCGCTGACGAGCGACACCTTCCCCTCAAAAGACGAAAAGTCCACGCTTCGGACGTCGCCATGAATCGGCTCTGGCCAAGCGGAAACCGGTCGGATTTTATTCCTGCGATTCTCATTGATCGTGTCGCAGCACCAACGGTCCCACTCGACAATCTTCACGGGCTTAAAGCCAGCTTGGCTGACTCCCATGCCAAGTCCGCCGGCACCGGCAAAAAGCTCTACGGCTTGCATCTAGCCCCTCACGCGATAAGAAATGAGCGCAGTTTGTTCCGCGTATGTTCTATATCGCGAATCTCGCATTCCCACACAACCAAAATTTGCCACCCATCAGCCTCCAATGCGGCGACATGACGCGCATCACGTTGCGCGTTGGCTTCAAGTTTGGGAGCCCAAAAGTCCAGCCTTGATTTAGGTAATCTAGCCAGCTTGCATCCGGCATCAGGGTGGCGATGCCAGTAGCAGCCGTGCACAAAGATCACTTTATGCCGCGATCGAAAGACCAAGTCCGGCTTTCCGGGTAGGCTGCTGTCGTGCAGTCGGTAGCGAAAGCCCATCTGATGGACGAGGCGCCGAACGACCCACTCCGGCTTGGTGTCCTTGCCCTTAACGCGCGACATTCGGGCGCTTCGTTCAGCAGGGGACAAGGTATCGGCCATGAATCTTTCTAGCGAAATGGCTCTTAATGCGCGCTTGGTAGCTGATGATGGCAACATGGGAGTAGCGCGAACGTATCCGCTCAAATTTATGTTCCACATTTGTTCTTACAATGTAGGAAAATCCCCCATAACTGAGTCGGCTCCTGGGAAGAGGAGCGAGTCGCATGGCGGGCGAATTCGGGCGGTTGCGTTGGTCGGGGGCGGTGCGGGAGGCTTTTCTGCGCGGGCTGGCGGCGCATGGTTCGGTGCGGCGGGCGTGCCGCGAGACGGGGATGAGTACGGCCGGCGCTTATCATGCGCGCAGGCTCGATCCTGATTTTGCCCGGCTCTGGGCCCGGGCGGTGGCGCGGGCCGGGGAGGCTCGGGCGGCGCGGCTGAGTGAGGCGGCGGCGAAGCATGCGCGGCGCGACGGGATGTTCGGTGCCTATCGCAGGCGGCGGGACGGCTGGACAGAGGTGCGGGTGCGCATCTTCCTGCGCGGGCTCTCCGAGACCGGCTGCGTGCGCGATGCCTGCCAGCGGGCGCGGATCTCCAGCACCTCCGCCTATCGGATGCGGCAGCGCGACGCGAAGTTCGCCGAGGCCTGGGCGAAGGCGCTCGACCGGGCGCTGCCGACGCTCGAGCAGGCGGCCTGGGAACGCGCGGTGATGGGCTGGGACGAAGTGGTGTGGAAGGACGGGGTGGAAGTGTCGCGCAAGCGGCGCTTCTCTGATGCGCTGCTCCGCTTCCTGATCAACCATGCCGGCGCCGGCCAGCCGCACCGTAAGCTCAGCGAGAAGGAACTGATCGCGCAGGCGCGGGCGGCCGCCTATGCCGGGCGGCTATTTCGAGCTGCGCGCGACCTCCGAGGAAACCGATGCCGCGATCATGCGCAAGCTCGACGCGATCGACCGGGCGCGGGCGCGCGAGGCGGCGGATGCGGCCGAGAAGGCTGCGGCCGAGGCCGCGGCGCTGGGCGAAGGGTTCGGGGAGGAGGACGACGACGAGGATTGGGACGAGGACGACGACGGCGAGGACGAGGAGGATGCGCCGGCGGAGTGGGTGCCGAAGACGTTCGGGCAGCCGCGGATTACGGGGATGTAGTCCGGCCTACTCCCCTCCCTTTCAGGGAGGGGGATTGGATCAGGTTAGAACAACAGGGTCAGCGCGTAGAACAGGGCGCCGACCGCCGCCGAGGCGGGGATGGTGATGATCCAGGCGGTGATGACGTTGCCGGCCACGCCCCAGCGGACCGCCGAGGCTCGCCTTGCGGTGCCGGCGCCGATCACCGCGCCGGTGATCGTGTGGGTGGTCGACACCGGAATGCCGAGCACCGAGGCGCCGAACAGCACGATCGAGCCGGCCAGCGAGGCGCTGAAGCCCTGGTGCTGGGAGAGCTTGGTGATGCGGCTGCCCATCGTCTCGATGATCTTCCAGCCGCCGCTCAGCGTGCCGAGCGCGATCGCGATGTAGCAGGAGATCGCCACCCAGTGCGGCACGTGGAACTCGCCGTGGAGATAGCCGGTCGAGTAGAGCAGCACGGTGATGATGCCCATCGTCTTCTGCGCGTCGTTGAGGCCGTGGCTCAGCGAATAGGCGCCCGAGGAGACGAGGTGGAGCATGCGGAAGCTGCGCTCGGCGGTGCGCGAGGTGGCGCGCATGAACAGCCAGGAGGTGATGAGCATCACCAGCATCGCCAGGATCATGCCGATCGTCGGCGAGAGGACGATGGCGATGAGGGTCTTGTTGAGGCCGGTCCACTTGACGCCGGTGAGGCCGGCATGGGCGACGCCCGAGCCGATCATCCCGCCGACGAGGGCGTGGGAGGAGGAGGACGGGATGCCCTTGAGCCAGGTGACGACGTTCCAGAACATCGCGCCGACCAGCGCGCCGAAGACGACCGCGGGGGTGATGAAGTTCTTGTCGATCAGGCCCTGGCCGATCGTGTCCGCGACCTTGTGGAGCGCGGGGAAGGCGATGGTCAGGAAATAGGCCGCGAAGTTGAACACCGCGGCGAAGGCGACGGCGTGGACCGGCTTGAGGAGGCGCGTCGCCACGACGGTGGCGATCGAGTTGGCGGCGTCATGCAGGCCGTTGAGGAAATCGAACGCGAGCGCGACGATTATCAGGCCGATGAGCAGCGGTAGGGCGAGTTCGTGCATCGCTCTGGGCTCTATCAGGCGTGGTCGATGACGATGCCGTCGATCTCGTTCGCGACATCCTCGAACGCGTCGACGATGCGCTCGAGATGCTTGTAGACTTCGCGCTGGACCGAGAAGTTGAGCGCGTCGATCGGGCCGAGCTCCTTGAACGCGCGCTTGAGGCCGTCGCGGTGGATCTCGTCGGCATGGCTCTCCATGCGGACCAGGCGCTCGGTGAGCTCGTGCAGGCGCGCGCCGTTGCGGCCGACGTCGCGGAGCAGCGGCATCGCCTCGACGACGAGGCGCGAGGCATCGACGATGATCGCGACCATGTCCTGCATCTCGCGCTCGAACTTCGCGACTTCGTAGAGGTCGATCGCCTGGACGGCGGCCTGCATCTCGTCGATCGCGTCGTCCATCGAGCCGATCAGCGAGGTGATCGCGCCGCGGTCGAACGGCGTGAGGAAGGTCTCGCGGACGGTGCGCAGCATCTCGCGGATGATCTCGTCGGCGTCATGCTCGCGCTCGATGACTTCGCGGACATGATCGCGGTTGCCGTCCTGGACCAGCCGGGCGAGCGCCTCGGCGCCGGCCGCGACGGTGACGGCATGCGCTTCGAAGAGCTCGAAGAAATTGCCCGTCTTGGGGAGCAGGCGCTGGAACCAGGCGAACATGGACTTCACTTTCGATTTTTCGGCGACAGCGGCGAGGATGCCGATGCGCTGGGTGGCTGCCTTGAACTCGGAGGGGCCGAAGGAGCGGATGAGGTCGCGCAGATCCTCCTCGTCGACCGCCTCGGCGGCTTCGGCGAGGCTGAACCAGCGGCGCTCGCGCTGCGACTGCTCCTTCCAGGACGAGAGTTCGGCGGTGACGGCGAGGGGGAAGACCTCGACGTCGAACATCAGCGAGGCGCCGTTGGGGCGCTTCTTGCGGTAGCGATAGGTGCCGAGCGTGGTCGGGCAGACGAGGCCGAGCACGCCCGCCTCCTCCTTCGCCTCGAGCGCGGCGGCGCTGTGGAGGGCGACGCCGGCGGGCGGGTTGCCCTTGGGAATCACCCAGCGTCCGGTCTCGCGCGAGGTCACCAGCATCACCCGCACGGGTGCGTCGATCGCGGTCCCCTCGGTGCGATAGGGCAGGGCGGCAATCTGGCGAATGGTGGCGGCTCCGGGAAAAGGCTGGCGTGGGCGTTACAAGTTCATGACTGGTACGCGCAAGTAAACATCGGCGGGGGCTGGACCATTAGGGCGCGGGCGGGAGAGCCCGCGCCCACCGATGGGTACCGCCGGAGGGAGCCGGCGGACCTGCCTGACCCCCGCATTGGGACGAGGGCCATGCGACATGGGGCGAGGGTGAGTCGCCCGAGTCCATTGATTTCGGGGCGCTATTGGCGTGCGGGACACCGTCCTCAAGCGGGACGTTGCCCATTTTGGCGGAAGTCTAGTCGAATGCGACCGGTGCCGGCCGGCCGGCGATATAGGCCCGCGCCGGATCCTCCAGCGGGAAACCGTTTACACCCAGGCGGGCAAGCAGGAGGCGGACGGTGGAGAAGCTCTGGATGCTGGTCGCCACCGACTCGGGACGGTTGAGCCAGGCCTCGGATACGAGCAGCTTCTTGCCGTGCCGCTCGACCCGGCCATCGGCGAGCAGGCGGGCGAGGCGGCGGCGCACCGTCGCCTCGGGCAGGCCGAGCGCGCGGGCGACGGCGCTGGTCCGCACCGGCACGCGCAGCGACAAAGGCGGCTCCTTGCGGCCATCGGCATAATGCCAGGCCAGCTCGCGATCGGCGTTGAGCAGCCGCGAATTGGCGGCATAGATCGTCGAGAACAGCACCAGCTCGAGCCAGTCGGCATGGGTGCGTCGGTTGGTATCGACCACCGCGAGCATCAGGTCGATCGCCGCCTGGACCCCGGCGGCGTGATGATAGGACCGGGCCATGCCGACCGCGGGCATCTGCACCCCGGCCCGCGCCATGTCGGCGACGAAGCGCACGGCGGCATCGTGGATCAGGACGAGCAGCGCCGCGATCTCGGGCGAGCGGAGCTCGGCATGGCTGGCGCGCACGCCATCGGGGCCACGCTCGCACCAGCCGGCATCGACCAGCGCGTGGACGTGGCGACGCACCGTCTCGTACGGCCGCGACAGCGACATGGCGAGCGAATGGGCCGAGACGCTCTGCGCCAGCCCCTCTCCGGCATCGAAGGAATAGGTGTCGCGCGTGATGACCGAGAAGATCGTGACCCGATCGAGATCGCCGTCGAACAGCCGGATCGCCCGGGCCAGCACTGTCGTCTGCAGCTCGGCAAGCAAGCGAGTCATGAGCCGGATCGGCGGGGGATCATGAGGCAGGCGGATCGACATGCTCTGCGCGCGATCTTCGCCGCTAGCGGCGCGGACAGCTACCCCGGGGATTCCCTATTTCGCCATTTTGAGTAGAAGGAAATGTCGGTTTCCGTTGGGGAAATCGTCTCCAATCGCCGGAACGGGTAACCATGTTTTCCTGGCTCGCCCTTAGGCTGGCGGCATAGGGACGGAAGCGATCCGTAGCGGACATGGCCGCGCAATCGGCTAGGCTGGAGACCGGTCCGGGCAGGGGGAAGGCGATGCGGGTTCTGGCGAGTCTGGCGGCAGCGATGGCAATGCTGGCCGCCTTGCCCGTGGCGGCACAGCAACAGGCTGGCCCGCCCGTGGCGCCGATCGCCCCGGCCCCACCCGCTCCACCGCGTGCGCCCTGCCGGCCGGTGGGGGACGTGCCGGTGCTCGTCATCGATCCGGGAAGCGCTGCCCGGCTGGGCGCGATCGGGCTCGATCGTGCGGCGATCTTCGCGCAGATGCACGAGACCTCGATCCCCGAGACCTCCGGCTGCTGGGCCGAGCCGGCGGGCAATTTCGACAGCCAGCTCGTCTCGGTCGGCATGTCGCAGTGGAATTTCGGCACAGGCAGCCTGCAGCCGCTGCTGAAGCGCTGGAAGAAGGGCCAGCGCGGCCAGTTCCGCCGCCAGCGCAAGGCGCTGCTACCGGTCTATGGCAAGACGATCTTCTCGCGCGACTGCCTGGCGGTGCCGGTGAAGGCGAAATGCCGGGAGAAGATACTGGCGGCGCACGGCGCCGACGCGAAGCTCAACCCCGTCATCCGGGGCGAGTTCAACGCGCTGTTCGAGAGCGACGCGATGCTGCAGGTGCAGCTCGACGCCTATCTGGTGCTGCTGGAAGCGGTGCGACAGGACCTGCTGCGCGTGTTCCCGGGTCAGACGATCACGCTGCGCAAGGTGCGATGGGCCGTCGATACCAAGGTGCAGCAGGGCGGTTTCCCGCTCGACGAGGACCTGGCCCGGCTGCGGCGCAAGCTGGCGGCGATGCCCGAGGCCGACCGGCGCGACCGGCTGGCGGCGATCTTCGCCTGGTATGGCGCGCTGGCCCGCAGCATCGACCAGGACGGGGTGCAGCGCGACTGGGCGTGGAATCTCGATCGTTGGGGCTGCATGCTCGACACCGGCCGGATCGACCCGGAGCAATATGAGATGCTGCACCTGACCTTCCTGCGCAGCCGCACTGCGATCGGCAATTCCGGGCGCTGGCAGGCGCTTACTTTCGAACGGCGGGCCAAGATCATCCTTGGGGTGGGCAGCGTCTCCGGCAGGACGGATGGAGAATGTTTGCGCTGACCCCTTGGAACTGCCGGCCCCGACAGCCATTACGTGACGGGAACATTTATCCGGAGTGCGGGCAATGCGCGGTTTGCTGGTTGTTGCGAGTATGTTGGCGGTGGCGGGTTGCGCGAAGCCCGAGAAGAATGCGCGCTACATGGCCGGCCATTTCCGCGCCCAGGCCGACCTGAAGATGGCCGACGGCACCGATGTCGGCAAGGCGATCGCCGAGGAAGTGGACGGCACGATCCGCGTGATGGTGGAAGTGCACGGCATGACCAAGGGCGTGCACGGCACCCATGTCCACACCGTCGGCAAGTGCGAGGGGCCGGACTTCGCCAGCGCCGGCGGCCATTGGAACCCGACCGCGCACCAGCACGGCAAGGACAATCCGGCCGGCCCGCATGCCGGCGACATGCCCAATCTTTCGGTGGGCGAGGATGGCCGCGACCGCACGATCTTCGTGCTGCCGGGCGGCACCTATGAAGGGCTGATGGACCAGGATGGCGCGGCGTTGGTCGTCCATGCCAATGCCGATGACTACAAGAGCGATCCTTCGGGCAATTCGGGCGGCCGCATCGCCTGCGGCGTTTTCCACGCGATGTGACGCGTGCAGAGGGCAAAGTGACGTCGGTTCTGTTTGTATGCCTGGGCAATATCTGTCGCTCGCCGCTCGCCGAAGGCGCGCTGCGGGCGGCGGCGGCGCGTGCCGGGCTGGAAGTGACGGTGGATTCGGCCGGCACCGGTGGCTGGCACGCCGGCGAGCCGCCGGATCGCCGCGCCCAGGCGGCGGCGACCCGGCACGGCACCGATATCTCCGGGCAGCGTGCCCGGCAGGTGCGGCCCGAGGATTTCCGGCGTTTCGACCATGTCTTCGCGCTCGACCGGCAGAATCTGCGCGACCTGCAGGCGATCCTGCCGGCGGATGCGACTGCCGAGCTGGGGCTGCTGATGGACCTGGTGCGGGGGCGCGAGGGCAGTTCGGTGGCCGACCCCTATTATGGCGAGGACAGCGATTTCGACGTGACCTGGGACGATGTAAGCGCCGCGGCGGATGTGCTGGTGACCCGGCTGGGCGGGCGCTAGGCTTCAGTCCGCGAAGCCCGTCGGCGTCAGGCGCAGGCGGCGCAGGTCGAGCTTGATGTCGGTCTGGAAGCGGGCCGCTGCGGCGTCGGACAGGCGCGCGGCGTGCGCCGCGTCCTTGCGGCCCATCGCGTCGGAAAAGGCGCTGCCCTGCGCGATGAAATTGAGCATATAGGTCTCGGCCAGCTCCTGTCGGGCGGCATCGTCCATTCGCACGAAACCGGGACTGGTGCCGAGCGCGCCGGCGATCTGGCTGCGCACCGCCTGCACCTGCGCGCGGCTGGTGAAGGGGACCTTGTTGGCGATCTGCCAATTCTGGACCCAATAGGCAGTCATCGCATCGGCCACGTCGCCGCGGCGCAGGCCATCCGTCGCGACATGCCGTTCCCACAGGCCGAGCAGATCGTTCTGCTGGATCACCTGGCGCAGGCGCGCGGCATTGGCCGGATCGGCCCTGGCAACGAAATCGGCGAACCGGGCGCGCACGCGCACCGAGATCGCGGGGGACGGCTGGTAGCGCGTGCCGGAGGCAGCTTTTGGGGCTGGCGGCCTGACCGTAGCGCGGCGTTCGCCGCCGCGGCTCCGTACCGTCGCGCCCAGCACATTGTTCATCTGTCCGACCGAGGCCATGGACGCGCCGAAGTCGATATATTGACCGCCGATGGCAGGGAAATCCTGCGCTGCCGCCGGCGCTGCAGCGAGAAGCAGGGCAGCGAGAATGGTGAGGCGCTGTTGCATTGCGGATGCTCCTGTCTTTGCAGCAAGTCTGGCGGGCTACCGTGACATTGGGAAGCCACGCGACAGGGCGTGAGGGGGCGGCTGGGCGGGCGCGTGCCACGTTCTGCCGCGTGCCGCGCAGGTACCCTCCGCGACCTCGGGGATAAGCACCTGCCTCGGATGGGGGAAGTAAAGGGCGATGTCGCTGCGGTGCTGAGATCAGGGGGCTGTGATCTCGCCGGCGGCCCGGCCAACGATCGACACGCCGCCGCTGCCGGTTCTGGTCGTTGCGCCGACCCGGTTCGGGGTAGGCAGGTTTTCTTCGACAAACGAGGGAGATATGCGCCGTCCTGGATACGATCGCGCTTGATCGGCGTGATCGGGACAAGATACAGTTCCGCCCAAGGGGGAACATCACATGCATTTCGGGACCGGGTTGCGTACGGGCGCCTTGCTGGCGGCTGCTTGTCTGGCTGGGTGCAGCGGCGGCGGATCCGGCGGCGGCGGCAGTGTCGGCGCGCCGACTGCGGCAACCCCCACGCCCACCCCCAGCCCGACGGCGACCCCGACGCCCGCCGCCACGATGTTCAGCGCGGTCGGCATCGGCACGCTTTACGCAACCGTGACCTTCGACACCAATGGGAGCGGCAATCCGTTCGACGCGGGCGATTCCTCGACCGCAACGACTGCCGGAGGCGAGTTCGGCCGGGATTCGGGAGTCGATCCCCGCTGGACATCCGGAACGGTGCCCGCGACCGCGAGCATGGCCATGCAGGCCTGGGGTCGCGACAGCGTTACCGGGCTTCCGCTCACCATCATGAATGCTCCCGCGGGCGCCACGGTGATCTCGCCCTATAGCGCGCTGGTGTTCGCGCATGGCAATGAGGCTGCGGTCCGCAGCGCGCTCGGGCTCGCCAGCGGGACCGACGCGATCCGCGCGACGCTGAATCCGCTGACGTTCAACCCGGCGCAGAACCTGGCGAACAGTGACGCGGCGGTGGCGCGGGACGCGGCGCGGATGACGTCGGTCAACCTGCAGCTGTTCGTGATGGGCATATTGGGCAAGGCGACCAATGGCGACCGCCCCGATACCGCGGGGCCCATCGACCTCTCGTCGCGCTATCTGGCCGAGCTGGTTCGCGAGGGCGTGGGGCTGCGGCTTACCGACCGGGCGGTGATCCTCGCGGCGCTGCGCAAGACTGCCTATAAGGTCTCGGGCGACGAGCGGCTCGGCCGGATGGCGGATTACATATCCGCCTATTTCCGGGCGATCCCCGCCTTGCTCGGCAATCCCGCCGAAGCGCGGGCGTGGATGCACGCCTTCCAGTTCGGGGTGCTGGCGGACATCCAGGCGCCGGGCTTCTCGGCTCCGGGGCTGGTCGTGCCCGACGAAGCCGCGATCCGGGCCACGGCCGCCACCTTCATGGACGCGCCGGCACCCGTCGGCACGGCATTCTTCACGACGACGGACTATCGCGAGCTCAGCAACCACCCGATCGCGGCGATGGACTATCGCGCGGTCCTCACGGGGTGCAACAGCCACCTGGCGCTTCCGACCTGCAATGATTCCGAAGGGTATCTCGGAATGAACATCGTCGATGGGCAGCCGGTCGCCCGGGTGACGGCGGTTGCCCCGAAAGACCCGGCGGTGCTCTCCGTCACCGTCAATGCGGACGGCAGCATGACCATTGCGCGGGTGGGCGGTTTCACCGGGCTGACCTGGTTCAGCTATACCGCGCAAATGCCGAGCGGCGCGACCGCGACCGGGCGGGCCTATGTGCGGATGCGGCCCTTCTAGGCTCCGCCGAACGCTTCGAAGCCCGTCGCCATGCCGGGCAGCCACATCTTCGTGGCGAACTGCCAGGTGGCGAGCAGGATGAAGGCGCTGGCCGCCAGCAGCGCTGCGACGGCGCCGATGCGGAGCGCCGGGGCGGCATCGGCACGGCGGGCGCGGATGAAGGCTTCGGCGACGGCGAGGTTGGGCAGGTAGAAGGCGAAGTCCATCACCATGTCGAAGCCGCCGCGGAAATCGGCGGTGTGGCCGAGCTTGCCGAAGCACAGGAACCAGAAGCCATATTCCATCCGGTATAGCCAGGAGCCGATCGCCAGCGCGAACAGGCGGATGGCCCAGGCGCGGTGGGATTCGAAATCGCGGGCGCGGGCGTTGGTGAAGGCGAGGCCGGCGCACAGCACCATCAGCGCGCCGTAGAGGCCGAAGCCCAGGTCCATCGCGGGGCCGCCGACCGTGCCCTTGGCCAGGATGAAGCCGAGCCCGCCCAGCCCGGCGATCGCCGCGGCGGTGACGTAGAGCCGGCCCAGCCAGCGGTGGAGCGCGGGGATGCGGGCGCGGATCGCGGCGATCAGCTGGACCGGGCCGAGCAGCAGCAGCACGCCGCCGGTGACGAAATGCGCGCCGATCGCGATCGTGGCGAAGGGCGTGGCGGCCTCGTGCAGGCGGGGGAGGCTCTCGTTCCAGCGATCGGGTGCGCCGCCCGCCAGCGTGCCGCCGTAAAAGGCGAGGATATAGGCGCCGAACAGCGCGGCGCTCAGCCAACTCGCGGCGACCAGCAGGATCGATGCCCGGCGCAGCGCGGGGCTGCCGGTGTCTGCCGGCCGTTGCGGGGATAGGTCTTGCGCCAGTGTCGCCATGTCCGGGCCTTGCTTGTTGCGCGGGGAGTAGAGCGCGATTGCGGCGCGGGCGCCAGCTGTCGCTTGTGATGATTTCGCGCCCGTCTTTTCCCCGGGAAACAAGCCTGTATAACCCTGCCCAGGGCGGGGGCCCATGGGGAGCATGGATGGCCGAAGCCGACACCGCCTGGCCAAGCCACGGCGGGGAAACAGGGGAAAGATTGCGTGCGCCCGACTTCGCGGTGCCCGAGCTCGGGCCGGTCGCGGAGTGGCCGGGCGAGCTCAAGGTCGCGCTCGACCTGATGCTGGCATCTCCCCAGCGCGCCTTCGTCACCTGGGGGGCGGACTATCTGTTCTTCTACAACGACCGGATCCTCGAGGCCTATCGCGACGAGAATGCCCGGATCTTCGGGCGCTCCTACAACAAGAGCTGGCCGCAGGTCTGGGACAAGGTGGGGCAGCATTTCGAGCGGGCGCTGGGCGGCGAGGCGGTGGTCCGTCCCGGGCTGCACGTGCAGGCGGTGCGCGGCAATGGCGAGAAGGTCGATATCCGGGTCGATCTGGCGATGACGCCGATCCGCGGGGCGGATGGCGCGGTGCTCGGCATCTTCGGGACCAGCGCCGACCGCACCGAGCATTACGAGACGGCGGAGCGCGAGCATGAGGCGCGCGGGGCGCTGGAGGAGAAGACGCGGACGCTTGAGGTGGTCAACCAGGCGGGCGTGGCGATCACCGGCGAGCGCGACAGCGCACGCGTGGCGCAGACCGCGGTGGATGCGGGGGTGGCGCTGATCGGGGCGAAGTTCGGCGCCTTCTTCTACAACCATGTCGATGACGACCAGGCCGAGGCGTACATGCTCTACGCGCTGGCCGGGGCACCGCGATCCGCCTTCGAGAAATTCCCGATGCCGCGGATCACGCGGCTGTTCGAGCCGACCTTTGCCGGCACCGGGATCATCCGGGTGGACGATGTCACGCTCGACCCGCGCTATGGCGACAACGCGCCGTTCCGCGGCATGCCGGAGGGGCATCTGCCGGTGCGCTCCTATCTGGCGGTGCCGGTGCGCACGCCCTCGGGCGATGTGATCGGCGGGCTGCTCTATGGCCATCCCGAGCCCGGGCGGTTCAGCGAGGCGGCCGAGGCGAGCCTGGTCAGCCTGGCGGGCCAGGCAGCGCTGGCGATGGACAATGCCCGGCTGTTCGAAGCGGTCGAGCGCGAGCTGCATCGCCGCGCCCAGGCCGAGGAAGAGCTGCGCGTGCTCAACGAGGGGCTGGAGATCCGCGTCGCGGAAGCCGTGCTCGAGCGCGAGGCGGTGTTCGCGGCGCTCCAGCAGGCGCAGAAGATGGAGACGATCGGCAAGCTGACCGGCGGCGTGGCGCACGACTTCAACAACCTTCTCCAGGTGATCTCGGGCAACCTCCAGCTGCTCGCGCGCGACGTGCAGGGGAACGAGAAAGCCGAGCGCCGGGTGGCGAACGCGCTGGCCGGCGTGCAGCGCGGATCGAAGCTCGCCAGCCAGCTGCTCGCCTTTGGCCGGCGCCAGCCGCTCGAGCCGCGGGTACTCAACGTCGGCAAGTTCCTGGGTGGGATGGAGGACATGCTCCGCCGTGCGCTGGGCGAGGCGATCGCGATCGAGGTCATTACCTCGGGCGGGCTTTGGAACTGCCAGGCCGACCCGACCCAGCTCGAGAATGCGATCCTCAACCTCGCGATCAACGCGCGCGACGCGATGCAGGGCACGGGCAAGCTGACGATCGAGGCGGCCAATGCCTCGCTGGACGATGACTATACGCGGCGGCTCGAGGACGTGCCCGCCGGGCAATATGTGATGCTGGCGGTGACCGACACCGGCAGCGGCATCCCGCCCGAAGTGATCGAGCAGGTGTTCGAGCCGTTCTTCTCGACCAAGCCGGAGGGGCAGGGATCGGGCTTGGGGCTGTCGATGGTCTATGGCTTCGTCAAGCAGTCCGGCGGGCATGTGAAGCTCTATTCGGAAGTCGGCCACGGCACGACGGTGAAGCTGTACCTCCCGCGCGTGCGCAAGCGCGAGGAAGTGCTTGTCGCCTCGCACGAGACGGTGGCGATGCGCGGTGGCAGCGAGACGATCCTGGTCGCCGAGGACGATCCCGATGTGCAGGCGACGGTGGTCGAGCTGCTGACCGAGCTGGGCTATACCGTGCTGCGCGCCAATGACGCGCAGAGTGCCCTGAGCGTGATCGAGAGCGGAGTGGCGATCGACCTGCTGTTCACCGATGTGGTGATGCCCGGCGCGCTGAAGAGCCCCGAGCTGGCACGGCTGGCGCGGGCGCGGCTGCCCGAACTCGCGGTGCTGTTCACCTCGGGCTATACCGAGAATGCGATCGTTCATGACGGCCGGCTCGATGCGGGCGTGGAGCTGCTGTCCAAGCCGTACACGCGCGAGCAGCTGGCGCGGAAGGTGCGCGCGGTGATCGAGGGGAAGCGGGGGTAGCGGCTGGTCGCTGCCCTGACCTCCCTTTTTTGTCATCCCGGGCTTGAGCCGGGATCCCGCTGTCTTGCCCCGCCGAAGAAGAAGCGGGACCCCGGCTCAAGGCCGGGATGACGGGGTCGTTTGGGGTGACGGGTCAGGGGCTTCAGCCGTTCAGCGGATAGCGCGCCACCGCGTCGTAGCGCGCGCCTTCGTGGCCGAGACTGCTTTCGAACAGGAAGAAATGGTCGAGCGTGAAGGGGGTGCTGGCGAGGCCGGCATGCGCTTCGACGAAGCGTTCGACGACCTCCGTGGGGCTGTTCATCCGCGCCAGGGTGATATGCGGCAGATAGGCGCGGCCTTCCGGCGGCTGGCCGGCGCGGACCAGCGCCTGATCGACCTTGCGGTGGAGCGCGGCGAGCTGCTCCTTTGGGCGCACGCCGGCCCAGACCGCGTTCACCCGGCCGCGCTTGTCGAACGCGCCGACGCCTTCCAGGGACAGTTCGATCGGCGGCCAGTAGACGCCTGACAGAGCAGTCGCCGCATCCTCGGCGGCGCGCTCGTCGACATCGCCGATGAAGCGCAGCGTGATGTGGAGCTGGTCGTCATCCTGCCAGCGGGCACCGGGGATGCCGCCCATCAGGCCGAGCAGCTTGGCGCGGATCGGGGCGGGAGGACGCAGGCCGACAAACAGGCGGATCATACTCAGGGCTGATAGCCCCGGTTTTGCTTGAAAACACCCCGTATGAGCGCGATATTACACCATGACCGGCAGGTGCCGGACAAAGGAGTTTTGCAATGGCTGATTGGTCGGATCCCCGGACGGGTACCTATGGGACCGCCGGCGCGGGCGTGGAAGCGCGCGACGCGGGGCTCAGGTCGTACATGCTGTCCGTCTACAACTACATGGCGTCGGGCGTGCTGCTGACGGGCATCGTCGCGCTGCTGTTCGCCAAGAGCGGCGCGATCGACGTGCTGTTCGCGCTGCAGCAGACCTCGCGCGGGGTCGGCTATGCGCCGACGCTGCTCGGCTGGGTGGTGATGCTGGCGCCGCTGGGCATCGTGCTGCTGATGAGCTTCGGCCAGATGCGCCTGTCCACCCCGGCGATGCAGGCCCTGTACTGGGTCTATGCCACGGTGATGGGCCTGTCGCTGTCGACGATCTTCCTCGTCTATACCGACACCTCGATCGCCCAGGTGTTCTTCGCCACGGCGGCCGGCTTCGCGGGCCTGAGCCTGTGGGGCTACACCACCAAGAAGGACCTGTCGGGCTTCGGCACGTTCCTGATCATGGGCGTGGTCGGCCTGATCGTCGCTTCGCTGATCAACCTGTTCCTGCAGTCGGGCCCGCTGGCCTTTGCGATCAACGCGATCGGCGTGCTGCTGTTTGCCGGCCTGACCGCCTATGACACGCAGAAGATCAAGAGCATGTACAGCTATGTGGCCGGCACGGACATGATGGGCAAGGCCGTGGTGATGGGCGCGCTGACGCTCTACCTCGACTTCATCAACATGTTCCTGTTCCTGCTCCGCCTGTTCGGCAGCCAGCGGAACTAAGTTCCCGGCAGGTAAAAGAAATTGCGGCCCGGCGGGGAAACTCGCCGGGCCGTTTTCTTTTGCGCCCGCATGGTTTCCGGCACGGGAACGCGAATCGAATTGCGTTCGTTACAACTTGGCAACGCTCAGGAGAGTGAAGTCATGAATGCGAACCCGATCGACCCGGCGCTGGACCGCATGTCGGTGGCACCGGGCCCAGACGAAGAAACCGTGCGTACGACGGCCCAGTCCGCGGACGCAGGCACCGACGAATCGATTGCCGAGCGGCTCTACCGCAACCCGGAGAGCAAGGAAGCGCGGCTCGACCGCGGGCTCGACGAGTCGATGGATGCGTCGGACCCGCCGGCATCCACCCAGCCGGTGCACAGTCACAGCCATAGCGATCTGCCCGAAAGCTCGGGCTATGATCCGAAGGCCGAGGCCAAGCTGGCCAAGGCCGGCGAAGACAAGGGCGTGATCGGCAATATCCTGTCGAAGATCGGCCTCGGCTAAGCCCAGGCAATGGCGGCCTCGCCCGCGTCGGGATGGCGCGCCAACATCGTCATCTACGCGGCGTTGGCCGCCAATCTCGGAATCGCGGTCGCCAAGTTCGTGGCGGCCGCGATTACCGGTTCCTCCTCGATGCTTACCGAGGGGGTGCACAGCCTGGTCGATACGGGCAATCAGGGCCTGCTGCTCTACGGGCAATATCGGGCAAAGCGCCCGCCTGATCGCGATCATCCCTTCGGCTATGGCCGCGAACTCTATTTCTGGGCGTTCGTCGTCGCGATCCTGATCTTCGGGCTGGGCGCCGGCGTCTCCATCTATGAGGGCTGGCTGCACATCCGGTCGCCCGAACCCCTGCGCGACCCGCTGCCCAACTACGTCGTACTCGTCATCGCCTTCGCGCTCGAAGGCACCAGCTGGTGGATCGCGATGCGCGAATTCGCCGCCAGCAAGGGCGATTGCGGCTGGTGGAAGGCGATCAAGGAATCGAAGGATCCCTCGGGTTTCATCGTGCTGTTCGAGGATACGGCGGCGCTCGCCGGGCTGATCGTCGCCGGCATCGGCATATGGGCGAGCCATCACTGGGGCGATCCGCGGATCGACGGCTGGGCGTCGATCGTGATCGGCGTGATCCTGGCGGCGGTTGCGGGCCTGCTCGCACGCGAATCCAAGGGGCTGCTGATCGGCGAGCGCGCGAACCTGGACATGGTCGCGCGGATCCGGGCGCTGCTCGAGGCCGAGCCGTGCATCACCCATGTGAACCATGTGCGCACGATCCACACCGCGCCCGACCGCATCTTCGTGGCGATCAGCGCCGACTTTGCCGACACGCTGCCGATGGGCGAGGCGGAGACGTTGATCGAGCGGATCGAGCACCGGCTGAAGGCGCAGGAGCCTAAATTGAGTTCGATCTATATCCGGCCCGAGAAGCGCGAGGATGCAGTGGACGCCGTGGCGATGGGGTGAGCTTGCCCCGGGGAGAGGATCGGGCCCGGGCAATCTCGCACGGCCGGTGCCATCGCGCTATCGCCGGTCTCGTCGCCGTGCTAAAGCTCGGGCATCGCGAGCAGTTCCGACATGTAGGCGCCCGCGGCTGAGAGACTTGTGCGCTCCCGCTTACGAAATGCGGAGGCACATCATGGATCTCAATTATCTCTTATATCGCCATCAGGTTTCGCTGGTACGCGCCCGCGACGCCGCGTCATCGGAAGCACGCTGCGCGCATCAGGGACTGGTGCGGGGCTATGCGCGTCGGATCGCCGAACTGCGTGACGCGCTGGATGCGCCGCTGCCCATGGTGGCGAGCCTATGAGCGAGGCGAGCGTACCGGCGTCGACGCCCGAAGAACGGCCGCAGACCCGGCCGTTCCGCAGGCAGTTCACTGCGGCGCGGCTTGATCCGCAGTCTGCCGAGCGCCAGGGCCGCGCGGCGCGCATCGCGTTCGAGGCGCTGGGCCGCGAGGAGGCGACGCTGTTCCTCAACGGCCATGACGCGGCGCTGGGCGGGCGGCCGCTCGACCTGGCTGTCGCCAGCGCCGAGGGGCTCGCCGCGGTGGAGCAGGCGATCGCGGCGCGAAAGGCGGCTCCATGCTGAGTGGCACGGTGTTCTTCTACCACACCGCCGGTGGCTTCGGCGTGATCCAGCCGGACAGGGGCGGCGACGACGCCTTTGTCCATGCCAGCGCGCTCGCCGCTTCAGGGCTGGACCGGCTCGAATCGCGCCAGCGCGTTACCTATGCGCTGCGCACCGACAGCCGGGGCCAGACCTGCGCCCATGACCTGAAGCTCTGCGATTGACCGGACGTGACCGCGCCGAGCTGGCGCGGGCCCATGCCACCCTGCAGCGCGGCGCCGATTTCCTGGCGCAGGGGCTGGCGCGCGAGGGGCCGCCGCGTGCGATCGAGGGACGGTATCGTGCCCGGGTGCTCGGCAACGGGCTGCGCGAGCTCGATCGTTTCCTGAGTCTGCTGATCGATGCGCTGGCCGGCGCCCGCGGTATCGCAATGCCCGCGGGCGAGCGCGCCACCGCCAGCAAGCTCGCCTCGTTGCGCGCGATGACCGGTGCTCCGCATGGCGACCACGCCCGATTGATCGCGTTGGCGCGCAGCCGCGACTGCCTGTTCCACTGCGAGGGGCTGGTGCGCCGGGGGGATCGGCGGGGCGACATCAGCATGACGGTCGGCTGGCCGATGCGGGACGGCGTGGCGCTGCCCCGCGTCGCGATCGGCGAGCGGCTGAGCATGTCGGGCGCCGAGCTCGACGAGATATGCGGCTATTACCGGGCGATCGCCGCGCAGCTGTTCAGCGAGACGGGGCTGCCTGTGCCGCTATCCACTCCCGGAACGCCGCCATTGCCGGGCTTGGCGTGCGCGACTGGAGCCAGGTGAGCCAGTAGCGGCCGGTGCTGACTTCGAGGTCGAAGGGGCGAACGACGCGGCCTTCCTCGAGGTGGCGGGCGAGCATCGCCGGTGGGGCGAGCGCGACGCCAATGCCCTGTACCGCCGCCTCGGCCATCGCCAGCGAGCTGTCGAACACCGGGCCGCGCAAAGGGACCGGCGCGATGCCGGCCTCGGCCAGCCAGCGCGGCCATTCATCGGCGCGATAGGAGCGGAGCAGCGGCAGCGCGAGCAGGTCGGCGGGGGTTGAGAGCTTCTCTGCCAGGGCCGGCGTGCACAGCGGGGTGAGCGGGGTCTCGATCAGCGGCACCGCTTCCGTGCCGTGCCAGGCGCCGGCGCCGAAGCGGATCGCATAGTCGAGCCCTTCGCCGGCGAGATCGACGCGGTTGTTGTTGGTGAACAGGCGCAGGTCGATCCGCGGGTGCGCGGCGTGGAAGGCCGGCAGGCGCGGCAGCAGCCAGCCGGTGGCGAAGGTGCCGACCGCGGCGACCGAGAGGAGCTGGGCCGCCGTGCCGCTGGTGATGCCTTCGACCAGCTCGGCGATGCGATCGAAGCTGTCGCCGAGCGCGGGGAGCAGGGCGAGGCCTTCGTCGGTGAGCGCCAGGCCGCGCGGCAGGCGGCGGAAGAGCTGGGCGCCGAGCCGCTCCTCCAGCCCCTTCACCTGGTGGCTGATCGCCGCCTGGGTGACGCAGAGCTCGATCGCGGCGCGGGTGAAGCTGAGGTGGCGGGCCGAGGCTTCGAAGGCGCGCAGGGCATTGAGGGGGAGGTGGGGGCGGACCATGCAGGCCGGAGAATAAGTTTATCTCATGCATGGCGCCAGATGGGGACGAGCGGATAAGGCGGGGCGATGCTTGCCGCTGCGCTTCTCTGGCTCGTCGCCATCAATCTCTGGACCCTGTTGCGCTTCTGGCAGGACAAAAGGCGCGCGATCGCCGGCGGACGGCGTATTCCCGAACGTGACCTGCTCGGCCTGGCGCTGCTCGGCGGATCGCCGGGCGCTTTCGCCGCGCGTCGGCTGTTCCGCCACAAGACGCGCAAGCAGCCTTTCTCGCTCTACCTGGTGCTGATCGTCCTGGTCCAGATGAGTGCCGCGATCGGCCTGCTCATGCTCGCTGTGCGCGCCTGAGCGGATCGCAGCTGACCGCAATGCGTTGATCGAGCAGGTCAATTGAGGGGATGGCATGCTGGCGGAGCTTCTCGCGGCACATGAGGCATTGCTCGCCGGAATCCAGGAACTGGAGGACGCGACGCATGCGGCCGCGCCCGATGCGAGCGCGCTGGCCGCGATCCGCTGGCGGCTGAGCCGGGCGAGCAGCCGGCGCCGGCGGCTCGTCGATGAGGCCAGCGCGCGGCTGCGCGAGGGCAACGCGCCGGAGGTGGTGGCGGAGATCGAACGGCTGCGCGAGAACAGCGCCGAGATGCTCTCCAGCAGCAGCCGGCATGTCGGCGGGTGGACGATCGACCGCGTCGTCGCCGACTGGGATGGCTATCGGGCGGCATCGACGGCCATGCGCGCTTCGATGCGCAGACGCATCGAGCGCGAGAAGGCGATCCTCTATCCGCTGCTGGAAGCGATGCGCTGAACGCGGCGGGGTTTACCTGCCGCTAATATACCTATAGGGGGTATAGGTATGGCGCATCTTTCCCATGACAACAGCGTGTTGCTCGCGCGCGTGCGGCGCATCGGCGGGCAGGTCGGCGCCGTCGAGCGGGCGCTGCAGGGCGAGGCCGGCTGCGCCGAGGTGTTGCAGCTCGTGGCGGCGGTGCGCGGCGCGGTGAACGGGCTGCTCGACGAGATCATCGCCGACCATCTCGAGGCGCATGTCGCCGCACCCGGGCTCAGCGATGCCGAGCGCGCACAGGGCGCGGAAGAGCTGCTGGCGGTGATCCGCCGCTATTCGAAATAGGATTTTCCATGGCTACGCTTCCCGAGATCGACGCGCTGGCGCACGAGCATGTGTTCCTGGGCGCCGCGCATGACGAGAATGCCCGGCGCACGTTGTGGGTGGTGGCGCTGACCGCGGTGATGATGGTTGGCGAGATCGTCGCCGGCTACTGGACCGGATCGATGGCGCTGCTCGCCGACGGTTTCCACATGGCGACGCATGCCGGGGCACTGGCGGTGGCCGCAATTGCTTACAGCTATGCGAAGAAACATGCGCGCAGCGCCGCCTACAGCTTCGGCACGGGCAAGGTCGGTGACCTGGCCGGCTTCGCCTCGGCGATGGTGCTGGGGCTGATCGCACTGGGGATCGGCGTGGAATCGGTGCTGCGGCTGTTCGAGCCGATCACCGTGGCCTTCGGCGAAGCGACGATCGTCGCGGTGCTGGGGCTGGCGGTGAACCTGGTCAGCGCGCTGCTGCTCTCGGGCGGGCATCACCATCACCACGGGCATGATCATCACCACCACGATCATGGGCATCATCACCATCACGGCCACGACAACAACCTCCGCTCGGCGTACGTCCATGTACTGGCCGATGCGCTGACGTCGGTGCTGGCGATCGCGGCGCTGCTCGCCGGGCGCTATCTGGGCTGGGCGTGGATGGATCCGGCGATGGGGATCGTCGGCGCGGTGGTCATCGCGCGCTGGTCCTGGACCTTGATGCGCGATACCGCCGCCGTGCTGCTCGATCGGACCGACGACCATGTCGCCGGGGAAGTGCGCGAGCTGCTTGCCGCGGGCGGGGTGCGGATCACCGACCTGCACGTGTGGCGGGTCGGGCCCGAGGCGCGGGCGGCGATCGTCAGCGTGGTGGGGGCGGATGCTGATACCGTCCGCGCGCGGCTGGCGCCGGTGCACGAACTGGCGCACCTGACCGTGGAGTGCCGCTGAGCCCGGCTCAGGACGTGGTGGACAGCTTCATCAATACGAGGCCGGAGACGATCAGCGCGGCGGCGCCGAGCCGCATCAGGCTGACCTGCTCGCCGAGCACCACGATCCCCACCGCGAAGGCGCCGACCGCGCCGATGCCGGTCCACACCGTATAGGCGGTGCCGAGCGGCAGGGCGCGCATCGACAGCGATAGCAGGCCGAAGCTGGCGCCCATGGTGACGAGCGTGACGATCGAGGGGATGAGCTTCGTGAAGCCTTCGGACTGCTTCATGAAGAAGGCCCAGACGACTTCGAGCAGACCGGCAATAACGAGAATGAACCAAACCACGGCAGCCTCCTGAAAAGGACTGCCGGGCCGTCCCGGTCTTGAACCTCCGCATGGGAGACGGGAACGTGGTCGCCGCGCCGGTCATCTAGGGCGGCGCGGCGACCGGATCAAGACGGTCAGTCGATGGCTTCGATGCCCTGCGCCTTCAGCCGCGCCAGCGCGTCCTTCATGTGCTGCAATTGCTCCGGCGAATGGCCCTGCCATTGCTCGACCTCGCCGGTGACGCGCAGCGGTTCGTGCGAACGGTAGGAAAGCGTGGGATTGCCCGGAAATTTCTTGTCGGTGAGGTTGGGATCGTCGACGAAGTCGCCGGTCGGCTCGACCATGTAGATGCGCTCGCGACCCTCGCCCTGCGCCAGCTCGGCGCCCCAGATCGCGGCTTCGAGCGTGCCGGCGAAATAAACCCAGGGATTGGCTTTGCGCGCGCCATAGTTCGAGGCGTATCCGGCGGCGATCAGGTCGCCGGGGTGAAGGTCCGCGCGGGTGCCGTGATAGTAGATCATGTGCCGTTGCTCCTCGTCTGCGAATCGAGGGCAGCTACATGCAACAGGTACCCCGGCTTGCCGCAATCCCGGTTCCGGGTTAGACAATGATAGTGGGAAGAGGCCGCGAAGACTCGCCGGCGCCCCGCGTCCGGAACCGCTGTTCCGAAGCCCGTTCCCCGGCCAAGGCCGGGGCACAGGATTTCTCTGCCGCGTCGCTTGTCTTCCTGGCCCCCGGCTTTCGCCGGGGAGCAGGTTGTTCTCGCGAGCCGTCGCCTACTTCTTCAGGATATCCAGCGCCGCCGACGTCATCGCCTCGGTCGCGGTGCCGACCACGGCTTCGGCATCGGGCGCCCAGAAGGGGCTGTGGAGCGAGGGGAGGGGCTTCTTGCCATTGTCCGATGCGGCCCATTTATCCGTCGGCACGCCGCCGACCCAGAAGATCAGGCTCTGGATCGAATTGTCGGCCAGCCAGTAGCGGCTGAAATCCTCGCCGCCCATCACGGCCTTGGTCTCGACCACCCGGTCCTTGCCGAAGCGCGCGGTCCACAGCGCCTGCATCCGGCCGGTGATCGGCTGGGTGTTGAAAGTGGCGGGCGTGAAATTGTCGCGGACCTTCACGTCGGGCAGGCGGTCGTCGGGCACGCCCGCCGCGATCGCCTCGCCCTTCGCGATGCGGGCGATGCCGTCGAGCAACAGCTTGCGCACCTCCGGCTTGAAGCTGCGCACGGTGAGCAGCATCGTCACTTCGCTGCTGATGATGTTGTGGGTGGAGCCACCCTTGATCATCCCGACAGTGACTACCGCGGCTTCCTGCGGATCGACTTCACGGCTGACCAGGGTCTGCAGCGACGTGACGATGCGCGCGGCGAGGACGATCGGGTCCTTGGTCGTCTGCGGATAGGCACCGTGCCCGCCGACGCCCTTCACGATGACGTCGACCGAGTCCACGTTCGCCAGCGCATAGCCGGCGGTGATGCCGATCTGGCCGGCGGGCTGGCCGGCGCTGTCGTGGAAGGCGAGGGCATATTGCGGCTTGGGGAAGCGGGTGAACAGCCCGTCGTCGAGCATCGCCTTGGCACCCATGCCGCGCTCCTCGGCCGGCTGGGCGATCATGATGACGGTGCCGTGCCATTTGGACTTCATCGCGGCGAGGTTGCGCAGCGTGCCGATCCAGCTCGCCATATGCGTGTCATGCCCGCACGCGTGCATCACCCCGGTCTCGATGCCTTCATCGCTGGTGGTGCGCACCTTGGAAGCGAAGGCGAGGCCGGTCTGCTCGGTGACCGGCAGGCCGTCCATGTCGGCGCGGATCAGCACGACCGGGCCGGGGCCGTTCTCGAGCACCGCGACCACGCCGGTGCCGCCGACCTTCTCGGTGACCTTGAACCCGGCCTTGCGCGCTTCTTCCGCCAGCTTGGCGGCGGTCTTCACTTCGTGGAGGCTGAGTTCGGGATTGGAATGGAAGTCGCGATAGAATTCCATGAGCTGGGGGAGCGCGGCTTGGGTCGCGTCGTGCACCGGATCGGCAAGAGCGGGCGTGGTGAAAGTCATCGCAGTTGCGAGAAGAAGCGACCGGAGCATATGGTTCCCCCTGATGGAGGCGCGAATGTCGCTTGGGTGCCGGAACCTGTCAAACCTCTCGCGCGCAGGAAGCTGATCGGTGGCGCGCTGCTGCTGGGGCTGGCGCGGCCTGCCTGGGCCGCCCAGGACTTCGCGATCGACTGGCAGGGCGGCGCGCAGACGCCCGAGGTCGCGGCTTCGCTTGCCGCGCAGATCGCGCTGGTGAAGGCGCTGCGAGTATCGGACGAAGCGCGCGATTTCTTCGCGGCGCAGGTTATCACGGTGGACCGCGAGGCGGGGACCAAGACGCGCGCCGGGCCGCGCGGGGTGTTCTTCGCCCGGGTGGTGCAGCCGGTGGAGAATCCGGTGCTGCTCCACGAGCTGATCCACCGCTGGCAGCTGCTCAAGATGCCGGGCGGCCAGCAGAATCCGGACGTGCAGCGCTTCTACCGCGAGGCGGTGGCGAGCGGGCGCTGGCCGGCACGGGCCTATATGCTGACCAACGCGTTCGAATTCTTCGCGATGACCGCCAGCGTGGTGCTGCACGGTGATGCCGCGCGGCCGCCCTTCCGGCGCGAGAATGTGCGGGCCAAGGCGCCCGAACTCTATGCGTTCATCGTGCGGGAGTTCGGGTTGCGGGCTACCTAGCCCGCCGGGACCAGCTCGATCACATCCAGCTTTGACTCGAAGCCCGGATAGGGAAGCACCAGCCGCCAGCGCTTCTCGCCGATGCGCTCGACATAGCCGATCATGTCGCGCTTGCGATCGACGCCGTAGCGCAGCGGCGCAGTCTCGTCGCCCAGCACCATCACGCCGATGAACATCGAGCGGGCATCGGTGTTGGGGTAGAGCAGCCCGTCCGGGCGCTGCTGGCCGTCGAGGCGGACGAAATGGATTTCCGGGCCCTGCACGGTGATCCGGCACTGGCCGGCGGGATAGGCGGCGTAATAGGGGGTGAGCGGCTGCTGCGAGCCGAGCTTGACGGTGCGGCAGCGATAGTCGCCGGCCGGGGGCATCGCGGTGCCGAGCGCCACGTCGGGATCGAAGAGCTGGGGATCCGCCGCGATCGCCGCGGGGTTCGCTGCCTTGGCCGGGGCGAGCGCATCGTCCCAGGCGCGGCGCCACTGGCGGATGCGATCGGCGTCCGCCGTGGTCATCACCTTGCGCCAGCTCCAGCCGGCGGGCGGGCGCGTGGCGGTGGCGTCGCGATAGACGCTGCACCCGGTGGTGAAGCCGATCGCGAGCAATGCCGCGGCGGCGGGGATCCCCTTCATGCCTCTTCCCTTCTTCAGGCGCCAAACCGCCTTAGGCAGCGGTCCAGCCGCCGTCGATCGAGTAATTGGCACCGGTAATCTGTGCCGCCTCGTCCCGGCAAAGGAAAAGCACCAGCGCCGCCACCTGTTCCGAAGTGACGAACTGCTTGGTCGGCTGCGCATCGAGCAGCACGTCGTTGATCACCTGCTCCCGGGTGAGGCCGCGCGCCTTCATCGTGTCGGGGATCTGGTTCTCGACCAGCGGGGTCCAGACATAGCCCGGCGACACGCAGTTGACGGTGACGCCATGCGTGGCGACTTCGAGCGCGATCGTCTTGGTCAGGCCGGCGATCGCATGCTTGGCCATCACGTACGCCGACTTGTTGGGGCTGGCGACGAGGCTGTGGGCCGAGGCGGTGGAGATGATCCGGCCCCATTTCTGCGCCTTCATGAACGGCACCGCGGCGCGCATCATGTGCCAGGCCGAGGACTGGTTGATCGCGATGATCGCGTCATATTTCTCGACCGGGAATTCGTCGATCGGCGCGACATGCTGGATGCCGGCATTGTTGATGATGATGTGCGGGCCGCCGAGCTCGTCATGGCAGCGCTGGATCATCGCCGCGATCTGATCGGGCTTGGTCATGTCGGCGGCGTCGTAGAGCGCCTTCGCGCCGCTGGTCGCCTCGAGCGCGGCGCGCTCCGTCTCGATCGCGGCGGCATCGCCGAAGCCGTTGATCACCACGCTCGCGCCCTCGGCGGCGAGTGCCTTGGCATAGGCCAGGCCGATGCCCGAGGTCGAACCGGTGATGATGGCGGACTTGCCCTTGAGGAACATGGAATACTCCTAACGCTGGGTGAGGTCGAAGGCGGCGGTGTGGCCGTCGAGGATGTTGCGGGCGACGATCTGGGCATTGGCCATGGTCTCGGCCACATCGGTGCGGCCGGCCTGCCAATGCTCGTGCATCGAACGCGCCGAGAATTCGAAGTCGCGCGCGCCGCCTTCCCAGGCATTGGCGCGGTAGATCAGCTGGACGAGGCTGACCGGAAATTCAGAGACTCGGGCGCGGACCGCCTGGACGTCGGGATCGTCCTGCAGCTCGGGCGGGAGCTTGTCGAGCAGGCGGCAGACCATCTGGCGCTCCTGCCGCAGGCGCATTCGCTCGTCCGAGACGGCGCGGGTGCGGCTGGAGAAGCGGATCTCCTTCTCGCGCGCGATCACGTCGGTCATCGTGCGGGGCAGCTCGTCGATCGACGGGAAGAGATCGACCTGGAAGATCAGCGTCTCGGCATATTGCCGGTCGAGGACATGGGTGAGCGGGGTGTTGGAGACGAGGCCGCCGTCCCAATACCAGCAGCCGTCGATCTCGATCGGGGGCAGGCCCGGTGGCAGCGCCCCCGATGCCATGATGTGGCGCGCATCGAGCTTCTCGTCATGCGTGTCGAAATAGCGGAAATTGCCGCTCTGGATATCGACCGCGCCGACCGAGAGGCGGACGGGACCATTGTTGAGCAGCTCCCAGTCGATGAGTCGGTCGAGCGTCTCGCGCAGGGGCGAGGTATCGTAGAAGCTCAGCGCCTCGGGCGTGCCGGGGACGGCGAAGGCGGGCGGCAGCAGGCGCGGGCGGAAGAAGCCGGGCACGCCGCCGAGCATGACCATGCCGGCGGCCCATTCATGGCTCAACTCGCGTGCGGCATCGTGCATCGGCAGCGAGAAATCGGGCAGCGCGGCGGTGGCGTCTTCCCAGAAGGTGCGGATCGCGGCGAGGCGCTTCCCGGGCAGGTTGCCGGCGAAAAGGGCCGCGTTGACCGCGCCGATCGAGATGCCGGCGACCCAGTCGACTTCGATCCCGGCGGTGTGGAGCTCGTCGATGACGCCGGCCTGATAGGCGCCAAGGGCACCGCCGCCCTGCAATACCAGCGCGACCGTGTCCGGAAGCGGAAGCCCCGTGGCTTGGCGGCGGGGACGTGACTCGGCGTCTGCCATGGCGGTTGCTGTGGCCGAAAGCCGGGGCCGAGGGAAGTGCATCTTTTGGTATGGCTTGGCACGTGCAACGCAACGCCGCTTGGGGCATTGTTGCGATGGCCTAACAATGAGGATCGCCATGCGGCTCGACGATATCGACCCAACCGACCACGCCCAGGACCTGGGGAGCGGTGGTGGCGGAGGTGGCGGTGGTTTCGGACTGCTGGGGCTGCTGCCCCTGCTGCTCGGCCGCGGCATGGGCTGTGGCAGCATCGCGATCATCGGCCTGATCGCCATCGCCTATTTCGCGATGAGCGGCGGCGGAGGCGGGATGCTGGGCAGCACCGGCGGCGGCTCGACCGGCCAGTCGCCGACCGCGGGACAGAGCGGGCGGCAGGTGTGCCAGGGCGACCTGCGGCTCGAATCGTGCCGGGTGATGAAGCTGGCCGACGATACCTGGGCGACGATCTTCAAGGAATCGAACGCGCAATATCGCCCGGCGACGATCAAGTTCTACCAGGGCAATGTCCAGTCGGGCTGCGGCGCGGCGAGCTCGGCGGTCGGGCCGTTCTACTGCCCGGCGGATGACGGCGTGTATCTCGACACCAGCTTCTTCCAGGAACTGGAGCAGCGCTTCGGCGCCAAGGGCGACTTCGCCCGCGACTATGTGATCGCGCACGAGATGGGCCACCATATCCAGAACCTGCTCGGCACCTCGGACAAGGTCTCGCGGCTGCAGGCGCGGGCGAGCCAGGCCGAGGGCAATGCCCTGTCGGTGCGGCTGGAGCTGCAGGCGGATTGCTTCGCCGGCGTCTGGGCGGCGCGCAACAAGGACCGGATCGAACCGGGCGACATCGAGGAAGGCATGACCGCGGCGAACGCGATCGGCGACGATACGCTCCAGCGCCAGATGCAGGGCACGGTGGTGCCGGAGAGCTTCACCCACGGCACCTCGGCGCAGCGCATGGCCTGGCTCAAGAAGGGGCTGGAGACCGGCGATCCTGGCCAGTGCGATACGTTTTCGGGCGGGATCTAATAGTCGTCATCCCTGCGAGGGCGGGGATGACGGGTTTGGGGTGAGGCGCTAAGCCTCCGGCATGACCAAAGAAACTACCCCTCCACCTCCCAACCTCGCCTATCACCACACCCCCGGCGCCGGGCCGACGGTGATGTTCCTGTGTGGCTATGCGTCCGACATGAACGGCACCAAGGCGCTGCACCTCGAGGAATGGGCCAGGGCCAACGGCCGGGCGTTCCTGCGCTTCGACTATTCGGGCTGCGGGGCGAGCGAAGGCAATTTCGAGGACGGGACGCTGGCGGCGTGGCGCGATGACGCGCTGCGGATGATCGACGAGGTGGTGAAGGGCCCGGTGGTGCTGGTCGGCTCGTCGATGGGCGGCTGGATCATGGCGATGATCGCCAAGGCGCGGCCGGAAGTGGTCGCAGGCCTGGTCGGCATCGCTGCGGCGCCGGACTTCACCGACTGGGGCTTCACCATGGAGCAGAAGATGATCCTGCTCCAGCAGGGCCGGCTCGAGACGCCGAACGACTATGGCGACCAGCCGACCGTGACGACGCGGGGCTTCTGGGCTTCGGGCGAGGCCAATCGCGTGCTCGTCCAGCCGATCGCCTGGGGTGGCCCGGTGCGGCTGCTCCAGGGGCAGAAGGACAGGGAAGTGCCCTGGGAATATGCCCCGCGGCTGGCGGCGATGATCCGTTCAGACATGGTGCAGACTCTGCTGGTCAAGGACGCGGAACATCGTTTTTCGCGCGAGCAGGACCTGGCCCTGATCGTGCGCGCGCTCGAGGAAGTGCTCACCCTATGCTCCCCATCCTGATCCTCGCCCTCCAGACCGTTCCGGTGCAGGAGGCGACGGCGGCGCCCAAGGAACCGCCGCGCTTCACCCAGTGCATGGACCTGGCGACGACCGACCCCGCCAAGGGAGTGGTCGATGCGGGGCAGTGGCGCACCGAGGGCGGCGGCGTGCTAGCGCGCCAGTGCCTGGGCGTGGCCTATGCCAATGGCGGCAAATGGGCGGCGGCGGCCGGCGCGTTCGAGGATGCGGCGCGCGAGGCGGAGACCGCGAAGGACCCGCGCGCCCCGCAATATTGGGCTTCTGCCGGCAACGCCTGGATCGCGGCGCAGCAGCCCGCCAAGGCACGCGCGGCGATCGATGCGGCGCTGGCGACCGGCGCGCTGGCCGGGCTCGACCTGGGCGAGGCGCATCTCGACCGGGCACGGGCGATGGTCGCCCTGGGCGACATGGAAGCGGCGCGCAGCGACATCGACCGGGCGCTGACCTATGCCGACAAGGATCCGCTCGCCTGGCTGCTCTCGGCGACGCTGGCGCGGCGCGCAGGCGACCTGCCGCGCGCGGCACACGACATCACCGAAGCGCTGCGGCGCTCGGGCGACGATCCCTCGGTCCAACTCGAGGCAGGCAATATCGCGGCGGCAAGCGGCAACGAAGCGGATGCACGCACCGCCTGGGCGCGCGTGATCGAGCTGGCGCCGGGCACCGGCCTGGCCAGCGCGGCGCGCAAGGCGCTGGAGCAGTTCTCGGCGACGGAGAAGTGATCCCTTAAGCCCCTCCTCCTCGGGGGAGGGGTTTGTGGTGGGGCCTATCGGCGGGCGTCGGTCTCGGTGGAACTTTTCCCTACCCCCAACCCCTCCCTTCCAGGGAGGGGCTCCGGCAGGACTGGCGCTTCCCTCCGCCCGCCCCTATCTCCCGCCGCATGCGCTATCTCCACACGATGATCCGCGTGACGGATCCCGACGCCACGATCGCCTTTTTCGAGCTGCTGGGCCTCAAGCAGGTCCGGCGGATGGAGAGCGAGGCGGGGCGGTTCTCGCTGATCTTCCTGGCCGCCGACGAGGACAGCAAGGGTGAGGGCAAGCGCGCCGATGCCGAGGTCGAGCTGACCTATAACTGGCCGGCCGAGGACGGCAGCCCGGCCGAGGTCTATACCGGCGGCCGCAATTTCGGGCACCTGGCCTACCGCGTCGATAATATCTACGAGACCTGCCAGCGGCTGCTCGATGGCGGCGTGACGATCAACCGCCCGCCGCGCGACGGCAACATGGCGTTCGTCCGCACCCCCGACAACATCTCGATCGAGCTGCTCCAGGCGGGCGATCCGCTGCCGCCGGCCGAGCCTTGGGCATCGATGCCGAACACGGGGCAGTGGTAGGCTTTCTCGAGACGATCGGGGCCCGCGCCCCGATCATCCAGGCGCCGATGGCCGGTGCCGGCGGGCCCGGGCTCGCGATCGCGGCGATGCGGGGCGGGGCAGTGGGATCGCTGCCCTGCGCGCTGCTGACCCCCGAACAGCTCGCCGCGCAGGTCGCCGAGGTTCGCGCCGGCGCGGCTGGGCCGCTCAACCTCAATTTCTTCTGCCATCATTTGCCCGATCCGGCGCCGGACGAAAGCGCCTGGCGTGCCTTGCTCGCGCCCTATTACGCGCGGGAAGGCGTGGCGCCGGGTACGTCGCCGCCGCTGCGCCGGCCGTTCGATGCGGCGCTGTGCGCGGCGGTCGAGGCGGCGCGGCCGGAGGTCGTCAGCTTCCATTTCGGGCTGCCGGACGAAGCGCTGCTCGCGCGGGTGCGCTCAGCCGGGGCGCTGGTTTTCGGCAATGCGACGACGCGCGCGGAGATGCGCTGGCTCGCCGAGCGCGGTGTGGATGCCGTGATCGGGCAGGGGGCGGAAGCGGGCGGGCATGCCGGCTGGTTCCTGGGCGATGCGCATGCGCCGGTGCCGCTTGCCGAGCTGCTGGCCGAGAAGATCGCCGTGCCGTTGATCGCCGCGGGCGGGATCACCGACGGCGCGGACATCGCCCGGACGCTGGCGGCGGGGGCGAGCGCGGTGCAGCTCGGCACCGCCTTCCTGGCGGCGGAAGAGAGCAGTATCTCGGCACCGTTCCGCGCGCTGCTCGGCACCGAGGTCACGACGCAGTTCACCAACCTGTTCTCGGGCCGGGAGGCGCAAGGTATCCGCAACCGGCTGATGCGCGAGCTGGGGCCGATCCGCACGGAGGTGCCGGCCTTCCCTTATGGCTCCAATGCGCTCGCGCCGTTGCGCGCGCATGCGGAGGCCGATGGCCGGGGCGATTATTCGCCGCTCTGGGCGGGGACGAACGTGGCGCGGGTGCGGGCAATGGGGGCGGAGGCGCTGGTGCGCCGGCTGGCCGAGGAGCTCCGCGCCGCGCGGCGTTGAAGCTGCACGACCGCGCAGCAAAATTGCGCGGAATTGGTGTAAAGTCTGGTTAAAGGCCTAAAAGGAAAGCGGAAGGGTATCATGGCACTCGAGATCGTCCGCATTCCAGCGCTCAGCGACAACTACATCTGGCTGATCCACGACAAGCGCGCGGACAAGACCGCCGTAGTCGATCCGGGCGATGCCGCGCCGGTGCTCGAGGAGCTCAAGCTACGCGGGTGGAAGCTCAACGCGATCCTCAACACCCATTGGCATCCCGATCATACCGGCGGCAATGCGCAGCTGAAGGCGGAGACCGGCGCGGTGATCATCGCGCCTTCGGGTGAGGGCACGCGCATCCCGGGCGCCGACTGGCTGGCGGGGTCGAACAACAAGATCAAGGTCGGCCAGCATGTCGCGCAGGTGGTCGACGTGCCGGGGCATACCGCCGGGCACATCGCCTTCCATTTCGCGTCCGAGGGCATCATCTTCGTCGGCGACACGCTGTTCGCGATGGGCTGCGGCCGGCTGTTCGAGGGGACGGCGGAGCAGATGTTCCGCAACATGCGGTACTTTGCGACGCTGCCGCCCGAGACAAAGGTCTATTGCGCTCACGAATATACCCAGGCGAACGGCCGTTTCGCGCTCAGCGTGGAGCCGGACAATGCGGCGTTGCAGGCGCGCATGACCGAGGTCGATGCACTGCGCGAAGCCGGCGAGCCGACCGTGCCGACGACGATTGGCGCCGAGCTGGCGACCAACCCGTTCCTGCGCGCGGAAAGCGTCGAGCAGCTCGCCGAGCGGCGTGCTGCAAAGGATGTTTTTTGATCGACGCGGGCGTATAGTCCGGACAGTGTCGGGGGCGACGGGAGACAGATGATGATCCGCTTCGCCACACCGCTTCTGATCCTCGCTGCCTGCGCGGCCAATACCGCGCTGCCCCAGAAGGGCGCGAACAGCGACGACGCCAGGATTGCCAAGCGCCTTGCCGGGCTTACCCCCGGTGCGCCGGTGGATTGCCTGCCGCCGCAGCGGACGAGCGAGATGCAGGGCTATGCCAATACGATCCTCTATATCGGCGGACGCAACAAGGTCTGGCGCAGCGACCTGATCGGCTCCTGTCCGGGGCTGTCGCGCGGCGACCTGCCGGTGATCACCAGCGTCAGCGGTCGGGTCTGCCGGGGCGATACGGTTCAGACGCGGGCGCGGATCGGCGGCATGTGGACCGGATCCTGCGCGCTGGGGCCGTTCGTGCCCTACAGCAAGTGAGGAGAGCGGCGATGCGTGCTGTGATGCTGATCGCCGCGATCGTGCTGGCGGGTTGTACCGCGAGCAGCGAGATGATGGCCTCGCAACAGGCCGAGGCGCAGAAGGACCTGGCTTCGGCGCTGGGCGACCGGGTGGCGGGGGCGCCGCGGGACTGCATCTCGGTGACCGACAGCGACGGACCGCAGATCATCGATGACCATACGATCCTCTACAAGCCGCTGGGCCGGACCTTGTGGCGCAACGACCTGGGCAGTTCCTGCCCTGGGCTGAGACCCTACACCACGCTGATCGTCGAGGTGCATGGATCGCAGATCTGCCGGAACGACCGGTTCCGGGTGCTGGATCCGGGATCGAGCATCCCGAGCGCCTATTGCATGTTCGGCAAGTTCACGCCGTACGAGAAGGCCAAATAACTCCAAAAAATCCTCCCCCGGCGCCGCGGGGGAGGGATTCGAACTTCACAGCACGTAGCGGCTCAGATCGGTGTTCCGCGCCACCGCGGCGAGCTGCTTGTCGACATAGGCGCCGTCGATCACCAGCGTCTCGCCCTTGCGGTCCTCGGCGCCGAAGCTGATGTCCTCGAGCAGCTTCTCCATCACCGTCTGCAGACGGCGGGCGCCGATATTCTCGACCTCGCCATTCACCTCGGCGGCAATGCGCGCGACCGCGCGGATGCCGTCCTGGGTGAAGTCGATGCTGACGCCCTCGGTGCCGAGCAGCGCGGCGTATTGCTGCACCAGGCTCGCCTTGGTGTCCGACAGGATCGCGACGAAATCCTCCTCGGTCAGGCCCTTCAGCTCGACGCGGATCGGCAGGCGGCCCTGCAGCTCGGGGAGCAGGTCGCTCGGCTTGGCGACATGGAAGGCACCCGAGGCAATGAAGAGGATGTGATCGGTCTTCATCGGCCCGTACTTGGTGGCGACGGTGGTGCCCTCGATCAGCGGCAGCAGGTCGCGCTGCACGCCTTCGCGCGAGACGGAGCCGCCGCGCACGTCGCTCACCGCGATCTTGTCGATCTCGTCGAGGAAGACGATGCCGTTCGCCTCGGCATCGGCCAAGGCAACCCGACTCACCTCGTCCTGGTCGAGCCGCTTGTCGGCCTCTTCCTCGACCAGCTTGGTCCAGGCGGCGCGGACGCTCATCTTGCGGCGCTTGAGCGGGGTGCCGGCAAGGCCCTTCATCATCTCGCCCAGGTTGATCATCTGCGGCGCGCCGCCCGGGATGTCGAAGGGCATGGCCGGGGCCTGCTCGACTTCGATCTCGATCTCGGCATTGTCGAGCGTGCCCTCGGCGAAGCGCTGCTTGAAGGCTTCGCGGGTGGCGGTGGAGCTGTCCTTGCCGGTCAGCGCGTCGAGCAACCGGCCCATCGCCGCTTCCTCGGCCTTGTCCTTCACCGCGGCGCGGCGGCGCTCCTTCTCGAGCCGGATCGCTTCCTCGACCAGGTCGCGGGCGATCTGCTCGACGTCGCGGCCGACATAGCCGACTTCGGTGAACTTGGTCGCTTCGACCTTCACGAAGGGCGCGTCGGCGAGCTTGGCGAGGCGGCGGCTGATCTCGGTCTTGCCGCAGCCGGTCGGCCCGATCATCAGGATGTTCTTCGGCGTGACCTCGTCGCGGAGATCGGCCGAGAGCTGCTGGCGGCGCCAGCGGTTGCGCAGCGCCACCGACACGGCGCGCTTGGCATCCTTCTGGCCGATGATGTGCGCATCGAGAGCGGCGACGATCGCCTTGGGCGTGAGATTCTCGTTCATTGGGGGATTGGATACTCTGGCTTCGTTTCGGACCCCGATGTTGGGGGCCGCCCCGTCCGCTTCAAGCCGTGCAGTGAAAGCCCGAGAAGAAGTCCCGCTGGCGCTCGAGGATCTTCGCGATCCGATCGGGCTGGGGCGTGGCATCCCATTCGCCATGCTCGAAGGTGCCGCCGCAGATGATCCCATCGGCGCGGGGGAACATATAGCCCATGCGGCCGGCAAAGGCATATTGGACCTCGCTCTGTGGGAGCAGCACCGCGAGCTGGCCGCGCACCGGCTCGATGCCGGTATCGCCGAACAGCTTGCCGGCGCCGAGGCCGGTGCAGTTGAAGACCAAAGTTTCCGGCAGGGCGAGGATGTCGGCCGGGGTGGCGAAGTCGCGGATCACGAACCTGCCGCCGGCGATCTGGATGTCGCGCATCAACTGGCGGAGGAGATGACCGCTCTCGGCATACATGGTGCTGAAGCGGCGGACGCGCCGGACCGGGAAGGGATGCTCGCCGGGGCCGAGGATCACCCGGTCGGCCTCATAGGCGCTGGAGAGATCGGGCTCGGCGGAATCCTCGGCCGGATCGTCGCGCATCTGGAGATAGGTCGGCACCCAGCGGATGCCATATTCCTCGCCGACCATGATCTGGAAGCGCCGCCAGCTATAGTCCATCGCCAGCTTGAACTGGGCGATCCATTCGGGGGTGACCTGGCCGGGATCGTAGAGGCTGGCCGGATGCCACTGGCCGCCGGCGATGTTCGACGTGGTGTGGGGCGGCAGCTGGGCGGCGTAGAGCGTGACCTGGCGGCCGGCCTCCTGGAGCAGCCGCGCGGTGGTGAGCCCGACAATGCCGCAGCCGAGCACCGCGACCGGGCCGCTATGGCCGGGCAGGCCGAGATCGACCGCGAGGCGCGAGGTGCCCCAGCTCAGCGTGATGCCGGCGCCGCCATGGCCGTAATTATGGACGAGGCGCTTGTCGCCCAGCGCCTCGGCGCGGACGACGAAGCCTTGCGACCGGTAGGGGCGCAGGCCCGCGACGGTGCGGATGACGCGGCTTGGCGCGACATTGACGATCGGCAGGCATTTCGGGCCGCGGGTGGTGCTGGCGCTCGCCAGCCGGGGGCGCGGCGCGGTCGTCGTGCAGGCGGGGAGGGCGAGCGCGGCGGAGGCGATCAGCGGGCGGCGGGCGATCTGCATGGCCGCAGGGTAGGGCGCGCGGGGCCGCGCTCAACCTGGTTTTGGTTGGGAGAGCCATGAGCTGGGCTCATGGGTGGAGGGGCTTAGGTCGTATCGACATTCGGCCACTTCCTGGTTCCCCGGCGAAGGCCGGGGCCCAGTCTCAACGCAGTTGGTTAGGCGCGTGAACCTCTCGAACGACATGGCAACCGGGCCCCGGCCTTCGCCGGGGATCAGCATAGGCTCGGGGCGCCGCTTGAATGTCGATACAGCCTGGATCCGGGACCAGGCTCAGTTTCTATCGTCCAGCCAATCGGCGATGATCTCGCCCCTATGCCCTTCCGGTGCCAGCGCGGCGCGGAGGGCTTCCAGCAGCGGCGGCAGCGCCTGGGTGAAGGCATAGGGTGGATTGACGATGAAAAGGCCCGCGCCGTTATAGATGCCGGGCTGATCGGCGTCATACAGCCAATGCTCCACGACCAGGAATTTCGGGATGCCGAGCCTGCGCAGATCGCCCTTCCACCGCTGATGCGTCGCGCGGTCTTTCAGCGGATACCAGATCACCGTCACGCCATGTGCCCATTTGCGGTGCGCCGCGGCGAGGGTGGCGGTGATGCGGGCGCGTTCGTCCGTCTGCTCGTACGGCGGATCGACCACCACCACGCCGCGCGGCGTTCGGGGCGGCAGCATCGCCAGCCAAAGCTCATAGGCATCGCGCTCGTGCACGGCAGCGGGTGTGCCGCGCATCGCGCCGCGCAGGGCATTGGCGTCCTCGGGATGCTTTTCATTGAGGATCAGCAAATCCTGCGGGCGCAGGAGCTGCGCCAGGAACTGCGGCGAGCCGGGGTAGAGCTGTGGCTCCGGCCCGACATTCACTGCCCGTACGGCGGCGCGATAGTCGTCGAGCAAGGGGTTCGCGTCGGCAAAGGCCCGCAGCACCCCTTGTGCGGCTTCGCCGGTGCGTTGGGCCTGCTCGCCGCCAAGGTCGTAGAGCCCGCAGCCGGCATGGGTGTCGATCAGGGTCAGCGCGCCCTGTTTTTGCTGCAGGGCCCGGACCAGGGCGATCAGCAGGCTATGCTTCACGACATCGGCGCTGTTGCCCGCATGGAAGGAATGGCGATAATTCATTGGAATCCAAAACCCTGCCGGTTTGCCTTTGCATGCGCCAAGTGCAGGCGTCGCCTGTACCCTGGACATGAACCCGCCCCGTGCTTCGCCACGGCTGGTATGCTAGTGCCGGCCATATGTCGAACTCCCGAGGCAATGCCGGCACCGTAAATGTCGATGGCGTATCCTATGATTGGCACCTTCAGCGCGAACCGCATCTGTCGGATGACGAAGGCTGGAAGGGAATGACGATTTCCATTCTCCAGCAGGATGCCAAGCGCGAAGCATTGGTGGAATTTCCGCCGCCCAAGCGGCTGTTGAAGGGGTTGCCACGCGGTCGTCTCCAGCTCGATGACGCCACGATCTCGCGGTGCGTGCGCGCCGCCCTGTCGGCCGGTTGGGAGCCGATGTCGCGCGGTAGGCCGATGGTGTTCATGGTCGATGCCGACGGCAACTGAGGCGTTCGCCGCGAATGCCGGGGCCCGGTTGCCATGTCGTTCGAGAGGTTCACGCGCCTGACCGGCTGCGTTGAGACTGGGCCCCGGCCTTCGCCGGGGAATTAAGGGGCTGAATTTCAGCGCGCCTCGGCCAGCCACGCCTCGGCTTCTTCCACCGTCATGAAGATCCGCATCCGGGGATGGGTCTGGGTGCGTTCGGCCTGGAGCTTGTTGAGGTGGCTGCCGACCACCGAGGCGGCGCGGCCCGAGGTTAGGGTGAGCCCGGCCTCGGCGATGCTGGGCAGCAGGTCGGCGACGTCGTTGGCCTGGACCGGGAAGTCGCGCGAGTCGATCAGCACGTCATAGTCGTTGCGGATCGCCAGCACTTCCTGGGCCTGCGCGCCCGCCGCCGCCGCGAATTCGCGGACGGTGTCGATCGTCCAGAAATCGCGGATCTCGACCAGGATGCGGTTGCGGGCGGCGTCATAATCCATGCGGAACTTCATGCCGCCGCCGATGCGTTGGTTAATTGGCGCTGTCCAGCGTTTCCACCGTGAGGCGATCGTTGGTGTAGACGCAGAGCTCGCCGGCGATCTTCATCGCCTGACGGGCGATCTTCTCGGGATCGCTCTCGTAATCGACCAGCGCGCGCGCCGCGGCGAGGGCGAAATTGCCGCCCGAGCCGATCGCGGCGACGCCGCCCTCGGGCTCAAGCACGTCGCCATTGCCGGTGACGACCAGCGTCACTTCGGCGTCGGCGACGATCAGCATCGCCTCGAGGTTGCGGAGATACTTGTCGGTCCGCCAGTCCTTGGCGAGCTCGACCGCGGCGCGGAGCAGCTGGCCGTTATGGCGCTCCAGCTTGGCCTCGAGCCGCTCGAACAGGGTGAAGGCGTCGGCGGTGGCGCCGGCAAAGCCCGCGATCACCTTGCCATCGCCCAGCGGCCGCACCTTGCGGGCATTGGGCTTCATCACGGTGTTGCCGGCGGAGACCTGCCCGTCGCCTGCAATCACCACTTTGCCGGATTTGCGCACGGAAAGGATCGTCGTGCCGTGCCACGCGTTTGTTTCGCTCATGGCGCAGATATGGGGAACACCCCGCATGCGCCGCAAGAGGGACTCCCGATGACCGGTCGATCGCGCCAGCCAGGGACGAGTGTTGCATGCGGGACACATCGCACCGCAGCAAAATGCGCTCCCGACAACGCTGACGCAAACATGGGATTGACAGTTTCATGTAACCGGTTCCAGGGGGCGTTTCTGTCCGCGCATAAAAACAAGACCAATGCGGATCCGAGTTTGTAACCGATTACAGCCTTGGGCTGGGGAGGATTAGAGTGGCGATTTCCAATTCGAAGCGTCGTGTCCTGACACGTGGCATCTCGGCGACGGCAATGGCCGCCGCGACCCTGCTTGCGGGCGGCGCAGTGATGCTGCCGACCCTGGCATCCGCCCAGGTGAGCACCGCCAGCCTTAGCGGCCAGGTGACCGGCGCCGACGGCAGCGCCGCCGCGGGCGCCCAGGTGACCGCGCGCAGCATCGCGACCAACCAGACCTTCCGCGCGGTAAGCGACGCCAATGGCGGCTATGCGCTGAACGGCCTGCGCCCCGGCGAATATGAAGTGACCGCGACCGCCGGCACCGAGACGGTGAGCCAGAACATCGTCGTCGGCGTCGGCGAGGCGGCCAGCCTCGACCTGGCGGTGGGCGGCGCCGCGGCGACCGCACCGACCGAAGGCAGCCAGATCGTGGTGACCGGCACCCGCCTGCGCGAGACGCGCACCAGCGAAGTCGCCACCAACGTCAGCACCACCCAGATCGAGCGCCTGCCGCAGACCGATCGCAACTTCCTGGCCTTTGCCGCGCTCGCCCCGGGCGTGCGCTACAATGACAGCGAGACCGACAAGGGCATTACCTCGGGCGCGTCGACCGCGAGCCAGGTCAATGTGTTCATCGACGGCGTCAGCCTGAAGAACCAGCTGCGCGAGGGCGGCATCGCCGGCCAGCAGAACAGCCGCGGCAACCCGTTCGGCCAGCTCGCCGTGCAGGAATTCCGCGTCCTGACGCAGAACTACAAGGCCGAGTATGAGCAGGCCGGCGCCGCGATCGTGACCGCGATCACCAAGTCGGGCACCAACGAGTTCCACGGCGAGATCTTCGGCCAGTACACCGACAAGAGCCTCAGCGAGAAGTCGTACCTCGACAAGCGCAACAACCGCGCCGAGCCGGCGTTCGAGCGCAAGCAGTACGGCGCGGCGCTGGGCGGCCCGATCATCAAGGACAAGCTGTTCTTCTTCGGCGCCTATGAAGGCAACGACCAGGACCGCGCGTTCAACGTGGTCGCCGGCGGCACGCCCGCGCTGCGCGCCGCGGCCTCGGCTTCGCTCGGCCGCGACATCAGCACGCTCGAGGGCGCGTTCGTCAGCCCGTTCCGCAGCGACTTCTACTTCGGCAAGCTGACGCTGACCCCGGACGATCGCCAGACCTTCGACCTGTCGTTCAGCCGCCGCGACGAGTCCGACATCCAGGGCTTCGGCAACCAGACCTCCTATGAGGCGGCGGAGAACAAGAAGAACCGGGTCGACACCTACCAGTTCAAATGGGCGTATAACGGCAGCAACTTCGTCAACGAGTTCAATGCCAGCTACCTGAACTACACGTTCAACCCGACCTCGCTGCACCCCGAGCTGCCGCAATATGAATATGCCGGCGTGATCATCGCGGGCGGCAAGGACTCGACCCGCCGCGAAACGCAGAACAGCTACACCTTCCGCAACGACTTCACCTATTCGGGCATTGCGGGCCATGTGTTCAAGGCGGGCGTCCGCGTCCAGGTGACCGACATCACCTTCGACAACCAGGCCTATGTCCAGCCGCACTACACCTTCGTCAGCGACCCCGGGAACAACCTCAGCTTCGCCTTCCCGAGCGAGGCGCGCCTGGGCCTGGGCAATTCGCTGATCCAGGCGTCGAACACCCAGGTCGGCGTCTATGTGCAGGACGACTGGAACCTCACCCCGCGCCTGCAGCTCAACCTGGGCGTGCGCTGGGACTATGAGACCAACGGCTTCAACAACGAATATGTGACGCCGGCCAGTGCCGCCGCCGCGCTGCGCTCGCTGCCCAAGACCTATTATTTCGACCCCGAGAACTACATCACCGACGGGCATGACCGTAAGCCGTTCACCGGCGCCTTCGCGCCGCGCGTCGGCTTCTCGTACGACCTCAACGGCGATCGCTCGACGGTGATCTTCGGCGGCTGGGGCCGCTATTACGACCGCAACAACTTCAACAACACGGTCGACGAGCTGTCGCGCGTGCTCAACCCGATCGGCGTGTTCCGCTTCTCGACCGACGGCTCGCCGCGCTCGGGCCTGCCGACCGTGGCGTGGAACCCGTCCTACCTGACCCGCGAGGGCCTGATCGCGCTGCGCGCCAGCGCCGCCGGCGCCGGCCTGCCCGAGCTGTTCGCGGTGAAGAACGATGCCAAGCCGCCGGTCAACGACCAGTTCAGCCTCGGCGTGCGCCAGCGTATCGGCGTGTTCCAGGCCTCGATCACCGGCTCGTACCAGCGCGGCCGCAACGGCTACACCAACCTGTTCGCGACGCGTCAGAACAACGGCCTGGGCAATTGCTGCAACACCTCGACGGTGGTGCCGTACGGCTATGCCAACGTCCTGATCGGCTATGACGGCCTCGACACGCGCTACAAGGCGCTCTTCGTCACGCTCGACAAGAACTACACCAAGTCGTCGGGCTGGGGCCTCAACATCGCCTATACGCTGTCCAAGGCGGAGCAGAACGGCAACGACCTGTTCAGCCTCGATGGCATCACCCCGGACGCCTATGGCTGGCGTGCCCGTCCGGGCGACGAGCGTCACCGGGTGGTGATCTCGGGCATGGTCGACCTGCCGCTCGGCTTCTCGTTCTCGACGGTCACCCAGCTGGGTAGCGGCCAGGCCTATCAGGTCACCGACGCCACCCAGGGCTTCGACACCGGCAAGCTGCGCATCACCTCGGCCTATCCGGAGAAGAACTGCATCGAGGGGCTCTTCGCCTTCTGCGAAGTCAACCTGACGCTGGCGAACCGCTTCAAGATCAACGGCATCGGCCAGGTCGAGGCCGCGGTCGACATCCTGAACGCGTTCAACAACAAGAACTTCAAGGACTTCGACGGCTTCTTCAGCGCGACCGATCCGCTCGATCCGGGCCGCATCGGCAACAACACGATCACGCTGCCGCGGCGCATCCAGTTCCGCCTGGGCTACAAGTTCTAAGCCCGGCTTCGCGCTGACAATTTCGGGGGGAGGCGAGCCACGGGCTTTCCTCCCCCTTTTCTTTTCGGGGAAGTGACATG
Organism: Sphingomonas sp. GW822-FHT03G08; assembly: GCF_058801135.1. Taxonomy (NCBI): domain Bacteria; kingdom Pseudomonadati; phylum Pseudomonadota; class Alphaproteobacteria; order Sphingomonadales; family Sphingomonadaceae; genus Sphingomonas; species Sphingomonas sp. GW822-FHT03G08. Next base: position 59,775 of record NZ_JBXAMZ010000002.1, read on the forward strand.
CGTATCCTGTTTCCGCTCGGGCTGGTCGTGGCCACCGCCGCGCACGCGCAGGAAGTGCGCCAGACCTACGCCAATCCGATCGACATCGATTACCGCTACAATTTCGAGCAGGTGAACCAGGGCGTCTCGTACCGCACCGGCGCCGACCCGGCGATCGTCACCCACAAGGGCAAATACTATCTCTTCCAGACGCTGGCGGACGGATACTGGTCGTCGAGCGACCTGGTCCACTGGACCTTCATCAAGCCGAGCCGCTGGCCCTTCAACTCGATCGTCGCGCCGGCGGTGTGGAGCGACGGCGAGCGCATCCTGATCCAGCCGTCGATGACGCGGGCGGAATCGATCCTGTCGACCACCGACCCCGACAGCGGCACGCTCGACTTCTTCGTGCGCCGGATGCCCGAGCTGGTCGATTCGGTGGGCGAGGGGCACGTCCCCGCGCCGGGCGAGGACAAGGTGCCGCCCGGCCCCTGGGACCCGGCGCTGTTCAAGGACGAGGACGGCAAATGGTACCTGTACTGGGGCTCGTCCAACGTCTTCCCGCTCTACGGGATCGAGATCGCGTTCGAGGACGGCAAGCTGATCTACAAGGGCAAGCCCAGGCCGATGCTGTCGCTGCATCCGGACCAGCATGGCTGGGAGCGGTTCGGCCAGGATCATTCGGGCACCCTGCCCAACGGGACGCCAATCCAGCCCTTCATGGAAGGCGCCTGGATGACCAAGGTGAACGGTCGCTACTTCCTCCAGTACGGCGCGCCGGGCACCGAATATAACGCCTATTCCAACGGCACCTATGTCTCCGACAAGCCGCTCGGGCCGTTCGAATATGCGCCGTGGAACCCGGTAGCCTACAAGCCCGGCGGCTTCGTGCAGGGCGCGGGGCACGGCTCGACCTTCGAGGACGTCAACGGCAACTGGTGGAACACCGGCACGCCGTGGATCGGATACAACTGGACCTTCGAGCGCCGCATCGGGATGTGGCCGGCCAGGTTCTGGGCGGACGGGCAGATGGCGGTCTCGACCCGCTTCGGCGACTTCCCGCACTATGCCCCGACCGGCAAGGTCGAAGACCCCGAGAGCCTGTTCACCGGCTGGATGCTGCTTTCGTACAAGAAGCCGGCAATGGCTTCGTCGACCATGGGCGAGTTCGCGGCGGGCCGTGCGACCGACGAGGATCCCCGCAGCTTCTGGGTGGCGGGCGCGAACAAGCCGGGCGAGACGCTGACTATCGACCTGGACGCGGTGAAGACGCTGCGCGCGGTGCAGGTCAACTTCGCCGACTACAAGGCCGGGCGGTTCGGCGATGCGCCGGACATCTATACCGAGTTCGAGCTGCAATCCTCGCTCGACGGCAAGAACTGGTCGCCGCTGGCGAAGACCGAGGCGCCGCGGCGCGACCGGCCCAACGCCTATTTCCAGCTGCCGGCACCGGTACGGGCGCGGTATGTGCGCTATGTGCACGGCCATGTCGGCGGCAGGAACCTGGCGATCGCCGACCTGCGCGTGTTCGGTTCGGCCGGCGGCAAGGCGCCCGCGGCGCCGGGCGGCGTGACGGCGAAGCGCGACAGCGATGCCCGCAATGCGCATGTGACGTGGAAGCCGGTGTCCGGCGCGGTCGGCTACAATGTGCTGTGGGGCGTGCGGCCCGACCGGCTGACGCTGACCTATCAGCGCTGGGCCGACCAGGGTTCGGCGCTGGACATCCGCGCGCTCAATGTCGGGGTGGATTATTGGGTCGCGGTCGAGGCGTTCGACGAGAATGGGGTTTCGAAGCGGACCAAGGCGGTGCGGATCAAATAGCCGTCATCCCGGCGAAAGCCGGGATCTCGTGCGGCTCCTTTCCCGCGCCTTCGCCTGAGATCCCGGCTTTCGCCGGGATGACGGTATTGGGCGAGAGAGGGCTATTATGCGCCCAGCCAGCCTCCGGTGAATCCCGCCGCCTTCAGGCCCTTCCGGATCGGCGCGCAGCCTTGCATGCGCTTCCAGACGAAGTCGTTCCGGTAGTTCGCCGCCTGGAGCAGGATCGGGCCCTGGTCGATGCCGATATAGTCGGTGTCGTACCAGCCCTTCACCGGATCGACGCGGCCGTTCGACAGCTTCTTGTCGGTCCAGCGGAAGCTCGGGTTGAACGAATCGAAGAAGCCGTACTTGCCGTAGAGCAGGTCGCCATGTTCGCGGCGCATCGCCTCTGCGGCCGGGATCACGATCTCGGGCGCGAAAGGAAGCGAGCCGAGCGCCGCGGTGGGTGCCAGGGTGCCATCGTCGCGGCCGTCGGGCTGGCCGAGCGGGCCGCGTGCCGAATAGCCGAAGAAGTCGGTGGGCTTGCCCTTGAAGTCGAGCTTGAAGCCGCCGGGCCCGTCACAGGCGGTGAGGCCCCAGATATCCTTCGACCAGCCGTCCCAGCCCTGCGGATTGGCGATGCAATAGGCGCGGCTGGCATAGGTGGCGCGGCGGCTGTTCTCGAAATAGTCGAACCCGGCCTCGCGCATCACCTTGTCGCGGATGCCGCGGAAATCGATCCAGCACTCGCTATACTGGTGGCCGAACAGCGGCGCGAAGGCGATGTGGCGGGTAGGGCCTTCGCCGCGCCAGCTGCGCGGATAGGTTGCGGTCCACACGTCCCAGCTGTCGGCCGGGAGCGGATGCTCCGGCGCGCCCAGGCCGAGGATGTAGACGAACATGCCCTCGTTATAGCCGGTCCAGCTGCTCGGGATCAGGCCGCGCTCCGGATGCCAGCCCATCGACACGGGCTTGCGGCCGTCCGAGCGGAAGAAGTTCCAGTCGGCCCGGGCATAGAGCTTGTGGGCGAGATCGCGGATCTCGCGCTCCTTCGCATCGGCGCGGTCATAATATTGGCCGGCGAACAACACGCCCATCAGCAGCAGCGTGGTATCGACGCTGGACAGTTCGGTGCGGCCGAAGCGCGCGCCGCTGATCATGTCGATGAAGTGATAATAGAAGCCCTTGTAGCCGATATTGCCGCTCGGCTCCGGGCCCTGCGGCGCTTCCCAGAAGAAGCGCAGCGTGGTGAGGGTGAGGTCGCGTGCCTCGGCCCGGGTGATCCAGCCGCGCTCGACGCCGACCGGGTAGGCGGTGAGCGCGAAGCCGACCGAAGCGATCGAGCAGAAGCTGGGCGAGGGGTAGCGATCGGGCACCAGGCCGTTGTCGCGCCGCGCGGTTTCCCAGAACCAGCGGAAGGTGCGGTACTCGATGTCCTCGTAGAAGGCGGGCAGCGTGCGGACGCCCGCGCCCTTGCGCGACTGGGCCGCGGCGGCGCCGGGCACTGCCGTGGCCGCGAGCAGCGCCGAAGACTGCGAGAGGAGCGCGCGCCGGTCGATCATGTCCAAAGCCTCATACACGATAAGAGAGAGTAACGGTTCCACCCCGGGCCGGAGTTCCGGCCGGAAAAATTGGGGGCAGCGCATGAGGCGCCGCCCCCGAGGGGGGTGTATCCGCGGAAATTGGCGTTGGAACCGGTTACATTCCAGGCCGAAAAAGGGACGGAGCCGCGGTCACGCATGCGCGGCTCCGTTGGGGTGAGCGGTGCGCGGCGCCGTGGTGGCGCGCGTAACCAGCTCGGGGGGGAGGGTCTCGCTGGCACGGGTCAGGTCCTTGCCTTCGAGCAGGTCGATCAGCCGGGCGACGGCGCGGGCGCCCATCTCGGCGATGTTCACCCGGATCGTGCTGAGCGAGAGATACCGGGCGAGCGGCACGTCGTCGAAGCCGGCGACGGCGATCTGCTCGGGCACCTGGGTGCCGGCGGAACGCAGGGCGTGGAGGCAGCCGATCGCCATCATGTCGTTGGCGGCGAACACCGCGTCGGTGGGCGTGCTGCTCGCCAGGATCGCGCGCGCGGCGGCTTCGCCGGCTTCCTCGTTGAAGTCGCCGGGCAGGATGCGCGCGGGCAGGGCGTGGCGCGCGCAGGCGGCGAGATAGCCCTCGGCGCGCTGGGCGGCGTCGAGATTGCCCTCGGGCCCGGCGATATGGACGATGTGGCGATAGCCATTGGCGACGAGATGATCGACCATCGCCTCGGCGCCGGCGCGGTTGTCGAAGCGCAGCGCCGGGCGGCCGGGCAGGTCGGCATGGCTGTTGAGCATCACCGAGGGGAGCGCGGGCGGGATCGCATGCTCGAGCGTCTCGGGCGCGATGTGCGGTGCCATGACCAGCAGCCCGTCGACCCGGCCGCGCATCGCGCGCAATGCCACCGCCGCCTGGTCGCTGTCGTCATGCATGTTGGAGAGGAGCAGCAGATAGCCGCGCCGGCTGGCTTCCTTGTCCATGCCGCGCACGCATTCGGAGAAGAACTCGCCGTGCAGGTCGGGCAGGACGACGCCGATCGCATGGGCGCGGGCCAGGCTGAGGCTGCGCGCGCCGGCATGCGGGACATAGCCGAGCTCGTTCGCGGCCTTGATGACCTTTTCGCGGGTCTCGGCACGGACATTGTCCAGGCCGTTCAGGGCGCGCGACACCGACGCGACCGATACCTCGGCGCGGCGCGCGACATCCCGGATGGTGGCCTCGGCCATTTCAGTCCCTTCCTCCCTCGGCCCCCCAAAAGCTTGGGCGCATGTTTCCTGCGTTTCAGACCGCTTCGGCGATTGCAATGCAAGCCGTGTGCGAGTTATGTAACCGGTTACGGACGGTTGCGACAAGCAAAAAAGTTTCGCGACCGGATATGGTTGAGACAATGTCCGTTGGTGGTTGGCCAGGGGCGCACAGGAGAGGAAACACGATGTTCGACACCAGGATTTCGCGGCGCGCGGCTCTGATGGGCGCAGGCGCTGTCGCGGCCTGGGCCGCGAGCCCGGCGCGCGCGATGCTGCAGGCGGCCGGCCAGATGCCGGCGCCCGCCTTCATCGATTCGCTGATCGCCAAGATGACGGTGGAGGAAAAGGCCGGGCAGCTGACGCTGCTGCCGGCCGCCTGGTCCGGTACCGTCGCGACTGCGCTCAATCCGCCGACCAATGGCCCGAGCTTCGACGGGCAGCTCGCCGAGGTCGAGAAGGGGCGCCTGACCGGCGTGTTCAACGGCAATGGCGCCGAGATGGCGCGGCGGATGCAGACGGTGGCGATGACCAAGTCGCGCCTCAAGATCCCGCTGCTGTTCGCCGCCGACGTGATCCATGGCCATCGCACGATCTTCCCGGTGCCGGTGGGCGAGGCCGCGGCCTTCGATCCCGACCTGGCCGAGCGCACCGCGCGCATGGCGTCGTACGAAGGCGCCGCGGCCGGCATCGACTGGACCTTCGCGCCGATGGTCGACATCGCGCGCGACCAGCGCTGGGGCCGCACGATGGAAGGCGCGGGCGAGGATACCTTGCTCGGCGAACTGATCGCGGCGGCGCGCGTGCGCGGCTTCCAGGGCAAGGACCTGAAGGCGATCGATTCGATGCTGGCCTGTTTCAAGCACTTCGCCGCCTATGGCGCGGCCGAGGCGGGGCTCGACTATAACAGCGTCGACATGTCCGAGCGGACGCTGCGCGAAGTCTATCTGCCGCCGTTCAAGACCGCGATCGACGCCGGCGCGCTCACCGGCATGGCCTCGTTCAACGAGATCTCGGGCATTCCCTCGACCGGCAATGAATGGCTGATGCGCACGCTGCTGCTCGACGAGTGGAAGTTCGATGGCTTCGTCGTCTCGGATTACACCGGCGACATGGAGATGATCGACCATGGCTTCGCGGCGGACGCGCGCGAGGCGGCCAAGCTCGCCTTCCTGGCCGGCGTCGATATGAGCATGACCAGCGGCTATTACCGCGATCACCTGCCCGATCTGGTCGCCAAGGGCGAAGTGCCGATCGCGCGGGTCGATGAATCGGTGCGCAAGGTGCTGGTGATGAAGGCCCGGCTCGGCCTGTTCGAGGATCCGTTCCGGCGCATCGACGCCAAGCGCGAAAAGGCGCGCTCGCGCACCAAGCAGGCGATCGCGCTTTCCCGTGAGGCCGGCCGCAAGTCGATCGTGATGCTCAAGAATGACGGCGACCTGCTGCCGCTGCCCAAGAGCGGCAAGAAGATCGCGATCATCGGCCCGTTCGCGGAAGGCCAGCACGACATCAACGGGCCCTGGGTGGTTTACGGCGACAACAAGCTGGCGATCGACCTGGCGACGGGCGTGCGCGGCGCGGTGGCCGACAAGAATGCGGTGAGCGTGACGCTCGGCTCGAAGGTCGAGGAGCCGCTGGCCGGCGGGATCGAGGCGGCGGTGGCCGCGGCGAACGCGGCGGACGTGGTGATCCTGGCGATCGGCGAGAGCGAGAACATGTCGGGCGAAGCGCAGTCGCGCGCCGAGATCGTCATTCCCGCGCCGCAGATGGAACTCGCGGAAGCAGTGGCCAAGACCGGCAAGCCGATCGTGGTGGTGCTCAAGAACGGCCGCGCGCTGGCGCTCGAGGGCGCGGTGCTGAACGCGCCGTCGATCCTGGTCACCTGGTTCCTGGGCTCGGAAGGCGGCAACGCCACCGCCGACGTGCTGTTCGGCGATTACAGCCCGGCCGGCCGCCTGCCGTGCAGCTTCCCGCGCTCGCCGGGCCAGCAACCCTTCTACTACAACCACAAGCCGACTGGCCGCCCGAACCCGGAAGGCGCGCTGCAGCCCTACAAGGCGCATTATCGCGGCATCCCGAACTCGGCTTTGTTCCCGTTCGGCCACGGCCTGACCTATGGCAAGGTCGGCTATTCGGACCTCTCGGTGCCGGCGAACCTGGCCTGGGACGGCGAGATCAGCGTCTCGGCGAAGATCACCAACTCGGGCGCGCATGCGATCGAGGAAGTGGTCCAGCTCTATATCCGCGACCGGGTGGCGAGCGTGACCCGTCCGGTGCGCGAGCTCAAGGCGTTCCGCAAGCTGGCACTGGCACCGGGGGCGAGCGAGACGGTCACCTTCAAGCTCAAGCGCGAGCAGCTGCTGTTCATCGGCCGCGACAACAAGCCGACCGTCGAGCCGGGGCTGTTCGACCTGTGGATCGCACCCTCGGCCCAGGCCGACGGGGTGCATGCCCAGTTCACGCTGGTGGCATAACGCATCAGAAAGGCCGGGGCTGTCGTTCCGGCCTTTTACTAGGAGGCGCGGTCCTCCAGGTCCCTGACGATCTTCGCATGCTCGCCGCGGCCGAGCGGGTTGAGCCACATCAGCACCACCGACAGCGCCAGGAAGGCGAGCGGCACCAGCGCGATGGTGAAGCGCATCGTCGCCAGCGTCGCCTCGCTCTGGCGGACATTGGCGACGAAACCGGCGGAGTCGAAGCCGGCGGCAAGCAGCAGCGTGGCGACGCCGATCGCGATGCGCTGGAGCAGGGCGGCCATGCCGAACACCGCGCCCTCGACGCGCAGGCCGGTGGTCTTTTCGCCATATTCCACCGTGTTGGGCAGCATCGCCCAATAGGCGAAGTGGAGCCCGACGATCACCGCCTGCATCGCGACCAGGAACAGCTGCATCGGCCCGGCCTTGTCGATGTGGATGCCGCTGAACAGCAGCAGCCCGGCCATGCAGAAGGCGGCGGCGAGGAACCAGAGGCTGCGCGTGCCGAGCAGGCGCTGGAGCAGCATCCACAAGGGTACCGCCGCGGCGCCGACCACGCCCATCCAGGCCAGCGCGCTCTGCCCGGCCACGGCATCGCCGACGAAATACTTGAAATAATAGAGCACCGACTTGTTGAGGATCGTCACCGCGACGATCATCGCCATCATCGCAAGGTTGAGCGTGACGAAGGCGCGGTTGGCGGCAAGGCTGCGGAGGCTGGCGGCGATCGAGGGCGGCTGGGTGCGGGCGGGCACCACCTGCTCGCGGTAGCTGGCGCCGACCAGCATCAGGATGCAGGTGCCGAGGACGGCGAACAGGATCGCCGCGCCAAGATAGGCCTGGGCGGGCACCGTGCTCCCGGCGATCCACGCGCCGAAGGGCAGCGTGCCGCGGGCGACCAGCACCGCCGCCATCGTGCCGAACACCATGCGCATCCCGGCGAGGAAGGCACGGTCGCGGCTGTCGCTGCTCACCCGCGCGCTCATCGCCAGATAGGGCACGTTGACCGCGGCATAGGCGGTGCGGAACAGCAAATGCCCGAGGAAGACCGTCGCTATCCCCCACCATCCCCCGGCGAGCGGGGGCAGATAGGTGAGGACGAAGGCGAGGCCGAGGGGCACGCTGCCCAGCATCAGGAACCGGCCATAGCCGCGCCCGGGCTCGCGCCGGTCCGCCACCGCGCCGGCAAGGAAATTGGCGAGGCCGTCCCAGACCGAGGCGACGGTGTAGATCGCCGCGGCGGTCGCCACCGGCAGCCCCAGCGCCTCGGTATAGTAGAAGAGCAGGAAGAGCATGATGCTCTGCCAGTAGAGATTGAAGGCGAAGTCCCCGAAGGCGAAGAACAGCAGCCGGATGCGCGCCGGCGCGGCGCCGAGACGGGCGATCATGGGGACTTTCTAGCGCGGCTCGCCCCCCTGCGTCACCGCTTTATCTCACACCGGAACGGATCGTCTCGTATCCGGCACGTACCCGCGCTGGCCGCTTGTGTTCTCTAACCTCCAAGTCATGTTGCGTCGCAACAAGCTCGCGTATTTGAGCTCAGGGAGTATCGGTGGCCCATGTCCAAGATCGACTTGGCGATCCAGGGGGTTCCAACCAGAACGCCGCTTGCGAAAGTGGCGCGGCGCAACGCCAAGATCTGGCTCAGTTTATCGCTGATCGCGTCCGACGCGCTGGCACTTGCGCTGGGCTTCGCGGTGGCGCTGGTGATCGAGGAACCGCGCCATATCTCCGACGAATTGTGGACCGCGATGGCGGGGCTGTTGTTCGTCCATGCTGCGATTGCGTTCCAGAACCAGGCCTATAACCCGCGCTGCCTGACCAAGCCGAGCAAGAGCGTGCGCCAGGCTTTGCTCTCCTTCGCCACGACCCTGCTCGTCTTCCTGTTCGCCGCCTTTGCGCTTCGGGTGACCGGCAAGGTGCCGCGCTTCGCGCTGGGCATGGCGATGGTCACCGCACTGACGCTGCTGCTCGCCCAGCGGCTGCTGATCTGCCACATGGTTCGCAAGGCTTTCGGCCAGCTCAGCGTCGAGCTGGTGATCACCGACGGAGCGATGGCGCCGCGGCCCTATCGCAACCGGGAAGTGCTCGATGCGCGGCTCGCCGGGCTGCGCACCGATCTCGACGATCCGTACATGCTCGATCGCCTCGGCACCGTGCTGCAGGACTATGACCGGGTGGTCATCGCCTGCGCGCCCGAGCGCAAGGCCGAATGGGCGCGGGCGCTGAAGGGCGTCAACATCGTCGGCGAGATCGTGGTGCCCGAGATCGCCGAGCTGGGCCCGCTGACCACGCGGCAGCGCGACGGCGTGACGACGGTGGTGGTCTCCTGGGGGCCGCTCAACCGCGCCAACCGGGTAAAGAAGCGCGCGCTCGACCTGGCGATCACGGTGCCGGCGCTGCTGATGCTGCTGCCGGTGCTGGTGATGGTCGCGATCGCGATCAAGCTCGATTCGCCGGGGCCGGTGTTCTTCCGCCAGGAGCGGATGGGGCGCGGCAACCGCATCTTCCAGATCCTCAAGTTCCGCAGCATGCGCGTGGAGACCAGCGACGCGACCGGCGCGCGCTCAGCAAGCCGCGACGACGACCGGATCACCAAGGTCGGCCGGCTGATCCGGATGACCAGCATCGACGAGCTGCCCCAGCTGATCAACGTGCTGTTCGGCGAGATGAGCCTGGTCGGCCCGCGCCCGCATGCGCTGGGATCGACCGCCGGGGACGAGCTGTTCTGGCGCGTCGACCGGCAATATTGGCACCGCCATGCGCTCAAGCCGGGCATCACCGGGCTGGCGCAGATCCGCGGCTTCCGCGGCGCGACCAATACCAAGCGCGACATCATCGACCGACTCGAGGCGGACCTGGAATATCAGCATGGCTGGTCGCTGCTGCGCGACATCTCGATCCTGGTGCGGACCGCGCAGGTGCTGATGCATCACAACGCGTATTGAGGCGGCCTGCGGCGAGGGGCGGTGCGACTCGCCAACATTCTCAAACTTCGCGGCATCTAGCCGTCATCCCGGCGAAAGCCGGGATCTCGTGCGGCTCTTTCCCCGCGCCTTCGCCTGAGATCCCGGCTTTCGCCGGGATGACGATTGGGGGGAAGAGCCTTGTTCTAACCCTTCGTCATCCCCGCGAAGGCGGGGATCCAGGGTGGCAGAGCGGCGTCCCTTGTGACTCTGGATCCCCGCCTTCGCGGGGATGACGAGTGAAGGTTGGGAACTAGGGTAAGCCCTACCGCTCCCGTCCCGCAGTGGTGCGGATCTCGTCGATCGGGCTCAGCAGATAGGACGCCAGCGAGCGGCGGCCGGTGCGGATGTCGGCGGTTACCGCCATGCCGGGGGTGAGCTTCACGCTGGCGCCGTCGCGCTGGATCGTCGCGCGGTCGAGCGCGATGCGGGCGGTGTAGATCAAGCCCTGTTTCTCGTCCTGCACCGCGTCCGAGCTGATCTGCTCGAGCCTGGCGGGTACCGCGCCATAGCGGGTGAAGGGGAAGGCCTCGACCTTGAGCGCGACCGGCTGGCCGGCGGTGACGAAGCCGACATCCTTGTTGGCGATCGCCACTTCGGCGACCAGCTTCCCGCGGGCCGGCACGATCACCATGATCGGCTTGGCCGCCTCGACCACGCCGCCGACCGTGTGGACGGCAAGCTGGGTGACGGTGCCATCGACCGGGCTGACCAGGCGCTGGAGGCTGGAGCGCTTCGTCGCCTTGGTCAGCTCCTCCTTGCGCAGCCGGGCGTCGCTCTCCGCCTTGGCGAGATCGGCGAGGATCCGGGCGCGCGCCTCGGCGGCGGACTGGCTGGAATTGCCGCCGGCCACTGCGATCTGCGCCTGTGCCTTGCGCGCGGTGGCTAGCGCGGCGTCGCGGTCGCGCGCGGCGGCGAGGCGCTGGCGGCGCATCTCGATGACCTTGAGCTTCGAGACATAGCCCTTCTCGAGCAACTTCTCGTTCGCCTCGATCTGCTCGTCGAGCAGGGGCAGGGTCTCGCCGAGCTTGGCGGCCTGGATCTGCGCCTCGGCCCGGGCGGCGCGGGCGGCTTCCGTATCGGCGGCGCGGGTCTGGGTGCCGGCCTGGATCTCGGCGAGCTGGGCGCGGGCGAGCGCGACCTGGGTGGCGGCGACTTCGGCGGTGGTGCCGGCGGGCGGGGTGAAGCGCAGGCCTTGTCCGTCGAGCCCGGAGAGGATCGCGCGCAGCCGGGCGGCGTCGAGCTCGGCGGCTTCCAGCGCCTTGCCGGCCTGGGCGGCATCGGCATCGGAGACAGTGGGATCGAGCTCGACCAAAGGCTGGCCGGCACGGATCTGCTGGCCGTCGCGGACCAGGATGGCGCGGACCACGCCACCGGCTCCGGGCTGGATCAGCTTGACGTCGTCGGCGGGGACGAGGCGGCCGGGGGCGGAAGCGACGACATCGACGCGACCGAGGAACAGCCACAGCAGCGCGACCACGAGCAGGCCGAGCAGCACCCAGGCGGTGATCCGCGCGGTAGGCGAGACCGGGCGCTCGACCACTTCGAGCGCGGCGGGGAGGAAATCGGTCTCCTCGGTGCGCATCGCGGTGCGGGCGCGGGCACGCTCATTGTCGAGTGCGTCGCGGATCGCGGTCCAGTGATGGGTGATCGCGTTCATGCGGCGGCTCCCGCCTGCACGCCGATCTGGCGGTGGTGGAGCGCGGCGTAGCGGCCGTCGAGGCGGAGCAGTTCGTCATGCGTGCCGCTCTCAACGATGCGGCCCTTGTCGAGCGTCAGGATGCGATCGCACTGGCGGATCGCGGAGAGGCGGTGGGCGATGATGAGGACGGTACGGCCGGCGGCAATCGCCTTGAGGTTGCGCTGGACGATCTCCTCGCTCTCGGCATCGAGCGCAGAAGTGGCTTCGTCGAGGATCAGGATGCGCGGGTTGGCGATCAGCGCGCGAGCGATGGCGAGGCGCTGGCGCTGGCCGCCGGAGAAGTTGACGCCGCGCTCCTCTACGATCGTGTCGTATCCCTGCGGGAGGGAGAGGATGAAGTCGTGCGCGCCGGCCAGCCGCGCGGCGGTCATCACCCGCTCGATCGGCAGGGCGGGGTCGGCGAGCGCGATATTGTCGCGGATCGAGCGGTTGAACAGGACATTCTCCTGCAGCACCACGCCGATCTGGCGGCGGAGCCAGGCGGGATCGATCTGGGCCAGGTCGACACCGTCGATCAGCACGCGGCCGCTTGCGGGGAGATAGAGGCGCTGGAGCAATTTGGTCAGCGTCGACTTGCCCGAGCCCGAGGCGCCGGCGATGCCGAGCGTGGCGCCGGCGGGCAGGTCGAGATTGATGTCGTCGAGCGTCCAGGGGCCGTCGGCGGCGTAGCGGAAGCGGACATTCTCGAAATGGATGTGGCCGTGGAGCGCCGGGAGCGCGGCGCGGGAGCCGGCGCCGGGCTCCGGGCCGGCGTTGAGGATGTCGCCCATCCGCTGGATCGAGAGGCGGACCTGCTGGAAGTCCTGCCAGAGCTGCGCCATGCGGATCACCGGGCCGGAGACGCGCTGGGCGAACATGTTGAACGCGACCAGCCCGCCGACGGTGAGCGCACCGGCGATCACCTGCTGCGCACCGAAGAACAGGATCGCGGCGAGGCTGAGCTTCGAGATCAACTGGACCGCCTGGCTGCCCGAATTGCCGAGGTTGATGACGCGCTGGTTGGCGGCGCTGTAGGCGGCGAGCTGGCGCTCCCAGCGATCCTGCCAGAGCGGCTCGACCGCGGCGGACTTGAGCGTCTGCATGCCCGAGACGCTCTCGACGAGCAGCGCGTTGTTGGCGGCGCCGCGGGCGAACTTCTCGTCGAGGCGGCGGCGCAGCGGGCCCGTGACGACCAGCGAGACGATCACATAGGCGGGCAGCGTCAGTGCGACGATGACGAACAGGATCGGCGAGTAGAGCCACATCGCGATCAGGAAGACGATCGTGAACAGCGGATCGACCAGCACGGTGAGCGAGGCGCTGGTCATGAACTCGCGCACCGTCTCGAGCTCGCGGACGCGGGTGACGGTGTCGCCGACCCGGCGGTTCTCGAACCAGGCTAGGGGGAGGCGGAGCAGGTGGCGGAACAACCGGCTGCCCAGCTCGACATCCAGTTTTTGGCTGGTCTCCGAATAGAGGCGGGTGCGCAGCCAGCCGAACGCGACTTCCCAGAGCGAGACCAGCACCAGCCCGATCGCCAGCACCTGGAGGGTGGCGAGGCTGTTGTGGGCGAGGACCTTGTCGACGACGTTCTGGAAGAAGAGCGGGGCGGCGAGGCCGAGCAGGTTGAGCGCGAGGGTGATCAGCAGCACTTCGCCGATCAGCCGCCGGTATCTGACGATCTGGGGGATGAACCAGGTCATGTCGAAGGCGGGCGCGGCGACCTGAGCGGACTCGCGGGTGGTGACGAGCAGCAGTTCGCCCGACCAGTTGGCGTCGAGCGCGGTACGGTCCCAGCGGGCGATCGGCTCGCCGGGGCGCTGGACGGCGGCGGCATCCTCGCCGACCCGGCCGATCACGAACCAGCCCTGCGGACCGCTGGCCAGCACCGGCATCGGCAGGCGGCGGAGGCGCTCGAAATCGGCTCTGGTCGCGCGGGCGCGGACGCCGTCGATCCGCTTGGCCAGGCGGAGCAGGTCGGGCGTGGTGACGGGGTCACCGTGGCCGAGATCGTGGCGCAGCTCGGCCGGGTCCACGGCGACGCGGTGCATGGCGAGGATCAGGGCGAAGGCGGCCAGCGCGTTGTCCGGCGCGGGGCTGGACGGCTCGAAGCTCAGGTCCTGCTGCACGGTGCGCCTCCTCTCGTTGGGGCTCCTAGCCGTTGACGATCTGCGGGGTTCGGCAGGCGAGCGCGGTGGCGAAGCCCTGGGGCCGGCTGGTGGCACGGAGCAGGCCGGAATAGTCGCCGGTCCACTGGTCGGCGAAGCCCGCGACCTTGCCGTAGCTGTTGTCGAGCAGCACGTGCGGGATATCGAGCAGCAGCGACAGGATATGGGCGTGCAGCCGATCGGTGACGACGATCTCGCCGGTGGACAGCATCGCGAGGCCGCGCTGCAGGCGCCATTCGGCGAGGCGGCGCTGGCGGGTGGCGCGCTGCGACATCGGATCGCGGTTGAGCAGCCGGTTGAGCTTGAGCGACAGGCGCAGGTGGCGCTTCTGGGCGGGATCCTCGATCAGCCAGTCATCGGCGACCACGCCGGCGGGAAGCGGCTCGTCGGTGCCGGCGGCGCGCTCGTGATCGGTGCGGAGCAGCGCGAAGACCGGCGAGGTGGCGGGCTGGCGCTGCTGGCGGCCGAGCATCAGCGCGGCATCGGGGCAGAGATGGATCGGGCAATCGAAATGCTCGCGGGCAAAGGCAAGCGAGCGGGCGTCGCGGACCAGCAGGGTGAACTTGCCGTGCGCGCGGATCGCCTCGGCCATCTCGCGCGCCGCCTCGGGATCGGCATAGTGGATCGATTCAGGCATCTGGATGATCGGGTGGCCACGGTGCGTGCGCAGCAAATGCAGGCGGAAGGCTTCGTGCTTCGGCCAGAGCGTGCCCATATTGCCGCCGCCGTGGATCAGGATCGGGCCGCCGCCGATCGCCGCGCGGCAGGCGGCATCGTCGAAATCGGTGATCGCCGAATAATAGACGGGCAGGCGGCCGCGCTTCCTGAGATAGGCCATCTCGCCGAGCCAGATGGCGGAATCGCCGACATTGGAGTGATCGGGGAAATCGACCAGCGCGATGCGGCCCGCGGGCAGCACGCTGTCGAGCACCTGGGCAAAACGCTGGGCGAGTTCGCCGACGAGCTGGTCGGCAGTCTTGGTGGTCATATCCGGCCCTTTCTGAGGCGTCTGGACAGGGACAGGAGGCGGCCGCGCCACGGCCGCGAGATGGCGAGAAGCAGGGCGCCGTAGAAAAGCGCGCCGAGCCCGGTGAGCAGGAGCAGCACGCTCCAGCCCGAGAGATGCGTGTCGAGCAGCCGCATCGCGACCGCGAGCGCGACACCCATCGCGGTCGAGGCGATCAGCGGGGCACCGACCGCGCGCCATGTGTCGACCGGGCGGATGCCCGAGGCGCGGCGCAGCAGCAGGATCTGCATCGGCAAGGTGAGATAGGCGCGCCCGACATAGGAGACGGCGACCGCCAGCAGGCCATAGGGCAGGGCAGCCAGCGTCAGGATCACGCCGAGCACCAGCTGGGTGGTCGACAGCGACATCAGGCTGCGCGAGGCGCCGAGTACGCTCAAGGACGGCGAGGCGAAGAAGTTGAGCGTGAAGGGCACCGCCATGAAGGCGAAGATCTGGGCGAGCTGCCCGGCCTCGTCCCACTTCGCGCCGAACACGGTGGGGATGGCGACTGGGGCGAGTGCGCCGAAGCCGACCAGCGCCGGAAAGGAGATCGCCGAGGCCTGGGCGATCATCCAGCGATAGGCCTGGCGCAGCTCGGCCGGCTCGTCCTTGACGCGGGCGAGGGTCTGCACCGCGACCTGGGTGAAGGGCTGGATCGCGCCGCGGCCGATCAGCTCGACCGTGCGCCAGGCGGTGCGATAGACGCCGACCGCGGCGAGGCCGATGCCCGCGCCGATCGCCATTTCCTGGACGCGCACGGTCGCGAGGAAGATGAGCTGGACGTAGATCAGGCTGGCATTGAGCATGAGGTTGTCGCGCAGGATCGCGGTGTCGAACTTCCAGCCTGGCTTCCAGTCATAGGACATGCGCGAGAGGATCGCGCCGGCGATCTCGGTGACGAGGCGCTGGATGACCAGGCTCCACAGGCCGAGCCCGGCGAACGCGGCGACCACCGCGCAGGTGCCGCCGATCAGCCCGCCGACCACCGAGCGCAGGGCCGTGGTCTTGTGGCCGAACTCGCGCAGGCGCAGCGCAAGATGGGTGCCGCCGAAGGAGGAGATCGGCAGGACCAGGCTCATCACCGCGAGCGGCAGCGCGATGTTCGGTGCGCCCATCAGGTCGGCGATCGGCTGGGCGAGCGCGACGATCAGCGCGGCCGAGAGGAAGGAGAAGCCCTGCTGCGAGCGGTAGATCGTGTCGAGGAAATGCGGCGTGATCTCGGCGCGTCGCGCGATCGTCTGGACGAGCCCGGCGGTGGCGATGATCCGGAACGCCTCGGCAGTCACCGCCATCACCGCGAACGCGCCGATGTCCGCGCGCGTGAGCAGGCGGGCGAGGATGACGAAGACGATGAAGGAGAAGAGCTGGTCCGACAGGAAGCGCGTGATCGTCCAGCCGATCGAGCTGCGGCTGCGGGCGCGCAGCCCGTCGTCGAAGCGGTTGGGAAGCTCAGCGTTCAAGCAGGCGCCTCGCTTTCAGCATGCGCATGCGGGTGCGCTCGGCGTGGCGCCAGATTTTCTGCCGCAGCGAATGATAGAGCGGATCGGTCTTGGGGCCGAAGCGCGCGGCGCCGATGTCCGACACCACCGCCGCCTCGAGGATCGGCGCGGGAAAGAGCGCGAGGTTGGGCAGACCGTGCGCCCAGCTGCGATCCATCTCGTCATCGACCGGGCGGCGGACGATGCGGCAATGCTCGACCAGGCGGCGCGCGCCCTCGAGCGTGATCGCATAGCCCTGGGTGCCATAGGCGGGCCCGACAAGCTCGACGATGGTGCGCGAATGCTGGAGGAAATCGCGCCGCACCACGCGCTGCCAGGTGGGGCGCTTTGCATAGAGGCGCAGATAGTCGATGCCCTGCGCGCGCAGATCGGTGCGGGCGAGCGGCTCCAGATAGTCCCAGTCGACGACGGTATCGTCTTCCAGCACGATCGCCTGGGGCACGCCGCGCACCACCATGTCGAGCCAGATCGAGAAATGGCTGGCATAGCAGCCGATCTCGCCCTTGCTCATCGCGCGCCCCTTGTTGGCGCGGATTGCGGGTTCGTCGAGGGTCATGCCCGGCGCGGGGCCGGTGCATGCATCGAAAAAGCGCCAGACGAGCGACGTGTTCGTCGCCCGCGCGGCAAATGCCGCACGACGCGTTTCAGCGGTTTCGAGCGACACCACCAGAACTTCGGCGGCATCCCCCAGTTCGGGCAGGGACTCACCCATTAAGCACACGCCTCCTGCTCATGTTCCCACCTGCATGATGCAGTGCAACAACATTGAATCGTCCGGCGCGATCCTTGGTAGCGGGCAAATCTTGAGGCGCGAAGGCGGGTTTGGCTCCGGTCATCCGGACAAAGGGGCAGCTCGTCTTCGCAGGTGCGACATGCGGTTGACCCGGGCGCTGCGCCGGGCTGTCTGAAGCCTGACTGCACTGAACAGGCGTATCTATGTTTCAAGTAGCTGTCGTCATACCCGTGTGGAACGGAGAAGCGGTGATCGGCCGCTGCCTGGAGGCGTTATCCAGGCAGAGCATCCCGCGTGACGCGTATCAGATCATCGTCGTCGACAATGGATCGAGCGATTCGACCGCCGATATAGCGCGCGGCTTCGCGGGCGTGGAGGTAATCGCGGAGACGCGGCCCGGCTCCTATGTCGCGCGCAATTTGGGGATCGGGCGCGTGGATGCGCCGATCACCGCCTTTACCGATGCCGATTGCACGCCGGCGCCCGACTGGCTCGAACAGGTGCTGCGCGCGGCGGCGGCCCATCCGGGCTTCGGCGTGCTCGCTGGCAAGATCGAGCTGTTCGACGAGATCGCGCAGGAGCGCGAGGTGTTCGGCGACTATGAGCGGCTGTTCAGCTTCCCCCAGGCACATGCGGCACGCGGCAATTGCGCTACCGCCAACTGGGCGAGCGAGACGGCGGTATTGAAGCAGCTGGGCGGGTTCGATGCCGCGCTCAAGTCCGGCGGCGACCGGCAGATGGCGCTGCGCATCCGCGAGGCCGGCTACCCGCTGGTCTATGTACCCGAGATGGTGGTGCGCCATCCGGTGCGCGCGAACCGGGCCGAGCTGGTGCGCAAGCGGCAGCGGCTGAGCGGCGGGCGCTGGGATCGCACGGCGAAGCGCCCCAGGCTGGCGCATGTGCTGGGCGTGACCGCGGTGGATACGGTCCGCCGGCTGCGACGCGCGGCGGTCTCGCGTGAACTGTCGCTGCGCCGCCGGCTGGCGGTGATGCTTCTGACCATCGAGCTCGCCGGGGTGGCGGTGGGCGAATTCTTCCATCTCGCCGGGGGACGAAAGGCAGCACGCGACTGATGACGTCCCCGAATTTCTCCGTGGTGATGCCGCTCTTCAACAAGGCCGGCCATGTCCGCGCCGCGATCGACAGCGTGCTGGCGCAGCGCCTGCCGCCCCAGGAGATCGTGGTGATCGACAACCGCTCGACCGATGGCGGGCGGGCGCTGGTCGCCGCGATCGACGATCCGCGCATCCGGCTGCTCGACCTGCCGATCCCGGGGCCGGGCGGCTATGCCGGGCGCAACCTTGGCATCCGCGCGGCAGAGGGCGACTGGATCGCCTTCCTAGACGCCGATGATCTCTGGGCGCCCGAACATCTCGCCCAGCTTGCCGAGGGGATTGCGGCCGATCCGACGGTGTCGGCGGTGGCGACGCGGTTCGACCATGTCTTTGCCGATCGCAGCCAGCAGCAGCGGATCGCGCCGTCGCTCGCGCAGGCGGTGACGCTCGACCTAGCGGGGTTCCTCGATGCGTGGCTGACCGTGCGCGAATGCCCGATGTGGACCGGGGCGATCGCGATCCGGCGTGACGCATTGTTCGCCGCAGGGTTGTTTCCCGAGGGCAAGGCGGTGCGCGGCGGCGACAAGGATTTGTGGCTGCGCGTGCTGGCGCGCGGTAGCCTGCGCTACGACCCGCGGGTGAGCGCGGTATTCCACCGCGACTCCGAGAACAAGGTGAGCAAGTCGACCACGACGCTGGGGCTGCCCTGTCTCGTCGATACCGCGCGCGGACTGATCGATGGAGCGGGGCCGCGCGAGGCGGCATTGCTGCGCCGGCTGGTGAACCAGGAGATCGCGCATTACGCCCGCTATGCGATGAAGCATCCGGGGCGCACCGCGATCCGGGTGGGCGATGTCTATCTGCCCGAAGGCGCCGGCACCGCCGCGCTGCTGCTCGCCGCCAAGCTGATCCCGGCACCGCTCCGGCAATCCGGCCATGCCCTGCGTAACCGGCTGCTTGCCCGCGCGTGAGGCTGGTCCGCATCCTGGGCGCCCTGCTGATCGCGGGGGGCAGCCTCGCGGCGTGGGTGTCCTACGCAGGCGCCTTCGTGCCGACGCTCGACGCTGTCGCTTCCTTCATGCCCCTGTTCGGGCTGATGATCCTGACCGGACTCGCGCTGGGCCGGCGGCTGGGACTGTGGGCGGTCGCGGCGGCACTGCTCGGGCTGGCGCCGGTAGCATTGCGCGTGGTGCCCGAGTTGACCCGCGACGTGCCGCGCGCGCGATCTGGCATGCAGCAGGTGCGGGTGCTCAGCCACAATGTCTGGGTGAAGAACAGCGATCCCGCCGAGACCGCGCAGACGATCCTCGACGCCCGGCCCGATGTGGTGATGCTGCAGGAACTGGACGGCAATTTCCGGCCGATGCTGGCAGCACTGCGCCAGAAACTGCCTTATGGCACCGATTGTCCAAAGGGCTGCGGCATGGCGATCCTCTCGCGCTGGCCGATCGACGACAGCGGCTATCTGCTGCGGGACGAAGCCGGGCGGAAATTCGGGCCGCCCCTGACCTGGGCGCGGATCATCGGGCCCGACCAGCGCCCCTTCACCGTGATGACGCTCCACTATCCGCATCCGACCATGCGCGACCAGGCGGTGCGGATACGCGACATGGCGCAGGCGCTGGCACGGATCGATCGCGAGGGGCTCATCGTTGCAGGCGACATGAACCTCACCCCCTGGGCCGCTGCGATGCATGCGCAAGACCAAGGCTTCGCGCCGCTCACCCGCATGACCCGCGCGCTGCCGAGCTGGCCGCGCGCCCTTCCCGTGCTGCCGATCGACCAGCTCTATGCCGGGCCCGACTGGGGGCTGGTTTCGGCCGAGAAGCTGCCGGCGACCGGATCGGACCACCGGCCGGTGCTCGTCACGCTGGGGCGCCGGTGAAGCGCGCGGCCTGGACCCTGCTGCTCGGCGGCTGTGCGCTGGCGACGCCGGCGCTCGCCCAGCAATCGGACGCGACCGACGGGCTCGGCTCGGTGGCGAGCGAGAATCCTTTCGGGCGCGACCGCAATGTCGGCGTGCTCGAGCGGCGGCGGCCGGATTACACGCCCGAGCCGATCCATGTCGGCACGCTCGAGCTGATGCCGCGCGTGGCGATCGGTGCCGGCTATGACGACAATCTCTATGCCCAGCCCGATGACCGGACCGGCGATGCCTATCTGCGTATCCGGCCGAAAGTCTCGCTGGTGCGGCCCTCGCAGACGCTCAAGCTGAGCCTGGACGGCGAGCTCGACCTTTTGCGCTATGCGAATCGGGCGAGTGAGAATGCTACGCAATATGCGGTGAACGCGAGCGCGCTCTACACGATCAGCAAGTCGGACACGTTCAACCTGGCGTTGCGCAACGGGCGCTACAGCCAGGAGCGCGTCTCGCCCGATTCCCCGACCCAGGCGACTCGGCCGATCCGCTTCACGCTGAGCGAGGGGACGGCGACCTACACCCATGTCTTCAACCGGTTGCGGGTGCGCGGCGTGTTCGATGTCGAGAACCGCAATTATGCCGACAGCGTCACGCCTTCGGGCGCGGCGATCGACCAGGATTTCCGCGATCACACGACCTATACCGGCACGGCGATCGGCGAATATGCGCTGAGCCCGAGCATCGCGCTGTTCGTGGCCGGATCGGTCAACCAGCGCGACTATCGCGAGCGGACCGGGCCGGTGCCGGCGCGCGATTCCTCGGGCTTCGAGCTGGCCGGCGGTGCGAGCTTCGAGCTGGGGCGCAAGGCGCGCGGCGCGCTGCGGCTCGGCTATATCCGCCAGGACTACAAGCCGGCGCAGTTCCAGGACATCTCCGGCTTCCTGGTGCGCGGCGAGCTTGCCTATTTCCTGACGCCGCTGGTGACGATCACCGGCACGATCGACCGCGGCATCCGCGAGACCGGCGTCAACGGCGCGACCGGCTATCTCGCGACCAACATGACGCTGCGCGCGGATTACGAGCTGCTGCGCAATCTCATCCTTGGCGTGGGCGGCGAACTGGAAAAGCGCGACTTCAACAATATCGACCGGAGCGACGATCGCTGGACCTGGCGGGCCAGCGGTTCGTACCTGGTCAGCAAGCGGATGGCGCTGCGGCTCGACCTGCAGCGGCGGACCCAGGCAAGCTGGGGTGTAACGGCGGGGCGCCGGTTTACCGACAACCGGATTTCAATGGGGGTGACCTTCTCGGGCCTATGAGGAGACCCTTGCCATGCCGACGCTGTATATCTCGCCGACCGGAAGCGGTTCGGGCGACGGCTCGAGTGCTGCCAACGCCGCGACGCTGAAGGACCTGCCGAAGCTGATCGCCGCGGCCGGACCGGGCGGGCAGGTGCTGATGCTGGCCGACCAGGGCGCATATACGGCGCCGAGCGAGGCATTGGCGATCGTGGCGGGCGGCTCGGCGAGCGCGCCGGTGACGATCCGGGGCGTCGACAGTGCCGGCAATGCGATGGCGGCGACGATCGTCGGGACGCGGGCCGATCCCTTCGACCCGGCGGGTGCGGACGGCGAGGAAGTGTTCCGGCTGCTGGGCGGGGCGAACAACCTGCGGTTCAGCGACATCGCCTTCGAGAATGTCGGCACCGGCTTCCGGGTGGGCGGCGACCTCAGCAACCTGGTGATCGAGCATGTCGAGGCGCGCAACGTGATGCGCTTCTTCGACAATATCGCCTCGGGCGCGAATGCCGGCGCCAGCATCACCGGGCTGACGATCCGCGACGTGGCGGTGGACGGGTTTTCCAAGGGCGCGATCCGCGTCCAGTACAACAGCAGCAACGTGCTGATCGAGGATGTGCGCGGCGACAGCCAGTTCCAGGACGGCGACAATTTCGCGATCGGCGTGCATATCGACGGCACCGCGCATGACGTGGTGATCGACCATGTCGCGATGCGCAACGCGCTCGACACGGTGAACGACTATCGCAACGGCGACGGCTTCGCGACCGAGCGCGGCACCTACAACATCACGCTGCGCGACGTGATCGCCACCGGCAACAGCGATGGCGGGCTCGACCTGAAGAGCGACAATGTCGTGGTCGATGGCGCGATCGTCTCGGGCAATGGCCGGAACATCCGGCTGTGGGGCGACGGGGCGGTGCTGAGCAACATCGTCAGCCTCGATGCGGGCGCTTCCACCCCTGGCGGCAATCGCGAGCATATCTGGCTGGCCGAAGGCGCCAGCGCGACGATCGACGGGGCGTTCTTCTCCGATCCCGGCTCGCCGACCCTGTTCAACCTGGCCGAGAAGAACGGCGCGCTGACGGTGAACGACTATGCGCTCGCGACCGGGGCGGGCACGGTGGTCTCGAAGAAGGGCACCGGATCGGTGCTGACCTTGAACGGGCAGCAGGCGGTGGTGGCCGCGGGCACCACGGGTGACGACAGGATCGGCGGCACGGCGAGCGCGGACGCGCTGCTCGGCGGCGCGGGCGACGACATGCTTCTCGGCAATGCCGGCGACGATGTGCTGAGCGGCGGGGCGGGCGCGGACATATTGGTCGGCGGCGCGGGGCGCGACCTGCTCAGCTATGCGGGCAGCGCCGCTGGCGTGCAGATCGACCTGGCGCGGCTGACGGCCGCCGGCGGCGATGCGACGGGAGACCTGTTCGACGGGTTCGAGGATGTCGAGGGATCGGCCCTTGCCGATGCGCTTGCCGGCGATGCGGGGGCGAACCGGCTGTTCGGAGGCAATGGCGACGACAGGCTTTCGGGCGGCGCGGGCGACGATCTGCTCGATGGCGGCGCGGGCGCGGACCTGCTCGATGGCGGCGCCGGGATCGACCGGGTGGATTATGGCAGCAGCGCCGCGGGCGTGACGGTCGACCTCGCCAATGGCGCGGCGAGCGGCGGCGAGGCGGCGGGCGACCGGCTGATCGGGATCGAGGCGGTGGAAGGCTCCGCCTTTGCCGACACGCTATCGGGTACCGACGGCGCCGACTGGTTCGGCGGCGGCGCGGGCAATGACCGGATCGACGGGCGCGGCGGTGACGATCTGCTGGTTGGCGGGGCAGGCGCGGACACGCTGATCGGCGGCGCTGGGTTCGACAGCGCGGACTATTCGGGCAGCGGCGCGGCGGTGACGGTCGATCTGGTCGCGGGCACCGGCAGCGGCGGGGACGCGCAGGGGGATGTGCTGTCGGGGATCGAGCGGCTGGTCGGCTCGGGGTTCGACGATGTGCTGAGCGGCGATGCGTTCGACAATGTGCTGGTCGGCGGTGCGGGTGCGGATCGGCTGACCGGCGGCGGGGGCATCGATACCGCCGATTATTCGACCAGCGGCGCGGCGGTGACCGTGACGCTGGGCGGCACCGGCAGCGGCGGCGACGCGCAGGGCGATGTGCTGTCGGGGATCGAGAATCTGGCCGGCTCGGGCTTTGGCGACGTGCTGACCGGGGATGGCACGGCCAATGCGCTGTCGGGCGGTGCGGGCAATGACCGGCTGGTCGGCAATGGCGGCGCGGATCGGCTCGATGGCGGGGCCGGCACCGACGCGGCGGACTTTGCGAGCGGCGCGAGCGGCGTGACGGCGGACCTTGCCGCGGGCACGGCTTCGGGCGGCGTGACCCTGGTGGCGATCGAGGATCTGGTCGGCACCGCCCTTGCCGATGCGCTCTATGGCGATGCCGGTGCCAATCGTCTGGCCGGTGGCGCGGGCGCGGACCTGCTCGACGGGCGCGACGGGTTCGATACGGCGGATTATGCGGGATCGGCGACAGCGGTGCAGGTCGATCTCGCGCTGGCGGTGCAGGCGGATGGCGATCGGCTGGTGAGCATCGAGTCGGTGATCGGCTCGGGCTTCGACGATGTGCTGGCGGGGACGAGTGGCGCCGAGGCGCTCTATGGCGGTGCGGGTGCGGATCGTCTCGAAGGGCGGGGCGGTGACGACCTGCTCCAGGGCGGCGCCGGCGCGGACACGCTGATCGGCGGCGATGGCGTGGACACGGTCGACTTCAGCGCCAATGCGAGCGCGATCTCGATCAACCTGCAGACCGGTGCCAGTACCGGCGGCGATGCCGAGGGCGATCGCTTCGACGGGGTCGAGCGCTTCATCGGCACCAGTTTTGCGGACACGCTGATCGGCGATGGCGGCGACCAGATCCTGATCGGCGGCGCGGGGGGCGACCGGATCGATGGCGCCGGCGGGTTCGATACCCTGGTCTATTCGGGCAGCGCCGCGGCGGTGAAGGTCAACCTGGCGACGGGTGCCGTGTCGGGCGGCGATGCGCAGGGCGACAGCATATCGGGGATCGAGGCGGTGGTCGGCAGCAGCCTTGCCGATACGCTGACCGGCGACGCCAATGCCAACCGGCTCGAGGGTGGCGCCGGCAACGACACGATCGACGGCGGCGCAGGCGCGGACGTGATGATCGGCGGCGCGGGCGACGACAGCTATGTGGTCGACAATGCCGGTGACCAGATCATCGAGGCGGAGGAGGGCGGCACCGACATCGTGCGGACCAGCCTGTCCGCGCTGGCGCTGGCCGATGGCGTCGAGGACCTGAGCTATACCGGAAGCGGCGGTTTCACCGGCACCGGCAACGCGCTGGGCAACAGCATCTACGGCAAGGCGCTCGACGATGCGCTCTACGGGCTCGACGGTGACGACAAGCTGGTCGGCGGCGCGGGTGCGGACCTGCTCGATGGCGGCGCCGGGCGCGACCAGGTCGACTATACCAAGTCGACCGCGATCACCGTGAACCTGGCCACCAATATCAATCATGGCGGCGAGGCCGAGGGTGACCGGCTGGTCAGCATCGAGACCGTGATCGGCTCCAACTATGCCGACAGCATCACCGGCAGCGACGATGCGCTGGTCGGCGACATGCTTTATGGCCGAGGTGGCGACGATGTGCTGATCGGTGGCGCGGGCGACGACCAGCTCGACGGCGGCGCCGGCAACGACGTGCTGCGCGGCGGCACCGGCAATGATCTCTATATCGTCTATGAGGCCGGCGATCAGGTGATCGAGGCGGCGGGCGAAGGGCGCGACCGGGTCCGCACCGCTGCAAGCAACTACACTCTCGGCGCCAATCTCGAGGAACTGGTCTATACCGGCACGGTCGGCGCGACGCTGACCGGCAATGTGCTCGACAATTTCCTGGTCGGCGGCGGAGGCGAGGACCGGCTCTCGGGTGGAGATGGCGCGGACGTGCTGCGAGGCGGCTCGGGCGGCGATCTGCTCGACGGCGGCGCGGGATCGGACACGGTGGAATATGCCGGGTCGCTTGGCGGGGTGCTGGTCAATCTGCGCACCCAGACCGCGAGCGGCGGCGATGCCACCGGCGACAAGCTGACCAGCATCGAGAATGCGCAAGGCTCGGCTTTTGACGACACGCTGCTCGGCAGCACCGGGGCCAATCTGCTGACCGGCGGCGATGGTGCCGACACGCTGTCGGGCGATGACGGCAATGATACGCTCTGGGGCGGGCTCGGCGCCGACCGGCTGGACGGCGGCAAGAATGAGGACCTGCTCTACGGCGAGGACGGGGCAGACACGCTGTATGGCGGCCAGCAGACCGACCGTCTCTACGGTGGGTCGGGCAACGATATGCTGGTCGGCGACAGCGAATGGGTGTCCTCGCTGGCGGCGAAGGACACGCTCGACGGTGGCGACGGCGATGACGTGCTGGTCGGCGACGGGACGAGCATGACCGCGACCGGGGTCGGCGGCGCGGATACGCTGATCGGCGGGCTTGGCAACGACGTGCTCTACGGCGACGCCATGAACATGGCGGCCGGCGCCAAGGGCGGGAACGACAAGCTGACCGGCGGTGGCGGAAGCGACCGCTTCGTCTTCGCGCGCGGTTCGGGCCAGGACGAGATCACCGACTTCACCCGCGGCGGCGCCGAGGCGGACCGGATCGACCTCAGCGCCTTCGACATCGCCTATGAGGCGCTGCGCTTCGCCACGAGCAGCGCCGGGGTGACGATCCAGCTCGGCGGCACCGACACCATCCTGGTGCGCGGCGTAACGTCACTGGATCAGAACGACTTCATCTTCGGCTGATCCTGGATCCAGCCATGCAGCGCGCCTTCGCAGGCCGCGAGCAGTTCGGGCGGGGCCAGGCGGTTGATGTAACCGTCAGAGCCCTGGTCCGATAGCAGCTTGGCGGGGATGCCGCCAACCACGCCGCGATCGGGCACGTCCTTGGTCACCACCGCATTGGCGCCGATCGCAGCCTCCGCGCCGACCTGGATGCCGCCGATCACCTTGGCGCCCGAGCCCAGGAAGGTGCGGTCGCCGATCACCGGCGCGCCGCGCTTGGCGCCGCGGTTCATATAACCAAGCACCACGCCGTGGGTGATGTTGACGTTGCTGCCCAGCACCGTGTCGCCATGGAAGTAGAAGCCGCCGAACCGGTTGAGGAACAGGCCCGGGCCGATCTCCATATATTCGGGGATGGCAAAGCCGTATTTGTAGCGGGCGCGCAGCAGCAGCCATTTGGCGAGCGGATAGAAGCCGAACGCCTTGGCCGGCTTGAGCTTGAGCCAGCCGGCGGTGCGCATCAGCACCGTGTATTTATAGCCCGGGGTGAAGGCATAATGCTTGAGGAAGGCGCCCGTGCTGACCCGGCCCGCATAGCGGTACAGGTCGGCGGCGAGCAGCGCCTTCAGCTTGGCGAAGCTGACCGGGCAGCCGCGCAGATGCGGCTTGCCGGTTTCGGGCAAGGGGTCAGCGTGAGTCAGCTCTGGCGCCGGATCGGGCGCGAAGCTTGCGGTGGCCATGTCCATCAGAAATAGCGCTCCCCGAATCGGATCGTGTCACCGGGCAGCACGGCGAAATCTGCGGTGAGCGGATAGGCGCGCTCGCCGGGCTCGCCCGATCGCTTGAGGAAGACGCGCTTCTCGTTTGCCCGGTAGGTGAAGCCGTCCGCCTTGGCGACGGCGCCACGGATGGTGAGGCCCTGGGTATAGGGATACTCACCCGGCTTGTTGACTTCGCCCAGGATATAGACCGGGCGGAAGCTGGCGACCTGCACCGAGACCTTGGGCTGGAGCAGATAGCCTTCGCGAAGCTGGGTCTCGATCGCCTTGGAGAGCTGGTCCGGCTCAAGGCCGGCCGCCTTGACCTCGCCGATCAGCGGGAAGGCGATGGTGCCTGCCGGCGTCACTTCGAAATCGCCGCTGAGCGCGACTTCGCCATAGGTGGCGACTTTCACCTTGTCGCCGGGCGACAGGGTGAAGGCGGCGGAGGCCGGCGGCGGCGCACCGGTGCCGGCAAGCGGGGTCTGGCCGGCGCAGCCGGCAAGCATCGCAAGCGCCCCCGCCAGCGCGATCTGCATGTGCCACTTCATGAGGTTACTCCCTGACGCAGACGTACATTGTCGTTGAGGCTGGGCGCTGGGGCGGGCGGCGCGGCGAGCGCGGCCTCGATCCGGTCCCAGTAGTTTGTCGCGGCCCGTTCGACGCCGTAATCGAGCGAGCGTGCGCGGGCGGCAGCGCCACAGGCAGTGCGGCGCGGCTCGGACAGCACCCGGCGCAGGGCCGCGGCAAAGGCATTGACGTCATCGGTGGGAACCAATGCCCCGGCCTCGACATCGATCCCGGCATTGATCGCATGCCGGGGGCTGTTCGCCAGAATCTCGGACGGGCCGGAGGCGCAGTTGGTGGCGACCACCGGCACGCCGCAGGCCATCGCCTCGACCAGGCCATTGGGGAAACCCTCGGCATTGGAGGGCATCGCATAGGCGCGGGCGCGGGCGAGCAGCGCATAGGGATTGGCGATGAAGCCCGGCATGTCGACCCGGTCGGCGATGCCGAGCGAGGCGGCGAGCGTGGCGAGCGCGGTGCGCTCCGGTCCCTCGCCGAGGATCAGCAGCCGCTCCGGCAGGTCGGCCCGGGCATAGGCACGCAGCAGCAGGGCGAAATTCTTGTTGGGCACCAGCCGGCCGGCGGCGACGATATAGGGACCGCTGGGGACGAAGGCTGGTTCCTCGGCGGCGAGCCGGGCGATCGCGTCATGATCGACCGGGTTGGCGATCGCCGACATGCGGGCGCGGCGGACGCCGAAATTGTCGGCGAGATCGTCGACCACCCCTTCCGATACCGCGATGACATGGGCGGCGCGGGGATAGGCGAAGCGGACCATCGCCCGGGCGGCATGGGCCGAGGCGTTGCTGCCGAGATGGGCACTGGTGTTGACCCGCTCGCTGATCAGCCAGGGCCTGCCGCGCCCGGCCATCGCCCAGGCATTGGCGACATTGGCGCGCGTGAGGAAGCTGAGCGTCGCATCGGGCTGGAGCCGGCCGAGCAGCCCGCGCAGCTGGGTGAGGCTGGGCAGCAATTTATGCCGGGCATCGAGCTGATGCACCTGCACCCAATCGGGCACGCTATAGGCACGCTCCTCATCGTCGAGCAGTGCCAGGTGAATATCGTAACGGTTGCGCCACGGTGCGGAGCCACCGAGCAAAGTCGTGAGCACGCGCTCGGCACCACCGCCGGCGAGTGAATTGATCGCGAATACTATTCGCTTGTTGTTCGGCATCGTCCCTCGCTCGCTTTCGCGCGAAATACGGCCCCCTTGCAACAAGGCGTACCACGGCGATTTGCTGCATTGCACCACGCTGCGCACCGCCCTGCCGCCCGGGCGGGGCAACTGGCCGATTAGGGGCCGCCGCGAGGTGGTCTTGGCCCGTCATGCGGGTCATCAGCGGACATCGACGAACGACACGAAAGGTGCGCGATGGGCCTGGAACAAGGCGGTATCCGCCGGGTCGAATGCCTTGACGGGTTGCGCGGGCTGGCAGCGCTCTGGGTGCTGATCGGGCACATGATGATCCTCACCGGCTTCCGGCTGCCGCTGCTGAGCAAGCCCGATCTGGGCGTGGACCTGTTCATCCTGCTCTCGGGCTTCCTGATGGTGTTCCAGTATCAGCTACGCGCCGGCAGCGAGGACTGGAACACGCCCGGCACCTGGGCGAGCTTCTGGGCGCGGCGCTTCTTCCGGCTGGCGCCGCTCTTCTATGTGACGCTGGCGGCGGCGCTGATCGCGGGCCCGGCCATCTATGAGAGCCGGGTGGCGATCGACAGCTTCCTCGGCCAGGGTCTCCAGCCGGCCGAGCGCTATACCGACGCAAGCCTGGCCAATGTCACGGCGCATCTGAGCTTCGTGTTCGGCCTGCTGCCCGACTATGCCTTCCGTACCCCGCTGCCCGACTGGAGCCTGGGGCTCGAGATGCAATTCTACGCGGCCTTCCCCTTCCTGGTGCTGCTGGCCCGGCGGGCGGGCTGGGTGCCGGCGGCGCTGATCGCGGCAGGCATCGGCGTGGCGCTGGCACTGGCGGCGGGGGCGATCGGGCTCGACTGGCCGATGCCGAGCTTCCTGCCACTCAAGCTGCACCTGTTCCTGTGCGGCATGCTGATCGCCGCCGACGCCGGACCGGGCAAGCGGATCTGGCTGCACCTGGCCGCGGCGGTGCTGCTGGCGGCGATCCCGATCGGCGGCGATCAGGACGTGCTGCACTTCGTGGTGCGCGAGGGCGTGGTGCTCGGCTTCTTCGCGCTGGTGCATCTGCGGCGGCTGGGCCCGATCGACGGGGTGGCGAAGCTGCTCGGCAGCAAGCCGTTCCACTGGCTGGGCGAGCTCAGCTACGGCACCTATCTGATCCACCTGCTGATCCTGCAGCCGGTGGCGGCGGCGGTGATCGGGCGCTTCGGCACCGGGCTGGGCGCGCTCGGGCGCTTCGTGCTGACCGGGGCGGTGGTGGTGCCGCTGACCTATGCGCTGGCGTTCGTCACCTACAAGCTGGTCGAGCTGCCCGGGCAGAAGCTGGGCAAGGCCGTGATCCGGCGCGTGACGGGCAGTTCCGGCCGGGCCCGGCAGACCGTGCCGGAGGAACTGGCGGCGCCCTGATGACCTTGCGTTCCTTGTCACCCCGGGGCTCGACCCGGGGGGCGCTTCCGCCCGGCAAGTCCTGATGTAACGGGACCCCGGCCAAGGCCGGGGTGACGGATGCCGGAGCACTACCCGAACACGAAGTCGCTGGGGCTCAGGCTCTGGGCGCCGCGGACGAAGATGGTGTCGGTGCCGATGCCGACGCGGATGCCGTCCGCGCTGCCGGCGAAGCTCAGCTGCTCATAGGCAATGTCGAAGGCGCTGAGATCGATATGGTCGCCCTCGCTCGACGCGAAGTCGCTGATCTCGTCGCTGCCCGAGCCGGGGGCGAAGACGAACCAGTCGGCGCCGGCACCGCCGACGAGCAGGTCGTTGCCGCCGCCGCCGATCAGGTGATCGGGGCCGGGGCCGCCATAGAGCTTGTCGGCGCCGCCGGTAACGTTGCCGCTCATGTCGCGGCCATCGCCATAGAGCCAGTCATTGCCGTCGCCGCCCTCGAGCGTGTCGGCGCCGCCCCGGGCGTCGTCCTTCATCACGTCGCCGTCGCCGATCAGGATATCGTCGCCGGCGCCGCCGACCAGCCGGTCGTTGCCGCCCTTGCCGCTGGCATAGAGGTTGGTCGCGTCGCCGATCAGCAGATCGGCATCGTCGCCGCCGTCGAGCTGGTCGTTGGCGCCCTGGCTGCTCAGCCATTCCTGGTCGCCGACCAGCCGGTCCGCGCCGGTGCCGCCGATCAGCGTATCCGATTGCCAGCCGCCGAGCAGGCTGTCGGCGCCGGCCTGGCCCTGGAGCAGGTCTTCGCCGTTGCCGCCGGTGAGCGTATCGGCACCGGTGTTGCCGGCTATCATGTCATTGCCGTCGAGGCCGGAAAGCGTGTCGCTGCCCGCGCCGCCGATCATCGAATTGGCGAGGGCATTGCCGCTGCCGGTGAAGTCGGCAGCGCCGCGGCGGATCAGGTCCTCGATATTGGCGGCGAGCGTGTAGCCGGCGAGCGTGGTCTCGACGCGATCGAGGCCGGCGCCCGCCGCCTCCGTGATCCGGTCGCCCGTGTTGTCGACCAGGAAGATGTCGTCGCCCGTGCCGCCCGTCATCGCATCGGCGGTGGCGGTCGCAGGGAGCGGGAGCAGCGCGATATAGGAAGTCGCGCCCGGGGAGGCGCTGCCCTGGTCCACGGTCAGCGTCTCGCGGATCGTGTTGGCGCCGCCGAGGCCCGGGAGGCTGGCCTGGGTCGCGAGGGTCGCCAGCTCCGAATGGGTGATCTCGGTACCGCGGAGCATCAGCTTGCCGCTCGACGAGATCACCTTGGTGCGCGAGCCGGCATCGTCGAAGCGGCCGCCGATCACGGTGACATTGGCGGCGGTATCGAGCCAGAGCTGGTTCTGCTCGGAGATGCCGCCGCGCAGCACCGGGTTGAGCCCGACCGGGTCGATCAGCGTTGCCTCGCCCCATAGCCGATAGTTGCGGCCATTCTCCTCGCTGAGCGCGCGGACCAGCACGGTGCCGTTCGACTTGAGGTCATAGCCGCCATCGCTGTTGCCGCGCGCTTCGGTATCGATGAAGCGGATGTCATAGGCGCCGCGCTCGGTGGCGAAGCCGTCGCCATTGTAATAGGCGCCGGCGGTGCTCTGGACATTCTCCATCACGACCTGGTTGAGCGTGACGTTGTGGACGGTGCCGTCGAGATGGACACCGGCGGGCAGGTCATCCCCGAGTTGCCCGGCCATGTCGGCGCGGACATTGTCGATCAGGACGTTGCTGGTGTCGTACTGGAGGCGGATCGCGGTCTTGGAGAAGCCCAGCACATCGATGTCGCGCAGCGTCAGGCCGGTGATCGTCGCGGTGCCCGAGGCGGCACTGGAATAATCCTCGAAGAAGCGGCGGACATTGTTGGCATCGACGCCCTCGATCCGCAGGTTGCTGAGGTCCGCAGTGACGCGGAAGGCGGTGCCGACATTGTCGATCTGGAGGTCGCGGAACACCAGGTTGTTCGCGCCGGTGCCGAGCTTGAACAACTCGTTGCCGGCGACATCGCCCGCCTGCCAGTTTTCGGGGCGCGATCCGGCGAACTGGGCCTGCATCGGGTTACCGGTGGAATCGATCCCGCGCACGGTCACCGGATTGCCGTCGGTGCCGCCGCGCGTGATGCCGAGGATGCCGGTGACGTTGTAGTCGCCCTGGTCGGCGACGAGCAGCACTTCGCCGCCGGGGCCGGCTTTTCCGATCAGCGTGTTGAGCGAACCGATCGACGCTGCGTTGTTGATGTCCCGGCCGCTTTTGTCTCCGGATCCGGCTGGCGAGATGTACAGGCTAGGCATGGCAGCGATCCCTTGCTGTTCTTGGCCCGGCTAACATCGATCAAGATCGCTTCCGTGTTGCGTCGCAGCATGGTTAAGCGCGGATTATGCTGATTGCCGGAGAGGTTGTTGCGATGGACCGTCGCGGACTTATCGTTTCGATTGCGGGACTTGCAGCGGGAAGTGCATGCACTGCACGGGAGCCGGCGAGTGAGGTCGCCGGAAGGCCGCCACTGGCGATCGATGCCGACGGAGATGGGCGCTGGCGGGTACGGAGCTGGGCGTGGCGCGGGGATGCCTGGCGGCCGGCGATCGCGCATGCCGTGGCGGGCGTTGCTGGGATTGAGATTTCGGGGAAGATCGATGCGGCGGATCGGGCGGAGGTGATGGCTCGGCTCGGATGATCCCGTTCCCCTCCCTGAAAGGGAGGGGTTAGGGGTGGGTTCTTGCACGCGATACGGCGAAGTGTGCGCAAGGCTTTCCGTATCGCCAAGCCTCCACCCACCCCCGGCCCCTCCCTTCCAGGGAGAGGAGTATAGGTTCAGCCTTCCACCGTCCCCGGCAGGCCGGATGCCCGCGACTTTGCCCGCCCCGGGGCAAGCGCGCTGCGATAGACTGCCAGCGTGTCCTCGGCCGCGCGATCCCAGCTGAAGCGGGCGCGGACGGTGTCGCTGTCGATCCGGAAGGCGGCGCGGTCGGTATCGAGCAACTCGGTGAGCGCGGCGACATCGCCGACCGGGAAATAGTTTCGCGGTTCCAGGCCGATGTCGAGATTGGCGGGGATGTCGCTGAGCAGCATGGGCGCGCCGCAGCTTGCGGCTTCGAGCGCGGCGATCGGCAGCCCTTCATGATGGCTGGGCATCACGAACAAGGCGCAATTCTCATAGAGGCATTTGAGCGTCGCGCGCGACTGGACTCCGGCGAAGATCACCCGGTCGCCGGCGCGGGCCATGAGTTCGCGGGCATAGTCGCTTTCATGATCCGCGGCACCGGCGATGACCAGCCTGGTGGTGGACCTGGAGGCGTGCAAGGCGTCGATCAGGTCGTGCAGGCCCTTTTCGGGGACCAGCCGGGCGACGGCGAGCAGGTAGCCGCCGCGCTCCACCCCGATCCGCTCCAGCACCAGATCGGGATCGGCATCGCCGGGCAGGTCCGAAGTGCCGTTGGGAATATAGCTGATCCGCTGCGCGCGCGCCGGGAACTGGCGCTTGAGCTGGGTCGCCAGCGACGGCGAGACGGCGATCACCCGGTCGGCGAAGTTGAGCGCGAGCCATTCGCCCGCGCGCAGCGCGGTGCGCGCGACCTTGCCCCATTTGGCGCGGTGATAATCGGTGCCGTGATGCGTCACGATTACCTTGAGGCCGAGCAGGCGGGCAAAGGGCGCGAGCAGGCCGGGGCCGATCGCGTGGATATGGACCAGGTCCGCGCCGCGCTTGCGGGCGGAGAGCACCGCGAGGAAGGTCGAGACGATCGCTTCGAGATGCTGGGAGCGCGGGCAGGGGATGCCGATGATCTCGACTCCGCGATGCTCGTTATGTGCGGCGGGCAGATAGGGCGCTCGGCCGAGCACCACCGAGCGGTGATCGGGCCACAGCGCCTTGATTCGCGGCAGCAGCTCCTCGCAATGGCTCTCGATCCCGCCCATCACGTGCGGGAAGCCGCGCAACCCGGTCACGCAGATCATGGGGGCGTCGCCCGCAGGCGTGCTTGTCCGTTGCAGCATGTTCTTACTCCATACACGCCCGGCCGGTTTTCCCGGCTCAGGCCACCGCTGCCATCGGTCCTCTTCCACCCTGTTCTATTTCACTCAGATACCAGTCGACGAACCGCTCGATGCCCTGTTCGAGCGCGACCTTGGGGCTGTATCCGGTGAGATCGCGGATCGCCGAGATGTCGGCATAGGTCGCGGTCACGTCGCCCGGCTGCATCGGGCGCATCAGCTTGACCGCCTGGCGGCCGAGCGCGCGCTCGAGCGTCGCGATCATGTCCATCAGGCCGACCGGATTGCAGTCACCGATGTTGAGGAGGCGATGCTCGCCATCCGCCGGGGGCTTGTCGAGCACGCCGACCACTCCGTCGACGATGTCGTCGATATAGGTGAAGTCGCGCGCCATTCTGCCCTCGCCATAGACCTCGATCGGCTGGCCGAGCAGGATCTTCTGGGCGAAGCCGAAATAGGCCATGTCGGGCCGGCCCCAGGGGCCGTAGACCGTGAAGAAGCGCAGGCCGCTCATCCTGAGGCCGTAGAGCGTGGCATAGCTCTGGCTCATCAGCTCGCAGCTTCGCTTCGTTGCCGCATAGAGCGAGACCGGCGCGGTGCAGGGCTCGTCCTCGCGGAAGCCGCTACCGCCAAGCGGGCGCTCGCCATAGACCGAGCTCGACGAGGCATAGACGAGATGCTCGACATTGCCCGCCTGCCGCGCCGCCTCGAGCACCGCGAGGTGGCCCTTCAGGTTGCTGTGCTCATAGGCGAAGGGGTTCTCGATGCTGTAGCGCACCCCTGCCTGGGCGGCGAGATGGACGATGCGCCGGACGCCATTGCCCGCCACCAGCTCGGCAAGCAGCTCCGGGCTGGCGATGTCGCCGCGGACCAGCCGGAAGTCGAAATTGTCGACCAGCCGGGCGACCCGCGCTTCCTTGAGCGCGACGTCGTAATAGTCGGTGAAATTGTCGAGGCCAATCACGCGCTCGCCGCGCGCCAGCAGCCGCTCGGACACCGCATGGCCGATGAAGCCAGCGGCGCCCGTCACGAGGACGGGGCCGCCGACCGTCACGCTGCCTGCCTCTCGTTAGAGGTCTCGGCATCCTCCTCCAACTTGCCCGGCCGGCCGACGCTGACATAGCGCAGGCCCGCTTCCTCCGCCCGGGCGGGCGGGTAGATGTTCCTGAGATCGACCAGCAGCGGATCGGCCATGATCCCGGCGAGGCGCTTGAGGTCGAGGGCGCGAAACGCATCCCATTCGGTGACGATCACCGTCGCCGCCGCACCTTCCGCCGCTTCATAGGCGGAGCCTGCATAGTCGACATTGTTCAGCACCGCTTCGGACGCGGCCATGCCCTCGGGATCATAGGCGCGGACCTTCGCGCCGGCATCCTGCAGCGCCTGGATGATCGCGATCGACGGGGCGTCGCGCATGTCGTCGGTATTGGGCTTGAAGGTGAGGCCGAGCACCGCGACCGTGCGGCCGCGCACCGGGCCCGCAATCGCGTTCAGCACCTTGCGGCCCATGGCGCGCTTGCGCTGGTCATTGACCGCGATCGTCGCCTCGATCAGCCGCAGCGGCGTCTCGTAATCCTGCGACGTCTTCATCAGCGCCAGCGTGTCCTTGGGGAAGCAGGAACCGCCATAGCCGGGGCCGGCATTGAGGAACTTGGAGCCGATCCGGTTGTCGAGCCCGATGCCGCGCGCGACTTCCTGGACATCGGCGCCGACGCGCTCGCACAGCTCGGCGATCTCGTTGATGTAGGTGATCTTCATCGCGAGGAACGCGTTGGCGGCGTATTTGGTCAGCTCGCTGGTGCGGCGCCGGGTGAAAAGTATCGGCGCCCGGTTGAGCGAGAGCGGGCGATAGACTTCCTCGAGCGGCGCGCGGGCGCGCTCGTCCTCGATGCCGATCACCACGCGGTCGGGGCGCTTGAAGTCCTCGATCGCGGCGCCTTCGCGCAGGAACTCGGGGTTCGAGGCGACGGCGAACTCGGCGACGGGATTGCACTCGCGGATGATCCGCTCGACTTCGTCGCCGGTGCCGACAGGCACGGTCGACTTGGTGACGATCACGGTGAAGCCGTTAAGCGCGCCGGCGATCTCGCGGGCGGCGCCGTGGACATAGGAGAGGTCGGCATGGCCGTCGCCGCGCCGGCTGGGGGTGCCGACCGCGATGAACACGACATCGGCGGTGCCGACCGCTTCGGAAAGCTCGGTGGTGAAGGACAAATTGCCCGCCGCGACATTGCGCGCGACCAGCTCGTCCAGCCCCGGCTCATAGATGGGGATGCCGCCGGCCTTGAGGCGGGCGATCTTGTTCGCGTCCTTGTCGACGCAGGTCACGTGATGGCCGAAATCGGCAAAGCACGCGCCCGAAACCAGCCCGACATAGCCGGACCCGATCATCACGATACGCATTACGCACTGCTCCCTGTACGCGGAGACGCAAGTTTTCTTTTGCGTGTGCGAACACTCTTCTTGCGCGCTCGTGTCGTCAACTTGCCAGCTTTGAGCTGAGGGAAATCGGCGGCGAAATGAACCGGGCGTCATTTTGGGGCTAAATTACGCTGCGCCGCACAAATATTGCGAATTCGCAACGAATGGCTCGCGCCTGCACTAGAACGAGGGCAAGGCAATTCGGCTCCGCCGGTCGCAAACGCTTCGGCCTGATCTTGCCACGCATTGGCGGCAGAGTAGGATCATCTGCGACAAGCCGTGGGAAGATTGAGGATGCTCGAAGCGCAACGGGCGGCGTTTTTCGCCGAGTTGCCGGTTTCGCCGGCCGTTCGCCGCGACCGGCTGCGCCGCGCCGCGCTGATGCTAGAGCAGAATGCCCGGGGAATGGCCGAATCACTCATGCGCGACCAGGCGGCCCAGGATGCCGAGTCGGCGATGCGCGACGAGGTGGTGCCGGGGCTGCGTGTCCTGGGCGAGGCCCGGCAACAGGTGGCGAACTGGATACGGCCCGAGGCCGGGCGCGGGTTGCTCGGCCGGCTGTGGCCAGGCGGTGACAGGCTGGAATATCAGCCGGTCGGCGTGGTCGGCATCATGGCGCCGGCCGCGCTGCCGCTGATGCGAACCGCCTGCCTGCTCGCCGGCGCACTGGCGGCAGGAAATCGCGTGATGCTGCGGCTGGACGCCGCTTCGTCGCATCTGGATGCGCTGCTGCGCGAACTGGCCCCCCGATATTTCGATCCGCGCGAACTGGCGGTGATGCCCGAAGACGCGGATGAGGCCGGACTTGACCTGTTGGTCTCGGGCGAGCCGGCAGGAGAGGCGGCGGGCGCACTTCCGGCGCGGACGGGCAAATCGGCGGTTATCCTCGGGCGGTCGGCGAAATTCCCGCGGGCGGCCGGCGAGGTGATTGCGGCCAGGCGGTTCGACGGCGGTCGGGCGTTGCTTGCACCCGACTATATGCTGGTGCCGGCAGAGCAGGGGGAAGCGATCGCTGCCTGGCTGTGGCGCGGGGCGATGCAGCCGGGAGCCGACCAGGCGCCGCCGCTTTCGGCCGAGGCATCCGACCGGCTGGCGGCTCTGTTGGAGGACGCGCGCGCGCGAGGCGGCGAGGTGATGAGCGCGGAGCCGCGTGGCGCGGGCATGCCGCTGCACATCGTCCGCCACGCAACACCGGACATGCGCGTGATGCGCGAGGAGATCGCCGGGCCGATCCTGCCGCTCAGCAACTATGCGCGGATCGAGGACGCGATCGCCTGGACGAACCG
Source organism: Sphingomonas sp. GW822-FHT03G08 (assembly GCF_058801135.1). Lineage (NCBI taxonomy): Bacteria > Pseudomonadati > Pseudomonadota > Alphaproteobacteria > Sphingomonadales > Sphingomonadaceae > Sphingomonas > Sphingomonas sp. GW822-FHT03G08. The sequence continues at coordinate 97,443 of NZ_JBXAMZ010000002.1, forward strand.
CCTCCCGCCAGCACCCGCGCTCTATTATCTGGGACAGGACGCGGCCGAACGCCGGCGCGTGGCGCAGGGGACCTTGTCTTCGCTCTTCGCCGCGGATGGACAGATGCTCGCGGCAATACGGGGTTCGGCTGGCACCCCGGAGATTCCGTTGCCTGCCGGCGAGGCCGAAGCGGGGTTCCGGCGGTTCAGCCGGGTGCGGCGGACCTGCCGCCGGTCCTGGCTTGGGTCCGGCGGCTCTCCGGTTCGCGAGGCCGAGGCACTGGGCGGCGCCGAGCCTGCGTTGCGCTGAGCCCGGCAGGGCCACGCTGCATCGCAACCGGCTGGCGGGGCCGCGCATCGCGCGACTAGCCCGGGGGCATGACCGACAGGCCGCTTCGCTTCGCTCCTTCGGTCCGGATCGCTGCCGAGGGCGAGCCGGTCTATGTCGTGCGCTCCGGCGCGACCTATCGCGGCGTGCATGCCCGCGATGTCGGCAACGGGCTGTTCGTGATCCGCGACTCGGTGCGCGGCGTACGGATCGCCGACATCGAAGTGGCGGGCGGCTACCGGGTGATCGAGAATAGCTCCGTCCCGCGCGCGGCGGGTGCCGATTGCGTGGGGCTGCGCGTGCGCGGAGCCAGGGCGGCCGATCTGCGTCGCAGCTTCGCCCGTATCCGCTATGCCAGCCATGACGGGGTGATCGAGGACGTGACCGCCAGCGGCACGCTCACCACAGGCGCGCATGATCTGCCAGTGGGCATTGGCTTCCAGGACACCGCGCATGACTTCCGGCTCGAGCGCTGCACGATGCGGGGCTTTCGCTGGAAGCGCGGCGACAACAAATATTGGAACGGCGACGGCTTCTCGACCGAGCGCGGCAATGCGCGGTTCGTGTTCAAGCAGTGCGCGGCCTGGGACAACAGCGATGGCGGGTTCGACCTGAAATCGAGCGAGACCCTGCTCGACGACTGCACCAGCGGCCGCAACGCGCGCAATTTCCGGCTGTGGTCGAGCATCCGGGCGACGCGGCTGACCAGCGTGAATCCGCAGAAGATCGGCGGGATCGGGGACACCAATCATTTCGCGATCATGGCGGCGCAGGGCGTGCGCGAGCCGCTCGTGATCCGCATCGAGCACCTGGCGGTGAAGAGCGACAAGGCATGGCCGATCTTCGACGTGCATGACGGCCCCGCGCACATCATCATCGGCTCGCACGACATCCAGGTGCCGCCCGGCACGCCGCTGGTCCGCCCGCGCGGCAAGGGATCGGTGCCTGGCGGGATCTCCTTTGCGGGTGCTCCGCCGAAGCTCTGAGTCTGTTTGGAAGTGCGCGAAAGAGCGCATTTCCAGGCGGTACCAGCCCGCTCCTCCACCCGGCCACCCATAGAATACTGCCGTTGGGTGGCCGGGGGGGTGAGCGGGCTGGCACCGCAATGCGCCGAGAGGCGCATTCTAATTCTAAAACGGGGTCCGGGCGCGCTTTGGCCACGCTTGGACGCCGGGCTCTTGCTGCAACGCAGCGTAATGGCCCAGCATCATGAAGTCAGGCGAGGTGATCGAGTTCGCAGATCCAACTGGCGTGTTGAGTATCTGCGAGGTCGTCTCGCCCTGATGGTTGATGCTGGTCTTTCCGGGGGGACCCAGCAACCATGAAAGGGTGGAAGATGCGAAGAGTACGCAAAGCAGTTTTCCCGATTGGTGGCCTCGGAACCCGGTTCCTGCCCGCCACCAAGTCGATGCCCAAGGAAATGCTCCCGGTCGTTGACCGGCCGCTGATCCAATATGCCGTCGATGAGGCGCGCGAGGCAGGAATTGAGCAGTTCATTTTCGTGACGAGTCGCGGGAAGAGCCTGATCGACGACCATTTCGATCATGCGTTCGAACTCGAAGAGACGATGACGCGGCGTGGCAAGTCGCTCGATATTCTTGATGGCACCCGGACTTCGCCGGGCGACATCACCATCGTGCGCCAGCAGGAGCCGCTTGGTCTTGGCCATGCGGTGTGGTGCGCGCGGCGGATCGTCGGCGACGAGCCCTTCGCGGTATTGTTGCCCGACGACCTGATGATGGGCGAGCCGGGCTGCCTGAAGCAGATGATCGACGCCTATGCCGAGCTTGGCGGCAACCTGATCTGCACCGAGGAAGTCGCGGCCGAGGACACCCGGAAATACGGGATCGTCACGCCGGGCGCGCGGTCCGGCGCGATCACCGAAGTGAAGGGGCTGGTCGAGAAGCCGGCGCCCGAAGTCGCACCCTCCACGCTGGCGGTGATCGGCCGCTACATCCTGCAGCCCGAGGTCATGGACCTGCTGGCCAGCCAGGAAGAAGGCGCGGGCGGCGAAATCCAGCTTACCGATGCGCTGGCGCGGATGATCGGCCAGCAGCCGTTCCATGGCGTGACCTTCCAGGGCAAGCGCTATGATTGCGGCGACAAGAGCGGTTTCGTGACCGCGACGCTGGCAATGGCGCTCTCCCGGCCGGACCTTGCTCCGGCGGTCCGCGCCTTCATGGCCACGGCGTGACATGGACGCGATCACGAGGCGCCTGCCGCCGCCGCGCCCTGATGCCGATCCGCAGGTCGATCGCGGCGCACTGATCGACCTGCGGCATGTCGGCGCCGTCCTGCGGCGGCGCTGGCTGGTGCTGTGCACTGCGATGCTCACTGCGCTCGTGGTGGCTGCCGCGGCCTATCTGGTCGCGGAGCCGCGTTATCAGGCGACCGCACAGGTTGCGCTGGAGCGCACTGCCGAGCGCGTGATCAACGTCGATTCGGTGGTGCCCACCACCGATCCCGATTCGGCGGCGGTCGATACCGAGGTGCAGGCGCTGCGCTCGCCCGAACTGCTCGGGCGAGTGGTTGATCGTCTGCATCTCGATCGCGATCCAGCGTTCAACAAGGCCGTAGAGGCCGGCCAGCCGGCGCCGGCCCAGCCCGACCTGATCGGGCGGCAGCGCGCGATCGGCACGCTGCTCGGCGGGCTGACGGTGAAGCGGGATGGCCTGTCCTATGCGATCAGCGTGACCTTCGAGGGCAGCACACCGGTGCAGGCGGCGCAGATCGCCAATGCGGTGGTCGACGACTATATTTCGGGCCAGACCGGCTCCAAGGCCGATGCGACGCAGCGCGCGCGCAAGTTCCTTGAGCAGCGGATGCAGCAGCTCCGCGTGCAGGTGCAGAATGCCGAGCGCGCAGTGGCCGATTATCGTGCGGCGCACGCGCTGTTCGCGGTCTCCAATTCCTCGACGGTGACGCAGCAGGAGCTTTCCGGCCTGTCGACCCAGCTGGCCCAGGCCAAGGCGGAGAATGCCGCGGCCCAGGCCCGGCTCTCGGCGGCGAAGTCGCAGCTGCAGCGCGGGCGGAGTGGCGAGGAGTTGGGCGATTCGCTCGATTCGCCGGTGGTGAGCCAGCTGCGCTCGCAGCGCGCCGAGGTAGCGCGCGAAGTGGCGGCGCTGGAGAAACGCTACGGACCGCGTCATCCCGAGCTGGTCCGTGCGCAGAGCCAGCTTCGCGTCGCCGACCAGGCGATCGCGGCCGAGGTGCAGCGCATCGTCGCCAATGTCTCGATCCAGGCGAATATCGCTAACCAGCGTGCGGCATCGCTCGCGGGTTCGGTGGCGCAGTCGCAGGGCAAGCTGGCGAGCGACAATGAAGCCTCGGTCCGGCTCAACGAGCTGGAGCGCAACGCCGAATCCGCGCGGACGCTCTACCAGGCGTTCCTCGACCGCTATCGCCAGACGGTGGCGCAATCGGGCCTGGAGCGCAGCGATTCCTATATCGTCAGCCGTGCCCGGGTGCCGGGTGCGCCGAGCTCGCCCAACAAGCTGATCTATGCGGCGATGGCCGTGGTTGGCGGACTGGGCGTGGGCGTGCTGCTCGTCGTGCTGCTCCAGCTGCTGGAGCGTGGCATGGAAAGCGGCGACGCGATCGAGAAGATGCTCGCCTTGCCGACGCTGGCGAGCATCCCGGATGCGAACACGCTGCCGGGCTATCGCAAGACCGGGCCGCCCGCGCCGCCGGCGGAGCTGCTGCTCAAGCGACCGCAATCGACCTTTGCCGAGGCGTTCCGGACGTTGCGCACCTCGATCCAGTTCGCCGAGGCAACCAAGCCGATCCGGGTGGTCGCGATCACTTCCTCGGTGCCGGGAGAGGGCAAGACGACCACCGCGATGGGCCTGGCCCGGGCGGTGGCGGCGGCGGGCGGCAAGGTGCTGCTGATCGATGCCGATGCACGGCGCCGTGCCTCCAGCCGGCAATTCACCGACAATGTGAAGCTGGGCCTGGACGAAGTGCTGGCCGGGCAGGCGACGCTGGAGCAGGCGATCGTCAAGGACAGCCTGTCCAATGCCTGCCTGTTGCCGCAGCGGCTCGATTCGAAGGGCATCAGCCTGGCCGAGAGCCCGCGGCTGGCCGAGCTGCTCGAGCAGGTACGCGAGCGCTACGACCTGGTGATCCTCGACACGCCGCCGGTGCTGCCGGTCGACGAGGCGCGGGTGATCGCCAGCATGGCGGACGGCGTCGTGTTCCTGGTGCGTTGGCGCAGGACGCCGTCCAAGGCGGCGTCGGTGGCGCTGCGCCGGCTCTACGACGTCCATGCCGAGATGCTGGGCGCGGTGCTGACCCTGGTCGATGTACGCGAGCAGGAGCGGGCCGGGTACGAGGATGGCGGCACCTTCCTGAAGACCTACCGCCACTATTACGCGGATTGATCGCCCGGCCCCGTGAACACCGAATCCCTCCCCTACGGCCCTGCCTTCGGGCTCGGTATCCTGTTGCCGGTCACGGCGCTGCTGCTGGTGCCCCTGGTCATCGGCGCGCGGCGGGCCGGCAGCATGGCCGGCGCGTTCGTCGTGGTGGCGCTATGGCTGCGCTACATCGCCGGTGCCTATCACCTCTACATGTTCAAGCCGCTGGCGGCGGGGCTTTCGGGCAATGCGCTGCTCTCGATCGGGGTGACCGCGTTCGGGCTGCTGTTCGTGGTGCGGCCGGCCAATCTCGCGCTCAAATGGCTGCTGCCGGTCTATCTGCTGGTGGTGCTGGCCCTGCTGAGCGCCGTGCTGAACGGCGATCCGGCGGGCGGGATCAATGCCGGTGTCAAATATGCCTATCTGATCGTGATCGCGATCGCGGTGTTCCAGGCGTTGCGCATCGATCCCGAGGCGCGGTTCCTGAGCTGGGCGATGATATCCTTCCTGCCGCTGCTCGTATTCCAGGCGCTGTCGGTGGTGCTGCATCTGCCCAAGGGGTCCGAGGATGGCGATGGGCTGGTCTGGATCGGCGGCTACAATCATGAGGCCGCCTTCTCGGTCGCGCTGATGACCGGTTTCCTGGTCGGCGCCTTCGCCAAATCGGCGCCCAGGGCGGTGCGATTCGGCTTCCTGCTGGCTATCCTGATCGGCATCGTGCTCGCGGGCTACCGCACCACGATCCTTGCGCTGGCCCCGCTTGCGCTGGCGACCTTCCTGAGCGGGCTGACGCTGAGCGTGCGCCGCGACCAGCGCGCGCCGATGGCGGTGACCGCGGCGGTGGCGGGCTTCCTGCTCGTGTCGGTGGCGGTGCTGCTCTACAGCGCCAAGTTCGCTGATCTGGGGGCGTTCCTTTCGGACCCCACCGCCCTCATCAAGCCGCCGCGCGACTTCGACTATCTCGAGCGCCAGGTGATGTCGGCCCGCCCGCTGATCTGGAGCAGCTATATCTATGCCTGGGCGGACGGCACGCCGCTCCAGCATCTGATCGGCTTCGGGCCGGAAAGCTGGGTGGGGCTGTTCAAGGTCTATCCGCACAACACGCTGGTCGGCACGCTCTACGACCTGGGCTGGTTCGGCGTGGCGGCAATGCTCGGGCTATGGGTGACGATGTTCGCGGCGGCAATCTCGGCGCGCGGCGAGCGCTTCAAGCTGATCGCGGCGCATTTCGCCTTCTTCCTGCTCAACATGGCGACGATGCCGTTCTGGCAGGTGGAGGGTTTGGCGCTGTACGGGGTGCTGTGCGGCTACACGATCTACGCGGCGCGGACGGCGGCGATGCCGCGGCCGGCGCCGCTGCGCCTAGCCTGGCCCTGAGGGCGTATCCGGCGATTTTGTTGTAATGGTCGGGGCGACAGGATTCGAACCTGCGACCCCCACACCCCCAGTGTGATGCGCTACCAGGCTGCGCTACGCCCCGACCGAGGTTGGGGCCTCTAGGCCGGTCCGGCGCGGGATGCAAGCCATTGGCGACAATAGTTGCGCCGACCTGTGCCGCATGTTAGCGCGCCGCGCTTGAACGGAGGCGGATTCCACCGCCCACGATAGCTATAATCAGGATCCCATGCTCATCACGCCAGCACATGCACAGGCCGCAGGCGCGGCAGGACAAGCCAACCCGATGGGCGGAATCCTCGGACTCGCGCCGCTCGTCCTCATCTTCGTCGCCTTTTACTTCCTGATGATTCGCCCGCAGCAGAAGCGGATGAAGGATCTTCAGAACGCCGTGAACGCCGTGAAGAAGGGCGACCAGGTCGTCACCGGTGGCGGTCTTGTCGGCAAGGTCACTAAGGTCGACGAGACCGAGGTCGAGATCGAACTCGCCCCGAACGTGAAGGTCCGCGCGATCAAGGCCACGCTCACCAGCGTGATGCCCGCCGGTGGCGCCAAGCCCGCGAACGACTGATGCTCGACTTTCCCCGCTGGAAGATCATCACGATCCTCACCGGCATCGCGATCATGATCGCGCTGTCGGTGCCGAGCTTCTTCCCGAAGAGCGCGCGCGACCATTGGCCGAGCTGGGTGCCCAAGCCCGCGATCAACCTCGGCCTCGACCTGGCCGGCGGCAGCTTCCTGCTGTTTGAGGCGAACACCGATGACGTGCGCCAGGCCAAGCTGACGCAGATGCAGGATCAGGTCCGTGCCGAAATGCGCAAGGACCCCAAGGTCGACATCGGCGACATCTCGGTCCAGGGCGGCAAGGTCAGCTTTATGGTGCGCGACCCGTCCAAGGTGGACGCGGCACGCGAGAAGCTGCTCGCGATCACCGGCACCGGCGTCGGCACCACCGGCCAGCGCCAGTGGGACGTCGCTGTGGTCAACTCGTCGCAGTTCGTGCTGACGCCGACCGACGCGGGGATCAAGGAAGCGATCGACACCGCGATGGGCGATGCCCGCGAAGTGATCGAGAACCGCATCAACGCGCTGGGCACGGTCGAGCCGACCGTGGTGCGCGAAGGCAGCAACCGTATCGTCGTGCAGGTCCCCGGCCTGCAGGACCCGACCGCGCTCAAGGCGCTGATCGGCCAGACCGCGGTGCTCGAGTTCCGCCTGGTCGACGTCAACGCCGACCAGAACGCCGTGCAGCGCGGCGAAGCACCCGCCGGCGACGTGATCCTGCCCTATCAGAACGGCGCCAAGGTCGCCGTGCAGCGGCAGGTGATGATCAGCGGCGACATGCTCGTCGATGCCAAGCAGACCTATGACCAGCAGACCGGCGCCCCGGGCGTCACGCTGCAGCTCAACGGCGCAGGCTCGAAGCGCTTCGCCAAGGTGACGCAGGAGAATAGCGGCAAGCCGTTCGCGATCATCATCGACGGCGTCGTGATCTCGGCTCCGAACATCAACGAGCCGATCCTCGGCGGCAGCGCCGTCATCAACGGCGGCTTCACCGTGGAGAGCGCCAACCAGCTCGCGATCGCGCTGCGTTCGGGCAAGCTGCCGGTGAAGCTCAAGGTCGTGCAGGAATCGACAGTGAGCCCCGAGCTCGGTGCCGACTCCATCCGTGCCGGCATCACCGCCTCGATCATCGCGGTCATCGCCGTGATCGCCTTCATGATCCTCACTTATGGCCGCTTCGGCATCTATGCGACGCTGGCGGTGGTCATCAACGTGCTGGTCATCCTGGCCGTGATGGGCCTGCTCAACGCCACGCTGACGCTGCCCGGCATCGCCGGCTTCGTGCTGACGATCGGCACGGCGGTGGACGCCAACGTGCTAATCAACGAACGTATCCGCGAAGAGCGCCGGCGCGGGCGGACGGTGACCCAGTCGATCGAACTGGGCTACAAGGAAGCCAGCCGCACGATCTTCGAAGCCAACGTGACGCACGCCATCGCCGGTGTCATCATGATGATCCTGGGCTCCGGCCCGGTGCGTGGCTTCGCGGTCGTGCTGCTGATCGGCATTGCGACTTCGGTGTTCACCGCCGTCGTGTTCACTCGCATGCTCGTCACGATCTGGTTGCGCCGTAATCGGCCGACCGAAATCAACATTTAAGGAAGCGACGCGCCATGCGGCTCCTCAAGATCATCCCGGACAACACGAACATCGGGTTCGTTCGCGTCCGCCACATCGCCTTTGCGATCACCGCGTTCCTGACGGTCGCGGCGGTTGCGCTGGTTGGGATCCACGGCCTCAACATGGGTGTCGACTTTGTCGGCGGCGTGTCGATCGAGGAGAAGTTCCCCAGCGAGCCGCACCTCGATCAGGTGCGCTCGACGGTGAACCATCTCGGCTTCGGTGAGGCCGCGCTCCAGCAGCTGGGCGACAAGACCACGGTGACCGTGCGCCTGCCGGTACCGGAATCGAGCGATCCGGCGGCGACCAACACCATGGTGGAAGCGGTGAAGGCTGCGCTGAAGAGCAAGTTCGGCGCCGAGTTCACCAACTATTCCACCGTGTCGGGCAAGGTGTCGGGCGAGCTGGTGCAGAACGGTATCCTGGCCGTGCTGCTGGCGATCATCGGCATCGCGATCTTCTCGTGGTTCCGATACGAGTGGCAGTTCGGTATCTCGACCGCGGTGGCGATCATCCACGACGTGCTGATGACGCTGGGCTTCTTCGCGCTGACCCAGCTGGTGTTCGACCTGAACATCGTCGCGGCGGTGCTGACCATCATCGGCTACTCGATCAACGACAAGATGGTGATCGACGACCGTATCCGCGAGAACATGCGCAAGTACCGCAAGATGGGGATGAGCGAGCTCATCGACCTTTCGGTGAACGAGACGCTGCCGCGTACCGTGATGACCTCGTTGACGATCATGCTTGCGCTCGCGTCGCTGCTGATCTTCGGCGGTGAGGTGCTGCGCGGCTTCACCGCGGCGATGATGCTGGGCATCGTCGTCGGCACCTATTCGTCGATCTATGTTTCCTCGTCGCTGCTGATCACGCTGGGCCTCAAGCCCGGGCCGCGCGAGGAGAAGCCGAACGCCGCGAGCGGCGCAGAGCGCGTCGGCTAAGCGGATGGAAGTGAAGCGCGCCAGCGCGGAGGGGCCGGTCATCTCCGGCTTCTCCGGGCGCGGGTTCCGCGTCGATGAAGGCGTGTACGAGGGGCTGCTGATTACCCCCGAGCGCGCCGATGGCTGGACGCCGCCGCCGATCGCCGAGCTTACCGAGGCCGATCTGGCACCGGTGCTCGGGCTGGACCCCAAGCCGGAATTCCTGGTGCTGGGCACGGGCAAGTCGCTGGTTCGCGCGCCACGTGCGCTGACCGAGGCGCTGGCGGCCAAGGGCATCGGCGTGGAAGCAATGGACAGCCGCGCCGCCGCCCGCGCCTGGGGCGTTCTGCGCGCCGAACTGCGCTGGATCGCCGGGGCGCTCTACCCGCTGGATTGAGCCCATTCCCCTGCGGGGGAATGCACGGCTATGCTCCTTCCAAACAGGGGAGGGATGCACGCATGATTCTCGCGCTTGCGCTGGCGATGGCTGCCGGGACGGATACGCCCGACTATCGCAACGAGGCCAACTGGCTCTGCCGCCCCGGGCGCCAGGATGCGTGCACCGCCGATCTCTCCACCACCGTAGTCGCGGCCGACGGCAAGCGCACGCTCGAGCCTTTCAAGGCGGCAAAGGCCCCGAAGTTCGACTGTTTCTACGTCTACCCGACCATCTCGGTGGATGCGACGCCGAACAGCGACCTGATGCCGGGGCCCGAGGAGAAGCGGGTCGCGCAGTTCCAGGCGGCCCGGTTCGGCGCCAATTGCCGGGTGTTCGCCCCGGTCTATCGCCAGGTGACGCTCACGGCGCTGCGCAACCTGATCGGCGGCGGGCAGCCCGCCATCGACCGGGAGCTCGCGTTCAACGACGTGAAAGCGGCCTGGGACGATTATATGGCCCATGACAACAAGGGCCGCGGCGTCGTGTTGATCGGACATAGCCAGGGCTCGCTGATCCTCACCCGGCTGGTTGCCACCGCGATCGATGGCAAGCCGGCGCAGAAGCAGCTGGTCTCGGCGATGCTGATCGGCAGCTCGGTACCGGTGCCGATTGGCAAGGCGGTCGGCGGCGTATTCCCGACCGTCCCGCTGTGCCGCAGCGCGGACCAGGCGAGCTGCGTGGTCACCTATGCCAGCTTCCGCGCTGATTCACCGCCGCCACCCAATACGCGCTTCGGCAAGGGCGACCGTCCGGGCGTCGAGGCGGGCTGCACTAACCCGGCAGCGCTCGGCGGGGGCAAGGCGATGGCGCATGCCTATCTCAATGCCGGCGGCAACATGATGGTGCAGGGCCCGGCCGAGGCGTGGAGCAAAGACGGCGCGCCGGTGACGACGCCGTTCGTCAGCGTACCCGGCCTGCTATCCGTCGAATGCGTCAGCAGGGACGGGTTCAACTATCTGGCGGTGACGGTGAATGCCGATCCCAATGATCCACGCACCGATACGATCCAGGGTGACGTGAAGCTGGGCACCACCATCCTCAAGGACTGGGGCCTGCATCTGATCGACATGAACCTGATGCAGGGCGATCTGGTCGATCTCAGCGCCCGGCAATATCGCGCCTGGGCGAAGCAGCGCTGAACTTCAGCGTGCCAGCGCTAGCCGGGTGATCAGCAGCCGCCAGAGCGGGATGGTGATCAGCGCGACCTGGCCGAGCGGCGGCACGAACAGGCTGGTGACGAAGGCGGTCAGCGAGCCGAGCAGCGCGGCGAGCCCGCGCTGGCGGATCATCCGTGACTGCTCGGCTGGCAGCTGCTCGTCGAGTACCGGCGGGGCGGTGAGGATGCGCTGGACCAGGATGTTGAAGATCGAGATCACCACCATCCAGCCGCAATAAAAGGCGGCCGGCACCCGGTGGCCATAATATTCCGAGGAGAAGGCGGTGAAGAAGGGCATTGCCGCGATCGAGCAGAGCAGCAACAGGTTGGGCAGGAACAGTTTCGGCGTCCAGTGACGGGCGCAGGCAAAGGCGCGGTGATGCCCGATCCAGAACAGGCCGATCGCGAAGAAGGAGATGAAGAAGCCGAGGAAGTTTGCCCGTACCTCGCCAAGCGCATGCAGGAACGCAGCATCGGTATAGGGTGCCTCGACATGCGGCACATGGATCTCGATCACCAGCAGCGTGATCGCGATCGCGAACACGGCGTCTGAAAAGAACGCCATGCGCTCCAGCCCGTGCGCCGGCCCCGCGGCGTGCGGCTTGTCTTCCATCATTACCCCCTGTTTGATTCGGCGCGTGCCCTAGCAGCCGATCAGCGCGTCGTCTTGGGCGATGTCGACTTGGTGCGGCGCGTCGTGGCGCGCGGGGTGGCGGCCGGTGCCTTGGCGGCGGCGGGCTTGCGCGGCTTGGGCGCGGGCTTCTCCGCTTCCGCGGTCGCAGCGGGTGCGGGGGCCGGCTTGGCGGCCGCCGTCCTGGGCTTGGCCGCAGTCTTGGTCGCCGTCGGCTTCGCTTCGGGCTTGGCAGCGGGTGCCTTGGCCGTCGCAGCCTTGGCTGCGGGCTTGGGCGTTGCGGACTTGGCCGGGGCCTTCGCCGCTGCCGGCTTGGCGGTGGCCGGCTTTGCCGGGGCCTTGGCGGGTGCCTTTTCGGCAGGCTTGGCCTCGGTCTTCGCGGGAGCCTTGGCAGCGGGCTTCGCGGCGGTGCCCGCCGGCTTGCGCACCCGTTTCGCCACTGGCTTGGCAGCAGTTGCTGCCGGTGCGGGCGCTGCGACCGGTTCAGGCGCGGGCGCCGGGGCGGCTTCCGCTGCCGGCTCCGCCTTCTCGCTCGGCTTGAGCTTGGCGGCGAGCGCCACGAGGCCCGCGGCGAGCAGGTCGTTCACCACAGGGTGCTTCGCGAGCGCATCGAGCTGCTTGCGCAGCTCCTTGGGCAATTTCATCCCGGCGATGCTCTTGGGGAGAAAGCCCTTCTTCTCCGGCTTGGTCTCGCCGGCCTTCTTGTCCTTCTTGCCCGCCATCACTCGGTCTCCGCCGCTGGTAACTTGACTGTCATGAATGTCAGGGAGCGGCGCGGGCTAGTCAACGCGGAAATGGCTCATTCGTCATCGGCGTCCGAATCGGCTTCGAACTCGAATTCGATCTCCAGGTCGCCGGGGCCGATCGGGGCCTCGGCATCCTGCTCGGGCGGCAGGATATAATAGACGAGCGGCGGCGCATCGGCGGCAGGCTCGGGCAGGGTACGAAAGGGGTTCATCGTCTTTCTCTCTCCGTCATGCCCCGGGCACGAACGGTGGGCACGGCAAGGCGGTTCCCTCGCTAGGCGACGCGCTGGTCTGCGAGGCGACGGAGAAAGGCGTGGAGGCGGGCGCTGTTAGCGGCCCAGGTGAAGGGCGCAGCGATGGCGCGGGTGTCCGCGGCATGCGGCGGGGCGGCGATCAACGCGCCAAGCGCGCTGGCGAAGGCGGCGGGGGTGCGTGCGACGATCCGGCCGGCGACCGGGCTGGTCACGACCTGGCGGGCGCCCCCCACATCGGGGATGACGACGGGCGTGCCGCTCGCCAGCGCCTCGAGCCAGGCATTGGCCAGGCCCTCGCGCTCCGAGGCAAGGGCCATCGCGTCGGCGGCGGCGAGCGCGGCGGCGACGCGGTCCGGCGGGACGGAGCCGAGCAGCTTCACCCGGTCGCCCAGACCCAGCCGGTCGACGTGCGCCTCCAGCCGCTTGCGGTCGCCGCCTTCGCCGGCGATCCACAGGGTGACGCCGGGCAGGGTGGCGATGGCGTCGATGACGATGTCATGCCCCTTGATCGGGATCAGCGCGCCGACCGAGAGGACGAGGGGACCGGAGACGCCCAGTGCCGCCTTGGCTTCGGTGCGGTCGCGAGGGGTGAAGCGGGTCAGGTCCACGCCGGTGGTGATCGTCTCGATCTTCTCTCCCGGCACCCCCATGGCGATCATGTCGTCGCGCATCGCTTCGCTGACCGCGAGCACGCCGTCCGCTGCCTGGCCGGCGGCGATGACCTGCTTGCCGATGCCGGGGCGTCGGCCCCAGTCATGCATGTCCGATCCGCGCGCCTTGATCGACACGGGCACATGGAAGCGGCGGCCGAGCAGGATGGCCGCAGGGCCGTCGGGGAAGAAGAATTCGGCCGAGATCACGTCGAAGGGGAAGTCCTTGCGAATCTCCCGCAACAGCGGCGTCAGCGCGGCTGCCATGGCACGGGCGTGGAAGCGGCCGCCGGTGCCGGGCAGGTTTAGAAAGCGGGGACGGTCGACCGTCAGCCCCTTCCACTGCTCCCGGGCCGGCTGGGCAGCGAGGCGGGAATAGCGGCCGAGCCAGGCCAGCGGGCCGGGCGGCAGGCCCCGCGGCGCGACGACGCGGACTTCGACATCGCTCCGCTCGGCCAGCGACAGCGTCTGCCGCTCGACGAAAATGCCGAAATTGGGACGCGACGCATCGGGGAAGAGCGTGGAGAGGACAAGTACGCGGAGCATGGCCCCCGCTCTAGCAGACAGGGGTTAACAGGCCGGTCCCCATCGAAAACGACCCGCCCGGCGCGTTCGCCAGGCGGGTCGTTCCGCATTCCTAGACGGTGCTTAGCGGCACTTGCGATCGCCGCTCCGCTCGATCTCGCGGCCAGCCACTGCGCCGGCAGCGGCGCCGAGCAGCGTGCCGACGGTGCGGTCACCGCGGGTGTCGATGGTGCGGCCGACCAGCGCGCCCGCCACGCCGCCGACCACCAGGCCGGTGGTGCCATTGGGCTTGCGGCAATAGCGGCGGCCGTCACGGCCTTGCCACTCGCGATAGGCGTAGCGCTTGCGGTAGCGCTGCTGCGGGGCGAAGTCGCTGCCGATGCCGGCCTTGGCGGCCGGTGCGGCATTGGCCGCGATGGGAAGGACACTGGCCGTGGGCACCGCCACGGCAAGGGCGCCGAGCGCCAGAATCAGTTTACGCATGTCTCACTCCTGCTGCACTTATGGATAAACCGGCAACGTAACGTTCCTGATCCAGATCAGGTTTCATGAACGCAAAACTACGTGCCGTTCATCGGAAAGGAAGGCAATGGATCCCGCCAAGGCGATCATCGAAAAGCTCGGTTTGATGCCGCATCCCGAGGGTGGCTGGTACCGCGAGACCTGGCGGGCCGCGCCCGGGAGCAATGGGCGGTCCAAGGGAACCTCCATCCATTTCCTGCTCGAGCAGGGGCAGCGCTCGCACTGGCACCGGGTCGATGCCGAGGAATGGTGGCTGTGGCACGCCGGCAGCCCGCTCGATCTCCACATCGCGGACGCCGCCGATGAGAATCCGGTGACGACCCGGCTTGGCGGCGACCCCACCCAAGGCTATGCGCCCCAGTGCTTGGTCCCGGCGAGTCGTTGGCAGGCGACCGAAGCGCCACATGGATGGGCGCTGGTGAGCTGCATCGTCGTGCCAGGCTTCGATTTCGCCGGGTTCGAATTGGCGCCTCCCAACTGGTCTCCGTGTAATAATATTACCTAGTTGTCCACGTTATCCACAGTTTGCACAAGTCTGCAGGCCTGTTTTCCACTTTGCGCGACTCGGGTTCGATGACACCATCATAACTGTAAGCGGAACAGTCCGGCGGCGGGAAACCAAAGCAAGATCAGAAGCTTACACGGGCCGGAAACGGTGCAGGTGCCTTCGGGAAACCGCATTCGGGAACGGCTCGGGGATGCGAAGCCCCGGAATGTCGCAGGATCGAAGTGCCGCCCAGGCGCTGCCAAGATCTTGAGGGACGCCGGAGCCCGGATCGACCGGGAAGCGACCTATCCTGCGCAAGCAGGGTGCGTCGTGGAAGCCGAGAGCGGCACGCAAGTGTGGCTGGAGGCGAGCACGGAAAGCGGCACGCAAGTGCTGGTGGAAGTGCGAGTGACGGGTCCATGCAAATGGGCTCCGGAGCGGAAGCGGAAGGCGATGCGCAAGCATGGCCCGATGCGGACGGACGATACGGAAAGGGTGCGGAACCCTGGTTCGCTGGGATGGGCGCGCAAGCGGCCGGATCCGGGAACGAAGGAACGGACCGCCGGGAGATTTGGCCAGCCGGAAGTCCTGCGCAAGCAGGGTGGAAGGACGGAGCGGATCGAGCGGAGCAACAGCATCCGAACATTGCTTCCGATTTCCGGTCCCGGCCGGAGAGACGAAGCGGGCCGCCGAGGCTGGTAACCGCAGCGCTTCCCTCGGGACGCGTGGAGAACGGCCAGCCTCGACGACCGGACCGAAGCTCGCTTGCCCTTGCCGGCGCGGGCCGAGGAGCCGCCGAAACCATGCCGAAGATCCGTCCGGGTCCACGGCAGCAGTCCGGCGACACGGGGCCTGGCAGCAATGCCGGGCCCCTTTTGCGTTTGGGGTCGGTGGTTTCCGAATGAGGAGAGAGGCGTTTGGGCAGATGGAGACCGACCTAGTCCAATTGCATCCTTGTTCCCCGGCGAAGGCCGGGGCCCAGTTGCCATGTCGCCGGATAGGTTTGACCGCCCCAACCAGCTGCGCTGAAACTGGGCCCCGGCCTTCGCCGGGGAACAAGTAAAAGCGCCGGGGCACGGATAGATCGCGGACAGGTATTGCGCACGGACCTTCCGTCCGCGTCGCGCAAAAGATCAGGGAATGAGATCGGACCGACTGCTCCACCGCCATGGTGGAGCAGCCGAAATCCTACATTGCAAGGGGCTCGATCAGACCAGGGTAGCGTCGAGCTTGCTCTCGGCCTTGAGCAGCTTGGAGACCGGGCAATTGGCATGGGCGCCGGCGGCCAGGGCCTCGAACTGTTCCTGGGCCAAGCCCGGGACGCTGGCCTTGAGCGTCAGGTCCGAGCGGGTGATGGTGAAGCCGTCGCCATCCTGCTCGAGCTTCACGGCGGCGCTGGTCTCCAGCGAGCCTTCGCTGAACCCGGCCCGGGCCAAAGCGAAGCTGAGCGCCATGGTGAAGCAGCCGGCATGGGCAGCGGCGACGAGTTCTTCCGGATTGGTGCCGGGTTCATCGCCGAAACGCGTGTTGAAGCCGTAGAACTGGTCGGTCAGCACCCCGGACTGGGTGGTGATGTGGCCCTTGCCCTCCTTGCCGAAGCCTTCGTAGCGGGCAGTCGCGGTACGGGTCGTCATCTTCTCGGTCTCCCTCTTGGCCGGACCCCCAATCTAGGGCGTCGGGGGCCCGGCTTGAAGGCTACCCTTTTGAGTAATCAGCGGCAGCGGACCTCGCCCTTGTCGACCGAGGTGCCGACCGCGCCGCCGGCCGCCGCGCCGATCAGTGCGCCGAGCACTTCCGAGCCACCGGGGGCAATGATCGCGCCGAGCACGCCGCCGGCCGCCGCGCCGACCACCAGGCCGGTGGTGCCGTCCGAGCGGCGGCAATAATAGCGGCCGTCCTGGCCCCGATAGACCCGGTCATTCCGGCTCAGTCGCTGCTCGCGATAGTTGCGGCCCTCGCGGTAATAGCGGTCGGCATAATAGCCGTTATAGGCGGGGTCCGGGCGGTTATAGTCATAGTCCCGATAGCCAGAATAACCGCTGCCGGGGCCGGCGCCATATTCGGTGCAGCCGGCCAGCGCCGTCGCCGCGGCGAGGCCGAGGATCAGGGTGCGCATCTTGTCTCTCCTCCATGAACCCGCTCGCTTGCGGAATGCATGGGAAGGCAGAAAAGTTTCGCCTGCATCATGAGTTTACGTCCATCCCGGCGGTAGCCAGGGCAGGGCGGAACTGCTCGCGCTCCGAGGCCGGCACCGGGGCGGTGGGATCGGGGCGGAAGGCGTCGATGGCCCGCTCCGACCCGTCGGAATGCGTGTCGCCGAGCAGGTCCGTCGGAACGATGCCCTCGCTTGGACGGCGGAAGATGCGCCATGCCCCGAAGGCGGCTGCTCCCAGCACCGTGACGGCGAGCGCGCCGATGGCGGCGATGCCGGCGGTGTGGGCCGAGCGGGGCGCCGGTGCCGGCGCCTTCGCCGCCGGGGCCTTGGCCTTGCGGGCCGCGGGCTTCTTGGCGGCGGCGGTGGTGCCGCGCTTCGCCGGGGTGCGCTTGGCTGGCGTCGGATTGCTGCTCGGCTTGCGGGTGGTGGCCATTGAAATTCCTCGTTACCTCAGAGTGTTTCGGCCAGAACGGGCGGGCGGGGCGACTGTTCCGAGGCCCCGCCGACCCAAACCAAGATCTCCGCTCAGCTCTTCTCCTTGCCCGTGCACTCGCCGGTGCGCTTGGCGTCGATGGTCGACGACATCTTGCCCATCGGGCCGGCCTCCGCCGTGGATTCGATGTGGTAGCTGTCGGCCGAATAGGTGCCCTTGACCGTCATCACCCGCTTCTGGCCCTGCGCCTCGCAGGTCAGCTTGGCGTCGATGGTGCCGCCGGCCATGGTGTAGTGGTCATAGCGGCAGCTCTGGTCGCCGCCGAACATCGCCGCCTTGGGAGATTTCACATCGGCTTCGGTGACGCAGGTGGTCGCCTCGACCCCCTTGCTCGCCGCTTCCTTCATCTTCTGCACGGTCTCGGGCGGCATCTTGTCCATGCCCGGCATCTCGAGATTGACCTTGGCCGTGCTGGTCCACTGGCCCGGCGAAATGAAATTGCCGGACCCTTGCGCCGCCGCCACCTTGTTCGAGACTTCCTCGACCGAGGCATTGGTTGCGGTGACGCTGGGACCGGAATTGCAGGCTGCCAGGATCACCGGCAGCAGAACAGCGATACGCTTCATGGACATCCCCTTGTTGCTTAGGATTTGCCCCGCCCCGGGCCGGAACATAGGCGCCATGGGGACGGGAGCGAACCACCGCTGCGCTCGGCTGGTCGCGGTCTGAGACCGGACGGGCGGATGCGCCGGGGACGAAGCGAATGCTGGGCGGGGCCGGTCGAAGGCCCCGGAAAATGCCGGCCTGGTTAGCCGAGCACCTCGAGCACAGCGGCGCGGGCAATGGCGCGCTGACGCCTGGCATCGAGGGGGAAGAGACGGCGGTGGAGCGGGACAAAGGCCTCGAAAGGCTTGCTCGCACCGCGGGTAATCTGAGTTTCGTGTACGCGATTGAAAAAGTTCATGTAGTTTCCTGTGTTATTGTCTGGACGGCCGGACTTGCCGCCTCTCGTGCAATGCGCGAGCGGGCGACCTGTTCCTGGCGGAGCGCCATATCGAGCCAGGCCGCCTCTGCCCGCAGCCGCTGTTCGCGGACATTGTCGAGCGCCGCTGCCTCGGCCTCGGCACGGCATTTCGCCGCCTGAGCCCGGTAATCGGGTTGGTTTGCCACTTGTGCGTTCTCCAAGAGAGGACGTGGGGTGGCGGCGCCCCCTAAAGGGGGACTTTGGGGACGCCGCCGGACGGCCGAGGCCGCCTGTTCGGTGTCCGTTATTCAGCCGGCGACAGGTTCGCTGCCGATGCCCGGCCGCGCTTGTCGTTCTCCAGCTCATAGTTCACGCGCTGGTTCTGGCTGAGCGTGCCCAGCCCCGAACGCTCGACGGCGGAGATATGGACGAAATGGTCCTGGTTCCCGCCGTCCGGCGTAATGAAGCCGAAGCCCTTGACTGCGTCGAAGAACTTGACGGTTCCGGTGTGGCTCATGCGATTCTTCCTTGTGTTATCGGCCGCGCCCAGTGCGAGCGGACCTCGCGCTGCAAGGGGCAGAAGGAAGGAAGAGGGGCCGCAAAGCGCCGAAAACCGTCGATGTGCGACTGTAGCAGATGTTAGATGGGGTGCCGGCGCCGCAATACAAGGGGTGGCTTTTTCTTCCCCGTGCCATGCTCAATAGCCGTCGAGCATTTCCGCGAGGAAGGGATTGGACTGTACCAGCGCCCAGAACGGCCCCTTGAGCAGCGCCCAGGCGAGGCTGAGCACCAAGGGCGCCAGCACCGCCGCCACCAGCAGGATACGCAGCCGTCGTCCCTCGAACTCCCAGCCATTGGGCAGCTTGAGCCGGCCGCGCAGCCAGATGCCCGCGGCCAGGACGAGCGCCACCATCACGAACGGCATCGCCGGCCAGATCCAGGCGGTGAAGCGTGCCGGAAGATGGCCGAGCCAGATCGCCAGCAGCGGATAGATCAGGAAGGGGAAGCAGAAGACGAAGCAGATCACCGCGTACATGACCTTTGCGCCGGCGATCCCCTCATTCTCGCGCGCCGCCCGCGCCGCGGTCTCTGCCTCGATCCGCGCGATGCGCTCGAGATCCTCCGGTGTCAGCTGCTCGGGCATGCGCCTGTCCCCTCTTCCCCGGGGCCAGTGTAGCCGGTGACGGCGGCGGCGCCAGAGGCATGCACATGCGGCGTGGCGAGCACGGCGAACCAGCGATCGCGGGCTGCGCCTTCGGCCACGCGCTGCGCCGCGATCTCGGCCAGGCGCGGTGCCTCGACCAGTTCCTCTTCCTCGACGGTCAGCTCGCGCGAATAATCCTCCTCGCCATAGTCGCCGTCCTCCTCGCCGTGGAAATCCGCGGGCGGCGGGAAATCGGTGCGCCACTTCTCGTCGTGATTGTCCCACCAGACGCGGGGGTCGTCCTCGGGCGTGTCGGGGGCCTCGGGGAAATCTTGAATCGCTTGAGTCTCCATGCGTGCGGGCGCGGGGGCGATCTCGACCAGCCCGGCGGCTTCGGCGCGGGCCCAGTCGGCGGCGGACCATTGGTCGCGGGCGGCGGGATCGAGATCGGCCAGCGGCTCGGCAAGGTCGGTGTGGGTGCGCAGCCAGCGATCGGCGCGGGCGAGGGTGCGGATCGGCGCAAGGTCGTCCTCGCCGGCCGGCTCGATCCGCCGCGCGAGGAACAGGCCGGCGCGCGCCGGGCCGGCATCCTGGCCAAGCAGCTCGAGATAGGCATCGAGCTCCTGCGCGACGAGGCGAGCGGCGGCATGGGTGGTTTCCCGCGCCGCCTTGTCGGCCAGGCGATCGAGCCGGTTGAGCATCGCCATGCCGAGCCGGTTGTCGAAGCGGTGGCGCTCGACCTCGCTGCCGTCGGGGCGGGTGATCGTCTCGATATTGCCGTGGAGCGCGCGCTCCATCAGCGCATCGGCCAGCACGTTGCGGGCATGGAGCGCGGCGGCTTCCCAGCCGAGCTTGAACTGCGCGCCGCGCGTGGAGAGGCGGAAGGCATAGGCCGATTGCTGGCTGAGCCCGACCAGCCGGCACGCCTGGCCGACCGTGGCCCCCTCGGCGATCGCGCGCAGGAACTTCGCCTGGCTGGCGCCGGACCAGCCGGCGATCCGCTGCGAGGGGGATTTGGTGTACTCGTCGACGGGCAGGGCGATCACGTCCGGGTCGCCATAGGGCGGCAGGAATTCCTGATGCTTGGTCATGGTGGCGGTCCTCTCGGTTTGGTTGAGGACCGGTCAGATATGCTGGAAGGGGGGCTGTAGGACAGCGGTTTGTTTTTGGTTTGTTCTTTTTAGAGTGGGCCAATTAATTTTTCTTCTGGGTCTCTGAAAGAACTCGCTTTACGAGCAAGTGCATCATAGTCGAAGGATTAGGTTCACCTGTATTCTGTGCGTCAGCGTAAGCTTTCGTGGCGTTATCTATGGCGTTTTGTGTGAGTGGGGTGAGCTTCGAAAGACAATCTCTGTCAGTTTTTGTGTAATTTGGTAAATATTTTTTAAGCTTTTCAGTCGCTGTGTCTGCTCTAGATTTTTTACCTTCGGAGACGAATGGAGCTCTGCAGTAGGTAAAGTGTAGTAGAAACCAGAATTCTATGCATGGGTCCGATGTGATTGCATAGAATTCTCTACTTTTATGCCTATCGTTGATCGAATGGGAGAGCTGCGTGGCTGCGTTGTATCGATTTATTGGGTGGTCATCGCGGTCTATGACACAATAACATAAGTCATATCCCGAATCGGATTTGAATTTCGCCTTCGCAAATTCTACGACGGTGAGCGGATCGGAGCCGCATTCTCGGCCCATAATATCGATGTGCACGTTCGCCGCGCGTAAGTCTTGGACAAAGAGGGATAGGTAAATTCCCTCCGTTTTTTGTCCCTCAGAAACAACCAGGATACGTAGCCTTGGCTGTCTGACTGGACCTCTGCGACGCAGCTCTCGGAGGGTCTTTCTGGGCAACTATTCCTCGCAAAATTCGTTGCGCAAGAGTGCTGGAGTAACGACGGGTATCCCGCCGTATCGCCCACCAAGGTAGCCTTTATCAAGAGCTTCCTCTCGGCGGGGTGAGAAATCGGATAGAGGGACTAGATCGGCTCCGCTGCTTGTATTTTCTATGACCCAAACCTGATCGCGCCGCATCTTACGGCGTGAAAGAACGCTGGTGTCATGGGAGGTGAAAATCAATTGAGCGCGGCGACAATTAATCCTATCGTCTGCAAATAGATCTATCAGAAATGAGACGATTAGTGGGTGGAGGCTGGTGTTTATTTCATCAATTAGAAGGCAGTAGCCGTGCTCTAGGGACGCAAAAAGAGGTCCGGCGAGGTTGAAAAGCGAAACTGTTCCTGTGGATTCCTTTGCTAGGGGAAATTCTACAGTGCTGCCATCGCTCTTCTTTTTAAGGAAGCTCGTCCTAAAATTTGACGTAAGTATTTCGTCACTATCTAGTTGCTTGGTAATCATTTCAATGAATTCAGGGGCGAACGTAGAGTTAATAAATTTGGGATCTACGGAATCCTTCTTGACGTTGATATCGTCAACATTGATGTCCATAGCCCGTAAGAAGGTTACAACCTTTTTACGGAAGCCCGGGTTTTCTAAGCATTTCTTTGCCGTGAATCTACCTGTTCCGTCAGATGAAATCTGTGCAGTTCTCAGGTAGTCGCTGAGCCATTCATGCGCGGGGTGCAAGTCTTCCGAATTCAGTTGGCAAGCCGTCGAAATGAAGAGAGCATTATCCCTAGTATTTTCCTGCCATACCGACCGGTGGCCAGAGAGGGCTTCGCCAAAACTGTAAATGTATTTAGAAGATTCTTCGTTCCATTGGCGAAGGTACATCTTGCGGAATCGAACCGAGCGGTCAGCAACCTGAAGCGATTCATGAGTGATGCGCTCGCGGTTATGAGCGAATTCAAACTCGTATACCACGCCGCGCATGGAGAATGTTACGCGATAGCGTGTGGGTTCTTGGTCCAGGCCTGGAACGAGAAGGTTTGGTTCGTAACTTATCTTTTCGCCTCTACGTGATTCGTTCGCAGATGTACGAACAAACGACGAAACGAAACTCATTGCGCGGACAAGGGTAGATTTCCCGCTCCCATTCTTCCCAAGAATGAGTGCGGATGTCAGCGCGCGAGTGTGGCCAGGATCGCCAATATCTACGATGCGTCCATCATCTTGTTCCCGCAACCTGCTAGCGAGCAAACTTATGGAACTGCTGGCCGCGAATGCGCCATCATTCTCTAGCTCAAATTCGAGCAGCATGATCAGGATTCCCCGGCTTTTTTGCGGTCATTCTGCAAATATAGTGCGGAATCAAGAAAAAAGCGTTATTCTTTGGAGGAGGGTATCATTTTTCGATCCGGCGTCGGTAGCTTGGCCTGGTGCATCGCATCGCACGCAATTGTCCGCGATTGGCTGATCGTGCGCTTTACTCCGCCGCCACAGCCTCCTTTGTCTTCCCCAGCAACGGCGCCAGATACTTCCCCGTGAAGCTCCGCGGTTCCTTCACCACCTCCTCCGGAGTGCCCTGGGCGACGATCTCGCCGCCCTTGACGCCGCCTTCGGGGCCGAGGTCGAGGAGGAAGTCGGCGGTCTTGATGACGTCGAGATTGTGCTCGATCACCACCACGGTGTTGCCCTGCTCGACCAGCGCGTGGAGCACTTCCAAGAGCTTGCGTACGTCCTCGAAATGCAGGCCCGTCGTGGGCTCGTCGAGGATGTAGAGCGTGTTGCCGGTGGCGCGGCGGGCGAGTTCCTTGGCGAGCTTGACGCGCTGTGCCTCGCCGCCCGACAGGGTGGTCGCCTGCTGGCCGACCTTGACATAGCCCAGGCCGACTTCGGCGAGCATCGCCATCTTGTCGCGGATCGGCGGGACCGCCTTGAAGAACTCGACCGCGTCCTCGACCGTCATGTCGAGCACATCGGCGATGCTCTTGCCCTTGAACTTCACTTCGAGGGTCTCGCGATTGTAGCGCGCGCCGTGGCAGACGTCGCAGGTGACATAGACGTCGGGCAGGAAGTGCATCTCGATCTTGAGCACGCCGTCGCCCTGGCACGCCTCGCAGCGGCCGCCCTTGACGTTGAAGCTGAAGCGGCCCGGCTTGTAGCCGCGCGCCTGCGCCTCGGGCAGGCCGGCGAACCAGTCGCGGATGCTGGTGAAGGCGCCGGTGTAGGTCGCAGGGTTCGAGCGCGGGGTGCGGCCGATCGGCGACTGATCGATGTCGATCACCTTGTCGAGGTGCTGGAGGCCGGTGATCTTGTCATGCTTGCCGGCGAGCAGGCGGGCGCCGTTGAGCTGGCGCGCGGCGGCGGCATAGAGCGTGTCGATCGTGAAGCTCGACTTGCCCGAGCCCGAGACGCCGGTGATGCAGGTGAAGGTGCCCAGCGGGATGCTCGCGGTGACGCCGCGCAGATTGTTGGCGGTGGCGTTCTCGACGGTGAGCTTCTTGCCGGTGCCCTTGCGGCGCTTCTTCGGGACTTCGATCTCGCGGGTGCCGTTGAGATAGTCGGCGGTGACGGAGCCCTTGGTGTTGAGGATCTCGTCGAGCGTGCCGCGCGCGACGATCTCGCCGCCATGGACGCCGGCGCCCGGGCCCATGTCGAGGATATAGTCGGCGCTGCGGATCGCATCCTCGTCATGCTCGACGACGATCACGGTGTTGCCGAGGTCGCGGAGGCGGCGCAGCGTGGCGAGCAGCATGTCGTTGTCGCGCTGGTGGAGGCCGATCGAGGGCTCGTCGAGGACGTAGAGCACGCCGGACAGGCCGCTGCCGATCTGGCTGGCGAGGCGGATGCGCTGGCTCTCGCCGCCGGACAGCGTGCCCGAGGTGCGGTTCAGGTTGAGATAGTCGAGCCCGACATTGTTGAGGAAGCCGAGCCGCTCGTCGATCTCCTTGAGGATCGCGCGGGCGATCTCGCGCTGCTGGTCGGTGAGCGTGGCGGGGAGCTTCTCGAACCAGGCGAGCGCGTCGACCACCGAGAGGCGGGTGGCGTGGCTGATGTCCTCGCCGGCGATCTTGACCGCCAGCGCCTCGGGCTTGAGGCGGGCGCCGTGGCAGACCTCGCAGGGGTGCGCGGCCTGGTACTTGGCCAGCTCCTCGCGCATGAACGCGCTCTCGGTCTGCAGCATGCGGCGGTTGAGGTTGCCGATCACGCCCTCGAACGGCTTCTTCACGTCGTACGACTTGCGGCCGTCGACGAAGGTGAGGGTGACCGGCTTGCCGCCGGTGCCGTGGAGGACGATCAGCTGGACCTCGCCGGGCAGATCGCGCCACGGCGTGTCGAGGCTGAAGCCGAACTCGCGGGCGAGGCTGCCGAGCACCTGCATGTAATAGGGCGAGGGCGGATTGGACTTGGCCCAGGGCACGACCGCGCCCTTCTTGATCGACAGGTCGTGATTGGGGACGACGAGATCCTCGTCGAACACCAGCTTCTCGCCCAGGCCGTCACAGGTGGGGCAGGCGCCCTGGGGGGCGTTGAACGAGAAGAGGCGGGGCTCGATCTCGGGGATGGTGAAGCCGGAGACCGGGCAGGCGAATTTCTCGGAGAAGACGATGCGGTTGTCCGGGATGCCGGTGCCCTTCATCGCGCCGCCGGTGACGTTGAACTCGGCCCGGGCCTCGGCCACGCGGGCGCCGGTGGCCTCGGCGACGGTCGCGTCGACCAGATCCACGTACGCCAGGCCCTCGGCGAGCTTGAGCGCGGTCTCGAAGGACTCGGCAAGGCGGGTGGCGATGTCGTCCCGCACCACCAGACGGTCGACCACCACTTCGATGTCGTGCTTGTACTTCTTGTCGAGGGCGGGGGCTTCCTCGATCAGATAGGTCTCGCCGTCGATGCGGACGCGCTGGAAGCCGGCGCGCTGCCACTCGGCAAGCTCCTTGCGATACTCGCCCTTGCGGCCGCGCACGACCGGGGCGAGGAGGAGCAGGCGGGTGCCCTCGGGCAGCGCGAGGACGCGGTCGACCATCTGCGACACGGTCTGCGCGCTGATCGGCAGGCCGGTGACCGGGGAATAGGGCACGCCGACGCGCGCCCAGAGCAGGCGCATGTAATCGTAGATCTCGGTGACCGTGGCGACCGTCGAGCGCGGATTGCGCGAGGTCGTCTTCTGCTCGATCGAGATGGCAGGGCTGAGGCCCTCGATATGCTCGACGTTCGGCTTCTGCATCAGCTCGAGGAACTGGCGGGCATAGGCCGAGAGCGACTCGACATAGCGGCGCTGGCCCTCGGCATAGATGGTGTCGAAGGCGAGGCTCGACTTGCCCGAGCCGGACAGGCCGGTGATCACCGTGAGCGTGTCGCGCGGGATATCGACGTCCACGCCCTTGAGATTGTGCTCGCGCGCGCCGCGGACGGAAATGGTGGTAAGTGCCATGCCGAGGGTTCTAGCTTTGTTCTGTTGGGGTTTCTAGTGGGGAGATAGGAACGCCCGGCACAAAGCGCCAGTTGCCGGTGTTGCTTGGGATGGCGGGGTGCATCGCGCGTTCTCCGCTTCCTTTCGCAAAGCTGCACGTACATTTCACCCGCCGTTCAGCGCCCGGGGTGGAAATTTGCGCGGACATGCAGGAGGGATGGGCGATGCGGTTCGAGAGGATGTTCCGGCTGGGTATGCTGGCGGGCGTGGCGTTGGCCATGCCCGGCCTGGCGATGGCGACGGTGCCGGTTGCGAAGGCGGCGGCACAGGCCGGCCCTCAGTCCGGACCCCAGTCCGCCGAGGACTATCAGTGGATCGACCGCGCCGATGCGCTGTGGGACGCGATCGGCGACTCGCCGCCCGACTTCGCCTTTCCCTTCGAAGGCGCCGAGCCCTGGGCATGGCAGACGACCGACGGCTATACGATCATCGTCGAGGATGCGGGCGAGGGCGGCATCCGCAGCTATTATTTCGCGCCGGGCGCGCGCGGGCCGTTCCTGGCGGTCGAGCCGGGGATGAGCTTCGCCTATGAGAGCGGGCGGCTGGCGATGGTCTATGACGCCGATGGCGAGGCGGCGCCGCGCGGCGAGTTCGGCGATTATGACGATGCCGCGGGCGACCTGTACGACCGCGCGCTGCGGCTGCGCGACGCGATGTCGGGGCGCGACTATCGCCCGGTCGATGCCGATGTCTGGATCGATACCAGCCCGCTGATCTTCAGCTTCATCCAGAGCTGGGACATCGGCCGCAGCCGCTATCCCGGCTGGGCGCGCTACCATGCGCGCAGCGACGCGGCGGCGTGGCGCCGGCGCTTCGACGCCGAGCAGCGCCGCCGGCGCGACCAGGCGCTGCGCTTCCGCCACTGGCGCGACGGCGGCTTCCAGGGCCCGCCCCCGGGCCGCTTCCACCGGCCGGACGGGCCGGGCCGGCCGGGGGCGGGAAGACCGAACCAGCCGGGATCGGGCTGGTCGCGTCCGCCGGGCGGCGGGCGGCCGGGCCGGCCGGGCTGGGGCGGGCGCCCCGGCACCACGCCCGACGCACCGGGTGGCGGCACCCGCCCGCCGGTGACGCGCCCCGACAATTTCCGGCCCGACGGCACGCCGGGCTGGCGGCGCGGCCGGCCCAGCCTGCCGGCGCCGAGCGATGTCGCGCCGGATACGCCGCCGGCACCCGATGCCACGCGCCCGCCGCGCCCGCTGCCCGATGGCAGCGGCACGGGCTGGCGGCGGCCTTCGCAGCCGGGCGCGGGCAATCCGACTTGGTCGCGGCCGTCGCGCCCCGAGGGCGGCTGGCAGCGGCCCAATCCGCCGGTGGTGACGCCCATGCCGGCACCGGGCGGGCCCTCTACCGGCGACGCCACGCCGTCCCGGCCGGGCTGGAACCGACCCTCGCGGCCCGAAGGCGGCTGGCAGCGGCCGAACCCGCCGGTGGTGACGCCGGCACCGGCACCGGCGACGCCCTCGACCGGGGATGCCGCGCCGTCCCGGCCGAACTGGAACCGGCCTGCCCCGCCCGAAGGGGGCTGGAGCCGGCCCGATCGCCCCGAAGGCGGCTGGCAGCGGCCTTCGGCACCGAGTGCGACGCCTGCTCCCGCGCCGGCGGCGCCTCCGGCAGCGGACAATGCGCCGAGCCGGCCCAGCTGGTCGCGGCCCTCGCGCCCGGAAGGATGGCAGCGTCCGGCCACGCCGAGCGCGGCGCCGCGCCCGAGCTACAGCCCGCCGCCCCAGGCCGCTCCGGCGCCGCGCCCGAGCTATACCCCGCCGCCGCGCACCGCCTCGCCGCCGCCCCGGTCCGCGCCGCCGCGGCCGGCCAAGCTGCCCGACAAGAACCTGAGCGTCGACTAGAAGGGCAGCAGCGCTTCGTAGAGGCTGAGCGGCGCGATGCCGGGGAGATCGGCGCCGCGCCGCAGCAGGAAGGCGTGGCGGACGATCTCGGCCTGCTGCTCGATGCCGTAGCGCCCGAAGGGGCGGCCGGGCTCGAGGATATAGTCATAGCGGCAGAAGGGATGGCGCTGGAGCGGCAGGAACAGGCCCGACTGGTGCTGCCAGACATGGGCGAGTTCGTGGATGAACAGCCCCTGCAGCCCGAGCGGGGCATGCGCGAAATCCTCGCGGTAGAGCCCTGAGGCCGGGTTGAAATGGATCGTGCCGAGCGGCGCCATGGTGGTGTGCCGCGGCTGGAAGAACGCCCATTTGCGGTTCGCTACCGCCGCCCGGGCGGGATCGAGCGCGTCGCCGAACACGCTGCGGGCGAGCTCGGCTTCGCCTTGGGTGAGGGGGCGGGATCGGGCCATCCGCCCTAGATGGCGGGTGGCCGGCGGCTTGTCACCAGCTTGGCGCAGGCGTGTCGGGCCGGCAGCGGACCAGGGTGCCGCGCGGGAGGGCGCCGCGCTCAAGGCCGATGATCCGCAGGGCATGGGCGGATTTCTGCAGGGTGACGCGGGCGCAACGGCCGCGCGGGCGGACGTGCTCCGCTTCGCCAAAGGCGGCGGCATAGTCGGCTTCGTCGACGGTGAAGCTCCTGGAATAGTCGCGGAGCGTGATCTCGTAGCGGCCGGACTTGCCGCGGAAGTACACCGCCTCCGCGATCGCGAGATCTGCCTGTTTCTGGCGCAGCGGACCGTGGCCGAACTCGGCGCGTTCCTGGAGCCGTTCGAGGACGAGAATCGTGCAGGCCGTCGCCCCCAGGCCGGTCAACAGCGAGAGGAAGAAGGCTGCCACCAGGGTCTTCCAGCTCCGCGGCCTGATACCGAGCAGCACGAGCAAGCTGAGCAGCCAGCACAGCAGTCCGAGCGCGGCGGGGCCGAGGATGTTGACCTGCGGATCGGAGGCAAGGGTATCGCTGGTGGCGGTGCCCCGGAGCAGGATCGCGCCGAGGCCGAAGAAGCACAGGAGCGAAAAGGCGATCAGGTTCAGCCGGGTGTTACGCTTCCGGCGGCGCACCTCGTCTTGCAATGTCGTCACCTGGCCCATCCTGGGGGCAGGCTAGCGTGCGGGTCCGGGCTTGTCATCGATCGCCCCGCGCGCCAGATAGCGCACTCGCAGTCCAACGGAGTACCCATCATGCGCCAGGAAATGACCATCGTTCGCCCGATCGTCTCGTCCTGTCTGCAGGTGCCCCATGTCCTTCGTAACCCTGGATTCGCTTTCCGCCGCAACGCCTGAGGGCAGCCGGCTCTTCGACAATCTGACGCTGGCGCTGGGGCGGGAACGCACCGGGCTGGTCGGGCGCAACGGCAGCGGCAAGTCGACCTTGCTGCGCATCGTCGCGGGCGAGATTGCGCCGGCAGGCGGCGGCGTGGTGCGTGCCGGCAGCGTCGGGGTACTGCGCCAGTCCTGGCCGGGCGACTGGCGGATCGACGAAGTGCTGGGCGTGCGCGGCGGGCTGGCACGGCTGGGCCGGGTGCTGGCGGGCGAGGGCAGCGAGGCGGATCTCGCCGAGGCGGACTGGACGCTGGAAGAGCGTGTCGAGGCGGCGCTGGCCGGCGCGGGGCTGGGCGCGATGGCGCTCGACCGGCGGGTGGCGACGCTGTCCGGCGGCGAGCGGACGCGGGTGGGGATCGCGCGGCTGCGGCTCGATGCGCCCGACCTTCTGCTGCTCGACGAGCCGACCAACAATCTCGATGCCGAGGGGCGGGCGGCGGTGATGGCGCTGGTCGAGGGCTGGCGCGGCGGGGTGCTGGTGGCGAGCCACGACCGCGCGCTGCTCGAGGCGATGGACCGGATCGTCGAGTTGACGCCGCTGGGCGCGCGGGTGTTCGGCGGCGGCTGGTCGGGCTTTGCCGAAGCACGGGAGGCCGAGCGCGGCCGGGCGGCGGCGGAGCTGGAGCGCGCGGGCGACGCGCTGCGCGGGGCCGAGGCGGGGGCGCAGCAGGCGCGCGAGCGGCAGGCGCGGCGGGATCGCGCGGGCCGGGCCTATGCCGCCAGCGGATCGGCCCCGAAGATCCTGCTGGGGCGGCAGAAGGAGCGGGCGGAGAATTCGGCCGGGCGCGGCGCCGGGGTGGGCGAGCGGCTCGTCGGCGAGGCCGGGGAAAGGCTGGCGGCGGCGCGGGCCGGGGTCGAGGTGGTGACGCCGCTGGTGATCGCGCTGCCGGCGACCGGGCTGCCGGCGAACCGGCGGTTGCTGGCGTTCGAGGATGTCGTGCTGGCGCGCGGCGCGCGGCGGTTCGGGCCGTGGCGCTTCGAGATCATCGGGCCCGAGCGGGTGGCGGTGACCGGGCCCAATGGCGCGGGCAAGACCAGCCTGCTCCGGATCGCGGCTGGCGTGCTGGCGCCGACGGGCGGCACGGTGGTGCGCGCCGAGGGGCGGGTGGCGATGCTCGACCAGCATGTCGCGCTGCTGGAGGATGGCGCGAGCGTGCTCGACAATTTCCGGCGGCTGCATCCCGACGCCACCGAGCGCGAGGCCCATGCGGCCTGCGCGCGCTTCGCGTTCCGCAACCGGGATGCGCTGAAGCCGGCCGGGGAACTCAGCGGCGGCGAGCGGCTGCGCGCGGGGCTGGCCTGTGTGCTGGGCGGCGAGGTGGTGCCGCAATTGCTGCTGCTCGACGAGCCGACCAACCATCTCGACATGGAATCGGTGGAGATATTGGAGGCGGCGCTGGCGGGCTATGACGGGGCGCTGCTGGTGGTGAGCCATGACCGCGCGTTCCTGGAAGCGATCGGCGTCGAGCGGGAGATCGCGGTGGCGCGGTGAACCGCTCTCCATTCGGGACATGTGACGCTTCTGTTACGACTATTCGATTGCCGGAGGGCAGGGCATGCCCCATAGCGCCCCATGACGACTCCCTCGGGTAACGGCGCCGCGCTGACGCGGATTCAGGAAAACTGGCTGGCACGGCACGAGCGCCGGTTGCTGATCTGGCTCTGCTCGAAGATGCCGCCCTCGGTCACCCCCGACCGGCTGACCGCCCTGGGCATGGTCGGCGCCTTCCTGGTGTTCCTGGGCTATGTCGCGAGCAACCTCTCCTCGCTGTGGCTGCTGCTGTCGCTGGCCGGCTATGCGGTGCAGTGGTTCGGGGACTCGATGGACGGCAGCCTGGCGCGGTTCCGCAAGATCGAGCGGCCCTCCTATGGCTATTTCATCGACCATAGCTGCGACGGGCTGGCCAATCTGATGATCGTGGCGGGCATCGGCCTGTCGCCCTTCGTGACGATGGACATCGCGATGATCGCGCTGGCGGGGTACCTGCTGATGTCGGTGCACGCCTTCCTGTCGGCGCGGGTGACCGGCGAGCTGCGGCTGTCCTATGTCGCCGCCGGGCCGACCGAGCTCCGGCTGATGCTGATCGCGATGACCGTGGCGATGCTGATCGTCGGGCCCGGCCGCGACCATATCGGCCCGGTGCCGGCGTTCGACACCTTCGTCGGCGCGATCGCGGCGATCCTGATCACGCTGTTCGTGGTGCAGACCGCGATCATCGGGCGCCGGCTGGCGGTGCTGGAGAAGCGGTGAGGGCTGCGTGAGGGTGGCGAGGCCATCCCACAACCTGTCACCCTGAACTTGTTTCAGGGTCCAACGTCCCAACGGCGATATGGCTCGTGGAGAGTTGGATGCTGAAACAAGTTCGGCATGACGAGGATGGCAGGCCGATACGTGTCAGCTCAAGGGCGGCTCGCCGAGGTCTTCGTGGACCATGTCGATCTCGCGGACGCCGCGGTTGCGCCGCGCGGTGTTGACCAGCTCGCGCAGCTTCTCGCGGCGAGCGCGGGCCTGGGCCACGTCGCGGATCACCAGCGGCGCGTCGCGCGTGGTCTCGTCGGACGAGGCGATGGTGATCGTGCCGATGTCGGCCAGCTGGTTGATGATCGAGAAGTCGATGCGGACGTCCTTGACCCGGTAGAGCTCGATCTCGTCGATCGACTTCTGCACGATGCCCTTGTGCAGGATCAGCCGGTCCTCGGTGACCTCATAGGCGATGCCCAGATTCTCGAACCATTTGAGGATCAGCACGACGATCGCGACGGCGAGCAGCAGCGGCGCGACCCAAGCGGCGCCGACCAGGGTGCCCTGCGCCAGGAAATAGAAAGTGCCGATCAGCCCGAGCAGGAACAGGAAGCAGGTGCCCCAGCCGGCGACGGTGCCGATCAGCCAGCCGAGCGTGGAGGAGCGGAAACGATCCAGGACTTGCGGCATGTAGACGGGCCTCCCTGCGGGTTGGGCAGGGAGGATAGCGCGGATCGCCGCCGCGGCAACTCACGTCGTATATTTGTCGCAGGTCGAGCGGGTGGCGGCGGGCGCAGGGTTGTAGAGCTGGGCGAAGTCGCGGCGGTCGCGCACGATGAACGAGGCGACGTAGTGGAGGCGGGCCGGGCCCATGAAGGTGGAGCCGAACAGCCGCTGATAATCATAGTTCACTTCGACGAAGATCAGCCCCGAGCCGCTGGGCGCGGTGACGACGGCGCCGGGATCGCCCATGCCGGTGACGGTGGTGCCGGCATTGGCCTTGGTCGCATCGGTGCCCGCCGCGGCGCTGGTCGTGCCGTAGCTCGAATCATAGTTGGTGCCGCTCTTCTTGCCGAAGCAGCGCTGCCAGTGGATGCGCATCACCGGGGCGGTGTCGTAGCTCTGCTGGATATATTCGAGGCTCGACAGGATCACCCGGCCATTGTTGCCGATGTCGAGCGAGTCGCCCTGCAGGCGCGCGGCCTGGAGCGCGTTGTTGAGATCGAGCTCGCGCAGCTGGACGACCGAGCTGGTGCTGCTCATCAGCCCCATGCGCGAGCCATTGTCGGCGAGGTTCGAGGCGAGCTGGCTGACGCGCAGATTGGCGATGGCGAGGTTCGCGGTCTCGACGCCGTAGCAGCCGAGCACGAGCACCACCGGCAGCGCCAGCGCGAATTCGAGCATCGCCACGCCCCGGGTGGCGGGCGCGAGCCGGCGGAGCAGCGCGGGAAGGGGGAGGCGGAGTTTCATGTGCAGATCGTCGCGGGCGAGGGGATGTTCTGGGTGGCGTAGGGCTGGTTCATCAGCGTGGTGGTGGCGCTGAGCGTCGCGCTGCCCGACCAGCCGAGCAGCTTCACCACCGGGAACAGCCGGTTATAGGTGATCTGGGCGGTGAATACGGTCACGTCGTTGGCGCCGCCCTGGCCGGTGCGGCCGGCATCGGCGTCCCATTGGCCGTTGCCGTTGACATCGGTGTAGCACTCGCCGGTCTCGCGCGTGCCGTTGCCGTTGGTATCGACGAACGGCTCGGGCGCGATCGCGCTGAAGTTGGTATAGCTTTTCCGGGTCGGATAGCCGGTGGCATAGGCCGCGCTGGGGGCCGCCGACTTGATCTGCGAGAGCACGCGCGCATCGATCGTGGCGGCGGTGGCGCCCTGGATGCCGCTGTCGCGCCCGGCCTTCTGCACCGCGCCGGTGACCACCGACTGGACATAGGCCTGATAGCCTAGCTCGCACATGCCCATCATCAGCACGAGCATGACCGGCAGCACGAAGGCGAACTCGACCACCGTCACGCCGCGGACATCGCGGGCGAGCCGCGGCAGGAGCCGGTGGATACGCGTCACTGCGACACGCGGAGCATCGCCACCTGCTTGGCGATGGCAGCGAAGGCAGTGGACAGGCCGGTGCCCGAGGTGGTGGCGAGCGCCTGGCTGGTGGTGGTGGCGCAGGACTTCATCTCGGTGGTCGCCGAGGAATCGATCGTGACGGTCCACACCTGGATGTTGCGCGCCTTGGCCGCACTGCATTCCGCCAGGAAGCGGGCGTTGTGATAGGCCTTGAGATTGGTGAAATCGCCACCGCTGACCCGGCGATCATAATATTCATTGCCGTACATGCCGTAGACGCCGGTGTTCGGCGACATGTCGCCATCGGTGAGGAACACGATCACCCGGTTGGGCGCCTGGCGGCCGGGCCAGGCGGCGGTGTCCGCCTTGAACAGGCCGGTCGGCGAGAGCAGGCGCGTGCCCCAGATCATGCCGGTATCGTGATAGGTGCCGCCGATCGGGCGGAAATCGGTGGCGTTGACGTAGTTCGACACATCGGTGCGCGACATGGTGTCGAGCCGCGCGACCGGCTTGCCGCACGAGACATAGCCCGCCTGGTAATAGGGAGTGCTGCCGATATTCGGGTTGCTCGAATTGTCACCGGTCGAAGTCGAACTGCCGGTGCTGCTGTAGTTGTTGCGGGCGTAGAACAGCTCCGGCCACATCGGCTTCCACTGGGTGTCGATGTTCGAATTGGGCGCCAGGTCGGGATCGAGATCCGGCGGCAGTGACGCCTGATTGAAGCTCATCGTGCCGGCGGTGGTGTTGCGTTCCTCGATGCATCCGGTCCAGCGACTGGTGGCGCCGGTGGTCTTGCTGGGATCGGTGACGGTCGTGCCGGAAACGAAGCTGCGCACGTCGAAATCGAGCTGCTGATAGCGCCAGGTCGGCGTGCCGTAATAGGTGCCGGTCTGGTAGCGCGATTCATAGTTCCACTGGGTGTTCGCGCTGCCGGTGCCGCCGACCATATAGGCGGGTGACAGCGCGGTGATCGCCTTGCCGGCGTTCACCGTCGAAGTGTAGGTGACGAAGCCGTAGCGGATATGGGTGGACGGGTCCGCCGCCGAGGCCATGGTGTCGTAGAAGCTGAGCACCGCCGACCGCAGCGCCGCGATGCGCGAGCCGCTCTTCTCGGGGACGTAATAGGCGGTACTGCCCGGATAGCCGGCGACGCTGTCATTGCCGCTGGCGGCGCCGTCGGCCGGGCGGCTGTAGCTGGTCGTGCCCGCCGCGCCGACATAGGCGTTGCAGGTGGTGTCGTCGTCCTGCGGCAGGCAGGCCATCGAGCCGGTGGTGTCGAGCACGAAGATCACGTCGGTATCGGCGATGTCGTAGCTCGCCTCGCAGGTGACGGTGATGGTCTGGCTGGTCATGCCGAAGATCGACATGATCGTCATCGGCACGGTCGACTGGGCGGTGCCCGCGACCTGGGCGTTCGAGGTCTTGGTTGGCGTGAAGGTGGCGGTGGCGGTCTTGAACCAGCCGGTGCGGAAATTGTTGGCGAAGAAGGTCTGCGCCTGGGCCGATGCGGTCGAATCGAGCGTGGTGTTGCTGAGCGAGGTGTCGGTCATGAACTTGCGCCCGGCGAGCACGCCGGCGTCGCAGGCCTGCTGGAGGCGGGTCTTGACGACATAGAGGCGGGCGGTGTCGATCGCGACGCCGCAGAAGCCGGCCAGCGGGATCAGCATCGCCGCCATCATCGCCAGCGTGTTGCCGCGACGGTCGCGCGCGAGGCGCGTCATGAACCGCGATGCCTGCCGATCTTCCATCACGCGACCACTCCGACCCGCAACCCGACGCGGGTCACCCAGTCTTCTGGGCCTTGCCACCATAATGGGGGAGAAGTGGTTTACGGAGGGTTACGGAGAAACACGCATCCGTGCAACTACAGTAGCTTAACCTGTCCTGCCGTTCATAAATCGGGCCGGATGGCTGTACCGACATTCAACGCATCCAGTTCCCCGGCGAGGGCCGGGAACTGCCGAGCCAGGGTGTGCGCCGCACGTGGATAGGGTTCAGCTTCCCGGCGCGGGATCGCCTGCGCCGACCACCTGGGCGTCGATCTGCAGCGTCTTGCCGCTGGCGAAGGACAGCTGGAGCGGCACCTTCTGGCCCGGCTTCACCGCCGGGCCGATCGAGAAGAGCATGACGTGACGGCCGCCTGGGGCGAATTCCAGCTTCCCGCCGGCGGGGACGGCGACGTCCTTGAGCGGTTCCATGGCCATCATGCCGTGGTCGCCCTTCATGCTCTCGTGCAGCTCGGCCTTCAAAGCGGCGCGCGAGGAGACGGCGA
The DNA here is from genome assembly GCF_058801135.1 of Sphingomonas sp. GW822-FHT03G08. Taxonomy (NCBI): domain Bacteria; kingdom Pseudomonadati; phylum Pseudomonadota; class Alphaproteobacteria; order Sphingomonadales; family Sphingomonadaceae; genus Sphingomonas; species Sphingomonas sp. GW822-FHT03G08. The sequence goes on from NZ_JBXAMZ010000002.1 coordinate 132,806, forward strand.
GGAGAGTGTCGGCGGTGGCGCCGCCCCGCACGGTGAAATAGGCGGCACCCGGCTGGCCGGCGACGGCGGGCAGGCGAACCCAGCCATTGCTCGCGGAAAGCTCACCCTTGGGCGCGCAAGCGGAAAGTGCCACCATCGTAACGATCGCTGAAAACCGCCGCATCCGCCATACTCCCATTTCGGGAAAGCCCTTAGAAAGCCCTGCTTCTTGCGGCAAGCGTGCGCGCACCTATATCCGGCAACGTGATCGGTTCTCCGCGCTGCCTCCCAGCAGGGGCGTTGGGGGCCAAGTGTTTGAATTTTACTGGGGGCCAACGAGGGACCATGGCTAAAGTTATCGGTATTGACCTGGGGACGACCAACAGCTGCGTCGCAGTGATGGAGGGCGGCAAGCCCAAGGTAATCGAGAATGTGGAAGGCGCGCGTACCACGCCTTCGATCGTCGCCTTCGCCAAGGATGGCGAGCGCCTGATCGGTCAGCCGGCCAAGCGCCAGGCAGTGACCAATCCGGACAACACGGTTTTCGCGGTGAAGCGCCTGATCGGCCGCCGCTTCGACGACCCGGTGACCAAGAAGGACACCGAGCTGGTGCCCTACACCATCGTGCGCGGCTCCAACGGAGACGCCTGGGTGCAGGCCGGCGGCGAGGACTACAGCCCGTCGCAGATCAGCGCTTTCATCCTGCAGAAGATGAAGGAAACCGCCGAGGCCTATCTCGGCGAGAACGTCACCCAGGCGGTGATCACGGTTCCGGCATATTTCAACGACGCGCAGCGCCAGGCGACCAAGGACGCCGGCAAGATCGCGGGCTTGGAAGTGCTGCGCATCATCAACGAGCCGACGGCGGCCGCGCTCGCCTATGGCCTCGAGAAGAACGACGGCAAGACGATCGCGGTCTATGACCTTGGTGGCGGCACGTTCGACATCTCGGTGCTCGAGATCGGCGACGGCGTGTTCGAAGTGAAGGCGACCAACGGCGACACCTTCCTGGGCGGCGAGGACTTCGACGCCAAGCTGGTGCAGTTCCTGGCCGACGACTTCAAGAAGGCCGAGGGCATCGACCTGACCAAGGACAAGCTGGCTCTCCAGCGTCTGAAGGAAGCGGCCGAGAAGGCGAAGATCGAGCTTTCGAGCGCGCAGACCACCGAAGTGAACCTGCCCTTCATCACCGCCGACGCCAACGGGCCGAAGCACCTGGTGAAGACGATCAACCGCGCCGAGCTGGAGCGCCTCGTCGAGGACCTGATCCAGCGCACGCTCGAGCCGTGCCGCAAGGCGCTGGCCGATGCCGGCGTGAAGAGCGCGGCGATCGACGAAGTGGTGCTGGTCGGCGGCATGACCCGCATGCCGAAGGTCCGCCAGATCGTGAAGGAGTTCTTCGGCAAGGAGCCGCACACCGGCGTGAACCCGGACGAAGTCGTCGCCATCGGCGCGGCGATCCAGGCCGGCGTCCTCCAGGGCGACGTCAAGGACGTGCTGCTGCTCGACGTGACGCCGCTGTCGCTGGGCATCGAGACGCTGGGTGGCGTGTTCACCCGCATGATCGACCGCAACACGACGATCCCGACCAAGAAGAGCCAGGTCTATTCGACCGCTGACGATGGTCAGCAGGCCGTGACGATCCGCGTCTTCCAGGGCGAGCGCGAAATGGCGGCGGACAACAAGCTGCTCGGCCAGTTCGACCTGGTCGGCATCCCGCCGGCGCCGCGCGGCGTGCCGCAGATCGAAGTGACCTTCGACATCGACGCCAACGGCCTGGTCAATGTGTCGGCCAAGGACAAGGGGACCGGCAAGGAGCAGCAGATCCGCATCCAGGCCTCGGGCGGTCTTTCGGACAGCGACATCGAGCAGATGGTCCGCGACGCCGAGAGCTTCGCCGAAGAGGACAAGAAGCGCCGTGCCGCGGCCGAGGCGAAGAACAACGCCGAGAGCCTGGTCCACACGACGGAGCGCCAGCTCGCCGAGAATGGCGACAAGGTCGATGGCGGGCTGAAGGCCGAGATCGAGGCCGCGCTGGCCGAGACCAAGGCAGCGATCGAAGGCGGTGACGCCGACGACATGCAGGCCAAGAGCCAGAACCTCGCCCAGGTGGCGATGAAGCTCGGCCAGGCGATCTACGAGAAGCAGCAGCAGGCCGAGGCTTCGCCCCAGGCCGGTGCTACTGCCGGGAACGAAGCAGGCGGCGAGGAAGTCGTCGATGCGGAGTTCTCCGAGGTGGACGACAACAAGGCGTAACTACATGTCTTTCCCCGGCATTCCCGACAGTGCGTCGGGAGTGCCGGGTGAAGGCGGGGGCCAGTGCTTTAAATGACCACCGAAGTCGATTTCTACGAGCTGCTCGAAGTCGAGCGCACCGCGGATGAGGCCACGCTCAAGTCCGCCTATCGCAAGCTCGCGATCAAGTATCATCCGGACAAGAACGCCGGCTGCAAGGACAGCGAAGGCAAGTTCAAGGCGATCAACGAAGCCTATGACTGCCTGAAGGATCCCCAGAAGCGCGCGGCCTATGATCGCTTCGGCCATGCTGCCTTCAAGAACGGCATGGGCGGCGGTGGCGGCGGCGGGCCGCAGGATTTCGGCGCGTTCAGCGACATCTTCGAAAGCGTGTTCGGCGAGTTCATGGGCGGCGGACGCGGCGGCCCGCGCCAGCAGCGCCGCGGCGCCGACCTGCGCTACGACATGGAGATCACGCTCGAGGACGCGTTCCACGGGACGACCACCGAGATCACCGTCGATGTCTCCGGCCATTGCGAGACCTGCGACGGCACCGGCGCCAAGCCGGGCACCAAGGCGACTCAGTGCAAATATTGCGGCGGGCACGGCAAGGTGCGCGCGCAGCAGGGCTTCTTCATGGTCGAGCGCGCCTGCCAGCATTGCCACGGCGCCGGCGAGATCATCGACGAGCCGTGCCGCGACTGCCGCGGAGAGGGGCGGGCGGACAAGACCAAGACGCTCAAGATCAATGTGCCCCCCGGCGTGGACGAAGGCACGCGGATCCGCCTGCAGGGCGAAGGCGAGGCAGGGGCGCGCGGCGCGCCGGCTGGCGACCTCTACATCTTCCTGCATGTGAAGAAGCATGGGCTGTTCGACCGCGAGGGCACCAACCTGTTCGCGCATGCGCCGATCAGCTTCACCACCGCGGCGCTGGGCGGCGAGATCGTCATCCCCGGCCTAGACGGCGAGAAGCATGTCGTGAAGATCGCCGCGGGCACGCAGAGCGGCCGCGAAGTGCGCCAGCGCGGTGCCGGCATGCCGGTGCTGCAGGGGCGCGGGCGCGGCGACCTGGTCGTCGAGCTCGTCGTCGAGATGCCGAGCAAGCTGACTGCCAGGCAGCGCGAACTGCTCGAGGAATTCCGCTCGACCGAGACCGGCGACGAATGCCCGCAGGCGACCGGCTTCTTCGCCAAGCTCAAGGCGGCGCTGGGCTGAAGCCCGGTTCCAGTCGCTGGAAGATCAGCCCCCTTCGCCCCGCGCGGAGGGGGCTTTTTCCTGGGCGCCTATCGCGCGGCGTTCATCCGGCGGGTGATGTCGGTCCAGTCGGTCATGAACAGCGCGGCGAGCAGGCGCGGTACCGGTCCGTCGGGCGGGGAGGTGCCGTCCCACAGCGCACCCCGGCGGTGGTTGTCGTAGATCACCATGCCGGACACATACTGGATCTCGCTGCCCGGGCGGGCGGGATCGTAGAAATTCGGGTTCCAGTCGGCCTGGGGCTGGCCCTTGTAATCGCAGCAGGTCGAGACGAGCGGATCGCGGCCATTGGTGGCGACATGGAAGAAGGGCTCCCCCTTCGCCTCGCCGGTGAGGGCGCCATTGTAGCGGCCGCGGCGCACCGGGATTTCGTTGAGCCATTGCTGGCCATGGTTGATCCGCACCCGCAGCTCGGGTGCCTCGTCCGGGGTGAAGTAGCGCCCGGCGACGTTGGTGGTGCGCGGATCGGCCAGCCGGATCCGCGGCGCGAAGATGCTGAGCGTGGCGGAGAGCCTGCCGAACCGGTCGCGTCCGATCGAGATGCGCGGCCTGACCGCATAGCCGTGCGGATCGCGGAGCGACGGCTGGGCCAGCAGCGCATCCAGCGCGACGCGTGCCTTGCGCTCGAACAGCGCGCGCTCGGCGGCGGAGATGGGACGGCCGTCCGTGCTCAACAGGGCCGGCAGCACCTGGCCCGGCGCGCGTTCGTCGGCGGTTTCGCCCAGCATGGTGCCCGGCGGGGATTGGCGCCAGAAATTGACATAGCGATGGAAGCGGAATTCCGCGCCGTCGGCCCAGCGGCCGGTGCGGGCAGCATCGTCCTGGGCATCGGCGGGCGGCGCGGCCAGTGCCAGGACCAGGCCGGCGATGCCGGGCACGAACTTGGCGATCATCGAGCGTTCTCCCCAGCAGGATCGCGCAGTCCAGGCAGCGAAAGCCCGCCGCGGCAAGCGGCGCGCGACCAAGGCGGATGCCGGCAGGGCGAGCGCCGCCACGACACGGATCGTACCAATGCGCGAAGATGCTGCCGGGGCGTGAGGGCATATCTCGTTACGTTAACGTAAGCTGCAAACCCAGTTCAGCATCGCCTCAGCGCGACTCGCATAGAACCATCTCATCCCCGGTGCTCAGGCACCGGCCAGAAGAGGAGTTGAGATTATGCGCAAGACGCTTCTGGGCCTTACGGCCATGGCCGTTGCCCTTCCCGCCCTGTCCACCCCGGCTGCCGCGCAGCGTTATGGTGGCTATGACGGCTATCGCGATCACGGCCGCTACGAGCGCAGCTACGACAATCGCGGCTATGACCGGGGCTATAACGACCGCGGCTATTACAACGGCCCGAGCTGGCGTGGCCGCGACGGCCGCAACTATTGCCGCCGTTCGGATGGTACCACCGGCCTGCTGATCGGCGGTGTCGCCGGCGCCCTGGTCGGCCGCAGCATCGACCGCTACGGCGATCGTGCCCCGGGTACGCTGCTCGGCGCGCTGGGCGGTGCCCTGCTCGGCCAGGCGATCGACAAGGATAACAGCGGCGGCCGTCGCTGCCGCTAAAGTCCCGAAGGACTTCAAGCAGGAGGCAGGGGCCCGGTGGAAACGCCGGGCCCCTTCTCTTTGTGGACAAGGCTCAGGCGGCGCGGGCGGCCTTGAGCGCATTGCCCCACCAGGCGATCTCGTCGAAGACCGTGGTGCGCGCGGCGGCGAGATGGGGATAGTCGTCGAGCGTCTTGCCCTGCTGGAGGATGCCGAGGAACGGCTCCATCCCGATATTCACCTCGGCCTTGATCGGCGCCATGTGCAGCTCGACCGCGACGCCGCGCAGCTGCTCGATCGCGCGGGCGCCGCCGACGCCGCCATAGCCGACGAACGCCACCGGCTTGCGGCGCCATTCGAAGGTCGCCGAATCGAGCGCGTTCTTGAGGACCGCGGTCGGGCCGTGGTTGTATTCGGCGGCGGTGATGATGAACCCGTCATATTTGCCGATCTTCTGGCGCCATTCCTCTGCCAGCGGATTGGAATAGACGCCCTGCGTCCAGGCCGGGGCGACCGGCTCCTCGAACAGCGGCAGCTTCTGGTCGCGCAGGTCGAGGATATCGAGGTGGAAGTCGCTACGCTCGGCGGCGCCGGCGGCGATCCACTGGGCGGGAACGTCCGCGAAGCGCTGGGGGCGGGTGCTGCCAATGATGAGTGCGAGATTGAGCATGGAAATTGAGACCCTTTCCGGTTACGAATCGTAACCTAGGATCAAATGATGCGGTGGTCGCATCGCCACAAGGAGGCACATTTCTGGAACCCAGGCACATCCATGTAAGCGAGGGGCACGCAGGCGGCGGGCATGAGAGCTGCATCCCGGTCCGCGCGATGCTCGCCAAGATCGGCGACAAATGGAGCATCCTGACGATCATGATGCTGAGCGACGGGACCAAGAGGTTCAGCGAGCTGCAGCGCGGGATCGACGGGGTATCGCAGCGGATGCTGACGCTCACCCTGCGCGGGCTGGAACGCGACGGGCTGGTGACGCGCGAAGTGTTCCCGACGATCCCGCCGCGCGTGGAATATACGCTGACTCCGCTCGGGCGCTCGCTGCAGGTGCCGGTGATCGCGCTGGGGCAATGGGTGACCGCGAATTTGCCCGAGCTGGAAGCGGCGCGGCGGCGGTTCGACGCGGCGGGCGAGGGGGAATAAATCCTCTCCTCCCCCAGCAAATAGGGGAAGGATCCGGGAAGGCTACCGTCCGTCGTCGCTCCAGTGCGGCGGGTCGCTGAGCAGCTTGATGAGGCCGTAGCCGGCGCCGAGCTTGTGGAGATCGGTATTGGTATCGCCTGCACGGGGTGTGCCGATCTCGCGGGTCTTGCCGGCCTTGTCCCTGATCTTGAGCGTGCCGGTCCAGCCGATCGTCATGTCGATCGCGCGGCCCTCGATATGGCGTGAGGTGAGCGAGGGCTCGAAGGCGATCTGGAACAGCTTGACCATCTGCTGCGCGGCGGCTTTCGACCTGGCGAGCTCGCCATGGTCCCATTGGATGGCGAGTCCGGGCAAGGCGGGGACCTTGTTCGGCGCGACCGAACCGTTCGCCACGCGCCAGCTATAGTGCATCAGGTGCGCGCGCGTCGCGTTGCGGCGGGTGGAGGAGATGGTGACGGTGGCGCCGGCGTCCTTCAGCGCCTTGAGGAAGGCGGCGACGTTGTCGCGGAAGGGCTGGACGAGGTCGGCGACCGCGGCGCTGTTCGGATATCTGGCCTGGTTGGCATTCCACCAGTCCGCGCCCGAGAGCGGTGGGCGGGCGCCCTGGCCGGCGGCGAGCGCGAGCCAGGTCTTGCCGCCGGGGGAGATCAGCCCGTCGGGCGCCGGCATGGCGAGAGCCTTGCCCTGATAGCCGATGATCGCCGCGATGGTGAGCGTGCCGCATTCGCCGGTGGTCGGCAGCAGCTTCTGGCCGGTGAAGCCCAGCCAGTCGTTGAGCAGGTGCTGGACGACGAGGACGTCGGCCAGGTCGTTGACGCCGTTCTTCCCCACCGATGCGCCGATTGGCATGCCCTGATCCTTCTTCTCAGTCTTCGCGCGAAAGAAGGGCCGGACGCATCCAGACGCGTTCGTCATGCTGAACTTGTTTCAGCATCCAACTCTCCCCCCAGCGATACCGCCTGAGGCACATTGGACCCTGAAACAAGTTCAGGGTGACGGCGGGTTTGCGGAACCCGCATGCGAATATCGATACGATCCAACCCTGCGATCTGGCGAACGCAGCGAGTCGTATCGGTTGAAATCCTACATTGAAAGCAGGCTGGTGAGCGCGCGGGAGATGCTGGCGAGGGTGTAGGGCTTTTGCGTCACCAGCGCCTCGGCATGCTCGGGCGGGAGCTTCAATTGTTCGCCATAGCCGGTGGCGAACAGGAAGGGCACGCCGGCGGCGGCAAGGTCGTCGGCGAGGGGCAGGCTGGTCTCGGCACCGAGATTGACGTCGAGCACCGCGGCCTGGAACGCCTCGCGGCCGATCTCGTCGCGGGCCTGGGCGAGCGTGCCGGCGGTGACGACGCGGCGGGCGCCGAGCCGGGTGAGGATATCCTCCGCGTCCATCGCGATGATCAGGCTGTCCTCGACCAGCAGCACCACGCCGGAGAGCAGCTTGGCGACCTCCTCGCCGGCAGTCGGCTGCGGCGTGGGCGCGGGGCCGAGCACGCGGTTTCCGTCGATCTCGATGTGGCGCGCGGGGACGCAGAAACTGGCCTCGAGGCCGGTGAGCGGATAGCAGACGTCCGCCCGGCCGCCCAGGTCATAGGGGATGGAGCGGGTGATGATCGTGGTGCCGAAGCCCTGGCGCTTCGGCGGCTGGACGGCCGGGCCGCCGCGCTCGAACCACTCGATCTCCAGATCGCCCTCGCGATCGAGCTGCCAGACGACGTTGACGGTGCCGTTGTCGGAAAGCGCGCCATATTTGGCCGAATTGGTCATCAGCTCGTGGAAGACGAGGGCAAGCGTGGAGAAGGCCTGGGGGTGCAGCATCACCGCCGGTCCCTCGATCGACACGCGGCCGGCCTTGCCGCCGAGATAGGCGGCGGCTTCGGTCTCGATCAGGCGGGAGAGCGGGGCCGCCGACCAATTGTCCTGGGTGATCTGGTCGTGCGCGCGGGCGAGGCTCTCGATCCGGCCTTCGAGCAGGTGGATGGTTTCGCGCTTGTCCGATTCCGGATCGAGCGACTGGCGAACCAGCCCCCGGATCAGGCTGAGGATGTTGCGGACCCGGTGGTTGAGCTCGGCGATCAGCAGCTCCTGCCGCTCGGAAAAGCGACGGCGCTCCTCCTGGGCATCGTCGCTGAGGCGCAGCACGACTTCGATCAGCGAGGCGCGCAGCATCTCCGCCACGCGCAGCTCGGCGTTGCTGAACGGCTCGGAGCGGCCGCGGACTTCCTGCGACCAGAGTTCGAAGCTCTTGCGCGGGGTGAGGCGCGGGCCGTTGGGGCCGAGCTGGGCGGGCTTGTGCGGATCGCCGGCCCATTTGACCGTGCGGATCTTCTCCTGGCGGAACAGCAGGACATAGTCGCGCGGGCGGCGCGAGATCGGGATCGCCAGCATGCCGGCGGCGACATCGTCATAGTCCGAGGCGGTCGGCAGCGTGTCGGCCAGGCGATCGGTCGAGAAGATCTTGCCAGCGGCCATCGCGTTGAGCCGGCGGGTGATCGCGCTGAACGCCTCGGCCGGCGGGGTCATGCCCGAATAGGCGACCTTGCCGTCGAGCCAGATCGCGACGCCGTCGCACGGCACCGTCTCGCGCATCGTCGTGCCCAGCCATTCGGGATTGTCGAGCAGCGTCGAATCGCCCGCGACCGCGGCGAGCAGCCGGTCGCTGGAGAAGCGTGCGGCCATCTCGTACGCGGCCAGCTCCTTGCGCTCGCGGCTTTCGAGCTTGAGCGCGAACATCTGGCCGAACAGCTCGGCGATCGAGCGGCGCTCGAAGCTGGGGCAGCGGGCCGAATAATGGTGGCAGGCGAACAGGCCCCAGAGCTGGCCCTCGACGATGATCGAGATCGACAGCGAGGCGCCGACGCCCATGTTCTTGAGATATTCGATATGGATCGGCGAGACCGAGCGCAGCACCGAGAGCGACAGGTCGATCGGCGCCCCGGTCTCGTCGAGCCGGGGCAGGACGGGAACCGGCTCGGCATTGACGTCCGCGATGATGCGGAAGGGCGTGCGGACATAGAGCTTGCGCGCCTGTTGCGGGATGTCGCTGGCGGGATAGCGCAGGTCGAGGAAGCTGCCGATGCCGGCACGCGCGGCTTCGGCAACCACCACGCCCGAGCCGTCGCGATCGAAGCGATAGACCATGACGCGGTCGAAGCCGGTAAGCGCGCGGACCTGGCGGGCGCCCTCGCGGTAGAAGCTCGCCGAATCGCTGGTCTCGTCGAGCCGGGCCATCATCGCGCGGATCGCCGAGCCGACATCGGTGGTGGCCTCGTCGCGGCTTTCCTCGCCTTCGAGGACGATCGTGTCGCCGATCATGTGGAGCGCGAAATCGAAGCTGCGGCCGCTGGCGATCTTCAGTCCGAAGACGCGTTCCACCGCGTCATTGCCGCGGAGCATGGCAAGGCGATTGCGCAGCGTGTGGACGGCATGCTCGCCAAGCAAGGGCACCGCGGACGTGCCGAGCAGGTCGTCGGCAGGCGTGCCGAGATATTGCTCGGCGTTGGCGGAGACGCGGCGGATCAGCCAGTCGACCGAGAGCGCGAGCAGGAATCCGAAGGGCTGGACGGCGCCCAGCTCATGAATGGGTTCACGATCGCAATTGGTGAGATCGACCTCGAAATTACTGTCCGTCGCCAATCTCTGCCCTTCTCCAGTTGACCGCTGAACGCTCGAAGGCCGCAAAGGTCGCAGGTGCCGCGGCGATTGCGGTCTCCGGCGCTGCCGGGCTGCGCAGGAGACGGTCTATACCCATCCGTAGTTGCTGCCACTGCCCGGCGCGCTGATCTGCATCAAGATGGGCGCGGGGAAATCCGGCGGGCAGATGCCGGGGGAGGCGCGTCATCCCGGCAATGGGCCGGGATGACGCAAATTGCCGGATCAGGCGAAGACGCGATCGAAGATCACGTCGACATTCTTGTAGTGATAGCCGAGGTCGAACTTGTCCTCGAGCTCCTGCACCGAAAGCGCCGCGGTGACTTCGGGATCGGCCTTGAGCAGTTCGAGCAGCGAGAGCTGGCCGTCCGATTCCCACACCTTCATCGCGTTGCGCTGGACGAGGCGATAGCTGTCCTCGCGGCTGACGCCGGCCTGGGTGAGCGCGAGCAGCACGCGCTGCGAATGGACGAGGCCGCCCATCTTGTTGAGGTTCTTCAGCATGCGCTCGGGATAGACGAGCAGCTTGTCCATCACGCCGGTGAGGCGGGCGAGGGCGAAGTCGAGCGTGATCGTCGCGTCCGGGCCGATATAGCGCTCGACCGAGGAGTGCGAGATGTCGCGCTCGTGCCACAGCGCCACATTCTCCATCGCCGGGACAGTCGCGCTGCGCACCATGCGGGCGAGGCCGGTCAGGTTCTCGGTGAGCACCGGGTTGCGCTTGTGCGGCATCGCCGACGAGCCCTTCTGGCCGGGCGAGAAATATTCCTCGGCCTCGAGCACTTCGGTACGCTGGAGGTGGCGGACCTCGACGGCGAGGCGCTCGATCGACGAGGCGATCACGCCGAGCGTGGCGAAGAACATCGCGTGGCGATCGCGCGGAATCACCTGGGTCGAGACCGGCTCGACCGACAGGCCGAGCTTGTCGGCGACATGCTGCTCCACGCGCGGATCGATATTGGCGAAGGTGCCGACCGCGCCCGAGATCGCGCAGGTGGCGATGTCCGCGCGGGCGGCGAGCAGGCGCTCCTTGTTGCGCTTGAACTCGGCATAGGCCTCGGCGAGCTTGAGGCCGAAGGTGACCGGCTCGGCATGGATGCCGTGGCTGCGGCCGATCGTCGGGGTGAGCTTGTGCTCATAGGCGCGGCGCTTGAGCACTTCGAGCAGCTGGTCGAGATCGGCGAGCAGGATGTCCGACGCACGCGCCAGCTGGACCGCGAGGCAGGTGTCGAGCACGTCCGAGCTGGTCATGCCCTGGTGCATGAAGCGCGCTTCGTCGCCGACCTGCTCGGCCACCCAGGTGAGGAAGGCGATCACGTCATGCTTGGTCACGGCCTCGATCGCGTCGATCGCGGCGACGTCGATCGCCGGGTTGGTCGCCCACCAGTCCCACAGCGCCTTGGCGGCGCTCTTCGGCACCACGCCGAGTTCGGCCAGCGCCTCGGTCGCGTGCGCCTCGATCTCGAACCAGATGCGGAAGCGCGCTTCGGGGGACCAGATCGCGGTCATCTCGGGGCGCGAATAGCGGGGGACCATGGATTTTCCTTTCTCGGGCCGGCGCTGCCGTTGCAGGCGCGCCACAGGGCAAATCAAATGCGACGAGGCGGCACCTAGCAGGGGTAGGCTGAGGCTGCAACGGCTGAAATCCGGAACAACATCCCTAGATAGATTGTTGTTACCGTGAATGGATCAATAGATCTAAAGATGGATGGTTATAATAATCGTCCGAAACAACACAGGAGAATTGCAAATGCTGAAGCCAATGCTTCTTGCTACTTCTATGCTGTTTGCTGTTCCGGCCTTTGCGCAGGAAACGCCCGCGCAGGATAATAGCCAGCCGAAGCAGACTGCCCCCGCTCCGGAACAGGCAACTCCGCCTGTAACCGACGACAAGGCGCCGGGCACTCCGGAACAGGCAGCTACCGCGCAGGCGAATCCGGCTCCGGCCGACCCGTCGACCCAGCCGGCGCAGCCCGCCCAGAGCGTCGCCCAGGATAACGGCTCGGCGGCTCCGGCCCAGCCCGCCACGGGCGTGGCGGAAACCACGAAGCCCGAGGCGACTCCGGCTGCAACGCAGGAGCAGGTCGCCCAGGCGGTGGGCCGCGACTTCGGCAGCTATGACAAGGATGCCGATGGCAAGCTGAACCAGGCCGAGTTCGCCGAATGGATGGGCTCGCTGCGCAAGGCTTCGGAGCCGAGCTTCCAGCCGGGTACCGCCGAGGCGACCAGCTGGTCGAGCCAGGCCTTCACCAGCGCGGACACCGACAAGAACGCGTCGGTGAACAAGCAGGAGCTGACGGTGTTCCTGACGCCGAAGCAGCCCGGCTAATACTTTCGTCGCGCCGCCATACGCATGGCGCTTACTCCCGAACGGCCGTCGGACTTGCCTCCGGCGGCCGTTTGGTTTGGGCGGAATGATGTGGGCCGCTGGTCAGGCGGATCGGCCGGGCGGCGCGACAAGGGCAGGCCCGACGATCTCCACGGCGGGATCGGCAGAGCAAACCAGTTCGAGGCACAGGTCGCTGGTCGCGATGAAATAGCTGAATCGCGGACAATCTCCTGCGCCGAGAAACGCCAGAAAGCTTTCCTGTGACCAAGGGTGACCGGTGGCGCGGAAGGTTGTCTGGCCGGGCCGGGGTGTCGAGGCGGAAGCGTGCCACAGGTCGAGAAGTCCATTCTCATCGAGGACGCGGAATGCGATCACCTCATTGGACGTGACCCGGACCACCCTTTCGCTTTCAATCGAGATGAAGGTCGCTTCGAATTCGTGGTTCGATGCGGGTTGTGTCGGCGGGAGTGCAAGGCACCTTCCGTCCGGATAGGTAACCAGCGGCGATCCTGGGTCGAAATTCAGTCGGCCAAGGGCCAGGGGTTCGTTCTCGACGGGGTGTGCCAGGCTGCGAACTCGATGATCGCGGGGGCATCGGAAACCGAGGTTGCTTCGTCACGCATGCCGCGTTCGTGGCACTGGTCCGACCGGAGGGCAATTGCTGCCGCGTCGTATCGTGTTGTCAGATCAGCCCCTGTCCCCGCAGCGACGCATGCCCGTCGCGACCGATGATGATGTGGTCGTGCACCGATATTCCCAATCCCTTGGCGGCAGTGGCGATCTGGCGGGTTATCTCGATGTCGGCGCGGCTGGGGGAGGGGTCGCCCGAGGGGTGGTTATGGACCAGGATCAGCGCGGCCGAGCCCAGGTCGATCGCGCGGCGGATCACTTCGCGAATATAGACCGCGGCCTCGTCGATCGTGCCTTCGCTCATCAGCTCGTCGCGGATCAGCATGTTCTTCGAATTGAGGTGGAGCACCCGGAAACGCTCGGTGCTGTGGTGCGCCATGTCGGCGCGGAGATAGTCGAGCAGCGCCTGCCAGTTGGACAGCATCGGCCGCTCGGCGACTTCGGCGCGCAGCAGGCGGAGCGCGGCGGCCTGGGTAGCCTTCAAGGCGGCGACGCTGGTCTCGCCCATGCCCTTTACCCGCGCCAGCGCCTCGGCATCGGCGGTGAACAACCCCGCGATGCCGCCGAATTCGTGGAGCAGCGCCTTGGCGAGCGGCTTGGTATCCTGCCGGGGAATCGCCAGCGCGAGCAGATATTCGATCAGCTCGTGATCGAGCAACGCGTCCGGCCCGCCCTCGAACAGGCGGCGGCGCAGGCGCGCGCGGTGACCGCTATTGTCCGGGGCCTCGGGCATCCGCGATTTGTTCCTGCAAATCCACAGTTATTCAAGGCGAGGATTTCGCCGATTTGGCGTTAGAGTTGACTCGCCCGGCCAGCATTCCTAAAGCGCCCGAGCAACGCGGCTGAAACAGTCGGCGATGCTCAATGTCGCCGCTCTCTCGGCGGCTTTTTTCATATCTGGAACGCCTTGACCGCCTTGACCCAAGACCGTGCTCCGAGCGACCTGGACCGCCGCATCGCCGATGCCAAGGCGGCCGAGGCTGCGCGCACCGGCGAGGTCGTCAAGGCGCCTGCCGATGCCAAGGGCTACAAGCAGGGCTCGCGCGTGCTGATGGACCTGATCGGCATGCCGCTCGGCGGTGGTATCCTGGGCTATGCGCTCGACCATTGGCTGGGTACCAGCCCGTGGCTGCTGCTGACCCTGCTCGTGCTGTCGATCGCGGCGGCTTTCCGCAACATCTACAAGATCTCGAAGGAGCGCGTTGAGTGAGCGCCGGCGCAATCAATCCGATGGAGCAGTTCGAGGTCGGCAAGCTGATCAAGTTCGATCTGCTTGGCTACGATCTCTCGTTCACCAACTCGGCCCTGTTCATGTTCGTCGTGGCAGGCCTGCTGTTCGTGTTCATGCTGGGCGGCATGAAGCGCTCGCTGATCCCGGGCAAGTGGCAGCTGATGGCCGAAGGCGCGGTGGGCTTCATCGATTCGATGGTGAACACCAGCATCGGCAAGGGCGGCAAGAAGTTCGCCCCGTACATCTTCTCGCTGTTCTTCTTCATCCTGTTCGCCAACCTGGTGGGCATCCTGCCGCTGGCGGTGGTGCCGGGGCTGCACACCTTCGCGGTGACCAGCCACATCACCGTGACCGCGGTGCTGGCCTTCTTCTCGTTCGGCATCGTCCTCGCGGTCGGCCTCTGGAAGCATGGCTTCAAGTTCTTCGGCCTGTTCGTGCCGCACGGCGCGCCGCTGTGGCTGATGCCGGTCATCATCCCGGTCGAGTTCATCTCGTTCATGGTGCGTCCGTTCTCGCTGGGCCTGCGACTGTTCGTCGCGATGACCGCCGGGCACATCCTGCTCGAGGTGTTCGGCAGCTTCGCCGTGCAGGGCCTCAACGCGGGCGGCATCGGCTATGGCGTGTGGTTCGCATCGATGCTGATGATCATCGGCGTGAGCGCGCTCGAACTGCTGGTCTGCGCGATCCAGGCCTATGTGTTCGCGCTGCTGACCTCGCTTTATCTCCACGACGCGGTGCACCTGCACTAAGTCGCGCTGTTCGTTTGGTTTATTGGATTACGTAGGGAGCTAGAAATGACTGACGTTGGTGCAATGTACATCGGTGCCGGCCTCGCGGCGATCGGCATCGGCCTGGCCGCGCTCGGCGTGGGCAACGTGTTCGGTTCGTTCCTCGAGGGCGCGCTGCGCAATCCGGGCGCAGCTGACGGCCAGCAGGGCCGCCTGTTCATCGGCTTCGCCGGTGCCGAGCTTCTGGGTCTGATCGCGTTCGTCGTCGCGATCCTGATCCTGTTCGTCGTCAAGGGCTAAGGTTCAAGGACAGCCAAGATGCCGCAGCTATCCCAAATCCCTGAGATCTACGCGTCGCAGCTCTTCTGGCTCGCGATCGTGTTTGCGCTCATCTATTTCGGGATCGGCAAGGCGATGGTTCCGAAGATCGAGCGTACGGTCGAAGACCGCAACGCCCGCATCGCCGGGGACCTCGCCGCGGCTGAGGCTGCCCGAGATGCTGCCCACGCGTCCGACGTGGCATATGAGTCCGGGCTGGAATCGGCCCGGACCACTGCCCTCGCGACGGTGACCAAGGCCAAGGACAAGGCGACCGCCAAGTCCGAGGCCGAGGTGAAGAAGGGCGATGCCGCGTCCGAGGCGAAGATCGCCGAGGCTACCGTGCGCATCGAAGCGACCAAGACCCAGGCGCTGGGCGAGATCGAGGCCGAGACGGTGGACGCCGTCCAGGACATCGTCGCCAAGCTCTCGGGCGTGAAGGCCGACCGCGCGTCGGTTACCAAGCAAGTGAAGGCGGCGCTGGCCAATGGCTGAACAACCTCATGGCATGAAGGCGGAGACCGGCACCGTGGAACTTCATCATGAGCCGTCGGCGTTCGGCATCACCGCGCCGGGCTTCGTCGCCATCGCGATGCTCGTGGTGGTCGGTATCATTCTGTGGAAGCGCGTGCCGGCGATGATCGGCAAGATGCTCGACGCCAAGATCGATTCGATCCGCCAGCAGCTCGACCAGGCGACCGCGCTGCGCACCGAAGCGGAGGCCGAGCTGGCCGCGGCCAAGGCGCGCAACGCCTCGAGCGAAGCGGATGCCGCCGCGATCGTCGCCCATGCCGAGGCGGAAGCCGCTGCGCTGCTCAAGAAGGCCGAGGCGGACGCCAAGGAACTGACCAAGCGCCGCGCCAAGATGGCCGAGGACAAGATCGCCGCCGCCGAGCGCGCCGCGATCGCCGAAGTCCGTGCCAAGGCCGCCGATGCCGCCGCCGCGGCTGCCGGCGCGATCATCGCCGAGAAGCACGGCGCCGAAGCGGACAAGGCACTGGTCGACAAGACCATCGCCGGGCTCGGCCGACTGAACTGAGGTGCCGGAAGGGCGCGATTCCAGTTCGGCCCTTCCTCCCGCTGTCGGCAGCGCGTTGCCGCGCGCACAACGGGACCCCGGGCTTGTCGCCCTCCTGATTTCCTTCGCGCTGCTTGCCGCCGCGCTGATCGGCGCGGTGTTCCTGGTACAGGGGCAACGACAGTCGCAGCGCTGGGTGGCGCACACCCTCGAGGTGGAAGAGCAGCTGAGCAGCGTGCTCTCGGTCGTGCAGCAGGCCGAGACCGGCCAGCGCGGCTATCTGATTACCGGCAACGAAGCCTATCTCGAGCCGTTCACGCTTGGCCAGCAGGGCCTGCGCAGCGAACTGGACGAGCTGCACCGGCTGGTGGCCGACAGTCCGGTCGAATCCAAGCGTGCGGCCAGGCTCGACACGCTCGCCACCGAACGGCTTGCCCGGCTTTCCCAGTTCATCGAGATGATCCGGCGCGGGGATACCGCGGGCGTCACCGCCGGGGTGAAGACCGGTGTCGGGCTCAACCAGATGCGGCAGATCCGCGCGCTCATCCTCGAGATGCGCGCGCATGAGGCGGCCTTGCTCGCCGAGCGCAACCGGCACGCCGTGCTGCAGACCAACCTGCTGCTGCTGTGGCTGGCATTGACCGCGATCGGCGTGGCGGTGGTGGCCTTCTTCGTCACGCGCACGGCGATGCGGCGCACCCACGCCGCCGTGCTGGCCCGTGATGCGGCGGAGGCCGCGCACGGCCAGCTGCTCGCGGAGACCGAGCAGCGCGAGGCCGCCGAAGCGCAGCTCCGCCAGCTCGGCAAGATGGAGTCGATCGGCCAGCTGACCGGCGGCATCGCGCACGACTTCAACAACATGCTGGCGATCGTGATCGGATCGCTCGACATGGCCAAGCGGCGGATCCTCAAGGATCCCGCCAAGGCTGCCCAGTCGATCGACAGTGCGCTGCAGGGCGCCGAGCGCGCCGCGCAGCTCACCTCGCGCCTGCTTGCCTTCGCCCGTCGCCAGCCGCTGGCCCCGGCCGCGCTCGACGTGAACCGGCTGGTCGCCGGCATGTCCGAGCTGCTGCGCCGCACGATCGGCGAGACGATCCGCTTCGAGACGGTGCTGGCGGGCGGGTTGTGGCCGGCCTTCATCGATGCGGGGCAGCTCGAGAACGCGCTGGTCAATCTCTGCGTCAACGCGCGCGACGCGATGCCCGAGGGCGGCCGCCTGACGATCGAGACGGCGAACACCCATCTCGACGACGCCTATGCCTCCAGCCACAACGAGGTGGTGCCGGGGCAATATGTGATGGTCTCGGTCACCGACAGCGGCAGCGGCATGCCCGAGGAGGTGATCGAACGCGCCTTCGATCCGTTCTTCTCGACCAAGGAAGTGGGCAAGGGCACCGGGCTGGGGCTCAGCCAGGTCTATGGCTTCGTCAAGCAGTCCGGCGGCCATGTGAAGATCTATTCCGAGATCGGCCATGGCACGATCCTCAAGCTCTATCTGCCGCGCCATTTCGGCGAGGAAGACCGCCGCGCGGTGCCGGCACCCGAGGCCGAGCTGCCGCAGGGCAAGGGCGAAATCATCCTGGTCGTCGAGGACGAGGAGCAGGTGCGGATCATGTCGGTTGATGCGCTGCGCGACCTGGGCTATGTCGTCATCCACGCCTCGGGTCCGACCCAGGCGCTGGCGATGCTCGACGATCATCCGAGCATCGACCTGCTGTTCACCGATATCGTGATGCCCGACATGACCGGCGCGACGCTGGCCGGGCGGGTGCGCGAGCGGCTGCCGCAGGTGCCGGTACTCTACACCACTGGCTATACCCGCAACGCGATCGTGCATAACGGGATGCTCGACCATGACGTCGACTTCCTCGCCAAGCCGTTCAGCATCGGCCAGCTTGCCGCCAAGGTGCGACAGGTGCTCGACCGCGAGGATTGAGCGGGGCGGGCCCGTGCCCGCCCGCTCCTAGAACTGGGTCGGCGCGTGGGTGAACGGGTTGGCCACTGCGGTGCCGCCCTTGCGCAGGCAGGCGAAGTCCATGATCGACTCGTTGATGCTATTCGGCTTCGGCGTCTTGATCTCGTTCAGCGTTTCCGACGGCTCGGTGCGGAGGAATTTGCCCCCCGGCGCATAGAAGCTGTATTCGAGCGTGCGGAAGGTCTTGGCCTGGCAATTGAACTCGGTGCGGATCCTGGCGGCGATGATGCCTTCTCCGATCGGCTGGATATAGACGCTCTCGACATCGCCGATGATCTTGTCGGCAAGCGGGCGCAGGCTGGCCAGGTCGACATAGCTCTGCGTGTTGTCGTTGCCGCCGACATGATACCATTGCTGGGCACCAGCGGGCGAAGCGAGCGGCAGAAGTGCGGCGGCTGCGAGCAGGATGCGCATGACGATTTCCCCCAGGTTGCGTGGCGCCATGCTGCCATGACTCCATTCCGGTGCAAAGAGGCGTGCTGGCCGGGCCGGGCCGGGGACGCTAGGGTAGGGGCATGACCATTCAACGCTGGCTCCAGCTCGCCACCGCGCTCACGGCCCTGCTGCTCGTCTTCATGATCGGGGTCATCTGGCACGGCATGGCGCAGGAGCATCGCCGCGCGAACGACATCGGCGCGCGGACCGAGGCAACGATGAAACGCATCGAGGCGCGGGCGAACGCGCTGGAGAATGCGGCGGGGCGGTAGGCGCAGGGCATTAGCCGGCCGTCCGTTCCGTCATGCTGAACTTGTTTCAGCATCCAACCCTCCACCAACGATATCGCCAGTGGAAAGTTGGACCCTGAAACAAGTTCAGGGTGACGATGGGTTTGCCGAAGCAAACCGCCGACATAACGGGACGGGGCGCGGGGCCCGCCGTGTCACTTCGGCTTGCGGAACTTGTAGATGAACTGGTCGGTCTTGCCGCGGATCTCCGGGGTGAAGACGTTCGCCGTATGCGGGTCGGTGGCGTTGCGCAGCAGCGGCAGTTCGCCTTCGAACTTGAAGCCGACGCTCTCGATCTCGGCGCGGGCGGCGGTGGGATCGATGCGGTGCAGCGTCTGCGGCGCGGCGAAGTCCGGATCGGCGTTGGCGACATGGTCGACCACCAGCAGCACGCCGCCGGGCTTGAGCGAATCATAGAGCTTCTTCGCGATCGCCTTGGCCGAACCCGCGGGCCATGCCTTGAGGTGCATGTCGTGCCAGTTCTGCACCGTCACGATCGCGTCGAGCGGTTCGGGGAAGGCGAAGCTCTGCAGGCTGTCGCTCGACGGCACGACATTGGCGCGGCCTTCCACGGCCGCCTTCTGCTCATCGGCATAGGCCGCGCGGAACTTGATGAACTCGGCGGGCTGGTAGGCATAGACCTTGCCCTTGGCGCCCACCGTCGGCGCAAGGATGCGCGTCCAGTAGCCGCCGCCCATGATGAAGTCGGCGACCTTCTCGCCCGGTGCAATTTCGGCGAAGGCAAGGATCTCGCCGGGGTGGCGGGTGGCGTCTCGATCCTTGTCGGCCTGCGGGCGGCCGGCATCGGCGAGCCCCTTGGCGATGGGGACGGGGACGGTCTGGGCGTGCGCGGCGATCGGGCCGGCCAGCGCGAGCAGCGCGGCGGACAGGGCGAGTTTCATTGGACGACTCTCCTCCATGTGTTTGAGGCGAGCATGACACATTGATGTGGCCGTTCAAGTTGCCTGCGACGAAGGCGGACCCTAAATCCCGTGCGACGATGTCCGATCCCAATTCGCCCAACCGATTCAACGAAGAGACCGCCACCTTCGCCGTGCGCGGCGTCGATGCGCCCGACCTCGAGGCCGGCGTCGCCGCGATCCGCAACGTGCTGAAGACGCTGCCGGCGCGGCCGGGCGTCTATCGGATGCAGGATGCGCGCGGCGATGTGCTCTATGTCGGCAAGGCGCGGGCGCTCAAGAACCGGGTGACCAACTATACCCAGGTCATGCGCCTGTCGAAGCGGCTGCAGCGGATGGTGGCGCAGACGCGGTCGATGACGATCGTCACCACCAACAACGAGGCCGAAGCGCTGCTGCTCGAAGCGCAGCTGATCAAGCGCTTCCGCCCGCCCTACAACGTACTGCTGCGCGACGATAAGTCGTTCCCGTTCATCCTGCTGCGGCGCGACCACGGTTTCCCGCGCATCCAGCTCCACCGCGGCGCGCGCAAGGTGAAGGGCGATTATTTCGGCCCGTTCGCGGGTGCCGGACAGGTGCGCAAGACGCTCAACGCGCTGCAGAAGCTGTTCCTGCTCAGGAGCTGCACCGACAGCTTCTTCAACACGCGCGACCGGCCGTGCCTGCTCTACCAGATCCGCCGCTGCTCGGCGCCCTGCGTCGATCGCATCGAACCGGCTGCCTATGAGGAGCTGGTCGATGACGCGCGCGACTTCCTGATGGGCAAGTCGACCAAGGTGCAGGCCAAGCTCGGCGCGCAGATGCAGGACGCGGCGGAAGCGCTCGATTTCGAGCTGGCGGCGATCCTGCGCGACCGGCTGAAGGCGCTGACCTTCATCCAGGGCAGCCAGGCGATCAATGCCGAGGGGGTGGGCGATGCGGATATCTTCGCGCTCGCCAGCAAGAGCGGCGTGATGGGAATCCAGGCCTTCTTCATCCGCGGCGGCCAGAATTGGGGGCATCGCAGCTTCTTCCCGGCGCACACCAACGAGGTGTCCGAGGACGAGGTGCTCGCCGCGTTCCTGATGCAATTCTACGAGGAAGTGCCGCCACCGAAGACGATCTTCGTCGATCGCGACCTGGAGGAAGCGGCGCTGCTCGCCGAAGCCCTGCGGGAACGTGCCGGGCACAAGGTGGCGCTGGGCGTGCCGCAGCGCGGGCCGCGCCGCCGCCTGCTCGACCAGGCAAAGCGCAATGCCGTGGAAGCGCTCGACCGGCGGCTGGCCGAGGGGACGACCCAGGCCAAGCTGCTCGCCGAAGTGGCAGACCTCTTCGAGCTGCCCGAGCCGCCCGAGCGGATCGAGGTCTACGACAACTCGCACATCCAGGGCACCAATGCGCTGGGCGCGATGGTGGTGGCGGGGCCCGAGGGCTTCCAGAAGAACCAGTATCGCAAGTTCAACATCAAGCGGCCCGAGACCGTGGCCGGCGACGATTACGGGATGATGCGCGAAGTGCTCAGCCGGCGCTTCGCCCGCGCGGTGGAGGAGGATCCGGACCGGCAGGGCGGCACCTGGCCGGACCTGGTGCTGCTCGACGGCGGGCGCGGGCAGTTGAATGCCGCCAGGGCGGTGCTCGAGGAGCTGGGCATCGAGGATGTCTGCCTGGTCGGTGTCGCCAAGGGACCGCATCACGGGCGCGAGGGCCGTGAGGTGTTCCACCTGATGGACGGGCGCGAGCTGATGCTGCCGGTCAATTCGCCCTTGCTGTTCTATCTCCAGCGGCTACGCGACGAGGTGCACCGCTTCGCGATCGGCGCGCACCGCGAGAAGCGCGCCAAGGCGATCGGGGCGAGTCCGCTCGACGAGGTTCCGGGCATCGGCCCGGCGCGCAAGAAGGCGCTGCTGATGCATTTCGGCACGGCCCGCGCGGTGCGCTCGGCGAGCCTGGAGGACCTGCAAAAGGCGCCGGGGGTCAGCGCCGGCGTGGCGCAGCAGGTCTATGATTATTTCCACGCGCGCTGAGCTGGAAACACTAAAGCACCATTTCTGCACAGATAATCCGCCCATCCTCGCTTGTGGCGGCAAGGCGGCGCGCTAGATTTCCCATCAAATTCGGGGGGATCATCTTGCGTACCATTCTGTCGTCGTTCGCGCTCGCCCTGCTGGCGGGCACTGCCCATGCCAGCGACCAGCCGCTGTACCAGCCGGCGCCCGCCTGGGTGCAGCCGGCCCCGGCGATCGACATCAAGGCGGTGACCGCCGACGATCCCATGATCCTGCGCATCGACCAGCAGCAGAAGCTGCAGGGCGACGAAGTCTGGGCCTATGCCGACATGATGCTCCACATCGCGTCGCCGGAGGTCCTCACCCAGGCGGGCACGCTGCAATTCCCCTGGGAGCCGACCAGCGGCGACCTGATCGTCCACAGCGTGGAGATCCTGCGCGGCGGCGAGACGATCGATGTGCTCAAGGCCGGGCAGAAATTCACCGTGCTGCGCCGCGAGCAGATGCTCGAACGCGCGCAGATGAACGGGCTGCTCACTGCGACCATGGCGGTGGAGGGGCTGCGCGTGGGCGATGTGCTGCGCGTCGTGATCTCGACGGTGCGTCGAGACCCCGCGCTGGGTGGCCGGCTGCAGACCATGGCACCGCTGATCGCCGCGCCCGCGCCGGTGAAATATGGTCATCTCCGGGTGATCTGGCCCGAGGCGATGAAGGTGAACTTCAAGTCGCAATATCTGCCCGACACCTTCGTGCCGATCAGCCATGACGGCTTTCGCGAGATCGGCGTGCTGATGCCGTTCCCGGAACCGGAGGAAGTACCGGGCGACGCGCCGCTGCGCTTCCGCCCGTTGCCGCTGTTCGAGGCGACGACCTTTGCCGGCTGGGAGGAAGTGTCGCGGACGATGGCGCCGCTCTACAAGACCGATGGCACGATCGCGCCCGACGGCCCGATCGCCGCCGAAGTGGCGAAGATCGCGGCCGCTTCGAGCGATCCGCGCACCCGTGCGGCGATGGCGCTGCAGCTGGTGCAGGAGCAGGTGCGCTACCTCTATCGCGGCATGGACGGCGGCAATTATGTGCCGCAGACGCCGGCCCAGACCTGGACGCTGCGCTATGGCGACTGCAAGGCGAAGACGCTGCTGCTGACCGCGCTGCTGCGCGCGCTGGGGATCGAGGCCGAGCCCGCGCTGGTCAATGCGACGCTGGGCGACAATGTGCCCAACCGGATGCCGGCGCCGTCCGCCTTCGACCATGTGATCGTTCGCGCGACGATCGGCGGGCAGGTGCTGTGGCTTGACGGCACGGCGCTGGGCAGCCGCCAGGCCGACCTCGATGACGTGCCGCCGTTCCGCAACGCGCTGCCGCTGCGGGTGGCGGGCGCCGGGCTGGAGAAGATGCCGCTGCGCGCCAATGCCCGGCCCGATGCCTCGGTCGATGTCGAGCTGGACGGGCGCGCCGGCGTAAACCTGCCCGCGCCCTTCACGCTGCGCGCCGAGTTGCGCGGGCAGAGCGCGATGATGCTCCGCTTCTCCGCGCAGATGGGCAAGGAGAAGGCCGCCGAGATGGCGGATGCCACGGTCGGCCAATATGTCGCCAACGCTCAGGTCAGCGAACGCAATGTGCGCTATGACGAGGCGAGCGGCGCGACGATCCTCACCGCGTCGGGCATTTCCTCGCCGGGCTGGACGAAGGCGGATGGCCGTTATCGGCTGGGCCTCGATACCGCGGTGAGCAGCGTCGAGTTCGCCCCCGACCGCAGCAAGCCCGAATGGGCCGCGATCCCGGTGAGCAGCGGCGACCCCGGCAGCACGCGCGTTCGCACCCGCATCCGCCTGCCCGGAAGCGGCGCCGGCTTCGTACTCGAAGGCGACCAGACGCTGCCCGCCAGCCTGGCCGGGGCGGCGCTGAGCCGCAACGTCCAGCTTGCCGGCGAATGGGTGACGGTGGAGGATCGTGCCACCACCGGCGTGCGCGAGATCGCGTCCGGCGACATCCCGACAGTGCGCGCGCAGGTGGATGCGGCCAAGCTGCGGTTGCTCAAGCTCGACGCGCCCGAGGATACGCCGCCCTATTGGAAGGCGATCGCGCCGGCGCGGGCAGGCAAGCTGCTCGATCCGGTACTGGCGGTCTATGCCAAGCGCATCGCCGACAAGCCCAACGAAGTGGAAGGCTATTCGGCCCGCGCGACCTTCCTCGAGAGCATCTATGACCGCAAGGCGGCGCTGGTCGATGTCGACAAGGTGATCGCGCTGGCCCCGAGCGCCGACAATTATCTGTGGCGCGCCCGGCTGCGGATGGCGCTTGGTGACGACGTCAAGGCGCTGGAGGACATGAAGAAGGCCCGCGCGCTCGAGCCGGGCTCGGCGGCGGCGCTCGACGGCTATGCCCGGCTTCGCGCGGATCATGGCGGTGCCGACGAGGCGCTGGCACTGGTCGCCGAGCGGATGAAGACCGCGGGCAAGGACAGGAACGACCTGTTGATGCTGCAGTCGAGCCTGCTCGGCGATGCCGGCAAGCCGACCGAGGCCGTTGCGGCGATCGACGCGGCGATCAAGGCGACCCCGGGCAATCCTTCGCTGCTCAACCAGCGCTGCTGGATCAAGGGTACGCTCAACGTCGCGCTCGACACCGCGCTCAAGGACTGCACCAAGGCGATCGAGCTGGCCGACTCTTCGGCGGCCATCCTCGACAGCCGCGGGCTGGTCTATTTCCGGCTCGGACGGATGGACGATGCGATTGCCGATTTCGACGCGGCGCTCGACCAGGCGCCGGGCATGGCGGCAAGCCTCTACATGCGCGGGGTGATCAGGACGAAGACCGGCGCGCCCGGTGCGGCCGACGATCTCGCCGCCGCGCGGATGATCTCTCCGCGCATCGACGAGGATTATGCGAAGTACGGGATCAAGCCCTGATGCGGCCCGGGATGCGGTGGGGCGTTGGCTAAATCTTCACGCCCCTGCGTTAAAGGGGCGGAATGGCTACCCGGGTCTTCATCACGATCGACACCGAGATCATGTGGCGACACCATGTCGCCGGTCTCGATGTCGATACGATCGTCCAGCGTTCGCTGGAGCCCGCCAATGTGGGGGTCGGCTGGCAGCTGGAGCAGCTGGCGCAGCACGGGCTCAAGGCCTGCTTCTTCGTCGATCCTATGCCGGCGCTGGTCTATGGCCTCGACCCGATCAAGCGCGTGGTCGGCGCGATCCTGGAGGCCGGGCAGGAAGTACAGCTGCACCTCCATCCCAACTGGACCGGGGCGCATGCCGGAGACGGCGGCGCGACCTATGGCGCGTTCGAGCTGATCGACTACAGCTTCGAAGAGCAGGTGAAGCTGATCGAAGGCGCGTCCGACATGCTGGTCGCGGCGGGCGCGCAGGAGCCGGTGGCGTTCCGCTCGGGCAGCTATTCGGCGAGCGACGACACGCTGGGCGCGCTGGCGCAGCTCGGCTTCGTCTATGACAGCAGCCATAACGGCTCCGAGCATCCCTGGCCGAGCGCGATCAACCTGGGTCCGCGCCAGATCGCGCCGATCGAGCATCGCGGGATCGTCGAGGTTCCAGTGACCCTGATCGAGGATCGCGCCGGGCATTTGCGCCATTTCCAGATCTGCGCGCTCTCGGCGGGCGAGATGCGTGCGGCGCTCGACCATGCCGTGGTGCGCAGCCATTCGGCAGTCACGATCGTCAGCCATGGGTTCGAGCTTGCAAATCGCGCCGGGACGCGGCCTAACGCTGTCCATGTACGGCGCTTTCAGGCGCTGTGCCGCATGTTGGCCAGCCGCCGGGGGGTGTTGGTGACCGAACATTTCGCAGACCGTCCGCGCATGGCGCTGGGCCAGGACGACGCACCGCTCGGGCCGAGCCTGCTCCGCACGCGCTGGCGCCAGGCCGAGCAGCTCTGGTCGAACCTGGTCGAGGAGCGTGCCGCGTGAACGCGATGAGCGAAGTCACCGCCGAAATGCCGCAGGCAAAGCCGACCAGCCTCAAGTTCGAGATCGGCGCCCGCACGCTGGCGACGATCCAGCGCGCGCTGGTGCGCCTGCCGCTGACGCTCGACGAGGCCCGGGCGGACCGGTTGCCGGTGCTGCCCCAGCTGCCGCGCGAGGCGCATGGCTATGTCGTTACCTCGCTGCCCGAGCATCTGGTGCCGGGGCTGGTCAAGGCATCGGGCGACATGCTGCCCTTCATCCGCCAGCGCTACACGCGCTACTTCACCGAGTTCGGCATCGGCTTCGATGCGTGGTGGAACGGGCTGTCGTCCAACGCGCGCCAGGGCATCAAGCGCAAGGCGAAGAAGATCGCGGCCGAGAGCGGTGGCGAGCTCGACGTGCGGGTCTTCCGCGACGCGCATGAGCTGGAGGCATTCCATGACGTCGCCCGGCGGATCTCGCTGCGCACCTACCAGGAGCGTCTGCTCGGCTCGGGCCTGCCCGACAGCGCCGAGTTCATCGCGACGATGCTGGCGCAGGGCGCGGCGGGGCAGGTCCGCGCCTGGCTGCTCTACATCGCGGGCGAGCCGGCGGCCTATCTCTATTGCCCGGTGATCGAGGGCGGCGTGGTGATCTATGCCTATGTCGGGCATGATCCGGCGTTCAACGACCTGTCGCCGGGCGCGGTGCTCCAGCTCGAGGCGATGCGCGACCTGTTCGAGGAAGGCGCGTTCGCGCGCTTCGACTTCACCGAGGGCGAAGGCCAGCACAAGCGCCAGTTCGCCACCGGCGGCGTGGACTGTGTCGACCTGTTCCTGCTGCGCCCCTCGCTCGCCAACCGGGTGACGATGGCCGCGCTGGGCGGGTTCAACCGCGGGGTCGCGGGCGTGAAGGCGCTGGTGAAGCGCGCCGGGCTGGAGAAAGCGGCGAAGAAGGTGCGGCGGGGGTGATTGCTCGGTCATGCCGGCCTTGAGCCGGGATCCCGCTTCTTCTTTCCGAGGGCTCGACAGCGGGACCCCGGCTCGAGGCCGGGGTGACGGTTGGAGTTAGGCGGGCTAATCCCGTTGCAATGCATCTCCGCGCCGAAGCCATCATCCTCTCCGTTCGCGCGCATGGCGAGCATGGGGCGATTGTGCGGGCGTTCACCGAAGCCGACGGCGTGCAGCCGGGCTATGTCCGCGGCGGGCATGGCCGGACGCTGCGGCCGGTGCTGCAGCCGGCCAACCTCGTCCATGGCGAATGGCGCTCGCGGACCGAGGACGCGCTGCCCGGGCTGACGGTGGAGCTGCTCCATAGCCGTGCCGCGATGTTCTCCGAGGCCTTGCCGGCCGCCGCCTTCCAATGGGCGACCGCCCTCAGTGCCTTCGCCCTGCCCGAGGGGCTGCCCTATCCGCGGCTCTATTCCGCGCTCGACGGCGTGCTGGCGGCGATCGAGGCGGCGCCGGCGGCGCGCGGCTGGGCAGTGGCGTTGGTCCGCTACGAGCTGCTGCTGCTCGCCGAGCTCGGCTTCGGTCTCGACCTTGAGCATTGCGCCGCCACCGGCCGTAACGACGACCTCGCCTATGTCAGCCCCAAGAGCGGCATCGCGGTCAGTCGGCTGGGCGCGGAGGGCTATGAGAACCGGCTGCTCCGCCTGCCGCGCTTCCTGGTCGAGGGCGGCGAGGCGGCATGGGACGATATCCTCGACGGATTGAAGCTCACCGGCCATTTCCTCGAGCGCGATGTGCTGATCGGAAAGGGTGCCGAGCTGCTTGCCGCCCGCGCAAGGCTGGTCGACCGGTTGAAGCGCGCTGTTGCCTAAGCGCCACAACAGCGGCAAAGCGGGCGCCGTAGACGTGGGAGCTTGCATTGCCGCTGATTGCTGTTCTTCCCGGTGACGGGATCGGTCCGGAAGTTACGCGCGAGGCGCGCCGGGTTCTGGAAGCCTTGGCCCTGGGCCTCGATTTCGAGGAGGCGCCGGTCGGCGGCGCGGCCTATCTGCTCACCGGACGGCCGCTCCCCGAGGAAACCCTCGCCCTCGCCAAGAAGGCCGATGCCGTGCTGTTCGGCGCGATCGGCGATCCGCGCTTCGAGGCGCTGGAGCGCCGCCTGCGCCCCGAAGCGGCGCTGCTCGGCATCCGCCGCGAACTGGGCCTGTTCGCCAATATCCGCCCCGCGACGCTGTTCCCGGCGCTGGCCGACGCCTCGCCGCTAAAGCCCGAAGTGGTGGCGGGCCTCGACCTGGTCATCGTCCGCGAACTGGTCGGCGACGTCTATTTCGGCGAGAAGGGCCGCCGGCAGACGCCCGAGGGCCTGCGTCAGGGCTTCGACATCATGAGCTACAATGAGATCGAGGTGGAGGCGATCGCCCGCGTCGGCTTCGAAATGGCCAAGCGCCGCAAGAAGAAGCTCTGCTCGGTCGACAAGGCGAACGTGCTCGAGACGTCGCAGCTGTGGCGCGACGTGGTCAACGAGCTGTCGACCGAATATCCCGACGTGCAGCTGACGCACATGTATGTCGACAATGCCGCCATGCAGCTGGTGCGCGCGCCCGCGGCGTTCGACGTGATCGTCACCGGCAATCTGTTCGGTGACATCCTCTCCGACCAGGCGAGCATGTGCGCCGGCTCGATCGGCATGCTGCCCTCGGCCTCGCTGCGCGCGTGGAGCGGAGACAATGGCATGTACGAGCCGATCCACGGCTCGGCACCCGACATCGCCGGACAGGGCAAGGCCAATCCCTGCGGCGCGATCCTCTCGGCGGCGATGCTGCTGCGCCATTCGCTCGGCAATGAGGAAGCGGCGCTCAAGGTCGAGCGCGCGGTCGGCGAGGCGCTTGCCAAGGGCGCGCGCACGGCCGATCTGGGCGGGTCGATGTCGACCAGCGAGATGGGTGACGCGGTGCTCAAGGAGCTCGTGTGATCCCTGCGCAGCTCGAGCTTGCGGTCGTCATCCCGACCTTCAACGAGCGTGCGAACGTGCCGTTGCTGATCGAGAAGCTCGATGCGGCGCTTGCGGGACGGAACTGGGAAGCGATCTTCGTCGACGACAACAGCCCGGACGGGACGGCGGATGCCGCCCGCGAGCTGGGGCGTCGCGATCCGCGCGTGCGGGTGATCCAGCGGATCGGCAGGCGTGGGCTGTCGAGCGCGTGCATCGAGGGGATGTGCGCCACCGCCGCGCCGTTCGTCGCGGTGATCGACGGCGACCTGCAGCATGACGAGACGCTGCTGCCCAACATGCTCGACGCGCTGGAAGGCGATGACGCGCTCGACGTGGTGATCGGTTCGCGCTTCGTCGATGGCGGCGGCACCGGCGAATGGGACGAGGAGCGCGTGGCGAAGTCGGCGCTCGCGACCAGGCTCTCGCGCAAAGTGCTCAAGGCCGATCTGTCGGACCCGATGAGCGGCTTCTTCATGATCCGCACCGGCATCGTCCGCGACCTGGTGCCGACGCTCTCGGCGATCGGCTTCAAGATCCTGCTCGACATCATGACGGCGTCGCACCGGCCGCTGAAGTTCCTGGAGCTGCCGTACGTGTTCCGCACCCGGGCATTGGGCGAGTCCAAGCTCGATTACGTCGTGGCGATGGAATATCTGATCGCGCTGTACGACCGGATGTTCGGGCGCGTCGTGCCGGTGCGCTTCGTGATGTTCTCCGGCATCGGCGCGCTGGGCGCCGGGGTGCATTTCCTGGTGCTGGCGCTGTTCTTCCGCGGGATGGCCTGGCCGTTCGTCGGCGCGACGATCCTGGCGACCGTGATCGCGATGACCTTCAACTTCTTCCTCAACAACGCGCTCACCTATCGCGAGCAGCGCTTGAAGGGGCCCGGGCCGCTGCTGGCCGGCTGGGCGAGCTTCTGCGTGGTGTGCGGCGTTGGCGCGGCGGCCAATGTCGGCGTCGCGGCGTTCCTGCACAACGTCCAGCACGGCGACTGGCGCTTCGCGGCGCTTGCGGGAATCGCGGTGGCGGCGGTGTGGAACTTCGCGCTGTCGTCGCGCTTCGTCTGGGGGCGGTACTGACCTCATCCCCCCCTGAAAGGGAGGGGAGTGTCAGCCTACCGCCAGCTGCCCAGCCACATCCAGTGGGTGAACCCCTGGCTGTCGGCCAGCGGCGCGCCCGAGAGGATCGGGTAGAAATAGCCGAACACCAGCAGCGACAGCGCGGCGAACCATTCCTCCCAGCCGCGGTTCCGGCCGCGATCGAAATGCTGGAAGGCGATCGGGATCGCCATGCACAGGAAGATGCTGCTCGGATGGTAATAATAGAAGAAGCCGATCGACTTGGGGATCACGACATAGATCGCCAGGCTCCCGGTCCATAGCAGCGCCACCGACAGCGGCTTGATCGCCTTGTCCCGGAACCACGCCCAATAGCAGGCGGCGACCGCGACCAGCCCGCCCCACAGGATCAGCGGATTGCCGATCAGCAGAACGCCGCGCTGTGCACCGCGATCCCATTCATAGAAATACCAGATCGGCCGCAGCATCAGCGGCCAGCTCCACCAGCTCGACTGATAGGTGTGGTGCGGCAGGATCTGGGTCTGCATTTGCCACATGTGGATCTGCTGGCTGAACAGGCCCCCAAGCGAAGTCAGCGGATCGGTGGTGTAGAAGAAGGCGGGCGTGAAGGTGAGGAAATAGGTGACCACGCTCACCACGCCCATCGCCAGGATCGCCGGGATGGCGGGCAGGCCGGCCCAGTGGCGCTGGTCCTTGCCCGAAAGTGCCGAGAGGATCGGTTTCTTCGCCAGCCGCGCGTCGCGGGCGCGGATGACGAGGAAGGAGAGGGCCGCGAGCACGATATAGGGTACGCCCGCCCATTTGACCGCGGTGACGCAGCCGAGCAGCGCGCTGCCCGCGATCCAGCGCCACCAAACCGCCTTGCCTGTGCCCTGCATCGCCCAGAGCAGCATCACGATCGCCCAGACGAGGAAGGCGCCGAGGAAGATGTCGAGCATGCCGGTGCGCGCCTGGACGTACACCGTCTGGTTGAGCATCGTCAGCACCGCGCCGACCACCGCCGCGCGCATGTTGCCGACGAGCAGCCACAGGAAGGCGAACACGCCGAGCACGGTCGCGGTGCCGAACAACGTCGAGGCGATGCGCCAGCCGAACGGGTTGTCACCGAGCAGCGCCATGCCGGCGGCGATCAGCTCCTTGCCGAGCATCGGATGCTCGACATTGCGCGGGCCTGACAGGTCGAGCAGCGCCTGCGCCGCGGGCAGATAATGCACCTCGTCGAACATGATGACGCTGGGCTGGTCGAGATGGACCAGGAACAGCGCCTGGGCGACAATGGCGAGCAGCAGGGCGACGAGCCAGGGGCGGGTGCCAAGGGCCTTGAGGCGATCGAGCATGGCGCGTTGGATAGCCGACCGTTTCGTGGCCGTCATGCTGAACTTCGCACCCGTATTTGATCGCTCCCCGGCGAAAGCCGGGGGCCAGGGTTTCTCTGCCGGATCGCCCGTGACCCTGGGCCCCGGCTTTCGCCGGGGAACGGCCCTGGCCAGAAGCGGAGGTTGGGCATCCCAAACAAGTTACGATGACGACCGGTGTTGACGCCTCGTCCCCCCAGACGCAAAGCATGCCGCACTATGAAGCGTCGTACCGGACAAGACCGCAGCGTAACCCGCAACTGGAAACCCGCCACCCAGGCCGTGCGCGGGGGCACCGCCCGTTCCGAATGGGGCGAGACCAGCGAGGCGATGTTCCTCACTTCTGGTTACGCCTATGACTGCGCCGGCGACGCCGCCGCGCGCTTTGCCGGCGAGCAGGCCGGCATGACCTATTCGCGCCTGCAGAATCCGACGGTGGAGATGCTCGAGGAGCGGATCGCGCTGCTCGAGGGCGCCGAGGCCTGCCGCACCATGGCGACCGGCATGGCGGCGATGACCGCCGCGATCCTCTGCCAGGTGAGCGCCGGCGACCATATCGTCCAGGGCCGCGCCGCTTTCGGCTCGTGCCGCTGGCTGACCGACAGCCTGCTTCCCCGCTTCGGCGTCGAGACGACGATCGTCGATGCCCGCGATCCCCAGCAGTTCCAGGATGCGATCCGCCCGAACACCAAGGTGTTCTTCTTCGAGACGCCGGCCAACCCGACGATGGACGTGGTTGACCTCGAGGCGGTCTGCGCGATCGCGCGCAAGCACGGCATCACCACCGTGGTCGACAATGCCTTCGCCACGCCCGCTCTCCAGCGCCCGCTCGAATTCGGCGCGGACGTGGTAGCCTATTCGGCGACCAAGATGAT
The DNA here is from genome assembly GCF_058801135.1 of Sphingomonas sp. GW822-FHT03G08. NCBI lineage: Bacteria > Pseudomonadati > Pseudomonadota > Alphaproteobacteria > Sphingomonadales > Sphingomonadaceae > Sphingomonas > Sphingomonas sp. GW822-FHT03G08. Next base: position 164,625 of record NZ_JBXAMZ010000002.1, read on the forward strand.
GGACGGGCAGGGCCGCGTGCTCGCCGGCGCCGTCACCGGCTCGTCGCAGTTCATCAACGACGTGCTGCTGCCCTTCACCCGCAATACCGGCCCGACGCTGTCGCCGTTCAACGCCTGGGTGGTGCTCAAGGGCATGGAGACGCTCGACCTGCGCATCCACCGCCAGAGCGAGAATGCCTTGAAGGTCGGCAGCTTCCTCGAGAAGCGCGTGCCCAGGATCAACTTCCCGGCATTGCCCAGCCACCCGCAGCACAATCTGTTCATGCGCCAGATGGCGGCGGCGGGCCCGATCTTCTCGTTCGAGGTCGATGGCGGCCGCAAGCAGGCGCATGCCCTGCTCGATGCGCTCGAGCTGGTCGACATCTCGAACAATATCGGCGACTCGCGCTCGCTGATGACGCATCCGTCCTCGACCACCCATTCGAGCGTCGCCGAGGAGAAGCGCTTGGAGATGGGCGTGACCGAGGGCATGCTGCGGCTCAATGTTGGGCTGGAGGACGCGGAAGACGTGATCGCCGATCTCGACCAGGCGCTGAGGGCCGCCGGATTGTGATGGACGCCTTGTTCACCGATGCGGAGGAAACGCGCGGGATCACCGTGCGCGTGTCGGTGAGCTATCTCCCCGAGCAGAGCGAGCCCGATCGCGGCCGCTGGTTCTGGGCCTATCACATCCGCATCGAGAACAATTCCAGCGTGATGGTGCAGCTGCTGACGCGGCACTGGATCATCACCGACGGACGCGGCGCGCGTCATACCGTGGAGGGCGAAGGCGTGGTCGGCGAGCAGCCGATGATCGCGCCGGGGGCGAGCTTCGACTATGTGTCGGGCTGCCCGCTGACCACGCCCATCGGGAACATGCAGGGCAGTTATCACATGATCGGGGAAGACGGTTCGGCGTTCGACGTCGCGATTCCGAAGTTCGCGCTGACCGCGCCGGCGGTGGCGGAATGAAGCGCACCCATCTCCCGCTGAATGGCCTGCGCGTGCTCGATGCCGCCGCGCGCCACCTGAGCTTCACCCGCGCGGCCGACGAGCTGGCGGTGACCCCTGCCGCGGTCGGCCAGCAGATCCGCGCGCTGGAGGATACGCTGGGCGTCGTCCTGTTCCGCCGCACCACCAAGGGGCTGGAGCTGACCCCCGAGGCCGAGGCCGGCCTGTCGGCATTGCGCGCGGGCTTCCTCCAGTTCGAGGAAAGCGTCCGCGCGATGCAGGCGGGGCAGTCGTCCAAGTCGCTGACCATCGCCGCGCCGCGCGACCTGACCGCGAAGTGGCTGATGCCGCGCCTCGCCGAGATCGCCCGCGTCGACAGCGACCTGCGCTTCGTGCTGGTGCCGGCTGACGACGCACTCGATTTCACCGAGGCCAATCTCGATCTCGCGATCCGCTGGGGCGAAGGCCCGGGCGAGCATGAGGGGGAAGCGCTGGAGAGCGACGGCATGGTCACGATCGAGCGGCCGGGCGGCGGCATCGACGTGCGCATCTCCTGGCCGGGCTGCATGGCCGAGGACGCAGGCTCGCTGGTCCGCGTCGCCGACGCCGGGCTGGCGCTGGAGGCGGCGGCCGAGGGGCTGGGCCGGGCGACCGTGCCCGAACTGCTCGCGCGCAGCGATATCGAATCGGGTCGCGTCGTCGTGGTCGGCGAGCCCAAGAGCTCGAAGCTGGGTTACTGGCTGGTTGCGCCGCTGCCCCAGTGGCGGCAGAAGAAGGTGAAGGCGCTGGTCGACGCGCTGGCGCTGTGAGCCGGCCCGCCGAGCTGGCCGCGCGCGAGACGGTGGTGCTGGAGACGGCGCGTCTCCGCCTGCGCCCGCGTACTCCCGATGATGCCGAGGCGCTGTTCCCGAGCCTCTCCGACGCCGGGCTGATGCATTTCTGGTCGGGCCCGCCGCATGCGAGCGTCGAGCAGACGCGCGCGGACTTCGCGCGAGGGGCGCCCGAATGGCGCTGCTGGGCGATCACCCTGCGGGAGGACGAAACCGCGATCGGCTTCGTCGCCGCGGGCGAGAAGCGCCAGGGCAATGTCTCCGAGATCGGCTATATGCTCGCCCGCCCGCATTGGGGCGGCGGCATCGCCGTCGAGGCGGTGAGCGCCGTGATCGACCGGCTCTTCGCCGAGGGGCAGCGCCGCGTCTTCGCCGATACCGACCCGGAGAACCTGGCCTCGCGCGGGCTGCTCGAGCGGCTGGGCTTCAGGCTCGAAGGCATGCTGCGCGCCGAATGGGAGACCCATATCGGCGTGCGTGACACCGCGCTCTACGGCCTGCTGCGCGACGACTGGCGGCGCGGCTGACCGCTCAGAAGGGCGCGCGCGGCGGCACGTAGGACGCGGGCGGAATGCTCGGCGCCGGCTGGTCCGGCGTGATGTCGAGCCAGGTCAGCCGCCCTTCGCTGGCGCGCGTGCTCATGTTCGAGCCGGTTGCGTCGCCCGCGTCGAACACGAGCGTGAACCGCTCGATGCGGATCTTCCCGTCAGATCCCGGCGGCAGGCGCAGCGGGGCATAGCGCCGCATGGCGACGGTCTTGCGCACCCGGTTGGCCCAGTCCGCCGAAATCTCGGGGGAGCGGCGGACCTCCTCGAGGTCGTGGACGCGGCCATCGGGAGCGACCCGGAAGCGGAAATCCACCCATTCGGGCTCGGAGTCGATCTGCTTGCGGATCGCCGCCTTGGCGCCGTTGCGAAGCGGCACATCCTCATAGACCAGCACGGGTTCGGTGAAGCCGGCATCGCCCAGATTGGCGATCGCCCGGTCCATCGCGTCCCTGCTGCCGGCCAGCCCGGTGAGGCGCGCGCGCAGCACGCGGGCGGCGATGCGGACCTGTTCGAGCTCGGGCTCGGTGGTCCGCTCGATCCGCGCGATCCGTGCCCGCGCGGTGCTGCGGAAGATCGAATCCTGCGATGCGAGGAAGGTGTACATCGCGGCGGAGCGGAGCATCGCGATACCCGCGACCTGCGGTTCGCCTGCCTCGCGCGCCTGTTTCTCGACCCGGCGATAGGTCTCGTCGGCGGCATCGGTGCGGCCGACCAGACGGAAATCGTCCCCGGCCGTCAGGCGCTGGATCAGGACGCGCGTGTCCTTGCCGTCCAGCCCGCCCTTGAGCGTATCGAGCGCATCGACCTGGGCGATGCGGGCCCGGTCCGGGAACCCGTCGAGGTCGGTCATCCGGCCATAGCTGCGTTCGAGATCGGCGACCTCTACCGGATAGTCCTTGCGGTGGCCGCCATTGCGGTCGCGCGCCGCCGCGAGCGTGGCGCGCGCCTTGCGATAATCGCCGGCAAGCAGCTGGTTCTCGGCCAGGGTGATGCTGGCGTCGATATCCTCGGGCGGAGCGCATTTGCGCGCAAGGCATTGCTCGAGCTGGCGGGCCGAATCGGCCAGCCCGTTGCCGGTGACGACGATCGGTGCCGGCGGGTGGCTCCCGCTATTGTCCTGCGCCCAGCATGGTAGCGCCACCAGCAGCGCCATGCCCGCCAGAATGTTTCGCATCGCGCTCTCCCGATCCGCTCGTCGCGCCTTTCGCCGATACGGGAACTTGGCGCGAGGCGGTCCGAAGCGCTAGGGCAGATGCAACCGAGATGGAGGACACCGAGATGCCGCAGAGTCCGTGGAGCCACAGCCGCAGCGCCGGCGTGTCCGACGACATTGATTTCGAGATCAAGGGGCAGGAGCTCCAGTTCGTCGAGATCGAACTCGACCCGGGCGAGAGCGCGGTGGCCGAAGCGGGCGCGATGGTCTGGAAGGACGCATCGGTGGGGATGACCACCGTGTTCGGCGACGGCAGCGGCCAGCAGGGCGGCGGCTTCATGGGTGCGCTGCTCGGCGCCGGCAAGCGGCTGGTCACCGGCGAGAGCCTGTTCACCACCGTCTTCACGCACAATGGCTCGGGCAAGGCGCGCGTGGCGTTCGCCGCACCGGTGCCCGGCGCGATCGTGCCGATGAAACTGGACAGCATCGGCGGCACGCTGATCTGCCAGAAGGACGCGTTCCTCTGCGCCGCCAAGGGCGTGTCGATGGGCATCGCCTTCCAGCGCCGGATCATGACCGGCCTGTTCGGCGGCGAAGGCTTCATCATGCAGAAGCTCGACGGCGATGGCTGGGTGTTCGTCCAGTTCGGCGGCATGGTGGTCGAGCGCGAGCTGGCACCGGGCGAGGAACTGCATGTCGATACCGGCTGCGTCGCCGCCTTCACCCCATCGGTGGAGTTCGACCTGGTCGGCGCGGGCGGCGTGCGCAGCGCGATCTTCGGTGGCGAGGGTCTGTTCTTCGCGCGGCTGCGGGGTCCCGGCAAGGTGTGGATCCAGTCGCTGCCCTTCTCGCGCCTGGCCGGGCGGATGATGGCGGCGGCCTCGTCCTATGGCGGGCAGAATCGCGGCGAGGGATCGGTGCTCGGCGGCCTGGGCGACCTGATCGGAGGCAATCGTTGAGCCGTCCGATCCCCAATCTCAACGATCCCGAGGAACGCCGCGCCTATCGCCGCGAGCTGCTTGGCGTGGCCAAGGGGCTGCGGCGCAGCGGCGTGGCATTGGCTGTGCTGGGTTCGGCGCTGATCCTGGTCAACGCCTATTGGACGCCGATCCCGAACCTCCTCACGCTGGCGGCGATCGTCGGCGGCTTCGCGCTGATGCTGATGGGGATCGGTGCGCGGACGAAATACCACAAGCGCCGGATGCGCGGGGAGATTTAGGGTCGGGGTAGCCATTGTAGTTCCCCGGCTTTCGCCGGGGAACAGTTCAGGCATGCGCCTAAGGCGCCGCCGGCGCGCTCAGCTCCACCGCCTTGCCCATCAGCCCGGCGAAGCGACCCTGCTCGACGTCGCGCTGCAGGTCGTTCCAGCTGCCGGTGACGGCATACCAGTCGCCATTCTGCGCCTGGAGCAGGTAGGTCATGTTCATCACCCCGGGCTCGGAGCCGCCCTTGTAGCCCACCCATTGCCACTTGCCGCGGGCATCCGGGCCGAGGCCGGCATTCTTCGATAGCACCGCGCGCGCATCCGCGCCGGTGGGGCCGTCCGTATTGCGGCGCAGCCAGTCCATCACCCGCACCAGGTCGTTCGGGCTCTCGAACCATTCGAGCGTGTCGATGCGGTTGGGAATCTTCTTCTGGAAGCTGGTCTGGTCGATCAGGATCAGCGGCAGGCCGGCGACTTCGCCGTCGAGCAGCGCGCGGCGTCCGGCTTCGTCCAGCGCGAGATATTTGTCGGCCAGGCCGGGGACGCCCTTCAGCTTGAACATGTCGAGCGTCGACAGGAACGGCCGGTTGCGCGCCGGATCGGCGATGCCGAGCACCGGCAGCATCGCTTCCACCTTTGCCCGGCCCAGCGTCTTGAGCAGCACGTCGGTCGCGCTGTTGTCGCTGATCGAGATCATCTGCGTCGCCAGCTCGCGCAGGCTCACCTGCGTGCCCTTGGGCTGCCGCATATAGCCACCGCTCGGCAGCGGGCTGCCGTCGAGCGTGACGAGATCGTCCCACTTGCGCTCGCCGGCATTGGTCGCGCGGACCAGCTCGGCCAGGATCACCAGCTTGAAGGCGGAGCCGATCGCATAGGGCTTGTCGGCGTTGCGGCCGGCGATCAGCTGCGGCGTGCCGGCGCCGAGCCTGGCGATCGCATAGCCGGTATCGCCGTGCAGCGCGGCGAGCGCGCGCTCGACTTCGGGCAGCGTCTTCTCGGCGGACTCGAAGCCGCGGACGACCAGGCCGGCCACCTGGTGCGGCGCCGCCGGATCGACCGTGAGCTGCATCAGCGCCACGCCCGAGGCGAACTGAACGCGCACCACGCCCTGCCACGGTGTCGCCTGCGCCACGCCCAAGATCGCGCTCGGCTTGCCGTTGCTTGCAATCAGCCGCGCGGTGGTCGCGTCGAACTTGTCCCTGGGCACATTCGCCTGGAAGCCGGGGGCGAAGAACGAAGCATAGTCGCCGGTGCCGTTGAGGATGCCGAGCAGTTCGTCCAGCCGCGCGGTGAAGGCGGGATCGGCCTGGGCCGGCTGGCTGGCCGGTGCGGCGGGCTGCGTCTGCGCGGCTGCGGCGGGCGCGAGCAGCAGGGCGGAGAACGCTAACAGGGCAGGGCGCATGGGGAGCTCTTTCCGATTACAGTTGTAGTCGTATTACTCGCCTAATACACTTGGCGCGAGACTCGTCAACCTTCGTTGCGCAGCCGTCATAGCGCGCAATAATCATGATATCAACATTAATGGGTGTTCTCGTCATCCGGGCGAACGCCGGAATCTCGTGCGGCTCTCGTCCCGCGCCTTCGCCTGAGATCCCGGCTTGCACCGGGATGACGGTCATGGCTCAGGCGTCGATCACTTCCTCGTCGAGCCGCGCCGCATTCTCCTGGATGAAGGCGAAGCGGTGAGCCGGATTATTGCCCATCAGCCGGTCGACCAGGTCCTTCACGCCTGCGCGCTCCTCATATTCCTGGGGCAGGGTGATGCGCAGCAGGCCCCGGGTCGCCGGGTCCATCGTGGTTTCCTTGAGCTGGTTCGGGTTCATCTCGCCGAGACCCTTGAACCGGCTGACCTCGACCTTCTTGCCCTTGAACGCCGTCGATTCGATCTCGAGTCGGTGCGCGTCGTCACGGGCGTAGAGGCTCTTGGAGCCCACGGTCAGGCGGTAGAGCGGCGGCTGGGCGAGGTAGAGATGCCCCTGGCGAACCAGGTCGGGCATTTCCTGGAAGAAGAAGGTCATCAGCAGCGTGGCGATGTGCGCGCCGTCCACGTCTGCGTCGGTCATGATGATGATCCGCTCGTAGCGCAGGTTGCTCGGATCGCAGTCCTTGCGGGTGCCGCAGCCCATGGCGAGGATCAGATCGGCGATTTCCTGGTTGGCCAAAATCTTGGCCGAAGTGGCCGAGGCGACGTTGAGGATCTTGCCGCGGATCGGCAGGATCGCCTGGGTCTTGCGGTCGCGCGCCTGCTTTGCGCTGCCGCCTGCCGAATCGCCCTCGACGATGAACAGCTCGGTGCCGGTGGGATCGTCGGCCGAGCAATCGGTCAGCTTGCCGGGCAGGCGCAGCTTGCGCGCGCTGGTCGCGGTCTTGCGCTTGACCTCGCGCTCCTGCTTGCGGCGCAGGCGGTCGTCCATGCGCTCGAGCACATAGCCGAGCAGCGCCTTGCCGCGGTCCATATTGTCGGTGAGGAAATGGTCGAAATGGTCGCGCACGGCCTTTTCGACCAGGGCCGTCGCCTCGGGCGAGGTCAGCCGGTCCTTGGTCTGCGACTGGAATTGCGGCTCGCGGATGAACACCGAGAGCATCAGCTCGCTGCCGGTCATCACGTCGTCCGCCGTGATGTCCTTGCCCTTCTTCTGGCCGACCAGTTCGGCGAATGCGCGGATCGAGCGGGTCAGCGCCTGGCGCAGGCCCTGCTCGTGCGTGCCGCCATCGGGGGTCGGGATGGTGTTGCAATACCAGCTGTACGAGCCGTCGCTCCACAGCGGCCAGGCGACCGCCCATTCGACCCGGCCGTTATTCTCGCCCGGGAAATCCTGGTTGCCGGCGAAGAAGTCGGCGGTGGCGCATTCGCGGGTGCCGATCTGCTCCTTGAGGTGATCGGCCAGGCCGCCGGGGAACTGGAACACCGCTTCGGGCGGCGTATCGTCGCTGATCAGCTCGGCATCGCACTTCCAGCGGATCTCGACGCCGGCGAACAGATACGCCTTGGAGCGGACCAGCTTGTAGAGCCGGGCCGGCTTGAACAGCATCTCGCCGAAGATCTCGGTATCGGGGATGAAGCTGACCGAGGTGCCGCGCCGGTTGGGCGTGCCGCCGACATGCTCCAGCGGCCCGAGCGTCTTTCCCTGGCTGAAACGCTGGCGATAGAGCTGCTTGTCGCGCGCGACTTCCACCGTGGTGTCGATCGACAGCGCGTTGACCACCGAGATGCCGACGCCGTGCAGGCCGCCCGAGGTCGCATAGGCCTTGCCCGAGAATTTGCCGCCCGAGTGGAGCATCGAGAGAATCACCTCGAGCGCCGACTTGTCGGGGAATTTCGGATGCGGATCGATCGGCATGCCGCGGCCATTGTCGATAATGGTGATGCGGTTGCCGACCTCGAGCGTCACTTCGATGCGATTGGCATGGCCGGCCACGGCCTCGTCCATCGCATTGTCGAGGATCTCGGCGGCAAGGTGATGCAGCGCGCGTTCGTCGGTGCCGCCGATATACATGCCCGGCCGGCGCCGGACCGGCTCCAGTCCCTCAAGGACCTCGATCGAGGAAGCGTCATAGGTTCCGGAGGGCACGCCCGGCGCGGCGAACAGGTCTTCAGCAGCCATGGAGAACGTATAGGGGGTGTACGGTGAGCGGCGCAAGCTAATCGGGGAGGACGCTCAGCCAATACCGTCACCCCGGCCTTGTGCCGGGGTCCACCGGGAGGCGAGCCATGGGCAAGAGGCTTGAGCGACCGTCGGTGCGGCGCTGTGGATCCCGGCACAAGGCCGGGGTGACGAGGGATTTGCCGAAGGGGGTGTCCCTCTACGCGGCCTTCAGTTGCGCGATGAACCGATCGGTCGCCGTCTCCAGCGCCATCGCAGCTTCGGACAGGCCAGTCGCCGCGCTCGAGACGCGGTCGGACAGCGCCTCGGTGTCGCTCGCCACGCTGGCGACGGCGCCGATTCGCTCGGCCATGCGGGTGGCGCCGGCGGCCGTATCGTGCGCGGTCGCCTCGATCATGCCGGCGGCATAGCGCTGGCCGTCGACTTCGCCGCGGATCGCCTCGGCGGCGGCGGCGACTTCGGCGACGGTCGCGGCGATTTCGTCGAGCGCGTCATGCGCCTCGCTCGCGCCGCTCCGGACGGTGCCGGCCAGGTTGCGGATCTCCTCGGTCGCGTGCCCGGTCTGGTTGGCGAGCGCCTTCACTTCGTGCGCCACCACCGCGAAGCCGCGGCCGACATCGCCGGCACGCGCCGCCTCGATCGTCGCGTTGAGCGCGAGCAGGTTGGTGCGCGCCGCGATCTCCTGGATCGATTCGGCGAAGACGGTGATCGTGTTGGTGCGGTCGGCAAGCACACGGACGGCATTTTCGCCCGAGCGCGATACGCCGCGCGCCGCGCCGCTCAGCGTCGCCTGCTGGTCGACGCTGGACGCAATCGCCATGATCGAGGCGCTGAGCCGGCGGACGCCGTCGGCCAGGCCGCCGGCGGTGTCCGATGCCTGGGTGGCGATATGCGCGGTCGCGGCGATCTCGACATTGGCGGTGTGGGCCAGCGTGTTGAGCGCATGCGCCGAGCGATCGAGGTCGGCGGCGGCGCGGGTGACGTCGCGCACCGTCTCGGCGACCGATTCCTGGAAGCCGGTGGCGAGTGCGAGCATCTCGCGCCGGCGCTCGTCGGCGGCGCCGCGCTCGCTGGCCTCGCGCCGCTCGCGCTCGGCGCGCTCGCGCGACTCCGCGGCACGCACGGCGCGCAATGCCGCTTCGGCCTCGTCCCGGCGCGCCGTCGCATCCTCGGCGAAGCGGTCGCTCTGGGCCCGGGCGATCTCCTGACCCTCGATCAGCCGGCAGAGCTGGGTGGTCAGATAGGCGAGCACCGCGAACTGGAGCAGCACCGCCACGGCGTGGAAGATCACCCGCCCGAAATCGCCGCCGCCCTCGAACACCCAGGCGGGCAAGGCGAACTGGAAGATGATGTGGTGCGCGGCGATCAGGCCGCAGGCGAGCGCGATCGGCTTCCAGTCGTAGAGCAGGGTCAGCCCGGCCAGCGCGACGAAGAAATACATGTGCGCGTCCATCTGCCAGGCATGGCCGGTCAGCGCGTAGACGGCGAGCGCGGGCTGGATCGCGGCGAGCGTGCCGACGATCATCCGCGCGGAGGAATCATAGCGGTGGCGCAGCGCGACGATGGTCGGCGCGATATTGGCCGCCGCGCCGAGCAGCAGCGTGATCCATTCGCGCTGGCTGCCGCGCAGCATCAGCCCGAGCACGAACACGACCAGGACGATGGCCCAGCTCGCCACGACGAGCAGCTCGACGCCGCGGCGGCGCAGGCGGTCGATCTCGGTCATGCCGCGGGCCCTCCGCACAGCGCCGGCGGCGCGGCGAGGATCAGCACCGCCTTGCCGCGCAGCGCCACGGCCAGCGCGGCATGCGCGCCGGTGACGACCATGCTGCCGGGCAGCGGGCCGCCGCCGAGCAGCTGCGCGCCGCCGTCGATCGCGCGCACCAGCATCGGGTTCGCGGCGCCGGGAAGCATCGGGACAAGGAGCATCCGCCCCTGGCTCGGCGGCCAGAAGGCGGCGCAGACCAGGGCCAGCCCGACCAGCGCCAGCTGCGCGGCAAGGGCATGGCGGCCGAGCTTTACTCCAAAACGGTTCATTCCCCGCGCCTAGCGCGAAGCCGGTTAGCAACGCGTAAACCACGGCCCGCAAATCCCCGGATATGCGTATTTTTGCGGGCTTCGGGGCGGCGTTCCGAGCCGGCCGGACGGGCCCTTAGCCACCGTTTCGGCCGGATCGTTTCTGGGGCGCACCCAACGGCCATGCTAGGCCTTGCCTGCCGGTTCCAGGGCATGTGCGAGGCCCTTTGGCGCCTCCCGTTCCCTGGCCCGCGCGCCGTCGGGGAACTTGGGGGATCTTGCGATGACGATGGATTGGCAGGTCGAGGGCAGAAACGCAGTCGCGCCCTTCACGTTGAAGCTGCACCGCGGGGAGGGCATGGTCCTGATCGCGATGAACTGGCGGCACGGCGAGCCGCCGCTCGATTTCGTCGGCTTCGCGGTCGAGTATCTCCCGCCCGACGGCGATCGCTTCTACGCGATCAAGAACCGCATCGCCTTTCCCGGCCGCCACAAGCCGAGCGCGGAGGGCGCGCCGCCCGAGCAATATCCGACGACCGAGGCGCCGCTCCAGTCGTTCCGCTGGATCCATTTCCCGCGTATCGCCAATGTCCACGGCCTGTTCACCTACCGGGTCACGCCGCTGTTCATGAACACCGCCGGCGAGCTGTCGCGCGGGCTGGCGCAGGAGGCGCAGATCTCGCTCTATGCCGAAACGTTGCCCGGCAAGATCAACGTCGCCTTCACTCGCGGCTATGTCTCGTCGCAGAGCTTCGTGGACCGATATGGCGGGGCCGAGGGGTTCAAGCAGCTGATCCCGGCCAGGGCGGACGAAGGCAATGATTTCAAGTCGGATCATCCCAAGGCCGAGGACGCCTATGCCTGGATGGGGTTCGAGGCGCGGGCGCGGATCGTCGGCCTGCTCGATGCCGCGATCAAGGACAAGGCGGAGGTGATGGTCGTCGCCTATGAGCTCAACCTGCCCGAGCTGATCGAGCGGCTGGCGAAGATCGGCGAGAGGCTGCGCATCATCCTTGACGACAGCGGCAGCGGCGAGAAGGACAAGGGGCTGCCCCATTCGGCCGAGAGCCGCGCCGCCGCCGTGCTGCTCGCCGCGGGCGCCCAGGTGGTTCGCCAGAAGATGGGCAACCTCCAGCACAACAAGATGATCGTGGTCGATGGGCCGACGGTGCAGCAGGTCGTGCTCGGCTCGACCAACTTCTCGTGGCGCGGCTTCTACGTCCAGGCGAACAACGCGCTGATCGTCACCGGCAAGGCGATCGTCGCCCAGCAGCGCGATGCCTTCGAAGCCTATTGGAGCGGCACCGCGGCCAGTTTCGCCGCCAGCGGTGCGGCGACCTGGCGGCCCTTGCAGGTCGAGGGGCTCGACGCCGAGATCGCGATGAGCCCGCACAATGCCGCGCGCTCGACCCAGAAGAGCATCGGCCAGGCGATCGACGGCGCCCAGTCGAGCCTGTTCTACTCGCTCGCCTTCCTCAGCCAGACCAGCGGGGATGTGACCAAGGCAATCCTCAAGGCGACCGGACGCAGCGACCTGTTCGTCTACGGCATCGCCAATGCGCCGGTGGGCGAGACCGAGGAGATGCAGCTGATGCAGCCCGACGGCAATCCCGCCTCGGTCTCCCCGGCCGCGCTCACCAAGGGCGTGCCCGAGCCCTTCCACAGCGAGGCGAGCGGCGGTGGCGGCATCAAGATGCACCACAAGTTCGTGGTGATCGATTTCAACAAGCCGAGCGCGCGGGTCTATACCGGCAGCTACAATTTCTCCTACCCGGCCGACATGGAGAATGGCGAGAATCTGGTGGTGATCCGCGATCCGCGCTTTGCCACCAGCTACATGGTCGAGGCGCTGCGCATCTTCGACGCCTATCAATACCGCCTCGCCGCCAAGGACCAGCAGGCCCATGGCAAGCGCAAGGAACTGAAGATCCCGCCCACCGACGGCACGCCGCCCTGGTGGAAGAAATTCTACACGGTACCGGTCAAGATCCGCGACCGCGAGCTGTTCGCCTGACGCTAGACGCAACGCCATTCAGGCTGCGACAGCTGGCAGTTCCCCGGCGAAGGCCGGGGCCCAGTTGCAATGTCGTTCGAGGGGCTACTGAGCCGTCGTCAGTGCATCGAACCTGGACCCCGGCTTTCGCCGGGGAACAGGGAGAACGGAATGCCGATACGGCTTAGCGGACGCGCGGGCCGCCAAAGGGCAGCGGCGGCGGCGGGCGACGGTCGCGGCGGGGCAGTTGCGCCTGATAGGCATGGCCGCAATGCTCGACGCAGTACGGGAAGCCCGGATTCACCTTGTCGCCGCAGAAGTGGAAGTCCGGCTCGCCCGGATGGCCGAGCGGCCACTTGCAGATCTTGTCGCTCAGATCGAGCAGGCTGGTCTTGCCCGCGATCGCGTCGCTCGGCTTGGCCGGCACCAGGCGGCGCGGCGGGGCCGGCGAGATCGGCGGAGCCTGCTCGCCCGGATTCTGGCGGACGAAACCACCGGGGCCGACCGAGCGGAGGACCGGGCCTTCGCGCTTGGGCGCAGCGGGCTCGGCCGAGTCGTCACCGGCCGATTCGGGCGCCGGCGCGGGTGCGGCGGCACGCGGTGCGGGGGCCGGAGCCGGCGTGGGGGCGGGCGCAGGTGCTGCGGCGCGCGGCGCGGGCGCCGGCTTGGGCTCGGCCGCGGCCTTGGGCTCGTTGGGCTTCACGGGCGAGGGACGCGACGGCAGGCCCAGGCGGTGCGCCTTGCCGATCACGGCATTGCGACTCACCCCGCCAAGCTCCTCGGCGATCTGGGTTGCGGTCAGGCCGCTGTCCCACATCTTCTTCAGCGTATCGATCCGCTCTTCGGTCCAGCTCAAAACTTCTCTTCCTTCACCTTGCCGTCGGCTCGTGCAGCGGTTACGCGAACGCGCGATGAGCAGCCAGCCTGAATTCGGTCAACAGCTCCCCGAGCCCGGCGTTCCGGTTATCCGCAACGTCAACTGGGGAGGTTTGCGCACCCTCTATATCAAGGAGGTGCGTCGTTTCTTCAAGGTGCAGCTCCAGACGATCTGGGCACCGGCGGTCACGACGCTGCTGTTCCTGGTGATTTTCACCGTCGCGCTCGGCGGCGGCGGGCGGATGGTGAGCGTCCAGCACCACGAGATTCACTTCGCCGAATTCATCGCGCCCGGCCTGATCGTGATGGGCATGCTGCAGAACGCGTTCGCCAACGCCAGCTTCTCGCTGCTCGTCGGCAAGATCCAGGGCACGATCGTCGACTATCTGATGCCGCCGCTCTCGACGCTGGAGATGTTGACCGCGCTGGCCGGCGGCGCCGTCACCCGCGCCTTCTGCGTCGGCGGCACGGTCTGGCTCGCGATGGCCTTGTGGGGCGTCGATGTCTGGCCGCAGCATCTATGGGCGGTGCTGTGGTTCGGCTTCCTCGGCTCGCTGTTCCTGTCGCTGATGGGCGTGATGACCTCGATCTGGGCGGAGAAGTTCGATCACGCCGCGGCGGTGACCAACTTCGTCGTCGCCCCGCTCGCCCTGCTCTCGGGCACCTTCTACTCGGTCGAGCGGCTGGCCCCGACCTTCCAGGCGATCAGCCACGCCAACCCGTTCTTCTACATCATCTCGGGCTTCCGCTACGGCTTCATCGGCGTCGCCGATTCGCCGATCCTCGTCGGCAGCCTGGTGATCCTCGGCCTCGACATCGCGCTGGGCTTCGCCTGCTACGCGCTGCTGCGCCGCGGCTGGAAGATCAAGAACTGAGGGCTGGCGCGTAGTGCGCTCCTCTCCATCGTCATCCCCGCGAAGGCGGGGATCCATTGGCGCTGAACTCGGATGGGACCGCAGCGCCAGCCTGAATGGATTCCCGCCTTCGCGGGAATGACGGTTTTGGCGTTTGCGGTTGTGCCGATAACGCCCCGGCATGCCCTTCGCCCAAACGATTATTGACCTCTCCCGGCCACCCCACGTAAACACCCGCCTCGGGCGGTCCCGATAGGCCGCCCTTTGTCGTTTCTGGAGTCTCGTTTCGAGCTTTTCCTAGAGGAGTATGTTCCCATGACTATCACCCCGCTCATGCCCGTTTACCCGCGGTGCGCTGTGCGGCCGGTGCGAGGCGAGGGGGTGTATCTCTATGGCGAGCGCGGCGAGCAGTATCTGGACTTCGCCGCGGGCATCGCGGTCAACGCGCTCGGCCATGGCCATCCGCACCTGACCAAGGTGCTGCAGGACCAGGTCGCCACGCTGATGCATGTGTCGAACCTCTACGGCTCGCCCCAGGGCGAGGCGCTGGCCCAGCGGATCATCGACGTCAGCTTCGCCGACACGGTGTTCTTCACCAATTCGGGGGTCGAGGCGATCGAGTGCGCGATCAAGACCGCGCGCCGCTATCACTATGTCAACGGCAACCCGCAGCGCCACAAGCTGATCACCTTCAAGAACGCCTTCCATGGCCGTTCGATCGGCGCGATCTCCGCGACCGACCAGCCCAAGATGCGCGACGGCTTCGAGCCGCTGCTGCCGGGCTTCGACTATGTGAAGTTCAACGATCTGGAGGGCGCGCTCGCCAAGATCGATGGCGAGACCGCCGGCTTCCTGGTCGAGACGGTGCAGGGCGAAGGCGGCATGACCGCGGGCACCCCGGAATTCATCCAGGGCCTGCGCAAGGCGTGCGACGAGCATGGCCTGCTGCTCATCCTCGACGAGATCCAGTGCGGCTATGGCCGCACCGGCAAGATGTGGGCCTATGAGCATTACGGCATCACGCCGGACATCATGACCGTCGCCAAGGGCATCGGTGGCGGTTTCCCGCTCGGCGCCTGCCTGGCGACCGAGGAAGCGGCCAAGGGCATGGTGATCGGCACGCACGGCTCCACCTATGGCGGCAACCCGCTCGCCATGGCGGCCGGCCAGGCGGTGCTCGACGTGATGCTCGAGCCCGACTTCCTGCCGCATGTCGAGAAGATGGGCGACCGCCTGCGCCAGGCGTTCGAGCAGATGATCCCCAATCACGATCACCTGTTCGAGGAGATCCGCGGCAAGGGCCTGATGCTCGGCATCAAGATGAAGGACTCGGTGGTCAGCCGCGATTTCGTGGCGCATCTGCGCGACAATCACGGGCTGCTGACCGTCGCCGCCGGCGAGAACGTGTTCCGCGTGCTGCCGCCGCTGGTGATCAACGAGGACCATATTGCCGAGTGCATCGAGCGCCTGAGCGAAGGCGCGCGTTCGTTCGCCCCGCCGAGCGATGACTGAAGAACCATTCCTCCCCGAGCTTGTCTCGGGGAGGGGGACCATGCGTAGCATGGTGGAGGGGCGCCGCGCAGCGGCGTGGATATGGAGCGGCCTTCCGCGCCTTCGGCGCAGCCCCTCCACCACCGGCCTTCGGCCGGCGGTCCCCCTCCCCCAGGCGAGCTGGGGGAGGATTTGAATATGACCCGCCATTTCCTTGATCTGTCCGACGCCGGCACCGCCGGCATCCAGGCGATGCTCGACGATGCGATCGCCCGCAAGCAGGCGCGCGCCGGCTGGCCCAAGGGCAAGGTCGATGCCGACGCCCCGCTCGCCGGCCACGTCCTCGCGATGGTGTTCGAGAAGAACTCGACCCGGACCCGCGTCTCGTTCGACATGGCGATCCGCCAATTGGGCGGCACCTCGATCGTGATGGACGCCGGCAGCATGCAGCTCGGCCGCGGCGAGACGATCGCCGATACCGCGCGCATCCTCTCGGGCTATTGCGATGCGATCATGATCCGCACCGACGATCACCAGAAGGTGGTCGACATGGCGAAATACGCCTCGGTGCCGGTGATCAACGGCCTCACCGATGCCTCGCACCCCTGCCAGATCATGGCGGACATGGAGACGATCCTCGAGGCCGGCTTCGCGCTGCCGGGGCTCAAGGTCGCCTGGCTGGGCGACGGCAACAACGTCCTCGCCTCGATCATGGAGGCCGGCGGGCTGATGGGCTTCGACGTGGTCGCCGCCTGCCCGCAGGGCTATCAGCCGTCGGACGAGGACGTGGCGCGCGGCCAGGGCCGGGCGAAGGTGGTCGGCACGCCGCAGGAAGCGGTGGAGGGCGCCGACATCATCGTCACCGATACCTGGATCTCGATGGGCCAGGCCCATGCCGAGACCAAGCTCGCCGCGATGATGCCCTTCCAGGTGACCGAGGCGCTGATGGCCGCCGCCAAGCCGAACGCGAAGTTCCTCCACTGCCTGCCAGCCCACCGCGGCGAGGAAGTGGTCGACGCGGTGATCGACGGGCCCCAGTCGCTGATCTGGCAGGAAGCGGAGAACCGCCTCCATGCGCAGAAGGCGGTCTTGCGCTGGTGCTTCGGCCAGATCGGCTGAGGTGCTGGCCGTGACCGCGATCCGGATCACGGCCGCGCTTCTGCTGGTGGCGCAGCTTGTCCGCTGGGCCTGGTTCCTGCTCGGCGGGGTGCCGCTGGCGCGGGCGCTGGCCCATATCGAGTTCAACTGGGACGGTGGTGCGCTGGCGCCGCTGACGGTGCTCGTGCTGACGCGTTTCGATCGCCGTGGAAGCTGGGTGCAGCGGCTGGGGATCTGGCTTGTCCTGCTCAGTTCTGCCTGCTCGCTGGTCGTCTGGGTGACGCGGCCCGACTATATCCCGAACTATCCGGAGATCGACGACCGCGTCCTGATCGGCGCCGGCGCGTGGCTGCTGAGCATCCTCGCGCTGGCGGTCGGCGTGGCGCTGGTGAGCGGCGATTGGTTGACGCGGTTCATGCACCGCGAGCGCGGGCAGGCCGGCTGAGTTGCTTCGGCGCCGCGGCGCCCTACATAGCGCGCAACTTTCCGAAAATACGTGCCACATGCGGCATCCCGGCCTATGCGCCGGGCAGCGAGGATTTCGACGTGACCAACACCGCCCCCACCACCGACCTCGATCGCGCGGTCGGCTTCACCATTCCGGCCCGCCACACCCGTGGCCGCGTCACGCGGCTGGGGCCGGCGCTGGACGAGATCCTGGCGGCGCATGCCTATCCTCCGGTGATCGAGCGGCTGCTGGCCGAGGCGCTGACGCTCGCCGCGCTGCTCGGCTCGACGCTCAAGGACGCGCAGGGCCAGTTGACCCTCCAGGCGCAGACCCAGGGCGGAATCGTCAACCTCTTGGTGTGCGATTACAAGAATGGCGACCTGCGCGGCTATGTGCAGTTCGATTCCCTCCGCTTGTCCCAACTGGGCAAAAATCCGTCGCTCTTCGCCCTGTTCAACAAGGGGCATCTGGCGGTGACCTTCGACCAGCCGGCCACCAATGAGCGCTACCAGGGCATCGTGCCGCTCGACACCGCTTCGCTGGCCGAGGCCGCGCAGAGCTATTTCCTCCAGTCCGAGCAGATCCCGACCGTGGTCCGCCTGGGTGCCCAGCGTGACAAGACCAGCGGCCAGTGGGTCGCGGGCGGCCTGTTCCTCCAGCATCTGCCGGAAGGCGAAGCCGGGCGCGAGCGCCTGCATGCGCGCATGGATCATCCCGAGTGGGAGCATGTCGAGGCGCTCGGCATGACCATGGGAGTGGACGAGCTCGCCGATCCGGCGATCCCGCTCGAGTCCCTGGTGTGGCGGCTGTTCAACGAGGAGGAAGAGGTGCGCATCCTCTCCGATTCGACGCTCGCCAACAATTGCCGCTGCGATGGGGACTACATCACCCAGGTGCTCTCCAAGTTCCCCGAGGAGGAACGCGCGGAAATGGCTGACGAGAACGGCGTGATCACCGTCGACTGCGCATTCTGCTCCAGCAAGTTCTCGATTCACCTCAGCGATTTCGTTCCACCGGCGTTGTAATTCGCTGCAACACCGCCATATCGGTGCGAAGGGCGCGGGCCTTCGGGGCCGTGACGGGAGGACCTTGTGATGTTGTTCAGGCGTATGATGTGCGCGGCACTTGCCGGCGCGTCACTGTTGATGGTCGGGGATGGCTCGGCGGTGGCGCATCGCGCCGCAACCCAGTCGGTCCTGACGCAGATCGAGCGCGGCCAGTGGCTGCTCAAGGAACGGCTCGGCACCGAGCGCAAGGTCTGCTTCACCAATCCGAACAGCTTCATCCAGATCGCTCATGGTCCGGCACCGTGCGAGCAGTTCGTCGTCAGCCAGGACACGCACCAGGCGACGGTGGTCTATACCTGCACCGGCCGCGGCAAGGGCCGCACCACGGTAACCGTTGAGACGCCGCGGCTGGTCCGCATCGAAACCCAGGGCGTGCTGGATGGTGCACCCTTCGAGCAGGAATATGAAGGGCGTCGCGCGCCCGGCAGCTGCGGCTGAACCGGGCTTAACGCTTCTTTCACAGCTACCGGGCTACCGTGGCATCGCTCCTCGTGAGCACTTTCCTCTCTGGCATGGGTTTTCCCAATAAACTGGGCCGCTCTCGGGCGGCCCATTTTGCGTCGTTTTTGCCATGCAGCAAAAACCGGAGTAGGTCGCGTCGATGACCGACAGCGTTGCAATTGTACTGGTTTCCGGCGGACTCGATTCGATGATCTCCGCCGCGCTCGCGCGCGAGGCGGGGCATCGCCTGTTCGCGCTTTCCTTCGACTATAACCAGCGTCACCAGGTCGAGCTGGCCGCCGCGCGCCGCATCGCCGCCACCCTGGGCGCCGAGCGCCATGTGGTGATGCCGATGGACCTGCGCGCGTTCGGCGGCTCGGCGCTCACCGCCGATATCGACGTGCCGAAGGACGGTGTGGGCGACGATATCCCGGTCACCTATGTGCCCGCGCGCAACACCATCTTCCTCAGCCTCGCCCTCGGCTGGGCCGAGGCTTCGGGCGCCCGCGACATCTATATCGGCGTCAACGCGCTCGATTATTCGGGCTATCCCGATTGCCGCCCCGAGTTCATCGAGGGCTTCGAGCGGCTCGCCGAACTGGCGACCAAGGCCGGGGTGGAGGGCGAGCCCTTCCATATCCGCGCCCCGCTCCAGCACATGAGCAAGGCCGATATCGTCCGCGAGGGCACGCGGCTCGGGCTCGACATGGGGCTCAGCTGGTCCTGCTATGATCCGGCGCCGGGTGGCGTGCATTGCGGGCTGTGCGACAGCTGCCGGTTGCGGTCCAAGGGATTCGAAGAGGCGGGCATCGCCGATCCGACGAAGTACGCAACGAGGGCCTGACGTGACCTATAGCGTCAAGGAAATGTTCCTCACGCTGCAGGGCGAGGGGGTAAATGCCGGCGCCCGCGCGGTGTTCGTCCGCTTCGCCGGCTGCAATCTGTGGACCGGCCGCGAGCAGGACCGCGCCAGCGCGATCTGCCAGTTCTGCGACACCGAGTTCGTCGGCACCGACGGTCTGGGCGGGGGCAAGTTCGCCACGGCCGATGCGCTGGCCGACGCCGTGCTCGGCTTCTGGGGCGAGGGGGCGGAGAAGCGCTTCGTCGTGCTCACCGGCGGCGAGCCGATGCTGCAGGTCGATGACGCACTGGTCGATGCGCTCCACGCCCGCGGTTTCCGCATCGCGATCGAGAGCAACGGCACGCTTCCCGCGCATCCCGGCATCGACTGGGTGTGCATCAGCCCCAAGGCGGGCAGCGAGGTCGTCCAGCGCTCGGGCGACGAGCTCAAGCTGGTCTGGCCGCAGCCGGGCACCGATGTCGCGGCGATCGAGGGCTGGGACTTCGCCAATTTCCTGATTCAGCCGATGGACAGCGTGGCGGCGCAGGAGAATATCGAGGCCGCGATCGCCTTCGCGATGGAACGGCCGAAATGGCGGCTGACGCTGCAGACGCACAAGATGCTGGGGCTGCGGTAACTTTCCCGGCGGTTGCCTCTGCCCCCAGCCGTCATCCCGGCCTTGTGCCGGGATCCACCGCGAGGCAGGCGAGCAGCAAGGGGCTCGAAGCGATGTGTAAGAGGCCCAGTGGGCCCCGGCACAGGGCCGGGGTGACGAAATTTGCCGAGCGGGCTGGCCTAGCTCAGTTGAGCAGCAGCGGGCCGCACTTCTTGACCTGGTACTGGCCCTTCTTCCAGCACTTGTCGTTGCCGAAGGGCGGCAGCTTCACGCCGTACATGCCGGTGACGACATAGCCCGACGGGCGATATTGCTCGCCCCAGGGGCCGAGGCTCGCGCGCAGTTCCTTGATGCGGTCCTGCGCCAGTTCGCTGAACTTGCCAGGCTTCACGAACACCGCATCATGGCCGATTGCGGCGGCAGTCTGGCAGAAAGAAAGCTGGCCCTGAACAGTCGAGAAGCCCGAATAGATGCGGGTGCCATACTTGTCGAGTTCAAGCTGGCCCTGCTTCTTGTTCTTGTACGTTCTTGCAAAATATTTCTCGAGCGTAGCGTATGAGTCCCGCAGCTCGATCGCGTGATCCTTGATCAGCGAATTGTAATTGTCGACCGAAAGCAGCGTCGGTTCGAACTGGCACTGGAGCGCGGCGACGTTCAGCGCGGCGCGCAGGTTCCAGGCGAGCGCGGCCTGCAGCTCGACCGGGGTGGCGCCAGGCAGCGCCGGGCCGGTCATGCCCGGCTCGGAACCGGTCACGCGCCCGCTCTCCAGATTGGCGGGCTTGAGGAAGAACTGCGCCGAAGCCGGTGCGGAAACGAACAGGCCGATCCCCCCGGCCAGCATCAATGCGATACGCGAAGCAAACATGCTGCCCTCGAA
The DNA here is from genome assembly GCF_058801135.1 of Sphingomonas sp. GW822-FHT03G08. Lineage (NCBI taxonomy): Bacteria > Pseudomonadati > Pseudomonadota > Alphaproteobacteria > Sphingomonadales > Sphingomonadaceae > Sphingomonas > Sphingomonas sp. GW822-FHT03G08. The sequence goes on from NZ_JBXAMZ010000002.1 coordinate 185,513, forward strand.
AACTACCAGTTAACCCCGTGGCAACGGGTTACGGTGTTCCGAGTCCGCGTTGAAGCCCCTTTTTGCCGTCCATCCGTGCCATCGCGGCATTTCATCGCAAAAGCATAGGAAAAGCATAAAGAAAAAGGCCGCCCGGTCGCCCGGACGGCCCTTTCATCAAACACTCGACCGAGCGCGAATTACATCGCGTTGGTGGTGTTGGTGGTCACGGTGGTGGTGTTCTCGACCACGGCGCCGTTCTCGGTGGCGGCGGCGTCGATGTTGGTGACCATCGTGTCGGTGGTCACGTTCTCGGTCGGAACGACTTCGGTGGTGTTGGTCACGTTGGTCGACTCGTTGCTGGTGCACGCCGAGGCCAGGAGGGCCGCGCCGGCGATCATCGAACCTGCAACGATCTTCGAAATGACTGCACGCATGTAGAAAGCTCCCTAGATTATGGATCTGGATTACGGATACGCCGTTTAATACCCAAACCGGAGTGGACATTAGACGGTTCGGGCAAACCCCTCAAGACTCGATTTGACCTGCGCTCACGAGAGAGCGTTCAAAAATGGCAAAAATGTGGCGCGCAGTGCCGAATCGAATTGCCCGGGCGTAACCGGCCTGCCGAGCGCCTCGGCGCTGGTGACCGGGAAATCGGGGATGCCACAGGGTACAATCCCATTGAAATCATTGAGGTTCGGCGACAGGTTGATCGCAAAGCCGTGCATCGTCACCCATTGGCGCAGCCGCACGCCGATCGCGCCGATCTTGGCTTCCTGGCCGGCCTGGTCGAGCGTCCAGATGCCGATCCTGCCCTCCGCGCGGAACGCTTCGATCCCCAGTTCGCCCAGCGCCGCGATCACCCAGCCCTCGACGGCATGGACATAGCCGCGCACGTCGCGCTTCCGGTTCCGCAGGTCGAGCATCAGATATCCGATGCGCTGGCCGGGCCCGTGATAGGTGTAGCGCCCGCCACGCCCGGTGCGGAACACCGGGAAGCGCGCCGCATCGACCAGCTCGCTGTCATCGGTGGCGCTGGTGCCGGCGGTGTAGACGGGCGGATGCTCGAGCAGCCAGATCCGTTCGGGGGCGGTGCCGGCGGTCAGCGCGGCGACATGCGCCTCCATTTCGGCGAGCGCGGCGCCATATTCGATCGGCTCCGGCGCGACCCGCCATTCGATATCCTTGGTCATGCGTGCGAATTGCGCATCCGCGGGCGATTCCGCAAGCATTGGCAATAAACTGCGCGCGGGCTAACACCCGGGCAAAGGGAGGACATCGGGCGCATGGCGAAGATGGGCACCGTCTGGGATCGGACGGCGGAGTTTCTGAGCGACAATCTGGGGGCGATCCTGCCGGTGGCGCTGCTCGCCTTTTTCGTGCCCGCCTCGATCGAGGGCAGCTTCCAGGCGGCCAAGGCCAGCGCCGGCCCCGGGCTGGTCCTGTCGCTCTATCTCGTCCAGCTCGCCTTCGGCATCCTGTCGCTCTGGGGATCGCTCACCATCACCGCGATGGCGCTCGACATGGCGGAGGCGCGTGGCGCAGGCGCGATCGGCCGGGCGCGGCTGCTGCCGGCGTTGATCGTCTCGGTCGCGCTGTTCGTCGGCATGTTCGTGCTCGCCATGCCGATCCCGATCGCGCTCCAGCTCGCCGGCTATGACATGATGGCGATCGCGCGGGGCGAGCTGACTTCGCTCAGCACCCAGATGGCAGGCGGCATCGCGCTCTACCTGCTGGTGCTGGTCGCGCTGATCCTGTGGCTCGGCGCGCGCCTGTTCGTCACCAATGCGGTGATCGTGCGCGAGAAGCGGATGTTCTCGGCGCTGCGCCAGTCGTGGAAGCTCACCCGCGGCAGGACCTGGGCGCTGATCGGAGTGATCCTGCTCTACGCACTGGTCTCCTGGGTCTCGATCCTGGCCGCCAACATGGTGTTCGGCAGCATCTTCGCCCTGGTCGCCGGCGGCGCGGCCGACGGCATCTCGCTGGCCGGGGTGCTCACCTCGATCGTCGTCGCCGCGGTGCAGACCGGCTTCACCGTGCTGGTCCCGGCCTTCGCCGCCAAGCTCTATCTCGCGCTCACGGCCGAGGCCGGGCTTCGCGAGGGTCTGATCCTCGCATGAGCCTCACCAGCCGCGGCATCTTCCTCGATGCCGTCTCCCTGTTCCGCGCCGAGCGCGAGCTGCTGATCGCCCTGGCGGGCATGTTCTTCGTCGTGCCGATGCTCGGCGCGGTGCTGCTCGTATCGGGGCTGCAGCTGCCCGCCACCCAGGACGCCGAGAAGCTGCGCGAGGCCATCATGGCCTTTTACGACGCGAACCTGCTGACCATCCTGGCGATCAGCCTGGTGATGGATTTCGGCAGCTTCGCGATCTTCAACCTGTTCCTGCGCGGTGACGGCCGCACCCTGGGGCAGGTGCTGCTGCTCGCGCTCAAGCGCTTCGGCGCCTTCTTCGTGCTCAACACGATCGCCGGGCTGCTCTTTTCCTTCGGCCTGTCGCTGTTCGTGATTCCCGGCCTCTACATGCTGGTGCGCACCTGGCTGGCCGGCCCGGCCTTCGCGGCCGATCCCGCGATCGGAATCCTGGGCGCCTTCCGCGAAGGCTGGCGGCGCAGCGCCGGGGTGACCGGCTTCGCGCTGCTCGGCCTCGCCTCGATGATCTTCTTCCTGGCACTGGGACTGGTGCTGATCGCCGGGGGCATCCTCGGCACGATCGCCGGCCTGATCGGCGGCGTGCAGGCGATCGCGCCGGTATCGTGGCTGGTCAGCGCGCTGATCGGCGGGGCGGCCTGGGCCGCGCTCGCGCTGATCCGCGTCGCCGCCTATCGGCTCGCCGGCGCGCCCAGGCAGGGGATCTGAGGCGCGGCATCCGCCGCCAGCACGCCCGCCAGCCGCGGATCGGCGAAGGTCTCCACCGTGCGCTTGTAGGGGACGAAGCCATGCTTGCGGTAGAAGCCGAGCGCGCCGGGCGAATCGAGCGTGCAGGTGTGCACCCAGACGCGGGTGACCTCGGGCGTCCAGGCGAGCATCAGCGCATGCGCCATCAGCCAGCCGCCATGGCCCTTGCCGGCCAGCTCGGGAATGAGACCCACGAACCCCAGCTCGCAGGTCGCCTCGACCCGGAAGTCGAGCTCGAGCATGCCCACCTCGATGCCGGCGCGGTCGACCACCGCAAACACATGCACCTTCGGGTCCTGGATGATCGAGACCAGCCGGTCCTCCGCCATCACCAGCCGCGAGAACCACAGCCAGGGCTCGCCGACGCGGCGGAACAGCGCGCGGTACTTGGCCTGGTCGGGCGCCGGCCAGCGCACCAGCCGCAGCGGCGAATCGGGCAGCGGGCGGGGCCGCGGCCGCGCCAGCATCTCGAGCGCGGTGACTACGGTGGCGATCTGGTCGTCGGAGACCGGGATCAGGCCCATGTGCTGGCCTTGTCCCACACTCCGTCATCCCCGCGCAGGCGGGAATCCAGAGTCACGAAGGACGTCGCTCTGTAACCCTTGATCCCCGCCTGCGCGGGGATGACGAGAGGAGGGAGAGCAGCGTGAATCACGACCACGCCGCCAACGGGGGCAGGCTCATCAGGATCGCGTCGATATTGCCGCCGGTCTTTAGCCCGAACAGCGTCCCCCGGTCATAGATCAGGTTGAACTCGGCATAGCGGCCGCGCCATTCGAGCTGGCGCTGCTTGTCCTCGGGCGTGAAGTCCATCCCCATCCGCTTGCGGACGATGCGCGGATAGATGTCGAGGAACGCACGGCCGACATCCCGGGTGAAGGCGAAATTCGCCTCCCAGCCTTCGTCACCGGCGCCTTCCAGGTGATCGTAGAAGATCCCGCCCACCCCGCGATGCGTCTTCCGGTGGGGGATGTAGAAATACTCGTCCGCCCAGGCCTTGAAGCGCGGATAATGCGCCGGGTCATGCGCGTCGCAGGCCGCCTGCAACGCGGCATGGAATTCGGCGGTGTCTTCCTCGTACGGGACCGGCGGATTTAGGTCGGCCCCGCCACCGAACCAGCGCTTGGTCGTGGTCAGGAAGCGCGTGTTCATGTGCACCGCCGGCACATGCGGATTGGCCATGTGCGCGACCAGGCTGATGCCGGTGGCGAAGAATTTCGGGTCCTCGCCGGCGCCGTGGATCGACTTGGCGAAATCGCCCTCCAGGCTGCCACCGACGGTGGAGACGTTCACCCCCACCTTCTCGAACACCTTGCCCTTCATCACCCCGCGCACGCCGCCGCCGCCGGGCTCGCCCGAGGGATCGGTACGGTCCCAGGCGATATAGTCGAACCTGGCGTCCGATCCGGCCTCGGCCTCGATCGCCTCGAATTCGGTGCAGATCGCGGTGCGCAGTTCCTCGAACCAGGCGCGGGCGCGCTGCTGCTGCTCGTCGGGTGCGATCATTGCGGGGGGAATCCATCGGTCTGACGCAGTGCCTCGGCGAGCGAGATGCCCGCGGACACGGCTAGGTTGAGCGAGCGCAGGCCCGCGCGGATCGGGATGCGCACCGCGAGATCGGCGCGTTCATGGACATAATCGGGGGCGCCGCGCCCCTCGGATCCGAACAGCAGGGTGTCGCCCGGCTCGAACCGCGCCTGGTTGAGCGGAATCGATCCGCGCGTGGTGAACAGGATCACGCGGCCCGGCAGCTTCTCGGCGAATGCGTGGAAATCGGCATGGCGCACGACATCGGCCTGGCCGCCATAATCCATGGCGGCGCGGCGCAAGGCCGCGTCGTTCCACGCGAATCCCATCGGCTCGATCAGGTCGACGGGCGTGTCGAAACAGGCTCCAAGTCGCAGCACGGCGCCAACATTGCCGGCAATATCGGGTTCGAACAGGGCTAGTCGCATGGCTTTGCTCCTAGCGTTCTATTCCCTTGCGTAACAAGCCGCTGAAAAAGGCTGTTGCGGAAGCGCGCAGCCGCCGTCTATCACCTCGGCTGGCCTATTCGGGGGACATCGAAGGGCAACGAGGGGGCCCTTAGCGCCCGTGTTGAGCTTTACGTTCTGTCCGCGCGTTCGCCGCGGCAAGTCCGAAGTGCAAGGGGTAAACATGGCAATTGAAGCCGATCTGGCCGGTCCCGAGAATCCCCGTCGTCGCGATTATCTCCAATATGCCGCCGTTTCGGTCGCGGCTGTGGGCGCGGGCGTCGTGGTTCTGCCGCTGGTCAATTCGATGAACCCGTCGGCCGATGTGCTCGCGCAGTCCACCACCGAGGTGGACCTGTCGAAGATCGAGCCGGGCATGGCGATCAAGACCAGCTTCCGCAAGCAGCCCTTGTTCGTGCGCAACCTGACGCCGGCCGAGATCGCCGCCGCGGACGCGGTGCCTGTCTCGTCGCTGCGCGATCCGCAGACGCTCGAGCAGCGCACGGCGAAGGACCACACCAACTGGCTGATCACGCTGGGCGTGTGCACCCATCTCGGCTGCGTGCCGCTGGGCGCGGGCGAGGGTGAGAATCGCGGGCCGTTCGGCGGCTATTTCTGCCCCTGCCATGGCTCGGCCTATGACACAGCCGGCCGCATCCGCCAGGGCCCGGCGCCGAAGAACCTCGAGGTTCCAAAATATAACATCAACGGCGCTATCGCCGTGGTTGGGTGAGGATAGAGCGCGATGAGCTTTCCCTGGGCCAAGCATTATGAGCCTAAGAACCCGGTGATGCAGTGGGTGGACTCGCGTCTGCCCCTGCCGCGCTTCGTCTACAACGCCGTCGGCGCCGGCTATCCGGTGCCGCGCAATCTCAACTACTGGTGGAACTTCGGCGTGCTCGCCGGGGTCGCGCTGGTCTGTCAGCTGATCACCGGCATCGTGCTGGCGATGCACTTCCACTCCTCGGCCGCAGGCGCGTTCGAGAGCGTGAATGTGGGCATCATGCGCGACGTGAACGCGGGCTGGTTCCTGCGCTTCGCCCACGCGAACGGCGCCTCGATGTTCTTCGTGGTGATCTACATCCACATGTTCCGCGGCCTCTATTACGGGTCGTACAAGGCGCCGCGCGAAATGGTGTGGCTGCTCGGCGTGGTGATTTTCCTGCTGCTGATGGCCACCGCCTTCATGGGCTATGTGCTCCCCTGGGGGCAGATGAGCTTCTGGGGGGCGCAGGTGATCACCGGCTTCTTCTCGGCGATCCCGGTGGCCGGCGACTGGATCCGCGTATGGCTGCTCGGCGGCTATGCGCCGGACGATGCCGCGCTGAACCGCTTCTTCTCGCTCCACTATCTGCTGCCCTTCGTGATCGCGGGCGCCGTGATCCTCCACATCTGGGCGCTCCACATCCCGGGTTCGTCGAACCCGACCGGCGTGGAAGTGAAGGGCGAGCAGGATACCGTGCCGTTCCACCCGTATTACACGGCGAAGGACGGACTGGGCGTGGTGGTGTTCCTGATCCTGTTCTCGGTGCTGATCTTCTTCGCGCCGGACTATCTGGGCCACCCGGACAACTATATCCCGGCGAACCCGCTCTCCACGCCGGCGCACATCGTCCCCGAATGGTATTTCTGGCCGTTCTACGCGATCCTGCGTGCCTTCACCGCGGACTTCATCCTGCCGGCGAAGCTGTGGGGCGTGCTGGCGATGTTCGGCTCGATCCTGCTGCTGTTCTTCCTGCCCTGGCTCGACAAGTCGCCGGTGCGTTCGGGTGCCTATCGCCCGATGTACAAGGTGGCGTTCTGGGTGCTGGTGTTCGACGTGCTGGTGCTCGGCTATTGCGGCGGCTCGCCGGCCGAGCCGCTCTACGTGATCGTCAGCCAGATCGCGGCGGCCTATTACTTCGCACACTTCCTGATCATCGTGCCGATCATCTCGAGCATCGAGACGCCGAAGCCGCTGCCGGGCTCGATCACCGAGGCCGTGCTGGCCAAGACCGGCGCGTAAGGGGGACCAGGAACCATGACTTCGCTGTTCATCAAATCGATCAAGTTCCTGGTCGGCGGTGCCTTCATCGTCGTGCTGCTGATCGCGCTCTACGGCTCGGTCCGCGGCGTCATCAAGGAACCGCCGGCGGAAACCGCCGAGCACGCCATGCACAAGCATCCGGAGGAGCTGAAGCTCGCCTCGGACGGGCCGTTCGGCAAGTTCGACCGCGCCCAGCTCCAGCGCGGCTTCCTCGTCTACAAGGACGTCTGCTCGACCTGCCACTCGCTCAACCTGGTCTCCTTCCGCAACCTGAAGGACCTGGGCTACAGCGAGGCCGAGGTGAAGAAGATCGCCAAGGACTGGGGCACCAAGCAGCCGGTGTTCGACGAGAAGGGCGGCACCTGGGGCGAGCGTGACAACGTGCCCTCGGATCGCTTCCCCAAGGTCTATTATCCGGGCACCGGCACCCCGCCGGACCTCAGCCTGATCACCAAGGCGCGGCATGACGGCGCGGCCTATGTCCACTCGCTGCTGACCGGCTACGACAAGAAGCCCTCGGCCGAGGCGCTGGCCAAGTTCCCGGAATTCGCCAAGACGCCGGACGGCATGCACTTCAACCCCTATTTCGCGAACCTCAACATCGCGATGCCGCCGCCCCTGACGCAGGACGGCCAGGTGCAATATTCGGACGGCACCCGCGCCACGGTCGACCAGATGTCCAAGGACGTCTCGGCCTTCCTGGTGTGGACCGCGGAGCCGACGCTCGAGACCCGCCGCCAGGCCGGTTTCGCCGTGCTCGGCTTCCTGATCTTTGCGGCCTTCCTGACCTATGGCGCCTATCGCTCGGTGTGGGCAGGCGTTAAGCACTGATCCCGCTTCGGCGGTACAAGACGAAGCAACGCAATCCCGCCCTGGCTCGGCCCGGGCGGGATTGCTGTGTTCAGATCAGTGTTCGAAGGGTCCGTTTCGATGAATGACGATATCCGGCAGCGTATCCGGACCATCCCCGATTTCCCCAAGCCGGGGATCATGTTCCGCGACATCACCACCTTGCTGCTCGATGCCGAGGGGCTGGCGCTCACGATCGACCGCATGGCGGCGGCCGTGGAAGGCAAGATCGACCTGGTCGCGGGCATCGAGGCGCGCGGCTTCCTGTTCGGCGCGGCGCTGGCGGTGAAGCTTGGCGCGGGCATGCTGCTGGTCCGCAAGGACGGCAAGCTGCCGGGCGCGACGATCGCCGAGGATTATGCGCTCGAGTACGGCACCGACCGGATCGCCATCCATGCCGATGCACTGGCCCCGGGCGCCCGCGTGCTGCTCGTCGACGACCTGATCGCCACCGGCGGCACCGCCCGTGCCGCGGTGCGCCTGCTCAAGAAGGCCGGTGCCGAAGTCGTCCAGGCCTCGTTCGTCGTCGACCTGCCCGAGCTGGGCGGCGCCGACGCGCTGCGCAGCGATGGCATCGCGGTGCATGCGCTGGTGGCGTTCGACGGGCATTGATCCCCTGAATTCCCCTCCCTGGAAGGGAGGCTAGGGGTGGGTGGAGGCTTGGCGATACTGTTGGGCTGGGTGGAATGGCGGCCGTAACGCGGTCATCCACCCACCCCCGGCCCCTCCCTTGCAGGGAGGGGAGCTAAGCCTGCTCCGCCGGCCGCCGCCGCATCAGCACCAGCCCGGTGAACCGCAGCACCGGCTCGTCATGCTGGTTGAAGGTGGTGGTCTGGTTCTTCAGGCTGCCCATCTCGGGCCGGCTGCGCGAGGGGGTCACTTCCAGCACCTCGGTCTCGACCCGGAGCACGTCGCCGGGATAGACCGGCTTGAGCCAGCGCAGCTCGTCGATCCCCGCCGCGCCCAGGCTCGCCTGGGGTACCACCGACATCTCGGCGACCGTCATCGCCATCGTCATCGCGCAGGTGTGCCAGCCGCTCGCCGCCAGCCGCTTGAAATGCGTCTGCGCCGCCGCCGCGTCGTCGAGATGGAAGGGCTGAGGGTCATATTTGCGCGCGAACTCGAGCACCTCCTCGCGCGTGACCTCATAACGGCCGAAGCTCCGCTTCTTGCCGACCTGCATGTCTTCCCAATAGAGCATGCAATCAGTTTCGGATGAAAACCGATCGGGCGCAAGCCCTCCTTTGTGAGAGGGGGGCGTCAAATCTCTTCAGTCCCCCGGCGAACGCCGGGGCCCAGGGTTTCTCTGCCGTATCGCCTGTGACCCTGGACCCCGGCTTTCGCCGGGGAGCAGCCAGGGCGATGACTCAAACCTACCGAACCAGCACATCCCGGAACGGCGCGTCATTCCCGTCCACCCCGGCCTTGGGCGGCAGGCCGATCAGGTCGCGCAGCAGTGGATAGATGTCGACATTGACGAAGGGCTGCACCGTCGTCCCCGCCCGGAAGGCCGGGCCATTGGCGACGAACAGCGCGTTCATCTCGGGCGAGAGATTGTCGAAGCCGTGATTGCCGCCGATCTGGTCGGGATCGATATCCTTCTCGCCGACCTGCCAGCCGGTCTCGGCCAGGCAGAAGATCGCCGGCACGCGCGGATTGGTGCCGTAATGGAAGCGCGCCGGGATCTCGGCCTTGCGCCAGCATTCGAAATGATCGTGCTTGCCGAGCAGGGCCTTCTCGACCACGGCCTCGCGCCCCGGGGTCGGGATCAGGCTCAGATAGGGGCCGGATTCGACCAAATGGTAATCCTCGGCCTTCACCAGGTTGTTGATCGAGATGGCGCGCTTGCCGCTGACCTGCGCCATGCCGTGGTCGGCGACGATCACCAGGTTGGCGGGCTGCCCCAAGGCGGCGAGTCCATCGACCAGCTCGCCGATCCGCTTGTCGACATCGGCAGCCGCCGCCGTCGTGCGCTTGTCGTCGGGGCCGTAGCTATGGCCGGCGCTGTCGACCGTGTCGAAATAGAGCGTCAGGAACTTCGGCCGGATCGAAGCGGGCCGCCGCAGCCAGTCGAGGATCGCGTTCACGCGCTGCTCGCCGGTGATGACCTGGTTGAACTGCGCCCAGTCGCTCGGCCGCGTGCCGCCTTCGATCTTGTACGGCCATTTGTCGGCCTTCACGCCGCCCACCGCGACGTTCGATCCCGGCCAGAATTCGGTGCCGGTGCGGATGCCGGCCTTTTCCGCGTCCACCCAGATCGGCATCGCTTCGTTCCACCAGAACGGGTCGTCGCTCTGCATGGTGAAGACTTCCTTCGGCCGCGCCGTGTCCTCCATCTTGTTGGCGGTGATGCCGTGATGGTCGGGATAGAGGCCGGTCACCAGCGTCCAGTGATTGGGGAAGGTCTTGGACGGGAAGCTCGGGTGCATGATCCCGGTCGCGCCGCCCGCCGCCAGCCGCGACAGGTTCGGCGTCACCCCGCGATCGAGATAATCGCTGCGGAAGCCGTCGATCGAGACGAGGATCGTCACCGGCGCGCGCTGCTCGGTAACCGCCGGTGCCACGGCGGGCGGCGGTGCGGCGACGGGTGCCGTGGCACAGGCCTGGAGGACGGCGGCAAGGGCCGCGGCGGCGATCTTCGAATACCAGCGCATGTCGGGGCCCCTGACAGCAAAATGTTGCGGCGGTAAGTCGTATCATCGACGGGACGGGACGAGCAAATCGCCGGCTAACCTCCCGTTCATTTTGGCTGCGTCACGATGCTCGAAACGGGGGAGGGGTGGATGCGGCTGCTGCTCGGATTGGTCTTCGCGGTTGGCCTGGCGGCGGCACCGCCCGCGGCGGCGCAGAGCCCGCTCACCCTCGCCCCCGGCACCGAGACCGCCTCGGACGGCAGCCCGGTCCGCTACGAGGTCGGGGCGATCACCGTTCCCGAAAATCGCGCGAAGCCCGACGGCAAGCGCATCACGGTCGGCGTGCTGCGGATCAAGGCGACGAAGCCGAGCAACCAGCCGCCGATCTTCCTCCTCGTCGGCGGCCCTGGCGTCACCCTGCTCGACACGCTCGGCGATCCCAGCCCGCGCGCGAAGCGCCGGCTGCGCATGTGGCTCGACCATGCCGAGACCAACGACCTCGTGATCGTCGAACAGCGCGGCTACACGCTGCGCGGCGACATGCTTGAGCTGCGCTATCCCGCCGCCCCGCTCGACCGGCCCAGCCGGATCGAGGACGAGATCGCGGTCACGCGCAAGCTGGCCGAAGGGGCGGTGGCCGCCAATCCGGGGCACGACCTGGCCGGCTACACGATCGCCGAATGCGCCGATGACGTGGACGCGGTGCGCCGCGCGCTCGGCTATGACCGGATCAGCCTCACCGCCGCCAGCTTCGGCTCGCAATGGGCCTTTGCCGTGCTCAAGCGTCATCCGGGCACGGTGGCGCGCGGGCTGATCTCCCTGGTCGAGCCGCTCGCCAACGGGTACGACATGCCGGCCCATGTCTTCGCGGTGATGCAGCGCGTCGCCTTCGAGGCCGAGCAGGATCCGGCGCTCAAGCCCTTCATTCCCAAAGGCGGGCTGATCGCGGCGGCGCGCACGGTGCGCGATCGCCTCGCCGCCGCGCCGGTTACCGTCGAGCTGCCCGGCACCGGCAAGGTGGTGCTGGGCCTTGGCGACTATCAGCGTGCGCTGTTCAGCCATGTCGTCGATGCGAGCAAATGGCCGGCCTTCGTGATCGACGCCTATCATGGCCGCTACCAGGCCTGGGCCGCCGAGGAAGCCGAGACCCGCAAGGCCAGCACCACCGCGCTGATCGGCCCGTTGATCGACACTGCAACCGGCGTCACTGCGGCGCGCTGGGCGCAGATCCAGGCGGACCCGGCGCTCGACATGCTCGGCCCGTGGAATTTCGCTTCCTATGCCGCTACCGCCGATGCCTGGCCCACCGCCGATCTCGGCGATGCCTTCCGCCTGCCGGTGCGCGACGAGACGCCGATCCTGTTCGTCCAGGGCGATTGGGACGCCAACACCCCGGTCGAGAATCTGGTGGACGTACTGCCCTGGTTCCCCAATGCCCGCGCGCTGATCGTGCATCGCGGCCAGCATAACGGCCGGCTGCTGCGCGATCATCCCGATCTCGATGCGGCGACGATGCGCTTCCTGCGCGACGGAACGATGCCGGCGCTGCCCGGCCGGGTCGATGCCGCGCCGGTCAGCTTTGCGCTGCCGGCCGCCACCGGCTGAACCAGCGCGCGATCAGCGCCGCCGCGATCGGGAATAGCAGCGCATAGCCGATCACCCCGATCATCCGCAGCGGCATCACCCCGCTCAGTGGCCCCAGCAGCCCGAGCAGCGCCAGTGCGCCGCTGCCGAGCAGCAGCCGGTAGATTGTGACCTCGCCGCGAAACGCCGGCGCCATCAGCAGCACGGCAACCGCGAAGAAGCCGTCCCAGGCGAGGATGTCGAGCATATAGGGCAGGCTCGGCCAGGCGAAGGCGTCCTCTACCCCAAGTGCCAGGATCGACAGATGCACCACGCTGGTCAACGCCAGCGCGGCGGCCATCAGGGGCAAGGCGGGCCGGGTGAAGCGCGGCGCCAGCCCGGTGCCGCGCACGGCGGTGGCGAGCCCGAGCAGGAACGGCACCAGCAACAGGATCAGTATTTCCATCGCCCCGAACCAGGGCTGGCCGATCGGCGCGTCGCGCGCGGGCAGCGTCGCCAGCCCGATCGCCAGCACCAGCAGATAGGTCAGGCTCAGCCCCGCCACCGCGAAACCCGAGACGATGCCCAGCTGGCGAAGGACGGGGACGGGGGAGGGGCGGCGCATGGCGCATATCTGGCCCGCGTGCCACCGCAAGCGCAAGCCATGCCGTCGCGAACCGGCCCGTGGTTCATTTGAAGTTCAGTCTTCAAACCATTGCTTCATCGAAACGAAGTCGCAGGGAGGGCGATATGCGGGGTGGTTTCTGGAGTGCGGCGGCTTTGGTCTGCGCGATGCCGGCGGCGGCGCAGGCACAGGAGCAGGTCGCGGGGCGCTGGATCGTCACCGTCGACTATTTCGGCACGCCCACCGTCTGGACGCTCAATCTCAGGCAGGACGGGGCCACGATCACCGGCGACCTGACCGGCGACGTGCTCACCGGCACGGTCAAGGGCAACGAGATCCGCTTCCTGGCCAGGGACAGCGTCGGCGGCTCGGAGGATGTCACCGCCCGGCTCGTGAAGGGGCGGATCACCGGCGAGATGCTGCTGGTCGACGGATCCGAGCCGAAGCGCATCCCGCACCGCCTGCGCTTTACCGCCGAGCGCCCGTCCGAGCCCGTGGCCCGGCCGGCGATGCGCCACGAATTCGTGCCGACGCGTTTCTACCGGGAGTTCTCGCCGTCCAATCCGCCTGCGCTCCATGTCAATCCGGGCGACACGATCCACACCAGCACGATCGATGCCGCCGGCATCGATGCGGACGGCGTCCGCCGCGCCGCGCCCGGCAATCCGCAGACCGGTCCCTTCTATATCGACGGCGCGATGCCCGGCGACACGCTGGTCGTCCGCATCCGCAAGCTCCGGCTCAACCGCGATACCGCGATCAGTACCAACGGCATGACCGAGCGCGGCCAGGACGCGCGCACCGCGGTCCGCCTGGCGGGGACGGGCAAGCCGGTCACCTGGCGACTCGACCGCGACAAGGGCATCGCCACGCCCGAGGCGCCGGGCGACGCGCTCAAGGGCTATTGGGTGCCGGTCCGGCCGATGCTCGGCGGCATCGGCGTCGCGGTCGATGCCCGCTCGCCCGCGCCCGGCTCGGGCGATGTCGGCCGGTTCGGCGGCAATATGGACTTCAACGAGATGGGCGAGGGGACAACCGTCTATCTCCCGGTCGCGGTGCCTGGCGCCTTGCTCTATTTCGGCGATGCGCATGCGGCGCAGGGCGACGGCGAGACCACCGGCGACGCGCTCGAGACGTCGATGGACGTCGAGGTCGAAGTCGATCTCGTCCGCGGCAAGAGCGCCGGCCAGGTCCGCATCGAGACGCCGACCCACCTCGTCGCGATCGGCATGGACGGCTCGCTCGACGCGTCGTTCCGCACCGCCTCGTCGAGCATGTTCAGCTGGCTGTCGGCCGACTACGGCCTTGCCCCGGCCGACATCGCCCAGATCTACGGCACCGCCGCCGAATATCGGGTCAGCGCGGTGCCGGGCCGTGCCGCGGGCATGGTCCTCAAGATCCCCAAGGCCCGCCTCGCCACGCTGCCGGGCGCGAGGAAGCCCTGAGGGCCGCTCAGCTCGGCGTGTCGATATCGTCCCATTCGGTGCCGCGCGCCTGCTGGAACCCGGTCAGCCAGTTGAGCGCGACATGGCGTTCCATGATGATGTCCGGGCTCAGCCCCTCGGGCTGGGTCCCCTGCTGGTGTGCCTGGCGGACGATCCAGTGCTGGCGCCAGGTCCGGTCGAGCGCATCGAGGATCTCCGGAACGGGGCGAAGCTGCGGATCGGCCGCCGGTGCCTCTGCGAGCTCGAGCACGGCGCGTGCAAGCGTGCCGGCATCGGCAATCTGGTCGCTGGAGTCGAGTTTTCCGGCCGGATTGCCCAGCGCCCAGAGCAGTGTGTTCAGCGCTTCGTAGCGCCAGCCCATCTTGCTGACGGTCTGCGCATCGGGGGCGTCGGCCTCGATGAAGGCCGCTTCCTCCGGGGTCAGCGATGCCATGCCGACAGGGTTCGCCTCGCGCAGCCGGGGGCGGATGTCGTCGTCGCCGGCACCCAGATTCTCGGCATGGACCGCCGCGCAAGTCAGCGCCAACGCGCGCCGCAGCACCGCCGCCGCCGGGCGCAGCACCACCTCGGCCTCGCCAAGCGCGGGCGGCATGCTGGCGGGCGGCCGCGGCTCTATCCCGGCGAGGGCCGCCACCGTGTGTTCGCGGCGTGCCACGGCGTCGGGCTGGTAGGGCAGGGCGGCGGCGGGATCGCTCGCACCGGCGCCGTCGATCAGCACCGCCCCGTCCGGCGCGCGCACCGAACCGTCGGGCAGGAAGAACACGGCGTTGGCGTCGCGCGCCCATTGCGCGATCTCGCCGAACGCGTCGGCCGCCACCGAGAAGCTGATCTGGTGGCGCACCCGCTGGATATGCCGCCACAGATGATAGCGCGCCGCGGTCATCTGGCCGTCGCCGCGCCCCATCACATAGCCGGTAAAGCCGTCGAGATGCGGCGCCAGCTCGGGATCGGACAGGTCGCGCCGGTTGTGCAATACATGCGCGAAGCCCAGCGGCGGCAGGTCGCGCACCGTGGCATAGGCGTTGACCAGCACGCCCTCATCGTCCGCCGGCAGCGGTTGCGCCGCCGGTTCGGACTTGGCCGCGCCGCGCCCCAGCAACTTGTCCAACAGGCCCATCGAATTCCCCTCTCAGTGGATGGCGATGGGCCCAACGCTCAACTGTGCAGGAAGTGCATCACGTCGCCGTCCTTGACGATGTACGCCTTGCCTTCCGCGCGTAGCTTGCCGGCCTCGCGGGCCTTGGCTTCGCCGCCCAGCGCGACGAAATCGTCGTACGCGATCGTCTCGGCGCGGATGAAGCCCTTCTCGAAGTCGCTGTGGATCACGCCGGCGGCGTTCGGCGCGGTGGCGCCTTCGTCCACCGTCCAGGCGCGCGCTTCCTTGGGGCCGACGGTGAAGAAGGTCAGCAGGTGCAGCAGCTTGTAGCCGGCGCGGATCACGCGGGCGAGGCCGGTCTCCTCCAGCCCCAGCTCGCCGAGGAACTCGGCGCGGTCCTCGACCGGCATCGTCGCGATATCGGCCTCGATCGCCGCCGAGACGACCACCGCCTCGGCGCCCTCGGCCTTGGCCTTGGCGAACACCTTGGCCGACAGTTCGTTGCCGTTCGCCGCGTCTTCCTCGTTGACGTTGCACACGTACAGGACCGGCTTGCCGGTGAGCAGCTGCGCCTGCTTGAACACGCGCTCCTCGTCGGCGTCCTTCGGCTCGGTGAGGCGGGCGGGCTTGCCGTCGCGCAGCAGGTCGAGCGCCTGGCCGAGCACGCTCGCGCCGACCTTCGACTCCTTGTCGCCCTGCGCCGCCTTCTTCTGCAGGTTCGGCACGCGCTTCTCGAGGCTCTCCAGGTCGGCGAGCATCAGCTCGGTCTCGACGGTCTCGGCATCGGCGATCGGATCGACCTTGTTGTCGACATGCTGGATGTCGTCATTCTCGAAGCAGCGCAGCACATGGACGATCGCGTCCACCTCGCGGATATTGCCGAGGAACTGGTTGCCCAGGCCCTCGCCCTTGCTCGCGCCGCGCACCAGGCCGGCGATGTCGACGAAGCCGAGCTGCGTCTCGATGATCTTCTGCGAGCCGGCGATCTCGGCCAGCTTGTTCAGCCGGGGATCGGGCACGGCGACATTGCCGACATTCGGCTCGATCGTGCAGAACGGATAATTCGCCGCCTGCGCAGCCGCCGTCTCGGTCAGCGCGTTGAAGAGCGTGGACTTGCCAACGTTCGGAAGCCCGACGATGCCGCAGCGGAAACCCATGTGAAGCCTGTTCCAGTGAATTGGGGAAAGGCGCCCGATAGAGGCAAAGCGCCGCTTTTGCCAGCACGGGCTTGCGGAACGTCCGCCGCGGCTCCGTCTCCGTCACGACGGAGGACGAACACCGACATGCGCGGTTTCGTTTTCCAAGGCCCTCAAAGCGCCGTATTGGGTCCGGATTAGCCGGAACCGGCATGGCTTGACTGAGGGCCATTCATCTGGGGTACAGGGGCAAACCCCTTTCGGTGCCCGTGTGTTTTGAGGAGCAGGGAATGATTCGCCGTCACATGTTCATGAGCGCGCTTGCCGCGACGGTTGCACTGTCGGGCTGCGGTGGCGGCAATAGCTCGACCGCGACTCCGACGCCGACCGCCACGCCTACCCCGACGCCCACCGCGTCGCCGACCTATGCCAGCTTCCCGCTGACCGCGCCGACCGAGTTCTACACCTTCAGCGCCGCGACCAGCTACACCGGCGATCCGGCGACCAGCGCGGTCACCCTCGGCGCCGCCAACACCGAAACGCTGTCGAGCCGCGTGCGCCTCGCCACCGATACCGCGATCGCGACCGGCACCTATGTGATGCGCGAGAACACCGAGGAAGCGCGCTTCTGCGTGCCGACCGGCCAGACCTGCACCGCGACGCTCTCCGCCAATGCGGTCCCGGCCAACACCGAGTTCGTCTTCCGCCGCGACGACACCACCACCGCGGGCAAGTTCGACCAGGTCGAGTATCTCAACAACGTGGTCACCGCCGTGTCGAGCACCGGCGTCGGGCCGACCAGCGACACCGCTCTGGCGCTCAGCCGCGTCAGCTGGGCCAACTGGTGGCGCGGCGATTCGACCGCGGGCCAGAAGCGCCTCGCCTACACCGCCTGGGGCTTCTCGACCGCGACGTCGGACATGCCGACCACCGGCACCGTGTCGTACACCAGCCGCATGACCGGCCGTCTGGTCAGCACCAGCGGCACCAGCACCGCGATCAACAAGGTCAGCGGCACGGTGACCACCAGCGTGAACTTCGCCACCGGCGTGGTCGACATGACCTTCACGCTCAGCACCATCCCGGCCGGCGGCGGTACCCCGGTCGCCTATGCCAACTTCACTGCCCAGGGCGCGATCCCGGTCGGCCAGAACCAGTGGACCGGCAGCTTCACCAACACCAGCCCGCTCACCGGCACGCTGGCGGGTGGCTTCTTCGGCTCGCAGGGCGAGCAGGTCGGCGTGGTCTTCTCGGCCTCGGGCACGATCGGCGGCGCCCAGCAGCGCCTGATCGGCGTGGTCGTCGGCAAGAAGTAAGCCGGCAACGTCGCGAAAACAGGAAAGGGGCTCCGGTTCGCCAGGGCCCCTTTTGTTTGTGCCCCTTTCTCCGTCACCCCGGGCTCGACCCTGGGTCCCGCTTCTTCTGCGTCGAACGCGCCGACCGAGATCGCCACCAGCGTCGGCGCCATCGACAAACGGCGCCCGCACCCGCTAGCGTGCACCGGTGGAACTCGCCGAGCTGATCGCGCCGCTGGCGCCCGAGCACTTCCTTGCCGATTATTGGGGCCGCAAGCCGGTCCATATTCCCGCGCCCGCGGGATCGAACCGCGCGGCCGTCATCGGCTGGGAACGGCTCAACCAGCTGCTCGGCGTGCGGACCCATTGGGGGCCGGAGCATATCAAGCTGCTGCTCAACAGCGCGCCGGTCGCGCCTGATTTCTACATGGACGCGGTTCCCGGCCGCGGTGGCACCCGCCGGTTCGCCGATCCGGCCAAGGTCGAGATGTTCCTGGCGATGGGCGCCAGCCTGGTCGCCGATGCGGTCGAGCAGGTCGCGCCCGAGATCCGCGCGCTCACCGATGCGCTCGCCCGGCAATTCTCGGCGCGGGTCGAGGCCAATCTCTATTGCTCCTTCCAGGGCATCCAGGCCTTCGCCTCGCACTGCGACCTGCACGAGGTGTTCGCGATCCACTGCGTCGGCGAGAAGCGCTGGCGGATCTATGCCAATCGCGCCGAGAATCCGCTCGAGCCGCTGACCGGCGACGATGCCCAGGCGCGGATCGATGCCGCCAAGGGGCCGGTGCTGATGGACGTCACGCTGCGTCCCGGCGACGTGCTCTATATCCCGCGCGGCTATTTCCACGATGCGCTGGCCAGCTCCACCGAATCGCTCCACCTCACGCTCGGCATCACCCCGCATTCGGGCAAGCTGCTGTTCGAGCTGCTCCAGGACATGGCGCTGCGCGAGCCGGCCTTCCGCGCCTATCTCGCCGATGCCCGCGTCGAGGGCGGGCAGGCGCTTGCCGGCCAGCTCGCGGCCCTCGGCGCGCGGCTGTCGGAACTCGCGCGCAGCCGCGCGCTGCTCGAGGAAGTGACGCTCCGCCAGCGCCAGCTCGCAGCCCCCGGCCGGGACCTCGCGCTGCCCGAGCGGCCGATGCTCGATTTCTACGCGCGCACCGATCGCGCCGCCTCGGTCGCCTGGCTGGAGACCGGCGCGACATTGCGCACCGGCGCCGGCGACCAGCCGCTCGGCCCGATCGCCGATGCCGCGGACTATGCGCTGTCCCGCCCGGCGGTCAGCGTCCAGGAGCTCCGCGCCCGCTTCGCGCATCACCCCGAAGCCGAGATCGGCGCGCTGCTCGCCCAGCTGGTCCGGCTGGGCCTGCTCCAGCCTTACCGGCCGGAACTCTGATCGGCCGCGCTGCAGCGGGCGACCGATCATCCCGTCACTGGCCCAGGCCGAGCGCCTGCGCGAATTGCGCGGGGCTGGGTGTCTCCGCGAAGTGCGGCGTGTCGCCGATGTCCAGCCAGGGCTGCTTGCGGCTCGTCCAGATATGCGCGGCCGGGGTGAGTTCGTCGCTGCGATCCAGCGTTCCCGCCCGCAGGATCACCATGCCCGGCACCGCGCTGTTGCGATTGGCGATGCGGGTCATGCAGGCCGGGCAGCCGATATGCTCGGATGCCATGGCCTCGTCCGCTCCGATCCGGAAATCGGCAGCCTCGCCGGAGATCGCCACCAGCGTCTCGGGAAGCAGCGCGTGCAGCGCGAAGCCGCCGCCGCTCCAGGTCTGGCAGTCGCGGCAATGGCAGGCATAGCTGAGCGGCAGTGCCTCGAGATCGATCGTGTAGCGTACGGCGCCGCAGCGGCATCCTCCGGTGACCGGCATGAAATTCCTCTTCGATAAAATGGAGCGCGGGGATAGCCGGCCATGCTCCTGAGGCAAGGCACAACCGGCTCTCCCGGCGGATTTGTTCAGATCGCGATGCCCTGCACCGCATCGGCAAGCGTATCGAGGGCGTCCAGCGCCTCCCGGGGCGGATGCAGCGCCAGCGCGGCCAGGTTTTCCTCCAGCCGGGCGGGCCTGCGCGTGCCGGGGATCGGCACGGCCTTCACGCCCAGCGCCGCTGCCTTTGCGTGGAGCCATGCCAGCGCCAGTTGCGCCGGAGTCGCGCCCATCGCGTCGGCCTGCTGCTCGATCTCCGCCACCAGCCGCGCATTCGCCGCCAGATTGTCCGCCGAGAAGCGCGGGAAATGCTGGCGCGCATCCCCCGCTGCCAGCGCGGCGCCAAAGTCGCGGCCGGTCAGCATCCCGCGCCCCAGCGGCGAATAGGGCACCAGCGTCACGCCCAGCCGGGCGGCGACCGGCGCGACCTCGGCCTCGATCCCGCGGGTGAAGACAGACCATTCCGATTGCAGCGCGGCGATGGGGTGGATCGCATGGGCCGCCTCCAGTTCTCCGGCGCTTACCGCGCACAGGCCCAGCCAGCGCACCTTGCCCTCTTCGACGAGGCGCGCCATCGCCCCCACCGAATCCTCCAGCGGCACGGCGGGATCGCGCCGGTGCATGTAGTAGAGGTCGATCGCTTCCACATCGAGCCGCCGCAGCGAGTTCTCGACCGCGGTGCGGATGAAGGCCGGACGATTGTCGAGGCTCCAGTCATCGGGCCGTTCCACGGTGCGGGCATAGCCGAACTTGGTGGCGATCAGCGCCTTGCCGCGATGCGCGTGCAGGAAGGGTGCCAGGAACTTCTCGTTCGCGCCCAGGCCATACATGTCCGCCGTGTCGAACAGGGTGACGCCGCGTTCGAGCGCCAGCTCCAGCGTGGCGCGGGCCTGGGCTTCATCGGTCGCGCCGTAGAATTCGCTCATGCCCATGCAGCCAAGGCCTTGCGCCCCGATGAGCGGGCCATCGGCGCCCAGGCGCAACTGCGGCAGGGAAGGGGGAGGGGTCATGGCGGAAAGGACTCCAAATTTCGAGGAGCCCCGCCCATAAGTGCGTAGCTTAGTACAGGGTCAAGGCGCTTTTCCGATGCTGATCTCGCAATTCGCCAGTGTAACCGGCCTGTCTCCCGAGACGGTCCGCTTCTATGTCTCCAAGGGCCTGTTGCGGCCGGAGCGCAGCGCGAAGGGGGGCTCCAATCCCTATCAGCTCTTCGGCCCGGCGGAGGTTACGGCGGCGCGGATGATCCGGCTCCAGCAGTCGCTGGGCTATTCGCTGCGCGAGATCGCGGATCTCAATGCCGAATATCGGGCGGGCGCCGGCTCGCCCGAACGGACCGCCGAGATACTGCACGAGCAGATCGCGCGGCTGGAGGAGCGGCGCGCCGCCATCGATGCCGCGCTGGGGTTCCTCACCGGCAAGCTCGCCTGGGTAGAGGCAGGCCAGCCGGGCGACGCCCCGGAACTGGCCGACTATCTCTGCTGACGATCTCGGTCACCCCGGCCTTGAGCCGGGGTCCCGCTGCATCGACAACCGCTGGCGGCAATCAATCCTGCAGTCGCATCGCCACGTCGTTCATGAACCGCACATCGTCCCCCGCCGCCAGCCAGCTCGCCTCGGCGGCGATCGCGCCGAGCATGTCGGCGAGCGGGTCGAGCTCGTTCTTGGCGTAGTTGCCCAGCACATAGCCGTGCACCCGGTCCTTGTGCCCGGGATGGCCGATGCCGATCCGCACGCGGCGGAAGTCCGGCCCCAGATGCTTGTCGGTCGAGCGCAGGCCGTTATGCCCCGCGGTGCCGCCGCCGCGCTTCACCTTCACCTTCATCGGCACCAGGTCGAGCTCGTCGTGGAACAGCGTCACGTCCTCGGGCGTCAGCTTGTAGAAGTCCATCGCCGCGCGCACCGATCGGCCGCTCTCGTTCATGAAGGTGCCCGGCTTGAGCAGCACCACCTTCTCGCTGCCGATCCGCCCTTCGCGGGTCCAGCCCTGGAACTGCTTCTTCTCGGGCGTGAAGCCATGGGTCTCGGCAATGGCGTCCACCGCCATGAAGCCCACATTATGCCGGTGCATCGCATATTGCGGGCCCGGATTGCCCAGGCCGACCCACAGCTGCATCTCAATTCCTGCTCAAACGAAAATCGCCTCCGCACCTAGGATGCGGAGGCGATTTTTTGAAGCCGTAGTTCGAAAAGGGGCGATTACTCGCCGGCTTCCTCGCCTTCGGCCGCTTCGGTCGTGGTCGTGTCGCCTTCGCTCGACTTGAGCGCCGACGGAGCAACCACGGTCGCGATGGTGAAGTCGCGGTCGGTGATCGCCGAGGTCGCGCCCTTCGGCAGGGTCACTGCCGAGATGTGCAGCGAATCGCCGACTTCGAGGCCCTTGAGCGAGATGGTGATCTCGCTGGGGATCTCGGCGGCGTCGACGACCAGGTCGAGCTCGTGACGGACGACGTTCAGGACGCCACCGCGCTTCAGGCCGGGGGCCTCTTCCTCGTCAGTGAAGACGATCGGCACGTTCACGTGCACGGTCGCGTGCTCGCTGATGCGCAGGAAGTCGGCGTGCACCGGACGATCGGTGACGGGGTCGAAAGCCACGTCCTTGGGCAGGGTGCGCTCGCCATTGATCATGACGACCGAATTGAAGAAGTGCCCGGTCATCAGCAGACGATAGAGCTCGCGCTCCTCGACGTGGATGCTCTTCGGGTCCTGCTTGTTGCCGTAGATTACGGCGGGGACGCGGCCATTACGACGAAGCTCGCGGGAGGCTCCCTTGCCAACCTGCTCGCGCGTCTCGGCCGACAGCGTAAGCGTATCGCTCATGTGTCGTTCCAATCAGCTAAAGTTAGTTCAATCCGGCCAGGCCTCCAGGGATGACCCTGGCACGGAAGGCGCGCGCATAGCGGAGCGGGCAGGGGAAAGCAAGGAGAGTCGCCATGCATCCCATAACCGTCATCCCCGCGAAGGCGGGGATCCATTGCCGCTGAACGTGCGGAAAGCGCCGCACCGTCAGCCTGAATGGATTCCCGCCTTCGCCGGGATGATGCGCACTGGTCCCTAAAGTTGGCGCAGCAGCGTTTCCAGCTTCTCGAAGCTCTGGCTCCACCCTTCGCGCATTCCGTCCAGCGCCGGCAGCAGCGCCTCGCTCACCTGCAGCACCACCGTCGACATCTGCATGCGCGTGCCGCCTTCGGGCGCGTCGGTGAAGACCATGGTGGTGCGGTGCTCGATCCCCCAGCTGCCGTCCTCGCCGGGAAAGCCGCGCAGCACCATCACCAGCCGTTCGGGCCGGTCGACCACCTCGAACTCGCCCTGCACCGGGTTGGTACCGTACGGTTCCGGGCCCCGCATATCGATGCGGACACTGCCGCCCGGGCGGGCATCGCTCTCGCAGAACGGCACGTCGAACCCGTGCGGGCCCCACCATTTTTCGAGATGTTCGCTTCGGGTCATGCAATCGAAGACAAGTTCGCGCGGGGCAGCGAAGACGCGGTCGATCGTCACTTCCCGGCCAATGCCAACATTCGCGTTCATTCCGTCTCTCCCGTCTGCAGTTTCGCCAGATAGGCGTCCAGATCATCGAACTTCGCGTCCCAGAACCGCCGATATTCGCCCAGCCACTCGCTCGCCGCCCTGAGCGCCTCGGGCTCCAGCCTGGCGGGGCGCTGTTGCGCCACCCGGCTGCGCGAGATCAGCCCGGCCTGTTCGAGCACCTTGAGATGCTTGGTCACCGCCGGGCCACTGATCGCGAAGGGCTGGGCGATCTCGCCCACATTGGCTTCTCCCAGCGCCAGCCGCGCCAGGATCGCGCGGCGGGTGGGATCGGCCAGGGCGGCGAAGGTATTGCTCAGGGCGTCCATATCTAACCTTTTGGCTATATAACCTATTAGTTAAATATGAGTCGGGCCGGAGTCAAGCAACCGCGCAACCTTTGCGCACTTGGGCGTCTGGTGCGTCTGGTCGCCAAAAGGGGCCCAAAGGGGGTTGTCATCCCCGCCTGCGCGGGGATGACGGTGGTATTTCAGGAGCCTGTCCGGCGCCTCAATATCGCACCCGCTCCACCTTCAGCCCGCGCTTCGCCAGCTCCGCCTGCACGCTGGCATCGCCGGCCAGATGCCCGGCCCCCACGGCGACGAACACCGTGCCAGGCTGTTGCATTCGCTGGGAAATCCAGTCGGCCCAGTTGCGGTTGCGGCGAACGAGCAGCGCCTCGGTCACTTCGGGGGCGGAGGCCATGTCGGCATTGACCAGCCGGGCCAGCCCATCGGCGTCGCCCTTGCGCCAGGCGGTCACCGCCTGGTCGATCTTGGTCCCGGCCTCGGGCAAATCGTCAATCGTCTCGACCAGCAGCTTGCGCTGGGCGGGCAGGGGCAGGGCGTCGAAATAGCCCAGCTGCTGGCGTGCGGTCTCCAGCCCCTCCAGCTTCTTGCCCGCGGCCTTGGCGGCATTGGTCAGGGTCAGCTCGGCGCCCTGTTTGTCGTCATATCCCAGCTGCTTGAGCGGCAGCACCGACAGGAGCGTCGCGGCCAGCCACGGCTCGGCCCGGTCGAGCGAATCGGGTGCCATGCCGAATTTGGGCAGCGCCGCGCGCATCTTCTCGGCCTCGGCGGCGGGCAGCTGCTCGGTCAGCGGCGGGCCACCGGCGGCGGTGCCCAACTCGGCGACGATCGCCTGCATCTCGGCATCGGGCGGCATCACCAGTTCGAGCACCAGCGTGTCGGCCTTGTCGAACGCCTGTTTGAGCCCGCCCTGGAACCAGTTGATGCCGGGCTTGAGGACATGGACGGTGCCGAACAGGTAGATGGTGGTGTCGTGGTCCTTGACCACCCACAAAGCCGGATCGGCCTTCTCGGCCGGGGCAGGCGCCTTCTGCCCGCAGCCCCAAAGGGTTAGCGCCATCAGCGCGGGGATCAGGCGGCGGATCGCTTGGCTACCGGTCATCCCGAAGCGGTAGCCGCGAAAGCCTGCACGATCCAGCACCGGCATTGACCGTCAGGAGAGGAGACGCCAAAGCGCAGGCCTATGGCACAGCCTCTCAGCTTCCAGCGCATGATCCTCACGCTCCATGACTATTGGGCGGAGAAGGGCTGCGTGATCCTCCAGCCCTATGACATGCGCATGGGCGCGGGCACCTTCCACCCGGCGACGACCCTGCGCGCCCTCGGCCCCGAGCCGTGGAACGCCGCCTTCGTCCAGCCCTGCCGCCGCCCGACCGACGGCCGCTATGGCGAGAACCCGAACCGGCTCCAGCATTACTACCAGTATCAGGTGATCCTGAAGCCGAGCCCGAGCGACCTGCAGAACCTCTATCTGGGCTCGCTCGCCGGGATCGGCATCGACTTCACCAAGCATGACATCCGCTTCGTCGAGGACGATTGGGAATCGCCCACGCTCGGTGCCTGGGGCCTGGGCTGGGAAGTCTGGTGCGACGGCATGGAGGTGACCCAGTTCACCTATTTCCAGCAGATGGGCGGCTTCGACTGCAAGCCCGTCGCCGGCGAGCTCACCTATGGGCTCGAGCGCCTGGCGATGTACATCCAGAATGTCGACAGCGTGTACGACCTCGCCTTCAACGACCAGGGCGTGAGCTATGGCGACGTGTTTCTCGAGAACGAGAAGCAGATGTCGAAGTACAATTTCGAGGTCGCCGACACCGAGACTTTGTTCGAGGGCTTCCGCAAGGCCGTGGCCGAATGCGAGAATTGCCTCGCGAACAACGTGCCCATCGCCGCCTATGAGCAGGCGATCGAGGCCAGCCATCTGTTCAACCTGCTCCAGGCCCGCGGCGTGATCTCCGTCGCCGAGCGCCAGGCCTATATCGGCCGCGTGCGCGACCTCGCCAAGGGCAGCTGCGAAGCGTGGATTCAGCACATGACGCCCACCTGGCAAGCCAAATACCCGGAGTGGACGGTATGAGCGCCGTGACCGAAGACTTCCTGCTCGAACTCCGCTCGGAGGAAATTCCCGCCCGCATGCAGGAAAAGGCGCGCGCCGATCTGGCCGCGCTGTTCGAGGCGCGGCTCAACGCGCTCAACCTGCCGTTCGCCAGCATCGAGAGCTACGCCACCCCGCGCCGCCTCGCGCTGATCGTCCGCGGCGTCGCGGCGATGACCGCTGCCGCCAGCGAGGAGCGCAAGGGGCCCCGCGCCGATGCTCCGGCCCAGGCGATCGAGGGCTTCCTGCGCTCGACCGGCCTCAGCCGCGAGCAGCTCGTCGAGCGCGACGACGGCAAGGGCAACAAGGTGCTGTTCGCGGTGATCGACCGCCCCGGCATCGTCGCCGGCTCGGTGCTCGCCAGCGCGATCACCAGCGCGATCACCGCCTTCCCCTGGCCCAAGTCGATGCGCTGGGGCGCTGCCTCCTCCTCGACCGAAAGCCTGCGCTGGGTGCGTCCGCTCCAGGGCATCATCGCGCTGCTCGGCGACAAGCTGGTCCCGGTCGAGATCGCCGGGGTGAAGAGCGCCTCGGTCACGGTCGGTCACCGCTTCCACCACCCGGGCGGGATCACGATCGGCTCGGCCGCCGATTACATCGAGAAGCTGCGCGCCTGCCACGTGATCGTCGACGGTGCCGAGCGCCGCAACATCATCGCGCTGGGCGCCAAGATGGCTGCGCAAAAGGCGGGCCTGACGCTGATCGAGGATGAGGGGCTGCTCTACGAGAATGCCGGCCTCGCCGAATGGCCGATGCCGCTGCTCGGCCGCTTCGACGAAGCCTTCCTCGACGTGCCGCCCGAAGTGATCCAGCTCACCGCGCGCGTGAACCAGAAGTATTTCGTTTGCCGCGATAATGCGGGCAAGCTCGCCAACGCCTTCGTCTGCGTGGCCAACATCGACGCGGCGGACGGTGGCGAGAAGATCGTCGAGGGCAACCAGAAGGTCCTCGCCGCTCGCCTTTCGGACGCGCGCTTCTTCTACGAGACCGACCTCAAGACCCGCCTCGAGGACCTCACCCCCAAGCTCGAGAAGATCGTCTTCCACGAGAAGCTGGGCACGGTGGCCGACAAGGTCGACCGCGTCGCGAAGCTGGCGCGCTGGCTGGTTGAATCCAATATCGTCACCCCGGCGAAAGCCGGGGTCTCAGGCGATGGCGCGGGACAGGAGCCGCACGAGATCCCGGCTTCCGCCGGGATGACGGAATTGGCGGATATGGCCGAGCGCGCGGCGCGCCTCGCCAAGGCCGATCTCGTCACCGGCATGGTCGGCGAGTTCCCCGAACTCCAGGGCCTGATGGGCGGCTATTACGCTGCCGCCCAGGGCGAACCCGCCGCCGTCGCCGAAGCGATCCGCGATCACTACAAGCCGGTCGGCCAGGGCGACGACGTCCCCGCCGCGCCGGTGACAGTGGCCGTGGCGCTGGCGGACAAGCTCGACAGCATCACGTCTTTCTTCGGGGTCGACCTGAAGCCCAGCGGCTCCAAGGACCCGTTCGCGCTGCGCCGCTCGGCGCTGGGTGTGATCGCGCTGATCCTCGACAATGGCCTGCGCTTCCCGCTCACCAAGTCGGTCAGCAAGGATGTGCTCGACTTCTTCGCCGACCGCCTCAAGGTCCAGCAGAAGGAAGCCGGCGTCCGCCACGACCTGATCGACGCGGTGTTCGCGCTCGGCGGCGAGGATGATCTCGTCCGCCTGCTCGCCCGGGTGAAGGCGCTCCAGTCCTTCGTCACCTCGGAGGACGGCAAGAACCTGCTCGCCGGCTACAAGCGCGCCGCCAATATCCTCAAGAAGGAAGCCTGGGCACCGGGCGAAGTCGCGGACAACGAGATCTATGAGGCCGAGCCCGCCGAAGCAGCGCTGCGCGAAGCTCTCGACGCTGCCGAGCCCAAGGCCGAAGCCGCGGTAGAGGCTGAGGATTACGAAGCGGCGATGGCCGCGCTCGCCTCGCTCCGCGCGCCGATCGACAAGTTCTTCGACGATGTCACCGTGGTCGATCCCGACGAGTTCAAGCGCGAGATGCGGCTTAGCCTGCTCGCCCGCATCCGCGACGCGGTGAACAACGTCGCCGACTTCTCGAAGATCGAGGGCTGATCCGGGAGCATTCTCCATAGCTGACCCCCGGCGAAAGCCGGGGCCCAGAGTCGCAAGCGATGTAGCAGGTAAACCCTGGGCCCCGGCTTTCGCCGGGGATCAGCGGGTGATGCTTACTCATTGGCGCACGATGTAGGAATGATTTATCTTACGTAACCGGTGTCTTGCCGTGATTTGATCACGGCCAAGCAAAACTTGCCTTCTGACAACGTAGTCAGCGGGTTTCCCCTTGTTCGCACCTGCGGTACGCGCCTGCCCAAGCCTTAAGAAGGGACGGGAATGACGCAGTACGTGTACCGCTTCGGCGGGAGTGTGTCGGACGGAGGCAAGGGCGACAAGAACCTGCTCGGCGGCAAGGGTGCGAACCTCGATGGCATGGCCTCGATCGGCCTGCCGGTGCCTCCGGGTTTCACGATCAGCACGCCGATGTGCGCGGTCTATTACGACCAGGGGGGTATCTTCCCCGAGAGCGTGAAGGCCGAAGTCGCCAACGGCATCGCGCATATCGAGGGCATCACCGGCAAGAAGTTCGGCGACGCCGGTGATCCACTGCTCGTCTCGGTCCGCTCCGGCGCGCGCGCGTCGATGCCGGGCATGATGGACACGGTGCTCAACCTCGGCCTCAACGACACCACCGTCGTCGGCCTCGCCGCGATCAGCGGCGACGAGCGCTTCGCCTGGGACAGCTATCGCCGCTTCATCCAGATGTATTCCGATGTGGTGCTCGAGCTCGATCACGGCCGCTTCGAGGAAGCGCTGGAGATCGCCAAGGAAGACCGCGGCTACAATCTCGACACCGAGCTGACTGCCAGGGACTGGCAGGCGCTGGTCGCCGAGTACAAGGCGATCGTCGAGGAGCTGTGGGGCAAGCCTTTCCCGCAGGACGTGCATGACCAGCTCTGGGGCGCGATCGGCGCGGTGTTCGGCTCCTGGCAGTCGGAGCGCGCCAAGGTCTATCGCCGCCTGAACGACATTCCGGGCGACTGGGGCACCGCAGTCAACGTCCAGGCGATGGTGTTCGGCAATATGGGCGACACCTCGGCGACGGGCGTGGCGTTCACCCGCGATCCCTCGACCGGCGAGAACGCGTACTATGGCGAGTTCCTGATCAACGCGCAGGGCGAGGACGTCGTCGCCGGCATCCGTACCCCGCAATACCTGACCCGGGCCGCCCGCGAAAAGGCCGGCGCCAAGCCCGCCTCGATGGAAGAGGCGATGCCCGAGGTCTATGCCCAGCTCGCGGCCGTCTTCGAGACGCTCGAGAAGCACTATCGCGACATGCAGGACATCGAGTTCACCGTCGAACGCGGCAAGCTCTGGATGCTGCAGACGCGCTCGGGCAAGCGCACCGCCAAGGCTGCGCTCAAGATCGCGATCGACATGGCGAATGAGGGGCTGATCACCCAGGAGGAAGCGATCCTGCGCGTCGATCCGGCGGCGCTCGACCAGCTGCTCCACCCGACGCTCGACCCCAATGCGGTGCGCGATGTGCTGACCAAGGGGCTTCCGGCGTCGCCGGGCGCCGCTTCGGGCATCGCGGTGTTCGACAGCGACACGGCCGAAAAGCGCGCCAATGCCGGCGAGAGCGTGATCCTGATCCGCGTCGAGACCAGCCCCGAGGACATCCACGGCATGCACGCCGCCAAGGGTATCCTGACCGCGCGTGGCGGCATGACCAGCCACGCCGCGGTGGTCGCGCGCGGCATGGGCCGGCCCTGCGTCTCGGGCGCCGGCAGCCTGGCGATCAACGCGCGCGAGAAGCTGCTGCGCGTCGGCAGCCGCGAAGTGCGCGAAGGCGATCTCGTCACGATCGACGGCTCGACCGGCGAAGTGATGCTCGGCGCGGTGCCGACGGTGCAGCCCGAGCTGGCCGGCGATTTCGGCACGCTGATGGTCTGGGCCGATGCCAAGCGCCGCCTCAAGGTGCGCACCAACGCCGAGACCCCGCTCGATTGCCGCACCGCGCGTGATTTCGGCGCGGAGGGCATCGGGCTTTGCCGGACCGAGCACATGTTCTTCGAGCCGTCGCGCGTCACCGCGGTGCGCGAGATGATCCTCGCCTCTGACGAGGCCGGGCGCCGCGTCGCGCTCGAGAAGCTGCTCCCCGAGCAGCGCAGCGATTTCGTCGAGATCTTCGAGGTGATGGCCGGCCTGCCCTGCACGATCCGCCTGCTCGATCCGCCGCTCCACGAGTTCCTGCCGCATGAGGAAGCCGAGTTCGCCGAAGTCGCGGCGGCGGCCGGGCTCGATGTCGAGACGCTCAAGCGCCGCGCCGCCGAGCTGCACGAGTTCAACCCGATGCTCGGCCATCGCGGGTGTCGCCTGGGCGTGACCTATCCCGAGATCTACGAGATGCAGGCCCGTGCCATCTTCGAGGCGGCGTGCATCGTCGCCGAGAATAGCGGCGAGGCGCCGATCCCCGAGATCATGATTCCGCTGGTCGCCACCGCCAAGGAACTCAGCCTGATGAAGGCCGTGGTAGATCGTGCTGCGAAGGACGTGTTCGAGGAGCAGGACCGCACGATCCAATATCTGGTCGGCACGATGATCGAGTTGCCCCGCGCGGCGCTGCGCGCGGGCGAGATCGCCGAGGTCGGCGCCTTCTTCTCCTTCGGCACCAACGACCTCACCCAGACCACGCTCGGCGTGTCGCGTGACGACGCGGCGAAGTTCCTCACCACCTATGTGGAGAAGGGGATCTACGCCAAGGATCCGTTCGTCAGCCTCGATGTCGAAGGCGTCGGCGAGCTGATTGCGATCGCCGCCGAGCGCGGCCGGGCGACCCGGCCCGACATCAAGCTCGGCATCTGCGGCGAGCATGGCGGCGATCCGGCCTCGATCGCGTTCTGCGAGGAGACCAGGCTCGATTACGTGTCGGCCTCGCCCTACCGCGTGCCGATCGCGCGGCTGGCGGCGGCTCAGGCGGCGTTGCGAAACCCCGCCTGAGCCGCCGCGCGCGGTTCAGGGCATCACGGCTTTCACGGCGGCGGCCAGTTCGCCGCCGAAGTCGCCATTGTAGCGCGAGTTGATTACCGCGCCGATGGTGATGCCGTTGCTGTAGGTGATGATCAGCGTGTTGATCTCGCCCTTGTTCCAGCCGGCCGGGTGGTAGCCGCCATGGTAATAGGCGGTGAGCCCGCCGCCATAATCGGCATAGAACATCCCTAGATTGCCGTCGCGCATCTGGTCCACCGTCGCCTGGGGCAGGATCTTCTCGGTCAGCATCAGGTCGTGCATGAACCAGGCGAGCTCGCGCGAGTTCAGGTTCCAGCCCTGCGAGCCGCACACCGCGGTCATGTCTCCCCAGTCCTGGCCGGGCAGCACGGTCGTGAAGTCGAAATTGTCGGCATTATATGCGCCCGAGCCGTTATCCTTGCTCGACTTGTAGCTCAGTGCCGGGCGGGGCTGGGGCGACTTGCAGGTGAGGAAGGGCATCCCCGCGCTGTTGAAGGTCTGGCGATTGACGATCAGGTGATATTGCTCGCCATAGTCCGCGCCGCTGCTGGCGGTGATGCCGTACATGCGGACCAGCATGACGCGCTGGAAGGCGTAGTTGGTATTGGCGTAGCGATAGGCCTTGTTGATGTTCGGCGCCTTGGCCGCGCAGGCCTTGAGCGTGTCGAAGCCGATCCCGCAATTATCGTCCCAGATGCCGCTGGTATGGCTCAGCAGCTGGCGAATGCTGACTTCCTTGAACTTCGCGTCGAAGGTCCAGTCGCTCGGCAGGTACTTGTATGCCTTGTCATCGAGCGTGACGTTCTTCTGCGCCATCACCCGCATCAGCGTGGCGGCGGTGATCGTCTTGCTCACGCTGGCGATGGTGATGCGTTCCTGGTCGCTCATCGCGCGCGGGCTGGGGTCGGGGGCGCGGCGCGCCGAACCGCCCGCGGCGGTCGCGGTCGCGCCGCCGGGGGCCATCACCGTCACCGACCAGCCGACCGCCTTGCCGGCGAACTGGGTCTTCACCTTCTGGGCGATCTGCGCGACGGCGAGTGCTTCCTGGTTGATCTTGATGCCGCCCTTGGGGAGCCAGCTGCCCGAGCTTGCGGGGCGCAGCTTGTAGGGGCGGCTGACCGGCTGGTCCTGCGCCGGAAAGCGTTGGCGCAGTTCGAGGGGCGAGACCTGGCGAAGGTCCTGGGCGGTTACCTGGAGTTGCGGGCGGACGGTAACCTGGCCCAGGGCCGGCGCCGCCACGCCAAGAAGGGGAATCGCTACGAGGACGTGCTGCAACTTCACGGCTCTTCTCCGAAAGACAGAGGCACTGGGCTGGTGCGCGCCAAGCCGGTCCGATTCGGGCGATCGATGCCGGCGACGAAAGAGCGATCCCGTGCACGCCTATAGCCGATGCCGGGCGGATCGGCATCGTAAAAAAACCGTTCAGTACCTATGTTTGACGAAGAAAGTCGCGGCGATCAGCCGAATTTCTCCGCATGCGCGCGCTCGTTGCCGGCGGCGAGCAGCGCGGCCTGTTCGCGCCAGCCCTGTTCGGCGATCGTGCCGGCGGGCAGTTCGAGTCGTTGCTCCAGCGCCGCCTCGTCGGCGGGCGCCATCTTCTCGATCTCGCGATAGGTCTTGATGCCCAGCTCGTTGAGCCGCTTCGCCTGGGCGTCGTCGATGCCCTTGATCCGCACCAGATTGTCGCGGCCCCAGCCGAACCAGCCACGCCAGGCAGCACCCGGCTTGTCGTCGGCCGCGGCGACCGGCGGGGCAGGGACCTGGCCGCGCAGCGCCTTCACTTCGGCCTGGAGCGCGCGGATGCGTTCCTCGGCCTCGTCGCGGGTGCGCGCGTGCTCGAGTTCCTCGTCCTGATAGCGTTCGCGCCACTTCGCCCCGCCCGAACGGCTGGCAAGCCCCAGGAACCAGCCGGCGACCAGAGTCAGTCCCAGCGCCGCAAACTGCGTCGCGGTTTCGAACGGAAGCGGCATTATCGGGCGATCCTAGTGGGCGTGCTCTGGGTGTGCGGGCTCGGCTGCTGCCGGCTCCGCATGCGGGGGCTCGTCATGCGCCACCGGCTCGGCGGGGGCAACGGCAGCCGGCGCTTCCTCGACATGCACGGGTTCGGCGTGCGCGGCGGGTTCCGGAGCGGGGGCCGGCTCGGCGGGAGCCGCTTCGGCTGGTGCGGCAGCTTCGTGCGATTCCACCGCATGGGTGACCGCGGCGCCCGCAACGGCCCCGGCGACCGCGGCTGCAGCCACGGTTGCGGTCGAATGGCCTTCGGGCTGGGGTGCGGGTTCGGGCGCAGCGGCGGCGACGGGCTCGGCCACCGGTGCCGGTGCAGCTGCGCGCAGCTTCGCATTCTCGGCTTCCAGGTCGCGGATGCGGCGGGCGGAGTCGCGTAGGTCGCTCTCGGCGCGGTCGCGATAGCCCGCGTTGTCGATCTCTTCTTCCTCGAGGCGCTGGCGCCACTTGCGGCTGCCGCTGTGGCTGGCGAGCCCCAGGAACCAGCCGGCGATCAGCGTCAGACCCAGCCCGGCGAGCTGCGTGATCGTCTGGAACGGCAAATCATGCATCGAGTCGACCTCCCCTTAGTCGGGCGGGAGGCTATCTCGCCCGGGCAGGTCGCGCTACCGAAATTGGTTAAGGACCCTTGGAGATCAGCGCGTCGTTGATCGAGCAGGCCGCCGGGCCAAGGATCACGATGAACAGCACCGGCAGGATGAACAGGATCAGCGGCACGGTCATGATCGCGGGCAGGCGGGCGGCCTTTTCCTCGGCGCGCATCATGCGCTCGTTGCGGAATTCGGCCGAGAGCACACGCAGCGCCGAGGCGAGCGGGGTGCCGTATTTCTCGGTCTGAATCATCGTGGTGACCACGCCGCGGATCGAATCGAGGTCGATGCGCTCGGCGAGATTCTCGAAGGCCTGACGGCGATCGGTGAGGAAGCCCAGCTCGATCGCGGTCAGCTGGAATTCCTCGCCCAATTCGGGATAGGCCTTGCCCAGTTCCTTGGAGACGCGCGCGAAGGCGGCATCGACGGTGAGTCCCGCTTCGGCACAGATCACCAGCAGGTCGAGCGCGTCGGGCAGGCCCTTGCGGATCGCGGCACTGCGCTTGGTGATCTTGTTCTTCAGGTAGATGTCGGGGAACTTGTAGGCGAGAATGAAGCTGCCTGCGACCAGGCCATAGGCCTTCATCGGGCTCCAGTCCGAGAACATCTCGGTGCCGTAGACGAAATAGAGCATCGGTCCGCCGATCACGATCGGCAGGACCAGGCGGCCGAAGATCACCGCGACCGCGAATTCCTTGCGGCGGATGCCGGCCTGGAGCAGCTTGGTCTGCGCCTGCTTGACCTGGCTGTCCTGCAGCACCTTCATCGAGGAGAGCAGCGAGCGGATCCGGTCGGTGGTCTCGCTCTTCTGGACCAGCTTGGCGCGGCGCTTCGAGGTGGAGGCGGTGATGCCCGCCTTGAGCTGCTCGCGGCGTTCGTTGAGCGACTTGACGCGCTTCGCCATCGGGTCGCGCACCGTGGTGGCGGCGTAGATCGCCAGCAGCACCGCGAAGGCGGCGACGGCCGACAGGATCGATGCCACCCAGATGATGTCGATGCCCATGATCGTGGGGCCGGAAGGAGGTGCGCCGTTCATCGCATCAGATCTCGAAGTTGACCATCTTGGCCATGATGAAGGCACCGAGCCCCATCCAGATCAGGCCGCCGCCGCCGATCATCATCAGCCGCTCGTCCTTGAAGAAATTGGCCATGTAGTTGTTGTTGATGAACCACACGAGCGTGAACACGATGAAGGGCAGGGCGCCCACGATCAGTGCCGACGCCTTGGATTCCGAGGACATCGCCTTGATCTTCAGCTTCATCTGGGCGCGCTTGCGCAGCACGTCGGCCAGGTTGGCCAGCGTCTCGGCCAGGTTGCCGCCGGTCTCGCGCTGGATCTGGATGGTGATGGTGAAGAACTGGAATTCGGGCGTGCCGAGCCGGTCCGCGGTTTCCTGAAGCGCGGTGTCGAGCGACTTGCCGATCTTCATCTTGTCGCTGACCGCGCGGAATTCCTCGCCCACCGGGCCTTCGACTTCCTGCCCGACCACACCCATCGTCTCGGTGATCGGCAGGCCCGAGCGCAGGCCGCGCACGAGCAGCTCGATCGCGTCGGGGAACTTGGAGGTGAACTTGGCGACGCGGCGTTTGATGAAGAAGCCGACCACGAAGTGCGGCAGGCCTACGCCCAGGAACAGGCCGACGCCCAGCGCCAGCAGGATCGGCAGGCCCTGGAGCAGGATCAGGCCGGCGGGCACCAGCGTGAGGCCGGCGCTGACCATCATGTACTGGCCAAGCGTCCATGGCTTGCCCGTCATGTTCAGGCGCTTCTGGAGCAGGGCCGGATTGGGCAGGAAGCGGGCGGCGGTCGCGTCCATCTTGGTCGCGCGGGCGGCGGCCACCCGGCGCATCTGCGCTTCCATCGCGTTGGCGCCGACGGCGCTCACCACGTGGCGCTCGCGCATCGTCTTCACGCGGCGCGCGCCTGCGCGCTCGGCGGATGGGCCCGAAAAGGCGAACACCATCAGCACGAGCACCAGGAAGGTGCCTCCAGCGAGCATCAATACCGGCAGCATGTCCACGCCGCGCTAACTCCGCCTGTGTGATCCCCGCGCAGCCTGGCTGCGCAAAGGTTACTTCCTTGCCTTGACCGGCATCTTCACCTTGAACTTCTCGAGCAGCGAACCGCCGCCCTTCGCCGGCTTTCCGCCCTTGGCCTTCGCCTTGGCGCCGCCGTCATCGGTGCCCGAATCGGCGATGCCGACGATGCGCTGGGCAAGGTCACCCAGCGGTGCCACGCCCTTGTTGCTCCGGCCCACCTCGGCAAGCGGCTTGCCCAGCTTGGCCGATTGCGATGCCAGCTTGGCGTCGAACGGCAGCAGGAAGTCGATCTTGCGCTCGATCGAGCCTTCGAAGTCCTTGCGGCTGATCTCCAGAACGCCCGCCTGCTGGATTTTGTTCGCGACCACGATGACCTGGGTCTGCGGCGCGTTCGACTTGAACCAGCTGAGGATGCGGATCGCGTCACGCGCGGCGGCGAGCGTCAGCTCGGTCACCAGCACGGCCACCTGCACATCGGTGATCAGGTGCGGATGGTTGACCAGCATCGAGCGCGGCAGGTCGACCACGGTGCACTCGAAGGCGGTGCGGATCTCTTCCTGCAGCTGATAGAAGGCCGCGCCGTCGGTCATGATCGGCGAGTGGATCGGCGCCTCGGCGCTGAGCACCGCGAGCCGGTCCGACGCGCGCACCATCGCGCGCTCGATGAACAGGCCGTCGATGCGGCTCGGATTCTCGATCGCGTCGGTCAGGCCGCGGCCGGGCTCCAGGTCGAGCGCGAGCGCGCCGGTGCCGAAATGCACATCCAGGTCGAGCAGCGCCGTGGTGCGGCCCTGCTTCTCGCCCATCAGCCAGGCGAGCGAAGTCGCGATCGTCGAAGCGCCGGCACCGCCGCGGGTACCGATCACCGCGACCGCGCAGTGCGCGCGCTCGGCGCCGGTCTCGGCGGCCTTTGGCGCGTTGAGCGCGGTCTGCGCCTGGGCGAAGGCATCGCGCAGCGCATCCGGGTTCAGCGGCTTGAGCAGATAGTCGTGGATGCCGCTGGCGACGAGGTCGCGATACAGGCGCACGTCATTGACCTGGCCCGATGCGATCACGACCGTGCCCGGTTCGCAGACTTCGGCGAGCGCGTTGATGTCGTTCAGCGGATCGCCGCTCTCGGACAGGTCGACGAACAGGATGTTCGGGCTGGCCGAGACCGACAGGGTCTGGACCGCGTTGCGCAGGCCGCCCTTGTTGACCTTTTCCGGCGACCAGCCGAGCTCGACGGCGATCGGACGCAGGATCTCCGCCGTCGCCTCGTCGCAGACGAAGGCAACGAACGGATCGCGATGCCCGGTGCGGGCGGGATTGAAGGGCGCGTTCACTTCGGCGTGCTCCCACCAGAGTTCAGCGTGGCGCCGCCGGCGCCCGAGGGCGCTGCCGTACGGAAGGCACCGATCGCCTTGGCGCTGGTCGCCGGGTCGCCGGTGGGCGAGCCGGGCGCGCCGCGGACGAGATCGGCCGGATCGGCGATCATCGCGGCGAGGTTGGCATTGGTGGAGCAGCCATAGTTGGAGCTGGTGCTCGCCTCGAACGTGTATTCGGCGGGACGCGAATTGTCGGGGCAGCCCGGCACCGCAGCGGTCATCCGGGTGACGACCACGCGGATCGTGCCCGGCGCGATCTGGCCGGCGGTCACCGGGGCGCGATCGGCGAGGATCAGGCCGTAGCGGCCCGCCTCGGCGGCGATTTCCTGGCGGCCGGTGGTGCCGGCGGCGCCGTCGTCGATCGCCACGCGGTCGCCGTAGCGCAGGTTCATCGCCGACATCCAGCCGGCCAGGCGCTGGCTCTCGCCGGCGGCAAGGCCATAGCCGGTGGTCTGCAGGTCGAGCACATAGTCGTTACGCTGCACGACCGGCTGATGCACCGATTCGACGCCGCCATTATAGGTGCCGCAGCCTGCGAGCAGCAGCGCCGGGACGAGCAGGGGAGTGAAGCGCGGAAGCACGGGCGATCTCCTCGTCAGTCGCATCGGGATCAGAAGCCGAAGCCGGGGGCCGCGGAGCCACCCTTCTTCTGCTTGCGGTTGTTGGTGGGAGCCGGCGCGACCTGGACGGGCGCGACGGGCTGGTTGGTCGGTGCGGGCGAGAAGGCGCCCACCGCGGGCTGGCCGTCGGCCGGCGCCATGCTCGGCTTCGGACGATCGTTGGTCTTGTCCTTGCCCGAGAGCGAACCCAGGAGCACGCGCTCCAGGTCGTTCGGCGCGCGATAGCCGTCGGTCGGCAGCACGATCTGGTTCGCGTTGACCGGCTTCACCAGATACGGGGTGATCACGATCACCAGTTCGGTCTCGTTGCGCTGGAAGCCGTTGGAGCGGAACAGCGCGCCGAGCACCGGCACGTCGCCCAGGCCGGGCGTCTTGGTGACGGTGTTGTTGTGGCTGTTCTGCAGCAGGCCGCCGATCACCATGCTTTCGCCCGAACCGAGCTCGACCGTGGTCTCGCTGCGGCGCGTGCTGAGCGCGGGGATGGTGACGCCGTTGAGCTGCACCGCGCCGGCCGAAGTCAGCTGCGACACTTCGGGGCGGACCCGAAGCGAGATGCGGCCGTCGCTCAGCACCGTCGGCGTGAACGCCAGGCTGATGCCGTACTGCTTGTACTCGACGGTGGTGGTGCCCAGGCCCTGCGCCACGGGGATCGGAATCTCGCCGCCGGCCAGGAAGTTGGCGGTCTCGCCCGATCGCGCGGTCAGGTTCGGATTGGCCAGCGTGGTCACCTGGCCGATCGTCTCGCCGATATCGATCGCCGAGAGCACGTCCAGGCCGAACAGCTTGCCGGCCAGGCCCATGGTGGCGTTGTCCGAGCCGCGGGTGATGTCGGCCAGGCCGCTCGCGCGCGGGTTGAGGAACTGGCCGGTGGAGGGATCATAGGCGCCGGTGATGCTGACGCCGTTCTGCGTCATCGTCGCGACCGGATATTTGGCCAGGTCGGCAGCAGTGAACGAACCCGGGCTGCGGCCCTGGGCCAGGCCGAACTGGAAGCCGCCGGTCGAGTCCTTGGTCGTGAAGTTCACGCCGATATTCTTGACGAAGCTGCGGCTCACCTCGGCGAACTTCACCTGCAGCTGCACCTGCAGCGGCGTGGCGGTCTTCAGCCGGTTGATCACCGCGATCTTCACCTGGGCGTTCGGATCGCTGCCGTTGACGCCCGGGTTGAGCAGGCTGGTGACCAGGCGCTGGGCCTGCTCGCTGTCCTGCGGAGACTTCACCGTGCCGTTCAGCACCGCGATCTGGCCGACCGTGGTCACCTGGATGTCGGCATCCGGCATCGCGACCTTGATCATCCGGTCGATCGAAGTGAGGTTCTGCGCGACGCGGACGGTGGTCGAGAACACCACCGCGCCCGAGGCGCTGGTGGCGAACACGGTCGCTTCACCGAAGTCCTTGCCGAACAGGTGGATCTGGCGCGGATTGTTGACATAGACGTCCGCCACGCCGGGGTTCGACGTCCAGACGTTCGCCACATTGCCCGGCAGCGTGATCAGCTGGCCCTCGCCGATCGACAGCAGGATCTCGCTGGTCGGGCGCTGGGTGCCGGCCGGCAGGCTGGCGACGCCGACATTGGCGCGCGACTGGCTCGGGCGGGTCTGGTGCGGGCGCTTGGCCTTTGCCGATTGGGCGAAGCCGGTCGCCGGCGCGCCGACCATCGCGGTCGACACGATCGCGGCAAGCGAGCGCTTCAGAAGAAGCTTGCTGGTCATCTTAGTTCTTGCCCCCCAGAGCAACGGCGGTCTCGGCATTGCCGCGAACGATGGTGACGACCGGGCCGCGCGGAGCGACCGCACCCGGATAGCCTTGGCCCGGCGCCACGCCGGCAGGCGCCCCGCCCATCGGGGCGGCGTCGCGCGGCTTGGCCGGAACGGTGCTGCGCTGGAAGCGCGACACGTCGGCGCCGGTCGCGAAGGTGGTCGCGCCCTCCTGGGGACGCGTCGCCACCTTGGCGATCATTTCCTTTTCCTTCTTCGGATCGGTCGGCACTTCGACGTCGCCGGCGGCGATCGCTTCCTCGAGCTCGCCCTGGTTGTCGGCGATCGAGCGCAGCGACAGCGAGAGCGTGCCGATGGTCTGCGCGACCGCGATCTTCTCGGCGATCTTCGGAGTCGCCTCGACCGTCACGGTCGAGAAGGTGTTGACGATGGTGTTGCCCTTGTCGTCGGTCTGCTTGTCGGTCTTCTGGTCGGTGGCGAGCACGCGCAGGTTGCGCAGGATCGTCTCCGAAGCCTTGAGCGGCGGGCCATCGCCACCGCCCGACACCGACTGGGTCAGCACCAGGTCGATCCGGTCGCCCGGGAAGACGAAGCCGGCAACGGCGCTCTGGGTCGAGACGGGCACGGTGACCGCGCGCATGCCGGCGCCGAGCGCGGCGGCGAGGAAGCCGCGGTCGCCGGGCTTCACCAGCGCGCCCTGGGTCACCGGCTGACCGGCGGGAATCGGGAAGCGAACCACGGTGCCGACCAGCTTGGCCGGATCCGATTCGCTCTTCACGTAATAGGCGCCCTCGACCAGCTCCTTGGGCCAGGGGCGGAATTCGAGCGACTGGGCGTCGAGGATGGTGCCCACGGGCAGCTCGCGCTTGGCGACGAGCACCTCGGTGGTGTTCTGCGGCTGCACCGCGGCAGGCACGGCCCCGGCCTGGGGCGCGGGTGCGCCGCTCATCAGGCTGCGCGCCATGAATGCGGTGATTGCGGCCACGACCAGCGCACCGACGAGCAGGATCAGCTTGCGTGCATCCATTTCGCTATTCCCAAGCCTTCTCAAAAAAACGTCGGCGTTGTGGTTGCGCCAGCGTTAAGTATTCACCCGAACTGGTTAAAAATCGGTTCGCGAAGAACGAGCAGCGCTGCGATTGCGATGGCCACGCCATAAGGAATTTCCACAGGCCCCCCCCGGGCCGGCCGCAGTTTCTTCTCGATCACCATCACCAGGGTGAGCCCGCCGCCGATCAGCGACATCAGCACCAGCATCCACACCAGCGGCTGCATCGGCAGCCATAGTGCGAGCGCGCCGATCATCTTCACGTCGCCGCCGCCCATCTGCCCCAGCGCGAAGGCGCCCAGGAAGAAGCCGAAGACCAGCGTGGCGATGCCCAGCTGCAATGCCATGTCCGGCCACAGGGCCAGCCCGTTCGCCCACCACCAGAGCGGCGCCATCAGCGCGATGGCCGCATTCTTCCAGTTGGCGATCTCACGGGTGCGTGCGTCCTGGATGCCCGCCGAGACGAGCAGCAGCGCGAGCGCAACAAGCAGCAAGGTGACGAACCACTCCCCCATAGGAGCAAAGTCCTAGACGGGACGGCTTATCAAAACGTAACCAAGCGATATGCGTGAAAATCCGGATATTCGCCGTACCCTCCCCGCCGGGGCCAAGGTCCACCACTGGACCGCGCCCGATGGCTGGCACCTGCGCGCCTTTGCCTGGCCCGCCGACACCGCCACGCCGCGCGGCTCGATCCTGTTCCAGGGCGGCCGCGGCGACATCTTCGAGAAGTATCTGGAGGCGTTCCACCACTGGCACGAACAGGGCTGGACGATCACCTCGTTCGACTGGCGCGGCCAGGGCGGCTCGGGCCGGCTCACCTCGCGCGCCAATTGCGGCGACATCGACAGCTTCGACAGCTTCATCGCCGATCTGCGCGCCTTCTATGCCGAATGGGAAGCCGCGACTCCGGGGCCGCATGTCGTGATGGGCCATTCGATGGGCGGCCATCTGATCCTGCGCGGGCTGGTCGAAGGCGCAATCCGCCCCGATGCCGCGGTGATCGTGGCACCGATGCTCGGTGTGAAGAGCGCGCTGGGCCCCTTTGCCGAGCGTGCCGCGCGCATCCTGGGCGGAGTCGGCGATCCCACCCGCCCGGCCTGGAAGAGCAACGAAAAACCCTATACCACCGAAACCCGGGCCAACCTGCTCACCCATGATCGCGATCGCTATTCGGACGAGATCTTCTGGCAGCAGCACAATCCCGAGATCGTCACCGGCCCGCCGAGCTGGCGCTGGCTGATCCAGGCGTTCAAGTCGATGCGCGAGCTTGCCGGCAATCCGAAGCTCAGGAAGATGCCGGTCCCCGTGCTGGCGCTGGTCGCCAAGGCCGATGGGCTGGTCGACGCAAAGGCCGCGCTCAGGATCGTTCCCAGGCTGCCCGATGCCCGCATCGTCAGTTTCGGCAAGGAAAGCGCGCACGAGATCCTGCGCGAGGGCGACAAGGTCCGCAATCGCGCGATCGGCGAGATCGACCTCTTCCTCGCCGCCCGCGCCCAGCGTCGCTGATGGCCTATGACGTTGCGATCATCGGCGCCGGCATCGCCGGGGCCAGCCTCGCGGCCGAGATCGCGCCGCATGCGCGCGTGCTGCTGCTCGAAGCGGAGGACCGTGCCGGCTATCACTCGACCGGCCGCTCGGCGGCCTTCTGGTCCGAAAGCTATGGTGGTCCGGCGATCCAGCCGCTGACCACCGCCTCGGGTGGGCCCTTGCGTGACGGCGGCTATCTCGAGCCGATGGGCTCGGTCCATATCGGCCGCGCCGACGAGGCGTGCGCGATCGACGCGTTCCTCGCCGAGTTCGAGGGCACCGGAGTCGAGCTGCGCGCCGTCGATCCCCAGGCGCTGATCCCGGGGCTGCGCCCCGAATGGACGCTCGGGGTGCTCGAGCCGAGCTGCGAATATATCGATGTCGGCGCGCTCCACGGCGACATGCTCGCCACGGCCAAGCGGGCAGGGGCGGCGCTCCATACCGATGCCGGCCTGCTCTCCGCCCGCCGCGAAGCCGGCCGCTGGCTGCTCGAGACGCGCGCAGGCGCGTTCGAAGCCGATATGCTGGTCAATGCCGCCGGCGCCTGGGCCGATCCGGTGGCCGAGATGGTCGGTGTCACTCCGCTCGGCATCACGCCCTATCGCCGCACGATCATGCAGTTGAAGACCGACCCCGCGCCGGCGCCGCTCAGCCCGATGGTCGCGCATATCGGCGGCAGTTTCTACTGGAAGCCCGAGGCGGGCGGCCGGCTCTGGCTAAGCCCGCATGACGAAATCGAGACCCCACCCTGCGACGCCCAGCCCGAGGATCTGGACGTCGCGCTGGCGATCGACCGGTTCGAGCATGTCGTCGACTGGCGGATCGAGAAGCTCGAGCACAAATGGGCGGGCCTGCGCAGCTTCGCGCCCGATCGCCTGCCGGTCTATGGCTTTGCGGGCGACGCGCCGGGCTTCTTCTGGTGCGCGGGGCAGGGCGGCTTCGGCATCCAGACGGCGCCCGCCGCCGCGCAGCTCGCCGCGGCGCTGCTGCTCGGCACCTCGCCCGATCCCGCGGTGGCGGCTATTGACCCGGCCACCTATTCGCCTGCACGTTTCGGCGGCTAACTTAGGTTAGCGGTTTGAGTCCGGGAGAAAGCGAATGGCACACAAGTTCGTGATCGAGCAGAACAAGGCCGGCGAGTATGTCGCCAAGTTCAAGTACAACAGCGAAGTGATCTTCTGGACCGAAGGCTACACGACCAAGGCGAGCGCGAAGAACGCGATCGAGTCGATCCTGAAGAACGGCCCCGGCGCTCCGGTCGAGGAGGGCTGAGCCCTTCCCACTTCCGTTCCCCGGCGCAGGCCGGGGCCCAGGGTTTCTCCGCTGGAATTCTTCTGACCCTGGGCCCCGGCTTTCGCCGGGGAACTGTCCGGCGCAGCGGGCGAGGTACGGCCATGAAGTTGCGCACCCCTCGCGCCCTCTGGGCCGCGCTTCTTACCACAGCTGTTCTCGCCGCATGCGGGCCCGCGCCCAGGCTGGCAGATGGCTGCTATTATCTTGGCACCAGACCGGTCATGCGACTCGCGGGCAGCGATGGGCGTTTGCTCGTCCCCGGTGCCGTGCATGACTTCCGGGTGGTGCGGGCGGGCGCCGAGATACAGGTCACGCCGGGCTTCCTGTTCGACGGCAGCGGCGATGCCGATCTGCACAGCGTGGCCTGGAACGCGCCGCAGCGCTTCGAGATCAAACGCGATGCGCACGAACCGACCCTGGTGGTCCACCGGGTCGCATGGGGCGACAGCGCGCTGAAATCGGGGCCGGCCTGCTAGGCGCCTTCCCATGTGGAGCTTCGCGCGCTCCGCATTCCCCAAACGGATCATTCGGTGTCTTTCCCCGGCGCCGTCGCGCGGGCAGTGTGGCTGTCGTCAGGCCCGGGGGATTCGATGGAAATTGCACGCCGCACGTTGCTGATGGCAGGAATCGCTGCCTGTATGCCGTTGCCCGCCTTTGCCGGTGCGGCAGCGGCCGAGCCGCTGGTCGTGCTGAT
Source organism: Sphingomonas sp. GW822-FHT03G08 (assembly GCF_058801135.1). Taxonomy (NCBI): domain Bacteria; kingdom Pseudomonadati; phylum Pseudomonadota; class Alphaproteobacteria; order Sphingomonadales; family Sphingomonadaceae; genus Sphingomonas; species Sphingomonas sp. GW822-FHT03G08. The sequence goes on from NZ_JBXAMZ010000002.1 coordinate 228,840, forward strand.
CTCGCTGCCGGTCTGGTCGCTCAGCATGGGCCTCGAAACCCCGGATTTCGCGCTCTATGCCGATGGCACGGCGATCTATCGGCATGGCGAGGGTTTTCGGACGGTCCGGCTCGAACCGTTGGAGCGTGATGCGCTGGTTCGGGACCTGAACCTCCCCGTGCAGGCCGGGCTGGCCCGCCACTATGAGGTGGAAAGCTGGACTGACGGCAGCAATGTCACGCTGTATCTGTATGGCGCGGAGTCGCCGCAGGTCCTCTCGGTCTATGGCGACCCGTCGATCGCGCGGGTGCGCGAGAAGCTGCCGCCGTTGGTCGTCGCAGCCTATGATCGGCTGGCGCATTTCGATCCTCCGCGCGCCACGGCGTGGATGCCCGAGCGGATCGAAGTCGTGCTCGGCCTCTATAATCCGGTGCCGGAAGGCGCCCCGCTTGCATGGCCGCGGCGCTGGCCCGGCCTGAATGATCCGCGGACCGTCCACTGGAAGGATGGCCAGTACAGCCTCTATCTGCCGGTGCAGGATCTGCCCGCCCTGGACCGCCTGTTGGCGCGCAAGGCGCCGGGGCAGCCGATTGCGATCGACGGAAAGTCCTGGGGGCTCATGCCGCGCATTCCCTTCCCGGGCGAGGCGCGCTGGATGAAGCGGGAACGCGCCTAGCCCTGCCTTGCAATGTAGGATTTCGCCTGCTTGGCTGGCGCGGTCGTGCTCGTTGCCCGCCGCTCTTTGCCCTGTCGGATGAAATAGGATCACGCGCGCGCAACAATGTTGCGGGATGAATCGCGTTTCCGTCAAAAGGGTCAAAATTGCCGCAGCGAAAACCCGCTCTTGGCCTGTACTTCGTGTACTTTCGCGAGTCGCCGGCGCTCGCGCTGTAGGCAAGCGCCGGCGTGAATCTCACCAGTTGAACATCGTCCCGTCCTCGAGCCGGTTCACCGGCAGATAGGCGCGCTTGTACTCGTATTTGGCGGCCAGGACCTCGTCGATGTCCACGCCCAGCCCCGGCTTGTCGCCCGGGTGCATCAGCCCGTTGTTGAGGCTGTAGGCATGCGGGAACACCGCGTCGGTCTCCTCCGAGTGGCGCATATATTCCTGGATGCCGAAATTCGGCACCGACAGGCCGAAGTGCAGCGCCGCCGCCATGCAGACCGGGGACAGGTCGGTCGCGCCGTGGCAGCCGGTGCGCACCTGGTAGAGGTCGGCCAGTGCGGCCACCCGGCGCAGATGGGTGATGCCGCCGGCATGCACCACGGTCGCGCGGATATAGTCGATCAGCTGTTCCTCGATCAGCTGCTTGCAGTCCCAGATCGAATTGAAGATCTCGCCCACCGCCAGCGGGGTGGTGGTGTGCTGGCGGATAAGCCGGAAAGCGGCCTGGTTCTCGGCCGGCGTGGCGTCTTCCAGCCAGAACAGCCGGTACGGCTCCAGGTCCTTGCCCAGCCTGCCTGCCTCGATCGGGGTCAGCCGGTGATGCACGTCATGCAGCAGGTGGATGTCCCAGCCCAGCGACGCGCGTGCCTTGTCGAACAGCTCCGGCACGAAGCGCATGTATTTTGACGTGCTCCACTGCGATTCCTCGGGCAGCGATCCCTTGGCCGGCTCGTAGTAGAAGCGCTCGCCCGACACGCCATAGGTCGTGGCCATGCCCGGCACGCCCGACTGGAGGCGGACGGCCTTGTAGCCCTGCTCCAGATATTCGTGGGCGCGTTCGATCGTCTCGCTGATGTCAGAGCCATTGGCATGGCCATAGACCATGCAGCCTTCGCGGGCGGCCCCGCCGAGCAGCTGGTAGACCGGCATGTTGGCCAGCTTGCCCTTGATGTCCCACAGCGCCATGTCGACGGCGGCGATCGCGCTCATCGTCACCGGGCCGCGGCGCCAATAGGCGCCCTTGTAGAGATACTGCCAGATATCCTCGATGCTGTGCGCATCGCGGCCGATCAGGCAGGGAATGACGTGATCGTTGAGGTAGCTGGCCACCGCCAGTTCGCGGCCGTTGAGCGTCGCGTCGCCGAGGCCATAAACGCCCTCGTCCGTCTCGATCTTCAGCGTTACAAAGTTGCGGCCGGGGCGCGTCACGATAACGCGGGCGGCAGTGATACGTGGCAAGTTTAAACCCTCTCAAGTGGTCAGGCCAATATCCACTTGTATGACCTATCGTGTCAACCTACGAGGTTGTGTAAGGATGAGGACGGCATGAAGATCACAGGCAACAAGCTTTACCAGCGGGTAGCCGCTTCGATCACCGAAGCGATCGAGGCCGGGCGCTGGTCGCCGGGTTCGCGCCTGCCGGGAGAGCGCGACCTCGCCGAGGAATACAAGGTCAGCCGTCCGACCATCCGCGAGGCGATGATCGCGCTCGAGATGAAGGGCTGGATCGAGGCGCGGCATGGCTCGGGCCTCTATGTCACCAAGCGCGAGCATGGCAGTGGCGAGCGGGCGGATTCGCTCAATTTCGACGTCGGCGCCTTCGACCTGACCGAGGCGCGCATCCTGTTCGAAGGCGAGGCGGTTGCCCTGGCCGCGGTGTCGATCACCGACGAGCAGCTCGCCGAGCTCGAGGAATTGATCGAGGAAATGGCGGCCGACGACTCGAACGAGCCCTCGGTGATGGACGCCGATCACCGCTTCCACCTCGCCATCGCCAATGCCACCGGAAACGCCGCGATCCGCAGCGTCGTCGACTATCTCTGGGACCTGCGCGTCAACTCGCCGCTGGCCGCCAACATGTTCGCCCGCGCCAAGCGCGGCGGCATCACGCCGCGAGTCGAGGAGCATCGCCCGATCCTCGATGCGCTCAAGGCGCATGACCCGCATGCGGCGCGCAACGCGATGCGCCGGCACCTGCGCGGCGTGGTCGACGACCTGCTCGAGGCTACCGAGCTCGAGGCGATGCAGCGCGCACGCAACGAGATCGAGACGCGCCGCGACAGCGTGGCGCGCCGCCTGAAGATCGGCTCGGCCTGATCCCGCAAGCGAGTGGCTTGACACCGATTACCTGAAGATTGAAATTGGCCTTACCAAAAGGAGAGGCCAATTGAAGAACCTGTCGCGTGCACCGCTGGGCGCCGCCTGTCTCGCGTTGCTCGCCGTCCCCGCGGCGATCGCCCAGCCCGCAGCGCCTTCGCCCCATGGCCCCGTCTATGCGGTGGCGCCGCCCATGGACGCGACGATCGAGCAGCGGCTGATGCCCCAGCTGGCCGCGCTGCTCCACCAGCTGCTGCGCGAGAAGCGGGCCATGCGGCTCGACGGCGTGCCGGTGTTCGACAGCGGCGACAAGTTCCTCCCCGGCAAGATCGCTTCTGGCCTCAGCTATCTGCTGCTCGACACGCCGCGCACCGATCCAAAGCTGGCCGAATATCTCGCCGGCTACCGCGAGATCGCCGACCTGACGCTCGACGACCCCAACGATACCTGGGGCATCTACTATTACATCTCGGCCCTTCACGCCCTGAAGCGGGCCGGTCTGCTCGATCAGGCGGTGCGCCCCGAAACGATCGCGCGGCTTCGCGAGAAGCTCGACTGGCGGCGCTTCGTCGATGCGAAGTCGCTCGACCTGCTTCACGACCTGCCCAACAACTACTACGGCGTCGCCTTCAGCGTCGCGCGTCTGCGCTACCTGCTCGGCTGGGAGGACGAAGCGGCGTCCAGAGCGCTGCTCCAGCGGATGATCGAGCATTATCGCAGCTATTCGGGCCAATATGGCTTCGCCGACGAGACCGACGGCCATGGCCGTTTCGATCGCTATTCGGTGCTGCTGATCGGCGAGATCGCCCAGCGCTTCATCGAAACGGGGATGACGCCGACGCCGCAGGTAAAGGCCTGGTTGCGCAAGTCTGCCGAGCTGATGCTCCACCGTGCGACCCTGACCGGCGAAGGCTGGGAATATGGCCGCAGCATCGGCACCTATGGCGAAACTGCCTTCCTCGAGGTGCTCACCGCCGCGGCAAGGCTCGGCGTGCTGACGCCCAAGGAGCGCGACATGGCCTATGCGCTCTCCAGCCGGATCGCCGCACGCTATGCCGATTTCTGGCTGAGCCCGGCAACGGGATCGGTGAACCTGTGGGACGATGGCCGCCGCACCGATGGCTATCGCGGCAAGCACCGGATCCTGGGCGAGAATCTCAGCCTCGCCCGCCAATATATCTATACCAACGCGCTGTGGAACGGCCTGGGTTACAAGGGCGCGGCGCCGTCGCCCGACTATGCGGCCTGGCTCCGGACCTTGCCGGCGGCGCGCTTCACCTGGTTCGCCCGCGGCGACCATGACCGCGCGCTGCTCACGCTGCGCGACAAGGGGCATGTCATCGGCCTGCCGATCATCAACGGCGCCGAAGACCAGCATATGCACAATCCCTATTTCCCGATCCCTTTCTCGGGCGGGATGCTGCAGGGATCCGCGGACGCCAGCTTCCCGCAGCTTACCCCGCGCTTCGCGCTGGCGGACGGCAGCGTGTTGATGCCGCTGGCCTGGTTCCGCGGGATCAGCTGGAAGCGGCAGGGCAGTCGGACGATCGTCGGCTGGCGGCAGGATGCGATGGACCGGATGGGCGAGAATGCCCCGGTCGCCGACAAGCGCATCACCGTCACCACCCGCTACGAATTCACGCCCGGCCGGATCACCCGCACGGACACCTATCGTGCGGCCGGGCCGGTCGAGCTGTCCGACGTTACGCTGGAATTCGCCAGCTTCTCCGGCGAAGCGCGCAGCGCCGGGCCCGGCGCGGTGGCGTTCGGGGCAGGGGAGGTCACCGGCTTCTCCGCCACCGGCTATCAGGGTTGCACGGTCGGCCCGGCGGAGGGCAAGGAGTATCGCGCGCCGACCGGCGCCTTCGCTTCGCTCGTCCGCTGTCGCCTTGGCGCCCGTCGCTTGTCCGGGCCGCTCACCTTGCGGTGGTCGCTCAGCTACCGCTGACGGTGGCTGGAAATCTCGAACTGGCCAATTGGGTTGACACCGGTGACAAATTGGCCTTACCAAGAAGCCCGACCCGAAAACGGGCGCGATAAAAATATATGCAGGGGAGTTGGTATGCCTGGGATCCGTTTTTCCGCTTTCGGACGTAATGCACTGCGCCTGGCGCTGTTGGCATCGGCCTGTGCCGTGGTGCCCGCCTATGCGCAGGACACGACGGCCGATCCCGCCGCGGCGGCTCCCCAGGAGGAAAGCCAGGCCATCGTCGTCACCGGTGCCCGCGCCGAGCAGCGCAGCTCGATCGACGTGAAGCGCAACGCCGATGTGGTGCTCGACGGCATCGTCAACGACGAGATCGGCGCGCTGCCGGACAATAGCGTAGGCGATACGCTCGAGCGTATCACCGGCGTCTCGGCCGATCGCTTCAAGGGCAATGCCAACGAACTGTCGGTGCGCGGCCTCGGCCCGACGCTGAGCTTCTCGACCTTCAACGGTCGCGAAGTCTCCACTGCCGGCGCGGACCGTTCGGTCGCCTTCCAGCAATTCCCATCCGAGCTGGTCAACGGCGTCATCGTCTACAAGACGCAGCGCGCCGACTTCCTCGAAGGCGGCATCGGCGGCGTGATCGAGCTCAAGTCGATGCGCCCGCTCGATTATGGCAAGTCGCGCTTCCAGGCCGAGATCCGCGGATCCTATCTGCCCAAGGATGACGACATCATCGGCCGCGACGGCCTTGGCTACCGCGCCAATGCCAGCCTTGTGAAGCAGTTCAGCACGGGTATCGGCGAATTCGGTATCGCGATCGGCTATCAGCGCCAGGACGTCGCGGCGCCGGAAGACTATTACAACGGCAACTCGAACTTCGTGCCGTGCAACACCTCGGCGCTCAACGGCACGCTCGTCACTGGCACCACTGCCCAGCTCAATGCGGCGGGCGCAAACTCGAACTGCCAGGTGGGCACTGCGCCGCGCGCCGGCATCGGCGAGACGGTCGGCACCACCTATTACGCCACCCAGTCGCGCAACTTCCGCCAGCAGAATACGCGCGAGTTGCGCAACGCGGTGATCGGCGCGCTCCAGTGGCGCCCCGCGCCCAATCTCGACATCGCGCTCGACGGGCAGTGGTCGAAGCGGGAATCGACCGAGGATCGCAACATCCTGTCGATCGCCGAGGCGCTGCGCGGCATCAAGCCGATCCTGATCGGCGACGGCACCAACGGCTACACCAAGGGCGCGCTGATCAAGTACAGCGGCAACTCGAACATCGAGAACCAGCTCGAGCTGCGCAATCGCAACGAGGAATACAAGGGCGGCGGCGCGACCGTCACCTGGAAGCCGGGCAACTTCATCCTCACCGCCGATGGCAGCTTCTCGGACTCGCACCGCACCGAGACGCAGAAGGCCACCCGCATGCGCTCGACCACGCGCGTCGGCTATGAGCTCGACTATACCGACAGCCCGGACGTGCCGCGCGTCACTTTCCTCAATTTCGACGTCAACAATCCGGCGAGCTTCGGCGCCAACACCGCGACCGCGGTCTATGCGCGCAACCGCTTCGTCACCGATCGCAAGGACAATATCTGGGCGGGCCGCTTCGATGGCGAATACAAGTTTGCCGAGGGCAGCTTCCTCACCGCGATCAAGGCGGGCGGGCGCTATTCCGAGCACCACCGCACGCTCGACAACAACCGCAACAACGATGTGAACACGATCCTGCCCTATGGCGGCCAGACCGTCGCGCAGATCATCAACAGCGCGAACGCCAATTGCCGCCGCGGCTTCCCGACCAAGGACTATTTCCCGAGCACCAGCACGAACCTCACCAGCTGGGCGACGTTCGACAACCAGTGCCTGTACAAGGCCTTTACCGGATCGGACGCGCTGCCGCTGCCGGCCGAGAGCCGCGACCCGAGCGACCTCGACATCCGCGAGCGGATCAAGGCGGCCTATGTGATGGCCAGCTTCCGCGGCGATCTCGGTGCGCTGCCGGTCAGCGGCAATATCGGCCTGCGCTATGTGAAGACCAACATCACCTCGGTCGGCTATCGCCTGCCGTTCAAGGTGACGATCGATACCGGCGCGGACAGCTACACGGTTGCCGCCGATCCCACCGGCACGATCCAGACCGATACGCTCAAGGGCGAATATTCCTACTGGCTGCCCAGCCTGAACCTCAGCTTCGACCTGTCGGACAAGATCAAGCTGCGCACCGCCGGCTATCGCGCCCTGTCGCGTTCGCCGATCGAGAGCTTCGGCGCGGGCATCAACCTGAACCCGACCTCGGGCACCGGCGGCGCTTCCAGCGTGACCTTCAATCCGACCAGCGGCAATCCGAACCTCAAGCCGATGCGCGCCTGGAATGCGGACGTCAGCCTGGAATTCTATCCGAGCCGCGACACGCTCTTCTCGGTCGCCGGCTATTACAAATGGCTGCGCGGTTCGGTGATCTCGCGTTCGGCGGGTCTCCCGACCACGATCACCGTCACTACCCAAGTGGATGCCGGCGCACCGACCCAGCAGAGCTACAACGTCAACCTGATCGCCCCGGCCAATGATCCGGACCTGCGTCACCTCTACGGCGTCGAGTTCACCGGCAGCCACAATTTCTCCTGGCTGCCCGGCATTCTGAGCGGCTTCGGCGTCAACGGATCGCTCAACATCGCCTGGGCCAATTTCCAGTATCCGGACACGTCGGCGCTGGGCGCCTATCTCGATCCGGAGAACCTGATCGGCCTGTCCAAGTACGTTGCCAACGGCACGGTCTATTGGGAGCGCAAGGGCTTCTCGCTGCGCGCGATGTATCGCTACCGCTCGCACTATTACAAGCCGAACGGCGGCACGAACCGCGGGGTGCAGGACGCGGGCTATCTGAACCTCTCGGTCCAGTATGACGTGACGAAGAACATCCAGCTCAAGCTGCAGGCGCTCAACGTCACCAACACCAAGGACGTGTTCTACAAGGGCGGCTACGATTCGATCGCCGAGGTGAGCGAGAGCGGGCCGCAATATTATTTCGGCTTCCGGATCCGCTACTGAGCGCGAAGGAGAATATCCCATGCGCCGCAGTCCCATTCCTCTCCTAGTCCTGGCTGCGGCGTTCGCGCCGCAGGCTGCCTCCCATGCCGGGATCGCCTCCCCTGGCCAGAATACGCAGCAGCCGGTCTGCAACGGCGCGGAAGGATATTCCGCGGCGTTCGGTGGACGCAGGACCTTTTTCTTGGCGCCGGACGTGATGGCGCGGCTCAAGGCCGCGATCGCCACCGATCCGGCGGTGAAGGCAGCCTATGAGCGGCTGATCGCCCGCGCCGAGGCGGCGATGAAGCGGCCGCTCTATACGGTGACCGACAAAAGGACGATCCCGCCCTCGGGCGATCGCCACGACTATCTCAGCATCGGCCCCTATTGGTGGCCCGATCCTGCGACCAAGACCGGGCTGCCCTACATACGCCGCGACGGCGAGATCAATCCCGACCGCAACACCGACAAGTTCGACGTCAGCGATCTGGAGGGGATGAGCTCGGACGTCGAGACGTTGAGCCTGGCCTATTATTTCTCCGACAACCCGCGTTACGCCGGTCGCGCGGCCAGCCTGGTGCGCACCTGGTTCCTGACGCCCGCGACGCGGATGAACCCGAACATGAACTATGCCCAGGCCGTTCCCGGGCGCGAGGAGGGCAGGGCGGAAGGCGTGCTCGACACCTCGCGGCTCGAGCGGGTCGTCGACGGCATCGGGCTGATCGGCCCGGCGGGCAAGCTCACCGCCGAGGAGCAGAAGGGTCTGGAGAAGTGGTTCTCCGACTATCTCGACTGGATGCAGTCGAGCAGGAACGGCAAGGCGGAGAATGCCGCCAAGAACAACCATGGCATGTGGTTCGACGCGCAGACCGCGCAATTCGCGCTGTTCGCCCGCAGGCCGGAAATGACCAGGGCGGTGGCCGAGGCTTTCCCGAAGAAGCGCATCGCGCCGCAGTTCACGCCGGAGGGCAAGCTGCCGCTCGAGCTCACCCGTACGCGCAGCCTCCATTATTCGATCTATGCGCTGCTTGCCGCCTATGACGTCGCGGATATGGCCAGGTGCGTCGGCGTCGATCTGTGGAACTACCAGGACGGCGGCAAGGGCCTGCGCGGGGCCACCGACTATCTCAAGCCCTATTACCGCAAGGTCGAGACCTGGCCGATGCCCGAGCTGCGTCCGCTGCCCGGCGAGCTGGACGAGCTGCTGCGCCGCGCGCGCGGTGCCTGGGGTGACAGCTATCCGCTTGCGCCGGAGACCGAGCTGAAGCGCTATTTCGGGAACGGCTCGGGCGTGAGCGAGTCCAATCCTAAGGCAGATAGCTAGGCGTCCGTTCCCCGGCGAAAGCCGGGGAACCGTCAGGGCCTCTTCACTTCGCCGCGCAGGTCTTCTGCACCGCGCCCACCACATAGGGCTGGGTCGCCAGGTCGGTCGCGGTATCGTCCAGCCACTTCCGGAATTCGCGCTCGGTTTTCGGCGCGCCCGGCTCCTGCACCCAGACGGCACCGAACGCATAGCGGATGTTCCGCGGGTCGCAGAAGGTCACGTACAGCGTCTTGCCGTCGCTGCCGGTGCCCGCGGCCTCGTCGGCCGGATAGAAGAGCGCGATGCCCAGATCGTCCCCGGCCAGGCTCTGCTTGCCCCAGGTGGCGAAATAGCGCCACTTGCCGCGCTTCGGGCTCTCGATCTTGCTGACCCCGTCGTGCAGCGTCAGCCCCGCGATCATCTGCGGCACCTTGCCGCTCACCCGCGCCTCGACATTGGTCAGCCGCGATCCCGCGAAGATCCGGTAGGTGGTCGAAAGGTCGGCCGGCCCGCCTTCGCCGGGGAAGCCGACATTGTTGACCAGCACCGTCGCCGCGCGATCGGTGTTGAACACGCGCGCGCTGATCTTCGCCTTGCCGAGCTGGGTCGCCGCGCCGCCGCGCAGCACGCCGATCCCGCCCATGCCGAGCGACTGGTCGACCTGGAAGATGTCCTGCCCCCAGGGTGCCATCGAGTGATAATTGTCCTGGCCCATGCCGATCGTCGGCAGCACGTTCCCGGGCAGCTTCTTGCCATAGATGTCCGGCACGTTCCGCTCGTCGAGGTACAGGCGATAGGCGACCTTGTCGCTCTCCCAACCTGGTCCTTCCATCGCGATCATGCCGTCATGGATCTTGTGATCCGCCGGCACGTCGAACCGGTCGACCAGCTTGTAGCTGCCATCCGCCTGGCGGACGTTGAGCGTCGCCAGCGGGGCCGGCGGCGCGCTGTCCTGCCCGGCCGCGACCAGCAGGGGGGCGGCGAGGAGCCAGAGGGCATGCTTCATATGTCTTCCTTACCTCGTCAGATCATGGACCGCGGCGCCGGCGAGCAGATACGCGCCCGTACCATAGAATTGCGCGTCCTCGGCCTTCACCACGTCCGGCCGGTCGCTCACCTGCTGTACCCAGCCCAACATTCCATTCGGCTGAACGGCTCTCTCAAGTGCCGCCCAACCCTTTGTAACCGCAGGGAGATAGGTCTTGCGATCGAGAAGACCAGCCTTGATTCCCCATGCCATGCCATGGACGTAGAAGCCGGTGCCGCTCGATTCATCCTGCGAGCGCTCGGGATCGGCGAGCAGCGAGGGCGGCCAATAGCCGTTGCCGCGCTGCAGCTTCACCAGCTTCGCCGCCATCTCCTTGAAAAGCTTGACGTAATAGGGGCGGCGCGGATCCTTGGCCGGAATCTCGGGGATCATCCGGGCCAGGCCGGAGAACACCCAGCCATTGCCGCGGCTCCAGAACAGCTTCTCGCCATGGGCGCCGCGCTGGTCGAAGAAGCGGCTGTCGCGGAAATAGAGGTCCTCGGACTTGTCGAACAGATAGTCGGTGGTCGCGCGATATTCCTTGTCGGCAAAGGCGGCGTAGCGCTTGTCCTTCGTGTCCTTGCTCAGCGCCCACAGCGTCGGTGGTGCCATGAACAGCGCGTCGCACCAGCACCAGCGGGTGGTGCAGGTCGGATCGCCCTTGCCGGGCTCGGGCGCGGTGAACAGCAGGTCGTTGGTCTTCGGCGCGGCGAGGATCTGGTTGAAGCTCGCGCGCATCGGGGCCAACGCCTGCGCGCCCGCGCCGTGGCGCGCGGCCCAGATCCAGGCTGCGCCGATGATATGGTCGTCGGCATGGTAGAGCCGGTCTCCCAGCCGCCAGCCTTCCTCCTTGCCCTTGGCGAAGATCGCGTCCTTGTAGCGCACGCTGCTCGAACGGTCGGCGAGGTGCGTCAGCGCGACCCAGAAGGTCGCCTGCTGCCAGTCGCGGGCGCGCTTGGTGCTGGGGCGCGCGGCGGGCATGTAGCTGAGGTCGTCGAGATGGGTGAGCTGCCAGTCGGCGACGCGCTCCATCGATGCCATCACCTGCGCGCGGCTGGGCAGGGCGGGGGCGGTCGCCACGGCCGGCGCAACCGGGCGGGCCATGCCGCTGCCGGCGGTGGTGAGTGCGACTCCGGCCAGAACGGCGGCGAGCTTCAGTTTCATCGGACATCCCCATCATGCTACCGCTGTCATCGCGGCTATGCCCGGACGATGTTGGCCCGACGTTTTCGAGTCAAGTGGTAAGGCCAATTATTCCGACATCTCGCCGATCTCGGCATCGATGAACAACGCCAGCGAGAGGGCCGCTGCCGCTGCGGCTTCGCGCAACGCCGGGTCGCGGGGCAGGAGCACGTGTTTTGACCGGCCGTTCAGGTCGATTCCGCCGATCACGTCGCCACCGATCGAGAAGACATAGCCGAGGGGCATCGCCATCGGCAGCCCGCTGCCTGCAAGGCGATGCTCGGAGCGCAGGTCGATCCGCACGCCTTCCATATCGATATGGCCGCGCCGCTCCTCGCGCATCAGCGCGCCGCGCTCGTCGAGCACGAGCCGTGCGGCGATCGGCTCGCGGTCGCGGGCATAGCGGCAACGATAGGCCATGCCGCGCGTGCGGATGGTGATCGCACCGGTGCCGACATCGGTGGCGGAGGAGCGGCATTCCGCGCTCAGCTCGCCCCGGATCTCCCCGCCGCGCACGATGAAGGCGGCGCCGCCATCCAGTTGCACTGCTTCGCCGATCCCGTTGCCGAACCAGCGATAGCCCGCGCCGCGCACGAAGCTGCCGCCATATTCGGCCAGGATGAATTCGCCGTCATGATTGTCCCCTATGCCTTCGAGCACCGCCTGCTCGGTCCGCTCGGGGGAAGTGACGGGCAGGCGCATCTGGACGGGAGTGCAGGCCGTTGCGGTGAGCAGGACGAGCGTCGGTACGGCGTGGCGGAGCTTCATGGGCGATTCCTTCCCGTGACTACCCGACGCGGCTTGGGACGGAATCCTGGGTGCAAAACCGCATCCGCGAACGAGGCGGTTGCGGAATGACGCTACGGCAAGCACGCTTCGCGCATAAACCGCAGTTTTCCGGGGATTTTAGTCGCTTCGAAACGCTTGATGCGCTACATTCCGGAAACATGTCCGGCACCGCGCTCCCCTATGAATTCCCGATCGATGTCGCTCAGGACGATATCGACTTCATGGGGCACGTGAACAACGCTTCCTATCTGAAGTGGGTGCAGGAAGCGGTGATCAGCCACTGGCAGGCGCTGGCGCCGGTCGAGGCGGTGGCCGAGCACCTCTGGGTCGCGCTCAAGCACGAGATCACCTATCGCAAGCCTGCCTTCCTCGAGGACGACGTGGTCGCCACGGTGTTGCTCGAAAAGGTCCAGGGCGCGCGCGCTTTCTACGAGACGGTGATCCGCCGCGGCGGCGAAGTGCTGGCCGAGGTCAAGTCGAGCTGGTGCTGCCTCGATGCCGAAACGCTGCGTCCGGCACGGCTGGCCCGCGAAGTGATCGACAAGTTCTTCGTCAAGGACGAAGGCTAGGCGCGGTAGCCGCGCGCGCTTCCCGGTGGCGTGCCCATGACAAATCGTTTCGCATTGGGCACGGTCTAGATTCCCTTAACCTTTGGCTGCAAGAGCGGCCACATGTACCGCGTTGCCTTCCGTAAAGAGCTGAATCTGCTCGATATCGAGTGGCTTGCGATGTTCGGGCCTGACGAAGTCGGCGACTATGCCCGCAAGCTGCGCGACCAGTTCGATGCCGAGGGGTTCGCGCCCGGCTATCTCCTGCGCATGGACATGCGCCGCAGCGGCGTGCAGGCGCAGGCGGCGGTGGCGGCCTTTCGTCGCCACTTCGCCGGCTTTCCCGCGGCCAGCCGCATCGCGATCGTCACCGAAAGCGCGATTGCCCGCATGCAGATCCGCCGCGAGATGACCCAATCCTATCTGCGCATCTTCGGGCGCGCCGAGACCGCGCTCACCTGGCTGCTGCGTCAGGGCTGAGGCAACACCGCGTCTTCGCGCAGCCTGACGGTTAGGCGAGCGGGAGCAGGATCAGCGTGATCCGGTCGTGACCGACCGCGATGTCCAGCGTCTGCCCCGCCACCACGTCGATCGGCTCGGGGAAGCTGTGCAGGAGCTGGAGCCAGCCGCCATCGGTATAGCGATCGGGGTGATTGTCGAACGACACGCCGTCCCACAGGTCGATATGCATCCACTGGACGATGCCGATGGCGCGCCCGCTCGCGGTGACCGGAATGCTCAGCCGCGCGAGTACCGCGTCATGCTTCTTCTGCGTCAGGTCGAGGCGAACGAGCTCCAGATCGTCCGACAGGCGATCCCATGCGGTCATCGTGCCGTGGATCGGCAGGCGCTGCGGCGCGAAGGCAGTGAAGGCGGAAAGATCGAACCCGGAAACCTCGCCGACAAAGGAATAGTCGGCCAGGTTCTCGCTTGCCACCAGGCATCCCATCGCGCTCGCCGCGCGCGGGATCACGATCGCGTCGGGCGCGAGGAGGCGGCGATGGGCGTCCTCGAACGTGTCGAGCACCTTCTCGGTCAGCAGGTCGCTTGAGAGGATTTCCGAGACCAGGATATCGGCCGGCGCATCGAGTTCGGTGCCGATGGCGAGTTCGGTCGAGGGCTTGGCGTGCACCGTGACGCGATCGGCGTAGCCGTTCCGGGCGACGATCCGCTGCGCCATGTCGGCGATCATCGGATCCATCTCGCACGCCACGACCCTTTTTGCCCCGGCACGCGCGGCCATCAGCGACAGCAGGCCGCTGCCTGCGCCGATGTCGAGCACCCGGGCGTCGGGGCCGGTGACGGCGATCGCGGCCTTGATCGCATCCTCGAACGCGTCGTTGCGCGGCGCGTCGTTCATCATCGGGATGTGCCAGAAGGGCACCGACCCCGAGCCGAGGCGCCGGACCTGGTGGCGCAGGTGCAGATTGTCCGGCTGCAGCGCGAGCGCACGGCGGAAATGCTGGAGTGCGTCGAGGTTCCGGCCGGCATCGGCCAGCACCACGGCGAGGTTGCCGATCGCGATCGGGTTTTCGGGATCGACCGCGCAGGCGCGCTCGAGTGTCGCGATCGCATCGCCGGTGCGACCGAGCCAGTGCAGCGTCAGCCCCTTTTCATGCAGCGCCACGGCATGATCGGGCTCGATCGCGAGAAGCTGGTCCCAGGCGGCGAGTGCATCTTCGGGGCGCGTCAGGCGCCCGAGCAGGCCGGCGAGCAGCGGCAGCACGTCCGCCGGGCGATAGCCCTGTGCCAGCACCTTGCGATAGCCGGCTTCGGCGCCTTCGAGGTCACCTTGTTCATGCAGCGCCATCGCTTCGGCGAGCGCGGCGCGTGCCTCGGTCATATGGTCGGTCGAAGCCGGATCGGTCACGTCGTCTTCCTAGAATATCGGTATCGGGGCGCGGTCCGTTCGATAGGCCAATCGCAGTCGCCGGTCACATCCCGATCGCGGCATCGCTCGCCAGCTTGTCGGCGCGCTCATTGTCCGGATGGCCGGCATGGCCCTTCACCCACACCCATTTCACCTGGTGCGGCTTGGCGGCGGCGAGCAGTTCCTGCCACAAGTCGGCATTCTTCACCGGCTTCTTGTCGGCGGTCCTCCAGCCATTCTTCATCCAGCCATGGATCCACTTGGTCAGCCCGTCCATGACATAGCGGCTGTCGGTGGAGAGGGTGACGCGGCAGGGGCGCGTGAGCGCCTTCAGGCCCTGGATCGCCGCCATCATCTCCATGCGGTTGTTGGTGGTGTGCTTCTCGCCACCCGAGAGTTCCTTCTCGGTGTCGCCCATGCGTAGCACCACGCCCCAGCCGCCCTTGCCGGGATTGCCCTTGCACGCGCCATCGGTGGCGATTTCGACATGTTGCAGTTCGCTCATGCGAACAGCGCGTCGCCCTTTGCCGCGTAGAAGTCCAGCCGGCGCATATAGGCGAGCGGATCTTTCCTGGTGACAAGCGCGTCCGCCGGCGTGTTGAGCCAGTCCCAGGCGCGGGTCAGGAAGAAACGGAGCGCCGCGCCCTCGGCCAGGATCGGCAGGGCGGCGCGCTCGGCATCGGACAGGCCGAAGCTTGCGGCATAGCCCTCGATCAGCGCCGCGCCGATCTCCGCTGAGAAATTCTCGCCCTTGCCGTCAAAGGCCCAGGCGCCGTGCATCACCGCCAGGTCATAGGCGCGGATGTCGGTGCAGGCGAAATAGAAGTCGATCAGCCCGGTCACCCGGTTGCCGAGCATCAGCACATTGTCGGGGAACAGGTCGGCATGGATCGCGCTGGTCGGCAGATCCTCCGGCCAGGCGGCGAGGATCGTGTCGAGCGCCTTGCCCGCGCGGTCGTACAGTCCCGGCGCGATGCCATCGAGGTCGCGGCCGCAGCGCTCGAACAGTGGCTGCCATTCGGCGAGGCCCATCGAATTGGGCCGGTTCAGCGGGAAGTCCTCGGCCGCCTTGTGCAGCTTGCCCATCGCCTCGCCGGCGGCACGCGCCTGCGCCGGCGTCGGGTGCGACACCGATACGCCCGACAGGAACTGGATCAGGCACGCCGGGCGTCCCTCCAGCTGGTGGATCAGCGTGCCGTCGCGGTCCGGCACGGCGGGCGGCACCGGTAGGCCTTTGTCCGCCAGATGCTCGAGCAGCGCCATGAAATAGGGCAGGTCGCCCTCCGCCACGCGCTTCTCGTAGAGCGTCAGGATGAAGCGGCTCTTGCTGGTATCGACGAGATAGTTGGAGTTCTCCACGCCCTCGGCAATGCCCTTGGCCGAGACGAGCTCGCCCACATCGAACTTCGCCAGGAAATCCGACAGCGCTTCCGCCGATACCTGAGTGTAGACCGCCACGCTGCCCCCTATCCCCTCGAACGCGGCGACCCATCGCCCGTCGGGCGCGCCCGCACAACTTAGTTGTGCTTGGCTGCCCTATCAGGCGGCTTCCAGCCCGCGCGGCAGCTTGAAGGTGACGTTCTCGGGCACCGTCTCCACTTCGCGCTCGCTCACCTCGAAGCGCTCCGAGAGCTTGTCCACCAGCTCGCGCACCAGCAGTTCGGGGGCGGAGGCACCCGCGCTCACGCCGACGGTGCCGACGCCTTCGAACCAGGCCCAGTCGATATCCTCGGCGCGCGGGATCAGATAGGCGGTGGTGCCCTGGCGCTCGGCGACTTCGACGAGGCGCAGCGAATTGGACGAGTTCTTGCCGCCGATCACCAGCATCAGGTCGACCGACGAGGCGATTGCCTTCACCGCGCCCTGGCGGTTGGTGGTCGCGTAGCAGATGTCGTTCGGGCCGGGCGCCAGGATATTCGGAAAGCGCCGCTTGAGCACCGCCAGCGTCGCCGCGGTATCGTCCACCGACAGCGTCGTCTGGGTGAGGAAGGCGAGGTTCTCGCCGTCGCCCACGCTTACCCGCTCGGCGTCCTCGGGCGTCTCGACCAGGGTCATCGCGCCTTCGGGCACCTGGCCGAAGGTGCCGATCACCTCGGGATGGCCGGCATGGCCGATGAACAGGATATGCCGTCCGGCATTGACCAGCCGCTCGGCCTGGCGATGCACCTTGGAGACGAGCGGGCAGGTCGCGTCGAGATAGTCGAGCCCGCGCTCCTCCGCCTTGGCCGGCACTGCCTTGGGAACGCCGTGCGCGGAGAACACCACCGGCACGCCGTCCGGCACCTGATCGAGATCCTCGACGAAGATCGCGCCCATCGCCTTCAGGCTGTCGACGACATATTTGTTGTGGACGATCTCGTGCCGCACATAGACGGGCGCGCCATATTTCTCGATCGCCAGCTCGACGATACGGATGGCGCGGTCCACGCCAGCGCAGAAGCCACGGGGGGCTGCGATCAGCAGCTCGAGCACAGGTTTGAGTTGGTCTGCCATAGTTCCGCCTCGCACCTACGCGATTGCTTGCGCGGGCTCAACGCGGTTCCTATGGTGCGCGCCGCTTTGGACCCCTTCTGGTCCCGTGTGTTTGAAAGGGTTTCCGTCTTGGTCCGCAAGCTTGCCGTTGTCGCCCTGATCCCGCTCGCGCTCGGCGCCTGCGCCAAAACCGGCGAGATCGACGCCTCCGGCGGCGGCGCCGGCATCACGGCGGTCCGCTCGGCCTGCCCGCATGTCGCGATTCCCGCGGGCACCGGCGACATCACGATCTTCAATCCGGCGAACAGCCGCGAAGCCAGCGCGATCGACGTCAATGCGGTGATGACCAATGTCACCTCTAAGTGCGACGACGCCGGCCCCCAGGTCGTCACCACGGTCAATTTCGATGTGCTGGCTCGCCGCCAGAACGCCGATGGCGCGCGTGACGTCAGCTTCCCCTATTTCGTCACGGTCGTGCGTGGCGGCAGCTCGGTGGTCGCCAAGCGGATCAACCGCGTTACCGTGCACTTCGAGCCCGGCCAGCTGCGCGCCCAGACCACCGGCACCGCCACCACCTATGTCGATCGCAGCGCCGCGACCCTGCCGGACGATGTCCGCAAGCGCCTGACCGAGAAGCGCAAGGCCGGTGAGCAGTCGGCGGCGATGGACCCGCTCGCCGATCCCTCGATCCGCGGCGCGGTTCTGTCCGCGACGTTCGAGGCTCTGGTCGGCTTCCAGCTGACCGAGGACCAGCTCAAGTACAACGTCACGCGCTGATTGCGTCCCGGGCGGCAACGTCCGACCACGCTTTGCAAGCAATGCAATTGACTCGAATCGAGGGGGCGGCCAAGGCTGCCTCCTGTCGATAGGCACGCGCGGGAGAGTGTGGGGCAACCCACCGCCGAAGGAGCAACCGCCCCGGAATCTCTCAGGCACAAGGGACCGCGCGTACACGACACTCTGGAAAGCGGACGCGGCCCGGCCACGTCCCACCGAAGGGGTAAGCCAGGCGACTGGCGAAAGCTCTCAGGTTCCGTGACAGAGGGGGCGATGGAACGGCGCGAGGATTCCGCGCCATTGCATCGTGTCCCTACTTGAATCCGGAGCGTGCAGATGAGCGAGCAAGTCCAGGACCAGACCCTGAGCGCCGATCCCGAAGGCGGGGAGGGCGAAGCCGAGCTGCTCAAGCTCCCGCTCGATGCCTGGCACCGCGCCCGTGGCGGCCGCATGGTCCCGTTCGCCGGCTATGAAATGCCCGTCCAGTATGAAGGCATCATGGCGGAGCATGTCTGGACCCGCGAGCATGCCGGCCTGTTCGACGTCAGCCATATGGGCCAGCTGACCTTCACCGGCGAAGGCGTCGAAGCCGCGCTCGAGGCGCTGATGCCCGCCGATATCCAGGCCGCGAAGTTCTCGCACCCGGTCTATTCGCTGCTGATGGCCGAGAATGGCGGCATCCTCGACGACCTGATGCTCACCCGCATCCAGGACGGCGAAGTGTACATGGTCGTCAACGGCGCCTGCAAATGGGACGACATCGCCCATTTCCGCGAGTTCCTGGCCGACGAGATCGGCCTCAACCATATGGAAGACCATGCGCTGCTCGCGCTGCAGGGGCCGGAAGCGGCTGTGGCGCTGGAGCGGGTGATCCCGGGCGTCTCGGCGCTGGTCTTCATGCAGGGCGCGGCCTTCCAGTGGCAGGGTCACGACCTGTGGATCAGCCGCTCGGGCTATACCGGCGAGGATGGCTTCGAGATCTCGGTGCCCGCGGAGGCTGCCGACGCGCTGGCCGATGCGCTCACCGCCCAGCCCGAAGTCAAGCCGATCGGCCTCGGTGCCCGCGATTCGCTGCGCCTCGAGGCGGACCTGCCGCTCTACGGCCATGACCTCGATACCGAGACCACGCCGGTCGCCGCCCAGCTCGGCTTCGCGCTCAAGAAGCGCCGTCGCGAGGAAGGCGGCTTCCCCGGCCACGCGCGCATCATGCTCGAGCGCGAGAACGGCCCGATCCTCAAGCGCGTCGGCCTGATCGTCGAGGGACGCCAGCCGGTCCGCGAGGGCGGCCTCGTCCTCGATGCCGACGGCAACGAAGTCGGCAAGGTCACCAGCGGCGGCTTCGCGCCGACCCTCCAGAAGCCGATCGCCATGGCCTATGTGCCCGCCGCATCGGCCGAACCCGGCACCAAGATCACCCTTGCCCAGCGTGGCAAGATCCATTCGGCGAAGGTCGTGAAGATGCCCTTCGTCGCCCACAAGTACGTCAGAAAGGGAGCCTGATGAGCCGCTATTTCACCGAAGATCATGAGTGGATCGACGTCGATGGCGACACCGCCACGGTAGGCATCACCGAATACGCCCAGAGCCAGCTCGGCGACATCGTGTTCGTCGAAGTGCCGGAAGAGGGCAAGGAAGTCGCCAAGGGTGACGACGCTGCCGTGGTCGAGTCGGTCAAGGCCGCGTCGGACGTCTATGCGCCGGTGTCGGGCACCGTCATCGAGGGCAATGAAGCGCTCGCCGACAATCCCGCGCTGGTCAACGAAGACCCCGAGGGCGAGGGCTGGTTCTTCAAGCTGACGCTCAGCGACACCGGCGAGCTCGACAGCCTGATGAACGACAGTGCCTATCAGGACTACGTCTCGAAGCTGTGATCCGTGCGCTTGCCCTTTGCGCCGCAACGGCATTGCTCGGCAGCTGCGGTCAGGCGCCGCAGCTGCTGACGGTCGATCGCTATATCGCGCAATGCGAGGCGTTGAAGGGCAAGCCCGTCCGGCTGGCCGGCTATCTCGGTGAGTGCGCCGGCTATGACTGCCACATGACTGCCAGCAAGCAGGCATGGGATGCCTATAAGGATGCCTTCAAGCGCAGCGCCGGCGACAAGACCACGCCCGAGGCGCTCAAGGCCGCAAGAGCCGCTCTGGACGAGATGCAGGCCATCCCGCTGATCGGGATCGGGGGCGACGAAGCCTTTGACCGCCAGGCCGCGCCCTTCCAGCAACGCTATGTCGTGATCACCGCCCAGGTGGCCAAGGACAGCTGCACCGGCGCAGGCGGCACCGACCGTTCCGCCGGCATCGAACCCTCCGATATCCGCGCCTGGACCCCGTCCGAAGGCGCTCCCGCCAATACCCAGTGAGAAGGCCCTGATGCGCTACCTTCCCCTTACCCAGCCCGATCGCGAGGCGATGCTCGGCGTCATCGGCGCCAAGTCGATCGACGATCTCTTCGTCGATGTTCCTGAGAGCGCCGTGCTCGACGGCCCGATCCCCGGCCTGCCGATGCATGCCAGCGAGCTCGCGGTCGAACGCCACATGACGAAGCTGGCGGCGAAGAACCTTGCCGCGGGGGCAGCGCCCTTCTTCCTCGGTGCCGGCGCCTATCGCCACCATGTGCCGGCCAGCGTCGATCACATCATCCAGCGCGGCGAGTTCCTCACCGCATACACGCCCTATCAGCCGGAAATCGCGCAGGGCACGCTGCAGATGATGTTCGAGTTCCAGTCGCAGATCGCGCGGCTGCTCGGCTGCGACGTGGCGAACGCCTCGATGTACGATGGCTCGACCGCGTGCTGGGAAGCCATCACCATGGCCCGCCGCGTCACCAAGCGGGGCAAGGCGATCCTCTCGGGCGGTCTGCACCCGCATTATGTCTCGGTTGCCGAGACCATGGCCAAGTTCACCGGCGACCAGCTGGTCACGGCGCTCCCCACGCTGAGCCCGACTCCGGACACCGATGACCTGATCGCCCGGATCGACGACGATACCTCGTGCGTCGTGGTCCAGTATCCGGATATCCTCGGCCGCATCGCCGACCTCTCCAAGCTCGCCGAAGCCGCGCATGCCAAGAAGGCACTGCTCGTCGCCGTCGTCACCGAGCCGGTGGCGCTGGGCGCGATCAAGGCGCCGGGCGAGATGGGTGCGGACATCGTGGTGGGCGAGGGCCAGTCGCTCGGCGTCGGCCTGCAGTTCGGCGGGCCCTATGTCGGCCTGTTCGCCTGCTCGGAAAAGCTGGTCCGCCAGATGCCGGGTCGCCTCTGTGGCGAGACGGTCGATGCCGAGGGCAAGCGCGGCTATGTGCTGACGCTCAGCACCCGCGAGCAGCATATCCGCCGCGAGAAGGCGACTTCGAACATCTGCACCAGCTCGGTGCTGTGCGCGCTCGCCATGTCGGTGCACATGACGCTGCTCGGCGAGAAGGGCTTGCGCCAGCTCGCCGCGATCAATCATGCCACGGCCTCGGCCGCCGCGGACCGCCTGGCCCAGGTGCCGGGCGTCGAGCTGGTCACTCCGACCTTCTTCAACGAGTTCACGCTGAAGCTCTCGAAGGAGGCTCGTCCGGTCGTCCGCACGCTTGCCGACCAGGGAATCCTCGCTGGCGTGTCGCTCGGCCGCCTCTATCCGGGTGCCGATGATCTCGCCAACGGCCTGATCGTCGCGGTCACGGAAACCACCACATCGGAGGACGTCGAGACGCTTGCCTCCGCACTCCAGGAGGTGCTGGCATGAGCACGATCAACCAGTCCGGCTGGCGCCCCACCACCCCGGAAGCGGGCGAGGCGGGCAACCTCTCGACCTTCACCGGCAACCGTGCGCTGATGCTCGACGAGGCGCTGATCTTCGAGATCGGCTCGTCCGAGACCACCGGCGTCGATTTCGGCGAAGTCCCTGCGGCGCCCTCGCGCCTCGGCGGGCTGGAGCGTTCGAGCGAGATCGGCCTGCCGGGCCTTTCCGAGCCCGAGACGGTGCGCCACTACACCCGCCTGTCGCGCCAGAACTACGCGATCGATCTGGGCCTGTTCCCGCTCGGCTCGTGCACGATGAAGCACAATCCGCGCCTCAACGAGCGCATGGCACGCCTGCCGGGCTTCGCCGATATCCACCCGCTCGCGCCGGTCGATACGGTGCAGGGTGCGCTGGAGGTCATCGACCAGCTCGCGCACTGGCTGATCACGCTCACCGGCATGCAGGCGGTGGCGATGAGCCCCAAGGCCGGGGCGCATGGCGAGCTTTGCGGCATCCTCGCGATCCGCTCGGCGCTCGACGCGCAGGGCCAGCAGGACCGCAAGATCCTGCTCGTCCCGACCAGCGCGCACGGCACCAACCCGGCGACGGCGGCGTTCGCCGGCTTCTCGGTCGAGGACATCCCCGCGACCGAGGACGGCCGTGTCGATCTCGAAGCGCTCAAGGCGCGGCTGGGGCCCGACATCGCCGGCGTGATGATCACCAACCCCAATACCTGCGGCCTGTTCGAGCGCGACATGAAGGCGATCTCGGACGCGGTGCATGCGGCGGGCGGCTATGTCTATTGCGACGGCGCCAACTTCAACGCGATTGTCGGCCGGGTCCGCCCGGGCGATCTCGGCGTCGATGCGATGCACATCAACCTGCACAAGACCTTCTCGACCCCGCATGGCGGCGGCGGCCCGGGCTCGGGCCCGGTCGTGCTGTCGGCGGCACTGGCGCCCTATGCGCCGCTGCCGTTCGTCGAGAAGCAGGGCGACAAGTTCCACCTCGTCGAGGAAGAGACCGCGGGCGAGCATCATGCCGGCACCTTCGGCCGCATGACCGCGTTCAACGGCCAGATGGGCATGTTCACGCGCGCGCTGACCTATATCCTCAGCCACGGCGCCGATGGCCTGCGCCAGGTCGCCGAGGATTCGGTGCTCAACGCCAACTACATCCTGCGCTCGATGACCGACGTGCTCGACGCACCCTTCGCCAAGTACGGCCCGTGCATGCACGAGGCGATCTTCAGCGATAAGGGCCTGCCCGAGGGCCTGTCGACGATCGACATCGCCAAGGGCCTGATCGACGAGGGCTATCACCCGATGACGGTGTATTTCCCGCTCGTCGTCCACGGCGCGATGCTGGTGGAGCCGACCGAGACCGAGTCGAAGGCGACGCTCGACCAGTTCATCGGCGCGTTCCGCAGCGTGGCTGCCCGCGCCAAGAATGGCGACCCGACGATCAAGACCGCCCCGCACTTCGCCCCGCGCCGCCGCCTCGACGAGACGCTCGCGGCCCGCAAGCCGGTGCTGGCGTGGAAGGCTCCGGCCCAGGCCGAGGCTGCGGAGTAAGAACCTTCTGGTCCCCCTCCCTGAAAGGGAGGGGCTAGGGGTGGGTCGATTTACGCGATACGGCAATCGAGCGGGCGCTCGGCTGCAGTATCGCCAAGTCTCCACCCACCCCCGACCCCTCCCTTTCAGGGAGGGGAGCTATCGCTTCCACAACCAGTCCGCCGGCAATCCCAGCCGCTCGCTCGCTTTCGCCGGCGGGGAGTCCAGCAGCGGCACCCGCTCGGCCATCCGCGCCACTGCCCGCACCAGCCTCCGCTCGAACCCGCGCAGTCGCCAGTCCTCCAGCCCCAGCCGATCGACCAGCGCGTCGGGCAGCAGTGAGACCGCGGCGCGCAGCAGCATCTTCTGGAACGGCCGCGCCACCCGCGGCAGCGCCGGCACTTTCACCATGATCGCCAGGAAATCGTGGATGATGGGCGAGGGGACCAGCCGCGCGTCCATCTTCGCGAACAGCGCCGCCATCCTCGCCTCGCTCTTCGGCGCGCCGATCGCACCATAGAGCCGCGCCACCGCCGCGCCCTCCGCCAGCGCGCTGTCGCGTTCGCGGTAGCTCAGCCGCTCGACATGGAAGTGATAGGCGCGGATGAAGCCATAGGAGGCGGTCGCCTGCACCCAGTCGAGCAGCACCGGATCATTGGCGCGATAGGAATCGCCCTCGCTGGTCGTGCCGACGACCCGGCCGTGTGCGCGGACCACGCCGGCGATCATCGCCTCGGCCCGGCCGCGCGGACCATAGACCGTCATCATCGCCGCAAGGCCGGTGCGCCTGAGGCGGGTGAGCGCATCGGTGCGGAAGCTCGAATGCTGCCACACGCCGTCGCGCACCCCTGGCTCGGCAAGTTCGAGGATTACCGCCGCAACGCCGCCGATGAACAGGGTGACCGGGTTCTTGAACACCCGCCACGATACCGAGTCCGCCGGCACCAGCGCCGGCTCGCCCGCCGGTACCGAGAAATCGAAGTCCATTCCGGGCGCCGAGCCCATCATCTCGCTCGCCGCCGCGCCGATACGGCGGAGCAGGGGCTCGGGCAGGGCGAGGGCGTCGATCATATCCCTTCAACGTGCCGGCAGGCGCTTTCGTTCAGGGCGGCACTGCTCCGGAACCGACCAAATGCCGATTGCGCCGCGCGCGGGCGCTGAGGCAGGCTGCGCGGTGCTTTCAAGGGGGAAATGCCATGAAGACCGTGCTGCTAGCATCCGCCATCGCCGCCATCGGCTTCGCGCTGCCCGCCCATGCCCAGCGCGACGCGATCGTGGGCGAGGTCCGGCTGATCGGTTTCGATTTCTGCCCGGAAGGCTGGGCCGAGGCCGATGGCCGGCTGCTGCCGATCCAGGGCAACCAGGCGCTCTTTGCGCTGTTCAGCAGCAGCTATGGCGGCAACGGCTCCACGAACTTCGCGCTGCCCGACCTGCGCAAGGCGATCCCGACCCCGGTGACCGACAAGGAAAAGCGGCTGCGCTACTGCGTCGCGATCCGCGGCGACTTCCCGCGGCGGCCGTAGAGGTTGGGGAGCAGGTGGCGCCTAGATCCAGCGGCGCACCGCGGCCCTATAGGCCAGATATCGCTCTCCGAACTTCGCCGAGAGGTACAGCTCCTCGCGCTCGATCACTTCGCGCTGGATCACGATCAGCAGCGGGATCAGCAGCAGCAGCGTGACGAGGCTGTCCATCCAGATCGCCACGCCGGCATAGGCCAGCGCCATCCCGAAATACATCGGGTTGCGCGACCAGCGATAGACGCCGTCGGTGACCAGCGCGGTGGTGCGCTTCCACGGCTTGGGATCGGTGCCGGCGGCACGGAACAGCCCGACGGCGGAGAGCATGATGCCCACGCCGAGCAGGGTCGCCAATGAGCCCAGCCCGCGCTCGCTCGAATGGTTGAGCGGCAGGTCGGGGCTGCCCAGCAGCTTGCCGAGCGCGAGGCCCACCACCAATGTCCCGATGAAAGCGGCCGCCGGCGCGAATTTCACGCCAGCGCTATCCTGTTCGACGTCCATGAACCCTCCGGACGCCCTGATGGACTGGCGATCCCGCATGCGCAATCCTCTTGCCTTTGCACCGCAACTCGGCTGGCATAGAAGCTGTATTACTTATATAAGTCACGTGCAAGTTTCCGGGGGCAAACCATGCAAGGCCAGCACAATCCGCTGTTCAACCTGATTCCGATCGCCATCGTCCTTCTCGTCCTGGCGCTGCGCATGCGGCGGCTCACTCGCGAGCGCCCGCTCAAGGTCGAATGGCTGTGGGTGGTGCCCGCGCTCTACATCGTCATCGCGGGCGTGACCTTCTGGAACCTGCCGCCCTCGCCGATGACCTGGGTCGCCGCCTTTGCCGCGCTGCTGGCGGGCGCCGCGCTCGGCTGGCAGCGCGGGCGAATGATGCACATCGCGGTGAACCCGGAGACGCACGAGATCTCCCAAAAGGGCTCGATCGCCGCGATGGCCTTCATCCTCGTCCTCGTGCTGATCCGCACCGGTGCGCGCAACGCCGAATCGCTCGGCATCCCGGGCGTGCATTTCGACGTGATGGCGATGACCGACGTGCTGATCGCCTTTGCGCTGGGCATGCTGACCATGCAGCGTGTCGAGATGTTCCTGCGCGCCCGCCGCCTGCTCGAGGAAGCGCGCGCGGCATGAGGCGCCACGCGCCCGCGACCGAGCGCAACCGCGATCCGATCGCCGCGGTGCTGGCCGAGGAGCTGCCGGCCAGCGGCATGGTGCTCGAGATCGCCAGCGGCACCGGCGAGCACTGTGCCTTCTTCGCGGAGCGCTTCCCCGGCCTGACCTGGCAGCCGAGCGATCCGGACGGCGATGCGCTCGCCTCGATCGCGGACTGGTGCGCCGAGCTGCACAATGTCGAGCCGCCGCTGGAGATCGATGCGGCGGCCGGCGACTTCCCGCCGGCGGACGCGCTGCTCTGCGTCAACATGGTCCATATCAGCCCGTGGCAAGCGACACTCGGCCTGCTCGCCGGCGCGGGGAAAGTGCTGGGGCAGGGGGCGCCGCTGATCCTCTACGGACCCTATCGCCGCGAGGGCGTGGAGACCGCGCCGTCGAACGAGGCGTTCGAGCTGTGGCTCAAGGACAAGGACCCGCGCTTCGGGCTGCGCTTCGTCGAGGCGGTGAGCGAAGCGGCGGCGGCGCAGGGGCTGGCGCTGGCACGGTTGGTGGAGATGCCGGCGAACAACCTGATGCTCATCTATCGCAAAGTCTGAAATTCGTCGTCATGCTGAACTTGTTTCAGCATCCAACGCGCCACCGGCGATATCGCTTGGGGAGAGTTGGACCCTGAAACAAGTTCAGGGTGACGGTTGGGTTGGGGGTGGCCGAGGTCCGTTCCACCTTCCCTAAACCGGCTCCATCTCCGCGCTGGTCACCGCCGGGCCCACCCCGCGCTTGCGCTCGCGCCAGACGATGTACAGCCCGCTCGCGATGATCACCGGGGCACCGAGCCAGGTCCAGCCGCTCGGCCACATGCCGAAGATCGCCCAGCCATAGAGTGTGCCCCAGATCAGGCTCGAATAGTCCATCGGCACCACCGCGCTGACCGGGGCGTGCTTCACCGATCCGGTCAGGGCGAGCTGGCCGACCCCGCCGATCAGCCCGATGCCCACCAGGATTGCCCAGGTCATCGGATCGTGCGGCTTGACCTGGAAGGCATAGGGGATCGCCAGCACCGGCACCGACAGGACGGAGAACCAGAACACCGTCGTCCCCGTCGGCTCGGTCTTGCCGATCTGCCGCAGCAGGATCGCGACGATCGCCACGAACAGCGCGGCGAGCAGGCCGACGGTCGCGCCGAACAGCGGGACGTGCGCGCTCCACGGCTGGGTTACGATCAGCACGCCGACAAAGCCGACCACGACCGCGCCCCAGCGATGCCAGCCGGTCGGCTCCTTGAGCAGCAGCGCGCCCAGGATCGTCGCGAAGATCGGCACGGTGAACTGGAAGGTCACCGCCTCGGCCAGCGGCAGCAGCAGCACCGCGCCGAAGGTGAAGATCATGCCGGTCAGCCCCACCGCGGTACGCGAGACATGCGCGCCGAAGCGCTCGGTGCGGATCGATGCCAGGCCGGGGCCCGCGGCGATCCAGGCGGTCACCAGCGGCACTGCCCAGAGCTGGCGGTGGAACATCGTCTCGACCAGCCCCGCGCCGCGCGCCTCGGCCAGCTTGATCAGCGCGGACATGGTGGCGAGGCAGGCAACCGCGAACAATCGCAGCAAGATGCCCTTGAGGATGTGATCGCCCGCCATTCCCCGGCGCTAGGGAAAGTCGCGCGCGGGGGCAATGTTGCCGGGCGCGTTCAGGGCAGTTTCTGCGAGGCGAGCCAGCCGGTAACCCGGTCGGCCGGGGCGTGGGGCATCTCGACGATGCCTTTCAGCAGGTACAGGCCGATCGCGCATTGCTGCTCCGGCCGTGCCCGCGCCATCCGCGCGGGATCGGTCCAGACCTCCAGGTCGGTCTGGTTCATCCCCGCGTGCCGCATGTTCGTCACCAGCGCGACGGCATCCGCTTCGGATATGTCGCCCTTCGGGATCTTGCGATCGGCGGGATGGTCGCGCCCGCCGGCCGAGGCGGTGATCCACGACGCCGCGACTTCGATCAGCCGCTCGGCGGTCTCGGGCGGGTAGCGCGTGCCGGGGCGCAGCGTCCCCATCGCATATTGGCCGCACAGCCGGACATCCTCCTGCTGCATCGTCTCG
Source organism: Sphingomonas sp. GW822-FHT03G08 (assembly GCF_058801135.1). Classification (NCBI taxonomy): domain Bacteria; kingdom Pseudomonadati; phylum Pseudomonadota; class Alphaproteobacteria; order Sphingomonadales; family Sphingomonadaceae; genus Sphingomonas; species Sphingomonas sp. GW822-FHT03G08. The sequence continues at coordinate 256,728 of NZ_JBXAMZ010000002.1, forward strand.
ACCAGCTGGATCTCCATCTGGCGATAGAGGTTGAGGTCGCCGTGCGGCGCTTGCACGAATTCGTCGAGATGGCGCTGGGTGGTCGCCTGCATCCAGGTGAAGCTCTCGGCCCGGATCTGCTCGCGCGTCGCGCCCTCGCGGACGCGGCGGGAAAGCAGCGCGGTATAGTCGGCGAACTCCTTGGGATAATTGTCGCGCAGCGCCTCGAAGAAAGGGGCGCCCTTGCGGTCCTTCAGGATCGACTGGGCGATGCCCTCGGGCGATTGCGCCTGCTGCTGCAGCTTCGCGCCGAACCACAGCGCGGCGCCGAGACCCACCGCCGCCAGCAGCAGCACGACGATCCCGACGACAAGCCCCGAGCGCGAGAATTCGCGCCCCGCCACATCCCGCTGTTCCATGCCCCGATTCCCCCTGGCGGGCAGTAGAGCGAGCCGGGCCGGTGGAATCAAGCCGGGTGCCGGTGCGGATGGCGCTGGCAATGTAGGATTTGATTTGTCACCACGATGCTGGTCCCGACGGTGCCCCGCGCACGTACGGGTGATTCAAGAGATTCAATGAATCTCGCAATCAACGCCGCGAATATCGGCTCGCTTGCGGCGGGCCGGGCAGGGAATTACAGGCACCGCCATGATAAAGCATGCGCTCAACGTCACCCGCGAAGCCAATTTCGCCGAATGGTATCAGACCGTCATCACCGAGGCCGACATGGCCGAGGAGAGCGGCGTGCGCGGGTGCATGGTCATCCGGCCGTGGGGCTATGGCATCTGGGAGCGGATCCAGCGTCTGCTCGACGACCGCATCAAGGGCGTTGGCTATGACAACACCTATTTCCCGGTGTTCATCCCGCTCTCCTATTTCGAGAAGGAAGCCGATCACGTCGAGGGCTTCGCCAAGGAAATGGCGGTGGTCACCCATCACCGGCTGATCGCGGACGGCAAGGGTGGGCTGATGCCCGATCCCACGGCGAAGCTCGAAGAGCCGCTGATCGTGCGTCCCACCTCGGAGACGGTGATCGGCGCCGCGTTCAGCCGCTGGGTCCAGTCGTGGCGCGACCTGCCGGTGCAGATCAACCAATGGGCGAACGTCGTCCGCTGGGAGATGCGCACCCGCATGTTCCTGCGCACCAGCGAGTTCCTCTGGCAGGAGGCGCATGCCGCCTATGCCACCGCCGAGCAGGCGCGGGCGGAGACGCTCAAGGGCCTCGAAATCTATCGCAGCTTCGCCGAGGATTGCGCGGCGATGCCGGTGATCGCCGGCGAGAAGCCCGAGAATGAGCGCTTCCCGGGCGCCGTCTCGACCTACAGCATCGAAGCGATGATGCAGGACGGCAAGGCGCTGCAAGCGGGCACCAGCCACTTTCTCGGCACCACCTTCTCTTCGGCGCAGGACATCAAGTTCCAGAATTCGGAAGGGCAGCAGGAGCTCGCCCAGACGATCAGCTGGGGCATGTCGACCCGGATGATCGGCGGCATGATCATGACGCATGGCGACGACGACGGCATGCGCGTGCCGCCGCGCCTGGCGCCGTGGCAGGTCGTGATCGTGCCGATGCTGCGCGACAATGACGAGGACGCGGCGCTGATCGAATATTGCCAGGGCGTGCAACAGGAGCTTGGGAAGCTTCTAGTATTCGGCGAGCCGGTGCGCGCGCTGCTCGACCTCAAGGCGATCAAGGCCGTCACCAAGCGCTGGGGCTGGATCAAGAAGGGCGCGCCGATCGTGGTCGAAGTCGGCGGGCGCGACATGGCCGGGGGCAATGTCTCGGTCACCGTCCGCACCGATCTCTACAAGGAAGACGGCAAGCTCAACTCGCAGATCGTCGCCCGCGACGCATTCCTCGGCGATGTGGTCGGCACGCTGGAGGGTATCCAGAAGACCCTGTTTGATCAGGCCAAGGCGCGTACCGACGCCAATATCGTCCGCGACGTGACGGACTTCGCGGGCCTCGAAAGCTATTTCGAGAATGCCGGCAAGTTCCCGGGCTGGGTCGAGGTCGAATGGTCGAAGCCGACCGGCGCGGAGCTCGACAAGGTGGTCGAGCGGATCAAGGCGCTCAAGCTCACCTTCCGCAACGTGTCCAACGACGCGGCGCCGGCCACCGGCACCTGCATCTTCACCGGCGCGCCGGCGGTGGAGCGGATCCTGGTGGCGCGTGCGTACTGAGGTCTGCCGAGCTGACAACTTTCCGTCACCCCGGCCTTGTGCCGGGGTGGTCCACGGTGCCGCGTCTGCTGTCCTCACGCCCCTTGTCCATTGCGCGCTTCCTGGTGGACCCCGGCACAAGGCCGGGGTGACGGGTTGGGAGCGATGACGCTGCGCACGCTCTTCTCCACGCCGCTCTACCAGGAGCCGCTGGGTGACGACGATCTCCTCGACGCGCTGGAGGATTCCTGCCTCCAGCTCGCCGAGGACGACAGCGCCGGCCGCCGCTGGTGCCGCGAGAACCATTATCGCGGCTATACCAGTTATGCCTCGCTCGACGATTTGCCGATCCGCGACCCCAATTTCGCGGACCTGAAGCGCCTGCTGGACAAGCATGTCGCCAAGTTTGCCAAGGCCTGCGCCTTTGATCTCGGCGGCAAGAAGCTCAAGCTCGACAGCCTCTGGGTGAACGTGCTCGACGGCAAGGGCGGGCATGGCGCACACATCCATCCGCACAGCGTCGTCTCGGGCACGCTCTATGTCTCGCTGCCCAAGGGTTCGCGAGGCCTGAAACTCGAGGACCCGCGGCTGGCGATGATGATGGCCGCGCCGCCGCGCCTCGAAAATGCGCCCGACGAGCTGCAGAGCTTCGTCGAGATCGTGCCCGAGCCCGGCACGGTGCTGCTCTGGGAAAGCTGGCTGCGCCATGAGGTCCCGCCCGGCTCGGGCAAGGAAGTGCGGATCAGCATCAGCTTCAACTATCGCTGGGGATGACCGGCCGGCGCGCCTTTCTCGCCGGCGCGCTGTCGCTGCCGATTGCGGCACAGGCGCGGGGCGCGGAGCAATGGGACGCGGTGGTCGATCCCGCCACCGGCACGCTGGGCGCCGCGCTGGCCGAGGCGGAGAAGGCGGGACGGCCCTGGCGCATCCTGCTCAAGCCGGGCCTGTTCACCGAGAAGCTGACGGTGCGCGTGCCCGGCCTTACCCTCCAGGGCTCGCCGGGCACGGTGATCGAATATGGCACCGCGTCGGGCACACCCAAGCCGGGCGGCGGCACCTGGGGCACCGGCGGCTCGGCAACGCTGACCATCGCCGCACCCGGCGTGACGCTGCGTGAACTCATCGTCATCAACAGCTTCGACTATATCGGCGCCCGGCGGGACGGCTCGGGCAACGGAGCCCAGGCAGTGGCGCTGGCCATCGGCCGCGAGGCGGACCGCACCACCGTCGATCGCTGCACGCTGCTCGGCTATCAGGACACCTTCTATGTCCAGGCCCGCAGCCTCATCACCGGCACGCGGATCACCGGCGGGGTCGACTTCATCTTCGGTGGCGGCGCGGCGTGGTTCGAGCGCTGCGAGATCGTCACCCGCTATGTGCCGAATGCCGAGAGCTTCGGCTATGTCGCTGCGCCGAGCACGCCGGCGGCGCAGGAATTCGGGCTGGTCTTCTCGGATTGCAGCCTGCTGCGCGAAAACGGCGTGCCCGAGCGTGCGACCTGGCTCGGCCGCCCCTGGCGTGCCGGCGGCAACATGGCGCTGACCGGCGAGGCGGTGTTCCTGCGCTGCTTCATGGACGGTCATATCCGCCGCGAGGGCTGGACCTGGATGGGCTACAAGGGACCGGACGGCGAGCCGCGCCGGCTGACTCCGCCCGAAGCGCGGCTCTGGGAATTCGGGACCCGGGGTCCCGGTGCGGCGCCGGCGGGCACCGACCGCAAGCTGCTGACGGTGGCGGAGGCGAAGCGCTTCACCCGGGCGAAGGCGATCGGCTTCTGAGGGCTCAGCCGAGCTTGGGGAAGCAGGCCTTGGCGGTGATCTCGGCGGGGATTGCGGAGATCAGCCCGGCAATGGGCGAACGGAAGGGCGCGGTGATCGAGACCTGGTTGGAAGCGGCATTGCCCTCGCAGGTGATATTGGCCTTGATCGCCAGGTTGGTCGCCGTGATCGCCACGCCATATTGCGAGGCGCGGGTGAGTGCGTAGCTTTGCTGCTGCTGGAGCGTGGCGCAGGTGCTGCTGACCGACATGCAGCGCACCGTGCTGAAGGCGACCTCGCCCAGCGTCTGCCGGAGCCACAGCATGCGGCTGCCCTCGATGATGCCGAACAACAGTGTGAGGAACACCGGGGCAAGCAGCGCGAACTCGACGGCGCTGGCGCCCCTGGTGGCACGGAGGAGGCGGCGGACGGGGTTCATTGCAGCCGCACAGTGGCGGTTTCGGAAATGCTGGAGGCGGTCAGCAATCCGCGGGGCAGTACCAGCGGCTGGTAGGCATAGGAGGCGGAGATCTTGAGATAATAGCCGGAGGTGGCACCGGCAGCCATGCCCGAGCCGGAACAGGGCACGCCGCAGCTCGCGACCGGCACATAGGTTGCGGTGCGGCTCAGGCAGGCGCAGCTGCGCGCGCTGTTGTTACAGACCGCGCTGCCGTTGCAGGTGGTGGTGACCAGCGCCGTGGCGGGGGCACGGGCGGCGCGGCGGACATAGTCGGGGATCGCCGCATAGCTCACCGTGTCGCGCTGGGCGAAGCTCGATGTCGCCGCGGCGGACACGGCCTGGCGGAGCGAGCTGCGTTGGATGAGGTAGGTGCCGATATCGAGTGCAACGAGCATCACGCCGAGGAAGAAGGTGGCGAGCAGCGCAAACTCGATGGTCGCGGCGGCGCGGCGCTCCCGGAGCAGGCGGCGGATCATTGGACCAGCCCGATCGAGCCGGTGCCGTTGCCCGAGCTGCCGCCGCCGGTGATGCTGGTGCAGGCTGAGCCCGTCGCCGCGCCGCCGGTCGCCGCGATGCGATTGGCGATCAGCATGAAGCACTGACCGGACGACAGCGTGGTGCTGCCGCCGCTCATCGTCACATCCGAATTGGGCAGGTGGACCGCGCCGACGAACACATTCTGCGCGCCGGCGCCCCAGCTTGTCGCGCTGCTGGTCAGGCTGTCGATCAGCAGGTCGGCGATCGCGCCGCCGGTGGTGCCGGTGGTCGCCGCGATCAGCTTGGTCTTGGCGCCGCCGCCGAGATTGAGCGTGCCGGAGAGGATGAAGGACACATTGATCCCGGCCATGTCGTAGCCGGAAACGCTCACGCCCTCGAGCGTGTTGCCATAGGTGAGGCCGGTCACCGACGAGGTATAGGGCCAGGTGGTGCCGCCGGTGCCGTTGGTGAAGTTGCCGGCGATCGTGTAGCGGCTGGTGCCGAACAGCACCGATCCGGCGATGGTCATGTTGCCGTTGATCAGGTGGTTGGTGGTCTTGCCGAACACCAGCCGGCTGCCGCCCGAGGTGGTGATGTTGCCATTGGCGCTGAACGCGCCGTCGCCCATGAGCATCACCGCGCTGCCCGACAGGTTGACCGCGTCGCCCGAACTGGCCTTGCCCAGCCGGTAGTCGCCCTTGCCGGCCGCGAGCGTCGATCCGCCGCCCACCGTGATACCGGCGCCGACGTCCAGGTCGCCATCGCCCAGTTTCATCCAGCCGCCGCCGCTCAGCGCCACGCTCTGGAAGGCGTGGTTGCCGGTGCCCATGCTGAGCGACGAGCCACCGCCCAGGTTCACCGTGCTGTTGATCGTCACCGCGCCATTGCCGATGCTGTTGGTGCCGTTGAAGCTGATCGAACCGCTGCCGATCTCGATCGTGCCATTGCCCAGGGTGACACCGCTCGATCCGCTGGCGAAGCCGCCATTTACCTTGAGGTTAACGTCGCCGAACACGACCGTGGAGCCGCCGCCGATCGAGACGCCATTGGCCACGGTAATGTTCGATCCGCTGGCGAAGCGGACGTTGAGGCCGCCATCGATGGTCAGCTTGCCGATCGTGTAGTTGCCCGCCGGGATCGTGTAGTTCGCGCTGGTGCCGCTGCGATAGCTGGCGACATTGGCCGAGGGCGTCCAGCCGATCGTCCATTCGGCGCCGGCCGGCGTCACCGGATTGGCAAGGGTGCGCGGCGCGACGAAACTGCCGATCAGCGCGCGGGCATTGGCCAGGTCGACATTGTCGGCCAGCGGATCGGTGATGTCGGTGGTACCCTTGATGATCTTGTCGGACGAGGGGACGTTGGTGTTCCACGAGGGATTGGTGAAGCTGTTGCCGTAACGGATCAGGTCGGCTGACAGCGTGCCGTAATTGTTGATGACCGATCCGGTGCCGGCGATGATGTTCTTCGCGGTGATGCCGGTGCCGCCATTCTCGACCGTAGACACGGCCGCGACCACGCAATCGGGCGTGTTGATCGTAGCGCCGCCGCTTGTCGAGATCCCGGTGCCGCTCGAGGCGAGCGAGAGAATGCAGGGGGTGCCGATCTGCGCGGCCGAGTTGAGCGAGGCATAGGCGGTCGCGCCGACATCAAAGGCACCGTGGAAGCCCATCGCCGTGCCCAGGGCAAAGGGCATCCGGGTGGTGACGGTGACCTTCACGGCCTTGGTGCCGGCGGTCGGGACATCGTTGACCAGTGTCGCGGTGACGGTGGCGTCGGCGATGCCGTTGACCAGCACCACGTCCTGCGCGGTGGGGGCGAGAACCATTTCACTGTTCGCTGCCTTGTAGGCCAGAGCGGCGGCGAGCGCGCCCATGTCCGCCGCGCGCTGATTGGCGATGCGCTGGTCATAGCCCCGGTTGAGATCCACCGCGAACGCTGCACTGCCGATCACCGCCACCAGCGACAGCGCGCCGATCACCGCGACAGTGCCACGACTGTCGCGCACCAAGCGCGCGCATATCGTGCGCAAGGCATGTGAGAGCTTTAGAGGAATTTCCCGACCCTTGTTCTTTGCGTCGGGCGCTAGGTAGGCGGGGTAAACGATCCATTACGGATGCATGTTGGTATCGGTATCACGGTTGCGCGAGATGCAATCGTTCAACCGGCCTCCGGTGCACGCTTGTATCTCTAAAATGCTGTAAACATAGAGAAATTGTAGGTCGCGTCGTCGCCGGATATGTACATCGCCAGCGACGAAGATGAGCCGAAATCCGCCATTCTGGGGACTCTCGAGCATCTCCGGCCTCGCCCTGCCGTGAAACGGCTAGCGGATCACCAAGGTCAGCTGGCGCACCAGACTGCGCTCGATCGGCTCGTCGAAGCGGCAGCCGATATGCGTGCCGTCGTTCCACACCACCGTGGCGGGCACCGGGGCGCCGTCGGGCAGGTTGAGCCACACCTTGTCGCCTGTTCCGTGCGGGGCTTCGCAGGCGAGGCGGCAGCCATAGACCGACAGGTCGTGCAGCATTGCCTCGACCGGCTTGTTGCCGCGCTTGGTGAGGGTGGCGCGGGTGACCAGAATGCGATGACGCGTAGCGGCCCGCTGCTCTACGAGCGCAGGTGTTACGGCCCGATACTGGGAGAACTTCGTTGCCATTCTCTCTCCGCCCCGGCGCGCACCCTGCCTTGGACGGTTTAAGAAGGGCTTAAGGGCCTTTCAGCACCATTTCGACCTTGGAGGCCAGTTCAGGACCGGCGTGCAGCCCGAGCTTGCTCCGCCGCCACAGCACGTCCTCGGCGGTGCGCGCCCATTCATGGTCGCGCATCCAGCGTATCTCGGTGGCGGTGAGGCCCGCGCCCAGGTCCTCGCCGAGATCGGTCACGTCGCGCAGCATGTCCGCCAGGCAGCAGCCATAGGCATGCGCCATGCGTTCGGCCCGGGCATCGCCGAGGAACGGCCAACGCGCCTTGGTCTGCGCCACGAACCTGTCGAAATCGGCGATCGTGCCGCCGGGGAAGGGGCGGGCCCGGGTAACAGGCTCGACTTCGCCGCCGAGTGCCGGGCCGATCTTCGCCAGCGCTTCCTCGGCCAGCGCACGGGCGGTGGTGATCTTGCCGCCGAAGATCGAGAGCAGGGGTGGGCCCTTGTCGTCGAGCTCGAGCACATAGTCGCGGGTCACCGCCTGAGCCTTGGCGGCGCCGTCATCGTGCAGGGGGCGGACGCCGGACCAGCTCCAGACGATGTCAGCGGGGGTGACCTGCCGGGCGAAATAGCGGTTCACCGCCGCGCAGAGATAGGTCTTCTCCTCCTCGCTGCACACGGCATCCTCGGGGCGTTCGACCTGAATGTCGGTGGTGCCGATCTCGGTGAAGCCGCCCTCATAGGGGATGGCGAACACGATCCGGCCGTCGGGCTGCTGGAGGATATAGGCATGGTCGCCGTCGAACAATTTCGGGACGACGATGTGGCTGCCCTTGACCAGCCTGATCTGAGAATGATTAGCAATAGCCAGCGCGTCGAGCAGGTTTCGCACCCACGGTCCGGCGGCGTTGACCAGGCCGCGCGCCTCGACGGTGCGGCCGTCTGAGAGCTCGGCATGCCAGATTTCGCCCTCTCGCCGGGCGCCCAGCAGCTCGGTGCGCGTCGCGATCTCGGCGCCATGGGCCGCGGCGTCCACGGCGTTGGCGAGGGTGAGGCGGGCGTCGTCGACGCGGCAGTCCGAATAGACGAAGCCCCTGTGGGTGCCGGCCAGGGGGGCGGTGAAGGCCTGGTCCCGGGCAGTCAGGTCGCGGGAGCGGGGCAGGGTGGAATTGCTGCCTATCGCCAGCGCGTCGTAGAGGTAGAGGCCGAGCCGGACCATCCACCACGGCCGCAGCGCATGGGCATGGGGCAGCACGAAGGTGAGCGGGCGGATCAGGTGCGGTGCGGCCTCCAGCAGCCGCTCGCGCTCGTGCAGCGCTTCGCGGACCAGGCGGAACTCGTAGGTCTCGAGATAGCGCAGCCCACCATGGATCAGCTTGGTCGAGGCCGAGCTGGTATGGCTGGCGAGATCGTCCTTCTCGACGAGCAGCACCTTGAGCCCGAGCAGCGAGGCTTCGCGGGCGATCGCGCACCCGTTGATCCCGCCGCCGACGATGAGCAGGTCATATGTCACGCTGTGAGGTTACGGCGTTGGCAGGCGGCTCGCGAGTCCTTATCTTAGGGGTCAATGGCAAAACCAAAACATAAAGCTGGACTGCCCACGCGGCAGCAGATTCTGGATTTCATCACCAATTCCAACACGCCCGCAGGCAAGCGCGAAATCGCCAAGGCCTTCGGACTGCACGGGCAGGACAAGATCCTGCTCAAGGCGCTGCTCAAGGACATGAGCGACGAGGGGCTGATCGACGTCGCCCCCGGCCGCGCCTTCCACAAGATGGGCGGAGTGCCCAAGGTCACCGTGCTGCGAATCACCGACGCGGACGGCGACACCACCTGGGCGGTGCCCGAGCGCTGGGAGGCCGAGGGCGTGCCGGTGCCGCGGCTGCGGGTTCGCGAGCCGCGCGGCAAGCGCTCTGCGCTGGCGATCGGCGACCGCATCCTTGCCCGCACCGAAGAGGCCGGCAACGGCTGGATCGCCCATCCGATGAAGAAGCTCGCCCGCGGCGAGGAGCTGATGCTCGGTGTGCTCAAGGAAGAGGCCGGGCGGCTCTGGCTGCAGGGCGTCGAGAAGAAGGAGCGGCGCAACTGGATGGTCTCCGACGCTGGCAGCGGCGAAGTCGGCGACCTGGTGCTGGCCGAAAAGACCGGCCGCCCGCCGCGGATCACCGCCAAGGTGGTCGAGATTCTCGGCGATCCCTTCGCCCCGCGCAGCTTCTCGCTGATCGCGATCCACCGGCATGGCATCCCCAATGTCTTCTCGGAGGACCTGCTCGAAGAGGCCGAGCGGGTGTCGAAGCTCGACCTCGGCAAGCGCGAGGACCTTCGCCATCTGCCGATCGTCGCCATCGACCCGGCGGATGCCCGCGACCATGACGACGCGGTCTGGGCCGCGCCGGACGAGGATCCGAAGAATGAAGGCGGCTGGAAGGCCGTGGTCGCGATCGCCGACGTATCCTTCTATGTCCGCCCCGGTTCGGAGCTGGACCGCGAGGCGCGCAAGCGGGGCAACTCGGTCTATTTTCCCGACCGCGTCGTGCCGATGCTGCCCGAGATCCTCTCGGCCGAGGTCTGCTCGCTCAAGGAAGGCGAGGACCGGGCGGCGCTCGCCTGCCATCTCCAGATCGGCAAGCATGGCGAGCTGAAAAGCTGGCGCTTCACGCGCGCCGTGGTCAGCATCGCGGCAAACATCGCCTATGAGGATGCCCAGGCCGCCATCGACGGCAAGATCGAGCATCCGCTCACCGAAACGGCGCTCAGGCCACTCTGGAGCTGCTGGCATGCGCTCAACAAGGCGCGCGACAAGCGCGAGCCGCTCGACCTCGACCTGCCGGAGCGCCGCATCGTCCTCGACGAGATGGGGCGTATCCTCTCGGTTGCTCCGCGCGAGCGGCTGGATGCGCACAAGCTGATCGAGGATTACATGATCGCGGCCAATGTCGCGGCGGCCAAGGCGCTGGAGGCGAAGAAGGCGCCGGTGATGTATCGCATCCACGAGCCGCCGGCCCGGGAGAAGCTCGTCGCGCTGCGGGAATATCTCAAGACCTTCGGCATCGAGTTCGCACTGGGGCAGGTCATCAAGCCGGCGACGTTCAACCATATCCTGAAGCGGGTTGGGGAGAGCGACTTTCGCGAGCAGGTGATGCAGCAGGTGCTGCGCAGCCAGATGCAGGCCTCGTATGGCCCGGCGAACCACGGCCATTTCGGCCTGTCGCTCGGCAGCTATGCGCACTTCACTTCGCCGATCCGCCGCTATGCCGACCTGATCGTCCACCGCTCGCTGGTCCATGCCTATGATCTCGGCCCGGGCGGGCTGACGCAGGAAGAAGCCGCGACGATGGAGCGGATCGGCGAGAGCATCTCGAGCCTCGAGCGCCGGGCAATGGAAGCGGAGCGGGAGACGATCGACCGTTATGTCGCCGCCTATCTCGCCAATCATGTCGGCGAGGTGCTGGAGGCACGGATCACCGGAGTGCAGAGCTTCGGCTTCTTCGCCACCGTCGATGGCGTCGGCGGCGACGGGCTGGTCGCGGCACGGGACCTCGGCACCGAATATTTTCGGTACGACGAAGCCGGACAGCGGCTGGTCGGCGACGAGAGCGGCGACGAGTTCACCCTCGGCATGCGGCTGCAGCTGCGGCTGGTCGAGGCGAACCCGGTATCGGGCGCGCTGCGCTTCGAGCTGCCGGACGGCGTCGGTTCGGCCGGTCCTTCGGGCTTCCGGCCGGAACGGGCTGGCAAAGGGCGGCCGCGCCCGATTAAGAGGCGGGGCAGACCGGCCAATATTCGCCACAATGGGAAGCGGCGCTGATCTGGGTTCATTGACCATGTGTCCTGTGCCCTTATGCTTCGCCTTCCACATTCCGGGGGATTCGACCCAATGCTGAAGCCGTTCATCCTTGCCCTCGCGCTTACTGCCGCCCCGGCGCTGCCCGCCGCCGCGCAGACCGCGCCGGCTCCGGCTCCCGCGGCCCAGGCCAAGCCGACCGCCGCCGACTTCGCCAAGAACATGCAGGGCGCCGTCGGCCAGACCTTCGAGGGCGGCATCGTCCTCAAGAACATCACTTCCGAGGCCAATACCCTGGTCCTCACCGTCGATGGTCCGGCCGGCTGGCGTACCCAGCTGACCCCCGCCGACATCTCGACCGCGCTGGTCGGCGGCTTCTGCAGCACGGCCCCGCAGTTCTTCGCCACCGGCGTGTCGATGCGGGTCGACTCGCTCGACGGCGGCAAGCTGGCCAAGGGCCCGACCGTCACCACCTGCCCGCCGGCCGCTCCGGCGACGCCGCAGTGATCTCCTCCAGCGTCCCGGTCTCCATCGGGGCGCTGGCCGCAGGGGCGCGGCGGCGAATCCGCGCCCATTTCTTCGCCCTCCACGCCGTATCCGCCGAGGAGGCGGTTCCCTTCGTGCCGCAGCGGCCCATCGAGCGCCGCCAGTTCGAGCGCATGCAGTGCGCCGGGATCATCCATGCGGCCGGGCAGGACCGCTACTGGTTCGACCTTGCCGCCTTCCAGAAGGACCAGGACCGCACCCGCGCCATCCTGGTTCCCATCGTCATCGTCCTCTGCCTGCTCGCCGCGGGGCTGCTGACCCTACTCTACTGAGAAGCTGAGCCCGGCATTGGCCTCGAGCCGCTTGACCAGGGGCTCGGGCATCAGGCCGCCGGCGGTCCAGATGCCGCCCTTGCCCTCGGCAGGCACGTCGCGCAGCAGGCAGAGCGCGCTTTCGGCGATCATCTTGCTCGTCGAGCCATAGCCGGGATCCTTGTCGCCCCTGACCGTTGCCGACAGGCGCTGGCCGTCCGGCATCTCGGCGACGAAGACCAGGTCGTAATAGCCGGTTTCGCGCTCCTCCTTGCTCGGGCCTTCGCCCGGGGCGGGGCCCTTGTCGGCGGCCATGGGGTTGATCTTCGCCAGCGTCTCGGCCGCGGCCTTGCCGATCTCGCCGAGCCCGGGGACGATGGTCATCTCGTCATACTGGAAGTCCGCGCCATAGGGCTGGCCGGCCAGGAAGTTCGAGCGGTGGACGTTCTTGGTGTTGATCACCGCCATCATGAAGGGGGCGACCCAGGCATCGACCGCCTCGTCATGATAGGGAACCATGCCGTTCGGCTGGTGCGGCCCCTGGAAGCCGGGGGTGAGGGCGAAGGGATCGACCATCAGCTTGAGGATCGAGGGATCCCTGGCCGCGGCGGCCATCGACGCCTTGCCGCTGGCGAAGGTGCCGCCGGAGAAGGTGCCCTTCATCGCCCGCACCCGGCCCTTCACCCGCGGCGCCGGCTTGCCGAAGCGGGCGATCGCCGCCTGCTGCACGGCCCATACGCCGAGATCGAAGGGGATCGAATCGAAGCCGCAGGAGAAGACGATGCGCGCACCGCTCGCCTTGGCAGCATCCTCGTACTTGCGGATCATCTGGCCCATCCAGGCGGGCTCGCCGCAAAGATCGACATAGGCAGTGCCGGTCTCGATACAGGCGGCGAGCAGCGCCTCGCCATAAAGCTGATAGGGGCCGACGGTGGTGATGACCACCGTGCCGCGGGCAACCATCGCCTTGAGGCTGGCGGGATCATCGGCATTGGCGGTGAGCAGCGGCGTGTCCGCCGGCGCGCCGATCTCGTCGCGGACTTCCTGCAGCTTGGTGAGCGAGCGGCCCCCCATTGCCCATTTCACGTCCGGATAGCGGGCGGCGAGATACTCCGCGACGAGCCGGCCGGTGAAGCCAGTGGCTCCATAGACGATGATATCGAATTCGCGGTTTGCCATTCTTCCGGTTCCTGCTCCTGCTCGCCTTTGGGGCGATTCATTGAATCTCTTGATACTCGCTTTTACGTGCGTGGGAGAGCGGCGGGGTGCCGATTTCCCGTGCGCGGGCTTTCTTGACCGGAGCTAGTGAAGCAGAGGAAATCCTACATTGGAAGAGGCGGTATGGTGATATGGCGTGGTTTGGCGACCATCCACGCTATTCTCCGTCATGCTGAACTCGTTTCAGCATCCAAGGCGCCGCGAAGGATATCGCTTGAGGCGCGTTGGACCCTGAAACAAGTTCAGGGTGACGATGGGTGTGGGGCAGGCGGGTAGCGCCTCTCTCAGTCCTGCCCCTCGCGCAGCGCGTTCCACAACGACTTCACGTCGCGGTTGAGTCCCATCAACTGCTCGCCCCGCATGCCCGAGCGGGTGAGCAGTTCCTCGGCGAGGCAGCCGCATTCCTCGCGCATTTCGGCGCCGCGCGGTGTCAGGCGGACCAGGACCTGGCGCTCATCCTCGGGATTGCGCTCGCGCCGGACGAAGCCGGCAGCCTCGAGCCGCTTCACCAGCGGCGTGATCGTGCTCGATTCGAGCGCGAGTCGCTCGGCGATCGCGCCGACGGTGCGGCCGTCCTGCTCCCACAGCGCGTGAAGCACCAGATATTGCGGATAGGTGATGCCGAGCCGGTCGAGCATCGGCTTGTAGGCGCGCGTGATCGCCATGCTGGTCGCGTAGAGCGAGAAGCAGAGCTGGTCGTCGAGCGGTGCGGCGGCGGGCATGATCGGTCTCCTTGGCAAGAGCCAAATTCGTCAAAATACATATCGCGATAAATATTCGCTGGACAAGGGCCGACTCACGCACTAGCTAAACGTTATCGCGATAATGATTATCGCAGAACGTTTTTAAGGAGACCGAGCATGTCCGTCGACGTCAAGTACAGCACCCGCGCCACTGCCACCGGCGGACGCGATGGCGAAGCCCGCAGCGAGGATGGCCGCGTTGCCGTGAAGCTCTCGACCCCGAAGGAACTGGGCGGCGCCGGCGGCGAGGGGACCAATCCCGAGCAGCTGTTCGCGGCGGGCTATTCGGCCTGCTTCATCGGCGCACTGAAGGTTGCCGGCATGCAGCTGAAGATCAAGGTTCCGGCCGAGACGACGGTGACCGCGACGGTGGGCATCGGCCCGCGTTCGGAAGGCGGCTTCGGCATCACCGCCGACCTGGAAGTGAACCTGCCGGGCCTGGATCGCGCCGATGCCGAGAAGGTGGTCGAGGCAGCGCACCAGATCTGCCCCTATTCGAACGCCACGCGCGGCAACATCAATGTCGGCCTGACCATCGCCTGACCTGACCTTATGAAGCTCCCGGCTGCCGGCCCGTAAAATGCGGAACATCCGCAATTTTCCGGGCTGGCAGTTAACCTGCACAATGATGAAAGATCATAGCTAGTGGTAGATCGCGCATAGCGAATCGCCATGGGGGCACCGCCGGCCCGGCCGGAGGAAGGGAAGCGATGGCAATCGCAAGGAGCGAGGGTTCCGAGACGACGGGGGGCACGGCGGCCTATCGCTGGGCGACCTGGCTGTTCGGTTTCTCGGTGGCGCAGCCGGTGCTGGTGCTGCTCGGCTGGACCCTTGGCATCCCGATCCTGCGCGGCCTGGGCAATCCCCATTATTCGATCATGCCTCTGGCATCGGTGCTGTTCTTCCTGGTGGCGCTGGGCGGGCTGCTCGCGCATCGCGAGAAGCGCACGGCCGCCCGCATCGTCATCGGGGTGGCGCTGGCGCTGCTGAGCCTGCAGGCATTCCACTACCTTGCCCATTTCGACCTGGGGCTCGAGCGGCTGCTGTTCTACCGGCAGGTGATCGAGCTCAATGTGCTCAACAAGGGCATCCCGGGCACGGGCGCGATCAGCATGCTGATGCTCGATTGCGCCGCGATGCTGCTGATCACCAGCGATGCGCCACTGCCGCGGACCTGGGCGGCGCTGATCGCCAGCACCGGTATCGGCCTGACCGCGCTGACCGCGACGATGATGCTGGTCGAGGCGCCGACCCAGATCTCGCCGAGCTTCATCGGCCGTTCGATCACCACCGCCATTCCCAATTTCGCGCTGGCCACCGCGATCCTGCTCCATGTGCTGCATGGCCGGGAGCGGCGCGAGATCGGCTTCGAATACCGGCTGTTCCGGCGGCTTTCCCCGGCAATCATCGCGCTGCCGGTCTTCCCTTCGCTGCTGGCGCTCGTCCTGGTCCGCGATGGCGGGCTGGGGCTCAACGAAGCGCAGTTCATGGTGGTGGCGTGCAACATCCTGATCGTGTCGCTGCTGCTGATCGTCGGACTGCGCGGCGCGCGCCAGCAGAACGATGTGGTGCGGCTGCGCGGCGAGCAGCTGCGCGCGATCCTGGCCGGGGTTCCCGATGCCGTGATCGTGATAAACCGCGAAGGGCTGGTGACCGATTTCAGCCAGGCCGCGGCCGCGCTGTGGCTGGTCCCGGCCGGGGCGCAGGGCTGCAACATGGGCAGCTATCTCGGCGAGCGCGAGCGGACCAAGCTGATGGCGATGCTGGGGCGCGAGCAGCCCGAATTCCTGCTGACCGGCGAAGGCGTGCGCACCGACGGCACGCGCTTTCCGCTCGAGCTGCGCGGGGCGAAGTTCAAGGGGATCGACGGGATCACCTGCTTCACCCTGTTCGCGCGCGACCTTTCCGAAAAGCTTGCCGCCGAGAAGCATGTCGCGAAGCTCTCGGCGCAGCTCGCCCATGTCTCGCGCCACAATGCGATGGGCGAGCTGGCGGCCGACCTGGCGCATGAGCTCAACCAGCCGCTGACCGCGGCGATCAACTATCTCTCCGCCGTCGGCTATCTGCTCGGCCAGCAGGGCGATGCGGGCAAGGCGCCCGAGATGGTCTCGCAGGCGCGCGGCCAGGTGACACGGGCGGGCGAGATCATCCGGCGGATGCGCGACTTCGCCCAGCACCGCGAAGTGCGCAAGCATCTGGAGCCGCTGCGGCCGATGATCGACGACGCGATCCAGCTGGTCCGCGCCGGCAGCGATTCACTCGATGTCGAGGTGGAGCTGGCGATCGAGCCGGCGGACGTCGCGGTGTTCGTCGATCGCATCCAGGTGCAGCAGGTGATGGTCAACCTGCTGCGCAACGCGGTGGAGGCGATCCGGTCGGCCGAGCAGGCCGCCGGGCGAATCGTGATCGCGGCACACCCGATCGCGGGCGACTGGGTGGAAGTGGAATTCCGCGACGACGGCCCCGGTGTGCCGGAGACGATCCTCGACCAGCTCTTCGAGCGCTTCACTTCGACCAAGGCCGGGGCGGGGATGGGCATCGGCCTGTCGATCTCGCGGCGCATCGTCGAGGCGCATGGCGGCACGATGCGCGCGGTCAATGGCGAAGACGGCGGCGCGACCTTCTGCTTCACGCTGCCGGGCGCGCTGCACGCCGCCCATTAGTCCGCGTTCAGGCGGCTTCGTTGAACTGCAGCGCGGCGAGCCGGGCGTAGAGCCCGCCCTGGGCGACCAGCTCGGCATGGGTGCCGGTCTCGACGATCCTGCCTTCGTCCATCACGATGATCCGGCCGGCGGCGCGGACGGTGGCGAGGCGGTGGGCGATCACCAGCGTGGTGCGGTTCTCCATCAGCCGCTCGAGCGCGTCCTGGACGAGGCGCTCGCTCTCGGCATCGAGCGCGGAGGTCGCTTCGTCGAGCAGCAGGATCGGGGCGTCACGGAGCAGCGCACGGGCGATGGCGATGCGCTGGCGCTGGCCGCCGGAGAGGCGGGCGCCGCCCTCTCCGAGGAAGGTGTCGAGGCCCTCGGGCAGGTCGCGCAGGAAATCGGCGGCGTTGGCGGCCCGGGCGGCGGCCCAGATCTGCTCGTCCGACGCGTCCCAGGCGCCGTAGCGGAGATTGTCGCGGGCCGAGGCGCCGAAGATCACCGTCTCCTGCGGCACCATCGCCATGCGGGCGCGGACATCGGCCGGGTCGGCGGAGCGGATCGGCACACCGTCGATGCGGACTTCGCCGCCCTCGGGGTCGTAGAAGCGCTGGAGCAGCTGGAAGAGAGTGGACTTGCCGGCGCCCGAGGGACCGACCACCGCCACCGTCTCGCCCGGGCGGATGTCGAGCGAGAAGTCGCTGAGCGCCGAGACTTCGGGGCGGGTGGGATAGCGGAAGGTGACATGGTCGAACGCCACCGCCCCATGGGGCGGCTGGGGCAGGGCGACCGGATTCGCCGGGGCGGCGATGTCGGGCTCTTCCTGGAGCAGCTCGGCCAGGCGGCTGGCGGCGCCCGAGGCGCGCAGCAGGTCGCCATAGACTTCGGTCAGCGTGCTGAACGAGCCGGTGACCAGGCCGGCGGTAAGCACGAAGGCCATGATCGAGCCGCCCGAGGTGCGCCCGGCGGCGACATCGGCGACGGCGGCCCAGACGATCAGCACGATCGCGGAGAACAGCGCGCCGATCACCAGCGCGGTCATGATCGCGCGCAGGCCGAAGCGGCGCTTGCCCGCTTCGAAGGTGCGCGTGACCGCGCCCTGGAAGCGCTCGCCCTCGCGCTTTTCCTGGCCGAAGGCCTGGACGATGCGCATCGCGCCGAGGGTCTCGCTGGCGATCGAGCCGACATCGGCGACGCGGTCCTGGCTGTTGCGCGAGAGCTGGCGGACGCGGCTGCCCAGCCAGACGATCGGCAGGATCGTGATCGGGATGCCGACGATCAGATAGGCGGCGATCTTGGGCGAGAGCGCGAACAGGTAGATCACGCCGCCGGCGCCGGTGAGCAGGTTCCTGAGCGCCATCGACACGGTGGAGCCGACCACCTGCTCGACGATCGCGGTATCGGCGGTGAGGCGCGAGGCGATCTCGGACGGGCGGTTTTCCTCGAACCATTTGGGCGGCAGGCGAAGGAGATTGCGGTGCACGGCGATGCGCAGGTCCGCGACGGTGCGCTCGGCCAGCCACGAGACGAAATAGAAGCGGATCGCGGTGAACAGCGCGAGCGCGAGGACGACGAGCAGCAGCCCCTCGAAATAGATGCCGATCCGGCTGGTATCGACGCCGGTCGCGAAGCCATGGTCGATGATCAGCTGGAAGGTGCGCGGGATCAGCAAGGTCGTCACCGACGAGCCGAGCAGCGCGATCATCGCGATCAGCAGCTGGAGCGGATAGCGCCGGGTGAAGCTCCACACCACGAGCAGGTTGGAGAGCTTGCGCTTCTGCGGCGGCGCGGCGGGGGCGGTTTCGGCCATGGGCGCGGGACTAGCGCACATGGCGGGGCAGGGAAACTGTCCTTTGCCGGAGGGTGATCGCGGCGAATTAACGCGAATCAGAGGATGGTGGTTTAATCGTGCATGCAGAGAGGGTTAGGCGGAGCGGTTATAGGATTTCGTAATCACGGTATGGGAACTTGTCCTCGTTCCGTCGCATTATGATACCGGGCGCCGTTGCACCGCAGCACGGGCCTACTATAACGCTACCATAGCCGCCGCCGTCGAGGGGAGGGGGACGGCGGAAGGGACGCAATGCTGTACGACGCTTATGAGATCCAGCGCTCGCTTCTCGCAGGTGCGAGCGCGCTGGCCAATTTCTCCGCCGGGCTGCTGAACAATCCCGCGAATCCGTTCGCCTATTTCGGCGGCGGGCCCGTGATGGCCTCGGCGCTGGAGGTGTTCGCGCATGCCTCCGCGCCGCGCGGCAAGCCAGATTTCGCGCTCGATCATACCGAGATCGACGGCGAGACCGTGCAGGTCCATGAGGAAGTCGTGCTGCGCAAGCCGTTCGGCCAGCTCAAGCGCTTCGTGCGCGAGGGCGTGGAAGGCGGTCCCAAGCTGCTGATCGTCGCGCCGATGTCCGGCCACTATGCCACGCTGCTGCGCGGCACGGTCGAGCGGATGCTGCCGGTGGCGGACGTCTACATCACCGACTGGCGCGACGCGAAGCTGGTGCCGATGGCCGAGGGGCGCTTCGACCTGCAGGACTATGTCGATTACCTGATCGAATTCCTCGCCTTCATCGGCAAGGACGGCGATCCGCGCCCGCATGTGCTGGCGGTGTGCCAGCCCTCGGTGCCGGCCTATGCGGCGGTTGCGCTGATGAGCGCCGACAACCACCCGAACCGTCCGGCGACGCTGACCATGATGGGCGGCCCGATCGACACGCGCGAGGCGCCGACCGCGGTCAACACGCTCGCCACCGAGCGTCCGTTCAGCTGGTTCGAGCAGAACGTCATCGCTACCGTGCCGATGAGCTATTCGGGCGCGGGGCGGAAGGTCTATCCGGGCTTCCTGCAGCTCGCAGGCTTCATGACGATGAACCTCGGCAACCACATGATCTCGCACTGGGAGATGTTCAAGCATCTCGTCCAGGGCGATGAGGAGGGTGCCGAAGCGACGATGAAGTTCTATGAGGAATATCGCTCGGTCTGCGACATGACCGCCGAATTCTACCTCCAGACGATCGACCTGGTGTTCCAGGCGCATGCGCTGCCCAAGGGCGAGATGATGCATCGCGGGCGCAAGGTGGACCCGGCGGCGATCAAGGACGTCGGCATCCTCGCGATCGAAGGCGAGAAGGACGATATCTCGGGTATCGGCCAGACCAAGGCCGCGCTGACCATCGCGACTTCGCTGCCGGAATCGCTGAAGCAGTATCACCTTGCCGAAGGCGTCGGCCATTACGGCATCTTCAACGGCTCCAAGTGGCGCAACCGCATCGCGCCGGTGCTGGAGCAGTGGATGGCGACGCATAAGGGCTGAGGCGTGTGAACTCCCCTCCCTGGAAGGGAGGGGCTGGGGGTGGGTCGCGTCCTGGCGTACTGCCGACGTTACGCCCCGTTCTGGTCGTATCGCGTACATCCACCCACCCCTACCCCTCCCTTCCAGGGAGGGGAATTCCGGGGTCAATTATACTCGCTGGTCGCGACCACGCTCCACACCAGCCAGGCCACGCCTGCCCAGATCGCGACGATGAGCGCCACGCCCGGCCAGCTGACCGGGCGCTGGGTCTCGATCTCGGCGCGGGCGCGGTGCTCGGCGAAGAGGGCGGGCGGGATCAGCCGTTCGAACAGCCAGACGCCGAGCGGGATGACGATCGCATCATCGACCAGGCCGAGCACGGGGATGAAATCCGGGATCAGGTCGATCGGCGACAGCGCATAGGCAGCGACCAGCACGCCGACCAGCTTGGCGAGCAGCGGCGTGCGCGGATCGCGCACCGCGAACCAGATCGCATGTGCTTCGGTGCGGATGCGGTGGGCGAGCGACGGGCCGGACATGCACCTTGGGTGACTTGCCCGGCGCCGTCGGTCAAGCGCTAGGTCGCGGTGCTGTCCACCACCGCATGGCTGCCTTCCTCGCTGCCCTTCAGCTTGCCGCCGAACAGCATTCTGGCGAAGCCGCCCAGCGACATGTCGGCTTCCCACAGCTCGGCGCTGTCGATGTCGAAGCGGAGCAGGGCAAGGTTGGGATCGTCCTTGCCGCCGGGAAACCAGGCCTCGACATGCTTGTTCCACAGCTTGTCGATCTGGGCGAAATCATTGTCGATGCGGATATCGCCATCGAGGCAGGCGAAATAGTCATGCCCCTTGGCGACGAAATGCACCATCGCGCGGCCACCAGGCGCGAGGCGATTGTCCTTCGCCGCGAAGAAGAACAGCGTGTCGACCTGGTCGGCATCGAGTTGCGCGGTGAGCGGGATATGGTGCTGCGGGCTGTCGACAAGGCCGGCCATCACGAAGGGGCTGGATGCCATTTTCGACCAGAGATGCTGCTTGAGTTCGGCGATGTCGGCCATGAGTCTCTCCCGATGCTGTGATGTGCGGGGAGAACGGGCGGCCGGGCTCAGGCGTTCCCATAGGCGGCGGCCGCGCCGATCAGCTCGAGGTCGTTGCGGTTGACCAGCACCACCGGCACTTCGGAGATCTGGCGGCGGAAGGCGGCCTTGCCTTCCATCCGGCGGCGGAAGGCGGGGTCCATCAGATGCGGGTGCAGCGCGCGGCTGATCGCGCCGGTGAGGTAGATGCCGTCCCAGGCCCCGAAGGCGAGGGCGAGATCGCCGGCGAAGCTGCCGAGATGCTCGACGAACATGCGCACCACGGCGGCGGCGACGGCATCGCGGGCGGTGTTGCGGGTGACTTCCTCGGGCGAGGCGGGCTTGGCGCCGCCCGACAGCGCCTCATAGGCGAGGCAGAGGCCCGGCGCGGAGATCAGCGTCTCGACATCGAGCGCATGGCCACGCAGCCGGCAGAACTCGGCGAACTTGCGCTCGTCCGCGGTCTGCGGGGCGAAGGCGATATGGCCGGCCTCGCTCTGCACCGGGATCAGCCGATCACCCGTGGTGACCAGCGCGGCGACGCCGAGCCCGGTGCCGGTGCCGATCACGACATAGTTGCCGCCGGGCGCAACGGGGCGGGGCGGCGGACCGTGCAGCGCGGTGAAAGCACTTGCCGGCAGGGTGGTGAGCGCCAGCGCGTTGGCGGCGCATTCATTGAGCGCGCGGGGCGGCGCGCGCAGCACTGCCTCGACCCCTGATAGCGAGATGTACCAGCGGCTGCCGGTGAGATTGATGAGGTCGCCGCGCGCCGCACCGGCTACGGCGAGGACGCTGGGCAGGCGGGCATCCTGCAGCCCGAGGGCGCTCAGATAGGATACCAGCGCGCTGGTGAAAGTGGGATGCTCGCTCGTGGAAAAGCGACGGATGTCGCGCGGCGTGAACCCCGCATCGCCTCCTGTCAGCCCGAAACGCACCGATTGGCGGCCGATATCGGCCACCAACGCCAAGCCTTCGCTCATGGCGTACCCCTCCTTTTGCCGGCCGCGCTTTGCGTGGTCCGAGAGCTGTTATCGCTAACACTTGTTACTGAAACAACAAGTGGGTCGCGATTGGCAGCGTTGTCAGGGAAGGTGCGCGAAGTTGCGCGGCCGCGCAAGCGGGTTTGTTACACCGCGCGTTACAGTGCGGGGTCGGGGCTGAGGTCGATCTTTTACCGCGGAGGCAGATGCGTCCATTCCGGGCCAGTCTCAGCGCAGGTCGTGGGGGTGCGTGTAGTCTTTCCGGCGGCGGCAATCCCGCCGCCATTGAAAGGAGAACGCATATGTCACTTGCCGACTTGTGCCTTATCCTTGCGGCGTTGTTCGCCTTGCGACCTTGATCCTCAAGGTCGTCGAGGTGGCGCGTTCCAAATAAGCACGACGGGAGGGGCTCGGCCTGCCAGCCGGGCCCCGAACGATTTGGGCTCCGATCGCTGCCACGACCGAGGCCCATATCGAACGGAGCGTGCTCCATGTCGCTTGCAGCACCCCTGTGCCGGCACGATTTTTCAATGGTTCGGCCTAAGTCCTCAGCGGTGCGGCTCAACGTCGTCGCGGATATAGCGGTCAAGGAATTCGTCGAAGCTGTCAGCGACATAGTGATCGGTGCCCGTGATCAGCGCAATTCTGCCGCGGTTCTGGCTCTCGGAGCAGTCGATGGCCCAAGCATAGCACCAGATCATATAATCGGCGAAGACCAGCAGCTTGTCGCTGTCCAGCGCTGACTCGCTATCCCAAGTCGCGCATTCCTCCCGTAGCGACTTGATGTCGGCCAGGGGAAACCAGCGCGTGCCCTCATCGTCCCATTCATTGCCCTGGGGCATGGTGGCGAGGAGGTAGCTGCGGAAATCCTCGGGCAAGCGCAGCGCGTATCGTGTCTCAAGCACCCGGACATCCTGCTCGGATGGATTCGCTGCCGGTTGCTGATCCCACCAGTAGAGCAGCCGCTCGAGAAGCGTGAGCGCGGGGTTCGCAAGCGCGCGGGCGCGGCGGACCTTGGCGACCTCGACGCGCGCCAAAATCTCGGGGCTCGAAAGGTCCGCGCGGAATTGCCGGTCGGCGGCCCGTCTGGACAACCAACCGGCAAGCCAGCCCATCGTTAGAGAACCTCGAACAGGCCAGCCGCACCCATGCCGCCGCCGATGCACATCGTGACGACGACGTACTTCGCACCGCGGCGCTTGCCTTCGATCAGCGCGTGGCCGGTCATGCGGGCGCCCGACATGCCATAGGGGTGGCCGATCGAGATCGCGCCGCCGTTCACGTTGAGCAGTTCGTTCGGGATGCCGAGCTGGTCCTGGCAATAGAGCACCTGCACCGCGAAAGCCTCGTTCAGCTCCCACAGGCCGATATCGTCCATCTTGAGGTTGTAGCGCTCGAGCAGCTTCGGGATCGCATAGACCGGGCCGATGCCCATCTCGTCCGGCTTGGTACCGGCGACGGCCATGCCGACATAGCGGCCCAGCGGCTGCAGGCCGCGCTTCTCGGCGAGCTTCTCTTCCATCAGCACCGAGGCCGAGGAGCCGTCCGACAGCTGCGAGGCGTTGCCGGCGGTCACGGTGCCGTTCGGCAGCACCGGGTTGAGCGACTGCAGGCCTTCCAGCGTGGTATCGGCGCGGTTGCCCTCGTCCTTGGTGAGGGTGACTTCCTTCTGGGAGACTTCCTTGGTCTCCTTGTTGACGACGTTCATCGTCGCGGTGACCGGCACGATCTCGTCATCGAACTTGCCCGCGGCCTGGGCGGCGGCGGTGCGCTGCTGCGACTGGAGGGCATAGGCATCGCAGCGATCGCGGCCGATGCCGTAGCGCGCGGCGACGACCTCGGCGGTCTGCAGCATAGGCATGTAGATGTCGCCGTGCATCGCGAGCAGCTCGCGATCGGGCTCGAGGCGCATGGCCGGCGTCTGCACAAGGCTGATCGACTCGACGCCGCCGCCGATGGCGATGTCCATATTGTCGACGATGATCTCCTTGGCGGCGGTTGCGATCGCCATCAGGCCCGAGGCGCACTGGCGATCGACCGACATGCCGGCGACCGAGACCGGCAGGCCGGCGCGGAGCAGGGCGGTGCGGGCGATGTTGCCGGCCTGGCTGCCCTGCTGGAGCGCGGCGCCGAACACGACGTCCTGCACTTCGGCCGGATCGATGCCGGCGCGCTCGACCGCGGCCTTGATCGAATGGGCGCCGAGCGTCGGCGCCGGCAGGGCATTGAACGCACCGCGATAGGCGCGGCCGATGCCGGTGCGGGCAGTGGAGACGATGACTGCGGAGCGAGACATGGGTTTTCCTTCTCTTGGACCTTAGACGTAGACGAGCGCGATCCACTCGGCGATCAGGGCGGGCTTCTCCTCGCCTTCGATCTCGAGGGTATATTCCTGGACCTGCTCCCAGACTCCGGGCTTGCGCTCGGTGAACTTGAGCAGCTTGAACCGGCCGCGGACGCGCTTGCCCGAGCGGACCGGCTGCATGAAACGGACTTTGTTGCCGCCATAGTTGACGCCCATCTTCACGCCCTCGATCGACGGCGTATCGGTGCGGGCGGCGAGCATCGGCATCAGCGAGAGCGACAGGAAGCCGTGGGCGATCGTGCCGCCGAACGGAGTCTGCGCGGCGCGGACGGGATCGACATGAATGAACTGGTGGTCGCCGGTCGCCTCGGCGAACTGGTCGATCATCGTCTGGGTGACTTCCACCCAGTCCGAAACGCGCTCGGTACCGATGCTTTCGGCCATCTGCTGCACGGTGATCGTCGCCAAGGAAGCGGTCCTCTCGCCTGTTCTCGGCACCATCTAGTGGCGGGGTGGGGGCTCCCGCAAGCCTCACCCGACCGGAAATTTGAAAGCCACGACTGACGTAGCGTCCGTCGTGGCTTGATTGGGGTTAGCGTGCAGGGCGCTGGCAAACCCGATATTCGAAAACGGCGTTTTCGAGTCGGTCAGGCGGTGCCTTCCGGATGCTCCGGATAGGGCAGGATGAACTTTCCGTCGGGCCCGGCGGTGTAGCTGGTCTGGGTCGGGTAGGGGATCGAGATGCCCTCCGCCGCGAACTTGCGCAGGATCGCGAAGATGATCTTGTCGCGCACCGCCTGGGCATGCGGCACGTCGTCGCCCGCAACGTCGAACTCGATCACGAAGTCGATCGAGCTGGCGCCGAACCCTTCGGTGCTGGCGCGCGACAGGGTGCCGCCGGCCTGCTCGACGATCTCCCTGAACATTGCCGGGAGCGCCTCGAGCTTCTCGACCGGGGTCTCATAGGCGACGCCGATCGGCAGCTTGGTGCGGGTGTGGTGGCGCAGCGAGAGGTTCTCGATCAGCTTGTCGAGCAGCTGCTTGTTCGAGAAGACGAGCTCCTCGCCGATGAACGAGCGGATGCGCGTGCTCATCAGGCCGATCGAGACGACGGTGCCGCTGTTGCGATCGAAGCGGATCTTGTCGCCGACGCGGAAGGGGCGGTCGAAGAGGATGGTCAGCGCGGCGAAGAGATTGGCGAAGATGCCCTGCGCCGCGAGACCGATGGCGATGCCGCCGACGCCGAGACCGGCGATCAGGCCGGTGACGTTCACGCCCAGATTGCCGAGCACCATCACCGCGGCGATCGCGAACAGCACCACGGTGATCAGGATTCGGATGATGCCGAGGGCGCTGGCCAGGCCCGAGCCGTGGTAATTGTCGGCGCTGGTCTTGTGCTCGATCGCGCCGAAGATCAGCTCGCGCAGCCAGATCGCGCACTGGAAGGCGGCCGAGATGGTGAAGAGGAACTCCACCGTGCTCTCGACCATCTGCGGCGGGTTGGCATAGCCGGTGACCAGCCGGATCGAGGCCATCAGGATGAAGAAATTGCCGGTCTTGGCGATCGCCCGGCCGATGATCGCATACCAGTTGGCGACGCCCTCGCCCTTCTTGCACAGGCGCGCGCCCCAGCCCTTGATCGCGTGGAGCAGGAAGAACACCGCGATGGCGACGCCCGCGGCGATCAGGATCTGGAGCCAGTGCGATTGCGCCCAGGTCCAGCTGTCATTGGCGAAGGTCTCGGCCTGAATCTGAAGGTCCTCGCTCTGTGGGAAACCGGCGGCGTTGCGATTGGTCGATGTCGTCATGCAGCTTTCTTGGGTTGGCAGGCGGAAATGCCCTCCAGAAGGGCGATCAGTCCGCGTTCGTAACGATTGAGCCAGCGCGTGGCACGCGGCAAGTGGAGATCGGCGCGCCAGCAGGCCTGGGCCTCGCGATCCTTGGCGAGATCGATCAGTGCCGGGTGGACATAGGATTTGCGGGCGATGGCGGGGGTGTTGCCCAGCGCTTCGGTCACCGGCTCGAGCATCGCCTTGAGGCCGAGATGGCCGTCCGCTTCCGCAAGCGCACGGAAGGCGAGGACGCTGGCGCCCCAGGTGCGGAAATGCTTGGCGGTGAAGTCCTCGTGCGTCGCCCCGCGGATATAGGCGTTGACGTCGGTCGAGGTGACTGGATGCGCTTCGCCCGCATCGTCGAGCCAGCGGAACAGGTGCTGGCCGGGCAGGTCCTGGCAGCGCTTGACGAAGCGGCTGAGTGACCCGTCGGTGATCGTCAGCACGCGCAGCTTGCCCGACTTGGCGCGGAACTGGAGGCGGAGCGTCTGGCCCTTCACGACCGCATGGCGCTTGCGCAGCGTGGTGGCGCCGAAGCTCTTGTTGGCCTGGACATATTGCTCGTTGCCGACGCGGATGCTGCCGAGGTCGAGCAGGCGGACGACGGCGGCGACGGCCTTTTCCTTGCACAGGCCGCGCAGCTTCAGATCGTGCTCCACCTTCGCGCGAAGCCGGGCCAGATGCTCGCCGAAATCGGCGCAGCGGTCATACTTCGCCGCTTCCTGGGCCTCGCGGAAGGCGAGGTGGTAGCGATATTGCTTGCGGCCCTTCTCGTCATAGCCGGTCGCCTGGATATGGCCGCGCGGATCGGGGCAGTACCAGGCGTTTACATAGGCGGGCGGCAGGCCGATCGCGTTCAGGCGGTCGATCGCCTCGCGGTCCTTGATGCGCTGGCCCGCGGCATCCCAATAGCCCCAGCCGTGCCGCACCTTGCGGCGGGTGATGCCGGGCTGCTGGTCATCGACATAAACGATATCGGTACTGGGTAACCCGTCGGGCATGGGGCCTCCTCGCAATGCCCCGGTCAATGCGCGGCTTGTCGCTTCGTTCCGGAACCCGGCGGCGAGCGGCCGGTTCAGCGGGAGCAACCGAGGAGCCCTGCCATGACCGATCTCTCTCATGTTCGCGTGCTGATGATGGCCACCAACGGCTTCGAGCAGGACGAGCTGATGCTGCCCCGCCAGGCGCTGATCGATGCCGGCGCGCAGGTGACGCTGGCGGCGCTCGATACCGATCCGATCACCGGCGAGAAGGGCGGTGAGAAGGGCCAGAGCATCACGCCGGATACCACCGTCGACGAGGTCGATACCGAGAATTACGATGCGCTGGTACTCCCCGGCGGAGTGGCCAATCCCGACAAGCTCAGGATGAGCGAGCGGGCGGTGGAGATCGTCGGCGAGTTCATGGACGACGAGAAGATCGTCGCGGCGATCTGCCACGGACCGTGGCTGCTGGTCGAGGCGGATGCGGTCGAGGGGCGGGAGGTGACCAGCTGGCCCTCGATCCGCACCGACCTGGAAAATGCCGGGGCCGAGGTAATCGATCAGGAAGTGGTGGTCGATGAGAACCTGATCACCAGCCGCAAGCCGGACGATATCCCGGCCTTCAACCGTGCGGTGATTGCTGCGCTGGAGAAGGTACCGTTCGCAGTCTGATGCCGTTCACCCAGCGCTGGGCCGGCCGCTCGACAAGGTGATAGAGCGCGATCGAGGCGAGCAGGGCGAGCAGCAGGAAGCCGCCGACCAGCGGCCAGGGCACGGCGTGCTCGTCCTGGACGAACGCCAGCTTGAAGGCGAACCACAGGAGATAGTGGGAGAGGTAGGTCGCGTAGCTGATCTCGCCGAGATAGTGGAGCGGGGCGATCTCGAGCGGGTTGCCGGGCTTTGCCGCGGTGAGTGCGAGGGCGAGCAGCAGCGCCGCGAAGGTGGCAGGTGCCATGAAGGTCTCGGGCAGGCCCAGCGCCCAGCCGCCGGCAAAGGCAAAAGCGAGGGCGAAGCTACCGAGCGCGGGCAGGCGCCATTGCCCGCGCCAGCGCAGCCAGAGCGCGGCGACGGCCGTACCGCAAGCGAACTCCAGCACGCAACGGATCAGGCCAAGGCTTGGGATACGCTGGCCGAGTGCGACGGCGCCGCTGCCGGCGAAGATCAGGTGGAGCAGCGCGAGCAGGACGGCGATGGCGGCGATCACGCCCCAGCTCGGCACGCGGCGCCAGTCCACGGCCAGCGCGAGAAACGGGAAGAGCAGATAGGCGGCGAGCTCGCAGGAGATCGACCAGGCAGGATCGTTCCAGGTGAGATGGCCGGTAAAGCCCCAGTTCTGGAGCAGCAGGACATGGAGCGGCAGCTCGTGCCAGGGGAACTGGTCGCTGCCCCGGCCGGTAAGCTGGAGCGCCAGGGCGACCGCCACCGCGAAGCCGAGCATGAACAGGTGGAGGGGCCACACCCTGGCGACCCGGCGCTGGAGAAAGTCCGGCACCGAGGCAAGTCCGCCGCTGCGGACACGCTCGTTCCAGGTCATCCAGATCACGAAGCCCGAGAGCAGGAAGAAGAAATCGACGGCGAGATAGCCTCGTCCCAGCAGGGGCGGAAACGGATAGGGCAGGTCGGCCATCGCCGTGCGGATGTGGAAGAGCACCACCATCCAGGCCGCGATACCGCGGACGCTGGTGAGCGCCTTCAGCTCGGGACCCTTCAT
Source organism: Sphingomonas sp. GW822-FHT03G08 (assembly GCF_058801135.1). Lineage (NCBI taxonomy): Bacteria > Pseudomonadati > Pseudomonadota > Alphaproteobacteria > Sphingomonadales > Sphingomonadaceae > Sphingomonas > Sphingomonas sp. GW822-FHT03G08. The sequence goes on from NZ_JBXAMZ010000002.1 coordinate 285,570, forward strand.
GCCAGTGCCGGCCTCGCCTTGCGCAACGGCCGCCAGGCGGACTCCTCGCGCTTGCGGGCCATATAGGTATCGAGGCCGATCTGGGCGCCGATCAGCATGTAGACAAAGGGCTGGAAGGCGATCGCGATGAAGGTGGCGCCGAGCATGTAGACGATATGCGCGGTCTGGAGTGCCGAAGCCAGGGGGGCGACCCATTCCTGGCCGGGCTCGGGCTTCTTGTAGCGCTGGCGCAGCACTTCCATGCGGAAGATGCCGAGGATGTTGATGAGCAGCCAGATGGCGAGGCCGGGATAGCCCTGCTCGCCGAGCATCTCGAAATAGGCGCTGTGATAGGCGCGGGCGCTGTCGACCTCGAGGCTGCGATCGACCGTGGTCTGGCCGGCGCCGTCATTCTCGGTCGCCACCTTCTCGTAGCGAATCTTGTTCTGGCGATAGGCCTCGAACCCGCCACCCATCGGGTGGGTCTTGGCGTAGTCCATCGTCCACTGCCACACGGCGAGGCGGGTGGAAGCGGAAGCATCGGCCTTGTAGGTCTTGATCGTGCCCATCCGCTCGGTGAACGAGCTGGGCAGGAACGGAATGGCGGCAAGGCCGAGGCAGCCGAGCGCGGTGAGGTACACCAGCTTGCGCTTGGCATCGCGGATCATCAGCAGCGCGACCAGGCCGATGCAGAGCAGGCCGGTGCGCGTCGAGGTGCCGACCGGGATCAGCAGGCAGGCGAAGATCAGCGCGAGGCAGAAGCTCTTCACCTTCCAGTCGGGCTTGAAGATCGTGCCGAAGCGCATGAACCAGACGATCAGCGGGATGATCGCGATCGCCACGGTGGAGATGGTCGAGCCCTCGTACAGGCCCGAATTGTTGGCGACCATCAGGTTGAGCTCGCCATAGCCGCCGCCCGAGCCGAGCGTCTTGATGCCGCCGACGATGATGATCGACGAGGCGGAGAGGACCATGAACAGGAGCAGGCTCTCGATGCGCAGCTTGGTGCGCAGGGTGAGCGGCAGGAAGGCGGCGAAGGCGAGCGCCTTCCAAACCCAGTCCCATTTATCGAGTGCCTCGACTTTGAAGTCGGCATTTTTCGTCGTGTAGAAGCAATAGGCCAGCAGGATGACGATCAGCAGCTGGCGCGGCGCGACGCGGACGTCCTTCTTGTCGTCCATCGCCAGCCAGCCGAGCACCGACAGCCCCACCGCGATCAGCGAGATCGGGATCGAGTTGAGCAGGAGATAGGTCAGCCGCTGCGGCGAGACGATATCGATATAGGCGTAGACCAGCACGAAGATGAACGGCTTGCGGAAGCCCATCCCGAAAAAGGCCAGCAGGAAGGCGACGAAGACGAGATCACGCACCGGGCTTGCCCCATCGGCTGGGCTTGACCTTGGAGGCTTCGTCGGAGGGGCCGGGCTCGTGATCGAGATCGGGCCGGCGCAGCAGCAGGAAGGCCGCGAGCAGCATCAGCCCGTGCGAGATCGCGAGCGATAGATTGTCGATCATGGGCCCGTTGCCGCTCCTGCTTACCGGGCCGGTGTAGCGCGATGCGGTTGACGCCGCGTTAAGTGCTCCTGTGGCAAGGGGGCGGGCATGCGGATTCTCCACATCCTCGATCACGGCCTGCCGCTGCACAGCGGCTACACGTTCCGCACGCGGGCGATCCTGAAGGCGCAGATGGCGCGCGGCTGGGAAGTCGCCGCGGTGACAAGCCCGCGCCACGGCAAGTTCGACACCGATGAGGAGACGATCGACGGTATCCGCTTCTACCGGACGCCGCGGGTCAATTCCGGGCCGCCGGTGATCGGCGAGCTGCGCGAGGTCTCTGCCTTTGCGAAGCGGATCGAGGCGGTGGCGCGGCAGTGGCAGCCGGACGTGCTCCATGCCCATTCGCCGGTGCTGGGCGCAATGGCGGCGCAGCGGGTGGCGAACCGGCTCGGCCTGCCGCTGATCTACGAGATCCGCGCCTTCTGGGAAGATGCCGCCGTAGGCAATGGCACCGGCACCGAGGGCAGCTGGAAATACCGGGCGACGCGCTGGCTCGAGACGCGGGCGGTGCGCAAGGCCGATGCGGTCGCGGTGATCTGCGAAGGGCTGAAGAACGATCTGCTGTCGCGCGGCGGGATCGATGCGGGCAAGATCATGATCTCGCCCAATGGCGTCGACCTGGGCCTGTTCGGCGAGCCTTTGCCCCATGACACGGCGCTTGCGAAGGAGCTGGGGATCGAGGGCGCCGAGACGATCGGCTTTATCGGCAGCTTCTATGATTATGAGGGGCTGGACGGCCTGATCGAGGCGATGCCCGCGCTGGTGGCACTGCGGCCGAAGATGCACCTGGTGCTTGTCGGCGGCGGGCCGTGCGACGCGGCGCTGATGGCGCAGGCGGCGGCATCGCCGGTGGCGGACCGTATCCATTTCGTCGGCCGGGTGCCGCACCAGCAGGTCGAGCGCTATTACAGCGTGATCGACGTGCTGGTGTATCCGCGCAAGCATATGCGCCTCACCGACCTGGTGACGCCGCTCAAGCCCCTGGAGGCCATGGCGCAGCGCCGGCTGGTTGCTGCTTCCGATGTGGGCGGGCACCGGGAGCTGATTCGGGACGGCGATACCGGGACCTTGTTCAAGCCCGACGATCCCGCGGCACTTGCCGACTCGGTCGCAAAACTGTTCGGCGCGCGTGAGGGGTGGGATTCACGACGCGAACGGGGCCGGGCCTTTGTCGAGACCGAACGGAGCTGGGCGATCAATGTCGGGCGTTATGACTCCGTTTACCAAAGACTCGCCAAGATCGGGGCCATGGAAGACTCGTGGTCGCACACGTCCGTGGTGAGCGCATGAACCTGCCGCTGGCGCCCTTGATCGCCGCGGTCGCGGGTGGACTCGCTGCGCTCGGCGTGGCGATGATCCCCGTGCCCGCGCTCGAGGCGCTGGTGATGGACTCCGGTCTCCCCTCGATTCTTGCCGCGGCCGAGCCGCCGCTGGGCCTGACCGCCCGGCTGGCGGTGGCGCTGGGTGCGGGCGCGTTCGTCGGCGCCTTCATGTGGCTTTCCGCCTTCATCCTGCTCGGCTCGCGCGGGCTGACCATCGGCGGCGAGGCCGAGCCGGTCGACTCGGCCGAAGTACCGGTCCCGGTGCTGCGCCGGGCCGATGCGCATCCCGATGCGCCGCCGCGCCCGCCGCTGCTCGCGACCCGTGATCTGGGCAAGCCGTTCCTCGAGATCCGCGCCGGCGCACCCGCCGTGCCTGCCGAGCCCGAGGACGAGCATGTCGATTTCGACGTGATCTTCCCGCCGCGCCCGATCAGCGCGCCGACGCCGACCGTGGTGCCTGCCGTGGCGCCGGAGCCGGTGGCCCAGGCCGCGGAAGTTTACGAACTGCACACTACTTCGGCCCCTGAACCGGCTCCCGAGCCCGTCGCCGCATCCGCGCCGCAGCCGCTGATCGAGCAGGACATGCCGATCGATTTCGACCAGCCGCTCTCGGCCTTCGATCCGCAGGCGATCCCGGCCGTGCCCAAGCCCGCGCCGGTGCCGCTGGCGCCGCTACGCCGCACGCCGCGCCCCTCGGTATTCGATGCCAGCGAGCGGTTCGAGATCTTCGAGCTGACCCCGCCGGTGCGCGCGCACGTGCCGCCGCCGCTGCCCGAGGCGCCCGAGCCGGTGGCCATGCCGCCGCGTGAGCGGATCGTCCGGCCGGAGACCGATGCCTCGGTCCATGCCCTGCTCGAGCGGCTCGAGCGCGGCGTTGCCGACAAGCGGATCGCGCCGACCTCGCGCGCGGAAGCGAAGCAGCAGGAGCGCGGGCTGGAAGAGGCGCTGGTCACCCTGCGCAACCTGGCGCGGCGGACGGCCTGATTTCCCAGGCCGTCATTCCCGCGAAAGCGGGAATCCATTCTTCCTGAAAGTCGGAAAAGAGCCGCACCCGCAGCGGCAATGGATCCCCGCCTGCGCGGGAATGACGGGAGAGGGCGAAGGGGCGAACCTACCGCCCTTCCTCCACCATCAGCACCTCGAGCGACACCGTCACCCGATCCGCCGCGCGGCGGACATGCTCGACCGCGAGATCGGCGACCAGATGCCCGCGCAGGCGCAGTTCCGCCTCGGGCAGGCGCGCGATCCAGGCGTCGAGCGCGGGCGAGGGCGGGGCGGCCAGCTTGAGCAAGTGGCGCGCGCCGGTGAAGGTGGCGCTGGCCCAGCGGTTCCAGTCCGATTCGACCAGGGACACCGGGCAGCCCGCAGCTTCCGCCTGCGCCTCCAGCGCGCGGCGGAGCAGCGTTTCCGCATCGGGGCCGCGGCTCATGGACGGAGCCCCTGCTGGCGCTGGGCCTGCTGCGCGGCGAGGAACGCCTCGATCCGCGCGCTGATCCGCGGGCCGAGCTCGCGGCCGCGACGCAGGTCGTGGACCAGCCGCGGATCGCGCACCGAAAGCCGGCCGAATTTGGTGGGCGGCATGTCCGTCGCCCGGAGGAATTTCTCGATCTTGCGATGCACCGACATGCACTGGTCTCCCATCCGATTCGCTCAAGATCGTTCCTAATTTGTTCTCTATTTCCTACTTGTCTAGGAAAAATCCTAGATGTATTGCGCCACTATGGATCCGGATGCGCAACGAGCCGCGCTGGAGGCGCTGATCGCGGAGCAGGGGGCGAACCTCTCCGAGCTCTCGCGGCTGCTTGGGCGCAACCTGGCCTATCTCCAGCAATATCTGGTGCGCGGCACACCGCGGCTGCTGGCCGAGGCGGACCGATCGCTGCTGGCGCGCTATTTCGGGGTGCCCGAGGCGCGGCTGGGAGGGCCGGAGCCGGAGGGAATGGTCGAGGTGGCGCGGCTTGATGTCGGCGCCTCGGCCGGGCCCGGCGGGCTGGTCGACGGCGAGGCGCGGCGGCGGCCGGACCAGTTCAGCCCGGCGCTGCTGCGCGAACTGGGCGTGCGAGCCGAAGCGGCTTCGGTGATCCGGGTGAAGGGCGATTCGATGGCGCCGACGCTGGCGGACGGCGACCGCATCCTGGTCGACGGCGATCGGCGGCGGGTGGAAGGGCGCGGCGGGGTGTTCGTGATCCGGCTCGGCGGCGAACTGATGGTCAAGCGGCTGCGGGTAAGCGTCGGCGGGATCGAGGTGATCTCGGACAATCCGGAGTGGGATGACCGGGTGGTGCCGGCGCGGGCGGTGGAGATTGTGGGGCGGGTCGCCTGGCTGGGGCGGGCGGTTTAGGCGGCGGCGCCTTGATATGCTTTCCCCGGCCTTCGCCGGGGGAAGGAAAGCAGCTGACCTTACCGCCCCACGCGCACGCGATCGACGACCCATATCGCGATCAGCAGCGCCAGCCCTACGCCGAGCCCGATCACGAAGCCGAACGAGGCCTCGCCCTTCGCGATGCCGGCGAACACGCCGACGAGCAGGCTGAGCGCGAGCAGGAAGCCGCCGGCCATCGGCGTCTTGGAAGGGGTCTTGGTCATGCGGTCCTGTCTGCCACGTCCCGGGCCGGGACGCTACCTGTGCCATGCCGGGGCACGCGGCACGGCGATTCCGGGATGGTTACCGCGAATTGACTCTCGTGTGGCGCGGAAACTGTTGAATCGCAGGAAGTTGGCACGCGTCGTGAGTCTCTCGCGCGCATGGATATGATGCCCTATCTCGGTGATCGCCGCGAAATCGCCGACGCCAATGAACTCATTGCCTGCTTCGGCGAGCGTGCTGGCAGCGAGGCAGCCGCGCGTGCCGATCGCAGCCGCGACCTTGGCAACCACATCCACTTCTGTCGCTGGCGCCAGATCGAGCGGCTGATCGTGCTGATGTCGGTGGGCAGGGCCGTGGGGACGGTGCACTGAACCAGTCTCAGCCCCTCCCCCTTGGGGGAGGGGTTCGGGGTGGGCAGGTGTCTCACCGAGATCTTTGCTCGCGGATAGGCCCCACCCCAACCCCTCCCCTGAAGGGGAGGGGCTTTTAAAAAGGCACGGACCCGAAACCATCGCGTGGCGTTCTCCCATGCGATGAACACGCCCCAATTGCTCTCCGTCGGCGTGCTCGCCGGCATGATGCTGCTCTTCATCTGGGGAAAATTCCGCTACGACATGGTTGCGGTGATCGCGCTGCTCGCGGCGCTGGCGCTGGGCATCGTCAGCCCGAAACAGGCATTTACCGGCTTTTCCGACGACATCGTGATCATCGTGGCGAGCGCGCTGGTGCTGTCGGGCGCGGTGCAGCGCTCCGGGGTGATCGAGCGGGCGATGCTGGTGCTGCAGAAGCGGGTCACCCATGTCCGTTCGCAACTGCTGCTGCTCAGCGCCTCGGTTGGCTTCGCCTCGGCACTGGTCAAGAATATCGGCGCGCTGGCGATGATGATCCCGGTGGCGCTGCAGATGAGCAAGAAGGCCGGGGTGTCGCCGGCGGCCTATCTGATGCCGATGAGCTTCGCTTCGCTGCTCGGCGGGCTGATCACGCTGATCGGCACCTCGCCCAACATCATCGTCAGCCGGGTGCGCGAGGAGATGACCGGCCAGCCCTTCGGCATGTTCGACTATGCCCCGGTGGGGTTGGGGCTGACCGTGGTCGGGCTGGTGTTCCTGCGCTTCGGCTACCGGCTGCTGCCGCGCGACCGCCGGGCGGCGCCGACCCTGGGCGAGGCGATCGACATCCAGGACTATGTGACCGAGGCGGAGATCCCCGCCGGATCGCCGGCGGTGGACGAGACCGTGGCGGCGTTCCGCGAGCGGCACGACGGCGAGGTGATGGTCACCGCGATCCTGCGCGCGGGCATCCGCTCGACGCCGTTTCCGGACGCGGTGCTCAAGCCCGAGGACGTGCTGATTCTCGCCGGATCGCCTGACAGCCTGGAGCGGGTGATCGCCAGCGACCGGTTGGAACTGGAAGGGGCGCATCGCGAGGCACCCGACGGGGCGAGCAGCGAAGTCGGGGTGATCGAGGCGGTGATCGGTACCGAGAGCCCGCTGATCGGGCGGACCGCCGGACGGCTGGGGCTGCACGAGCGCTTCGGGGTGAACCTGATCGCGGTGTCGCGCCGCGGTGACCGGCTGGCGCGGCGGCTGGGCGACGTGATGCTCGAGCCGGGCGATGTGATCGTGCTGCAGGGGCCGCTCGACCTGCTGTTCGAGCGGCTGGGCGAGCTGGGCTGCCTGCCGCTGGCACAGCGCACCCTGCGGCTGGGCAGCGCGCGCAAGGGGCTGCTGCCGATCGCGATCCTGGGCGCGGCGATGCTGGCGACGGCTTTGGGCTATGTGCCGGTGGCGGTGGCGTTCTTCGCGGCGGCGGGGCTGACGATCCTGAGCGGCGCGCTGCCGGTGCGCGAGGCCTATGACCATATCGAGTGGCCGATCCTGGTGATGCTCGGCGCGCTGATCCCGGTATCGGATTCGCTGCGGACAACCGGCGCCAGCCAGATCATCGGCGACTGGCTGGGGCAGTTCGCCGCGACGCTGCCGCCCTGGGGCGCGGTGGCGCTGATCCTGGCGGCGGCGATGGCGGTGACGCCGTTCCTCAACAATGCGGCGACCGTGCTGGTGATGGCGCCGATCGCCGCGACCTTCGCCAGCGAGCTCGGCTACCGGCCCGAGGCGTTCCTGATGGCGACGGCGGTGGGCGCGGGCTGCGATTTCCTCACCCCGATCGGCCACCAGTGCAACACGCTGGTGATGGGCCCGGGCGGATACCGGTTCGGCGATTATGCGCGGCTGGGGGCGCCGCTCTCGGTGATCGTGCTGGTGGTCGGCACGCCGCTGATCCTATGGGTGTGGCCGGTACATTAAAGGAGTCGCGTGATGGAACGGATGGCACGGATCGAACGGACCGGCGGGCCCGAGGTCATCCAGTGGGTGGATGTCGAACTGGCGCCGCCCGCACCGGGCGAAGTGCGGATGCGCAACACGGCGGTGGGGCTGAACTTCATCGACACCTATTTTCGCTCGGGCCTCTACCCGGTGCCGCTGCCGAGCGGGCTGGGCGGCGAGGCGGCCGGCGTGATCGAGGCGGTGGGCGAGGGCGTGACCGATTTCTCCGTCGGGGATCGCGTGGCGACCTTCGGGCCCGGGCTCGGCGCCTATTCGACGGCGCGCAACCTGCCGGCCGCGAACCTGTTCGCGCTGCCCGACGACATCAGCGACGAGACCGCGGCGGCGGCTTTGCTCAAGGGCGGCACGGTGGAGTTCCTGGTCGAGCGCTGCGCCCGGGTGGAGCCGGGCTGGCATGTGCTGGTCCATGCCGCGGCCGGCGGCGTCGGCCAGATCGCGGTGCGCTGGCTCAAGGCAATCGGCGCGACCGTGCTGGCGACGGTGGGTTCGCAGGAGAAGGTGGCGCTGGCCGAGGCGGCGGGCGCGGACCATGTGCTGGTCTCGCGCGGCGACGGCGTGGCCGAATGGGTGCGCGGGATCACCGGCGGCGCGGGCGTGGAAGTGGTGCTCGACGGTGTCGGCAAGGCGACCTGGGAAGGCTCGCTCGCCAGCGTGCGGCGGCGCGGGCTGGTGGTGAGCTTCGGCAATGCCAGCGGCCCGGTGGATGGCGTGGCGCTGGGATCGCTGGCGCGCGCCGGATCGGTCTATGTCACCCGGCCGACGATGTTCGATTATTATGTGACGCCCGAGGAGCGGGCGCTGGGCAGCGCGCGGCTGTTCCAGATGCTGCGGAGCGGCGCGGTGTGCGCGGACATCGGCCAGCGGTTCGCGCTGGAGGATGCCGCCGATGCCCACCGCGCGCTGGAAGCGGGCAAGACGACCGGATCGACGGTGCTGGTGCCGTAGTGCTTCCCTCCCCGGGCGGGGAGGGAAGGCGGATCAGATGCTGTTCGGATCGACGCGCTGCTTGATCGGGCGGCGCTCGACGATCTCGGTGGTGGTGCGGGTTTCGCTCTGGCCGCCCCGGGTGATCGTCTGGGTGACGACCCGCGCGCGGCGGCGGACGTCGCCGGCGGTGTCGATTGTCACCTTGATCGTGCCCGAGACCTGGTCGGCGGCACGCGCCTTGCGGGCGGCCTCCAGGGTCAGCTTCTGGCCGTTGAGCTCGGCCAGGGCGACATCGCCCTTGGCCAGATCGTCGCGGAGGCGCGCGGGATCGATCGCCAGCTCGGCGGTGAAGCCCTTGCCGTCGGGCTTCGCCTTGAGCGGCACCGGGCGCTGGGCCTGGGCATCGGCATAGGGCGCGCCGTCGGCGAGCCTGATCTGGCCGATCGCGAAGGCGTCGACGGTGCGCAGCGCGGCCTCGGGGTCGCACTCGATGCGGAAGCTGTTCCAGCCGGCGACCCAGCGGCCACAGGCGGCGCGCGTCAGGTTCGCGCCCTTGAGCCAGCTGTCGATGCGCGTTTCCAGCTCGGCGCGGTTGCGGAGCTGGAGCGGGCCGGACTGCGGCTGGAAGACGCGCAGCGGGAAGGTCCAGTCGGCGGAGCGGCTGCCCGGCGGCAGGCTGTATTCGAGCTCGACCCCGGCGGGCGTGACCGAGACCACGCGCTCGACCAGCGCATCGCTGTTGCGCGAGCTGCTCATCGCGCCGGCGCTGCGCTGCTGGGTCTCGGTGGTGCGGACGAGCTGGAACTGGTCGCCCGCCTGCTGCGCCATCGCCAGCGACGGCGCGAGCAGGGCGGCGAGGAACAGGGCGGTCCGCATCAGGCGAGCGCGCCCACCACGGCCTTCACTTCCAGGAACTCGGCCAGGCCGAACTTGCCGTGCTCGCGGCCATTGCCCGACTGCTTGTAGCCGCCGAAGGGCAGGTTGGGATCGGGCTGGCCACCATTCACATAGACCATGCCGGCGCGCAGCCGCGGAGCGACGCGCCGGACCGCCTCGCCGCTGCCGAACACCACCGCGGACAGGCCGTAATCGGTGTCGTTGGCGATGCGGACGGCGTCTTCCTCATCCGCATAGGGGATGATCGTGACGACGGGTCCGAAGATCTCCTCGCGGGCGATCGTCATCTCGTTGGTGACGCCGGAGAACAGGGTCGGGCGGACGAAATAGCCGGTCTCGACGCCGTCGGGGCGGCCGGGGCCGCCGGCCTCGAGCTTCGCGCCTTCCTCCATGCCCTTGGCGATCAGGCCCTGGACCTTCTCCCACTGGGTCTTGTTGACCAGCGGGCCGATATGGCGGCCTTCCTCGGCCGGATCGCCGGTGTGGGTGGCCTTCATCACTTCGGTCGCGGCGGCGGCGACCTGGTCCTGCAGCCCGGCAGGGACGAGCAGGCGGGTGGGCGCGATGCAGCTCTGGCCCGAATTGAGCAGCACGCTGAACAGGGTGGTCTGGACCGCGCGGCCCATGTCGGCGCCCTCGAGCATCAGCGAGGGCGACTTGCCGCCCAGCTCCTGATGGACGCGCTTCACGGTCTCGGCGGCATTCTTGGCGACCAGCACGCCGGCGCGGGTGGAGCCGGTGAAGCTCACCATGTCGACGCCCTTGTGGCGGCTGAGCGCGGTGCCGACGCCGGGGCCGTCGCCGTTCACGAGGTTGAACACGCCCGCGGGCACGCCGGCGGCGGCAAGCACTTCGGCGAAGATCATCGCGCAGCCGGGCGCCTCTTCCGAGGGCTTGAGCACCATACAACAGCCGGCGGCGAGCGCGGGGGCGACCTTGGAGACGATCTGGTTGAGCGGCCAGTTCCACGGGGTGATCATCGCCACGACGCCAATGGGTTCATGGACCACCAGCGAGTTGCCGATCTGCTCCTCGAACTGGAATTCCCTGAGCGCATTGGCGGCGGACATGAAATGGCCGAGGCCCGAGCCGACCTGCGCGGTCCTGGCCAGGCTGATCGGAGCGCCCATCTCGAGGCTGATCGCCTCGGCCATGTCGCCGGCGCGCTTCTTGTACTCGACCAGGATCGCCTCGATCAGCGCGATGCGTTCCTCGACGCTGGTGCGCGAGAAGCTCTCGAACGCCGTGCGCGCGGCGGCGACCGCCTTGTCGACATCGGCTTCGGAGCCGAGCGTGATCTCGGTGACCGCTTCCTCGGTCGCCGGGTTGATGACTTCGTGGCGGGTACCGCCGACGCTATCGACCCATTCGCCACCGATGAACTGCTTCAGATAGCTGCGCATCACTCTCGCCTCTCCGATTCGAACTTGTGGTATGGAGATGGCGGGGCGGGAGGCCGGTTGCAAGCCGCAACCGGCCCGGCGCCTGTTCAATCCATGCGGCGGAGCCAGATATAGGCGCGGCCGTCATTGTCCGAGAGCGACATGACCATCTTGTCGCCGTTCGGGCGGTAGTTCATCACCAGCTTGGAATCGACGAGATGCACCTGCTTCTCGTTGATCTCATAGTCTTCGGTCTCGTCGGGGGACTCGAATCCGCTCGCCTTGCGATAGGTGAGCAGCTCCATTTTCTTGGTGAATTCCATCCGGTCGCCGCGATGGATGTCCTCGAAGCCGGTCGCGCCGGTGACTTCCCAGCGGCCGACCACGGCAAGGTGGCGCATTGCCTTGGGCAGCTCGCCGCCATAGCCGGAATAGAAGGCGGCCTGGGCGCGCATGTTGCCGACCAGCTTGGTCTCGTCGTCCATGCCGGGCAGCGATGCCGCCTCGATGCGGCCGGCCAGCCCGTCGAGCAGGGCGAAGGCGGCCTTGGGGTTCTCCTCCTTGTGATAGGCGACCGAGGCGTCACGCACCGCAAGGAACTCGTCGACCAGCAGGTGTGCCGACTGGAGCGCCACGCTGGCCTTGCTTGCCGGCGCCAGGGCGGCGGCACGGTCGGTGCCGGGCGCGCCGGTCTTGGCGTCCTTCCAGCTCACCGACACATCGAGCACCGGCGTGCCGGCCGCGAGCTGGGCGACGGGAAGATCCCGGCGGTCCGATGCCTTGGCCAGCGTGGCGAAGATGCCGCCGCCATTGGTGCTGAGGAAAACAGTGGGCACGCGGACGGTGATCGTGCCCTCGGCGGTTTCCTCCATCACATCGGCGGGGACGCCGAACACGCCCGAGATCCGGTAGCCGGCGGCTGGCTTGAGCGTGAGCGCCAGATCGTGCGCGACTTCGGTGCCCATCGTATCGAGCTGCTTGTCGAACACGCTGGCGACTTCGGCGGCGTCCGCGATGAAGAACAGGTTGCCGCCGCGGGTGCTCGACACCCTGGTGGCAAGCGCGGCATCGAACTGCACGCCGACGCCGATCGTGGTGAGGCCGATGCCCTTGTGCGAGGCTGCCTCGGCCATGCCCATGAAGCTTTCGGCGTCGGAGGCGCCGACATTGGGCTGCTCGTCGGTGAACAGCATCACGCGGGTGTTGCCCTTGAAGCCGGGCGCGTCGGCGATGGCGGTATCATAGCCGAGACGCAGGCCCGATTCCATGTTGGTCGCGCCGTCGATGTCGATCGCGCGGATCGCGGCTGCGATGCGATCGCGGTTGCCGGCGAAATCGAGCGGCTTCAGGTGCACATGCGCATCGTTTCCATAGAGGATGATCGACATCCGGTCGCCGGCCCGCATCTGGCCGAGGATCTTGAGCAGGCTCTGGCGGACCAGTTCGATCGGCTCGTTGCTCATCGAGCCGGACTGGTCGACCACCGCCACCAGATTGAGCGGTTCGCGCTTCCACTGGCTGGCATCGAGGTTGGATGCGAAGCCGACGCCGACGAACAGCTTGTCGTCCGCGCGCAGCGGCAGGGCGGCGGGCATCGATTCGGCGACGATGCAGAAGAGCTGGCGGCAGGCGGCGCTGCTGGGAAGGGTGAGGTCGTGCTCGCCCATCAGCCCCTCGACCGTGAGCCCTCCGGGAAGCGGCAGGCCGGCAGAGGCGGCGGCTGCACGGAAATGCTTGATGTCCTGCGCGCCGCCCTGGCGCACGCGCATCGAGCCGGTGACGATCAGCACCTCGGCATCCTGGCTCTGGTCCTGCTGATCGTCCTGCGGCGGCGGGGTGCTGGTCTGGGCGAAGGCCGGGGAAAGCGGCAGCGCAAGCGCGGCGAGGGCGATGCCCGACACGAGGGACAGAGACTTCATGGCAGTCCTCCCATTTTATTGCGGGAGCAGAATAACCTATCCGGGCTGGATCATGAAGATGCTGCCACCGATATCGACCAGATAGAGATTGCCGGCCGAATCCTCGCCAAAGGAGGACAGGCTGTTGATCGTTCCGGCATCCGGGGTGAAGTCGAGATTGCGGCGTTCGTAATTGGTGCTGGCGAAGAGCTGGCCCTGGACGAGCGAGGTGGCCGGCACGGTCCAGATATTGCCGTTGACGAAATCGCCGAAGACATAGCTGCCCTGGAGCGACGTGACCGGCCCGCGATAGACATAGCCGCCGATGATCGACGCGCCCTGCTTGGGACCGGAGCCGTGCGTATATTGGGTGACCGGCGCGGTGAGCCCGGCGGGCGCGGTGCCGCTGAACGGGTTGGTGCCTTCCAGGAACTTCCAGCCGAAATTGAGCCCGGGCTGGTTGGGACGTGCGACGTTGACTTCCTCGATCGCGCCTTCGCCGACATCGCCGATATAGAGCCGGCCATCGGGACCGAAGCTGTTGCGGAACGGGTTGCGCAGGCCGATCGCGAAGACCCAGGGATCACCGCCGCCCGCGATATAGGGATTGCCCGGCGCCGGCATGTAGTAGCTGGGCGCGGCCCCCGCATAGGGATCGGGATTGGGCGCGATGCGCAGGATCTTGCCGAGCCGTGAATTGGGGTTCTGGGCGTTGTTCGACGGATCGCCACCGCCGCCGCCATCGCCGATCCCGACATAAAGATTGCCGTCCGGCCCGAAGCCGAGCCAGCCGCCATTGTGATTGTTGTTGGTTGGATGCGGGATGCTGACGATGTCGATCTGCGGCCAGGACGTGCCGTTGCGGGCGATCCGCGAGATCACGATCGTGCCGTCGGTGACCGTGCGGTGGATGAAGAAGGGGCCGTCGGTGGCGGTGCCGGCCTGGGGCTGGACGCCCTGGCTGAGCTGGGGCTGCACCGCCAGGCCGAGCAGGCCGCGCTCGCCATCGGTGGACAGGCCGGTGATCGTGGTGAGCAGCGTCTTGGCGCCGGTGGCCGGATCGAGCAGCCAGATGCCGCCGCCCTTCTCCGTCACGATCACCCGGCTGTCATTGGGAATCGCGGAGACCATGACCGGCTGGGTGAAACCGGTGCCGACCCGCTTCACCGCAATGCCTTCGCGGCTGTTGGTGACGGTGACGGCCAGGTCCCGCGTCGACGAAAGCGTTCCGTCGCTGGCGCGGAGCTGGACCTGGTAGAGATTGTCGGCATCCGCATCGGCCGGTGCTTCGAAATTGGGGGCGGCGACGAAGCTCAGCGCGCCGGCCGCGGTGATCGCGAAGCGCGCGGCATCCGCGCCGCCCGCAATCGTGAAGGTGATCGGATTGCCCTCGGCATCGGTCGCGGCCGCCTGATAGGCGGCGGTGGTGTTCTCCACCACGCTCGCGGTCGCGCCCGAGGTGAAGCTGGGAGCGGTATTGGTCGGAGTCGGCGTGGGCGTTGGCGCAGGACTACCGCCGCCACCTCCGCTGCTGCACGCGGTGACGAGAAGCAGGGCGGAGATGGTCGATAAGCTACGCATGGCCATCACCTTAGAAGCTATTGTCAAACTGGTGAGACGCGATTTCGCTCCGTGCCGCGGAAACGCGACCGTTTCGGAGTGATCGGACAATGTAAGATTTCGTTGCGCCGCAACATGGCTGTCATGATCCCGGGCCATCGGCCCTGATCAGGGGGCAGGGGAACGCTCCCGCAACAACAGGGAGCACATCATGTCCATCCGCTACGCGCTGCTCGCGCTTGCAAGCCCGATTGCCCTGCTCGCCGCCACCGACGCGGCCGCGCAGGAAGCCGCGCAGCCGGAAGCGGCCACGCAGAGCGAGGGCGGCGAGATCGTCGTCACCGCGCAGCTGGTCGAGCAGAAGCCGATGGACGTGCCGTTCGCGCTGACCGCGCTGCAGGGCCAGTTCCTCGACGACCTGGGCATCACCGAATTCGATCGGCTCGGCCAGTTCATCCCGGGCTTCGACGTGCAGAATCAGTCGCCCAACAACCCCGGCTTCGTGATGCGCGGCATCACCTCGGACTCGGGCGCGGCCTATAACGAGCCGCGCGTCTCGGTCTTCCAGGACGGCGTTTCAATCTCCAAGTCGCGCGGCTCCTATGTCGAGCTGTTCGACATGGAGCGCGTCGAAGTCGCCAAGGGGCCGCAATCGACCCTTTATGGCCGCGGCGCGCTGATCGGCGCGGTCAACCTGGTCCAGGCCAAGGCCGACCCGAAGAACGCCTATGGCTATGTCTATGGGCAATACTCGAACTTCAACGGCTATCGCATCGACCAGACGGTGAACCTGCCGCTGAGCGACGATCTCGCCATCCGCGTCGCCAGCCGGATCAAGGAGCGCGACGGCTTTGTCACCAACCTGCTGGGCGGCGACGATTTCAACGGCATCAAGTCCGAGGCGGTGCGCGGATCGCTGCGCTGGGCGCCCGGCGCGCTCACCTTCGACCTGATCGGCAACTACCAGCACGACAAGGCGACCGGCACCTCGTTCAAGTCGATCGCCTACAATCCCACCAACCCGACCACCGGCGCGGTGATCGGCGATCGCGGGCGCCACAGCGGCGCGGCGCTGGCCAGCCCGTCGAGCTTCGAGCGCGGGCGGCCGCTGGGTCTCGACCGCGACGTGTGGGGCGTGACCGGCATCGCC
Source organism: Sphingomonas sp. GW822-FHT03G08 (assembly GCF_058801135.1). Lineage (NCBI taxonomy): Bacteria > Pseudomonadati > Pseudomonadota > Alphaproteobacteria > Sphingomonadales > Sphingomonadaceae > Sphingomonas > Sphingomonas sp. GW822-FHT03G08. Next base: position 301,177 of record NZ_JBXAMZ010000002.1, read on the forward strand.
AATTACGACTTCTCGCCCAACCTCTCGCTCAACGCGATCGGATCGTACCGCGAGTTCGCCGGCATCGAGATCTTCGACGCCGACGGCATCTCGCTGCCGGCGCTGACCGCGGCCGAGGACGCGCAGGGCGACCAGACCATGGGCACGCTGCGCCTGACCTGGAAGAACGACCGGATGACGGCGTTCTTCGGCGGTACCTATTTCCGCGAGAACGGCTTCCAGCGCGCGCCGTCGCAGTTCGACGAGCGCGTCGCCCTGGCCCGCCTGACCAACACGCTGAACGGCGGCGGCGCGATCCCGGGCCGTGCGGCGAGCGACCCGGCGCCGCTGGCGCTGTTCTCGAACACCGCCTTTACCGGCCAGCTGCTCCAGGGTGTGGCGGGTGCGTACGGCGTGGCGCTGCCCACCGCCCAGGCCCAGGCGATCGCGGCGAATCTCAAGTCGGCGCATCAGGAAACCACGACCAACTATGGCCGCACCGAGAGCTGGGACCTGTTCGGGGATGTCAGCTTCAACGTCACCGAGCGGCTCGAGATCGGCGGCGGCCTGCGTTGGAGCCATGACGCGAAGACCACCGGCTTCTCCTCGGCGGTGAGCAACGGCCGCTCGATCCTGGGCGGTTTCATCGGCGCGCTCGGCCAGCCGGCGGCGACCCGCACCGCGCTGCTCGGCGCGCTGGCGGTGCCCGGCGCGGCGAACATCCCGACCTCGGCGCTCTATCCGGTGCCGATGTTCGGCCTGGGCGCGCAGCCGACCGGCACCAACGGCCAGCTCTACAGCGCCGACCACAACGACAGCGGCTTCACCTGGCGCGCGGTCGCCAAGTACGAGCTTTCGCCCGAAGCGAACATCTACGCCAATTATGCGCGGGGCCGCCGTCCCGAGATCCTGGCCGTCGGCGCGCCTTCGGCCCCGGGCGGCGCGGCACGCTTCAACGTGCTGCCGTCCGAGACGGTGGACAGCTATGAGGCCGGCGTGAAGACCGCGCTCGCCAACCGCACGCTCTTCATCGACGGCTCGGTGTTCTATTATCGCTACTCGAACTTCCAGACGACCGAGCAGCAGGGCACGACCTTCGTCACGATCAATGCCGGCCGCGCCGAAAGCTATGGCTTCGAAGGGCAGGTCAGCTGGCGCCCGGCCGACTGGGTCAACCTGTTCGGCAGCTATGCCTATAACCACAGCCGCTTCAGCGCCGGCGCGCGCGAGGGCAACCGCTTCCGCCTGTCGCCCGATCACAGCGCCGCGGTGGCGGTGCAGTTCAAGGTGCCGGCCGGCCCGGTGAAGATCGACTTCACCCCGAGCCTGACCTGGCAGTCCAAGGTGTTCTTCGACGACGACAACGACCTGCCGGCGCTGCAGGTGAACAACCTGGTACCCGACCTGGTGCAGGACGAGGTCCAGGGCAGCTATGCGCTGGTCGATGCGCGGCTCGGCTTCGAGACCGACAATGGCCGCTGGCGGATCGAGGGCTTCGTCACCAACGCCTTCAACCAGAAGTACATCAAGGACGCCGGCAACACCGGCGACGCGCTGGGCATGCCGACCTTCATCGCCGGCGAACCGCGCATCTATGGCATCGCCGCGAGCCTGAAGCTGGGCACGCGCTAACGGGTAAAAGGGGGAGCGCCCGGTATTCCGACAGGGAGCCGGGCGCTTATTTCTTCGGGGCCGGCTTTGGCTTGGCGGCAGTCCTGGGCTTTGCCGCGGCCTTGGGCCGGGGCGCTGCCCTGGCCGGTGGGGCGGCGCTGGCCAGCGTTTCCGGTGCGGGCTCGGGCTGTGTCACGGTGGCGGTCCGCGATATTGCCAGTGCTTCCTCCGCCACCGCGTTGGCGATCGCGGCATGGGCATCCATCAGGTCGTCGCTCATAGCCTGTCTCCTGCTGCCTGAGGCCGGCCTAGGCCGGGGCGAAGTGCTCGAGCGTGATCGCGCCCGTGGCATCGAGCTGCAGCCCGACTTCGCCGGGCTGGTCCGGCTCGCGCGCCGCGAAATGCGCCGTGCCGCCATCCTGGGCAAGGCGGGCGCGATCGAGCGAGGCACGGGTCAGGAACGCCTGGGCCTGATCGAGATGCGCATCGACCAGTGCCTGGCCCGCTGTGCCGGTCTCGCCGCGATAGCCGCCATGGACGACAAGCTGCCAGACGCCGCGCGACAGGCGGGGGAAGCCTATCCGGCGGCCCGTGCGGATCCATCCGGCGACCGCCCCGGCAACGGCTTCCGGCGCGACGAAGCCAGCGACCGCCGGGCAGTCGAGCGCATCGAACAGCATCGGCGCCAGCGCGGCGAGCGCGGCGCGGGCATCGTCGGCGCCCAGCGGGGAGGTGCCGGTGGTGAGCGCGAGGAACGCGCCCAGATAGTCGACGAACTCGACCGGACCATAGGCCCAGTCGATGGCGAAGCGGGCCGCGGCCTTCTGCGCCGCGGCGGCCGGTGCGCCATCGGCGGCGAGCTGGGCCTTGAGGTCGAGCAGCGCGATCCGCTCGCCCAGCGACAGCGCCTGGAACAGCGGGGCGCCCGCCACGCCGAGCGACTTGAGCAGCGTATCGACCGCGGCGAGATCGGCGGCGGTATGCAGCGCCTCGCTCGCCAGCAGCGTCTGCGCCGCGGCGGTGGTGGCCGCGTCCTCGCTGCCTGCCTCCACCGCCATCAGCAGCCGCAGGTCGGCTGCGGACAGCGCGATCAGCCGCGCCGCGCCGGCCAGCAGCCCGAGCTTGGGAAGCAGCACCAGCGGCATGCCGTGCAGCCCCTGCTGGGCGGCGACGACCAGCGCCATCTCGTCCTCGAACGCATAGACGCGCGGCGCCTGGATCGCATGGGCGAGCCATTCATTGCCGCCATCGATGCAGCTCAGCACGAGCAAAGCGGGCTGCGACAGCCCCGCCGGCTGGAAGACCGGCTTGGATGCGACGATCAGTGTCATCCCGGTTTCTCCTCAGGCGCTGGGAAAACCCTTGAGCGCGGTGGCGGCGGCTTCGCAGATCGTCGCATAGCTCCGCACCGCAGTGTCGAGCGTGGCCTGCGCCGCGGCGAGCGTTTCCCGCGCGCCGGCATCGCCCTCGAGCATCTGCGCCATCGCCACGCCGATCGCGGTGGTGGAGACGGTGGAGACGTTGCGCAGCATGTCGGTCGCGTCCTGCACCGCGATCGCGGCGGAGGCGGCGACCGACTGATAGGCACGCCCGGCACCGCTCGCCAGCAGCACCTGCGGCCCGAGCGTGGCATTCTGGGTCTGGTGGATCGCGTCGAGGATGGCGGGATCGATCGTGGATGCCTGGGGTTCGGCTTCGGTTTCGTCAGCGGCCATCGTTCAGCCCTCCTTGCTGGCGCGCGGGGCGGCGGATGGGGCAGGAGGGGACGGGGGCACGGGTGCCGGCGCGACGACCCTGCGCGCGGCGAGGATGCGCGTGCAGGCCGCGGTGGCGGCCGCTGCACCCGATATCGCCGATTGCTGGTGGTGATGGACCGCGCCGTGGAGCAGCGTGCCCAGCGCGTGCGCGGCGGCGAGGTCGACCATCGCCTGCGCGCCGGCCGGCGCGTGGCCGACGACGAGCGTGCTGGTGGCGGCGACGGAATCGACCACCTGGGCGTTCAACGTTGAGCTCATGATCGTGCTCCTGGGCGCAGTGCCCGGCTCAGGCCGACAGGATGTCGTGCGTCGCGATGCCGCTGGTCGTCGTGTCCAGCGAATAGAGCGTTGCCACGCCCATCGTCGTCGCGGCCTGGGCCGTCACATAGTTCTGCTGCTGAGCGTTGGTGGCGTTGTGCGCGGCATTGGCCAGCGCCTGCGCCGTCGCCTGGTAGAGATTGCCGAGCGCGATGGCCGGCGCATCGCCGAGCACCTTGACGTTGGCCTGGGTAACGCTGTCGGTGATCTGGTCGTTGACCGAAGTGGGGAATGCCATTTTCCTGTTCCTTTCTGCGTTCAGGCCGCCGGGCGAAGGGCGTGGAGGAGATCCGTCAGCTCGACGCCTTCGGCGGTGTCGAGCGAATAGAGGGTGGTCACGCTCATCGTCGTAGCCGCCTGGGCGGTGACCCAGCTCTGCTGCTGGGCGGTGGTGGCGTTGTGCGCGGCGTTGGACAGCGCCTGCGAGGTGGCGACGAACAGATTGCCCATCGCGATCGCCGGGGCGTCGCCCAGCACCTTGGTGTTCGCCTGGGTGACGCTGTCGGTGATCTGGCTGTTGATTGCCGTGGGAAATGCCATCGGAGCTTCCTTCCTGGGCTGGTCTGGGGCGGGGTAAGCGGGCGATCAGGCGGGGCGGGCAGCGAGGGAAAGGCGCGCATGCATGTCGATGGAATCGACGATCTGACTGTCGAACCGGTTCTTCTCGGTCACCGCGATCCTCCCCTCTGGCGGCAGATGACGGATCCGTGGATCCGCAAGGCAGCAGCCAAATATCTGCAACTTTCAAATGGGTTCTCGTCGTTCGAAAGACTCGAAGCGTCATTCATCAAGTTGCGGTGCCGAAACTATTCCACGGAAGTGGATTTGCAAGCTGGATTATATAATTGACGCACCGTTCATCTATTTGATGAAAATGACGCCATTTCGGTTTGAATGTTTTATTTCATCGGCATGTATGGTCGGAGCAAAGAAAAGGGGCGCAGGGATCGGATCCCGGCGTCCCTTTTTCCTTTTGTCCCGCTGGCTTACCAGACGTGGACCCGTTCCTCGGGCGGCAAATACAGCTTGTCGCCGGGCTTCACGCCGAAAGCGGCATACCATTCGTCCATGTTCCGCACGATGCCGTTGACCCGGTACTCCTCCGGGCTGTGCGGGTTGGAGAGCAGCTGCGCCCGCAGCGCGCCCTCGCGCGCCTTGCCCTGCCAGCTCTGCGCATAGGCGAGGAAGAAGCGCTGGTCGCCGGTATAGCCGTCGATCACCGCCGGTTCGCCGTGGCGCGAGACATAGCGGCGATAGGCGGCGTACGCCGCCTCGAGCCCGCCCAGGTCGCCGAGATTCTCGCCCAGGGTCAGCTGGCCCTTGATATGGACGCCGGGGATCGGCTCGTAGCTGTCGAACTGCTTGACCAGCGCCTGGGCATGCGCGGTGTAGCGATCGGCCGACTCCTTGGTCCACCAGTCGCGCAGCCTGCCGCTCGCGTCATATTGGCGGCCCTCGTCGTCGAAGCCGTGGCCCATCTCATGGCCGATCGTCGCGCCGGTCTCGCCATAGTTCACCGCCGGGTCCGCCGCCGGATCGAAGAAGGGCGGCTGGAGCTGCGCGGCCGGGAAGGTCACCTGGTTGAGAACCGGGTCGTAATAGGCGTTCACGGTCTGTGGCGTCATGTCCCACAGCGTGCGGTCGACCGGCTTGCCGAGGCGCGACAGCTGGAGGTTCCAGTCGAACCGCTCCGAGGCAAGGTTGTTGGCCAGCGGATCGGTCCGGCTGACCGGCATCGACGAATAATCGATATATTTGACCGGCCCGCCCAGGCGCGGATCGAAGGCGGCGAGCTTGGCGAGCGCTTCCTTGCGGGTGGGTTCGTCCATCCATTTGGCGGCGTTGATCTTGTCGGCATAGGCGGCCCGCAGGTCCTCGACCAGCTCGTTGGCCTGGGCGGCGGCTTCCCTGGTCCAGTGGCGCTCGGCGTAGATCTTGCCGATCGCCTCGCCGAGGCTGCCGTCAAGCAACCGCACGCCGCGCTTCCAGCGCGGGGACTGGGTCTTCACGTCGTTGAGCGTGCGGCTGTAGAAATCGAAGCGGGCGTCGTCGAACGCCTTTGGCAGATACTGGGCGTGATCGCTGACGAAGCGATAGGCGAGCCAGTCCTTCCAGGTGGCGAGCGGCACATCGGCCATGCGCTTGCCGGCGGCGGTGACGGCGGTCGTCTCGCGCACCACCACGGTCGGCATCTTCGCCAGACCCATATGCGCAAGCGTCGCGTCCCAGTCGAACTCGGGGGCGAGCTTCGCCAGCTGGGCGCGGGTCATCGGGTTATAGGTTTTCTGCGGGTCGCGGCGCGCCTCGGGCGTCCACTGGTCCTGCGCCAGCCGGGTCTCGAGCGCCAGGATGGCGTCCGCCTTTGCCTCGGCATCCGCGATGCCGGCGAGCTGCTGGATCTTCACGACATAGGCGCGATAGGCCTTGCGGATCGTGTCGTACTTCTCGCCCTGGAGCAGGTAATAGTCGCGGGTCGGCAGGCCGAGCCGCGCCTGGCCGGCCATCACGGTGTACTGGGTCGGGTTCTTCTCGTCGGCCGAGATGCCGATGCCGATCGGTGCGGCATAGCCCGGCTCGGCCATCAGCAGGTTGAGCGCCTTGCGGTCCTTCACCGCCGTAATCCGCCCGAGATGGGACTTGAGCGGAGCGGTGCCGCGCGCCTCGATCCCGGCCTCGTCCATCCACGCGGCGTAGAAGTCGCTGACCTGGCGCATCACCGGATCGGCGGGGTGCGCGCCGGCACCCTCGACCAGGGTGCGGACCTCGACCTCGGTTTCGTCGGGCAGGTCGTAATTATAGCCGGCGCGCGACTTGTCCGGCGCGATCGGCGCGTCCCGCAGCCAGCTGCCTTCGGCGAAGCGGAAGAAGTCGTCGCCCGGCTTCACGCTCTTGTCCATCGTCGCATAGTCGACGCCCCAGCTGCCATATTTCGGCTTGGCGGGGCTGGTCTGGGCAAGAGCAGGCATGGCGAGCGCGGACGTGCCGAGCAGCAGCGCGGCGGCGGCGAGACGGGATAGACGCATGCGGGGAAACCTCCGGGTGGTGCAGCGGGCTATCACACCGGAACCGGCCCGATCAATCGCTCCCGGCGTACCGCGCAGTACGGCAAATGTTTCCGAAAAATGTCCCCGAACGAAGCTTCGTCCCGGATCGGTTCTATAAAGTCAAAATTACAAGAATTGCGCATTTAATGGGGAAGGGGCCGAAGTGAAATTACGTTACCTGTTGCTTGCCTTCGCGGCGAGCTGTGCTGCTACGCCTGCGCTGGCGCAGACCGAGACCGCGCCGAAGGAAACCGACGCGGCCAAGCCGGCCAAGCCCGCGACGCAGGATGTGTTCTCGACCGGTGTCGCCAAGGGGCGTGACCGGCTCGACAGCGCGACCTCGACCAGCGCGCTCAAGGCGAGCGAGATCGAGAAGCTCGGGCCGCGTCCGCTTGGCGATATCCTGCGCACCATGCCCGGCCTGCGCGTCGAATCCGCGATCGGCGAGGGCAATGCCAACTACACCGTGCGCGGCCTGCCGCTTGCGGCTGGCGGCTCCAAGTACATGCAGCTGCAGGAAGACGGCCTGCCGGCGCTCGAGTTCGGCGACTTCTTCAACTTCGGCGGCGACGTGTTCCTGCGCGCGGACTTCAACCTGGCGGCGGTGGAATCGATCCGCGGCGGCTCGGCCTCGACCTTCGCCTCGGACTCGCCGGGCGGCCTGATCAACCTGATCTCGAAGACCGGCGATCAGCCGGGCGGCGCGGTGCAGGTCACCCGCGGGCTCGACTATGGCGAGAACCGCATCGATGCGGACTATGGCGCGAAGCTCAGCGAGAATCTCCGCTTCCATGTCGGCGGCTTCTATCGCTGGGGCGAGGGTCCGCGCGAGATCGGCTTCACCGGCTATCGCGGCGGCCAGATCAAGTTCAACGTCACCCGCCAGTTCAGCAACGGCTATATCCGGCTGAACGCGAAGTATCTCGACGATCGCTCGCCGACCTTCGCGCCCTATTATTTCAAGCTGACCGGCACCGATGCCAATCCGGTGATCGCCAACTTGGCGAATTTCGACATTCGCAGCGACTCGGTGCTCTCGCCGAACATCAGCCCGGTGACGACGCTGGACGGCAAGAACCAGCTGCACCGCTTCCCGGTGAAGGACGGCATGCATCCCAAGTCCAAGTCGATCGGGCTCGAGGCCCAGTTCGACTTCGGCGGCTGGACGATCAGCGAGAAGGCGCGCTTCTCGAAGAACTCGGGCGACTTCCTGCGCGTCTTCGCCAATAGCGCGGACACGGTGGCGAACTTCGCCGTATCGCAGGGCGGCGCCGGCGCGACCGCGCGCTATGCCACCGGCCCCAAGACCGGTCAGCTGGTCCCGGCCAACGCCAATGGCAACGGCCTGCTCGCGCTCTATTACATGGCCGAGACCCGCGCCCGCTCGCTCGACAACTTCACCAACGACCTGCGTGCCACCCGCGTCTGGGGCGTCGGCAAGGGCAAGCTGACGATGACGGCCGGCGTCTACAAGGCGATCCAGACGCTCAATTCCGAGTGGCTCCACTCGGCGATCGACGTCGATGTCGCCGGCAATGGCGAGACTGCGATGGTCAACATCTTCAACGCCGCCGGCGTGGCCCAGACCCAGGACGGCTTCTACGCCTATGGCCGGGGCCGCAGCAGCAAGTTCCGCCGCATCTTCGACGTGAAGTATGATGTCACCGCGCCCTATGGCTCGGTGAACTATCATGTCGGCAAGGTCGCGATCGGCGGCAGCCTGCGCTACGACATCGGCAAGGTGCGCGGGTCGCTCTACGGCGCCGATCTGGGCGGTCGGGGCACCGGGCTGATCTCGTACGACGTCAATGGCGACGGTACGCTGAGCGTGCCCGAGCGCAGCGTCGCCTGGCTGCCGCTGAGCCAGCCGGCGCCAGTGAACTATGACTATGGCTATCTGAGCTATTCGGCCGGCATCAACTACCGCGTCGCCGAGCCCTTCTCGCTGTTCGCCCGCTACAGCAAGGGCGGGCGCGCCAATGCCGACAAGATCCTGTTCACCCCGGTGGTGAGCACGACCGATGGCAGTGTGGCGAATGACAGCGACAAATATGACGCGGTTCGCCAGCTGGAAGGCGGCTTCAAGTTCCGCAAGGGCGGCGCCAATTTCAACGCCACCGCCTTCCTCGCGCATGCCGATGATCACAATGTGCTCAACGGCTCGGCCAACCAGACCATCCGCAGCTACCGGGCCTATGGCCTGGAGATGGAAGGCGGCTTCCGCCGGGGTGCGTTCAGCATCACCGCGGGCGCGACCTATACCAAGGCGAAGATCACCGAGGACAAGCTCGACTCGACGCTGACCGGCAAGGAACCGCGTCACCAGCCGGCCTGGACCTTCGAGGCGACGCCGCAGTTCGAGACGAAGCACTTCACTGTCGGTGCGAACGTGGTGGGCCTGACCAGCAGCTATGCGCAGGACAGCAACCTGCTGCGGATGCCGGGCTTCACCGTGGTCAACGCGTTCCTGCAGGTGCGCCCGCTGCCGCGGGTCCAGCTGATGCTCAACGCGAACAACCTGTTCGACAAGATCGGCTTCTTCGAGATCTCGCAGAGCACCGTGCCGGCCAACGGCATCGGCTCGGGCCGCGCGATCAACGGGCGGACGATCTCGGGTTCGCTGCGCTACGACTTCTGAGGCGCGGCGCATGGGGGAGGGGCGCTCGGGAGACCGGGCGCCCCTTTTTTCATGCCGGGCGGATCAGGCGGCGCCGAGCTTGCGCGCCGCCTCGAGCAGTTCGGTGGGGAACATCGCGACGATCGTCGAATTATGCTCGACGCCGATCTCGGTGAGCGTCTGCAGCCGGCGCAGCTCGAGCGCGCCCGGGCTGGCGGCGATGACGTTCGCGGCATCGGCGAGGGTGCGGGCGGCTTCCTGTTCCCCCTCGGCCTTGATGATGCGGGCGCGCTTCTCGCGGATCGCCTCGGCTTCCTTGGCGATCGCGCGCTGCATCTGGGAGGGGATGTCGAGGTCCTTGATCTCGACCGCGTCGATCGCGACGCCCCAGCGCTCGCAGGTCTGGGCGAGCAGCTCGAGCAGGCGCTGGTTGATCGCGGTGCGGTCCTTGAGCATCCGGTCGAGGTCGCTCTGGCCGATCGCGTCGCGCATCGCTGTCTCGGCGGCCTGGATCACGGCGCTGCGCCAGTCGGCGACGGTGGTGACGACGCGTTCGGCCTGCGCGGCGCGGAACCATAGCACCGCGTTGACGCGCACCGCGACGCCGTCGCGGGTGACGGTCTCCTGCGTGTCGAGCGCCCAGGTGAGGGTGCGCAGGTCGACCTTCACGATGCGGTCGGCCAGCGGGATGCGCCAGAACCAGCCCGGCCCCTTGGTCTCGTGGAGCCGGCCGAGGCGGAAGACGACGCCGCGCTCATATTCCTGGTTGATGCCGAAAGAATTCAACGCAAACGCAAGCACGATCACCCCGATCGGGGCGAGAATTACCAGCGATGTCGGGAGCATTTCGAATGCCTTCGATGCCGCTTGCACGCGGCGAGGTGCGGCGATTGCCGCAGGCACCATTTACGCTCGTTGCGAAGACGAACCAAGCAGCGTCACGCGGATTTGCGGTTGCAGGAAATGCATGTTGCCGTTGCGGCCTGCCGGTGGATCAGAGATTGATCGGCGGCGTTTCCGGCAGGCGATTGGCGGGGAATCCGGCACCGGTCAGGATCGCGCGGACACCGCCCCAGAGCGCACCGGCGATCGCGTTCCACGCCTGCTCGATCGTCAGCGCCGACAGCATGACGACCGACTTCGCGGCGTTCTCGGCATTCTGCTGAAGGCCCTGGAGGAAGAACGCGAAGAGCTCGTCGTCGTTCTTGAGCGATCCGGTCGCGCGCGAGGTGGCGATGTTCTCGGCCTGCCTGGCAAGCAGATTGCCCTGACTCTGCACGAAATTGCTGATCACCGAGTAGCCCTGGCCCAGTTCGCCCTTCAGCGCGGCGACCATGTTGCCCAGAATGTCCTGACTATTCATGGCTTCCCCCTTAGCGCTTCAAGGCGTTTTCGACGGTGAGCGCCTGGGCGATCGCCGGATCATAGTTGCCGCGGAACAGGACGACGATATCGGGCTGGAGACCGGCGCTCTTATGGGTGTCCCGCATCCGGCGGAAGGTGCTCAGGATCTGCGCCAGGCTGGCCGGCGAAGTGTTCACGCAGGCGGTGGGATCGGTTTCGCTCTTGCAGAGCTTCTCGACGAGCTTGAGCCCGGAAAGCCGCCTCGCGAGAGGCGGGATCTGACGGGTCATCGCCTGCTGGCGGAGGGATTCGAACTGGCCGATCAGCGCGGCATAGCGCGGCGCATAAGTGGGGAAATCCGAGGCCGGCGAGCCGGTTTCCAGCTCGGCGAAGAGCGTCAGCGCCTGGGTGTTGGTCTGGTCCAGCCCCTGGACCAGCGCCGGATCATAGGCGGGTGCCAGTTGGACCGTGCAGGCCGCGAGCACGAAGGCCCATAGCAGGACAGTGCGCTTCAAGATTGCCGGAACCATCATGCCCACCCCCAAGGATGCCTCGATTCATCACAGGCGTGCTGCCGGGGGAAGCGGTTATTTGGCCAATTCCGTGCAATCGGCGGCGAGCGGATACGAAAACGCCCGGACCTTCCGGCCCGGGCGCTTCGCTTCTGGTCTGTCCGTAGGGATCAGGCCGAATAGTACATGTCGTACTCGACCGGCGACGGGGTCATCTCCCAGCGAGCGACTTCGCCGCGCTTGATGTCGATATACGCCGCGATCTGGTCCTTGGTGAACACGTCGCCCTTGAGCAGGAAGTCCTGATCGGCTTCCAGGCTGTCCAGCGCTTCGCGGAGCGAACCGCAGACGGTCGGGACCTGCTCGAGCTCTGCCGGCGGCAGGTCGTACAGGTTCTTGTCCATCGGGTCGCCCGGGTGGATCTTGTTCTGGATGCCGTCGAGGCCGGCCATCAGCAGCGCCGCGTAGCAGAGATACGGATTGGCCAGCGCATCCGGGAAGCGGAACTCGACGCGCTTCGCCTTGGTGCCCGCACCGTACGGGATGCGGCACGAAGCCGAGCGGTTGCGCGACGAATAGGCGAGCAACACGGGAGCTTCATAGCCCGGGACCAGGCGCTTGTAGCTGTTGGTCGACGGATTGGTGAAGGCGTTGAGCGCCTTGGCGTGCTTGATGACGCCGCCGATGAAGTAGAGGCACGCGTCCGACAGGCCGGCATAGCCGTTGCCCGCGAAGGTGTTGGCACCCTTTTCCCAGATCGAGATATGGGTGTGCATGCCCGAGCCGTTATCTTCCTTGATCGGCTTCGGCATGAAGGTCGCGGTCTTGCCATAGGCGTTGGCGACCTGGTGCACGACATACTTGTAGATCTGCATGCGGTCGGCAGTCTGGACGAGCGTGCCATAGGTCAGGCCGAGCTCATGCTGCGCCGCGGCGACTTCGTGGTGGTGCTTGTCGCAGGGCAGGCCCATTTCGAGCATGGTGGCGACCATCTCGCCGCGGATGTCGACGGCCGAGTCGACCGGCGCGACCGGGAAGTAGCCGCCCTTGGCGCGCGGACGGTGGCCGAGGTTGCCGGCCTCATATTCCTTGCCCGAATTGCCCGGCAGCTCGATGTCGTCGATCGCGTAGTACGAGGTCGAGTAGCTGTTCTCGAAGCGCACGTCGTCGAACATGAAGAACTCGGCTTCCGGACCGACATAGACGGTGTCGCCGATGCCGAGCGACTTGAGATAGGCCTCGGAGCGCTTCGCGGTCGAGCGCGGGTCACGGGCATAGAGCTCGCCGGTCGAGGGCTCGACGATGTCGCAGACCAGGATCAGCATCGGGGTGGCCGAGAACGGATCGATCCAGACGGCGTCCAGATCCGGCTTCAGGATCATGTCCGACTCGTTGATCGCCTTCCAGCCCTCGATCGACGAACCGTCGAACATCAGGCCGTCGGTCAGCTCGTCCTCGCCGATCACCTTGGCGACCATGGTGAGGTGCTGCCACTTGCCCTTGGGATCGGTGAAACGAAGATCGATCCACTCGATCTCGTTGTCCTTCACCATCTTCAGAACGTCGCTGGCCGAATTCGCCATTGTTGAACCCTTTCGCTCTCTTTCGTTGACCCGACGAATCGGGAAAGAATCTTGCCCCAGAGGGGTGCTACATCGACGCTATGTTGCGCCGCGTCAAATCGCGTTTTCGTTGCGCTCGCCGGTGCGGATGCGCAGCGCGGTCTCCACCGGGATCACGAAGATCTTGCCGTCGCCGATCCGGCCGGTCTGCGCCGCGGCGGCAACCGCCTCGACCACGCGATCGGCAAGCGAGTCCTCCACGACGACCTCGAGCTTCACCTTGGGAAGGAAGTCCACGACATATTCTGCGCCGCGATAGAGCTCGGTATGGCCCTTCTGACGGCCGAAGCCCTTGGCTTCGGTGACGGTGATGCCGGAAACGCCCACTTCATGCAGCGCTTCCTTCACTTCGTCGAGCTTGAACGGCTTGATGATCGCTTCGATCTTTTTCACGGTTTCCCCCGAGGCACATGAGGCTTGCCTGTCCGCGCGTCTGGCAAGGTTCGTGCCAGTGCGGGACTCGGCTTGCTCCCTCGGATGCACGCCGGGCAAAGCTTTAACAAGTGCCTATCAATTGAGCAGCGGGGCCCGTGGTGCCGGATTTGGGGGCAGCAGCTCGGTGCGAGGCTGAAACGGGGCGACCGGCAGGTCTTTTTGGGAACCGGCAAGGCCGGTCGCGGGTTGTACGCTGCTTGAGCGTACCGGGGTGTGACCCAAATGCAGACAATGCCGATGAACCTGCCCGCCGAGTTGCATCGGCGGGGAAGCGATGTGCCGGGTGGCGACGTGATCGTCGCCCGAGGGCCGCTGGTCATCATGGCGCAGGGCCTGCTCGCGCTCGACCCCGAAGCGCGCAAATGCTGCTGGATTCACAGCGAGGCGGGTGACCTGGACGCGGCCGGCGCCGAGGAGCAGCTCGAAGGCTGGGGCAGGCTGCCGCATTGAAACGCCCCCGGAAGCACGGGCTTCCAGGGGCGTCTCGTAACCTGAAAAGGCAGGATCAGCGGGTGGCGGGGCCGCCGCCCGGGATCTGGACGTTGAGCGGCTCGGTGGTGAACACCTTGTACTCGCGGCCCTGCTCGACGATCGCGCTCTTGCCGGTGACGAAGGCGCCGAACACGCCGACCGCCACCGCCGCACCGACCGCGGCGCCGGTATTGCCCTGGCCCTCCTGGCGGAAATGGCCCTTGAGCGGGATGCGATTGCCGTTGAGCTCGATATGAGTGATGTCGAACTCCATCTTGGCCGACTTGCCGAACGCACCCTTGCCGGTGCGATAGGTGACGATGCCAAAGGCCGGCGTGCCCTTCGGGATCACCACAAAGTCGCCGATCATCACATTGTTCGCGACGCTCAGGTCGAACTTGTGGCCTTCCTTCTTGAACTTCTTCGAGTTCAGCTCGGCATTCATGCTGACGGTGACTTCGGTGTTCGGGGCCAGCGTGGCCGTGGAGCCGGCGATGGCGGTTTCGATCGGGCGTGCGACGATCGGTGCCGAGCCCCCCGGCGTGGCGGTAACCACCGCAGGCGTGGTCTGCGGTGCGCTCTGCGGCGCATCCTGCGTGCCGGACACGAGCAGCATCATCCCAATAACGATATTCATGATTCCCCCCAGTGCAAAGAATTGCCCCCAATTGGTTGCGCGGGTCGTTGCAAAGGTCAAACAATATTTGGTCCGCGTTCCATGCGGTTAGATGGTTACCCCGCAGTTGCGAAAGAAAAGCGGGCGTGAGGACTGGTCCGCTTCGGTTCGAACCGGTATTCGGTCCTGCGACCCCAAAGGGGCGGTCGCTTTCCTTGAAACAGGGCAGGAAAAACCGATCATGAACCTCCGCATGATGTTCGGTGCGGCCGTTGCGGCCGGACTTCTCTTTTCCGTGGCGCCGGCACAGGCGCAGTTCGGCAGCATCGGCAAGCTGGTGAAGAAGGCCGGCGTGAGCATGCCGAGCCTGCAGAAGGAGCCGATCACGACGAGCCTGCCGGACGCGAAATGGGGCGATCCGAGCCGGGACGGCTTCGTGCCGCGTGAACCCAAGAAGCCGCTTTCGCAGTTGCAGCGCACGGCGGCTGGCGGGTTCGTGCTGCAGCCAGGCTATTACAGCTTCCACGACCAGAGCTATTGCCTGAAGGCCGGCACCCACGGTCCGGGCGGGGGTGACGGCTATCTTTACGCGCCGCCCAAGGGACCGGCCGAGGATGTGGTGCTGGCGATCGTGCGCAATTCGGTGAGCCATCCCGAGATAGACCAGCACATCATCCAGACTTTGCTCTGGGCGATCATCGCGCGGGCGAAGTTCGAGGATCTGTCGACCGAACACAAGGCGGTGGCGGCACAGCTGCTCACTCCGCGCCAGCTCGCCTCGCTCAACCGCAGCGCGCTCGACCTGCTCAACCAGGGGCCGATCGCCGACAATCTGCCGAGCGGCGTGCGCCAGGCGCTGCGCGCCGAGGCGGACCTGCGGCGGATGCTGGCTTCGGGCGGCAGCTATGCCGATCTTGAGCGGGTGGCGGTGCTCGCCGGCGCGGCCGGCGTGGGCGAGGGCAGCGAGGACGTGCCGAGCGGGCGTTGGAGCAAGCACCCGGACGGCTATTTCATCCGCTACCTGCCGCAGAGCTACACCAACACGATCGTCGAGATCTGGGTGCCGCAGGGCAGCCCCGCCGCGGGCCGGGAATATGACCCGGCGACGCACATTGCGGTGCCGGGCAACACCAACCGCCAGAGGCTGATCCAGTCGGGCCGGCCCTACAAGTCGTGAGATGAGGGGAGGGGCGGTGCGGACCGCCCCTCATTCCCCGCGCTTCAATAGGGCGGGTGGTCGAGGCCCTTGGGGCTCTTCGTGAAGATCTCGCAGCCGGTTTCGGTGATGCCGATCGAATGCTCGAACTGGGCCGAGAGCGAACGGTCGCGGGTGACCGCCGTCCAGCCGTCGTCGAGCAGCTTCACGTCGGCGCGGCCGATATTGATCATCGGCTCGACCGTGAAGAACATGCCGGGGCGCAGCTCAGGGCCGGTGCCGGGGCGGCCGACATGGACGACCTCGGGCGCGTCGTGGAAGACCTGGCCAAGGCCATGGCCGCAGAAATCGCGGACGACGCCGTAGCGATGCTTCTCGGCATGGCGCTGGATCGCGTGGCTGATGTCGCCGAGATGATTGCCGGGCTTGGCCTGCTCGAGGCCGAGCATCAGGCACTCATAGGTCACATCGACCAGGCGGCGCGCCTTGATCCCGACATCGCCGACCAGGAACATGCGGCTGGTGTCGCCGTGCCAGCCGTCCAGCATCGGCGTCACGTCGATATTGACGATGTCGCCGTCCTTGAGCGCCTTCTCGCTGGGGATGCCGTGGCAGACGACATGGTTGCTCGAGATGCAGCAGCTGTGCGTGTAGCCGCGATAGCCGAGCGTGGCGGGCACGCCGCCGGCGGCGATCGTCATCTGGCGGACGATGTCGTCGAGCTCGGCGGTGGTGACGCCGGGCACGACATGCGGGACGAGTGCATCGAGGATCTCGGCGCCGAGGCGGCCGGCGCGGCGCATGCCCTCGAAGCCCGCCGGGCCATGGAGCTTGATCGCGCCATCGCGGGCCTGCGGCATGTCGGCAGTAACGGTCACATATTCGGTCATCGAGGCCATATAGGCCGATCGGCCGGGTTTTTCGAGAGGCAGAAACGCTAGGCGCGGGCACCGCATGCGGCTATGCCGGTGCCATGGGAGAGCGCATCTGGACGGCTGGGCTGGCGGTGATCGGCGACGAGATTCTCTCGGGCCGCACGCAGGACAAGAACATTGCCCAGATCGCGACCTGGCTGAACGTGCAGGGCATCCGCCTGGCTGAGGTGCGGGTGGTGCCGGACGTGCAGGAACGCATCGTCGAGGCCGTGAACGCGCTCCGCGAGCGCTACGATTATTGCTTCACCACCGGCGGCATCGGGCCGACGCATGACGACATCACTGTCGATGCCATTGCCGTAGCCCTGGGCGTCGGCGTGGTGATCCATCCCGAGGCGCGCGCGGTGCTGGAGCGCTATTACGAGACGCGCGGCGGCATCACCGATGCGCGGCTGCGCATGGCGCGGGTGCCCGAGGGCGCCGAGCTGATCCCCAATCGCATGTCCGGTGCGCCCGGCATCCGCGTGGGAAACCTCTTCATCCTGGCCGGTGTGCCGCATATCACCGCGGGTATGCTCGATGCGCTGACCGGCACACTGGAAGGCGGCCGGCCGGTGCTGTCGCGGACGATCGGATCCTGGGCGGCGGAAAGCGAGATCGCCGACATGCTGGCCGCTACCGAGCGCGCGCACGAAGGCGTGGCGATCGGCAGCTATCCCTTTTTCCGCGACGGCAGGATCGGCGCGAACTTCGTGGTGCGGGCGACCGAGCAGGGGGTGCTCGATGCCTGTGCGGAAGACCTGATCGCGGGGCTGGCCGCCAAGGGGCTGGAGGCAGTCGACGGCGGCATCTGAGGGGGACGGCATATGGGCGAAGGCAAGCGACCATTCGGCTTCTGGACGGCGGCGGCGCTCGTCGTCGGCGGGATGATCGGATCGGGGATCTTCGTGCTGCCCGCCCAGCTCGCGCCGTTCGGCTGGACCGGGGTTGCGGCCTGGGTCTGCGCGATCGCCGCCGCCGCATTGCTCGCTACCGTGCTCGCCGCGCTGGCCAGGGCGATGCCCGAGGAACCCGGCGCGGTGGCGATCTGCGCGCGCGCGCTGGGGCCGCTGCCTGGCGTGCTCGTCGGCTGGGCCTATTGGGTGGGCGTGTGGTGCGCCAATGCGGTGATCGCGCTCACCGCCATACGCTATCTCGGCGTATTCTGGCCGGCGATGACCGCGACCGCGCTGTCGAGCGCGCTCTGGGCGGTGGCGCTGATCTGGCTGCTCACCGCGCTCAACCTGCAGGGCGCCAGGGCGGCGGGAAACTTCCAGCTGGTGACGACCGCGCTCAAGCTGCTGCCCCTCATCGCCGTCGTGGCGATCCTTGCCGGGCTGGCGCTGTCCGGCGGCAGGCAGTTCGGCACGGAGGCGCATGCGCCCTTCGCGGCGGGCCAGCTGACGCCCGCAATTACCCTGGCATTCTTCGCGCTGGTCGGCTTCGAGGGGGCGAGTGTCGCCGCCGAACGGGTGCGCGATCCGGCGCGCAACGTGGTGCGTGCGACCCTGGCCGGGCTGGCGCTGACGGCACTGCTCTACCTTGTCATCTGCTCGGGCATCATCTTCGCCATGCCGGTGGCGGCGGTGGCCGAAGCCCAGGCGCCGATAGCGCTGTTCGTCGCGCATTATGGCGGTGCCGCCGCGGGCTATGCGGTGGCGGGGTTCGCGGCGGTGGCGGCGATCGGCTGCCTGAACGGCTGGGTGCTGCTGCAGGGAGAAGTGCCGCTGGGAATGAGCCGGGCGGGATTGCTGCCGCGCTGGGTGGCCGTGACCAACAAGCGCGACGTGCCGGTGGGCGTGCTGCTGGCGGCGAGCACGCTGGCCTCGCTGCTGGTGCTGAGCAACGCCACGCGCTCCACGGGTGGCCTGCTCGACTTCATGCTGCGGCTGACCACCGCGGCGACGCTGTGGCTCTATGTCGGGGGCTGCCTGGCGGCGATCCGGCTGGATGTGGCGCGGCCGGTGGCGGTGCTGGGGCTCGGCTTCGCGCTGTGGGTGCTGTGGGGATCCGGGCTGGAGGCGGTGCTGCTCAGCATCGGACTGATGCTGACGGCGGTGCCGCTCTATTTCCTCGCGTTGCGGCGGGGATCAGCCGAACAGCCGGCCTAGCAGGCTGCGATCGCGCAGGATTTCGTGCGCGGCATTGTGCCCCGGCGCGCCGGTGACGCCGCCGCCGGGATGGGTGCCGGCGCCGCACATGTAGAGGCCGCTGATAGGTCCGCGATAATCGCCATGCCCCAGCACCGGCCGCGCGGCCCAGAGCTGATCGAGCGACATGTGCCCGTGCATGATGTCCCCGCCGATCAGGCCGAACTTGCGTTCGAGATCGAGCGGGGAGTGGAGCTGGCGCGCGATCACCGATGCCTTGAAGTTCGGAGCATGCGCGGTGACCGTGTCGATGATCCGGTCGGCGGCGTCTTCCCGGCGCGCGTCCCAGTCGAGGCCGGGGGCGAATTGCTGGCAGAACAGCGCCGCGACATGGCAGCCCGGCGGCGCAAGGCTGTCGTCCACCGTGCTTGGGATCGTCATCTCGACGATGGGTTCTTCGGACATGCCGTTGGCCTTCGCGCTGGTATAGGCGCGGTCCATGTAATCGAGCGTCGGGCAGATCATGATGCCGGCGGTGTGATGCTCCCCGGTGCCGGGAAGCACGGTGAAGTCGGGCAGCTCGGAGAGCGCGACGTTCATCCGGAAGGTGCCCGAGCCGGCCTTGTAGTGGTCGATGCGGCGAGCGAAGTCGGCGGGCATGTCGGCGCGGTCGACGAGCTGGCGATAGAGCAGGGCCGGGCCGACATTCGCGGCGACCACCCCGGCCGCGATCTCTTCGCCGCTCTCCAGCCGGACGCCGGCGACCTTGCCCCCATCCACCAGCAGCTTCGCGACCGGCGCTTCCACGCTGATCTCGACCCCGGCCTCGGCGCACGCCTCCGCCATCAGCCGGGTGATCGCGCCCATGCCGCCGACCGAATGGCCCCAGGCGCCCTTCTTGCCGTTCACTTCGCCGAAGACGTGGTGGAGCAGCACATAGGCGCTGCCCGGCGTGTCGGGGCTGGCATAGTTGCCGACCACCGCGTCGAAGCCGAACGCAGCCTTGATATAGTCGTTCTCGAACCAGCTATCGAGGAAGTCGCGCGCCGACTTGACGAACAGGTCCATCGTGTCGCGCTGGGCCTCCAGCGACATGCCGGCGAGCTTGCGGCCCTGCGCGGCGGCAGCGAGCAGGGCGCGGATGCCGCCGCCTGCATTGGGCGGAGTCTTGAGCGCCATGTCGCGCAGCACTTCGGCGACGCGCTCCAGCGCTTCCTCGTAGCGCGGAAAGGCCTCGGCATCCTTCGCGGAAAAGCGGGCGAATTCGGCGCGGGTGCGCTCAAAGCCGCCGCCCAGCTTCAGATAGCCGCCGTCATGCGGCAGGAAGTTGGAGATCTGTCGCTCGACCACGCGCCAGCCCCGGGCGTGGAGCTTCATGTCCGCGATCACCTTGGGGCGAAGCAGGCTGACCGTGTAGCTGGCGGTGGAATTGCGGAAGCCTGGGTGGAATTCCTCGGTCACCGCCGCGCCGCCGACGATGTGGCGCCGCTCGAGCACCCGGACCTTGAGGCCGGCGCGGGCGAGGTAGAAGGCGCAGACCAGACCGTTATGGCCGCCGCCGATGATGAGCGCGTCGTATCTGCTGGTCATGCTGGCCTATCCCCTTCCGGACGCAGTAGACGGCGAAAGCGGACACGCCGCAAGCCGGCTATCCTCGCTTTCTCCTTGGCTTCTGCACAACGGCGCAGGCGATCCGTGCCATGATGCGGGCAGGATGGATTGTGGAAGGCAGGCAGATGACGGGATCGCGGGAATTGGCCGGTGCCGGCCCCTGGAATGGCTGGCGGATCGCCCGCTGGAGCGTGGCGGTGGCGCTGCTGCTGACGCCGCTGGTGATGATGCAGATCAGCGACGAATGGCATTGGGAAGCGGGCAGCTTCGTGATGGCGGGTATCATGATCGGCGGGGTCGGGCTGCTCTACGAACTGGCCGAGCGGGCGAGCGCAAGCCGGGCCTATCGCGCCGGTGCCGCCGTCGCGCTGATTGCGTCGTTCCTGAGCGTGTGGGCGGTGTTTGTCCGCGATGACGGGACGGGGATCGGCTATTTCCTGGTGGTGATGGCCGCAGGCGTGGGCGCCTTTGCCGCCTGGTTCCGCCCGGCCGGCATGGCGCGGGCGATGCTGGGCGTGGCGGTGATGCAGGCGCTGCTCGGGCTGGCGATCTCGACTGCGCCCGACACCGCGCGCGTGGCGGACGGGCCGTTCAAGGCGATGGTGTTCGGCGGGGTGTTCGCGGCGCTTTGGCTGATCTCGGCGCTGTTCTTCCACGCTGCGGCGAAGGGGGCGAGCCGGTCCACGGGATAAATGTACGCGGAAACCCGCCCGGACGACCGGATCGTCTATATTTCAAAGTTTGCAAGTCACCCATTTTGGCGAAACCCCGGGCAATTGGTTACCCAAAATTAGCCCTTCGGCCCCTAGCCGAATTGCCAATGGTGCAATCTCTTTCTTCCGATCAGAGCCGTGCGGTGGCCGCCTGGGCGGCGATCTCGCGCTCGCAGGCGATCATCGAATTCGACCTGCGGGGCAATATCCTGTGGGCCAACGACCGGTTCCTTGCGACCCTGGGCTATACGCTGCCGGAGATCGCCGGGCGGCACCACCGGATCTTCTGCGCGCCCGATATCCTCGGCTCGCAGGCCTATGCCGATTTCTGGGCCAAGCTCGGCAACGGCCATTATGATTCCGGCGTCTATCCGCGGCTCGCCAAGGATGGCAGCGCGGTGTGGCTGCAGGCGACCTACAACCCCATTCTCGACGCGCGCGGATGGCCCGAACGGATCGTGAAGTTCGCGATGGACATCACCGACCAGGTGGCGCTGCGCGATGCGCTGGGCGAGCAGAAACAGGCGCTCGAGGAGACGATGGGGCAGCTGGCCGAGATCGTCGGATCGATCAGCGACATTGCCTCGCAGACCAACATGCTGGCGCTGAACGCGACGATCGAGGCGGCGCGTGCCGGCGATGCCGGGCGCGGCTTCGCGGTAGTGGCGGGCGAAGTGAAGAAGCTGGCGGGGGATACCAGGCTGGCGACCGAGCGGGCGACGCGGATGATGGCAGCGCGCGCGCTGGCGGCTTAGGGGCGGAAGTCTGAGCATTCTTGCTCCCCTCCCTGCAAGGAGGGGTTGGGGGTGGGTTGCGCCTCCGGTCTTCCGGAGGCGCCCGGCGAGACGGCCTGCGGAAACAGAAAAGGCCGGGCATCGAGCCCGACCTTTTCTAACCCACCCCTAGCCCCTCCCTTGCAGGGAGGGGAATTGAGTATCGCCCTCTCTAGGTCGCCCGCAGCCGACGCGACCACCCAGCAGGCGGCGGGCGATGGAGCCTTGCTTCCGGGATCAGGCCGCGGATCTTCCGCGCGAAGCTGCGCAAACACACCTCGCTGTCGCCGATCGGGCCGACCGTGTAGCTTTTCGAGGCCATGCCCGTTTGGACGTTGGTGATCAGCCAGGTGTCCTCGGCGTTGACCATGCGATTGATCCGCCAGTTGGCGTAGCGGACCAGCTTCATCTCGCGGCTGTCGTCGGGCAGGGCGAAGGCCATCTCGCGCAGCACGCAGCTGGTGGGGCCGGTGGGCAGCCACTGCATGAAGTCGATCTGGTCGGCATAGAGGTCGAACGCCTGGTTGGGCCAGAGCTTGTAGTAGAGCCATAGCCGCTGGTGGCTGTCGGGCAGGTGCGGGGCGTGCGGCAGGCGCTCCTGATAGAAGCGCTCCCAGAAGTTCGAACGTGGGCTGTCCGCCAGATAGCCGGACATGCGATCGACCCAGGGCATCGCCTCGATCCGATAGCTCTTGCCGAACAACCGGGTGAGGCCGGGATGGGCTACGGGGATGTGGAGCCCGTCCGAATAATTGTCGCCGACATTCTTCCAGTTGACCGCGCGGTCGCGCAGGCGGACCGGGCTGATCGTGCGCATCTCCTCGAAGCGATAGGGCGCGATCTCGGCATCATAGGGCGCCATCATCTCGGCGACCGAGGGCCCGCCGCGATCCTCCAGCCGGACAAAGACGAAGCCGCGCCAGATCTCGACATCGACCGGGGCGAGGCCGTGCTGCGAGGGATCGAGGGTGGAATAGTCGGCGCGCGAGGGGACGCCGCTAAGGCGGCCGTCGGTCTCATAGGTCCAGGCATGATAGGGGCAGACCAGCTTCCTGGCGCAGCCGCTCGGCCCCTCGACCAGCCGCATCGCGCGGTGGCGGCAGACATTGGTGAAGGCGCGAACCGCGCCGTCCTGGCCGCGGATCGCGATGACGCTCTCGCCGAGATAGTCGAGCGTGTGGAAGTCGCCCGGGCCGGCGATATCGCTTTCATGGCAGACGATCTGCCAGGACGGGCGGAGCACCGCGTCGAGCTCGACGGCGTAATATTCCGGATCGGTGTAGAGCCAGCCGGGCAGGCTCAGATGATCGTCCGGATCGGCTCCCACCGACGCGAAGCTGTGCGCCACCTTCGGTCTCCCATCACTTCGTAAGGCCCTTGAGCAGGAGCTTGTAGTACACGATCGAGGGCGCGATTTCACTGAGCGGGGTGCGCTCGTTGAGGCCGTGAGCGAAACTGTCCGACCCCTTCATGAAGATCGGGCTGACGCCGTAGCTCGGCACGCCCTTGGCGCGGAACCACATCGAATCGCTGGCGCCGGCTGACATGGCGGGGACGATCGGCACGCCGGGAAAGCGGGCATGGATGCCCTCCGCCACCAGCTTCATCAGGTCCGGGCGCAGCGGCGAGGCCGGGCTGGCGATGCTGCCGCTGTCGAGCGTCTTCAATTTGAGCTCGGGATCGCCGACCACCTTGGCGAGCGTCGCGGCGACGGCCTCGACCGAGGTGCCGGGGAAGATGCGGCAATTGATGTTGGCGGTGGCGCGTTGGGGCAGGGCGTTGGTGGCGTGGCCGGCATTGACCATCGTCGCGACGCAGGTGGTGCCGGTCTGGCCGATCAGGCCGGGCTCGGAGCGCAAGGTGGCGAGTGCCTTGGGGTCCTGCTGGTTGGCAAGGAAGGCGCGCATCGCACGGGCCATCTCGGGATCGGCGGTCTTGGCGCCCTGGACGAAGCCGGCGCGGGTGATCTCGTTGATCTCGCCGGGGAACTGGTAGGCCTCGATCTTCGCCAGCGCATGGGCGAGCGAATAGATCGCGTTGCTGGCGCCGGGCGCGCTCGAATGGCCGCCGGGATTGGTGAAGGTCAGCTCGTAATCGGCATAGGTCTTCTCGGCGCCCTGCAGCCCGAAGATCTCCGGCTTGCCATTCTCGTCGAGCCCGCCGCCGCCGCCATCGACGTTCAGCAGCAGCTCGGCGTCATGGTACTGCTCGGCCATGGCGGCGGTGGTCTTCATGCTGGTCTCCTCGTCGCCCGAGGCGAGGAGGATGATGTCGCGGGACGGCTTATAGCCTTCGCGCTTGAGCTGGATCAGCGTGGCGACGACCGTGGACAGGTCGTACTTCATGTCGGTGGCGCCGCGACCGAAGATATAGCCGTTCTCCACGATCGGCTTGAACGGATCGCGGGTCCAGTCCTCGGGCTTGGCCTCGACCACGTCCATATGGCCCGAGATGTAGATCGGCTTGGCGGTCTTGCCGGTGCCCGGATAGCGGGCGGCGAGCCACGCGGTGTCGCCCAGCTTCTCGATACGGATATCGGCCGGATCGAAGCCGCCGGCGACCAGCTGCTCCTTGAGATAGGCGGCGTATTCGGGCGTCTGGTTGCCCGGGCCGGCGACAGTGCGGAAGGCGATGCCGCGCTTGAGCAGCTCGAGCGCCTGGGCTTCCGCCTGGGGGTTCTGCTGCGCATGGGCGTGCCCGGTGAACGCCATCGCGACCAGCGCCGCACCTGCCAGAACCCGCTTCATTCGTATCTCCTTGCTGTGCGGGCAGGCTAGCGGGCGTGAGGTCAGGGGGGAAGCCGTCATCCCGACGAAAGTCGGGATGACGGTGGTGGCGCAGCATGATGGGAGCTACACCGCGACCTTCTGGGCGACGCGGCCCTCCTCGCCGAAGATGCGCAAATAGCGGGCGATCTCGGCCGGATCGCCGGTGGCCTTGGAGGGATTGTCCGAGAGCTTGACGGCGGGGCGGCCATTGGCGCTGGTCACCTTGGCGACGAGCGAGATCGGCTCGAGGTCGTGACCGCCCGCCGGATCGCAACCGCGGAAGTCGTTGGTCAGGTTTGTGCCCCAGCCGAAGCTCATCCGGACGCGACCGTGGAAGTGGCGATAGGTCGCCTCGATGCTGTCGACGTCCATGCCGTCGGAGAAGATCAGCAGCTTGGTGCGTGGATCGCGGCCGCGCGCCTGCCACCAGGCGATGATCTGCTCACCGCCTTCGATCGGGGGCATGGAATCGGGGCGGAAGCCGGTCCAGTCGGCGACCCAGTCCGGAGCATTGCGCAGGAAGGCAGTGGTACCGAAGGCATCGGGCAGGGCGACCAGCAGGTTGCCGTCATAATGCGCCTGCCATTCCTCGAGCACACGATAGGGTGCGGCTGCGATCGCTTCGTCGGTTTCGGACAGGGCGGCGAGGACCATGGGCAGCTCGTGCGCGTTGGTGCCAATAGCCTCCAGGTCATTGTCCATCGCGAGCAGCACGTTTGAGCTGCCGATGAAGCGGTTGCCCAGGCCTTCCTTCAAGGCCTCGACGCACCAGCGCTGCCACAGGAAGCCGTGGCGGCGGCGCGTGCCGAAGTCCGAGATGACGAGATCGGGGAGCTGGCGTAACCGCTCGACCTTGTCCCACATCTTGGCCTTGGCGCGGGCATAGAGCACGTCGAGCTCGAACCGTCCCTTGCCCTTCAGGGCGGCGCGCGAGCGTAGCTCGTTGACGATGGCCAGCGCAGGAATCTCCCACATCATCGTGTGGGTCCAGGGGCCAACGAAATGCAGCTCGAACTGGCCGTCGACCTTGTGCAGGTCATATTCCGGCAGCTGGAACTCCGCGAGCCAGGCGATGAAATCCGGCGCGAACATGCGCTGTTTGCCGTAGAAGCTGTTGCCGGCGAGCCAGATCAACTCCTTCTTCGAGAAGCGCAGCGTGCGGGCATGATCGAGCTGGGCGCGGAGCTCGGCCTCGTCGATCACCTCGGCGAGGCGGACGCTTTTGCTGCGGTTGATCAGCGAGAAGGTTGCTTGCACGTCCGGATGAAGGTGGCGGATCATCTGCAGCATCAGCAGCTTGTAGAAATCGGTATCGAGCAGGCTGCGGACGATCGGATCGAGGCGCCAGCCATGGTTGTAGACGCGGGTGGCGATGTCGGTGACGGGCAAGGCTTCCTCCGGGTTCGGCCGGTGACGATAGACGGGGCAGTGCGGCTCAGCGAGGGGCTTCGCCGGGCGGGTGGTAGCGATAGAGCTCGGCGGGGCGGAACGAGGCACCGGTCTCACGCTCGCCGGTTGCCGCCAGCCAGCCGCGATCGAGCATGCGGCGGCGGAAGGCGGGCTTGTTGAGGCGCGTGTCGAGAATCGCCTCGTACACGTCCTGCAGCGCGCGCAGGGTGAAGCGCTCGGGAAGCAGCGCGAAGGCGATGCCCGAATAGTCGAGCTTGCCGCGCAGCCGCAGCATCGCGACGCCGAGCATCGCGCCATGATCGAAGGCGAGGGTGAGTATCTCGCCCTCGGCAAGCCGGGCCTCGACCAGGCCGCCGGCCGGGACGGTCAGTCTGGCAAGGGCGAGTTCGGGCGCGGCCCGGAGTGCGGCGGCGAAGACAGTGGCGGGAATCAGCGCGAAATAGGCGACGCTGATGATCCGCATGCGCGGATCCCGGTCCACCGCGCCGAAGGTGTAGAGCTGCTCCACATACGCATCGGCCATGTGCGCCTTTTCGGCGAGGATACGGTGGGCGGCCGCGTCCAGGCTCTCGCCGATGCCGACGAACCCGCCGGGAAGTGCCCAGTCACCCTGGAAGGGATGCTGGTCGCGCCGGGTGAGCAACACCGCGGGTGCGCCCTCGACCACGCTCATCAGGATCAGGTCAACCGCCACCGACGGACGCTCGAACGCGGCCGGGTCATAGCTTTCGAGGAAGGTCGCTTCGTCCATCGGCGGAGCCTTATATTCACTGTGCGCTTTACTTATGTGCGAATCGGATATATGTCAAATCCGGGAAGTGAGATGGATCATGCCGAACTTCGTGATCGTGGTGGACATGCAGCGGGACTTCGTGGCGGCGGACGGTGCCTTGCCGGTGCCGGGCGCTGAGGAGATCGTCGCGCCGATGCAGGCCTGGCTGGCCGGGCTGCATCCCGGGGACACCGCCGGCGTGCTGTTCACCTTCGATACGCATGTACCCGAGGTCTATGCGGTATCCGAGGAAGCGAAGCAGTTCCCGCCGCATTGCGTGGAGGGGACGCCGGGCTGGGAACTGATGGTGGATCCCGGCGCGGTGGGTCCCGGGATCCCGGTGCTGCGGCTGGAGAAGGGCGTGTTCGACATGTGGGCCGAGCCGGGCCTTGCGGTGGAGCGGATCGGCAGCGGGGAGGCTGCGGACCGCGACGGCTTCTTCGCCGGGCTGACCGCTTCCGGAATCGACGTGGTGACCGTGGTCGGCGTCGCGGCGGACTATTGCGTGCGCTGGGCCGTGGAAGGGCTGATCGCGCGGGGCTTCCGGGTGACCGTACCCATCGGGCTGACGCGCGGTATCGCCCGGCCGATCTCCCAGGTCGCCGCCGAGGAATGGCCGGGCGCGGCGGTGGCGATCGAGGAGGTGGCGTGATGCGTGCCGACCGCGTCCCCTCTTTATGGGAGTGGCTGTTGCTCTGGGTTTGCCTGAAGCTGCTGTTCCGCAAGCGCCGGCCGCCGCTGCATCACCTCAAGCTGCGGCACTGAGCGGAGCCGCTTGACAGAATCGGCAAAAGCGGGGATTTCGGCGGGCCCGAGCGGGTATGGTGAAATGGTATCACAGGAGCTTCCCAAGCTTCTAGCGCGGGTTCGATTCCCGCTACCCGCTCCAACTTCCCCACGCTTCAGTCGATCACCCGGCCTTCGCCGATGAAGCGGCCTTCCCACAAATAGAAATGGCCCGCTTCGCGCAGCGCGCGGACCGCGGCGTCGCCCGAGAGGAAGACGAAGCCCAGTTCGCGGGTCTCGCCGGGATGCAGCGGCGCATCGCGGAGCAGCGGCAGCGCGTCCCAGCCGACCAGTGGCTTGGTCGTCTCGGTCATCACCGGGCAGGTCCAGCCCGGCTGCGCCGGGCTCTCAAGGCCGCCTTCGGCCGTTTCGTACATGCGCACTTCCGCCGTCAGCTGGGGCGGCGCGACGCGCTGGAATTCGGCTCGGGACATAGGGGCTCCAATCTTCGACCCGCCGGTTGGCCCACCCGGGCGATCGGCGCAAGCTCGACCTTCCCATGGGCTAATAACTCTGACTATTGTGCAGGTCATGCTTCGCTGGCTCACCACGCTCGCCCTTTTCCTTGCCACCCCCGCGCTCGCGCAGGCGCCGCATCTGGAGGGGGGGCGGCTGATCGTGGACGGCAAGCCGTTCCTGATCCGCGGGGGCGAGCTGGGGAACAGCTCCGCGACCGATCGCGCCTGGCTCAAGCCGCATTGGCAGCGGTTGAAGACGCTGCACCTCAACACCGTACTGGCGCCGGTAACCTGGGAAGCGATCGAGCCGGAGGAGGGCAAGTTCGACTTTTCCAGCCTCGACTGGCTGGTCGAGGATGCCCGTGCCAACGACATGCGGCTGGTGCTGCTCTGGTTCGGTACCTGGAAGAACAGCATGTCGACCTACGTGCCCGCCTGGGTGAAGCGCGACGGCAAGCGCTTCATGCGCTCGACCGGCAAGGACGGGCAGCCGCAGGATATCCTCTCGGCGTTCGGCAAGGCGACGCTCGACAGCGACGCGCGGGCATTCGCGGCGGTGATGAAGCATCTGAAGGCGATCGACGGCGACCGCCATACGGTGCTGATGGTGCAGGTGGAGAACGAGATCGGCTTCCTGCCGAGCGCGCGCGAGCATGGCCCGCTCGCCGATGCCGCCTTCGCGAAATGGAGGGGCAGCGAGGAAGGCTTCACCGCGCACCATTATGCCCGCTTCGCCAATGTCGTCGCCGAGGCGGGGAAGCGCGAATACAGGCTGCCGATGTACGTCAACGGCGCGCAGGGACGGCCGGGCAAGCTGCCGGGCGAATATCCCAGCGGCGGGCCGCTGGCGCATCTGATGCGCGAATGGAAGGACGCCGCGCCGGCGATCGACATGCTCTCACCCGACATCTATTTCCCGAACTTCGCCGGGATCGCCGACGGCTATGTCGTGCCGGGCAATGTGTTGTTCGTGCCCGAAGCGAACCAGGCGGGCGACCTGCGCGCACCGGCCAATGCGATGCGGGTGATCGGCAAGCACAAGGCGATCGGGTTCAGCCCCTTCGCGATCGAGCAGATCGGCGACAAGGACCGGCTGGGCGGCTTCTATGCGATGCTCGAGCAGCTGACGCCGGCGTTGTTCGCGGCAAAGGCGCAGGACGGCTTCTCGCCGGTAGTGAGCTTCGAAGGCGTGGTCGACAGCAGCCCGCAGGTGGCGAGCATGGGCGGCTACCGGATCACCGCGAACTTCGTCGATCCCTGGACGCCCAAGGACAAGCAGGAGCCCGGTGAGCATGGCGCGATCCTGCTCTGGCTGGGCGGCGAGGATTATCTGGTCGCCGGCAGTGGGGTGACCTTCACCTTCGAGCCGCGGGTCGGACTGGACCTGGTCGAGGAAGGCGGGTTCGAGGATGGCAAATGGGTGGCCGGGCGCCGGCTCAATGGTGACGAGACGCACCAGGGGCGGCATGTCCGCCTGCCGCCGGGGCAGTATGGCATCCAGAAGGTGCGGCTGTATCGGTATTGAGTGGGCCGCTCTTCCCGCTTTTTCGTCATCCCCGCGAAGGCGGGGATGACGCTTAAAGAGGGATCAGGTTGAGCCATTTCGTATCCCGGGCGTTACGACCGGGATGGAAAGACTCTGGTTCATTACCAACCCCGGCTCGGGATCGACCACCAAGGCCAAGTGCGATGCGCTTGAGGCTGTGTTTGAGGAACGCGGGCTGACGCTGGTCGGCCGCACCGAATTCCCGGCGGAGGAGCTGCCCAAGGGAGCGTCGCTTACGCGGAAGAAGGTGGACACCGTCGTGCTGTTCGCCGGTGACGGGACGATCAACACGACGCTCTGCGCACTGGAGAAGTGGAAGGGCAGTTTCCTGATCCTGCCGGGCGGCACGATGAATCTGCTGGCCAAGTCGCTGCACGATACGCTCGATCCGAAGACGATCATCGAGGCGGCGCATGACGAGACGACACGGGTGGCGCTGCCCTATATCGAGGCGGGCGAGCATCGCGGATTTGTCGGACTGATACTGGGGCCTGCGACCGCGTGGTTCCGGGCGCGCGAGGCGGCGCGCAAGGGCGCCATCAAGAAGCTGTTCCAGGCCGCGCATATCGCGTGGAACCGCACCTTCGGCGGCAGCGGCATCCGCATCGGCGGGGTGCCGGCGCTCAGGGACAAATATCAGGCGGTGTTCGTCCGGCCCGAGGGCAAGGAGCTGCATGTGGCAGCGGTGGACGCGCGCGACTGGGGTTCGATCGTCCAGCTCGGCTGGGAATGGCTGACCGGCGACTGGGTGGCCGCACACGCGGTGAGCGAGAGCCTGACCGATGAACTGCGCACCACGGGCAAGAAGCCGGTGCTCGCGCTGTTCGACGGCGAACCGGTGTCGCTGGCGCCGGGTACGGCGGTCACCGCGGGGATGAGCCGCGAGGTGTTCATCGCGACGCGGGCGGCGCTGGGGTGACGCGGCTTTTCCACGTCAGCGACGTCCATTTCGGCTGCGAGGATCGCGCCGCCATCGACTGGTTCGGCGCGCGTGTGCGGGAAGAACAGCCCGATGCGGTGATCATGACCGGCGACCTGACGATGCATGCGCGCGCGAAGGAGTTCACGGCGGCGGCGGCGTGGCTGCAGGGGCTTGGGCGGCCGGTGACCGTGGAAGTGGGCAATCACGACCTGCCCTGGTTCAACCTCTGGGCGCGGTTCGTGACGCCCTACAAGCGCTACCGGGCGCTGGAGGCGATGATCGAGCGGCCGCTCGACCGCCGGGGCGTGGCCGTGGTGCCGCTCAAGACCACGGCGCGCTTCCAGTGGCGGCTCAACTGGGCGAAGGGCTATGTGAGCGCGCCGGCGCTGCAGGAATCGCTGGCGCAGGTTGAGGCGGTGCCGGCGGGCGACCTGGTATTCGTCGCTTGCCATCATCCGCTGGTGGAAGGCGGCACCCGGATGACCAGCGAGACGCGGCGCGGGCCCGAGGCGCTTGCGGCGCTGGCCCGGGCAGGTGCGCATGCGGTGCTGACCGGGCATGTCCATGACCCGTTCGATGTCGAGCATCAGGTCGAGGGGCGGACCGTGCGGCTGATCGGAGCGGGGACGCTGTCTGAGCGGGTGCGCGCCAGGCCGCCCTCGTTCAACGAGATCACGGTGGAGGGCGCGAGCTTCTCCACCCGGGCGCGGTTCATGGGAGAGGGAAGCGTCCCCCTCTAGTCACCGCTTCGAGATATCCTGCCCGAACACCAGCAGGTTCCCGTCCGGGGCCACCACCATCAGCTCGCGCTGGCCGTACATCTGGTCGATCGGGCCATAGATATCGCCGTCGTTGAGCAGTGGCGCCTTGGGGGCGAGCTCCTCGGCGATGGCATCGACATCCTCGACGTCGATATAATAGCAGAAGCGGCGGTTGCCCGGAGGCGCGCCGTCGTCGCCCATATTCTCGAGAATGCGGAAGGCCGCCTGCTCGCGCCGGACATAGGCATAGTTGGGCGTCCGGAAATAGAGTTCGAAGCCCAGCACGTCCGTGAAGAACCACAGCGCCTTCTCGAAGTCCGGCACATGCATGAACGGCGTAATGCGATAAAGATTGGCCATCACTCGCCTCCCCGAAAGGCGCGCCCCATTACCCGGGCGCAACGATAGCGCAATCCGGATACGCAGTTAAGCGCGCAGGAACCGTATGCGGTAGATCGAATGCTCCCATTTGCACGTCATCCCGGCTCAAGGCCGGGGTGACGGCGGGAATGAGGTCCGCTTAGGTTCGAAACAGGCTCAGCGGCGCGCGCCCGCCGGTGCTCCAGGTCGACCAGTTGGGGAAGACATAGGGCATGTCCGCGTCGCTGACGCCATGCCAGCGGGCGATCGCGCCGATATATTCCTCCTGCGAGACGGCGGGGACGAAGCGGCCCTCGCTGCTGACGTCGGTCGCACCGCCGAGCACCGGATCCGGATAGGCGCCGAAGATCCCGCCGGGGGCGACGTTGCCCCCGACCACCAGGTGGTTGCCGCCCCAGGCATGGTCGGTGCCGTTCTGGGCATTGCCGCGATAGGTGCGGCCGAAGTCGCTCATCGTGAACGCCGTGACGTTCTCGGCCATGCCGATCGACTGCATCGCGCGGTGGAAACCGGCGAGCGCCATGGCGAGGTCGCCCAGCAGGTTGGCGTGGGTGCCGGTGTCGTTGGTGCCGCCATTCACCTGGCCGGAATGATTGTCGTACCCGCCCTGGCTGACGAAGAAGGTCTGGCGGCCATGGCCGAGCGAGCCGCGCGCATCGATCATCCGGGCGACGCGCATCAGCTGACGGGCGACGTCGCTGGTCAGCGCGGCGCCGGTGGTCGGGTTGACGAAATAGCCGTCGAGCGAACTGGTCGCCGAGATGATGGTGTTGGCGGTGGTCGCCTGGGCATAGCTGCCGTTTACGTCGCGCGCGGTGGCTTCGGACAGGTCGCCCAGGCCGGTGGCCGAGGAGAAGGTGCCGAGCGCGTTGTTCTTGGCGGTGTTTGCGGCGTTCGACGCGGTGGAGTAGCCCGAGCGCGACAGCGTGCCGGTGGAGGGCAGGACGAGCGCCGAGCTGGTCTTGCCAATCACCGCGAGCTGCGAGCCCGCGATCGATATCATCGAGGGGACGCTGCTCGCGCCCATCTTGTCGGTGAGGCGCCCCATGAAGCCGTCGGTGGCGAAGTCCCGAGCGCGCAGGCCCTGCCAGTGCGCCTGCTCGTCGGAATGGCTGAGCAGGTTGGTTGGGCGGAGATCGGCCCGCGATTGGTAGGTCGCCTTGGTCAGCGGCGCGTAGAGGGTGCCGGCGTTGAGCACCAGGCCCAGGCTGCCCTCGTCCCAGATCGGGCGGAGCGCGGCCATCGCCGGATGCAGCGCATAGGCAGTGCCGGTGAGCGCGGTGAGGCGGCTGGCGGCGATGCCGACGCTGCCGCGCGCGGCGAGATAGGCAGCGTGCCGGGCATCGGTGGGGATCACCATGTTCCAGCTGTCATTGCCGCCGAACAGGAACACGCCGACCATCGCGCGGTAGCTGCCGTTCGGGGCAGCCATGGCGGTGGTGCGGCCGAGCTGGCCGATTGCGGCGAGTGCGCCGGCACCGGCGGTGACCTTCATGAAGTCGCGTCGGGAAAACGTCATCGGTCCGGCTCCTCAGCGATCGACCAGGAACATCGGGCTCGAGGCCGCGACGTAGAGCATCATCTGGGCGCGGCGGCGCGCCTGGATGGCGACATCGGTATTGGTGATGGGGGTGGCGGCCGCCTTGAGCGCATCCTTCTGCGCCTGGCTGAGCGTGTTCGCGAACATCGTCAGGTCGATCCGCGCCACCATCGCATCGAGGTCGACGCCATACGCTTCCCAGCTCGTCCAGAGCGGCTGGGTGAGCGAGGACATGGGCAGTCCCGAATCCAGCGCGTACTCGCTGCGGCTGGCATCGCCCGAGACGGTCCAGTCATAGACGAAATTGTGCCAGCGCAGCACGTTCGAGGTGTTGAGCAGCTTCGAGGCCGGGCTCTTCAGCGTGGCCGAGCCGGGCAGCGGGAAATCGTCCGGATAGAAATTGAACACCGAAGGCGCGCGGAACACCGGCTGGCCGAGGCTGGTATCGCGCGTGGTGAAGACATAGCCATCGGTCGCGAAGCCGATCGCGCGGGCGAGCGCGGTCATCAGCAGCACCGGCTCCTTGAGCTTGCCGCCGGTCGCGGTGGGCGCCGAGCGGGCCTCGCTGTCGAGCAGGATCGCGCGGACCACGGCCTTCATGTCTCCGCGCACGCCCCTGCCATTATCGGCGAACACCTGCGCGACGCGGCCGATATAGGCCGGGCTGGGATTGGCGGTGACCAGGTGGACGATCATGTGGCGCGCGACGAAGGGCGCGGTCGACGGATTATTGAAGGCTGCGTCCACTACGGCGGCGACGCTGGCGTCCTGGGCGGCGCCCGCGGCGACGCTGGTGCCGAGGAAGCTCTTCTGGGTGGTGTCGTAGCGTGCCGCCACCTGGATCATCGGCTTGGAATAGTCGCGGGCATTGCCATCGGTGATCGCCGCGCCGCCGACCCGGGCATAGGTCCAGCCGGTAAGCGCCTTGGCGACGCCCTTGATGTCGTCGGTCGTATAGTTGGGGATGGCGCCGCCGGCGCTGTCGCGCTTCAGGCTGCCGTCCATGTTGAGCGCGTCCGGGCCCATCGAGAAGAGCTGGAGCAGCTCGCGGGCGTAATTCTCCGAGGGGCCGGACTTGTTGCTGTCCGCCATGTCGAGATAATCGCCCATATATCCGCTCATCGTCACCTGGGCGAGGATGTCGCGGTAATTGCCGAAGGCGTTGGCGAGGAAGATCTGGTTGAAGGTCGCGATGCCGGCGGTGGAGTTCACCTCCGCTTCCGAAGCGACGATCATCTGGCCGAGCGCGAAGGCGGTGCGCTGGCGCAGCTGGTCCGATCCGGCAACGGCATTGGCGAAGAAGCGCATCGCCACCGGCGTGCGGCTGAAATGCGCGCGGTTGCACACCGTATCGGTGCTCACGCAGAAATCGCGGCGGACCTCGGTGGTGAGATCGGCATAGCTGCTCGACGAGGCGGCAAGCTGCTCGTCGACCCAGGCGGTGGCGCCGAGCGACTTGATGCGGGCGACCAGGTCGGTGGTCGGGCCGAAGCTCGCCTGCCGCGCGAGGCGGGCGGCATCGCCATCGGTGAACACCACCGGTGCCGGCGTGGGGCTGGGCGTGGTGACCACGCCGCCGGCGCTGCCGCTCGACGACGAACCACCCCCGCCGCCGCCATCGCAGCCGCCGAGCACAAGCAGACCAAGCGCCGCGCCAAGCACGGCCGTCCTGTGATTTTGGAACACCCCGAATTTCCCCCGAGGCCGCGGAACCGCCGCAACCTGCACTTCCATGAATAATTTAGAGGAAGAATCCGAACAACCTGCAGAAATACCTAAGGAAATCTTCATCGCGATTGCGCCGTGCGCAAACGTCGCAGCCCAGGCCGCTAGTTGCGCTGCCGCAACGGCATGCATGGCGGCGAAGCGAGGCTGGGGCGCGATGGACCGCGAAGGCGATTGACTCCCGTGCAATTCTGTCTCATATTTCTGTTATGACAGAAATTACGGACAACGCTGTTCAGTTGCCGATCGCGGTGCAGCAGTTCGTGCTGCACTGGGGCGAGATGGGCGGGCAATGGGGCGTCAACCGCTCGGTCGCCCAGATCCATGCGCTGCTCTACCTCTCCGACCGGCCGCTCAACGCCGAGGAGATCAGCGACACGCTGCGCATCGCGCGGAGCAACACGTCGAACAGCCTGAAGGAACTGCTGGGCTGGAAGCTGATCCGCCGCGTGCCGGTGATGGGCGACCGGCGCGATCATTACGAGGCCGAGGTTGACCTGATGCAGATGCTCACGCGCATTGCCCAGGGCCGCAAGGAGCGCGAGATCGATCCGGCGGTGGCGGCGCTGCGCGTCTGCACCGAGGAAGCGAGACGCGATGCGGCGATCTCCGACACGGCGCGTAGCCGGATCGTGGCGATGCAGGACTTCGTCGTGACGATCGACGATTGGTACCAGCAGATGATGAGCGTGCCGCCGGGACGGCTGATGACGCTGATCCGGCTGGGCAAGAAGATTCTGGCATTCCTGCCCAAGGGCAAGAGCGAGTAAGCGAAAGGAGCGGTCCCATGGGAGCGGCAATCGGATATGCGCCGGGTTCGCTGGCCCGCTACGCCGATTGGCACCGTGTCGCGGCGCCGCGTTGGGACGATGCCGAGAGCCCGTTCGCGCGGCTGCTCGGCGAGCGCTGGCTGTTCCTGCCGCCGGCGACGCGCCGCCGCTTCCTGCGCAAGATCAAGGCCGGCGCCTGTGTCTCCTATCTGGGCGAAGTCGCCGAATGCCGGATGAGCCGGGTGGGGTGGCTGCTGGCGCAGCTTTCCCGCGCGATCGGCGCACCGCTGCCGCTGGGCACGGACGTCGGCGTATCGGCCAGCGTCAGCGTGACGGCGGATGGCGACGGCCAAGGGCAATACTGGACGCGGCAATATGGCCGTGCACAGGGTTTTCCACAGGTTATCCACAGCGCCAAGCGCTTCGCCGGGCCGACGGGAATCGAGGAATATCTGGGGCTTGGCGTGGGGATAGCGCTGCGGCTGGAGGAGGATGGCGGGGCGCTGTTGTTCGTCAGCGACCATTATTTCCTGAAGCTCGGCAGGCTGCGGGTGAAGCTGCCCAACTGGGCGATGCCGGGCAAGCTGACGGTGGGGCATATCGACATCGGCGATGGCCGCTTCGTGTTCAGCCTCGACCTGGTGCACCCGCTGCTCGGCGAGCTGGTCCACCAGCTCTGCGTGTTCGCGGATCCGGCGGAGTGAGGCGATGAACCAGGACCAGCCCTCCGGACGACGCCTGCTGGCCGCCATCCTGTCCGCGGTTCTTGTCGGGGCGAGCGCGTTTCCCGCCTATTTCATCGTGACCGGCGTGATGGAGGGCGTCGTCGAGCAGGCCTGGTTCATGGCGGTGGCATCTTTCATCGTCGGGGCGATCCTGGCCGCAGGGCATGTGGCGCTGCTGGGCCTGCCCCTCTACGGCCTGCTCAGCCTGCGCTGGCGGTTGCGCTGGTGGAGCGCCGCGATCGGTGGCTTCCTGGTCGGCGGGCTCCCCTATCTCGTGCTGCTCAACAATCCGGGCGAATATTCGCAGATCGGCGGCACCGTGCTGTCCGAGCATGGACGCTATACCGCGGCGGGTTGGCGCCAGCTGTTCGAGGTGTGTGCCTGGCTGGGCCTGATCGGGGCGCTGGCGGGGCTGGCATTCTGGGCGGCCCTGAACTGGCGGCGGGAAGCACCCGAATGAACCCGATCATCCTGTTCGATGGCGTCTGCGTGTTGTGCACGACGAACGCGCGCTTCGTGCTGCGGCATGACCGGCGCGGGCATTTCCGGCTCGCCTCGGTGCAGAGCGAGGCGGGGCAGGCGCTGTGCAAGCGCTTCGGTGTCGATCCCGACGATCCGGATACGATGCTGGTGATCGACGGTGACCGTGCCCGGCGGGACAGCGACGGCGTGCTGGCGATCGCCGAAGCGCTGGGCTGGCCGTGGCGGGCGCTCGGCGTGATGCGGGTGATCCCGCGCGGCTGGCGCGACGCCGCCTATCGCCGGATCGCGCGCAACCGCTACCGGCTGTTTGGCAAGCATGATGCCTGCTGGGTGCCCAGCCCCGAGCAAAGGGCGCGCATCCTGTGAGCCGCATCCTCGTCATCGGCGGCTATGGCGGCTTTGGTGCGCGGCTAAGCCGGCGGTTGCTGGGCGCCGGGCACGCGGTGCTGGTGGCGGGGCGAAGCTTCGAGCGCGCCTCGGCTTTCTGCACCGGGCTGGCGGGCGCGGAGCCGGTGGTGGCGGACCGGACCAACGGCATCGGCATGGTGCTGGCTCGCGAGCGGCCGGACCTTGTGATCGACGCGGCCGGGCCTTTCCAGGGTAGCGGCACCACGGTGCCCGAGGCCTGCATCGCGATGCGCATCCCCTATCTCGACCTGGCCGATGCGCGCGATTTCGTCACCGGGGTCGGCGCGCTCGACAAGGGTGCAGCGGTTGCGGTGCCGATCATCAGCGGAGCCTCGAGCCTGCCGGCGCTGTCGGGCGCGGTGGTGCGGAAGCTGGCGGAGGGGCTGGACCAGGTGGAGCGGGTCGATATCGCGCTGAGCGCATCGAACCGGGCGGTGGCAGGTCCGGCGGTCGCGGCGGCGATCCTGTCCTATGTCGGCAGGCCGGTGCGGCTGTGGCGCGGGCGCCGCTGGATCGGGGCGACCGGCTGGCAGGCGCTCCGGCGCGTGCGGTTCATGGTGGACGGGATGGCGCCGCTCCATCGCTGGGTTGCGCTTGCCGAGGTGCCCGATCTGTCGCTGATGCCCGATGCGCTGCCCGGCCGCCCGGCGGTGACCTTCCACGCCGGTACCGAGTTCGGTCTCCACATGCTCGGACTATGGCTGATGAGCTGGCCGGTGCGTTGGGGCTGGATCGGCTCGCTCGGTGGGACGGCGCGCTGGATGCATAAGCTCCAGACGCTCACCGGGCGTGGTGGCAGCGACCGTTCGGCCATGACCGTGACGCTGACCGGATCGGGCATCGCGCGGCGCTGGACGCTGATTGCCGAGCGGGGCGACGGGCCCGAGATTCCGACGCTGGCGGCGGAGCTGCTTGCAGAGGATATCCTCTCCGGAAAGGTGCCGCCGGGCGCGCGCGACGCGAGCGGGCTGTTGACGCTCGATCGGTTCGAGCCGCTGTTCGCCAGGCTCGCGATCCGGACCGAAGTGGTCGAGCGTGCGGTCGATCCGCTCTATGTCCGGGCGATGGGCTCGCGCTTCGGCAAGCTGCCGGAGGCGGTGCGTGGGATGCACGACTTTATCGGCGATGCCGGGGCGTCGGGGAAAGGCGAGGTGCGTCGGGGCAGGGGGCTGGCCTGGCTGGTGGGGCGCGTGATGGGCTTTCCGCCCGAGGGCAGCTGGTCACTCCGCGTCGCTTTCTCGGCGGAACATGGCAAGGAACGCTGGACGCGCGACTTTGGCGGCCATGCCTTCTCCAGCGAACTCAGCCAGGCGGGGCAGGGTGTCGCCGAGCGGTTCGGGCCGCTGCGCTTCGCCTTCGACCTGCCTTCGGATGGGCAGGGGCTGAAGATGGTGCTGCGCGGCTGGACCGCCTTCGGCGTGCCGATGCCGCGCCGGCTGGGGCCGCGCATCGATGCGCGCGAATGGCAGGAGGATGGACGCTTCCGTTTCGAGGTACGGGTGCGCCTGCCGATCATCGGCGACGTGGTGCACTATACCGGCTGGCTGGAGCGGGCATGAGAGAACCGGCGCCTTTCGGCAAGGTGATGGGCGCGTTCCTGGTCGCCTCGATCGCGGCATCCCTTCTTGCCGGCGCAATCCTCTGGTTGCTGTTCGCACGCGAAGCGCCGTTGGCGGCATTCACGGACACGCCGGCCATCCTGTTCTATGCGCTGGTGCTGGGCTTCCCATTCGCCTTCGGCCATGCGCTGGTGCTGGGATTGCCGGCTTATCTGTGGCTCGAGCGCCGCTATCGGCTGCATTGGTGGAACGCGATGGCCTCGGGTGCCGTGGTCGGCGTCGTGCCGATGCTCATCTGGATCGGGCCCGCATCGGCATGGGAAGGCATCGCGCTCCTACTGATAGTCGGAGCGAGCGGTGCGGGCGGCGGGCTGGTGTTCCGGCTGGCGCTCTATGACCTGATGCGCAAACCCTAGCGCAGCCATTTCGCCATTTGTGGATAGACCGGAAGGCCGAGTTTCTCGGCCTGGTGCGGCTCGGCGGCCATGCCGTAAAATTGGAGCATGGGCGGGCCGGGGCCCTTGCCGCTGTCGAAGGCGATCGCAAGCGCCTCGCCACCACCGAGATAGCCGTCGGCATGGAACAGCGCGCGCGTGTCGATCCCGATCGCGCGGGCAGCGGCATAGGACCAGGCGATCGCCGCCATTTCCTCGCCCGGATCGTCACGGACTTCGCACAGCGTCGGGCGGTCCGCGGGATCGGTGCAGGCGATATGCCCCGCTTCATGGAGCAGGTCGCCGGGATAGAAGGGGCGCTCGGGGTCTAGCAGCAGTCCGCCGTCGCGCACTTCGATGCCGGGCAGGAAGCTGTCGCCGGCGATCGTCCCCTGGGACACGGGAATGCCGATCTCGCCCAGAAAGGCGAGGATACGGATCGTGTCGGGGTGATCGAGCGCCATGGCGCAAGGCTAGCCGCGCATTCCCCAAACGAAAAGAGGCGGCCCGTTGCCGGACCGCCCCAATTCGTTGGCAGTTGCCGAGGCGCTTAGCGCTTCGAGAACTGGAAGCTACGACGGGCCTTCGCCTTGCCGTACTTCTTACGCTCGACCGTACGGCTGTCGCGGGTCAGGAAACCAGCGCGCTTCACCGGTGTGCGCAGGATCGGCTCGTACTTGGTGAGCGCCTGGCTGATGCCGTGCTTCACCGCGCCGGCCTGGCCCGAAAGACCGCCGCCCTTGACGGTGGCGATCACGTCATACTGACCTTCGCGCTCGGTGATGCCGAACACCTGGTTGATGACGAGACGCAGCGTCGGACGCGCGAAATAGACTTCCTGGTCACGACCGTTGATCGTGATCTTGCCGGTGCCGGGCTTCAGCCACACGCGGGCGACGGCGTCCTTACGACGGCCGGTCGCATAGGCACGGCCGAACTTGTCGAGCTCCTGCGCACGCAGCGGGGCGGTGTTGACCGGCTCGTCGAGCTGGCCGGCGAGATACGCATCGGCGCGGGTATCGGAATCAGCCTGCGCCTGGGCGGCCACGGCCTGCTCACCGGCGGCGATGGCGCCGAGATCGGAAAGGGACTGGCGGTTGTCAGACATTATGCGCCCACCTTGTTCTTGCGGCTCATGCCGGCGATGTCGAGGACCTCGGGGTTCTGCGCTTCGTGCGGATGCGCAGCGCCGGCATAGATGCGCAGGTTGCGCATCTGCTGGCGACCCAGCGGGCCGCGCGGGATCATGCGCTCAACGGCCTTCTCGAGGACGCGCTCCGGGAAGCGGCCTTCGAGGACCTTGCCGGCGGTGATGCCCTTGATGCCGCCCGCATAGCCGGTGTGCTTGTAGTACACCTTCTGGCCCAGCTTCTTGCCGGTGAACTTGATCTTGTCCGCGTTGATGACGATGACATTGTCACCGCAATCGACGTGCGGGGTGAAGCTCGTCTTGTGCTTGCCACGAAGCACATTGGCGATCACGACGGCAGCGCGGCCGACGATGAGGCCGTCGGCATCGACGATATGCCACTTCTTCTCCACCTCGGCCGGCTTCGCCGACTTGGTGGTCTTCATCAGCGCCTTCATGGGCTGGGACCTTTCGAGTATGAAACGCGAGCGCGCCACCCTTTCGGGCAGCGCGGCTGAAGGCCCTCTGACGATTCGCTCGGGAAAAGTCAAGAAAAGTGGGGCTTTGCTGACGGGTATCTGAATACCGTGGGTCGTTTTCCCCTCAGCGCAGCCAGGTAAGTGCGAGCGATTCCACAGGAACGGTCTTGCCGTCGATGGTGGCGATGCGCCTGTTTTCGTAGCGCAGCGGCATGCCGCTGGGCAGGTCGATCAGCGTGGTGCCGGTTTCGCTGAGCAGCATCTCGGGCAGCATCTGCTCGAGCTCCTGCGTACGCGCGGCCTTCTCCGCCGGGGTGAAGCGATCGGCGAGCTGGGTGAGCAGCCGCTTGAAAGAATCGGGATCATAGTCGGAGCGGGAGGTGAGCGTGGCGGTGCGGCCGGGCTCGGCGGCGCTCAGGGTGACGGTGACGTCCATCGCGACTCTGCCGCCGAGCAGTGGCACCGGCTGCTCGATCGGTGTGCTGATCTCCTCGCCGACATGCATCGACAGCCCGCCACCGCCGAACAGCGGCTCGACGTTGCGCAACAGGGCCGAGGGCGCGGTCTCGGCGGTGAGGCCGGTGAACATCGCGCGGACCTGCGGCATCACCTTGTCGCGATCCGCGGCGGGGATCAGCTGCCCGGCGGCATCGACGGCGGCCAGGATCCGGGCTTGCGCCGCCGGCCAGTCGCGGACGCGCAGCACGGTGCCTTCCGCGTCGAGATCGAAGGCGATCGGCTCGCCGGTGAACGGGGCGATCATCGGGGCGATCCCGGGCGCGCGCATCTCGGGCGGTAACGAAGCGGCCTCCATCCGCCAATGCGCGATGAAGCCGTCGCCGGCCCTGGTGAAGCGCAGTTCCTCCACCCAGCTGGCCGACATTGCCGGGCGACTGGTCCGGGCGGCGCGGTCGCGGGCG
The DNA here is from genome assembly GCF_058801135.1 of Sphingomonas sp. GW822-FHT03G08. Taxonomy (NCBI): domain Bacteria; kingdom Pseudomonadati; phylum Pseudomonadota; class Alphaproteobacteria; order Sphingomonadales; family Sphingomonadaceae; genus Sphingomonas; species Sphingomonas sp. GW822-FHT03G08. Next base: position 342,736 of record NZ_JBXAMZ010000002.1, read on the forward strand.
ACGCGGTAGCGCATCGGCGCGTCGGTCGGCGGGTTGAAGACGATATCGATCGTTGCGGGTTCGGCCTTGGTCGATGCCTGGGCCGCTGCGGGCGGTGCGGCCGCGAGGCAGGCGAGCAGAGCGGCGGCAAGAATCGAGCGCATGGATTTCCCCTTTGCCCGGCGTTCGGCCATGCGCGGCACGGCGAGTCAATCGGCGAGCGGTTCGACCGTTAGCCGGGTGCGGCTGATCCTTTCCAGGCCGCCGGTGCGGATGCGCAGCGTCTTGCTGTTGCGGGTGATCAGGCCGGTATGGGGATCGACTTCGGTGATGCGTTCGAGGGTCACGTTCTCGCCGCTGGCGACGGTGGTGCTGCGGAGCAGGCCGCCGGGCGAAGCTGTTACGCTGCGCATGCCCTCGAGTGGCCTGGCGCTGCCATAGGCCGAGCTGCCGGGCAGCCGGACCGGGGTGGTGCCCGGCACCAGCGGCTCGTCGGGGACCACCGCCAGCACCAGCGAGCCGAGCATCGCGCGCCGGCGGCTGTCGGGCAGGGCCCGGATCGGAGCAGCGACGCGCTCGGCGAATTTGGGGCGCTCGGCAGGGGCGAGCGCGCGACGCGCGGCGGCGACTTCGGCGACGCGGCGGCAGAAGCGCTCCCACAATGCGGGGAGGTCGTCGATCGCGGTGACCGTGCCGGCCTTGTCGAGGTGGAATATCAGAGGCGTACCGGCGAGCGCGGCATAGCCTGCCTCGAACAGCGCGCCGCTGCTGTCGCTGGTCTCGCCTTCCGCTTCGGCGAGCACGACTTCCGCGCGATAGCCGCCGTCCTCGCGTGCGAAGCGGATGCGGCGCTCCATGCGGTAGAGGCGGGTATCGTCATGGCGCTCGGTCACGACCAGCAGGGCCCGGTCGAGCGGCGGGGAGAAGCTGGCCGCGCTTGCCTGGAGGACAATCGCGGCGAGCAGCATCAGCGCGTCTCGCCTTCCACCCAGGCGGCGACATCGCCGCCGACGGTGGCGGTCCAGCTCTCGATCACCGGCAGGTCATAGGGATGGAGCGCGGCGATGCGCTCGCGCAGCCGGGTGGAGAGCATCGGGCGGGTCTTGAACAACACCGGCACTTCCTCGGCGCGTTCCAGCTCCCCGTGCCAGAGATAGAGCGAGGTGCAGGGCGCGAGGATATTGGCGCAGGCGGCAAGCTTCTCGGCCAGCACCGTCTCGGCCACGCGCTCGGCATCCGCCCGGGTGGCGAAGGTCACGTAGAAGAGCGCCAGCTCGCTCAAGCGCCGGCCCGGCTGCCCGCGACATGCGCGCCCCAGACGGTGGCGATGACGACCAGCGCGCCGGTGAGCTGGTGGAGCGCGGCGAGCCAGATCGGCATGCCGGCCATCACCGTGGCGATGCCGAGCAGGATCTGGGTGCCGAACGCGCTGTGGATGGCGATCGAGGCGCGGCGATCGGCGGCGCGGACCTTGCGGGAGAGGATCACCAGCGCGGCGACCGTGATCCAGGCCCACCAGCGGTGGATGAAGTGCACCACCGCCGGATCGGAGAAGAGGATATGGCCCAGGCTCTGCCCCGCCTGGCTGACGCCGGGGAAGAAATGGTCGTTCATCAGCGGCCACTGGTCGGTGACCAGCCCGGCGCGCAGCCCCGCGACCAGCGCGCCGTAGAAGAGCTGGACGGCGAGCACCGCCAGTACCGCGACCGCCAGGCCGGTGAGGCGGGCGGGGCGCGCCATCGGGTTGCGCCTGAGCGCGAGCAGGTCGAGCGCGGTCCAGATGATGCCGCCGAGCGTGAACAGCGCGGTCATCAGGTGCGCGGAGAGCCAGAAATGGTCGACCGCGGTGCTGGTCTTGTTCAGGCCCGACTTGACCATCCACCAGCCGAGCGCGCCCTGCAGCCCGCCCAGCGCGAGCAGTGCGATCAGCCGCCAGCCATAGCCCTTGGGGATCGCCCGGCGGATGGCGAACCAGAGCAACGGCAGCGCGAAGGCCATGCCGATCACCCGGCCGAGCAGCCGGTGGAGATATTCCCAGAAGAAGATGTTCTTGAACTCGGCGAGGGTCATGCCCTGGTTGAGTTGGGTGTACTGGCCGATCTCGCGGTAGCGGGCGAACTCCGCCTGCCACGCCGCTTCGGTGAGCGGCGGGATGGTGCCGGTGAAAGGCTTCCACTCGGTGATCGAGAGTCCCGATTCCGTCAGGCGGGTGATCCCGCCGATCACCACCATCAGCACGATCAGCGCCGCGACGGCGAAGAGCCAGGTGGCAAGCGCGCGGAGGCGGACGGAGGCGGGCAGCGAAGTCATCTTGAGCACGGGCGGTGGTGTAATTCCGATCAGGGGGGATGGCCAGTCCTGCGCGGTCGCCGCGCGCACGGCTTTGACCGGCGGCAAACCGACACCCCATGCGTTGAGGCCATGACTTTATGCAGCCTTGGTGATTCGCGTGCGCCGCGCTTGTGCGCATAGTCCGGCAAAAGCGATCGGGGAGCGGCATGAAGCAACGTTTGACACGGCGACAGGCATTGGGCGGAGCGGTGGCGGCGGGCGGGCTTTCCGCATGGCCGATGGTCGCGACGCTTGCGGCGCAACCCGACACGCTGTTCCGCGAAGTGCTGCTCGTCGACGGCACCGGCACGCCGCCGCGGCTCGCCAATGTGCTGGTCAGCGGCGATCGGATCGCGCGGATCGATCCGCCCTCGGCCGGGGGCGATGCCCGGCGTGTCATCGCGGGCGAGGGAAGGGTGCTGGCGCCCGGCTTCATCGACATGCACAGCCATGGCGACCCGTTGAAGGACAGCTATGAAGCCTTCCTGGCAATGGGTGTTACCACGATCACGCTCGGCCAGGACGGCAGCGGCCCGCGGCTGGGCAAGGACCTCGATCCGCGCAGCTGGATGGCGGCGGTGGACCGGGCACCGATCGACCTTAACGTCGTGCTGCTCGCCAGCCACGGCACGCTGCGCCGCGCGGCCGGGGTGCCGGATTCGGTGCGCGTGCCCGACGCCGAGGGGCTGGCGCGGATGGCGGCGCAGCTCGACAGCGAGATGCGTGCCGGTGCGTTCGGCCTGTCCTATGGCCTCGAATATGTGCCGGGCATCTATTCAGAGACCGCCGAGCTGACCAATCTCGGCAAGGTGGTGAGCCGCTATGGCGGCGTGGTGATGAGCCATATGCGCTCGGAGAATGACGAGGACATCAAGGCGTCGATCGACGAGCTGATCGCCTCGTCGCTGCCGGCGCGGCCGCATATCTCGCACCTGAAGGTGGTGTTCGGGAAGGGCGAGGCGCGGGCGCGTGAGCTGCTCGCCTTCCTGGCGGACAAGCGCCGCCAGGGGATCGAGCTGACCGCCGATCAATACCCCTATGAGGCGGGCTATACCGGCATCGCCATCCTCTTCCCCAAATGGGCGTTGCCGCCGACGGCCTATGCCAAGGTGGTGGCCGAACGCCGGCAGGAGCTGCGCGACTATCTGGTGCAGCGGATGACGCGGCGCGGCGGTCCCGAGGCGCTGCTGATCGGCACCGCTCCCTATGCCGGCAAGACGCTGGCCCAGGCGGCGCAGGAGGCGGGGCTCCATTATGCCGATTTCCTGATCAAGATCGGCCCGCAGAGCGGTTCCGGCGCGCATTTCACCCAGGACAAGGCATTGCAGGACGTGCTGCTGCTCGATCCCTATGTCGCCTTCTCGACCGATGGCGGCCCCGGCATGCGCCATCCGCGCGCGACCGGCACCTATGCCAAGCTGGTCGAGGAATATGTGGTCCGGGACAGGAAGCTCGGCATCGCGGAGATGGTGCGCAAGGGCAGCGGCCTGCCGGCGCATATCCTGCGGCTCGGCGATCGCGGCGTGATCCGGCCGGGCATGCAGGCGGACCTGATCCTGTTCGATCCCGCGAAGGTGAAGGCGCGGTCGAGCTATGTCGATCCGTTTGCGAAGGCCGAGGGCTTCGACCTGGTGATGGTCGGCGGGCAGGCGGCCTATGAAGGTGGCGCGCGAGTGGCGAAGCGGGGCAGGCTGCTTCGGGCGCGTTAACGTTTGGCGCTCACTGCTCCCCGGCGAAAGCCGGGGCCCAGGGTTTCTCTGCCGTCTCGCTCTATTACCCCGGGGCCCCGGCTTTCGCCGGGGAACAGCCTATTTCTTCGCGGCAACCGCCTTGCAAAGCCCATCCGTCGCCAGCGCGACCCGAGACTCCGGCATGTCGCGGTTGCCCGGCGCATTCTCCACCCCGCGCGTCTCGGTGTTGAAGGTGAGCAGCGTGCCGAGATGCTGGTCCGGGCACAGGCTCAGATAGGCGCGGAAGCCGTTCTGGTCGCCATTATGGCCGACGATGCGGATGCCGTCGGTCTTGTCGACGAAGAAGGACAGGCCGCTCCAGGTCGTGCTCGCCATCCGGCCCTGGGTGAAATCCTCGCCCGCGCTGATCCGGGGCTCCCACATCTCGTCGAGCGAAGCGCGCTTGAGGACCAGGTCATAGTCGGGCCGCTTTGGGTCGCCGAGCAGGAAGGCGACATATTTCGCCATGTCCGGCAGCGGCGCGTTGAGGCCGCCGTTCGAAACGGTCACCCCGGTATCGGCATCGAACGGAGCCGCCACGCGCTTGCCGTTCTCGATGTGATAGCTGTGTGAGCGGTGCGGCAGCAGGAAGGGCGGGGTGCGGTCGAAATAGCTGGCGTGCATGCCGAGCGGGCGCAGGATGTTCTTGTCGATATAGACTTCAAAATCCTCGCCCGAGAGCCGCTCGATCACCTGGCCGAGATAGACGATGCCGGGGTTGGAATAGCTGAACCGGCTGCCCGGCTTGAACAGCACTTCCGTATAGGGGATCATTGCCTTGAGCTGTTCCCAGGCGGGCGGCTCGAAGGGCTGCCAGGGCTTGTTGCGCCACGGCCATGTGCCGTTCCGGAAGCCCGCGCTATGGCTCATCAGCTGGCCGATGGTGATCTCGGACGCATCGCCGAACGGGTCATGGACCCGGGCGAGTTCGGGCACATAGCGGATGATCGGGTCGTCGAGCTTGAGCAGGCCGCGGTCGCGCAACTGCAGGATCGCGATCCCGGTCATCGTCTTGGTGATCGATGCCCAGTGATAGATGGTCTGCGCGTCGACCGGCACATGCGCATCGGCATCCTGCTCGCCGAGATGGTCCGCCACCACCGTGCGGCCGTCGCGGATCACATAGAAGCTGCTGCCGGCGATCCCTGCCTTGGTCACCTCTGCGCGGTGGAGCGCGCGGAACGCGGTAACCGCCTTGTCGAAGCCGCGGTCCTGCGCCGCTGCCGGCGTGGCGAGGATAAGCAGGAGGAGGGCCGCGCGCCTCATGCGGGGTTCAGCGTGGTGCGGGTGGCGGCACGGGCGTCGACCGCGGCGCGGCTGAATGGCATGGGCTGCATCCGTCCGTTCGCCCAATTACCATATTGGTCGCGGTAATGCGGCGAGCGCGGGTCGATCGACTGGCCGGGCAGGCTGAGCATCAGCGAATTGTCCCAGGCGCCGACATCGATCACCTGCAGATAGCTCGCGCCGCCGCCGACCTGCCAGCCCGGGCCGGAGCCGAGCCAGCGCGCCATCACCGTATAGCCGTCGCCGCCCGATCCTTCGCCTTCGATCGCCGGGAAGGCCCTGGCGATGGCGGGGATCGCCGAGAGCGGGTGGCGCAGGCGGACCTGGTGGAGCGCGCCGTAGCGCCAGGCCGCCGGATCGGCGCCGAGTTTGTCGCGGATTGCCGCCCAGCCGGCGACAAGCGCGGCGTCGAGCAGCGCGTCGCGGGCGGCGACCGGGTCGGGGCCGAGCCGGCTGTCCGGTTTCGCCAGCGCATCGAGCAGGATCGAGGGCGCGATGCTGGAGACCAGCCCCTTTGCCCGGGCCGGCACGATCGCGGCGAGCATGCGCTTGCCGGCCTCGCGCCACACCGCTTCGAACAATGCGGCGGCACCGCTGTCGCGGTCGATCCGCGCATCCCAGCCGCGCAGCATGTCGATCGCCGGCCTGGCCGCGGGTGAGGGGACTTGCGGGAGCAGGGCCACAAACTGGCGCGCCGGAGTGGAGAGCGTGTCGTGCTGGAGCGCTACGCTGTCGGCCAGCGTGTGCTTGGGCTGCGAGGTCAGCACCTCGGCGATGCGATCATAGCGATAGGGATCGCGGAACGAGAAGGCGGGGATGCGGTCGCGCGGCCAGTCGGCGGGCAGGTTGTTCTGGTTGGCCGAGGCGAACCAGCCCTTGGCGGGGTTGTACTCGCTCGGCAGCGACTCATATTTGCGCACGCCGGTCCAGTCGTAGCGGCCGTCGCCCGGCACCGGGAGCAGCCCGTCGCCCTTCTTGCGCACCGGCACGAAGCCGATCACCTGCCAGCCGGTATTTCCCTCGACATCGGCATAGTGGAAATTGGTCGGCGAGGGGTGGAGCTCGAACGCCTTGCGCAGGCTCTTCCAATCCTTTGCCAGGTTGATCGCGATCATCGCGAAGGCGCCGTCGCCGCCCGGCTGCATCGCGATGGTGGCGAGCGCTGTGGCGCGGCGCTTGGCCGGATCGTAGGAGATCACCGGCCCCTGCACCGAATAGCGCAGCGTCACCATGGACGGCGCGCCGTCCTTCACCGCGATCGCTTCCTCGACCTTGTCGAACCGCTTCCAGCCGCCGTCATGGCGGTAGCGCTCGGGATCGGCGGGATCGAGCTCGAGGATGAACAAGTCGCCCTGGTCGATATGGAAGTTGGTGCGGCCGAAGGCGAAGCGATCGGTATGGCCCTGCATGATCCCGGGCAGGCCGGGCGCGCCGCCGCCGATCAGGTCGAGCCCCGGCGCGGTCAGGTGCGCATTGTGACGCGGGCTGAATCCGCCGATGCCGAGATGCGGGTCATTCGCCAGGATCGGCCGGCCGGTGGCGGTGCGCGACGGCGAGACGGTCCAGGCATTGCTGCCGGCATTGGCGCGCTCGGCCGAGGCGGCGGCGGGGTCCTGGCCGGTGAGGTTGGCCCAGGGCAGGCCGTCGATATTGAGCACGCCGAGATCGGCCGGGCTGATCGCGGCGGCGTCGAGGCCCTCGGGCACGGCCATCTTCCAGGCCGGGCGCAGCGGGGCGACGATCGCGTCGAGGTCGAGCATCCCGATCGCCGCGAGCCGGGCGCGGCGGATCTCGTCATCGACATTGCCGCCGGCGGCTTCGCGGGCGCGGACCATGTCGCGCAGGTCCCAGCGGATGGGCATGATCTGCAGGATGCGATATTCGAGCGGGAGCAGCGCCGGGTTGGCGATCACTTCCTCGATGCGCGCATTGATCCCGGCGACATAGGCCCTGGCGCAGGCGAGCACATCGGCCGGCACGCGGCGCAGCTCGGCGTCGATGTCGCCGCGATAGTGGAACAGCCGGGCATTGGCGTCGTGCCTGGCGAAGCTCGGCCCGAACGCCTCGGCGAGCCGGCCGAGCTCGCGGCGATGCGCCAGGTCGATCTGGAACAGCCGGTCGCGCGCCACGACATAGCCCTGGCCGAAGAACGCATCGGGGATGGTGGCGGCGCGGATATGCGGCGTGCCCCACAGGTCATCGACGATCTCGATCGGCGCGCCGGCCCCGCGGACGCGCGTTTGCTGCCGGGTGACGGCGGCCGCGGCGGCACTGCCGGAGAGAAAAGCCGCGCCGGAGCTCAGCAGGAAGGCACGGCGGTTCAGCATTGGACAATCCCCGGGGTTACGCTTTGCCGGGGATGCTGGTCCGCGCGGGCGGCGCTGTCCATCGGAACAGGCGTTCGACGGACATAACCAGGGGTTATCGGAAGAACCTCAGGCCCGCGCCCCGTCGGTCACCGCCGCCTCGTTCCAGCGCAGCGCCTTGAGCACCGTGTCGACGATATTGTCGGCGTTGAGGCCCGCCTCGGCATATTGCAGCTCGGGCTTGTCCTGGTCCTGGAACACGTCCGGCAGGCGCAGCGTGCGCAGCTTGAGGCCGGCATCGATCAGCCCCTGGTCGCTCGCCATGGTCAGCACATGCGCGCCGAGCCCGCCGACAGCGCCTTCCTCGATCGTCACCGCCACCTCATGCGTGGTGAGCAGGCGGCGGATCAGCTCCTCGTCGAGCGGCTTGGCGAAGCGCAGGTCGGCGACGGTGGTCGAAAGACCCTTGGCCTCCAGCACATCGGCGGCCTTGAGCGCCTCGGCCAGGCGGGTGCCGAGCGAGAGGATCGCCACGGTCTTGCCCTCGCGGACGATGCGGCCCTTGCCGATCTCGAGCCGCTGCGCGACTTCCGGAAGCGCCACGCCCGTGCCGTTGCCGCGCGGATAGCGCAGCGCGATCGGCCCGCTGTCGTGCAGCACCGCGGTATGCGTCATATGGACCAGCTCGGCCTCGTCGGCCGCGGCCATCACCACCATGTTGGGCAGGGTGGCGAGATAGGTGATGTCGAAGCTCCCCGCATGCGTCGCGCCGTCCGCGCCGACCAGCCCGGCGCGGTCGATCGCGAAGCGCACCGGCAGGTTCTGGATCGCCACGTCATGCACGACCTGGTCGTACGCGCGCTGCAGGAAGGTCGAGTAGATCGCGCAGAACGGCCGCATCCCCTGCGCGGCCAGGCCGGCGGCGAAGGTCACCGCATGCTGCTCGGCGATGCCGACGTCGAAGGTGCGGTCGGGGAACGCCCTGGCGAAGCGGTCGACGCCGGTGCCCGAGGGCATGGCGGCGGTGATCGCGACGATCCGCGGATCGCTCTCGGCATCCTTGATCAGCTGGTCGGCGAAGACGTTCTGATAGGCCGGCGGGCCCGGCGGCGCCTTGGCCTGGGTGCCGGTGATCACGTCGAACTTCTGGACGCCGTGATATTTGTCCGCCGCCGCCTCGGCCGGGGCATAGCCCTTGCCCTTCTTGGTGACGACATGGATGAGGATCGGCCCCTCCGCGCTGTCGCGGACATTCTCCAGCACCGGGATCAGGTGCTCGAGATTATGGCCGTCGATCGGGCCGACATAATAGAAGCCCAGCTCCTCGAACAGCGTGCCGCCGGTGACGAGCCCGCGCGCGAACTCCTCGGTCTTGCCCGCCGCGGTGGTAAGCCGGCGCGAGAATTTGCGGATCGCCCGCTTCGCGAGGCTGCGCAGCCCCATATATTCGGACGACGACACCATCCGCGCCAGATAGGCGGAGAGGCCGCCCACCGGCGGCGCGATCGACATGTCGTTGTCGTTGAGGATCACCACCAGGCGATTCCCCGCCGCCTCGGCATTGTTCATCGCCTCATAGGCCATGCCGGCGCTCATCGCACCGTCGCCGATCACCGCGATGCCCTTGCCGGGCTTGTCCGAGAGCTTGTTGGCGACCGCGAAGCCGAGCGCGGCGCTGATCGAGGTCGACGAGTGCGCGGCGCCGAACGGGTCGTACTCGCTCTCGCTGCGCTTGGTGAAGCCCGACAGGCCGCCGCCCTGGCGCAGCGTGCGGATGCGGTCGCGGCGGCCGGTGAGGATCTTGTGCGGATAGCATTGGTGCCCGACGTCCCAGATCAGCCGGTCGTCGGGGGTGTTGAAGACGTAATGGATGGCGACGGTCAGCTCGACCACGCCCAGGCCCGAGCCGAGGTGCCCGCCGGTGCTGCCCACGGCGGAGATCGTCTCCGCGCGCAGCTCGTCGGCGAGCTGGCGGAGCTGGTGCGGCTGGAGCTTGCGCAGGGCATCGGGCGTGTCGACGGTATCGAGCAGCGGGGTGCTGGGTAGATCGGCCATCCGACTGCCCTTACTCCTCCGTTTTCGCGAAGTCGAACGTTGCGGTCATGGATTTTTGGTGCAGGTGTCCGCGCGGGGCGCGATCAGTCGCAATCCGCGCATTTGCCGCGCACTTCGATCACCGGGCGCTCGGGCGAGAAGCCCGCGCCCTTGGCGGCGGCGCGCACCGTCTTGGTGATCGAGTCGTCGTCGATATGCGTGGTCTGCCCGCAATTGTCGCAGACCAGGAAGATGCAGTCGTGCAGGCAGTCGGGATGCGTGTTCGCCATATAGGCGTTGGCGCTCTCGACCCGGCGGGCGAGGTTCGATCCGACGAACAGGTCGAGGATCCGGTAGACGCTGTTGGCCGCGACTCGGCGGCCCTCGGCCTTGGAGACCGCCTCGGCGATGTCATAGGCCGAAGCCGGCTTGTCGAAGCCCGCCAGCGCCTCGAACACGCGCTCGCGCATCGCCGTCCACTGCTCGCCGGACTTCTCCAGCGTGGTCTGTGCGGCCTTGGTCAGGTCGTTGCCGTGATGCTCATGATGATCGTGCGCGTGCATGGCGCCAATGTAGGCGTCCGGGGGGCTTGCGGCAAGATTCAGTAGGTGGCGCGCCGGTTCAGGTCATGGCCCAGCGCGACGAGGCTGACGCCGACGAGCGTCCAGAAAATCTCGAATTCGCCATGCGGCAGGGAGAGCGCACCGGCCATGATGCCGAGCCCGAAGGCGCCGACGATCGCGGGGGCCATATAACCGTGCGACATCACGCCGCGGACCAGCGCGAAGGCGCCGAGGCCGATCGCAAGCGTGAGGCCGACTTCGTGAATCGCCGGGTTGAGCAGGCCGCCGGCCGAGGAAATGATGGTGAGCAGGATGGTCGTGGTGACGCAGTGGACCAGGCAAAGGCCACTGACCCCGATCGCGATGCGATCAAGGCGCCCATCAAGATTGCCCCATACACGGGCTAGCGGAAGACTCACCGGCATGGGCGGGATATAGGGCAAGCGAGTTAAAGATACAACATAACATGCGGCGAAAATGAATGGGCCGTCATTCGCGTTCTTACCCCCTCCCTGCAAGGGAGGGGTCGGGGGTGGGTTGCGCCTCCGGTCTTCCGGAGGCGCCCAGCGAGACGGTATCGGAAAACAGAAAAGGCCGGGCATCGAGCCCGACCTTATTCTAACCCACCCCTAACCCCTCCCTTGCAGGGAGGGGAATGTTGAGCCCTGCTACCCCAGCAGCCCATGTCCCCTGGCCCATGCCAGGAACAGCTCGGGCCACAGATGCGCCGGCTTGCCCTCTGTCCGCTTGCCCCAGCCGAAGCCATGGCCGCCCTGTTCGAACAGATGCGTCTCCACCGGCACCTTGGCCGCCACCAGCGCCGAGCGCAGTGCCAGCGCGTTCTGCACCGGCACCGTCGCGTCATCCTCGGCATGGCAGAGGAAGCAGGGCGGGGTGTTCGGGCCGACCTGGCGCTCGGGCGAATGCTCGGCGGCCAGTTCGGGCTTGGGATCCTTGCCGATCAGCTGGGTGCGCGAGCCCATATGCGCGAAGCCCGGGTCCATCGAGACGACCGGGTAGGTCGGCGCGGCCAGGATCGGCCGGGCGTCGAGCGTGTCGGCGGCATCGACCGGTGCATAGACCTTCCGGTCGAAGCGGGTGGCGAGATCGGCGCAGAGATGGCCGCCGGCCGAGAAGCCCATCGCGCCGACGCGCTTCGGGTCGATCTTCCACTTCGGTGCCTGGTGGCGGATCAGCCGCATCGCGCGTTGGGCATCGGCCAGCGCGACGTTGCTCGGGTCCTGCCACGGGTCGCCGGGCAGCCGGTAGAACAGCACGAAGGCGGTGATCCCGCGCGCGGCCAGCCAGGGTCCCAGCTCATAGCCCTCCTTGTCGACCACCACCCGCGCATAGCCGCCGCCCGGGATGACCAGCATCGCGGCGCCGTTCGGCTCCTTCGCGCGGAACACGTCGAGCCGCGGCGTGCGGATGTGATCCATCGCGCGATCGGGGAAAGCGGGGTCGGGATTGCGGACGACGACATGGTCCTGGAGGGCCTTGTCGAGCAGCCCGGGCGCTTCGCCGGGCCAGAGCGGGAAGCTGGCATCTGGAGTGGCCGGGCCGGCAGGCGGCGCTACGCTGGCCCTGGTGGCAAGCGGCAGCAACGGGCCGGCAATTCCGGCGGCGGCGAGCAGGTCTCGGCGATCCATGGCGCCGGTCTAACCGCAAGCAGGACGTAAGGGAAAGGGGCGCGGGTAGGCCGGGTGACGCTCTAGGGTACGTCACCCGGCCACGCCCGCATTTCCTATGTAGAGGATTTGCGGGCAGTTACCAGAGGCGGCTGGCCGAAAGCACCGGCCGGCCGCCGATTCTTCACGCATGGCTCCCCAGATAATGGGCCTGGGCAGCCTCGGTTGCGTTGATCGCCAGGATCGAGCGGGCATCGGCGGCGGAGCGGACGCGGCCGCTGCGGTCCGATGCGGCGTCGAGCACCCGGTCGAGCAGCTCCTGTCCCTCATGCCACCAGCCGATTCCGCTGGCGGCGTTGAGATGGCCCTGGGGGCCGGCATCGACGAAGAAGCTGCCCCAGCTCTTGGCGAGATCGCGGGCGCGCTCGATCGAGATCCAGGGATCGTCCTGGCTCGCGACGGTGATCGAGGGGAAGGGCAGCGGCCTGGCCGGGGCGGGGGAGAAGCCCGCCAGCTCGGACTTCACGTCCGGCCGGTCGACATCCGCCGGGGCCACCAGCAGCGCGCCGGCGACGGGCCAGCCGAACGGCTGGGGCGAAAGCTCGGCCCACCAGGCGACGGCAAGGCAGCCCAGGCTGTGGGCGGCGAGCACCACCGGCGCCTGCGCGCCGCGGATCGCCTGGTCGAGCCTGGTCACCCAGGCATTGCGATGGGGCGTATTCCACATGCCGAGTTCGACTCGGCTGGTATCGGGGCGCGACTGCTCCCAGAGCGTCTGCCAATGTGAGGGCCCCGAGCCACCGAGCCCGGGGACGGTGAGGACGATCGGCGAATGATCGTCAAACGGAGCAAAGATACTCATCAATTGCACTCCAAGGGAGGGCAGGCCGGAGCTCCAATTTATTCCTACTAGATAGATAGGCAATAGGCTCTGCGCCGGATTGAAGTCCGATTGCGCCGAGCTGTTGGGGAGGTCCCAAGACATTGAATCTCGGTTCCCGGGCTTTCGCCGGGGAACAGCTGACCAACCTTCGGCATCTTGAACGCGGCCGCTCCCCTTACGTCCTCTCGTAGAGCGCCTGCTCGGCCGCGCGGCGCTTCTGCAGGCCCGGGAGCACCTTGCCGTCGGCATGGTCCCACAGCGGAAACTGCGCCGCGGCGCCGGCATAGTCGCCGGCCTTGTGGAGTCGCAGCAGCGTGCTGCTCTCGAGATTGGCGACGCCGATATTGTAGGCGAAATCGACCAGCGCATCGAACTGGTTCTGGCTGGTCGGCGCCGATCCGAGCAGCGAGGAGACCTGGGCGGAGAAGCTGGTGAGGTTCGCTTCCAGCCGGGCATCGCACTGCGCCTGGCTCCACACCGTGTTCTCGACGATGTCGGCACCGGTCGAGCCCCAGCCGATCGTCCAGGGCAGCTTGCCGGTGCCGGGATCGGGATAGGCCTTGAAGCTGCCGTCGGGCTGCTTCTGCGCGCAGCCTTCGAACTCCTGGACGAGCGCGATGCAATTCTGGCTGGGCGTCACGGCGATGCTCTCCCCTCTCTGGCCCTCTCTTTGGCGCAATGTGCCCCAGCCGGGGTTTGAAGGCGCGCGGCTTTGCATCCGAAGCGGTTGGACCTAAAGGCGCTGCATGCCCAAGCAACGTGCCGACCAGATGCTCGTCGATCGCGGCCTGGCCGAGAGCCGTACCCGCGCCCAGGCGCTGATCATGGCCGGCCTGGTCTTTGCCGGCGACCGCAAGGTCGACAAGCCCGGCCAGCAGCTCCCCGAGGAGACCGTGCTCGACGTGAAGGGCCGCGACCATCCCTGGGTGTCGCGCGGCGGCATCAAGCTGGCGCACGGGCTCGAGCATTTCGGCTGGGACGTCACCGGCGCGGTGGCGATCGATGTCGGTTCCTCGACCGGCGGGTTCACCGATGTGCTGCTGAGCAAGGGCGCCGCGCGCGTCTATGCGGTGGACAGCGGCACCAACCAGCTCGCCTGGAAGCTGCGCCAGGATCCCCGCGTGATCGTCCATGAGCAGACCAGCGCGCGCATCCTGACCGAGGCGCACATTCCCGAGCCGGTCGACGTGATCGTCTGCGACGCGAGCTTCATCTCCCTCGCCAAGGTGCTCGAAGTGCCGTTCCGCTTCGCCCGGCCGGGGGCGCATCTGGTCGCGCTGATCAAGCCGCAGTTCGAGGCGGGGCGCGACGAAGTGGGCAAGGGCGGGGTGGTCCGCGATGCCGCGGTGCACGAGCGCGTCTGCCGCGAAGTGCGCGATTGGGTGGCGGCGCAGGGCTGGGACGTTGCCGGCATCGCCACCAGCCCGATCACGGGCCCCGAGGGCAATGTCGAATTCCTGATCGGAGCGACCCGCGGCTGATGTACAAGCTGTGGACACCCCATATGGCAACGCTTGCGTTTCGGCGCGCTGCAACATAGCCCTTTCGCCGCACACATAACCGGAGGCCGCATTGAGGGAAATCGCATCGAAGGGGCAGCTGAGGCTCGCCTATCTGCGATGGGCCGTGGTCACGGTGCCGTTCATCCTGTTGCTGGGCATCACCTCGGCGCGGCTGGCGCCCTCGGGCAGCGACAATCCCTGGTTCGCCCGGCTGGTGAAGCCGGCGATCATGCCGCCCGAATGGGCGTTTCCGGTCGCCTGGACGACGCTCTACGTGCTGATGGGGCTGGCGCTGGCGATGATCATCAACGCGCGCGGGTCGGCGCTGCGCGGGCCCGCGCTGGTCGTCTTCGCGGTGCAGATGGCGGTGAACCTGGCCTGGTCGCCGGTGTTCTTCGGCATGCACCAGGTCGTGGCGGCGCTGGCGATCATCGGCGCGCTGTTCGTGCTGGCGCTGGTCACCTTCATCCTTTTCGCCCGCATCCGCACCTTTGCGGCGGTGCTGCTGGTCCCGTATCTCGCCTGGATCGCGTTCGCGGGCTTTCTCCTCTATCAGATCCACGAGCTCAACCCGAACGCCGGAAGCCTTGTATCCGCGCGTCCGGCTGACGAAATACAGATCAAGTGATCGCGTAAGGAACACGACAATGCAGACCGACAACCGCCTGTTCGACGATTTCGTGAAGTTCGTGAACGGCGCGGCCGGCACGCTCGCCGGCGTCGCCCGTGAGACCGAAGGTGCCGCGCGCGAGCGTGCCCGCGAGTGGATCGGCGGCATGGACTTCGTTTCGCGCGAAGAATTCGAAGCCGTAAAGGCAATGGCGGTAGCCGCCCGAGACGAGAACGAATCCCTCGCCGCACGCCTGGCGGCACTTGAATCGCAGCTCGCAGCGGCTCCCAAGGCGGCGAAATCGCCTAAAAAGACGGAAGGGCAAGCATAAACACCTTGTCCACAGCTTTTGCGCAGGGTTGCGAACCCTGCGCTTGTGCGGGCCCGGTGCGATTGGCAGATTCTGGCCAAGCAATCCGGCCCCAGTGGAGAAACTGATGCTCGACGAAGCGGAATTCGACCGCGACGACGCAGCCCCTATCGA
Source organism: Sphingomonas sp. GW822-FHT03G08 (assembly GCF_058801135.1). Classification (NCBI taxonomy): domain Bacteria; kingdom Pseudomonadati; phylum Pseudomonadota; class Alphaproteobacteria; order Sphingomonadales; family Sphingomonadaceae; genus Sphingomonas; species Sphingomonas sp. GW822-FHT03G08. The sequence goes on from NZ_JBXAMZ010000002.1 coordinate 358,073, forward strand.
CATGCTCGAAAGCTATTTCGCCGCCCATGGCTGGACCCACAGCCGCGAGGACGACGAGATCGTGGCGAAGGTCAAAGGCAGCTGGACGGAGTATGAGCTTCGCGCGATCTGGCGCGAGGACGACGGCGTGCTCCAGTTCCTGGCATTCCCGGACATCCGGGTGCCGGACGAGCGCCGGATGGCGCTCTACGAGACGGTGGGCCTGGTCAACGAGCAGCTGTGGATCGGCCATTTCGAGCTCTGGTCGCAGAGCGGCATCCTGCTGTTCCGCCACGCCGCGATGATCGATGGCGATGAGCCGACGCTCAGCCTGCCCCAGGCCGAGCTGCTGGTCGAAAGCGCCGTCGATGAGTGCGAGCGCTTCTACCCCGTCTTCCAGTTCGTGCTGTGGGGCGGCAAGACCCCGGCCGAGGCACTGGCCGCTGCCCTGATCGAAACGCAGGGCGAAGCGTGAGCGCCGCTCCGCCGGCCCGCTTGTGGCTGGTCGGCTGCGGCAACATGGCCGGCGCGATGCTGCGCCGCTGGATCGAAGCGGGGACGATCGACCCCGCCAATGTCTTCGTCGTCAACCGCCAGGACCGCGAACTGCCCGCGGGCGTCCGCCAGGGCCGCGCATTCCCTGCCGGTCCGCTACCCGATGCGGTGATGCTCGGCATGAAGCCGCAGCAGATCGACGCGATCGCCGAAGCGCACGGCACCAGCATCGCCGGCGTGCCGCTGCTGCTCTCCATCCTCGCTGGCGTCGAAATCGCCACGCTCGCCTCGCGCTTCGATGCGGGCGCGATCGTGCGCGTCATGCCCAATCTGCCGGTCGCGATCGGCAAGGGCGTGGTCGCGCTGCACGGGCCCGCCAACGGCTCGGTCGAGGCGCTGATGCAGCCGCTCGGGCTGGTCGAGTGGATCGCCGACGAGAAGCTGTTCGACGTGGTCACCGCGCTCGAGGGCTGCGGGCCTGGCTTCGTCTATCGCTTCATCGATGCGCTGGCCTCGGCCGGCGCCGCGCTCGGCCTTCCCGAGGGTCAGGCGCAGCGGCTTGCCATCGCCACCGTGGAAGGTTCCGGCCTGCTCGCCGGCGCTGCGGAGGTCTCGCCTGCGGTGCTGGCGGACCGGGTGGCCAGCCCGGGCGGATCGACCCGAAAGGGCCTCGATGTGCTCGATGCCGACGACGCGCTGAAGAAGCTGCTGCTCGCCACGCTCACCGCTTCCGCCCGGCGTAACGCCGAAATGGCGGCGGAAGCCCGCGGATAGGCCGGAACGCCCGCCGCGCTCCTCCGTTGTTGCGCTGACAGCGAAACATTGGAGGCGTAGCCATGACGACCACCACCGCAACCCGCGACAGCAAGGGCCGTTTCACCGGTTCGAAGCGCACGAGCACGACGCACAATCTCGGGGTGATCGCCGGAGCCGCCGCCGGCGGCGTGGCGCTGGGGGTGCTGGCGCTGCTCGGCCGCAAGGCGGTGATCCAGGCACCCACGGCGCTCGCCGGAAACTGGGACGAAGCGCTTGCCACCGAGCATGAGGCGGTTCGCAAGGTGTTCGACCAGATCGAGGCCAGCGACGAGCATTCGACGACGAAGCGCAACCTGCTGCTCGCGCACCTCAAGCACGCGCTGATGAAGCATGCGGTGGAGGAGGAGAATGTCATCTACCCGGCGCTGCGCGAGGCAGGCCAGAAACAGGCGGCCGACGAACTCACCAGGGAACATGGCTATGTGAAGCAGTATCTCTACGAGTTGGAGAACACGCCCACCGCCTCGCCCGACTGGATAGCCAAGGTCCGCCAGTTCCGCGGTGAGATCGAGGAGCATATGGCCGAGGAGGAGATGCGTCTCTTCCCGATGCTCCGCGCCCAGCTGAGCGACGAGAAGAACAAGGCGCTGACGCTGACGATGAACAAGGAAGGGTTCAAGTTGGCGTGAGCCAATTCCTCCCTCGTCCCCCAGGGGCAAGGGAAGGGGCGCCAGCCCGGTTGCACTCATATCGGCGCCCCAGTCGGTCGTTCAGCCGATAACAGGTTGACCCGAGCCCTGCGCCAGCTCACCGCACGGGCCCGCGCAACCGATGTCGCCTCTTGCAATCCTGTGAGGCGAATTTTGTGCCAACAGATTGAATTTGATGCGATTTTCTCGTTTGTTCTCGAGCGGTTCCTACGATCTTGCGATTGACCTCGGCACGGTAAACACAGTCATCTATCTGAGGGACCGCGGGATCGTCCTCAGCGAGCCCTCGGTGGTTGCGATGGAAACGACAGGTGGCATCTCGCGCGTCCGGGCGGTCGGCGCCGAAGCGAAGCTGATGCTGGGGAAGACGCCCGACAACGTCCGCACGATCCGTCCCATGCGCGATGGCGTCATCGCCGACGTCGATGTCGCGGAGCAGATGATCAAATATTTCATCGACAAGGTCCGTGGCCGTTCGATGCGGATCGGGCGGCGACCCGAAATCGCGATCAGCATCCCGAGCAGCGCCACCCAGGTGGAACGGCGTGCCATCCAGCAAGCGGCCACCAATGCCGGCGCCGGCAAGGTCTATCTGATCGAGGAATCCATGGCAGCGGCGATCGGTGCCGGCTTGCCGATCACCGAACCGCTCGGCGCCATGGTCGTGGACATTGGCGGGGGCACGACCGAGGTGGCCGTCCTGTCCCTCAAGGGCCTGGCCTATAGCGCATCGATTCGTGTCGGCGGAGACCGCATGGACGATGCGATCGCCTCCGCGATCCGCCGCAAGCACAATCTCATGGTCGGCGAAGCGACCGCCGAGCGGATCAAGGTCGAGATCGGCACTGCCCGGCTTCCGGAGGACGGCATCGGCCAGACCACGAAAGTCAGGGGACGCGATCTGGTGAAGGGCATGCCTTCCGAAGTGGAGGTGAACCAGGGCGAGATCGCAAACGCCCTTGCGGACCTGACCGCCCAGATCGTCGAGGCGGTGCATTCCGCACTCGAGAAAACCGAACCGGAACTGGCCTCCGACATCTTCGATCAGGGTATCGTGATGACGGGTGGCGGCAGCCTCCTCGCGCATCTTGACGATGTACTGTCCAAGGCAACCGGATTGCCGGTCGTAGTCGCGGAGAATGCCCTAATGTGCGTGGCTATGGGTGCGGGGCGTGCGCTCGAGGATCCGGTCTATCGGGGCGCAATGTCATCCACCTGATTGGTCGCCCCGGCCCTGTGCGGTCGGGATGCCTGCCACATAGCCGCACAACATGTCCGCCAGCGCGTCCGACCACGCTGCGATCTCCGCCTCCGTGCGCGGGTTCTGTGAGAAGCGCTCGCCGACGCCGCTCAGCGTCATCTTGATCAGGCCACCCGCCAGCTTCCGTTCCTCCTCGCCCACACCGGGCAGCGCCTCGCGCAGGAACGCGTCGTAGATCCCAGCATTCTCCGCCCGGGCGTGGATCGCCTCGGGCGCGTCGCGGTAGAGCGGGGCGGCGTCGGTCAGCGCGGTGCGGATCGCCGCTTCCTCGCATTCGGACTGGATGAAGGCGTGGACCAGCCGGCGCAGCCGGTCGAGCGGCGGGATGCTCGCATCTTCCAGGATCGCGCGCAGCATCGCCGAGGTCTGCTGCCACTCGTCGCTCTGCAGGCGGAACAGGATCGCCGCCTTGTTGGGGAAATACTGGTAGAGCGAGCCGACGCTCACGCCGGCCCGCTCGGCGACTCGCGCGGTGGTGAAACGCTGCGCGCCTTCCTTCGTCAAAACCTGAACAGCGGCGTCGAGCACGGCCTCGACCAGCTGGTTCGAGCGCGCCTGTCTGGGCTCTTTCCGCGAGGCGACGCGGGTGGTGCGGGCAGGGGGCATACGGGGCTCCGGCCAATGCGAATAGTCAAACCTGACGAACTAGTCGTATTTTCCGGATCAGCAGGCAAGCCCCTGCTTCCACATGGAGAACCCCAAGATGACGACGCTTTCCAGCGCCCCTGTGGCGCCCCTGCTCGCGCGCCTGTTTGCCGAGGTCGATGCCAACCCGCCGGCCGCGAGCCCGCTCTTCGCCGGCACGACCAGCGAGGATCACCGCGCGATGATGCGCAGCAAGACCGGGTATCGTGACTTCTACGCCAAGCTCGCCGATTTCGCCCTGCCGGTCTCGCCTGAGGTGGGCGGGCTGCTCTACACGCTGGTCCGCGCGACGCGTGCTACCTCGATCGTCGAGTTCGGTACCTCGTTCGGCCTGTCTACCCTCCATCTCGCGGCGGCGCTGCGTGACAATGGCGGCGGCCGGTTGATCACCACCGAGTTCGAACCCGCCAAGCTCGCCCGTGCCAAGGCGCATCTCGCCGAGGCCGGCCTTTCCGACCTGGTCGAGTTCCGCGAGGGCGATGCGCTGGAGACACTCTCGACCGAGCTGCCCGAACATATCGACCTGCTGCTGCTCGACGGCGCCAAGGCGCTCTATTCGGACATTCTCGACCGGGTGGAGGCCCGGCTGCGCCGCGGTGCGATCCTGGTGGCCGACAATGCCGATTACTGCCCGGAATATCTGGAGCGCGTCGGTGATGTGGCGAACGGCTACATGTCGATGCCGTTCAGCGACGAGGTGGAGCTTTCGATCCGGCTCTAATTCCCCCGTCATCCCCGCGAAGGCGGGGATCCAGGGTCGCGGGCGATGTCCTGTTTGGCTCTGGATCCCCGCCTTCGCGGGGATGACGGGGTTACTCGCGGATATGACGGGGATGCTACCGCCCCAGCGCCGCCACCACCTGTTTCTCGCTCTCGGGCACAAGTCCTTCGAGCACCGCCCAGAAGCCGCCCACCGCGCCGGGGCCGGCGCTCGAATAGGCCGCCGCCATCTTGCCGCGCAGCGCGTCGAACAGCTCGCCTTCAAGCTTGGCGCCCGCCGGGGTCAGTCGCAACAGCCGCTGGCGGCGGTCCTTCTCGCCGGTGCGCGTCTCGACAAAGCCGCGGTCGCCCAGCTCGGTCAGCACCCGGCCGAGCGACTGCTTGGTGATCGAGAGGATCGCGAGCAGCTCGCTCACCGTCAGGTCCGGCTTGCGGGCGATGAAATAGAGCGCACGGTGATGCGCGCGGCCCAGGCCCTGTTCGGCGAGGCCGGCATCGATCGAGCGGGTCAGATGGGCGTACCCGAAATAGAGCAGTTCCACGCCGCGCCGGATCTCGGGCTCGCGCAGGAACAGCGGGGAGGCAGGAATTGGGGCAGCCATGTTGACGCTTTCTGCCACCGCGCCTAACCCGCTGCAAGCCGCTCAAGGCAGAGTCGGGAAGAGTAAGATGAACACCACCACCAATCTGGATTTCGAGTTCGAAGCGCACACCAACCCGGTCAGCGATGCAGACCGCGCCGTGCTCCTCGCCAATCCGGGCTTCGGCAAGGTGTTCACCGATCACATGGTGGTGATCAAATATTCGGTAGAGAAGGGCTGGCACGACGCGAAGGTCCAGCCGCGGGGGCCGATCCAGGTCGATCCGGCAATGGCCGTGCTGCATTATGCGCAGGAGATCTTCGAGGGCCTCAAGGCCTATCGCACGCCCGATGGCGCGGTCACGCTGTTCCGTGCCGACGAGAATGCCCGCCGCTTCCGCGAGTCCGCCGAGCGGATGGCGATGGCGCCGCTGCCGGAGGAGCTGTTCCTCCAGTCGATCCGCGAACTGGTGAAGATCGACGAGAAGTGGATCCCCGAGATCGAGGGCGGCTCGCTCTATCTGCGCCCCTTCATGTTCGCGAGCGAAGTGTTCCTCGGCGTGAAGCCGGCCAGCGAATATCTCTACATGGTGATCGCCTCGCCGGCGGGCGCCTATTTCAAGGGCGGTGCGCCGTCGGTCACGCTCTGGGTCTCGGAGCATTATACGCGCGCGGCGCCGGGCGGCACCGGTGCGGCCAAGTGCGGCGGCAACTATGCCGCGAGCCTGGTCGCGCAGAAGGAAGCGATCGGCCATGGCTGTGATCAGGTCGTGTTCCTCGATGCGGTGGAGAACCGCTATGTCGAGGAACTGGGCGGCATGAACGTGATGTTCGTGATGGACGACGGCTCGATCATCACCCCGCCGCTGGGCGGCACGATCCTGCCGGGCATCACCCGTGCCTCGCTGCTCACCCTGGCGCGCGAGCAGGGGATCGAAGTGCGCGAGGAGCGCTATTCGATCGACCAGTGGAAGGCCGATGCCCAGAGCGGCAAGCTACGCGAGGCCTTCGCCTGTGGCACTGCGGCGGTGCTCACGCCGATCGGCCAGGTGCGCGGCAACGGCTATGAATTCATGATCGGCAATGGCGGTCCGGGCATCGTCACGGAGAAGCTCCGCGCCGAGCTCGGAGGCATCCAGCGCGGTACCGTGCCGGACACGCATGGCTGGGTTGAACGGCTGGGCTAAGGCCCTATAAGCCGCCGCTCTGCTGGGGCGTCGCCAAGTGGTAAGGCAACGGTTTTTGGTACCGTCATTCGCAGGTTCGAATCCTGCCGCCCCAGCCAGTGCAATCAACACATATGCATAGATTTCGCGTGCAGAGGGCGGTCATGCCGCGCCTCTTTCCGTAAAATCTCGGCCATTTGCCTCGGGTTTTGCGCCGGCTGAATCGCTCGGCCCGGCTGTCGTCGCGACGTATGTTTTGCCACCCGATGGACCGTGACGGTCCTCCCATCACTGCTGCGATCCCGGCATGCGTATCGGCACCGGGAGCGCATTTCGTTGATGTGGCCGAAGAGCCCGTCGGTTGCGAAATGGAGCGGTGGCGCTCGCGTCTGGCCTCGGGTGGCATTCATTGTACAATTGTTTAAAACATGCCGCCTGAATGGCGTAGGTGATTTGCGGCCTTCTTCTCGAGGGAGTGCTGATGGCGCGGTGCCGCGCATCGTTGGAGCGTCGCGAAGACTAGTGCCCCTGTAGCGCTAAGGAATATGGTTTGGTGATGCCGAAGAACGTTGGATCGAGCGAACGCATGGCGACCGACGGGTCGGTGCGAGAGCGGCGACAGCCGGGATCCCCCGCGCGCGCGGCACGGACCAAAGCCCGGATCGCCGATGCCGTCATCACCTTGCTCGCCGAAGCGGGTTCGAGCCGCGTGACGCATCGCCTGGTTGCCGCGGCGGCCGGAGTGTCGCTTGCCGCGACGACCTATCATTATGCCACCAAGGGCGAGATGATCGCCGATGCTTCCCGGCGCTTGCTCGATGGCTATGTCGAATCTTTCCGTCGTGCGGCCCTGCGGCAGCGCCGTGGCAAGGGCAGGGCGCCCGATCTTGCGGGCTTCGTCACCAAGCTGCTGACCAACGCTTCCGGCCGATATCGGCGGCTGGCGCTCGCATGGTGCGAGATCATCCTTGAGGCCGCGCGTACCGCAGAAGGCCATGCGATCGCAGACGAATGGTTCGGCAAGCTGTTCGAGGCGTGGAGCGATCTGGCGCGTGCCATGTACGGCGAGTTGAGCGATGAGGCGGTCGTGTCCGGCATCGACACCGCCATCGGCCTGTTGTTCATCACGCTGCCGCTCGAGCTCAAGCCCGAGCAGGTCGCCGCGGTTTTCGCCGCAGGCGCCGATCCCGTCATCCATTGGGCACCCCGCGATACCGCGCCCGAGGCCGGGCCGTCCCCGCCTGCACGGCGAACGCCCAAGGCGCGTGAAACGCGTGAGCGCATCCTGGAAGGTGCGATCGCGCTGCTCGTGGCGAACGGTGCGGGCGCCGTCACCTACAAGGCCGTGGCGCAGGAATGCGGTCTTACCATTGCGGCGCCGGCATATCATTTCGGGTCGATCGACGGCCTGCTGAAGGCCGCGGAAGCCGAGTTGTTCGCACGCTCCAAGCACCGCTACCGTGACATGGTCGGCTCGGCAGGGGGCGCAGGACTGACACTCGACGGACTCGCCGACCTGACTGCCGCCGTTTTCGTCCGCGAAGTGACGCAGCACGGCCGCGCCGCGATCGCGATCTATTCAATCGGCGTCGAGTCGGCGCGGCGGCTGGACCTGCGCTCGGCCGTGTGGAGCGTGATCGCCGACCAGGCAAAGGCATGGCGTCGCCAGCTCGAGCAACTCAATCAGGATGTCGCCGCTTTCGACGCGCTGCGGATGCAGGCAGTGTTCATCGGAAAGCAGATCCGCGCGCTTTCAACAGGCAGCCCGATTGCGCAACTCTCCGCCGCGCGAAGTGCATTTCGCGACGAGATTGCCGCTGCCGGCAGAGCGTCAACTCATTAACAGTACATATTTTTAAAAATATTGACGCATCGGCCCGGAGGTCGTAACCCTGAATAGTGCAAACCGCCTCAAAGAAGCGGGGCACGACCGGGGTGGCGCCTTGCGCCTCTCCAACCGAAACGAGCCGGGAATCCGGCCATCGGGGAGGATGGGATGAACGGACAATTTGCGGGCCGCGGTGCCGCGGGATTTCATTTGCTGCGCCTCGGCGTGTCGGCGGCGGCGATCGCCTGGATACTGGGCGGGGGCAGCGTCGCATATGCGCAGGACAGCGCGCCTCCAGCGGAGCCTGTCGCACAGGTCGGCAAGTCGCCGCAGGACGCCGCGGCGGACGGCAGCGGGGGTGGCGACATCGTGGTCACCGGAACGCTGATCCGCGGTGTTGCTCCGGTCGGGACCAATGTCATCGGCGTTGATCGTGAGGCGGTGGTGGCGACGGGCGCCGTCTCGACCAACGATCTGCTCGCGCAGATTCCGCAGGTGGGCAATTTCGGGACAGTACCGATCGGCACCGGCAGCTATGCCCTGCCGATCGTGCGCCCCAACATCCGGAATCTCGGCGCGTCGGGAGGATCGACCACGCTGGTGCTGATGAACGGCCACCGCCTGGTGGGCGCGGGCGTGCTCCAGACGTCGGTGGATCCCTCGATCATCCCGCCCGATGCGATCGAGCGGGTCGAGATCATTCCCGACGGCGGCTCGTCGATCTATGGATCGGACGCGATTGGGGGCGTGATCAATTTCATCACGCGCAAGCGCTACAACGGCCTCGGCATCAATGCGCGCTACGGAATGGCGGACGACTATAAGTCGTTCGACGGCAGCGTGATCGCAGGCAAGGACTGGGGATCTGGATCGATCTTCGTCTCCTATGCCTATGCCTGGCACGACAATATTCTTGGCATCGACCGCGACTATGTGACGGCGGACAATCGCGCGGGTGGCGGCAATGACAACCGCGGTACGGCCTGCACGCCCGCCAATGTCTTGATCGGCGGCATTCCCTATGCGCTGCCGGGCAAGGTGCCGGGCACGATCAACCGCTGCGACCAGACCGATTATGCCGACATTGTCCCGCGCGAAAAGCGGCACAGCGTGTTCGCCGGGCTGACGCAGGAATTGAGCGATGCGGTCCATTTCTCGCTGACCGGCTACTGGTCGCAGCGCGATACCGTGACGCGCAGCGCGCAATCGACGCAGAGCGATACGATCACGATCCTCAACCCCTATTTCTCGCGGATCGGCACCGAACTCTCCCAGACCGTGGCGATGTCGTTCGATTCGGTGTTCGGGCCGAGCAACGTCAGCCCGGCGCGCTTCTCCTCCTATGGCATTACGCCTTCGATGGAGTTCGACCTCGGCGGGGGCTGGCAGCTGCGTACGCGCGCCAATCTGGGGCGTAGCGAGAATAAGACGACCGAGGATGCGATCAATGCGAGCGCGGTGACCGCGGCGCTGGGTGGGACGACCACGGCGACGGCGCTGAATCCCTATAATCTGTCCGCGACGTCGCCGAGCGTGCTCGCGAGGATCAACGACTTCGTCAACTACGGCCAGGCGACGCAGGAGCTTGCCGAAGGCCGGGCCGTGGTCGATGGCCCGTTGTTCGCTCTGGCGGGTGGCGAAGTTCGCCTCGCGGCAGGCGCCGAATATCACTATGAGAACATCCGGTCCTTCACCGGAAGCGGCCCCATAGCCGCGATCACGGGCGGCAGTTCCTTTGCCGAGCGCGACGTCAAGTCGGTGTTCGGCGAGCTGCTCGTGCCGCTCGTCGGCGAAGGCAATCGGTCGCCGGGACTCTACAGCCTCGAGATCTCCGGATCGGCGCGCTATGACGATTATAGCGACGTGGGTGGGACGACCAATCCCAAGATCGGCATCACCTATCGTCCGGTCCGTTCGCTCACCCTGCGCGGCAACTACGGAACGTCGTTCCATGCGCCGAGCCTTGCCGATCTCGGCAATTCGGTCGACTCGCGCGTGCAGGTGATTCCGTTCAGCCCGTTCCGTGCGGCGAACAGCTCCCCGTTCGACATCCTGCGTCCTACGATCGCGATTGCGGGCGGTAACGCCAACCTGAAGCCCGAGAAAGCCGACACCTGGTCGCTGGGTTTCGACTTCAAGCCCGACTTCGCGCCCGGGCTGGTGCTGAGCGCGACCTATTTCAACGTCCGCTTCACCGATGCGATCGCAGTGCCACCGTTCACGTCGCCGGTGCTCTTCGCCGACCCTAATTATTCAAGCTTCTACATCCTCAACCCCACGCTCGCGCAGGCGACGGCCGCGGCCGGCAGCTTGCGTATCGACGGCGTGCCGAGCCTTGCCGCACTCTACGCGGCCAGTTCTCCCTACGTGCTGTTCCTGGCGACGCGCGCCAACCTGGGTGCGGTGCATACCGACGGGATCGACTTCAATCTCGCCTATGTCCACTCGACGTCGTTCGGTTCGCTGAACGCGAGTTTCGCGGGGACGTACACGCTCGGCCGCAAGACCCAGACGATCAAGGGCGGCCCGTTCAGCGACGATCTGAAGAATGGCACCGGGCGCCTGGCCTTCACGGCGGGGCTGGGCGGCAAGGTCGGAGGATTTACCGGTCAGGCGACGCTCAACCATCGCAGCGGCTTCCCGCTGGGCGGCGTGCTTCCGCAGACGCGCGTCTCGGCGTTCGACACTGTAGACCTGTTCTTCTCCTATGACCTCGGCAATCTGATCAAGAACACATCGCTGACGCTGAATGTCGATAATGTGTTCGATCAGGATCCGCCGTTCCTGAACAGCGCGCCGGGTTACACCAATGGTGGCACGCTGGGGCGGCTGTTCGCCTTTGGCATCCGGACGAAGTTCTAGGGAGCGGAAGTTGTCGTCGATGCGCGTATCGAGTGGGGGACGTGAAGGCAGTGCGCGGTGGTGCCGCCGTCTCCTGCCGTTGCTGGCGGGACTGGTGCTCGCGATGCCGGCAACGGCGGGTCTCGGTCGCCAGGGCCCCGATCCGTGGAAGCTGAAAGTCGAATATACCGAGGCGCCGCTGGGGCTCGACTCACCGGCGCCACGGCTCGCCTGGCATTCGCCGGTGGCGCGCCAGACTGGCTATCGCATCCGGGTGGCAGCGTCTCCCGCCGCGTTGAAGACCGGCCCATATGTATGGGACAGCGGCAAGGTCGCTTCCGACGCCAATGTCCAGATCGCCTATGCCGGTCCGAGGCTCGAGGCGCGCCGGCGCTATTGGTGGCAGGTGCAGGCCTGGGACGGCAATGGCCGCGCGACGGAGTGGAGCACGCCCGGTTGGTGGGAGATGGGGCTGCTCGCCTCCGCAGACTGGAGTGCGCGCTGGATTTCCGGGCCCGATCGCCGCGACCATGACTGGCGCGACGTCACACTCGAAGCCGACCTGACGCTCACTGGCAGCGCCGTCGATGTGCTGTTCCGGGCGCTGCCGCACGGCAAGACCTTCGGTGATGCCTATGTCTGGACCTTGCGCGAGGGCAAGGACGGGCCCGAGCTGATCGAAAGCCTGCGTACCTATCCGGGCGGAACCAGCTCGGCCGTGAAGACCGTACAGCTGAAGCGCGTGCCGCTGGCGAAGCCGCTCAAGGGTGTGCGGCACCGGCTGCGCATTCAGGCGGTGGGTACGCGCATCGTCACCAGCCTGGACGGCGTGATCGCCGATACGCTCGAAGATGCGACGCATAGCCACGGCACAATCGGGTTCAGCGCAAAGGAAGCGCGGGCCGCCGTGATCCACGCCGTCGCGGTATCGGGAAGCGACAGTCCCGCGATCTCGACCGATTTCGCACGCAACGACAATCCCTTCACCGGCGGCAGCGTCTCGTCGCAGGGGCTGGTGGTTGCAAGCGGCGTCCCGAACATCGATCTGGTGCTGCCGATCGAAGCGCCGGCGCCGCTGGTACGCCATGCGTTCCGGCTCACGCCCGGCAAGAAGGCCATTCGGGCCCGGCTCTATTATTCCGCGGGCGGGATGCCCCGGATCACGCTGAACGGGGCCGCGGTGGGTTCGCCGCTGGGGGCCGGCTTTACGGCCTATGACAAGCGCGTGCTGGCATACACCGCCGACGTCACCAGCCTCCTGCGTGCCGGGCAGAATGTGATCGGGGCCGAGCTGGGCCGCGGATGGTACGGGCTCAGCGATCCCAACGAATGGTATTTCCACGCGGCACCCTGGCATGCGGAGCCCGCGCTCAAGGTTCAGCTCGAGATCGATTATGACGACGGCTCCCGCCAGACGGTCGCCAGCGGCCCCGGCTGGCAGACGCGCTCGGGGCCGACGCTGGGCGATTCGATCCATCGCGGCGAACGCTACGACGCACGGCTGTTGCCTGACGGCTGGGATCGCGCCGGCACCGGGCCGGGCTGGCAGGCCGCGCGCCTGGTCGCCGGACCCGCGGGCAAGCTGGTTGCCGCGAATTCCGAGCCGATCGCGCCGGTCGAGACGATCGCGCCGGTCACGGTCACGCAGCCGACGCCGGGCGTATGGGTTTATGACTTCGGGCGGATCGTCGCCGGCTGGCCGGTGCTCGAGGTGCGGGGCGCGCGGGGCGCAACCGTCTCGATGGTGGCGAGCGAGCGGCTCGGCGACGACGGGCAGGTGGTGCCTGCATCGGGGCTGATCGATGCCCAGCTGCAGACCGATCGTTATACGCTGGCGGGCAGGGGGCTTGAGCGTTGGGAGCCGAGTTTCGGCTATCGCGGCTTCCGGTACGTCCAGGTCGAGGGCTATCCGGGCACCCCGGGCGATGGCGCACTCCGTGTGCGCGTGGTGCATTCGAACGTCGCGCGGATCGGCAGCTTCGCCAGCGCCGACTCGTTGCTGGGCAAGATCGACGCCGCCGCCACCGCGACGATCCTCAACAATCTCCACGGTTTCCAGACCGACACGCCGACCTATGAGAAGAATGGCTGGACGGGCGACGCCCAGGCGTCGGCGGGAGCCGCGGCGCGCAGCCTCGACATCGCGCGCGTATGGACCAAATGGCTCGACGATTTCGGCGATGCCCAGTCGGACAAGGGCGAGATCCCCGAGATCGTGCCCGCCACGCCCTATTACGGCTATGAGGACACGCCGGGCTGGAACCTGATGTGGGGACCGACCACGCCCTGGGACGCAGCGGCGCTGATCCTCCCCTGGGAGCTCTACGTCACCGACGGCGACACGCGCATCCTGGCGCGCAGCCATGCGATGCAGCGGCGGCTGGTCGATTATACCGCGACCTTCATCCGGGCGCCTGATTTCTTCCGCGCCAAGGGGCTCAGCGAATGGCTGCCGCCGGGAAGCCTGGACTTCTTCAATTCGCGTGGCGGCGGCGTCGATGCGGTGACGACGGCCTATTTCTTCCATGAGGCCGACCTGCTCGCCAGGTCCTCTGCCGTGATCGGTGCCGAGGAGGATGCGGCCCGATATCGCGCGCTCGCCGACGCCATCCGGACGGCCTATAATGCCCGCTACTGGGATGCCGCGAACGGCTGGTACCGCACCATCGACGCCAAGGGCGTGGCGGGACCGCCGCTTCAGGTGCAGAATGTGCTCGCGCTAGCCTTCGGCATGGCGCCGGAGGGGCGTGCGCAGGGCGTCGCCGACACGATCGCGCGCGATGTCGAGAAACAGGGGCTGCGCACCGGTGTGTTCGGCACGCGTCACCTGCTCGATGTGCTGAGCGACCATGGCCATGCCGACCTTGCCTACAGGCTGGCGACGCGCACCGACGAGCCCGGCTGGGGTTGGTGGATCGTCAACGGCCACTCGACGATGTTCGAGAGCTGGAGCCTCGCCAGCCGCTCGCGCGACCATCATTATTTCGCGTCGATTGCCGATTGGATGCGCCAGCGGCTCGCGGGGCTGAGGCCGGGCGCGCCGGGCTACAAGACGGTGCTGGTGAAGCCTGCGATCCCCGCGGGGCTGGCGAGCGCCGAGGCAGTGATGGAGACCGTTCAGGGTCGCGCCGCGTCACGCTGGCGCGTGGAGGCGGGACGGCTGACGCTGACCGCCGAGGTCCCCGCCAATGCGCTTGGCGAGATCTGGGTGCCGCTCGGCTTCGGCGCGATCACGGCGCCAGCGGACGCCTCGCGGGTGCGCGATGAGGCCGGTCACGCGGTCTATCGCACCGGCGCCGGCAGCTTCGTATTTCAGACGGGAGGCAGGCGATGATCCGGATATTGGCCGCAGGCGCATTGCTGTTCGTTGCGATGCCCGCCGTGGCGCAGCAGGTGCGGACCGAGGCGGGGCCGGTGCGTGGCGTCAGCGCCGAGGGGATCATGGCGTTTCGCGGGATTCCCTATGCCGCGCCGCCGGTCGGCGACCTGCGCTGGCGACCGCCCGCGCCGACCGTGCCTTGGACCGCGCCGCGCGACGCGAGCCGGGCCGGAAATGATTGCATGCAGAATGCGATGCCCGGCGTCACGACGAGCGGCCAGCCGACGAGCGAGGACTGCCTGTTCCTCAACGTCTGGACGCCGAACGCCGCTGCCGGGGAGAAGCTGCCGGTAATGGTGTGGATCCATGGCGGCGGCTTCGTCAGCGGATCGGGTTCGCTTGCCGAGACCGATGGCGTGCGGCTGGCGGCGCGCGGCGTCGTGGTGGTGAGCTTCAACTACAGGCTCGGCCGTTTCGGCTTCTTCGCACACCCTGCGCTCACCGCTGAGGGCAGCGGTGGCAATTACGGCCTCATGGACCAGATCGCCGCGCTGACATGGGTGAAGCGCAACATTACGGGCTTTGGCGGTGATCCCGCGAAAGTCACGGTCTTCGGCGAATCCGCGGGCGGAGAATCGGTGCTGCGGCTGATGGCGTCCCCGGCGGCTCGCGGGCTGTTCGCCCGGGCGATCAGCGCCTCGGGTGGCGGGCGCGATCATTGGCCCGTCCCGTCCGAGGCGGAGGCCAAGGGCAGCGCCTTTGCGGCCGCAGCCGGCGCTGGCGATGCTGCGAGCCTGCGTGCGTTGCCCGCGCCGGCGGTGCTTGGCGGCATCAACATGCTCAACAAGGAGGATGCGCGCTATTCGGGGCCGATCACCGATGGTGATATCGTGCCCCAAGACGCCGCGCGCGTCTTCGCGGCGGGGCGCGAGGCCAGGGTGCCGCTGATCATCGGCAGCAATGACGACGAGCTGGGCTTTGTCCCCGTGGGATTGCTGCCGATGGTCAATGGTCCGGTGCTCGCGGCGTTGGGCAAGGGCGCCGATGCGGTCAAGGCGAGCTATGCCTCGCCCGAGAAGGCCACGCGCTATCTGGCCGGCGACGCGATGTTCACCGAGCCGGCACTCGCGATGGCGCGTTGGCACGCGGCGACGGGCGCGCCGACCTGGCTCTATCGCTTCGGCTATGTCGCCGAGGCCAAGCGCAAGGAAGGCATCGGCGCGGGCCATGCGACCGACGTGATCTTCCAGTTCGACAATCTCGCGAACGGCGATGCGAAGCCGAGCGCCGTCGATGCGGCGGTGGCGGCGCGGATCGCGGACTATTGGACCGGCTTCGCGGCTACCGGCGACCCTAACGGCAAGGGACTGCCGCGCTGGGATCGCCTGAACGGCACCGCGCCGCGCCTGCTCGCGATCGGCGCATCCGCAGCGATGGCGGAGGCCGGCAGCCCGTCGCTCGCCGCGATCGCCGCCGCACGGGAGGCAGGGCAATGACGATGGCAAAGAAGTTGCGATGGGGCGCCATGCTTGCCCTGCTGACAATGGGCTGCGCTCCGCATGTGCTGCCGCAGGATCCGGGTGCCCGGCGCATCTGGTCTGCACCGCCGCCGCAGGCGCCGTCCCGTCCCGAAGTGACCGAGACGCGTTTTCCGTTCGGCACGATCGTTCGCAATGTCAGCGATGCGACGCTCACCGTCTATCGCCCCGATCCGGCAATCGCGAACGGCACTGCCGTGATCGTCGCTCCGGGCGGCGGCTTCCACCTGCTTTCGATCGAGAACGAAGGCACCGCCGTGGCGAAGTGGCTCAATGGCATGGGCGTGACCGCCTTCGTGCTGCGCTACCGGTTGTTGCAGACCGGCGACGATTTCACCGGGCAGTTCATTCGGCGATTGACGCATCTGCCCGAGCTTGCCGACGCTGTCGCACCGCTGCGGCCGCTTGCGACGGCGGATGGCGAGCAGGCAGTGCGCTTCGTCCGCGCGCATGCCGGGCAATATGGCATCAAGCCGGATCGGATCGGGCTGATGGGCTTCTCCGCCGGCGGGGCGGTGACGGTATGGACGCTCGCTGCCGGCCACCGCGACAGCCGTCCCGATTTTGCCGCGGCGATCTACCCCGGACTGCTCCCCGATCCGATCGCGGTGCCGGCGCATGCGCCGCCGCTCTTCGTGCTCGTCGCCGATGACGACAAGCTCTCGCGGAACGACAGTGCCAGGCTAGATGCCGCCTGGCGCGCGGCGGGGGCCAGGTCGGAGCTCGTGACCTATCCCGATGGCGGCCATGGCTTCGGCATGGAGCACAAGGGCAAGTCTGTCGATCAATGGACCGCGCGGATGCGCGACTGGCTCGAATCGCTGGGGATGCTGCGCAAATGAAGTCGATCCACCTGCTCTCCGCCGGCGTGCTGGCGCTGGTCGTCACCGGTGCAGCCGAAGGCAGGAGACTGTCTCCGGCACCCGCCCGCTCGGGCGAGGGCTGCGCGGGGCTCGCCGGGCTGGCGCTGGGCAACGGCAGTGTCGTTTCCGCGACTCCCGTCGCCAAGGGGACGACGATCGATACCGAGCCCGGGAAGCCCGGGCTTCCCGCCGCGGCGCCCTTCTGCCGCGTGCAGGCGGTGCTCACGCCGGTTCCCGGTTCGTCGATCAAGGTGGAGGTGTGGCTGCCCGAGCTCGCGGCGTGGAACGGCAAGCTGCTCGGTGCGGGCAATGGCGGCTTTGGCGGCAGCCTGATGATCCCTTCGCTCACGATGCGCGGCGGCGTCGCACGCGGCTATGCCGCGGTCGGCACCGACATGGGGCATGTCGGCAGCGGCGACGTCGACGGAAAATGGGCCCTGAATGCTCCCGAGAAGATCCGCGATTTCGGCTGGCGCGCGAACCATCTGGGCGCCGAGGCGGCGAAGCGCGTGGTCGCGGCCTATTATCCCCGGCCGCTGGCGGCGAGCTATTTCCACGGTTGCTCCGATGGCGGCCGGGAAGCGCTGATGGAAGCGCAGCGCTTTCCGACGGATTATGACGCGATCGTCGCGGGTGCGCCGGCGATACCCTGGACGCGGATGACCAGCGCGTTCGCCGCCGACGCTCGCATCTCCTTCGCGCGGCCCGAAGCGGTGATCCCCAATGCCAAGCTCAAGCTGCTCCAGGACGCGGCGCTCGCGCAGTGCGACGCGAAGGACGGCGTGGCCGACGGGGTAATCGACGATCCGCGCACGTGCCGCTTCGATCCGGGTGTGCTCCTGTGCAAGGCCGGCGACGCGCCTAGCTGCCTCACCGCGCCGCAGGTTCAGACGGCGCGCGCGCTCTATCGCGGCGTGCGGACGGCGGACGGCAAGCCCTTCTATCCGGGGTATATGCCCGGTGCCGAGGCGGTGCCGGGCACCTGGGATCTGTGGCTTACCGGGCCGAACGCGCAGCACGGTCGTTTCTCGACCGACTTCATGCGCTACATGGTCCATTCGGATCCGTCCTGGGACCTGGCGCGCTTCGATCTGGCGCGCGATTATGCGCTGGCGAAGCGGCTTCAGGGCGCGAACCTCGACGCCGATAATCCCGATCTTCGGAGTTTCTTCGGCCGGGGCGGCAAGCTGCTGATGTATCACGGCTGGCAGGACGCGGCGATCGCGCCTGAGAACACTATCGACTATTTCACGCGGGTGCAGCGGACAAACCGGGCGGCCCGCGATTCCGCGCGGCTCTTCATGATGCCGGGCGTGTCGCACTGCCTCGCCGGGCCAGGCCCCAATGTGTTCGACGCGCTCGGAACGATCGATGCCTGGCACCAGGGCGGCGCAGCCCCCGAGCGGATCATGGCGACCAAGTTCGACAACGACCTGTTCGGCTATCTCGGCTTCCCGGCGAAGCCGGTTCGCACCCGCCCGCTATGCGCCTATCCCAAGGTCGCGCGCTGGAGCGGCACGGGATCCACCGACGACGCGGCCAACTTCACCTGCACGGCGCCGGGCAAGCCATGACCGCGCACGCGCTCAGCCACGTCACGGGGGCGGATGCGCCTCCGCTGCTCGACATCACCATCGGCGAGGCGCTGGTGCACGCCGCGGAGCGCTGGGGCGGTCGCGATGCGCTAGTGTCGGTCGCGCAGGGCGTTCGCTGGAGCTTCGCCGAGCTGCTTGCGCGCGCGGATTCGCTCGCGGCGGGGCTGCTCGCGCTGGGGCTCGAGCCGGGGGACCGGATCGGCATCTGGTCGCCCAATTGCGCCGAATGGGCGCTCACGCAGTTCGCCGCGGCGCGTGCGGGGCTTATCCTCGTGACGATCAACCCGGCCTATCAGCTTTCCGAAGCCGAATTCACGATCAACCTCGTCGGCCTCAAGGCGCTGGTGGCGGCCGAGCGCTTCAAGACCAGCGCCTATCTCGAGATGATCGAGGCGCTGGCACCGGAGCTCGCGGAGAGCGAGCCGGGCCGGCTGGTCGCGGCGCGGCTGCCGACGCTGCGGGCGGCGATCCGGATCGGCGGCGGTCCGCGCCCCGGCTGGCTGGCGTTCGACGAGATCGCGGCGATGCGCCCCGGTGCGCGGACCGAGCTCGATCGGCTGGCCGCCAGGCTCGATCCGGTCGATCCGATCAACATCCAGTTCACCAGCGGGACCACCGGCCTGCCCAAGGGCGCGACGCTCTCGCATCGCAACATCCTGAACAACGGCTATTTCGTCGGCCGCGGCATGGCGCTGGGCCCCGAAGACCGCATCTGCATCCCCGTGCCGCTCTACCATTGCTTCGGCATGGTTATGGGCAATCTGGCCAGCATCACGCACGGCGCGGCGATGATCTATCCCGCGGCGGCGTTCGATCCGGGCGCGGTGCTCGCAGCCGTCGAAGCCGAACGCTGCACTGCGCTGTACGGCGTGCCGACGATGTTCATCGCGGTGCTGGCGCATCCCGAATTCGCCCGCTTCGACCTCACTTCGCTGCGGACTGGATGCATGGCGGGCGCGGTGTGCCCCGAGCCGCTGATGCGCGACGTGATCGCGCGGCTGCACATGCGCGACGTGACGATCGGCTATGGGATGACTGAGACGAGCCCGGTGAGCTTCCAGACCGGGCTGGGTGACAGCCTCGATCGGCGCGTGGATTCGATCGGGCGCGTGCTGCCGCATCTCGAATGCAAGGTGATCGATGGCGAGGGCGCGACGCTTCCCGCGGGTCGGCCCGGCGAATTGTGCACACGCGGTTATTCGGTGATGCTCGGCTACTGGAACGATCGCGAGCGCACCGCCGATGCGATCGACGCAGACGGCTGGATGCACAGCGGCGATCTCGCGACCATCGACGCCGAGGGCTATGGCCGGATCGTCGGCCGCATCAAGGATGTCGTGATCCGCGGTGGCGAGAACATCTATCCGCGCGAGATAGAGGATTTCCTGCTCAGCCACCCCGCGATCGAGGACGTCGCGGTGGTCGGTGTGCCGGATGCGCGGATGGGCGAGGAGCTCTGCGCCTGGATCCGGTTGCGCCTCGGGGCAGCGGGCGACGAGGCGGCGGTCCGCGCCTTCTGCCAGGGACGCATCGCGCACTACAAGATTCCGCGCCACATCCGCTTCGTCGATGCCTTTCCGACGACGGTCACGGGCAAGATCCAGAAGTTTCTGATCCGCGAGGCGATGGTCGCCGAACTGGGTCTTGAAAACGTCGCCGCCGGCTTCCGGCGAATCCCAGGAGATACGATGATGATTATGTTGCTGGCTCTCGCCGCGGCCGCGCTGCCGCAGACTGCGCCCCAGGCCGCGCCTGCTGCGAGCCCGGTGCCGGCCGCCGCGCCGAAATATTCCCTCGACACGCCGATCGAGACGCTCGCCGCCAACGAAGCGGCGAAGGCCGTTCTCAATGCCGATCTGCCCGGGCTGCTCGAGATTCCGCAATATGAGATGATCAAGGGCCTTAGCCTCACGCAGCTCCAGCCATATTCGGGCGGCAAGCTCACCGACGAGCTGCTCGCAAAGACCGCCGCCGATCTCGCGAAGATCCCCTGATGCGCGGCCTGAGTATCGCGTTTGTGATGACGCTGTCGGTTCCTTCCGCCGCCGGGCTCGCGCCCGCGTCGGCGCAGGACGCGGAAGCGCCGGTGTATCGCCGCCTATCCGCGCCGCTGGACGCGCGCGTCGACGATCTGATCGCGCGGATGACGCTCGACGAGAAGATCGCGCTGCTGGCCGGCGCTTCCTCGATGACGACGAACGGCATGCCGCGCCTCGGTGTGCCCGGGATCAAGATGACCGACGGGCCGACCGGCGTGCGGTCGCCCGAGGGCAAGCCCGCGACCGTGTTCCCGGTCGGTGCCGCGATCGCCGCGACCTGGAATCCGGCGCTTGCCGCGCACGTCGGCGGCGCGATCGCCGAGGAGGCCCGTGCCGACGGTGCTTCGGTGCTGCTCGCCCCGACGGTCAACATCGTGCGCACGCCGCGCTGGGGCCGCAATTTCGAGACCTATTCCGAGGACCCCTATCTCACGGCACAGATCGCGCTCGGCTATGTCGGTGGCGTCCAGCGCGAAGGTATCGGGGTGTCGCTCAAGCATTTCGTCGCGAACAACCAGGAAACCAATCGCTTCTTCGTCGATGCCCGGGTTTCGGAGCGCGCGTTGCGCGAGCTCTATTTCCCGGCCTTCGAAGCGGTGGTGAAGCAGGCCAATCCCTGGTCGGTGATGGCGTCATACAACAAGGTCAACGGCACCTATGTGTCGCAGAACCGCCTGCTGCTCACTGACGTACTCAAGAAGGACTGGGGCTTCCCCGGCGCGGTCGTCTCCGATTGGGGCGCAACGCACTCGACGGCGCCGGCCGCCAATGCCGGGCTCGATCTCGAAATGCCGGGCCCGCCCGCGCAGTTCGGCGCGAAGCTGCGCAAGGCGGTCGATGCGGGCGAAGTGAAGCTTGCGCAGATCGACGACAACGCCCGGCGCGTGCTGCGGATGATCCTGCGCAGCGGCGTGCTGGATCGCGCACCCTCGGCGCCGGCTCCGGCCCGCAATCATGCCGATGTCGCGCGCGCTGCTGCGGAGGAAGCGATCGTCCTGCTCAAGAACCAGGCCGTGTTGCCGCTCGGCTCCGACATCCGCACGCTTGCGGTGATCGGTCCCAATGCCGCTTCCGCGCGGATGCAGGGTGGCGGGAGCTCCGAAGTCGTGCCGTTCGACGCCATCGCGTCGCCGCTCGCGGCGCTGCGCGCGGCCTATCCGGGCGTACGGATTACTTATGCTCAGGGCGTCGACAATGAGGAAACGCCTCCCGCGGCCGATGCTGCGCTGTTCAGCCCCGATGCCGGCCATGCCGATTCCGGGCTGCAGGCCAGCTATTTCGCTGCAGCCGACTTCGCGGGAGAGCCGGTGCGCAGCGCCCGCGAGACCCGCTTCATCAAGCGGATCAGCGGCAATGTCGCGAGCGCCAGCGTCATCGGCTACGCCGCGCTCCGCTGGGAGGGCTGGCTGTGGCCGCGCCGCAGCGGACGCCACGAGCTCAGCATCCGCGGCACGGGCTCCGCGACGCTAATTCTCGACGGCAAGACTATCCTCGACAAGAGCGTGAAGGGCGTGCCGGACGCGCGCGACGTGATCGGCTTCCCGGTGCTCCGCCGCACCGTTGCGCTCGATCTGGAGGCCGGGCGCGGCTATCGCATCCGCCTCGACTATGCGACCGGCCAGACGCCCTATGAGGCGCTCGCCTTCGGGCTCCGCGAGCCTTCGCCTTCGCTCGACGAAGCCGTGGCCGCAGCGCGCGCCGCCGACGCCGCGATCGTGCTAGTCGGTTCCTCCTCGACGACCGAGGGCGAAGGCTATGACCGCCCGACGCTTGCGCTCCCGGGCGAGCAGGACAAGCTGGTCGCCGCCGTCGCCGCGGCGAACCCGCGCACGGTAGTGGTGGTCAACAGCGGCGCCGCCGTGACGATGCCGTGGCGCGACCAGGTGCCCGCGATCCTCCAGCTCTGGTTCCCCGGCCAGGAAGGCGCGCAGGCGCTGGCCGCTATCCTTGCCGGCCGGGTCAATCCCTCGGGCAAGCTCCCGGTGAGCTTTCCCGCTTCGGATGCCGATGACCGCGCCGATCTCTCCAAGATCAGCAGCGACTATTCCGAAGACCTGCTCGTCGGATACCGCAAATTCGACACGGCGGGCACCGCGCCGCTGTTCGCGTTCGGGCACGGACTTTCCTATTCGCGCTTCGGCTATTCGGCGCTCAAGGCACCGCGTCGGCTGAGGGGCGGTGCGCCGCTCAAGGTCCAGCTCACGCTACGCAATCAGGCCGGCCCCGGAGGCAAGGAAGTCGTCCAGCTCTATGTTGCGCCCGCCGAGCGGGGCGAGGGCGAGCCGGTGCGGCAATTGCGTGCCTTCGCGAAAGTCGCGCTCGCGCCGGGCGAGAGCCGCAGGGTCTCGCTGACGATAGATCCGCGCGCCTTCGCGACATGGGACGAAGCCGAGCACCGCTGGCGGGTGCGCCCGGGTGCCTATGCTCTCCAGGTTGGTGGCGGTTCCGACGACATCCGGCTGCGCGGCGAGGTGATGGTTGCGGGCGGGGACGCGTTCGTGCCCTGAAGCGCGATGGCTCCAGGGCACGAACGCTTCGACCAGGCGAAGGCGGAGACATCGGCCACACTCGGGATTGTGGATGCCAGTGTTTCCAACGCACCGGGTAGGAAACACTGGCCGCCGCGGGATCACTCTCTCCCGTGGTGTAACTCGTCAGCGCCCGAGCCGGCAGGCCTTAGGGGCGTTGACCGGGTTGCAGCGCGCTTCGCCACCACCGGGCAGTCGCACGACATAGCTGGTGCCATACGCGTTGCCCGGCTTGTAGAAGTCGGTCGAGACGATCTGCGCGCCGCTTGCAAAGGCCTGGTTGGCGCGGGTCGGGTCGTTCACCTTCGCCTCATAGGTTTCGATGTCGGCACGGGCGCGGACCAGATAGCCCTGCTTCACGCGCTCGGGAATCTCCCTGGCGCGGACATTGGCATTGTCGAGCAGCAGGAAAGCGGCATAGCTCTGCCCCGGCGTGGCGCGCAGGAAGGCCGCGCGGCCCTCCAGATTCTCATGCCCGGCATGATAGGCGGCCAGCGCCTGGGGATCCATCGCGGTCAGCAGCAGGAAGACGAACTTGCCGCGCGACTTCGCAAGCGTCGGCCAGTTGTGCGCGAGCACGCCGGCCTCGAGCGTGGGATAGGTGCCGCGGACCTGGTCCGGCGTCACCAGCTTGTCGCGGCCAATCTCGCGGAAGATCGACTGGTCCATCTCGTCGAACGCGGCACGATCAAAGGCGAGGGGCGGGGACGAGTTCGGGAACACCGGCAGCGCATCGCTCTTCGCTTCGACCAGGATGAAGATGGGAGCGTGATCCGGATGCGCATCGGACCAGGCGCGAAGCTGCTTCAGGCAGCGCGTGAACAGGTTGCAGCTCGATCGCACGTCGAGATCGGCGACGTGGAACACCTTGAGGCCGGGCTTCTCCATGTCGGTGGCGTCATAGGGCAGCATCTGGCTGTCGCTGACGCCCTTGGCACGCAACGCGGCTAGACCTGCCGGATGGGCGTAGCGCCCGCCCTGGGGATCGTTGTTGATGTCGATCTCGAGGCTGCGCATCCCGGCGTCCAGCTGGTCGGTCAGGCTGGTGTAGCGATAGCTCAAGCCTTCGCTCATGCTGGTGAAGTTGGGATGATATTCCTGCCAGTCGGCCTTCATCTTTTCGGGCATGGCCTTGGTGAAGGCGGCCAGCTTCGGGCCGAGCGTGGCATCGACCATCGCCAGCAGCTGCGGGTCGACGCCCTGCGAATAGCTGTTGTGGGTGCCGATCACCTGGATCTCGTTGAGCCGCACCTCGTCGGTGCGGGGCGCTTCCTGGGCAATGGCGATCGCGGCGGCGGTGCAGGTGGCGATCAGGCCGAGGCCGATGGCGAGCTTCTTCATGTCGTGGGTCCTTGGTGCGACGGATCGCGCGCCGCCCCCTGCCGATTGGCCCGGGAGCGGCGGCGAAGGCGCGTCAGAAGTTGATCTTGGCGAAGGCACCGAGCGTCCGGTAGGCGTTCGGCGAGGTATAGTGCAGCAGGCCAAGCGGGCCGTAGATCTGCCAGCCGGTGGAATAATAGGTGTTCAGCAGGTTGCGGGCATAGACGCCGAACTCCACCACGCCGTCCAGCTTGGCCAGGCTGACACGCCCGTTGAGCAAGCCATAGCCCGGGATCCGCGAATAGGTGGAATTGGGCGTCTTGGTGCCATCCGCGTTGCTGACGGCCGGGGCGAGGATGTCGCCGAGCATCGCGCCGGTCACCGTCTGGGTGTCGCTGCGATAGCCATAGTCGAGATGCGCCTTGAAGTTCAGCCCGGCGCCGATCTCGTCGGCATAGTCCATCGTCACGCTAGCCTGCCATTCGGGCGCATTGGTAAGGCGCGTGCCGGTATAGTTGGCGGTCGGGCTGGCGACATAATCGGTGAAGGTGGCGTCGGTATAGGTAACCGAGCCGCCCAGCGTGATCTGCCGCGCCGGCTTGACCATGAGCGACGCCTCGATGCCGCGCGAACGCAGGCCCGGCGCGTTGCCGATCGCCGACGCCAGGATGAACCCGCCGATGCCGGTGCTCACCGGCGTCAGGATCGTCGCCTGGAAATCGGTGAACTTTGACGAGAAGGCTGCGAGGTTGAACCGGGCGCGGCGATCGAACAGCTCGCTCTTCAAGCCGATTTCCCAGCTCTTCACCGATTCCGGATTGTATGGATCGTAGCGGTTGCCGACAAAGGCGACGCCGCCCGGCTTGTAGCCCGTGGCATAGCTTGCATAGACCATCAGGTCGCGGCTGATCGTGAATTGCGGCGCGATGCGATAGGTGAAGCGGCCGCCCTTCTTCGATCCCGTGCGGAACGCCTCGGTCGGCCCGGCGCCGGTGGCGACGAAGATCGGCGAATAGCCGGTGATCGGCCTGGGATCGATATTGACGTAGCTGATCGTCTGGCTGTTCCAGTCGTAATTGTAGCGCCCGCCAAAGGTCACGCTGAACCGGCGCGCCGGCGTGATCTTGACCTGGCCGAACGCGGCCGCCGCCTCGTTGGTGGCGTCGAACAGCACGGCGTTGCCCAGCATCGCCTTGGTGATCGGATCGAAGGCGCCGGTCACCGCATAGAGCGTCGGCGACGGGACACCGGCAGGCGACAGCAGCGGCGTGCCGAGCGTGCCCCATTGCAGCTGGGTCTGCTTGGCATTCAGCTTGTTGTAGAAGGCGCCGAACAGATACTCGATCGTGCCGCCGGTGGGCGAGGCGAAGTGGATCTCCTCGCTGAACTTGTTCGTCTTCAGCCGGCCTGAATTGAACGGGATATAGGCATAGACGTTGCGGGGCAGCAGATCGGCGGGCGTGTCGTTGTCGAAACTCGTCTCGCGATAGGCGGTGATCGAGGTCAGCGTGTGCTGGCCCATCTCATAGTTCACATGGAGCGAACCGCCCTTGTTGGTCGTGGTGTTATGGCCCAGCGATCCGTCGGCGCTGTCGGCGTTCTCCGGCCCCGGGACGACGCCAAGCGCGATCTGCGCCGCGGTTAGCGCGGCGGCGGGCGCAAAGGTCGATCCGGCCGGGCCGCCAACGGGCACGCGGATGGCAGTGTCGATATGGTGGGTATATTCGCCGGCGAGCACCAGTTCGAGCGACGGCGCCGGCTGGAACAGCAGCTTGCCGCGCACGCCCCATTCGCTGACCAGGCCGAGATTGCGGTCGAGCACCACATAGCGGCCCTTGCCGTCCTGCCCCAGTGCGAAAGCGGAGACGCGCAGCGCGGCCTGATCGCTGAGCGGCACGTTCACGGTCGCATTGGTGTTGCGGTCGTTGCGCTCGCCATAGCTGGCGTAGGCGGTGCCGGAGAACTGGCCGATCACCGGCTTGTTGGTGGTGATCGCGATCACACCCGAGGTCGAGTTCTTGCCGAACAGCGTGCCCTGCGGGCCCATCAGCACGTCGACGCGCTGGATATCGGTAAGGCCGATCAGGCCGTTGTCGCGCTGGGCATCCAT
The DNA here is from genome assembly GCF_058801135.1 of Sphingomonas sp. GW822-FHT03G08. NCBI lineage: Bacteria > Pseudomonadati > Pseudomonadota > Alphaproteobacteria > Sphingomonadales > Sphingomonadaceae > Sphingomonas > Sphingomonas sp. GW822-FHT03G08. The sequence goes on from NZ_JBXAMZ010000002.1 coordinate 384,366, forward strand.
CACGACGTCGTCGACGACGACATTGACTGATTTGGCATTGGAGAAATCGAACGAAGTGCTGCCGACGCCGCGGATCTGGAAGGCGGCGCCCTGGGTGGGGTCATATTGAACGCCGGGCACAACATATTGCAGGTCGGTGAGCGAGGTGAAGCCGCTGTCCTCCAGCGCCTGGCCGCTGACCGAGGTGATCGAGATCGGCACCGATTGTGCCTTTTCCTGGCGGCGCTGCGCAGTGACGACGATGTCGGCGAGGCCGGTATCCCCGGAAGCCTCGCTCGTCTGTACGGGAGCGGTGTTGGCGTTCTGTGCAAACGCTTGTTCAGTAACGCCAAAGCCGCAGCCGAGCGTTGCTGCGCTGGCCATCAGCGCACGAAACAGGTCGGTTCTCATCCGAAATACCCCTCGAAGTCCCACCGATTCGGCGGGATACGGGGCACCTCCTATGGTGTATCCATGACGGCATAATTACACTTGTTCAGTGAGTGCCTCGGGAGTTGTGCGCATTGCTGAAGATATTCCGGCGGGCTCGTCCAGCGAGGAATCCGCCAGAATTCTGAGTGAAACCAACGTGATCAGCGCGGCTGCCGCGCCCGGGACGAGCAGCACCGGCGCGAACGTCTGTTCAGGCCCAAGGGCCGCGCGCGGGTCGAAGCCCAGGGTGCGATAGCCCGCGAACAACAGCCCCGAAGCGACGGCGCCACATAGATTGAAGGGCAGGTGGAACCCGGCATAATGCGCGGCTGCACGCTTCCCCGACGGCGAGCCTCCGGCATCGAGCCGCGCGCCGAGCAGCATCCGCAGGGCCATGAAGTCGATCGCGGAGGTCAGCCCGAACGGCACCGTCCACAGAATCAGCGCGACTGGCGAGCCGGCGGGCAGCAGCGGCAGGGCAAGCGCCAGGCCCAGATTCGCCCAGAGCGTCAGCCGCAGCAGCGCGTGCGCGCTGAGACTGGCGCCGATCCGGATCGCCGCCAGGATGCCGATGGCGGCGCAGATGGTCTGAACGAGGATCCCGGTTGGCGCCCAGCCGTGCAGCCCCAGGCCATTGTCGACCATGTAGAAATAGCCGGTGGTGGTGATCGCCGCATGTGCACCGTTGAGCGCGAACAGCGCTGCCAGCCGGCGATTGCCGCGACTGGCGAACAGCAGCCGCAACGGATCGAGCAGCGAGGCGAGCCGCCACCTGCCCGGCGCGGGCGCCTGGTCAGGCAACAGGGTGACGAGTGTGGCGTGCAGTACCAGCGCACCAAAGGCGACGGTGATCATGATGACGGTGAAAGGGGAGGGCCAGCTGGCGACCTGCAGTGCGCCGATCGCCGAAAAGCAGATACCGCCAGCGATCCCGAACAGCGTCCGCGTGCCGAATATCCGTCCCCGGGACCGGTTATCGTGCGCGGCCTCGAGTGCCCAGGCGCCGTGCGTGACGTTGCACAAGGCCCAGCCGACCACCAGCGCGACCAGTGCGACTGCCACCGAGGTGATCGATGGCGCGGTGCCCTGTCGCAGCAGTCCGGCGGTGCCGATCAGCACCAGCGCGGTACCCAGGATCATCCATAGTCGCCGCCGCCCGAGCCGATCCGATCCGTGATCGCCCATCGATCCCGCGAGCAACTCGGCCGGAATCGACGCGAAATTGGCGAGCAGCACCAGCCAGCCGACAACACCGACCTGCAGCGCGAGTTCGCCGGAAAGATACGGTGCCAGGAACACCCGCCGGGCGAGGTCATAGCCTGCAAAGGCCAGCGACGGCAGCGACAGCACGACGAGGCGCGTGCCCGACAATATTTCCCGATCCGCCATCCCGCCGCACTCCGGCCCGGCGCCTATCAGCGGGTTGTGCCGTTTCGATGACTCCGCGCGCTCAGCCGGTCGACCGGGTCCGCCAGGTCTCCAGCGCGGCTAGGGCATGGGCAAAGTGCGCGCGATCGGGAGTTTTGCGCGCCATGCCGATCATGCCCATGCCGAAGGCGGCAATCGATAGGACCTGTCCGGCCGCGCGGTCGAAGCCCGCGCCGATACCGATCCCCATTGGCGCCATGTCGCTCGCGCGCCAGTTCTCGCCGCGCCTGCGCCGCATGTCGATCGCATAGGGCAGCAGGCTGGGTTCGCGGGCGCTGGCGAGCGCGATCATCGAGGTTGCCTTGACCAGGTCCTGGATACTGGTGTCGTTGGGGGGCGTGCCATTATGGTCGATGCGGATATCACTCCGCCGGCTATGGAAGCGGGCAATGACCGCATGGAGGCCGGCCACCACCAGGGTGGCGCGGGCCCCGAAATGATAGACGACCGTGGAGGCCGGCACGCCGGCGGCAAGCGCGACCGAGCGGTGCGTGACGCTTTCGATGCCTTGCGAGACGATCAGGTCGGCGGCGCTGCTCGTGATCCGTTGGCGCTTCGCATCTTCTTCCTCGGCTGCCGGCGTCACGGCGGCATCGAGCCGGCTGATCAGCGATGCGATCACGGCGCCCTTGTCGGCATCCGCGCCTGGAAAGATGCCACTCGCAAAGCGCTGGAGGCACAGCGAACGGAGCAGCGCATATTTCGGATCGTCGCCGGCGCCGAGCGAGAATCCGGCCTCGTCCAGCACATAGCCGAGCGCCAGCTCGGCCAGCGCCGCGTCCCCGAAGATCAGTTCGGCCCAGAACCGCCCGGCATCGTCGAGCCAATCCTCGAGCACAGGCAGCCGATCGGGCCGCAACGCACGATCATGCACCAGCTCGATCAGGAGGATCGCCTGGCGTCGCTCCCGGGTCACCCATTCGCGCAGTGCCAGTTCGGCGATGGCGGCGCGCGAGGCGCTGTCCCTGGCGCCCACATCGCTCGCAAGCGCTCCCCATTTTTCGAAGAACACCAGGTCGCGCGCATGCGCTGCCTGCGTTACGCCCTCAACTAGCTGCTCCTTGCTGCCCATGCGCGCCGAGATGACAGGCACGCTGACGCCAAGGCTGGTCGCGAGTGGTCGCAGTGTCAGTTCGGCGAGTCCCCCGGACGCAATAAGATCCAGCGCCTGGTCGACGATCGCATCGACGGAAATACCAAGGGGAAGCGTTGATCGGTTCACGGGCACGCCGCGGGTCTATCGCAATCCCTTCTCCCGGTCACGATCCGCGAAGCATCGCGCGCGTTCCTCGTTGGGCTTGCCGCAAGGGTGCCAGGTCGGGTGGAAGACGCTGTGCCGGATTTGCCGGCGACCACTCCGCCAGGCCGTCCGGCTTGAACTTCGTCCCTGAATGTACTAACTGGTACACAGTTGACGTCGCCGCCGCGACGGTTCCGCGATTCGACGCGTCCCATCGCCCAACCGCATTCCGGCCTCCCCGACGATCGTTACGCAAGAAGGAGGTGCCGCATGTCGGGCACTAGACAATGGGCCAGCCTGCTTACGCGCAGCTGGCTGGTGCTTTTGGGCCTGGTACTGCTCGCGGCGGGCCTGTTCTTTGCCATCGGCGGCGCCAGGCTGGTGAGCCTTGGCGGCAGTTTCTACTTCCTGCTCGCGGGTATCGCGCTGGTGGCATCCGGCGTGCTGATCGCGCGCCGTCGCTCGGCCGGCGCGCTGGTCTTCGGCGCCACCTTCGCGCTGACGATCCTCTGGGCGCTATGGGAAGTCGGTCTGAGCTTCTGGCCGCTGATCTCCCGCCTGCTCGCGATGGGCGTCGGCGCGACGGTGGTGGCGCTGTCCTATCCCTTGCTGCGCCGCGCAGAGGGGCTGGCCCCGATGTGGCGCCCGGCGCTTGCGACGGGCGCCGTGCTCGGCATCGCCTCGGCGACCGGCTTCGGCGCGATGTTCGTGCCGCACCCGACCGTGGCCTTTGCCAGCACGCCGGGCGCGCTGCTCCCCGTCGATCCGGCACAGGCGCAGAAGGATTGGGCCGCCTATGGCAACACGCCGGGCGGCAGCCGCTTCGTCGCGCTGGACCAGATCACCCGCGACAATGTGCAGAACCTCAAGGTCGCCTGGACCTATCGCACCGGCGATGTCGCGGTGAGCGACGGCAATGGCGCCGAGGATCAGGATACGCCGCTGCAGATCGGCGACACCGTCTATATCTGCACCCCGCACAACAACGTCATCGCGCTCGATGCCGATACCGGCCGCGAGAAGTGGAAGGCGCTGATCAACGCGCATGCCTCGGTATGGATGCGCTGCCGCGGCCTCGCCTATTTCGATGCGCGCGCGCCGCTGCAACAGCCGAGCCTGCCCGGCGCGACGCCGGTCGCCGCAGCCACCGTGCCGGAGGGTGCCGCCTGCCAGCGCCGCATCCTGATGAACACGATCAACGCCGAGCTGATCGCGCTCGACGCCGATACCGGCAAGTTCTGCACGGACTTCGGCCAGGGCGGCCGGGTCGATCTCAAGGCCGGCCTCGGCAACGCGCCCGACCCGCAATATCAGCTCACCGCCGCGCCGACGCTGGCCGGCACCACGGTCGTGGTCGGCGGCCGCATCGCCGACAATGTCCAGACCGACATGCCCGGCGGCGTGGTCCGCGGCTTCGACGTGATCAGCGGCAAGCTGCGCTGGGCGTTCGATCCCGGCAATCCCGCGATCACCGGCACGCCCCCGGCGGGACAGACTTATACGCGTTCGACCCCGAACGTCTGGTCTTCCATGTCCTATGACGCGGACTCGAACACTGTGTTCATGCCGGTCGGCAGTTCGTCGGTCGACCTGTACGGCGTGCCGCGCACGGCTCTCGACCACAAATACGGCGCCTCGATCCTCGCGCTCGACGCCACTACCGGCCGCGAGAAGTGGCATTTCCAGACCGTCCACAACGATCTCTGGGACTTCGACGTGCCGATGCAGCCGAGCTTCATAGACTTCCCCATGCCCGGTCGGCCGGCCGTCCCGGCGCTGATCGTCGGCACCAAGGCCGGGCAGGTCTATGTGCTCGACCGCGCCACCGGCAAGCCGCTGACCAAGGTCGTCGAGACGCCGGTCAAGGCGGCGGACATCCCCGGCGAACCCTATGCGCGCACCCAGCCGCGCTCGGTCGGCATGCCGCAGATCGGCGTGGGTCCGCTCGCCGAGAAGGACATGTGGGGTGCCACCCCGTTCGACCAGCTGCTCTGCCGCATCGCGTTCAAGGGCATGCGCTATGAGGGGCTGTACACCGCACCCGGCACCGACAAGTCGCTCAGCTTCCCCGGCTCGCTCGGCGGCATGAACTGGGGCGGCGTCTCGACCGATCCGACCACCGGCACCGTCTTCGTCAACGACATGCGGCTGGGCCTGTGGGTGCGGATGGTGCCGCAGACCGCCACACAGGCGGGCAAGAGCGGCGCGGCCGGCGAGGCGGTCAACACTGGCATGGGCAGCGTTCCGCTGAAGGGCACACCCTATTCGGTGGTGAAGGATCGCTTCCTCTCCGCGCTCGGCGTGCCATGCCAGGCGCCGCCCTACGGCACGCTGACCGCGATCGACCTCAAGACGCGCAGCATCAAGTGGCAGGTGCCGGTCGGCACGGTGCGCGACACCGGCCCGCTCGGCATCCGCATGGGCCTGCCGATCCCGATCGGCCTGCCGACTCTGGGTGGCACGCTGGCCACGCAGGGCGGCCTCGTCTTCATCGCCGGCACCCAGGATTATTACCTGCGGGCCTTCAACTCGGCGAACGGCGCAGAGGTATGGAAGGCGCGATTGCCGGTCGGCAGCCAGGGCGGGCCGATGAGCTACCGCTCGCCGCGCACCGGCAAGCAATATGTCGTGATCACCGCAGGCGGCGCGCGCCAGTCCCCTGATCGGGGCGACTATGTGATCGCCTACGCGCTGCCCTGACCCGATGATCGGGAGCGCGGCCCGCCGCTGCGCTCCCGCCCTTGTTCAACACTGGATGATCCCGTGTCCGACGACACGGGAAGGAGGGCGCTTTGGCCCGGTACACACCGATATTCGCAGCGGCTTTGCTGTCCGCCGCCCCCCTTTCAGGAGCGCATGCCCAAGCGGAAGCGTCTGCGCCTGCCGAGCCGGGCCTGTTGTCCCCGGATCGGGAGACGCTCACCGGCGATTGGGGCGGCGCGCGCAGCGACCTGCGCGAGGCGGGGATCAGCCTCCGCGCCGATTATGTCTCCGAGACCTTCGCCGCCGTCGATGGCGGCCTGAAGCGCGGCACCGGCTATACCCAGCAGCTGCGCGCCGGCGTCGATGTCGATCTCGACAGGACGATCGGCTGGTCGGGCGCGCTCTTCCATCTCACGCTCAACGACCGGCGCGGCATCGGCGTCTCGTCGGATATCGTCGGCAACCGCCTGCCGATCCAGGAAGCGGCGGGCGGCAACTTCACCAAGCTCACCGAATTCAGCATCGAGCAGAATTTCGATAGCGGCCGGCTGAACCTGCGCGTCGGCTATTTCGCGATGGGCAATGATCTGGGCGGCATGGCGATCGGCTGCAACCTGGTGAACGCCGCCTTCTGCGCGCACCCGCTGGCCTTTTCGGGCGACACCGGCTGGTACAATTACCCCAATGCCCGCTGGGGCGCCACGCTGCGCTATCGGCTGCGCCCGGATGTGACGCTGCGCACCGGCCTCTTCCAGGTCAATCCCCGCCTCAACGACGAGCATAATGCCTTCCGTCCCTTCGCCGGCGGCTCGACGGGCGTGCTGGTGCCGATCGAAGTCGAATATGATCCGGGCATCGGCAAGGACAGTCGCGTGCTGCCGGGCCACTACAAGCTCGGCTTCTACTATGACAGCTCGACGGTGGCGCGGCAGGGCCGCCCGGGCAGCGTTACCGGCCGCTACGGCGCCTATATCCTGGCCGACCAGATGGTGGTGCGCGGCAGCGGGGGCAGGGGGCTCTCTGTCTTCGGGCAGTTCGCCGCCAATCCCCGGGCATCGGCGCCGATCACCCGGTGGTTCGCTGCCGGCCTGGTCAAGACCGGCACCTTCGCCAGCCGCGATGCCGATACGATCGCGCTCGGCATTATCCAGGCGCGGGTCAATCCGCGGCTGCGCGACCTGCACGAGGCGTCCCAGGCCGTGCCCGAAGGCTTCGTCTCGCTGCCGGCCGGCGAGACCGCGATCGAGCTGAGCTACGGCATCCAGCTGCGCCGCTGGCTCAGCATCCGGCCGGACGTCCAGTATATCCTCGATCCGGGCACCTTCGCCTTCCGCCGCACCCGCAACGCGCTGGCGTTCGGCAGCCAGGTCAAGGTCCAGTTCTGATGCAGGCGTCAGCCATCCGCGCGGCAATAGCGCAAGACAGTGTCGATCACCTGTTCGCGCCGCTGCGCGACGGCCGCCTCGCTCTCCATGTCCGCGCCGAAGATCGTGCCGAAAGTGTAGCGATTGGCCACGAAGTAGAAGGCGAGCGCGCTGATCGTCATGTGCAGGTCGGCGGCGTCGATGCCGGCACGGAAGCTCCCCTCGACCACGCCGCGATCGAGCAGCGCCCGGGTACGCGGCAGCACCACTTCGTTGCGCCCTTCCGAGATCCCGCCGACATGCGGCCCGCGCCGCATGTTCTCGTCCATCACCAGCCGCACCAGCTCGGGATGGCGGAAGTGGAAATCGAAGCTGTGCCCGGTCAGTCGGGCCAGCGCCTCGATCGCCGGCAGCGCGTCGAGCCCGGTGTCGAGCTCGGCCGAGCGGAAGCCGCGATAGGCTTCGGTCAGCACCGCGCGGTAGAGCCCGTCCTTGCTGCCGAAATGATAGTAGATCATCCGCTTCGAGGTGGCCGTGGCCGCGGCGATCTCGTCGACCCGCGCGCCGGCAAAGCCCTTGTCGGCGAAATGCCGCGTGGCGATCGCGATGATCTCCTGGCGATTGCGTTCAGTGAAATTGTCGTCGGCCACATCCTGTTTTGCGATCCGCCGCGAGGCATTGCAACGTGCAACGCGCCGGATGTGACTCGAACGACCCAGACCGCGGAGCGAGCATGACAAGCGACAGGAAGATCCAGATCGTGATCGTCGGCGGCGGTGCCGCCGGCCTTGAACTCGCGCGCAAGCTCGGCAGCCGCTACGGCCGCAAGCGGCACGACATCATCCTGATCGATCGAAACCGCACCCATATCTGGAAGCCGCTGCTGCACGAGGTGGCGGCGGGCTCGCTCGATGCCAGCCTCGACGAGGTGGGCTATCGCAGCCACTGCCATCGCTGGGGCTATCGCTATCATTATGGCACGCTGGAGCGGATCGATCGCACCGCGCGCCGCGTCCATCTCGCGCCCGTGCTCGATCCCAAGGGGCGCGAAGTGATCGGCGCGCATACGGTGCGCTATGACTATCTGGTGCTGGCCTATGGCTCTGTCACCAATGACTTCGGCACGCCGGGCGTCGCCGAGAACTGCCTGTTCCTCGACAGCCAGGCCCAGGCGGACAGCTTCCGCGACCAGCTGCTCGATCATTGCCTGCGCGTGTCGCGCGCCATGTCCGAGGATCCGGCATCGGATGCGCGCGTGCGCATCGCCATTGTCGGCGGCGGCGCCACTGGCGTCGAGCTGGCGGCCGAACTCTACAACGCAGCCGACGGCCTCAGCTATTACGGGCTCGAGGTGTTCGACCGGAAGCGGCTGGACGTGACCCTGCTCGAGGCTGGGCCGCGCATCCTGCCGGCATTGCCCGAGCGTCTGGCCGATGCCGCGCGCGAGGAGCTGGAGGTGCTCGGCGTCAAGGTGATGACTGGCGTCGCCGTAACCGCCTCGACGCCACTCGGCATGGAGACGCGTGGGGGCATTTTCGTGCCCGCCGATCTCCAGCTCTGGGCCGCCGGGGTGAAGGCGGCGCCGATCCGCGAGGGGCTGGACGGGCTGCGGCTGTCGCGAGGCGACCAGGTCATCGTGCGGCCGACGCTGCAGAGCCTGGACGACGAGCGCATCTTCGCGATCGGCGACTGCGCCTCCTATACGCCCGCCGGCAGCGACCGCCCGATCCCGCCGCGCGCGCAGGCGGCACACCAGATGGCGGACACCGCCTTCGCCAATCTTTCCCGCCTGATGGCCGGCATGCCGCTCAAGACCTTTGTCTACCGCGATCACGGTTCGCTGGTATCGCTCAGCCGCTTCTCCACCGTGGGATCGCTGATGGGCCGGCTGGTCGGCGGACGCATGGCAGTTGAAGGACGGCTGGCACGCTTCGTCTACATGTCGCTCTACCGCATGCACCTGCTGGCGGTGCATGGCAGGATCCGCGGTACGATCCTGATTTTAGTAAGCTATATCAACAGGTTCGTTCGCCCCAGGCTCAAGCTGCACTGAGAACTCGGCTCTGGGCGCAAAACCGTCCTTGGCCTGTACTTCGTGTACTTTCGCGGATCGCCGCCGGAACGGTGTAGGCAATCAGCGCCCGAGCAGCCGGTCGAGGATCAGCCCTTCCAGCGCCGCCAGCTCAGCATCGCCGTGGCGGCGTGGGCGGGGCACGGCGATCGGCAGGTCGAGCGCGATCCTGCCCGCTTCCATCACCACGACCCGGTCGGCCAGCGCTACCGCCTCGGCCACGTCATGGGTGACGAGCAGCGCCGAAAAGCCTTCGCTCGCCCACACGGTCTCGACCAGTGCCTGCATCTCGATGCGGGTAAGCGCGTCGAGCGCGCCGAGCGGCTCGTCGAGCGCGAGCAGGCGCGGCTGGCTGATCAGCGCGCGGGCAAGCGCAACCCGCTGACGCTGGCCGCCGGAGAGCGCGGCGGGCCATTGCTCGGCCTTGTCGGCCAGCCCGACTTCGGCAAGCCGGGCATCGACCAGCCGGTCGCGCTCGGCGGCATCGAGCCCGGTCGGCGCGCCTATCGCGACATTCTCGCGCACGCTCGCCCAGGGCAGTAGCCGTGGCTCCTGGAAAACCAGCCGTGCCGCGGCGAGATCGACCTCGATGCCGCCGCCGCCCGGCTGGATCAGCCCCATGACCGCGCGCAGCAGGGTGCTCTTGCCGCAGCCCGATCGGCCGACGATCGCGACGAATTCGCCGGGTTCGATATGCAGGCTCAGCCGGTCGAGCACCTGGTTCTGCCCAAAGGCGACGGAGAGCTCGCGGACGGCCACCGGCGCGCCGCTGACCGGGCGGTCAGCCTGTTCGACGAGACGAAGTGCGGGAAGGTTCATGGCTCAGGCCCTTGCGTAGGCGGGGTTCCAGCGGAGCAGGCGCTGCTCCAGCGCGCGGGTCAGGCTGTCGGCGAGCTTGCCGAGGCCGGCATAGACGAAGATCGCCAGCACGATGATGTCGGTCTGGCTGAACTCGCGGGCCTGCGTCGCCATGTAGCCGATGCCCGAATTGGCGGCGATCGTCTCGGCGACGATCAGGGTCAGCCACATGATGCCCAGGCCGAAGCGCAAGCCCACCAGGATCGAGGGCAGGGCGCCCGGGAAGATGATCCGGCGGAACAGCTCCCAGCGCTTCATCCCATAGACCCGGCCCATCTCGATCAGCTGGGGATCGACCGAGACCACGCCGTGATAGGTGTTCAGGTAGATGGGGAAGAAGATGCCCCAGGCGACGAGCAGGATCTTGGCCTGCTCGCCGATGCCGAACCACAGGATGACCAGCGGCAGCAGCGCGAGGTGCGGGATCGTCCGCACCATCTGCAAGGTCGGGTCGAGCAGCCTCCGCGCGAAGGGCGACAGCCCGCAGACCAGCCCCAGCACGAAGCTGATCGATCCGCCCACCACCAATCCGGTCAATGCCCGGGCGGTGCTCACGGCAAGATGGTGGATCAGCTCACCGTCGGCGGTCAGCTCGGCCGCTGCCTTCACCACGGCCGTCGGCGCCGGCAGGATCTGCGAGGGCAGCAGTCCCGTGGTCGAGGCGAGTTGCCAGACGACGAGTAGTCCCACCGGCACGATCGCCGGGACGAGCGGGCTTTCCTTCCAGCCGGCGCCCCGGGTCATGCCGGCTTCCAGCCGGTCCAGGCCGCCTTGGAGGCATCGACCCGCTTGGGCAGCACCCCGGCGTCGAACAGATAGTCCGAGACCTTTTGCTGGTTCTCGATCACCTCCGGGGTCACCGGATCGACGCGGAACAGGAAGTCCTTGTAGCGTGTCAGCATGCCGTCGAGCACCTGCGGTGGCAGCCGCGTCGCCTTGGCGACCTGGTCGCGATAGAAGTTGCGGTTGGCATTGCCCCAGGCGGCCTCCGCGCGCAGCTCGTCGAGCGTGGCGCGCAGCACATCGGTGCGGTTCCGCACGAAATCGCCCGAGGCGATGTAGAAGGCGGTGGTGTTGAGCCCGGACGCGGGCAGCGGCACTTCACGGGCGCCGCCGCGGATCTGGGCGAGCGTGAAATACGGATCCCACACCACCCAGCCATCGACCGACCCATTGGCGAGCGCGGTCTGCGCGTCGCCGGGGGCGAGGCTGGCCGTCTGGATGTCCTTGAGGCCCAGCCCGACCTGCTTGAGCCCCGCTGCCAGCGCGAACTCGGCGGCGGAGCCCTTGGTATAGGCCACGCGCCTGCCCTTGAGCTGGGCGAGGTTCGTTACGCTCGACTTGGCCGGCACCAGCAACCCGCTGCCGACCAGGCCGGGGAAGCTCTGCGCGGCAACGAAGTTGAGGTCGGTTCCCGCCGCCTGGGCGTAGGCGACCGGAGTGTCACCGACCAGGCCGATATCGACGGCACCGGCGCGGATCGCCTCGATCAGCGGCGGGCCCGAGGCGAACTCGACCCACTTCACCGGCGCTATCCCGCGCTTATCCAGCCGCTTGGCGAACTCGCCCCGCGTCTCTGCGAGGAAGGGCACGCCGTTCTTCTGGGTGGCGAAGATCACGTCCTTGCGCTCGGGGCCGGCCTTGCGGCCGCAGCCGGCAAGGGCCAGCCCGGCGGCAGTGCCGCCGAGCAGGACGAGCGACTGGCGGCGCGAGATCATTCCGCTGCCTCCAGCAGCGCCTCGGGCGCGGGCAGGATCGCGCGGCTCGACTGGCCATCGACGCCGACCGGCACATCGCCCGCCAGCGTCACACGGCGGACGACGCGGTGCTGGTCGCCATAATCGTCGATCGCATAATGCTGGGTGGCGCGATTGTCCCAGATCGCCACATCGCCTTCGCGCCAGCGCCAGCGCACGCTGTTCTCGAGCCGGGTCACATAGCTTTGCAGCCGATCGTAGAGCGCCTTGGAGTCCGCCTGCGGCAGTCCGACGAACTGTTTGACGAAACCGCCGAGCAGGAGCGTCCGCTCGCCGCTCTCGGGATGGACGCGCACCACGGGATGCTCAGTCTCGTACACCACCCGCGCGAACACGGCGGCGAAGCGCTTACGCTGCTCCTCGGTCGCGTCGGGGCGCTCGGCGGCATAGTCATAGGCATTGGTGTGGATCGCGCGCAGCCCGTCAGCCAGCTCGCGCAGTGGCTCGGGCAGGTCCTGATAGGCGGCGACGGTATTGGCCCAGACCGTGTCGCCGCCCGCCGGCGGGATCGTCACGCCGCGCAGGATCGAGGCGAAGGGATAGGCCGGCACGAAAGTGATGTCGGTGTGCCAGTGATTGGCGCGGGCGCCGTGGTGCGAGTCCAGCTCGAACAGGAAATTGCCGCGCGACGGCACGGTCGGGTGCTCGAACGGCGTGCCGAATGTCTGGCCGAACGCTTCCTGCCCGGCATCGTCGAGATGATGCTGGCCGCGGAAGAACAGCACCTTATGGCGCACCAGCGCGGCGCGGATCGCCGCCAGTGTTTCGGGCGGGAGATCGGCGGAGAGCGCGACCCCGCGCACTTCAGCGCCGATGCGCCCGCCGACAGGCACTACGTCGAGCGGGATCTGGGGGTCGGGCGTGTTCAGATAGGCACTGCGGGTAGAGACGGTCATGGCAGCTCTCCTTCGTTGGGTTACTCGGCAGCGGCGGCCAGCGCCGGGGTTTGGGGAAGGGGCAGGCCCAGATGGTCGCGCAGCGTCCGGCCCGCATATTCGGTGCGGAACAGTCCGCGGCGCTGCAGCTCGGGCACGACCAGTTCCGCGAACGCCTCCAGCCCCTGTGGCAGGATCGGCGGCATGATGTTGAAGCCGTCCGCCGCGCCCGCGGTGAACCAGTCCTCGAGCAGGTCGGCGGTCTCGCCGGGTGTGCCGACCACTGTCTTGTGCCCGCGCGCGGTGATGATCCGGGCGATGAGCTGGCGGATGCTCAGACCCTCGGCCCGCGCGGTATCGACCAGCAGCTTCTGGCGGCTCTGCCAGCCCTGGGTGGAGGCAGGCTCGGGCAGCGGGCCGTCGAGCGGATATTGCGACAGGTCGGTGCCCATCAGCCCGGAGACGAAGCCGATGCCGAGCCGCGGATCGACCAGCGCGAGCAGTTCGTCGTGCAGCTGCTGGGCTTTTTCCCGTGTCTCGGCGACGAAGGGCATGATCCCCGGCAGCACCAGCAGCTCGTCCGGGTCGCGGCCGTTCGCCGAAGCAGCGGCGCGCAGCCGGGTGCGGAAGGCGATGGCGTCCTCCCGCGATTGCTGGGCGGTGAAGACCAGTTCGGCGGTGGCGGCGGCGAGTGCGATCCCGTCGTCGGACGAGCCCGCCTGCACGATCACCGGATGGCCCTGCGGCGTGCGGTCGAGCTGGAGCGGCCCGGCGACCTTGAAGAACTGGCCCCCATGGTCGATCCGGTGGATGCGGGCGGGGTCGTAGAAGCGCCGCGCCTGCTGGTCCGCGATCAGCGCGCCGTCCTCCCAGCTGTTCCACAGCGCCTTGACCACATCGACATATTCGCCGGCACGGGCGTAGCGATGGGCGTGCTCATATTGGTGATCGAGCCCGAAATTATGCGCCTCGGCGTCCGAGCCCGAAGTCACGCAGTTCCACCCGGCTCGCCCGCCGCTCAGATGATCGAGCGAGGCGAACTTCCGGGCGAGGTGATAGGGCGGGAGATACGTCGCCGAGACGGTGGCGACGAGGCCGATCCGCTCGGTCTGCGGCGCGAGCGCGGCGAGCAGCGACAGCGGCTCGAAATAATAGGGCAGGGCCGCCAGCGCCCCCAGTTCGGAAGGCGGCCCCAGCATCGCGACATTGTCGGCGAAGAAGATCGCGTCGAACTTCGCTGCCTCGGCCACCTGTGCCTGATGCACATAGTGGCCGAGCCGGGTGAGCGCGCGCGGATCGGCCGACGGGTGCAGCCAGGCCGCGGCGTGATGGCCGACCCCCATCAGGAAGGCGCCGAGCCGCATCTGCCGATCGCGCGCCACGGTCAGAACCGCGCCCGCGCGGTGGTGCCGAAGGTGCGCGTCTCGCCGAGCACCTTGATGAACGGCGTGATCGCGGTCGCCTGGCCGATGCCGACGGCATAGCGCTTGTCGAACAGGTTGCGGCTCCAGAATTGCAGCGAATAGCGGCCGTCGGCGCTACGGATCCCGATGCCGGCATTGGTAAGGCCATAGCCTTCCTGCCTGCCGTACACGGAGACGGCGCTCAGCAGGTTGGTCTCGCTGCGATAGGTCTGGTTGACATAGCCGAACAGGCCGAGCGCATCGGAGACGGTGTTGTCGTAGTTGAGGCTGAACTGGCCGCTCCATTTCGAGGAGCCGGGTATGCGCGTGCCCGACAGGTTCACCGAGGGCGCGACATTGCTGAGCTCCACCGGCGGCGGCGCGTTGGTATAGGAGCGGAAGGTCGCGTCGTTGAACGACCCGCTCGCCGAGGCGCTGAACCCGCCGCCGAGCTTGGCCGACGCCTCCAGCTCGACGCCGCGCAGCCGGGCCCGCGCCGCATTGCCGAGGAAATAGCCGAGCGCCACCCGGTTCGGGTCATATTGCGTCGCCTGGAAGTCCTTGATGTCGTTCCAGTAGAAATTGACGTTGAAGGTCGCCCTGCCGCCGGCCAGCGTCGTCTTGATGCCGGCTTCGTAAGCGGTCGACTTCTCCGGATCGATGATCACCGGCTTGCCCGGCGTCGCGCCCAGATTGGCCGCGCCCGACTTCTCGCCATAGCTGACCGAGGCATAGAGCAGCACGTCGTCGGAAAGCTTGAACGACGGATTGACCAGCCACGACCAGCTGCTGGTGGTCTTCTCGTCGGCAACCGCGAAGATCCCGCCGAACGCGTTGACGATCGCCGTGCGCGCCGGGGCGAGCGTGGCCGGCAGCGCCGAACCGCCAAAGACGGTCGCGGTGTTCGACGCCTTCTTGTTCTCGCGGGTGAAGCGCAGGCCGCCGGTCAACGCCAGCCGGTCGCTCGCATGCCAGGTAAGCTGGCCGAACGCCGCGCCGCTGGTGACCTGGAGCTTGCCATATTGGTCATACTCCACGCCATCGAGGATCGCCGGGAGCAGCGCGGCGGCGGGCAGCGCCCCGGTGAGGAAATACTTCGTCGAGTCCGCCTGGAAGATCGAGCGGTTGTTGCTGACCAGGTCCTCGCGCAGGAAATAGCCGCCGAACTGATATTCGATCGGATTGCCGGCGGCCGAGGCGATCCGGATCTCCTGCGAATATTGATCGACATCCACGTCATAGCCGGCGCGCAGGATCGAGAAGGGCGAGAGGTCGCTGTCGTTATGCGGGCGGAAGCGCAGCTGCCGCCAGGCGCTCACTGCGGTCAGGGTGGGGCCGCCCAGGTCGATCGTCAGCTCGTTCGACAGGCCGTTGACCCGGGAGTCGATCCGCTCCTGGGTGTTGAGATTGGCGTTCTGGCCGATCCTGTAGCTGGGCGTGTAGCCGAAGATCGATTTGAGCTTGTTCTCCCAGGCGCCCGAGCGGACCGCGCCATTGGCGAAGGTCGTCGCGTCCGCGAAGCCGGGATAGTAATTATTGTACTCGCTGGTCTCGTAATGCTCGCCGATCAGGCGGCTGGTCACCGGGCCGCTCTGGAACAGCAGCTGCCCGCGTGCCGCCCAGCGGTTCACATCGAGATATTTCTGGCCGTCCTGGGCATTCTTCGCCCAGCCATCCGAGCGATCGACATAGAAGGTCGCGCGATAGGCCAGGGTGTCGCCGATCAGCGGGCCGGTCGCGTTGGCGCGGATCTGGAAGTGGTTCTGGTTGCCATAGCCCGCCTCGAGATTGAGCTCGGGGGTGAAGCTCGGCCGCTTGGTCGTGACGATCAGCGCGCCGATCGTGGTGTTCTTGCCGAGCAGCGTGCCCTGCGGCCCGCGCACCAGCTCGACATGGTCGAGGTCGACGAAATCGAGCCAGCTGAAGCCGACATGGGTGAAGAACACATTGTCGACGATCAGGCCGACGCCCGATTCCGCGCCGTCATTGCTGGCATTGCCGCCAAGCCCGCGGACATAGAGGCCGGATACGCGGGTGTTCTGCTGAACAGCGGCGAAATTGGGCAGCTTCGCCGCGAAATCGCCGACGCGGTAGATATGCTGGTCGGCCAGCTCGCTGCCCGAGACCGCGCTGATCGCGACGGGCACCTCCTGCAGTTTCTCCTCACGCCGCCGCGCCGTGACCAGGATCTCCTGGCCGGTGGCGTGCTGCGCTTCCTCGTCGGCGACGGGATCGTCGGCGGTCGCCGCGACGGGCTTTGGTTTGTCGTCATCGGCAGCCCAGGCCGGCGCGGAAGCGACCAGGGTGAGAGCGGTGGCGGCCAGTGCGAGAACCCGGATCTTCCTGTTGTGCATGTTCGTGCCTCCCTTATCTCTATCATTCTAGTAGAGATTAAATGGGGCAACCGGAGTTCGGCTTCACCGCGGTGAGCTAAAACTATCAGGACCGCGTCGCGCTGAGCTGGCTTATTATCCATCAATCTAGTAGGATATAAATCCGGCCCTGAGAAGAGGGAGGCGCGCGTGAGGGCGAGCAGCATTCTCGAGACGATCGGCAACACGCCGCATATCCGTGCGTCGCGGCTGTTCCCGGATGCGAAGGTCTGGATCAAGGCCGAGCGATCGAATCCCGGTGGGTCGATCAAGGACCGCATCGCGCTGGCGATGATCGAGACAGCCGAGCGCAAGGGGTTGCTTCGTCCGGGCGGCACGATCATCGAGCCGACCAGCGGCAATACGGGCATCGGGCTCGCGCTGGTCGCGGCGGTGAAGGGCTACCGGCTGATCCTGGTGATGCCCGAAAGCATGAGCGTGGAGCGCCGCCGGCTGATGCTGGCCTATGGCGCCAGCTTCGATCTCACCCCGCGCGCGCAGGGCATGGCTGGCGCGATCGACCGGGCGCATGCGCTGGTGCGCGCGACGCCGGGCGCATGGATGCCGCAGCAATTCGACAATCCGGCCAATATCGATGCGCATGTCCGCACTACCGCCCAGGAGATACTGGCGGACTTCCGCAGCGATCCGATCGACGCGATCATCACCGGCGTCGGCACCGGCGGGCACATCACTGCGCTGGCGGAGACGCTCAAGATGGAATGGCCGACGCTTCAGGTCTTCGCGGTTGAGCCCGAACTTTCGCCGGTGCTTTCCGGCGGCGCGCCGGGTCCGCACCCGATCCAGGGCATCGGTGCGGGGTTCATCCCGGCCAATCTCCATGCCGACATGCTCGATGGCGTGATCCAGGTCAGCGCCGACGAAGCGCGCGGCTTTGCTCGCCGCGCGGCATGCGAGGAGGGGCTGCTCGTCGGCCCTAGCTCCGGCGCGACCCTTGCGGCGATTGCCCGCAAGCTGCCCGAGCTGCCCGGCGCGAACATCCTCGGCTTCGCCTATGACACGGGCGAGCGCTATCTCTCGGTGCCCGATTTCCTTCCGGAAGAAGCGGCGCCGGAATTCACCCTGGCCGGCGTCCGCGCCCATTGACCGGAGAAGCTTCCATGTCGCTCGATCCCGATTTCTTCAACGAGCGCGACGACCAGATGTGGGCCGATTTGCTGTCGCCCGGGCGTCGCGCGCTATTGGGAGGGGGCGCGGCGGCACTGGCCGCAATCGGCCTTGCGCGAGGCGCGGAGGCGCAAACCACGCCCGCGCCGGCCATACCCGTCGCACCGCAGGCCACCGGGCGTAGCCCCTGGGGCTATGAGACCTACAAGGAGGCGACACCCCGCCCGAAATCGGTGCGCCCCGGCGAAGCCGTGCTGCCATCTAGCCCGCGCGCCTATACCGACATCAAGAGCTACCACGCGCACATCTATTTCGACGAGGACAGCTATGAAAAGGCGGCGCTGATCCGCAAATGGGCGGCCGAGCGATTCTCCGTCGAGCTCGGCAACTGGAACCTCGAGCCGCGCGGGCCGCATGTCACGCCGTCCTTCTATTTCGGCTTTACCAACGACCAGCTGCCGGTGATCGTCCCCTGGTTGCAGCTCAACAGCCTCGGCCTGACGATCCTGCTGCATCCGAACACCAAGGATCCCCGCGCGGACCATCTCCACTACGCGCTGTGGGTGAACCGGTCCCAGCCGGTGAATGCATACGGCATGCATGCGTCCGGGCCCGGTGAGCCGAAGGTGGAGCAGATCTACCCGAACACGCGGCCGAGCGTCCGTCCCGAGGTCTGAACGAAAAAAAGTGGCCGCGCCCTGCGGGATGGGGCGCGGCCAAGACCTGAGCTTGGGGAATGAACCTCGCTCGGGGAAGCGATGAAACCGGACGAGAGCGGCTGCCGGCTTCATCGGCACGGCGATAATTCCTATCGATGTAGTATGAATTGAAAAGCAAGTTCGGCTTTTGCGGCCTAAAGCTCATCTCCTGTATCTCTACTTATTAAGTAGAGTATAATCGATTCCGACTGGAGGGGCTCATGACCATATTCCGCCGCACGCTGTTGCTGTTGTCCGCTTCGAGTGTTTCCCTGGCCGCGCCGCTGGCGGCCGAGGCGCAGACCGCGCCCGGCGGGAGCGAGGGATTCACCGGCAGGATCGCGGTTAAGCGGGCGGACTCGGTGCCGGCCTTTCCCCGGCGTCCCGAGGCACCGAAAGGCGCGCCCAATGTCGTGGTGATCCTGCTCGACGATGTCGGTTTCGGCGCGACTTCGACCTTTGGCGGCCTGGCCCGCACGCCCAATCTCGACGCGCTGGCCAGGGACGGGGTGCGCTACAATCGCTTCAACACGACGGCGATCTGCTCGCCCACCCGGGCGGCGTTGCTCACCGGGCGCAACCAGCACCAGGTCGGCTTCGGCAATCTGCAGGACATCGCGGCCGGCTTCCCCGCCTACAACTCGATCTGGAAGAAGGAGACCGCGTCGATCGCGCGGATCCTGCATGACAATGGCTACAGCACGGCCGCGGTCGGCAAGTGGCACAACACGCCGCAGTGGGAGATCTCGTCCGCGGGGCCGTTCGATCGCTGGCCGACCGGGCTCGGCTTCGATCATTTCTACGGCTTCATGTCGGGCGAGGACGATCAGTGGGAGCCGCATCTCTATGACAACACCACACCGGTGGAATCGCCGCAAAAGGCTGGGCTCGGCTATCACCTGACCAGCGACCTGGTCGATCATGCGCTGCGCTGGGTGGACGAGCATGACGCGCTGGCCGCCGCCAAGCCCTATTTCCTCTATTTCGCCACTGGCGCGGCGCACCAGCCGCACAATGCCCCGGCCGACTGGATCGCCCGCAACAAGGGGCGGTTCGATGGCGGCTGGGACAAGTATCGCGAGGAGGCCTTCGCGCGGCAGAAGCGGCTCGGCGTCATCCCTGCCAATGCGCAGCTCACCCCGCGCCCCGAGGGACTGCCCGCCTGGGATAGCCTGAGCCCGGACCAGAAGAAGCTCTACGCCCGCCAGATGGAAGTCTATTCGGCCTTCGTCGAGCATACCGATGCCGAGGTTGGCCGGCTGATCAATGAGATCCGCAGCCGCCCCGGCGGCCAGAACACGCTGATCTTCTACATCGTTGGCGACAATGGCGGCAGCGCCGAAGGCGGGCTCGACGGTTCGATCGCCAACGAGGCTGCCTCGGGCACCGGGGGGCAGGCGAGCGCGGCGACCCAGCTGGCGCAACTCGACAAGTTCGGCGGCCCCGATGTCGCCAATCACTATGCCGCGGGCTGGGCCTGGGCGACGACCACGCCGTTCCAGTGGATGAAGCAGGTTGCCTCGCATTTCGGCGGTACCCGCAACCCGCTGATCGTGTCCTGGCCGGGGCATACCGATGTGCCCGGCTCGGTGCGTGGTCAGTTCGGCCATGTGAACGACATCGCGCCGACCATCCTCGACGCTGCCGGCATCGCCTTCCCGGAGAGCGTGGACGGCGTGAAGCAGATTCCGTTCGAGGGGCACAGCCTCGTCCCGACCTTCAAGGATCCCAAGGCGCCCGAGGCGCATCGCGAGCAGTATTTCGAGATATTCGGCAACCGTGCGCTCTATCGCGACGGCTGGGTGGCGGCGGCGCGCCGGCCCTATCTGCCCTGGAAGCTGATCGAGTCCGGCCTCAGCGTCTACACCAGCGACCCCGCCACGGATCGCTGGGAACTGTACCATGTCGATCAGGATTTCAGCGAAGCGAACGACCTGGCGGGCAAGGAACCCGCGAAGCTTGCCGAGCTCAAGGCCGAGTTCGAGAAGGAAGGGCTGCGTAACGGCGTCTTCCCGCTGCTGCCGGCCCCGGTCGGCGCGCCGGGCCTCTACGACAAGGCGGCTACCCGCTTCGCCTGGCAGGCGGGCATAGGCCAGCTGCCGCGCAACGCGCTTCCCGACCTCTCGGGTCGCGCGCATCGTTTCGAGGTGGATATCAAGGGGGACGCCGCCACCGGCAGTGGCGTGCTGCTCGCCGAAGGCGGCCGGCTTGGCGGCTTCGCGCTCTATGTGAAGCAGGGCAGGCTGGTGTTCGAGAACAACGCCTATGGCCAGTCCCACAAGACGGTGGTCGCGGGCGAGGCATTGCCTGCGGGGCCGCTTACCGTCGCCTACGAATATGTGCCCGATCTGGCCACTGCCAAGGGCACCTTGTTCAACCCGTCGGTGCCGGGCACGGTCACGCTCTACCTCAACGGCAGGCAGGTCGCCTCGGGGCCGATCGGCAAGTTCCTGACCGCCGTCGGTGCCTATTCCGAGGGTTTCGACATCGGCCTCGATCGCGGCTCGCTGGTCAGTGCCGACCCGGCGGGGCAGGCGCGCTACACCCAGACGCTCGGCGAAGTGCGGCTGCTGCTGAAATAGCGGGCAGGGGGCCGGTTCGGCCGGCCCCCGCCTTGTTGCGATCAGGCTTCGATGACCACCTGGTGCTGCTCGCCCAGGCCGGCGATCCCGAGCGCGATCCGGTCGCCCTTGTGGAGCCACACATTGGGGCTCTGCCCGAGCCCGACGCCCGGCGGCGTGCCGGTGGTGACGATGTCGCCCGGCTGAAGGCTCATGAAGCGGCTGAGATAGGACAGGATGAACGCCGGCCGGAAGATCATCGTCGAAGTCGACCCGTCCTGGTAGCGCTTGCCGTTGACCTCGAGCCACATGTGCAGGTCGCCCGTGTCGCCCACCTCGTCCGCGGTCATTAGCCAGGGGCCGATCGGGCCGAAGCTGTCGCAGCCCTTGCCCTTGTCCCAGGTGCCGCCGCGCTCGAGCTGGAAGGCGCGCTCGGAGACGTCGTTGCAGACGAAATAGCCGGCGATCGCCGCTTCGGCCTGCGCCTCGTCGACATAGCGGCATTCGGTGCCGACGACGAAGGCCAGCTCGACTTCCCAATCGAGCTTGGTCGATCCGCGCGGCTTCACGATCGGATCATTGGGCCCGGAAAGCGCGCTCGTCGCCTTCATGAACAGGATCGGCTCGTCCGGAATCGCGGCGCCGGTCTCGGCGGCGTGATCGGCATAGTTGAGGCCGATGCAGATGAACTTGCCCGGTCGCGCGACGCAGGCGCCGAGCCGCGGATCGCCCTCGACCAGCGGCAGGCTCGCCGGGTCGATCGCGCGAAGCCGCTCCAGGCTTTCCGGCGTGATCGTGCCGCCGTCGATATCGGCGACGACTCCGCTCAGGTCGCGGATCCTGCCGTCGGAATCGAGCAGGCCGGGCTTCTCGTCGCCGCTCGGGCCAAAGCGCAGCAATTTCATGTACGGAACTCCTTCAATCGCGGGATCAGTTGGTCCAGCCGCCATCGATCACATGGATCTGGCCGGTCGTGAATGCAGCGTCGTCGGACGCGAGATAGAGGGCGAGGGCCGCGACTTCCGATGCCTGGCCCAGCCGCCCCATCGGCTGGCGCGCGACAAAGGCGGCGAGCGCGCCTTCATAGTCGCCGGTCGCGCGCAGGCGCTCGTGCAGCGATGGCGTCTCGATCGTGCCCGGGCAGATCGCGTTGCAGCGTATGCCCTGGCCGACGAAATCCGCCGCCACCGCCTTGGTCAGGCCGATGACGCCCGCCTTGGTCACGCCATAGGCGAAGCGATTGGGCACGCCCTTGATCGAGCTGGCGACCGAGGACATGTTGACGATGCTCCCGCCGCCGCGCGCGATCATGTCCGGCAGCGCCGCCCGGATGATCCGGTACATGCTGGTGAGATTGAGGTCATAGGCGAGCGACCAGTCCTCGGGCGAGCAATCGAGGATCGTCCCGCCCGGCACCGCGCCGGCGCAGTTGAACAGCACGTCCAGCGGTCCGGAAAGCGCCAAGGCCTCGGCGATCGAGGCATCGTCGCGCACGTCCAGCCTTGCCACCTTGCACCCGGCCAGGCCCGACAGGCCGTCCAGGTTGATGTCGGTCGCCCATACGGCGGCGCCCTCCGCGGCGAAGAGCTCGGCGGTCGCCCGCCCGATCCCCTGCGCCGCCGCGGTCACCAGCGCGGTCTTGCCCGCCAGCCGGCCAGCTTTCGTCATCTCATGTCTCCGTCAGGGCTGTTGGTCGTGTGCCGCATCGGCACCGAGAAAGGTCATGCGCATCTACCGATCCGTCGGAAGGGGAGCGTCCGGGGCGATCAGGCCCGCATCGCGGAGCCCGTGCCAGAATTCCGCCGGGATCTCGAAGGCGTGCAGCCGGATCGTATCCTCGACCTGTTCGGGCGAGCCCAGGCCGAGCAGCACGCTGGCCACCGCGGGATGGGCAAGCGGGAACTGGAGCGCGGCGGCAGCCAGCGGCACCTGATATTCCCGGCAATGCGCTTCCAGCCGGGCGACGCGCGCCACGATATCGGCCGGTGCCTCGCCATAGTCGTAGCGCGGCGCATGGCCCGGCGCGGTGCCGGTGGCGAGGATGCCCGAATTATAGGCGCCGCCGATGATGACCGAGACCTGCCGCGAGAGGCAGAGCGGCAGGAACTGCTCCAGCGCACCCTGCTCGAGCAGCGTATAGCGGCCGGCGAGGAGCATGACGTCGCAGTCCGCGTGCCGCAGCACCTCAACGCCCACCTGCCATTCGTTCGCGCCTACGCCGAAACCGGCAATGGCGCCTTCGCCGCGCAATCGCTCCAGCGCCCTGAGGCCGCCGCCCTGGGTCAGCTGATCGAAATACCGCCCATTGTCCGCGCCGTGGGTGCGCACGCCGATGTCATGGACATAGAGAAGGTCGATCCTGGCGAGGCCCAGCCGCTGCAGGCTGTCCTCATGGGAACGCAGGACGCCGTCATAGCTATAGTCGAAATGCCGCTCGAAGGGCAGCGGCGAGCGAAAGCCCTGCCGCTCGGCATCGCCGCGGAGCGTGGGGTCCGCGCGGAGCAACCTGCCCACCTTGGTCGAGAGCACAACGCCTTCCCGACCGCGCAGCACATCACCGGTGCGCCGCTCGCTCAGCCCGTGGCCGTAATGCGGAGCGGTATCGACATAGTTCATGCCCGCTGCGAGCGCGTGCTCCAGCGTGGCCCTTGCCTCCAGATCGCTGACCGGCTGGTACAGGTTCCCGAGGGGCGCCGCGCCAAATCCGATTTCACTGACTTCGATGCCTGAACGGTGAATCTTGCGGCGTGCGATCATGCGTCGGGATGCTCGTCGAGCGCGAAGATCCGCGTCATCGGCAGCCATTTCGGGCCGTCGGCCGCGATCGGGCGCTGATAGGCGTCCATCGCGGATTCCCACTCGGCGATGACGGTCTCGAGCGCGGGGTCGGACGGAGCGAGCCCCTCCGCCGGAACCTCGGCCAGCATGACCAGCCGATCGGCGACGCGCCAAATCTCCATTTCGCTAAAGCCGCGCTGCCGGATGTCGCGCAGCACCTGAGGCCATACCGCGCCGGGCGCGTGACGCGCCTCATAGGCGGCGATCAGGTCGGGATCGTCTTTCAGGTCGAGGGCGAACAGGGCACGTGTCACTTGGCAGGTCCTTCGCGAAGCCGCAGCACGGCAAAGGCCAGCACGCCGGCAAAGGCAAGCATCGGCACGAGCATCATGTGGTGTACGCCGCCGATCCGCTCGGAAACGATCCCCATCAGCGGGGGGAACACCGCGCCGCCGATGATCGCCATGATCAGGAAGGCCGAACCGCTCTCGGTCTCCTCGCCCAGCCCCTCGACGCCAAGCGCGAAGATCGTCGGGAACATGATCGACATGAAGAAGCTGGTCAGCCAGAGCGCGCCCACCGCCGGCATGCCCGATGCCAGCGCCGCGAAGCCGCAGAGCAGCGCGCCGGCCGCGGCATAGATGGCAAGCAGCTTCGCCGGGGCGATCCGCCGCTGCAGGAAGGCACCGCTGAACCGGCCGATCATCAGCATCGCCAGGCTGGCCGAAAGCAGGAACGCCGTCGTGCGCTCGGTAAGCTGCGGGGCCTGCGACTTGGTGAAGTCGATGAAGAAGCTCCACACGCCGACCTGTGCCCCCACATAGAGGAATTGCGCGATGACGGCCGCGCGCAGCCAGCGGTGGCGCAGCACCGCGAACATCGGGCGGCGCGGGCCCTCGCTCACCTTGGCATGCGCGATGACCGGGAAGCGGGTGAAGGCGATGAGCAGGCCGATCAGGCAGACCACCAGGCCGATCGCGATATAGGGGCCCTGCACCGCGGTCGCCGCGGCGGACCGCCAGGCGGCGCGCTCGGCCGGGGTCATCGCCAGGATCTGCGCCTGGGTCCGCTCGTTCGAGGAGAAGATGAACAGCCCGCCGACGATCGGGCCCAGGATCGCGCCGACGCCGTAGAAGGACTGCGCCAGGTTCAGCCGGGAGGAGGCCGTCTCGGGCGCGCCGAGGATCGTCACATAGGGGTTCGATGCGGTCTCCAGAAAGGCGAGGCCGATCGCGATCACGTAGAGCGCGACCAGGAACAGGCTGTAGCGTTCCGCCGCCGCTGCCGGATAGAAGAGGAAAGCGCCACCGGCATAGCAGGCTAGGCCGATCAGGATCGTGTTCTTGTATCCCAGTCGCCGGATCAGCAGGCCGGCCGGGATCGCGGCGCAGAAATAGCCTACATAGAAGGCGAACTGGATCAGGCTCGCTTCGGTGCGGGTGAGGTCCAGCGCCTTCTGGAACTGCCGGATCAGCACGTCATTGAGCGCTGCCGCCAATGCCCAGGAGAAGAAGAGCGACGTTACGAGCGCGAAGGCGACCACATAGCGGCGCTCGACGATCGGCGGTGCGGCAACGGAGGCGCGACTGGCCATTCTCGGATTTCCTCCCCCCGGCGGTGCGGGATGCACTTTTTATAATTGCGTATTTAAAATACAAGTTCATAGGAAAAAACAATAGGTCGACCCGGTGATTGCGGCCTCTCCCTGAAATTTCCTGTCCTCGCGCGAGCGATTGCGGTGTCGGCCCGATCCTGTCGAAGTGGGGCAGGGCGAAGAGACGTTGCAGCGCAACGGGTCCGGTCCGCAAGCCCGGCAATGTCCCATTGGGCCCGGGCTGCGCCCGGATGGGCCGTTTCCAATCGCACCGCCCGCCGGCCCTGCTGGGCAGGATCGCACGCGCAATGTCCCTGTCGGGCGGAGCAGAGGCCCCGCCGCGCATTCAGGCTGCCTGCTCGCGGCCGGGACGGTGCTGATAGCGGGTCAGCGTTTCCGGCTTCATCTCGATCGAGAAGCCTGGCCGTTCGGGCGGCATATAGGCCGCCGAGCGGATCACGCAGGGATCGAGGAAATGCTCGTGCAGATGGTCGACATATTCGATCACCCGGCCCTCGCGCGTGCCGGCGAAGCAGAGATAGTCGATCATCGCGAGATGCTGGACATATTCGCACAGGCCGACGCCGCCGGCATGCGGCCAGACGGGCAGATCGTATTTCGCGGCCATCAGCAGCACCGCCAGCACTTCGTTGACGCCGCCCAGGCGGCAGGCGTCGATCTGCACGACGTCGATTGCCGAGCCCATGATGAACTGCTTGAACAGGATGCGGTTCTGGCACATCTCGCCGGTCGCGACCTTCACCGGCGCGATGCCGGCGCGGATGCTGGCATGGCCCAGCACGTCGTCGGGGCTGGTCGGCTCCTCGATGAAGAAGGGTTTGGCGAAGGCGAGGGCGTTGACCCAGTCGATCGCCTGGCCGACTTCCCACACCTGGTTGGCGTCGATCATCAGCGTGCGATCGGGGCCCAGCACTTCGCGTGCGATGGCGACGCGGCGCTTGTCGTCCTCCAGGTCGATGCCGACCTTGAGCTTGATGTGGCGGAAGCCGGCATCGACGGCTTCCTGGGCCAGGCGGCGCAGCTTGTCGTCGTCATAGCCGAGCCAGCCGGCCGAGGTGGTGTAGCAGGGATAGCCTTCGGCGCGGAGCAGGGCGATCCGCTCTTCCTTGCCGGCGGCGCGTGCTTCGAGCAGGGCGAGCGCCTCTTCAGGCGTGATGCAATCGGTGATGTAGCGGAAGTCGATCGCGCGGACGAGTTCGGCTGGCGACATCTCGGCGACCAGGCGCCACACGGGCTTGCCATCGGCCTTTGCCCAGAGGTCCCACACCGCATTAACTATCGCGCCGGTGGCGAGATGGATGGCGCCCTTGTCGGGGCCGATCCAGCGCAACTGGCTGTCGCCGGTGATGTGGCGCCAGAAGGCAGCCGGCTCGGCGCGGATCGAGTCGAGCGACTGGCCGACGACCAGCGGGCGGAGCGCCTCGATCGCCGCGACGCAGACCTCGTTGCCGCGCCCGATCGTGAAGGTAAGGCCATGCCCGCTGAGACCCGGCGTATCGGTCTCCAGGATCACATAGGCGGCCGAATAGTCCGGATCCGGATTCATCGCATCCGAGCCGTCCAGCGAGAGGCTGGTGGGAAATCTGATATCCAGCACGCGCAGGCCGGTGATCACGGTCATTGGCGGTTTTTTCTCTGTGACAGGGGAAGCGAGTGTCGGGCACTAAACGAGGCCTTCCATATTGCGACGACAGTATTTTGTATATGGAAATATTGTTTCCAGATGAAATCTGATCCGATCCGGATGGACACATTTCGCGCATGTCTTCGGTTCCGATCAAGCGGACTCGATCGGGTTGGGCCGGTGCGGGGGGGTGCTTGTCGCCGGCGGCGCCGCTAGCTGGCCTTGCGGCTTCGGCGTGGACGTTTCGGCTGGGGCACGGAAAGGGTGGGGACCACGGGTGCTTCCTCGCGGTCGTACCAGCCGAGGATGGTCGAAATATCGAAGGCGGCGACCTTCAGCAGCGCGAGCGTTTCTTCGAGCGACAGGTGCGGTGCGTCGTCGATCACCGCCAGATACGGGATGGTGAGCGCCGCCACCACCTGGCCGCTGAACCCGAAGATCGGGCAGGACAGGTCGGACACACCCGCCAGCCGCGAGCTCTCGATCGATTCATAACCCTGGGCGCGCACCTCGGCCAGGCGCTCGGCGAGCTGACGGGAAGGGGGCGCGCCCAGCACTTCCAGCCGGCGGGCCTCGTCCATGAACGCCAGCAGCACATGCCCCGAGCAGCTGGTCTCCAGCACGATCTCGGTACCCAGCCGAACGGCGAAGCCGGTGGGGCCGGAACTCTCCTGGCGCGCGACGATCAGGCCGCGGTCGCCATTGACGACGGCGAGGTGGCAGGATTGCATCGTTTCTGCGGCCAGGGCGTGCATGCGCGCCGCCGCGACATAGGTGAGCTCCTGCGCCGGCGTCGCGCGGTGCGCGAGCTCGAGCAGCTTGTAGGTCACCCGGTAGCGGTCGTTCGTCGCATCCTTGTGCAGCCATCCCCGGCGATCCAGCGCGACCACCACGCGGAAGAGCTCGCTCACCGAGCGGCCCAGCCGCTGCGCGATCTCGGTGATGGTCAGGCCGAACGGTTCGTTGCCGAGCAGCTCGATCACGTCGATGCCCTTCTCCAGGGCGGGAGCGCTGTAGTTGGGCGCGGCGGACTTGTCGTCCGGCTTTGCCTGCTTCTTGGCCGGCTTGTTCTGCGATGCGGGCTTTGGGGGCATCAGGCGACGCTAGCGCAGCAAAACCGGCTTGTCATGCCGGCACTGACTGGAGATCCGTCAGTTCCGCGACGAAGTCATAGGCGTCACCGCGATAATAGGACTGGGTATATTCTACCGGCCGCCCGTCGCCGAGGAAGCCGCACCGCTCGATCAGCAGCCCCGGCGTGCCCGCATCGACATCGAGCAGCCGGGCCTGGGACTCGGTGAAGGGCACCGCGCGCAGGCGCTGCAGCGCGCGGACCGGCCGGTGATCGGTGCGGGCCAGTGCCGCGTAGAGCGATCCCGAGACCTCATGGATCCCGTCCAGGCAGAAGCGGGGCACCGTCGAGAATTCGAGCGCCATCGGGGCGTCGTCGGCGATGCGGATGCGGTGGAAGCGCAGCACCGGCTCGCCGGGCGACAGGTTGAGGTGCATCGCCTCGGCCGGCGTGACCGTCCCCTCCGCGCGCAGGATCCAGCTGCTGCGCGCCAGCTGCCGCCGCGCCGCCACTTCCTCGGAAAAGGAGCTGATCCGCGAGAAATCCTGCTCGATCCGCCGGGTGACCGTGGTGCCGGCGCCCTGCCGCCGGGTGAGCAGCCCGTCCTCGGCCAGCTCCGCGATCGCCTTGCGGATGGTGATCCGTGAAAGGCTATATTCGGCGGCAAGGTCGCGTTCCGGCGGCAGCGTCGCACCGGGTTTGAGCCGCCCCTCGGCGATCGCCGTGCGCAGCAGCCGGGCGAACTGGGCGTAGAGCGGCTTGCGATCCCGCAGCACCAGCATGCCCAGCGAGGACCCGGCGTACGCCGCCGCCGGGGCAAGCACCGCGCGCGGTTGCGGGCCGAGCAGCGGAATGCTCGCGCTCATGCCGCGACTCGCGTGTCGACGAGACCAATTGCATCCTCGGCATGGCCTCTCCGCTGCCCGCACGGTCGCGCCGCGCCCAAGCCTCGATCGTCCATTCTGCCCCCTCATCCGGCTCTGGTTTTCAGGCGTAACATCAAGATCAATCTGACAAATGCCACGTTTCATTTTCATATGCAAAATTAGTTTCCAAAAAACCGTTGCGTGATTGGTTCGTTCGTGGTTACACACTGGTCCCTAGGCGCCCCGAAGCTCGGATTCGCAGAATCGGTCGGGAGAGGCGCTGCAGAACAATTCTGTATCCGCAGGAAATGCCGGGCTGGCGGTGCCAGTCCTGCGATGCAAGCGAGGGGGGTTAAACGAATGAATCTACGGCTTAAGTTCCTGGTCGGTACGGCGCTTACCTGCGCCGCGGTTCCGGCCTATGCGCAGGATTCCGTTCCTTCGCGCGACGACGGCGAGATCGTCGTCACCGGCATCCGCAAGAGCCTTCAGGACGCGATCGAGACCAAGAAGCGCGCCAATTCGATCGTCGACGTGATCAGCGCCGAGGATGTCGGCAAGCTCGCTGACAGCAACGTCGCGGAATCGCTGTCGCGCCTGCCGGGCGTCACGGTCGACCACCAGTTCGGCGAGGGCGAGCAGCTCTCGATCGCCGGTGTCGAGCCCGCGCTGAACCGCCTGACCATCGACGGCCACTCGGTCGCCTCGGCTGACTGGGGCGGCAACCCCTCGGATCGCTCGAGCCGTTCGTTCAACTACTCGCTGCTCTCGCCCACGATCATCAGCCAGGCGGTGGTCTACAAGACCCCCGAGGCACGCCTCCAGGAAGGCGCGATCGGCGCGAGCGTCGACATCGTCACCCGCAAGCCGCTGGACCTGAAGCCCAACACCGTCGCGCTGACCGGCGGCGGCGAGTATAACAGCCGTGCCAAGCGCGGCAGCTTCCGCGGCTCGGCGCTGTACAGCTGGCACAATGAAGACGAGACGATCGGCTTCCTCGGCGCGGTCAACTACGACAAGGAACAGCTCAGCCGCGCCGGCTCGGCGGTCTATTGGTATCGTACCGGTGATGCGCTGCTCGATCGCTACCCGAAGGACGCCAACGGCAACATCATCTACGGTGCGGACGGCCGCGTCACCAGCGGTCCGACGCTGAACGGCCAGCTGCCCAACGCCGCGATGATCGCCGAGTTCAGCAAGGCGCGCGTCGCCTCGTTCCTCGCCCGCGAATTCTTCAAGCAGGAGCGCGAGCGCATCGGCTTCTCGGGCGCGATCCAGGTTCGCCCGGCCGACAACCTCACGCTCACCGGCACCGCGCTGGTGATCCGCGGCAATTACGACAACCTGTCGAACTCCGAATATACCTATGGCTATGAGGGCTCGCTCCTCCAGAGCGCGACCTATGCCGACGGCATGGTCACCTCGGCGACCTTCGCTGGCATCACCAGCGGCAATGGCGCCACCGGCCAGCTCGACACCAACTTCCGTCGCACCCGCGTCAAGAACGACTCGCTCACCTTGATGTTCGACTGGAAGCCGGGCGACTGGGTCGTCACCGGCAACTTCGGCGGCACCCGCGCCTCGGGCGGCAAGGATCCGGAATATCTCCTCGATTTCCGCACCAAGCAGGGCTTCACCTCGGGCACCAACGGCCAGGACACCTATGTCAACTGGCAGTATCCGGCGAGCGACGCTTCGCGCTGGCTGAGCAACTACACGGCGCTCGGCGGCGAGAACCAGACCGAGGCGGCGGTGCGCGCGGCCAATGGCGGCAACCCGTTCTTCGGGCGCCAGATCGGTGGCATCACCTACGCCGAAAAGACCCGCGACAACGAGCTGTTCGGCCAGGCGGACGTCAGCCGCAAGGTCAATCTCGGCCCGATCACCGAGATCCTGTTCGGTGCGCGCTTCGCCAGCCACACCAACAGCAACACCACGGTCGGCGGCGCGACGTTCACCAACCAGAACTTCACGCTCGCCGATCTCAACCCCTATGTCCTCGACAGCAATCTGTATGATGGCCTGGGTGTCAGCGGCAACGGCACGCCCTATGCCACGCTCGATGCCGATGCGATCCGCGCGACGCTGGAGAAGTACGGCAATATCAGCGTGAGCCGCGGCCTCTCGAAGGACCAGTATTTCCACGTCAAGGAAACGATCGTCTCGGGCTATCTGCAGGCCAATTTCGAGGCCGGCCGTTTCCGCGGTAACATCGGCGGTCGCTATGTCTTCACCCGCGACCAGTCGCAATTCTACGTGCAGAGCGGCGGCGTATTCGCACCGACCCAGGTGAACACCGACGACAACCGCTTCCTGCCGGCCGCGAACCTGATCTTCCAGGCGGGCGAGAATGTGGTGCTGCGTGCCTCGGCGGCGAAGGTGATGGCGCGCGCGCGCTACTCGGATCTCGCAGGGTCACTCTCGCTCGACGACACCACCCGCTCGGGCAGCGGCGGCAATCCCGATCTGAAGCCCTATGCGGCGACCAATTTCGGCCTCTCCGCCGAATGGTATTTCGCCCCGGCGAGCTACATCTCGGGTGAAGTCTTCTACCGCGACGTGTCGAACTATATCGGCAACGCGGTGCAGGACGGCGTCAGCCTCACCAACACGGTGACCGGCCGCACGCTGGAATACTCGATCTCGCGCCCGGTCAATGGCGGCAAGGCAAAGGTGACCGGCTTCTCGCTCACTGCGAACGCCAATCTGTTCTGGGGCTTCGGCATCCAGTCCAACTACACCTTCACCGACGCCGATACCGGCTCGCCCACCGGCCTGCCGTTCCTGTCGCGCGACACCTTCACGCTCGTGCCCTATTTCGAAAAGGGTCCGTTCCAGGCGCGTGTCAGCTTCAACCGTCGCTCGAAGTACTTCTATCGCTTCGGCCGCCAGCAGTCGCAGGATTATACCGACGGCTACAGCCAGCTCGACGCGTCGATCTCGTACAACCTCACCGACAAGCTCCAGGTCAGCGCCTCGGCGTCGAACCTGCTCGACGAAACCTATTACCAGTACAGCTCGGATCCGAAGTTCCCGACTTCGGTCTACAAGAACGGTCGCGTCTACTCGCTGAGCGCTTCGTTCCGCATGTAAGTGTGCCCCGGGCGCGGCGGCGTTCTCGCCGCGCCCACCCTTCCCAAGTCCCTTTGCGATGCCGGTGTCTCCAAGTCTGGCATCCCACACTAGCCGCCCCTAGCTCTGCTAAGGGCGGCATTTTTGTGTGTGCGCTGGTGCACGCGGGGCGAGGAGATCTTCTCGCGGTTCCAGGGTGGGCCGAAGGTTCCAAAACCTCGTCACCCCGGCCTTGTGCCGGGGGCCACCGGGCGGCGAGGGCAGAATTCGAGAGTTCCGGTTCAGCGCGTGCGGCACCGTGGACCCCGGCACAAGGCCGGGCCGACGGCGGGAGGCAGGCGATGACGATCTTTCCATGGCAGAGGCTGGGTGGGAGCTGCCTGTCCGCTCCATAGGCACGACTTGGATAGCGGACAGATCGCATGTTACCTTTGGAAATGCTCGCTGTCGTTCTCATCGCTGCATTGCAGACCCTCGAAGCGCCACCGGAGCCGCTGAAGGGCCAACTCCAATCGGCTATTTGGATGGATCTGCAGAGGAATGCGATGATCGGTAACGGCGCTCGCCTGGCCTCGCTTTGGTATCAGGCGGGAAGTGACACCGCTCCGAACCTCCACATCCAGGCGCTGGCATGCGCGAAGAGTCGCTCTGGTCAGCGGTGCTCGTTTGTCCTGTATCGTGACGGCGGTGCGGTCAGGGTAATGAATGAGACGGCTCCGGATACCTTGGCTTGTGTCGCTGACTTTGTGCGAGCGGACGGGGCATGGAGTGTTGTTCACACGCGTCCCCCTAGAAAAGGGGGCCACTCCAAGACTTCCGTGCGATGTAAGACCTGAACGTCATAAGCGACTGCTTTTGACCCTGTTCAGCTCCAGCTCGAACGATCGACTTTGGGGCGTGAGCTGCCGTTCGAAGATGTCTCGCACCGACGGCAGCTATGGTGTGGTGGAGTCCAAAAGCGGATTGGCAGC
The DNA here is from genome assembly GCF_058801135.1 of Sphingomonas sp. GW822-FHT03G08. Taxonomy (NCBI): domain Bacteria; kingdom Pseudomonadati; phylum Pseudomonadota; class Alphaproteobacteria; order Sphingomonadales; family Sphingomonadaceae; genus Sphingomonas; species Sphingomonas sp. GW822-FHT03G08. The sequence goes on from NZ_JBXAMZ010000002.1 coordinate 417,233, forward strand.
TAACGGTCCACTCCCGGCCCGAACGGCACAATGACGGCAATCTCGCCGCTGGCGCACCGGGTCAGGGCACGAATTCGGGTGCCAGCTTCCCGACGATGCCGTTCTCGTCGCCCTTCTCGCGCCGGGCGCTTGCCGGCGTGCCGCTGCAAAGCGGCAGGAGCGCCGCGTAGACGCTGTTGTCCAGCCCGTATTGCGTGCCGGTGTTGCCGTCGAAACTGCTAACCTCTTCGCGGATCAACCGGAGGCCGTCGAGGCGCCCTTGTGCGATCGTCACGTCGTAATAGGCGGTGCGATCGGAATTCATGATGTTCTTGCCGCACCGCATCACGGCAGCGGCCTGCAGCATGTCCGCGCCGGAACCGGTCCGCGGGAAGACGAAAATGCCGACGCGGAGCTCATCGCCGCTGCGTTCCAGCGTGTTGAGATCGGCAACCACCACCGTGCGATACCCCGGCGAGTTCAGCACCACGAAGTCATCGGCGCGCGCCTGCGACGCAGAAAGCAGGGCCACAAACGATGCCGAGACCGCACTCATCGTCCCCAATTTCATCTTGCCTGCCCCCTGGTCCCAAGCCCGCCAATCGATCCTGCCAGCGAACGAAAGGCGTCACAAGCGCTCGATATCCGGGCGTGAGCGACCGGTCCGCTTTACGGGCCCACGTCCTGGTGGGCGGCAGGGCGCCGCCCGCGCGTCATGACCAGGCGGAACACCACCCCAACCACCAGCCAGCCGCCCAGCAGCGCATAGGGCCGCCAGTCCGCTTCGAAGCCGACCAGGATCAGCGCCAGCGCACAGAGCGTGCCCGCATAGGAAACCAGCCGCATCGGGCCCGGGGCCAGCTTGAACGCGGCGGCCGCGTACAGCTCGGGATGGCGCTCGGTCACGCGCGCGGCGGACAGGCAGATGCTGGCATATTTGAGCAGGTTGGGGATGTTGACCGCCAGGAACAGGAAGGTCAGCTCCATCGGCAGGAACAGCCCGACACAGCCGATCGCGAACACGGCGATCAGCGCGACATAGGGCGTCTTCCAGCGCGGATGGACCCGGGCAAAGGCGGCCGGGAGCATGCCGGCGGTGCCCATCGCGTAGAGGCTGCGGCTGAACATCGCGAACATCGCGTTGAGCGACTTGCCGATCGAAAGCACCGCGGCGAGCACGATCAGCGGCGTCGCCACCGGGCCCATGAACTGCTTTGCGGCGTCGAGGATCGGCGCCTGGCTCGCGCCCAGCGCCGGTGCGCCGAGCACGCCCAGCGCGACGAAGCCGACCGCGAGGTAGAGCAGGGTGGCCGATCCGATCGACAGCGCGATGCCCAGCGGAATGGTCCGCCGGCTGTTGGCGACTTCGGCGCCCGCTTCGGTCGCTGCCTCGATGCCGAAGAACAACCCCATCAGCAGCGGGGTTGCCGCGATCATCCCCTGCCAGCCCTCAGGGAACATCGGCTCGAAATGGTCGAAATTCACCGCCGTCGCGCCGCCCCAGGCCACGAAGATCGCGAACAGGATCAGCATGCCGGTCAGCAGGATCTTCTGCGCGCGGGTGGCGATATGGACGCCGAACAGGTTGAGCAGCAGCGCCAGCAGCAGCGCCAGGAACATGGTCGGCTTCACCGGCAGCGGCACCAGCATCGAAGCGTAGCGGACCAGCACCAGCGACAGCACCACCATCGCCCCCATGTTCGCGATGATCCGGGCCCAGGCGATGAAGAAGCCCCAGTTCGGGCTCAGGAAGCGGGCAGGCCAGGCGAAGGACGCGCCCGACACCGGCAGCGCCGAGCCGAGAAAGGCGTAGCTGACTGCGATCAGGTACATCGGCAGCGCGGCGATCAATGCCGAGAGCAGCATCGCCGGTCCCGCGATCGCGGCGGCCGGGGCGATAGCCGAGAAGATCGAGACGCCTACCGCCGTCCCCAGCCCCATCGCGATCACGCCGCCAAGGTCGATGCCCTTGGCCAGCTTCTCGTCGCCCGCGCCCTCGCTCACTGCGCGGCGCCCGCGATCAGGAAAGCGCGGATATCGGCGACCAGCTTCTGCCAGCTCGCATCGTCCGAATAGGCGACATGGCCGGCGGGATAGCGCGCGTTCCGGTAGCGCTCGGCGGGAAGCGCGGACTGGGCGAACAGATAATCGGCGGCGCCCACGGTGGTGGTCAGGTCGAACAGCCCGGTACCGACGAACAGGCGCATCCTGGGGTTATCGGCCATGTTCTTCTCGAGCTGCGCCATGAACGGCCAGTCGTTGAACGGGGAATCGCCGGCGCCATAGGCCCAGTCGCCGGGGAAGCGCGCGATCACCTTGTAGGCCGAGGGGTCGGCGACGCCGATCCGCTTGAGCTCGCCCAGCACCGCCTTGCCGTACAGGTCGGAGACTGCCGAGAAAGCATCGGGGCCGACGATCTCGCCGGCATTGGCGGGGCGCGGCGCGGTGTAGCGCGCGTCGTAGCGGCCGAGCACCTTGCCTTCGGCGCGCAGCAGCTCGGTGCGGAACTGCTCCTTCGAGATGCGCAGGTCGTGCGCCAGGTAATAGGCGCGCGGGATGCCGGTCAGGTCTTCGAGCTTGGTCGCGATCTCGGCGCGGGTGGCGGCGTCGAGCGCCGCGCCGCGGAACAGCGCGTTGAGATAGACAGGTCCGAACGCGGTCGCCTCGGCGGCGCTCTTGGCGGGATCGCAGCCCGTTGGGCGCTTGTGGTGGTAGCAGGCGATGGCGGCGAGGGTGGGCAGCGAGATCGGATAGGTGATGACATTGTCCGGCCGCTGCGACGTCTCGATCATGTTGAGCGCCTGGCCGAGCAGCAGCACGCCGCGCACCTGCAGCGCGGGGTCGCGCAGGCGCAGCGCCTCGACCATCGCGGCGGCGCGGATCGTTCCATAGCTCTCGCCCAATATGTAGAGCGGCGCGCCGGTGCGGCCGTGCGCGGCCAGCCAGGCCAAAGCGACCTGCGCCACCGCATCGGTATCGCCCTTCACCGACTGGTAGGTGCCGCGATCGGCATCCTCGGCGAAGCTCGAGAAGCCGGTGCCGGGCGGATCGAGGAAGACGAGATCGGCAAGGTCGAGCAGGGTCGCAGGATTGGCCGAGACACTGGCGTCGGCGGGCAGCGGCGCGGCCGGGTCCTGCGGCACCTGCGCGCGCATCGGGCCGAGCGCGCCCATGTTGAGATAGGCCGAGGCGGCGCCCGGGCCGCCGTTGAAGATGAAGAGCACCGGCCGATCGGCGCGCGCCGGGCCGGTATAGGAGATGTATCCGGCGGTCGCGTCCTGCTTGCCCGGCTTGCTGGCGACGGGCACCAGCCCGACCTCGGCCTCGACCTTCACGGTCTTCCCGGCGACCTTCACCGCCTGCTCGCTGCGGGCCTGGACCTGTGCCAGCGCGGCGTTGCCGCTCAGCAGGGCGGCGGCAAGCGCGGTTCCGGCCAGCAGCCGCCTGATATTCCCCCGCATGCTCATCCTCCCTGTTGTTCCCGATAGCGGATCAGGCCTTCGGTCAGGGCCTGCAGGCCATAGTCCACTTCCGCCGGTGCCCGGGCGAAGCCGATGCGGATATGCCCCGGCGCGCCGAAATACTCGCCGGGTGCTACGATCACGCCGCAGCGGTCCGCCAGCCATTCGGAAAAGGCGATGCTGTCCTCGATGCCGACCAGCCGGGGGAAGGCGATGCAGCCGAAATCGGGCAGGGCGCCTTCGAACAGTCCTTCGTCGAGCCAGTGGCGGTGATAGGATTCGATGATCGGCCGCGCGCGCGACATGATCCGGCTGCGATAGCCGTCGAACATCTTGGGCTGCTCGAGCACCAGGGCGGCGAAGGCGTGGGCGAGGTTGGAGACGCCGAAGTCGATCTCCTCGGCCAGCGCGCGGATCCGCGCCATCCGGCCGGGCTCGCCGACGATCCAGCCGCAGCGCAGCGTGCTGAGCCCGTGCGACTTGGTCAGGCTGCTCACGCTGATCAGCGCGGGCGACAGGCTGGCGGCGGGCAGCGGGCGCAGCGCCGCGTCGACATAGTCGCCATAGACCTCGTCGACGATCACGCTGATCCCCCGCGCCTCGGCGATATTGCCGATCGCGATGAGGGTCTCGCGGTCCAGCGCCATGCCGGAGGGGTTGTGCAGGTCGGATAGCACGATCAGCCTTGTCCGCGGGCCGATCCGCGCGGCGAGCTCGTCGGGGTCGATCGTGAACCGGTCCCCGCGCCGCTCGAAGCGGTCGACGCCGAAGCCGTGGGTCTCGGCGATCTTGTGGAACAGGTCGAAGCCGGGATTTTCCACCAGCACCCGGTCGCCCGGCGCCAGCATCGCGCGGTAGATCAGCGACAGCGCGCCGGTCGCGCCGGTCGTGCACAGCACCTGCTCCGCCGGCACCTGGTAGCGGTGGGCGAGTTGCTCCACCACATAGGGATTCCCGCTGGCGAAGGCGCTGGTGTAGCGCGAGGTGATCGGTTCCGAGAATCCTTCGAGGATGATCTGGCGCAGCAGGTCGAAGGGTTCCGGCACGGAACTGTCGAACAGGCTCACCAGCAAATTGCGCTCCGAACGGACGGCGCGGATCACCCGGCGCACCCAATGCGAATAGGATTCCCCAACCGGCGCCCCGGCGCCAGGGATATCCGCTTCGCCCAGGGCCGCGGGGGAAAGGTCGGTAAATTCCGGCCGGTTCATGTTCTGGTTCGTTTTCCGTCCGTGCCTGGGGTCAAGCCTGTGGGGTGCCGCCCGGCATTGTGCCGGGCGGCCGAGGGATCACTTGAGCTTGATGGTAGCGCCGACGAAGAAGCGCCGCCCGAGAATGTCGCCATAGGCGATCTGCGGGTAGGACGGTGCCTTGTCGGTGAAGTTGTCCACGCCGGCGCGCAGCGCGAAATTGCCGAGATCGTACTGCGTCGAGATGCTGTGGACCACATTGGCGCTCAGCATCGGCGTCGGCGTCGTCTCGATCGTCGCGTTCGCCGCCGAGCGGGTGCGGCCGCGATAATCGAGCTGATAGGTCAGCCGGAACGGCCCATTCTCATAGACCGCGTTGAACTGCCCCACCCATTTCGGGCTGAGATAGGTGTCGTCGGTCCGCGTGAAGGTCGTGCCGGTCACCGACCGCGTCAGCAGCGCATTGTGCGTCGCCACCGCGCGCAGCCCGAGCTTGCCGATATCGCCGCCGCCGAACACATCGGCCAGCGCGAAGCGATAGTCGATCATGTAGGTCTCGCCGCGATACTTGATCACGCCCGCGTTGAAGGTGGTGGTGGTGCCGGTCAGCACCGAGCCGCCGATCGCCGTCGCGCTCGGATTGGCGATGCGCGAGAAGGCGCTGCACACCGCCGCGTCCGGGCTCGCCTCGTCATAGCAGGCCGCCATGAAATCCTCGGTCGTGAAGGGCGACAGGCCGTCCTTCAGATCGATCTGGACGCGGTCGGCGCTCACCGTCAGCCCGGGCACGAAGCGCGGCTGGAACACGAAGCCATAGGTCAGCGTGTCCGAGATCTCGTTGCGCAGGCCGGTATTGCCGCCGCTGGTGATCGTCGCGATGCTGAAATTCTCGGCCGGATCCTGGAAGCGGGCGAGCCGCTGGGCGGCGCTCAGCCCCGCGCCGGTGCCGTCGGGATCGACGCCATAGCCGGGGTTGGCGGCGAACAGCGCCAGGCAGTTGGCCCGGCGCGCCGCCGGATTGGGCCCGCTGTTGATCCGGTCGGCATCGCAGGGATCGAAGCCCACCGAGCCGAGCCCGCTCGAGGTCGGCGCGAGCAACTGGGTCAGCGTCGGCGCGCGGAAGTTTCGGCTGCGCGAGCCGCGCAGGGTCAGCCCACTGGTCACTTCCCAGCGCAGCCCGACGTCCCACACATTCTCGCTGCCGGCGAGCGAGTTGTCGACATAGCGGAACGCGCCCTTCAGCTCGAGCGCCTTGACCAGCGGCAGGGTAAAGCCCTTGCCGATCAGCGGGATCGAAAGCTCGGCCGAAAGCTCGTCGGTATTGTAGCCGCCGGACTGGGCGATCTGGGTCGATCCGTCGCCGAAGGTTCCCTGCAAATTGGCGGCGAGCGGCGAGAAGCGCGCCTTCTCGTCGCGATGCTCATAGGCGGTGCTGAACGCGACATCGCCCATCGGCAGGCTGAACAGCGAGCCGCCCAGCGTCGCGAGCAGGTCGACCTGCTCGTTGGTCCAGTCCATGCCCGCGCGGGTGCTCACATAGTCGCGCGCCGCCTGGCTCACATTGCCGCGGCCGAACGGATTGATCGGGGCGCAGCTCGCATCGTCGTTGGTCGTGATGGCATCGGCATTGATCGCGCAGACCACCTTGCCGCCGCTCAGCACCGCGTTGATCGCGTTGTTGTAGCGGCTGTTGATCACTTCCCAGGTGCGCTGCTTGCCCTCGACCCGGCCATAGCTGCCCGAGACCGACCAGTAGAAGTTGCGCGCCCCGATATCGAAGTCGCCGTCGAGCGTGACGAGCGCGCGATAGGTGTCGGTGGTGGTGGTGCGGGTGGCGTCCGGCACCAGGTCGTAGAAATACTTGGACAGGTACAGCGGCGCGCCGGCGGCGAAGGTCGGCGAGATCGCGCTCAGCGCCGCCTTGGCCTGGGCGGTCAGGAAGCCGTTGTTGATCGTGAAGGCGATCGGCCCGGCATAGGTGCCGGCGTTCAGCGTGGTGCGGCTGTTGCCCTGCGGGATCTCGCTGCCGGTGGTGCGTGCGAACAGCAGCTCGGTCGAGATCTTCATGCGATCGGTCAGGTCGTAATGGCCGATCAGGTTGGCGGTGTAGCGCTCCACGCCGGTGCGCAGGCCGGCCAGCTCCTGGTAGGCGAAGCCGTCGCCGCCCGAGGCGAAGGGAATGCCCTGGATCGTGCCGGTGTTGTAGGCGACGACATTGCCCGCGGAATCGAACTGCAGCGCGCTGCCGCTGGCGTTGCGCGCCAGGAAGTTGGGCGGCGGCGCCGGGCGGGTGAAGATCACGCCATTGCCGTTGAACGGCCAGAAGGCGGCGTTGAAGATCTCCTTCACCGAAGGGATGCCGTCGCTCGGGCCGGTATCGGCCGAGTTGCTCACGGTCAGGCGGCCGAGATTGGACAGCGGGCGATCCGAGAAGCGCAGGATCGGCGACTTGGACCAGCCCACATCGATCGCGACATTGCCGCGGCCGCCGGCGAAGTTGGTTCCGGCGGTGCCGCGCAGGCTGTAGGTGGCGTAATCGCCGCGGCCCGAGATGCCGGTCTGCCCGTCGAGCACCAGCCCGGTGAAGTCGCTCTTGAGGATATAGTTGACCACGCCCGCGATCGCGTCCGAGCCGTACACGGCGGCGCCGCCGCCCTGATAGACTTCGACGCGCTCGAGCAGGCCGAGCGGGATGATGTTGGAATCGACCTGCGCGTCGCCCACGCCGCCGGGATCGCCGATGCCCGAGCTGCTGGTGACCATGCGGCGGCCATTGACCAGGGTCAGCGTGCGCCCGGCGCCCAGGCCGAACAGGTTCGGCGCCTGGATGCCCGATCCGCTCGCCTCGCCCGATCCGTCGGCCTGGTTGAGCACCGGAACGTTGGAGGGCAGGTCGTTCAGCGCGTCGGCGGCGCTGGTATAGCCGCGATCGATCACTGCCTGCTGGCCGATCACGGAGACCGGCGCGGCATTGTCCGATTCCGGGCGGCGGATGCGCGAACCGGTGACGATGATCGGCTCGCCGGCTTCGCTTGCGCCGGTGTCCTGCGGCGCGGCCTGCTGTGCCAGTGCCGGCATTGCGGCCATGGCGGTGAACAGCGCCGTCGATGCCATCAGCCGGCGCGCGATGCGGGTATGTGTGTTTGTCATGCTACCCCTTGCTCCCTGAAATGCGTTCCGGTGGCCTGTGCGGCTCTTTCCCGGATCCGCATCAGAATAGGCGGGCGGCGCGGAATTTTTTGCCGAAGCCACGCCCGGGAGCGAAAAATATGAAACAAATTCGCAATGTCTGGGCGGGTGAGCGCAAGATTTATGCTCAGGGTCGCAGGAAGGCTGCGAGATCCTTGCCGAAACGCAGCGTCTCGCGCGGATCCTCATACATCATGTGCCCGCCGGCATAGCAGCGCAGGGTGAACCGGGCGGAGACGGCCCGGGGCAGTTCCGCCGCCACCGCTTCGTTGCCGGCGCAGCTGTTCAGCGAGTCATACAGGCCGGTCGCCACCCAGGCGCGCAGGCGCGGGGCCTTCTCCATCGCGCGCAGCGTCCAGGGCTGGGAAGGACTGGGCGGCCCTTCGCCGGCACGGGCGCGGGCGAGCGAGTCCGGAGTGATCGGCGCCTGGTCATATTGCCACTGGCTGCCGGCATCGCTTTCCGGCGCATCGATCCCGGCATAGCTGCCGGTGCGATAGTTCAGCGCGGTGCGATAATAGTCGAGCACGGTCCGGCCATCGGCGCTCTCGTCCTCGGGCGCTCCGGTCTTGCGCATGTCGAACAGGCCCAGCGTGTCGCCCGCGATCAGCCCGGTGCGGAAGGCGCGCGGCGAGACCCACAGAGTCTTGGCGTCGATCGTCGCGGGATCGAGCCCCTGGAAGCGGGCAAGCGCGGCGATCACTCGGGCGCGGTCCTCGGCGGAGAGTGCATCGGGCGCCGCCAGGGCAGGGGCATAGACCTTCTCGGCCCAGCGTCGCGCCTCGGCCAGCGCGCGCGGCTGGTCGGCCTGCAGCTCGGGCGCGAGCTTGCCCAGCGCATGCGCGGTGGCGGTGCGGTTGACCAGCGACAGCGCGCGCAGCCGGTTGCGGTCGGGCAGGTCGCCCAGCGGGATGCCGCCGGAGATCAGCGCGATGCCGGCCACCGGCACCTTGGCGTCGATCAGCCGCTCGGCCACCCCGGCGGCGCGCCACGTCCCGAAGCTCTCGCCGGCGAGGTAGAGCGCCGAACCGGTGCGGCGATAGGCGGTACGGAAATCGGTGACGAAGCCGGCGACCGAGGCGATATCGGCATTGGTGCCGTAGAAGTCGGCGGCATGGGCGGGATCGTCGGCCTTGCTGAACCCGGTGCCCACCGGGTCGACGAACACGAGATCGCTCACCCCGAGCGGGCTCGCTTCATTGTCCACCAGCTTGCCCTGCTTGAGGATGCGCGGGCCGACCGCGTGGAACTGGAGCGTGCGCGAATCCGCGCCGGGGCCGCCATTCCACACAAAGGCGAGCGGGCGCGGCTTGCCGCCGGGCACCAGATAGGCGGTGTAGAAGATCCGCCCGCGCACTTCGCCGCGCAGGTTGCGCACCGGCAGCGTGCCGGCACAGGCGATATAGCGCAGCGTCTTGCCACCGATCCGGGCGCTGTGCTGCGTCTCTACCGCGTCGCCGGTGCAGGTCTTCGCGCTGGCGGCGATCGGCATCAGCGCGCCACCGGCCAGCAGCATCGCGCAAGTCAGTGCTCGAACCTTCATCGGCTTTACTCCCTTTGCCGAACCCCCGGCATCCCTCTCTTCCTCCGTCATCCCCGCGAAGGCGGGGATCCATAGTCGCTGAACGCAGTGAGGCACATCGCAGCCAGCCAGAATGGATCTCCGCCTTCGCGAGGATGACGAAGAGAGGTTCGATCCATCCTATCCGGGCTCGTGGGGAATTTTTATGCGCAACATGGCGAGTTTGCGGGGAGGCACGGGATCGGCTTCGCTGTGATAGCCCGTGAAAATCGGCAAAAACTATTCGCGCAACCGGCGCTAAGCTGATCGGCAATTCGAACAGGGGAAGGCGGGGCATGCGATCGGGCGTCACACGGCGCGAAATCCTGGCAGGGGCGGGCGCCGCGCCGCTGGTCGTGCAGGCTGCCTCCGCTGCAGGGGCCTCCACGCCGCTGCCCGACAAGGCGAGCTTTGCGCCGATGCCCGGGCCCTATCTGGATTCGGGGACGATGCACCCGATCCCGCTCGGCGCCCGCGACGCGGTGCGCGCCTATCTCGATCAGCGCGCCACCACCGATGGCCATTATCCCACCGATGCGGTCGAAACCCGGGTCAAGGCGAGCTTCGCCAAACTCATCAACGCCGCGCCCGAGGAGATCGCCTTCGTCCAGAGCACCACGGCGGGCGAGCAGCTCGTCATCGACGCGCTCGATTTCCCGCGCGCCGGCGGGCGGATCGTCACCGACACGCTGCACTTCTTCGGTTCCTTCTACCTCTATCAGGAGCTGGCGAAGCAGGGCGTCGATGTCGCCTGGGTGAAGCCCATCGACAATCGCATCTCGGTCGAGGCAATGGAAAAGGCGATCACCCCGGGCACGCGGCTGGTCGCGCTGTCGCTGGTGTCGACGTACAATGGCTTCGAGCATGACCTGAAGCGCGTGTGCGAGATCGCCCATGCCCGCGGCGCGCTCGTCTATGCCGACATCATCCACGCCGCCGGCACGATCCCGATCGACGTGCGCGCCACCAATGTCGATTTCGCCGCGACCGCCAGCTACAAATGGCTGATGGGCGATTTCGGGCTGGGCTTCCTCTATGCCCGCGCCGACCTGCACGACCGGCTCAAGCGCACCCGCTATGGCTATTACCAGCTCGCGAAGTTCGCGCCGCACGTCTATCCCTTCGATCCGCCGGGCGAGACGATCGCCGATGTCGCGCCCCGTCCGGACATGGAGGGGCTGTTCGCCGGCGGCACCCATTCGCACACCGTGGTCGCGCAGCTCGACTGGTCGCTCGACTATATCCTCAAGCTCGGCGTCGATCGCATCGTCGCGCATCGCCAGCCGCTGATGGCGCGGCTGCGCAAGGGGCTCGCCGAGCGCGGCTATACGATCGTCACCCCGGCCGGCAGCCGCACCCCGCTGCTCACCTGCGCGCTGGAGGGCGCCTATGCGAAGCTCTCCGATCCGCTGAAGGCGGCAAAGGTGCAGATCACTCTGTCGCGCAACCGTTTCCGTGTCTGTCCGTCCGTCTTCAACGACCTGGACGATATCGAGCGCCTGCTCGCCGCGCTTCCCCGCATTTCCTGAAAGGCCCCCTGATGCGCCGTGCTTTGTCTGTCGCCCTGCTGCTCGCTGCCGTCAGCCCCGTTGCCGTTCATGCGCAGGACGGCAATGCGCCGATGCCGCCGGCCTTCATGCGCGCGATGGAGCCGATGGTCCCGCGCGATGCCGCCAGCGACCGGGTGGTGACGACGCAGCATGCCGCGATGATCGGCGGCAAGAAGCTCGCCTATCGCGCCGTCGTCACCGAGCTGCCGATGCCGGGGGCGGACGGCACGCCGGTCGCGGTGGCGGTCAGCTATGGCTATCTCGCGGATGTGAAGGGCGATGCGACGAAGCGGCCGGTGCTGTTCGTGTTCAACGGCGGCCCGGGCGCCTCGTCCTCGCCGCTGCACATGCAGGCGCTCGGCCCGCGCCGGATCGTGGGCAAGGGCGATGCGGCGCATCTCGAGGACAATCGCTTCAGCCTGCTCGACGCCGCCGACCTGGTGTTCATCGATCCGGTGGGGACGGGCGCGAGCATGCCGCTCAAGGACAAGGATGCTTCGGGCTATTGGGGCGTCGGCGGCGATGCGCGTGGGGTGGCGCTGATGATCGAGCGCTGGCTGGCGGCGAACGGGCGCACGGGTTCGCCGGTGGTGCTGGTCGGTGAAAGCTATGGAACCTCGCGGGCGCTTGCGGTGTTGAACGAGACCAGCAAGGCGAAGAAGGCGCTGCCTGATGGTGTCGCGTTGCTCTCGCTGGCGATCGGCGACAGCGACGGGCCGGTGATTTCGGACGTGGTCAAGCTGCCGACCCTGGCTGCGGTGGCCTGGTATCACCAGGCGATCGATCGCGGCGGGCGCAGCGTCGAGCAGTTTTATGCGGAGGCTCTGGCCTTCGCGCAGGGCGATTATGCACTGGCCCTCCTCAAGGGTTCGAATCTCTCCCCTGAGGCCCGCCGGCAAGTCGCAACGCGAATGGCAGCCCTCACCGGCCTGCCGGTTTCGCTCCTCGAAGAGAAGAACCTGCGGCTCGACAATTACGACTTCATGCTGAACCTGCTGGCCGCCAAGGGCCTCCGCACCGGCCAGCTAGACGGCCGAGCAACCCGGGCGATCGCCGAATCCAAGCTCCGCCCCCCCTTCGACGATCCCTCGATGACGCTCGGCGCCAGCTCGGCGCAGCTGATCGAGACCTATCTCAAGACTGAGCTCGCCTATGCGCTGCCCAGCCCCTATCGCAGCCTCAATCTGGGCATCAACTTCAAGTGGAACTGGGACAAGGAATATGGCGGCAGCTACCGCTCCATGTCCTTCGCGCAATATCTGAAGGCGGCGATGGACGCCAAGCCGAGCCTGCGCGGTTTCACCGGCGGTGGCTATTACGACATCACTACGCCGGTCTATGCCGGGCAGTTCGCGCTCGAGCAGGCGGGTGTGTCGATGGACCGCGTCGCGGCGCATCACTATGCCGCCGGGCATTCGGTGTTCGAGGACGAGGAAGGGCTGGCGGCGCTCAGTGCGGACCTGCACGCCTTTGTCGCGCAGGTCGTTGCCGCCAAGCCGTAGTCACCGGGCGGGGAAGTTCGCCTTCCAGCGTTCGTCCAGTTTCGCCGCCGCGCTCTTGCCCTTCGCGGTGGCGATGAAGGAAATGCCGCGCAGCGTGACGCTGTGGCCGCCGAGCAGCTTGCCCGAGATCGTGTAGCCGACATCGTAGAGCGCGCTGTCCGAATGCGGCTCGCCATTCACCAGGAACTGGGTGGTGACCAGCACCGGCAGGCGCTCGTCGCCGCGACTGTTGTCGGGCAGCCTGGCCGCGTTGCGCGCCTTTTTCAGCGCCTCGTCGAACCATTTCACGTCGATCCGCGGCTCGCCGGTGGTCTCCACCGCGGCGATGCCCAGCGGCGAGGGGAAGGCGATCTTCTGGCTCTGGACGGTCTGGTCGGCCGAAGACGGCTTGAGCACCAGCACCCGCTCGCCGGAATCGGCCGCGACCAGCACCAGCGTGCCGGCGCGGGCGGAGGCACGCTCGGCACTCGCACTCTCCGCAGCCTTGCTGTCGCTGCGCTCGCTCCAGTTGTTCCAGAGGGTCAGCGCGGAGATGATGACGGCAACCACCGCCAGCACTTCGCCCAAGGTTATCCAGCGGCGACGGATCGCGGCGGCCTCGGCCGCGCGTTCCTCACTCTTCTGATCCACGGGCGCTTCGGGTTCGGGGGAATCGGTACTCACGCCGGTGGTTCGATCATCCCGCGCCCGGGGCGTCAAGCCAGCTCGATCAGAACAGGAACTCGTCCGCCACGTCATGCGACGGGCCGCTGCCCGCTGCCTTGGGCGCCGCCGCCGGACGGGTGATCTTTGGCGCGTCCACGAACGGCTTCACCCCGAAGGCCGGATAGATTTCCGAGGGGAAATAGATCGTCCCGCCCTTCACCACCATCGCGATGCGGTGCAGCTCGCGCAGATCCTTCGTAGGATCACCGGGCAGCAGCAGTAAGTCGGCGCGCTTGCCACGCGCGATCGAGCCCAGCTCCTGGTCGCGGCCCATATAGACTTCGGGCGTCAGCGTGCCGAGGCGCAGCACCTCGGGGATCGGGATGCCCGCCTCGCCATAGATTTCCAGCTCGCGGTGCACCGACAGCCCGGTCTGGTCGTCGGTTCCGGGCAGGAGCGTGATGCCGCGATCGTGGAGCAGCTTGAGCAGCTGCTTCACCTTGACCATCGCGCCGTCATAGGCGGCGGCATCCTCCGGCCCGGCGATCGGCGCGATCGCCTGGCGGCGGCGGCGCTGCAGGCCGATCGGCAGGTGATCGATATAGCTGGCGACCGAGGGGCTGGGCGCGCCATTGCGGCTGAGCATCAGCAGCTCGAGCGTCACCGCGGTCGGATCATGCGCGACATGACCGGCGACCATCGCGTCCACCGTCTTGCTCACCTTTGCCGAAGCGAGATCGAGCCCGGCCGTGCGCCGCATCGCGGTCAGGCGCAGCGGGGTGCGGGTATCCTCCTTGGGATCGAGCACCCAGCCGAGCATCAGCTGGTTGATATGGGTGACTTCGTTATAGCCCGCCGCGATCATCGCATCGGCATTGGTGAAGGCCGGGATGTGCCCGGTCACGCCCATGCCGAGCCGGTGCGCCTCTTTGGCGATGGCGGGCACCCAGGCCGGGTTCATGCTGTTGTAGATCTTTACCTGCCAATAGCCGCGCGCGGCATACCAGCGGACGGCGTCGATCGCCGCGCTCTCGCTGTCGGCAACCACGCCCAGCCGCGCCGAATAGGGGCTGCGGCCCTCCAGGAAGCCATTGGGCACGATCCGCGGCCCGGCGACTTCGCCCGCATCGATCTGGCGGATCAGCTGGGGCAGGAAGACATTGTCATTGCCCATGTCGCGCACCGAGGTGACGCCGGCGGCGATATAGAGCATCGCCGATTCCAGCCCGATATGCGCATGCATGTCGTGCAGGCCGGGCAGCAACGTGCCGCCATTGCCCTCGATCGTCGCCTCGCCGGGCGAGGCGGGGGCGTCGAACGGCTGGATGCCGGTGATCCGTCCCTCGGCGAACAGCACCGAGACCGGATCGCCGAGCTTGCCCGAGGCCGGATCGAAGACGCGGACGTTGCGGATGCGCACCGGCGCGTCGATCCTGTGGGCGAAGCGCTGCTGGAGCGCGGCATAGCGCTTCGCGGTCAGCGCGGTCGCCAGCTTTGCCAGCGCCGGCACCTCCGCCTCATGGCCCTCGCGCACCACCGCGCCGCCGGTGTCGAGCACCGCGAACAGCCGTTGCTGGCCGTCGAGCAGGATCATCTCGGGCGAGAGGTCGATGCCGCTGATCGCATAGGCCTGATAGGTCGCGGTGCCGATCTTCGCCGGCCCCAGCTTCTCGATGCGCAGCTGCCCTCCGGGCATTGCCGGCAGCGTGCCGTCCGCGCGCTTGAGCAGGGCACGGGCATAAAGGCCGAGCGCCCAGGGGCTGGCATTCTGCCCGATATACAGGCCGGCGCCAGTGACGGGGGCGGTGCGCTCGCCCATCGAGTCAGTCCAGCGCGCGGTGCCGCCCTCGCGGGTGAAGCTCTCATGGACATCGCCGCCAAAGGTCGATTTGCCGTCCAGTGCCCAGCGCACCGGTAGGCCGTCGGTACCCAGCGCGATCGTCTCCGACATGGTCGGGCCGCGGCCATTGTTCTTTACGTCATATTTGATCGTGACGTTGCTGCCCTGCTGGTCCGCATCGACGAAGCCGACCTTCTCGCCATTGGCGATCACGCTCAGCCGCTCATGCTGGGCAAGCGCGGGTGTGACGGTGAAGAGGGTGGAGGCGAGAAGAGCGGCACGCAAAAGGGTGGGCGACATCAGCTGAGCGAGCTCCGGTAGAGATGGGCGGCAACGGCCAGGTCCTGCACGGCATGGCCCAACGACTTGTAGAGGGTGATCTCATCGGCGCTTCGGCGGCCGGGGACGCGGCCGAGCAGGACTTCGCCTATCTCCGCGACGATATGGTCGTCCGTCACCACGCCGGCCTGCTTCGCCACCAGGAACTCGGCGGCGGCGTCCAGCGCGGAGGCGCGGCTGTCAGCGATATAGCGGCTCATGGCGACCAGCGCATTGTCGGCCTCGACCGGACCCGGGCCGCTCGATCCGACCAGGTTGACGTGCGTGCCGGGGCGCAGCCAGGCGCCGAGGATCACCGGCTCGGCCGAGGTGGTGAGCGTGCAGATCACGTCGGCCCGGCTGGTGGCGGCTTCGAGGTCGGAGACCGCTTCGGCGCCGATCGCGGCGAACTCGGCGGCGAGGCTCACCGCCTTGTCGAACGAGCGACCCCAAATATGCACGCGGTCGAAGGCGCGGACCAGCGGTAGCGCGCGCAGATGGGTGCGCGCCTGGCCGCCGGTGCCGACGATCAGCAGCGTGCGGGCATCGGCGCGAGCGAGTGCATCGGTGGCGACCGCGGTGGCCGCCGCGGTGCGGATATGGGTGATCTCCTCGGCATCGGCGATCGCGACCGGCTCGCCTTCGTCCGGCTCGAACAGCAGCACGACACCGCGATGCCGGCGGAGGCCCGGCGAACTGGGATCGGCGAAGACGCTTATCATCTTTGCGCCGAACATCTCGCGCTCGCCGAGCGCTCCGGGCATTTGGGCAAAGGTGCGACCCGAGCCCAGGGGGATCATCGTGCGGAGGAGCTGGCGGGTGGTGCCCGCGGACAGCGCCTCCATCGCGTCGCGGACGACGCGGATGCAGTCGGGATAGCTCAGGTGATCGCGCACATACTGGCCGTCGAAAATCGCCAGCTGCTCGCGCTTCATGCCTCGTCCTCCCGTCGAACCTTGCAGGCAGGATAAGTCGGCGACCCCGCAAACGCTTGCCTGTCATCGCACTGTAATTTAGCGTTCGCGAGAATATGATCCAATTTTCGCCGGGGAGGCGCATAAATATGGCGGACAATCTCGACCGGATGGACATCAAGATCCTGGAGCGGCTGCAGATCGACGCCTCCGAGTCCTCCAGCGAGATCGCCGAGCGGGTGGGGCTGTCGCAATCGCCCTGCTGGCGCCGGATCCAGCGGCTGCGCGAGGAAGGCTATATCAAGGCGCAGGTCGCGATCCTCGATCGCGAGAAGTTCGGCGAGAGCATGTACATCTTCGCCCAGCTCAAGATGGGCCGGCTGAGCGACGAGGGCCGCGAGCGCTTCATGCGCGCGGTGGAGGAAATCCCCGAGATCACCGAGGCCTATACGCTGTTCGGTGAGATGGACGTGATGCTGAAGGTGCTGGCGCCGAGCATGGCCTGGTATCAGAATTTCACCTTCCGCACGCTTCTGCGCCTGCCCGGCGTCGAGGATATCCGATCGGTGGCGACGTTATCCGAGATGAAGTGCAGCCACCGCTTACCGCTGCCGTCGCGCTGACAGGGCGAAGCCGGCACCGACCAGCAGGAAGCCGGCGAGTTCGACCGCGCCGATGCTCTCGTGCAGGAAGATACCGGCGAAGATCGTGCCGAACACCGGCATCAGATAGAAGAACAGCCCTGCCCGCGCCGATCCGACCAGCGCCACCCCGCGGTTGAACAGGAAGAAGGCGAGGATCGACGGCCCGAGTGCGAGGTAGAGCAGTGCGGCGAACCCGCTCGCGTCCTTGAGCGGTAGCGGCGTCCCTATCGCAAGCTGGAAGGGCAGCATCAGCAGCGCGGCGCCTGCAAAGGTCAGGAACAGGAAGCTCGCCGGATGCACGCGCGGGCGCTTGCGCAGCAGCGTGGCGTAGAGCGACTGGGAGAGCATCGCCGCGCAGGCGAGCAGGGTACCCATGTTGAGGCTGCCCGAGGTGCCCGGCTTGCCGAGGATGACGCAGAGCACTCCGGCCAGCGCGAAGGCCATGGCACCCAGCTGGCGTGCCGCAGGGCGCTCGCCGAAGAACAGAAAGCCCAGGCCGATGATCGCGATCGGGATCGCCGATTGCACCAGCAGCGCCGGTGTCGCCCCGGTCACCCGCACCGCGTAATAGGCGAGGGTGTTGCTGCCGGCGAGGCCGAGCCCGGCGAGAAGCAGCAGCACCGGCCAGCCCCGGCGGATCAGCGGCCAGTCGCGCGCCAGATAGGGGAAGGCGAAGGGCAGGGTGAAGGGCACCGCCAGTGTCCAGCGCCAGAAGGAGATGCTCACCGGTGCCATGCCGTGCGGTATCGCCCGGCCGAGCACGAAGTTGCTTGCCCAGAGCGATGCCGCCAGCGTGAGCAGGAGATAGGGGCTGTTCCACAGCGACCAGCGTGCGTTGGACGATCGCGTCCCGGCGCGCGTGGTCAGGTTCGCTCCGGTCATGCCACGCCCGCGCGGTCCAATGCGCGAAGCGCGTCGCAAAAGCGGGCGATGGTGGGCAGGGTGAAGCCAGCGATGTTGATCCGGCCGGAACCCGCCAGGTAGATCGCATGCTCGTCGCGCAGCCAGTCGATCTGGGTGCGGCTGAGCGGCAGCGTGGCGAACATGCCCTTGCCACGGGCGATCTGGGTCAGGTCGACCTTGCCGATCCGTCCTTCGGATGCCAGCGCCCGGCGCAGCCCGGCAAGCCGCTCGCGCACCATATCCAGCTCCTCGCGCCAGATCCGGGTGAGTTCGGCATCCTCCAGGATCACGCGGACGACGGCAGCGCCGTGATCGGGCGGCATCGACCAGTTGGCGCGGGCGAGCGCGAGGAGGTTGGAATGGGCGATCGCGCCCTGCTCTGCATCGGGTGCGGTCACCCACAGCGCGCCGACGCGCTCGCGATAGAGGCCGAAATTCTTGTCGCAGGAATAAGCGAGCAGGCCGAACGGTGCTGCTGCCAGCAATATGCGGGTGCCGAGCGAGTCTTCGCAGAAACCCTCGCCCAATCCCTGATAGGCGAGGTCAACCAGCGGCAACAGGCCGCGGCGCACCACCACCTCTGTGATCGCCTGCCAGCCGAGCGGGCCGGGATCGATCCCCATCGGGTTGTGGCAGCAGCCGTGCAGCAGCACCGCGTCGCCAGGTGTCGCGCCATCCAGCTCCTCAAGGAAATAGGCGAGGTCGAGATGCTGCGCGGCGATGCTGAAGCACTCGATGAAGCGCGGCTCGATCCCGGTTGCGAGGAATACCGGGGCGTGGTTCGCCCAGCTCGGCGCGGCGACCCAGATGCGGCGCACCCCGGCCTTGGCGAGCAGTTCGGCGGCGAGGCGCAGCGCGCCCGTGCCCCCCGGCGTCTGCAGCCCATGGCGCCGCTCGACGGGCACGGCATTGCCCAGCACCTTGTCCGCCAGCCGCTCGACGAAGCCGATATCGCCTTCGGGGCCCAGATAGGACTTGCTCTGCTGCTCGCGCAGCAGCTTCTCCTCGGCCAGTTTCACCGCGCGCATCACCGGCGTGTTGCCGTCCTCATCGCGGAATACCCCGACGCCCAGGTCGATCTTTTCGGTGCGGGTATCGCGGCGAAAGGCGCCGATGATCTTCAGCAGCGGATCGGCGGGCTGGAGCGCAAGCGTATCGAACGACATGGTGAGACCCCTTTTGTTTATTGCGCTGCAAAATACGGGGGTGGCGCGCCAAAGTGCGTGCGAAATGGTCGGCCTTTTCGTGGATATTGCATCATCGATGTATGGATGTGGCAGTTCGCGCAAATTTGATGCAGGATCGCGGAATGGCGCGCGAACTCGACAGCTTCGATCTCCGTATCCTCGAGCAATGGCAGGTACAGGGCGACATTGGTCCGGTAGAGATGAGCGAGCGTGTGCACCTCTCCGCCTCGCAATGCTCGCGCCGGATGCATCAGCTGCGCGAGGCCGGTTATCTGGCGCGGGTGGCGGGCGTGCTGGATGCGGAAAAGCTGGGGATCGGCGTGAGCGCCTATGTGTTGCTGAGCCTGCGTTCGCACGAGCCCGGGTGGCTGGAGACCTTCCACCAGCGCATTACCGCCATGGATGAAGTGCTCGAATGCCAGGCGCTGACCGGGGAGGCGGACATCATCCTCAAGGTGGCCACGCGGGACCTGGCGAGCTTCAACAGCTTCCTGGTCAGCGAGCTGCTGGTCGCTCCCGAAGTGGCGACGGCGCGCTCCAGCATCGTGCTGGAAAACCTCAAGAGCAGCACGGCGCTGCCGGTCCGGTTCGCGCGGCAATCGGTCGGGCAGGCCCCCGACCACGCATAAATCATGTGCGGGGGCGGCTCTGCGGCGGGAGATCGCAGAAATTTTCGCGGCTCCAGCCGATAGGATCGGGGCAGCGGAGGAGAATTCATGACCAAGATTGCCCGAAACACTGTCCTGGCAATGGCCATTGCACTGGTGCCGGTTTCGGCGAGCAGTGGGGGGGGCGCCGAGCCCGTGCCCGAACTGGCGATCACCATCGCGCCCTCCGCGCCCGACGCCGCGCACAACATCCCCTATGTCGATGTGACGGTGGTTACACAGGGCGTGCACCGCAAGGCCGGGGAAGACCTGTTCAAGCTTGCGCTGGTAGCCAACACCGTGGTCACCAGCGGCAAGGACGTGCAGGGCCTGGCGATCACCGACGCCGCCGGCACGATCGCCGCCACGGTCAAGGATGTCGAGGAAGACGGCTCGAACCGCACCCGTATCTGGCAGGCGCCCCGCGCGATCGATGGTGCCGTGACTATCCGCTACCGCGTGCCGATCGATGCCGCCGCGCCGCCGCTCGCGCTGCCGCAATATGAGATGCGCACCGAGCTGGACGGCTTCTCCGCCGCCGCCAATGCGTTCGTGATCCTCCCCGCCGACGAGACCGCCCGCCGCGCGAAGATCCACTGGGACTTCGCCGCTTATGGCCCGGGCGGCATCGGTGTCTCCAGCTTCGGCGTCGGCGACGTTACCAGCAGCGAGCCGCTGCCCGCATCGCGCCTGTCCTCGGTCTATTACCTGGCGGGCAAGCCCGGCGTGTTCCAGGCCGGTGGCGACGGCTTCTTCGCCGCCTGGCAGGGCACGCCGCCTTTCGCGATGGACCCGCTGATGCACTGGGCGGGCGACCTTCATCGCTTCTACGGCAAGTTCTTCGGGTACATGCCGCCCAGCTTCGGCGTGTTCGGGCGCACCAATGTCCGCAACCCGGGCAGCGGCATCGGCCTGACCGACAGCTTCGCCTTCACCTTCAACCACACGTCGAAGCCCGACGACCTCAAGTCGCTGCTCGCGCACGAGATGCTGCACAGCTGGGTGCGCTCGCTAGATGAATCGATGGACTCAGCGGGTGGGCTCGACCGGTCCTGGTTCGGCGAAGGGCTGGCCGTGCATTACCAGCGCATGCTGCCCTATCGCGCCGGGATGATAACCGCCGACGAATTCCTGGCCGACCTCAACGAGACCGCCGCGCGCTATTACACCAACATCAAGATCAACGTGCCGAACTCTGAGATCCCGGGCGGTTTCTGGAAGGACACCCGCATCCGCGTGCTGCCCTATGACCGCGGCTCGCTCTATTTCGCCGCGCTTGACGCCGCGGTGCGCAAGGCTTCGGCCGGCAAGCGCAGCCTCGATGACATGGTGCGGACGATGCTGGCGGCGCGCCAGGCCGGCAAGCCGATGAACGAGGCGCTGTGGCGTTCGCTGCTCAGGCAGCAGCTTGGCGCCAGGGGCGTCGCCGATCTCGACGCGATGCTCGCCGGCGGCACGGTCACCCCGCCGTCCGATGCCTTTGGCCCCGGCTTCCGCCGCGTCTCGCGCCCGCTGCGCCGGTTCGATCTCGGCTTTGATCCCGCCTCGCTGACCGTTCGCCCCAAGCTGGTGAAGGGTCTGATCGCGGGCTCGGAAGCCGAGAAGGCCGGCCTGCGCAATGGCGACGAGATCCTCAACACCTTCTCGCAGGACGGCCTGCAGGGCGACCAGACCCTGATGCTCACGCTCGAAGTGAAGCGCGGCGCCGAGACGCTGTCGATCCGCTACCTGCCGCGCGGCGAAACCGTCGCCGCCTGGCAATGGGAGCGCGTCGCCGGCAAGTGAGGCAGGCTATTCCCAGCCCCCGCCGAGGCTGAGGAAGATCGCCAGCTGGTCGTCGAGCAGCTGCGCCCGGGCCGCTGCGCTGGTCACCTCGGCGCCGGCATAGCTGCGCTGCGCGTCGAGCAGCGACAGGAAGTCGCCCCGGCCGAAGCGGAACAGCTTGCCCGCCTGCGCCGCCGATTGCGCCGCGCTGCCGCTCGCCCGGGCAAGGGCATCGGCCCGTTGCGCGTCGCGGCGATAGGTCTCTAGCGCGGTCTCAGTCTGGCGCAGCGCCTCGAGCACGCTGCCGTCGAACCCGGCGAGATCGGCCCGCACCTGCGCATCGGCTTGGGCGATCCGTGCCTTTACCACCGGCCGGTTGGGGAAGGACCAGCTGAGCAGCGGTCCCAGGCTGAACCCGAAGGACGTGCCACCGCCGATATCCTTGAGCGGACCGGACAGGCCGAGCGACCCGCCGATGCTGATCTGCGGATAAAGCGCTGCGGTGGCGACGCCCAGCCGCGCGGTGTCGCCGGCGATCTTCCGCTCGGCCTGGCGGATATCGGGCCGGCGGCGGATCAGCGCGGCGCCGTCGCCGGTCGGCAGCGGGCTGCGCAGGCTCGGCAACACCGAGCAATCGGCGACTTCGCGCGGATAGTCCGCAGGCGGCTTCCCGAGCAGCGTGGCGAGCAGATAGAGCGCGGACTGGCGCTGGCCTTCGAAGGCGGGCAGCGCCGCTTCGCTGGTCTCGACCGCAACCTGGGCGCGGCTGACGTCGAATGCGGTACCGCGCCCGCCGCGGAACAGGCGCTTCGTCGCGGTCAGCGTGTCGCGCTGGAGGGCGACAACCTTGCGGTTGACCCCGAGCAGGTAATTGGCGGCGCAGACCTTGCCATAGGCGCGGGCGGTGGCGGCGGCGACGCTGACGCGGACATAGTCACGCGCGGCGGTCACCGCCTCGACATCGGCCTGGCTCGCCTCGATCGCGCGGCGCAGCCGGCCGTTGAGGTCGATCGGGTAGGAGGCGCTGATCCCGAAATTATAGGCGACGTTGCCCGGCAGGTCGGTGCCGGTCCCCGACGGGCGGGCGAGCGTGGTGCCGCCGCTGATCCCGGTGGTGACGTCGCGCCCGGCATCGGCTTCGCGCAGCACCGCCTCGGCGCGCACCAGATTGGCCTGGGCAACGCGCAGGTCGGTATTGGCGGACAGCGCCTGCTCGATCAGCCCATCGAGCCGCGGGTCCTGGTAGAGCCGCCACCAGTGATCGGGCAGCGACGTGCTGCCGTCGATCCCCGGGCCGGTGGCCGAGAGAAATGGACCGGTGGCACCCGGCGCGGTTGCGGCCGAAGTCTCGGGCGGATGATAGTCCGGCCCGGCGGTGGCGCAGCCGGCCAGTGCCAGCGCGACCAGCGATATGGCGAAGGGCTTACGCATGGTGGCAGGCCACCGGCTGCTTGGCGTTGGGGTCGGCCGGCTGGACGGTAACTGTGGCGGTACGCCCGGCGATCAGCCGCATGTCGGCCGGTACCTTGTCGAGCCGCACGCGCACCGGGATGCGCTGGGCGAGGCGGACCCAGGAGAAGGTCGGCTGGACGGTCGGCAGCAGGTTGCCGCTGTCGCTGCGGGTGGAATCATTGATGCCATAGGCGATGCTGTCGACATGGCCGGTCAGGTCGCTGCTCTCGCCCATCAGCCGGACATGGACCGGCGCACCGATGCACACGAGCGGCAGCTTGGTCTCCTCAAAATAGCCCTCGATCCGCAAGCTGTCGCGGTCGATCAGCGCCATCGCCTGCTTGCCCGCGCCCAGATAGTCGCCCGGATGCAGGTCGAGATTGGTGACGACGCCATTGACCGAGGCGTGGACGCGGGTACGCTTGAGGTCGAGCGCGGCGGCATCGCGCGCGCCGATCGCCTGGGCCAGCGCGGCCTCGGCGGTGGCGACGGCGGCGAGGTTCTGCTCATGCGCTTCGGCCGCGACCAGGTCGCCCAGTGCCAGGTCGCGCTGCGCGGTGCGGCGTGCCTGGCCGAGAGTCGCCCGAGCGCTCGCCACCCGGGCATTGGCCTGTTGCAGGGCCAGGGCATAGCGCGGCGTGTCGATCACGAAGAGCAGGTCGCCGGCCTTGACCGGCTGGTTGTCATGGACCGCCACCGACGTGACCAGCCCGCCGATATCGGGCGTCACCCGCACCACATCGGCGCGCACCCGCCCGTCGCGCGTCCAGGGGCTGCGCTCGTAATGGTTCCACATCCACACCGCCACGGCGATCGCGGCAAGGACGATGACGAGGGTGGCGGCGCTGCGCGCCAGCGGGAGGGCGAGACGTTTCATAGACGCAATCCAAAGAACGGGACGAGGAAGGCGAGCAGGCCGAGGCTCAGCACGAACAGGCTGAGGTCGACCGCCGCGCGATAGGCGACGAAGCGGTAGAGGCCGAAGGCGCCGATCAGCCGGGTGAGCACGAAGCTCAGCGCCAATGCGCCGAGCGCGAGAACGAACAGCGTCGGCAGATAGACGCCGTCCAGCGAGACTTCGCCGATCATGCGGCCCTCCGATAACTGGCTGCTTCAGGGAAAAGGTTGCGGCGCAGGCTCACCAGCCCGAGCGTGCCTTCGCGGCGGAAGGCGGGCTGGGGATATTCGGTGGTCGCCGCGATCGCGCCGTCGATGCGGTCGAGCAGCGCGGGATCGGATGGGAGCGGCATGTCGGGATCGAGGCTGCGATAATAATCGGCCACGCCCGAGAGCACCTCGGTCAGCGCATCGCCCTGCCCGGGCGGCAGGTCCAGCCGCAGCTGGCGCAGCTCGCCGATTGCCACGCCGGTGCGCAGGTCGCGCAACGCGTCGTAGAGCGGGCGGCCGCTGTCCTCGCCGATCGCAGCCAGGCGCGGGGCGAGCAGGCCGATCCGGTCGAGCATCCGGTTGATCCAGCCGCGCACGTCCGGCGCGCGCATCAGGTTGGCACGCTGGGCGATGTCGGCCCAGCCGGCGCGGATCGTCCGTCGGATCGCGTGATGCGCGCCGGCGGCCTGCATCAGCGCGGTCATCACGATTGCGAACCAGGTGCCGACCAGCTGGGCGATCGAGCCATTGGCATAGCTGGCGAAGTCGCTGCTGTAGGTCGCGGCGAGCAGCGCCGGGCTGCCCATGCCCATCATCGCCGGCAGCGCGATGCCGCCATAGCGCGGGGATGACATCAGTGCGCCGCCGACCAGCAGCACCGGTGCGAGGGCCAGGGCGAGCATCCAGAAACCGTCGAGCATCGGCAGGATTGCGAAGCCGTAGATCGCGCCAAGCACGGTCGCGATCAGCGTGCCGATCATGAAGCCCTTGAGCGGCGCCAGCGCATTGTCGAAGGCGGAGAACAGCGCGAGGAACACGCCCGCGAGCATCACCGCGGTCGATCCGTCCGCCCAGCCGCTGCCGATCCACAGCGCGCAGCCCAGGACGATCGTGATGAACGCCCCGAACGCGCCGCGCGCCGCGCCGGCATAGTCGCGGTGCAGCTCGCGATTGCGACGTCCGCCGAGCAGTTCGGCGACACGCGGCGTCACCGGCTGGCGGCGATGGGTGATGAGCTGGTCGCGCAGGTCGCGGCAGTCGCGATGCACCGCGACCAGCGCGCCGAGCCGGGCGAGCAGGCTCAGCCGCAGCATCTCGGTCCAGTTCGTTTCGGGGCCTGCCGCCGGCTCCAACGCCGAGCAGCGCGCGATCAGTGCCTCGGCGCTGGCATGGCGTTCGGCAGGATCGGCCTCAGGCGCGGCGAGCCAGACGCGGCAATCGTCGATCAGCGTGGTGACTTCCGGCGAGACGATGCCGCCCGCGCTCTGGAACGTCTCGAGCCGGTCCTGCACGGCGGCGCCGAGCGGGAGCAGCATCGAGAGCTGGTCCTGCAGCGCGCGCACGGTGCGGACGCGCGGGGCGAGGCGCGAGGGATCGAAGGGCAAATGGATCGAGAGCTGGTGCAGCTCGGTTACGTCGAGCGCTAGGCGGCGGCGCTCGGCTTCGAGTTCGGGAACCGGCTCGGTGGCGATCGCATCGCGCGACCAGCGCTCGGCATCGCCCAGGATCGCATCGACGCGCGACAGCAGCAGCCGGGTGATCGATCCGGGCATCACGACGCCGTGGACCAGACTGCTGCACAGGATGCCGATGCCGATCTCCTGCACGCGCAGGATCGCGACGGTGAAGATGTCTCCGGGCGCGTCCACGCTCGGCAGTGCGATGATGCAGGCGCTGTAGCCGGCGAGCACGAACATATAGGCGCGCGGCGTGCGGTCGAGCAGCGACACGAACACGCAAATCGCCAGCCAGCTCGCGATCGCAAGCGTGAGCAGTTCCGGCGCGTTGACCAGGGGCGGGACCATCGCGACGGCCGCGACGCCGCCGACAAAGGTGCCGATCAGCCGGAACAGCGCCTTGGAGATAACCGCGCCGGCGAGCGGCTGTGCGACGATGAACGATGTCAGGAAGGCCCAGTAAGGACGCTCAAGTCCGATGCTCAGCGATATGTACAGCGCGAGCATCGCCGCGACGTAGCATTTGACCGCGAACAGCGCGGTCGGAAGCCCGAACTTCTGCCCCATGGTTCAGCCTCGCCGCTCCGCGATCCGGGCGTTGAGCAGCTCGAGGAGATGCAGCATCGTCGCGATCTCCTCCTCGGGCACGCCGTCGAACAGCTCGCGACGCAGCTGGGCGAAGCGGGCCTCGATCTTGTCGACCAGCGCGGCTCCCGCCTCGGTCAGCACCAACCGGTTCGACCGCTTGTCGTCGGGATTGGGCACGCGCTCGACCAGCGCCGCCTGTTCGAGTTGGTTGAGCACCGAGACGGTGGAGGGGCCGGTGATCCCGATCTCCTGCGCCAGGTCGGTCTGCCGCGCCTCCGGTCCGAGCCGGTGGAGATGGATCAGGCACCAGCCCATCGAATTGGAAACGCGGAGTTCGGCGAGCGCGGCATCGGCGAGCTGGCGCCAGCCACGACTCACCTGCGGCATGGTGCGCGCAACATCGCGTCGAAGATTGGCTCGAGTCATTTTAGATAGATAGCTATCTAATAAAATGAACTCAAGAGGCGCGAAAGGGTGCGCATTCAGACTTTGTTATGGGGAGGGCTGGCGCGGTCGATCTGCCGCAGGCCGGGCCCGATCTAGTCGAGCACAACCTTGTCGGCGTGGCGCGGTTCGAAGCCGCGGGCGCGGCGCTCATATTCCTGCGCCATGCCCATATGCGCGCGGAAGCTCGCCATGCCCTTGGCACGCAGCGCAGCGTCGCGTTCCTCGTCGGCACGCTGTGCGAAATAGGCGCTGTCGGTCATTTCCGCTCCGTCATTCATCCATTTCGGAAATATTCAATCATGAAGCGGACCGCATTCCGTACAAACGCGTAGGGTCGGTCGAGCCGTGCCGATCCTGCGCCGGGGCGGTAAACGGCAAACGGCCGGCCGGATAAACCGGGCCGGCCGCCGAGGATTGCCTGAAACGGCGCTTAGCGCAGCTTGTGCCCTTCCGCGTCCCACACCTCGACCGTGCCGAGCTTGAGCGCGCGGACCTTCTCCTCGATCTTCGAAAGATCGCCGACGATGACCCAGGTCATCGCATCCGGATGGAGCAGCTGCGCGGTATTGGTGATCGTGTCGGTGCGTAGCGCCGCATATTGCGCGGGCAGGGTCGTGATCCAGTCATAGGACCGGCCGAAGCGGTTCACATATTGGAGATAGCCGACCATCGCATTGTTGGTCTCGAACCGGCCGGGCAGGCCAAGCACTTCGCCCTTGGTGAGCAGGTCGAGTTCGGCCTGGGTGGCGGGCTTGTCCTTGCGAATCGCGCGGAGTTCCTTGTCGATCTCGCCCAGCGCTTCCGAAGTCTTGTCGGTCTGCACGCTGGTCGCCACGCCGAACACCTGCGGTCCGCGCGCCTCGGCGACATAGGAGCTGGCGCCATAGGTCCAGCCCTTGTCCTCGCGCAGGTTCATGTTGAGCCGCGCGGTGAAGTTGCCGCCGAGCACGTCGTTCATCGCGCCGATCTCGAACCCGCGCGGATCGTCGCCCTTCGGCATGATCTGGCCGACCCGGATCACCGACTGGATCGCACCCGGCTTGTCGACGAGCACGATCCGCGGGGCGGTGATATCCGCGACGGGCGCGATGGTCTTCTCGCCCTTGGAAGTGGCTGGAGCCTTCCAGTCGCCGAACGCCTTTTCGAGCGCGGCGGTCAGCGTGGCGAGATCGGTGCCGCCGGCGGCATAGATCACTGCGTTGTCGGGCCGCAGCCAGGCGTCATGGAAAGCGACCAGGTCCTGCCGGGTGATCGACTTGAGCGTGTCCGCGCGGCCAGCGAGCGGTACGCCATATGCGTGGTTGGCGCCGTAGATCAGGTTGGTGAAGGTCCGCTGGGCGATCTCGTCCGGCGAGGCGAGCGACTGAGCCAGGCCCGAGAGGTGGAGCTGGCGGTCGCGTTCCAGATCGGCGACCCGGAAGCCCGGGTTGCGGATATAGTCGGCCCAGAGCGCTACCGTTTCGGGTAGCGAGCGCGTCATCGACGAGACCATGAAGTCAGTCGTGTCGACACTCGACGTGGCATAGAGGCGGGCGCCGAGCAGCGCCTGACGCTCGGCGAACTGGGTGCCGCTGAGCGTGGTGGTGCCTTCGTCCATCATGCCCAGGGTGAAGCCGCCGATACCGTGCTTGAGCTTCTGCTCGGCAGCCTGACCGGCATCGAACACCATGGTCATGTCGACGGTCGGCGTGCCCGGGCGTTCGGCCAGCACCACGCGGATGCCGTTGCTGAGCTTCGCCTCGCGCAGCTCCGGAAGCTTGAGCGCGGGGGAGGGGCCGAGCGGCGGCAGCTTGGTGCGATCTGCGCCATCGGCGATGACCTTGGGGTTCCCGAAGGGCAAGACAGTGAGCTTGTAGTTGGGCTTGCCGAGCCAGCTGGCGGCGGCGCCGCGGACCTGCGCCGCAGTCAGCGCCTGGAAGCGTTTGTCTTCCACGGCGTAGTTGCCGGGGTTGCCCGCGAAGATCGTGCCGTCGGAAAGCGCCATCGCCTTGACGTAGATCGACTCCATCGCACGGGCATTGTCGGCATAGGCGCTGGCCTTGACCCGGGCGAGTTCGGCCGGGGTCGGGCCCTTGGCGAGGAACTCGTCGAGCACCTGCTTCACCGCCGCTTCGGCCACCGCGCGATCGACGCCCGGCTTCAGCCGCAGATCGACCGAGAAGATGCCGGCGATGGCATAGCCCGCATATTGGGCCGAGGCATAGGTGGCGAGCTGCTTCTCCTGGACCAGCACCTGGTAGAGGCGCGAGGTCTTGCCACGGCCGAGCGCCTGGGCGACGAGCTGGAGCGCCGAGGCCTCGGGCGTGCCGCGGCCGGGCACCGCCCAGTTCCAGGCGATCGCGGTCTGCGGCACCGCGTCCTGCATCACTTCGCCCTTGTCGCGTTCCAGCGTCGGCACCCAGGCGGTGGTGCGGCTGACCGGCTGGCCCGCTGGGACGCTGCCGAAATACTTCGTGACCAGCGTCTTGGCCTGTTCGAGCGTGACGTCGCCCGACAGGGTGACCACGGCGTTGGTCGCGCCATAATATTGGGCGAACCAGCCCTTCACATCGTCGAGCGAGGCGGCGCTCAGGTCCTCCATCGAGCCGATGGTCGGGTGGTGATAGGGATGGCCGACCGGGAACAGCGCCGCCGCCTCGCGCTGGTCCATCAGCGCATAGGGGGTGTTCTCGCGGGTGCGCTTCTCGTTCTGGACGACCTTGCGCTGCTCATCGAGCTTGGCCTGGCTGATCGCGCCGGCGAGATAGCCCATGCGATCCGATTCCAGCCAGAGCACGCGCTCGAGCCCGCCGGTCGGGACGATCTCGTAATAGTAGGTCTGGTCGAGCGAGGTGGCGCCGTTGACCCCCGACACGCCGATCTCCTGGAGTGGCGGCATGTACTCCTTGTCGTGATGTTCGGAGCCGTTGAACATCAGGTGCTCGAACAGGTGTGCGAAGCCGGACTTGCCGTCGGGCTCGTTCATCGATCCGACGTGATACCAGACCGCGACCGCCACCTTGGGCGTCTTGTGGTCCTCGTGCACCACGACGCGCAGGCCGTTGGGAAGCGTGAACTGCTGGTACGGAACAAGCTCCTGCGCACTGGCGGGCAGTGCGGCGGCGATGGCGAAGCTCGCCGCGGCTAGGAGCAACCTGGTGGCCTTCATGGGAATATCCTCAAGCAAAAAAGAGCCGGCTCCCTGCGCACAGGGGAGCCGGCAGGTGCGTGCAGTGCCTCAGAAGATCGCGGCGGCGCCGATCTTGAACTTGCGCCCACCGAGGTAGGTCGCGCGGGTGTAGTAGCCGGCGATCAGCTGCTGGACGTCGGGTGTCTCGGTGCCCTTGAGCAGGTCCGAGCCCTCGACATAGATCCGGTATTTCCGGCCGCGATCGATGTAGTATTCGCCGCGCAGGTCGAGCGTCTGGACGTCCTGGTTGTAGACAGACAGCCCGCGCGGGTAGAAATTGTCGAGCGTCTTCGACTGGAAGCTATAGGCCAGCGTGCCGTCGAAGCCGTATTTCTGGTAGGTCAGCGCGAGCGTGCCGCTGTGCTTGGGCTGCTGGTTGAACGGCAGACCCGAGAATTGATAGATATTGCTCTGCCCGGCCGGGGCATAGGCCCAGCTATACTGCTGGTAGCGGCTGCTCTTGGTGTAGGTGTAGTTGGCGATCACGCCCAGCCCGGCGAGAGCGCCCGGCAGGAAGTCGAACTGCCGCTCGAACCGGCCTTCCACGCCCCAGATGGTGGCGGGATGCTGGCTGTTGATCGGCGAGCCGCCGTTGATGAAATAATTCTCCGGGTGCGCCGGATCGAAATAGGGCGCGCCCTGGAAATAGGGGCTGTTGGGTAGCGTGATGTTTGCCAGGTTTGCCGGGCCGTTGGTCTGGTTGGCCTGGAGCAGGTTGTTGATCCGCTTGTAGAAGCCGCTCAGCTTGATGATGCCGATCTTGTGGTAATATTCGGCGCTCAGGTCGAAGTTATGCGTGGTCGCCTGCTTCAGGTTCGGGTTGCCCGAATTGATCTGCAGGATAGGCTTCACGCCGTCCGGGCCCGGGATCGGGATGTTGATGAAGCTGATCCGGGTCTGCTGCGACAGGTCGTTGATCTGCGGCCGCGCGACCGACAGGAAATAGCCGCCGCGGAAGATCAGGTTGTCGCTCTGCCGGAAGTTGAACAGCACGCGCGGCAGGAAATCCTCGGACTCGGCGGTCTCGGTCACCAGCTTGCTGAACTGGTTCTGGAAGAGGATGTCGCTACCGAATCCCCCGCCGTTCGCCGGCAGGATCGGGCCGATATAGGTCGGGAACACCAGGTTCGAGGCCGACAGCTCGGTGCGGTTGTAGCGCACGCCGCCGATGATCTCGAGCTTGCCGAATTGGAGCCGGCTCTGGACATAGGCCGCGTAATTGTCCTCGCGCGTCTTCTGCTTGTCCTGGCCGATGGCCGGCGCGATCGGTGAGAGCACGACCTGCGGATAATTGCCGAGATTGTCGAGGAAGCGGATCACCGTCCCCTCGCTCATCGCGGTGAAGTTGGCGCCGGTAACCCCCACCCGGGTGAGGTCGGTCGGCGAGAAGGGCAGGCCGAGCGACGCGATCGAGGCGTTGCCGGCGAACTGGGTGCGGGTCAGGTCATGCTTGAACTCGGCCCGCTCGAAGCGCCCGCCGACCTGGACGTATTTCAGGAAGCCCCAGTCCATGTCCCAGCGCAGGCTGGCCTCGCCGGTATAGCGGTTGTTGCTGCCGGTGGTCTTGTCGATGCCGCCGGTGCCGTTGGTGATAGTATAGCGCGAGGAATCGTTGATCAGCGCCCAGCCGGCGGTGCTGAGCAGCGGGATCGGGATCGCATCGCCGCTGCGCCGGGCGAACGGGGTGATGATGTAGCCGAGCGTGGAGTCGGTCGCGCCGGGCTGGAAGTATGCCGCGGTCGCATCGATGCCGCTCACCCGCATGTCCAGCGTGGTGTTGCGGTCATGCTTCTCGCTGCCATGGGCATAGCCGGCGAGATAGGTGAAGGTCAGCTTGCCTGCGGTGCTCTTGCCGGAAAAGCTGTACGTATCGGTGATCGTCTTGGCATCGGGATCATAGCTGTACGCCTGCTCCCGCCCCAGCGCGGCATTGCCGGGCGTCAGGTCGAGGTGCAGCGCCGAGATCGCCTGGCCGCCGGGCACGTCCGAATATTTGCTGGTCGCGGTGAAGATGTCGGTCATCGCGTAATAGGTGCGGTTGACCTCCGCATGCTGGAAATCGAACTTCCAGTTGCTGTGGTTGCCGATGTTCCACTCGGCCGAGACCGTCGCCGCCAGGGTCGATTGCTTCACATGGTTGAAGCTGGTCTCGAGCTGGGTGATGTAGGCGCCGTCATCCCCGGGCACGAAGGGAAACATCGTGTTCGGGTTCACCGCGTCCCCCGCGGTCAGCGTCGGCGTGCCGTTGGCGGCATTAGGCAGGAACGCGCCGAACTTGGTCACCGTGTTGTACGACACGTTGCGTACCGAGTTGCGGCGATACTGGACCGACGCGCTCAGGCCGAAATTGTCCTGCGCGCCGAAGCGGCCGGCAACGGTGCCGGAGACCAGGAAATCCTTGCTGAAATCCTTGCCGCTCAGGCCGCCTTCCACCTGGAGATTGGCATAGCGGTGGGGCCGGTTGAGCGGCGACAGCGTCTCGATCTCGATCAGGCCGCCGGTGCCGGCGCTGTCTTGGCTGGGGAGCAGGCTCTTGCTGATCGTGATCTTGCCTACCGAGTCCGCAAGCAGGTTGCTCAGGTCCGCCGAGCGGCCGGTGCCGTTGCCAACGGGCAGTTGCAGGCCGTTGAGCTTGACGTTGTTCATATCCGGATCGAGGCCGCGGACGATGACGTTGGTGCCGTCGCCGGTCACGCTGTCGCGCTGGAACGATACGCCGGCGGTGCGGCGCAGCGCGTCGGAAAAGGTGGTGCCGGTGAAATTGCCCAGGTCGTCGGCCGAGACGACTTCGGTGTTGTTCTCGGCCGCGCGCTGCAGGTTGAGCGCGTTGGCGCGGGCGCTGCGGGTGCCGTAGACGACGATCGGTACGCCTTCCTCAACCCCTTCGTTCATCGCCAGGTCGATGGTCGAGGCGTTTCCCGATCCCACCACGATCGGCTGGGTGCGGGTGCCGAAGCCGAGAAACGAGATCTCCAGCGTGTACTGGCCGGGCGCGACGTCGGGAAAGCTGAAGTCGCCATTCTTGTCGGCGGTGGTGCTGTCGCCGGTCTCGGCGATGCGGACCAGCGCGCCGGCAAGCGCGCGGCCTCCCTGCTCGCGGGTCAGGTGCCCGGTGATCGCACCCTTCTCGCCGCTGGTGCGGTTCTGCCCGGCGGGCGCGGAAACGATGTACGAACCGCCTTGGGTCGCGTTGAGAGAGAGCCCCGATCCCTGCAGCAGCGCCTGGAATGCGCCCTGCGCCGTATACTCGCCGTGCAGCGCCGGCGCGGTCCGCCCCCGGATTACCGCGCTGTCGAAGATGATGTTCGTCGAAGTGCGCGTCGCCACCGAGCGGAGCGCGGCCTCAAGCGGCTGCGCCGCCATGTCGAAGCTGTAGCGCGTCTGCGCCTGGGCAACCGGGATGACGAAGAGGCAGCAACTTGCGGCGAGCGTGGACAGCGTGAGCTTGGACGGCATGATTTTCCCCCGGGGGAGTGCGACCTTTTCTCACTCCCTCACAGGTCTAGACGACGCTGCGTTGCGAAACCGACATGGCAAAGAAACAAAAATGTCGCCCGGTCGGAAATCAGCGCACGATGTGCATAGTCTGGCCGGTCTGCTCGATACGCAGCCCGTGTAGTGCGGCGACGGCGCGGGCGAACTCGCCGGTGTCGTTGGTGGCGAATACGCCAGACACGCGCAGGGCGGCGAGCCGGGGATCATCGACGACGAGGCGCGGCCCGCCATAGCGGTTCAACTCGGTGACCGCGTCGGCGAGCGGCGTATCGGAGAACATCGCCTGGCCGCGCCGCCAGGCGGTGGCGATCTCGGCCGGCTGCGCATCGACCCGCACGGCGCCTTCGGGCTGCGCACGCAACCGCTCGCCCGGATTGAGATAGGTGGGTGCGATCCGCCTCACCGCGGGGCGGATGTCGGTCACCACCACCTTGCCCTGGAGCAGGGTGACGGTCACTTCCTTGCCCTCGCGCCGCACGACGAAGCTGGTGCCGACCGCGCGGACCTGCTTGTCGCCGGCGCGGACGATGAAGGGGCGGGCGGTGTTGTGCGCGACTTCGAACATCGCCTCGCCATGCTCCAGTTCCACCAGCCGCTGGGCCGGGTCGTAGCGCACCTCGACGCTGCTGTCGGTGTTGAGCGCGATACGGCTGCCATCCTCCAGCGTTGCCACCTTCTGCTCGCCGATCGCGGTGGAATAGGCCGAAGGCCGGCTCAGCCAGAGGAAGCTGCCGATGCCGATCGCGATCAGCAGCGATGCCGCGAGCGCCAGCTGATGGAGCGGCAGGCGCCGCCGCGGTCCGGCGACGGGGAGGGGCGTCGGCTTGGGCGCGCGGACCGGCGGCTCATCGAGCAGCAGCGCGGCGCCGGGCAGGTCGGCCCATATATCGGTGGCGCGCTCAAAGGCACTTTGATGGGCGGGATCGGCGCGCAGCCAGTCCTGGAAGGCAGCCTCGCGTGCGGGCGTGCGGGCATCGCCCTGGAGACGGGCAAGCCATGCGGCGGCTTCGGCCGATGCGCGGGAATAGGGCTGGCTCACCACCCCTCCATCCACTGCATCAGCTGGAACGTCGCCCGCGCCACCTGCTTCTCCACCGCCGCCACGCTCATCCCCTCATCGGCCGCAATTTCGGCATAGCTGGCATTTTCCAGCCTTCGCCGCAGCAGGATACGGCGGGTTCGTTCCGGCAGTGTTTCCAGCCCTGCCTTGGCATGTTCAAGCCGCCGTTGCTGTTCCATGATCTGCGCGGGATCGGGTGTCGAGTCCGCGATATTGTGCAGGTCGGGCGTTTCGGCGAACGGCGCGCGCGCATCGCGACGCTTGCGATCGATCGAGAGATTTACCGCTGCCGTCACCAGCAGCGCCTCGCGCGAGCGGGCGGTCCGGTCGCGCTCGTAGCGCTCGATCCTCAGGAAAGCCTCCTGCACCAGCTCATCCGCATCCTGTTCGGCGACGCCGCGCCGCACTACCGCGCGCTTTGCCTTGGCGAGCATGTTCGCAAGGTCCCGCAACGTCGCTTCCGCTAGCTAGACGAGCGAGCGGCGCAAACCCGACAAGAAGGATCGGGAACGGTGCAAGAATCGATCATTGCACAATGTCTGGACTGTCCCGGGTTCCTTGCCAAGTGGTAACGCTATCACCGGCCGGGGATGAGCTGGTGCTCACGAAGCCAGGCAAGAAACAGGTCCGGCCACTGCGCCACCAGCGTGCCCGGCTTGCCGGCGCCCCAGCTATGGCCGCCCTTCTCGAACACATGCATCTCCACCGGTCGCGCGGCAGCCTTCATCGCGCCGAACATCCGCAGCGTATGCTCGACATTGGCGATCGGATCGTCGGCGGCGTGCGCCAGGAACACTGGCGGTGTGGTCGGCCCCACCTGCGCCTCTACCGAGTAGAAGTCGCGATAGTCGGGCAGCACCGACAGCTTCTTGCGGGTCTGGGTGGTGTCGATCGGCGGGCGCATCGAGACGACCGGGTAGATCATGCCGGCAAAGGCCGGCGCGGCGCTCTGCTTGTCGGCATCGTCGATCGGGGCATAGAAATCATGATCGCTGCGTGTCGCCATCATCCCGGCCAGATGCCCGCCGGCCGACATGCCGACCACGCCGATCCGCGCCGGATCGAGACCCCAGCGCCTGGCACCGGCCTTGAGCAGGCGAAGCGTGCGCTGGGCGTCCTGGAAGGGAGCATCGGCATTCCAGCCGTCGCCCGGCAGGCGGTAATAGAGGATGATCGGCGTGATGCCGGCGGCGGCGAGCTTCTCCGCCACATCCTTGGCCGAGCCGATCTGGATGCGGAAGTAACCGCCGCCGCCCAGCAGCAGTGCCGCGGCGCCATTGGGATGGGCGGGGCGGTAGACTTCGTAGCGCGGCTCCGAGATGTTCGAGTAGGAGCCGGTCTGCCCTCCCTCGTTGCCCACCTTTTCCGGGCCCGTCGGCTTGCCGTGGCCGGGCGGGTTGCCCGGCCACACGGCATAGACTTCGGGCTTGCCCAGCTTGTCCTGGGCGAGGGCAGGGCTGGCCGCAATGAACATCGTGGCCAGGAGGGAGAGGAGAAAGCGCATCAGAACCTCGTACCGAGCGTCACGTACCAATAGCGGCCATAGGGGCTGTAGAGCGAGCCCAGATAGCCGTCGGCGGTGATCGGGGGCTGCTTGTCGAACAGGTTGCGCACGCCGACGCGAAGCCGCGTATCGTCGCCCAGCCCGCCCTTGAAGCGATATTGGGTGTAGAGGTTGAACGTTACCTGGCCCTCGAGCTTGTACGGGTTGCCGTTCGCATCGAGGAAGTTGGTGTCGTAGACCGTGCCGATATAGTTGGCGAAGGCGCCGATCTGGAAGCCGCTCTTCGACCAGGTGAGCGAGCCGGTGACGCGCCACTTGGGCTTGCCCCGATCCTGGATCAGGTCGCTCGCATCGGTGAGTGGGGTAGCGGCGTTGATCTGCCCGGCTTCGCGCGCGTCGAACAGCGCCTGCACCGCCGGCGGGGTATCGCGCGAGAACTTGGTCAGCCGCGCGCCGTTCAGTGCCAGGTCGAACTTACCGATGCCGGTGCGAACATTGTAGAGCAGCGCGACGTCGATGCCCTGCACCGTCTGGGGCAGCAGGTTGACGAACTGGTCGTTGATCCGGGTAACCGCGCCCGCCGGGGCTAGGCCGGTGCCGGCGAAGACCGGGGTGTCGTCCGCGGTCGCTGCGGCGCGGATCACGTTCGGGTTGCTCGATCCCTGCAGGCGCAGGAGATAGTCGAGCACCAGCGCGTTCTGCGCACCGAACTGGCCGACGATGCCGGTCTGCTTGATCGACCAGAAATCGGCGGTCAGCGTCAGCCGCCCGGCGCTCTCCGGAATGAACTTGGGCTGGAGCACGGTGCCGATGGTCCAGCTGGTGCTGCTCTCCGGCTTCAGGTTCGGATTGCCGCTGACGAAGATCGAGTAGCTGATGCCGCGCGAGCAGGCGCCGTAGCTGGCGATGCGGCCGGCGCGCAGGTCGGCCTCGCAGCGATAATAGTCGGTATTCGAATTGAGGCGTGAATAGGCGACGGTGTTGGTCTGCTCGAGGTTCGGTGCGCGGAAGCCCTGCGACCAGGAGCCGCGGATGCGCAGGCCGTCGACCAGGTCCCATGCCGCGGCGATCTTGGGCTTCGCCACCGATCCGAAGTCGCTGTAATGCTCGTAGCGTCCGGCGAGCTGTACATCGAGACGATGGATCAGCGGCACGTGCATTTCGGGCGAGACCACCGGCACGGCGAGCTCGGCGAAGGCCGAGAAGACGGTGCGGGCGCCCCTGGTGCTCGGCGTCGGGCTGACGGCGGCGACGTTGGAGAGGTTGGTCTCGCCGGTCACCATGTCGACGAAGCCGATCGAGCCGTTGAGGTTGGGGTCGCGGTCGTCGCGCTGCGTCTCACGGCGGCCCTCGATGCCGAAGGCCACGCCCAGGTTTCCGCCCGGCAGGGCGAGCAGGCGCCCGTTCGAGACCTTGAAATCGGCCAGTGCGAGCGTGGTCTTGGAGCGGCGCTTCAGGTCGAACTGGAAGGAGTCGATCGTGGTACCCGAGGCGGGCGAGCAGTCGCCGACGCTCGGCGTCGCCGCGCAGCCGCCACTGAACGGGTTGTACGCCTCGGGCGTGGAGAGGGCGAGGTTGCGCTGGAGCGCGGTCATGTTGATCGCGTTCGAGACGTCGGTCGCCTCGGCCTCCGAATAGAGGATCGCGCTGTCGAAGTCGAAGCTGCCGATCTGGCCCTTCACGCCGCCGAGGAAGCGCGACTGCCAGTTGGTGACGTCGACTTCCTGCTGGCCGGCATCGACGAAGCGATAGGTGGACAGGCGGACCGCCAGGCCGGCGGCGGGCACGTTGGTCAGGCCGGCGATACGGTTCGGGTTGGCGACACCGTTGAAGGTGGTCGGGCCGAACGGGTTCCAATAGTTGGAAGCCGGGATCACGATCGCGTTGAGGTTGATCGTCGGCGGCTGGATGCGGTGCGTCTCCGCGTAATAGAAACCCGCCTCGCCATAGACGGTGACGCTGTCCGAGATGTCGTAATGCGCGCTGGCGAAGCTGTTATAGCGCTCGATCGTCGGCGAAACCGTGGTCCCCGGCCGCGTATCGAATCGCTCGCTGCGCAAGGTGGTCGCGGTCGCGCGGGTGCCGGTGCCGAAGCAGG
Organism: Sphingomonas sp. GW822-FHT03G08; assembly: GCF_058801135.1. Taxonomy (NCBI): domain Bacteria; kingdom Pseudomonadati; phylum Pseudomonadota; class Alphaproteobacteria; order Sphingomonadales; family Sphingomonadaceae; genus Sphingomonas; species Sphingomonas sp. GW822-FHT03G08. The sequence goes on from NZ_JBXAMZ010000002.1 coordinate 454,904, forward strand.
TGTCGGCGCTGATCGTCACCAGGCAGCCGGGGTTGGCGGTCGACTGGGTGTGGAAGGCGCCGGCCGACGACGTCAGCGCCTGGTTGCCGGGGTTGCGGCGGATCGTGCCGGGCCCGTTGACGACTGCGAGATTGGCCCAGGGCGACTGGGTAGCGCGGCCGTCGGCGGTAAGGTTGCCGGCATAGGCGGGATCATTGGCGAAATAGGACATGAGGTTGTCCGTCGCCGTATAGGGCTGGTCCTCGGCCAGCTGCGCCGTGCGGTGGGTATAGTCGACATAGAGCGAGATGTTGCCCCGGCCTTCGGCGAAGTTGCTGCCGACGGTGCCGGTTACCTGGAATTCGCGGCGATGCGTGCCCTCGGCCCCGCCATAGCGGATGTCGAGCGAGCCGCCGTCGATGTTGTTCTTGGTGACCGTGTTGACCACGCCCGCCACCGCGTCCGAGCCATAGATGGCGGCGGCGCCGTCGCGCAGGATCTCGAGCCGCTGGATGCCGGCGACCGGCAGCGAATTGGCGTTGTAGCCGAGCACCGGCACATTGCCGTCGCCGGCCTGGCTGGTCGGGTGGCTCACCAGACGGCGGCCGTTGAGCAGCACCAGCGTGTTGCCCACGCCCAGGTTGCGCAGGTTGATCGAATTGACGTCGCCGCGCGCCGCGTTGCTGGTCTGCGGATTATTCGATTCGTTGAAGCTCACATCGCCGGCCTGCGGGATCGAGCGGAACAGCTCGTCCCCCGAAAGCGCGCCGGTAGCGTCGATCTGGTTGGCGTCGAGCACCGAGACGGGCAGCGCCGCAGTGGTGCTGGCGCCCCGGATCTGGGTGCCGACCACAACGATCTCGTCGGTCTTCTCATTGCCTTCCTGCGCGGCCGGCGTCTCCTGGCTGGCCGGTGCGGCCGCGTCCTGCGCGTGCGCCGCCTGCGCGAGCATAAGCACGCCCAGCGCGCTGCCCGCGGTCAAGGCGATGCGCCCATATCCCTTCTTCATGCCCTCTCTCCCTGTTCCATTTGTTCTAGGTCTTCTGATTTTGAAATGCTGCGACCCGAGAGGGCGGCGTCGAGCGCCTCCCGATCGAGCTTGTTTTCCCAGCGCGCGACTACGATCGCCGCCACCGCGTTGCCGACGAAATTGGTGAGGCTGCGGCACTCGCTCATGAAGCGGTCCACGCCCAGGATCAGCGTCATGCCCGCCACCGGCACGCTCGGCACGATCGACAGCGTCGCCGCCAGCGTGATGAAGCCGGCGCCGGTCACGCCCGCCGCGCCCTTCGAGCTGAGCATCGAGACGAGGACGAGCAGGATCTGCTCGCCCCAGCTCAGGTGCACCCCGCAGGCCTGCGCGATGAACAGCGCGGCGAGCGTCATGTAGATGTTGGTGCCGTCCAGGTTGAACGAATAGCCGGTCGGCACGACCAGCCCGACCACGCCCTTCTCGCAGCCCGCGCCTTCCAGCTTGGCGATCAGGCTGGGCAGGGCGGCTTCCGACGAGGAGGTGCCGAGCACCAGCAGCAGCTCGGCCTTGAGGTAGCGCAGCAGCTTGAAGATCGAGAAGCCGTTCAGCCGGGCGACCACGCCCAGTACGCCCAGCACGAAGAACAGCGAGGTCGCGTAGAAAGTGCCGACCAGCCAGGCAAGGTTGCCCAGCGACTCCACCCCGTACTTGCCGATGGTGAAGGCCATCGCGCCGAACGCACCGAACGGGGCCAGGCGCATCAGCATACCGACGATGCGGAAGACGATGAGCGCGATCCGCTCGACCAGGTCGAGCACCGGCTCGGCGGGCTTGCCGACCAGCACCATGGCGATGCCGAACAGCACCGCGACGAACAGGGTCTGCAGGATCGAGCCCTCGGTCAGCGCCGAGGGGATGGTGGTCGGGATGACCGACATCAGGAAGCCGACCACCGTCGTCTCGTGCGCCTGGTGCGCATAGCCCGCGACCGCGCTGCCATCGAGCGTGCGCGGATCGATGTTCATCCCCGCGCCGGGCTGGACGACATTGGCGACAACCAGGCCGATGATCAGCGCCAGCGTCGAGAAGAACAGGAAATAGCCGAAGGCCTTGGCCGCGACCCGACCGACCGAGCCGAGCTCGCGCATGCCGGCGATGCCGCTCACCACGGTGAGGAAGATCACCGGGGCGATCACCATCTTCACCAGCTTGATGAAGCCGTCGCCGAGCGGCTTGAACGATTCGCCCACCGAGGGCCAGAAATGGCCGAGCGTCACGCCCAGCGCGATCGCCACCAGCACCTGGAAATAGAGGTGGTGATAGAATGGCTTGCGAGCAGCCACAGGCTGCCCGTCGGGGATCGACTGGATGATCATACTCTCCTCTGTCCGCGCCCGGATGGCGCGCAGCCTCTTGTGTCGGGGCCTTGGTCGTGCACCTTATCCTTCCTGTTGTGGCCCTCCAGCACTTCGGAATTTGCGGGATAAGTATTTGGTTTATCTGGATTCAGCTGGCTGGCGGTACTGTCGCCCCGCACGAAATCGTGCGGAATTTCGCGCGGAGTTCCGCTGAAATGTGCGATAATCCGCACAAATGAGTCCCGCAGCCCTTCTTCGCCGCCGCAACTTGGTGCTTGCCGGCATCGCGCTCACGGCGATCCTGGTGCTCGCCTGGGCGGGCAGCCGCTGGGCGAACGGGCAGGCGCGCGGCTCGGCCGACGCAGTCGCGCAGCAGACGGCGCGCGCGCATGTCGGGCTGCTCAATTCGGAGCTGCAGAAGTTCCGCCTGCTGCCGCTGGTGCTCAGCGAGAATCCCGAGATCGCCCCGGCGCTGCGCGGCGGCGATCCCGATGCCGAGCGCAGGCTGAACGAGACGCTCGAGCTGCTTGCCGCGCGCACCGATGCCGCCGCGATCTACGCGATCGATCGCAAGGGGCGCACGGTCGCGGCGAGCAACTGGCGGCTGCCCACCAGCTTTGTCGGCCAGCAATATGGCTTCCGACCCTATTTCCGGGACGCGATGGAGCGCGGCGCCTCGGAGCTGTTCGCACTCGGCACGATCAGCGGCCGCCCGGGCCTCTATCTCGCCCGCCGGGTGGACCGGAACGGACAGGCGCTCGGCGTGGTGGTGGTCAAGGTCGAGTTCGACGATGTCGAGGCGGCCTGGGCGCGCGCGCCCGGTATCACCGTCGTCACCGACGCACATGGCGTGATCTTGGTCACCTCGATCCGCGACTGGCGCTTCAAGGCGACCCAGGCGCTCGATGCCGCGACCTTGGCGGATGCGCGCCGCACGCTCCAGTTCGGTGCCGGACCACCCAGGCGCGCCCCGCTGACGATCGACGGTGCCAATGCGCGCGTCGAGGCCAGCGGCAAGGCACAACGCTACCGCGCCGCCGCCGAGCCCGCCCAGCTCGCCGGCGCACATCTCGTTCATCTTGCACCGCTGGAGCCGCCGCTCGCCGCCGCGCGCACCCAGGCGTTGCTGATCGCGCTGGCGATCCTGTTTGCCGCCGGCATGCTCGCCGGCTTCGCATTGCGCTCGGCCGAGAAGCGCCGCCTCCAGCGCCACCACCAGGCCCGGCTCGAAGCCGAGGTCGAGCGCCGTACCGTCGAACTACGGGAGGCCAATGCGCAGCTGATCGTCGAGTCCGAGGAGCGCGTCGAGGCCGATCGCCGCTATCGCGCCGCGCGGGAGGAGCTCGCCCAGGCCAGCCGGCTCGGCTCGCTCGGCCAGATCACCGCCGGCGTCGCGCATGAGATCAACCAGCCGGTGGCCGCGATCCGCAGCTTCGCCGAGAATGCCGAGACCTTCCTCGACCGTTCGGCGGCGGACAAGGCCCGCGCCAATCTCAAGCAGATCGTCTCGCTCACCGAGCGGATCGGCACGATCACCTCGGAACTGCGCGCCTTTGCCCGCCGCAAGACCCCGGTCGAGGGCAGTGCCGAGCTGGGATCGGTGCTCGACGGTACGCTGCTGCTGCTTGGAGAGCGCGCCCGCGGCGTGGTTTCGGTCAAGGTCTCCAAGGCCCAGCGCCATCTCGCCGTACGCGGCGACCGCATCCGGCTCGAGCAGATCCTGATCAACCTGCTCCAGAACGCGCTTGATGCCGTGCAGGGGAGCCGGGAAGCCAGGATTCTGGTCGAGGGCTCGCGTGACGGTGAGGTCGCGCGGCTTTCGGTGATCGACAACGGCCCCGGGGTCGCGCCGGAAATCGCCGAAACCCTGTTCTCGCCCTTCACTTCGGCGAAGGAGGGCGGGCTTGGGCTCGGCCTCGCAATTGCCCGCGACATCGCACGCGAGTTCGGTGGCGATATCGCCTATGCGCCCGGCCCGGATGGCGGCGCGATCTTCCGTCTCCTGCTCAAGGTCCTCTGATGCTCGCGCCCGACAATGCCATGGTGATGTTCGTCGAGGATGACGAGCCGCTGCGCCTTGCCACGGTGCAGACGCTGGAACTGGCCGGCCTCGAGGTGCTGCCCTTCGATCGTGCCGCGTCTGCGCTCGCCCAGCTGACGCCGGACTTTCCCGGCGTGGTCGTCTCCGACATCCGCATGCCGGGGATGGACGGGCTGGAACTGCTCGCCAGGGTGCGGGCGATCGATAGCGATATTCCGGTGGTGCTGGTCACCGGGCATGGCGACGTGCCGATGGCGGTGTCGGCGCTGCAGGACGGCGCGTTCGATTTCATCCCCAAGCCCTTCGCCAAGGAAAGGCTGCTCGCGGCGGTGCGCCGTGCGCTCGATCGGCGGGCGCTGGTGATGGACAATCGCCGCCTGCGCGCTGCGGCCAGCGTTGCGGCGCAGGAAGAGAGCCCGCTGATCGGGGACAGCCCGGCCATGGCCCGGCTGCGCGCGATGATCGGCCAGCTCGGTGAGACCGATGTCGATATCCTGATCGAAGGCGAGACCGGCACCGGCAAGGAACTGGTCGCGCGCATGCTGCATCGGAGCGGGCGGCGGCGCGGCAAGCCTTTCATCGCTGTCAACTGTGCCGCCCTGCCCGAGGGGATCGCGGAGATCGAGCTGTTCGGCCATGCGGCGGACAGCGTCTCCCACACGCGGCTCTCGCGGGTCGGCCGCATTGCGTCGTCGAGCGGCGGCACGCTGTTGCTCGACGAGATCGATTCGATGCCGCTCCAGATGCAGGCCCGGCTGCTGCGCGTGCTCGAGGAGCGCGAGGTCCAGCCGATCGGTGCCGAGCGGCCTGATCCGGTCGATCTGCGGGTGATCGCCACCGCCAAGGAGGACGTTGCCGCCGCGGTCGCCGAGGGGCGTTTCCGGGCGGACCTCTATTACCGGCTGGCGGCGATGCGCATCCGCGTGCCGGCGCTGCGCGAGCGGGGCGGGGACGTGTTCCTGCTGTTCGCGGCCTTCTTTGAGGAAGCCAAGCAGCAGCTTGGCGCGAGCGACGCGGTGCTAGGCCCGGCGGTGCACGCCCAGCTCGCCCGCCATCAATGGCCGGGCAATGTCCGCGAGCTGCGCAACTTCGCCTTCGAAGTCGCGGCGGGGCGGAGCTTCACCGCTGCGGAGCAGGGGGATCGCGCCGATCTGCCCACCCGCCTGGCAAAGTTCGAGGAAAGCCTGATCCGTGACGCGCTGGTCCGCAATGGTGGCCGCGTTTCGCAGGCGCTGATCGAGCTCGGGGTGCCGCGCAAGACGCTTTACGACAAGATCGCCCGGCTCGGCATCGACCTGGCCGAGATCAAGCGGGTCCGGTGAGAAAGACCGGCCGGCGCCGGGAGCGCCGGCCGGCAGGTTGTGGATACTCCGTCGGGTCGCAGAAACGGAGTTCCGGTAAGCCGGGGATGCGGGTCAGCGCATCGGATAGTCGTTCGAGACCTGGTCGGCGCCGCTGTTGCGGATGCGCAGCGTCACCGGGTTAAGGTCCTTCGAGTCCGGGAAGAGCAGGCGGAAGCGGGCGGTGTCGCGGCGCTGCATGCCGTTGGTACCCGGATCGCGCTCCAGGCCGGCGGCGGTGCCGGTGACCTTGTCATCGTAGAGATTGCCGTCGTCGCGGATCGACTGGCCGTCGGCGTCGATCAGGAACGCGTCGATTTCCGAGGCGCGCATGCCGATATGGTCCGTCTCGGCGCGGACGGAGACGATCGCCTGCCAATGGCCGTCCGGCCCCTGGGCAAGCTCGTCCACCTTGAACGACCAGATGCCGTAGCGCTGCCAGCTGCCGGCACCGGCGGGCACGCCCGGTCCGGCGGGGCCGGAACTGTCCGGGCCCTTGGCGCTGGAGGCGAGGTCGATCAGCGTTTCGGCAACGCGCTCGACAGTGCCGTCGCGGCTGTCGCCGCCCACCATCGTGGCAGCGGTGCTCTTCACCAGCTTCTTGAGGAAGGACTGGGCGTGCGCGGGCTCGGCTGCGGTCAGCAGCAGGACCGCGGCGATCACATATTTCATCGAATGACCTTTCGTCTGCGGGCTCAGCGCATCGCGAAGTCGCGCGAGACCGGGCGATAGCCGGTGTCGGCGATGCGCAGCCTGGTGGGGTGGAGATCCTTTGATTCTTCGAAGAGCAGGCGGACGCGGATCGTGTCGCCCTTCTGCATCCATTGCGTCCCGATGATCGGCTCGAGCGACTTGGCGGGGCCAGTCACCGAGGGGCGATAGAGGCGGCCTGCCTGGCGGATCACTTCGCCGTCATTGTTGATCAGCGACATCTCGATCTGGGCGGAGGCCATGCCGATGCGATTGGCTTCGGCGCGGACAGAGATGATCGCCTGCCAGCTGCCGTCCGGTCCCTGCCGGACCTCGTCGACCTTGAAGGACCAGAGGCTGCCATAGAGCTGCCAGTTGCCGGCACCCGCGGGAACGCTCGCGCCACCCGGGCCCGGAGCGGGAACCGGGGTGGGGGCGGGCGACGGCGCGGGTGCCGGCGGTGGCGCCGGAGCTGGTGTCGGGGGGGATGGCTCCGGCGTTGGGTGTGGCGTGGGTTGGGGCTTGGGTTCGGGGGCCGAAAGCGGCGACATCCAGGACGCGATCACGCTGTCGCCGGTAGCGAGCTCGAGCACGCTGGCCCCGAACGGCACCGATCCGAACGGAATGGAATAGGTCCGGGTCTCGCAGACATTGATCGCGCGGCGGCCGAGCATGGTCTCGCCGCCGGTGCTGCGCGCTCGGGATGCCATCGCCTTCTGGCCGTTGGCGCCGCGCAGCGTGCCGGTCATCGCCGAGAAGTCGAGCAATTGCGCCTGGTCGGAGACGTTCTGGAACTCGATCACCGCCACGGCGCCTTCGCCGTCACGGGCCAGCGACACGCGGCTGCTCCACAGCCAGCCGCCCGAATGGCGCGACATCGACGTCTTGCCGGTGACGCGGCAGGCGAAATAGGGCGCCGGCGCCAAGCCGGGGCGCGTGATCGTCCCGCTGATCCGGCCGTCGTCGAAGCTGAACTCGGCCGCGCCATTTTCCATCAGGCTGGAGCCCGCATAGGCCTGGAAGCTGCCGGCCACGTGCCCGGCGCGGTCGAGCGGGCCGCCAATATCCTGGGTGATCGCGCTGCCATCGGGCGCAAAGGTCTGGAGCGACAGCGTGTTGCCCGCGGAGCGGTGCGCCTGGCCCTGGAAGCCCTGGTTGGAGCGCCAGATGGTGTTGTCGATCAGGCGCATCGTGTTCAGGTCGGTCGCGCTCGGCGCATAGTCCTGGGCGGCGGCAGGCGCGGCGAGGGCGATGCCGGCAAGGGCAATGCCGGCGGAGAACAGGGGCTTGGACATGGCGGGTCTCTCGGAAATCAGGCGGCGAGATGCGCCATGCGGGCGGCGGCGAGCATCGACGCCCAGCCCTTCACCGTCATCGAGGCGCGATAGGCGTCCTGCATCTCGGCGGTGAGGATCTCGAGCATCAGCGCGTTGTCGACCCAGACCTCGATCACGTCGAACACGCCGCCGCGGCTGACCGTCTCGACATGCCAGGATTCGCGCCGGGCGACGGCGTGCACCGCCGCTTCGTCGAGCGGGGTGGCGACGGCGGCGTGGAACGGGCTGAACCGGTTGGAGTGGATCGCGAAGCGCTCGCGCACGCCGTTGCCGCTGAAGCTCGGCTCGAGCTGCCAGCCCCGGGCATAGACTTCGATCGCGGTGCCGTTCTCGTCGCCGGCAAAGGCGATCCAGCTATCGTTGCCGATCGGCGGGAAGGGCATGGCAACGCCGCCCATGATTTCTGCGAGCGCAAAGGCGGTGGCCGCCGGCGCGTCTGAGGAGATCGAAATGTGGAACAGCATGGTCTTCACTCATCTGTTTGGGATGAGCATGGACTAGGAGACCGCTGTTTCGCCCTGACCTCGCTTCCGGCCCTATCGGGTTTCAATTGTTTCGCTGGCGGATGCTTCGGCGAGCACCGCCTCGACCGCGGCGCGGATCTCGGCCGGGTCGAAGGGCTTCTCGATCACCGGCCGGCCGATCTCGGCGGCGCGGCGGCTGGTGTCGCCGGCGAGGATGTCGCCGGTTAGGAACAGGAAGCGTTCCCCCTGGCCGGCGCGTGCCGCCGTGGCGCGGCGCCAGGTCTCGAACCCGTCCATCCCCGCCATGCGGACGTCGCAGACCACCACATCGAACCAGCCGGCGGCGATCTCGGCCAGCGCCGCCTCGCCGCCGTGCACCACGCGGATCGCGGCGCCAAGCGGGCGCAGGCATTCCTCGATCAGTTCGGCGACATCGGCCTCGTCGTCGACGATCAGGATGCGGCCCCGGCTGCCGCCCGTCGCCGGACGCGGCGCCTGGCGGGTACGCACCGGCGCCACCGGCTCGACCGGCAGGGTTATGCGGAACGCCGCGCCGCCGCCTGCCCCGGATACCAGCTCGAGCGCGCCCTCATGCGCCTCGACGATCCCGCGCGACACCGACAGGCCCATGCCCGTGCCTTCGCCCACCGGCTTGGTGGTGAAGAAGGGTTCGAAGATCCGGCGGCGGACGGCATCGGGCACGCCGGGGCCGGTGTCGCGCACCGTCAGCAGGATGCGGCCGGCGGCGTCTCGCGCCGTCTCGATCCGTACCTCGCGCGGGGCGCTGTCCGGCAGCGCCGTCAGCGCATGCTGGGCATTGATCAGCAGGTTGATCACCACCTGGACGAGCTGGTCGCCATCGGCGCTGGTGCGCGGCAGGCCGGTATCCAGGTCGAGCACCAGCTCGATGCCGGCGGTGCGCAGGCCATAGCCGGTGATCTCCAGCGCGTCGTTGACCAGCGCGTTGATGTCGACCGCGCTGCGCTCGGGCGCGCTGCGCCGGGCCATGGCGAGGAAGGTCCGCACGATCCGCCCGCACCGGTCCGCCGCCGAGCGCAGCTTCTGCAGCGCGCTTTCATGCGGCGTGCCGGCAAGCTGCTCGGCCAGCACCGTCGAGCGGCCGAGCACCACCGCCAGCGGATTGTTGAGCTCGTGGCTCACGCCCGCAAGCAGCGAACCCAGCGCGGTCATCTTCTCGCTCTGGTGCAGCGCCTCGCGCTGGCTGGCGACTTCCGCCTCGATCCGCCGACGCTCGGTGATGTCGCGGATGAACACCACGATCAGCGCGCGACCGCCCTGCTGCAGCCGGCGGGCCTGGAGCTCGGCGGGGAAGCGCCGGCCGCGCACGCCGCGCGCCTCGAAGGGCCACGCATCTGCCATGCTCTCGCCGTCGAAGCGCAGCGCGTCGCCGATCGGCTCGGCTTCCTTGGCCGGGGCGATCAGATCGGGCAGGGGGCGGCCTATGCTGGCGACGCCCGTGGGCGCGAACATCCGGGTAAAGGCCATGTTTGCGCTGACCACCCGCAGATCGGCGTCCGCGAGCACAACCGCGTCGAACGCCGCGTCGAGCACCGCCGAGGTGGTGGCGTGCGCCTCCTCCAGCCGGGCCACCGCGCCGCGCTGGGCGGCGAAGGCGGCGTCGATCGCCGCAAGGGTAGGGCGCCACAGCCGCGAGACTTCGGGCGGAGTGCCGGTGCCCGAGCGCTCGATATGCCCGGCCAGGCGGAAGGCGGGGGCGAGCACCCGGCGCAGCACATACCAGGCGACGAGGCAGAGCAGCGCGTACAGCCCCAGCATCACCGCGAGCAGCGCGCCGAGCCGGAAGAGCACCTGGCGGGTGACATTGCCCATGTCGGCGATGGCGATCACCCGCAACGGCGTATCGCCGATCGCCTGGGCACGTACCACGCGCTTGCCGGTGAGCACCCCGCGCGGCGGCTCGCCATCCGGATCGAAGCCCAGGAAATCGCGGACCTCGGTCCCGGCGGTCTTCGCCTTGCTGAACGGTCCGGCCGCGAGCGGGATATCGGCGGCGCGAGACGTGGCGATCACATGCTCGTTGCCGTCGACCAGGGTCAGCTCGACACCCGGCACCGGCTGATTGCGCAGGATCTCGCGCAGGTCATTGGCCCATACGTCGATCCCCACCATCATCCGGTACTGGCCATCGACCCAGACCGGGGCGAGCAGCGATACCAGGCGTCCGTCGCCCCGGATCACTCGGCCGGCGCGGGTGCGGCCGGTGTAATTGTCGCGGTAGACGGCGGTCCATAGCGGCGGGGCCGTTTCCGGCCGGTGCGCGACCGACTGGATGAACTGGTGGGTCGCGGGATCGAAGACCTTCCGTGCCATCGCCCGGGCCATGGCGAGATGCTCGGCATCGGGCAGCCTGGGATAGTTGGCGGCGAAGCCGGTCCGCGCCGACATCACATAGCTGAGCGCGATGTCGGGCGCGGCGGCATGGACGCCGGCCAGGGTGAGCCACAATTCCTCCACCACCGCGCGATCGGTGACGATATCGGCCGGCGTGCCGCTGACCGAGCCGCGATAGCCCAGCGTGTTGCCGCGCACGCCCTGTGTCGGCACCGCGCCGCCGCGCTCGATCGCCTGATAGGCATATTGGGCGCTGGAGCGCAGCGTCAGCACGCGCTGGTTGGCGGCGGTGACCAGTGCGGCGATCTGGTTCTCGGTCGCCCGCGCGCCGGTGGCGGCGACGCGCAGCTGGCGGTCATATTCGGATTTAACCACCCAGGTCGCCACCGCGACGAGCAGCAGCCCGATCGACACCACCGCGGCGACCAGCGCCTGGGTGGTGCGCCTGCCGCGAGGGGCAGCTTCGCTCATTCGCCTTCGGGCACCAGCATATAGCCTTCGCCGCGCACGGTGCGCAGGATGCGGGGGAAGGCGGGGTCGACTTCGATCTTCTTGCGCAGCCGGGCAACGCGGATGTCGATCGACCGGTCGAACGGGTCCCAGCGGCGGTGATGCGCCAGTTCGAGCAGCTGGTCGCGGTTCAGCGCACGGCGGGCATGGGTGATGAACACATAGAGCAGGTCGAACTCCATGGCGGTGAGCGGCACCTGCTCGCCGGCATCGTCGAACATCTGCCGCGTTTCGACATCGAGCACGCATTTGCCGATCCGCATCCGCGCCGGCGGCCGGCCGTGGCGGTTGACCGGCGCCATCGTCCGCCGCAGCACCGCCTTCACCCGCGAGCGCAGCTCGGCGGGATCGAACGGCTTGGCGAGATAATCGTCGGCGCCCATCTCCAGCCCGACGATCCGGTCGGTGGTCGATCCCATCGCGGTGAGCATCAGCACCGCGGCGCTGCTCTCGGCGCGCAGCCAGCGCGTGAGCGACAGCCCGTCCTCGCCGGGCATGGTGATGTCGCAGACGACCAGGTCGGGGCGGAAGCTCGGCACCAGCTTGCGCAGCGCGGCGCCGTTCGCGGCGGATTCCACCTGGTATCCGCAGCCGGCCAGGAACTCGCTTACCATGTCGAGCACGTCGGGATCGTCATCGCAAACGATGATCCGCGCCGCCACGCCCGCCTGAGGTTCGCCGTCCTTCACATGGCCACGATACCCAATTCCGACGGGAGCCGCACCGGGCAGTTTTGTTTCAATTGTACCGGGTGCGGGCGACCGGTTCCCGGTCGCCCGCTGGGTACTTAGTCTATCAAGTTCCCCGGCGAAGGCCGGGGCCCAGGTTCGGCCAACTATCGATGGCGCGGGAGCCTCACGAACGACATTGCAACTGGGCCCCGGCCTTCGCCGGGGAACAGCTATGCGCAAGGGCTCCCGCGTTCAGTCGCTCAGACGAGCTCGCCCAATGCCGAGCGATCGAAACCCTTCAGGCTGCCGGTATCGCCGGTGCGGATCTTCTCGGCCCAGTGCGGGTCGCTGATCAACGCGCGGCCAACCGCGATCAGGTCGAACTCGTCACGCTCCATCCGCTTGACCAGCTTTTCGATGCCCGTGCTGGTCGAAGCCTCGCCGCCGAACGCCGCGATGAACTCGCCCGACAGGCCGACCGAGCCGACACTGATCGTGGTGGCGCCGGTGAGCTTCTTGGCCCAGCCCGCGAAGTTCAGCCCTTCCTCGCCGTCGATCTCGGGGAATTCGGGCTCCCAGAAGCGGCGCTGCGAGCAGTGGAGGATGTCCACGCCGGCATCGACCAGCGGCTGCAGCCAGTCTTCCATCAGCTGCGGCGTCTCGGCCAGCCGGGCGGCGAAGTCCTGCTGCTTCCACTGGCTGACGCGCAGCGCGAGCGGATAGTCGGGGCCCACTGCGGCGCGGACGGCTGCGATCACTTCGCCGGCGAAGCGGGCGCGCTCCCTGATCGAGGCGCCGCCATAGCGGTCCTCGCGCTCATTGGTGCCGCCCCAGAAGAACTGGTCGATCAGATAGCCATGCGCGCCGTGCAGCTCGACCAGGTCGAAGCCCAGCCGCTTGGCATCGGCTGCTGCGCTGGCAAAGGCGGCGACGGTGTCGGCGATCGCTTCCTCGGTCATCACCTCGCCGCGCGGGGTGCCGGGCCCGAGCAGGCCCGACGGACTCTCGACCGGGCTCTCCGGCTCCCAGCCGCCCTGGCTCTTGGTCGATCCGGTGTGCCAGATCTGCGGGCCCATCTTGCCGCCGGCGCCGTGCACCGCGTCGATCACGCTCTTCCAGCCGGCCAGCGCCTGCTCGCCATGGAAGAAGGGGATACCGCCTTCGTTGCGCGATGCCGGGCGGTTGATCACCGTGCCTTCCGACAGGATCAGGCCGACGCCGCCTTCGGCCCGGCGGCGATAATAGGCCGCGTTCGGCTCGCCCGGAATGCCCTCGGGCGCGAAGCTGCGGGTCATGGGAGCCATGACGATGCGGTTCTTGAGGCTCAGGTTGCCGCGCTCGAAGGGTCGGAAGAGGATATCGCTGTCGGGCATAGGGAATGAAATCCGTGTTGGTTGGACGTGACTAGGTATATCATGTAAACTTGGGTGCAAGAACGCACCTGCTGTCGACCAGGTATATCGGAGGAAACCTTGGACCATTGCGACCCCCGGCATTTCTCGGCCGGCTGCCCCAGCCGCGAGCTGATCGACCAGATCGCCGACAAATGGTCGATGATGGTATTGGCCGTTCTCGATGGCGGGCCGCTGCGGTTCAACGCGATCAAGCGGCATTTGGAGGGGGTGACCCAGAAGGCGCTTACCCAGTGCCTGCGCCGGCTCGAGCGCAACGGCATCGTCGTGCGCCGCGTGCTGCCGCTGTCGCCGGTGGCGGTGGAATATGAGATCACTCCGCTCGGCCGCTCGCTCCAGCCGCCGTTCAAGGCGCTGTACCGCTGGACCTTCGAAAATCTTGGCGTGGTCGAGGAAGCCCGCCAGGCCTTTGACGCTCGGGCGGTGGCTTAGGGTATTCAAGATTCCCCTCCCTGCAAGGGAGGGGTTAGGGGTGGGTTAGAAAAGGTCGGGCTCGATGCCCGGCCTTTTCTTTTTCGGGTGCCGTCTCGCTGGGCGCGCCCGGAAGACCGGGCCCGCAACCCACCCCCGACCCCTCCCTTGCAGGGAGGGGAGGAAGAAGGGCACGCTACCCCAGCTTCGGCCGCCGGCAGAACGGCACCAGCACCAGCGCCGCCAGGAACAGATACGCCATCAACCGGAACACATCGTTGAACGCCAGCGTCATCGCCTGGCGCTGCACGATATGCCCGACGACGCCCTGCGCCATCAGCAGCGCTTCGGCGCGGTCGGGCGTGTAGCTGCCGGCATAGGCGGCGAGATTCTCGATCAGCTCGCTGCCGGCGCGTCCGGCCACGCCCAGCGCCTCGCCCAGCCGCAGCATGTGGATACGGGCATTGTCCTGCAGCCAGGTGTTGACCAGCGCGATGCCAATCGCTCCGCCCAGGTTGCGCATCAGGTTGAACAGGCCGGAGGCATAGCGCAGCTCGGGTCCTTCGAACCCGGCCAGCGCCAGGTTCACGCTCGGCACGATGCACAGCATGATCGCGAAGCTGCGCACCGCCTGCGGCCAGAGCAGGGCGTGGAAGCCCCATTCGGGCGTCATGAAGCTGAACAGCCATAGTCCGGCGGCGAACAGGCTCAGGCCAAAGGTTATCATGATCCGCGGATCAAGGCGTTGGGAGAGGCCGGCCGCGATCGGCACGCCGAGCATCTGGACGATGCCGGCGATGAACACGGTCGTGCCGATCTCCGACGCGTTGTAGCCGCGCACCGTGCCGAGGAAGACCGGGACCAGATAGGTCGCCGAATAGATGCCGAAGCCGATCACCAGGTTGAACACGCAGGCGAAGACGAAGGTCGGCTTGCGGAAGGGGGAGAGGTTCACGATCGGATTCTCGGAGCGGAAGGAGCGCTCGAGGAACAGCAGCAGCGCGACGAAGCTCAGCCATGCGCCGGTGGCGATTTCGTGGTCCTGGAACCAGTCGTTCCGCGGGCCTTCCTCGAGCACATATTCCAGCCCGCCGAGGAAGATCGCCATCGCGATCAAGTGTACCCAATCAATCCGTTTGAGCATCGAAAGCTTGGACTGATCGACCCGGATGAACAACAGCGAGAGCGTCGCCACCACCGCGCCGGGGAGTATGTTGACGTAGAAGATCCAGCGCCAGCCCATGGCGTCTGTTATCCATCCACCCAGAGTAGGCCCCAAAGTTGGCGCCAGCACGGAAACCATGCCGAGGATCGCCGGGATCATCGCGCGCTGCTTGCCGGTGAACATCGCGAAACCGGTCGCGAACACCGTGGGGACCATCGCGCCACCCACGAAACCCTGGAGCGCGCGGAAGGCGATCATCGATTCGATGCTCCAGGCGAGGCCGCACAGCGCGCTCGCCAGGGTGAACAGTCCGGCCGAGAGTGCAAACAACCAGCGCGTGGAGACTGCTTGTGCAAGGAACGCGGCGAAGGGGATCATCACCAGCTCGGCCATCAGATAGGCGGTCTGCACCCAGCTGATCTCGTCCGAGCTGGCCGAGAGCCCGGCCCGCACTTCGTTGAGTGAGGCGGCGACGATCTGGATGTCGATCAGCGCCATGAACTGGCCGAACGCCATCACCCCGAAGATCAGGAACTTGCGGCTGTCGGGCAGCGCTTGCGGGTCGATCGTCTGCGCCATCCGGGGCCTCTTGAACGGGTGCGAGGATGATTATATGATGTACGTCATATAAAGCAAGGACGGCCCGGGAAATGCGCTATGCGCCTCAACATCGCCAACTTACGCGTCTGAAGATTCTGAAGGAGGCCGCCGCCGCGATCCGGGCCAAGGGGCCGGAGGGCGTCGGGGTGTCCGCGCTGATGAAGCAGGCCGGCCTCACCCATGGCGGCTTCTATGCCCATTTCCCTTCCAAGGACGCGCTGGTCGCCGAGGCGATCGGGGTGATGTTCGAGGAGGCGCGCAATCGCTTCGACTGGGCGTTGGCCGAGGCCGATCCGCGCGCGGCGCTCGACAAATATGTCGGCTTCTATCTCTCGCCGCTCCACCGCGATGCGCGCGGCCGGGGCTGCCCGGTAGCTGCGCTGTCGGGCGACATGGCACGGCTCGAACCCGCAGCCCGCGAGCGTTTCGGCCAGGGCAGCACCGCCCTCGCGCAGCGGCTGGGCGAGGTGCTGGCGAGGCACGGCATCGCCAATGCCCCGGCGGCGGGCCGTTCGATGCTGGCCGAACTGGTCGGCGCCCTGCTGCTCTCGCGCACCGCCACCGATCCGGCGGAATCCGACGCGATCCTCGCCGATTCCGCCGCAGCGATCCGGGCGCGCTATCAACTGGAGGCAAAGGCATGAACGGGCTCGAACAGGTGCAGGCGCTGCTCGCCGCCGGCAAGCAGCCGCCGATCGGCGAGACGCTGGCCTTCTCGTTGGTGGAAGTGGCCAAGGGCCATGCGGTGTTCGAGGGTGTGCCCGATCGGCGGGCCTATAATCCCCTCGGCACCATCCATGGCGGGTATGCCGCGACCCTGCTCGATTCCGCCTGCGGCATCGCCACGCATAGCGCCCTGCAGGAGGGGCAGAGCTACACCACGCTGGAGCTCAAGGTCGCCTATCACCGCGCGATGACCGAGCAGACCGGCCTCGTCCG
This sequence comes from Sphingomonas sp. GW822-FHT03G08, assembly GCF_058801135.1. Taxonomy (NCBI): domain Bacteria; kingdom Pseudomonadati; phylum Pseudomonadota; class Alphaproteobacteria; order Sphingomonadales; family Sphingomonadaceae; genus Sphingomonas; species Sphingomonas sp. GW822-FHT03G08. Next base: position 471,167 of record NZ_JBXAMZ010000002.1, read on the forward strand.
CACGATCGGCACGGTGATCTCGATCGGTCGCCGCGTCGCCTTCGCCGAGGCGAAGCTGGCCGATGCCGAGGGGCGGTTGCTTGCCTCGGCAACTTCCACGCTGCTGGTGATCAGCCAGTGAGCGAGCAGGTAGAAACCAAGCCGCGGCGCAAGCTGCCCAAGGTTGCGGTGGCGGGAGGCGCAGCCGTGCTGGTCGCCGCTGCGGGTGCGCTGTGGATCGCCAGCCCGGCATCCAGCGAGACGACCGATAATGCCTATCTCCGGGCCGACAGCACGATCGTGTCGGCACGGATCAGCGGGCAGATCGCGCAGGTGCTGGTCCGCGACAACCAGGAAGTGAAGGCCGGCGAGCCGCTCGTCCGCATCGAGGATCACGAGTTCGCCGCCAGGCTCGATTCGGCCCGCGCAGCGGTGCGGGACGCGGATGCCGATGTTGCCGCCGCCCTGGCGGCGATCAAGTCGCATGGGGTCGAGACGCAGCTGGCTGGGGCGAATGTTGCGGTGGTGCGGACCGGTATTGCTTCGGCCAATGCCGAGTTGCAGCGGGCCGAGGCGGATGATTTTCGGTATCAGGCCTTGCTAGCGGAGGGATTCGCAACGCGGAGGGACGCCGAGCGGATCCGGGCCGTCCTGATCGATGCGCGGGCCAAGGCGCGGCAAAGCGGCGCGAGCCTGGCCGCTTCGCAGGACAGCGCCGGCGTGACCATCGCGCGCAAGGACAGCCTGCTCGCCGAGCTGGAAAAGGCCCGTGCCGGCGCCGAGCGCGCCCGCGCCGCGCTGAGGCTGGCCGAGCAGGACGAGGGCTATACCCTGATCCGCGCGCCGATCGGCGGCGTGATCGGCAACCGCCGCGCCCAGGCCGGCGACCTGGTCCAGCCGGGCACCAGGCTGCTGACGCTGGTGCCGAGCCGCCAGCTCTATGTCGTCGCCAATTTCAAGGAGACCCAGACCGCGCGCATGCTCACCGGCCAGCCGGCCAAGGTGCATGTCGACGCGCTGGGCGGCGACGCGCTGACCGGCCGGGTCGAGAGCTTCGCGCCGGGCTCCGGCTCCGAATTCACCCTGCTGCCGTTCGAGCCGGGATCGGGCAACTTCACCAAGATCGTCCAGCGCGTGCCGGTGCGCATCGCGCTCGACCCGGGCCAGCCGGCGCTGGCGCGGCTGCGGCCGGGCCTGTCGACCACGGTGACGGTGAAGCTGGCGCGCTGAGGCGTTTCCCACGGACTCAAAGAGCGGCCGGGCACCAGGCCCGGTTGCGAGAGCCAAACAGACGAAACCCTACATTGCAAGCAGACCAGGCGGCGGTGCCGCCTTGGGGCAAGCAGACCAGGCGGCGGTGCCGCCTTGGGGCAAGCAGACCAGGCGGCGGTGCCGCCTTGGGGCAAGCAGATCAGGCGGCGGTGCCGCCTTGGGGCAAGCGGACCAGGCGGCGAGGCCGCCACAGGGCGCAGGGAGATCACGCCCTGTGGCGGGCAGCCCTATTTCAGCAGGTACCAGGCGCCGATCGCGGCGGCGACCGTGTTGAACGGTTGAAACAGGTTGTTCCCCCAATCATTGTCGAGCGTGCCCGAATTGGTGGCCATGTTCACGATATGGGGATCCTGCCGGGCCGGATTGCCGAAGGCGGGATCGGCGCGGCAGGTGCGCATCACATAGCGCCAGAAAACGCCCGAACCGGAGCCATAGTCGTTCGAATCGCCGCTGATCGGCGAGGAATTGGTGGGATCCAGATAGGGCCCGACCATGTTGGGCTGGCTCCAGTTGGATGCCGGCATGTTGTAGAAGACGCCCTGCAGCAGGTCGGCGGGAATGCTGCCGGCGTCGGGCAGATTGGCGCCGGGAAGCTGGGCGTACTGGGCGAGCGCCCCCATGATGAGCCCCTGATCCCCGCCCCAATAGGCATTGGGGAAATAGCCCTCGACCGGCGGGCAGCCGCCGGTGTCGAACGGCGCGTAGGTGGGCGTGCGCTCATGTACCAGCTTGCCGTGCGCGAACTCGGTCGCCAGCGAATCGCTGCCGGTCAGGTTCAGCCAGCTTGCCAGGAAGGCCGCCACCTCGTCCGCCTTCTGGCGATAGGTCTCGACCGATTGCAGCCGGTCCCATGCCCCGCCGCTCAGCTTCTCCGTCGCCTTGCGGCTGGCGGCGGCGATCAGGCTGCAGCAGAAGGAGAGGTAGAGCCCCGACATCAGCGTGACCTGGAACACGCCGAGCGTGTTGTTTGCCGGATTGGGATCGCTGGCGTCCGGCCCGTCATCGACGGGGAAGGGCAGGGTGGAGAAATCATATTGCCAGCAGCCGCCCGGGAAGCGCGGCACCGCCCAGACATCCACCATCTGGTTGGTGAAGATCTTGTAGTCCGCATTCTGGCGCGGCGTGCCCTGGCCATCGGCGCCACGTTCGATCAGCGCCCAGCTGTTGCGCGTGCCGATATGGAGCTGCCCGCGCGCGCTGAGGATTTCCCTGGTGAACTTGACCCAGTTGCTCTGGAGCGCGCTGTTCGCCCAGATCGCGTCCGGAATGCGGTTCGCGATCGTTGCGAAATCGCCGTCATCGACCAGCCCCCACAGGTCGATCGCCGCTGTCTGGAAGAACTCCAGCTTGTCGCCGAAGACCTCGGTATAGTCCGGATCGAACGCCTTGGACGCGGCGATTCCCCACCAGGACCAGTCGTCATACCAGGCCGCCATCAGGCCGACGATGCCATATTGATAGCCATGGACCGCCTTGGCGACCAGGGCTTCCATCAGATTCGCGCTGTCCGGATCCAGCTCGCCCGCTTCCTTCAGCGCGAGGAAATAATCGAGCACCGTGTCGAACACGCAGCCGACCTGCCAGAAATTGGGATATTCCGCCTCCAGCGAGAACTGGCCGGCCTGGCTTGCGAAGGCGTCGGCCAGGCTTCCTTCGTCGCCGATCTTGCCCATTGTCTTCTTTGCGAAATCGATGAACTGCGAAACTTCGAGTTTCGGATCAGCAAGAACCATGGTCGTTGCTCCCATCAGACGATTGGCTGGAAAAATCGACAGGTCGATATTTTCAAATGGTCGCATCGATCATTTGGGCTGTCCATTGACTCATCGGTCCGTAATGACTGGATCGACTGCAGGATGCTGTATTCAAGGCAAGAAAAAACCCGCACGGCATCACCGCGCGGGCTTTTTGTTCGAGGGCTGTTGGCCGGTGCGGCTCAACGTGCCTTTTGCGCGACCTGCACCGCGCACCTGGTGCGCACCGGCAGGGCGGACTTGCCCGCCTGGTGATGGGTCTGGGCCTGGGGGCAGGCCGGCTTGTCGCGCATCCGCCAATGGGTGGCCGTGGACTTGCCCGAGGGCGCCCAGACCAGCTGATGGGTCTCGTGTAGCGACTGGGCCTGGGCGGCCGGCGCGAAGGCGAGGACGGAAGCCGCAACGGCGGCAAGGGCGAGTTTCATGCTATCTCCTTCAGATATTCGCAGAGATAGCGTCGGCGCCGATACCGTGTTTTGCGCGCCTGTAAGGAAGGTTTTCCCGTACGTTACGAAGCGCTGCCCGTCCGTGACAAAGCATTGCCGTAAAGCCCCCATCTTGAGGAGAAGGGGCATCAGGCCTAGATCGCGTCCATGAATTTTCTCGAGACCATGGCATGAGCGCGCCCGTCATCGTTCTGGTTGAAGACGATCCCGCGCTGCGAACCCTCACCGCACGGGCGCTCCAGGAAAACGGCTATTCGGTGCGCCAGGCGGCGACCGCGCCGGAGATGTGGCTGGCGTTCGACAACGGTCCCGTCGACCTGGTCCTGCTCGACATCATGCTGCCGGGCACCAGCGGCATCGACCTGTGCCGCGAAGTGCGGCGCAAGAGCGACGTGCCGATCATCTTCATCAGCGCCAAGGGCAATGAGCATGATCGCGTGCTCGGGCTCGAGCTGGGTGCCGACGACTATCTCGCCAAGCCGTTCAGCACCCGCGAGCTGATCGCCCGCATCCGCGCGGTGCTTCGCCGCGGCGGGCTGGAGCGCATGGCGGGCGGCGACCGCGAGACCCAGGCGCATTTCGACGGCTGGACGGTCAATTTCCCGCGCCGCGAAGTGAAGTCGCCGAGCGGCGCCGTGGTCGAGCTGACCGGTGCCGAGTTCGACCTGCTCGCCGCGTTCCTCAGCCAGCCCCAGCGCGTGATCGCGCGCGAGCGGCTGGTGGAGCTTTCGCGCGTCCGGCTGGGCGACAGCTCGGATCGCAGCGTCGACGTGCTGGTCAGCCGGCTGCGCCGCAAGATCTCGGCCGCCGGCCATGAGCCGCCGATCGGCACGGTGCGCGGCATCGGCTATATCTTCCGTGCAGAGGTCACCCGGTCCTGAGCCTGCTCCCGCGCCACCCGCTGGGGCTGCTCGGCAGGATCCTGCTGATCCTGCTGCTCACCGTCGCGGTCGAGTTCGGGGCGAGCACCTTCCTCTATGAGCGGTCGTCGCGCTACTCGATCGAGGAAAGCGACGCGCACCGGCTCGCCGAGCATCTGGTGATCGCCGAGAAGCTGCTGTCCGAACGGCCGGTGGCCGAGCGGCCGACGGCCGCCCAGGAGCTTACCACCGATCGCTATATCGTCCGCTGGTCGCCGACGATCCCGCAGCGCCCCGCCTTCCCGCCGCGCCAGAAGCGGATGGAAGCGCAGGTGACCAATTGGGAAAAGGGCCTGGCGGAATCGCATCTCCAGCTCCGCCTGGCGCCGAGTTCGCATGGCCAGGTCGTGGCCGGCGAGATGCGCATGCCCGACGGCAGCTGGATCGTGTTCAAGACGCGCGAGGCGGTGCAGGTCTGGCAGTTCGCGATCGAGCGGACCCTGGTCGCGCTGGTGCCGGCACTGCTGCTGCTGACGCTGGGCGCGCTGCTGATCCGCGGCACGCTGCGACCGCTGCGCAAGCTGATCCACGCGATCGGCCATGTCGGATCGGGCAAGCGGGTGACGGTGGAAGAGGAGGGCACCGCCGAGATCCGCGGGCTGATCCACGCCTTCAACGGCATGCAGCGCCGCATCCATGAGCTGATCGAGAATCGCACCCAGGCGCTGGCCGCGGTGGGGCATGACCTGCGCACGCCGCTCGCCCGGCTCCAGCTGCGGCTGGAAGGGGTGGGCGACGAGGATAGCCGCCGCGCGATGCAGGACGATATCGGCGAGATGGACGACATGATCGCCTCGCTGCTCACCTTCCTCAAGGGCGAGGACGATCCCGAGCCGGCGGTGGCGGTGGACATGGCGGTGATGGCGGCGACCTTGGTGGAGGACGCCACCGATCGCGGGCGCGACGCGACCTATGCCGGGCCGCAGCATCTCGACTGGATGGTGCGCCCCTCGATGCTGCGCCGGGCGCTGAGCAACCTGATCGAAAACGCGCTGCACTACGGCAAATCGGTGCAGGTCTCGGTGCGCGAGGAAGAAGGCGAGCTGGTGCTGTGCGTGGCCGATGACGGGCCCGGTATCCCGCCGGACAAGATCGAGGAAGCGCTGCAGCCCTTCGTCCGCCTCGATGTCGAACGGGGCCGCAATACCAAGGGCATGGGGCTTGGCCTTGCCATCGTCCAGCAGGCGGTGGCGCTGGAGAAGGGGCGGCTGATGCTCAGCAATGCAAGCCCCCCGAAGACGGGACTCATCGCTGAAATCCGTCTTCCCGGCTGACGGCAACACTTCTTCACAGTCCCGCTGCGCCGCGGCAATTTTGACTGCTTAGGTTGCACTCCGAGTTAATAGGAGTGTTCAACGTGAACGAGTTGATTGGCCGGGTCTTCAGCTTCGAGAAGACCGTCTTCCCGAACCAGAGCGACCTCTACGGCAAGCTCGCTACCCAGGGCCAGAGCCCCAAGGCGCTGATGATCTCCTGCGCCGATTCGCGCGTGGTGCCCGAGCACATCATGCAGGCGCAGCCCGGTGACCTGTTCGTCTGCCGCAACGCCGGCAACATCGTGCCGCCGTTCGCCCAGAAGATCGGCGGCGTTTCCGCCACCGTCGAATATGCCGTGATGGCGCTCGGCGTGCGCGACATCATCGTCTGCGGCCATTCGGACTGCGGCGCGATGAAGGCGGTCGCCCATCCGGAGATGGTTGCGGCGATGCCGAACGTCGCGGTGTGGCTGAACCATTCGGACGCCGCGCAGAAGGTGGTCGCCGATGCCTATCCGGGCCTCGGCGACGCTGCCCGCGTCCGCGCCATCAGCCTGGAGAATGTCGTGGCGCAGATCGCGCATCTCCGCACCCACCCCTCGGTCGCATCGGGGATCGCGCGCGGCGAGATCGCGCTGCACGGCTGGTTCGTCGACATCCATGCCGGCCAGATCCTGGCGCTGGACGGCGAGACCGACCGCTTCATCGTCGTGCGTGACGACACGCCGCTGCCCGTCGCCGTGAAGCCGGGCCGCCGCCGCGCCGCCGACTTCGACCTGGTGGAAGCCGCCGAATGACCTCCGCACTTCCCAAGGGCTGGGTCGTCCGTGATTTCACGGCTTCGATCGTGGTCTTCCTCGTCGCGATGCCCCTCTGCATGGGCATCGCGGTCGCATCGGGCATGCCGCCCGAAAAGGGCCTGCTGACCGGCATCATCGGCGGTCTCGTCGTCGGCCTGATCGCTGGTTCGCCGCTCCAGGTGAGCGGCCCGGCGGCCGGCCTCGCGGTCATCGTGTTCGAGCTGCTGCGCGAGCATGGCCTGGCCGCGCTCGGCGCGATCCTCGTGCTGGCGGGTGTCCTCCAGGTGCTGGCCGGCGTCGCCAAGGTCGGCGGCTGGTTCCGCGCGATCTCGCCCGCGGTGGTGCACGGCATGCTCGCCGGCATCGGCGCGCTGATCGTGGTCGGCCAGTTCCACACGTTGTTCGACGCCAAGCCGCTGTCGAGCGGCGTCGAGAACCTCGCGGCGCTCCCCGGGCGGCTGCTCGGCATCGATCCCACCAACGTCACCGGCACCGAACTGGCGCTGGCGCTCGGCGTGCTGACGATCGTGCTGATGCTCGGCTGGGACAAGCTCAAGCCCAAGGCGCTGCGCCTGATCCCGGGCGCGCTGGTCGGCGTGGTCGGCGCGACCCTGGTCGCTTTCGGCTTCGGTCTCGAGGTGGTTCGCGTCGCGGTGCCGGATTCGCTGGTCTCGGCGGTGACGCTGCCGGGCGAGGGCTTCCTGAACTCGTTCCTCAGCCCGACGATCATCATCGCCGCGATTGCGGTCGCGTTCATCGCCAGTGCCGAGACGCTGCTTTCGGCCGCCGCGGTCGACCGCATGCATGACGGCGTGCGCACCGACTACAACAAGGAACTGCGCGCGCAGGGCGTGGGCAACCTGCTCTGCGGTCTCGCGGGCGCGCTGCCGATGACCGGCGTGATCGTCCGCAGCTCGGCCAACGTCCAGGCGGGTGCGATCACCCGCATGTCGGCGGTGCTGCACGGCGCCTGGCTGCTCGGCTTCGCCGCGCTGCTGCCCTGGCTGCTGCGCGAGATCCCGATGGCGGCGCTGGGCGGCGTCCTCGTCGTCACCGGCTGGAAGCTGGTGAGCGTCAGCCATGTCCGTCACCTGTTCCAGCATTACGGCCTGCTCCCGGCCGCGATCTGGGCAGTCACCTTCGTGCTGGTCGTTGCAACCGACCTGCTGACCGGCGTGCTGATCGGTCTGGGACTGTCGGTGCTGGAGCTGCTGCCGCACTTCCGGCGCCTGCGCCTGAAGGTGGACGCGGAACATGGCGAGGATGCGCATCGCATCAACCTGGACGGCGCCGCGACCTTCGTGATGCTGCCCAAGCTGAACAATGCGCTCGACGCGGTGCCGGCCGACCAGCCGGTGCACCTCGACTTCGGCAAGGTGCCGGCGATCGACCACACCAGCGCGGAGACGCTGCGCGACTGGGTGCAGCGCCGCCGGGCGCGGGGCCTGCGGGTGGACCTGAGCGGTCACCCGGACCAGCTCCGCAAGGTGCAGCCGGCCTGAGGCCGTAGCGACCTCGACACGCCACGGGAGGGGCAGGGGAGCGGACCGAGAGGGTCGCTTGCCTGCCCTTTCGGCGTTCCGGCGCAGTGTGTGCGAATGGCCACACCCGGCGAGAGCAACAGTTTATTACAATCAGGAAACCCGCGGACATGATTTCCCCGGCATTTTGAAGATCGGATAGCAGCGGCCCCCGTTCCACACCCTTCCGGGATGAGAGGGCCGCGCTTTTCGGCGCAGGCGGGAACATTCTCAGGCTATTGGGGAATGCCCGCATGAAGAAGTATCTGATCGCGGCCGTGCTGAGCTGCACGGCCTTTCCGGCTTACGCGCAGGAAGAAGCGCCGCCCAAGCCGATCACCGTTTCCGGCAATGTCGCGCTCGTCTCCGACTATCGCTTCCGCGGCGTCTCGCAGAGCGACAAGGGCGCGGCGATCCAGGGCGGCATCACCGTTTCCCACGAAAGCGGCCTCTATGTCGGCACCTGGGGCTCGAACCTGGCCGGCTGGGGCACCTTCGGCGGCTCGAACATGGAGCTCGACCTGATCGCGGGCTACAAGAAGGACCTGGGCGACGGCCTGGCGCTCGACGTCGGCGTGACCTGGTACATGTACCCCTCGGGCGCCGACAAGACCGACTTCGCCGAGCCCTATGTCAAGCTCAGCAGCTCGCTCGGCCCGGTGTCGGTGCTCGCCGGCGTCGCTTATGCCCCGGCGCAGGAAGCGCTCGGCAACTGGAGCAACACGCCCGAGAGCGCGGCCGGCGACAAGGAGGACAATCTGTATCTCTGGGCCGATGTCAGCGGCGGCATCCCGAACACCCCGATCACGCTCAAGGCGCATCTCGGCGGCTCGAAGGGCAATCCCGGCCTGGGCCCGAACGGCACCAGCGTGACCCCGACCGGCTCCTATCTCGACTGGATGCTCGGCGCCGATGCGGCGGTGGGACCGCTGGTGTTCGGCGTCGCCTATGTCGACACCAACATCAAGAAGTCGGAGACGACCTACATCCAGCCGAACTTCTCGCGAGTGAAGGACGGCTCGTCCATCGCCGACGGGCGGGTGGTGTTCTCGGTCAGCGCGGCTTTCTGAGTTCAGGGGGCGGGGAGCCGGCGGGGGCGCCGGTTCCCCATGCCCTTTGCTAAACTGCGGTCAGTGTTGATATGCCGGGCCATCTATTGATGGAAGGAACCCCGTGTCCGAAGCCGGCGCGCCGCAGATCGGCCCCTATATCCAGACCTATCGCAAGGCGCGTTCGCTCACGCTCGATGACCTCGCCCGGCTCTCCGGCGTGTCGCGATCGATGCTGTCGCAGATCGAGCGGGGCCAGGCCAACCCGTCGCTCGCCACCGTCTGGTCGCTCGCCAACGCGCTCGGCGTCGATATATCGGAATTGATCGCCGGCAAGGTGACCGAGCATGAGGTCCGGATCGAGATCTCGTCGGCCTCGTTCACGCCCGAGATCAAGACCGAGGACGGATCCTGCACGCTCCGAATCCTCAGCCCACCCGACCATGCCGAGCAATATGAATGGTATGAACTGCTGTTCCAGCGGGGCGGGGCGCTGGTCTCCGATCCCCATCCCAAGGGCACGCGCGAACATCTGACCGTGCTCGAGGGCGCGGTGGAAGTCGTTGCCGGCGACGACCGGGTGATGGTCCCCGCAGGCGCCACCGCACGCTATCCCGCCGACGTGCCGCACAGCCTGCGCGCACGCGACGGCGCGGCGCGGGCACTGCTCGTCATGACCAGCTGATTTTCTTGTTTCCGGGATACTGGACGAGAATTCCACTATGATGTAGCCCATCGGCCTCACGAGGAGGACCGATGGACTCGCAATTCTATTCCCGCGTCGCCGAGACGCTCACCGGGCTCGAGCGCGATGGCCTGATGAAGCCCGAGCGCGTGCTGGGCTCGGCCCAGGGCGGCGAAGTGACGATCGGCGGCAAGCCGGTCATCAACCTGTGCGCCAACAACTATCTCGGCCTCGCCAGCGATCCGCGCGTCGTCGAGGGTGCGATCGAAGCCACGCGCCGCTGGGGCGCCGGCCTTGCGTCGGTGCGGTTCATCTGCGGCACCCAGGAGATCCACAAGGAACTCGAACGCTCGATCGCCGACTATCTCGGCTTCGAGGATTCGATCCTGTTCGCTGCTGCCTTCGACGCCAATGGCGGCGTGTTCGAGCCGCTGCTCGGCGAGGAGGACGCGATCGTCTCCGACACGCTCAACCACGCCTCGATCATCGACGGCGTCCGCCTCTCCAAGGCCAAGCGCTACCGCTACGCCACCAACGACATGGACGATCTGGAGCGGGTGCTGCAGCAGGCCCGCGCCGACGGCGCGCGCACGATCCTGGTCGTCACCGACGGCGTCTTCTCGATGGATGGCACGATCGCCCAGCTCGACGTGATCGCGCAGCTGGCCGAGAAGTACGAAGCGCTGACCATGGTCGATGACTGCCATGCGACCGGCTTCATCGGCGAGCAGGGCCGTGGCACCCCGGCGCTGCGTGGCGTCGAGGGCAAGATCGACATCGTCACCGGCACGTTCGGCAAGGCACTGGGCGGCGCGATGGGCGGGTTCATCGCCGCGCGCCAGGCCGTGGTCGACCTGCTGCGCCAGCGCGCGCGGCCCTATCTGTTCTCCAACGCCCTTACCCCGGCGGTGTGCGGCGCCAGCCTGGCGGCTATCGAGATCGCCCGCTCGGCCGACGGCGATGCCCGCCGCGCGCAGATCCAGGCCAATGCCGGCGTGTTCCGCACCCGGATGGCCGCCGCAGGCTTCGACCTGGTCCCCGGTGAGCACGCGATCATCCCGGTGATGCTCTACGAGGCGGCGCTCGCCCAGCGCTTCTCGGCGCGGCTGCTCGAGGCGGGCGTGCTCGCCACCGGCTTCTCCTTCCCCGTCGTGCCGCAGGGCAAGGCGCGCATCCGCACCCAGATGTCGGCTGCGCTCAGCACCGCCCAGGTCGAGCGGGTTGCCGACATCTTCGCCGAAATCGGCCGTGAACTGAGGATTATCTGATGCTGGACGTGAAGATCGAGACCCGCGCCGAGGCCGCCACCGGCACGATGCAGGCACTCGCCAAGCTCGAGCCGCGCGAAGGCATCTGGAGCACCACCGCGCCGATCCCGGAGATCGGCCCGGACGAGGTGCTGATCCGCGTGCGCAAGACCGCGATCTGCGGCACCGACATCCATATCTACAACTGGGACGAATGGGCCGCGAAGACGATTCCGGTGCCGATGATCGTCGGCCATGAATTCGCCGGCGAGATCGTCGAGATCGGCAAGGCCGTGACGCGCGACCTGCATATCGGCCAGCGCGTGTCGGGCGAGGGCCATGTCATCGACTTCAACAGCGATGCCGCGCGCGCCGGGCGCTTCCACCTCGATCCCAATACGGTGGGCGTCGGTGTCAACCGCCAGGGCGCCTTCGCCGAGTACCTCGCGATCCCGGCGTTCAACGTCGTGCCGCTGCCCGAGGATGTCAGCGACGAAGTCGGCTCGCTGCTCGATCCGTTCGGCAACGCGGTGCACACCGCCCAGCAGTTCGACCTGATGGGCGAGGACGTGCTGGTCACTGGTGCCGGCCCGATCGGTATCATGGCCGCCGCCGTCGCGCGCCGTGCCGGTGCCCGCTCGGTCGTCATCACCGACGTCAACCGCTACCGGCTCGATCTCGCCGCGCGCATCGCCGATGTTCGCCCGGTGGACGTCAGCCGCGAGGACTTGCGCGACGTGATGGCGCAGGAAGGCATCACCAGCGGCTTCGCCACCGCGCTGGAAGTGTCGGGCGCGATCCCGGCGATTCGCCAGGCGATGGACGTGCTGATGATGGGTGGCAACCTGGCGATGCTCGGCATCCCGGGCCAGTCGATGGACGTCGCCTGGGGTGACATCATCCTCAAGGCGCTCAACATTCGCGGCGTCTATGGCCGCGAGATGTTCGGCACCTGGCGCAAGATGTTCGGCCTGATCCGCAACGGTCTGGACCTTGAGCCGTTGATCACCCACCGCTTCGCCGCCGAGGAGTTCCAGCAGGGCTTCGACGCGATGCGATCGGGCCAGTCCGGCAAGGTCGTGCTGAGCTGGTAAAACCGGGGGGAGGGGCCATCGGGTCCCTCGAACCGTTGCAGATATGCGACGGAACGGCGCGGCCGTGCGACTGTTGCTTTCGCGAAACCTTCGCAATTGCTCAACGTTACCTAGAATAACCTGCAGAGGCGGGATCTGGGTCGATGAACAAGCAGCACGACTATTATCAGGCCCGCGCAGCGGGCCAGCGCGAGATTGCGGAGCAGCTGAACGGCGCCGCGCGCCAGCAGCATCTGACCCTGGCCGCCATGTATGAAGCGCTGGCGACGGAGGCGAAGCCCAAGGGCGTCGCGCCTTCGAGCAGGGCCCGCCATCTGCCGGACGAACCGGAGACCGAGCGCGCCTATCTCGAGCGCCGCGCCCGCGAGGAGCGCGCCCGCGCCGCCGACAGCGACGATCCCACCGTCCGCCGCATCCGCTTCGCGATGGCGGACGAGTATCTGCGCCGGGCCGACGAGCAGGACTAGGGCGGGGAAGGTGCCAAGGCTCATCGGTTCCCCGGCGTTCGCCGGGGAACCGGGAAGTGATCGCCGAACCGTCAGCTCGTCTTGCGGACGATCAGCCGGGGCGGGAGCAGGCGGATCTCGGCGCTGTGGTTGCCGATCTCGCCGATCAGCGTGTCGACCAGCGCCTCGCCGGCGGCGTTATAGTCCTGGGCGATAGTGGTGAGCGGCGGGTGGGTCAGGCTGGCGGCCGGGATGTCGTCGAAGCCGACCACCGAGACGTCGCCGGGCACCGACTTTCCGGCTTCCTGCAGCGCCCGCAGCGCGCCGATCGCGATCAGGTCCGACGCGGCGAAGATCGCGTCGAACGGCACCTTGTTGGCGAGCAGCTGGCGTGCCGCCTCGAACCCTGATTCCTCGATCGACAGCGCGCCGATCTGCAGGCGCGGATCGGGCTCGATCCCGGCTTCGAGCTGGGTGTCGCAAAAGCCGTGATAGCGATCGCGGAACTCGGGATAATGGCTGCTCGCCTCGCCGATGAACGCCAGGCGCCGCCGGCCCCGGGACAGCAAATGCTCGGCGGCGAGTCGGCCGCCCAGCATGTTGTCGCAGCCGATCGTGGTGCCAAGCCCGTCGAGCTCGACCGATCCCCAGCGGACGAAATGGGTGCGCTGGCGCACCAGGTCCTGCAGGCGGGCGCGGTAGAGCTCGTAATCGCCATAGCCGAGCAGGATCAGCCCGTCGGCCTTGCGCGTATCCTCGAAATCCTTGTGCCAGTCGGAGGAGAGCTGCTGGAACGAGGTCAGCAGGTCATAGCCGCGCTTGGCGCAGGTGCGCAGGATCGAGCCGAGCATCGCCAGGAAGAAGGGGTTGATCGCGGTGCCGTCCGGCAGCGGATCCTCGAAGAAGAGCAGGGCGAGCGTGCTGCTCTGGCCGCGACGGAGCGACGAGGCGTTCTTGTCGACCTTGTAGCCGATCTGGGTGGCGATCGCCTCGATCCGCTTGCGCGTGCCTTCATTGACGGTGGGATCGCCGCGCAGGGCACGGCTCACCGTCGGCTGCGAGACACCCGCCAGCGCCGCGATGTCGAATGATGTCGGCTTGTCCGGCGAGGCCATGCCGTTTCCTGCTCCCGAAGCGCGAAGTTGTCGTGCGCCCTATCCAAGTAGCGCGCCCGGGCCGGAATCGGAAGCAGCGCTGAATACGTATGCGTTTGCCTTCACTTGGCGGCCCGCTCGGACGATTGGGGAAGACGTTAGAAAAACCGTCGCCAGTGAAGGCGGCGATGATCTTGGGGAGGAATGAAGATGGCTTTGTCCAATCACGCCGCGATTCTGCGCACGCTTTCGCTGAGCGCCAGCACCCGCACGCTCGGTGCTGCCCTGTTGCTGCTGGGCGCGACCCCGGCCTTTGCGCAGGACACCAATCCCGCACCGGCACCCGCCGACCAGTCGACCGGCGACGAAGCCGCGCTGGTCGTTACCGGCATCCGCGCCTCGCTGACCTCGTCGGCGAACATCAAACGCAACAACGTCACGATCGTCGACTCGGTCTCCTCGGAAGACATCGGCAAGCTGCCGGACGTCTCGATCGCCGACTCGCTGGCCCGCATCCCGGGCGTCACCGCGCAGCGCCTCGAGGGCCGCGACCAGCGCCTGTCGATCCGCGGCCTCGGCCCCGACTTCTCGACCACGCTGCTCAACGGCCGCGAGCAGGTCACCGTCGGCGACAATCGCGGCGTCGAATATGACCAGTATCCCTCGGAATTCTTCAAGAACGTCAACGTCTACAAGTCGGCCGACGCCTCGCTGATCGCGGCTGGCATCGCCGGCACCGTCGACCTGCGCATGCTGCGCCCGCTCGACCAGAAGAAGGACACGTTCGTCGTCTCGGCCCGCGGCCAGATGAACGAGAAGGACAAGCTCAATCCGGACGGCACCCGCTACGGCTACAAGGCGTCGGCCACCTATGTCGGCAAGTTCGCCAACGACACGCTGGGCATCGCGCTGGGCGTCTCGGCGCAGAGCACGCCGACCCAGATCGAGCGCTACGCGGCCTGGGGCTTCCCGAGCGAGCCGGCCGCCGGCGGCAACCTGTTCCTCGGCGGCGCCAAGCCGTACGTCCAGTCGAACCTGCTGAAGCGCTATGGCGGCGTCGCCACGGTGGAATGGGCGCCCAGCGACAATTTCCACTCGACCCTCGACGTGCTCTATTCGAACTTCAAGGAAACCCAGCACCTGCGCGGCATCGAGTTCGGCACCGCGCCGACCTGGGGCTCGAACGGCGTGATCGCGCCGGGCTACAAGGTCGAGAACGGCCTGGTCACCGATGCGACCATCAGCAACCTGGTCAATGTCCAGCGCAACGACCTGAACGAGCGCAAGGCCGAGAACATCTCGATCGGCTGGAACAACGACTTCAAGCTGAGCGACACGATCCACTTCAACGTCGACGCCAGCTGGAGCCGCGCGACCCGCACCGACTTCCTGCTCGAGACCTATTCGGGCACCGGCTACAATTCGACGGGCGCGAAGGACACGGTCCACATCACCCAGAACAGCGACGGCACCTATGACATCGTGCCGACGCTCGACTATTCGAACACCAGCGTGATCCGCCTGACCGATCCGCGCGGCTGGGGCTATAACGGCACCACCGCCGTGGTGCAGGCCGGCTTCCTCAATCGCCCGGACTTCACCGACGACCTCAAGTCGCTGCGCGCCAGCTTCAAGGGCGAGATCGCCGGCAGCGTGCTGAGCGGCTGGGAAGTGGGCGGCAACTACAGCCGCCGCGAGAAGCAGAGCAAGTACACCAGCTACTTCCTCTGCCCCAAGGGCGGCGGCACCAACTGCACCGTCGCCAGCGGCACGCCGACCAGCGTCGCGGTGCCGGCCGATGCGGTGCTCAGCGAGAGCGTGAGCCTCGACTATCTGGGCGTGCCCAAGATGCTGACCGTCGATCCGATGAAGATCTACGGGCTGCTCAACTCGGTTTTCGACAACCGCCCGGACTCGCTGGTGCGTGACAACACCGTCACCGAGGACGTGATCACCGGCTATGCCAAGCTGACCGTCGACGGCGAAGTGGGCGGCAAGGCGCTCAAGGGCTCGCTCGGCCTGCAAGTGGTGCACACCAAGCAGGGCGGTGACGGCCAGATCGCCAGCCTGCTGAACGGCGTGGTGACGATCTCGCCGGTGAGCGCCTCGACCAGCTACACCAACTTCCTGCCCTCGGCCTCGTTCAGCCTCGAACTCGAGCCGAACTTCTACATCAAGCTGGGCGCGGCCCAGACCATGGTGCGCCCGCGCCTCGACCAGGAGCGCGTGACCCAGGCGGTGTCGATCGACATCTCGAAGATCGGCATGGGCAGCCTGCCGCAGAACAGCCCGTTCAGCTCGAACGGCGGCAATGCGAACCTGCGTCCGTACCAGTCGACCAACATCGACATCTCGTTCGAGAAGTATCTCGGCAACAGCGGCGGCTATCTGGCGCTGACCGGCTTCTTCAAGCACCTGACCGACTTCGTCGACCCGAACAATTCGGTGCTGTACGACTTCACCCCGCTGCTCGCGGCGCTCACCCCGGCGCAGCAGGCGATCGTCCGCGGCCAGAACGCGCAGTTCGGCCTGGTCAGCTCGCCCGCCAACACCGGCAATGGCGACATCCTGGGCGTGGAAGCGACCGCATCGCTGCCATTCACCGTGTTCAGCTCGGCGCTCGACGGCTTCGGCGTGTTCGCCAGCGGCACCTATGTCGACAGCAAGATCCGCTACGGCAACAGCGCGACGCCGATCACGCTGCCCGGCCAGTCCAAGTGGGTCGCCACCGCCACCGCCTATTACGAGAAGGGCGGCTTCCAGGCCCGTGCCACCTATCGCTGGCGCGACAGTTTCCTGGCCGAACTGGCCGGCCTCTCGGCGAACCCGGAATATCGCCTGGGCCGTGCGGAAGGCGTGCTCGATGCGCAGATCGGCTATGAGTTCAAGAGCGGACCGCTCGCGGGCCTCTCGATCCTCGCCCAGGCGAAGAACATCACCGACCAGCCCTTCGTCACCACCGAGGCGACCGACAAGCGCCTGGTCCGCGAGTATCAGCGCTATGGCCGCGACTATTATCTCGGCCTGACCTACAAGTTCTGATCCCCCCGAGCTGTGGCCCGGCTTCCCCGCCGGGCCACCTGTTTTTGTCGAGGCGCTGACGTGCAGACTGAGCAGCCGATCCGCATCGTGATCGCCGGTGGCGGCACCGCGGGCTGGATGGCCGCGGCGGCCTTCGCCCGGTTCCTCGACAAGCGTTTCCGCGTCATCCTGGTCGAGTCCGAGGCGATCGGCACGATCGGCGTGGGCGAAGCGACGATCCCGCAGATCCGGCTGTTCAACGCCAGCCTCGGGATTGACGAGAACCAGTTCATTGCCGCCACCCAGGCCAGCTTCAAGCTCGCGATCGAGTTCGTCGGCTGGACGAAGGGCGGTCGATACATGCACGCATTCGGCGATGTCGGCCGCGAGAATGGCCTGCTCGCCTTCCAGCACAGCTGGCTGCGCGGGCTGGCCGAGGGCGTCGCCAAGCCGCTGGCGCCTTATGCCCTCAACAACGCCGCGGCACTCGCCAACAAGTTCCAGCGCGGACCCGCGCGGACAGCGAAGCTGCTGCCCGAAATGCCCTATGCCTTCCATTTCGACGCCGGCCTGTACGCGCGCTTCCTGCGCGGCCTCGCCGAGAGCGGAGGCGTCGAGCGCGTCGAAGGCAGGATCGTCTCGGTCGAGCGCGACGCCGAGAGCGGTGACGTCACAGCTTTGAAGCTCGACGGCGAGCGCGAGATCCCTGGCGACCTGTTCCTCGACTGCACCGGGTTCCGCGCGCTGCTGCTCGGCGAGACGCTGGGCGCGGGATTCGAGGCGTGGAGCGAACTGCTGCCCTGCGATCGCGCCATGGCGGTCCCGTCCGAGCGCGCCCGCGACTTCACCCCCTATACCCGTGCCACCGCGCACGGCGCCGGCTGGCAGTGGCGCATCCCGCTCCAGCACCGCACCGGCAACGGCATCGTCTATTCGAGCGCGCATCTCTCCGACGACGAAGCGGCGGCGCGGCTGCTCGCCGGGCTGGATGAGAAGCCGCTCGATGATCCCCGGCCGCTGCGCTTCACCGCCGGCAAGCGGACCAGCTTCTGGAAGCACAATGTCATCGCGCTCGGCCTCGCCAGCGGCTTCCTCGAACCGCTGGAATCGACCAGCATCCACATGATCCAGTCGGCGATCGAGCGGGTGCTCAAGCTGCTGCCCGGCCGCCATGTCAGCCAGGTTCAGCGCGACGAATATGATCGCCAGACGCATGTCGAGTATGACCGCATCCGCGACTTCCTGGTGCTGCACTATTGGGCGAACGACCGTGACGAGCCCTTCTGGGCCGAACGCCGCGCCGCGGCCTTGCCAGACAGCCTGCAGCACAAGATCGAACTGTGGCGTGCCTCGGGCCAGATCGTGCGCGGAGAGGCGGACCTGTTCAGCGAAGTCGCCTGGCTGCAGGTGCTGGCGGGGCAGGGGATCGCGGTGACCGGATATCACCCGCTTGCCGATGCGCCCTCGCGCGAGGAGATCGCGGAGTATCTCGAGCTGATCGAGCTGCTCAATGCGCGCGAGGTGGGGCAGATGCAGGATCACGCCGCATTCGTGGCGCAGCATTGCGCGGGGAAGACTGCCGCATGAAAGCCCGTTGGTTCACCCTATCCCGTTCCCCGGCGAAAGCCGAGGCCCGGGGCGGCAAGCAAATCGGCAGAGAAACCCTGGGCCCCGGCTTTCGCCGGGGAGCCGCGTTGGCTTTGGCGTTTCTCGCCGCCACTCCCGCCACCGCGCAGGATTACCGCGCCCGCGTGCCGCAGGACGAAGTGATCTACTTCGTCCTCCCCGATCGCTTCGCCAATGGCGATCCGGCGAACGATCGCGGCGGGCTGAAAGGCGACCGCGGCACCACCGGCTTCGATCCCGCCGACGCGCGCTATTATCATGGCGGCGACCTCAAGGGGCTCGCGAGCAAGCTTCCCTATCTTCAGAAGCTGGGCATCACCGCGATCTGGGTCGCGCCGATCTTCGTCAACAAGCCCGTCCAGGGTGGTCCGGGCCAGCAAAGCGCGGGCTATCACGGCTATTGGATCACCGACTTCACCCATGTCGATCCGCATTTCGGCACCGATGCCGAGTTCAAGGCACTGATCGACGCTGCTCATGCGCGCGGCATGAAAGTCTATATGGACATCGTCGCCAACCATACGGCTGACGTGATCCAGTATCGCGAGTGCGTCGGCGCCAGTGCCTGCCCCTATCGCGGCAAGGCCGACTATCCCTATCAGCGCCGCGGCGGCGTTAACGGCGCGCCGATCAACCCGGGCTTCGTCGGCGATGCCGTCCAGACGGCGGAGAATTTCGCGAAGCTGACCGACCCCGGCTACGCCTATAGGCCCTTCGTCCCCGAGGCGGAGAAGAACGCCAAGTTCCCCGCGTGGCTCAACGACCCGATCTACTATCACAATCGCGGTGACTCGACCTTCGCCGGCGAGAGCTCGACCATGGGCGATTTCGTCGGCCTCGACGACCTGATGACCGAGAACCCGCGGGTCGTCACGGGGATGATCGACATCTATGGCAGCTGGATCGACCGGTTCGGCGTCGACGGCTTCCGCATCGATACCGCCCGCCATGTGAACCCGGAATTCTGGCAGGCCTTCGTTCCCGCCATGCTCGACCGCGCGCATGCGAAGGGCATCCCCAATTTCCACATCTTCGGCGAGGTCGCCGATCCCGCCGCCCAGGCCGCGCACACGATCACCGCGAAATTCCCCTCGGTGCTCGATTTCGCTTTCCGTCAGGCGCTGCTCGACAGCGTCGCCGGGACCAAGGGCACCGATGTGTTCGAGAAGCTGTTCGACGGCGATGTGCTCTACGCCCAAGGCTTCGACACCGCGATCACGCTGCCGACCTTCAGCGGCAATCACGACAATGGCCGCTTCGCCTGGTTCGTCCGCAAGGCTTTCCCCCAGGCGAGCGAGGCCGAGGTGCTACAGCGTGTCCTGCTTTCCAACGCCCTGCTGCTTACCCTGCGCGGCGTGCCGACCATCTATGCCGGTGACGAGCAGGGCTTTGCCGGCGGCTCGAACGATGTCGATGCCCGCGAGGACCAGTTCGGCAGCAAGGTGGCGCAGTATAACGCCCGCAAGCTGGTCGGCAGCGATGCCAGCACGGCCACGCCGCGCTTCGACGAGGCCAATCCGATCTTCCGCGAGATCGCCAGCCTTGCCCGGCTGCGCATCGCCCATCCGGCGCTCACTCGCGGCCGCCAGCTATTGCGCGCCCGCGAGGACAAGCCCGGCCTGCTCGCCTTCTCGCGCTTCGATCCCGTAACCGGCGCCGAGCTGGTGCTTGCCTTCAACACATCGACTGCCGCGATCACGCGCCAGGTTGAGGTCGAGACCCGTTCCGCGCGCTTCCACCCGCTCGCGGGCTCTTGTGCCACCACGGCCAGTGCGCCCGGCTCCCTTTCCATTACCCTGCCGCCGCTTGGATATGCGGTGTGCGCGGCGGAGACCCAGAAGTGACCCAGCTTGCCGCGAAAGCGGAACTTCAACACGCCCAACCCTGGTGGAAGGGCGCCGTAATCTACCAGATCTATCCGCGCAGCTTCTTCGATTCGAACGGCGACGGCATCGGCGACCTGCCCGGCATCACCGCGCGGCTGGAGCATATCGCCAGCCTCGGCGTCGACGCGATCTGGCTGTCGCCCTTCTTCAAGTCGCCCATGGCCGATTTCGGCTATGACGTGGCGGACTATCGCGACGTCGATCCGATCTTCGGCACGCTTGCCGATTTCGACGCGCTGATCGCCCGCGCCCATGCGCTTGGCCTGCGCGTGCTGATCGATCAGGTCTGGGCGCACACCTCGGACGAGCATGCCTGGTTCGTCGAGAGCCGGGCCAGCCGCGATAATCCCAAGGCCAATTGGTACGTCTGGCACGACGCCAGGCCCGACGGCTCTCCGCCCACCAACTGGCAGTCCGTATTCGGCGGCCCGGCCTGGACCTGGGACGCGCGCCGCGGCCAATATTACATGCACAATTTCCTGAAGGAGCAGCCGCAGCTCAACTGCCACCTGCCGGAGGTGCAGGACGAACTGCTCGCGATCACCCGCTTCTGGCTGGATCGCGGCGTGGACGGCTTCCGCATCGATGCGATCAACTTCTCGATGCACGACCCGGAATTCCGCGACAATCCGCCGGCCCCTGATTCGAACACGCCGCGCACCCGCCCGTTCGACTTCCAGCTCCACATCTACAACCAGAGCCACGCCGACATCCCGCCGTTCCTGGAGCGGTTGCGCGGGGTGTTCGACGAATATCCCGAGCGCTTCACCGTCGCCGAGGTGGGCGGGGCGGATGCCGACCGCGAGATGAAGCTGTTCACCGCGGGCAACAACCGGCTCAACACAGCCTATGGCTTCGACTTTCTCTACGCGTCGCAGTTGACCGCATCGGCGGTACGCGAAGCGCTGGAGAACTGGTCGGCGGATAGCAGCTGGCCGAGCTGGGCGTTCGAAAACCACGACGCACCCCGCGCCGTCTCGCGCTGGGCCGCGCCCGAGCACGCCGATGCGTTCGCCCGGATGAAGATGCTGCTGCTCGCCGCGCTGCGCGGCAACATCTTCCTTTATTATGGCGAGGAGCTGGGGCTCGACCAGGTCGAGATCGCGTTCGAGGATCTCCAGGATCCGGAGGCGATCGCCAACTGGCCGCGCACGCTCTCGCGCGACGGCGCACGTACCCCGATGCCGTGGGAGGGAGAAGCGCCGCAGCTCGGCTTCACCAGCGGCAAGCCCTGGCTGCCGGTCGGCCCCAACCATGCCAGGCTGGCGATCGACGTGCAGAACGCCGATGCCGGCTCGCTGCTTGCCTGGACCCGCAAGGTGCTCGCGCTCCGCAACGGCTCGCCCGCGCTCCGGACCGGCGGGATCGCTTTCCTCGATGCGCCGGGCGAACTGCTCGCCTTCGAACGCGAGGCGGAGGGCGAGCGCTTGCTCTGCATCTTCAACCTGGGCGATGCTGCGCAGCAATTCGTGCCCGGCGATGCGGCGCGCTGGCGCCCGCTGCTTTCGACCGGCAGCATCGCCGACTGGACCTTTGCCCCCTATTCCGGGTTGATCGCCCGCACCGAAGCTTGAGGAGTTCCCCCATGAAGTTCGCCCCCCTCGCGCTGGCGCTCGCCGCCTTCAGCTTCGCGCCGCCGGCCCTCGCCCAGGACGACCTGTCGCAGAAGACCGACGGCAATGTCGTTGCGCGCGCCGCCTCGCCTGACGGCAAGCTCACCGTGACGATCAGCCTCGATAACGAAGGTCGTGCGAGCTACGCCGTGCAGCGCGCCGGCAAGCCGCTGCTCACCGACAGCCGGCTCGGCTTCCTGTTCACCGATGCGCCCAAGCTCGACCGGGGCATGAGCGTCGTCGAAGTAAAGCGCGACAAGTCCGACACGACATGGACGCAGCCCTTCGGCGAATGGTCGAGCATTCGCGACAACCATACCGAGATGACGGTGCGCCTGCAGGAGAAGTCCGATCTCAAGCGCGAGATGGACGTCACCTTCCGCATCTTCGACGACGGCGTCGGCTTCCGCTACACGCTGCCCGCGCAAGCGAACCTCAAGCACGCCAATATCGCCGACGAGCTGACCGAGTTCGCCTTCGCCGGGCCGGGCACTGCCTGGTGGAAGCCGGCCTATCTGTGGAACCGCGAGGAATATCTCTACAACAAGACCCCGCTCGACTCAGTCGGCACCGCGCAGACGGTGATGACGGTCAAGCTCGCCGACGGCACGCATGTCGCGTTGCACGAGGCGGCGCTGGTCGACTATGCCGCGATGAACCTGCAGCGGGCCGAGGGGAATACCTTCAAGGCCTCGCTCACCCCCGGTGCCGGCGCGCCCAAGGTGTCGCGCGATGCCGGCTTCTCGACGCCGTGGCGCACGATCGCGATCGCCGATGACGCGGCCGGCCTCTATGCCGCCAGCCGGATGACGCTCAACCTCAACGAGCCGAACAAGCTCGGCGACGTTTCCTGGATCAAGCCGGGCAAGTTCGTCGGCGTGTGGTGGAACATGATCAAGGGCGAATGGACCTGGTCGCGCGGGCCCAAGCACGGCGCCACCACCGCGCATGTGAAGCAGTATATCGATTTCGCCGCCGCGAACGGCATCCCCGGCGTGCTCGTCGAGGGCTGGAACGTCGGCTGGGACGGCAACTGGTTCGGCAATGGCAAGGACATGAACTTCGACCAGCCGACCGAGGATTTCGATGCCGCCGAGCTGGCGCGCTATGCCAAGGCGAAGGGCGTATACCTGATCGGCCATAACGAGACCGGCGGTTCGGCCAGCCATTATGACAGCCAGCTCGATCGCGCGTTCAAATATGCGCAGGACCACGGCATCCCGGTGGTCAAGACCGGCTATGTCACCGATGCCGGCCAGATCGAGCGCGTCGATCCGGACGGCTCGCAGCACCGTGAATGGCATGAGAGCCAGTGGATGGTGAACCATCACCTCCGCGTCGTGGAGACCGCCGCCAAGTATCACGTCTCGATCGACAGCCACGAGCCGGTCAAGGACACGGGCCTGCGCCGCACCTACCCGAACTGGGTGGCGCGCGAGGGCGGCCGCGGCATGGAATACAACGCCTGGGAAGGCGGCAAGAACCCGCCCGAGCATGAGGCCAACATGGTCTTCACCCAGCTGCTCGGCGGCCCGATGGACTTCACTCCGGGCGTGCTCAGCCTGAGCGGCTCGAACGGTTCGGCGATCAAATCGACCATCGCCAAGCAGCTGGCCCTGTATGTCGTGCTCTACTCGCCGGTGGTGATGGCCGCCGACACGCCGGAGAATTATGCGAAATACCCGCGCGAGATGAAGTTCATCCGCGACGTGCCGACCGACTGGAGCGACACCCGCGTGCTGAACGGCGAAGTCGGCGACTATGCCACGATCGTCCGCAAGGCCAAGGGCAGCGACGACTGGTATCTCGGCGCCGTGGGCGACGAGGAAGCGCGCAGCTCGACCGTGACGCTCGACTTCCTCGACGCGGGCAAGAGCTACACCGCCGAGATCTATCGCGACGGCCCCGGCGCGGATTACCGCACCGATGCCCGCCATTCGATCACGATCGAGACCAAGGTAGTGAAGAAGGGCGACACGCTGACCATCGCGCTGGCGCCCGGCGGCGGCGAAGCGATCCGCTTCGTCGCGCCGGCCAAGAAGGCCCGCCGCCGGTGAGCAAGCCAGGGGGGCGGCCGCGCCAGGGATTTGCCGGGCTGTGGAACATCAGCTTCGGCTTCCTTGGCATCCAGATCGGCTTCGCGCTGCAGAACGCGAACATGAGCCGCGTCTTCCAGTCGCTGGGCGAGAGCATCGACAATCTCCCGTTGCTGTGGATCGCCGCCCCGCTGACCGGCCTGCTCGTCCAGCCGGTCATCGGCCATTATTCGGACCGGACCTGGGGCCGCTTCGGCCGAAGGCGTCCGTATTTCCTCGCCGGCGCGGTGCTGGCGACGCTGGCGCTGATCGGGATGCCCAATGCGCCGGTGCTGCTCGTCGCGGCATTGCTGCTCTGGGTGCTCGACGCCTCGCTCAACGTCTCGATGGAGCCCTTCCGCGCCTTTGTCGGCGACATGCTCGCCAAGGAGCAGCACAGCGCCGGCTATGCGATCCAGACCGCGTTCATCGGCGCGGGCGCGGTGATCGGATCGGCGACGCCCTGGCTGCTCGATCATTTCGGCGTATCGAATGTCGCGGCGAATGGCGGCCTGCCGGATACGGTGCGCTGGAGCTTCTATCTCGGCGGCGGCGCGCTGCTGCTCGCAGTGCTGTGGACGGTGCTGACCACGCGCGAATATTCGCCCGAGGAGATCGCTGCGTTCGACGGCCCGGTCGAGGCGCTGCCGCCGCCACCGCCCGCGACGATCGGCGCGGGCATTCCCTGGCTGGCCGTTGGCGTGGCGCTCGGCGCGCTCGTCTTTTTCGCGGGGTTGGAGAAGGAACTTTACCTCCTCGCCGGCCTGCTCGCCGCCTTCGGCCTTGCCCGGATGATCACTGCCGTGACCCGGGCCGGCATCCTCGGCGATCTGATGGGGGATTTTTCGGCGATGCCGCTGGTGATGAAGCGGCTCGCGCTCGTCCAGTTCTTCAGCTGGTCCGCGCTGTTCATCATGTGGATCTACACCACGCCGGTGGTGGCGCAGTATGTCTTCCACGCACCGGACACCTCCGGGGCTCTGTTCAACGAGGCGGGCAACTGGGTCGGTATCCTGTCCGCAGCCCAGAACGCCGTCGCCACGCTCGCCGCGCTGTTCCTGCTGCGCCCGCTCGCCGCGCGCTTCGGCAAGGCGCGGACCCATGCGATCGCGCTGCTATTGGGCGCGCTTGGCTATGCCGGTTTCCTGGTGATCCGCGATGCGCAGGCGCTGCTCTTCGCCGAGATCGGCATCGGCATCGCCTGGGCGTCGATCCTCGCCATGCCCTACGCGATCCTTGCCTCGGCGCTGCCCCAGGCCAAGCTCGGCGTGTACATGGGCCTGTTCAACGTCTTCATCGTGATCCCGCAGCTGCTCGTCGCGGCCCTGATCGGCATCGTGATGCGCCATTTCTTCCCCGGCGAGCCGATCTGGACGATGGCGATCGCGGCGGTGGTGATGGGGCTGGCGGCGCTCGCTACGCTGCGGGTTCGGGAGGCCTGACCCGGCCTCTCTTCCCATCGTCACCCTGAACTTGTTTCAGGGTCCAACGCGCCCCAAGCGATATCCCTCGCGGCGCGTTGGATGCTGAAACAAGTTCAGCATGACGCAGGATGCGCCTTCAATGCCCCTTTTGCGGATGGGTGAACTGGATCGCCACCGCGACCGCGGCAAACGCGCCGCCCAGCAGCGACACCGCCGTCCAGCCACCGATCGACCAGGCCCAGGTCGCCGCGCCCGATCCGGTCGCACCGCCGACGAACATCGCGCCCATGAAGATGGTGTTGAGCCGCGCTCGCGCCTCGGGCCGCAGCGCGAACACGACATGCTGGTGCGAGACGAGCGCGCCCTGCACGCCGAAATCGAGCAGGATCACGCCGATCACCATGCCGGCGATCGAGGCCCAGAGCCCGGTGAACGCCCAGCCGATCAGCACGCAGAGCGCGCCGAGCAGGATCACCGGCCGCGGCCCCTTCCGGTCGGCGATGCGCCCGGCGATCGGAGCGGCAAGCACGCCCACCGCGCCGATCACGCCGAACAGGCCCGCCACTTCCGAGCCCATCCCGAAGGCCGGCTCCTGCAGGCGCAGCGCCAGGATCGTCCAGAAACCGCTGAACGCCGCGAACAACAGGCCCTGGGTTATCGCGGCATGGCGCAGTGCGCCGAACTCGCGCCACAGCCCACCGAGCGAGCGGAGCAGCTGGGGGTAGCGCAGGTCCGAATCCGGTGCGCTGTGCGGCAATGCCAGCGCCATGACCCCGCCTGCTGCGAGCGCCAGCGGCACGCCCAGCCAGAACATCTCGCGCCAGCCGGCATGGGCGGCGACGAAGCCCGCCAGCGTCCGGCTGAGCAGGATGCCGCAGAGCAGTCCGGCCATGACGGTGCCCACCACGGCGCCGCGCTTCTCGGGCGGTGCCAGGTGCGCGGCGAGCGGCACCACCTGCTGCGCCACCGTGGCGGCAAAGCCTACCGCGACCGACGCTGCGATGATCATGGCAGCGCTCGGCGCGATGGCGGCCAGGGCCAGCGCGCCGGCCAGCACGACGAACTGGATCGCGATCAGCCGCTTGCGCTCGACGAGATCGCCCAGCGGCACCAGCAGGAACAGGCCCAGCGCATAGCCGATCTGCGTTGCCGTCGGCACCAGCACGGTCAGTGCGCCCGGCAGATCGCGCTGCATCACGCCCAGCATCGGCTGGCAATAATAGATATTGGCGACCGCGATGCCCGCCGCGGCGGCCATGGCGAAGATCAGCGGACGGCCGAGCGCGTCCGGTGCCGCTGGAGCGGCCTGGGGGGCGGTGCTGCTCATGATTGTCTCCGAAGGATCAGTAGAAGCGGGGAATCGGCCCCAGCTGGGGTGTGTGGTCGGGCAGATCAACCTCGATCTCGTCGACATAGCACCAGCCCCAGCCTTCGGGCGGGTCATAGCCTTCGATGATCGGGTGGCGGGTGGCGTTGAAATGGGCGCGGGCGTGGCGATGCGGGCTCTGGTCGCAGCAGCCGACATGGCCGCAGGCCCGGCACAGGCGGAGGTGCACCCAGGGGCTGCCGATCTTCAGGCATTCCTCGCAGCCGCGCGCGCTGGGCGTGACTTCGTTCACGGTCATCACATGCCGGCATTCCATGGCTACGCCCTTTCCATTGTTCGGCTCCGCCTCGCATGGAACGGGGCGGGCGGCCAATCATACGAAGATGTTGCCCGGTGGTCGCCCTCTTCCGGGTAGGCCGGGGCCACACCTTGGTTTGGGTTGGCGCGGCGGGGCTCGACGACGATCTGCGCTCCCGTCTGGCGCATCCCCCGCGCCGCGCTCCAGGAGAAACCGATGACGCTCATCATGCCCGCCCAGCGCAAGCTCGGCACGCCCACCGACCTTGGCGAAAGCGCCACCCGCGATATTTCGGGCGGCCTCAAGGCGCTGCTCGCCGATGTGTTCGCGCTCTATCTCAAGACCAAGAACTTCCACTGGCACATGAGCGGCCCGAACTTCCGCGACTATCACCTGATGCTCGACGAGCAGGGCGACCAGATCTTCGCGATGACCGATGTGATCGCCGAGCGCGCCCGCAAGATCGGCGGCACCACGATCCGCTCGATCTCGGACATCGCCGGCAAGCAGCGCATCCTCGACAACAATGCCGACTATGTCGATCCGCAGGACATGCTCGCCGAGCTCCACGGTGACAACAAGCAGCTCGTCGCCGCGCTACGCCGCGTGCACGAGCTGTGCGACGCCTATTCGGATGTCGCCACTGCCAGCCTGATCGAAGTGTGGATCGACGAAGGCGAGCGCCGTGCCTGGTTCCTCTACGAGGCCTGCCGCACGCCCGAGATGGTGTGATCCCCGCCGCCCGCGGTGGGCGGCAACCCGCAAGCCGGAATGGCCGCTGGAGACGGATTGCGCTCCGGCGGCCTTTGGTCCAGCATCGCTGGATGCGGGCAATTCTCTGCCTTGGGCTGATCGCGGCAAGCGTGCCGGCCGGACCCTCCCAGCCGGAGATGCGGGCCTATGGGCCATGGCATGTCGTGAGCATCTCCAGCCTATCCGGCGCGGGCAACGACGATGCTTCCGTGATCCTTGTCCAGGGCGACCAGCCCGATGTCATGCAGGTCAGCTGGGATCCGGGAGGCCCGGTCTGGGTCTCGATCGACATCGACAAATGCGCCGGCGAGGAGGATTTCGAGGCCTCCTATTCCGTTCCCGTCCAGGACTGGATGCGCCAGGCGCGCCGCGAGGTCCAAAGCCGCTTGCGGGCCGACATGGCCGGCTGGCTCCGGCAGGCGCGGGTGAAGTGCGGCAATGCCGCTTCGGTCAAGGCCTTCCGGCTGACGCGCCTCGGCGAGGCGGTTGCCGACTTTCACGATCGGCTGCGCTATTATGCGGGCGGCGAAACGGGCCGTTAAGCGCCGGAACCGCTCAGAGCGGCTTGCCGTCCTTGTCGAGTATCTCCATCCGATAGGAGCAGCCATAGAGCGTCTTGCCCGGATGGCTGGTGGCATTGGAAATGCTGCGGGCCACGGTCATGCGGCTGCCGAACGACTCCGCGTCCGCCGCGGGCTCGGTCTTCTCCGAGACGATCTTCTCGCCCAGGAACTTGCGGAACTTCATTCCCGCGGCGACCTCGGCATAGCTCTTGCCGCTCGAGCGGGCGAGGTCGGCGATCATCGGATCGGGGTCCATCGCGTTGGGCACGCCCAGGCCGCGCGCGACTTCCGCCGGATCGGCGACGTCGAGGATCGCCAGCATCGCATTGGCGGAGAAGGCGATCCGGGTGGTGCGGTAGCTGCCGGCCACGGTGATCGGCTGCGGCAGTTCATATTCGCTGAGGAAGGGATTGGCGGAATCGATCTTCTTCCACCCGCGCGCCTGACCGACGCCGTCCGCCTCGCTCACCGACAGGGCGAAGCCGGTATAGTCCGGCACCGACAGCTGGCACTCGATCGCGTCGACTTCGCTGATCCGCGACGGGTCCGGCGCATCCTGGTGCGGCGCGGCGATCGGGGCGAGGGCGACAAGCGCGAGCAAGCGGTACATGGCAGCGGGCATAGCAGCGATCGCCGTGCCGGATAAGCAAAAGGGCCCGTCCCGCAGGACGAGCCCTTCCGCGTGTGGCCGGGAGCTCAGGCCTTCACGAATGCCAGCAGATCGGCGTTGATCACATCGCCGTGCGTGGTCAGCATGCCGTGCGGATAGCCTGCATAGATCTTGAGCTCTGCGTTCGGGATCAGCTTTGCCTGAAGCTCGGCCGCTTCCTTGTAGGGGACGACCTGGTCGTCATCGCCCTGCAGCACCAGCGTCGGCACAGTAATCGCCTTGAGGTCTTCGGTCTGGTCGGTCTCGGAGAAGGCCTTGATGCCGAGATAATGGGCCTGCGCGCTGCCCATCATGCCCTGGCGCCACCAGTTGCGGATCACGCCTTCCGAAACGGCCGCGCCCGGGCGGTTGAAGCCGTAGAAGGGACCGGAGGCGAAATCGAGGAAGAACTGGGCGCGGTTGGCGGCCAGACCCGCGCGGATCCCGTCAAACACTTCGATCGGTAGGCCGTTCGGATAGGCTTCGGTCTTGAGCATGATCGGCGGCACCGCGCTGACCAGCACGGCCTTGGCGACGCGGCCCTGGGGCTGGCCGTAGCGGGCGACATAGGCCGCGACTTCGCCGCCGCCGGTCGAGTGGCCGATATGCACGGCATTGCGCAGGTCGAGATGCTCGGCGACGGCCGAGGCGTCGGCGGCATAATGTGCCATGTCATGGCCTTCGCTCACCTGCGCCGAACGGCCATGGCCGCGGCGGTCATGGGCGACGACGCGGTAGCCGTTGTTCAGGAAGAACAGCATCTGGCCGTCCCAGTCGTCCGACGACAGCGGCCAGCCATGGTGGAAGACGATCGGCTGGGCATCCTTGGGGCCCCAGTCCTTGTAGAAGATCTCGGTGCCGTCCTGCGTGGTGATCGTAGCCATGTCGAATACTCCAGCGTCTTGGTTGAGGGCGGCCGGAGCGGGGGAACCCCGGCTGCTGGGATCGATATCGGGCACCCGGTTTGTGACCGCCATCATACAGGAGTTTGGGGCGTGCGACCGGCGGATGCGAAAGCGCGCCGGAAGCCCATGGGCCGCCGGCGCGCCGCGCGTTCCGCCTGTGCGTCAGGTCACTGGCGCTGGCGGCAATTGTCCTCGCGGCCCGGCTTGCACGCCGGATAGGCCTTGAGTGGCGCCGGGGCCGGATAGGCCTGGCTGGGGGTGAGTGTCTGCGGCACGAACACCACCTGGGTGGTCGGGGTCACCGGGCCCGAAAAGGGCGAACTGGCCGGCTGGTAGCCGCCTGGGGTCTCCTCGGCGCGGAAGCCGCTGGCGTCGGTGAAGATGCGGGCATCCTGGGGGACGTCCTGCGCCTGGGCAATGCCGGTTCCGAAGGCGATCAGGGCGGCGGCGATCATCATCTTCTTCATGAGTCATCTCCTTGCGTCGGGGGGTAGTGGCAGGAGCGAAGATAAGGGGGCGGCAGCCCGGGGGTCAGAATACCAAGGTTTGCATAAACCTTGGTATCGCAAGGGCTTCCGGCGTGCATGCAGCGGTGGCGGCTCATACATGGGTAGGGGTGGGCGCAGCGGTCTGGTGCCCCAATTCCCCGGTTCCGGCCGCACGCGATGCGCGGCCCTTCGCAGGAGGAAGACATGGCCGCATCCCGGCACGTACGTTCGCTGCTCCACGCCGAGCCCGCCTATCAGGGCGAACTCGGCTCGGTACGCAGGATCACCGCCGACGAGTTTCCCATGCTCCGCCGCATGGCGATCAAGCGGCTGGTGCTCGCGCCCGGCGCGATCCGCGAGCCGCACTGGCACGCCAATGCCGATGAGCTGGCCTATTGCCTCTCGGGCGAGTTGCTCGTCTCGGTGCTCGACACCGCCGATGTTTTCGGCCGCTTCACCATCTCGGCCGGCGAGATGTTCCACATCGCCACCGGCTCGCTCCACACGATCGAGAATGTCGGCGACAACGATGCCGAGCTGATCATCCTGTTCAGCAACGAGCGGCCCGAGGATTTCACCCTCCAGGCCGCGTTCGGCGCGATGAGCGACGCGGTGCTCGGCAACACCTTCACGCTGCCGGCCGGGGATTTCGCTCCAATCCGCCGCGATACGTCGAGCGCGCGCTATCTCGTGAAGCGCAGCGGCCCGGCCGAAGTGCCGGCATCGGCTGCCTTCCCCGATCCGCACAAGTTCAGCATCGCCGGGCAGACCCCGCCGATCGACTTCCCCTATGGCACCGCCCAGCTTGCCCGCGCCCAGTTCTGGCCGGCGCTGCGGCACCTCTCGATGTACTCGATCGATGTCCGCGAGAACGGCATGCGCGAGCCGCACTGGCATCCCGACACGGCGGAGATGGGCTATGTCCACAAGGGCCGCGCCCGCATGTCGATCCTCGACCCGGACGGCAGCGTCGACACCTATCTGCTCGAGCCGGGCGACACCTATTTCATCCCGCGCTCCTATCCGCACCAGATCGAGGTGCTGAGCGAGGAGGATATCCATTTCCTGGTGTTCTTCGACCAGCCGACGCCCGAGGATGTCGGCTATCGCGCGGCGACCTCGTCCTTCTCGAAGGAAGTGCTGGCGGCGACCTTCGGCGTCGCGCCCGACGCTGTCCCACCGCTGCCGCTGACCCCGGTCGATCCGCTGATCGTGCCGCGGGTCAATGATCTCGATCCGGTCAAGTGAAGTTCGGGGCGGGGGCGTCCGCGCTCCCGCCCAAGTCGCAAGGAGTGACACCAGCCATTTCCGTCATCCCCGCGAAGGCGGGGATCCAGGGTAGCTCAGGATAGTCGAAGCAATCTGGCGTGCGCTTGATCGGACGCCGCCGCGATCCGCACGCTTCCAGCTTCTGGCTCTGGATCCCCGCCTTCGCGGGGATGACGGCCAGGGGATACTGGCTTCAGGCCGCGCCCTCGATCGCATCCAGCAGCAGGTCCGGATCGATCGGCTTGGTCAGGAACGCCTTCGCGCCGGCGCCGAGCGCCTGGGACTGCGAGGCGGGGGTGGGGAAGGCAGTCATCACGATCATCGCGCAGTCGCAGCCCAGCCGGCCGATCTCGGCCTGCAGCTCGAGCCCGGTCATCCCCGGCATATGCAGATCGGTCACGATCCAGTCGAAGCGCGCGGGATCGCCCGCGAGCAGCGCCTCGGCGCTGTCGAACAATTCGCTGGCAAGGCCTGCCGAGCGCAGCAGGCTGTTCAGGCTTCCCCTGATGCCGGGATCGTCATCGACGACCGCGACGAGCGGGGAGGGATGCAATTCGGTCACTCTGGTTACTCGGATAGCGATCTAGACTACCCATTTGGGCTAGTCGGCCTGCAGGCGCCATCATACTCAGATGTTAAACCGGTGCGCGCTCTCGTCGCGCACGCCGAGCTGCTCGGCCATGCGCACCAGGTCGGCGAGCGACTGGGCTTCCATCTTGCGCATCACATTGCCGCGGTGGATCTTCACGGTGATCTCCGAAAGCTCCATCTTCGCCGCGACCTGCTTGTTCATCAGGCCCGCGACGACCAGCCCCAGCACTTCGCGTTCGCGCGGCGTTAGCCGGGCATAGCATTCGTTGAGCCTGGCATCGCTCTCGGCGCCCGCCTGGCGTTCGCGGTCGCGCTCCAGCGCGGTGGCGACGGCGGCGAGCATCTGCTCGTCGCTGAACGGCTTGGGCAGGAAATCGATCGCGCCCATCTTCATGCCGCGGACCGTCATCGGGATGTCGCCATGCCCGGTGATCAGGATGACCGGGATGCCCATGCCTTGGGCCGCCAGCGTTTCCTGGAAATCGAGCCCGTTGATCCCCGGCAGGCGCACGTCGAGCACCAGGCAGGCCGGGCCCTTGGGCAGGCCGGTCTTCAGGAACGCATCGGGGCTGTCATGCAGCGCCACCGCCAGCCCGGCCGATCGGAACAGGCTGCCCAGCGACCCGCGGATCCCGTCATCGTCATCGACCACGCACACGCAACCAGGTCCCATGGCGCCTTCGAACATCTCACTCATGCCGCACTCTCCATCGCGCCCGCCACGGGCAGGCGGAAGCTGAACACCGCGCCTCCCTCAGGATGATTTTCCGCGCCAAGCGTACCGCCATGGCTCTCGATGATCGAGCGGCAGATCGACAGGCCCATTCCCATGCCTTCGGACTTGGTGGTGAAGAAGGGGCTGAACAGGCTCTCCGGCTCCACCGAGATGCCGCTGCCGCTGTCGCGGACATGCACGGCGACGCTGTCCGGCTCGGCCACCACCTCGACGCACATCACCCGGGCGCCCGGCGCCACCTGCGCCATTGCCTGCTCGGCGTTGAGCATCAGGTTCATCAGCACCTGCTGCATCTGCACCCGGTCGCCGACCAGCGGCGGCAGCCCGCCGGGCATCGTCACCTCGACGGTCACGTCGTGCGTGTTGAGGTCGCGGCGCAGCAGCTCGATCGTCTCGTCGACCAGCGAGCCCAGGTCGATCGCGTCCTGGCGCGGATCGGCACGCCGGGCGAGCGCGCGGATGCGGGCGATCACGTCCGCCGCGCGCGTCCCGTTCGAGACGACATGATCCAGGCAGTCCGCCACTTCGGCCGCATCCGGTGCCTCGCGCGCCAGCCAGCGCTTGCCCGACTTGGCATAGGTGATGAGGGCGGAGAGCGGCTGGTTCACTTCATGCGCGATCGACGCGGCGAGCTGGCCGAGCGTGGTGATCCGCGAGACGTGGGTGAGCTGCGCCTGTGCCTGGGCCAGGCGCACATTGGTCTGATTCCGCTCGGTCACGTCCAGGCCCATGATGAGCACCTGGCGCCATTCCTTCTGCTGGGGCGGGATGGTCACGCGCAGCAGCACGTCGACCGGTTCGCCCTTCGCATCGATGAAGCGCGTTTCTTCCTCGATCGTCGTCTCGCCGGCGATCATCGCCTGGAGGATACGACCCAGGGTCGCCTCCGCGGCGGGGGTGTGGAAGCGGACCAGCGTGCCACCAACCAGCTCCTCGCGCCGCTCCAGGCCGAACAGCGCGGCCGCGGCGTGGTTGGCGTCGCAGATCGTCGCGGTGCGCGCGGCGATATCGATCGCCTCGGCATCCGGCGCCTGCTTGCCGCGCAGCAGCCTGAACGCCTCGGACCAGTCGCCTTCCCAGATCGGAAAGCCGGCCGCGTTGAAGATCGCCCGGTAGCGCCGGTCGGCAATGCGGCGATGCTCGGCCGCGGCCATGTGGCGCACCGAAAGCAGCGTGGTCACTCCGATCGCGACCAGCGCGACCGACAGCCGCACCGCCGCCGATCCCAGCGCCTCATGGTCATGGCTGATGAAATAGCCCGCGATCGCCAGCAGCGCGCAGACGAAGCCTGCGGAAAGCGTCAGCCCGCGCGCATTGGCCCGCGTCGTCAGCAGCACGACGATCGTGTAGAGAACGGCCACCGCGCCCTGCAGCGGGCTCAGCACGTCGAGCGCGAAGATGCCCAGCGCCAGCGCGACCGTGGCCACGCCCTGCACCTGCGCCGCCAGCCTGCGCTTCTTCTCGGCTTCGTGCGCCATCTCACCCTCATGCAATGGTCCGTCGGAATCGGACCAATACAGCAGGCCTAGCGCATCACGAATGGGTCGCAACATGGGGTTCAGCGGCCACCCACAAAGAGTAGGAAGCGGGTACCCGGTTGAGCGTCGCGATAGCTGCCCTCGGCGCCCAGCCGCGCGGCCATCAGCTCGATCAGCCGGCTGCCGAAGCCGCTGCCCTGGATCACTTCGGCGACCCGGCCCCGGCCGCGATCGGAGACTTCGATCATGTAGCCGCCCAGCGGCAGGCTGCGCAGCATCACCCGCACATTGCCCGGCGCACCCGGGGCATAGGCATATTTGAAGGCGTTGGTGACCAGTTCGGAGACGATGATGCCGATCGCGGTCGCATCCTCCGAGCGGACCGAGACCGCCGCCGCATCGACCAGCACCGGCCGTCCGGTCGCGCCAGCCTGCAGATCGGCGGCCAGGCTCTCCAGATAGGCGCGCAGGTCTACGCTGGTGCTCTCATGCGCCTGGTAGAGCTGGCGGTGGACGCTGGCGACCGCCGCGATGCGCCGCTGAGTCACGTCGAGCGCGGCCTGTGCCACCGGATCGGCGATCCCGCGCGCCTCGACCGAGACCATTGCCGAGAGCAGCTGCAGGCTGTTGGCGATGCGGTGGTTCATCTCGTCGGCATCGCTTACCCGCGCGGCGGGCAGGATTTCGATCGTCGTGCCGGTATCGGCAACGGTGTTCGCCATGTCGAGCATCGGGGCCGTCCTTCCTCGGGAACTTCTGACGGCAGAAATCCCGCATCGGGCGGCCCGGGGGTATCATACGCTGGTTTAGGGTGAGGGTGGACAATGGTGTCGGGAGGGCGAACGGATATTCGCCCTCCCGATGGGGCAGATAGTTACGGCGCCGGCGCCCAGCCGACATTGCCGTTCCACTGGGCGAACACCTTGGCGCGGGTGTTGAGCCCCGTCAGGTTGGCGGTGCTGCTGCCATAGGTGGTGTTGCGCCCGGTCATCGACAGCGCCGTGCCGGTCGGCGTCAGCGAGCCGCTCTCACGCCAGCCCTCGGTTGCGCTCGGCAGCAGGTCCGGGATCGGGTTGATCCACCAGCCGGCCGCGGCGACATGGCTGTCCATCTTCACGCCGATGAACGCCAGGTTGTCGCAATATTGGGTGGCGTTGCTCGCCGATGCGCCCAGCACCTGCATCGTGGTGCAATAGCCGCCGGCCTGGTTCACGCCACCCGAGCGCGCCAGATAGGTCGATCCGCTCGGCACGCCATTGGCATAGGTCAGCGATCCGCCCAGCACGACGAAGCCCGGATAGCCCTTGGCCGAGCGTGCCTGGAAGATGTAGCCGCCCGAGGTCGGCGCCGAGGGGTCGACGACCGTCCGCAGTTCCGAATTCTCGATCGCCATCGCGAAGGGATAGCCCCAGATGAAGTCGACATCGCCGGCGATCAGGCTGTTGTAGATCCACACCCAGCCCTTCATCTGCAGCGTGTCCTGCGTGCCGATGAAGTTCATGTCGGTGCCGATGAAACGCGAGCCGTTGAGGTTGGCGGAATTGTAGTAGATCACCTCCGCCTGGCTGTTCTGGGTCGCATCCTTCACATGCGTGTTCTGCATCGTGAAGTTGCTGACCTTGATCTGGTCGCCGCCCTCGATCAGCAGCACCGCGCGACCGCCGCCGAGCGTCAGCCGGTTGCCCAGTGCCGTGTTGCCGCCGATATTGGTCAGCGTGGTGTTCGGCGTCGCGCGGCTACCGCCCACGCCGGGGTTGAACGCTTCCCAATTGTTGTTCTGGACGACGGTGCCCGCGCGGCTCTCGCCGTTGATCGTCAAATTGTTGACGTTGCGGAGGAACAGCTGCTCGTCATAGGTGCCGTTCTTGATCGTGATCGTCTTGGCCGCGGTGTTGCCGGCGCCGCACGAGGCGCAGCCCACCGTCATCATGTAGTTGAGCGCGCCCTGTACCGAACGGAAATCGGCCGCGCCGTCATCGTCCACGGTCACCGCGGTGGTCGAGGTCGGTGCCGCCTTGGTCTTGAACGTCCAGCCGGTCGTGCCGCTGATGCCGGGGAAGCTGTTGAACCCGGCGATCGGGCCGTTGAACACCGACTGGTCGATCTGGACGTAATAGGACGTGTCATAGGCCAGCACATTGTCGTGGAGCTTGATCGTCGCGGTGTTCCCGCTGATCCGGATCGGGCGATAATAGGTGAAGCGATACTGGGTCAGGGTGGAAACGCCGTTGCCGATCTTGTCGATCTCGGTGTTGCCATTGCCCAGCGCGGTCTGCGTCTCGCCGCCGGCGACGGTGACGCCGCCGGTGGTGTCGATCGTGTCGACCAGCGTGCCGTCACTCTTGTAGACGCGGATCTGGCCGCTGCCGGTCGCCACCGGCGGTCCGTTGAAGGTCAGCTTGAGCAGCGTGTCCTTATAGGCGGCGGTTTCGCCCGATGCGGGCAGCAATGCGGAAGTGATCGACACCCCCGGCGTCGGTGTCGAAGCTGGTGTCGGGGTGGGTGACACCACCGATCCGCTATCGTTGTTGTTGCATCCGGCAAGGATCATGACGAGCGCAAGGCTCGCCGACGCAGCGCGCAGCTTCACATTTGCCTCTCCCCTTTGGGTCGTCAGCTTTTTTAGCTGATCGACTAACCCAGTGTTCATCTTGATACCGGTGTCAGGGATAGTCAAGGCGAAGATTCGCGCTTGTAACTTGAATCAAGTAGCTGATTTTTATGGAAAGTATCGGTGCCAATATTCTGGCGCGCCTGTCTCTCGGCCGGGAATCGGCTGCGGCAACGCTATGCCACCGGTATCCAGAAAGGGTCGTTCAACGTAGCGCCCGGTGGCGCGGACCGTTTCCTTGTGTATTATCTTGCTAACACGCAATCGTTCATGCACAATCCGCCGCCACGGTGCCAGCCAGGCGCCGGAAGGGGGATCAGAGTGTCCACAAGCG
Source organism: Sphingomonas sp. GW822-FHT03G08 (assembly GCF_058801135.1). Classification (NCBI taxonomy): domain Bacteria; kingdom Pseudomonadati; phylum Pseudomonadota; class Alphaproteobacteria; order Sphingomonadales; family Sphingomonadaceae; genus Sphingomonas; species Sphingomonas sp. GW822-FHT03G08. The sequence goes on from NZ_JBXAMZ010000002.1 coordinate 508,376, forward strand.
AACTCAGCGGGATGCCCGCGCTGGAATTGCGCGCGCTCGGCAAGACCTATGGCCGCGGGGCCGGGGCCAAGCGCGCGGTCGATGATGTGTCGCTCACCGTGCGCGGTGGCGAAGTCTATGGCTTTCTCGGCCCCAACGGCGCCGGCAAGAGCACCACGATCCGCATGGCGCTGGGGCTGATCCGCCCGAGCGACGGCGAGGTCTCGCTGTTCGGTCGCCCGGTCTCGGACCGCACGGCGCTGCGCCGGGTCGGCTCGCTGGTCGACGGCGGCACCTTCTACCCCTTCCTCTCGGGCCGCGACAATCTGCGCGTGCTCGCGCGCACCCAGGGGCATGACGGCGCGCGCATCGACGCGGTGCTCGAGCGGGTCGAGCTCAGCCGCGACGCCAAGCGCAAGGTGAAGGGCTATTCCACCGGCATGAAGCAGCGCCTCGGCGTTGCCGCCGCGCTGCTCGACGATCCCGACCTGGTGATCCTCGACGAGCCGGCCAACGGCCTCGACGCCGCCGGCATCCAGGACATGCGCACCTTGCTGCGCGGCCTGGCGGCGGAGGGCAAGGCGGTGTTCCTCTCCAGCCATCTCCTCCACGAAGTCGAGCAGATCTGCGATCGGGTGGCGGTGGTCCACAAGGGCAAGCTGCTGCGCGAGGCGACGATCCGCGAACTGCTCGACCAGGGCGAGGCGCTGCGCGTCGAGGCCGAGCCGCTCGACAAGGCCGCCGCCGCGCTCGAGGGTAGCTGGCCGTTCGAGATCGCCGATGGCGGGCTCACCGTCCAGGCCGGTCGCGCCGAGACGCCGGCGATCGTCCGCAAGCTGGTCGAGGCCGGCGCCGATGTGTTCCGCGTGGGGCCTGACGAGCAGAGCCTCGAGGAAATCTTCCTGACCATGACGAGGGATTCCGATGCTTGATGCCGTCCGCGCCGAGGCGCTGAAGCTCCGCCGCCATCGGGCCACCTGGATGATGGTCTGGCTCTATCCGATCGTCACCACGCTGCTCGTGATCGGCATCCTGATCTACGGCGCCTTCTCGGCCCATACGACCGGCGAGGAACGCTCCGCCGCCAAGTGGATCGCCGACAGCGCGCTGCTGTGGAAGGTGCCGGGCTCCGGCCCCGGCCGCTTCCTGATCGCCGGCTTCTCGGCGGTGGTGTTCGCCGGCGAATATGGCTGGAACACCTGGAAGCTGATCATCCCGGCGCGCGCGCGCTGGCAGCTGATCGCGGCGAAATGGGTGGTCGCCTTCGGTTTCGTGATGATCGCCTTCATCGCCGCAGACCTGATCCTGCTGTTCGGCGATTGGCTCGGCTCGTTCCAGGGCGACAGGATCCCGGCCGGGGTCACCCTGGGCGCGGTCGCCGAGGCGCATTGGCAGGCGGCGGGCAACGCGCTGGTGCCGATCCTCTTCACCATCGCCTTCGCCGCGCTGTTCGCGATCCTCACCCAGTCGATCCTCGCCACGGTGATCCTGTCGATCGCGATCGTGGTGATCGAGGGACTATTCCCCTTCATCGCGCTCTGGGCGCACCAATATGCGGCGGGGCTCGTCACCGCGCTGGTCAAGTTCCTGCCCTTCTACCACATGACCAATCTCGCCAACTGGGCGAAGGGCACGGGGCTCACCCTGCCGCTCGGGCCGGGCGACGTGGTCGCGTTCAACCGGGGCGCTTCGCTCTGGATCCTTACCGCCTGGATCCTCGCGGCGGGCGCGCTCACCCAGTTCCGCTTCCTGCGGCAGGACCTCAACTGACGCTAAGGCCGGCGGGACCCGTGCGTTCCCGCCGGCCCTTGGTTCAGTCGATCGTCACGCCGACCACGCGCCAGGCGCCGCCCTCGCGCTCGAGCGTGACCGTCTCCACCGCCTCGGCCTTGTTGGCGAAGCTGGTGCGGAACTTGACCACCTCATAGCCATGGGGCGGGGCGGGCAAATTCTCCTGGCCGATCAGGGTGCGCGAGGCGACGGCGCCGAGCGGCGTGCGCACCTTCTCCGACACCGTCCGCCATACCGCCGCGGTGTTCAGCTTACGGAACGCGGCGCCGGTCGCCTTGTAGCTTTCGTCCCAGCGGCCCTGGTCGCCCAGTACGAGGAACGCGCGCGCCGCATCGACCACTTCCGGGTTCGGCGCGACTTGCGAAGCCGCGGGCGTCGCGGTCGGGGCGGCGGGGAGCAGGGCCAGCGCCAGCAGGCCAAGGGCAAAGGTCATGAGAAACACTCCAGGGATGATCCAGGGCCGGCGATGTGCCTGCCCGGCGCCGTCGACCGGCGTGGCTCCCTGATCGATCCCGGCGCGCGCCGGGTCTTCCCCGATTCCCGTGTCCCCGAACAATTCGGGTCCGCCCTCGGCTGCCAGCAACAGCCGCGCCGCCTCTCGGCTGCTCGACACCGCCATCTTGCGCCGCGCATCGCGCAGCCGCTCGTTGATCGTGTGGACGGAGAGGCCCAGGCTGCGCGCGATCGACTTGGCGTCATGCCCGCGGACGATCAGGCGCAGGGTCTGCTTTTCCTTCTCGGTCAGCGCCCAGCCCGCTTCTGTCACCCGCATGTCCATAGCTGCCAGGGCCTAGGTCAGCGATATCGTCGCAGCCACCCCAAAAAATTCGTACTCCCGGCCGATAGCCCGCGGGCTTGGTCGCATGGCTTCGGTTCCCGGTCGCAAAGCGGTCGCGGGCGCGCGCCTGCTTTCGAGAAATTTGTGGCTCTGGCGGCGCTTAGGCGTCAACAAGCGGGGGGAGAGGTGTATATGCGTGACAAGCGCACAGGTCCTCGCGTGCCTATCGGTGGAGCTTCGTCATGAGCCACAACAATCTTCCGTCCGCTCCGCGCTTTCCGATCCGCTTTTCGCGCCGTCGCGCGCTGGCGATGCTGTCGTCCACCGCGGTGGTCGCAGCCTGCAGCAGCGGCGGTGGCGGCGGTTCACCCGCCCCGTCGCCCACGCCGACTCCGACGCCCACCGCCACGCCCACCCCGGTCTCCGGCCCCGCCTGGTTCGGCTATGGCCGCAATGCCCAGCACACCGCCGTGAGCGCGATCGCCACCCAGGATCTCGGCCGCATCGCCTGGACCACTCCGATGGACCTGGCGCCGCAATATACCGCCTCGGGCGCGCTGCTCACCCATTATGGCTCGCCGGTCGTCACCACCAACAACACGATCGTCCTCCCGGTGAAGACCGCCGCCACCGGCAGCTACCGGATCGAGGGCCGGTCCGGCGCGACCGGGACGCTCCTCTGGTCGGCGACCACCGACTATGTCACGCCGCCGCGCAACTGGCTGCCGCCCTATAATCTGCTCCTCACCGCGCAGGGCCGCCTCTATGCGCCGGGCGCCGGCGGCAAGCTGCTGATGCGCGCCGATGCGGACGCCACCACCGGCACGCTCGCGACGCAGATCTTCTATGGCGCGGCCGCCTATAACGCCAATCCGGCTGCCTATGACGGCACGGTCTTCATCAACACTCCGATCACCGCCGATGCGCTGGGCAACCTGTTCTTCGGCTTCGTCGTCACCGGCGCGAACCCGGCCGGGCTGGTCAGCGGCGTCGCTCGAGTCGCGGCCGACGGCACCGGCAGCTGGGTCGGCGTCGCCACGGCGGCGGGCGACACGTCGATCGTCAAGCCCGCGATGAACTGCGCGCCGGCACTCTCGAACGATGGCGCCACCGTCTATATCGCGGTCAACCGAGGATCGACCACCGCGACCCAGACCGGCTTCCTGCTCGCGCTCGACAGCACCACGCTCGCCACCCGGGGCAAGGCCGCGCTGATCGATCCCAGCGCGCTCACGCCCGCGCGGATCAGCGATGACGGCACCGCTTCGCCCGTGGTCGGGCCGGATGGCCGGGTGTTCTATGGCGTGCTCGAGGCCCAGTTCGGCACGCACAATGCGCGCGGCTGGCTGCTCCAGTTCGACGCCTTGCTCAATCCGGTGGGCGTGCCGGGCAGCTTCGGCTGGGACGTGTCGCCAAGCGTGATTCCGGCGACGATGGTGCCTTCCTACACGGGCATCTCCACCTATCTGCTCGTCCAGAAGTACAACAACTATGCCGGGGTAGGGACCGGCGACGGGCTCAACCGGATCGCCGTGCTCGATCCCAGGACAAGCCAGGCCGATACGATCCTGCCCGCGATCCAGGTGATGCGCGAGGTGATCACCATCGTCGGCCCGACGCGGGACGGCACCACGGCCAATTCGCGGCGCGAATGGTGCATCAATACGATGCTCGCCGATCCGCTGCGCGGCTCGATCCTCGCCAATAACGAGGACGGCATCCTCTATCGCTGGGACCTGGCGACAAACACGCTGTCGCAGAACATCCGCCTCAATACCGGGCTCGGTCAGGCCTATACGCCGACCCTGGCGGGCGCGGACGGCGCGGTCTACGCGATCAGCAACGCCACGCTATACGCGATCCGCGCCTAGGGCCGGATTTCCCGCTTCGAAGGGGATTGCTGCATCGCCCCACCTTCTTGTCCCCCGGCGAAGGCCGGGGCTCAGTTTCGGCGCAGCTGGTTGGGGTGGTCTAACCTCTCGGGCGACATTGCAACTGGGCCCCGGCCTTCGCCGGGGATCAGGGAAGGTTTGCAGGAAGCACTTCGCCCTCACCGCCGGAACGGATCGCTGAACTTCGGATCGGTCGTCAGCTTCGGGTCGCTCAGCGTCATCAGGAAGGCGACCAGCGCCGCGCGGTCCTGCGCGCTCAGGTTCAGCCGTTGCGGTGTCTTGCCCCGGCGCAGGCGGGGGTCGAGCGCGGGCCCGTCCTGGATGCCATGGTCGTAGAAGTCGATCACCTCCGCCAGCGTGGCGAAGCGGCCGTCATGCATATAGGGGCCGGCCAGGGCGACATTGCGCAGCGACGGCGCCTTGAACAGCCGCGTCTCGCCGGCGTCGAGCCCGTTGCTGTGGGCACTCGCCGACAGCGCGAAGGTCGGCGGCAGATGGCAGGCGGAACAACCCGCGCCGCCCCGGCTCGCATCGGCCATGAACAGATGCCGCCCGCGATTCTCCTGTGGCGTGAAGCCCGGCAGGTCGACATCGAGCGCGCGATCGGGCGCAGCGGCCGAGAAGACCCGGGCATAGCCCGTGTCCCACCGGCTGCTGCTCGCGATCATCGCACGGGTGAACCGGGCCAGCGCCAGCTGGATCCGCGCCTCGCTGATTGCGGGATCGCCGAACGCCCAGGCGAACAGCCCGGGATAATAGCCGATCCCGGCCATCTTCCGGGTCAGTGCGCCGAAGCCGCCCATATTCTCGCCCCAGCCCATCTCGACCAGGCTGTGGAACGGGTGGCTGGCCTGTGCCTCCACGCTTGCCGCGCGACGGTCCCAGAAGGTGGTGCCGGGCTGCCAGTAGCGCAGATTGCCCAGCCGCATCGCGTGGAAATCGGTGGTGCCGGCGGTGCTGATCCCGTTGCTGAACCGCATCGCGTCGGTGAAGCCGATCGCCTGCTGGTGGCAGGAAGCGCAGGAAGCGCGGTCGTTGGTGCTCAGCCGCAGGTCGTAGAACAGCACCCGGCCCAGCGTCGCCACCCGGTCGTCGTTCGCGTTGGCAGCCGGGCTGTTGTCCAGTGATCGCACCGTGCCATCGAAATAGGCGGGCAGCTTCGGCCTGGAGTAATTGGCGACCCTGGAGAAATCGATGGTGGTCCGCTCGGCAACGGCTTTCGGCGTGATGGCGCCCGGCGCCTTGCCGAGCCCCCCGCACGCCGCCAATGCCAGCGTCAACGCGCTCGCAACCAGTCCCGCAGTTCCCCAGCGCATCGCACCTCCTTCGCCCGACGCGACATCGTATCGCGCTTTTCCGAAGGGGGCGACGGCTTTCCCCGTCCGCGGAGCGTGTCGCTCACCGCACCGCCGCGACCGGCGCCTTGCCCGTGGCGGCGGCCACTTCGCGCTCGGCCTGGGTGAAGCCATAGGCGGGAACGATCTCGCCGGTCCGGTCGGTCACCTCGGCCCAGCCGGCCGCCACCTGCTCGCCGGCATCGGCGGCGCGGCCCACCTGGATGCCGTCGGTCAGCGTTACATGCGCGGCGGCGAAATGCCCGGCGCCGGCGCACAGGATCGCGCGGGTGGGGGCGCCTTCGCCGACCAGCGCGAGCAGGCCGGGGCTGACCAGATCGGGCGCCAGCATCTCGAGGCTCTCCGCCGAGAGCACGCCCTCGGTCATGCCCGTCGCTGCGGTGGGGGCCAGGCTGTTGACCCGGATGCCGTATTTCTCGCCTTCGATCGCCAGCGTCTGCATCAGGCCCACAAGCGCGAGCTTGGCGGCGCCGTAATTCGCCTGGCCGAAATTGCCGTACAGGCCGGAGGAGGAAGTGGTCATCACGATCCGCCCGTAATTCTGCGCGCGCATCGTTTCCCAAACTGCCTTGCAGCAGATCGCCGCGCCGATCAGGTGGACATCGACCACCAGGCGGAAATCGTCGACGCTCATCTTGGCGAAGCTCTTGTCGCGCAGGATGCCGGCATTGTTTACCAGGATGTCGACCCTGCCGAACCGCTCGACGGTCTCGGCGACCATCGTCGCGACGCGCAGCTCGTCGGTCACCGACGCTGCGAAGGCGATTGCCTCGCCCCCGGCCGCGCGGATCTCGGCGGCAACCGCGTCGGCGGCCGGCTGGGACAGGTCGTTGACGACGATCCTCGCGCCCCGGCTCGCCAGGTACAGCGCATGCGCGCGCCCCAGTCCGCCGCCCGAACCCGTCACAATTGCTACACGACCCGCCAGCGACATCCCGCTCTCCCTTTGGTTTTTCGGAGGGCTTCGTAGCGTCGCAATCATTCACTCGCAAGAGAGCGAATTGTTCGGACTATTTCCCGCGCTTGCAGATCTCGAGGAAGCCGGCGGCCATGAACGATGCCATCCGCTCCTTCACCGCGGCGAAGTCGTCCGAATGGCACAGGCCGTGGGAGAGCTTGTCGATGCGCCCGGTGCGGGCGAGAGTGAGCATCAGCGCGCCGGTGACGAAGTGATAGCCCCAGAAGATGTCCTCCTCGGCGCAGTCGGGCAGGGCCTGTTTGAGCAGCCCGATCAGGCGCAGCACCACCGGGTCGAAATGCGCGTCCATCAGGTCGGCGCCCCAGGCCGGGGTGTTGGCCACCTGCGCGCCGAGCTTGGCGTAGTTCTTCCAGCCCTCGCCGCCCTCGATATAGGTGTCGAGATCGGTATCGAGGAACGCCCGCAGCGCACCCTCGACGGTCGGCTTGCCCTTCACCTCGGCCTCATAGGCATCGAGTGCCTGCATCCGCCGCTCGCTGGTCACCACCGCGCGCCGGGCGAAGACGGCATCGAACAGCGCCTTCTTGTCGTCGAAATAGTAATTGAGCAGCGTGTGGTGGACGCCGACCTTCTTGGCGACGTCCTTCAGCGTGACGCCATAGAGCCCGTGCTGCGAGAACAGCTCCTCGGCAGCGTCGTAGATCTGCTCCATCGTCTCGGCGCGCTGCTCGGCCTTGCGCGAGCGGCGAACGGGCTTGGCTGTCTCGGTCACCTCCCGTCCATCCGGTCTGGCGCGGCCATCGTCAAGCCCATGCGCAGATATTCACACGCGTGATAGTGTGTGTTGACAGCGCCGCGGCCTTGCCCGCATGATGCGGGAAAGGCGGAGAAAACCGCCACGGGAGAGAGACGCGTGGAAACTCAGGCAGGTGGCAGCCGCCGCTGGATCGTGCTCGTCACGCTCACTTTCGTCTATGTCCTCAATTTCCTCGACCGCCAGCTGCTCGGCATCCTCGCCAAGCCGATCCAGGACTCGCTCCACTTGAGCGACCGCCAGCTCGGGCTGATCGGCGGGCTCTATTTCGCGATGTTCTACTGCTTCATCGCGATCCCCGTCGGCTGGCTCGCCGACCGCACCAGCCGCGTAACCATCCTTTCGCTCGCCTGCGCGATCTGGAGCGGCGCGACGATCGCCTGCGGGCTCGCCACCAGCTACACCCAGCTTGTCATCGCCCGGATGACCGTCGGCTTCGGCGAGGCGGGCGGGGTGCCCCCGTCCTACGCGATCATCACCGACACCTTCCGGCCCGGCGAGCGCGGCACCGCCTTCGGCATCTTCAACCTGGGGCCGCCGATCGGCGCGGCGCTCGGCATCGCGTTCGGCGCCTTGATCGCGGCTTTGCTCGACTGGCGGATCGCCTTCATCGCGATCGGCGCGGTCGGCGTGGTCTCCGCGATCCTCGTGCCGCTTATCGTCCGAGAGCCGCGCCGCGGCGCCACCGACGTCAATCCCGTCGCCACGCCCACTGCCGCCAAGGCGCCCTTCTGGGGCACCTGCGCCATGTTCTTCACCCACCCGGTGCTCATGCTCGCCGCGCTCGGCAGCGGCGCCACCCAGTTCGTCACCTATGGCCTCGGCCAATTCGCGGTGCTGTTCCTGATCCGCGAAAAGGGCATGACCCTGCCCGAGATCGCGATCTGGTACGCGCTGGTCGTCGGTATCGGCATGAGCGCCGCGATGCTGATCTCGGGCCGCATCATCGACCGGCTGAGCCGCCGCGGCCGCACCGTCTATGCGCTCGGCCCGGCGATATCGCTCGCCATCGCCATGCCCTTCTACGTGGCGTTCGTCTGGGCCCCCGCCTGGCCGCTCGCGCTGCTGCTGCTCACTGTCGTCAACTGCTTCAACTATTTCTACCTCTCCGCCTCGGTCGCGCTCGTCCAGGAGGAGGTCCGCCCCGACCAGCGCGTGCTCTCGGGCGCCTTGCTGCTGCTGGTGATGAACTTCATCGGCCTCGGCCTCGGCCCGACCTGGGTCGGCGCCGCCAGCGACTGGTTCAAGGCGCATGGCTGGGAGCACGGCCTCCAGCTTGCCCTCTACACCCTCTCGCCCTTCTACCTGATCGCGATCGCGCTCTTCCTCACGCTCGCCCGCGTTCTCCGCGCCGAGCAAGCCGCAAAGGTGCCCGCATGAAGCCGTTCCGCCACGCCGCCATAGCCGCCGCCTTGCTGCTCTCCGGCACCGCGCTCGCCCAGGAGCCGGTCGTCAACGCGCCCTCGGGTTCGGTGAGCGGCACGCTCGAAGGCCAGATCCGCGCGTTCAAGGGCATTCCCTATGCCGTGCCCCCGGTCGGCGGCATGCGCTGGCGCCCGCCCGCGCCGATGCAGCCCTGGGCCGGCACCCGCGCCGCGAAGGATTTCGGCCCCGCCTGCGTCCAGCCCCAGGCCAAGACACCGACCAACGTCTACGCCCCAGCCCAGCCGATGCCGGTCAGCGAGGATTGCCTGACGCTCAACATCTGGGCGCCGGCGAACGCAAAGAAGGCCCCAGTCTTCTTCTGGATCCATGGCGGCGCGCTGCTCTCGGGCTCCAGCCGCGAGCCGATGTATGACGGCCGCAAGCTCGCCGAGCAGGGCGTGATCGTCGTCTCGATCAACTACCGCCTCGGCGTCCTCGGCTGGTTCTCCCACCCGCAGCTCTCCGCCGAATCCCCGCAAAAGGTCTCGGGCAATTACGGCCTGCTCGACCAGATGGCCGCGCTCGCCTGGGTGAAGCACAATATCGCCGCGTTCGGCGGCGACCCCGCCAGGGTGACGATCGCAGGCGAATCCGCCGGCGGCCTCAGCGTGATGTACCTGATGGAATCCCCGCTCGCCCGCGGCACCTTCTCCCAGGCGATCGCCCAGAGCGCGTACATGGTCGCGATGCCCAGCCTCAGGAAGGAGGCGTATGGCGCGCCCTCGGCCGAGGCGGTCGGCACGATGCTCTCGGCCGGGCTCCAGGCCCCGAACCTCACCGCGCTGCGCGGCATGGACGCCCAGAAGCTCACCGACGGCGCGGCGAAGCTCGGCTTCTTCCCGTTCGGCGTGGTCGACGGGCTCGTCCTGCCGAGCCAGATGGTCGAGGCGTTCGACCAGGGCAAGCAGGCCCCGGTGCCGATCCTCACCGGTTTCAACCAGGGCGAGATCCGCTCGCTCCGCATGCTCGCCCCCAAGGCGCCGGCCACTGCGGAAGACTATGAGAAGGCCATCCGCGAGAAGTACGGCGAATTCGCCGACGCCTTCCTCAAGCTCTATCCGGCCGCGACCTACAAGGAGAGCATCCTCGCGACCACCCGCGACGCGCTCTATGGCTGGACCAGCGAGCGCCTCGCCCGCAAGCAGGCGGCGCTCGGCAAGCCGGCGTATGTCTATCTCTGGGATCACGGCTATCCGGCGATGGACGACAAGGACCTCCACGCCTTCCACGCCAGCGAGTTGCCCTATGTCTTCGGCAACCTGACCCCGCTGCCCCCGCTCTGGCCGACGATCCCCGCGAGCGACCGGCCCTTGTCCGACGCGATGCTCGGCTATTGGGCCAGCTTCACCAGGACCGGCAATCCGGGCACCGCCTGGCCGGCGTTCGGCAAGGACCGCGCCTATCTCCACATTACCAACACGCCCAAGGCAGAGGCGGACCTGATGCCGGGTATGTACGACCAGTACGAAGCCGTGGTCTGCCGCCGCCGCGCCGCCGGGGTCGCGTGGAACTGGAACGCCGGCCTGGCCTCGCCCAAGCTGCCTGCGAAGGCAAAGGGCTGTCAGTAAAATTCCCCTCCCTGCAAGGGAGGGGCTAGGGGTGGGTTAGAAAAGGCCGGGCTCGATGCCCGGTCTTTTCTTTATCTCCGCCGTCTCGCTGGGCTCGCTGCGCTCGCAACCCACCCCCAACCCCTCCCTTGCAGGGAGGGGAGCAGAAACGGCGACGGTTACCGCCCAACCCTGGCCGCAGCGATCCGCCCCTCGGCATAGTCATCGCGCAGCCTTTTCTTGTCGATCTTCCCCGAGGCCGCCAGCGGCATCGCAGGCACCTCGGCGACCTCGCCCGGGATCCACCAGTCCGCAACCTTGCCGCGCAGCATCTCGAGCAGCGCGCGCGGGTCCTCGCCCTGGCTGTCGACGATCAGCACCGGCCGCTCGCCCCATTTCGCATCCGCCCGCGCGATCACCGCGACATGGCGCACCGCCGGGTGCGTGCCAATGATCGCTTCTATTTCGTTCGGGTTGATCCACTCGCCGCCCGACTTTATCAGGTCCTTGGCCCGCCCGCAGATCGTCAGATTGCCCTCGGTGTCGAGCATCGCCAGGTCGCCGGTGTCGAAATAGCCCTCTTCGTCCAGCGCGCTTTCCCGGCTGCGGAAATAGCGCTCGATCACGCTATGCCCCTTCACCTTGAGATGCCCGAGCACATTGCGCTGCGGCACCAGCGTGTTGCCGTCCGCATCGGTGAGCTTGAGGTCGAGCCCCATGACCGGCCGCCCCGAAGCCGGCGCCGCATCCCCGGGCAAGTCCCTCGGTGCGATCGCGCCGACCGGCGACAGCTCGGTCATCCCCCAGCTCGTCTGCACCCGCGCGCCGAGCTTCTCCTCCAGCCGCCGGAGCAGCGCGTCGGGGCAGCTCGATCCGCCGATCAGCACCCGCTCCAGCGTCGGGAAGGCTTCGCCGCTCGCCTCGGCCTGGTCGGCCAGCGTCAACCAGACGGTCTGTACGCCAACAGCCACAGTCACGCCTTCGTCGCGGATCAGCCGTGCCAGGCTCGCCCCGTCGAGCGTCCGCCCGGGCAGCACCAGCCTCGCGCCAACCGCCGGCGCTGCGAACGGCATGCCCCAGCCATTGGCGTGGAACATCGGCACGCCGAGCAGCAACGTGTCACGCGCGGTGATCGCCACCGCGTCCGCCTGCAGCGCGCGCAGCGTGTGGAGGTAGTTGGAGCGGTGGGTATATACGACGCCCTTGGGGCTGCCCGTCGTCCCGCTGGTATAGCAGAGCCCGGCGGGGGCGTTCTCGTCGAACGCCCCCCAGGCCATCGGGGCGCCATGCGCCGCCAGCAAGGCGTCATGGCGCCAGACCTGCACCCGGTGCGACCCGAGGGTGCCAAGTTCCGCGTCCGAAGCGTCCAGAAGGATCACATGCTCGATGCTCGGGCAGTGCGGGATGAGCTCGGCGGCAAGCGGCACTAGGTCCGCCGCGACCGCGAGCACCCGGTTCTCCGCCTCGTTGATCATCGCGGCGAGGTGCGCCGCGGTCAGCCGCGGGTTGAGCGTATGGCACACCAGCCCCATGCCCATCGCTGCGTAATAGATCTCGAAATGGTGGATCGTGTTCCAGCCGAGTGTGCCGACCACCGCGCCCTGGCGCAGCCCCAGCGCCGCGAGCGCGCCTGACAACCGGTTGCTCCGCTCGCGCAGCGCCGCATAGGTCGAGCGCTTGACGATCGTGCCCGCCTCGGCCTCGACCACCTCGCAGTCCTGGAACCACTTGGCGGCATGATCGAGGAATTTGTCGATGGTCAGACCGTAGGGCTGCATGAAACCTTGGCACTTTGAGAAAGGAAAGGCCGCCGGAGAGGGAGCACCGGCGGCCAGGCAGGAAATCAGAACGTCTTCAGCAGCTTGACGCCGTACTGGCGGGGCGGGCCCGCGAAATAGAGGCCGGAGTTCAGCGCTGCCGGATAGTGCTGGTCGGTCAGGTTGGTGCCGTACAAGGTCACCGTCCACGTCTTGTGCTGGAAGGCGAGCTGCGCGTTCAGGATGTTGCGCGCCTCCAGATGGTCGCCGCGCGCCGGGTTCTCGAACAAAGTCGCCCACTGGTCGCCGACATGGCCGAAATTCACCCGCGGGGTGATCTTGTCGCCGCTCTTCAGTTCCAGCTCATATTGCGCGCCCAGGTTGAAGGTCAGGTTGGGCGCATAGGTCTGGCGGCGGCCTTTCAGCGCGATGCAGCTGGTGCTGGCGGGACCCGTATTCGGGTTGCAGGCCACCGTGCTGGCGCCGCGCGGGTCGGTCGCGAAGAAGGTGCCCAGCTCGCTGTGCAGCACGTTGATGCCGGCATCCAGCGTCAGCCCGCCGCTGCGGAACTCCGCCTCGGCCTCGAACCCGTAGATCTTGGTCTTGTCGGGCACGTTCAGCTCGATCCCGAAGGTCGGGAAGGTCGGATAGCCGATGATGACCTGGAAGTTCTTGTAGTCGTTGTAGAAGCCGGTGATCGTCGTGCGCAGCTTGCCGCCGGCCCAATTGCCCTTCCAGCCTGCTTCGTACGAAGTCACTTCCTCGGGCTTGAACGGCGCGGGCAGGCCCAGGCCCACCGGCACGTTCAGCCCGCCCGGGCGGAAGCCGGTGGCGACGAAGCCATAGAGATACTGGTCCTTGCTCGCCTTCCAGCCCAGCGTGACCTTGTACGAGAAGTTCTTCGAGCTGGTTTCCTGATCGGCGATGATCGGGGTGCCGTACTGGCGCACATCGACATCGTTGATCGATCGGCTCTCGGTATAGCGGCCGCCCGCCTCGATCTTCAGGCTGGGGGTGATGTTGAAGCCGATCTGGCCGAATGCCGCGAGCGAGCGGGTGAAGTTGTTGCCCTGCAACTTGTACGTCGCCGCCGGCAGGTCGAGCGGATAGGCCACATCGATGATGAACTGGTACGGCCGCTTGAAGTGGTAGTCGTTCCACACGCCGAATGCGCCGAGCAGCCAGGTGAAGCGCTGGTTGTCGGCCGAGATCAGGTTGAACTCCTGGGTGACCTGCTGCTCGTCGACGCTGTCGTAGAAATAGCTGTTGCCGGTGGCGGTGCCGTCCAGGTCCGCCTTGTACATCGTGTTGGCCCATTGATAGCTCGAGACCGAGCGGAACTTGGTGCCGCCGGCGAACTCGTATTCGGCCTTCAGGATCGAGCGGACGAAATTGTCGCGTGCCGCCTGGGGGGCGTTGTACTGCACGTCGAACAGGTCGCGGTGATTCGGGTTGGGCGTGCTCGTGCCCGGCAGCGTCTTGAAATAATTGGCGAAGGGTGAGGCGGGATAGGCGCCGAAGTCGAGCCAGTCGAAATCGGTCTTCGACAGGATCGAGAAATTGTCGCTCGGCTTCCACAACAGGCTGATCCGCCCGGCCATCAACCCCACCTTGCCCTTCTCATAGGGATAGGCTGCGCCGCCGGCGCCGGTGATGTTGTAGAAGCTGTCGCGGCGCTGGGTGAACAGCGCGACCCGGGCGGCGAAGGTATCGCTCACCGGCAGGTTCACCGCGCCCTGGAAGCCGGCGTCGTTGTAGTTGCCGTAATGGACGTTGAAATAGCCGTGCGTGCCGCCGCCGATGATCGGATCGTTGGTGTTGACGAACACCGCGCCGCCGGTGGCGTTCTGGCCGACGATCGTGCCCTGCGGTCCCCTCAGGACCTGGATGTTGGCAACGTCGAAATAGGGCTCGCCCTGCACATAGCCGGGGAAACTCGGCACCCCGTCCCGGTACGTGATCACGCCCGTCGTGGTCTGGGTGTTGTGCTCGGCCTTGCCGATGCCGCGGACGTTGAAGTCATTGCCCTGGCCGAAATTATTGACGACGATCGAGGGCATCGCGAACTGCAGCGCGTCGACATTGGCGACGCCCTTGTTGTCCAGCTGGCTGCCCGAGAGCACCGAGGCCGAGACCGCGGTGGTCATCAGATTCTCGTTGCGGCGCTGCGCGGTGACGACGATCTCGCCATCTTCCGCGTTCGAAGCGGATGCAGCCGCAACCGGCTTGTCCTGCGTTTCGGGGCTGGCGGTCTGCGCTGCGGCGCCGCCGCTCCAGGCCAGGGCAAGCGCGGACGCGCCGGCCAGCAACGGGCGATAGTTCATTCGGGTCCCTCCCACATCCATCTCCAGACGCGATCTTCGTCGCGATGGCGGGAAAGATGCCGCAAAGCCGGAGGGCTTGCAACACTAATTCACTCATGAGTGAATGTTGTGACCGGGAAAGGCCGACCCGCGCAACCTTTGGTCACTTCGGGGAATGGAAGGGGATGGGAGAGAGCGTGCCCCAACTAGCGCGTCACCCCGGCCTTAAGCCGGGGCCGGGGCAAGCCCGGGGCGACGCAAGGCTAGAAAATCCGCCGCACCGAAAGCAGCAGTGTCCGCCCTTCGGGATCGAGATAGGCCCCCTGATACGCAAGCGGGGTTGCCCCGCTGGCGTCGGTCACTTTCTGTCGCGTGTTCAGCAGGTTGGCGATCGACAGGCTCACCCTTGTCCCGCGCGCCCAGTCCTTGCCGCGGAAGCGGTTGGCCAGGTTGGCGAAGACCCGAAGCTCGAAAGTCGCCAGCGCCCCGAAGCGCAAATCCCCGGCCGGTGACGTGCCGGTCACCTCGGCCGCGCTCTTCCAGCTCCCCGACAGGCGCACGCCCACGCCATTGTCGATCACACCGGTGTTGAGTTGCACATTGTGCCGCGCCCGCGGGGTGCCGCCCAGCGTCCCGCCGTCCATCAGGTCGATCGGCGCAAGTCCCTCGCGCAGCACGATTTCATCCTTCAGGATCACGCTGTGGTAGAGCGAGAATTGCAGCCGTGCGCCATTGTCGCTGCCTCCGCCGCCAGGCCCTCCCGGCCCACCGCGGAAACCGCCCGGCGGTGGCGGCCCGAACCCGCCCGGTCCGCCCGGGGGAGGCGGTCCGAAGCCTTCGGGCGGCGGACCTCCCGGGGGCGGACCGAATCCGTCCGGCGGCCCGTCGAACCCGCCCGGCCGGCCGGGCCCGCTGGGGTCGCGCAGTTCGCGGCCATTGACCACGATGTCGCCGTCCTCGCCGGGCGGCGGGCCATCGCGATGCTCGGGATCGGTGCCCTCGGGCGGACGGTCGTAGCGGGTTTCCCCGTTCGGCCGTCCGCCCTCGGGCCGGTCGCGCATCCATGGCGGCCGGAAGCCCGGAGGAGGCGTCGGTCGCTTGGGTGCGCGCAGCACCTGGGTGAAGTTGATGCCCCAGCGCAGCTGCTCGCGATCCTCGCGGGCGATGTTGACTGCGCGGGTGTCGATACTGGTCAGCTGGCCGGCGGCATCCCGTTCGAAATGCTCGGGAAATGCCTCTTCCAGCGCCGCCGAGCCGTCGGCGATGCTGAGGATAGCATTCTCGGTACGGCTGTTGTTGTAGTTGGCGGTGAAGCTCAGATTGAGCTTGGTCCAGGGCTTGGCGGTCAGTCCCAGCTTGACCACGTGGCGGTCATCGGCCTTGAGCAGCGGGTTGCCGCCCGAGATCCGGCTGACCGTCACCGTCTGGCCGGTGGCATAGTCATAGGCGCGGACATTGTCGGTGATCACCACCGCGTCGCCGCGCTGGGCGAGGGTGGGGGCCACCCGGTCCTCGTTCACCGCCGCGATCAGGCTCAACCCCGTGACCGGGGTCCAGTTGAGCCCGTAGCCAAAGGTGCCGAGCGTCCCATAGTCGGAGACCTGGGTGACCCCGCCATTGAGGTTCGCGGTCAGCTTGCCGAGGAACGGCAGCACGCCCTTGGCGCGGCTGGCCAGCGGCAGGTCGAGGCTGATCTGCCCGCCCGCATTGGTCCGGCTGCTGTCGCCCGATGTGGCTGTGCCGCCCAGCGTGCTCCGGGTGCTCAGCGAACTGAAATCACCCCCCAGTCGCACGCTCACCGCGGTATCGCCGGCGGGCAAAGCGAGCAGCTTGCCGTTGACCAGCAGGCTGGCATTGCCGGTATCGGTCAGCGAACTGGCCCGGTCGGTGCCGATCATGCCGCTGTCCGCGCGATCGGTATCCCGCCGCGTGTCGGCATGGCTGTAGCTCGCCACCGCCGACAGCCGCCAGCGCCTGCTCAGGTCGTGGTTGAGCGTCACCCCGCCACCCACGGTCGTGGTTCGGCTGTCCTGGCGCAGGGGATCGTCCGAGAGGAAGTTCGAGGTGCCAAGCGGCAGGCCGTTCAGCCCGTCGCTGCTCGTATAGTCCCCGCGCAGGTTGACCGAGAGATTGGTCTTCGCGCCCAGCTGGTGGGCGACATTGGCGTTCAGCCCATAGCTCCGCGTAGCGGGCTTGAGCGTGCGATAGCCCCGGTCGTCCGTGCCGTCGGCCGCTGTGCTCGCCGGCACCAGGTCGCGCTCGCTCTCGAGCAGCGAGGCGGTCGACTTGGCCCGCCCGGCGATGTTGACCCGGTCATTGTCGCGGATGCGGGTATAGGTGAAGTCGCCGCTCCCATTCTCGCCCTGGCCCTCGGTCGCGAGCCCGCCGGCCAGGTTGGCGACGCGCCCTTCGAAGCGCCGGCGAAGGATGATATTCACCACCTTGCGCTGTGCGTCATAGCCATATTTGAGCGCGACTTCCTCGGGCAGGATATCGACGCGGACGATCGATTCCGTCGGCAGATCCGAGACTTCGTTGACGCCCGAGATACGCTTGCCGTTGACCAGCACCACCGGGCCCTCGTCGTCGCGGCCCTGCGCGCTCGCAGTCTGCTCGGCGATCGCGTCGAGCAACTCGCTCACCGTGCCCACGCCATAGGCGGCGATATCGGCCTGGCCGAGCCGGTTCTCCGGCGGAATGTCGCCGATCACCGATCCCGGCGGGGCCTTGCCGGTGACGACGATGTCGTCCTCGCCCTGCTTGGGAGCGGGGTTGTCCTGCCTGGGCGGTGCCTGGGTCTGGGCGTGCGCCGCCGGGGCGAGCACGGCCAGCGCCACGCCCGCGAGCAGCTTCATCCTGATCTGCGTCATGACGGGCTCATTCTTCTCCGCGCGGCGGACGGCCCATCGGGCCGCCAAAACCGCCGGATCCACCCGGACCGCCCGGTCCGTCACGGTCGCGCGGCTCGAGGCTGCGCAGCTCCTCCATCGTCAGCGCGCCGTCATGATCGGCATCGGCCGCGTCGAACTTCTTGCGCTCATAGGCGAGCAGTTCGTCGAGCGAGACGCCATTGTCGTAATTGGTGTTGGCGTTGACGATCACCATTGCGTTGAGCGGCTCGACCAGCCGGCGCAGCGCCATGTCATCCTCGTCCAGGTCCGGCATGATGCTCTCGGAGACCGGCCCGCCAATCTCGGCGACCGGCTGATGCTCGGCCGAGGCGACCGAGCCCATGTCGTGCTGCCAGGCGAAGAACTCGGCGGCGCTCAGCGATCCGTTATGATCGGTGTCGATCCGCTCGAACCGCGCCTTGATCCGCGCGTCGCGCCGCGCCTCGATCACGGTCTTGAGCTCCTCGAAGGTGACCAGCCCGTCGCCATTCTTGTCGGCGGTCCTGAACATTTCGGTGACGACCTTGTCGAGCTTCTCGCGCTTGACCGGCTTCATCATTTTGGGACGCCCGCCACCCGGACCACCGCCGGGAGGGCCGCCACGGCCGCCGGGCCCGCCGCCGCCGCCGGGAAAGCCGCCACCGCCGCTGCCGGGGCCCATCTGGGCATAGGCCGGCGCCGCCACGGCCAGCGCCGCACCCAATAGGAGGGTGCGCACCACGCCTTGTTTAGATCCTTGCATCACGTCCCCCGTGCAAACCGTCTCGCAGCCGCTCTCGGCCGCCCGGTGCACGCGGGAATTTCGATTTGTTGCAACGCGGAGAAACTGGCGCTGCGTCAGCCCATGGAAGCTGAACGGATCAACTTCGCGGTGCCCTGTGAGCATGACGATGCCGCGCCAGGCCTGCTCCCGTCGCGGCCATATGGCGGCTTGGTCGCGTCCAAGCGGATGCCGGTCGCAGAATCGTTCCGCGCGGGGGAGGTGGCGCGCACCTCTGCCCGACGCGGCCCTGCGTGTCCTCCGTCTTCCCTGGTGGCTCCTCGCACGTCCGCCCTGTTCAAGGAGACGATGTGATGAGGAAGATGATGGCGGCCGCGTCCTGCGCGGCGATGCTGCTCGCGGTGCCGGCCCAGGCCGGTATCCAGGACGTGCCCCAGACCCAGCAGGCCGCCCCGGCCGAAGCCGCGCCGGCGGTGCCCGAATGCAAGCCGAAGAAAAAGAAGAAGGGCCTTGGCCTTGGCGGACTGCTGCGCGCCGCCCGCAATTCGGGCCTGGTCGGCGGCCTGGCCGGCAAGGTGGGCGGCAATTCCTATATCGCCAATGCGGCGGCCAGCACGGCGATCGACGTTGCGGCCAGCCAGCCGAGCGGCTCGTCCGACGCGGTGGAGACGCCGCAGTGCTGAAGACGGGTTTCCTTCGGGTCGCGCTGGTGTTGCCGTGGCTGCTGGGCGCATGCGGCGGGCAGGGCGTCGCCAATACGGCTGCCGGCGCGGAGCAGCGGGGGCAGGGAGCGCCGGGCTCGCTGCGTTCGGGGCTCTACAAGATCGTCCAGACCGGCGATGGCGGGGGCGAGGAAGAACGCTGCATCACCAATGAGATCATCGCCGCGGGCCAGTATATCGCGGTCAAGGACCTGCAGCCGGGCTGGAAGATCGTGCGCAACCGCGCCTCGGGCGGTACGGTGGATCTCGAGGCGACGGGTCCGTCCAAGGGCAGGATGGTGTACAGGGGCAGCTACACCGCGACGAGCTTCACCGTCGATGCCGTGATGACCTTCGAGCACAATGGCGAGATGATGACGATGAAGAACCGCGAGACGGGCACGTTCGTGTCGGCCGATTGCGGGAAGGGCGAAGGGTGACTTGAGACTTGCCGATCCTCCCTTCCCGGGATGCGAAACAAAAAGAGCCGGCGACTCCTGGGGTTGCCGGCTCCTTTTTTTCGCTGACCGGATCGATCAGTCGATGTTCTTGGCGAGCTCGCGGTTGAACCAGAGCGCCACCAGGGTGCCGATCGCGCCGGAGAGGAGATAGGCTCCGGCGGCGAGCAGGCCGAACTCGGCGCCCAGCCACAGGGCGATCAGCGGCGCGAAGGCGGCGCCGAACAGCCAGGCGAGGTCCGAGGTGAGCGACGAGCCCGTGTAGCGGTGCGACTTGG
Source organism: Sphingomonas sp. GW822-FHT03G08 (assembly GCF_058801135.1). Classification (NCBI taxonomy): domain Bacteria; kingdom Pseudomonadati; phylum Pseudomonadota; class Alphaproteobacteria; order Sphingomonadales; family Sphingomonadaceae; genus Sphingomonas; species Sphingomonas sp. GW822-FHT03G08. Next base: position 527,985 of record NZ_JBXAMZ010000002.1, read on the forward strand.
TGAACATCGACGACAGCGCGCCCGACGACTGGCCGAACGAGATGCCGAGCAGCGCGAAGCCGAACAGCATGAACACGATCTCGCCCGCCTCGCCCGAGGAGAGGAGCTGCGGGGCGAAGCCGCTGAACACCGCGATCGCGACGGCCGAGCTGCCGAGCAGGGTACGGCGGCCGACACGATCGGCCAGGCTGCCCGAGATGACGATCGCGATGGTGCCGACGATCGCAGCGACCGCTTCGATCACCAGGAAGTCGACCGGGCTGTTCTCGGTGTAGAGGAACACCCAGGAGAGCGGGAACACGGTGACCATGTGGAACATGGCGAAGCTGGCGAGCGGGGCGAAGGCGCCCATCACGATGATCCGCCAGTCGGCGCTGACCGTCTCGGAGATCGGCGCGGGCTCGAGCTCGCGGTCTTCGAACAGGCGGGCATATTCCGGCGTCACCACGATGCGCAGGCGGGCGAACAGCGCCACCACGTTGATCGCGAAGGCGACGAAGAAGGGATAGCGCCAGCCCCAGGCGAGGAAGTCCTCGGCCGGCAGGGCAGCGATGAAGAAGGCGAAGAGCAGGCTGGCCACGAACAGGCCGAGCGGCGCGCCGAGCTGCGGGATCATCGCATACCAGCCGCGCTTGTCGCTCGGTGCGTTGATCGCGAGCAGCGAGGCGAGGCCATCCCAGGTGCCGCCCAGTGCCACGCCCTGGCCCATGCGGAACAGCGCGAGCAGGAGCGGCGCGGCGAGGCCGACCTCGGCATAGCCGGGCAGGAAGGCGATCGAAGCGGTCGAGCCGCCGAGCAGGAACAGCGCGATCGTCAGCTTGGCGCCGCGGCCATAGGCGCGGTCGACGGCGGTGAAGATCAGCGTACCGACCGGACGGGTGATGAAGGCGAGCGCGAAGATCGCGAACGACCAGAGCGTGCCCTGCAGCGGATCGAGGAACGGGAAGATCAGCTTCGGGAAGACCAGCACCGAGGCGATGGCGTAGACGAAGAAATCGAAGAACTCGGACGTGCGCCCGATGATCACGCCGATGGCGATCTCGCCGGGATGGATGGCATGGCCGTCGCTGTGCAGCGCGCGGGCATCCCGCTCGGCGGTAAGGGTGGGGACGGGTTCACCGCTCATCGAGTTCGAACTTTCCTGCAACACGCGCAGCGCAAGCGCGTTTCATAATGCCGTTAAGGGGGCTAAGATAGCCCCGGCGCGGCGCTCTTGCGCCATAGCAGACAACGCAGGGATTGGACAAAATGTCCTATGTGCGGTGCAACATCGGGGGCCTAGGCGCCCGCCATGCCTAGACCCCGTCCGCTCTCCGCACGCCTCCGTGCGCTGCTGACCCTGCCGGCTTTCGCGCTGTTGTGCGGATGCGACATGGTCGTGCTCAACCCCGCCGGCGATGTCGCCCGTCAACAGGGTGACCTGGTGATCGTGTCGACGCTGCTGATGCTGCTGATCATCATCCCGGTGATGGCGCTCGTCGTCCTGTTCGCCTGGCGCTATCGCGAGTCGAACAAGGAAGCGCATTACGAGCCGGACTGGGATCACTCGACCGGCCTGGAACTGGTGATCTGGTCGGCCCCGCTGCTCATCATCATCTGCCTTGGCGCGATCACCTGGGTGAGCACCCACCTGCTCGATCCGTACCGCCCGCTGGCGCGCACGGGCCCGAACCAGCCGGTGGCGGCCAATGTGAAGCCGCTTGAGGTCCAGGTCGTCGCGCTCGACTGGAAGTGGCTGTTCATCTATCCCGAGCAGGGCATCGCCACGGTCAACGAGATGGCCGCTCCGGTGGGCCGCCCGATCCGCTTCCGGATCTCGGCCTCGTCGGTGATGAACTCCTTCTACATCCCCGCGCTGGCCGGCCAGATCTACGCGATGCCGGCGATGGAGACCCCGCTGAATGCCGTGTTTGACAAGACCGGCGTCTTCCAGGGCTTCTCGGCAAATTATAGCGGTCATGGCTTCTCGAAGATGCGCTTCAAGGCGCACAGCGTGGACCAGGCCGGGTTCGACGCCTGGGTGGCCGAAGCCAAGAAGGCCGGCGGCAACCTGGACCGCGCGGCCTATCTCCAGCTGGAGCGCCCGAGCGAGGGCGATCCGGTGCGCCGCTTCGCCGCGGTGGAGACCGGGCTGTTCGATCGGGTGACCAACCTGTGCGTGCAGCCGGGCAAGATGTGCATGCACCAGATGATGGCGCTCGATGCCGAGGGCGGCATGGGCAAGGCCGGGCTGCACAATGTCCGCCACGTCGAGGACAAGACCAGCGCCACCGGCACTCACATGCATGGCGGCAAGAGCTTCGTCGGCGAGATCTGCGCCGACAAGATGGACGTCGCCGTCCGCGCCCAGCCCAAGCCGATCAGGCAGGCACCGCTCGCCGGCGCCGGCCTGAAGCAGCCTTCGGGCGCGCCGACCCCGACCGCTCCCAGCGTTGCGTCCGAAACCCGGCCGCGTCCTCTTTCCTGATCGCGAAGCAGATTATGATCCCGCAACCCGCACCCGTTAGCCCTATCCTGGGCAAGCTGTCGCTCGACGCGCTGCCGCTGCACGAGCCGATCGTCGTGGCGACCTTCTGTGGCGTCGCCCTTGGCGGCATCGGCCTCGTCGCCGCGCTCACCTATTTCAAGCTCTGGGGCTATCTGTGGAAGAACTGGTTCACCAGTGTCGACCACAAGAAGATCGGGATCATGTACATGATCCTGGGCCTCGTGATGTTCCTGCGCGGCTTCGCCGACGCGCTGATGATGCGCCTCCAGCAGGCGCTCGCGTTCAACGGGTCCGAGGGATACCTGAACGCGCACCACTTCGACCAGGTGTTCACCGCCCACGGCGTGATCATGATCTTCTTCGTGGCGATGCCGTTCGTCACCGGCCTAATGAACTACATCGTGCCGCTGCAGATCGGCGCGCGCGACGTGTCGTTCCCGTTCCTGAACAATTTCAGCTTCTGGATGACGACCGGCGGCGCGGTGCTGGTGATGGCCTCGCTGTTCGTCGGCGAGTTCGCCCAGACCGGCTGGCTGGCCTATCCGCCGCTTTCGGGGATCCTCTACAGCCCCGGGGTCGGCGTCGACTATTATCTATGGGCGCTGCAGGTCGCGGGCGTGGGCACGACACTTTCGGGCATCAACCTGATCGTGACGATCCTCAAGCTCCGCGCGCCCGGCATGACCCTGATGAAGATGCCGGTGTTCACTTGGACCTCGCTCTGCACCAACGTGCTGATCGTCGCGTCCTTCCCGGTGCTGACCGCAGTGCTCGCGCTGCTCGGTCTTGACCGCTACGCCCACACCAACTTCTTCACGAACGACTTCGGCGGCAGCGCCATGATGTACGTGAACCTGATCTGGATCTGGGGTCACCCGGAGGTCTACATCCTGATCCTGCCGCTGTTCGGCGTGTTCTCGGAAGTCACCTCGACCTTCTCGGGCAAGAAGCTGTTCGGCTATTCGTCGATGGTCTATGCCACGATCGTCATCACGATCCTGTCGTACCTCGTGTGGCTGCACCACTTCTTCACCATGGGCTCGGGCGCCAGCGTCAACAGCTTCTTCGGCATCACGACGATGGTCATCTCGATCCCGACGGGCGCCAAGATCTTCAACTGGCTGTTCACCATGTATCGCGGCCGCATCCGCTTCGAGCTGCCCATGATGTGGACCGTCGCGTTCATGCTGACCTTCGCGATCGGCGGCATGACCGGCGTGATGCTCGCCATCCCGCCTGCCGACTTCGTGCTGCACAACTCGCTGTTCCTGATCGCGCACTTCCACAACGTGATCATCGGCGGCGTGCTGTTCGGCCTGTTCGCGGCGATCAACTTCTGGTGGCCCAAGGCCTTCGGCTTCAAGCTGAACACCTTCTGGGGCAAGGTGAGCTTCTGGTGCTGGGTCCCCGGCTTCTGGCTCGCTTTCCTGCCGCTCTACATCATGGGCCTGATGGGCGTGACCCGCCGCATGCGGGTGTTCGACGACCCCAGCCTGCAGATCTTCTTCGTCGTCGCGGCGCTCGGCGCTGCCCTGATCGCCGCCGGCATCGGCGCGATGCTGGTCCAGTTCGCGGTGAGCATCTGGAAGCGCGAGGAGCTGAAGGACGTGACCGGCGATCCGTGGAACGGCCGTACCCTGGAGTGGGCGACCTCATCGCCGCCGCCGGAGTACAACTTCGCGTTCACGCCCGTCATCCACGACCTGGATGCCTGGTACGACATGAAGAGCCGCGGCTGCGAGCGTCCGCTCACCGGCTTCAAGGACATCCACATGCCGAGCAACACCGGCGCGGGCGTGATCCTCGCCGGCATCAGCACCCTGATCGGCTTCGCGCTGATCTGGCACATCTGGTGGCTGGTCGGCGTGAGCTTCGTGGCGCTGATCGGCGGCGCGATCTTCCATACCTTCAACTACAAGCGCGATTTCGACATTCCCGCCGAAGTCGTTGCCGAGACCGAGGCTGCGCGCACGCGCCAGCTCGCCGGAGCCTGATCGATGAGCACCACGACGATTCCCGCCGCGGACGAACCGGTCCGCTTCTACGACCTGGACGAGCATCCGCACCCGGAAGGCTACAGCACGATGCTGGGCTTCTGGATCTACCTGATGAGCGACTGCCTCATCTTCGCGATCCTGTTCGCCTGCTACGCCGTGCTCGGCGGCAACTTCGCCGGCGGCCCGGGGCCGAAGGACCTGTTCGACCTGCCGCTCGTCGCGCTGAACACGGCGATGCTGCTGTTCTCGTCGATCACCTATGGCTTCGCGATGCTCGGCATGGCGAAGGGCAACAAGACGCAAGTGCTGGTGTGGCTGGCGATCACGCTGGTGTTCGGCGGCTGCTTCCTGGGCATCGAGCTCTACGAGTTCAGCGAGCTGATCCATGAGGGCGCAGGCCCGTGGCGCAGCGCGTTCCTGTCGAGCTTCTTCACCCTGGTCGGCACGCACGGCCTGCACGTCACCTTCGGCTCGATCTGGCTGATCACGCTGATGGTGCAGGTGAGCCGCTTCGGCCTGACCGCCGCCAACCAGCGCCGCCTGGCCTGCCTGAGCCTGTTCTGGCACTTCCTCGACGTCATCTGGATCGGCGTCTTCACCTTTGTCTATCTGATGGGAATGCTGCGATGAGCCACGACACCCATGACCACGGGGATCACGGCCACGGCGTCGAGATCCCGCACGGTTCGATGCGCGACTATGTCATCGGCTTCGTGCTTTCGGTCATCCTGACCGCGATCCCGTTCTACCTCGTCATGGAACGCCCGTTCTCGAACGGCGTCACCGCCGCGGCGATCATGGCGTTCGCGATGGTCCAGATCGTGGTCCACATGGTCTATTTCCTCCACCTCAAGCCCAAGGCCGAGGGTGGCTGGACGATGACCGCGCTGCTGTTCACGATCATCGTCGTGGTGATCATGCTCTCGGGTTCGCTGTGGGTGATGTACCACCTCAACGCGAACATGATGCCGATGGTCGATCCGAGCCAGCTTCCGTGAACGATGAACCCCGGCCCCGCGTCAGATGGGGCATCGCGGTTGCGATGCTCGTCTGCGCGGGGCTGCTGGCGGGGCTGGGCATCTGGCAGCTCGAGCGCCGCGTCTGGAAACATGAGCTGATTGCCGCGGTCGAGAGCCGTGCGCACGGCACGCCCGCAGCGGCGCCCGGGCCCGGCGCCTGGAGCGCGATCACCGCCAGGACCGACGCCTATCGCCGCGTCACCGCCACCGGCACTCTCCTCAACGACCGCGCCACGCTGGTGAAGGCGGTGACCGAACGCGGTTCGGGCTATTGGGTGATGACCCCGCTCAAGACCCGCGATTTCACCCTGCTGGTCAATCGCGGCTTCATCCCCGACGCGATGCGCGACAAGGTTCCCGCCGGGCCCGGCTATCTGCAGGTGACCGGGCTGTTGCGTGTCACCGAGCCCGGCGGCGGGTTCCTCCGCGCAAACGACCCCAGGGCCAATCGCTGGTATTCGCGCGACGTCGCGGCTATCGCCAGCGCCCATGGGCTCGGACAGGTCGCACCCTATTTCATCGACGCGGATGCCACGCCCAATCCGGGCGGCTGGCCGGTGGGTGGGCTGACCGTGGTCAAGTTCCCCGACAATCACCTGGTCTACGCCCTGACCTGGTTCGGGCTGTGCGCGATGGCGCTGTGGGGCGCCTGGTTCATCGGCTGGCGGCGGGGAAGCGCCCAGTGATCCACGCCCGGGGGCAGGAGGATACCGACCCCGGCCGGCGCAACATGTGGCTGCTCGTGCAGCTGCGCTGGATCGCTGTCGGTGGCCAGCTGGGCACGATCGGCTTTGTCCATTTCGTGATGGGCGTGAAGCTGCCGCTGGTCCCGCTGTTCATCGCCCCGCTGGTGCTGATCGGCATCAACCTGGCGACCTATCCGCTGCTGGACCGGCGCGCGGCGATCACCAACTGGGAGCTGACCCTGGCGATGCTGGCGGACGTCGCGGCGCTCGCCTGGCAGCTCCACTTCACCGGCGGCCTCGCCAACCCCTTCGCCTCGCTGTTCCTGCTCCAGGTCGTGACCGGGGCGATGCTGCTCCAGCCGGGATCGAGCTGGCTGATCGTCGGCGCGACCAGCCTGGCGGTGTTCGGCATCGCGATAAATCCGGTGCCGCTCGACCTGCCGACCGGCGTCAACGACCCCTTCCGGCTCTATCTGGCGGGCAGCCTGATCTGCTTCGCGTTGATCGCGGTGCTGCTGGTCTCGCTGATCACCCGCATCGCCCGCAACCTGCGCGACGGCGATGCCGAGCGCGCCGAGATCCGCCAGCGCGCCGCCGAGGAGGATCACATCGTCCGCATGGGCCTGCTCGCCACCGGGGCGGCGCACGAACTGGGCACGCCGCTCTCCTCGCTCTCGGTGATCTTGGGCGACTGGCAGCGCATGCCGCGCATCGCCGGCGACCGGGACCTGGCGCAGGACGTGGCCGACATGCAGGCCGAGGTGGCGCGCTGCAAGACGATCGTCAGCGGCATCCTGGCCTCGGCGGGCGAGGCGCGCGGCCTTTCCTCGGAATTCACTACCGTGCGGCAGTTTCTCGACTCGCTGGTCGCGGACTGGCGGGCAAGCCGGCTGACCGGCACGCTCGACTATGCCGATCATTTCGAACCGGACTTGGCGATCGTCTCCGATCCGGGGCTTCGCCAAGTATTGAGCAACGTGATCGACAACGCGGCGGAGGTTTCCGACTGGATCGGCATCACCGCGCTGCGCGACCATGACGACCTGGTGATCGACATCGCCGACGAGGGACCGGGCTTCGCGCCCGAGATGCTCGCCGGCTTCGGCCAGCCCTATCGATCGAGCAAGGGCAAGCCGGGCGGCGGGCTGGGGCTGTTCCTGCTCGTCAACGTGCTGCGCAAGCTGGGGGGCACGGCAAGCGCGGAGAATCTTCCGGGCAGCGGGGCGGTGGTGCGCATCCGCCTGCCGCTTGACGCGATCGCCCGCCCCGGGGAGGAACAGGCATGAGCGCAATCCGCAAGCTGCTGATCGTCGAGGATGACGAGGCCTTTGCCCGGACGCTGCGACGCTCGTTCGAACGGCGCGGCTATATCGTCGAGGCTGCGGCGAGCCATGAGGACCTGACCGTGCTGCTGGAGAATTTCCACCCCGGCTATGCGGTGGTCGATCTCAAGCTGGGCGGGGCCTCGGGCCTGGCCTGCGTCCAGAGCCTGCGCGCCACCGATGCGGGGATGAAGATCGTCGTGCTGACCGGCTTCGCCAGCATCGCCACCGCGGTGGAGGCGATCAAGCTGGGCGCTTCCTATTATCTCGCCAAGCCCTCCAACACCGACGATATCGAGGCGGCGTTCGGCCGGGAGGAAGGCGATCCGGACGCGCAGATCGCCAGCCGGCCCTCGTCGATCAAGACGGTGGAATGGGAGCATATCCACCAGACTTTGGTGGAGACGGACTTCAACATCTCCGAGACCGCCCGGCGGCTGGGGATGCACCGGCGGACGCTGGCGCGGAAGCTGGAGAAGCGGCAGCTTCGCTAGGGTTTTGATGACGTACAACCCAAGCAGTTCCCCGGCGAAGGTCGGGGACGAGGGTTTCTCTGCCGTGTCGCCTGTTACTCTGGGCCCCGGCTTTCGCCGGGGAACCGAAGGGGAATTCCGACGACCTCAAATATCTTCGTCACCCTGAACTTGCTTCAGGGTCTGGCGGTGTCGCTTATGGAGAGTTCGATGCTGAAACAGATTCAGCATGACGGAAGGAGAGAGGCGGGCGGCTTCCCATCCATCGCAAGCGGGCGCAGAGGTGGGGCTCCGGGAGGGGCCATTTGAAGATTCGTGCCGATATCGTCGCCGGCCTCGCGGTTGCCGGGCTGATGCTGCCCGAGGCGGTGGCCTATGCCGGGATCGCGGGCATGGCGCCGGGGCATGCGATCCTGGCGGCGCTGGTCGGCACGCTCGTCTATGCGCTGGTCGGGCGGAGCCGGTTCGCGATCGTATCGGCGACGTCCTCCTCCGCGGCGATCCTTGCCGCTTCGCTGGCTGCGGTGCCGGGCGGCGAGGGAATGCGTGCGCTGTTCCTGATGATGGCGGTGGCGCTGGCCGGGCTGCTGTTCCTGCTGGCATGGGCGTTCCGGCTGGGCGGGCTGACCGGATTCATCTCGCATCCGGTGCTCCGCGGCTTCGCCTTCGGACTGGCGATCACGATCAGCGTCAAGCAGCTACCGGTGCTGGCGGGCGTGCACGCGCCGAGCGGGAGTCTGTTCGATACCGGCTTCGCCGTGCTGCGGGCCGTACCGCACTGGCATGTGCCGAGCCTGGCGGTGGGGCTGGCCGCGCTGGCGACGCTGCTGGTGCTGCGGCGCTGGCCCGGCGTACCGGCGGCGCTGATCGTGCTGGTCTCGGGCGTCGCGGCCTCCGGACTGCTCGAACTCCAGGCACATGGCGTGGCGACGGTGGGGCACATCGCGCTGATGCCGGAGAGGGCGACGATACCGGCCTACTCACCGGCGATGCTGCTGGAAGCGGCGCAGGTCGCGGTGCCGCTGGCGCTGATCCTGCTGGCCGAGAGCTGGGGGACGATGCGGACGCTGGCGCTGCGCCACGGCGACCTGCTCGATTCCGGCCGCGAGCTGCGCGCGCTGGGGCTGGCCAATCTCGCGTCGGCGCTGGTGCAGGGGATGCCGGTGGGGGCGGGACTCTCCGCCAGCGCGGCGAACGAGGCGTCGGGCGCACGCTCGCGACTGGCCGGCACGGCGGCGGCGCTGGCGCTGGGCGCGCTGGTGCTGTTCGCGATGCCGCTGGTCGCGCTGCTGCCCCAGCCGGTGCTGGCGGCAGTGGTGATCGCGGCGCTGACCCATTCGCTCGATCCGCGGCCGATCCTGCGGCTCTGGGGGCTCAACCGCGACCAGTATATCGCGCTCGCCGCCGCGCTGGGCGTGCTGGTGCTCGGCGTGCTTGACGGCATGCTCTGCGCGATCCTGCTCTCGCTCGCGGCGCTGGTGCAGCGCTTCGGCAATGCCCGCCTGGCGCGACTGGGGCGGCTGGGGGAGAGCCATGACTTCGTCGATGCCTATCGCCACCACGACGCGGTGATGCCCGCCGGAATCGCGATCTGGCGGCCGGCGGCGCCTTTGTTCTTCGCCAATGCCGAGCGGATGCTCGCCGAGATCGCGCGGCGGACCCTGGCCGAGCCGGACCTGCGCGCGGTGGTGATCAGCCTGGAGGAGAGCATCGATATCGACAGCACGGCGCTCGACGCGCTGCTCGAGTTCGATCGGGGGATGGGGGCGAAGGGGCTGCGCGTCCATTATGCGCGGGTGCACGACCGGGTGCGCGACCTGCTGCATGCTGCGGGCGCACCGGGGGTGGTGGAGCGGAGCGACTACAGCGTTGCCGATTCGGTGCGGCGGCTGGAGCAATGATACCGATTGCGACACAAAATCGCCCGGCGAGCCGATGACCCGGATGCGGATCGTGCTTATATGCTCCGTCATCGGATCATGGGGGCTCGAAAGGACAGTGCCATGAACAGGATTTCGATCAAGCTTCTCGGCGCCGCCTTGCTGGCCGGGCTGGCCATGCCGGCCGCCGCGGCCGGGCAGAAGGACGGCGAGGCCGAGATCGCCAAGGCGGTCGCCGGGCGTACTGCCGGCAAGCCGGTGGATTGCATCAACCTGCGCGACATCCGCTCGTCGAAGATCATCGACGGGACCGCGATCATCTACGAGATGAACAACGGCGTGAAATATGTGAACCGCCCCCGGAGCGGTGCGCAGACGCTCGACTGGACCGACGTGCTCGTCACCGAGACGACGCTGAGCCAGCTCTGCCGGATCGACACGGTGCGGCTGTACGACACCGGCCTGCGCTCGGTTACCGGCTGGGTGGGTCTGGGCGATTTCGTGCCCTACCCGAAGCCGCCGCGCAGCTGAGGAGCTGATCGCCGATCGAACCGGCGCTCCATCGTTCAGGAGTGCCGTTTGGTCGCGATCGCCTTGCGGGATCGGCGCCGTAGCTCCGTCTCGACCTGAACCCAGTTTTCAGGTTGAGTATGCAGCACGTCCCAGCCCGCACCCTGCTCGACGCGCCCCGCCACCGGCCATTGCGGCTGGTCGAGCCCGGGCATCTGCCCTGGACGGCACGGGTGGCAGCGGCGACGCGGGTGTGGGCGAGCAACCCGGCCCTGCTGGCCGCGCTGCTGCTGGTCGTCGCGATCGTCGCGCGGGCTGCGCAGTTCGGCAATCCCGTCGTCCAGGTCGATGACGAATTCTACCTGCTGACCGGCGACCGGATGCTCCATGGGGCGCTGCCCTATGTCGACATCTGGGACCGCAAGCCAATCGGGCTGTTCCTGATCTATGCCGCGATCCGCCTGCTCGGCGGGGAAGGCGTGCTGGCATATCAGCTGGTGGCGACGCTGTTCGCGGTGGCCACGGCCTTCGTCATCGCGCGGATCGCCCGCAACCTGGCCGGGCCGCACGGCGCGGCGGCGGCGGGCGTGGTCTATATCCTCTATCTCGGCATATTCGGCGGCGAGGCCGGCCAGTCGCCGGTCTTCTACAATCTGTTCGTCGCGCTCGCGGCCTGGGCGATGACCGGTATCGTGCGTCGCCCAGGCTTCGACTGGCTGGGCTTCGCCGGCGGGCTGGCCGTGATGCTGCTGATCGGCGCGGCGATGCAGGTGAAGTACACCGCGCTGTTCGAAGGTGTGTTCTTCGGGCTCGCGCTGCTTTGGTTCGCCGCGCAGCGCGGGGTCCGGAGAGGCCGGCTGTTCGCGATGGGCACGGCCTGGATCGCCGCGGCGCTGCTGCCGACGCTGGTGGCCTGGGGCTGGTATGCCGCGATCGGGCAGGGCGACGCGTTCGTGCAGGCCAATTTCCTGTCGATCCTCGAGCGCAGCTCGGACGGCACCGGCATCGTGCTCAAGCGGCTGGGCTGGATGGCGCTCTTGCTCGCGCCGCTCGGGATTGCGGCATGGCTGGGGCGCGGCATGGCGCGGCCGGTGAGCGAGGATGTCCGCAAGCTGCTCGACGGCTGGGCGATCGCGGCGATCGGCGGCGTGCTGCTCTTCGGCACCTTTTTCGACCATTATGCGCTGCCGCTGATCGCGCCGCTCTGCGTGCTGGCCGCCGCCTGGTTCGGCGACGGGGCGGCGGGGCTGGTGCTCGCATCGGGGCGGACGCGTTGGCGGATCCCGGCGGGCGTGGCGATGATGGCGCTGATCGCCACGATCTCGCTCAACATCGTCAACGACAATCGCCGTGACCGGGGCTGGGGCCCGCAGGTCGAGCGGATGGCGGACTATATCCGGCCGCAGCTGCGCGATTGCCTGTACGTGTTCGACGGGGAACCGGCGCTCTACCGGCTGACCGGCAGCTGCCTGCCGACGCGCTGGCCGTTCCCGAGCCATCTGAGCCTCACCCGCGAATCGCGCGCGATAGGCGCCGATCCGATGGCCGAGGTGAAGCGGATCATGGCGGCGCGGCCCGAATTCGTCGTCGCCAGCACCCGGCCCGACCGCGACCTGAGCCCCGAAGTGCTCGATTACATGACCGCGCTGCTGGCGCGCGACTATGCGCCGGCGCTGGAAGTGCCGGTGGGGAGCCGCAGCCGTATCGTCTATCGGCGGCGGGCGGGTGCCTGAGCTCCTCCTTTCCGCTGCCGCAATTGCGCCATCTCGCAGCCAAGGCTTGGCAAGAGAAGCGCGCAATGCTTTGGCTTCGGGCATGACTGCCACTTCGTCGATCAGCGGCTTGCAGCGCGTGCTCGAGGACGAGCGGCCGCGGCTGCTGCGCTTCCTCGCTGCGCGCGGGGCGGGCGACGATGCCGAGGATGTGCTGCAGGACCTGTGGCACAAGATCTCGGGCGCCGAGGCGCGCCCGGTCTCCGATCCGATCTCCTATCTGTTCCGCGCCGCCGAGAATGTGCTGCGCGATCGCCAGCGCGCCAACCTGAGTCGCGGGCGGCGCCAGCATGAATGGCAGGACCTTGCGGCCAGCGATCACGCGCCGCAGGGCGAGCGCGTGCTGATCGCGCGCGAGCGATTGCGCGAGGCGGAGACGACGCTGCTTGCACTTGGGCCGCGAGTCGATCAGGTTTTCCGTCGCTACCGGCTGGAGGGGCTCGGCCAGGCAGCGATCGCTCGGGAATTGGGGATAAGCTTGAGCTCGGTGGAAAAGGATCTGCAGAAAGCGTACCGCGCCCTCGCCCAGCTGAAGGACCGGTTCGATGCGGAATGATCGCATCGACTCCGTCCTCGGGTTGAGGTGGGCATGAACGGGCAGGTTTCGGAACTTCTTGCAGAGGACGCCCGGGGGTGGGTGATCCGGCTGCAAGACTCGGCTTTCGCCGATTGGGACGCTTTCGCCGATTGGCTGGAGCGCGATCCCGCGCACTTGCAGGCCTATAATCAGGCACTCGACGCCGATGAGGCGATGGCGGGGCTGTTCCAGCTGGCGCCGGCGCCGGTGGTGGTGCCTGAGGCCGAACCGGTGGCGCCGCGTGCGCCACGGCGGCTGTTCCTGATCTCGGGCGGCGCGGTCGCCGCCGCGCTGGCGGTGGTGGTCGGCTGGTCCAGCCTGGGCAGCGGTCCCGGCGGGCATGAATATGCCACGCGCGCCGGCGAGCGCCGCGAAGTCGCGCTGGCCGACGGATCGAGGATGGTGCTGAACGGCGCCACCCGCGTGGCGGTGCTCGACAAGCGCAGCGCCGAACTGATCGAGGGCGAGGCGCTGTTCGAAGTACGGCACGACGCCGCCAACCCGTTCATCGTCAAGACCGGCGGCGTCACGCTGCAGGATGCCGGCACCGTGTTCAATGTGGTGCGCGACGAGACCGGGTTGCGCGTCTCGGTGGCCGAGGGCGCGGTGATCTACCAGCCCCAGGCCGAAGCGGTGCGGCTGAGCCCAGGCGACTCGCTGAGCGTTGCCGGCAGCGGCCGCCCCGAAGTCAGCCGGACCATCGTCACCGATATCGGGGCGTGGCGCGGTGGGCAGCTCGTTTATCGCAATGCGACGCTCGAGCGCGTCGCCGCCGATCTCTCCCGCAACCTGGGCGTCAAGGTGCGGGTGGGGAAGGGAACGGAAGCCATTCCGTTCACGGGCACGATCTCTACCCAGGGCGGTCCGGGAGCCGTGGTCGAGCGCATCGCCGCGCTGACCGGTACCCGTGCGACCCGTGCGGGCAATGGATGGATGCTGGACGCGATCGACGGTGCACCGCACTAAGCTGATCCTCCCGATCGCTTTGCTGGCGGCTTCGCCTGCGCTTGCGCAGGAGAAGCGGCATAGCGTCTCCGTGCCTGCCGGACGGCTCGATGCCGCGGTGTTCACCCTCGGCAAGCAGACCGGCAGCAGCATCGGCCTGCGCGAGCCCGCATTGGGCGGCATCACGGTGCGGCCGATCAAGGGCAAGCACAGTGTCGATGGCGCGCTGGCCGAGATGCTGCGCGGCACCGGCGCGCGCGCGCGCCGCGTTGCCCCCGGCACCTGGCTGATCGAACGCGCCCCGCCGGTGCGGCATCGTCCGGCGCCGCCGCCACCGCCCCGCGAGGAGCCCGATGCGCCGCCGGCCGAGATCCTGGTCACCGGCAGCAAGCGCGATGTGCCGCTCAAGGCCTATCCGGGCGGCGTGCAGATCGTCGAGGGCGAGGACATCCCGGTCTCCGAAGGCGGCAAGGGCAGCGATGTCATCGCCAACCGCGTCGCCAGCCTCGCTTCCACCCACCTCGGGCCGGGGCGCAACAAGCTGTTCATCCGCGGCATCGCGGATTCGAGCTTTGTCGGGCCGACCCAGGCGACTGTTGGCCAATATTGGGGCAACAGCCGGATCACCTACAGTGCGCCCGATCCCGACCTGAAGCTGTACGACATCGGCCGGGTAGAAGTGCTCGAGGGGCCGCAGGGCACGCTCTATGGCGCGGGATCGCTGGGCGGCGTGGTCCGCGTGGTGCCGCGCGCGCCTGACTTCTGGGCAAGTGGCGGCCAGGTCTGGGGCGGCGGCTCGCTCACCCAGCATGGCGACCCGAGCTGGGACGTGGGTGGCATCGTCAACATGCCGATCAAGGAAGGCGAGCTGGCCTTCCGCGCGCTGGCATTCAGTTCGCGCGACGGCGGCTATATCGACGACCGCGAGCGCGGGCTGGCTGACGTCAACAGCGTGCGCACCACCGGTGGCCGTGCGGCCTTGCGCTGGGAAGTCGATGGCTGGACGATCGACGTGGGCGGCGTCGGCCAGAGCATCAAGGGCAATGACGCGCAATATTCGGACGGCAAGGGCGATGGCCTGAGCCGGAGGAGCCCGATCGCCCAGCCGTTCCAGAATGACTTCTGGCTGGCCGAGCTGGTCGCCCGCAAGCGCTGGGGCGATATCGAGTTGAGCACGGCCGGTGCCTATGCCCGGCAATATGTCTCCGAAGTCTTTGCCGGTGCCTCGGTCGACGACGTCAACCAGGGTTTCCCATTGCCCGCGCTGAACTCCCCGCTGATCGGCTATCAGCAAATCAACCGGGTGAGCATGATCACCTCGGAGACGCGGCTGTCACGGCGCGGCCCGCGCGGTACCGGATGGCTGATCGGGGTCAGTTTCCTCGAGAATCGCGGCCGGGTGAACCGCAGCTATGGGTCGATGCGCGCGGCGCTGACCGGCGTGCGCAACACCGTGGACGAGGCGACGCTCTACGGCGAGGGCACGGTGGAGCCGGTACGCGGGGTGACGATCACCGCGGGCGGGCGGCTGACGCGCTCGCACCTGACCGGCAATGCGCAGGACGCGGACCGTTTCTTCGCCTTCCGCGCCGATCCACGTGCGAAGGCGGCGCGCACCGAGACGCGGCTGCTGCCCTCGGCCGCGATCGCCTATCGCCCGTTCGACGGGCTCACTGTGTTCGGCCGCTTCGAGCAGGGCTTCCGCCCCGGCGGCCTGGCGGTACGGCGCGACCTGATCCAGCGTTTCCAGGGCGACCGGCTTTCCACGGTCGAGGCGGGCACGCGCTACACCGCCGATGGGCTGAGCGTATCGACCAGCGCATCGATGACCTGGTGGACCAGCATTCAGGCCGACCTGATCGACGGCTATGGTTTCCCGACCACGTCGAACATCGGCGACGGGCGGGTGCTGTCGCTGGGGATGGCGGTGCGATGGCGGCCGCTGCCGGGGCTGGACCTGGACGGTTCGCTCTATCTGAACGCTTCGAAGGTGACCGACCCTTCCGCGGCTGTGTTCCCGCTCGCCGAGGGACCGTCCGACTTCAACCGGCTGCCCAATGTCGCCGATGCGAGCGGGCGGCTGGGCGCCGCCTATCGCACCGCGCTGGGCGGCGAGACCGAATTCTCGGCGAGCAGCTATCTGCGCTATGTCGGGCGCTCGACGCTGGGCATCGGGCCGGTGCTGGGCAAGCCGCAGGGCGACTATGTCGATACCGGCATGGAGCTGCGACTGGAGCGTGGCCGGCGAGCGATCACCCTGTCGGCGACCAATCTGCTCGATACCCGCGGCAACCGCTTCGCGCTGGGATCACCGCTGCTGATCCGCGACGAGAAGCAGATCACCCCGCTGCGCCCCCGCACCGTGCGGCTTGGGGTTGAGCTGGGGTTCTAGTCTTTACGGCGGAGAAACGCTGGGCCCTGGCTTTCGCCGGAGAACGGAAAAAGCGAGTCCCGTAATCTTTGCCTAATTTTTTTGAAAAGCGTTGCGGGATCGCCACAGGGGCTCCGTCTCAACCATGCCCCCGAGGCAGGAATGCTTAGTCGTCCCCCGGCACCGCATTCGCTGTCTCGAACCCCCGGGAGGGGCGCGCCATTGCGTATCTGTGCCCCGGCGCGCCCCTCCCGGGGCCCAATTCAAGGGCCCAGAAAAGGGATCGCATGAAGCTCTTCCTCGACGGCGAGATTGCGCGTTTCGCGCGCATCGCACCCGGCGCCGATCTCGAACTTGCCGTGGTCATCCCTACCTTCAACGAGCGGGCCAATGTGCCGCTGCTGATCGACAAGCTCGACGCCGCGCTGAAAGGGCGGAGCTGGGAGGTGATCTTCGTCGACGACAACAGTCCGGACGGTACCGCCGATGCGGCACGTGCGCTCGGTCGCAAGGACATGCGGGTGCGGGTGATCCAGCGGATCGGCCGGCGCGGGCTCTCCTCGGCCTGTATCGAGGGCATGTGCGCCACTTCGGCGCCCTTCGTCGCGGTGATCGACGGCGACCTGCAGCATGACGAGACGCTGCTGCCCCAGATGCTCGATGCGCTGGAGCGTGACCAGAACCTCGACGTGGCGATCGGTTCGCGCTTCGTCGATGGCGGCGGCACCGGCGAGTGGGATGAGGACCGGGTGGCCAAGTCGGCCTTCGCGACCAGGCTCTCCCGCAAGGTGCTCAAGGCCGATCTCTCCGATCCGATGAGCGGCTTCTTCATGATCCGCGCCGGCGTGGTGCGCGACCTAGTGCCCAGGCTCTCGGCGATCGGCTTCAAGATCCTGCTCGACATCATGACCGCCTCGCCGCGGCCGTTGAAGTTCGTCGAGCTGCCCTATGTGTTCCGCACCCGGGCGCTGGGCGAGTCCAAGCTCGATCATGTCGTGGCGATGGAATATCTGATCGCGCTCTATGACCGGATGTTCGGCAAGGTCGTGCCGGTGCGCTTCGTGATGTTCTCCGGCATCGGTGCGCTGGGTGCGGCGGTGCATTTCGCGGTGCTCTCTGCGTTGTTCTGCGGGCTCGGATGGTCGTTCGTCGGTGCGACGATGTTCGCGGTGCTGGGCGCGATGACCTTCAACTTCTTCCTCAACAACGCGCTGACCTATCGCGAGCAAAGGCTGAAGGGCGCGGCCAGGCTGCTGCGCGGCTGGGCCAGCTTCTGCGTGGTGTGCGGCGCGGGCGCGGCGGCCAATGTCGGCGTCGCGGCGTTCCTCCACAATGTCCAGCATGGCGACTGGCGCCTGTCGGCGCTGGCCGGGATCGGCGTGGCGGCGGTTTGGAACTTCGCGCTCTCGTCGCGTTTCGTGTGGGGGCGGTACTGACCACCCACGTATCCGTTCCCCGGCTTGCGCCGGGGAAGCGGTAGTTTTACGCCACCAGCCGCAGCCGCCGCTTCCTCGCCGCGCTGCGCGAGCTGCCGCCGATCAGCGTCTGCAGGTCGATCATCCCGCGCGCCAGACCCAGGCCCGGAGGCGCCGCGATGTAGCGGGCGGTCCAGACCGGCGAGAACTTGTCCTTGTAGGCGCGCAGACCTTCGAAGCCGTAGAATGCGTCGCCGTGCCGGTAGAGCAGCGCCCCGATCCGCGCCCACATCGGGGCGAGGCGGCGGGACTCGATGCCCGACAGCGGCGCCATGCCGAGATTGAACCAGCGATAGCCCTGGTCGCGGCCCCAGATCATCAGCTGGACGAACAGGAAGTCCATCGTGCCGTAGGGCATCTCGTCGAGATGGCGCATCAGATCGACCGACAGCTCCTCGCGATTTTCGGTTGCCCAGACATTGGCGAAGGCGACGATCCTGCCGTTCTGGCGGACCAGCGCGCAATCGAAGCGGGCGATATAGGCGGGATCGAAGCGGCCGACCGAGAAGGCCTTCTCGCCATGCCCCTTGTCGGCGAGCCAGGCATCGGAGACGGCGCGGAGCTCGGGCATCAGGGCAGGGACCTGCGCCGAGGGCACGATCTCGAAGACCGCCCCTTCGCGGGCGGCGCGGCGATCGGAATGACGGAGCGAGCGCTTTTCCGAACCATCCATCGAGAAGCCTGGGAGCGGCACGCGAGCTTCCTCGCCATATTTCACCAGCTGAAGGCCGAGGTCGATCGCGATCGGCAGCGTGTCGGTCGAGATCTGGTAGAGGAGCAGGCGGCCCTGCGCGGCATCAGCCATCTCGCGGATCTGCCAGAGCAGGTCGCCCCATTCCTCCTTCGGGCCGACGGGGTCGCCCATCACGATCCAGCTCTGGCCCTGTACCTGGTACATCAGCAGCGTCTCGCCGCTTTCGGAGCGCAGGAAGCGCTTGTCGCCGGCATAGGCGAGCAGCGAGTCCGTGCGGTTGGCGTGGACCAGGGCGAGGCGGGGCAGCTCGGTGTCCGGCGCGTGCTCCTCGCGCTTGGGCTGGGCATAGCCGAACCACTGGGTGACGGCGACGCAGGTGAGCGCCACGGCAGTGGCGAAGCTGGCGCGCAGGAAGCGCGAGGCGTCGCCCTTCCAGGCGAATTCCCACCAGAGATTGTCCTGATAGGGCACGTGCTTGAAGGCGAAGAAGCCGATCCAGGTAGCAAGCGCGACGGCGACCGCGACGGACAGGAGCGCGCGGCCGGTGAGCGCGCTGGTGAGCGCGGTCTTGCGATAGAAGGCGGTGCGCGACAGCTGGAGCAGGCCGGCGATGATCAGCAGGATCACAGCTTCCTCATAATCGACCCCCTTCATCAACGAGAACAGCGCGCCGGCGAGCAGCAGCGTGCGGCAGAGCAGAAAAGCGGCGTCGAGACGGCGATAGAGCGCGGGGGCGATCAGCAGCAGCGCGGTGCCGGCCAGGCTGGCGGCGATGTGCGAGGCCTCGACAAAGGGCAGGGGGACAAAGGCGTGGAGGTCGCGCAGGCGCGCGGGGATGGCGGGGAGCGAGCCCGAGACAAGCAGCACGATGCCGCCGACGAAAACCAGTGCCGCGAGGAAGGTGGGGGCGAGGCCATGCATCGCCAGACCGACCGCGCGGATCGCGGCGAGCGGCTTCTTCAGCTGGCGGCGCTCATGCACCGCGAGCAGCGCGGCGGCGACCAGCAGCGGCAGGACATAGTAGATCAGCCGGTAGAGGATCAACGCGGCGAGGATGCGCGACGGGTCGGCGCCCGGCAGCACCGCGAGCATTACCGCCTCGAACACGCCGACGCCGCCGGGGACATGGGTGACCAGTGCGGCGATGATCGCCAGCGCATAGCCGAGGAAGAAGGCCGGGAAGGCGTGGAGGCCGGCGCCGGGGACGAGGATCAGCAGCGCGGCGCTGGCGAGCGCGAGGTCGACCGCCGAGGTGGCGATCATACCGAGCGCCTGCGTCCGGCTGGGGAGCGGGGCGTGCCAGCGCCCGAGGCGCAGGTCGCGGGGCCTGGCGCGCAGCACGGCGAGTACGCCCAGGGTTGTCGCGAGGATCGCGATGCCGATCGCGCGCTGGACGCTGGCGGAGATGGTGACGCCGGCGAGCTCAAGCCCGCCGCCGTGCAGCGCGAGCGCGGCGCCGGCCATGACGACCACGCCCGACCAGAAGGTCAGGCTCGCGGTGGCGATCACCTTGACCACATCGGCGGTGTCGAGCCCGGCGGCATGGTAGACACGATAGCGTGCCGAACCGCCGGTAAGCAGCGCGAAGCCCAGGTTATGGCTCAGCGTGTAGCTGGTGAAGGAGGCGAGCGCGGCAGTGCGATAGGGGAGTGGACGGCCGATGATGCGCAGCGCCAGCACGTCGTACAGCGTCAGCATCAGGTAACTGCCGACGGTCAGCGCCAGCGCGCCGGCGACCTGCCAGGCACCGATCGCGTGGAAGGCGTGGCGCACGTCGCGCCAGCGGACCTCGTGGAGCAGCCCGTGCAGCGCCGCGAAGGCGAGCGCGACGATGCCGATGACGGCGCCGATCTGGAGCGCGGTTTTGTGGGCGGGGCGCATCGCGTCGGCCCTCAGCCGCGCTGCCAGACCTGCGACTTGCAGATCCAGCCGCCCAGGATGCATCCGCTGATCTTCAGGCTGTTCGGGCCCTGCTGTTCGATCTTCGAGTAGAAGGTCTGGCCCATGTCGGGGACATAGACCCGGCCCTGCCACTTGCCGTTGCCGGTGGGGTGATAGTCCTGGAGCAGTTCGGTGCCGATCAGCTTGGCGACGCCGCTGTCCTTCGCGTCCTTCTGCGCCTCGGCATTGGCCCAGACCACCCAGCCGCACAATTTGTCGCCGCACGCGCCGGTCTGCACCTTCACCGTGCCGCGCGGATTGACCCAGGTGCCCATCACGCCGGTCGCGGCGGCGACCGGAGCCTGGGCGGAGGCCTGCATGGTGCCGAGCACCGTGGCGGCGAGGCCGAAGCCGGCCAGGATCTTGCCGAAGCGCATGTCGAATGTCCCTCTGTTGGTCCGTTGTCGCGGCCCGCTCTAGGTAGGCGCGGCTGTCCGCCGCGTGATCCCAAACCTAAATATTGGTAATGTTGGCGATGCCGGCGTGGAGCGCCTTGAACAGCGCGTCCGGATCATGGTGGAGCATGTGCCCGCCCGGCAGCACGATGCGGCGGACATTGGTCTGGGTCAGCTTCGGGCAGAGGCTGTCGGTCTCTTCCACGCCCTGCACGCAGAGCGTCGGCACCCAGGTGAGCTGGCGGCCGGTAGGCAGCGCCATCGCATCGGGCTTGGCCCAGTTGAACAGCTCGTTGGGTGATGCGCGGAAGAAGACGGTGTCGGTGGGCACCACCAGCGCGACGGCCTTCACCCTGGCGCGCAGGTCGGCGGGCAGGCCGGTCAGGCCGACATGCATCATGTCCGCGCCGAAGGACTGGCCGATCATCACCAATCGGTCCGCGTGCCCGAAGGCGAGCGCGCGGCGCGCGGCGGCGGCGATCAGCGCCTGGACCTCGGCCGGGCTGCGCTGCTGGCGGAAATAGGCGAGCGAGCTGACACCCACCACGGGCACGCCCTCTGCGGCGAAGCGCCTGGCGATCTCCGGCCCCATGCCGATCTTGAAGCCCATATCGCCCGAGACCAGCACCACCGCCAGGCCGCGCGCATGCGGGGGCGTGGGTTTGGTGGGGGCGATGTCATAGAAGACCGGGCCGCCGAAATAGCCGATATAGGTCAGGAAGCCGGTGAATCCGGCGAGCACCAGCGCTAGGGCGACCAGGGCGATCTTCAACTTGCGGCGGCTACGGCGCATGCGCGAACTCCTTGAAACTGCTCGCCGTGTAGCCTGTCGCAGTTCGCGAAGGAGTGGCCGGATCATGACCAAAGCTTAACGTGACTTGCTGACCTATGGCGGGCATCCCGATGCTCGAAATGACCACCAATGAAATCCGGGAAGACGCCAGGACCGCCGGCCGCGCGATGCGCGGGACCGACGGGTTCGTGCTGATCCTCGTCCTCTCTTTCGCGCTCAGCGCCATGGTGATCCTGGGCTGGGCCTGGCGATCGGGAATCAACCACGTCTTCGCCGCACAGACCGGCGCCAACATGTTCCCCGGCTTCACCGCAGAGACCCCCAGCGGCGCTGCGCACGGGCTGGTCGTCACCAGCTTGCGCTCGGGCAGCGAGGCGGCGCAGGACGGGATGGAAGTGGGCGACGCGATCGTGGCGATCGATGGCCGCGGGATCGACACGCTCGACCAGGCGCGGCGTTACCTGCGTGACGACCGTCATCCAGAGGTATATCTCGACTTGGTCCACCAAAAGCAGCTACGCCATCTCAAGCTCTTGCGAAGTGCGAGTGGAGAGAATGGGGCACAAGCTGCTGCTGGTGGAGGATGACGAGGCCACCGCCGCGTACATCGTCAAAGGAATGACCGAAGAGGGGTTCACGGTAGACCGCGCCGACAATGGGCGCGACGGCCTGTTCCTCGCCAGTGACGGCAGTTACGACGCGATCGTGCTCGACCGCATGCTGCCGGGCATGGACGGAATGGCCGTGCTCGGTGCGCTGCGTGCCGCGAAGATCGAGACTCCGGTCATCATCCTCTCCGCGCTCGGCACCCCTGACGACCGGGTCGGCGGGCTCACCTCGGGCGCCGACGACTATCTCGTGAAGCCCTTCGCCTTTGCCGAACTCCTCGCCCGCGTGCGCTTGCTGCTGCGCAAGCGCGGGGCGGCCGAGGGCGCGGTGACCAAGCTCAACTCCGGCGACCTCGAGATGGACCTGCTGTCGCGGCGGGTGAAGCGGGGCGCCCGGGTGATCGACCTGCAGCCGCGCGAGTTTCGCCTGCTCGAATATTTCCTGCGCCACCCGGACCAGGTGATTACCCGCACCATGCTTCTCGAAGGCGTGTGGGACTATCATTTCGATCCGGGGACCAACGTGATCGACGTCCATATCAGCCGGCTGCGCAAGAAGCTGGACGATGGTGGCGAGCCGATCCTCCACACGATCCGCGGCGCCGGCTATCGGCTCGGCCCGGCAGCCTGAGATGACGCTCCGTCTGGGGCCGCTGGCGCGTTCGGTGACGGCGCGCTTCGTGATCGTCGCCTTCCTCGTTCAGCTCATCGTCACCGGCGGCATCCTGTTGTTCGTCCAGCAGGCGAGCGAACGCGCGTTGGCGGCCGAGCAGAAGACCCTGGTCGCCGAACTGCGCGACGACCTGGTCTCGGCCTGGCGCGCCGGCGGGGACGAGGGGTTGCGGCGGCTGATTGATGCCAGGCTGGAGCAGGCGCATGCCAGCCCGCCTGTGATCCTGCTCGCCACCGCCAGGCAGGACCCGATCCGCGGCAATCTGGGCGACTGGCCGACGGTGATCCCGGCCCGGACCGACTGGCAGGCAATCGAGCTCTACCGCACCGGCAGCGACCGGGCGGAGCTGATGGGGGTATCCTCCACCACCTTGCCCAATGGCGAGCTGCTGCTGGCGGGGCACGTCATCAGTTCCAGCGTGCGCCTGGCGCGGGTGAACGAGGAAGCGATCACCGCGGCTTTGGTGATCGGCGTGATCTTCGCGCTGCTCAGTGCGCTGCTGATCGGCAGGGTGCTCTCCAACCAGATCCAGGGCGTGGTGAGCACCGCGCGCGAAGTGGGCGAGGGCCGGCTAGGTCGGCGCGTGCCGATCGACGGCAGCGGCGACGCGTTCGATGCGCTGGGCCAGTCGGTCAATGCGATGCTCGACCGGATCGAGGCGCTGGTCTCGCAACTGCGGATGATGACCGACGGGCTGGCGCATGACCTGAAATCGCCGGTCACCCGGATCAAGGTAGCGCTGGAGCGCGCGATCATCGAGACCGAGGACGAGACCGCGCTGGCGGCGCTGGAAAGGGTCTCGGGCGAGGCGGAGACGCTGCTCGGCATGCTCTCCACCGCGCTGCTGATCAGCCGCGCCGAAGCCGGGATCGGGCGCGACCGCTTCGTCGATACCGACATCGCGGCGCTGCTCGAGGATCTGGCCGAAGTCTATGGCCCGCTGGCTGAGGATCGGGGCTTCGAGATCGCGGTGGAGGCGGAGTCCGGCCTGCACGTGGCGCTGCACCGCGAGTTGGTGGGGCAGGCGCTGGGCAACCTGATCGAGAACGCAACCAAATATGCCGAGGGCGGGCATCGGATAACGGTGAGAGCCGCGCGCGAAGGCGGCGGGGTTTCGCTGTCGGTGGCGGATGACGGGCCGGGCATTCCCGAGGCGCGCCGCGCTGAGGCACTGAGCCGCTTCGGGCGGCTCGATCCGGCGCGGCATATTGCCGGGTCCGGCCTGGGGCTGTCGCTGGTCGAGGCGGTGGCGCGGCTGCACCAGGGGAGCTTCGCGCTGGAGGATGCCGGTCCGGGGCTGCGGGCGGTGTTGCGGTTCTAAGCGCCAATCCCTCTACCGCTTGCGGGAGAGAGAATAGGGTCACACCGCCAGCGCGTAGGTGATCACCAGTGCCGCCACCGTCATCAGCGACATGGCCGCGATGAAGGTCACGTCGGCGATCCGCTCCAGCTCGTGCAGGCGCTTGGCCGGCCCGTGGCGGATCGCGAAATAGCTGGTCAGCGTCGCGATCAGGAACAGCACCGAATCGAGCGCCAGCATGTCGTCGGCCAGCGTATTGGCCTTGCGCACCGCGATCACCACCCGGAGGATGCCGATCGCGGTGAGGCAGACGCCGACCATCGCGGCGGCGATCGGGCAGATCATCCGGCAGGCACGCTCGTCGAGCATGTACTGGCTGTGATGCTCCTGCGGCGGCCCCTTCACTCGGCGGCGACCGGGGTCCGGGTTTCCACCTTGGCTTCCGGCTCGGCCACCGCGTGGGCTTCCACCCGGCCGCTGCGCTCCAGCTTGCCCCAGCCGACCCAGGGTCCGCGCAGCGCGTTGGCGACGGCGCGGATCACCACCCAGTACATCAGCTGGCGATAGACGAATCGCTGGGCGAGTAGCAGCAGGCCCGGATAGCGCTTCTCGCGCTTCTCCATCCGGTACGCGATCCAGCCGCACAGATAGTCGATCGCCATGAACGACACCCAGTAGATCCCCATGCGGATCACGTCGCTCTCGGTCTGCGCCCAGCCATGCTGGTAGACACGCAGCGCGGTACCGAGGATCGAGACGAGAAGCGCGGCGTCGATCAGTGGGGAGATCAGCGCGAAGGCGATCTGGAACACCCATGCCTGGGGAATGCCGACCAGCGCGAGGCCGGCGGGCTTGCGGGTGCGCAGGATCGCGCGGTGCTTCCACAGACACTGGAGCGTGCCGAACGCCCAGCGGAAGCGCTGCTTGGCGAGCGCGCCGAAGCTCTCGGGCGCCTCGGTCCAGGCGACCGCGTCGATGTCATAGCCGACCCGCCAGCCCTTGCGCTGGATCGCGATGGTCAGGTCCTGGTCCTCGGCCAGCGTGTCGACCGGATAGCCGCCGACATCGTCCAGCGCCGCCTTGCGCCATGCGCCGACCGCGCCGGGGACGACCATGATCGCATCGAGGCTGGCCAGCGCGCGCCGCTCGAGATTCTGCGAGGTGACATATTCGACAGCCTGCCAGCGGGTGACCAGGTTGATCCGGTTGCCGACCTTGGCATTGCCGGCGATCGCGCCGATCTCGTCATCCTCGAACCAGCGGGCGAGGCGGGCGATGGTCAGCGGCTCGAACTGGGTATCGGCATCGAGCGCGATGACAATGTCGCCGCGGGCGATCTCCAGCCCCTTGTTGAGCGCGCGAGCCTTGCCGCCATTCTCCAGGGTGAGCAGCTTGACGCGCGGCTCGGCGGAGAAGGCGTTGCGGACCACGTCGCTGGTGCCGTCCTTCGAACCATCGTCGAGCACGATAACCTCGACATTGACCTGCTCGCTGGCGAGCACGCGGCGGATCGAGTTCTCGATCACCTTGGCCTCGTTATATGCCGGGATCAGCACCGAGACGAAGCGGCCGGGATCGATCGCGGGAGCGACCGGGCGGTTCTTCCTGCGGTTGCCGTTCACCGCCAGCGCGGCGAGGACCAGGGCGCGGGCGATGCCCAGCGCGATCGCGACGAAGAACAGCCACTTCAGCGCGAAGCCGATGATCGCGGCGACGAGGAAGATGCCGACATCGGTGCGCACCGCGGCAAGATCGGCACCCTTCACTTCTGGCATCACCTGATCGCGGGTGAGGCCGGCGAGTTGCGAGACGGGGACGAACTGATAGCCCTTCGCCCGGAGCGCGTCGATGATGCGGGGCAGTGCGGCGATGGTCTGCGAGCGGTCGCCGCCGCCGTCGTGCAGCAGGATGATCTGGCCGGACTGCTCGTAATTGCCGGCTTCGACCTCGCGCAGCACGGTGTTGACGATCTCGTCGGTGCCCGGGCGCTGCCAGTCGTTCGGGTCCACGTGCAGGCCGACATTGGTGTAGCCGGCGCGCTGCGCGGTGAGCGCAGGGATCAATTCGTCCGCGGTGGTCGGCTCAGCGTCGCCGAAATAGGGCGCGCGGAACAGGCGGACCGAGCGGCCGGTATAGGCTTCGAGCAGGCGCTGGGTGGCGTTGAGTTCGATCCGCGTGCCGCGCGCTGAGGCGAGCGCCAGGTTCGGGTGGGTGAAGGTGTGGCTGCCGATCTCATTGCCTTCGTCGACGACGCGGCGGACGAGGAACGGCTCGGCCATCGCATTCTCGCCGATCATGAAGAAGGTGCCGGTGACCTGCTTGGCCTTCAGGATGTCGAGGATCTTGGGCGTCCAGTCCGGATCGGGGCCGTCGTCGAAGGTCAGCGCGACCTTGCCGGGCATATAGCCGGTGCGGGTGACGACATAGGGCGTGGGCAGCGACTGGAAGGTCTCGTCGACGATCAGGCCGTTCGGGTTCTGGACGATGGTGCGGGCACCCACGCTCGGCGTGCTGGTGATGCGCAGGATCTCGCCCGAGCCCTCGACGTCGACGTCGCCAACCGCCTCGATTCGGCGCAGATCGGGGATCTTGCCCGAATGCGCGGCGGCAAGGGCGGGCCAGAAGTTCGAGTCTTCCGAGCCCAGGCGCCACAGCGCGACACCGCCGACGCCCTTGATGTTGGCGGCGCGCAGCTGGTTCCAGGCGGTGGTGGCGTCGGCCATCCACACGGTGTGCTCGGTGCCGTTCTCCTCATAGGCGAAGCTCTGGTTACCGCTCGCCTTGTCGAAGGTGACGGTGGCGTCGCTGTCGTGCGCGATCAGCCAGGCCTCTTCGATCGAGATCGGATCGGCCTTGCCGGGGGCGGTCCAGTTATAGCCATAGTTGGCGATGCCGACGATTAGCTTGTCGGCCGGAACCTGGGTGAGCGCGGCGTTCATCTGGTTGACGAACCAGGCCTGGCTGGCGATCGGGCCGGGCGCGGTGACGGGCGCGTGCTCGTCATAATCCATCAGGATCAGCTTGTCCGTCGCGGCGGCATAGGCCTTCATGTTCCAGTCGTCGTCCTGGGCGGGGACGGTGACGGAGACGCTCATCTTCGCCGCGGCGAAGCGGGCATGCGCGTCGCGCAGCAGCGCGAGATAGCCGGGCTGGGCGGCGGTGGGCAGCTCCTCGAAGTCGAACACGGCGCCGTCCGCCTTGCGGGCGACCAGGGTGCGCTGGAGACTGTCGAGGAAGGCGGCGCGCGCCTTGGGATCGCGCAGCAGCGCGGCGGCGCCGGCGCTGTCCCAGTTGTCGCCGGTGGCGTTCTGCACCATCGGCAGCACCTTGGGGCGCCTGGTGGCGCCGGCGATGATCGTATCGAACTGGGGATCGGGGGTGACGGCGATTGCGTGCTGCGCGCCGGTGACGCTGTAGAGCGACGGCACGACCCAATCGAGGTCGTTCACGTGGCGGCGGAGGGAGGCGCGGCTGGCATCGTCCCAAGGCACGTAGAAGCCGACGGAGAGCGGCGCGCTCGACGCATGCGCCTTGCCGCGCGGCAGCCAGGAAGCGAAGCTGTGGCGCAAGTGATTGGCCTGCTGCTTCAGCGAACGGGGCTGGGGATGCTCCATCGCCATGGCAAGTGGGCCCGGGGTGGGCACGCGGACCACCGTCATCGCGAACGCACCGGCGGCCAGCACGATCACCAGCAGGAGCGCGAAGAAGGCGCGCATCGTCCAGCGGTTTCGCTTGCCGCTTGCGTCGAAGAAGATCGGACGTTCCATCGCCTCTGTGCCCTGATTGCAATGTCTGGTGGTGCGACGCCCGGCCCGAGGAGTGCAGGAGGACCGGGCGCCGCTGGTTTGCCGGCCATGAACGCGGATATGGCCAGCGCTGTCTGGTTAACCCCGCCAGTCCTTCCCGGACCTGCCCGCGGCATTAACTTCCTGTCATGTGGACGATTTCGGCAAAGCAAAACGGCCGGCGCGAAGGGGAGACGCGCCGGCCGTTCAGGTTGCGGGTGCAGGCTGAAGAGGGTTGCCCGCACCCGCTGGCATCGTCCGGAACAGGGAGTGTCGGGCGATGCCGGAACTGGCTCAGTTCCTGGTTGCGACCCTCGGGGTGTGGTTCGACAGCCGTGCATCGGCGGTCGACCAGGCGGCCGAGCCGGAGACGAGCGTGGCCAGCGCCAGAAGTGCGATTGCGATGCGGGGATTGGACATCTTCAGGCCTCCTGTTTCACCGGCCGCTCGCCGACCGTGAGACAGGTTTTGCCGGAACGCACGTGTCCCGGCCGTGTCGGGAAGGTTACAAGTTGGAGAGGCGGCGCAGGCCCAGCCAGCGGGCAGCCGGCGGAGCGAGTCGGCGCATGAGCTGGTCGAAGGCGGTAGCGAGGGCGAGGGTGATGCCGAACAGCGGCATCAACACGCCGAGCAGGATCGTGAGTCCCACCAGCGCCCAGCTGTGCCGCAACGGATCCTTGGGAGTGGGCGCGCCCAGCACTCCCTGGGGGCGTCTGCGCCACCACAGCACGGCGCTCGACACTGCCAGCAGCACCAGCCCGACCAGCACAAGCAGGTTCACGAGCTGGTTGAGCAGCCCCAGCCAGGCGCCTTCGTGCACCGCGACGCCGAAGCCGACCGCGCGATCGATCCAGTGGCGGTCGCCAAAGCCCTGCGATCCGATCACCGCGCCGTCGTCGCCGATCTCGACGGAGACGCGGCGGGTGCGATCTTCCGCCTGGGACTGGACCAGCCAGCGGCCTCCTGCCCTGGTGGGCGGGCTGACTTCGGCGGTGGCGGCGAGGCCGAGCGTCATGGCCTTGGCCACCACCCGGTCGAGCGCCGGGCCCTTGGGAGCGACATGCGCCATGGTCATGCCGTGATGCTCGGCATGCTCGTCGAGCATCGCGCGGACGCCCTTGTCGAGATCGGCACGTGCCGCCGCATCGGCCTCGGATCCGGCGGACCAGTCCTGGCGGACGGCAGCGGTGCCGGTCGCGATGCGCACTTGCTTGAGATAGTCGCCCCAGTTCTCTGCCCAGGGCAGGCCGGAGACGATCAGGAAGATCGCGCCGATCGACACCCACAGCCCGATCACCGCGTGAAGGTCACGCCAGAAGATCCGCCTGCCGCCCCTGAGGCGCGGCCAGAGGATGCCGCCCAGCCCCTTGCCCTTGCGGCCGCGCGGCCACCAGAGGAACAGGCCGGTGAAGAGCATCACGATCGTCCAGCAGGCGGCGATCTCTACCAGGGCCGAGCCCCATTTGCCGGCGAGCAGCTCGCCATGTAGGCGGAAAACCACGCGCATGAAACGGTCTTCCTCGGGCACGGCCTTGAGCACCTGCCCGCTCTGGGGATGCACCCAGACACGCGTTTCTTCCGCGCCGGCGCCGACGAGCAGCTGGACGGCGTCGTCCGGCGCTTCGGGCAGGACGTATTTGTGCAGCACCGCGCCGGGCACCGCCGCCGTGCCGGCCGCGACGATCTGCTCGGGGGCGAGTATCGAGCGGCCGGGCGTCGCGACATGGGTGTAGGGCGCATAGAGCCAGCCTTCGATCTGCGGCTTGAATAGATAGATGCCGCCGGTGACCGACAGCCACAGGATGAAGGGCAGGCAGAACAGCCCGGCATAGAAATGCCAGCGCCACACCGCGCGGAACCAGCGTTCGTGGCGGACGGTCCCGTCGCTCACAGCGTCCACCCCGCTTCGACCAGGACGCTGCGCTGGGGATAGGGGTGATACACCCACGCCTTGTTGTTGGTGATATTGTCCACGCCTGCGCTCAGCCGGAAATTGTCGGTCATCTTCCAGTTCACCTTGGCATCGAGCGCGAACAGCTCCGAGGTATAGCCGAACGTGTCGCCGCGCTGGGTGCCGAAAAGGTCGGTATTGGGCCGGGTAGCATAGCGCATGCCGAGCGAGGCCAGCACGCGCGGGGTCACCTGATAGCGGATGTTAGCGTTGAGCCGCCAGCGCGGGATGCGCGGGAACTGCACGCCCTCGGCCGCCGGCGCGCTGTCGTTGCGCACGGTCTTCGAGTCGATCCAGGCGGCATTGGCGTCGATATCCAGGCCGGCCACGCCGACATCGCGTGCCTCGGCGATCAGCTCGAGTCCGACTTGGCGGGTCGTGTCGATATTTTTGAAGCTCGAGGTGGTGATCCCGTTCTGGTTGAAGCCGGTGAACGCGAAGATCGTGTCCTCAACCCGCTGCCAGAAGGCCGAGCCGGTGAGCTTCAGCCCGCCGAAGTCATGCGCGACGAGCAGGTTGGCGTCGCGCGAGCGCTCGGGCTTGAGGTTCGGATCGAAGCTGTTCGGGTTGAAGCTGCCATCGCCATTGAGGCTGCCCTGGAACAGCTCGCCCACCGTCGGGAAGCGCGTCGCCTCGGCCAGGCTGAGCTGCACGCTGGTCGCCTGCCCATGCCATTCGACAGAGAATTTCGGATCGAACGCGGTGTCGCTGCGCGCGGCATAGCTATTGGTGACCGGGACCCCGCCAGTTCCGAGCCGCCCAAGCCCGCCGTCGAACGCCCGCCAGTTCTCCAGCCGCGCGCCGAGGGTGAAGACCAGCGCCTCAGCGCGTAGCCGCCCCTCGGCCCAGCCGGCGAGCAGCCGGGTCTTGCCATGGGTGCGGGTGGAGAAGGCGCGGCCGCCATCGCCGCGCCACACCGGCAATGTGTAGTTGGTCTGGTCGGTCTGGTAGAGATTGGCGCTGGCGCCGCCCGCAAGCTCGAACGCGCCGGTGCGGCCGTCGACCGAAAGCTCGGCGGTGTACCAGCCGGTCGGCCCCTGGCGCGCCAGCGTGCCCGCGCCATTGTTCGCACCCGCCGTCCAGCTTGCCGAAGTGAAGCCGTCCGAGCGGGCGATCTGGTAGGTCGAGAAGTTGAGCTTCGCGGTCACGTCCGGCGCGATCGGGGCGGTGAGCTTGGCGCCGGCGAGGAACTCGTCGCGCACCGTGCGCGACCAGCGCGCGCCGGACGCCGTCCAGCTCTGGCCGAGCGTGGTCACCCTGCCTTCGCAAACCTTGTTGCCGGCGGCGTCGCGCAGATAGCAGTCGGGCGCATATTGCGCGTCGACATTGTGCCAATAGGCCAGCAGCGCTTCGCCGGTGATGCCCGAGGTGCCGTCATAGCCGATGCGCAGTTTGGCCTGGTCCTGCGTCGTCCGCGCCGGGCTCTGCGCCGCGAAGATCGGGCTGGTCGGCCGGCCGGGCGAATTGGGAATCGCCTGGCCCGTATCGACGATCGCGCCGGTCACCACGGTGCCGGGGGCGCCGGTTGCCGGGGTGAGACCATACCAGCTCATCGGCTGGCCATCGTTGCGGAAATGGCGCCCGGAGAGCCGTGCCGACCACGGCCCGTCCTTCTGCCGCCAGCCCAGGCCGGCCTCGCCCGACCAGCCCCAATAGGTCGCGTGGGTGCCGTACTGGTCATAGGGCTCGGCCAGCCCCTGTACGGTCGCGAAGGCTTCGGTTTTCTCCGGCGAGCGGGTGGTGATGTTGACGATGCCGCCCATCGAATTGCCCGAGTAGCGCGCCGAATAGGGGCCATACACCACGTCGAACTGCTCAACCTCGCCGGGGCCGACCACCCCCCATTTGGGCGAGAAGGCGAAGCTGTTGCCGAGGAAGTTCGACACCACGAACCCGTCGACCATCACCAGCGCGCGGGCGCTCTGCATCGAATGGGTGCCGCGAAAGCCCGGCACGCCGTTCGAGTCCCCGGCATAGCGTTTGCGCACGAAGAAATCGGGCGCGTATTTCATCAGGTCCTCGACATTCTGTGCGTTGACGCCGGCGAACTGCGCCTCGCCCATGCTCACCGAGAGCCCGCGCGGATCGATGCTGATCGGCGCGTCCTTCTGACCGACCACGAGGATGGAAGGTTCGTCCTGCGCCTCCTGGGCGAGGGCGGGACCGGCAATGCAGAACAGCGGCAGCGCGGCGATGCGCGCGCGACGACAAGAAGACATGAAAACTCACCTGAACGAGGAAGGACCAAGGGTTCAGGCGAGCGAGGGCGGTCCTTGCGAAGGCGGCTGGGCAAAAGCGCGGCGGCGTGGTGCTGGCGTGGCGACGGGTGCGAAGCCGAGTGCGAGCAGGAAGGCGAGCGCGGCGAGCAGCAGCACCGGATCGGCGCCGCCGAGCATGGCATGGCCGAGTCCCGACCAGGCGCAATCCTGCTTGCCGCCGTCACTGGGCTTGGCGTGATCGGGGTCCATCGGGATGTCGACGGTCATGGTCGCGGGCCCACTGCCGTCGCAGATCACCATGGTGAGCGTCTTGCCGCCGGTTTCACCGAGCATATAGTCGGCGGGCACGAGCGCCTTCGCCGCCAGCGCCGTGGCGATCAGCCACAATGCCAGCCAGCGATGCTCCTTCAGGAAGACGCGCCATGCCCCCATGGAGGACCGGGCTATTCGCTTCGCCGCCGCCTGTCACGTCCGGAATGCGTCGAAGGGGATGGGCATTTTGTCCAACCGTGCAGGTTTCCCCGAGAGGCGAACCGGCGTAAGGGGCCGCGCATGACCCAGCAGCCCATTCTCGTGCTCACCACCGGCGGCACCATCGACAAGCAGTATTTCGACGCCTCGAGCCAGTACACGATCGTCGGCACAATGGT
Organism: Sphingomonas sp. GW822-FHT03G08; assembly: GCF_058801135.1. NCBI lineage: Bacteria > Pseudomonadati > Pseudomonadota > Alphaproteobacteria > Sphingomonadales > Sphingomonadaceae > Sphingomonas > Sphingomonas sp. GW822-FHT03G08. The sequence goes on from NZ_JBXAMZ010000002.1 coordinate 560,509, forward strand.
GACGCGGCTGTTCGAGCTGGGCCGGGTGCTGCATCCCTTCGAGATCGACGAAGTGATGCGCAAGGACAGCCTGGAGATGGACGATGCCGACCGCGCGGCGATCGCTGCCCGTGTCGCCGCGTCGGATGCGGAGCGCATCGTCATCACGCACGGCACCGACACGATGACCGAGACCGCCAGGGCGCTTGCCGGCATTCCGGGCAAGACGATCGTGCTGGTCGGCGCGCTGGCGCCGGCGCGCTTCGCCGAGAGCGATGCCACCTTCAACCTGGGCATGGCCTTCGCCACCGTCCAGGTCGCGCAGCCCGGCGTCTACATCACGATGAATGGCACCGTGTTCGAAGCGGGCAAGGTGGTGAAGGACCGCGAAGCCGGGCGCTTCGTGGAAATTTGAGGGCTAACCTGGCCATTCCATCGTCACCCTGAACTTGTTTCAGGGTCAAATGCTCGCACCGGCGATCTCCTTCGCGGTTCCTTGGATGCTGAAACAGGTTCAGCATGACGGGGTTGCCAGAGGCGGACCCTGGTTGCAGCACGGCCCGCCTCCAGTCTCTCCGTTTCCGGAAAGAAGGACTGCCTACAAGATACCGGGCAGTTTGAGCCTCTTCTCACGCGCACAGTCCAAAGCCTCGACGTAGCCGGCGTCGGCATGCCGCATCACGCCGGTCGCGGGGTCGTTCCACAGCACGCGCTCGAGCCGGGCCGCGGCTTCCGGCGTTCCGTCCGCGACGATGACCATGCCGGCATGCTGCGAATAGCCCATGCCGACGCCGCCGCCGTGATGGAGCGACACCCAGGTCGCGCCCGATGCGGTGTTGAGCAGGGCGTTGAGCAGCGGCCAGTCCGAGACTGCGTCCGATCCGTCCTGCATCGCCTCGGTCTCGCGATTGGGGCTGGCGACCGATCCGCTGTCGAGATGGTCGCGGCCGATCACGATCGGGGCCTTGAGTTCGCCGCTGGCCACCATCTCGTTGAAGGCAAGGCCGAGCCGGTGGCGGTCGCCCAGGCCGACCCAGCAGATGCGGGCGGGCAGGCCCTGGAAGTGGATGCGCTCGGCGGCCATGTCGAGCCAGTTGTGGAGATGCGCGTTGTCAGGCAGCAGCTCCTTCACCTTGGCATCGGTCTTCGCGATGTCCTCGGGATCGCCCGAGAGCGCCGCCCAGCGGAACGGACCGATCCCGCGGCAGAAGAGCGGGCGGATATAGGCGGGGACGAAGCCGGGGAAGTCGAAGGCATTGGTCACGCCCTCGTCCAGCGCGACCTGGCGGATGTTGTTGCCGTAATCGACCGTCGGCACTCCGGCGGCGTGGAAGTCGAGCATCGCCTTCACATGCTGCGCCATCGATGCCTTGGCGGCCTTGGCCACACCCTCGGGATCGCGCTCGCGCTTCTCGATCCATTCGGCGACGGTCCAGCCGACGGGCAGATAGCCGTTGATCGGGTCATGCGCGCTGGTCTGGTCGGTGAGCAGGTCGGGGCGAATGCCGCGCGCGAACATCTCGGGCAGCAGCTCCGCCGCGTTGCCGAGCAGGCCGACCGAGACCGGCTTGTCGGCGCAGCGGATGATCTCCAGTGCCTCGTCGATGCTCTCGGCCGCGCGGTCGAGATAGCCGGTGCGCAGGCGCATCTCGATGCGGCTCGGCTGGCACTCGATCGCGAGGCAGGAAGCGCCTGCCATCACCGCCGCTAGCGGCTGCGCGCCGCCCATGCCGCCAAGGCCGGCCGTGAGCAGCCAGCGGCCCTTCAGGCTGCCGCCATAATGCTGGCGGGCCATTTCGGCGAAGGTCTCGTACGTACCCTGCACGATGCCCTGGGTGCCGATATAGATCCACGAGCCGGCGGTCATCTGGCCGTACATCGCCAGCCCCTTGCGATCGAGCTCGTTGAAATGCTCCCAGGTCGCCCAATGCGGCACGAGGTTGGAATTGGCGAGGAGGACGCGGGGGGCGTTCTCGTGGGTGCGGAACACGCCGACCGGCTTGCCCGACTGGATCAGCAACGTCTCGTCGGCCTCGAGATCGCGCAGCGCGGCGACGATCTTGTCATAGCTCTCCCAGTCGCGGGCCGCGCGGCCGATGCCGCCATAGACGACCAACTCCTCGGGCCGCTCGGCGACGTCGGGGTGGAGGTTGTTCATCAGCATGCGCAGCGGCGCTTCGGTGAGCCAGCTCTTGGCGCTGCGCTCCTTGCCGGTGGCGGGCTTGATGATGCGGCTGTTGTCGAGGCGAGTCATTCCGGGGCTCCGGCAAATTCGAGGCAGGCGATGAGGATGCTGGTCAGCGCCGCGCGCATCGGCGCGGCGCGGGACTGGTCATAGGGCGTCGGCCAGTGCGATTCGTCGAAGCGGGCGGGCTCGTCGATATAGCCGCGGCAGGCCAGCTCCATCTGGATCGCGTGGACGCCCTGTTCGGGCCGGCCATAGTGGCGGGTGGTCCAGCCCCCGCGGAAGCGGCCGTCGGTCACCTGGCTCCACGGTGTTGCTGCGCACGCGGCTTCAACGGCTTCGCGCAGAGCCGGCGCGCAGGTGGTGCCGCCATTGGTGCCGATGTTGAACTGGGGCAGCTCGCCGTCGAACAGGCGCGGGACATGGCTGCGGATCGAATGGGCGTCGTAGAGGACGATCCCGGGGTGGGTTGCGCGTAGGCGAGCGATCTCCGCTTCGATCGCGGCATGATAGGGATCGAAATACGCAGCGCGGCGCCGGGCAATCTCGTCCGTACCGGGATTGCCGTCCCGATAGAGCGGTTCGTTGTCGAAGGTCGTGGTGGGGCAAAGCTCGGTCGTCGCCATGCCCGGATAGAGCGAGGCGCCCGAGGGATCACGGTTCACGTCGATCACGCTGCGGGAGAGCGTGGTGCGGATTGTCGTCGCACCCAGTCCGGCGGCGAAGTCATAGAGCTGGTCGATCCACCAATCCGCGTCCTTGCGCGCCAGCCAGGGCGAGACGAACTGCGCCTCGACATCGGCAAGGTCGGTGCCGGTGTGCGGAAAGGCGACGATCAGCGGCGCCTCGCCGCGATGGACTTGCAGCCAACTCATGCGACCCCCGGCAGCGCGATCGCCGCTGCCTTGGCGACCGCGCCGGCGCGGACCAGTGCGGTGGCGGCTTCGATGTCGGGGTGGAAATGCCGGTCATGGTCGAGCGTTGGCACCTCGCTGCGCAGCCGGGCGCGGACGCGTTCCAGCGCTTCCGAGGAGGTGAGGCCGGCATGGAAGTCGCAGCCCTGCGCGGCAGCGAGCAGCTCGATGCCGATCACCCCGGCACAGTTCGCCGCCATGTCGAGCAGGCGCCGGGCACCGTGCGCGGCCATCGAGACATGGTCTTCCTGATTGGCCGAGGTCGGGATCGAATCGACGCTCGCCGGCGTGGCGCGCTGCTTGTTCTCGGAGACGAGAGCGGCAGCGGTCACCTGGGGGATCATGAAGCCCGAGTTGAGCCCGGGCTGGGGAGTCAGGAAGGCGGGCAGGTTGGAGAGCGCGGGGTCGACCAGCATCGCGATGCGGCGCTCGGCGATCGAGCCGATCTCGCAGATCGCCAGCGCGATCATGTCCGCGGCGAAGGCGACGGGCTCGGCGTGGAAATTGCCGCCGGACAGCGCCTCGTCGGTCTCGGGGAAGATCAGCGGATTGTCGCTGACGCCGTTCGCCTCCGTCTCGAGCGTGGTGCCGGCCTGGCGGAGCAGGTCGAGCACCGCGCCCATCACCTGCGGCTGGCAGCGCAGGCAATAGGGATCCTGCACGCGCGGATCGTCGTCGCGGTGCGAGGCGCGGATCGCGGAGCCGGCCATCAGCGTGCGCAGCGTCTCGCCCACGGCGATCTGGCCGGGATGACGGCGCAGCTGGTGGATGCGTGGATCGAAGGGCGCATCGGTGCCCTTGGCCGCCTCGGTCGAGAGCGCGCCGGTGACCAGCGCCGCCTGGAACAGCGTCTCGGTCTCGAACAGGCCGGCAAGCGCATTGGCGGTGGAGAATTGGGTGCCGTTGAGAAGGGCCAGCCCCTCCTTGGGGCCGAGCGTCACCGGGGCGAGGCCTGCTTCGGCCAGCGCCTGTTCGGCGGGCAGCACGCGGCCTTCGATTTCGATCGAGCCGACGCCGATCATCGTCGCGGCCATATGCGAGAGCGGGGCAAGGTCGCCGCTGGCGCCGACCGATCCCTGGCTGGGTACGACCGGCGTGAGGCCCTTGGCGAGCATCGCCTCGAGCAGCGCGACGGTGGCGGGCTGCACGCCCGAGGCACCCTGGGCGAGGCTGGCGAGCTTGAGTGCCATCATCAGCCGCACGATCGGGGCGGGGGAGGGCGCGCCGATGCCGGCGGCGTGGCTCAGCACGATATTGCGCTGGAGCGTGGTGAGGTCCTCGGCTTCGATCTTGACGCTGGCGAGCTTTCCGAAGCCGGTGTTGATCCCATAGACCGGCGCGCCATGCGCGAGGATGCGGGCGACCGCGGCCGCACTCTCGGCGATGCGCGGCGCGCTGGCGGGGTCGAGCTTCGGCACCGCGCCGCGCCAGATCGCGCGCCACTCGGCCAGCGGCACGTCGCCGGGGATCAGCAGGATTTCGGTCATACGCCCTTCCAGATACCTTTGAAGACTCGGGCATGGAGCGGGTTCAGCCCCATGCGATAGACAAGCTCGGCCGGCCGCTCGATGTCCCAGATCGCGAGGTCACAGGACTTGCCGGGTTCGATCGTGCCGATTTCGGTTTGCAGCCCCAGCGCCCGTGCCGCCTCGCGGGTGACACCGGCCAGGCATTCCTCGACAGTGAGGCGGAACAGCGTCGCGCCCATGTTCATGACGAGCAGCAGGCTGGTGAGCGGCGAGGTGCCCGGGTTGCAGTCGGTCGCCAGTGCAATCGGCACGCCGGCGGCGCGCAGCGCCTGGATCGGCGGCAGCTTTGTCTCGCGGACGAAGTAATAGGCGCCGGGAAGCAATGTCGCGACCGTGCCGGACTTCGCCATTGCCGCGATACCGGCCTCATCGAGATATTCGAGATGATCGGCCGAAAGCGCGCCGTATGAAGCCGCCAGCGCCGCGCCATGCTGGTTGGAGAGCTGCTCGGCGTGGACCTTCACGCGCAGGCCGTGCGCCTTTGCGGTCTCGAACACGCGCCGGGTTTCGTCGGGGGTGAAGCCAATCCCCTCGCAGAACGCGTCCACCGCATCGGCCAGACTGCCCAGTGCCGGGATCATCTCTTCGCAGATGAGATCGATATAGCCGGCGCGGTCGTCGGCATATTCGGGCGGCAGGGCATGCGCGCCGAGGAAGGTCGTCGCGATCCGCACCGGGCGTTCGCGACCCAGTGCCTGGGCAGCGCGCAGCATCTTCAGCTCGTCGTCCAGCGACAGGCCATAGCCCGACTTCACCTCGACCGTGGTTGCGCCCTCGGCGATCAGCGCGTCGAGCCGTGGCAGGGCGCTGGCGACGAGTTCGGCCTCGCCGGCTTTGCGGGTGGCGCGCATCGTCGAGACGATCCCGCCGCCGGCGCGGGCGATCTCCTCATAGCTGGCGCCCTGCAGGCGCAGTTCGAACTCGTGCGCGCGGTCGCCGCCATGGATGAGGTGGGTGTGGCAATCGACCAGGCCCGGGGTGATCCAGCGGCCCTCGCAGTCGATCGTCTCGGCCGCGGCCGGCGCCTCGCCCACGGGGCCGACCCAGGCGATCCGCCCGCCCCGGGCCGCGACCGCGCCATGCTCGATCATGCCGAGGCCAGGCCCCGCCATCGTCGCGATCCGTGCGTTGGTCCAGAGTCGATCCATGCGCGCATCCTTGCCTGTGGCTTGAGTTATGTCTAGACATAATGCGCAGGAGGCCCTGGATGAATCTCTGGTTCGAAACCGCGTTGCTCCCCACCGGCTGGGCCGAGCGGGTCACGCTGCGCATCGCCGAAGGGCGGATCGCCGACGTCCTTGCCGGCAGCGATCCCGCGCCCGATGCCGAGCGCCACCGCGTCGCGATTCCCGGCCTCGGCAATGTCCACAGCCACGGCTTCCAGCGCGGTATGGCCGGGCTGAGCGAGCGTCGCGGCCGGCCCGACGATGATTTCTGGAGCTGGCGGGAGATCATGTACCGGTTCCTCGACCGGCTCACGCCCGACGACATCGCCGCGATCACGGCCCAGGCCTATGTCGAGATGCTCGAGACCGGCTATACTCGTGTCGGCGAGTTCCATTATCTCCACAACGACGTGGACGGTGGCCGCTATGCCGACCCGGCCGAGACGGCAGCGGCAATCATTAGCGCTGCCGAGCAGACCGGCATCGGCCTGACCCTGCTTCCCGTCTTCTACGCGCACAGCGATTTCGGCGGCCGCCTGCCCAAGCCCGGCCAGCGCCGCTTCCTCTCGGATATCGACAGCTTCGCCCGGCTGGTCGAGGCGAGCCGCGCAAAGCTCCCCGCCGATGCCGTGCTCGGCGTCGCACCGCATTCGCTGCGCGCGGTCACGCCCGAGGAACTGGCCGCGGTCACCGCGCTGACCGACGGCCCGATCCACATCCACGCCGCCGAGCAGGTCAAGGAAGTCGAGGCGTGCGAGCAGTGGAGCGGCGCGCGCCCCGTCGAGTGGCTGCTCCACAATGCCGGGGTCGATTCGCGCTGGACGCTGATCCACGCCACGCACCTCAATGACTCCGAGACCGATCGCCTCGCCGGCTCCGGCGCGGTCGCCGGCCTGTGCCCGGTCACCGAAGCCAACCTCGGCGACGGCATCTTCCCGGCCGAGCGCTATCTGGCCGCCGGCGGGCGCATCGCCACCGGCACCGATTCCAACATCCAGATCGACGCCGCGTACGAACTCCGCTCAATCGAATATTCGCAGCGCCTTTCACTGCGCCGCCGCGCGATCCTCTCGCCCGAAGGCGCTTCGGTCGGCGAAACCCTGTTCAACGCGGCGCTTACCGGCGCCGGCCAGGCGCTGGGCGTCGCAACCGGGATTGCGCCCGGCGCGCCTGCCGATATCCTGAGCCTGAACATGGACCATCCGAGCTTCGCCGGCGCCACCGCCGGCACCTTCCTCGATCGCTGGATCTTCGCCGGCCGCGCCGGCGCGATCGACTGCGTCTGGCGTGCCGGCCAGCTGCAAGTCGTTCGCGGCAGGCATCGCGCGAGCGAGGTTATTGCTAATCATTATCATAAAACCCTTGAGCGCCTGCTCGGGTGACGCTCCAGGAACGCATCCGCTCGGACATCGAGGATCGCATCCGCTCGGGCGAGTTGCGTCCCGGCGATCGCATCCCGTTCGAGCATGAACTGGTCGCCCATTATGGCTGTGCCCGCGCCACGGTGAGCAAGGCGCTGGAGCGGCTCGCCCATGCCGGGCTGATCGAGCGCCGCCGCAAGGTCGGCTCGTTCGTCGCCCAGCCCAAGGTCCATGCCGCGGTGCTCGAGGTGCCCGATCTCGCCCAGCTGATCGAAGCGCGCGGCGAAGCCTATGGCTGGGAGCTCGACACCTGCCGTGTGGTCAATCGCGATCCCGACATCGAAGTCTCCGGCATCCCGGCACCGGCCCTGCTGATCGAGGGCGTGCATTTCGCTGGTGGCCAGCCCTTCGCGCTCGAACGCCGGCTGATCGCGCTCGACACGGTGCCGGTGCCGCGCGCCGATACCTTCGAAACCGAGGCGCCGGGCTCCTGGCTGCTCCACCACGTACCCTGGACCGACGCGCGCCACCGCATCCGCGCCGTCTCCGCGGGCGGCGCGCTGGCAAAGCGGCTCAAGCTCGATACGCATAGCGCCTGCCTGCAGGTGGAGCGCTGGACCTGGCGCACGGGCAGGGCGGTGACCTTCGTTCGCCAGACCTTCCCGGGCGATCGCTACGACCTGGTCGCGGAGTTCACGCCGGGGGGCTGAAATTCCCCCTTCCAGGGAGGGGAGGCAGCGGGGCCTTTCCCTTTTCCCAAACCACTATAGTTTGCGCGCAATGAACTTGCGCCACATCGAGATCTTTCACGCGGTATATGTCAACGGCTCGGTGAGCGGGGCGGCGCGCGCGCTCAACGTCTCGCAGCCTTCGGTGTCGAAGATGCTGCGGCATGCCGAGAGTCTGCTCGGCTTCCAGCTCTTCCACCGCACCAATGGCCGGCTCGTCCCCACCGAGGACGCGCACACCCTGTTCACCGAAGTCTCGGAGATCCAGGACCGCGTCTATGCGCTGCGTGAAGCGGGGCGGAACCTGAAGCGTGGTGCGGGCGGCATGCTCAAGGTCTCGGCGCTGCCCAGCCTGGCGCTCAACGCGCTGCCCACCGCGGTGTCGCGCTTCATGCGCAACCATGAGGGCGTGCGCTTCGACCTGCAGACCGTCCATCACGACGACCTTCTCCGCAAGCTCTACGAGCGCGAGACCGATGTCGCGATCGCGTATGAAGTGCCGCACGCCGCGCCGATCGGCCATCGCTGGCTGGGCGAGGGTGAACTGGTGGTGCTCTACCGCGAGGAGGACATGCCCGACGCGCCGCCGCGCATCGAGCTGGAGCGGCTCCGTGGCCGCCCGTTCATCAGCCTCGCCAATTCGGGCCCGATCGGCCAGCTGTTCAGCCAGGAATGCGCGCGGCTCGAGCTTGATCTCGACGAGGTGATCTCGGCGCGAACCTTCTACATCGCCACCGCGCTGGTCGCGCAGGGTGTGGGCATGACGGTGGTCGACAGCTTCACCGCCCAGGCCTCGCTCGTCCCCGGCCTGTCGATGCGGCCGCTCAAGCCGCAGCTCACTTTCGACGTCCATGCGATGTTCCTGCTCAACCGCCCGCCGACGGCGCTGGCCACCGATTTCCTCAAGACGCTGGCCAAGGTGATCGACGCCTAAGGGCAAGCCCTTAGGCTGCCATAACGGCTGGCTATGCCGAGGCGCCGACTCGCTATGCGCGGTGCCGGATGCGGAGCGATAGCGTTATCACCCAATGATACCGGCACCTTACCTCCTTTACCTCGGTCACAGCACCGACTTCGTAGGCATCAAGACCTCGCGCGGCCTCGCCGAATTCCGGCGGCCGGATTGCGTGGGTGAGTTCCGCCACGACGATTCCACCCTCACGCTCGGCCTGCCGCGCATGACCATCGAAGAAGGCGCTGCGGCGGGGGCGAAGACGCTCGTGCTCGGCATCGCCAATTCGGGCGGCGTCATGGGCGGTGACCTGGTCCGTGATGCGATGGCCGCGCTCAATGCGGGCATGAACATCGCCGCCGGTCTCCACCAGCGGCTGCGCGACGTGCCCGAGCTGGCCGCGCTGGCCCGGGAGAAGAACCTGCAGCTGTTCGACGTGCGCGATCCGCCGGCGGATATGAAGGTGGGCAATGGCTATGCCCGCGCCGGCCGCCGCATCCTCACCGTCGGCACCGATTGCTCGGTCGGCAAGATGTACACCACGATCGCCATCGCCGATGCGCTCAAGGCGCGGGGCGAGAAGGCCGATTTCCGCGCGACGGGCCAGACCGGCATCCTGATTGCCGGCTCGGGCGTGCCGATCGACGCTGTCGTCGCCGATTTCATCTCGGGCGGGATCGAGGCGCTGGCGCCCGAGCGCACCGATGGCGGCTGGGACGTGATCGAGGGCCAGGGCTCGCTGTTCCACCCGAGCTTCGCCGGCGTCTCGACCGGCCTGCTCCACGGCGCCCAGCCCGAGGCGCTGATCCTCTGCCACGATCCGAGCCGCAGCCATATGCGCGGCATTCCGGGCCGTGCGCTGCCGGGGCTGAAGGAGTGCCTGGAGGCCAACCTCCAGACTGCGCGCCTGACCAGCCCGAACGTTCGCGCCGTCGGCGTCTGCCTCAACACTTCCCGCATGGAGAAGGTCGAGGCCGAGGCTTTGTGCCGGCGGATCGAGGCCGAGCTTGGACTTCCCTGCACCGATCCGATCGCCTTCGGGGTCGAGGCGATCATCGACGAGTTGCTATGCACCGAAGTCTCGCGGCCCGTCACGACCGCTTCCTCCTGACCAGGCCTTTCCGCATCTCGCGCGGGGTGAAGACCGAGGCCGATATGGTCACGGTCACGATCCGCGCGGGGGCGCTGGAAGGGCGGGGCGAGGGCGTGCCCTATGCCCGATATGGCGAGAGCGTCGAGAGCGCTCTGGAGGCGATCGAGGGCATCCGCCCGGCGATCGAGGCCGGCGCGGGGCGCGAGGAGCTGCTGTCGCTGCTGCCGGCCGGCGCCGCCCGCAATGCAGTGGACTGCGCGCTGTGGGATCTTGAGGCGCGGGAGGCGGGCAGGAGCGTTGCCGAGCTGATCGGTGCGCCCGAGCCGGGGCCGCTGGCCAGCGCGCTCACCATCGTGATCGACACGCCGATGATGATGGGCGTCGCCGCGCGCCGTGCCGCTGCCGCGCCTTTGCTCAAGGTAAAGGTCGATGGGCGCCTGCCCGATGCGCAGATTCGCGCGGTCCGCAACGCCGCGCCCGATTCGAAGCTGATCGTCGACCCCAATGAGAGCTGGGACGCCCGGCTGGTCGAGGCGATGCAGCCGGTGCTGGCGGAGCTGCGGGTTGATCTGCTCGAGCAGCCCGTCTCCGCCGAGATCGATGCCTGCCTCGAGACGTTCCAGCACCGCGTGCCGATCGCTGCGGATGAATCGATCCACACCAGCACGGAGCTGGACCTGGTCGCGCGCCGCTATGAGGTGGTGAACGTCAAGCTCGACAAGTCGGGCGGCCTCACCGAGGGGCTGCGCCTCGCCCAGGCTGCCCGTGCGCGGGGGCTCGGGCTGATGACCGGCTGCATGGTCAGCTCGTCGCTGTCGATCGCCGCGGCGCTGCACATCGCCCGCATGTCCGATTTCGCCGACCTTGACGGTCCCCTCTGGCTCGCCAAGGATCATCCGGGCGGCGTCGAGGATCGGGACGGCACGCTTTATCCGCCCGTCAAAGGATTTTGGGGAACGCCATGAAGGTCGCGCTGCTGCTGGGTATTGCCGCTGTCTCACTGGGAGCCGCCGCCGCGCCGCTCCCGCCGCAGAAGGTGGACCTGCTGATCCGCGGCGGCACCATCTATACGGGCTCGGACGCCCCGTTCGTCGGAGACGTGGCGATCAGTGGCGATCATATCGTTTCGGTGAGCCGGCACGCCACCGTCACTGCGGCGCGGATCATCGAGGCCAAGGGCATGATCGTCGCGCCGGGCTTCATCGATCCGCACACCCATATGGGCGGCGACCTAGCCTCGGATGACCAGGCCAGGCGGCTGGTCCCGGCCTTCCTGATGCAGGGCGTTACCACCGCCTTCATCGGCAATGACGGCGGCGGCGATCCCGATGTCGCCAAGGTGCTCGGCAGCGCGAAGACCAAACCGGTGGGCATCAACTATGCGGCCTGGGTAGGCTTCGGTGCGATCCGCGAGAAAGTGGTGGGCGAGGACAATCGCGCGCCGACGCCGGAGGAGCTGGCGAAGATGAAGGGGCTGGTCGCCTCCGCGATGTGCCAGGGCGCGCTCGGCCTCTCGACTGGTCTGTTCTACGCGCCGCAGAGCTTCGCCAAGACCCAGGAAGTCATCGAGCTGGCCAAGGAAGCCGGCAAGCGCGGCGGCAGCTATGACAGCCATATCCGCGACGAGAGCAGCTACACTGTTGGCCTGATCGCGGCGATCGACGAGGCGATCCGCATCGGCCGCGAGGGCGGGCTGCCCGCGCATATCAGCCATATCAAGGCGCTCGGCGTCGACGTGCAGGGCGACGCGCCGAAGATCATCGCGACGATCAACGCGGCGCGTGCCCGCGGCGAGAAGGTGACGGCGAACCAGTATCCCTGGTCGGCATCGGGCACGAGCCTGGTCGCTTCGCTGGTGCCGCTCTGGGCGCAGGATGGCGGCCGTCCGGCGTTGCTCAAGCGCTTCGACGATCCGTCGCTTGCCGAGAAGATGCATGCCGGCATGGTCGAGAACCTCCGCAAGCGCGGCGGGGCGGACAAGCTGCTGATCGTCGAGGGCAAGTACAAGAACCGCTATCTCGATGCAGTCGCCAAGGAAATGAACCTGGCGCCGGTCGATGCCGCGATCGCGGTGATCCGCATCGGTGATCCCGGCACCGTCTCGTTCAACCAGAGCGAGGCCGATATCGCCGCCTTCATGCAGCAGCCCTGGGTGATGACCGGGTCGGATGCCTCGGGCGGCCATCCGCGCGTCTATGGCTCGTTCGCCCGCAAGTACGACAAGTACGTCAAGACCGACCATGTCATCACGCTGCGCCAGTTCATCGAGCGCAGCTCGTCGCTGACCGCCGACACCTTCGGGCTGGCGGGGCGCGGGCATCTGCGCGGCGGCGCCTATGCCGATGTCGTGGTGTTCGATCCCAGGACCTATGCATCGCGCGCCACTTATGAGCAGCCGGCGCTGCTCGCGGCCGGTGTGCGGACCGTGGTGGTCAACGGCGTGGTCGCGGTCGACAGGGGGGCGATGACCGGCAAGGCGGCCGGACGTTCCATTGCCCACAAGCCGAGCGCGGGGAGCTGCAACTGATGGCCTGGTGGTTCGGCACGGCGCTGTGGAAGCGCGTCCTCGCCTTTCTCGTCCTCGGCGTGGTCTTCGCGCTGGTGCTGCCGCAGGGGGCTCCCTATCTCCAGTTCATCGGCGACCTGTTCGTCCGGGCGATCCGCATGCTGGTCGCGCCGATCGTGCTGGTCACCATCGCCTCGGGCATCACCTCGCTCGCCGATCCGAAGCGGCTGGGGAGCCTGGGCGGGCGGACGGTGGGCATGTTCGCACTGACCACCTTCATCGCCGTCTCGGTCGGCATGCTGGTCGCCGCGATCGTCCAGCCGGGCGTGGGCGCGCCGCTCGGTACGGCCGAGGCACATGTACTCGGCAAGCCGGTTACGCCCTATGAGCAGCTGATCAACATCATCCCCACCAACATCTTCGACGCGTTGGCCAAGGGCGATATGCTGGCGCTGATCTTCACTTCGATCCTGATCGGCTGCGGCACCGTGGTGGCCGGCGAGCCCGGCAAGCCCTTCGCCAATCTGCTGCAATCGACGTCCGCAGTGCTGCTCCGCGTCGTCGGTATCGTCATGGAAGCGACGCCCTTCGGCGTGTTCGCGCTGATCGCCAATGCGGTGGCCGCCAATGGCGCGGCGGTGTTTGTCCATGTCGGCTGGCTGGCGCTGGCGGTGGTGCTCGGCTCGCTGATCCAGATGCTGGTGGTGCACAGCCTGCTGCTGCGCTTCGTCGCGAAACTGCCGCTGCTGCCCTTCTTCCGCGGCATCGTGGATGCGCTGGCAGTGGCCTTCTCCACGGCGTCCAGCGGCGCGACGTTGCCGGTGGCGATGCGCGTCTCCGAGCAGAATCTCGGCATCGGCCGCCCGGTCTTCTCGACCGTGCTGCCGCTTGGCGCGAGCATCGGCAAGGACGGCACGGCGATGTATGTCGGCCTGCTGAGCATGTTCGCGCTCCAGGCATTCGGCGTTCACCTGACCCCGACCGTCTATGTCACCGTGCTGCTGACCGGCGCGCTGGCGGCGTTCGGCACCGCGCCGGTGCCCTCGGCCTCGCTGTTCATGCTGGCGGCGGTGCTGAGCGCGGTGGGCGTCTCGCCGGAACAGACTGCGCTCGTGGTCGGCTTCGTGCTGCCGTTCGACCGGCTGCTCGACATGACCCGCACCGTGCCGAGCGCCTCGGCGAACCTGACCGTCGCGACGCTGGTCGCGCGCTGGGAAGGGGAGCTGGACGAAGAGGTCTATCGCGCGCCCGATATGGCCTGAGCCTTTCATCGTCATTCCCGCGCGGGCGGGGAGGACGGAGGTCCTACACGGGATGCGGGTGCGACCCGTCAAAGTACACGAAGGACAGGCCAAGAGCGGGTCTTCCGGCCCGAAATTTTCCCTGTTTCCTCGGGTATGCGCCGCATCTCGCAACATTGTTGCGTGCGCGTGATCCTATTTTTCCTGCGGGGTCAAAGAGCGGCTGGGGGTAACCCCGGCTGTGGGAGCCGAGCAGGCGAAATCCTACATTGCAAGTTCAGCCCTCTCCCGCAGGCGGGAGAGGGAGATCAGTCCGCCAGCGAAACCTCACGCCCGCCAACCCAGACCCGCTTGACCGCGTACAGGTCCCGGAACGTCACATCCGGCGCGCCGGCGACCAAGACGAGGTCGGCGCGGGCGCCCTTGCGGATCACGCCTTCGTCCTTGCGGCCCATGATCTCGGCGCTGACCTTGGTGCCCGCCTCGATCGCCTCGGCGGGGGTGAAGCCCAGTTCGGTGAGGATGCGCATCTCGCGCAGTGCGCCGAAGCCGGGATAGACGCCCTCGATGCCGGTATCGGTGCCCACACCGATGCGGATCCGGGCGACCTGGAGCCGGCGGATATTCTCGCGCATGATCTCCCAGCGCTTGCTGTCATAGGGAGCGATTGCCTCGCCCTTGGCCAGCCGGGCGGTCTCGCGTGCCTGCTGCTCGGGCGTGAGCAGGGCCAGTTCCTCGGGCGCCAGCACGCGCGCCTCGAGCGGCTCATAGGTCGCGAGCGTCGCGACATAGGCCATGTGGTGCTTCTTCATCAGGCCGATCAGCTCATTGTCGACCAGCGCATCGCCGACGCCGTGGGCCAGCGAGTCCACGCCCGCGCGCGCTGCGATCTTGGCGCCTTCGAGCGTGACGGTGTGGGTCATCACCTTGATGCCCGCCTTGTGCGCATCCGCGACGATCGCCGCCAGGGTCGGCTCGTCGATGCTCGGCTTGTCGGGGCGGGCGGGATCGCCATAGCGCCAGCCATCGGCGAACACCTTCACCATGTCCGGCTTGTAGGGCAGCGCCCTGGCCATTGCCGCATGCGCCTCCTCCGGACTGGTGACCTGGAGCGTGATCGCATTGGTGAACTGGCTCTCGGTGCCATGCCCGTCAGGCACGCCCAATCGCACCGCCAGCGTCAGGCGCGGCGTATCGGCGCGGAGCGCGCGGATGCCGGCCATCATCTCGCCCGAGACAGAGAATTCGTTGATGCTGGTCACGCCCGCGCGCAGGTACGGCGAGTAGAAACGGTGCAGCGACGCGGCGTCGGTAAAGGCCTCGCGCCTTGTGTGGATGTGGAGGTCGTGCAGACCGGGGATCAGCGTCAGCCCGGTCGCGTCGATCACCTCGGTGCCTTCGGGCACGCGCAGCTTCCTGCCGACGCGCACGATCCGGTCACCCTCGATCAGCACGTCGCTCAGCTTCGCCTTGCCGCCGGTGCCGTCGAACACCCGGGCGCCGTGGATCAGCGTCGCGCGCTCCTGCGTCTGTGCCTGGGCAGTGCCCGCTCCGACCAGTGCCGCCGCTGCCATGATCACCCTCATTTCAGATGCGCGTCGAAGAAGGAGATGGTGCGGCCATAGGCGGCGAGCCAGTCTGCATTGCGGAAGAATTCGTGGCGTTCATTGGGGAATACGAGCTCCTCATGCGGGATGCCGCGCGCCGCCAGCTCGCGGGCGAGCAGCAGCGACTGGGCGAAATCGACATTGCGGTCATCGTCGCCGTGCACGAGCAGCACCGGCGAGCGCCAGGTCGCGATCGAACCCATGGGCGAGCTCTCCCATTGCTTCTGGCGCGCCGCGACCTGCGCATCGGGCGAGAGATTGCCATCGACATTGCGCAGCAGGGTGTGGACGCCATGGAAGTCGGCGCCCGCCTTGAACAGGTCACTGTTGCGGGCGAGGGCGAGGGCGGTGAGATAGCCGCCCCAGCTGCCACCCCAGATGCCGATCCTGTCGGCCTCGACATCCTTCTGCGCCGCGAGCCAGCGCCTGCCGGCGAGCACGTCGCGATATTCGGTGGCGCCGTCGCGGGCGATGCCGGGGGCTTCGCGGAACGCCTGGCCATAGCCGGTGCCGCTGCGATAATTGACCGACAGCACGGTATAGCCCTTCGCCGCCAGCACCTGGTTCATCACATAGGCGTTCGAATAATATTGGGCGTGGTGGAAGCCGAGCACCATCTGGCGGCGCGGCCCGCCATGGACGAAGATCAGCGCGGGATGCCTGCCCTTGCCCTGGCCGCGGAACAGCTGGGCATGGACGGTCACGCCGTCCTCGGCCGTGTAGGTCACCGCTTCGGGCGTGATTGCGCCCTTCAGCTCGGCGACCTCGCCCAGCGGCGCCAGCCCCCTTGCGAGGACCGGATGCGCCGTGTGGCTGGCATCGGCCGCGATGCCGGCAAGCTGGCCGCCGCCGAACAGGGGCAAGCTCTCGCTGCCCTTGCCCTGGGTAACCCGCTTGGCCGCGCCACCGCTGGCCGGCACTTGCCAGAAATGGCGGCGATCGGCCTCATCGGCATTGGCGGCGAAGGTGACGACATCGTCGGCGCCGAGGAGGAAGGTCTCGACCTCGAACTTGCCCGGAGTCAGCTCCCTGGGTTCGCCGCCCCTGGCGGCGTCGATCGCATAGACATGGAGGAAGCCGGTGCGTTCCCAGGGAAAGAGCAGCTGGCCGGCCCTGCTCCAGTAGAGATTGTGCTGGCGGGTGCCGTAATAGCGGCCGCCCATGCCTTTCGGCGGGCTCCACAGCGTGCGGGCCTTGCCGGTCGCGGCATCGGCGACGCGGATCGACCAATAGGGGCCGCCATCCGCTGCGGCGCCTGCGGGCGGATCGAGATACTGGATATAGGCGACCTGGCTGCCATCGGGCGACAGCGCCGGCTCGGCCGAATAGCCGAGCGCCGGATCCATGTACGTCAGCTTGCCCGCATCCACATCAAGCAACGCGACGAAGCCGTGGCCATCGCGATTATCGACGAACAGCAGCTTCCTGCCATCGGGCGTCCATTTGAGATCGCTGACTCCACCGCCGACCGCGCCGATCCGCGCCGCCTTGCCGCCGACCCAGACCCAGATCTCGCCGCGCCTGGTAAAGGCGATGCGCTGCCCGTCGGGCGAGAAGGCGGGCATATGGCCTTCGCCGATCGCGACCGGGGATTGGCCGTCCTCGGCGAGGAAGAGCTGCTGGTTTGGCGTGCAGGGCAGCGAGGCGGTGTTGGGGATCTTGCCGTCGGGGAACTCGTCATCGCCGCCGCGCACGAACGCGATGCGCTTGCCGTCCGGGCTGAGCGCCACGTCGTAGAGCATCATGCCGTCATCCTCGGCATAGCCCGTCACCTGGCGCGCCTGCTGGCCGGCATCGGCCACCCAGAGGTTGCGTGCGCCGGCCCGGTTCTCGACCCAGGCGAAGCGCGGCACGTCGCGGGCGCCGGCCATCTGGCTCGCAGTCGGCAAGGCGAGCGCGGCGGCCAGGTCGTTGGTCTGGGCGAGCGCGGGAGCGGCACTTGCGAGCATCGTCGCGCAGGACAGGTTGAGGGCGATCCGGATCATCTTCATTACGCGAACGTGCCGGTGCCATGTTGCCGGTACAATGCTGGCATGCGCGGTGGTTATGCCGGGGCCATGCCTCTGAATGATCGCGGGTTTGCACGCCGCACGGGCGCGGTTACGCTTGCGGCATGAAGCACATCGCACTTGGTCCTGTCGCGCTCGGCATCGCCCTGACGCTCGCCACCCCCGCGCTCGCGCAGCAGACGCTGGAGCAGCGGGTCGCCGCCAAGCTGGCCGAGGCGCCGCAGGGCACCCGCTTCGGGCTGGTGGTGGTGGACGACAGCGGCAAGGAGATCATCGCGATCAACCCGGACGGCCGCTTCATCCCCGCGTCGAATACGAAGGTCTATACGACGGCGGCTGCCTTCGCGAACCTGGCCGACATCAACGCGCCCGATGCGGCGGCCGGTACCGCAGTGCGGTTGCAGGGGCAGGATGTCGTGCTGGAAGGGCGGGGCGACGCGCGGCTGTCGAGCGCAGACGATTGCACCGTCGATTGCCTCGCCACGCTGGCCGATGCGATCGCGGCGAAGACCAAGCATGTCCGCAACATCATCGGCGACGACACGCTATTCCCGGACCAGCGCTGGAGCCCGGGGATGAGCTGGAACAATATCCCGAGCTCGTCGGGCACCGGCATCTCGGCGCTGACGCTCGACGATAACGAGCTGAAGCTCACCGTTGCGCCCGCCAAGGCCGGAGAAGCCGCGAAGGTCGAGCTCTGGCCCTATTTCACGATCGACAACCAGGCGAAGACGGTGCCGGGCGACAAGACCGAGCTGGGCTGGGACCGTGATCCCAACAGCAAGCTGCTCCACATCACCGGCACCATCGGCGCGGACGCCAAGCCGCGGGTGTGGAAGCTGGGGATCGACGATCCGGCTGAGTACGCGGCGTGGCGGCTCAAGGTGCTGCTCGAGGCACGCGGGGTGAAGGTGAAGGGGGCGATTCAATCGCTGCATCGGCGACTGACCCCGCAGGATGATCGTGCGAACCGCACCTTCCCGCCGGTGGAGGTCACGGTGCCCGGCATCCCCGCGCTCGCGCGGCTGACCCCGGCGCCGTTCGCCGAGGACCTCAAGCATATCAACAAGGTCAGCCAGAACCTTCATGCCGAGCTGACCTTGCGTCGGGTCGGCCTGCTCGACGGCGGCAGCGGTTCGATCGCGGACGGGGTCGCGAAGGTCGAGCAGGTGCTGGTCGCCGCAGGCGTGCCGCGTACCGCCTGGGACTTTTCCGACGGATCGGGCATGTCGAGCTATAACCGGGTGAGCCCGCGCGGTTCGGTGCTGCTGCTGCGCTGGGTGGCCGCACAGCCCTGGGGCGCGCAGTTCCGCGACACGCTGCCGATCGCCGGCGTGGACGGCACGCTGTCCCGCCGCTTCAAGGGCACGCCGCTGGAGGGCAGGCTGTTCGCCAAGACCGGAACGCTCAACCAGACCAACGCGCTGGCCGGCTATTTCACCGGGGCGAGCGGGAAGAACTACACCTTCGCCTTCTACGCCAACGACGTGCCGCAGGATGCGAGCGGTACGAAGTATATGGACGACGCGCTGAACCTAGTGGCTTCCGCCAACTGAAAGCCGTCATCCCCGCGAAGGCGGGGATGACGTTTCCTAAGGTTACTTGTTCTTCGCTGCCCAGTCCTCGGCCTGCTTGAGCACGCGGAGCACATTGCCGCTCCAGATCTTCTCGATGTCGGTATCCGAGAAGCCTTCCTTCTTCAGCCGCGCGGTGATCTTCGGCAGCGCGGTGATGTCCTCCATTCCGCGCACGCCGCCGCCGCCGTCCCAGTCGGCGCCGATGCCGACATGGTCGACGCCCATCACGGCGATGCAGTGGAGCAGGCTCTTCATGAACAGCTCGAAATCGGCGCCCTGATAGGGGTTGGTCGCGTCCGCCTTCGCCTTGTCGGCGATCAGCTTCTTCTGCTCCGCATCCGAAAGCGCGTGCCAGTCGTCCTGGCGGTTCGAGATCTTGTTGCGGGCATCGTCATGGTCGCCCTCGACCAGATAGACGCTGTTGACCTGCAGCACGCCGCCCGCCTTGGCGAGCTTGCGCATGCGATCGTCGTCGAGGTTGCGCGGGTGGTTGTAGATCGCCTTGGGGCCCGAGTGCGAGGCGATGATCGGGGTCTTGGACAGCGCCATCGCCTGGTCGAACACGTCGTCCGACGAGTGGCTGACGTCGATCACCATGCCCAGCCGGTTCATCTCGGCGACCCATTGCTTGCCGAGCGGGCTGAGGCCGTTCCACTGCTTGACCTTGTCGGTGGCGCTGTCGCCGAACTGGTTGTTGCGGAAGTGGATCGGGCCGGCCATGCGCACGCCCTGGTCGTAATACCACTTCAGCAGCGTGAGGTCGGTGCCGAGCGGATAGCTGTTCTCGATCGACTGGAAGACGACGCGCTTGCCGGCCTTGGCGATGCGATAGGCATCCTCGGGCGTGGTCGCGAATTCCATCTTGTCGCTGTTCGCGGCCACGACGCGCTGGATCCACATCTCGCGGGTGAGCGCGGCGTCGCGGGCCTTGGCATAGCCTTCGGGGGTGAGCGGGCCCTGGCCGGTGTAGATCACGAAGAAGCCGCCATCGAGGCCGCCCTGCTCCATGCGCGGCAGGTCGATCTGGCTCTTGTCGAAGTCGCGGTCGTGCCACTCGTCGAACTTCCAGCCGGGATGCTCGAACAGTTCGGGGGTGTCGAGATGGGTGTCGAGCACCAGCATCTGCTGATGCGCCAGCCGGTCGGCGGGGGTGGGGGTGTCGCTATCGGGCCCGGACAGGGCGATGGCGAGAGCGAGGAGCGAGATCATAGGGCCTCCCAGGCAGTGATGACGGCATCCCCCGTCGCGGGGCGCAGCACGAAGATGCCGCTGTCGAAATGGCGCGTCGGGTGGACGCGGTTGGTGAGCAGGGTCCAGGCGAGGCCGCGGTCGAAGTCGATCCACAGGCCGGTGCCGGTGAAGCCGGTGTGGCCGATGGTCTCGTCGGAGCAGGCCTGGCCGCCCGACCAGCCGGGAAACTTGCGCTCCCAGCCGCAGGTGCGGTGCGAATATTGCGGGGTGCGGATCGCCTCTAGCATCCTATCGGAGAAGCTGCCGCCCAGCACGCCCTGGGCGAAGTCGAGCACGCCGGCGGCGGTGCCGAACAGCCCGGCATGGCCGGTCTGCCCGCCCATCGCCGCGCAATTCTCGTCATGCACCTCGCCCTTGAGCACGCGGTTCCGCCACATGCAGCGCTCGGTCGCCACGGCGGGGCCGGGGGGCGGGCCGTAGCCGAGGCCCGGCCCCAGCGGCCATTCGCCCAGGGGTTTGCCGGTCACCCGCTCGATCGCGATGCCGAGCAGCAGGAAGTTGATGTCCGAATAGACCGGCTCGGCGATATGCTTCCACTCGCGCTGGAGCACGAAGGCGCGGAGGCGGTCCGGATCGTCGCCATAGGTGTAGATCGGCTCGACGGCGGGGAAGAGCGTGCGGTGCGCCAGGCAGTCGCGGAACGTCAGCGTGCGCTCATAGGCGCCGGCGACGTCGTACTGGCGGAGGTCCGGGATCACGCTGGTCAGCGGGGCGTCGAGATCGATCCGGCCCTCGTCGGCGAGGCGGAGGATCATCGTCGTGGTCGCCACCACCTTGGAGACCGAGGCGAGGTCGAACCAGTGGTCGAGCGTCAGCGGCTCGGGCTCGGGGACGAGGGCTGCCATGCCGGTATGCGTCACCCAGCGCCGCCCGTCCGCCGCGACCACGCCGAGCGTCGCGCCCGGGATGCGGCCCGAGGCGACGGCCTCGGCGGCGGGTGCGAAAGCGCGCTCGATCATGCCGCGGCGCCTGCGGGCGTGTCGTCCGGGCGCGGCTTCGCCTTCACGATGAAGGGCAGGAACACGAGCGCGCCGAGGCTCATCGCGCCGGCCATGATGAAGAAGCCATCATAGCCGATCGCCTTCTGGAACACGCCCGACAGGCCCGCGAGCAGCCTGGGGATCAGGAAGGCGAGGCCGGAGAACAGCGCGTACTGCGCGCTGGGGAAGCGCGGGTTCACCAGCAGCGAGAGATAGACGACGAACACCGCGCCTTCGAAGCCGTGGCCGAACTGGTCGATCGCCATGGCGAGATACAGGTCGAAATCGCCGGCGGTCACCTGCACGCCGAACAGCGAGAACCACACCGGCCCGCCCGGCGACTGATAGGCCAGCCAGGCGAAGATCCAGTTGGACAGCGCCGACATCACCGCACCGATCACCAGTGCCCAGCCCATCGGCGCCTTGGCGGCGAGGATGCCGCCCATCGTCACGCCGAGCATGCCGGCGATCAGCGCGACGAAGCCGTCGGCGACGCTGATCTGCTCGAGCCCGTAGCCGAGATGGTTGAACATCGGGTGGGAGAGGGCGTTCGCCATCACGTCGCCGGTGCGATAGACCGAGATGAACAGCAGGATCGGGATCACCACGATCCCGTAGCGCCACGCGACATCGACATAGGGGCCGACCGCGGCCGAGCGGCGCAGCGGCGCATCCCAGGGCAGCTTCTTCAGCCAGGGCACCGCGGTGCCGAGGATGATGAACGGCAGCAGGCAGATCGCGAACACCCAGTAGCTCACCACGCCGGGATTGCGGATCCCGCCCGACC
This sequence comes from Sphingomonas sp. GW822-FHT03G08, assembly GCF_058801135.1. Taxonomy (NCBI): domain Bacteria; kingdom Pseudomonadati; phylum Pseudomonadota; class Alphaproteobacteria; order Sphingomonadales; family Sphingomonadaceae; genus Sphingomonas; species Sphingomonas sp. GW822-FHT03G08. Next base: position 582,374 of record NZ_JBXAMZ010000002.1, read on the forward strand.
CGATCGCGGAGAGCAGCGCCCAGCCGAGCGCGCCGACCACCAGGACGCTTGCCACCATCGCCGCAAGGCTGGCGAGGATGCCGGTGACCAGCGCCACCGGGCGGCCGCCGCCGCCTTCCGCCTCGGGCCGCATCGCGGCGAGGATCGGGAAGGGCACGAAGGCCAGCACCGCGACCGAGAGATAGGCGATCGTCCAGTCGAACTTCGCCGCCATGAAGATGGCGCCGCCGCTGGCGATCACCATCGAGGCGCGATAGCCCCATTGGTTCGCGGCGACGAGCGGGCCCTGCTCCTCGGCATTGGGCGCCAGTTCGACGCGCCAGCCATCGGCAGCGATCTCCAGCGTGCTGGTCCAGAAGGCGAGCAGCACGGCGAACAGCGCGGTGAGCGGGAGGTTGGTGTCCGAGGCGGTGAACGCCATGCCCACGGTCGAGGCGAATATGGCGAGCTGGGAGAGCATGATCCAGCCGCGGCGCTTGCCGAAGAAGCGGCCGAAGCCGGGCACGTCGTACTTCTCGAGCAGCGGTGCCCAGGCGAACTTGATCGTCGACATCAGCGAGACCCAGGCGAAGAAGCCGATGATCACGATGTCGACGCCGTGCCGCGCAAGCCGCAGCGAAAGCGTGGCGCTGAACAGGTAGAAGGGCAGGCCGGCGGCAAAGCCGAGCAGCAGGTACAGGCCCATGCGCCCCCAGCCGGGGCGGACCGCTGCCGCAGCGGGACTCGGCGCCTCAGTCACGCGGCACCGGGCAATAAAAACGCTTCATGCAGGCTCCCTCGCCCTGGTTTCCCTAACGCTCGGACGGGGCGGCGGCGCAGTCAATGGCGACGCTAGCACGCTTGTGTTGCAGTCGTGTCACGCTTTCCCGCAGAAACGTCTCATTTGATGCCACTGGGTTATGCCCCGGTGCACAGAAACTATGGCGCGGCGCAGCATTCTTGATACCTAATGCCCTCTCACCGCGCGGGAAACGCGGTTTCAGGGGGTAAGACAACATGATCGAAGCGAGGACTCTCAGGAGGATTCTTGTCTCGGGCGTTGCGTTCGCCACCATGGCGAGCGCCATGCCGGCCTGGGCGCAGAGCACCGACACCACGACGCAGGAAGCCGCAACGCCAACGGGCGCGGCTCCCACCACGGATTCCGACGAGAGCGGCAAGCCGAGCAAGGGTAACGAGATCATCGTCACCGGCTCGCGCATCAAGCAGGACCCGAACAATTCGGCGCTGCCGCTGCAGATCATCACCCAGCAGGAAATCACCCGCAACGGCATCAGCAGCCCCGAGCAGCTGATGATGTTCCTGACGACCAGCGGCAGCGGCGCGGACAATCTCGCTTCGAACTCCGACGTGGTCACCGGCGCGCAGCGCGGCACCAACGGCCTGTCGGCGGCGAACCTGCGCGGCCAGGGCGCCGGCGGCACGCTCGTGCTGCTCAACGGCCGCCGCGTCGCCGCGCACGGCCTTTCGGGCTCCGCGGTCGATGTCAACCAGATCCCGTTCGCGGCGATCGAGCGCGTCGAAGTCCTCAAGGACGGCGCCTCGGCGATCTACGGCACCGACGCTGTCGGCGGCGTGATCAACTTCATCACCAAGAAGGACTTCCAGGGCCTCAGCCTCAACGGCTTCACCGACACCACCGAACAGGGTGGCGGCAACATCTATCGCATCGGCGGCGTCGCGGGCTTTGGTGACCTCGACGAGGACGGCTTCAACGTGATGGGCGCCGTCGCCTATAGCTGGAACAAGATGCTGCGCGGTTCGGAGCGCAGCTTCGTCAACGGCAGCCAGCCCAATCGCGGCCTTTCGGTCGATACGCGCGGCACCCCGGTGGCGACGGCATTCAATATCGGCGCGAACACCCAGCCGGGCAGCATCACTGCCGGCGGCACGCTGCTCACCGGCCTGACGCTGACGCTGCCGAACGGCGCGAACGGCGCGTCGGGCGGCATCAACATCCTCGACCTGCCGGGCGGCGCGGGCTGTGACTCGATCGACGGCGGCATGGCCTATGACGAGCAGCTGTGGAACACGCCCAGCGCGCAATATGCCTGTTCGTGGGATACGGGCCGCGCCGCGGTGATCCAGCAGCCGATCCAGACGCTGACCTATTATACCAAGGCGACTTGGCGCATCTCGGGCGACCATATCGTCGCCTTCGAAGTGACCGGATCGGACGCGGACTCGGCCAAGAGCTTCTCGAACGCGCAGCTCACCGCGAACACCACCAACCTGCCGATCGCCTATCCGCGCAATGCGGCGACGCAGGCGCAGTATGACTCGGTGTTCAACGCGATCCGTTCGGCGTTCGACGTCCCGACCAACCCGAACCGCACCGCGCAGATCGCGGCGCTCAACGCGCGCTTCGGCCAGCCGATCTCCTATCGCTGGCGCTGCATCCCCTGCGGTCCGCGCGAGTACAAGACCAACACCAGCACCTTCCGCGCCGCGCTCGGCTTCGAAGGCCCGCTCTGGACCGGCTGGGACTATCGCGCGGGCGCATCCTATGCGCGCAGCGAAAGCTCGTCGGTGCTCGGCAGCGGCTATTATTATCGCGGCACCAACGCCAACGGCAGCTATGACGTCAACGCACCCGCGGTTGCCGGCGCCGGCCTGATCAACGGCCAGCAGGCGCGCGGCCTGGTCGGCGTGATGAACTCCGGCCTCATCAATCCGTTCAGCCTCACCCAGACCGCAGCCGGCCTTGCCGCGCTGGAATCGGTCTCGGCCTATGGCGCGACGCTCTATGGCGGCCGCTATGAAGTGAAGCAGGCCGATGCCTCGATCTCGGGCCCGCTCTTCCCGATCTGGGGTGGCGACGTCCAGCTCGCCGCGGGCGTCGATTATCGTCGCGAGACCTATGAGTTCAACGGCTCGGCGGCGGCTGCCGCGGCGGCGCCGGTGATCTTCCTGGCCGCGTTCGACAACGTCAACGCGCTCACCCCGAAGAAGCGCGACGTGAAGGCGGCCTATGCCGAATTGCTCGTGCCGCTGTTCAAGGGCTTCGAGCTGACGCTGGCCGGCCGCATCGACGATTACACCGGCTTCGGCAGCACCAAGAACCCGAAGATCGCGTTCAAGTACCGTCCGATCAACGAGCTGATGTTCCGCGGTTCGTACAACACCAGCTTCCGCGTCCCGACCTTCAACCAGATCTACAACGGCATCACCGAATCCCCCTATGCGGGTTCGGACATCGCCGATCCGGTGAAGTGCCCGGGCGGCGTGCCGACCAGCAACTTCGGCAGCGGCCTGCCCTGCGCGCAGATCCGCCCGAACATCTGGACGGGCGGCACGGCGGACCTGCGTCCGGAAACGGCCAAGCAGTTCAGCGCCGGCGTGGTCTTCCAGCCGATGAAGGACATGAGCCTGTCGGTCGACTTCTGGTCGATCGCGGTGGACAACACGATCCAGCTGCTGACGCTGCGCCAGCTGATCGACAATGCCGCACTGTTCTCCGATCGCTTCGTCCGCGACGCGAGCGGCACGGTGCAGGTGATCGACGACCGCTGGATCAACGCGGGTTCGCGCCGCACCCAGGGCCTGGAATTCACCTATCGCAGCGGCTTCGAGGCGCTGGGTGGCAAGTTCTCGACCGGCCTGGACGGCACGCTGCTGCTCAAGAAGCGCGAGAAGCTCACGCCCAGCTCGGCCTATGGCCCCAGCCTGATCGGCGTGTTCAGCTATGCCGGCGACCTGGGCATCAAGTGGAAGCACAACGCGTTCGTCAGCTGGTCGAACGACCAGTGGTCGATCTCGCTCAGCCAGATCTTCCGCCAGGGCTTCAAGAACGGCGCCCTTCCGGGCATCGCGGCGGGCACGGTCACGCGTCCGGACTATAATGTCCGCACCGACGACTACATCATCTACAACGCCTCGATCAGCTTCAACGGCCTGGCACCGGGCTATCGCCTGAGCCTGGGTGTGAAGAACATCTTCAACACCGATCCGCCCTTCACCATCACCTATGACGGCAACAGCGGCGCCGGCAGCTCGTGGGATCCGCGCGTCGCCGATCCGCGCGGCCGCGCCTACACCGTCTCGGCGCAGGTGCAGTTCTGATCCTCGATTGACCGAGGCACGCAGGGAAGGCCGGGGCAGTGATGCTCCGGCCTTTTCCTTTCCGGCCGGGTGGTGCAGGGACCGTCGGGTCGCCGGAATCAGGCCCCGGCTCGTCCCGTCGGATGCCATCGGGTTATGGCGCCGGGAACAGAAATTATGGCGCTGCGCAACATTCTTTGTACCTAATGTTCCCTCACCGCACGGGAGTTGCGGGTATCAGGGAATTGGCGACATGATCGAAGTAAAGGCGTTTAAGAAGCTACTTGCGGGCAGCTCGGCGATCGCGGCGATTGCAACTGCGATGCCGGCCTGGGCACAGACCGCGGCTCCGGAACCGCAGGCGACCACGGCGCAGACGGCACCTGCCGAAGAGGGCGAGATCCTCGTTACCGGCTCGCGCATCCGCCGCGACGGGTTCCAGGCTCCGACGCCGCTGACCGTGCTGACCCAGCAGGACATCCAGAACACCTCGCCGACCAACAACATCGCCGACTTCGTCAACCAGCTGCCGCAGCTCGCCGGCTCGACCAAGCCGGCCAATTCGCGCCTGAACCTGTCGAACGGCTCGGCGGGCATCAACGCGCTCAACATGCGCAACCTCGGCGAAGGCCGCGTCCTCGTCCTGCTCGATGGCCGCCGCTCGGTCGGTTCGACCATCTATGGCTGGGTCGACATCAACACGATCCCGCAGGCGCTGGTCGATCGCGTCGAGGTCGTCACCGGCGGCGCCTCCTCGGCCTATGGCTCGGATGCGGTCTCGGGCGTGGTCAACTTCGTCCTCAACAAGAAGCTCGAGGGGCTGAAGATCGAGGCCGATACCGGCATCACCACCTATGGCGACGGCGGCAATTACTCGGCGAGCATCGCGGGCGGCAAGTCGTTCGCCGGTGGCCGCGGCCACATCCTGCTCAGCGCCAATATCGATCATCAGGACGGCATCTTCGAGGTCGGTGACGATCGCGAATGGAACCACACCGGCTATGTCCGCGTGGAGAACCCCGCCTGGGTTTCGGGCAGCAGCACCTTCAATCGCTACTTCACCACCAAGCGCCAAGTCGGCGCGTCGAACTCGACCCCGGGCGGCCTGATCACCGGCTCGGCCGGCACCACCGCCAACGCGCTGCGCGGCCTGTATTTCGGCTATGGCGGGGCGGTGAACACCTTCGACTATGGCACGTTCACCTTCCCGGCCTTCACCCGCGCGGCCGGCTCCTCGGCGCCCAGCGTCACCCAGGGCGGGTCGTGGCAGGTCAATGATTCCGGCACGCGCATCGGCCTGATGCCGAAGGACGATCGCTGGGGCGTGTTCGGCCGGCTGAGCTACGAAGTGGCCGACGGCATCGAGCTGTTCGCCGAGGGCTCGTACAACAAGCAGAAGGTCTTCTTCAACGCGGGCCCGAACCTGTCGACCGGCATCACCTACAACACCACCGGCTGCACCACCGTGCCGGTTCCGGTGACCTGCAACGCCTTCGCGCTCCAGGCGCTCGGCGCGTCGCGGCTTGCCGGCGTCACCAGCGTGACGGTGGCGACCACCGCGGCCGACCTGCCGTTCCGCGCGATCGACAATGAGCGCAAGGTGCAGCGCTATGTCGTCGGCGCCAATGGCGACTTCGAAGCGTTCGGCAAGGCCGCGCACTGGGAAGTCTATGCCCAGTACGGCCGCTCCGACGTGCGCGAGCAGCTGCGCAACATCATGCACAATACGCGCATGGCCAATGCGACCGCCGCTGCCTTCGCGCCCGCAGGCAATGCCCGCGGCTATGCGACCGGCTCGATCCAGTGCCTGATCAACGTCGATACGAGCACCACCAACGACGATCCGAACTGCGTGCCGCTGAACCGCCTCGGCGTCGGCGTCGCTGATCCGGCGGCGATCAACTATGTGCTCGGCAACCCGTATCGCGACCAGGTGCTCGAGCAATATGTCGCCGGCACCAACTGGTCGGTCACGCCGTTCGCCACCTGGGCCGGGGACGTCAGCGTCTCGGTCGGCGGCGAAGTCCGCAAGGAGAAGATCCGCGGCAGCGTGCCGAAGGAATATCAGCCGGTCATCACCACCACCGGCACCACCAATGCGTGGTCGGTGGGCAACTACCTGCCCTTCACCGGCGAATACAGCGTGAAGGAAGCCTATCTCGAGACGGTGGTGCCGCTCGGCCTGGGGCTGGAGTTCAACGGCGCGGTCCGCGCGACCGACTATTCCAACGCCGGCTATGTCACCACCTGGAAGCTGGGTGCGACCTGGGCGCCGATCCCGGACATCCGCTTCCGCGTGACCCGCTCGCGTGACATCCGCGCGCCCAACCTCAACGAGCTTTACCAGGCCGGCACCGCCAACAGCGATTCCGTCCGCAATCCGAAGTACACGGCGGACGGCCTGAACGGCCCGCAGACCTTCGGCTATTCGGGCCTGGTCACCGGCAATCCGAACCTGCGTCCGGAAATCGCCAATTCGTGGAATATCGGCGCGGTCGTCTCGCCGCGCTTCCTGCCGGGCTTCACCGCCTCGGCGGACTATTTCCGCATCGATCTCGAAGGGGCGATCGACTCGATCAGCGCCCAGGAGATCATGAACCGCTGCGCCGAGGGCCTTGCCGACTATTGCGCCGCGATCAGCGACGATCCGGTCCGCTCGACGCCGACGGCGCCGTACAAGCTGATCCGCAGCCAGCCGTTCAACTTCGTGCGCAAGCTGGTGCGCGGCATCGATTTCGACATGGCCTATCGCATCCCGGTCGGCTCGGACGCCTTCACCCTCAAGGGTGTCGCGACGCGCTATATCGAGAACCTGTCCGACACCGGCATCGCCGGCCAGGTGGCGGTGAACACCGTCGGCGCGAATGGCGGCCAGGCGAGCACGCCGACCTGGATCTTCCGCGGCAGCGCGACCTATGAGACCGAGACCTTCTCGGTCACCGTCACCGGCCGCGGCGTCAGCGCCGGCAAATACTCGGCCACCGGCATCGAGTGCACCACCAGCTGCCCGGTCACGACGACGACCTCGACCTACCAGACCTATGACAACAACCAGGTCTCGGGCCTGTTCTACGTCGACCTCAACCTGAGCCAGACGGTGAACTTCGGGGACAACAAGGCCCAGTTCTTCATCAACGTGACCAACCTGTTCAACCGCTGGCCGCTGCTGGTGCCGGAAACCGGCCTCGCCGCGAACAGCACCTATTCGGACATGCTCGGGCGCCAGTTCCGCGCGGGCATCCGCATCAGCCTGAAGTAACGCCCATGCCGGCTCCCTCTCTCGTGAAGGAGCCGGCATGATCGCCGCAGCGCTCCTGCTGGCGGCATCGGACCCGGTCGCCGCGGTCCGGATCACTTTCGACACGCATGGGGAAACTTCGGTCAGCCTGAAAGGGCTGGCCGACCTTTCCTCGTCGCGGCCCGTCACCGCCGATGATCCGGTGCGGATCGCCTCCATCTCCAAGCTTGTGGTCGCCATCGGTGTGATGCGGCTGGTCGAGCAGGGCAGGCTCGATCTCGACGCCGACGTCTCGCGCTGGCTCGGCTGGAAGCTGCGCAACCCGGCCTTCGCGGACAAGCCGATCACGCTGCGCCTGCTGCTCTCGCACCGCTCCAGCCTGACCGACCGGGTGGACTATGTCCTGCCGCTCGATGCCGATATGCGCGCGGTGCTGCAGGACCCCAGGGCCTGGGACGACAAGCACGCCCCCGGCAGCTGGTGGGCCTATACCAACTTCAATTTCCCGGTCGTCGCCGCGGTGATGGAGCGCGCTACCGGTGAGCGTTTCGATCGGCTGATGGATCGCCTCGTCCTCCGCCCGATGAAGCTCGATGCCTGTTACAACTGGGCGAGTTGCAAGCGGGAGACGGCTGCCCGGGCGATAGTCCAGTATCGCGAGCGCAAGCCGACCAAGGACGACAACCAGGGTGCCGCGCCCGCCTGTCCGGTCACCCCGGCAAGGGATGGCAGCTGCGACCTCGCCGTCTGGCGCCCCGGTGCGAACGGTGCGGTCTTCGCGCCGCAGGGTGGGCTGCGCATCTCGGCGCGCGGGCTCGCCCGGATCGGCCGCATGTTCCTGAACAACGGCACGCTCGACGGCACCCGCATCCTGCGCGCGCGCTCGGTCCGCACGCTGGAGACGCCGCTCTGGACCTATGACGGCCACAACGGCGACGTCGGCGGCGACATCTCCGTCGCGGTGCCTACCGGCGGTGCGACCTGTTCCTATGGCCTGGCGGTGATGTTCACGACGACCGGGGCGCCCGGCTGCCGCGATGACCCGGTCGGCGATGGCGTCAGGCGCTTCGGCCATTCGGGCGATGCCTATGGCCTCAAGTCCGGGCTGTGGGTCGATCGCGCGGCGGGCAAGGGCGTGGTTTATTTCGCCACCGATGTTCCGGATGTGCCGGGGAAACGATCGGCCTATACGCCGACGGAGGAATCGCTCGCCCGCCCGGAGTAGCAACTTGCGCCACGACGCCAATCTCACCGCCGACCGCCCCACCTTCGTCACCCATCTCGAATGCTCGATGACCGGCGAGCGCTATGAGGCCGACCAGCTTCACGGCCTGTCGCGTGTCGACCGGCCGCTGCTGGTGCGCTATGACCTGGAAGGCGCGAAGGCGGCGCTGCCGCGCGACGAACTCGCCCGCCGCCCGGCGGACCTGTGGAAATATCGCGAGCTGCTGCCGGTTCGCGCTACCCGGAACATCGTCAGCCTGGGCGAGATCGCCACGCCGATCATTCCGCTCGACAAGCTCGCCGCCGAAGCCGGGGCGAAGCACCTCTGGGTCAAGGACGAGGGGCGGCTGCCCACCGGCTCGTTCAAGGCGCGCGGCCTGGTCATGGCGATCGCCATGGCCAAGGAACTGGGCGTGAAGACGATCGCGATGCCGACCAACGGCAATGCCGGCGCCGCCGCCGCTGCCTATGCCAGCCGGGTGGGGATCGAATCCGTGATCTTCTGCCCGGCCGACACCCCCGAAGTGAATGTCCGCGAGATCGCGGCGCAGGGCGCGCGGGTGTACCGCGTGAATGGCTATATCGACGATTGCGGCAAGCTGGTCGGGCAGGGGGCGAAGGAGCGCGGCTGGTTCGACCTGTCGACGCTCAAGGAGCCGTACCGGATCGAAGGCAAGAAGACGATGGGGCTCGAGCTTGCCGAGCAGCTCGACTGGGAGCTGCCCGATGTGATCTTCTATCCCACCGGCGGCGGCACCGGCCTGATCGGCATGTGGAAGGCGTTCGCCGAGATGGAGGCGCTCGGCTGGATCGGCAGCAAGCGCCCGCGGATGATCGCGGTCCAGGCCGAGGGTTGTGCCCCGATGGTCCGCGCCTTCGAGGCCGGCGAGCGCCATGCGACGCGCTGGCAGGACGCGCGCACGATCGCGATGGGCATCCGCGTGCCCCAGGCGGTTGGCGACTTCCTGATCCTCGACGCGGTGCGCGAGAGCGGCGGCGTGGCGATGGCGGTCAGCGACGAAGCCATTGCCCAGGCGGTGGAGGATGCCGCGCGCAAGGATGGGCTGCTGCTCTGCCCCGAAGGCGGCGCGACGCTGGCGGCGTGGCGCAAGGCACTGGCGGAGGGGCTGGTGTCGGCTGACGAGAAGGTGGTGCTGTTCAACTGCGCCACCGGGCTGAAATACCCGCTCGCCGACCAGTCGAAGACGCTCGACAAGGATGGGGCGATCGACTTCGCGGCGCTCTAACCTTTAACCGTCATCCCCGCCTTCGCGGGGATGACGGATAGAATTAGCGAGCGTGGGTAGCCAAGCTTCGGAACGTCACAGACCACCGGCTGGCGTCCATCGGCGCGATGCTGTGTTCCCAGCCGTGCCGGGCTTCGCCGAACAGATGATAGCCGCCGCGCGGTTCCAGCGGGATCTCCGCGCGGTCGAACCTGCCGTCGGCCCGTCGCCGACGCAGCCGGAGTACCGCAGGCGCGCCCAGCGATATCCCGACGACATGCTCGAACACCGGCCGGTCGCGATGCCAGCCGATCCCGGCGCCGGGATCGTAGCGGGTCACCAGCGCCTGGACGAGGGTATCCGCCGCAAGCCCGGCAGCTTCGGCCGCCCTTGCGCGTGCCGGCAGCAGCCAGTCGGGCAGGGGCTCCGCCTCTGAAAGACTTGCGTCGGTGAAGTCGTAGCGCCAGCCGAAACTGTGCGTCAGTCGCTTGCCCAGCCATTGCCGAAATCGGAACGGCTCCAGTGCCGAGCCATTGATCCGACGAATCAGATCAGCTTCTTCCTCGGCGCTGACGATATTCTTCGCCTGTTCGATTCCCGGTGGCAGCGGATTCCTGAAAAGCTCGGGAAACAGTGTGGACACCTCCCGGATATGGGAAGTGCGACTAGCAACTTCCAGACATGAAGATCTTCACATTTATATGGAATTCCTATGTCTTTCCCGCGAGATAGCGGTTGCAACCTGGGGCTAGCCTCCCTAGCTGTCCGCACCGTGAAAAACGAAATGATCGCAGTTGTTGATCGCGCCTCCTCGTTCTTGAAGGCGCTATCGGGTCGAAGCCGTTTTCTGCTGCTCTGCCATCTCCTGGATGGCGAGAAGTCGGTAGGTGAGCTCGCACGTCTTACCGAGGCGCGCGATACCGCCGTATCGCAGCAGCTGGCACTCCTGCGACGCGAGGGCATGGTTGCCGCGCGTCGTGACGGGCAGATGATCTTCTATTCGCTGGCCAGCGACGAAGTCCGCCAGATGTTCGAGGCGATGTACGGCCTGTTCTACCGCACCGAAGCGGATCAGCCGCGCGAAGCCGTTCCGGCATAAAGCCGTTCGACATCCTCCCTGCGGGCCAGCTCGGTCGCGGGAGTCATCAGCGTCGCGGCTCCGGCGGCGATGCCATAGTGTAAAGCGTCCTCGATCCCCTTGCCCTGCGATGCGGCAAGGGTGATCGCCGCCACCATCGAGTCCCCGGCACCCACGGTGCCCTTGGCCTCGACCGGGATGGCCGGCACCCGCAATTCCACGCCTTCGCCGGCCAGCAGCGCCCCGCGTTCGGCGAGCGACACCACCACGACTTCAGCAAAGCCGCGCTTCCGCAGTTCGCGTGCCGCCGCCATCTCGTCTTCCTCGCCGTGGATCTCGCGGCCAAGCAGGTCGGCGACTTCGCGCAGGCTCGGCTTGATCAGCCAGGCACCGGCGCCTTCACAGGCGGCAAGGGCAGGACCGGAGGTATCGATCACCAGCTTCACGCCGGCCTCTGCGCAGCGCGAACCGATCCGCGCGAGGATCGCAGGATCGCAGCCCGGCGGCAGGCTGCCGCTCACCACGATATGGCTGACGTCCTTCACCCCGAACAACGCGTCGAGCAGCGCCGCCTGTTCGTCGGCGCTCAGCTCGGGGCCCGGCAGCACGAAGCGATACTGGTCACCCGGCCGGCCTTCATCGACGGTGAAGCTCTCCCGGGTCGCGCCCTTGATGGGCACGGGCAGGATCGGGACCCGTTGTTCCTCGAGCAGCTGGACGATCGTCGCGCCCGCCGGTCCGCCGCTCGGGAACACCGCGACCGCATCGCCGCCCAGATGCGTGATGACCCGCGCGACATTGATCCCGCCACCGCCCGGATCGAAGCGGGGCGGGGAGCAGCGCAGCTTGTGGCCGGGGCGGACTTTCTCGGTACAGGTGGTGAGGTCGAGCGCCGGGTTGAGCGTCAGCGTCGCAATGGTCACGGATCAGTGGGTCCGGTCCAGCGCGGCGCGCGCGGCGGCGACGATCGTCTCCTGCGGACGGTTCACCCGGATGCGGTGCCAGTGGATCTCGCCCACCGAGCGGCGCGATTGTTCGCGCACCACCATCTCGGTCGCATCCGAAGCGTCGTTTTCGCGCGCATTCACCCGGGCGATCCGGTCGCGCTCTGGCGCTTCCAGCCAGATGCCGGTGAAGGCAGCGCGGTAGCGATCGGCCAGCGCCTCCACCACGTCGCGCTCGCTGCGCGCCATGAACACCGCGTCGAGGATCACGCTGTTGCCGCAGGCAAGGTGATCGTCGGCGGATTCGAACAGCGCCTCATAGGTCTCGTCGTCATTATGCCGGGTATAATGCCTGGGCGGCAGCCGGGTTTCCGGGCTCACGCCCGCGAGGCGCTTGCGGAACACGTCCGACCGCAGGACGCGCGCGCCGGGCAGGCGGCCGATCCGGCTGCCGAGCAGTCGCGCCAGCGTCGACTTGCCGGTGCCCGATAGCCCGCCGATCACCACCAGCCGCGGCCTGGCCGGGGCGAGCAGGCTGTCGGCCAGCTCGGCATCACCGTCCAGGCTGGCGCGCAACGAGAGATAGAGCGGCAGCAGCGCCCAGCCGGTCGCGCCCTGCGGCGCGACGTCGAGATAGCGGTTGGCCAGCGTGTTCGCCTCGCCGGCCATGCCCGCGCGCATCACGTCGAGCACGGGGCGGGCAAGGTCGTGGAGCACGTCCAGCGGCTCGCCCATCACCGCGCGGATGCGGCCGGCGGCGATGCGACGGCCGATCGAGTCGGTCTGGGCGGCAAGCTCGGTACGCTGGGCGTCGGTGGTCGCGCTCAGCGCCAGCGTCTTGCGGAAGGCGCCGCCGTCACCCTTGGGCGCGGCGAGGTGCGCTGCGGCGATCCGGTCGGCAAGGGCGTGCAGCTGGGCCGTGTCGAGTTCGCCGCCCAGCAGCGCCTCGAAATCCGGGTCCTGGCTCACTGCCAGCGCCGCCATATCCCACCCCTTTCTCGTCCGTCGAATCAGCCCCTAGCACGAGTTTCCTGAACGATCTTGGACAAGATCGACCTATCGCGCCGCGGCACCCGCAAAGGCATCCCGGATCACCCCATGGAGTGCCTTTGGCTGGTACTGGTCATTATAGGGCGTGGCGCGCTGTAATGTCTTGTCCTTGCGCGGCTTGAACCCGTTGAGCCAGGTGAAGCGATCGCACATGCCCCAGGCGAGCACGTCGCGGAGCTGCGGGTAGGAGAACATGATCTCCAGATACGCTGCGGCATAGTTGGCGACGATCCCGTCGCGCAGCTTGGCGTCGGTCGCCAGCAGGTGGTCGTCCACGTCGAACTCGGTGACGGCCAGCTTGTAGCCCATCTGGGTGGCGCTATCGAGGAAGGTGCGCCACGGCTTCTCCTGCCGGCTCACCAGCGCGCCCACCGTGCCGTCGCCGGTCAGGCCGATATGCGATTGCACGCCCAGCGTGTCGCAGGGGATCCCCCTCTTCCGGAAGCCTTCCAGCAGCTTGAGCACGCCGTAGCGGTGCCCCTCATTGCCCGGCTCCCAGCTCATGTAATCATTGTAGACCAGCTCGACGCCCGGGGCGTGCTCGCGGGCGGTGTGATAGGCGAAGTCGAGCATCGCCTCGGTCCCGCCGAACGCCTTGGAGAGCGACGAGGTGCGCAGCGCGCCGGTGCCTTCCTCCACCGTCTCGTTGACCACGTCGAAGCTGACGATGCGGTTGCCGTAGAGCTTGCACAAGGTGCGGATGTGCTGGCCGAGGATCTTCTCGGCTTCCTTCACCGGGCTGGCGCCGAAGTCATGCTCGTTCAGCCATTTCGGGAAGTACTGCGTCTTGTGCCACAGCAGCGTGTGGCCGCGCATCGCCATGCCGTTGGCCTCGGCATAGTCGAGCATGTCGGAGAAATGATCGAGGTTGAAGGTCTTGGCGTCGGGCCGGATCGCCTGCCACTTGAACTCGTTCTCGGGCACCAGGATGCCGCAGTCGCGCTTGAGCAGCTCGGCATATTTCGGATTGGCGAAGGATCCGCGATCCGCCCCTGGAGGTCCCCAGGCGAAGCAGGAGCCGAAGCGCATGCCCTTGGTCTTCGCGACCGCATTGATCCCCTCCACCGCCTGCGCGAGGGCAGGGAAGGGCAGGATGGCGAGCGCCGCCCCGGCGCCCAGCAGTCCACGACGCGTAATGTCAGTCATCAGCAAGCCTCTCCCGCTCACCAGTTGAACAAGGTTCCGTCCTCGAGCCGTGCGACGGGGAGATAGGCGCGCTTATATTCGTATTTCGCAGCCAGTTCCTCGTCGATCTCGACACCCAGCCCCGGCGCATCGCCCGGGTGCATCATTCCGTCATTGAACGAATAGGCATGCGGGAACACCGCGTCGGTCTTCGCCGTGTGCGGCATCAGCTCCTGGATGCCGAAATTGGGCACCGATAGGCCGAAGTGGAGCGCCGCCGCCATGCAGACCGGGGACAGGTCGGTCGCGCCGTGGCAGCCCGTGCGCACCTGATAGAGGTCCGCGAACGACGCGATCCGGCGCATGTGCGTGATCCCGCCCGCATGCACCATCGTCGCGCGGACATAGTCGATCAGCTGCTCTTCGATCAGCTGCTTGCAGTCCCAGATCGTGTTGAAGATCTCGCCCACCGCCAGCGGGGTGGTGGTGTGCTGGCGGATCAGGCGGAAGCCGGCCTGGTTCTCGGCCGGGGTCGCATCCTCGAGCCAGAACAGCCGGTACGGTTCCAGTTCCTTGCCCAGCCGCCCCGCCTCGATCGGGGTCAGCCGGTGATGGACGTCGTGGAGCAGGTGTACATCCCAGCCCAGCACCTCGCGCGCCTTCTCGAACAGCGGCGCCACCGAGCGCAGGTACTTCTCGGTCGACCACAGGCTTTCGGTCGGCAGCGCGCCGTCGGCCGGCTCGTAGCGCTGGCCCGGCTTGGCGACGCCATAAGTGGATTTCAGCCCCGGCACACCGGCCTGGAGCCGAACCGCCTTGTAGCCTTGCTCGACATGGCGGACGGCTTCCTCGATCGTCTCGTCGATCGTCGCGCCGTTTGCGTGTCCGTAGACCATGCAGCCCTCGCGGCTCGCGCCGCCGAGCAGCTGGTAGAGCGGCATGCCGGCGAGCTTGGCCTTGATGTCCCACAGCGCCATGTCGACCGCGGCGATCGCGCACATCGTCACCGGGCCGCGCCGCCAGTATGCGCCCTTGTAGAGATACTGCCAGATGTCCTCGATCCGGTGCGCGTCGCGCCCAATCAGGCAGGGGATGACATGATCCTGGAGATAGGCGACCACCGCCATCTCGCGGCCGTTGAGCGTCGCGTCGCCGATGCCGGTCGTGCCGTCGGCCGTCTCGATCTTGAGCGTCACGAAATTGCGGTCGGGGCAAGTGACGATCACGCGCGCGGATACGATCTCGGCCATGATGTTCCCTGCTTCCCCTTCCTGGTCCGGCGCGTCGTCGCCGCGCGCCACTATGCTTGGTAGCGCTACCATTGTTGCGCTGATACAAGCTTGTCAACGGCGGCGTATGACCGCGTAGAGACGGGAAGAGCGATGCTTCGGAAATTGCTGGCTATTTTGTCTGCGTTTTTGTGTTTCGGCCTTGCGAATCAAGGCCATGCCGAAGACGGATATGACCTTTGGCTGCGCTATCAGCCGCTCGAATCCAGTGCGAAGACGCGTTACGAGCCGCTGGTCACGCATCTGGTGGCGCCCAATGCGCGCCCAACGATCCGGGCTGCCACCGACGAGTTGCAGCGCGGCTTCAAGGCGATGTTCGGTTATGACCTCGTCCAGCGCGAGACACTGATGGGCAACGGCGCGGTGCTGGTCACGCGTGCCGATTCCCCGAACCTCAAGGGGCTTGATCTGCCGTTCGCGAAGCTGGGCGAGGAAGGCTATCTGATCCGCACCGCGGTGATCGCCGGCAACCGTACGACGATCATCGCCGGAAACAGCGATGTCGGTACGCTCTATGGCGTGTTCCGCTTCCTGAAGCTGCTCCAGACCGGCCAGCCGATCGACAATCTCGACATCACGGACGCGCCGAAGCTCAAGGTCCGCGTGCTCAACCATTGGGACAATCTCGATCGCCATGTCGAGCGCGGCTATGCGGGGCAATCGCTCTGGGACTGGCAGAAGCTGCCGCTCCACAAGGACCCGCGCTACACTGATTATGCCCGTGCCAATGCCTCGATCGGCATCAACGGAACGGTGCTGACCAACGTGAACGCCAATGCCGACATCCTGCGCCCCGATTACCTGCAGAAGGTGAAGGCGCTGGCGGAAGTGTTCCGTCCATACGGCATCAAGGTCTACCTCACCGCGCGTTTCTCCGCGCCGATCGAGCTCGGCAAGCTCAAGACCGCCGATCCGCTCGATCCGCAGGTCCAGGCCTGGTGGAAGGCCAAGATCGACGAGATTTACAGCGCCATCCCCGACTTCGGCGGCCTGCTGGTCAAGGCGAACTCGGAAGGCCAGCCAGGCCCGTCCGACTATAAGCGTACCCATGCCGAGGGCGCGAACATGCTTGCCGATGCGCTCGCTCCGCATCACGGCATCCTCATGTGGCGCGCCTTCGTCTATGCCGCCGAGAATGCCGAGGACCGGCACAAGCAGGCCTATACCGAGTTCCAGCCCCTCGACGGCAAGTTCCGCGACAATGTCCTGGTTCAGGTCAAGAACGGCGCGATCGACTTCCAGCCGCGCGAGCCCTTCCATCCGCTGTTCGGCGCGATGCCGCGCACGCCGCTGATGATGGAATTCCAGATCACCAAGGAATATCTCGGCTTCGCCACGCACCTCGCCTATCTCGGCACGATGTGGGAGGAGGTGCTCGAGGCCGATACCTTCCGCTCGCGCAAGGGCAGCACCGTCGCCAAGGTGATCGAGACGCCGATCGATGCCGGCGCCGCCACCGGCATGGCCGGGGTCGCCAATATCGGCAGCGACCGCAACTGGTCGGGCTCGCAGTTCGACCAGGCTAACTGGTATGCCTTCGGCCGCTTCGCCTGGGATCCCGATGCGAAGGCCGAAGCGATCGCGCGCGACTGGGCGGCGATGACCTGGGGCAGGGAAGCCGCCGATCCTGTGGTCCGCATGATGATGGGCTCGCGCGAGGCGGTGGTCGATTACATGACCCCGCTCGGCCTCGCGCACCTGATGGCGACGGGCCACCATTATGGCCCCGGCCCCTGGGTGTCCGACCTGGCCCGTCCCGAATGGAACCCGGTCTATTACCACAAGGCCGATGCGGCCGGGATCGGCTTCGACCGGACGGCCAAGGGCGGCGATGCGCTGTCGCAATATGCCCCGGAGGTCGTGAAGGCCTGGGGCAGCCCGAAGACCATTCCGGAGAATTTGCTGCTCTGGTTCCACCACCTGCCCTGGGACTATCGCACCAAATCCGGCCGCACTCTGTGGGACGAACTGGTCACCCGCTATGACGCGGGTGTCGATGTCGTCGGCAAGATGCAGGCCGACTGGGCCGCCCTGCGCGGCAAGGTCGACGAGACCCGCTGGGCCGAGGTCCGCGACTTCCTGGCGATCCAGCATGCCGAAGCGACCTGGTGGCGCGACGCCTCGATCGCCTATTTCCAGTCGATCTCGAAGCGCCCGCTGCCGGCCGGGCACAAGCCGCCCGCGCATGATCTGGAATATTACAAGGCGATCTCCAACCCCTACGCCCCGGGGCAGGGGAAGTAGCCTTTCCCGAATTCCCTCTCCCGCTTTCGCGGGAGAGGGAAGAGTGCCTAACCCTTCTGCAATCCGCGCATCAGATATTGCCGGATATACCCCCGGAGCTGCGGGGTCGGTTCGCCCAGCACGCCGCGCATGCCGTCGGGCATGTGCGCGGCCGGGTCGCCATGTTCGCGGAACACGAAGGTATCGAAGAAGGCCGACCAGGCCGCGCGGCGCTCGGCCGGCAAATGGCCGAGTGCCAGCACCGCGTGCATCATCGCATCGAAGCGCATGTCCTGTTCGGGGGCGTCCGCCCACCAGAAATTGACCAGCACGTTGAACGGCGACAGCGCCTCCACCTGGTGCCACCAGAGCGCGGGGATGAAGATCGCGTCGCCCGGTTCCAGTTCGGCGACCAGTGCCGCGTCCAGCGCTGCCCGGAAGCGGGGGAAACGGTCGAAGTCAGGGGCATTGGCATCGACCATGCTGGTCGGCTGCCCCGCCACCGTATGATCGAGCGGGCCGACATAGAGGTTGGGCGTCTGCTCGGGCGGGAACAGGGTGAAGCGCCGCCGCCCCGCCGCGACGCAGGCGATATTGTCCGATGCGTCGAAATGGGTGCTGATCCGCGAGGCGTTGCCGATCCAGATCCGCGGCTCCGCATCGAGCCCCGCCAGCAGCGGCATCGGATTGGCCTCGGTCAGCCCCGGCAATGCCCGTCCGGTCTCCACCGCGCCGGCATAGACAGCCGGCACGTTCTCTCGCCCCTGGAGCGCCAGCAGGTAGCGCAGCAGGTCGGCGAAGCTGCCCTTGCGCCGCTCGAAATTGAAGCCGCGCAGGTCCGGCGCATAGAAGAACCGACCTTCGATCGCCGGTTGCCCGACAAAGGCTTCCGCGGCCGCGCCCCCATCGAAGCCCAGCAGATAGTCGCAGGCGCCCTGTGGCGAGGCGCCGGCGGCTACCAGCGGCCAGTCCTTCACCAGTCCGCGCAGCACCACCGGCGCATAGCCGGCGACCAGCGCGCGGAAGGCTTCGGCATCAGGCGTGCCCTGGATTTCGCGGATCGGTTGCATCGGCATCGCTTTTCAATATCCCGGAAATGCGCCGGCCACATCCCGGTGGTTCGTTTCCGGGGCATGTCGGTGAACTCGCTCGATCTTTCGCTCAATCCACGCCCCGCGGCGCAGCTCTCGCATATCGGCAGGGAAGGGGAGCCCCTGCTCCGGCTCGACGGGTTGATGCGCGATGCCGGGCAGCTGGTCGACTATGCTGCGGAGCAGGGCGGGTTCGAGCCGGTCCATGGCCCGGCCGGCGGCTATCCCGGCATCCGGGCGCCCGCGCCGCTCGATTATGTCGGGGCGGTGGTCCGCGCGCTCGATCCGGTGCTGCGCGAAGCCTTCGGGCTGCACGGCGTCCGGCTCGGCCGCGCCGAGTGCAATTTCTCGATCGTCACGCTGGGGGGCGGGGATCTCGCGCCGTCGCAGCGCGTGCCGCACATCGACACCACCGATCCGCTGCAATTCGCCTTCCTCCACTATCTCTGCGGCCCGGAGCAGGGCGGCACCGCCTTCTACCGCCACCGCGCGACCGGGTTCGAGGTGATCACTCCCGAACGTCAGCCGCATTATGAAGCGGTGCGCGCCACCGAGCCCGAGCCGGCGCCCGGCTATATCGCTGGCGACACAGCCGAGTTCGAACAGGTTGCCGCCGTCGATGCCGTGTTCGACCGGCTGCTTGTCTATCGCAGCCGCCAGCTCCATTCCGGCCTGGTGACCGGGACGGGCACGAGCGATCCGCGCACGGGCCGGCTCACCGCCAACATCTTCGTCAGCTACCGCGCCGTCTGAGAGTCTGTTTGGAAATGCGCGAAAGGGCGCATTTCCAGGCGGCACCGCAAAGCGCCGAATGGCGCTTTGCCAAAAAAATAGGCGCCGCCGGTTGGAAACCGGCAGCGCCAGGCAGGGTGTATCTCGGATCAGAAGTTGAAGCGTGCGATCGCGGCGAAGCGGCGGTCGTTCATGTACCAGCCGCGCGGCACTTCGATGATGCCGCCCCCGATCTTCGAGATCACCGCATTGGTGCGGGTAACCTCGTTGGTCAGGTTCGAGCCCTGCACGCCGATCTTGATCTGCGGGGTCACCGCGAAGAAGATCGATGCGTCGAGCTGGCCGGTCGCCTTGTTGATGATCGGGTCGTTCGGCGTGATCACGTCACGCACGGTGAGCAGGAAGTCCGAACGCCACGAGTAGCTGGCGCGCAGCGAGACCGGGCCATAGTCGAAGAACGGGGTGATGTTCACCTGGTGCTTCGACAGCCCCTGCAGCGGCAGCAGCGAGGTGTTGACCGTGGTCACGCGGCCGGCGGCCACGTCCGGATCGGTCTCGGACAGCGTCGACTGGGGCACGCCCGAGCTGTCGACATAGGTGTAGTTCGCCTGCAGACCCAGGCCTTTGAGCGGCCCCGGCAGGAAGTCGAAGGTCTGCTGGTAGCTGACTTCGACGCCCTTGATCTTGCCCTTCTCGGTGGCGTTGATCGGGGTGGTGATGACCACCGGATAGGTCTGGCCGTTGTTGGTCAGGTCGACGCGGCGGGTGTCGTTGGTCACCACGCCCGACAGCACCTTGTAGAAGGCCGAGACGGTCAGCGAGCCGACCCGCGAGAAATACCACTCGGCGGTCAGGTCGAAATTGTCGGCTTCCACCGGCTTCAGATAGGGGTTGCCCGCGGTGGTCACGCCCTGGAAG
Source organism: Sphingomonas sp. GW822-FHT03G08 (assembly GCF_058801135.1). Classification (NCBI taxonomy): domain Bacteria; kingdom Pseudomonadati; phylum Pseudomonadota; class Alphaproteobacteria; order Sphingomonadales; family Sphingomonadaceae; genus Sphingomonas; species Sphingomonas sp. GW822-FHT03G08. The sequence goes on from NZ_JBXAMZ010000002.1 coordinate 602,553, forward strand.
CGGAAGCTGCCGGGGACGAGATTGCCGTTGGCGTCCACATTCTGCACCACCGACAGGTTCGCCTGCAGATAGTTGCGGATCAGGCCGGTCTGGGGCGGCGAAACGCCCTTGAAATAGGCGGCGCGGAACTGGAGGCCGCCGCCCGCCTCGAGCTTCAGGTTCACGCTCGGCAGCCAGTAGGTATAGTCGAGCGAGACGTGCGACGGGGTCAGCGCGCCGTTGACGAAGGCGCGTGCCGCGTTGCGATCCGCGATGCTGTACGAGCAGAAGGGCGATGGCGTCGCCGGCGGCGTCACCGGCGCGGCGCAGGTCGCGTCGGTCGGGAAGGCCGTGGTGTTGGTGAACGAGACATAGCCGTCGGTGTCGCGCTTGGTCTTGGTGTAGCGCACGCCGACGTTACCGGTCAGGTGCAACCCGCCCAGATGCGTGTCGATCTTCGCCATCAGATAGGCAGCGTAGTTGCGCTCGCGGATCGGGTTGATCTCGTCCGGCAGGAACGGCGTGCCCTGGATCACGCCGCAGCGATTGGCCAGCGCGTTCCAGCCGCCATTGACGACGCGGCCATCGGCGCAGGTGCCGGTCGCCTGCCATTCGCGCGAGATCGCGTTGGCATAGTCGATCATCGCGGCATAGTCGGACGCGGTGTTGCCCGAATAGTAGAGCCGGCCGTCGCCGCCCAGCGGGTTGGTCACCTGGCCGCGGAAGAAGTTGTTGAAATAATAGGCGGAGTTCGCGGTATTCGCGGTGCCGTCGGTGTGGTTGGTGCGGTCGCCGTTCACCGGCATGCTCAGCCAGACCGGGCCGTTATTGCCCCACTGCTCCGAGAGCACGCCCCAGTTGTAGCGCGAATAGCGCGAGACCTGGTCGCGATCGGCATAGCGGATGCCGCCCTGGATCGACTTGAGGAAGCCGTTCTCGGGCAGGGCATAGTCGAGGTCGAGGCGGAAGGCGTCGGAATTGCCGCTGCTCTGCTCGATATGGTCCATCGCCGCGCGCGGGAAGCTGTTGTACGGATCGACGAAGCTGGTGTGGCCCGCGCCGAAATAGGTCGGGTTCGCCGAACCGCCCAGCGCCTGGGCGCTGTTGCAGTCGAAGCCGGTGCCCGGCGGGTTCTGCGAATTCGCGGCGGGGCCGTTGCAGACCTGCGGCGCGACGAACGCCACCGTCGGGAAGTCCGACCCGTTCAGCTTGATCGACGCGTTCTGGTAGGTCGAGTTCCACAGCGTGTTGTCGAGCACGTTGGTGGTCGACTTCACATGCTGATAGTCGAAGATCACGCCGAGCCGGTCAGTTGCGTTCCATTTCAGGTTGAAGCCGTAATCGTCGGTGACGAGCTTCTCCTGGTGGTCGCGGCGGATGTTGTTCGACTGCAGGCCCAGCATCGGCACGCGTGCCGCACCGGTGTTCTGGTCGCCGCGCCAGCCGGTCGGGCCGGTGATCGTGCCGCTGACGAACATGCCGTCGCTGTCGAAGTCGAGCGTGGTGCCCGGCACCCGGCGCGAGTCGCCATTGGCCGAGACGTTGTCGGTCGCGATCTCGATCGTGCGCTCGCTCCAGGCCTGGCGCGCGTCGGAGCGCAGGAACTGGGCGACGGCCTCCACCGAGCCGTCATTGCTGCGATACTGGATCGCCCCTGCATAGCCGTAGCGCTCGCGGTTGAACTCCTGGCGGCCCATCACCGCGCCGCGCGGGAAATAGACCTGCTTGCTGATCGTCGTGCCGCCATTGTCGACGACGTCGCCGTCCGAATAGAGGTTGCGGATACGGAAGCTCGAGACCTGGAAGCGGTCCGACTGGCTCTTGAGCTGCGAATAGGAGAAGTTGGCGAGCACGCCGAACTCGCCGATCCCCGTGTCCCAGCGGTTGCTGACCATGATCGAGCCGGTCGGCGTCCACTTCTTCTCGAAGTCGCCGTAATTGCCCTCGAGCGAACCGGCGACGATCAGGCCCTTCTTGTTGTCGAAGGGCTTGCGCGTGCGCAGGTTGACCACGCCGGCGATGCCGCCTTCGATGCGGTCGGCCGAGGGCGACTTGAACACGTCGACGCCGCCCATCATTTCCGAAGGCACGTCGGCGAAGCTCAGCGAGCGGCCGTTATTGGCGGTGAACGCCTCGCGGCCGTTGAACTCGGAACGGACATAGGTGAGGCCGCGCACGACCACGCCCGAACCCTCGACCGAGAAGTGGTCGGGATCGACGCCGGCGGCGAAGCGGTTGATCGAGACGCCCGGGATACGCTGCAGCGTTTCGGTGACCGAGCGGTCGGGCAGGGCGCCGATGTCCTCGGCCGTCACCGAGTCGACGATCACGTCCGAATTCTTCTTGAGGCTCTGCGCGCTCTGCAGCGACTGGCGATAGCCCTGGACGACGATCGTGTCTTCCTGGGTGGTCTCGCTGGTCGTCGGCGCGGGCGTGCCCGCGGCCTGGCTGTCCTGTGCCCAGGCAGGTGCCGCTACCGAAAGGCAGGCAAGCGCCGCGGCCGACACGCCGGCGCGCAATGCGCCGGTGCGGAGCCTGGCGGTCCTGTCGATGTGATGAATAGAATCGTGCTTGCGCATCGAGCTGTCTCCCCTCCCTGTTAGCGCTATCATTTCCGAGCGCGTTTCTTGTTTGTGTCCAAACTAATGTAGGAGTTATGGAAAGATCAAGCCGTCTTGTTACGCTTTCATGTAAACCTCGGATTTGTGGTGTTTTCGCAACGGTTTCGCTGCGTTGCGGCACGAATTTCGCACCTGCGAAGGGGCCAGGAAGGCTTCGAATCGGCCGCTGGAACGATTGACGGTTTCGCGACGGGAGCGCTAACATTCGGGCTGGAGAGGGGCATCGCAAGAATGCTGATTGGGCGCATACTCGTGGTCGGCGGGGGCACTGCGGGGTGGATGGCCGCCGCCGCACTCGCGCATAAATTCGCGGGCACGGGCATGGCGATCACGCTGGTCGAATCGGCCGAGATCGGCACGGTCGGCGTCGGCGAGGCGACGATCCCGCACATCCGCCATTTTAACGCCACGCTCGGCATCGACGAGGCGGAGTTCCTCGCGGCGACGAAGGGCACCTACAAGCTCGGCATCGAGTTCGTCGACTGGGGCCGCAAGGGCGACAGCTATATCCATCCCTTCGCCGAGTTCGGCGCCCCGATCGATGGCGTGCCCTTCCACCACCAATGGCTGGCAAGCGAAGCGGCAGGGGCGTTCGAGGAGTTTTCGCTCCCGATCCAGGCCGCCCGCAAGGGCCGCTTCCGCCGGCCGGACGGCGATCCCTACAACTATGCCTATCAGTTCGACGCCGGCCTCTACGCCCGGTTCCTCCGCGTCTGGTCCGAAGCGCGCGGCGTTGTCCGGCGCGAGGGCAAGGTCACCGATGTCGCGCTCGACGGTGAAACCGGCTTCGTCCGCTCGGTCACGCTCGAAAGCGGCGAGGTACTGGAAGCGGACCTGTTCGTCGATTGCTCGGGCTTTCGCGGCCTGCTGATCGAGCAGGCGCTGCATGCCGGCTATGAAGAATGGACGCACTGGCTGCCCTGCGACCGCGCCATCGCGCTGCCCTGTCCCAATACCGGCCCGCTGCCGCCGCTCACCCGCGCCACCGCGCAGGAAAGCGGCTGGATCTGGCGCATTCCGCTCCAGCACCGCACCGGCAATGGCCATGTCTATTCGAGCGGCTTCACCAGCGACGATGCCGCGCTGGAGACCCTGCTCGCCCAGCTTTCCGCCGATCCGCTTGCGGAGCCTAACCGCCTCCGCTTCGTCACCGGCAAGCGCAAGCGCCAATGGGTGGGGAACACGATCGCGATCGGCCTCGCCTCGGGCTTTCTCGAACCGCTCGAATCCACGTCGATCCACCTGATCCAGGTCGCGATCGGCCGGCTGCTCGATCTGTTCCCCACCCAGGCATGGGACCCGCTCGACGCGCAGGAATTCAACCGGCTGATGGCGCTCGACTATGAGCGCGTCCGCGATTTCCTGATCCTCCATTATCACTGCCAGCAGCGCGACGATGCCGAATTCTGGCGCCACTGCCGGGCGATGACCGTGCCGGACTCGCTCGCCCACAAGCTCGAGCTGTTCCGCGAGCGCGGCGTCGTGGTCCAGTATCGCGAAGGCACCTTTCTCGAGCCGAGCTGGCTCGCCGTCTATCTCGGCCAGCACGTCACCCCGCGTCACACCGACCCGCGCGCCGGCGGGCCGCAGGTGGCCGCTGCCATGGCCGCGATGCGTGCCGAAATCCTCGCGACAGCCGGGGCGATGCCCAGCCACGAAGCCGCGCTGGGAATGGCGGCATGATCGCGCGCATCGGCATTGTCGGCACCGGCGTCGCCGGCTGGATGGCCGCATTGGCGCTCACCCGCGCGCTGCCCGGCACCGAGATCATCGTCATCGCGACCGAGGGCCCGGACCACAGCCTCGGCCCCTTCGGCTCGGCCGAGACGAGCCTGCCGGACTTCCCTTATTGGCTGGCCGATCACGGCGTGGACGAAGGGGGACTTCTTCGGGCAGCCCAGGGCAGCTTCTCGCTCGGCACGGCTTTCTCCGGCTGGGCAGGGGAGGCGGACTGGTTCCTGCCCTTCGGCACGATCGGCGCCCCGCTCGCCACTACCGCCTTCCACCAGCTGGCGGCACGCCTGCGTGAGGCCGGCCAGCCCGTACGCCTCGCCGATTTCTCGCTTGCCGCCATCGCCGCCGCCTCGGGGCGCTTCATCCGGCCGAGCGAGGATCCGCGTTCGATCCTGTCGAGCTATGGATATGGCCTCCATCTCCACCGCGCCCGCCTTGCCGAAACCCTGCGCACCGCCACCGGCTTGCAGCCGGTCGGCAGCTTCCGCGCCTTTGCCGACGATGAAGTCGAGCTGCAGGACGGTACCCGCCTGGCCGCCGATCTCTGGCTCGATTGCTCCGGCCCGGCCGCGCTGCTCGCCGGCGACAGCGGCTGGGAAAGCTGGGCCGAATGGCTGCCCTGCAACCGTGTGGTCGAGAGCTGGAACCCGGCCGAGGGCATCCCGCCGCCCTACGGCCATGCCGGCGCCTTCGAGGCCGGCTGGCAGCGCACTGTGCCGCTGGTCGGCGGGCAAAGCGGGGCGCTGTTCTACAGCGCGGCACATCTCCCCGAGCAGCCCGGCGCGATCCCGATCGTCCAGGGTCGCCGCACCCAGGCCTGGGCCGGCAACGTCATCGCGCTGGGCGCCGCCGCCACGCTGGTCGAGCCGCTCCACGGCTGGAACCTCGCCCTCCTCCAGAACACGCTCGCCCGACTGATCGGCCTGCTTCCCGCCGCCCCGAATGGCCCCGAGCCCGCCGAATATAACCGGCTGACCGCCGAGGAAGCAGACCGCGTCCGCGACTTCGCCATCCTCCACTACAAGACCAATGGCCGCACCGGCGAACCGCTCTGGGACCATGCCCGCACCGCACCGGTCCCCGAGACGCTCCAGCACAAGCTCGACCTGTACGCGAGCCGGGGTCGCGTGCCGCTCTATGACGGTGAGCTGTTCGAAGCCGAGGACTGGATCGCGGTGCTCGACGGCCAGGGCATCCGTCCGCGCCGCCACGATGCGCTCGCCGATGTCATTCCGGAGGAAGCGCTCGCGCAGCATTTCGGCCGCATCCGTTCGCTGATCCTCGACGCGGTCCGCGCGATGCCGCACCATGGCGCCACGCTTAGTGCCGAAGGACTGATCGCATGACCGCCCCCGCGCCGATCCGCCAAATCGTCATCGTCGGCGGCGGCACCGCTGGCTGGATGGCTGCCGCGGCGCTCTCCCGGCTGGTCCCCACCGGGGTGTCGGTCACGTTGGTCGAGTCCGAGCAGATCGGCACGGTCGGCGTCGGTGAGGCGACGATCCCGCCGATCCGCAACTTCAACGCGCTGCTCGGCCTCGACGAGAGCGACTTCCTCGCCAGGACCCAGGGCACGATCAAGCTCGGCATCGAGTTCCTGAACTGGACGCGCGAGGGACATCGCTATGTCCACCCGTTCGGCGAGTTCGGCTTCGATATCGAGGGCGTGAAGTTCCACCAGATCTGGCGCAAGCTCCATGAAGAGGGGCGCGCGCGAGAGATCGACGATTACAATGTCTGCGCGCTGGCGATGACCGCCGGGCGCTACCAGCCGCCGGTGCAGGACCCGGGCTCGATCCTGTCGCGCATGGCCTATGCCTATCAGTTCGATGCGTCGCTCTATGCCAGGTACCTGCGCACCTATGCCGAACAACGCGGCGTCGTCCGCGTCGAGGGCAAGGTCGCCCATGTCCCGCTGCGTGCCACCGACGGTTTCATCGAGGCGGTGGTCCTCGAAGGCGATCGCCGGATCGAAGGCGAGCTGTTCATCGATTGCACCGGCTTCCGCGCGCTGCTGATCGAGCAGGCGCTCCACACCGGCTGGGAAAGCTGGGCGCACTGGCTGCAATGCGACCGCGCCGTCGCGGTGCCCAGCGCCAGCCCGGGGCCGGCGATCACCCCCTTCACCCGCAGCACCGCCCACCGCGCCGGTTGGCAATGGCGCATCCCGCTCCAGCACCGCGTCGGCAACGGTCATGTCTATTGCAGCGCCGACATCTCGGACGACGAGGCCAGCGAGACGCTGCTCGCCAATCTCGACGGCGCCCCCTTGCGCGATCCCTTCCTCCTCAAGTTCGAGGCCGGCCGCCGCAAGCGTGCCTGGGAGAAGAACTGCATCGCGCTCGGGCTCTCCTCCGGCTTCCTCGAGCCGCTGGAATCGACCAGCATCCACATGATCCAGTCGGGCATCCACAAGCTGATGGCGCTGCTGCCCGACACCGGCTTCTCGCCCGTGGAGCGCGACGAATTCAATCGCCTGACCGACACCCAGATGGAGCAGGTCCGCGACTTCATCATCCTCCACTACCACGCCAATGAACGCCAGGACGGCGACCTCTGGCGCCGCGTCCGCGAGATGACGATCCCCGAGAGCCTCACTCGCAAGCTCGCCCTGTTCCGCAACCGCGGCCGCTTCTTCCGCTACGAGGACGAGCTGTTCGCCGAATCGAGCTGGATCGCGGTGCTGCTGGGGCAGGGGGTGATCCCCGCCGGCTGGGATCCGCTGGTCGACGGGCTCGACGAGGACAAGCTCGCCACCAGCCTGTCGCGCATCCACGAAATGTTCGCCCGCGCCGCCCAGGCGATGCCCCGCCACGAGGAATGGCTCGCCCGCAACGCGCCCGCAAGGAACGACGCATGACCGACAAAGACCCAACGGATCGCAATATCCGCTCCATCCTGATCGTAGGCGGTGGCACCGCCGGCTGGATGACCGCCGCCACGCTCTCGCGCATCCTCGGCCCCGATTATGCGAAGATCACGCTGGTCGAGAGCGACGAGATCGGCATCATCGGCGTCGGCGAGGCGACCATCCCCCAGATGGCCACCTTCAACCGCATGCTCGGCCTCGACGAGGACCAGTTCATCCGCGAGACCAAGGGCAGCTTCAAGCTCGGCATCCAGTTCGTGAACTGGGGGCGGATCGGCCACCGCTATTTCCATCCCTTCGGCCGCTACGGGCTCGACATGAAGGGCGTGTCCTTCCACGCCTATTATCTCCGCATGCGCCAGCTCGGCGAGGCACCGGACGTCGATGAATGGTCGCTCCAGGCGATGGCGGCGCGCGACGACAAGTTCATGCGCGGCATCGATGCCGGCAATTCGCCGCTCTCCGACATCGCCTATGCCTATCATTTCGATGCCGGCCTCTATGCCAAGTTCCTCCGCCGCTATGCCGAGGATCTCGGGGTGGTCCGCCGCGAGGGCAAGATCGTCGACGTGCAGCTGCGCGGGGAGGACGGCTTCGTCCAGTCGGTGAAGATGGAGGACGGCACCGAACTGGAGGCCGACCTGTTCATCGATTGCTCGGGTTTCCGCGGCCTGATCATCGAGCAGGCATTGAAGGCCGGCTATACCGACTGGTCGCAATGGCTGCCCTGCAACCGCGCCATCGCCGTGCCCTGCGAGAGCGTCGATGCCTGGACGCCCTATACCCGCTCCACCGCACATACGGCGGGCTGGCAATGGCGCATCCCGCTCCAGCACCGGATCGGCAACGGCCATGTCTTCTCGTCCGACTATATGTCCGACGACGAGGCTACCGCGATCCTGCTGGCGAACCTCGACGGCGCTCCGCTCGCCGATCCGCGCACCGTCCCGTTCAAGACCGGCCACCGCAACCGCATGTGGGTCAAGAACTGCGTCGCCATGGGCCTGTCGGGCGGCTTCCTCGAGCCGCTGGAATCGACCTCGATCTGGCTGATCCAGTCCGGCCTGTCGCGCTTCCTGACGATGTTCCCGGACCGAGACTTCAACCAGGCGGACATCGATCGCTACAACCGCATCATGCAGACCGATTACGAGGAGATCCGCGATTTCCTCGTCCTGCACTACCACGCGACCGAGCGCACCGATTCCCCCTTCTGGAATTACTGCCGGACGATGGAGATCCCCGAGCGGCTCGCCGAGAAGATGCGCGTCTTCCGCAGCCATGGCCGCGCCTTCCGCGAGAATGAGGAGCTGTTCAACGACACCAGCTGGTTCGCGGTGATGCTCGGCCAGCTGATGGAGCCCGCCGGCCATGACCCGGTCGCCGACGTCATGCCCCTGGAAGAGACCCGCTCGCGTCTCGCCCATATCCGCGAGGCGGTCGCGAACAGCGCCGCCTACATGCCCAGGCACCGCGACTTCATCCGGGACAATTGCGCAGCATGAACCGATTCCTGACCACCGCCGCCGCGCTGCTCCTCGCCGTGCCCGCCACCGCCCAGCCGGTCGCGACCTTTTCCAGCTTCACCTATAGCGGCAGGGACGCGTCCGACGCGCTCACCGCCGGGCCGAACGACTATCGCAACCCGATCCTCAAGGGCTTCTATCCGGATCCGAGCGTCACCCGGGTCGGCGAAGACTTCTACCTCGTCACCTCCACCTTCGGCTGGTACCCCGGCATCCCGGTCTTCCACAGCCGCGACCTAGTCCACTGGACCCAGATCGGTAACGCGATCGACCGGCCGGGCCAGCTCGACTTCAAGCAGCTCGGCCTGTCGCGCGGCGTCTTCGCGCCGTCGATCCAGGCGAAGGACGGCATTTTCTACCTGCTCAACACCTGCGTCGATTGCGGCGGCAATTTCCTGCTGACCGCGAGGAACCCCGCCGGCCCGTGGTCCGATCCGATCTGGCTGCCCGATCTCGAGGGTGGCATCGATCCCTCGATGTTCTTCGATGACGACGGGCGCACCTGGGTGGTCAATAACGGCCCGACCAAGGGCAAGCCGCTCTACCAGGGGCACCGCGCCATCTGGGTCCAGGAGTTCGATCGCAAGACCAGCAAAACCTTCGGTCCGCGCACGCTGCTGGTCGACGGCGGCATCGACATCTCGAAGAAGCCCGTCTGGATCGAGGGACCGCACATCTTCAAGAAGGACGGCTGGTATTATCTCAGCTGCGCCGAGGGCGGCACCGCCGAGGGCCATAGCCAGGTGATCCTGCGCTCCAAATCGGTCACCGGCCCTTACGAGGCGTGGAGCGGCAACCCGATCCTCACCCAGCGTGATCTGCCGCGCGACCGCCCGATGCCGATCACTTCGGCCGGCCACGCCCAGCTCGTCACCACCCCGGACGGCAAATGGTGGGCCACCTTCCTCGCCGTGCGCCCGTACGAGGGCGATTTCTACACCACCGGCCGCGAGACCTTTCTGCTGCCGGTCGAATGGAAGGACGGCTGGCCGGTGATCCTGCCTGCCACCACGCCGATCCCCTGGGCGCACGCGCGGCCGGCGCGGCCCCAAAGCAAGGCGCCGATCCCCACGTCTGGCGCCTTCACCATCCGCGACGATTTCCGCGGCAAGCTCCCCAGCTACTGGATGATGCTCCGCAACCCGCGCGAGGACTGGTACCGCACCGGCGCCGCCGGCCTGATGCTCAAGGCGCGCGCCGCCGGCCTCGGCGACAACGCCAACCCGTCGTTCCTCGCCCGCCGCCAGCAGCACACCAACGCGGTGGCCGAAACCACGGTGAAGTTCGCGCCCGAAAAGGACGGCGACCGCGCCGGGCTCGCGGTGCTGCAGAACGACGACTATTGGTTCTTCGTCGGGGTGAAGCGGGTAGGGGGCAAGGCCGTCCTCACCCTGGACCAGCGCGAAGGGCCGGATAGCCCGAAGCTCGGCAAGACCCTGGCCACCGTGCCCGCGCCCGCCGGCCCGGTGCGGCTGCGCATCGCCGTGCAGGGCCGCAGCTACGCCTTCAGCTATGCCGCGCCCGGCGCGAAGCCCGCCTGGAAGCATCTCGGCAAGGTCGAGACCGACAGCCTCACGACCAAGGTCGCCGGCGGTTTCGTCGGCTCGGTGTTCGGCGTGTTCGCGGGGCGAGGGGAGTGAAGCTCGCCGACAAACTCCCCTCCCTTGCAGGGAGGGGAGCCGCGCTCCTCCTCGCCGCACCCTTGCTCCTCGGCGCGAGCCCGCCCGCTACGCCGATCAACCTCAACCAGCTCGGCTTCCAGCCCGGCGATCCCAAGACCGCAACGCTCGACGACGAAGGGGCGGCGTTGCCCTGGGAGTTGCAGGACGCTTCCGGACGCACCGTTGCGCGCGGCACCGCGAGCGTGTTCGGCAAGGATCCGGCCTCTGGCGAGATCGTCCAGCGCATCGATTTCAGCAGCTTCCGCACGCCCGGCAGCGGCTATCGACTGGTCGCCGGCAACCATGCCAGCGTTCCCTTCGACATTCGCCCGAACCTCTACCGTCCGCTCGCCCGCGATGCGCTCGCCTTCTTCTACCACCAGCGTGCCGGCGTCCCCATCGAAGCGCGCATCGTCGGCGCGAAATGGGCGCGCCCTGCCGGCCACCCGCATGAAGTCGCGAAATGCTTCACGGGCAAGGACGAGCGCGAGATGCTGTGGCTCGGCGGCTGTCCCTACAGCCTCGACGTCACCGGCGGCTGGTACGACGCCGGCGACCACGGCAAATATGTCGTCAATGGCGGCATCGCGCTGTGGACCCTGCTCAACGCTCATGAGCGCAACCCCAAGGCGCTCCCGGCGGGTCCGAACGGCGCGCCGAGCCTGCTCGACGAAGCCCGCTACGAGATGGACTTCCTGCTGCGCATGCAGGTGCCGCAGGGCACGCGCATGTCGCTTCCCTCGGGTCCGTCCAAGCCCCTGGCGAACAGCCCCGGCTGGCGCTCGGTCCCGGCGGATCTGGCCGATCTCGATGTCTCGGGCATGGCGCACCAGAAGGTCGCTGATCGCTGGTGGACCGCCTTGCCCACGCCACCGCAGAACGACACCCAGGAACGACTGCTCTATCCGCCGACCACCGCCGCGACGCTCAACCTCGCCGCCACCGCCGCCCAGTGCGCGCGGATATGGAAGACGCTCGACCCGGCCTTCGCCGCCCGCTGTCTGGCCGCCGCCGAGCGGGCCTTCGCCGCGGCCCGGCGCAACCCGCAAGTCTATGCCACCAACAGCTTCACCGGCTCGGGCGGCTATGGCGACGAGCAGCTCTCCGACGAATTCTACTGGGCGGCTGCCGAGCTGTTCGTCACCACCGGCAAGGCGGAATACCAGCAGGCGCTGGCCGCCTCGCCGCATTTCTGGAACCCGGCGGGCGAGCCTGGCTGGCCGCAGGTCGCGACGCTCGGCACGATCACCCTGGCGACCCGGCCCTCGGCGCTGACCGCGCCTGACGTGAAGCGCCTCCGGGGCCGGCTCACGGCGCTGGCCGACCATTTCCTCGGCGATGAGGCCGGCAACGGCTATCGCATCCCCTATCTGGCCAAGGACTATCCTTGGGGCTCGAACGGCGCGCTGCTCAACCGCGCGATGGTGCTGGGCGTCGCCTCGGACCTCACGCACGACCCGAAATACCGGGCAGGGGTGATCGACGCGATCGACTATATCCTCGGCCGCAACCCGAACCACGTCTCCTATGTCAGCGGCTATGGCACGGCCTCGATGCAGCACCCGCACCACCGCTTCTGGGCGCCCTCGCTGGATCCGACACTGCCCGGCCCGCCGCCCGGCGTGCTCTCGGGCGGCCCCAATTCCACCTCGATGGTCGATCCGGTGGCGCTGCAGATGAAGGGGAAATGCGCGCCCCAGACCTGCTGGTCCGACGACGTCCGCGCCTATGCGCTCAACGAAGTCGCGATCAACTGGAACGCCCCGCTGGTATGGGTGGGGGCGTGGCTGGCTGAGTAGCGAAATGAGAAGCCCCTCCCTGGAAGGGAGGGGTTTGGGGTGGGTATTTGCCCGCGATACGGTGAAGCAGGGTGGGTGTTGGCCGTATCGCCCGGCCTACACCCACCCCTCGATCCCCTCCCTTCCAGGGAGGGGAAGCGCGGTCACCGAACCGTCAGCGTCGTGCTCTTCAAATCCACCGAGTTCGGCCCGGCCGAGATCGTGAACGTCCCCGGCTCCACCACCCGCTTCATCTGCACGTTCCAAAGCGACAGGTCCGCCGGGGTAAGCTCGAAGCTCACCGTCTTCTTCTCGCCCGGCTGCAGCGTCACCCGCTGGAAGCGCTTGAGCTCGATCGTCGGCCGCGTCACGCTCGCCTCGTCGTCGCGCACATAGAGCTGGACGACTTCGTCCCCGGCGCGCTTGCCGGTGTTGGTCACGTCGACGCTCACCTTCACATTGTCGGCGATCCCGATCGTGCCCGATCCCAGCACCGGCGCCCCGACCGAGAAGGTCGAATAGGAAAGGCCATAGCCGAACGGGTAGAGCGGGCTGGTATCGCCGAACAGATAGCCGCGGCGGGCGCTCGGCTTCTTGTTGTAGTAGTTGGGCAGCTGGCCGACATTGCGCGCGATCGACACGGGCAGCTTGCCGCCCGGGTTGAACCGGCCGAACAGCACGTCCGCAAGGGCATTGCCGGTCTGCTCGCCCAGATACCAGCCCTCGATCAGCGCCGGCGCCTTCTCGGCGAGATAGTTGACCGCATAGGGACGGCCGTTGAGCAGGATCACCACCACCGGCTTGCCCAGCGCGATGATTTCCTTGGCCAGCTCGTTCTGCGGCCCCGGCAGCTCGAGATTGTCGCTGTCGCCCAGATGGTCGTCGGCCCAGGCTTCGCGGCTCAGTGCCTCGTTGCCGCCCAGCACCATCACCACGACATCGGCGTTCTTCGCCGCCGCCACCGCATCGGCGCGCAGCTTGTCGTTGGTCGCCGCGTCGGTCAGCGTCACCTTGTCCTGCGCCCAGACGCGCCCTTCGGTCAGCCGCACGCCTTCCGAATAGTCGACCGCGAACTTGCCCTTGCCCTCGGCCTGCATCGCTTCGAGCAGCGAGACGACATGGTTGGGGGTGTCCGAATAGCCGCCGATCGGGGTGTCCCTGGCGTGCGTGCCGATCACCGCCATCCGCTTGATGCCGGTGGCGTCGAGCGGCAGCAGCCCGTTCGAATTCTTGAGCAGCACGACGCTCTCGCGCGCCGCCTGGCGGGCCAGCGCGATCGCCTCGGGCGTGTTGGTGCGCTTCTCGGCCAGCTTCACATCGGCATAGGGGTTCTCGAACAGCCCGCCTTCGAACTTCATCTCGAGCACACGGCGCACCGCATTGTCGATCTGGCCCGTGCTGACCTTGCCCTCGCGAACCAGCTGGATCAGGAAATTGAATCCCTCCCCGTCCGGCGTCTCGACATCCACGCCCGCATCGAGCGCGCGCGCGCCGGCGTCCTTGACGTCCTTGTACATGTGGTGGCGGGTCACGAGTTCGCGGATCGCGAAATAGTCGCTGACCACCGCGCCCTTGAAGCCCCATTCGCCGCGCAGCACATCGTTCAGCAGCCATTTGTTGGCATGGCTCGGGATGCCGTCGATCTCGTTATAGCTCGCCATCACCGCGCGCACCGGCAGCTGGGTCACTGCCTTTTCGAAGGGCGGGAAGAAATCCTCGCGCAGCGTCCGCTCGCCGAGCGAGGCCGGGCCGATATTGGTGCCGCTCTCGGGCTGGCCATGCCCGGTCATGTGCTTGAGCGTGACGAACACCTTGTCCTTGGCCAGCGGCAGGGTCGTGCCCTGGAAGCCGCGGATCGCCGCAAGCCCCATCTCGGAGACGAGATACGGATCCTCGCCATAGGTCTCCTCGATGCGGCCCCAACGCGGGTCGCGCGCGACATCGACCACCGGTGCCAGCACCAGATTGGCGCCGCGCGCCCGCGCCTCTGCGGCGGCGACGCTGAACACCTTCTCAAGCAGCCCCGGATTCCAGGTCGAGGCGAGGCCGATCGACTGCGGGAAGCTCGTCGCGCCCGGCGCTACCAGCCCGTGCAGCGCTTCCTCGTGCATGATCATCGGGATGCCGAGCCGGGTCTTCTCCATCGACCATTTCTGCGCGGCGTTGATGTACGTCGCGGTGTCCACCGCGTTGCGGTTGGCGGTCGCGTCGGCGCCGGCATTGGTGGTGCCCGCGGCCACGCCCTTGCGGTCGGACGGGCGCGAGATCATGCCCAGGCCATTGGGGAAGGACACGCTCGCCTTGGCCGGATCGAACTCGCCCGAGGGGGTCTGGATCGCGTCCTTCTTGAGCCAGATCGCGACGAGCTGCGCGACCTTCTCCTCCAGCGTCATCCGCGCGAGCAGGTCGTCGACGCGTGCTTCCACCGTCTGGCTGGCGTCCTTGTAGAGCGGCCGATCTGCCTTAGCGGTCTGCGCATGCGCGACCGGAGCAACAACAGGCGTCAATGCCGTGGCGGCGATGGCAAGCGCGGCGATGCGGCGGAAATTGCGCAACGAACCTCTCCCTCTGTGGTGCGGCGCTCGGGCGCCGATCTTGTCTGCGTTATGGTAGCGCTATCACTATCAGCGTAAATCCGGAGCGGTCAACCGGGGCATTCGAACCGATTTCACGCCGATTGCATTTAGGGAAACCGCAGCATATCCCCGTAACGATGAGCAGACCCAGCCGTAGAAGCCGTGGCACGGTCACCGTCCAGGACGTCGCGCGTGAAGCGGGCGTGTCCGCGATGACGGTATCGCGTGTGGTCAATGGTGGTTCCAATGTTAGGGAAACAACCCGCCACGCGGTTCTCGAGGCGATCGCCAAGCTGAACTATTCGCCGAACAGTGCCGCGCGTAGCCTCGCGGCGGGCGAGGCGACCCAGATCGGCCTGCTCTATTCGAACCCGTCGGCGGCCTATCTCTCGCAGTTCCTGATCGGCGCGCTCGCCGCGGCTAGGCGGGCCGGCTGCCACCTCGTCCTCGAGGCCTGTGAAGGCGAGCGCGCGGACGAGCAGGCCGAGGCCACGCGCCAGTTCGCCGCGACCAGTGTGGAGGGCGTGATCCTGCCGCCGCCGCTGTCCGAGGCCGCGCCGGTCCGCGCCGAGCTCGAGACCGCGGGCATCCCCTGGGTGTCGGTCGCGATGGGCTTGCCGCCCGAGCGCAGCCTCAACGTCCGCATCGACGATGCCGCCGCCGCGTCCGCGATGACGAAGCATCTGCTCGACATGGGCCATCGCAATATCGGCTTCATCCGCGGCAACCCGAACCAGACTTCGTCGGCCGAGCGCCATCGCGGCTTTGTCGAGGCGATCGAGGCCGCCGGGCTCGACGTCAAGGCGATGCCGGTCGAGCAGGGCTATTTCACTTTCCGCTCGGGCATCGTCGCCGCCGAGCGGCTGCTCGATCGCAAGAACCCGCCGACCGCGATCTTCGCTTCGAACGACGACATGGCCGCTGCCGCCGTCGGCGTCGCGCATCGTCGCGGGCTGCACGTGCCGCAGGACATCAGCATCGTCGGCTTCGACGATACCGCGCTCGCCACCACCATGTGGCCGGAGCTCACCACGGTCCGCCAGCCGATCGCCGCCATGGCCGAGAGCGCGCTGACCCTGCTCCTCGCCCGCCTCCGCGCCCACCGCGCCGGCACCAACGACAAGCTGGAAGAGCAGGTCCTCGATTTCGAGCTGATCCAGCGCGAATCCTGCGGCCCGCCCCCGGGCGCGGGCAAGCCGGCGACGGGCAAGACGGTAAAGCGCTGAAAATCCCCCTCCCTGGAAGGGAGGGGTTAGGGGTGGGTGGAAGCCTGGCGATATTGCTGGTTCAACCCTCGCCTCACCATATCGCCCTGACACTACCCACCCCCAACCCCTCCCTTCCAGGGAGGGGAGCGGAAACGCTTGGCCTCCAGCCCAAACAGGTCCAGCATGACAACGCTGGACGGAGTCGCCCGGCCGCGCGGAACGCCCTTGCTTTTCCCGCCGGATCGAGCCACCGTTACCGCTAACAATTGCCCGATCGGGGCATGTGGAGGGGAACGAACCAGATGAATGATACGGCGCAGAAGGCCAATATCGGCCTGATCGGCGCCATCGTCGCGGTGGCGACGATCGGCGGCCTGCTTTTCGGATATGACAGCGGCGCGGTGAACGGCACGCAGGAAGGCCTCAAGCATGCCTTCACGCTCGACGAAGCCGGCCTCGGCTTCACTGTCGGCTCGCTGCTGATCGGCTGCGTGTTCGGCGCCTTCTTCGCCGGCACCCTTGCCGACGCGATGGGCCGCCGCAACGTCATGCGCCTCGCCGCGCTCCTCTTCCTCGGCGGCGCGCTCGTCCAGGGCTTCGCGCACGATCACACCATTTTCGTCATCGCCCGCATCATCGGCGGCATCGCCGTCGGCGCCGCGTCGGTGCTGTCGCCGGCCTATATCTCCGAGGTCGCCCCCGCGAACATCCGCGGCCGGATGACGACGGTCCAGCAGATCATGATCATCACCGGCCTCACCGCCGCCTTCGTGGTCAATTACTACCTCGCCCAGGCCGCCGGCAGCTCGCTCGGCCATCTCGGCGGGATCGAGGCCTGGCGCTGGATGTACCTGATGCAGGCGATCCCGGCCGGCGTGTTCCTCGTCGCCTTGTTCTTCATCCCGGAGAGCCCGCGCTACCTCGTCGCCAAGAAGCGCAACCCCGAAGCGCTGAAGGTGCTCACCAGCCTGTTCGGCGCCACCGAAGGCGGCCTCAAGCTCGCCGAGATCCAGGCGAGCTTCTCGACCGACCATCGCCCGCGTCTGGCCGACATCTTCGCGCCGAACGGCTTCCTCGGCATCCGCGCGATCGTCTGGGCGGGCCTGCTGCTCGCGGTGTTCCAGCAGCTCGTCGGCATCAACGTGATCTTCTATTACGGCGCCACCCTGTGGCAGCTCGCCGGCTTCACCGAGAATGACGCGCTGCTGATCAACATCGTCTCGGGTGCGGTCTCGATCGCCGCCTGCTTCGTGACGATCGCAGTGATCGACAAGATCGGCCGCAAGCCGCTGCTGCTGATCGGCTCGGCCGGCATGGCTGTCACCCTGTTCGTGATGGTCTATGCCTTCAGCCAGGGCACGCTCGACCCGGCAGGCAAGCTGGTGCTCACCCCGCAGCTCGGCATGGTCGCCGTCGTCGCCGCCAATCTCTACGTGATCTTCTTCAACGTCAGCTGGGGCCCGGTGATGTGGGTGATGCTCGGCGAGATGTTCCCCAACCAGATCCGCGGCTCGGCGCTGGCGGTCTGCGGCTTCGCGCAGTGGGGCGCCAACTATGTCATCGCCCAGACCTTCCCGAGCATGGCGAAGTGGAGCCTCACCGGCGCCTACACCTTCTACGCGGTCTGCGCGGTGATCAGCTTCTTCCTGGTCCAGAAGTTCATCCACGAGACCAAGGGCAAGGAACTGGAGGCGATGGAGGGCTGATCCCGGCCCTTCACGTCGATTGAGTACAGGGGAGGGGCGCGGGCCGCAGGGCTTGCGCCCCTCTGCACACAAGAGGAAGTTATGACCACCCGCACCCCCGTCCGTCCGTTCCGCTCGCGCGAATGGTTCGCCGCGCCCGGCCGCGCCGACATGGCGGCGCTCTATCTCGAGCGCTTCATGAACTACGGCATCACCCCGGAGGAACTGACCTCGGGCAAGCCGATCATCGGCATTGCGCAGTCCGGCAGCGACATCGCCCCGTGCAACCGCATCCATCTCGAGACGGTCAAGCGCGCCCGCGCCGGCATCCTGGCAGCAGGCGGCATTCCGATGGAGTTCCCGCTCCACCCGATCTTCGAGAATTGCCGCCGGCCTACGGCTGCGCTCGATCGCAATCTCGCCTATCTCGGCCTGGTCGAGATCCTCAACGGCTATCCGATCGACGCCGTCATCCTCACCACCGGCTGCGACAAGACCACGCCCTCGTCGCTGATGGCCGCCTCCACCGTCGACATCCCGGCGATCGTCCTCTCGGGCGGCCCGATGCTTGACGGCTGGCACGAAGGCGAGCTGGTCGGCTCGGGCACCGTTATCTGGCGCTCGCGCCGCAAGATGGCCGCCGGCGAGATCGACGAGGCCGAGTTCCTCAAGCGCGCGATGGAAAGCGCCCCTTCGTCCGGCCATTGCAACACGATGGGCACCGCCTCGACGATGAACAGCATCGCCGAGGGCCTCGGCATGTCGCTCCCCGGCTGCGCGATGATCCCGGCGCCCTACCGCGAACGCGGCCAGATGGCATACGAGACCGGCAAGCGCATCGTCGAGATGGCCTATGACGATCTCCGCCCGTCGAAGATCCTGACCAAGGCGAGCTTCCTCAACGCGATCAAGCTGCTCACTGCGATCGGCGGCTCGACCAACGCCCAGCCGCACCTTGTCGCGATGGCCGCGCATGCCGGGATCGAGATCACCCCGGACGACTGGCGCCAGGGCTATGACCTGCCTTTGGTGGTCAACATGCAGCCCGCCGGCCAGTTCCTGTCCGAGCGTTTCCACCGCGCCGGCGGCATCCCCGCCGTGCTCACCGAAATGCTCGCGAACGGTGCGCTAGATGGCTCGGTGCTCACCTGCACCGGCAAGACCCTCGCCGAGAACATCGCCGATGCCCATGTCTCGGACCGCGAAGTGATCTTCGACTGGGACAAGCCGCTCAAGGAGAAGGCCGGCTTCCTCGTCCTGTCCGGCAACCTCTTCGACATCGCGATCATGAAGACCAGCGTGATCGGCGAGGATTTCCGCGCCCGCTATCTCTCGCGCCCCGGCCATGAAGGCGTGTTCGAGGGCCGCGCGATCGTGTTCGACGGCTCGGACGATTATCACCACAACATCAACGATCCGGCGCTGGGCATCGACGAGAACTGCATCCTCGTCATCCGCGGCGCCGGCCCGCTCGGCTGGCCCGGCTCGGCGGAAGTCGTCAACATGCAGCCGCCCGATCACCTGATCCAGAAGGGCATCATGAGCCTGCCGACGCTCGGCGACGGCCGCCAGTCGGGCACCTCGGACAGCCCCTCGATCCTCAACGCCTCGCCCGAGAGCGCGGCGGGTGGTGGCCTGTCCTGGCTGCGCTCGGGCGATATCATCCGCGTCGATCTCAACGCCGGCACCTGCGACGCGCTGGTCGACGCGGAAGAGATCGCCCGCCGCAAGACCGAGCCGGCCCCGCCGATCCCGGAGAGCAACACCCCCTGGGAAGAGCTCTACCGCGAAAAGACCGGCCAGCTCGGCGACGGCGCCGCGCTCGAATTCGCGCTCAAGTACCGCCGCACTAGCGAGAAGGTGCCGCGGCACAATCACTAGTGTCTTCCCCTCCCTGGAAGGGAGGGGATCGAGGGGTGGGTCGCGTCCTGGCGATACGGAGAAGTTCTGGACTGGCCCTGCCGTATCGCGGCCATCCACCCACCCCCAGCCCCTCCCTTGCAGGGAGGGGAGCTTTACGCCGCCACCCCCAGCGCCACCTGCGCCGTCACAGCCTCATACCAGTCGTCGATCATCCCGCTGATCCGCTGCAGCGCCGACGGCACATAATGATGCGCATGGACCAGCTCGTCGGCGGCGAGTTCGTCCCCCAGCTCGACCAGCGTGAACACGCCCGGATGCCGCGCCGCCACGCCGCGCCAGTAATGGTTGAGCACCGGGTGCCACACCCGGCTGCGCTCGGGCACGCAGCCTTTGTGCAGCTCGTACATCTTGAGGGCCAGCCCCTCGGGCGGCAGGAACAGCAGCACCCTGTGCCCGCCGGTCACGGCCATCTCGACGAAGCGGTCGGCGCAGTCGAGGAACAGCGCGTAATCGATCTCGCGCGAATAGGCTTCCCAGCGCCAGTCGATGTAATCGCTCGCCGCCGCATAGACGAGGTGGCGCGGGAAATGCTGCTCCAGATAGGCCCCGGTCTTCATCTGGGGCAGGCTGAACAGCCGCGGGTTGTTGTCGAAATCGGTCACCGCCTGGTGCCGGCTGTAATGGTAGAAGGCGCCCGACTGGCAATCCGCCATGATCCGCAGGTCGACCTTGCTCCAGTCGCGCGGCGCTTCCTCGGCCAGCACGCGCGCGCGCACCTCGGCATCCGAATAGGAGAGGGTGGTGATCGCCCGCGACGACTGGGCCGGCAGCGGCTTGCGGAACGCCGGGCTCGCCTGCAGCGGATAGCCGCGCTCGGCGAGCATCCGGATCATCGCGTCCTCCACGCCCATGTGCATGATCCGGCACGAAAAGGCGAAATGCTCGAGCGTTTTCGTCCGGAAGGCATACACCGCCACGCCGACCAGCCCGTAATAGCCATATTTGTCCCACACGAAGGCGCAGAGCACTTCGTAATGGTCGATGTCCTGGATCTTGTCGCGGATCGTGCCCGGCGCGATCCGGCTCTGGGTATAGTTCAACTGGTTGGAGCGGTTGATCAGCTCCTCGATTCGCTCGGCGAATTCGAGGTTGTCCATCCGGTCGGTGAAGGTCGCGCAGATCCCGCTCTTGAGCAGGAATTCCTCGTCGCTCAGCTGCTCGCCTTCGCGTTCGGCCACCCTGGTCTCAAGCAGGCGATAGTCCGCCACCCGGCTCTTCGCGACATGCGCCTGGCCCGCCAGCAGCTCCTCCAGCAGCACATCGCATGCGCCCGAGGTCGCATCCACAACCCTGATCCCCGGCACCGCATCGGCGACTTCGTGGAGATTGTGCGGGTTGTCGTCGACGAACAGCACATTCTCGGGCCGCAGCTGCATGTCCGCGATCATCCGCCGGATCACCGCGCCCTTGGGCACGAAGGCGATGCGCGGGAAGACGAATTCCTCCCACAGCCCGAAGCGCTCCAGCTCGGCCCGGGCCTTGGCGAATTCGTTCTTCGAGCAGATCGCCGAGACCACGCCGTGCCGGTTGAACGCCCGGACGAACTCCGCCCGCTTCTCGATCAGCACCGGCGCGTCGCCGTCCGCCAGCGTGCCGTGCCACAGCGTATCGTCCAGGTCCCAGATGATCAGCTTGGGCTTGAACGCCTCGGCCTTTTCGGGCGCCGGTGGATAGGCCGCAGCGATCGCGGCGGCAGGTGGGCCATAGGCCGCTTCCACGCGCCCCGGCCGCCCCTGTTCGAGCAAGGCGGCGGCGGCGGCCCGCTGGCCGCTGGCGCCTGCCAGCATTGCCGTACAGAACAGCATGGCATCGTCCATTTCCTGCGGCACATCGAGCGCGCCTTCGGGCAGCGCCGCGATCAGAAGGTCGAGCGCCTGCTGCGCCAGCCACGGCGGGCAGGCGCTGATCGCGCCCAGCGCTTCGCTTGCATCCCCGGTCTCCAGGGAATCGACCAGCATTCCCAGCATGCCGACCAGCACCAGCTGGCCGCGCTCGGTCTCCCAGAAGCCCGCATGGCGTTCGGCGAGCAGCAGGACATTGGGCAGCCTGCCCAAGTCCTCGCGCGTCACCATGTCCTCGGCAAAATGCCCGAATGCCGTCTCGTCCAGATCGCTGCCGATCCAGAATCCCGATAGTTGCTGCACGTCCATCCCCATAAACGTTTGCACGCCTTGCATGGCAGGGGATGGTTAACGGGCCGTAAGCCATGTTGTGGGCACCCGCGTCACCCGGCCTTGATCCGGGGTGACGAGGAGGAGGAACATCCGCACCATACGCCGAAGCTGATGCGCGCTGTTTCCGCCCGCGCCGGAACCGCTTTCATCGCTCCGCACGGAGAGGTCGGCCACCGGCGTCACGCGCGGCTACCCGCTTGCGGAACCACGGCGCCACCGGGCCCAGTGCGAACATCCGCGGCTCAAGCGTCCACAGCGCAACGCGATGCCGCCCCATGTGGGTACGGTACCCCGGCGAAAGCCGGGGCCCAGTTTCGGCGCCCTATCGATGGCGCGGGAACCTAACGACCGACATGGCAACTGGGCCCCGGCCTCCGCCGGGGAACAGGAAGCACTGGTCGGGAACGGCAGCCCTATTCCCCCTCGCGCCCGATCCCGATCAGCGCCGCCAGCACCTCGCGCGCATGCAGCACCTTCTCTTCGCCGATGCACGCCAGCAGCTTGGCATCGATCCCCTCGCGCGCTTCGCGCTGGGTATCCGCCGCCGCGCTGCCGCGCTCGGTCAGCGTCACGGTCAGGCGCCGCCGGTCCTGCGCGTCCACCTGCCGCTCCAGATAGCCGCGCAGCACCAGCGCATCGACCAGCTGCCCGGCCGCCTGCTTGGAAACGCGCAGCTCGCGGATGATCTGGCTCAGCGGTGCCTCGCCCAGCGCCAGCGCGCCGATCACATACAGGCCATTGGCCGGAATATCGTCATAGCCGCGCGCGGCCAGCGCTGCCCGCATCGCCGCGCCATAGGTATGCCGCGCATGCCGCAACAGCGCCGGCATCGCGACTTCGCTCAAGGGGGTAGAATCGGTCACGGGTGAATCTCCAAATCCGTCATCCCCGCGAAGGCGGGGATCCATTCTGGCTGGCCTCCCGGAGGAGCCGCGCCAGCAGCGCCAATGGATTCCCACCTTCGCGGGAATGACGATGGAGATATAGTATGAAACATGGATAGTCAATAATATTGACTATATAGCCGAGGCCCTGACCCGCGCAACCTTAGCCACCTTCGGCGTACAGTTCAGACGCCTTCCCGAACCAGCGTCCCCGCCACCCCCGGCACCGATACCCGGAAGCTGAAAAGGTCTCCCGAACTCGGGTTCGCGGCCTTCTCCTCGGGCGTCAGGTGCTTGTTGGCGGTGGTGGCGAACACAGTCTTCAAATCGGGCCCGCCAAAGGCGATCTTGGTGATCGCATCCACCGGAAATTCCACGGTTTCCAGCAGCTCGCCGGCCGGCGAATAGCGCCGCACCGCCGAGCCCTTGTAGAGGCCCACCCACAGGCAGCCCTCGGCATCCACGGTCGGCCCGTCGGGATAGCCCTGGTCATTGGGAATGCGGGCGAATTCCCGCCGGTTGGACAGGCTGCCGTCCGGCGCCAGGTCGCAGGCGAAGATCAGGCCGCCCAGCGTGTCGATATGGTAGAGCGTCCTGCCATCGGGGCTGATCGCCGGCCCGTTGGTGATCGAGCAGAAGGGCGTCGAGGCCACGCAGCCGCCGTCCGCCGCCAGCCGGTAGACCGCGCCGCTGTCCGCCGCCTCGGCGTCGTCCATCGTGCCGAACCACAGCCGGCCATCGGGGCAGACGGTGGCGTCGTTCAGCCGGTTGCCGGGCTTTTCCGGCTCGGGATCAACCAGTTGCGTGAAGGCGCCGGTCTCGGGATCGAAATGGGCAAGCCCGGTCTTCAGCCCGGCGACGAACCCGCCGCGCGCGGCCGGCAGCACGAATCCGACCTGGTCGGGGGCATCCCAGCTCCGCTTGTCGCCCGTCTCCGGGTCATAGCGGTGGATCTTGTGGCCCTTGATGTCGACGAACCACAGGGCGGCGTCGCGCGCCACCCAGACCGGCCCTTCGAGCAGGGGAGCGGCGAGCGACCAGACGCTCTGCGGCGCCGACGTCACCACGCCCATGGCTCAGCGCCAGCCCGCGTCGACGAAGAACTCGTGGCTGGTGATCAGCCGCGCGTCATCCGAGGCGAGGAACAGCGCCATCGCCGCGATGTCGTCGGGCACCAGCCGGCCCTTGAGGCACTGGGCGTTGACGATCTCGGCCTCGCCCTCGGGCGTGTACCATTTCATCTGGCGCGGGGTCTTCACATTGCCCGGCACGATGCAGACCGAGCGGATATTGTCCGGCCCCAGGTCGCGCGCCAGGCTGCGGGTCAGGCCCTCGATGCCGGCCTTGGCGGTCTGGTAGAGGATCAGCCCCTCCAGCGCGAGGTGCCAGGAGATCGAGCCCATGTTGATGATGACGCCGCCGCCCTTGGCCTTCATCCCCGGGATCACCGCCTGGGCGCAGAAGAACAGGTGGCGCAGGTTCACGTTGAGCCGGTTCTCCCAATAGTCTTCCGTCACTTCCTCGATGGTGTGGCGGTCGTCATTGGCGGCGTTGTTGATCAGCACGTCGAAGGCGCCATGCTCCTCGATCAGCCGGGCGATGGTCGCCTTGGCGCCCTTGATGTCGGTCAGGTCGACATTCTCGTAGGTCGGCGCCTTGCCGAGCCCGGAGAGGTTCCCGACCAGCGCCTGCGAGTCCGCGTCGGCGATGTCGAAGAAGGTGACGTCGGCGCCCTGGCGGACGAACCCTTCGACCAGCCCGGCGCCGATGCCCGATCCGCCGCCGGTGATCAGCACCCGCTTGCCCTTCAGGCTCGGATAGATGGCGCGCTGGTCGCGCGTCAGCACGGTATTGGCGGGATCGGCTTCAGACATGGGAATGGAATACCTTGGAAATGCAATGACTAGGGCCGCGCGTGGCGCTCACAGCAGGCCGCGGCCCGCCAGGTTGCGGATCAGCTCGCGGATGCCGAAGGTCCAGGGCGCCGCGGCCTTGGACGTGGTCACGCGGTTGACCAGCGCGCCGAGCTTGGGGCTCGAGATGCGCACCACGTCACCGTCCTTGTGGGTGAAGCCGCGGCCGGGATGGTCGCGGTCCTGGATCGGCGCGAACAGGGTGCCGAGGAACAGCGCGAAGCCGTCCGGATACTGGTGCTCGCTCAGCGTCTGGCGGACCAGGTCGGTCGGATCGCGGCTGATCTGGCTCATCTTGTTGGTGCCCTCGAGCCGATAGCCCTCGGGCCCGTCGATGACGAGATCGACTTCGGCCGAGCGGACATCGTCCATCGTGAAGGCTGCGTCGAACAGGCGGATGAACGGCCCCAGCGCGGTCGAGGCGTTATTGTCCTTGGCCTTGCCGAGCAGCAGCGCGCTGCGCCCCTCGAAGTCGCGCAGATTGACGTCGTTGCCCAGCGTCGCGCCGCGCGGCGTGCCGGTCTTGTCGACGATCAGGACGACTTCGGGCTCCGGGTTGTTCCAGTCGCTGTCCGAGCGCACGCCGATATCGGCGCCCCAGCCGACTGCCGAGAGCACCGGCGCCTTGGTGAACACCTCGGCATCGGGTCCGATCGCGACCTCGAGATACTGCGACCACATGCCGGCCTCGATCAGCGCGGCCTTGAGGTTGGCGGCTTCCGATGTGCCCGGCACGACCGAGCGGATGCCCGACCCGACCTTGGCTTCCAGGTCGCCGCGGATCTCGTTCGCCTTGTCGGCATCGCCACGCGCGCGCTCCTCGATCACCCGCTCGATCGCCGAGAGGGCGAAGGTCACGCCGCATGCCTTGACGCATTGCAGGTCGATCGGGGCGAGCAGCTTGGGGCCGGTATCGCTACCAATGTCGGCCGCGGCGCCGATATCGGTGCCGGCGGCGTTCGCGGGATCGGCCAGGTCGAGCAGGTCCGCCACGGTCGCGGCAGTGGCCGAGACGTCATAGATACGCCCGCCGCGCAGGATCACGGGGCTAGGGCCGGCCTCGGTAAGGATTCGGCCAACCAGAATCGCCTGGGCATGATCGACAGGCAGCATTTCCGCCGGAGACGCGTTCAAGATCCTCTCACCCCGATATTGCTTTTGATAGCGCTACCATGCGGCGCCGCGGGGGGAGCTGTCAAGCCGGTCACACGGCTTTCGGGCTTATTCCGGAACCGCTTCCAGCAGGGAAATGATCTCGCCGACGATTTCGGCGGGCGGGCGCATCGTGCCGTCGGTGCTGGCATGCACCATGTGCCACGGGCCGAGCAGCCCGGCCTCGACGATCGACTCGTAATTGGCGCGCACGCGCTGCTGCAGCGCCACGTCCGCCTCATAGGCGTCGAAGCTCTTGTCGGTATAGCTGCGCTCGGCCTTTTGCAGGATCAGCGCACGCGCCAGGTCCCAGGGCGTGTTGAGATAGATGGATAGCGCGGGGACGGGCAGGGCGAACTGGCCGGTCTCCAGCGCCAGGATCCACTCCATCAGCGCCCGGCTCTCCCCGGCAGGCACGCGCGCGCCCTGATAGGCCATGTTCGAGGCGACATAGCGATCGAAGATCAGCACGTCATGTGCTGCGACGGCCTTGAGGATCTCGTCCCGCCACTCGAAGCGGTCGAGCGCATAGAGTGTCGCGGCGGCATGCGGGCTCACCGGCACCGGCATGTCGCCGGCCAGATAGCGGCCGATCGTCACCCCGGCCACGGTCTCGCCATAGCGCGGGAAGCCGATCACGGTCGCTGTCTTGCCGGCGGCCTGCAGCGTCTCGCAGAGCAGCCTGGACGTGGTGTTCTTGCCGACGCCGTCGGCGCCTTCGATCGCGACAATGATCCCCATGGGCAGCGCCCTAGCAATACGGGGCGGTCAGAGGAAGACGGCGGAGACGATCGCGGCCAGGCTCGACGGATCGCAATCGTCGAGCGGCACTTCCATGTCCGGATTGACGCTGTAGCCGATCATCCGTCCGTCGCGGCCGGAAGCGACCGAGAGCAGGCGCCAGCCTTCGCCTTCGCGCAGCGCCGCAAGGCCACCGGGAAGCGGCAGGCGATCGGGATCGGCGACCACGGTCGCCTGGGCGGGCAGGCCGCCGCCCAGCGTCGCGCGGCATACCTTGATGCCGAAGGCACGCACGCCGGCGATGTGCGGGGCCTCGACCGTCTCGCCGGTCGGCTGGTCGCCGATCAGCCCCTGGGGCAGCGGCACGCCGAAGACGGGCAGCAGCCGGACGGCGCCGACTGGCCCTGCCAGCGGCAGCGCCACGGCGGGCGCGGGCTCCGCCGGCGGCTCCGCGTTCAGCGCCATGGTCAGTTCGGCAGTGCGCTCGCGGGTGCGGGCGATGCGCGTCTCGGGATTGGCGATGGTGGCCAGGAATGCATCCAGCGCGCCCATCGCATGGCGCTGCTCGACTTCCGCGCGCAGGGCTGCTTCGTCGGTTACGCCGAACAGGGCGAACAAGGCGTTGTGGATGGCCGCGTTCCAGCGGCCGAACGGCTTCTGGGCATTTTCCACGCGGGAGAGGTTGACCGGAGGCAGCGCGAAATCGCGTTCGATCACGGCAATGGTCAGCGCGGGATCCAGCGTGCGACGGGCACGCAGCGCAGCGCCGAGCAGCACCGCGAACCGCTCCTCTTCCAGGTCGAGCTGGGCCCCGTCGCCGAACGGCGCGGCCCAGGCAGCGATGTCGAAATCCTTCGCGTCGATATCGAGCAGCAGCTCCGTCGGCGCGATGCCAAGAGCGGTGGCGATGCGGCGCAGCTCGTCCGGCCGGGCCACGACTTCACCGCGCTCGATCTTCGAAAGACGAATATAGGGTATTGCGGGAATATTTGCAGAAAGGCGCAGGAGCTTCGCAAAGCCATGGCGCTGGCGCTGCTCACGCACCCGGTTCGGGAAAACGATTGCACGATAGTAATCGATCAGGGGCTCGCCCGCGGATCCCACCCGCATCTTACCCTTGCCGTTCGCGCCTGCCATCAATGATCCCCTCGAATCTGAAGGTATCTTGAAGCAATTCAAGGATAATACAAGGTAAACGCCATTCCGTTAGTGGAATGAACCTGTGGATTGTCCGCCGATCAACAGTCCGCAGGGGCCGGCAGCGTCGAGATCCAGGATCATCGCCAGCGTGCTTTCCCCGGTGGCGTGGCGCAGCAGCCAGCTGTCCGCGGAAGGCGAGGGGTGGTCGGGTGCAAAGGCCACGCCCACGCCGTCGGTGATCACGCCGAGCGCGCCCGGCGGGGTCGGCCAGCGGCCGGCGAGATAATCGAGCAGCGCCGCCGCTGCGTCCTGCAGCGCGCCTTCGTCGCTGTCCTCGGGGCAGAAGGCGTCCGGAGACGCCGAGATGGTGGCGACGCGCTTGAAGTCGTGCTGGCGCCACCAGACCAGGTGGATCTGGCCGTCGGCAGTGGCCTCCAGGCCAAGGAACAGGTCGCTGCCGGTGGGCAGCAGCGGCTGGGCCAGTCGCGCCACATCCTGGGCGAGCGCGGTCAGGCGGCGATTGGGGCGCGGCAGCGAGCCGTGCGACTCCTCCTTGCCGGTCCAGTCGAGATTGCGATGCATCGGGTCCTCCATGCCTCTTGTGAGCATTATAGGATGGCTAGGCGCGCGCGGGGCGTTCCGATGCGATCAGTGGAGCGAAGCGCTCGACGGGGCCGGGGCGGCAAGCTGGGCCGTCTCGGCGCGCTCGACCTGCTGGACGGCCGGGGTGCTGAGCACCGGCGACAGCGTCGTCGGGTCGACGGCGCGGACGCTCGCCAGGCGGTTGTGCGGCAGGTTCGTGTCGGGCAGCAGCGGCGTGGTGCGCGCGGCCGGGGCCGGGCGGCGCTTCGGGGTGCCCGGCTGGCCATATTCGGCCATCACGGCGAAGCGCGGATCCTTGGCGGCGATCTCGGCGATCGCCTTGGCGGCGCGCTTGGTGATCTGGCGGACGCGCTCCTTGGTCACGCCGGTCTCGAGCGACAGGTCGTCGAGGGTGGCGGTCTGGAACACGCGGCGCTCGACGATCTCGCGGTCGCGGGCCAGCTTGGCTTCGAGCTTCTCCAGCTCGGCGGGGTCGATACCATAGGTGGCCGAGCGCAGGCGCGGACCTTCGGCGCGGCGCAGGGCGGCTTCGGCGCGCTTCGGGCGCGGGCGGCGGCGGAGTGCCTCGACACCAACCTTGCGGAGCTGGTCGACATAGGCGTCGATGAGCTGCGAGACGGCGCCTTCGGCGAGATAGTCGGAAGCGGCGGCTTCGGTGCGGAACACGGCTTCTTCGTCCTCGATCATCGCCTCGGGCGAGATCTCGTCGCCATCGATCGAGGTGGCGAGGGCGCTGAGCGAAACGGTGGTGGCCTCGACCTTCTTCGCCGACGGACGCTGATCGGTCATCAGGCGGAAGCGCAGGCTCTGCAGCTCGCCGCGGATCTGCCAGTTCACGAAGGTGGTGAACTGCGCCTTGGCGGGGTCATAGGCTTCGATGGCGCGGTGCACGGCGATGGCGCAGCACTGCTCGGCATCTTCCCAGTGTGCGGTCAGGCCGTACTGGCGGACGAAGTGGCGGATGCGCGGGGCGATCAGCTTGAGGATCTGGGCGAAGGCACGGTCGACATAGACGCGCTGGCGGTTGCTACGAGCGGCGCCGTCTTGCGGCGTATTCTCGATGACGGTGGCGACGGCTGCTTCCAGCGCGATCGTGATCTTCGACATTGCGTATCCCCTGTTTGTCCTGGCCAGCCGGGTCTCGGCCGCCGTTCACAGGGGCAACATGGCTTCTAATCCTTTAACAGAACCCTTAAATTCCTATATGTAGTCCTACCAATCAGGAGGTTTCCCCTACGGAACTCTCAACATGGTAAAACACGGTAAATATGTATTTTTATGGGGATATCGGCGCCTGAAAGGCGCCGCTGCCAGCATTATAGGATAAAAATAATTTAGCCGGCGAATTGTTCCGGACGGATTCGACGATCGATGAATCCGAGCAGCCATTGGCGATGTGCCTGGGTGGCATTGCCTGCCGCGGCGATTCGCTGATCGGCCGCGCCGCCGCCGATCTGGGCGGCAAGCAGCATGCGGGCGCGTCCGGCCTCGATGCCGCCGGCGAGGAACTTCTTCGCATCGCCCAGCCCGAGATGGTGCGAGAGATAGGCCGACTTGGCCAGGGTCTCGGCATCGGTGTTGACGCGGATGCCCGATTGTTCGAGCCGGGTGAGGTTCATCTTGGCGAGATCGGCGACGCCCAGGATCGATGCCTGGCCGTCATAACGGAGCGCCAGCAGCTCGCTGCGCGCGCCGGGCTGCACCTGGCCGCGCCCGTCGAGCCAGCCATTCTGTGATGCGACCTGGTTCAGCCAGGTGCCCGAAGTCTCGGCGAGTTGCTCCCAGGTACCGCTGAGGAACTGGCCAAGCCCCGCCGCGCTGGAACGCGGATTGCGCGACATGGTGTTCCAGACACCGTCATGCCCCTTGGCCGCCTCGGCGTCGACGATCGCGGCAAGCGCGGTCGCGGGAATGCCGGTGCGCGCCTCGGCCATGGCGAGGGCCGGGGCGAAGCGGGTATTGGCGCCGAGCGCGAGGCCGGAAACCACGGCGCCGTTGGCAACCGATACGGTCGCGCCGGTGCTCATCATCGCGGCCATCTTGCGGCTGCTCTGCTCGGCGGCATCGCCGATCGCGCCGCGCAGGTCCTCGACGCAGTCATTGGCGAAGCTCGCGCTGGCGGCGGGCTTCTGGTGGCAGGAGCAGGCACAGGCGCAGTGGCAGCCCTGTGCGGCGCCGGCCTGCACTCCGTTCTGCTTGCCGAGCAGCTCGAGCAGCGAATCGCCGGAAAGGCCGTTCTGGCCGATGCCATTGCCCTTGCGGTCGTCCTTGTCGCCATCGCCGAGCGCGGCCTTCCACAACCGGCTGGCAAGCTCGGTCTGGGCCTCGCTGTAGATCACCTTGGCGCGGTTGGCCGGGCTCAGCGAGGCAAGATCTGCGCGCGGGATCATGCGCTGCGCTCCGCATTGCGGCGGGCGATCACCAGCTTGGCGGCGGCGATATCGTCGATCATCGACTGTTCGGCACCGGCGGCGACGCGCTCGGCCTCGTCCTTGAAGCGGCCGGCGGCGCCTTCGATCGCGCGCATCGTGCCATAGGCCTCGACGGCCTGGGCGCGCAGCGAGGTCAGGCGCACATTGGCGAGCTGCGCCTGGTGGTCGAGCCGGGCGCGCTCGGCCTTCATCCGCAGCCGCCATGCATCGCTGGCGATCGGCACGATGGCGGCGAGCGCACGCTCCTCGCGCATGCGCAGGTCATGGGCGTGCGCCTGGCTGTTGAGCGTGGTGATCGTCTCGATCTCGACGCTGATCGACACCTTCACGGCATCGACTTCGCGGCGCTGGACCCTCAGGGCGGTGTCGAACGGAGTCATTGCTCCATCATCTCCATGCTGAGCGCGACGATCTCGCCGAGCGCGGCGAAGGCGGCGTCGGCATTGCCCTGGTCGTTCTTGCCCTGGTTGAGCATCTTCTCGATTTCGGGTGCCAGCGCGACGGCGCGGTCGACCTCGGGCGAGGAACCGGCCTTGTACGCGCCCAGCCGCACCATCTCTTCCATGTCGGTATAGGTGGAGAGCAGCTTGCGGGCGCCGACGCGGATGTCGTTCTGCTCGTCGTTCATGCAGTGCGGCAGCGTGCGCGAGACCGACTTGAGGATGTCGATCGCCGGATAGCGGCCGCGCTCGGCGATCGCGCGGCGCATCACGACATGGCCGTCGAGGATGCCGCGCACCGCGTCGGCGACCGGCTCATTATGGTCGTCGCCATCGACGAGCACGGTGAACAGGCCGGTGATCATGCCCTTGCCCGGCTCGCCGGGGCCGGCGCGCTCGAGCAGGCGGGGGAGCTCGGCGAAGACGGTGGGGGTATAGCCCTTGGTCGCCGGCGGCTCGCCACTGGCGAGGCCGATCTCGCGCTGCGCCATGGCGAAGCGGGTGACCGAGTCCATCAGGCACAGCACGTTGAGGCCCTGGTCGCGGAAATGCTCGGCGACGGCGAGGGTGGTCCAGGCGGCCTGGCGGCGCATCAGCGCCGGCTCGTCCGAAGTCGCGACGACGACGACCGAGCGGGCCATGCCCTCCGGCCCGAGATCGTCCTCGATGAATTCCTGCACTTCGCGGCCGCGCTCGCCGATCAGGCCGATCACCGCCACGTCGCACTGGGTCCAGCGCGCCAGCATCGACAGCAGCACCGACTTGCCGACGCCCGAGCCGGCGAACAGGCCGAGGCGCTGGCCGCGGCACAAAGGCACGAACAGGTCGAGCGTGCGCACGCCCGTCTCGATCCGCTCGGCCACGCGGGCGCGGTTGGCGGCGGCGGGCGGCGGCGCCTTGATCGGCTGCGGGTCGGCGCCATTGGGGAGCGAGCCGAGCCCGTCCACCGGCTGGCCGAGCCCGTTGATCATTCGGCCGAGCCAGGCCTGGGAGGGGCGGACGCTGAACTGGCCGGCGCCGAGCTCGGCGCGCGCGCCCAGGCCCACGCCCTGCGGGTCGACGAACGGCAGGCACAAGGCGACTTCGCGGTCGAGCGCGGTCACTTCCGCCTGGACGATGCCGTTGGGCGCGGTGATCTCGATCCGGCTGCCGATCTGCGCGGCGCCGGCGAGCCCTTCCACTTCGATCAGCGCGCCGCGAACCGCGACGACGCGGCCGAAGCGGCGATCGGGCATCATGTCCCGGATCGCACGGGCTGCGCTGGCGAGCGTCTGCACCTTATAGCCTCAGGCGGCCTGCTGGGCGATGACGGCGTCCTCGAACGCAATCACGTCGCGCGCGGTGGCCAGTGCCTTGTAATATTCGCCCTGGGCGATCTCGCTGGCGAAGCGGATGCAGGCCGACTTGGCGTCCTGCGTGCCGAGCACGGCGATCAGCGCGCCGACCAGGCCGACCACGGCGTCGTGGTGGCTGTCACGGCTGGCCGGGTCGATATAGGCGAGCATGGCGGCGAAATAGAGCTGGCGCGCCGGGGTGGTCGCTTCCTCGGGGCGCATGATCTCGCGCCCGCGCAGGATGGACACCTTGTTCTCCACGGCGATCTGGGTGCGGCCCACCGCACGGATCACCGCGCCGTTGACGATTGCCTTCTCGCCATCGCGAAGCGTGATGCGAAGCATTGGGAAACAGCCTTTCGTTCGTTTGGCTGCATTATAGGATGTGTTTGCGGGGTAGCGTGCGCGCACCCGGCAATTTTTGCCCATCGAATCTTATTTGCGCCTTTGTTGGGGTCGGCGCCGCGCTCATCCTACAATTGGGGCGTGGGCCCGTGCGCGTTTCGCGGGCATCGAGGGAGTATTCGTCTTGAGCCTCTATTCCGCTCTCTATGCCGGCGTTTCCGGTCTCAACGCGCAGTCCAGCGCGATGGCAGCGGTTGCCGACAACATCACCAACATCAACACCATCGGCTACAAGGGCGTCGAAGCCCAGTTCAAGACGATGGTCACGGACGGCCGTGCCCGTTCGAGCTATTCGGCTGGCGGCGTCGTCGCCGCGCCGACCGCGATGATCTCGAAGCAGGGCATGATGCAGGCTTCGAGCAGCAGCACCGACATTGCCATCGACGGCAAGGGTTTCTTCGTCACCCGCACCGCCTCGGGCGGCCAGGGCGAGGTCGCCTTCACCCGCGCCGGCTCGTTCCGCGCCGATGAGGAAGGCTTCCTGAAGAACCCGGCGACCGGCCTGTACCTGTACGGCTATCGCCTCGATGCCGAGGGCAAGTACAACAACACCGGCAATATCGACGACCTGGAAGCGATCCGCGTCAGCGACCTGACCGGCACCGCGGCGGCGACGTCGCGCATCCAGGCGCGTATCAACCTCAACACCGCGACCGAGGTTTCGCCCGCTGCTGCCACCTACGCCACCGGCGACCTGGCGAAGTATGCGGCCGACAACACCTACACGCCGAAGACCGAGAACCAGTTCCAGCGCTCGTTCACTGTCTATGACCAGCAGGGCGGTTCGCACACGCTGAACATGGCCTTCATCAAGACCGGCCCGAATGCGTGGAAGGCGGAAGTCTATTCCGTCCCGGCCGCTGACGTCATGGACACCAGCGTGACCCCGCCTGTCGCCAGCACCAACGGCTTCATCGCCGGCGGCGACGTCAACTTCAAGCCGGACGGCAGCCTCGACCTCCCGTCGGGCAGCTGGCTGAACAGCGCGCTGAACATCACCTATGCCAACCAGGCGTCCTCGGTGCCGATCAAGCTCGAACTGGGCAGCGACGGCAAGATCGACGGCCTTACCCAGTTCGGCCAGCCGAGCTCGCTGATCTCGGGCAACACCGATGGCGGCACGCTGGGCAATCTGTCGCAGATCGAAATCACCAAGGACGGTGTCGTCAACGCGGTGTTCGACGACGGCACCACCCGTGCGGTGTTCCAGCTCCCGCTGGCGACCTTCCAGAACCCGGATGGCCTCACCCGCGTGTCGGGCAACGCCTACACCGCCAGCCGTACCTCGGGCGGCTTCACGCTGAACGAGCCGGGTGAACTCGGTGCGGGCGCCATCGCGCCGAACTCGCTCGAAGCATCGACGGTCGATCTCGCCAGCGAGTTCACCAACATGATCCGCTTCCAGCGTGCGTACAGCGCGTCGTCGAAGATCATCACGACGGTCGACGACATGCTGCGCGAAGTCAGCGACCTGAAGCGCTAAAACTCTAACTGAACGCAGGGGATCATGGCGCTCAACGACATTCTCGGTACCGCGATTTCCGGCCTGACAGCTGCTCAGGCCGGACTTCGCTCGGTTTCCAACAACATCGCGAATGTCGGAGTGGCCGGCTATGCGCGCGAGCGCGTCAGCCTCACCACGGGCGTGGTCGCGGGGCAGGTCAGCGGCGTGGTGGTGGGCGAGCCCACCCGCGTCGCCGACCGCTTCCTCGAAGCGACGGTCTATACTCGGGCGGGCGATCTCGGCCGCTCGGAAGTGGTCTCCAACTATCTGGATCGCATGCAGGCGCTGCTCGGGCAGCCGGGGGCTTCTTCGGGCCTCCCGGCGCGCCTCGACGCCGTCTCGGCCTCGGCCGTGGCGATGACGGGCTCGCTCGCCTCCACGCAGACGGTGGCACAGTTCACCAATGACGTGCAGGACGCGATCACTTCGATGCAGCAGATGGACAATGACGTGTCCCAGCTGCGTGCCGACGTGGAGTCGGAAGTCGGCTATTCGGTCGACAAGATCAATTCGCTGCTCCAGCGCATCCACGACCTGAACGGCACCATTGCCCAGGCGACCGGGCTCGGCCGCAGCGCCGGCGGCGCGGCCGACCAGCGGATGAGCGCGCTCCAGGAGCTGAGCGGGCTGATGCAGGTCACCATCCGCGATCAGCCGGACGGCCGCGTCTCGATCGAGACCGGCAATGGCCAGACGCTGCTCGACAAGCGCCTGCGCCAGCTCTCCTATCCCAGCAGCGGGTCGGTTTCGCAGGCTACCTATCCCCCGATCGAGATCCGCCTGGCCCAGCCCGACGCGGCGACCGGCGACAAGATCGATTCCGCCGCGATCGGCGGCAAGCTCGGCGGCCTGCTCGATCTGCGCGATCGCGCGCTGCCCGCGGTCCAGGAGCAGCTGGGTACGCTGTTCACCGGCCTGTCCCAGGCGCTCAACGCGGTTTCCAACGCCAACAGCACCGTGCCGCCGCCCGCCAGCCTCACCGGCCGCAACAGCGGCCTGGTCGGCGCGGACCGGCTGGGCTTCACCGGCGCGGCCACTTTCGCGGTGACCAAGGCCGACGGCACGCTCGTCGCCAGCACCAAGATCGATTTCGACGCGCTCGGCCCGACCGCGACGGTCGACGACATGGTCAACGCGATCAATGCTGGCCTGGGCGGCGCCGGCACGGCGAGCTTCGTCAACGGCACGCTCAGCATCAGCGCCACCGGCGCGGGCAACGGCGTGGCCGTCGGCCAGGACGCGACCAAGCCCAGCGCGCGCGCCGGGCAGGGCGTTTCGCAGTTCTTCGGTCTCAACGACCTCGTCCGCAGCGACAGCAGTTCGCTGGTCCCCTCGGGTCTCGCAACTGGCGACCCCCATGGCTTTGCTGCGGGCGAGACCGCGCAGATCGTGCTGCGCGACAGCTCGGGCCGGGCCCTGACCAGCTACACGCTGTCGCCCGCCGCCGGCGGTACCGTCGGCGACATGGTCAACGACCTCAACGCCAGCCCGCTCGCCAATTTCGGCACCTTCTCGCTCGACGATGCCGGGCGCATGCGCTTCCAGCCGTCGGCGAACGTCGCGGGTGCGACGCTGTCGATCCCGGCGGATTCGACCAATCGCTTCGGCACCGGCCGTTCCTTCTCGCAGATGATGAACCTCACCGGGGCATCGAGCGGGCTCGGCATGGCGGAGGTGCGCCCCGAGATCCTCGCCGATCCGAAGAAGCTCGGCCTTGCGCAGCTGCAGGATGTCGCGGTCGGCGCCAAGGCGCTCGGCTCGGGCGACACGCGCGGCGCGACCGCGTTCGTCAACAAGCTCGGCAGCGCGATCGATCTCGGCAAGGACGGCAAGTCGACGGTCGATGCCTTCGCCAGCAACCTGATGGGCCGGATCGGCCTCGATGCCAGCCAGGCCCAGGGCCGGCTCGCCGATGCCTCGGCGCGCAGTGCCGATGCGATCAACCGCCGCGACAGCTTCGCCGGCGTCAACATCGACGAGGAACTCTCGCAGATGGTCGTGCTGCAGAACAGCTATTCGGCCGCCGCGCGGGTGATCACCACCGCCAACGACATGTACGACACGCTCCTCGGCATGCTCCGCTAAGGGCCAGAAAGAAGGGAAGACCCATGACCCGCGTCGCCACCATTCCGCTCCAGAGCACCATGTCCAGCGCGATCATGCGTGCGCAGGAGAAGCTCGCAGCGACTCAGACCCAGCTTTCGACCGGCAAGAAGGCCGCGACCTTCGCCGATCTCGGCACCGAGTCCGTGCGCAACCTGTCGGCGCACACGCTGCTCGCGCGCCAGGAAGCCCAGTCCACCGTCTCGAAGCGCGTCGGTACCACCCTCTCGCTCTACCAGGCGAACATGGAAGGCATCGAGGACGCGACCTCGGACCTGCGCTCCAGCCTGATGAACGCGGTCGGCACCGGCGATTCCGCCGGCCTCCAGGAAGCGATCCAGACTGCCTTCGATCAGTTCCGCACCTCGCTCAACGCGTCGGAAGGCGGCACGCCGCTGTTCGCCGGCAGCCAGATCGATCAGGCGCCCTTCTCGGTGAACACGCTGGCCGATGCGGCCGCCACGCCGGGTGCCAGTGCCTTCCACAACGACACTGTGAAGGCGAATGCCCGCGTCGCAGACGGCGTGGACGTGAAGTATGGCGTCGGCGCCAGCGAGATCGGCGCCAATCTCTACGAGGCGTTCCGCACGCTCGGCGCGGCTGGCGCGATCGGCACCAAGCTCACCGACGCCCAGCTCGATTCGATCAAGCAGGCGGTGTCGCAGATCGACACCGGCCTTGGCGATCTGCGTGCCGTCAATGCGGAGAACGGCCGCAAGCAGAACCAGGTCGACACGCTCGCCTCGCGCGGCGAGGAGCGCGGACTGGTTCTGAAGAACGTGATCCAGGAGAATGAGGACGCCGATCTCGGCCAGGTCGCGATCGACCTCGCCCAGCAGAAGAGCGTGCTCGAGGCGAGCTACTCGGTCTTCGCCCAGCTCTCGGGCCTGAACCTGACCAACTATCTGAAGTAAGCATTCCCTTCCCGCAAAGGGATGGGTCAGGAAAGGCCGGGCTCGATGCCCGGCCTTTTCCGTTTGGGCTCGGTTCGCCGCCATTGCTTCCCCGGCGAAAGCCGGGGCCCAGGGTTTCTCTGCGGTGTCGCTTGTGGCCTTGGGCCCCGGCTTCCGCCGGGGAGCACCAGTTCCTTGTAATGTAGGATTTCGCATGATTGGCTGGATCCGTCCGGGATCCAGTCCCGGCCGCTCTTTCTTCATGTCGAATAGGCGGGCGCAGCCCACCGATACCTGCGGATCCCCGGCGAAAGCCGGGGTCCGGGGCTTCTCTGCAGTATCGCTCGTGACTCTGAACCCCGGCCTTCGCCGGGGATCCGCTACGATCGCGGTGCGCCCTCAGCCGCCCGCGTCGAGCAGGTCGCCGATCGCGCCGGCCGGGCTCGCCTCGGGGATCGCGGCGATCGCGGCGTCCAGCTTGGCGGGATCGATCCTGTCGATGCTGGCGGTCAGCATGTCGAAGGCGCCGGCGCTGGGCAGGCCCTTGAACGCGGCGGCATAGCGGCCCTGCAGGGCGCGCAGCTTGTCCTCGCGATTGGTCATCGCCAGCGCCACGGCATAGCGCAGCACGGCCGCCTGTTGCGGCGCGCCCAGCGCGCCCTTGGCGGCGGGCAGGCTCTTCTCGCTCTCGGTGACGAAGCTGCCCCAGTCCTGGGTGCGCCAGTGGATCTCGGCACGCACCGCCGCGCCGTCCGGCACGCCGTCCAGCGCGGCTGCCGCGGCATCGTCCTTGCCGAGCCGGTGGAGCGCCACGGCTTCCATCCGCTTGCGGTCCCAGCGCATCTGGTTGGAATAGCTGGGCTGTTCGCTGTTCTGCAGGGCCTTGAGCGCCAGGTCGGGGCGGCCGGCGAGGATCTGCAGCGTCGCGACGCGCACCGACAGCGGGCCCTGCGCGACGTCCTGCGCGCGCTGGGTGAGCTGGTAGGTGAGGAGTTCGGCGGCGCGGGCGTAGAGGCCCGCGGTCTGCAGCCGGTCGGCGAGCCGGTTGGCGAGCAGGTCGCCGTCGCCGCCCGCCGGGGCCAGTTCGCGATAGTCCCAGTACAGGCCGGCCGCCTGGGGCAGCGGTATGCCGCTTTCCGGAGCCAGTACCGAGATCATGGCCTGCTGGAGCTCGGCGAGCATCGGGCCGGCCTGGGCGCCGAGCTTGAAATAACGCAGCAGCGTGGCGCCGCTCTTCAGCTCGGTGCGCAGGTCCTGGGCTTCCTTGGCCAGGCCATATTCGATGGTCAGCGCGCGCCGCTCGACCGGGCCGCCGCGCCAGCCGAAGCGCAGCGCGTCGAGCTGCTTGATCGCGTCGGCCGGGCTGATCGCGTGGCCGTCGATCGAAACCTGGATCGTACCGAGTTTTGCGCCCGCTTTGACCTCGGATGAGCCGGTCAGCGCCGCGCGTTCGAATCTCAGCCGTGCGCCGGCGAGGTCGTTTTTCGCGAGCAGTGCCCTGCCGCGAAGCAGGTTCGCATCGGGGTTCCGGTCGCTGAACAGGCCGAGCCATTGCAGCGCCGGGTCGGGCTGGCCGATATCGATCGCGGCGCCCGCGGCGGCCAGCATGAAGTCCACCCGGTCGCGCGGGGCGCGGGCGTTGATCGCCACCCGGGCGCATTCGATCTGGCCGACGGCTTCGGCCGCCGCACCCGAATGGGCAAGCGCGCGCATCCGCCAGGCACAGGCCTCGGGATTGCCGACAAGCTCGGCGCTGCTCAGCGATTCCACCGCTTCGGCATCGCGGCCGAGCATGGTCAGCGCCGCACCGCGGGCAAGCTGATAGGGCGCGACGAGCGCGAGGTCGGTATCGGCGAGGCGCATCGCCTCGAGCACGCCCAGCGCCTCGGCACCGCGCTCGGCGGCGATCAGGCCCTTGGCATAGCTCCAGCGGACCGACTGGCGGGTGTCGGGCGTGGCGGTGGCGAGCTGGTGCCACGCTTCGGTGCCGGTCACACCGCTCCAGCCGTCGCCGCCGGTGATCATCGGCATCTGTGCCAGCGTGGCGGCGAAGCGGGGCAGGGCGACGCTCGGGATGGTCGCCGGCGGCGTGGCGCCGGCGGCGGGCGCGGGAGCAGGGGCCGCGGCATGCGCGGCATCGCCGCCATGGACCGTCGGTGCGGTCGTGGCGGGCGCCGTCGTGGTACCGGCGGCAAGGATGAGGAAGAAGCTGCGCATCAGCCGAGCCCGAACGGACGGATGACGACGACGGCGATGCCGCCGCCGATGCAGGCGAGCAGGAACAGGATGGCCGGCATCATCGGCAGTGCCGGCTTGGCCGGTGCCGCGACGGGAGCCGGGCGGGGCCTGACGACTTCCGCGGTGCCCTCGATGGTGGTCCGCACATTCGGATGCCCCCCATCGCTGACGACACGCATCTTTCCCGGGCGCTGATCGTGGCTCAACTCGTCACCTGCTCACTGATTTCATTCTATTATAGAGTGATGGGCGCCCGCGCGGCGCCATGTACCGATATCGGAGGGCATGATTTTGCGACGCGAAACGCTGGTAGCGCTTGGGCTTGCGGCTTTGCCGATGCCGGGTGGCGGCGCTTTTGCCTCCGGCGGCGGCGCCGCGGGCGAGGGGCTGCACCTCGTGCCGATGGAAGAAGTCACCGTGCCGATCATCGACGCGGACCGGGTCAACGGCGTGCTGCGCTTCAAGCTGGTCATTGATGCCGGCACGGCGGAAGCGGCCACCAAGCTGAATGGCGAGATGCCGGTTCTGCGCGCCGCGACGGTCGCAGCCGGCCTCGAGTTCGCGCGGCTCAATGCCTCGGCACTGCGCGCCGTCGATGCGCAGCAGCTCGATCACGACCTTACTGCGGCACTCAAGCAGGCGGAGCCCGGCTTGGTCCGCGTGCTGATCGTCGAGGTCGACGCCCGCACCGGCTGAGCGGCTCGCGAGACGCAAAAGAAAAGGGCCACCCCGGCACGGCGCCGGGGTGGCCCTTTTCTTTGTGCTTCAGCTTAGCGGCGTGCAGCCTGAGCCGGGCCGGTCGCCTGGCGGGGCGTAGCCTGGGGCTGGGCCTGAGCGTGCCCGGCGTTGCGGCGAGCCAATGCCATGCTCAGCGACGCGGCACCCTTGGGCGTCATCGCGGCCATGATCATCGCGGTCGAGCGTTCGCGCATGCGCTGCGCGACCTTCATCTGCACTTCCATGTCGAGCTGCTCGAAGACCACTGCAGCGGCCTTGGGCTTCATCGCCTGGTAGATCCGGGCCAGCTCGTCGAACTGCGAGTCCGCCGGGTTCGGCGCGCCGGGGGCGCCGCTGGGGCCGCCCGCCATCTGCTGCGCTTCATCCTGCTTCTTTCGTGCCTCGGCATCGGCGGCGAGCCGCGCGGTGGCGGCCTTGGCCGCCTGCTCGCGCAGGTCGAGCCCGCGCTTGCGGCGCGCGGCGGCGGCGTCGCGGTCGTTCATGTCCTGGGTGATCGCATTGCCCAGCCGCGTGGTGTTTGCGCTGCTGTCCTGCTGCCCGGTGGCGATCGTCGCTGCATTGGCGACCACCGCCATCCCGGCGACGCCGGCGGTGAGGAGGAGGAGGGAAGGGCGGGCCATTACGCGGCTTCCGCCACGGGAGCCGCAGTCTCGCCTTCGCTGTCGGTCTCGACTGTCTCGGCGTCCTCACGGGCATGGCGCTGGGCATTGGCCATGCCGACCGCGCTGACGATCCGCTCGGCCGCGGAATCAGCCAGGCCCGTCATCAGGCTCAGCTCGTCCCGCAGCTCCCGGGCGCGTTCGACCAGCTGGGCATGGCGGGCGCAATCGGTACCGAGCGTATGCTTCATGTCCGAAAGCACGGCGCGGGCCTGGACGGTGGCGACCTGCAGAGCCTCGACGACCTGGGTGAGCGCGCCGTCCTTCACGGTACGCAGGCTCTTCATCATCCGCACGCTCTGCACGAGCACGGCCATGCACAGGATGATCGTCAGCACATTGGCGAGTAGCGCGATGCTCATTGCTTCACCTTCTTGTCGGAGGAAACGTCGTTGATCAGGCGCACGGCAACCTTGCCGCTGCGCTGGCCGATCTGGCCCTGGGCGAGCTTCACGCCGCCACAGGCAATATCGAGTGCGTCGTCGGGGCTCTTGTGGAGCGCGATGGTCTGGCCGATCTCGAGGCTGCGCAAGTCGGCGATCGACATGGCCTTCTCGCCGAGCAGCACGCTCATCGACACGTTGGTCTTGCGCACCTCGGCGGCCATATGGGCCTCCCAGATGCTGTCGCGGCCGCTCTTCTCGCCCATGAAGCGCTGGAGCAGCTTGTCGCGCACCGGTTCGAGCGTCGCGTAGGGGAACACCAGGGTGAACCGTCCGCCGCGCCCGTCCATATCGACCCGGAAGGTCGCGGTGGCGCAGATGTTGGAGACGCCCGCGATCGCGGCGAAGCGCGGATTGGTCTCGATGCGCTCCAGGTTCATGTTCACGGCTTCGATCGGCGCGAAGGCCTCGGAGAAGTCCGCGAGCGCCAGGCTCAGCATGCGCGATACCAGGCCGGTTTCGATCGTGGTGAAGGCGCGACCGTCGATGACCACCGGCGAACCACCGCCGCGACCGCCGAGCAATGCATCGACCACCGAGTAGATTAGGCCGGAATCGACAGTGACGAGACCGTAGCTTTCCCATTCCTCGATCTTGAACACGCCGACCATCGCCGGCAGCGCGACCCGGTTCATGAACTCGCCGAAGCGGGTGGAGGTCACTTCCTCCAGGCTCACGTCCACGCCGTCCGAAGTCAGGTTGCGCATCGAGCTCGCAAAGGTGCGGACGACGCGGTCACACACCACTTCGAGCATCGGCAGACGCTCGTGGCTGATGACCTTGGACTCGATGACGGCGCGAAGGCCCTTCTTGCCGACCGTGGGCCCGAAATCGCCGAACAGCGCGTCGATATCGGCCTGGTCGAAGCTGCCGCCGCCCATATCGCCCGGAGGGGCGGGGGGATCGGGGAGGTCAAAATCCTCGAGATCGATCATTGCTGCACCAGATCCTGGATCAGAATGTCCTTCACCTGGCCGTCGCCGAGCGTGGCCGTGGCGCGAACCATCATCTCTTCCTTGATGCGGAAGACGGCGGCCGAGCCGGAAAGGTCCTCGGGGCGCAGTTCGCGCAGGAAGGGCTGGAAGCTGTCGAGCACCAGAGGCAACTTCTCCTTCAGGTCGTCCGGGGCGACGCCGTCGCCGGGCACGATCATGAAGTGGAGCTTGAGGAAGCGGGCCTGGCCGTCGGGAGAACGCAGGTTCACCATCATCGCGGGCACGTCGAGGAATGCGTCCTTGCCGCTCTCGGTCCCTTCGCCGTGGCCGCCCTCGGCGCTCTTTGCTTCCGTCTTCGATCCATGCTCGCTCTTGGCTTCCTCAGCCTTGGCGCTCGAGCCGGAGAACATGAAGGCGGCACCACCGCCGCCGCCGAGCAGCAGAACGCCTGCCGCGGCACCGATGATGATGAGCTTCTTCTTCGACTTGGGCTTGGCTGCCTTCGCAGCCTCCGCGCCCTCCTCGATGATTTCCGGAGACGACATTCCCTGGTGACCTTCCGAAATCTGCACGCCGACACCGCGTCGGTGCATTTCGTTCTATTATAGGAGGAGCGCCCGGCAATTGTTGCCTAGTGCGAACTTTTTGAGGGACGTCCGGTGGACATTTCTTCCTATGTGCTGCTCAGCCAGGAAACGGCGCTTCGCCGTCGCATGGACGTGGCGGCGAACAATCTCGCCAACATGAACACGGTTGGCTTCAAGCGCGAGCAGCCGGTCTTCCGCGAATATGTGGAGAAGACCGACAGCGCGGTGAAGCCTGCGAAGCAGACTTCGTTCGTGCTCGATTATGGCGCGGTCCATGATTTCAGCCAGGGGGCCTTCCAGCCAACGGGTAACCAGCTCGACGTGATGATCGAAGGGCAGGGCTATCTGTCGGTCCAGGCGCCTGACGGCTCGACTGCCTATACGCGCGCGGGGCAGCTCAAGATGCTGCCGAGCGGCGAGCTTGCCACCTCGAGCGGCAACAAGGTGCTGGGCGAGGGCGGCAAGCCGATCGTCATCCCGGCCGAGGCGGCGAACCAGATCGAGATCGGCAAGGATGGCACGATCAACGGTCCGGGTGGCCCGTTCGGTCGCCTGACGGTGACGCAGTTCGACGAGGCGGGCGTGGATCCGCGCGGCGACGGCCTCTTCAACGGCACCGGCGGCCGTGAGCTGCCCGCGGGCGAGACGCATCTGATGGCCGGCGGCATCGAAGGCTCCAACGTCAATGCGATCCAGGAAACCACCGACATGGTGGAGATCCTGCGCGCCTATCAGACGAGCCAGAACCTCTCCCAGAGCATGAACGACATGCGCAAGTCGGCAATCGACAAGCTCAGCCGGGTCGGCTGACGGGCGCCCTAAGCACAAGGAACTGAACCATGCGTACGCTTTCCATCGCTGCGACGGGCATGCTCGCACAGCAGACCAATGTCGATGTGATCTCGAACAACATCGCCAACATGAACACCACCGGCTTCAAGCGCCAGCGCGCCGAGTTCCAGGACCTTCTCTATGAGCAGGTCGTGCGTCCCGGTTCGTCGACCAGCGCGCAGACCCGTAGCCCCACCGGCATTCAGATCGGCTCGGGTGTGAAGACCGGCGCGATCTACCGGATCAACGAGCAGGGCTCGGTCCAGCAGACCGACAACCAGTATGACATGGCGATCCAGGGCCATGGCTATTTCCAGATCACGCTGCCCGACGGTTCGACCGGCTATACCCGCGACGGCTCGTTCGGCGTGTCGGACCAGGGCGAGCTGGTGAATTCGGACGGCTTCCCGGTCCAGCCGGGCATCACCGTGCCGCAGAACGCCGTCAGCGTCACCGTCTCGAAGACCGGTCAGGTCGATGTCGTGCTCGGCGGCGGTGATCCCACCCCGCAGACGCTCGGCCAGCTCCAGCTCGCCACCTTTGTCAACGAAGGCGGCCTGGAGGCCAAGGGCGGCAACCTGTTCCTCGAGACTGCCGCTTCGGGTGCGCCGATCGCCGGCGCCCCGGGCGATCCCGGCTTCGGCACGCTGATGCAGGGCTTTGTCGAGGCCTCGAACGTCAATCCGGTGGCCGAAATCACTGCGCTGATCACCGCGCAGCGTGCCTATGAGATGAATAGCCGCGTCGTGAAGACCGCTGACGAGATGCTGGCCACCACCAGCCAGCTGCGCTGATGATGAACCTCCTCAGCCTCGCGCTGCTCGCCTTCGGTTCGCCGGAGGACGTGCCCGTCGCCGTGCTCGGCCATGCCGTGCAGAAGGGCGATCGCATCGAGGCGGGCGACTTCTCGGTCGAGCAGCGCCCCGCCGCTTCGGCGCGCGGCGCGCTCACCATCGATCAGGCCGCCGGCATGGAAGCCGCGCGCAACCTGCCGGCAGGCACGGTGGTGCGCCAGGCAGACCTGATGCGGCCGCAGATGGTTCGTCGCGGCGAGCCGGTGACGATCCGTATCGTCAGCGGTCCGCTGATCATCACCGCCGCGGGCCGCGCGCTCGCCGGCGGCTCGAAGGGCGAGGCCGTGCGGGTCGTCGCCAACGCCACCAACCGCACGCTGGACGGGGTC
This sequence comes from Sphingomonas sp. GW822-FHT03G08, assembly GCF_058801135.1. NCBI lineage: Bacteria > Pseudomonadati > Pseudomonadota > Alphaproteobacteria > Sphingomonadales > Sphingomonadaceae > Sphingomonas > Sphingomonas sp. GW822-FHT03G08. Next base: position 647,445 of record NZ_JBXAMZ010000002.1, read on the forward strand.
GTCGAGGCCTCGGGCACCGTGCGGATCGTCACACCTTGAACTTGCAGCTTACAGGGAAAGTAGCATGCGTAAGATCATTCTGATTGCGGCGATGGCCGCCACGCTTTCGGGTTGCGGCGCAGTCGGTCGGCTCAAGGCCGTCGGCAAGGCGCCGAAGCTCTCCGAGATGCAGCCGGTCGACATGCCCGAGATCGAGCCGTCGCTCGCGGCGCCTGCGGATCGCACCCGCACCGGCACGCCCGCCGCGGTGGCTCAGCAGCAGGGCGGCAGCGCTTCGCTGTTCCGCACCGGCGCCGGCGCGCTGTTCCGCGATCAGCGTGCGAACAAGACCGGTGACATCCTCACCATCAAGATCAAGATCGCCGACAAGGCGGATCTGGGCAACAACACGTCGCGCACCCGCGGTGGCAGCGAGAGCGGCGGCCTGGGCGGCCTGCTCGGCATCAGCCCGGTGAAGAAGCTGCTTGGCGCCGACGCCAATGCCGCGCTCGAGACCAATTCGGGCTCGAAATATGCCGGCGGCGGCACCACCGCGCGCTCCGAAACGATCAACATGACGATGGCCGCCATCGTCACCCAGGTGATGCCGAACGGCAACCTGATGATCCGCGGACGCCAGGAAGTGCGCGTCAACTTCGAGATGCGCGAGCTGATCGTCACCGGCATCATCCGTCCGGAAGACATCGCCCGCGACAATTCGATCAGCCACTCGCAGATCGCCGAGGCGCGCGTGATCTATGGCGGCAAGGGCCAGCTCACCGACGCGCAGCAGGCGCGCTGGGGCCAGCAGATCTACGACGCGCTCTTCCCCTTCTGAGCCGTCGCCACATCGACATGAGGATCGCCTCGCAGCCTGTGCTGCGGGGCGATTTTCTTTTGGGCTATGGCGCCCGCCGGGCCGCATTCCGTGGACCTGCTCGCCTCGATCGCGGTCTGCGCAAGTCGCTGAAATCGGGAGGCTTTGCGGCAAGGTTTCAAATTAACCTTTCGCTAACCATTTAAATTCGCGGACTAATTTTGGTCATCCTATAATTTTTCCCACAATGAACATGCGGGCGTACCGATCACGTTCCGTCGCGAACCGGCGTCTCCGGTTTGGGTCGCAGAAGCGGCTCTTCGATCCAAGAAGGATAGTAACATGGCATTTTCGGTTAACACCAACGTCGGTGCGATGGCGGCTCTCCAGAGCCTGAACGAGACCAACAAGGGCCTGTCGCAGGTTCAGAGCCGCATCAACACCGGCCTGAAGGTTGCGTCGACCAAGGACGACTCGGCTTCGTACACCATTGCTCAGGGCCTGCGTGGCGACATGGGCGGCCTCGCTGCCGTGTCTTCGTCGCTGAGCCGCGCCAAGAGCGTGACCGACGTGGCGGTGGCTGGCGCCGAGCAGATCTCGGACGTCGTGAACCAGATGAAGGCGAAGGCCTACCAGGCTGCTGACGCCGGCATCGACACGTCGACCCGTGACGCGCTCAACGCAGACTTCGTTGCACTGCGTGACCAGATCACCACGATCGTGAACTCGTCTGACTTCAACGGCACGAACCTGCTGAAGGCTTCGGGCGGCACCGTGACGGCTCTGCAGTCGCTGCAGGACTCGAACACCGGCTCGACCACCTGGGATCCGGATTCGCTGAGCGTTGCCAACCAGGGTCTCGACCTTGGTGGCTCGGTCGTGACCATCGGCGCCTCGGGCAACATCAGCAGCCAGGCTTCGGCTCAGGCGATGATCGACACGATCACCACCACCCAGAGCAACCTGAAGACCAGCCTCAGCACCCTGGGCGCTGCTTCGCGCAAGATCGACGCACAGTCGACCTTCACGAGCAAGCTCTCGGACGTGATCGAAGGCGGCATTGGCAACCTCGTCGACGCCGACCTGGCGAAGGAATCGGCGAAGCTGCAGGCCCTTCAGGTCAAGCAGCAGCTCGGCGTGCAGGCTCTGTCGATCGCCAACCAGGCGCCGTCGACCATCACGTCGCTGTTCCGTTAAGGCCAGACTTTTCCCTGGAGTCTATGGCCCTGACGAGGAGGCCGGGACGCAAGTCCCGGCCTCCTTTTTTTGTGCCTGTTGGGTCGGTTTCGGCGCGTTCGCGCGTCTATAGTGGTTGACGCCTCTATAATGATCCTAAGAGGAGAATAGGTCTTGTTTCCCAGGATCAGAGAAATCACGGATGCGTTCGGCGGCCGCCTGCAGGTGAGCGTCGAGGAGCATCCTTCAGGGGCACTGGTGGTACTCGAGCGGCCCGACATGCTCGGCCGCCCGCGCGTGATGCTCGACGGCTACGGCGTGGACGTGCTCTCGGGTTATATCATGTCGGCGCGCCTCGCCGTGCCGGATACGCTGCCCGACGAGCATATCGACGGCGTCTTCGCCACGCGTTTCCGCCTCGGCCTGGATCCCTGCGCGGCGCTTGCACTCACGCAGTCGAGCGGCCCGGCCCTCGATATTCCCGCGCCGTTCTGGGATCGGCTCTATGCAGAGCTCTGCCTGGTCGCGGCGCATGCACGCGAACTCGGCCGGCGCGCCGAAGCGCGTGTCCATTGATTCCGCAAAAACACATACGGGCTTGCCCGTACTACGCCCGGGGCCGCGTTTGCTGCATCTAGGGTACAAATTCCACACGAACGGGTCAGGGGTGACAAATGGGCGTTGGTGAATTGGCGTTTGGTACAGGGGTTTCCGCCAGCTACACGGTGACGCTTTCGTTGACGGTGGAGGACGCCCGCACGCTGTGGGCAGCCGCTGCCGAGCGGGCGCTGGCTGCACCGGGGATGACGCTGGCGGACGTGCTCGACACGATCGGGCCGCGCGAGGATCCGTCGATTGCGGATTGCATTGCTATGCTGACGGCGCCGGCGGCGCTGCCCGGCTGCACGCTGGACGGCTATGAGGTGCTGGACCCGGACATGGGTCTGGCTCCGGCACAGATCATCCAGCTGCCGACGCAGCCGCTGCTGCGCGCCGCGCTCGGCTGATCTTCCCGAACTTGTGAAACGGCAACGGGGTCCTTCGGGGCCCCGTTTTCGTATGTGCCGCCGATATCGGCGGGACGGTTGATATGCGGCTGATCAAGGGCCGTGCCGTCTGCGTCGGGCACAAAAAAGAGCGGCCCGGTGGAGGAGGAACCGGGCCGCTCTATTTTAAGCGAAAGGAAAACAGGGCGCCTGGGCGCCGGCAGAGAGGCGGACGGATCGCGAGGGGATTGATACGTCCGCCCGCCTCTCTTCTTTCATTATAGAGGCCGGGAAGGGGCCTCCCAAACGTACGTCCCTCAGGAATTCCCCTAGGCGCCGGTGTCGGTGCCAGTGTTGGTGTCGGTATTGGTGGCCGGGGCGGTGCCGATGCGGATGAGCTTGCTCGAATCCACTTCGTTGCCGTTCACCGTCACCAGGACTGCGCCGTTGGCGAGCTGGACGTCGTTGACCACGCCGATGCTGTGCACCGTGGTGTTGGTGATCTCGCCGCCCGAGGCGTCGAGTGCCTTGATCGACAGCGAATACTTGCCGGCGGGCGCCTCAGTGCCGGTCGAGGTCAGGCCGTCCCAGGCGAGCGTGCCCTGGTCGCCCTTCACTTCCACCGTGCGCGTATCAACCACCTTGCCCGAGGCATCGGTGATCGTCGCGACGATCGAGGTGGCGGTGCGCGGGGTCGTCCAGCTCCACTGCGCGGCCTGGGTGTCGCTCAGGCCCGAGACGGGCGAGTCCACCTCCACCGCGCGGCCGATCAGCGACGAAGCCTGAGTCAGGTTCTGCGTGCCGAGCGTCGACAGGATGTCCTTGAGCGTCGAGGTCTGCGCCATCGACTGCTCGACCTGCGAGTACTGCACCAGCTGCTGGGTGTACTGGCTGGTGTCCATCGGGCTCAGCGGATCCTGGTTCTGCATCTGCGTGGTCAGTAGCTTCAGGAACATCGTGAAGTCGGCGTTCAGCCCGGTGCTGTTCGCGGTCGCGGTGCTGTTGGTCGCAGCCGTGTTGGTCGTGTTGGTGACGGTAGTCATGCTGGTGCGCTCCTAGGCGAGGAGATCGACCTGCCCGTCGCCGCGGATGCTGCGATAGGCGGTGTCGTTGGTGTCAGTTTCGTCATTGCCGGCAAGCTGGTTGCCGGAGGCGTTCTGGCCCTGCTGCTGCTGCGACTGGGCGTTGCCGCCCTCGCTGCGGCTCTCGAAGCGGAAGCTCTGCGCGTCGGCGCGGATCCCTGCCTGGTCGAGCGAGCGGCCAAGGTCCGGCATGTCCTGGCGGAGCAGGTCGAGCGCATGGGCGCTTTCCGCGCGCACCGTGGCGTGCAGCTTGCCGCCGTTGTCGAACGACAGCGTCACCTCGACCTTGCCGAGATTGTCCGGGCTCAGGCGGACGCGCAGCGTATCCTCGCCGGCCTCGACCTTGCGGGCGATCTCGATGCCCATCTGCTGGCCGAGATGGCCGGGCCGGGCAACGACGACCGGCTCCGCTGCGACTGCCGCGGGAGCGGTCTGAGCGCGAGCCGGATCGGTGGCGGCATGCGTGGGTGCGGCATGCGACGGAGCGGCGTCCTGGCGCAGCGTGAACGCCGGCGCCTGGCCGCGCTCGTCGCCGCCGGCTGCATTGTCGTTCTTGCCCTGTTTGCCCGTGATGGCGGAGACCGCGCCCGAGGCCTTGTCGGCCACGGTTGCGGAATTGGCACCTGGCGTGTCGGAAGCAGCGGTGCGCGCGGCATCGGCCTTGCGGCCGCCGATCGTGACTTCGCCGATCTGGCGCGTGTCGGAGGGCTGCGGCTTCACCGCGACTTCCCCGCGTACCGGCGCCTGGACGATCGCGACTGCGGCCATGTCGCCGGCCAGGGGCGCGGCATCCGGCGTTGCGGCGGGATCGATCTCGCCTCGCTTCTCCGCACCGTCGGTCTGGCGCGAGCCGCGCTTGACCGGAATCTTCGGAGCATCGGCGGGCTGCTCGGCCTGGACTTCGACCTCCGCTTCGCCCCGCGGCTTGGCGGGTACGCCGGGCTCGGGCGCAGGCTCGGCGAGCACGGGCTTGGAACCGGCTGCGGGCTTGGCATCGACGATCGGCGCGGACGGCTTGTCACCGGTGGGAGCCGGGGCCGCAGGCTCCGCCGTTACCGGCACCGCAACGGGTACCGGCATCATGTCGGCTTCCGGCCGCGCCTCGGTGGGCAACTGCACCACCGGCGCGGTTGCAGTCGGGGCCGCAGCGTCAAGCGGGGCCTCGGGCATCGCCACGGGGGCACCTGCCGCCGGCGCCAGCGGCGCGGCGGTGGTGAGCAGTTGCGCCATGCTCAACGGCGTGGCGGGCGCAAGCGTGTCGTTCGCGGCGAGCGGCGGCGTGAGGCCGTTGGCCGGCGAAGCGGCGGGGTTCGCCGGCGCGCCGAGCAGCGCCGCGAAGCCGATGCCACCGGCTGCGGGAATGGCGCCTCCTGCGCCGAACAGACCCGTAGGAGACCCGATCGTGTTTATCTGCATTCAGGCGCCTCATGGGCGGGCATCTGGGCCCGCAATATTCCTTATAGGACGGTCTCGGCCACTAGGGTCGGGACCTCATCCAATTGTCCCGAGCGCACGGATGCGGGCGCGGGAATGGATCTCGTTCTGCGACAGCACGACGGTGGCCGGACGGACGCGCTCGATGATCGAGCGGACGAACGGGCGGATCGCCGGGCTGGTCAGCAGGCAGGGGATCTCGCCGTCCTGCGCCAGCCGGTCATAGGTCTCGCGGACGTGCTGGATGAACTTGTGCAGCGAGCTCGGCGCCATCGCCAGCTGGCGGTCGTCGCCCTGGCCCAGGATGCTCTCGGCGAACTCCTGGTCCCATTCGGGCGACAGGGTGACGACGGGGATCGCCTCGCCGCGGACCTGCGACGCGCTGATCTGGCGGGCCAGGCGCGAGCGGACATGCTCGGTCATCTGGGTCAGGTTGCTGGTCAGCGGCGCAGCCTCGGCGATGCCTTCCAGGATCGTCGGTACGTCGCGGATCGAGATGCCTTCGCTCAGCAGGTTCTGCAGGATGCGCTGCACGCTCGAGATCGAGACCTTGCTGGGCACGATGTCCGCAACCAGCTTCTCGGAGTCCTTGTGGACTTCGGTCAGCAGCTTCTGCGTCTCCGAATAGGAGAGCAGGTCGGCGATGTTGTCCTTCACCAGCTCGGTCAGGTGGGTGGTGATGATGGTACCGCACTCGACCACGGTCAGGCCGCGGAAGCCCGCCTCGTCGCGCAGCTCGCGATCGATCCACAGGGCGGGGAGGCCGAACACCGGTTCCGTGGTCGGCTCGCCGGGCAGGCCGGCCGGGCCGCCGCCGGGGTTGATCATGAGAAGCTTGTCGATGCGGATCTCGCCGCGGGCGGCCTCGGTTTCCTTGATCGTGATGACATATTCATTGGGCTTTAGGCCCATATTGTCGATGATCCGGACCGAGGGGAGGACGAAGCCGAAGTCGGTCGCCATCTGGCGGCGCAGCGCGCGGACCTGGTCGTCGAGGCGCGGCTCGCGCTCGGCCTCGTTGATCATCGGCAGCAGCGCATAGCCGATCTCGATGCGCACCGCGTCGATCGCCAGCGTCTGCGAGATCGGCTGCTCGACCACGGCGGCGGCGGCCTGCTCCTGCGCGACGGCGAGCTTCTCCATCGCGGTCTTGGCGGCGGCGTTCCTGCTCATCTTCCACGCGGCGAAGCCCGAGGCGGCCGAGAAGATGGCGAAGGGCAGGAAGGGCATGCCCGGCATGATCGCCAGCGCGCCCATCAGGAACGAGACCATCCCGAAGGCCTTCGGGTAGCGGCCCATCTGCTCGCTGAGCGCCGAGCCGGTCTTGCCCTTCACGCCGCCCTTGGAGACGAGCAGGCCCGCCGCGATCGAGATGATCAGCGCCGGGATCTGGCTGACCAGGCCGTCGCCGGCGGTCAGCACGGTATAGGTGTGGAACGCCTCGCCGATCGGCACGCCGTGCGAGACGACGCCGATCGTCAGGCCGACGACGATGTTGACCGCGGTGATCAGCAGGCCGGCGATCGCGTCGCCCTTCACGAACTTCGAGGCACCGTCCATCGCGCCGTAGAAGCCGCTCTCGGCTTCCACTTCGGCACGGCGGGCCTTGGCCTGGTCCTCGTTGATCATGCCGGCCGACAGGTCGGCGTCGATCGCCATCTGCTTGCCGGGCATCGAGTCCAGGCTGAAGCGCGCCGCGACTTCGGCGATGCGCCCGGCACCCTTGGTGATGACGACGAAGTTGATGACGATCAGGATGATGAAGATGGTGAGGCCGATGATGACCTCGCCGCCCATCAGGAACTCGCCGAATGCCCCGATCACGCCGCCGGCGGCGTCATGGCCTTCATGGCCGTGGGTGAGGATCAGGCGGGTCGAGGCGAGGTTGAGGCCGAGCCGCAGCATCGTCGCGACAAGCAGGATCGTCGGGAAGGCGCTGAGTTCCAGCGGCTTCTCGATGAACAGCGCCGTCATCAGGATCATCACCGAAACGGTGATCGACAGGGCGAGGCCCAGGTCGAGCAGCCAGCCCGGGATCGGCAGGATCAGCATCGCGATGATGGCGATCACGCCGACCGCGAGCGCCATGTCGCGGTTGGCGCCGATCCTCTGCATGAAGTTCACGATAACGGGAGGCATTCTGCTCTCACTTTATTTGGGGTCAGCGTGAAACGGCTCAGGCCGCGGGCGGCACGGCGATGCCGCCCTCGATGAAGGTGCGCAGCTTGTTGCGCATCGTGCGCACCGAGATGCCCAGGATGTTCGACGCCGAGGTGCGGTTGCCCTGGCAGCGCTCCAGCGTGCCGAGGATCAGCTCGCGCTCCACCTCTTCCACCGTGCGGCCGATCAGCCCGTTCACTTCGATGCGGCCATCGGCGACCGAGGGCAGCGACACGATCGCTTCCAGCGGCGAGCCGTCGGCGCGGGTCAGGTCCTCCGCCTCGATCTGCTGGCCATGGGCCAGCAGCGCGGCGCGGTGGATGCACTCGCGCAGCTCGCGGATGTTGCCCGGCCAGCCATAGGCGCGCAGCACCGCGATCGCCTGCAGCGAAAGCGGGCGGGCGGGCAGGCCGTCCGCCTGGGCGAACTCTTCCATGAAGTGTTCGGCCAGTCCGGCAATGTCATCGCCATGCTCGGTGAGCGGCGGCACCTCGATGCGGGCCAGGCTCAGGCGGACGAGCAGGTCCTCGCGGAAGCTGCCGGCTTCCACCGCCAGCTCCAGGTCCATGCTGGTCGAAGCGATCAGCCGTGCCTCGAAGGGCACGTCCTCTTCGCCGCCGAGACGGCGGAAGCGCTTCTCGATCAGCGCGGCGAGCAGCCGGGCCTGGGTGGCCGGGGCAAGCGCGCCGACTTCGCGCAGGAAGATCGTGCCGGTGCGGGCACCCTCGAGGCGACCGACGCGGCGTGCGGCGGCGCCCGGAAAGGCACCGGCCTCATGCCCGAACAGTTCGGATTCCAGCACATCGGCGGCAACGCCGGCGCATTCGACCGAGACGATCGGATCGGCACGGCCCGAAAGCCGGTGGATCTCGCGCGCCATCGTTTCCTTGCCGCTGCCCTTGCCGCCGCTCACCAGCACCGGCGAGCCGCTCGGGGCGACCGCGCCGGCCAGCGCCATGGCGCGTTCCAGCACCGGATGGCCGCCGATGCGCACCTGGCTCTGGCGCTCGACCACCGAAGCGATGGCGGCGGCGATCAGCTCGCGCTGCGGGGGCAGGGGAACATAGTCACGGGCGCCGGCACGGATAGCCGCCACCGCACGCTCGGCCGGGGCCGAGATGCCGCAGGCGAGGACCGGCACGACGAAACGCTCGGTGCGCAGGTCGCCCAGAAAGCCGACCACGTCTTCCAGCACGTCGATCATGACGAGATCGGCGCCCTGTTCGCGCAGCGTCTCCAGCGCGGGGGCGGGGGCGTCGGCCATGGTGACCTCCGCGCCGGCGCCCTGCGCCAGCTCCGCCGCCCGGCGGAACTCGCTGCCCGGCGCACCGATCAACAACATCCGGATGGGGCCCATGCTCAATTCTCGGCCCGCACGATCTCGGTGAGCGTGACGCCCAGCGCGTTGTCGATGAGGACGACTTCGCCGCGGGCGATCAGTCGATCGTTGACGAAGATGTCCACCGGCTCGCCGACGCGGCGGTCGAGCTCGACCACGGTGCCGGCACCCAGATGCAGCAGGTCGCCGATCGGCATGCGGGCACGGCCCAGCACTGCCTGCACCTTCACCGGCACGTCGTGCACGGCTTCCAGGCCCTCGACGCCACCCTGGTGGGTGTCAACGCCGCCATGGGTATCGAAGTCTTCGAACACCGGCGCGGGCTGGTCGGCCGCGGTATCGGTGGGGATGATGTCGTGGGGTTCGATGTCCATGGTCATAATCCTATGCGTTCATCCACTGGCGGATCACCGAGGCCGCTTCGGGCGGGCTGGCGGAGATCGCGTCCCCGATGCGCTTGAGCGCGGAGAGCTTGATGCGGCCGTCGACCTGGGCCAGCGCGATCTCCTGATCGAGCTGCGGCACGTCGGACTGGCTCATGTTTTCGAGCTGGGCCATCGCTTCGGTGTCGCCATCGGCGGCACGCTCGGCGAGCGCGAGCATCTCGGGCGAGTGCGTCGGCAGGGCAGGTGACGCCTCGGCGAATTCCAGCGCGGGTGCCGGCTTCGGCTTGAGCATGCGCAGCGCCACCAGGCCGACCACGCCGATCACCACCAGCTGGAGCAGGCTCCAGATCCGGTCCATCGGCAGCGACGACAGGAAGCTGCTCGTCGCGTCGGCGGGCGTGTCGTCGGTGTTGAACTTCATGCTCTCGACGACGACGCTGTCGCCACGCTGGGTGTCGGCACCCACGGCATTCTCGACCAGGCGCTGCAGGCGATCGATCTGCGGCTGGGCCAGGCCCTTATCGCCGCCATCCACCATCACCGCGACGCTCAGGCGCGTCACCTTGCCCGGGGTGCGGACGGTGACCGTCTTGGTCGAGCTGTTGTCGTAGGTCGTGTCTTCCGAAGTCTGGTTGCTGCCCGACTGGCGCGAGGCGCCCGGGGTGTTCGCCGCGCCCATCTGGGCGGCGGGCAGCTGGTTGCCGACCGAGGCAGTCTGCGGACCGGCATCGGTCTCGCGGTTCTGCTCGCCGGTCTCCACGCTCACCTGGCGCGAGATGACCTGCTTGTCCGGATCGAAGACGTTCGATTCCTCGCGCGACTGGTCACGGTCGATCTGGGCCGAGACTTCGGCGCGGACCTTGCCCTGGCCGACGATCGGCGCGAGCAGTGCTTCGATCTCGTCGCGCAGCTTGGCTTCGACGGCCTGCTGGCGCTCATCGGCGTCGCCGGCACTGGCGGTGCCGGGGTCGCCGGCACGGGCGAGCAGCGCGCCGGTCTGGTCGACGACCGAGACGGCGTCGGGCGAAAGCTCGGGGACCGAGGAGGAGACGAGGTAGCGGATCGAGGCGACGGTCTCGCTGGGGATGCGGCCGCGCGTCTTGACGGTGACCGCCGCGGTCGCCTTGCGGCTTTCCTCGGCGAACATCGCGCGCTCGGGCATCACGATATGGACGCGGGCGCCGGTGACGTTCTGGATCGTCTGGATCGACTTGGCGAGCTCGCCTTCGATCGCGCGCGTCTCGTTCATCTTGGCGCGGCTGGCGGAAACGCCGAAGGGCTGCTCTTCGTCGAGCACCTCATAGCCGATCTTGCCGCCCAGCTTCTCGCCGGCCAGGCTCATGCGGAGCTCGGCCAGCTTGTCCTGCGGCGCCATGATCGAGGTGCCGTCGGCCGAGAGCTGGAACTCGACATTCTGCGCCTTGAGCTTCTCGGTGATCGCCGAGGCGGCCGAGGGGTCAAGGTCGGTATAGAGGAAACCCATGCTCGGGTTCGAGCCGCGGGTAGCGACGAAGGCGAGGGCGGCGAGCAGCGCAAGCGCCACGCCTCCCATCAGCATCAGCCGCTTGGGCCCGATCTGGCCTACGAGATTTTTGATCGCTTCCAATGTCGCCCCGTGGGTGAGAACTGGTGGGGCGGATGCCCCTTGCGATCATTATAGAGGGGTGGGGGAGGCGGCAGTTTTTGCCGGGGGAAATTTTTGCCTAGTCGGTTGTGCCGGCTGGCTTTCCCCGAATCAAAAAACCCTCCCTGGAAGGGAGGGGCAGGGGTGGGTGGATGCTTGGCGATGCGGTTACGGCGCCGCATGAGGGTGCCGTAAAGCCTGGCCGCGACCCACCCCCGACCCCTCCCTTCCAGGGAGGGGAGATTTAGATCACGCCCCCTTCAGCAGCGTCTCGAGCTCGCCGAGCACCGCCGCGCGCCGCGCCGTGGCGTCGAGCGCCAGCCCGCCTTCTTCCCAGCCGATACGGGCATCGCCCACCGGGATGGTCTCGTCGGGCACCACGATCAGGTTGAGCTTGCGGCGGTCGCGCGACTGGCGGTCGGCGATGCGGCCCTCGATGTCGTCGAGCAGGTCGGGGTGGACGCGGATCTGCAGCTCGGTGCCGCGGGCGACCTGGCCCAGCGCGCGGCCGATCGCCTCGTCGATCGCGGCGCCCGGCGCCACTTCCAGCGCACGGCCGGCGATCAGCTCGGCGGCGGCGAGCGCCACTTCGGCGGCTTCGCCGGTCACGCGCTCGGAAACCTGGCCGAAGCGGGCGTCGATGCCCTCGATCCCGGCCTGCAGCGCATCTACGGCGCTCAGCAGCGCCACTTCGCGCTCGTTGCGCGCCTGGGCGAGCCCGGCCTCATAGCCCTGCGCCCGCGCCAGCGCGAGCGCCGACTCCTGCTCGGAGCGGAGCAGCGCCAGTTCGGCGCGCAGCGTCGCCACTTCGAGCGTGGCGTCGGGGCCGATCGGCGCACCCTTGCCCGGCGGGATCGCGAAGATCCGGTCGAAGCCGAAGCGCTCGACATTCACATGGGCGTGCATGCTCATCGTATCGGTTCCTTAGATGATCATCGCGTCGTCGGACTTGGGGTCGACGAGCAGGATCTCGCCGCGGTCCGCCAGGTCCTTCGCCAGGCGTACCAGCGCCGACTGGGCTTCTTCGCAATCGCGTGCGCGCACCGGGCCCATGCCCGCCATGTCCTCGCGCAGCAGCTTCGACGCACGCTCGGTCATCGCACCGAAGAACAGCGTCTTCAGGCTTTCCGGCGCACCCTTCAGGGCCAGCGCCATCTGGCGCTTGTCGGCGCTGCGGACGATCGCGGCGATCGCCGGCGGCAGCAGGTTGCCGAGGTCCTCGAAGGTGAACATGAGGGCGCGGATCCGCTCGGCGCTTTCCGGCGCCTTGTTGTCCAGCGCGTTGAGCATCGCTTCCTCGGTCGAGCGGTCGAGCGAGTTGAACAGCTCGGCCATCGCCTCGTGCGGATCGCGCTTCTGCGAGCGCGACAGGTTGGTCATGAACTCGCTCTTCAGCGTCTGCTCGACCTGGTTGATGACTTCCTTCTGCACCGTCTCCATGCGCAGCATGCGCATCACGACGTCGACCGAGAAGTCGCGCGGCAGCTCGGCCAGCACGCGGGCCGAATGGTCGGGGCGCAGCTTGGAGAGGATCACCGCCACGGTCTGCGGATATTCGTGCTTGAGCGCACCGGCGAGGACGCTTTCCGAGACGTTCGACAGCTTGTCCCACATCGTGCGGCCCGAGGGACCACGGATGTCCTCCATGATCTCCTTCACCTTCTCGGCAGGCAGTATGCCGGCGAGCAGGCGCTCGGTCGTCTCGTAGCTGCCGTGCATCGACGACATCGAGGCGATCTCGCTGGTGAACTGGACGAGCAGGTGCTCCACCACCGGGGCCGGAATCCGGCCCAGCCCGGCGATGCACGACGACAGCTCCTTCACCTCGTCGGTGGTCAGCTGTTCCCAGATCGGGGCGCCATGATCCTTGCCCAGGGCCAGCATCAGCGCGGCGGCGCGCTGCGGGCCAGTGAAACGCTTGAGTTCGGGCGGTTCGGCAATCGGCGCCATGACGGTCATGATTTTTCGTTTCCCTCGCGAAAAATTTGCGCCCGTACACACGGGTGGGGGCGGCTTTCCCTCTATTATAGGATCGAGGAAGCGAGGCGGAGCGCGATGACGGTTAATTTATCTGGTAGTCTGATCGGCTTAAGTATTCTGACGGGGTCGAGTTCGACGATGACCTCGGCGGTGTCGGCGATCACCTATGACAGCAAGGCCGTGCGCGCTGCCAAGGCGCAGTTCACCACCGCGGCGACGATCGCGCCGTGGAAGAGCAGCAACGAGCTTCCGGTTAACGCCAGCCAGGTTGCGGCGATCACGGCGCTGCGCTCGATCATCACGCCGTCCACCACCGACGCCGGTGGTGCGTTCCTGCCAAAGGACGTGCAGACCAGCTTCACGGCCTATCAGGCGCTCGACAAGCTGCGCGTGCTGGCCGAGACGGCGAGCGCCAAGACCACGTCGGACGCCCAGCGCGCCAATCTCCAGAAGACTTTCCAGAAGGGGCTGGACGAACTCCAGACCTATCTCAGCACCGCGCCGTCCGATCTGGTGAAGCTCGCCTATGGCAAGCCCTCGTCGAGCGTCACGACGAACAAGCTCGTCTCCACCAATGTGTACGAGACCGAGGGCAAGGGCCTGGTCAAGACGCGTGCCGAGGCCATTCCGGGCCTGACCGGCAGCGAGCAGTTCTCGATCACGCTGAGCAAGCCCGGCGTCTCGGCGCAGACCGTCACCGTCGATCTGTCGCAGGGCACCCAGCCGCCGACGCTGGACTCGGTCGCGGCCCAGTTCAACGCCGCGATCCAGGCAATTCCCAATTTGAACACCGATGGCACGCCGCAGCTGGATGCCAACGGCAATACGGTGCCGCGCTGGAAGTCTACCTTCAAGGTAACCAACGAAAGCGGCAAATGGGGCTTCACGCTTTCGAATCCCACCGGCTTCGAACAGATCACCCTCGACCAGACCAACGCCAAGGACGCGCTGGTCGTCGCGACTGGCCAGACCGCGCTCGATGCACCGAGCTCGACCCAGCTCTTCCGCTTCGACGATCCTGCCGGTGACAATACCCGTACCGCCATGGGCACGATCCAGGCGCTCGATCGCCAGGCGACCGCGCAGAACGTCGCCGCCGGCAAGACCACGACGACCACTTCGACGACGACTGATCTCGACGGCAAGGTGAAGACCGTCAAGACGTCGACCAGCAACGTCTACGCCAATACCGATGCGGCCTCGGTCGTTACCGACGCGCAGGGCAACAGCTACATCGTCGGCACCACCAAGGGCGACCTTGGCGCCAACCTGTCTGATGGCGACAGCAACCTGTTCCTCACCAAGGTGGACGGCGCGGGCAATGTCGTGTGGCAGCGGAGCCTGGGCGCGACTGGTTCGTCGACCGGCGCCGCTGTCAGCCTCGGCCCAGATGGCAGCATCGTCGTCGCGGGCACCGTCACCGGCAGCTTTGGCGGCGCTTCCACCGATGGCGACATGGTCGTTGCGAAATATGCCGCGAACGGCGACGAGAAATTCTCCACCGTGGTTCGCTCGGGCGGCACCGATGTCGCCAAGGCCGTCGCGGTCGGCGCGGACGGCTCCATCTATATCGGCGGCCGCATCGCATCGGGCAATGACGGCTTCGTCGCCCGGATCGACACCAGCGGCAAGATCGCCGAGCGTCGTACCATTACCGGTGCCGGCAGCGACAGCGTCAATGCGCTCGCGGTCGACAATGACGGCAACGTCCTCGCGCTCGTCTCACATGACGGCAATGCCGAACTGCTCAAGATGCAGGGAGGGGCGCTCGCCACCGATCTCGGCAGCCTCAGCCTCGGCACCGCCGATGCACGCGTGCTCGCTGTCGCCGATGACGGCACGATCGGCGTGGGCGGTGCGACCTCCGGCGCGCTTTCGGGCACCCAGGTGAATTCGATCAGCGGCGGTCGTGATGGTTTCGTTACGCGGATCGACGCCAATCTGTCGAACGCCAGCACCACCTATATCGGCTCCTCGGCGGACGACCAAGTCGACAGCATCGCCTTCATGAACGGCGATCTCTATGCCGGCGGCCGCACCACTGGCGATCTCGCTGCGACGCGGCGGGGACCCACCGATGGCTTCGTCACACGTGTCGACGGCTCGACTGGCGCAGTCGAGAATACCACTCAATTCGGCCAGGCATTGCTGCGTACCGAGCCGGTCCGCGTATCGGCCGATAGCGGCGGCGCCAGCGCGGTCTCGGCGCTCGGCTATGGCCGCGGCACGATCAACGCGATCGCGTCGAACAAGGTGACCACCCAGACCGGCCTGAAGGCGGGCGACTATTTCTCGTTCAAGGCCGATGACGGCTCGGTCCGCAAGCTCACCATCCTCGCCGACGACACGCTCCAGTCGATCGCCACGCGCATGCAGGGCATGCTCGGCGCGTCCAAGGCGACCGTCACCGCCACCGCGGTCGATGGCGTCCAGCAGCTGCGCATCACCATGAAGCCGGGACATCAGCTGCAATTGCTGGCCGGCACCGGCGACAGCGATGCGCTCGCCAAGCTCGGCATGGAGCCGCAACGGATCTCGACCCAGGCGGCGGTCTCGAGCAGCGCGCCCAAGGTCCGTCCGGGCGGCAGCTTCGGCCTCGACCTGGGCGAGGGGCTCAACCTGAGCAACCTCGACATGGCCAAGGTCGCGCTCGGCAAGATCAAGGACGCGATCTCGATGACGCAGACCGCCTATCGCTCGCTCTATTGGGACGATTCCAAGAGCAACATCATCAACGGCACCAAGCGCAATTCCGCGACGGGCACCGAGAGCACCGCGATCGTGAATGCCCAGCTCGCAAACTATCAGGCGGCACTCGATCGCCTGAACAGCTCCACTCCTTCTTCATACGGGTTCTGATCCATGGACATGCCTCCGATTCTTGCCGGCATCCGCCGCCAGATGGACAACCTCTCCGATCGCCAGCGCGTGATCGCCCAGAACATCGCCAACAGCGAGACCCCGGGCTTCAAGGCGCGCACCGTCGAGGACGCCGATTTCTCCGATCTGGTCGGCAACAGCACGGGCGGCATCCGGGTCGCCAAGCCGCGCGTCGAGCTGACCGCCGGCATGAAGGGCCTGGGCGCGATCCAGCCGGCCGGCGCGGGCATCGTGCTCGACAAGGACATCAGCGAGACCAAGCCCGACGGCAACAACGTCACGCTCGAAGACCAGCTGCTCAAGCTCGGTCAGGTCCAGGCCGACTTCACCGCGATGACCAACCTCTACCGCAAGCAGATCAGCATGTTGAAAACCGCTGTGGGCAAGGGCGGCTAAGCGCTTCCTTCGGTTGTAGAATGCAAAAAGGCCCGCGAGCGATCGCGGGCCTTTTTTGTTAGCCCTCTCCCGATTGCGGGAGAGGGCTTTAGGAGAGATTTACAGCCGCGCGTTGATCGAGATCGGCGCCGGGGCCTCGCTCGAGGCCAGGCCGCCGCCTGCGCCATAGGTCATGTTGCGGGTGCCGGTCAGGCGCTGGGCCTCGGCGGCGATCGCGCCCATCATGTCGGTCGACAGCTCGATCTGGCGCTTGAGGATTTGCTGGTTGACGGTGGAGGCGTCACGCAGGCCGCGGCTCGCCTCGGCCAGCCGCTCGCGCTCTTCCGGAGCGAGCCGCTCGGCCCAATTGTCCGGCGCTTCGCGCTTCATCCGCGCCACTTCGGCTTCGATCCGGCCGGTCAGGCGCAGCTTGACCGCGGCGATCTCGGGCATCTCGGGGAAATAGGGCGCCCGGGACAGCTGCTCGCTTTCCTCTTCCATGATGTGGGTGAGGGACACCATTGCGTCGATGAGCTGCTCGGTCACTTACTTATTTCCCCCCTGAAGCTTGATGATCTGGTCGAGTACGACCGGCGCGAGGCCGATGCCGCCGCGTTCGGCGATCGAATTGCCGAGCTTTTCCGCCATGATGCCACGGAACATCTCCTCGCCGTGGCCGCCGGAGAACTCGCCATCGCCCTGCTGGACGCTTTCGAGCATCAGCTGGGTCATCTGGCCGAGGAACACCGCTTCGAAATTCTTGGCGGTCTCGCGGTTCTTGGCGTCGAGCTTGGGATTGTTCGTGCTGGTCGGGACCTGCTGCCCCGGCACATTGGTCACGTTCTGCATCACTGTACCTCGATGTCGGCCTGGAGGGCGCCGGCGGTCTTGATCGCCTGGAGGATGGTGATCAGGTCGCGCGGGGATACGCCCAGCGTGTTGAGCCCGCTCACCAGCGTCTGCAGGCTGGCGCCGTCGATCAGCGCCAGGCTGGCGCCGTTGCCGTCGTCCACCTGCACATTGGTGCGCGGCACCACGGTGGTCTGGCCGTTCGAAAGCGGTGCCGGCTGCGAGACCTGCGGGCTCTCGGTGACGGTGATGGTCAGGCCGCCCTGGGCGATCGCCACCGGCGTGATCCGCACATCGGCGTTCATCACCACGGTGCCCGATGCCTCGTTGATGACGACGCGGGCCGGCTGATCGACCTTGACCGCAAGCTCGCCGATGCGGGTGACCAGGTCGATCACGTTGCCGACGAAGTTCGGGCCCGGGGTGAGCTGCACGGTCGCGGGGTCGAGCACGGTGGCGCTGCCCGGATATTTGGCGTTGATCGCCGCGGCGATGCGATCGGCGGTGGCGAAGTCCGGGTTCTTGAGCGCCAGCTTGAGGCCGGTGGCCGACTGGAGCGAATAGGGGACTTCGCGCTCGATGATCGCGCCGCCGGCGATGCGGGCGGAGGTGGTCACGCCGCGGCTGACGCTGGCGGCGGCACCCTGGCCCTTGAAGCCCGAGACCGCGACATTGCCCTGGGCGACGGCATAGATCTCGCCGTCGAGGCCGCGCAGCGAGGAGACGATCAGCGTCCCGCCCTGCAGGCTGGTCGCGTCGCCAAGGGCGGAGACCTGTACGTCGATATGCGAGCCGTTGCGCGCGAAGGGCGGCATCGTCGCGGTGATCGAGACGGCGGCGACGTTCTGCGTCTTCATCTCGGTGCCGCGGATGTTCACGCCCATGCGCTCGAGCATGGCCTGCATCGATTCCTCGGTGAACGGCGTGTTGCGCAGGCGATCGCCGGTGCCGGCCAGGCCGACGACCAGGCCATAGCCCACGAGCTGGTTGTCGCGAACGTTCTCGACGTTGACGACGTCCTTGATCCGCGTCTGGGCCATTGCGGCCGGTGCGATGGCCGTGCTCAGCAGCAGGGCGATCATGGGAGCGGCGTAGCGCAGCATATAACCCCTGGGAGTGGAAAATTTCCGATAATTCTCTTATAGGATAGAGGTAGGCAAAAAGTGCCGAAGGACGAGATTTCGTGCGTATCGAGAACCTCCAGGGACCCATGCTGCAAAGCCTGCTGGCTGCGCTGCCCAAGGTCGCGTCCGGCTTCTCGGTGAAAGAAGGCGAGGCGCCCGCCGCGCCTGCGCCCGTGCCGCAGGGGACCAACGCCGCGCAGGCGCTCAATCCCTCGGTCGCGATGCTCGTCACGCTTGCCGCCGCCGATCCCGCGATCGAGCGCCGCCGCAAGCAGGCAGTCGATGCCCAGCGCGGTGTCGACATGCTCGATCAGCTCCACCGCGAGCTGGTCGCCGGCGTGGTCAGCCCGGCGAAGCTCCAGGCGATCGTCGAATGGTCCGAGACCTTCGAGCACAGCGACGATCCTGCTTTGGCGGCCATCCTGTCCGATATCGAGCTGCGCGTGCGAGTCGAACTGGCCAAACTCGATCTTCAGGCCTGATTTCACGCCCGGATTTACCCTACGGCATCAGCGACTTTTCAGTTTCAAATCCGAACGCATTTGCATACCCGGTTTTTGGAACCTAGGGAGGCGACAACGGTTTCGCGTTCGAAAGGGCGAGATCGTTTCACCCGTGACCGGCCGTGAGAGCCCGGCATGGAGACCCCTCGAGGAGAGTATGCCTATGTTGGCTTTGCTTATGGGGCTCGCCGTCGCAGCGGCCCCGGCACCCCAGTCCGGCGACGCAGTCGTCGGCCGCTGGAAGACCCCCGTGCACAATGGAATCGTCGAGATCGCGCGCTGCGGCACGTCGATCTGTGGCAAGATCGTCTCGTCCGACAAGCTGCGCACCAATCCGAACCTGGCCGATGCCCAGAACAGCGACAAGGCGCTGCGCAACCGGCGGCTGATGAACCTGCAGATCCTGTCGGGCTTCAAGCAGCAGGGCGCCGGCTGGTATGGCGGCAAGATCTACAATGCCGAGGACGGCAAGACCTATAGCGCCGAAGTGACGATGACCGGCAACGACCAGCTCAACCTGCGCGGCTGCGTATTCAAGCCCTTCTGCCGTACCCAGACCTGGACCCGCGTCCGCTGAGACGCGTTTCCCAGTTTCCGTTCAGTACTGCGTATCAAGGATTACCCGAATGTCCCCCTACAAGGTTTCGCTTGCCACCGGCGGTGCGCTGTTCGCGCTGATCGGCTTCTCTCAGGCTGCCAACGCCCAGGCCTTCTACCTCCAGGAACAGTCCGCGCGCGCCGCCGGCCGCGCCTTCTCCGGTGAGGCCGCCGACACCGGCTCGGCTTCGATCTGGTGGAATCCCGCTTCGATCGGCGGCATCGAGAATGGCGATGGCACCATCTCCGCTTCCGTCATCCTGCCGCGCGGCGAAGTCGTCGACAGCGGCACGCTGATCGTCCGTCCGGGCCAGCCGGCCGCGCCGGTCGGCGGCAACGGCATCACCCGCAATCCGATCAACAACGGCGTGCTGCCGTCGGGCGCGATCGCCGTGCCGCTCAACGATCGCATCGCGCTCGGCGTGTCGATCACCTCGCCCTACAGCTTCACTACCGATTATCCGTCGGACAGCTGGGCGCGCTACAGCGCCGACAAGACCAAGCTGCGCACCATCGACATCCAGCCGAGCATCGGCGTGGCGGTGACCGACTGGCTGCGCGTCGGCGCCGGCCTCAACATCGAGTACACCGATGCCAGCCTGAGCAACGCGCTGCCCAACCTCGCCGCGACGCTGCCGGACGGCCGCCAGGAGCTGAAGGGCGACGGCTGGGACTTCGGCTGGACCGCCGGCGTGCAACTCCACTCGAGCCGCTTCACCCTGGGCCTCAGCTACAAGTCGGCGATCGAGCATACGCTGAAGGGTGACCTCACCGTCTCCGGGCTGGTCGGCCCGCTCGCGACGTCGAACCGGGCGCTCTCGGGCATCGAGGCGAAGTTCTACACGCCGTCCCAGGCGATTGCCGGCGCGCGCTTCGCGGCGACCGACAAGCTGACCCTCAACGCGCAGGTCATCCGCTATGGCTGGGACAAGTTCGACGCGATCCGCCTCGGTGCGCCGGTCAATGCCGCGCTCCCCGAGAATTATCGCACCAGCTGGAGCTATGCCGGCGGCGTCGACTATGCCGTGTCGCCCAAGGTGACGCTGCGTGCCGGCGTCCAGCGCGCGACCACGCCGACCCAGGATACCGAGCGTGACGCCCGCGTGCCGGATTCGGATCGCTGGAACTTCGGCCTGGGCGGCAGCTATGCGGCGAGCAAGAAGCTCTCGTTCGATCTCGCGGCCAACTATGTCAGCTTCGCCGACGCGCCGATCGACCGCGTGACCGCGGCCTATGCCGGCACCGCCGCGCAGACGCCGATCCTCACCGATGGCGAACTGCGCAACGCCAGCGCCGTGGTGCTGACCGCGGGTGCACGCCTGAAGTTCTGACGGACTTTGAACGATCGCGGGGAAGTGGCGCTCAGGCGCGCTTCTTCGCGATCTTCAGCACATAGCTGATGACTTCCGCCACGGCGGCATAGTGCTCGACCGGGATCGGGTGATCGAGCTCGGCATTGGCATAGAGTGCGCGGGCGAGGGGGCGGTTCTCGACCAGCGGGATGTTGTTCTCGGTCGCGATCTCGCGGATCTTGAGCGCGATGGCATCGACGCCCTTGGCGACCACTACCGGTGCCGCCATCTGGCCGTGATCGTACTGCAGCGCGACGGCGTAGTGGGTCGGGTTGGTGATCACCACGCTCGCCTTGGGCACGTTCTGCATCATGCGGTTGCGCGAGCGCTGCATCTGGATCTGGCGGATCTTCGCCTTGATGTGCGGATCGCCTTCGCTCTGCTTATGCTCGTCCTTGATCTCCTGGAGGCTCATGCGCATCCGCTTCAGGAACGCGCGGCGCTGCCAGACGAAATCGAACAAAGCGAGCGCCCCAACCAGCATCGCGATCGGGCGCAGCATCGAATAGACGATGCCATGCGTCGCGCTGCCCACTTGCTGCAGGTCCGCGCCGACCATCGAGTCGACGGTGGCGGCATGCGGCCATGCCAGATATGCCGCCACACCGCCGACCAGGCAGAGCTTGGCGACGGTCTTGGCATATTCGACCAGCGCCTGCTTGCCGAACATCCGCTTGGCGCCGCTCGCCGGATTGAGCTTCGACCATTTGGGCTTGACCCGGCTCCAGCTGATCATGGGCCGCCCCTGGAGGATGCCGCCGAGCAGCGCGATCGCGAACAGCGTGCCGAGCACCGGCATCAGCGCGGTCGCGGTGGCGCTCATCACGCCGGTCGCGAAGTCCTCGGCGCCCTGTGGCTCCATCCGGAAATCGTCGGCGCTGCCCCATAGCCGCACGAACAGATTGCCCATCAGCTGCATGGTATAGGTGCCGAGCCCGCCCATGACGACGAGCATGCCGATGAAGATCGCGGCATGCTTCATCTCGGGGGCCATCGGCACGTCGCCCTTCTCGCGGGCGTCCTCCAGCTTCTTGTCTGTAGGGTCGTGTGTCTTGTCGTCCTGGTCCGTATCGCCCGACATCACCAGCCTCCCTGCATCGCATCGCCCATCGCGCGGGCGAAGAAGGTGAGCATGGTGCCGAGCGTGGCTGCGGCCAGGCTGATGCCGAGCAGCAGGTTGAGCGGCTGGGCGATGAAGAAGACCTGGATCGCCGGGGCGACGCGCGCGGCGAGGCCGAGGGCTACGTTGAAGACGATGCCGTAGATGAGGAGGGGCGCGGCCAGGCTGAGGCCGAGCGTCATCGAACGGGTGATCGCCTCGACCGCGAGCATCGCGAAGTCATGCGCGGGCGGCAGACCGCCGACCGGGAAGCTCTGATAGCTGTGGACGATCGCGCCGAGCCAGAGGTGGTGGACCTGCATGCCCATGCAGACCAGCGCCGCCGCCATGGCGACGAACTTGGAGAGCATCGGCGCGCTGCCGCTCTGCGCGGGATCGAAGATCACCGCGGAGGACAGGCCGATCTGGGTGGAGATGATCGATCCCGCCATGGAGACCGAGAAGAACAGGATCTTGACGATCATGCCCATGGCCAGGCCGGTCATCAGCTCGGCGACGAGCACGGCGGGCAGGGCGGCGCCGGCCTCGACCGCGACGCGGGCAGGGGCGCCGACCAGGCCGTACATGGTGGCCGAAAGCCCGAAGGCGATCATCAGCCGGATGCGGCCCGGGATGGCATCGTCGCCGAACACCGGGAGCAGCATCAGCACCGCGCCCACGCGGGCGAAGACGATGAAGAAGGCCGAGGCCTGCAGGGCAAGATCGGGGGGCAGGGTCATCCGCCGGTCACGATCATGCCGCTGATCTTGGTCATGAAGTCACTCAGCGCCGCGCCGATCGTCGGGAGCATCAACAGCAGCACCAGTCCCATCGCCAGCAGCTTTGGGACGAAGGTGAGCGTCGTTTCCTGGATCTGCGTCAGCGCCTGGAGCAGGCCGATGACGGTGCCCACGATCAGCGAGGTCAGCAGCAGCGGACCCGCGATGGTGAGCACCAGCATCAGCGCACTCTGCGCCAGCGCAAGGACCTGCGACGGCAGCATCGCGGTTAGATCTGCATCCGCATGATATCGGAATAGGCGTTCACCACGCGGTCGCGCACGGCGACCATGGTGTCGAGCGCGGTCTCGGCGGCGCCGATGGCGGTGACGACGTCGATCAGGTCGCCCTTGCCGGCAACCTGCTGGGCCGACGCCTTCTCGGCGGTGCGCAGCTGGTCGGCGGTGCCGGTGACCATGTCCTCGACCATTGCGCCGAAGCCGCCGGCACTGCCGCCGGTCTTGATCGGGTCGGTCTTGCTGTTGGTACCGCCAAGGCCTGCGACGCGGCTATAGGCCGACATCGCATCAAGTGCTCCGATGGACATTCCGGGTATCCTTTACTTGAGGAGATCGATGGTGCGCATCGTCAGGCTCTTCGCGGCCTCGATGGCATTGAGATTGGCTTCGTAGCTGCGCTGCGCAGCCTTCATGTCGGCGGTCTCGATCAGGCCGTTGACGTTGGGCTTGAGGACATAGCCGTCCTTGTCCGCGGCCGGGTGGCCCGGCTGATAGACCTTGGTGAAATCGGACTTGTCGTTCTCGATCGACTTGACCTTCACGCCCATGCCGCCGGTCGAGCGATCGACTTCGGCCTTGAAGCTGGCGACGCGGCGGCGATAGGGATCGCCGCCCGGGGTGTCCGAAACCGAGTCCTGGTTCGCCAGATTTTCCGCGATCACGCGCATGCGCAGCGACTGCGCGCGCAGGCCCGAGGCGGAGATGCCGAGCGAGGTCTTGAGGTCCATGATCGTCCTTCCAGACAGCCCCCGATGGGCCGTTTCCTCCATTGTAGGCAAAAATTGCCGGGCCGGGCGCCGAGCGCGGAAAAAAGGTTCCTATAAGTCATCCAGAAAGGAACACGCATGTCAGTGCTCGACGGAATTATGGTCGATATGTCGATCGTGCTGGGCTCGGCCAATGTGCCGATCCGCCAGGTCCTGCAGATGAGCCGTGGCGCGATGATCCCGCTGGAAAGCAGCCAGGATGATCCCTCGCTCGTATATGTGAATGACGAACTCGTCGCGAAGGGCGTCGTCCTGGTCGACGGCGAAGTGATGTCGCTCGAGATCACCGAGCTCGTGAAGAAGCAGCGCCACTGATGGATATCCTGTCGATGCTGCGCACCATCGGTGCGCTCGGAATGGTGCTCGGCATGCTCGCCGGCGCGCTGTGGTTCGTGAAGCGCTATGACGTGAAGCTGCCCGGCCGCGTGAGCAGCTCGCGCCGCAAGCGTATCGAGATCGTCGAGCGGCTGTCGGTCGACGGCAAGCGCTCGGTCGCGCTGATCCGCCGTGACGGGATGGAGCATCTCGTGATGTTCGGCCCCGAGGGCCAGTCGACGATCGAGACCGGCATCGCCGCGCCCGAGCCGGCCGAGCCGGAAGTCGCCGCGGAGCCGGTGCCGGCCGCCAACCTGGCCGAGGATCTCGCCGCGTTGCGCGGCAACTTCGCCAAGCTGGTCGATCGTGTCGAGCTGCCCAAGCTTCCCGAGATTTCGAAGCTGATCGAGCTACCCAAGTCGATCGAGCTGCCGAAGCGCCCGGCCAAGCGCACTGCCGCCAAGGTGGCCTCGCCCACGGTAGTTGCAGCCTGCACGCCGTCGGCCCAGCGTCCGCCCAAGCGCGTCCGCGAGCCGCGCAACACCACGCGGTGGAACCGCGCAGCGGTCCGGGCCGCGATCGATGCATAAGATCCTCGCGGCGGCGGTCGCCGCCCTGATCTTCATGCCGGCTGAGGCGTATGCCCAGTCCAAGGGCACGACGATCAACATCGGCGGCGCTGACGGCGCGCTCTCGGCCAAGGCGATCCAGCTGGTGCTGATGCTGACGGTGCTCAGCCTGGCCCCGGGCCTGCTGATGACCGTCACCAGCTTCACCCGCATGGTGGTCGCGCTTTCGCTGCTGCGCACCGGTATCGGCGCGCCCGGCGTGCCGCCCAACCCTGTGATCATCAGCCTGGCGCTGTTCCTCAGCTTCTTCGTCATGGCCCCCACCTTCAACAAGGCGTGGGAGCAGGGCGTCGATCCCTACACCAAGGGCCAGATCACCGAGCAGGTCGCGTTCGAGCGCACCGCGGAGCCCTTCAAGAAGTTCATGCTCAGCCAGGTGCGCGACGGCGACCTCAAGCTGTTCGCCGATCTGGGCGGCAAGCCGATCCAGAACCGGGCCGAGACCCCGCTGACGACGCTGGCGCCGGCCTTCATGATCTCCGAGCTGCGCCGCGCCTTCGAGATCGGTTTCCTTCTGCTGCTGCCGTTCCTGGTCATCGACCTGGCGGTGTCGGCGGTGCTGATGGCGATGGGCATGATGATGCTCCCGCCACCAACGATATCCCTGCCGATGAAGATCATCTTCTTCGTGCTGGTGGATGGCTGGGCGCTGGTCGCCGGGTCGCTGGTCAAAAGCTTCGCCACATAGCGAAGCGGCCGAGTGTTCAGGGAAGAAAGGGCGGGTGCCGGGGGGCGCCCGCCCTTTTTGCTTCGGGGGGCGGAGGGTTGTTCAATCAATCCTCCCCCGGAGGGGGAGGGGGGCAGCGAAGCTGGTGGAGGGGTATTCTCCACGGGCTATGTCGCTTGAGGCGCGCTCCCCTCCACCACCAGCTCCGCTGGCGGTCCCCCTCGCACTCCGGGGGAGGATTGCGGTGCCGTATATCTGTGCCGCCGATAGCTAACGCATCGAAGATATGCTTCACTCCGCAGATGACGCGTCGGAAAGGCTGCACCATCGCGCTCGTCGCCCTGGCGATGCTGCTGGCCTATGGCGCCGTTGCTGCTCTCGCATCTCCCCTGGCCCGTATCCGATCCGGCAAGGCTGGCGGCGATCCGCGGCGAAGCCCGAGCGCTGATCGCAAGATATCCGGCCAGGCCGCCGGAATATTATGCTTCCATCCCGGAGAGCCAATGGCCCGCTGCCATTGCGGGCCTCCATCCCGATCGGGTCATCGTGCACGAATGGGGCGTCGATATCCTGATCAAGCCCTTTTTCGATGGCGGCTGGGGATATCA
Organism: Sphingomonas sp. GW822-FHT03G08; assembly: GCF_058801135.1. NCBI lineage: Bacteria > Pseudomonadati > Pseudomonadota > Alphaproteobacteria > Sphingomonadales > Sphingomonadaceae > Sphingomonas > Sphingomonas sp. GW822-FHT03G08. The sequence goes on from NZ_JBXAMZ010000002.1 coordinate 673,191, forward strand.
TGTCGGTGCCGGCAAGCGGGCGTTGCCGATGCTCGAGGGCTGTTATTCCGAGCTCAGCCACGAGGTCTTCTGGCACGGCCCCTGCTGAGCGAGGCCGTGGTTCCGTCCCGTCCTTGCAATGTGGGATTTCGCCTGGTCGTCTGGTCCGGCCCGTCCGCTCGCTGGCCGCTCTGTCATTCTGTTGGAAAATAGGATCACGCTGCCGCAAGAATATTGCGAAATCGGACGCGTCTCCGGGAAAATAGGGAAGATAGCGAGGGCGAAAACCCGCTCTTGGCCTGTACTTTGTGTACTTCCGCGAGTCGGAGCGCACCCGGTGTTGGAACGCAAAAAGAGGCGCCCGTGCCACGGCGCGGACGCCCCAGTCTGCGTTAAGATCGTAAAATCGTTCAGCTATGCGCTGCGGGGCTGTCCAGCCAGGCCGAGAGTTCGGTGTAGGAAATCGGATCGTGGAAGGCGATGCCCGCGAATTCCTCGTTGCTCCAGCGCGTGGTGCAGCGGCGCGTGGGCAGGCCGGGGATCATCAGGATCACTTCGCTGTCGACGCGCAGCGTGCGCTGCAGGCGGAGGCAGGCGCCGCCCTGGGACAGGTCGGCAACGATCACGTCGATCGAGCGGCCGAGCGAGCTGATCCGCGCCGGCACGTCGGCGGTGAAGCGCGGCGAGCGCGGGCGCGCTGCGGTGGCTTCGGCTTGGGGCTTGCCTAGGATCGCGTTGACGTCGGCGGGTGCGTCGAAGCGGACGCCGGCACGGCTGCCCTTGGTCCACGCGATCGCGCCGCTCAGCTGGGCGCCACCGCGCAGCTCGACGCTGATCTTCATGGCCGGCAGCAGGGACGCGATCGTGTCGATCTGCATGCCATGCTCGGAGATATTCCGTACGCGGCAAAGCTGGCCGGGATTTCCCTCATGGCTCAGCTTGCCGACGAGCAGGGTGGCCACGGCACGTGGTGCGCGCTCGACCCAGTCGTCGCGATCCTCGAATGCGCTGGCGGGGATGGCTTCCACTTTGTCCTCGGCTGGTTGCGGGTTCTTCCTATTTTATAGGGTGGGCGACGGCGGAGGCGGGCCCATATCCTACAAAATACGTAGTTTACGCAGGAGTAGCCTGAGTGATCGCGACCTTGCGGACGACGCCGGCGCCGAACGCTTCGGGGGCCGATGCTTCCACTACCTTGCGGAACTGGTCGAGGCTGGGCAGCAGCCCGTCCTTGCCCGCTGCCATCGGCGTCTTGAAGGTGCGCATGTTGATGGCGTGGAGCAGCAGCGGCAGCCGCGCGGTCACCTCGGACGACTTGTCCTCCGGCACCTCGAGGTTGAACTGGAACTGGACATAGCCGGTCAGGCGGCCGTCATCGGCCGAGACAAGCGGTGCGAGCAGCTTGTCGACGGGCACGAACGCCGTCTTGACTTCCTCTGCAGCTGCCGGAGCCGAAGCGGCCTGGGCGGGGCGGGGCCCCAGCACCAGCAGGGTGCCGAATGCAGCAGCGCCCCCCAGGCCAAGCCCGGAGAGCAGCACGACGATCAGGAACAGGATCTTCTTCATGGCGCCGATACTCAGAACTTGAAGCTGCTGTCGGTCGGCAGCGACGAAGCTTCCGCCTTCAGGACGATGGTGATCCGCCGGTTCTCCGGTCGATCGGGCTGGTCCGGGAACACCGGCCGGGTGCCGCCCATGGCGACGACCTCTGCAAAGCGGTCCGCTGTCATGCCCGATGCGATCATCGCCTGGCGCGCGGCGAGCGCGCGGGCGCCCGAAAGCTGCCAGTTGGCGTCGCTCTGGCCGCCGCCTGAGGCATCGGTATGTCCCTCGATCGCGATCTGGCCACCCGACTGGGCGAGCTTGGCCGCGGTCTTGGCGAGCAGCGAACGGGCGAACGGATTGAGCTCGGCAGTGCCGGCGCGGAACATCGACTGCTTGTCGGTGTCCATCAGCGTGATGCGCATGCCGTCGCGGTCGGGCTGGATCGCCACGCTCTTGCGGCCCTGGTCCTGCGGCACGGAATCGAGCGCGACCTGCAGCTCGCTGGCGAGGACGCGCATCGAGGTGTCGGGCACATTGGCGGTGCCGCCGCGCGCCGCGCCGCTGGTCGCGGCCTCGGTGGTTGGCGTGCCATTGGCGCGGCTGCTGTCGTTCGACGAACGGCGCGCCTGGCCGCCGGCACCTTCCGACGTTCCCATCACGGGAGTCGACGGCGCGGTGTCTGACACGGTCGGCGAGAAATAGGCGGCGAGGCCCTTCAGGCGCTGCTTGTCCGGATTGGCGATCAGCCATAGCAGCATGAAGAACGCCATCATCGCGGTCACGAAGTCGGCATATGCGACCTTCCAGGCGCCGCCATGGTGACCCCCGGCGACCTTCTTGACCCGCTTGATGATGATCGGACGATCATTGCCGCCATAAGCTGGCATGGTCAGGCGCTCCGAAGCGCGTCGCGCATGCGCTGCTGCACGGCGCCGAGGCGGATATGGCCGATCGCGGTGAGCGAGTCCTCGCCCCCGGCAATCCGCTCGAGCAGGTTCACGCACTCATCGGCATGCTGGATGAGATAGTCGAAGTCCTGCAGCTGCTCGAGGTACGAGGCCGCGAAATGCTCGTCGCATACGAGCACTTCCGCCAGTGCCTCGAGCTTCACCCGCATCTCGCGGATCTCGTTCGCCACCACGGTGTGGAGCGTCGACGAGAAGGGGTCGAAGCCGGAGATCGCCTGCGAACCGGAGAGCTGTGAGGGGATGGGCATGCAGGACATCAGAACAGCTCCAAATCGCCACCGGAAACCGGGGCTTGAACGGGGACCAGCGGGCGCTCGGGCACGCGGTCCGTAACCTTGACGCAGCGGCTGCGGCCCTCATGCGGCAGGAACTCGATCTTGCGCGCGCTCGTTCCCCCCAGGTCCGCATGCGCCACCTGGATGCCTTCGGTTTCCATGAAGCGGCGCGCGAACGACGCGTTCGAGGAGCCGATCGAGCCCAGTCCGGAGACGATGTTGGCACCCCCGTATAGATGCGCCATCAGCCGGCCGCGCACCGCGCCCTTCTGCATCATCCCGTTGATGACCACTTCCATGGCATGCACGCCGTAGCGCGCCATCTCGGCGGCACCCACGCGCTGGTCCGCGCTGGGCTCGCCGAGCAGGAAGTGGTTCATGCCCCCGACCCGGGCGACCGGATCGAACAGACAGGCCGCGACGCAGCTGCCGAGCAGGGTGGAAACGACCACCCCCGGCTCGGCGACCACGGCATGCTCGCCCTGAACAATGGCGAGCCGGCGCATCAGGTGAGCTCGCCGAAGACGCGCTCGATCTTCTCCTTCAGCGCGGCGGGCGCGAAGGGCTTCACGACATAGTTGTTCACACCCAGGGCCGCGGCCTTCTGGACGATCTCCTTGTCCGACGAGCCGGTGAGCATGATGAACACCGTCTTGCCGATCACCGCATCGGTGCGGACCGCTTCCAGGAACTGGAGGCCGTCCATTTCCGGCATGTTAAAATCGGAGATGATCAGGTGCACGCGGTCGGCCTTGACCGAGGCCAGGGCTTCCTGGGCACTCGGCTTGTCGCGCACGTCCTTGAACCCGAGATCCTGCAGAGCGCGACGGATCATCGCGCGCATGCTGGTCTGGTCATCGACCACCATCACCTTGATCGCTGCAGCAGCAGGCATCAGACGCTCCCAATCTTTTCGCGGCAGGCCTTGAGGATCGCCTCAGGCATGCCAGACAAACCAACTTCATGTTCCACCGCACCCAGCTCCTTGGCTGACCGCGGCATCCCCCAGACCACGCAAGTTTCCTTGCTCTGGCCCAGCGTACGAGCACCTGCCTGGCGCATGGCCAGCATTCCTTGCGCACCATCCGAACCCATGCCGGTAAGGATCACGCCGACCGCGGCGGCGCCCAGCGGCGCGACCGAGTGGAACAGCGTGTCCACCGAAGGCCGGTGGCCGGAGACCGGATCGCCATCGCGCAGCTTGATATGGCCGCGAATGCCTCCGCGCAGCTCCATGTGGCGCTGCCCTCCAGGAGCAATATAGACGGTTCCAGGCAGCACCGGTGCGCCGTCCGTAGCTTCCACGACATTGACCCTGCATTCGCCGTTCAGCCGCTCCGCAAAGTTGCGGGTGAACGCGGCCGGCATGTGCTGAACGATCAGCACCGGCGGACAGTTTTCCGGCAGTGCCGGCAGCAGCGAGAACAGCGCCTCGACACCGCCGGTGGACGAACCGAGCGCGATGATCCGGTCCCCGACCGCGCCGGCGGCGAGGGTCGGCTGGGCGGGCAGGCGCTGCGGGCCGGCGCGGGCGACCGAACGGGCGGCGGCCTTCACCTTCTCGCAGAGCAGCACCGCGTCGCGCTCGATATCTTCGGGCGTGCCGCTGGGCTTGGTGACATAGTCGACCGCGCCCAGGCGGAGCGCCTCGATCGTCACTTCGGCGCCGCGCGCGGTCAGCGTCGAGCACATCACCACCGGCATCGGCCGGAGGCGCATGATGCGCTCGAGGAACGACAGCCCGTCCATCCCCGGCATCTCGACGTCGAGCGTCAGCACATCGGGGTTGAGCTGCTTGATCATCTCCCGCGCCGCGAACGGCTCAGGCGCCATGCCGACGACCTCGATTGCCGGGTCCGCGGCAAGCATGCGCTTGAGCGTCGCGCGCATCGAGGCGCTGTCATCGACGATAAGCGTACGTACCGGTGCCATCAGTGCACCTCCGGCTTCTGATAGATGGTGTGACCGCACGAGCGCATGTGGCGCGCCGCCGGCCCGATCAGCCGTTCCGAGTGACCGATATAGAGGTGCGCGCCGGGAGCCAGCTGGTTGACGAAACCCGCCTCCAGCTCTTCCTTCGCGGGATCCCCGAAATAGATCATCACGTTACGGCAGAAGATCACGTCATAGGCGGCCTTGAGCGGCCAGGGCTCGAACAGGTTGAGCACCTTGGCCGTCACCAGCGCGCGTGCCTCGTCGGCCATCTGGTAGCCGCCCTGCACGGGCTTCATCCAGGTGGAGCGATAAGGCTCGGGCACCGCCTCGGCGACGTTGTCGGCATAGAAGCCGCGACGTACCGATTCCACCACGTGGGGAGCGATGTCGGTGGCGAGCAGCCGGACGTCCGCGTTGCGCAGCCAGGTGGCCGACGTGCGGTCCGGGCCCAGCAGGCACATGGCGATCGTATAGACTTCCTCGCCCGACGAGCATCCCGCCGACCAGATCCGGATCGGGCCCTGCTTGCGCTTGAGCACCGGCAGGACGTGTTCGCGGAAATGATCGAAGTGATGCGGCTCGCGGAAGAAATGCGTGTGGTTCGTGGTCAGCGCCACCACCATCGCATGGCGTTCCACCGGGTCGCTCTGCACGAGCGCGACATAGTCGGAGAACTTGGCCAGGCCGTGCTCGCGCAGCCGGCGCCCCAGGCGCGACTGGACGAGCGTGGTCTTCGCCTCGCTCAGCGCGATGCGCGCATCCTCGTGCATGATGGCGGCGATGGCGGCGAAATCGCGGGGCGTGAGCTCCGCATTCGCCGCCGCCATGCCCACCCCGACGCCGGCAGGCGCCAGGGCGCCCCCGGCGGCGGTCACGCTGCGAGATCCAGGTGCTTGGTCAGGCTCAGCGCGTCGAGGTCGAGCAGCAGCACCATGGTGCCCTTCTCGTCCCGGGTGCCGTCCTTCTGGCGCGTGGCGATGCGCACCAGGCCCGCGATCACGGTCGGCTCGATCGTCTCGACCTCGGGGGCCGGCTGGATCTCGGTCTCGCCGATGGCGACGATGTCGTTGACTTCGTCGACCAGGAAGCCGGCCTGCTTGCCCGCGATGTTGACGACCAGCACGCAGGAGCGGGCGTGGATCACGCTCGGCTCCCAGCCCAGGCGCTCGGCGAGGCCGACCACCGGGATCACGTTGCCGCGCAGGTTGGTCACGCCCTTGATGAAGCCCGGGACGTTGGGGAGCGGGGTCGGCTCGTCCCATTCACGGATTTCGATCAGCGCGCGCATGTCGATCCCGAAGGTCTGCTGGGCGAGCGAGAAGGTAACGATCTTGCGGTCGGTACCGGCGTTGTCGTTGGTCGTGGTCATGCTGCCAGTCCTTTCGGGGTATAGCGGTTGGTGGAGGCGACGAGCGCCTCAATATCGAGGATGAGTGCGATCGAGCCGTCACCAAGGATGGTGGCGCCGCCCAGGCCGCGGATCGGGTGGAGATTCTGGTCGAGGCTCTTGATGACGACCTCGCGGCGGTCATCGATCGTGTCGACGACGAGGCCGACCTTGCCCGAACCTTCGCTCTCGACGATCACGACGAGGCTGTCCTCGACCGCGCGGTCGTCGTTCAGCCCGAAGATCTCGGTCGTGCGCTTCACCGGCACATATTCGCCGCGCATGTCGATCACTTCGCTGTCCGGCGCGGTGCGCTTGACCTGGCCCGGCTCGGGCTGGACCGTCTCGAGCACATGCGCGAGCGGCAGCACGAAGCGCTGGCCGGCGAGGCGGACGATCATGCCGTCCAGGATCGCCAGGGTGAGCGGCAGGATCATGGTGAAGGTGGTGCCTTCACCCGGAACCGAGTGGATCTCGATGCGGCCGCCAAGCGCTTCCACGTTCGAGCGGACCACGTCCATGCCCACGCCGCGACCCGAGATGTTCGAGATCGTCTCCGCGGTGGAGAAGCCGGGAGCGCAGATCAGCTGATCGATCTCTTCGTTCGACAGCTGCGCATCGGCGGGGATGATGCCCTTTTCGATGGCCTTGGCCTTGACCCGCTCGCGATTGATGCCGCGGCCATTGTCCGAGACCCGCACGAAGATGCGCGCGCCCTTCTGCTCGGCCGAGAGCTTGATCGTACCCTCAGGCGACTTGCCCGCGGCGATGCGCTCCTCGGCGCTTTCCAGGCCATGGTCCGCGGCGTTGCGGATCATGTGGGTCAGCGGATCGCCGATCTTCTCGATCACGCCCTTGTCGACTTCGGTCGTCTCGCCGGTGGTCTCGAGGTTGATCGTCTTGCCGGTCTCGACCGAGAGGTCGCGCAGCATGCGCGGCACGCGGCTGAAGGCCTGCTTGATCGGCTGGGCGCGCAGCGACATGACATTGTCCTGGATCTGGCGCGTCAGGCGGGCCAGTTCCGGGAGTTCCACGCGCTGGCGATCGGCCGGCGAGAGCCGGTCGGCCAGGATCGAGTTGCGGATCACCAGCTCGCCGACCAGGTTGAGCAGCAGGTCGAGCTTGCCCAGGTCGACGCGGATCGTCTGCTGCGCATCGCTGTTCGCCTTGGGGGCGATGGCGGGCGTATCGACGCTGCCGACGGCCGGCGAGGCCGCGGCGATCGTCTCGACGACGCGCTGCATCTCGGCGGCGAAGTCCTCGACGCCGGCGGTCACCGGCACGAAGCCGAACTCGTCCGCGGCGGCAACCTCGACTACCGGCGCGGTGGCCGGGGCAGCGTTCTCGTCACGGCGGACCTCTACGATCGAATCCGGTGCGACGAAGTCGAAGCAGTCGTTGATGTCGCTCTCGCTCACTTCGCCCGGAACGCGCAGCGTCCAGGTGAAATAGGCGTCCTCGGGATCGAGGTCGCGCAGCGGCGGCACCGTCGAGGTATCGACCGCGACGATCTCGGCGCCGAGCGCTTCGAGTTCGCGGACGATCAGCAGCGGCTCGCCGGCATTGGCCAGCGCGGCGCGCGAGGGCTTGAAGGTGACGATCCACGGTGCGTCCGCGGCCGGAGCCTCGGCGGGGGCGTCGAAATCGTCAAGCGACACGGCCATCGGCACGAAGCCGAACTCGTCCGCCTCGTCGGCGGCAGCCGGCGCGGCCGGAGTCTCCACCGCCGCCGGTATGGGGGCGGTGGAGTTGGCCACGGGCGCGCCGTCATCGGCGCCCTTGTTCTCAAGAACCTGCTCGAGCGCGGCGAGCGCGGCCTGGTCGGCCGGGCGGGGCGCCAGGCCCTTGGCGGATTCGACATGGTCGGTCAGGATGTCGAAGGCGCTCAGCATCACCTTGACCACGCCGGGGCTTGGCGGGATCTTGCCGCCGCGCACTTCGTCGAGGACGTTCTCGAACTTGTGCGCGAAGGCGGTGAGGTCAGCATGGCCGAACGCGCCGGCGCCGCCCTTGATCGAGTGGACCGCGCGGAACACGCCCGCGATGGTTTCGGCCGAGACGTCGCCGGCCTGCATGGCCGAAAGGCCCTGCTCGGCGGTCACCAGACCTTCGGCGCATTCTTCGAAGAAGATCGCCTGGATTTCGTCGAGTTCGTCGCTCACGGGCACACGCGGCGGATGGCCGCCCCCAGCTTGGTGGCTTCGAACGGCTTGGTGATCCAGCCGGTGGCGCCGGCCGAGCGGGCGCGGGCCTTCTTCTCGTCCGAGAATTCGGTCGACAGCACGAGGATCGGGGTGCCGCGGAACTCGGCGACGCCGCGCACCGCCTCGATCAGCTCGAAACCGTCCATCTTCGGCATGTTGATGTCGGTGATGAGAAGGTCGGGCTTCACTTCGTGCATGCGCTCGAGGCCGTGCTCGCCGTCATTGGCGCTTTCGATGCGAAAGCCCTGGGCGGTCAGCGACGTCTTGAGCAGCATGCGCATGCTCGCCGAATCATCGACGGTAAGGATCAACTTGCTCACAGAACGTCTCCGGTCTCGAGGCCGATCGCCGCTGCCAGCTGGCTGCGGTTCACGCGATCGACGAATGCGGGGCTAGGGTTGGCGATGCGGAATTCCTGGCCGCCCGCAGCAGCTTCGGCGCGCGCGGCGACGAGGAGCTGGAGGACGGCCTGGCCGACGCTCTCGACTTCCGACGCATCGATTTCGATCGCGTCGTCGAGGTCTGCGGCGAGCACGAGGCGCACGCGCAGGTCTTCGGCCGTAACGGTGGTGCCATGGGCGGGGAGGCGCAGCGCGCGCTCCTCGGCATCAGGCAGCTGCTGGGACTGGTCCATTCTTGGCCTCGTCAAGTGCGGTTTCGAGTTGCTGGAAGGTCGGCGCGTAGGCCGACGGCGTCATGCGGCGAGCAATTTCAATGGCCACCTGAACCGGCTGGTTCTGGGCATAGGCGACGATTGCCGTCTTCACGATCTGGAAGGGCTTGCAGTCGGCATCGATCGTCTCGAGCAGCTTGGAGGCGAGCGGGCCCACCACGCAGTAGCTGAGCAGAACGCCGAGGAAGGTGCCGACGAGCGCGCCGCCGATCATCGAGCCGAGGATCTCGGTCGGCTGGTCGATCGAGCCCATGGTCTTGATGACGCCGAGCACGGCGGCGACGATGCCGATCGCGGGCAGGCCGTCGGCCATGATCTGGAGCGCGTGCTGCGGGCCGGCCTCTTCGTGGTGATGCTTCTCGATGTCCGCGTCCATCGCGGCCTCGATCTGATGCGGGTCCTCGAAGTTGACCGTCATCATGCGGAGATAGTCGCAGACGAACTCGATCAGGTGATGGTCCTTGAGCAGGCGCGGATAGGGCGTGAAGAGGTTGCTCTCCTCAGGCTTGTCCAGGTGCGGCTCGAGTGCCGTGGCGCCACCCTTCTTGAAGGTGGAGAGCACGGTGAACATCAGGGTGAGCAGGTCCTTATAGTCCTGCGCCTTCCACTTGCTGCCCTTGAAGGCACGCATGATGCCCTTGCCGGCGTTCTTCACGGTCGACATCGAGTTGGCGACGATGAACGCGCCGATCGATGCGCCTGCGATAGCCATCATCTCGTGCGGCAATGCGTGCGCGATGATCTCGAACTTGCCGCCCGAGATCACGAAGCTGCCGAATACGCAGACGAGAATGATGATGAATCCGATGCCGTTGAGCATGGCGGTTCGCCCAATGTCCCTGTTGTTTCCAGAATTATAGGAAGGTTTTGCCGGGGCAGGGTCGCCGCCGCGGCAAATTGGTTAAGCGGCCTCGGCGGCGCGGTCCTGCCAGTCGATGACGGCCAGGTAGTTGCGCAGGCGGTTCGCCTCGAGCGAAGCCAGCAGCTTGTTGTTGTGCCAGGGCATGATCATCTCGGCGAGCGCCGGCGCCCAGGGGGCGGAGGACTCGAAGAGCACGCCCAGGCCGAACACCGCGGGCACATGCGCCCAGGCGAGCTGGCGGTCGTCGGTGCGGGCTTCGTCGAGGAAATCCTCTACCGCGGTCAGCACGCCGTTGCGCGGGCCGCCCTCGTGCAGTGCCCAGGCGAAGCTGCCGGCGCCGCGGAAGCCGCGATTGGGGGTGCAGGCCGCGCTGCCGAGCGCCACGCCGCCCTCGAAGCTGTAGGGGTGGCGGTGTTCCTCGGGGATGCGGTCGGGTGCGTAATAGCAGTCGCGCCGGGCGCAGGGCCAGGAGACGTCGTGCATCAGCGCGAAAAGCGGCTTGCCGTCGCGGCGCGCCAGCCGGTCGGCGATGCGCAGCTCCTCGATCACGGTGTAGTAGTTGTGGTCGCCGTCGATCACCCAGGCGTCGATGTCCGCGAGCTCGGGCATCGCGTCATGGCTCGGCTTGGCGATGTGGCGCACCTCGGGGGTCTGGTTGACCCAGTCGATGAACTCCTGCTTCGGCGCCGGATCGATGCTGGTCAGGCTACCTCCGGTCGCGCGGGCATAGGCGGCGAGCTGCTGCGAGGTGCCGCCGAACTCGGCGCCGACCTCGGCAATGTTGCGGGCACCGGCGATGTGCAGCGCTTGGAGGATGATGTCCGAGAATTCGGACATGGAGTGGATCAGCAGAGTCATGCGACGGCTCCCATGAGCGTGGTGGTGGCGGGCGCGGGCGCGGCGGGCGCGCGCGCGGCAATCGGGCGGAATGCGATGGCGAGCATCATCGGCCGGTCGCCCTGGCGGGGCGGCGGCGGCACCATCATGAAGGAGAACTCGTTCTCGCAGCGGAAGAGGTGCGGCGCGACCTGATCCATGCCTTCGAGCGAGGGCAGGGCATCGATCTCGCCGGTGCCGTGCTGGATCTTGTCGCTCAGGAAGGTTTCGACCGGCATGAACACCGCGCTCTCCACCTGGACATAGTCGTAGAGCTGGCCGAACTGGACGCCCACCGAGAAGCGGCTGTCGCCGATCGGGATGGGAGCCAGGTAATAGCCGTCATGCGTCGGCGTGGCGGTCACGTTGCCGGTCGAGACCTGGTTGCCGTCGGCGACGATCAGCGGGAGCGAAATCGAGTTGTCGACGAAATCCTGGTACTTGAGCGGCATCGCGAAGCGGCGCTGGGCGAGCAGGCTCAGCTTGAGCGCCAGCCCTTCGCCGTGCAGCTCGGCTGGCAGGTACATGCGCTCGGCGCCCTTCATGTAGAACAGGCCGCGCTGGCGCAGGCCCTTCTTCGCGATGGCCGGGTCGAACAGCGAGACGGTGTTGTCCACGCCCAGGTTGATGTCGTGCTCGAACTCGCCGAGTACCGCCAGCTCGGACCCGAGCGGCACATACATCAGCCGGCCGAGGACGGCCGCGGCAGCACGGCGCCACATGACCGTCTCGTGCGCCGGCGCGACCGCGCGGATGATCGCCTTGCCTTCGTCGCGAACGAAACGCAGGCAGCCTTCCTGCACCCGGTCGCGTACCGCCGACTGGCGCGACTTGATCGAGTTGCCGCGGCGGATGGCGGTGCCATCCTTCTCGTAATCGACAACCGAGCCCTGGGCCGCGGTGCATAGCTGCTCGAGCACGGCGACATTGGCGCACAGCGATTCCAGTGCCGCGCAGTCATAGTCGTCGTGGCCGATAAAGCCCTTCTTATCCAGGCCGCTGCGCGACTGCTCGCGCAGCAGCAGGTAACGGCCGGCGACCTTCACGCCGAGCGCGGCGGCAAGCAGGCTGTCGATATCGTTCTGGACCGAGCCGTTATAGCCCAGGTCGACCAGCATCAGCGTGTCGCCCTTGGCCGGGTTCACTTCCTTGCGGACATGGGCGACCAGCCGCTCGGCAAAGGCACGCGAAGTGGCGATGATGCGGCGCATGCGCTGCGGCTCCTGTACCGCCCGCATGAATGGCAGGGGGCGGCTGTTCTCCTTGAGCAGCTTGGCGGCTTCGGGGGCCGGCAGCAGCAGCTGCTGCGCAACCGCGCGCAGATCGCTCAGGATTTCGCGCTGGACATAATGCTCGACCTCTTCCGCGGTGCGCAGCGAGGCGGCGGTGGCGGTGAAGCGGCTGATCTCGACGGCGTGGCCGGTGCGGCCGCGTGCCTCATGCACCAGCTGCGGCAGATAGCCGTCGCGCATCAGGAACACGGCATGGACGGTGCCGCCATTCTGCGCCTGCAGCGCGGCAGCTTCCTCTTCCAGCCAGCGGTCGAAGCCGAGCAGTGCCGGCCCGAGCGTGGTGTAGCCGAGCACCTCGGCCGTGTCGCTCATCTGCGGCTCGTTCGCCGCGATCGTCGCGCGATGCGGCTGATGGGTGATCGCCAAGCCCGCTTCGGTCGCATGGAAGATGTTGCTGATCGCGCTCTCCAGCCGGATGCGCTGCTCGGTGCCTTCGGTGAACTGCTTGAGGTGCAGTGTATTGACGCCGAAGGGCGCGACGCCGTCGACGTCGGCCTTCTTGTTGTCGCCGATGTGCAGGATTTTCTCGGGCGCAATCTTCAGTGCCTTGAGCACCGGCTCGTACAGGCCTTCGCTCTTCGCCTTGCCGTAGTGCGACGAACAGAAGATGCGGCCGATCAGGCCGGCGACTTCCTCGCCCGCCGCGGCGGCGATCAGCCCGCGCAGCTGCTTTTCGTCGAGATAGGTGTCGGAGACGATGATCGTCTCGATGCCGCGAGCCTTGGCAGCGCGCATCAGCTCGACAGTGGGCTCGAACGCGAAGCAGTGGCGCGCCTCGGCGTCGAGCTCATCCTGCACTGCGGCGCGGCGCTCGGCGGTGCTCGCCTTGGGCATCAGCTCGGCGTAGATTTCGTCGATATGGACTTCATTGCGGCGGTGGCTGACGGCGGCGTTGTTACGCGCGGTCTGCTCGGCCCAGCCGCGCTGGAGCAGATTGGCTTCGCCCAGCGCGCCGAACAGGTCGCGCGGGGCATGCACGTCGCGCCACAGGAGCGTGTCGAAGCAGTCGAGCGACAACAGGGTCACGCCCGGATAGGCGTCCAGTGCCGACGGCAGCGCGTGCGGAAGGATAGCGTTGGCCAATGATTTTCCCCGGATGCGCGCCCGAAATCGGGTGGGCGCAGTAATCTTATAGGATGTTCGCACCCGGAGCGGTCGCAACCGTCCTAGAATGAAGGGTCAAGCAAATGGAGCGAGCATGACCCTTAGTGCTTATCAGGCAGCCCGTGCCCGGGCCGAAACGCCGCGCTCGGCGGAGCTCAGGTTGTTGGGCGAGATCACCGGCGAGATGATGGATGCGGAAGAGCGGGGCGCGAAGGGCGCGCTGCTGATGCCGTCGCTGCATCGCAATCGCGAGATGTGGCACGCCTTCACCACCGATTGTAACGACCCCAATAATGGCCTGCCGCGCGACCTGCGCGCGCAGATCGTCTCGCTCGGCCTGTGGGTCGATCGCTACACCAGCGACGTGATCGCCGGCCGTGAACGCATCCGCGAGCTGATCGAAGTCAACCGGATGATCATCGAAGGCCTTCGCGTCCCGCAGCGCGTCGCCGCCTGAACCATTCTCCGATCGACAGAAAAGGGCGCCCGGCAATAGCCGCGGCGCCCTTTTTCCTTTCAGTCAAGCGGGTCGGGCTAGCGGCCGCGCCGGAAGCTGAGCCACAGCGCGGAGACCAGGAAATAGAAGGCGCCGAATGCGGCATAGGGGGCGATGTCGGTGATACCCGGCGTCGCGCTTCCTTGCGCGCGCTGGAAGAAGAAGATGCCGGCCAGTGCCGACTGGGCGCCGCTCAACACCATCACCCACTGCGCACCGTAGGTCTTCCAGCGCCGTATCCCGGTGGCGAGCTGCAGCAGGCCGGCAAGGAGCGCCCAGATGCCGAAGATGGCGAGCACCGCATGCATGTTACCGAGCATCGCCGCCACGGCGAGCGCGGTCAGGAAACTGACGGCCATGTTGAACGCTTGGGTGAGGTTGCGCCCCAGGCCGCCGTTGCGGGTCGCGTCGACCAGATTGGCGACTGCGTCCCAAGCTGGATAGACGACCAATAGCCCGGCTCCGACCACCGGTGCGTTTTTCCCGATCGTAAACGTCGCGGCGACCCAGCAAGCGGCGACCAACCCGCGTACCCAGTAATAGCTTCGCAGCCCGGCCACATCCTCGGCGGCGACGCCGGGCGCCCCATTTCCCGGGCGGTGCTCGATCACTTCCGACATTCGAATCTCCATCTACCTACTAGTAGGTATATTCCGCTAGCCACTTGCCTGCTCGCCGGCAAGTGGTATCTACCTATTGGAAGGTAGGAATATGGCGCAGAACACAGCCGAGCAGATCGTCGATACGGCGCGGCGGCTCATCATGACCCGGGGCTATAACGGGTTCAGCTATGCCGATATCGCGGAGGCGGTCGGCATCCGGAAGGCGAGCATCCATCATCATTTCGCAGCCAAGAGCGACCTGGCGAGGGCCGTGGTCGATCAGTCACGGGCGATAATCCATGCCCAGGTCGCGCAACTCGCGGCAGGCGAGCCCGACGCCGCCGCGCAGCTGCGTGCCTATGCCGGTTATTGGGAGCGCTGCATTCTCGACAATTCGGCGCCTTTCTGCGTCGCCGCGATGCTCGCTGCCGAGCTGCCGAGCTTGCCCGACAAGCTTGCCGTCTCGGTCCGCGCGCATTTCGCCGAGCTGACCGACTGGCTGGCGCGGATCCTCGCGCTCGGTGTGCGGCAGGATAGCGTCGCGCTGGTCGGTTCGCCGGCCGAGGAGGCCGACGCCTTCATGTCCGCAATCTACGGCGCAATGCTTTCGGCCCGTGCTTTTGCCGATCCCAGCCGCTTTATGACGATTACCGAGACATTGCTGTCGCGGGTCGTGCAGCTGCACTGCCCCCCCCAAAGTGAAGGGCGCCCCGGCCGAAGCCGGGACGCCCTTTCTCCTGACGCTGGAGCCAGGCCTTAGAAGGAAGCCCAGTCGTCACCGCCGGTGCCGGCGGTTGCGAGAGGCATGGCCTTTACCGGCGAGACATAGCCGGTGCCGGCCTTCGCCGCCGGCTTCGAGGCGCGGGTGGCGCTCGTCGCGGCCGGACGTGCCGCCGGACGAACCTGGGCATTGCCCACGTTGAAGCGGCTGGCCTGGTCCGACAGTGCACTCACCTCGGTATTGAGGTTGCGCGCGGCTGCGGAGGTTTCCTCGACCATCGCGGCATTCTGCTGGGTCGACTGGTCCATCGTGCCGATCGCGGTGCTGATCTGCGAGATCGCCGTCGACTGCGCGGCATTGTCAGTCGCCATTTCGGCGAGCAGCGTGTGCACTTCGCCCACGTCGCTCGAGATATTGGCGAGCGCGCCGTCGACCTTCTCGACCATTTCCACCGCCGCGACGATGTCGGTCTGGGTGGCGGTCAGCTGGTCGCGGGCGCGGCCGGCCTCTTCCTCGGCGCGCATGGCGAGCGCGGAGACGAGATCGGCGACGACCGCGAAGCCACGGCCGGCTTCACCGGCGCGGCCGGCTTCGACCGCCGCGTTCATCGCGAGAACCCGTGTCTGGAAGGCGATCTTGTCGAGGCCCTCGATCACGCTGTCGATGCCCTTGGCGCTGTCGGCCACGCGAGTCATCGCCTGCACCGCCTCATCGGCGATCGCGCGACCGCCCGAGACGGTGCTGATCGCGCCGTCGGCACGCTCCACGGTGCGGCCGGCCGAACCGGCCATGGTCCGTAGCCGCTGGTCCATCTGCGCGACGGCGGCCGAGGTTTCCTCGAGGCTGGCGGCATTGGCTTCGGTGCGGCGGGCCAGGTCTTCCGATGCCTGGGCGATTTCGGTTGAGCCGGTATGGATGGTCTGGGTCGATTCCATCACCGAGCCGATCAGCGCGCGCAGGCTGCTGAGCGCTTCATTGTAGTTGCTCTTGAGCGCGGCATAGTCGGCCGGGAATTCGCGGGTGATCTCGGCGGTCAGGTCTCCCTTGGCGACTTCGCCGAGATTCTGGCCGAGCGTGTCGACGACCATCTTCTGCTCGGCATCGGCGATCGCCTTGGCAGCGGCCGCGGCTTCCTGCGCCTGGGCGGTGTCGCGGAAGACCAGCACGGTCTTCGCCATCGCGCCCAGCTCGTCGCCGCGATCGGTGCCCGGCACGTCGACGCGGTTGTTGCCGCCGGCCAGCGCGCGCATCGTGTCCTGCAGGCGCGCGAGCGGCTGGGTGATGCCCGAGCGCGAGACGACGAAGCTGATGCCCATCGCGGCCAGGATCGCGACGATGCTGACGATCAGCATCGTGTACGACGCGCTGTCGCTGCTCTCGCCGAGCTCGTCGGACTTGGCCTTGCTGTCGGCGATGATCTGGTCGTTGAACTTGACCATCTGGGCCGCCAGCTGGTCGATCAGTTGGTCCATCTCGGTCAGCAGGACCTTGGCGCCGTCATTGTCGTTGCGCTGGCCAAGCTTGATCGCGCGCGCTGCGAGATCGTGGATCTTGGCGATCTGGCCACGATAATCGTCGAGTTGGGGCTTGAGGGCGGGCTGCATCTTCTCGGCATTACCGAGCAGCCGGGTCGCCGCCTCGAAGTTGCCCTGCTCGATCTTGCCGGCTTCCTGCGCAGCCTTCGACGCGCCGTCATAGGACAGCGCGCGGTAGCCGGCATAGGCCATGTCGGAGACGCGGCGATTGGCGCGTGCCAGCTCCGTGGGAACCGGCATGCGGTTTTCGACCAGCTCGGCATAATTCGTGTCGATGCGCTGCAGCGTGCTCGACCCGAATAGCGACAGGGCGAATCCCACGGAGGCGACAATGGCGACGAGCGCCAGAATCTTGGTTGGTATCTTGAACTTTGCGAGCATTTTCCGCGTCTCCTGTGACGAGGCAGGCCCCTGCACGGACCTGCCCCCACAATTGCTAGGTTGAACGGACCGGCATCAGAACGACGTCCAGTCGTCATCGCCGGCGGTGGCTGAGGACTTGGCGACAGGCAGGGCCTTCACCGGTGAAACATATCCATTGCTCTTCTTGCCAATCGGCTTGGCCGGGCGCGAAGGCATCGGAGTCGGCGCAGGGGCGGAGCGCATCGCTGGGCGCACCGTGGCGGCGCCGACGGTAAAGCGGCCGGCCTGCTCGGAAAGCGAGCTGACTTCGCTGCTCAGATTGCGTGCGGCTGCCGAGGTTTCCTCGACCATCGCGGCATTCTGCTGGGTCGACTGGTCCATCGTGCCGATCGCGGTGCTGATCTGGGTGATCGCGGTCGACTGGGCGGCATTGTCGGTCGCCATTTCGGCGAGGAGGGTGTGCACTTCGCTTACATCGCTCGAGATGTTGGCGAGCGCGCCGTCGACCTTCTCGACCATCTCCACCGCCGCGACGATGTCGGTCTGGGTGGCGGTCAGCTGGTCGCGGGCGCGGCCGGCTTCCTCTTCGGCGCGCATGGCCAGCGCCGAGACCAGGTCGGCGACGACCGCGAAGCCGCGGCCCGCCTCGCCGGCGCGGCCGGCCTCGACGGCGGCGTTCATCGCGAGGACGCGCGTCTGGAAGGCGATCTTGTCGAGGCCTTCGATCACGCTGTCGATGCCCTTGGCGCTGTCGGCGACGCGAGTCATCGCCTGCACGGCTTCATCGGCGATCGCGCGGCCGCCCGAGACGGTGCTGATCGCGCCGTCGGCACGTTCCACGGTGCGGCCGGCCGAGCTCGCCATCGCGCGCAGACGGTCGTCCATCTGTGCGACGGCGGCGGAGGTTTCCTCCAGGCTCGCGGCATTCGCCTCGGTGCGGCGGGCGAGGTCTTCCGACGCCTGGGCGATCTCGCTCGAACCGGTGTGGATCGACGCGGTCGATTCCATCACCGAGCTGATCAGCGTGCGCAGGCTGGTCACGGCTTCGTTGAAGTTGGTCTTCAGTTCGGCATAGGCCTCGGGATAGGCGGCGGTGATCTCGGCGGTCAGGTCGCCGCGGCTCAGCGCCTGCAGCGTATCGCGCAGCGTGCCCATCACTTCGCGAAGTTCGGCGGCCGAGCGCGCATCGGCTTCGGCGCGGGCCTTGGTGCCCAGGCGGAACTGCTCGACGGCGTTGGCGATCTGGCCGAGTTCGTCCTGGCGGTCACGGCTCGGCACTTCGGCTTCGCCGCCCTTGGCGAGCACGGTGGTCGCTTCGGTTAACTTGGCCATCGGCTGGGCGACGGTGCGGTTGATCGCGAGCCAGATCGCGCCCAGGCCGCCGAACGCGACGAGCGACAGCAGGATCGTCATGATCAGCGCGAACTGCGTCTGGCCCTGGCCATATTCATTGTCCTTGGCCGAGCGCTCGCGGGTGCGGGTGAGCAGGGCGTCGGCGGCGTCGATGGCGGCGCGCGAGCGATCCTTGCCCACGCCCTTGATCGCCTTGACGGCGCCGTCCAGGTCACTGGCGGCGCGGAGCTCGAAGATCGTCTTGTTGGCGTCGATCAGCTCGGTCGCCTTGGCGCGCAGGCCATCGACATCGGCGCTGAAGTCGCTGCCCGCGACCTTGCGATAGGCGTCGATATCCTCGAGCAGCTTGGCCTCGCCCTTGGCGCGGCGCTCAACCAGGCTCGCTTCATCCTTCGGGGTCGCGGCGTTGTAATAGCTGTAGACGATGATCCGGAGCTCGCGGATGTCGGCAAGAACGTCGGTCAGGCCCGAGAGGCCGGTGATGCCATTCTCGACATGGCGGGTGGCGACACCGCTGAGGGTCTTGTTGGACACATAACCATTGACACCCAGGCCAAGGACCAGGGTGCCGATAAGGGCAAAGGCCACCAGCATTTTCTTCGCGAGGGGCCAGCTGTTTATGATGCCGAGCATTCTCTTGATCTTCCACTAGCTTCCGGCGTCCTTGATTATTGTAGGCGCCGTGATTGACAGGGGAGCCCTAACGGGCGGGAAACTAGAGCCATTATAGGACTAACTGTGCCCACCATTCCCAAACTGCGTAGTTTCCACAGGTCCGCCCCTCAAATTACGGATCATCCTATAATTGCTCGGGTAACCATTTCCGGAGTGTCCCGTGGCCCGTTCAGTTCGCCCCTCTCTCGCCCTTGCGGCGATCCTGCCTCTCGTCAGTGCCATGCCGGCATTTGCGCAGGACAAGGTGAAGCTGAGCGTGAACGGCAGCGTACGGGCCCGTGTCGAGACGATCGGCGGCCAGTTCCGCCCGAACTCGCCGGAAAGCGACAGCTTCGTCTCGTTCCGCACGGTGCTCGCGGCGAAAGCCGATATCGGCGCCTTCACCTTTGGCGGCGAGGTGGTCGATGCGCGCGGCTATGGGGAGAATGAGAAGAGTACGGTGCGGACCAACGAGATCAACGATCTCGAGCCGGTCCAGGCCTATATCGCGGTGCGCCCGACCAAGGGTGCGCAGCTGACGGTCGGCAAGTTCGCGATGGACATTGGTGCCAGCCGCCTCGTCGGCCGCACCGACTTCCCCAATGGCGTGCCGACCTATCTCGGCGCCAAGTTCGAGCTGCAGGACAAGAACAAGAACCAGCTTTACCTGTTCTGGACGCGCCCGTTCACCGCACTGCCGGATACCCCGGCCGACATCTATGACAACAAGGTCCAGCTCGACCGCGCGACCGAGAACATCGAGTTCTTTGGCGGCAATGCGATGCTGGCGAAGCTGTTCGGCAAGACCTCGATCGAAGCCTATGGCTTCCGGCTGATTGAGCATGACCGCAGCACCCACCCGACGCGCAATCGCCGCCTGATCACCTTCGGCACGCGCCTTCGCCGGGCGCCGGCCAAGGGCGCGATCGACTATGAAGTGGAAGCGGCGCTCCAGCGCGGCCTCGCCCGGGCAACCGCAGCGGTGAGCGATGTCCGCGACCTCAAGGTCCATGCCGGGTTCGTGCATGCCGAGTTGGGCCGTACCTTTGCCGGCAAGTGGGCACCGCGCGTCGCCGCGCTGTTCGACTATGCCAGCGGCGAGACGGCCAACCCGAACACTTATACCCGCTTCGACACGCTGTACGGCGCCCGTCGTGCCGATTTCGGCCCGCTTTCGCTCTATGGCGCGCTGGGCCGGGCCAACATCGTCTCGCCGGGCGTGCGCTTCGAGGCGCGGCCTTCCAAGCGCCTCGACCTGATGGCCTCGGTGCGCGGCGCCTGGCTGGCGTCGTCGATCGACGCCTTCTCCTCAACCGGCGTGACCGACAAGACCGGCCGCTCTGGCAAGTTCGGCGGCGTCCAGTTCGAGCTGCGCGGTCGCCGCTGGCTGGTCCCCCAGAAGCTACGCTTCGAGCTGGGTGCCGCCTATCTCGCAAAGGGTGAGTTCCTGCAGGATGCACCCAATGCCCCGCGCAGCGGCGACACCAAGTTCGTGCACGGCGACCTCACCTTCTCCTTCTGATCCGCGAGCGCGGTCAGACCCTTAGGTAGAAGCCACGGATGGCGGGACCTGCACGGTCGCGCATAAATCCCGCCAACACGGGCACCAAGTCCGGGTCGCGAATTCAGGAGGGCCAGGTGAGCCCGTTGTCCCCATTGCTGGTGCTTGTGGTGCGTGAGGCGGGCCTCCGCAGCACGCTGATCGCGCGCTTGTCGATGGCGGGCGCCGATCTGGTCACGATCGACAATATCGATGATCCGCGGATCCAGCGCTGGCTCGCGAAGGGCCCCGTGCTGATCCTCGATCAGGCCGCGCTACAGGCGCGCGAGGGTGGGGAAGCCGCATTGCGCGCCGATCCGCGCTGGCGCGCCATAGCGGTGATCGGCGGCGCAGCGGAAAACCCCGCATATCCGCCGCGTATTCCGGCCGCCGATGCCGCAACCGAGATCGAAGCGATGCTGCCGGGCTGGGGCTATCCGGAGCGCTGAGCTCCGGACGGCTGTCAGCTCTTGGGAAACATGCCTGCGGCAAAGGCGATGCGCAGCGCCTCGGAAAGGCTGCGCACTTCCAGCTTCTCCATCAGGTTCGCCCGGTAGATTTCCACCGTGCGCGGGCTGATATCCAGCTCATAGGCGATGATCTTGTTCGAGCGCCCCTCGATCAGCCCCTTGAGCACGTCCTTCTCGCGCGGCGAAAGCTTGCCGATCTTGGTCTCGGCGACGTTGACGCGCGCGGCCGCCTCATTGCCCTCTTCCAGCCTGGAGAAGGCGAGGTCGATCGCCGTCATCAGGAACTCGGCCTCATAGGGCTTCTCGATGAAGTCGAGCGCGCCCGCCTTCATCGCCTGCACCGCCAGGCCGACATTGCCCTGGCCGGTCAGGATGATCGCCACGAAGCGGGGATCGTTGCCCACTGCGTTGAGCACGTCGAGCCCGGTCGATCCCGGCATGTGGAAATCCAGCAGCAGCACGCCCGGATCGAGGTCCGGCAGGGATTCCAGATAAACATCTCCCGAGCGGAACGCTCGGATCACCAGATCTGATCGCAGAGAAAGCAGGCTGTGCAAGGAGGCCCGGACGGCGTCGTCGTCGTCCACGATATAGACCGTTTTTGTCATCTACTCTCCACCCTGTTCCGTGGCGGGAAGAGTGAACCTGAAAACCGCGCCACCCTCTGGCCGGTTCTCAGCACTCAGGACCCCACCATGCGCCTCAATGATACGCTTGCTGATGGAAAGTCCAATACCCATTCCCGCACCTTCCTTTTTTGTGGTCGTGAAACGAGAAAAGAGTTGGTCGAGCATTGGTTCCGGTATGCCCGGCCCGCTGTCTGCAATTTCTATTGCAATCATGTCTTCGCTGGACTTGCGCGAACTTACCGTGATCCGCCTGTCGTCCGCGCCCTGCTGACGAAGAACCTCGATAGAATTGCGCAAAAGATTAACTACGACTTGCTGCACCTGCACACGATCCGCGAAGACGCAGGGTACATCGGGATCGAGGTCATAAGTCAGCCGGATGTTGAACTGGCTGGTGCCGACCAGCACCAAATCTGCTGCATCGCGAATGGTGGGAGCCAGCGGCGTGATCCGCAGATCGACATCACCACGCATCGTAAAGCTTCGCAGACGCCGGATGATTTCGCCGGCGCGCAATGTCTGCTCATTGGCCATGCGCAATAGTTCGGCGACCCGCTCGAAATCTTCGCCCTTGTCGAGCAGCATGCGCGCTGCTGCGAGGAAGTTCGATGTCGCGGCAAGTGGTTGATTCAACTCATGTGCCATGTCGGCGGCGAGTTCGCTCATCGCCGACTGGCGGCCGACATGGGCCAGCTCGGCGTTGAGGTCGCTCAACCGCTCCTCGGCCGCGAACTGCTCGCTCAGGTTGCGCGCGAAAAGCGTGTAGAGCGTGTGGCCGTCGATCTGGGCCACGCCCGCGCGCACTTCCATCGGAAAGCGGGTGCCGTCGCGGTGCAGGCCGGAGGCGGCGATCGTCTCGTCGCGACCCATCGGCTTGCCCGCCTTCAGGAACGCGCTTAGCCGGGATTCCGGGTCCTCATCCTTCGGATAGGGCGTGAGCATCGCGAAATTGTGGCCCAGCACTTCATGGGCGCGATAGTCCCACAGCGCTTCGGCCGCGGTGCTGAACACGCGGATCGTACCTTCCTCGTCGACCACCAGCATCGCCTCGGGCACCGTTTCGATGATCGAGCGCAGCTGGGCTTCGCGGCGGCGCAGCGCCGCTTCGCGTTCCTCGCGCTCGGTGACGTCGAGCATCGCCCCGACAGTGCGCATCAGATTGCCGTCGGTATCGTAAAATGCGCGGGAAGAGCCTTCGACTGCGAGCACGGTGCCATTTGCCTGTTTGAAGCGATATCGGAAACTGAAGCGCGGGGAGCGGTCCGCCACGGCGCGCTCGATTGTTTCGAACACCGCGTCAACGTCACTCGGCTCGACCAGGGCGCGCCAGCTGTCGAAATCGGTGATCGTGCCCGGGACCAGCCCTAGCCGTTCCTCGGCGCCCGGCGCCCAGCTGATCCTTCCGGTCGGCACGTCCCATTCGAACACGCCCACTTCATGCGTGGCGATGGCGATGCCCAGGCGCTCCTCGCTTTCGCGGAGTTCGGCAACGGCGCGCGCGCGATCGGAAATATCGGTCATCTTGTGGATGACCACCGGGTCGCGTCCCGCAATCTCGACGCGGTGGACATGCTCGAGGATGGCGATTTCGCGGCCGTCGCGCGTGATCTCGATCAGTTCCTGCGCGCTGCCCTGAGGGCGGCGGGGCAGGCTGGCCTCGGCACTTTCGCAGCGCGAGCGGAGCAGCAGGTACTTGTTCTGTCCGCGTGCCTCCTCCGCGCTCCAGCCGAAGAGTTCCGCGGCACCCGCCGACCAGTGGACAATCCGCCCATCCGGGGAGGTGAGCGCCATGGTGGTGACGTCGATCGCCTCGGTCAGCTCGATCTGAACGGACTGCTCGCGGGCCACCCGAGTCACTGCCCAATAGGCGATGGTGCCGACCACCAGCACATTGCCGAGCATCGCCAGCAGCTGGCCCGGCGCGGCGGCGAAGGCGATCTGCCGCGAGAACAGCAATTCGAGCGCCGCGGGCAGAACCGGCAGGATCAGTGCGGCGGGCAGCAGGATGCGCAGCAGCCGGCGGTTGTCCGGATCGCGGGCCAGCTCGCGCACCCAGGCAAAGCCGCTGTTCCAGGCGATCGCCGCCAGCGACAGGCTGATCGAAACCAGCGCGGCGGGCAGGGACGTGCCGAGCAGGGGCACGCTCGGGCTCGGGCCCGGATGCGAGAAGAGGATGATGATCCCGGCGGCGGAGGCCAGTCCGAGCGCCACGGTCGCGACGAGGCTGCGCATTTCCTTGGCCACAAGGTCGCGAACGCACTGGCCGAGCCCGGCAAGCCCCAGGATCAGGAACACCGCGGCGGGATTGATCCCGGTGCGACCCGGATTGGGGAACGGGAATTGATTGATATGGGCGGCGAACAGCAGCTCGTCGACGCCAAGGTCGATCTCGGTCCAGCGCTCGAACAGGGCGATGACCGCGATCCCCAGCGGTATCGCCAGGAGATTCATCGCCAGCCGCCTGCGACCGACGAACGAGGCAAGGAAGCCGAGCGAAAGCCCCACATAGCCCAGGCTGGTCCAGGGCCAGATCGGGAAGTCGTTGAAGCCGAACCCGCGGAGCTCTGGTACGTCGAAGACCCACCCGCAAAACGCGGCAATGCTACAGGCCAGCCCGAAGGCGGCGAGGGCGATGGCCACTCGCCGGTTCACGGGTGCCGTCACGGATGACGGCTCGGCAGGGTCAATTGCGACGCGCAACGATGCACCTTCCCCTTCCGGGAGCTGTCAATAACACCAATCAAGCCAAGGAGAAAATGGGGATAGTCCAGAGTGGTTCAGTCTCTTTCTGAAGAAGCACGGCTTGCCAAGTGGCTAGCACCTGAGCGATCACCCAACCGTTACGCAAGGGGGAGGAGTCGCTTGATCCGCTCGTTAATCATCTTTGGTGCGCTGGCCGGGCTTGCCGCCTGCGATTCCAGCACCACCAGGGCACAGACCGCGTCGTCGGAGCCTGCTCCGGCCGCTGGCGGGCCGGGCAAGGGCAAGGGCTATAGCCACGATCCCTTCCCCTCGACCTATCATGCCTATCCCGGCGCGCCGACGTTGCTGACCAACGTCACGGTGTTCGATGGCGAGGGCGGCCGGATCGACAATGGCCAGGTGCTGTTCCGTGACGGCAAGATCGTTGCTGTCGGCCAGAACCTGTCGGCGGACGGCGCCGCGGTGATCGACGGCAAGGGCAAGTACGTCACCCCGGGCGTGATCGACATCCACAGCCATCTGGGCGACTATCCGTCGCCGGGCGTGCAGGCCAATTCGGACGGCAACGAGATGACCGGCCCGGTCACCGCCGAAGTCTGGGCCGAGCATAGCGTCTGGCCGCAGGACCCCGGGTTCGGCCGTGCGCTCGCCAATGGCGGCGTCACTACGCTCCAGATCCTGCCCGGCTCCGCCAATCTGATGGGCGGCCGCTCGGTCGTGCTCAAGAACGTCTATGCCCGCACCATGCAGGCGATGAAGTTCCCGGGCGCCCCCTATGGCCTCAAGATGGCGTGCGGCGAGAACCCGAAGCGCGTCTATGGCTCGAAGGGCCGCATGCCCTCCACCCGCATGGGCAATATCGCCGTCGATCGCCAGACCTGGGCGCGTGCCGCCGAGTATAAGCGCCGCTGGGATCGCTATGAGGAAAAGGGCGGAGAGGCCCCCTCGCGCGACCTCGCGATGGACACGCTGCGCGGCGTGCTGGAAGGCGAAATCCTCGTCCAGAACCATTGCTACCGCGCCGACGAGATGGCCATCGTCATGGATATGGCCAAGGAGTTCGGCTACCACGTCTCGGCCTTCCACCACGCCGTGGAAGCCTACAAGATCGCCGACCTGCTCAAGGCGAACAACACCTGCGCCGCGGTCTGGGCCGATTGGTACGGCTTCAAGATGGAAGCCTATGACGCGGTGCCCGAGAACCTCGCCATCCTCGACAAGGAGGGCGCCTGCGCGATGATCCATTCGGACGACGCCAACGGCATCCAGCGGCTCAACCAGGAAGTCGCCAAGGCGCGCGCCGCCGGCATCAAGGTCGGCATGAACATCAGCGAGGAACATGCCTGGACCTGGCTGGCGATCAATCCGGCCAAGGCGCTGGGCATCGCCGACAAGACCGGCAGCCTCAAGCCCGGCAAGATGGCGGACGTGGTGCTGTGGAACGGCAATCCGTTCAGCGTCTACACCCGGCCCGAGATGGTCTGGGTCGATGGCGCGCTGATGTACGATGCCAAGGATCCGAAGCGCCGACCGGTTTCCGATTTCGAACTCGGTCAGCCGGGCGAAGGGGATGTGAAGTGATGAAGAAGCAGCTCCTTCTCGCCGCCACCGCGGCGCTTGCCTTCGCTTTCCCGGCCACGGCGCAGACCGTGGCTATCACTAATGCCAAGCTGGTCATCGGCGACGGTGGCCAGCCGGTCGATGGCGGCACCGTGGTGATCCGTGATGGCCGCGTCGTCGCGGCCGGTCCGGGCGTTGCCGTGCCCGCCGGTATTCGCGTGATCGACGCGGGCGGCAAATGGGTCTCGCCCGGCATCTTCGCCGGCTTCACCCGCATGGGCATTGTCGAGGTCGATGGTGTCGACCAGACCAACGACACCGGTCCCGGCAATGTCGGCTTCCATGCCGCGATCGACGTCACCCCGGCGGTGAACCCCAAGTCCACGCCGATCGCGATCAACCGGGCCGAAGGTATCACCCGCGCCGTGGTCGCTCCCGACAATTCGGGATCGATCTTCGCCGGTCAGGGCGCGATCATCGACCTCGGGGCGGACATGGACGCGGTCAGCAAGCCGCGCGCCTTCCAGTTCATGGAATGGGGAGAGAGCGGCGCCCGCGCCGCCGGCGGCAGCCGCCCGGCCGCCTATGCCGCGCTCAAGAACGTGCTGTTCGAGATCCGCGACTATATCCGCGCACCGGCCAGCTTCAACGACCGCAGCAAGGATGCCTTCCTGACGCGCGCCGATGCCGAGGCGCTGGTGCCGGTCCTCCAGGGCCGTACGCCGCTGCTCGTTCATGTCGAACGTGCCTCGGACATGCTTGTGCTGCTCCAGCTCAAGAAGGAAATCCCGACGCTCAAGCTGGTATTCGTCGGTGCGACCGAAGGCTGGACCGTCGCCCCGCAGATCGCGGCGGCCGGCGTGCCGGTGATCGCCACTGCGCTCACCGACCTGCCCGAGAGCTTCGAGCAGCTTGCCGCCAGCCAGTCGAACATCGGCCGCATGGCCGCGGCGGGCGTCACGGTGGCGATCGGGACGATCAACCAGGACGAATCCCGCCAGGCGCGCTGGGAGAAGCAATATGCAGGCAACCTGGTTGCGCTGACCAAGGTGCCCGGCGCTACCGGCCTGGATTGGGGTGCGGCCTTTGCGGCGATCACGTCGAAACCGGCGGAAGTGCTCGGCATGGGCGGCGAGTTCGGCTCGCTCAAGCCAGGTCGTCGCGGCGATGTGGTGATCTGGGACGGCGATCCGCTCGAGATCGGCACCTCGGCGGTCAATGTCTTCATCGACGGCGTCGAGCAGCCGCTCGAGAACCGCTGGACGCGCCTGCGCCAGCGCTATCTCGATCCGAAGGAAGGGGCTCTGCCCAAGGCCTATCAGCGCTGAGGGGCAGGAACCTTGGTTACGGTCCCGCATTGAAGTGCGGGACCACAATATGGGGAAGCGACATGCGGATTATTGTGCCGATGCTGGCAGCGCTGGCGCTCGCGGGCTGCGGGGGCGGGAGCGAGGGCAATCTCACTGCCAATGATGCGGTGACGGCGCAGCCGCTCAACGGGGAGGACGCGGTCAACGCGGCCGATACGATCAACTACAGCGCCGAGGTGCTGAAGCAGAACGACGCGCAGCGCGGCGCGACCTTCATTCGCGCGCTCAAGGATGCGTCGCTCGAATGCGAGCATGTCGACAGCGCCACGCGCATCGCCGATCAGGACAAGGTGCCGACCTGGCGTGTCACCTGCCAGGGCGGCATCAACTACATGGTCAGCATCCCGCCCAACGGGATCGCGAAGATCATCAGCCGCACCGATCGCTGACGCCTTTCCAATCGACGGGATGCCGCCGCTTCTCTAAGAGAGCGGCGGCATCTGTCAGGATTTGCGCGTTGACCACTCCATCCCCCGAAAGCGAAGCCATCCGCCTCCTGCTGGTGGAGGATGACGAGCCCCTGCGCACGATGCTCGCCGACCAGCTCGAGGCACGCGACTACGACGTGCATTCTGTGACCGACGGGCGCGCGGCGATCGGGGCAGTCGGCGCCACGCCGTTCGACGTGATCATCCTCGATCGCATGCTGCCCTTTGTCGACGGGGTCGATGTGCTGCGCTGGCTGCGCGAGCAGGAGGTGAAGACCCCGGTGATCCTGCTCACCGCGCTCGGCCGCCTGCCCGAGCGGGTCGAGGGGCTGGAGGCGGGGGCCGACGACTATGTCGTCAAGCCGTTCGAGATCGACGAGCTCCACGCCCGTATTCGCGCGGTGCTTCGCCGGCGCACCGCCGCCAACGCCGACAGCGCCACGGTCACCGCCGGGGACATCACGGTCAGCGTCGCCCGCCACCGCGTCACCCGCGCCGGCAAACCGGTCGAGATGCACAAGACCGAGATCAAGCTGCTTGCCGAGCTGGTGCGCGAGGCCGGCACGGTGCTCACCCGCCCGCTGCTGCTCGAGCGGGTCTGGGGCTATGATTTCGTGCCGACCACCAACATCGTCGATGCCCATATCCGCCGCCTGCGCCAGCGGCTGGAGGCGACCGGACTGCCCGATCCGATCGTGACCGTCCGGGGCGTCGGCTACATGTTCCGCAGCTAGCGGATGGGGCCGCTCCGTTCGCTGCGGGCGATTGCCTTCGCCTTCATTGCGGCGATCACGCTGGCGACCCTGCTCACCTTCGCGGCGGTCTATTTCGCGCTGCTTGGCGCGATCGACCGCCAGGTCGACAAGCGGCTGGAGCGCGAGTCCGCCGCGCTGCTCCAGGGCAATCCGGACCGCGTGCTGCTCGGCCTGCGCATCGGCGAGGAGAGCCGGCGGCGTGACAGCGGTGATATCGGCTTCCTGCTCACCGATACGAACGGCCGGCGCCTGGCCGGCAATATCGAGCCCACCGCGCCTATCCCACCCGGCGTCTCGACCATCGATCACGGCGCGGGCATTCCGGGGCTCACGCGTGGTCGCGCCCATGTCGAGCGGTTGCCGGAGGGGCTTACGCTGACCCTGCTCGCCGAGAGCGAACCGATCGAGGATCACGACGCGCACCGGCTGCTGATCCTGGCATCGGGCTTCGGGGCAATCTTGCTGCTGGTGGTGCTGGGCATATTGGCGCTCAGTCTGACGATCCGGCGCAATATCGAGGCGGTCCGCGCCGCGGCCGAGGCGATCGTCGAAGGTGACATGCGCGCCCGTGTCCCGGTCGAGGCGCCGGGCACCGCTTTCGGGCGCCAGGCCAAGGCGTTCAACCGCATGCTCGATCGGATCGAGGCGCTGATGGCCAGCCTCGCCCAGGTTTCCAACGACGTGGCGCACGACCTGCGCACGCCGCTCGCGCGGCTGCGCGGACGCCTGGCCCTGCTCGCCGAGCGGCCGGAGGCGGGCCCGGTCTCGCCTGAGCTGGAGGAAGCGGCGGCCGAGGCGGAGGATATCCTCGCCATGTTCGCAGCAATCCTGCGTATCGCCGAAATTGAGGGTGGCGAGCGCCGCGCGATGTTCGAGCGGATCGATCTCGGTGCGCTCGCCGGCGATGTCGCGGAATCGCTTGAAGCGATGGTCGAGGACAGCGGGCGGGTATTGCGGCTCGGCACGCTTGCCCCGGCGCCGGTCGAGGGCGACGTCCGCCTGCTCACCCAGCTGCTGGTCAACCTGATCGAGAACGCGGTCAATCATACGCCGCCCGAGGCAACGATCACCGTCGAAGCGACGGTGCGGGGAGGGCGGGCGGTTCTCGCTGTGGCCGATAACGGCCCTGGGATCCCCGAGGATGCCCGCAGCCGCGCGCTACGCCGCTTCGGGCGGCTCGATGGGAGCCGGGGCAGTCCAGGGCACGGCCTGGGCCTGCCGCTGGTCCAGGCGATCGCGACGCTGCATCGGGGCGAGCTTGAACTTGCCGATGCGAAGCCTGGCCTGATCGTCAGGATAAGCCTGCCGCTGGCTGGCTGACCTTTCCCGGCGAAGGCCTGCAAGCGAAACGGCCCGGATGGTGGGTACCATCCGGGCCGCTCCTGTTCGCCTTGAAGGGCAGGATCAGAACTTGACGCTGACCTCGCCGCCAAAGGTCCGCGGCGGATTGAAGTTGGCATAGTCGCCGAGGATGCCACCATAGTTGGTCGACACCAGTGCGCCATTGGCACCGTAGTTGAGCACCGGCGACGAGTTCGCGTTCGAGCGGCGATAGATATAGGTGTGGTCGAGCAGGTTGCGCGACCAGATCGACAGCGTCACCGTGCTGCCGTTCTTCATCTCGATGTCCGCCAGCGCGATGCGGCCGTTCATGACGAAGCTCGGGTCGGTCTTGGTCGGCTCGAGCTGGAAGCTGTACTGGCTGCTCGCATAGTTGGCGTCGAGGTGGATGCGCAGGTTTGCGCCGCCCGCGACAGGCACCGGCAGGACATAGTCGATTGCGCCCGAGGCCGCGTTGGTCGGCGTGTAGACGATGTAGAGCTGCTGCGGCAGGCCGCCGGTCAGCGGGTTCACCGCCGAAGGTGCCTTCCAATAAGTATAGGCATAAGAGCCGGTCAGCGTCAGCTCGCGGGTCGGCTTCAGTGTCAGGTCCGCCTCGATACCGCGGATCTTGGTGTCGCCGGCATTCTGGGTCTGCTCGATATGGCTGCCGTTGGTGGGGCTGGTGGCCGAGGTGTCGAACAGGTCGAAGTCGAACTGCGTGTTGGTGCGGTTCATGATGTAGCCGGCCAGGTTGAGGCGGGCGCGATGATCGAGGAAGTCCATCTTCGCGCCGATCTCGTACGACTTCACCGATTCCGGCCCGAACGCGTTGAAGCTCTGCGAGCGGTCATTGGCGCCGCCGGCGCGGAAGCCGGTCGAGTATTTCGCATAGAAGTGCATGTCCGGCGTCGCGTCGTACGCGATGTTGAACATCGGGTCGAAGCGGTTGACGCTGTTCTCGAAGGAGAAGCCCTGCACGACGTTGTTGACGACGTAGAGGTTGCCGTGGCGCTTGTCCTTGGTGAAGCGGCCGCCGGCGGTGAAGTGCAGGCCCGTGCCTTCCGGTGAGAAGGTCAGGTTGCCGAACGCCGAGTAGTTGTGATCCCATGCCTTGCTGGCGCGGGTGATGAACTGGCAGCTGTTGGCGAACTGAGGCACCGTCGCGGCCAGCGTGTTCACGCACGAGGCGTTATAGGGCTGGTAGCCCGAATTGGCGCTGGTCACCGTGCCCGACACGATCGGGCTGCGGATGGTGTAGGCAGTACCGTCCGCGTTCCACAGGTTGCTCAGCGGGGTCGCTGCATATTCGGTGGCATGCTCGGTGTAGTAATAGGCGCCCAGCACGAAATCGAACTGGTCGAAGCTGCCGACGGCCTGGAATTCCTGGCTGAACTGGTGCTGGTCGAGGAACGACAGGCTGTAGCGGCTGAAGTTCGCGTTCGGCGCATAGGTGCTGCGCTCCGGACCGCCCGAATTGTCCCACTGGTCGGTGGAGACGCCGCGCCATGCGGTGATCGAGCGCAGTTCGATGTTCGGCGAGACCTTGTACTTCAGGTTCGAAGTGAAGCCGTGGGTGATGTCCACGCTCGGCTGCTGCGGCACGCCGACATCGGCGACGGTCTGGCGATCGGGATGCACGCCGACCAGCGGTGCGCGCGGGGCGACGCAGACCGGCTTGGTGCTGCCCGCCGCGATCGTGCCGCCACATGCCGTGGTGGTGCCGGGCAGATAAAGGGTGGTGCCGATCGTGCCGCCCGCCGGGGTGTAGCTGCCGACGGCATAGCCCTTCGGATTGTAGTTGATCAGCTGGCTGTACTGCGGCGTGTTCTCGTCCTTGGCATAGTCATACGAGAAGTCCGCGGTCAGGCCGTCGAACGGGGTCCAGCGCGCGGCGGCGCGGCCGCCCTTGCGGTCATAATAGTTCCAGCCGGTCGAGCCCTCGAGCGGGTCCTTCACGGTCGGATCCTGGTGCTGGTAGATGCCGTCGAACTTGAGCGCGATGTTGGCGAAGGCGGGCAGGTCGATATGCGCTTCGGCGTTGCGGCTGCCGTAATTGCCCAGGCCGGCGGTCATGCGGGCGCCGAACTCTCCGGTGGGTGCGCGGGTGACGAGGCTGAGTGCGCCGCCTTCGGTGTTGCGGCCGAACAGCGTGCCCTGCGGGCCCTTCAGCACTTCGATGCGCTCGATGTCGAACAGTGCGGCATTCAGGCCCTGGGTCTTACCGAGGGCAACGCCGTCGATATAGACGCCCACGCCGGCATCGCGCGCGGTCTGGTTCTGGTCATAGGGGACGATGCCGCGGATGCCGATGGTCAGCGCCGACTGGCGCGCCTCGAAAGTGGCGACGCGCAGCGACGGCACGGTGCCGTCTGCCAGGTTGAACAGGCTCTGGACGTGGCGATCCTGCAGCGCCTCGGTGCTCAGCACCGAGATCGAGATCGGAGTCTCCTGCAGGTTGGTCTCGCGGCGCTGCGCGGTGACGACGATGTCGGTCAGGCCGGTCTGGTCGTCATCGGGCGCAGCGGTCTGGGTCGCCGGGTCGGCAGCCTGCTGCTGGGCGAGCGCCGGCGTGGCTGCCAGCGCCAGCAGGGTCGAGCCCGCCAGCAGCGACAAACGGAAGCGCGAGAAATTCTGCATTAGGTTAACCCCCAAAGGTCAGGTCTGGTTCTGACGGGGCGCCTACGCAGCGTAGTTGGCAGTTATGTTACTTCGATAGTAATGTATAAATACACGTCATGACATTTTCGTTTCATAATCGACATATTAAAATACGATCTGGAATGATTGTGATGTAATATGAAATTGGTCGATATATTATCCGTGATTATGAAAGTTAAATAAAGTTTATTCTGAGTTATATCTTGCTGGCTGCGCTGAAGTTTATCCTTGGACTGCGGGTTTGATTGTGTCCCGCAAACAAAAAGGGAGGCCCCTCGCGGAGCCTCCCTCGTTGTTTTCGAAAACAGGTCGGATCAGAGGCCGACCACGCCGCCGTCATTCTTGGTGATGATCACGATCGCCGAGCGCGGGCGGATCGTGGCGCCGGCGGTGCCGGTCGCCTGGCTGTCCGGCCAGTGGCTCGACGGTGCCGCCGGGGTGCCGTTCTCACCCGGGTGCTGGATGCCGACGAACAGCGTGCGGCCGTCCGGTGTCGAGTCCACGCCGGTGATCTCGCACTCGACCGGGCCGACCAGGAAGCGCTTCAGGTTCGCGCCCGGCGCCGCGCCGATGCGGGTCGCCTGGGTCGCGGTCGCGCCGCCCGTGCCGGTGTTGGTGATCGTGCGCGCGCCGCCATCGCCGACGGTGCCCGGCTGGGCCGCGAGCATCATGCAGTTGGTGACGTCGGTATAGGCGCCGTCGTCGGTCTGCAGCCACATGATCGGCTTGACCAGGCCCGATGCGTTGGTCGCGCGGCCGAACCAGCAGCCGTCGGGCGACGAGAAGTCGTTGTCCGCGGTCAGGCCCGACAGGTTGATGTTGGTCGCGTCCAGGTCCGCACCCGCGCCGAAGGCGAAGATGTCCCAGGTGAAGGTCAGCGATTCGGTGCTGGTTTCCTTGATCCGGATCACATGGCCGTTCGGGTTGCCATACTGTGCCGTGCCGGCGGTGCCGTACGGATCGTTATAGTGGCGCGGATTGGCCGCGTCGGTGCCGTTCAGCGGACGCAGCGTGGCGTTGTTGTTGGTGAGAGTGAGGTAGACCTCGCCGGTCACCGGGTTCACCGCGGTCCATTCCGGGCGGTCCATCGGGGTTGCGCCGGCCACGTCCGCGGCGAGGCGGGCGTTGACGAGCACGTCCGCCTGGTCGGCGAACGGATAGACTGCGCTGGCGGCGGTGATGCCGTTCTGGCCGAACACCAGGGCGACCCAGCTGCCGGTGCCGTCTGCAGCGAACTTGGCGACATAGAGCGTGCCGGCGTCGAGATACTTGTCGCCGATCGCCAGGCGATCGGTCGCGGTCGCATCGGTTGCCACCCAGGCGGTGTTCGAGACGAACTTGTACAGATACTCGCGGCGCGAATCGTCGCCCATGTACCAGGCGGGCTTGGTGCCGGCGACGAACTTGCCCGGCCAGCAGCCTTCATGGCCCAGGCGACCCAGAGCGGTGCGCTTGCGCGGCGTCGATGTCGGCGCGTACGGATCGATCTCGACCACCCAGCCGAACTGGTTCGGCTCGTTGCGGTAATCGGCGAGCGCGCTGGCGCCGGTCGCGCGAGCGTCCCAGCGGCGGAACGTCGTGTTGGCGGTGTCGGCGGCTACGACGGTCGACCAGCCATAGCTGCCCGTGCTGCTCGTCACGCCATAGCGGCTGAGCGCGGTCAGCTCCTTGGCGGTGCGAGCGGCATTGTCACCCGAGCGGCGGAAATAGCCGGCCCAGTTCTCTTCGCAGGTCAGCAGCGTGCCCCAGGGGGTGTAGCCGTTTGCGCAGTTGTTGATCGTGCCGCGGCCCGCAACGCCGGTCGGCGAATAGGGGGTCTTGATCAGGTCCGAGCCCTTCACCGGCCCGTTGAACACCATCGGGGTGTTCGGGGTGATGCGGCGGTTGAAGGTCGAGGTCGACGAGAAGGTCCAGGCGCGGCTGGCGCCTTCCGAATATTCGACGACCGAGACGCCGTGGCACTCGATCTCCTTCAGCGCTTCCGCCTCGGGGCGCACGCCGCCCGGCGAGGTGGCGCCGGCGGTGTGGAGATACTGCTGGTTGATGTTCTCGTGGTTCTGCACGATCAGGCCGCGGGTCGAGCTGGTCTCGTCGCGGGCGCCGGTGGTGCTCAGGCCGAACCAGAACAGCGCGTCGCCATGGTCGCCGATGCGGTTGGCGAAGCCGGTGTCGGTGCCGTCATTCTTGTACGCTGCGGCGCTGCCGGTGATCGGGTCGCCCAGGCGCGCGCCGATCTGCACGGTGTAGCCGGTCGGCACGGTGACGACGTCGTTCTTGTTCTTCGCGACGGCGGTGAAGCCCAGCGCGGTCGGGTTCACCGTCACTTCGACGGTCGATATGCCCGCGGTGCCGGTGCTGTTCGCGGCGGCCAGCTGGAAGGTGAGCTTGGTCGCGGTGGCGACCGACGGAGCCAGGAAGCTGGTGGTGAGCGCGTTGGTGCTGCTCAGCGTCACGGTCGGGCCGGCAACCTGGGTCCAGGAATAGGCTTCGGCGCTGCCGGTGCCGGTCAGCGTCACGGTGCGGCCCGAAGCAGTGGTCGCGGCCGAGCCGGCGCTGATCGTCGGTGCGGTCAGTTCCTCGGTCTTGCTGTCGCAGGCCGCGAGGACCGAGCCGCCCATGGTGGCGGCGACGATCGCCGCGCCGCCGCGCTGCAGCGTCTGGCGACGCGAATAGCGCTGGTCGGCCAGCTCGTTCAGCGTCGGGCCGGTGTTGTGGATGTTCTGATCGACGTCGCCATCGGTGTAGCCGAAGCCGGTCTCGGTGAGATTGGTCATGGAAACCCCCAAGCAGCCGAGTCACTGGCGACCCGGTCGCCCGGTCCTTGGAAGCGGGACGTGACGGCAGCATGCGATTGTCGTTTCGTCGGCGTGACTTTTCTGTTGCCGCTTCATGACGCTTTGCGCGGGCGCCCGGCAGCGTCTAGGCAGGCGGCCGATGGACGCCACCGATCCCGAGCCCCAGATGCCTCCGGCGCCGGCGCATAGCCTTTCGCAGCGTCTGGCAGCTACGCTGCGCGGCCTGCCCTTGCCCGCAGGAGGCTGGCGTGTGGCGACGGCATTCGGCGCGCTGCTCGCCGCCGGGCCGCTGCTCACCCTCGCCGGCGCCTCCATGCTCGTCCAACATGAAAAGCGTGCGACAGCGAAGCTGCAGGACCAGCTGGCCCCGCGCCTCCAGGCCGAAGCCGCTGCGCGCGAGGCGCGCACCGCGCTCGCCAATGCCGCCGGCCGTGCCGCACCGGGGCAGGTTGTCGAGCTGCTCTCCGGCGTACTGCCACCCGAGGCAAAGCTTACCCGGATCGAGCGGACTCGCGACGGCGGGCTCGAGTTCGACGTGGCGGGAAGCGATCCCGACGCATTGCGCGCCGCCGTCCGCCGCGCGCCCGAATTCGCCGGCATGCGCAATACCAGCCAGCGCCATGCCGATGCGGCGATGATCGTCTCGATGCGCGAGGACGCCCAATGAAGCTTCCTCCGATCGTCATCGGCGGCCTGGCGGGCCTGGCCGTCGCGCTGCTGCTCGCCCCGGCCACCGGCACTGCGCTCGGCGAGCTTGCGGCGGCAAGGGCCGAGCGCGCAAAGTTCGCCGCCGTCGCAGCGCAACCTGCGGCACCGCCACCTTTGCTCGCTCCGGGCCTCGGCCTGCATGTCGCTGACCCTGCCGCCGGTCGTGCAGCGATCCTGCAACGGGTCCGAGGGCTCGCGCAGTCGGGAGGCGTGCTGGTCGAGGAGGCGGGCGTTGCAGCGGCGCCGGAGGGCGTGGTCGCGCTGCGCATCCGCCTGTCCGGCGCGGAAAAGGCCGTGGTTGCGCTCAGCGACGCGTTGGAGCGCGGCAAGCCGCTGATGCGCCTGCGGACCTGGCGGATCGAACCGATCCCCGAGGGCGGCGGCGTTCGGCTGATCGGCGAGGTGGTCGCGGCATGGCGATGAAGTTTCGCCCCGAATGGGCCGCGCTGGCTGCCGCCGCGGTGCTGGCGATCGGCATGCCGGCGCTGCTCCTGCTCCCTGGCGTAACGGGCAAGGCTCCGAAGGCGCCGCCGGTACCCGCCCCGATCGGCGCAGGCTCGATACCGCCGCTCGCCCGTGCCTATGAGCGCCCGCTGTTCGGTACGTCCGAGCCCGCCGCAGCGCCCACCGATGCGCCCCAGCTGGTCGGCATCGTCGGCCGGCTCAATGTCGATGCGGTCGCGCTGGTCAGGTCGAGCGAGGGTTCCACCCGCACGCTGAAGGTGGGGGAAAGCGTCGACGGCTGGAGCCTCGCCAGCCTGGCGATCGATGCGGCCTTCTTCACCCGGGGCAGCGAGCGGGTGCGGGTGCCCCTGCCGATCGAACCGAGCGGGGATGAGGCTGCGGGACGGGTTGGCTAGTAGCGCTAAGGACCCATTTGCGGGCGTGTGGCTGTCTTAATAAGGTAAAGCCTCACCCGGTGGGGGTAGATTAGTGGCGCGAAAGAATCTCGTTCAAAGGATTGCCCGTAAATGCGGTGGCCTTAAAGCGCTCGGGTTGAGGCACTTAGCAACGCTACGGAAGCAGCGGGATGACGCAAATTGGACTTATGTTCAGAGCGTTCTTGCGTCGATCGGAAGCCTTATGATGAGCTGGGGGTTGATAGAGCGTCAAATCAACACTCTTATCTGCCAATATCATCACATCGCTTCTGATAAATTGCGCACGAGAGGGTTGCCTAGTTCGCTGGGTGAAAAGATCGCCTACCTTGTAGTCATCGGAAATGATGAGCGCATGCCGAGTGTTTTGCGTTCGGCTATCAAGGAATGGGTGCCCGCTATTGGGAGGTTACGGTCTCACCGTGATTGGATTGTGCACGGAAACCTATCTCAGGTAGGCCGCACATTTCGTTGGCGAGCGCAACTTCTGACACTTCGTGGGCATGAGCCAGCGTTCGAGGACCGATATTTCACAAATGATGAATTGCAGGAAAGGATGCGTGAAATTGGAGCCCTCTCTCACGCTATGGCGATAGTGCTCACGCCGATACTCCTGGGAAATGTGAACGCTGCCTCCGCCCCTCAATAAATCCCGTCGATCTCCACCGTCAGCCGCGGCGTCGGCGGGGCGAGGAGCAGGCTGCCGCGCTTGGCATTGGCGATCTCGTCGGCGCGCAGCCGGGCATAGCGGTCCTTCGCTGCCGCCGCCGCATCGGCGCCGTCGCGCAGGATCGTCGGCTTGAGGAAGATGAACAGGGTGCGCTTCTGGTGCTGCTCGCGCCGGCTCTTGAACAGCTCGCCGACGATCGGGATGTCGCCCAGGATCGGCACCTGCTGGCGCGTGTCGGTATAGTCGTCGGCGGTCAGGCCGCCGAGTACGATCGTCTGGCCATTGTCGGCGAGCACCGTGGTGGTGATCGCGCGGCGATTGGTGACCAGGTCCGATGCCGCGGCGGTCTGCGCGGCGGCGATCGACGAGGCTTCCTGGTTCACCTGCAGCCGGATTGTGTCCCCCGCATTGACCCGCGGAAGCACGCGCAGGGTGATGCCCACGTCCTTGCGCTCGATCGTCGTATAGGGGTTCACCGTCGAGCTGTCGGTCAGGATCGACCCGGTCAGGAACGGCACGTTCTGGCCCGAGACGAACTCGCCCGCGACATTGTCGAGCACGGTGATCTGCGGCGTGGAGAGCAGGTTGGCGCGGGTCGAGGTGCCCAGCGCCTGCACCAGGATCGAGAAATCGTCGCCGATCGCGAAATTGGCGTTCAGGCCGTTGCCCAGCACCGATCCGGCAGGCACGCCCAGCGCCTTGAGGATCGTGCCCAGCGATGCGCCCGACTGGTCGAACGAGGTGCCCACGCCCTTCACCTGGTCGAGCACCGCGCCGCTCGTGCCGATCTGCACGCCCAGCTGCTCGGCATCGTCGCCGGTGATCTCGGCGATCGCCGCCTCGATCAGCACCTGCGGGCGGCGCACGTCGAGATCGGTGATCAGCGGCTCGATCGCGGCGATCGCGGCGGGCGTGCCGCGCACCACCACGGCGTTGAGCTCGGGGGCGGGCTGCACGTTCAGCTCCGGCGTCGAGAAGCCCCTCGGCGTCGGCGTCTGCACGTTCTGCATCGTCGTGCCGTTGGTCTGGGCATTCTGCATCGCGCTGCCGATCCCGCCGCTGGTCGAGGCCGAGCTGTTGGGAAGGGCGGAGATGTTCTGGTTGCTCTGGCTCAGCCGCGCGAACGGGTTCGAGCTGCCGCTACCCAGGCTCTTCGCCACGGGATTGTCGGCGCTGTCGCCCTGGCCGAGCACGCCTCGCAGCACGTCGGTCACCGTCTCGGCATCGGCATAGTTCAGGCGGAACATGCGGGTGATCGGCGTGGCGCCGCCCGGCTGGTCGAGCGAGATCAGCATCTTGCGCGCCTCGGCGACCGAAGCCGGGGTGCCGCGCACGATCACCGTGTTACTGCGCGCATCGGCGGCCACCCGCGTGCCGTCGCCCAGCACGGCCTGAAGCGACTGCGCCACGTCGGTCGCATTGCCGTTCTTCAGCGAGAAGGTGATGAAGGTCGCGCCGCTGCCGCCATCGAGCTGGCGGGCGATCGCCTCCACCCGGCGGACATTGTCGGCATAGTCGGTGATGACCACGGCGTTGGGTGTGCTCAGCGGCTCGACGCTGCCGAAGGTCGCGACCAGCGGACGCACCACGCGGGCGACATCGGCAGCGGGCACGTTCTGCAGCCGCACCATCCGCGTCACCAGCTCCTGGCCCGAGGCGCCGCGGCTCGGGATGCCGCCGTCGCGCACCGCATTGGCCGCCGGCACGATCCGCCAGGCCCGGCCCGAGCGCACCGCCGCGAAGCCGTTGGCGCGCAGCACCGACTGGTACAGCTCCCACACGCCCTGCGGCGACAGCGGGGTCGAGGAGGTAACGGTCACCGTGCCCTTCACCGCCGGATCGAGGATCAGCGTCCGCCCGGTGATGCGCGAGATCTGGTCGGATACGTCCGAGATCTCGACGCCGCGCATGTTCACCACCACGTCGCCGGTGCCGGCATCCTGCGGGGCAGGTGCAGTCTGGGCGATGGCAACCGTGTCCAGGGCGATCCCGGCGAGCGCGAGTGCGGCGATGGCGGAGCGAATCTTCACAGGGGCACTTTCTAACGGAGCGGCACGGTAAGCGTGATACGCTTGCCGTCGCGAAGGATCTGGATCTGGGCGTTGCCGTTCGCCTGGGCCGCCGCGAAGGCGCCCTGGGCTGCGGCGGGGTCGGACAGCGACGTGCCGTTGACCGACTGGATCACGTCACCCGCCACCATGCCGGGCGGGCCGTTGTCGCCGATGCGGTATCCGCCCGGCACGGGGGACGCATCGAAGCGCTGGAGGATGCTGCCCACGCTCGCCTGGGGCGGCCCGGCGGGGGGAGGCGGGGCGCCCGGGACGGTGCGGATCGGCGGTGCCCCTGCGGGCGCGGTCACCGGATTGGCGGGGGCAGGGACGGGCTGGCCCTGCGCCGCTGCCTGCCGCTGCTCGGGCGTCAGCGTCGGATCCGGGAAGGCGAGGAACTCGTTGCGCCCGCCATTGGCGAGGATCACCCGGTCGCGCAGGATCGACTGGATCGTCGCGCCGTTGAGATTGTCGCCTACCTTGTACGCCTTGGCCGGCTGGCCGCTGATCGAGATGAACGCGCTGGAGAGCTCGCCCGGTCCCGCGGCGATCACGCCCTTGAGCTCGAGCGGCAGGCTCGTCGCCTGGCCAGCCTCGGAGACCGAGGGCTTGCCGAACGGTGCCAGCGCTACCGCCGCGCCGATATCGGGTGCCACGGCCGGGCCGCTGGCCCCCGAAGGCACGGTGATCGCGCCGGTGCCGGCATGGCCGGCGATCCGCCAGGTCAGCCCGGCAAGCGCCACCGCCACCGAGACGACCATGGCGCCGGTGAACAGGTTGAGTCCGATGCGCGCCTGGCGCGGGGTCAGGGTAAGGCCGGTCATTACAGCTTCCGTCCGTCCACGAAGCCGTCGAGCGATGCAAGCGCGCTGTTCTCCTGCCCCGCGAACACCTGGACGCGAACGCGCTGAATCTCGGGATCGTCGGTCCGCCGCCGATCCACCGAAACCCGCCATGCCTGGCCCATCATCTCCACCTGCTCGCTCCCCGGCGCGCCCGCTTCCAGCTCGGCGAGCCGGTTCTCGGCCACCCACATGGCCGTAGTGCGGCGCTCGATCGCCCGGGTGGAATCGATATGCGATTCGACCGTGCGCATCAGGCCCACCGTAGCGATGGCGAGCACCGCGAGCGCGACAAGGGCTTCGATCAATGAAAACCCGGCGTCGTCGTGCCCGCCGTCATCCGGCGGAAAAGCTGGGCCCCGGCTTTCGCCGGGGAACAGCTTTGCGTGTTCCGCTAGGGGAGGCGGCCCAACCTTCACAACTTCAATCCCGTCGCCGGAAACGCACGCACGGTCATTCCGTCATAGACGACCGTCCACTTCCGCTGCCCGCTCTCGATCACCGCCTGCATCGGCTTGCCCGCGCCATCTACGCCGAGCACCACCGGTGGCTTGACGCTCAGCGTCATCACCATGCCGCCAGGCAGCTGATGGAAGCCGAACGCCTTGTCCGTCCTTGGCACGATTCCGCCGTCGCGGTTCATCACCGCGAAGCCGTATCCGTCCTTGCGCACGGTGAAGGCGACGGTCCGGTCGCCGAGCATCGCATCGTCCGCCGCCGACTGGAGCATGGTCGCCAGCCGCCGCGCCTCGGTCTCCACGCTCGGCGCGCGGGTAACCGAGCCCATGCCGAGCGCCACCGCGCCCGCCATCACGCCGATGATGGCCAGCACCACGAGCATCTCGACGAGCGTCATGCCCGTCTCGGAGGGGCGTCCAGTGATGTCGGCCCCCCGCATGGGGATCAGCCCTTGCCTTCGATGTCGGCGTCCACGCCTTCGCCGCCCACCTTGCCGTCCTTGCCGAGCGAGCGAATCGTGAAGGCGCCGCCTTCCGAGCTGTACTCATAGGGCTTGCCCCAGGCATCGAGCGCGGGGGCGGAGAGATAGCCGCCCTGCGGGAAGGTCGCCGGCAGCGGCGGCGTCGTGGTCTTCTCGACCAGCGCCTTCAGCCCCTGCTGGGTGGTGGGATAGTCGCCATTGTCGAGCCGGTACATCTTGAGCGCGCCGGATATGGCGGCGATGTTGCTCTTGGTGGCGGTCGCCTTTGCTTCGTCCGGGCGGCCCATCACGTTCATCGCGACAAGCCCCGCCACGATCGCAATAATCACCAGCACGATCATCATTTCGATGAGTGTCAAACCGGCCTCGCCCTCGGGCACGGCGTGCTTGCGGTCCTGCACCTTAGGTGCAATGTGAGTACGCACCTCAGGTGCGATGTCATGGAACTGTTTCAAAACTATGCGCATCCCCGCCCCATGCGTCCTGCCCATGAAGCAAATGTGACAATGAGCCCAAACGCCACGGGTGCGCCCGACCCAAATATTCCCTCCGCCGCAGGTGTGTGGACGCTGGCGGGTGACCGCCTGATAATAACCGTGCGCGATTGGCCCGCAACCATTCTCGTCCCCACCGGCCAGGTGCGCCTGCTCGCGGTGGACCTGCCGCTGCCCAGCCATGCCCGCCGCGTCGCGGCGCTGCCCTTCGCAATCGAGGACCGAATCGCCGAGCCGGTCGATTCGGTGCACGTCGCGCTCGGCGAGCAGATCGCGCCCGGCCGCTATCTGGTCGGGATCGTCCGCCATGACGTGATGGCCCGCTGGGTCGCCCAGGCCGACGAAGCCGGGATCGGCCATGCCGCGATGGTGCCCGACGTGCTAACCCTGCCGCGCCCGGCCGAGGGCTGGGCGGTTTCGCAGTCCGGCGGCCGTGCCGCGGTGCGCGATGCCGATGGCACCGGTTTCGAAGTCCCCGCGCCGCTGCTGCGCCCAGCCTGGGAAGCCGCCGATCGCCCGGGCATCATCAGCTATGGCGAGCCGCTGCCCGACGACATGCAGAAGGGCTCGGCTGCGCTCGACGCCGCTGCTTTCGGCCCCGCCGCCGGTGCCGCGGTCGCCGCGCTCAACCTGCGCCAGGGCGCCTATGCGGTCCGCAAGGTCGCCGGATCGAGCCTCTGGCGGAAATTCGCCTGGGTCGCCGCGATCGGTGCTGCCGCGCATGTCGTGATTGCGCTCGGTGACGTGATAATGCTGCGCAGTATCGCCGATCGGCGCGAGGCGGAGACCCGAGCAGCCGCGCTGGTCGCGGCGCCTGGCATCGCACTGGGCGACGATCTCGCCAATTCGATCACCGGCCTGCTGCCCACCGGCGGCGGCCAGGTGCCGCAGCTCTTCCTGCCGCTGGTCAACCGCGTCTCGGGTGCGCTCGGTCCGCTCTCCGGCGCTCTCACCGTCCGCGCTATGACATTCGAGGGCAGGCTGCTCACCCTCGATCTCGAAGCTTCGCCCGATATCGGCTTGCAGGGTCAGATCGAGTCCGCGCTCAAGGGCGCCGGGGTAGGGGCCCAGGTCGTGCGCTCGCCCGAAGGCGCGATCCGTATTACGGCGAGTGCCGCATGAGACTGATTCTCGCCCGCATGCCGGTGCTCGACGCCGCGCTGATCCGCTTCGATGGCTGGTGGAGCGGCCGCAGTCGCCGCGAGCAGGTCATGCTCACCGGCCTCGCGCTGTTCCTCGCCGCGCTGGTGCTGGTCTTCGGCATCATCAAGCCGCTCCAGTCCGCCCGCGCCTCGGCGCTGCAGGATATCCGCACCTATGAGACGCTCACCGCGCGCATCCGCGCCGCGGGCACGCTCTCCTCGGGCCAACCCCAGCGCCGCCAGGGCTCGCCGGCAGACGTGATCAAAGGTTCGACCGGCAGCTTCGGCCTTACCGCCACGGTCTCACCCGTCACCGGCGGTGCCCGTGCAACGATCGCCGATGGCAGCTATGACAGCGTCATGGCCTGGCTCGCCGATCTCTCGGCAACCTCCAGCCTGCGGATCAAGCGGGTGGACATCCAGCGCACTGCTACCCCTGGTCGGGTCAGCGCCACCGTGGATTTCGGCGCATGAACGAGATGCTGATCCTGACCGACGACGCTCCCGCCTCGCTGCCCTACAGCTTTGCGCGCCGCAACGGCGTGCTCCTGCGCGTCACCGATGCCGGGCTGGAATGCGCCCACAAGGCAAGTGCCGCGCTCGACGGCCTGCTCGAGGTCCAGCGCCTCGCGCCCGCCGCGCGCTTCGTCACCTTGCCCGACGAGGCGTTCGACGCCGCGCTCAGCGCCGCCTATTCGGGTGCCGGTGCCGCCGCCGATATCGATCTGGGCGACATGGACCTTGCCGCACTCGCCGACAGTGCTGCCTCCGTCGACGACCTGCTCGACACTCGCGACGACGCCCCCGTCATCCGCCTGATCAATGCGCTGCTGCTCGAGGCCGTGCGCGAAGGCGCCTCGGACGTGCATATCGAGACGCAGGAAAAGCGCCTCGTCGTCCGCTTCCGCATCGATGGCGTGCTGCGCGACATGATCGAGCCGCCGCGCGCGCTCGCGCCGCTGCTGGTCAGCCGCATCAAGGTGATGGCCAAGCTCGACATCGCCGAGCGCCGAATCCCGCAGGACGGTCGCGTGACGCTGCGCATCGGCGGCCATGACGTGGACGCCCGCGTCTCGACCATCCCGACCCAGCATG
The DNA here is from genome assembly GCF_058801135.1 of Sphingomonas sp. GW822-FHT03G08. Classification (NCBI taxonomy): domain Bacteria; kingdom Pseudomonadati; phylum Pseudomonadota; class Alphaproteobacteria; order Sphingomonadales; family Sphingomonadaceae; genus Sphingomonas; species Sphingomonas sp. GW822-FHT03G08. The sequence goes on from NZ_JBXAMZ010000002.1 coordinate 717,063, forward strand.
GCGAGCGCGTGGTGATGCGTCTGCTCGAAAAGGGCTCGCTGCGCCTCGACATGGAAGTGCTCGGCATGAGCGAGCGCGACCGGGGTGTCTTTACCCGCCTGCTCGAGCGCCCGCACGGCATGCTGCTCGTCACCGGCCCCACCGGCTCGGGCAAGACGACCACGCTCTACGCAGCGCTCAACAAGCTCAACGACCGCAAGCGCAACATCATGACGGTCGAGGATCCGATTGAATATGAGCTGGCCGGCATCGGCCAGACCCAGGTCAATCCGCGCACCGACATGACCTTCGCGCGGGGATTGCGCGCGATCCTGCGCCAGGATCCCGACGTCATCATGGTCGGCGAGATCCGCGATCAGGAGACCGCCCAGGTCGCCGTCCGCTCGTCGATGACCGGCCATTTCGTGCTCTCGACGCTCCACACCAACAGCGCGGTCGGCTCGGTCACCCGCCTGATCGACATGGGCGTCGAGCGCTATCTGCTTGCCCCGATGGTTGTCGGCCTCTGCGCCCAGCGCCTCGTCCGCAAGCTCTGCCAGAGCTGCGCTCGGCTCGACGAAGCGACCGAAGCGGATTCGCTCCTGCTCGGCGGCGCACTCAAGCCCGGCAAGAAGGTCTGGCGCGCGGTCGGCTGCGCTGAGTGTCATGACGAGGGCTATCGCGGCCGCGCCGGCCTCTACGAAGTCGTCGCCGTGGACGAGAAGTTCCAGAAGCTCATCCACGACGGCGCCTCCGAAGCCGAGCTCGAAGCCCATGCCCGCAAGGAGAACCCCAGCCTGCTCGACGACGGCATCGCCAAGGTGAAGGCCGGCGTGACCACCGTCGAGGAAGTCGCCCGGGTGGTGAGGGACGAAGGGTGACCACGGTCCCCGCAAATATCTGTTCCCCGGCGCAAGCCGGGGCCCAGGGTTGCACGCGACACGCTGCTTGGCTCTGCGTCCCGGCTTGCGCCGGGGAACAGCGTAATTCGAGGCATCGCTAGTGCCCGCCTACGCCTATCGCGCGGCTGACAAGACCGGCGCCGCCCGGAAGGGCATCATCGAAGCCTCCAGTCCCTCCGCCGCACGCGCAATGCTTCGCGAGCAGTCGCTGCTACCGCTCTCGGTCGAGGTCGCAGCGGAGAAGGGCGCCAGCCTCGGCAGCATCGAGCTTCCCCGTTTCCGCCGTGCCGGTCTGTCGTCCAAGGCGCTGGCTACCGTCACCCGCCAGATCGCGACTTTGGTTGGCTCTGACATCGCGATCGAGGAATCCCTGCGCCTCGTCGCCACCCAGTCCGAACAGGCCGCGACCAGTTCGCTCCTGCTCGACGTCCGCGCCGCGATCCTCGACGGCCGCAGCTTCGCCGCCGCGCTGGCCCAGCATCCCAAGGCCTTCCCCGAATTCTACCGCGCCTCGGTCGCGGCGGGCGAGGCCTCGGGCAAGCTGCCCGACGTGCTCAACCACCTCGCCGAGTTCGTCGAGAACCGCCAGGCGAACGGCCAGAAGCTCCAGCTCGCCCTGATGTACCCAGCGCTGTTGGCTTTGGTGTCGATCGGCATGATGGCGCTGCTGCTCGTCTACATCGTGCCGGACATCGTGAAGGTGTTCGTCTCGCGCGGCGCCGACCTGCCCTTTCTCACGCGCCTGCTGATCGCAGTGAGCTGGTTCCTGCAGAATTTCGGGCTCTACCTGCTGCTCGGCATCGCCGTGGCGGGGCTGGTCTTCGGCCGCTGGGCACGCGTCCCCGCCAACCGCCTGCGCATCGATCGCTTCTTTTCGGAGAAGCGCCCGTTCCGCCGGTTCAGCCGCCAGCTCAGCGCCGCCCGCTTCGCCGGCAGCCTCGCCACGCTGGTCGGCAGTGCGGTGCCGCTGGTCGATGCGCTCCATGCCGCCGCCGCGGTCACGCCCAATCGCTGGGTCCGCGAAAAGGCGATCGGCGTCGCTACCCGGGTGCGGGAAGGCATCAGCCTGCGCGCCGCGATGAGCGAGGCGGGGGTCTTCCCCTCGATGCTCGTCGCGATCGTCGCCTCGGGCGAAAGCTCGGGCAAGCTCGCCCCCGCGCTCGGCCGCGCCTCGGACGAGCTTCAGCGGGAACTGGATGCGCTCGTCTCCACCCTGGTCGCGCTGGTCGAGCCGCTGGTGCTGCTGGTGATGGGCGGGCTGGTGCTGATGATGGTGCTGGCGATCCTGTTGCCGATCATCAACCTCAACAACCTGGTTGGGCTCTAAGCCAGTTGCTCAGCTGTTCCCCGGCGAAAGCCGGGGAACAGTGAAGTCACATCTGCCCCTGCACCGTAACCCCGGCAGGCAGCCCGACGAACGGCAGCACCGCCGCACCGTCCGCAGTCATCGAGATCTCCAGCGCGCCGCTCTCGCTGAGCACCGCGGTCATCAGCGTCTTCATCCGCTGGGCCGAGGGTGCGACGCGGATCGTCGTGCGGTCGCCGACATGCTCGGCGGTGATCAGCAGGGCAGGGACCGCCACCGGTCCGCCGCCATTCTTCGCCCGGCAGCTGCCCGGATCGGTGGTGATCTTGCCATCCGCCATCCGCGCCCCGCCACCGCTCGCGATCCGCTGCATCTCCACCTGCATCGTCAGGTTGCAGGTGAAGGGCAGGTTGGGCTGCAGCGCCTTGAACAGGCTGGCATCTGCCGATCCGCTGACATGGTCGAGCACCGTCCGTCCGCCGAGGTGCTGGAGCATCTGCCCGCCTAGGTCGGTGTCCGGCCCCGTCGCCTTCCAGTCGGCGGCAAAGGCCAGGCTGGTCAGCGAGCGCAGCGGCGCCATGTGCCAGGCGAAGGTCGCGCCGCCCGCGACACCCACTTCGCCGTTCCACACCGTGCCCGCCACGCCGGTACGCCACGGCGCGTTCCGGAAGATCACGCTCGCCGGCATCGTCACGAGCAAAGCGAGCAGATACGCCCCTATGCCGATCAGGGCGAAGAGGATAATAGACCGGCGTGACCCGCTTTCCCCTCCCAGAGTCGGCAATGGATCGACGGTCCCTGCTGAAGTCGCTGCAATCAGGACTGGTCGCGTCAGCGGCATCGGTCGTGCTTCCCTCTGTCGTCTTCGCAGCGGACAAGAAGGACAAGCGCCCCATCGCCCTGCTGCTGCCGCTCACGGGGCCGCGAGCGCGGCTGGGCCTTAGCATGCGGCAGGCGGCGTTGCTCGCGGAAAACAATGCCTATGTGCAGAGCTTCGACACCGGCGGCACCGCGGCCGGTGCCGCTGCCGCGGCCGCCAAGGCGATCAAGCTCAAGCCCGCGCTGATCCTCGGCCCGCTCAGCGCGGAGGAAGTCCCCGCCGTCTCCAGCGCGATCGCCGGCCGCATCCCCGTGATCGCGTTCAGCAACGACTCCGTGCTCCGCGCGCCCGGCACCTGGATCTTCGGGATCACCGCCGGGCAGGTGACCACCGCGATCCTGCGCTATGCCCGCACACGCGGCATCAAGACCGTCACGATGATCGATGACGGCTCGCCCTGGAGCGCTGCCGCTGCGCTCGCTGCCGGCAAGGCCGAAGGCGAGCTCGGCATCACCGTCACCGTGCTTCAGGTGAAGCCCGGCCAGCCGCTGCCCAGTCCGGGCGAAGCGCCCGACGCGGTGCTGCTTCCCGGCTCGGGCGAGACCGTCCTCGCCGCCGCCCGCGCGCTCAAGGATACCGGCATCCAGCTGCTCGGCACCTTCCAGGGGCTCGACAACCGCCCGGCCGCGCTCGCCGCGCTCGAGGGCGCCTGGCTCGCCAGCCCCGATCCCAACGCCTTCGGCACCTTCGCCAGCGCCTTCCAGGCCCGCAACGGCGGCGATCCCGGCACGATCGCCGCACTCGCCTATGACGCCGCCGGCATCGCCAACACGCTGCGCGCCGACAATCGCCTCGGCATCGAGGGGCTGATGGACGCCAAGGGCTTCCACGGCGTTACCGGCCCGGTACGCTTCCGCACCGATGGCTCGGTCGCCCGCGACTTCGCGATCGTCGTCGCCGGCCCGACCGGCTACACCCCGGTGGCGTCGAGCTCGGGTTCCTAGGATTGTCGTGGCCAGCACCATCCTCCTCCAGCACCCCGGCGAAAGCCGGGGGCCAGGGTCAAGCAGGGCGTCGCCCGTGACTCTGGATCCCCGCCTGCGCGGGGACGACGAAGGGGAGGGCGAAACCGGCTTCACCCTGATCGAGCTGATGATCTCGCTCGGCCTGTTCGCGCTGATCGCCGTCGCCGGCCTCGCGCTGGTCGACGGCATCATCAAGGTCCAGGGGCGCACCGAGAAGCGCCTCGATCGCCTCGCCGACCTCCAGCGCGCGATGTTCGTCGTGTCGAGCGATATCGACCAGATTTCGGTCGGCCGCGTCGAGGGCGGGGGCGAGAAGCTCAGCTTCACCCGCGCCGCGCCCGGCTTCGGCGGGCCGGCGGTGCCGCTCCAATATTCGGTCGCCAACGGCAATCTCGTCCGCGGCTCGGGCGCGATGGTGCAGACCGTGGTCGGCGGCGTCGCCAATGTCCGCTGGCGCTTCTTCGACGGCACCGCCTGGAGCCCGCGCTGGCCGATGCGCGAGGAAGACAAGGACAAATGGCCCCGCGCGATCGAGATCGCCCTCCAGGCGACCGGCCCGGGCGGCACGCCGGGCGCGCTGCGCCGCGTCGTCACGCTGCCCGATCAGGCGGAGTATCCCAAGCCATGAGACGCCGCGAAGACGAAGCGGGGATGATCCTCGTCAACGTGCTGATGTTCGTCGCGATCGCGTCCGGACTTGTGCTATTGCTAATCAATCGCGAAGAAATCGCGCTCGATCGCGCCCTGCGGACCCGCGAGGCGGCCCGTGCCCTGGCCGTTGTCCGCGGCGGCGAACTCTCCGCCGTGGTCGCCCTCCGCCGCGACATGGTCGCCGCGCCCAATGAGGACAACCAGACCGAGCCCTGGGCGAAACTCTCCGAAAGCGCCGCCCCGATCGAGGGCGGCACCTTCGATCTCGCGATCGCCGATGCCGAGGGGCGCTTCAACCTTAACATGCTGCGCGGTGGCGATGCCGGCGCGATCGTGCTGTTCCAGACGATCGCCAAGGATGTCGGCCTGTCGGCGGAGGATGTGGTCAAGGCGGTCACCTATGTCCGCCTCTACGGGCCCGTCACCGATATCCGCCCGCTGCGCATGGCCGGGCTCGAGCCCCAGGCGACCGCCCGGCTCGAGCAACTGGTGACGGCGCTGCCCGGCACTACCGCGATCAATCTCAACGCCGCCAGTCCCGAGATGCTGCAGGTCCTGTTCCGCGACCCGCTCGCCGCCCAGCGCCTCGCCGAGATCCGCGCCCGCAACGGCAAGCTCACCCTCAAGGACCTGGGCGACCTCAACCTCTCGCTCCCCTGGGGCACCGGATTCCGCTCGAACACCTTCTGGGTCCGCACCCGCGCGACGATCGGCACCACCAACCAGCAGGCGGCGGTGCTGATCCAGCGCGTGCTGCGCCAGGACGGCAAGATCGCGGTCGGGGTGGTGGAGAGATGGCGGGGGGCTAGCGTGCCGCCGGATGCGCCGGGGTTTGTGGTGGGGCGGTGATTGCGCTGGATTAGTTACTATTGAGCCCGAATTATTGGCACGCGGCATTCCGCGATCGAACTAGCTTGCGTCCTTCTGAGCTCTAATGGCAGTAGCTGCGGAGGAGAGGATGCCCGCCAAAAGTCCAAACTCTATCGGGTAGGAGGCGCCCAATAGAGTGAGCGCAGTTCCAGTGGGAAGTGCCACTACAAGAAAGCCTAAACCCGCAATAGCTCTCTTGCGGGAGTCTGAGCCCACCTCCTTTGCAAAGAGCTTTACCTCGCGTGCCACCGCCTTCAACACGTTCGCAACCGAACGCAATTTGGCGGCGTCAGAAAGGGGATTGGTGCCGGCCTCTGAAAGGCTATTCAGACTGTTCTTCAGCGCCGGCTCCACAATTTCATCTGGCATCGCGACCAGCGTTCCGACTATTTCCTGCAAAGCCACCTCATCTGCCTCACCGAGGGATTTCGCGCTCAGCGCCTCCTCCCGAAATAGCCGATAGACAGGAAATTGCTCAGATAAGCTTTGAAGATCCTGTAGCAATGTGAATAGGTCGGAAGAATCGACGTCCATCAATTGCTCGCGGATTGTAGGCGCCAATCGGACCAGCCCATCGACCGATACGCCAACCGCCAATGCATTCCCTTCAGTGAGCGGTTCTGCGAGCAGGCGTGCCAGTTCTGATAGGCGCCGCCACAATGAAGGCGCGCTGTTCTTGCCTGCAAGTTCGCGAAGAAAAGCTTCTATCGCTTCACGATGATGTGCGCGCAGAGACTCTAGAGTGTCCGATGCGATTCTAGACTGTGGAAGTGTACCCTTTCTGAGCCTCAGCTGGTTATCGGTAACAATCGCGTCGATAGGGGCAGCCTGAGGCGCGAGAGGCTCCACTTCAGCGAGTCGCTGCTGGGCATGTCGATGGGGCTCCTCCGGGGCGAACTCGGTCATTAAGAGCGATTGGATGATGGTGTGGCGCACCGTTTCTCGCTGGAAGGGCTTGGTGATCAGGTAGGTAGGATCCGGTCGGTGCCCAATCAGCAGTTGCTCCGGGAAAGCCGTGATGAAAACGATCCGCGTGTCGATCTTGGACACGATTTCGATCGCTGCGTTTGTCCCCGAGAATCCGTCTGCGAGTTGAATATCCGTAAGGATTAGATCCGGCCGATTCCGAACTGCAGAGGCCACAGCTGCGGCTTGGGTGGCGGCCACATCGACAACGGAAAGGCCGATATCCCTGACGGTTTGCTCAAGATCCATGGCGATAATTGGCTCGTCCTCGAGAATCAGGACCGAGCCATTTAACATCCCGGAAATTTCGGCGAATGCAGTTCTGGCCAGTTCGTCGAATTCGCGTCTGCCGACCTCCAGGATCTTGGCTGACTCATCAAATGAGAAGCTTGAGCAGTACATTAATATAAAGGCTGCTCGATGTGGCAGGTCTAGGGTATGCAAATTGTACGCTAGTGGTGGGTGGCCATCAAGATTGAGGGGGAGTAGTTGCCCGTCAGCCTCGTATTCCCCGAGCGCCTCAAGGAAAAGCGCGTAGAATGTAACGAGCAGGTCTTGTTCTGATATCGCGCTTCGTATCTGCTGAAGGCGTGCGTAGGCAGTTTCCTCAATTTTCTGACTGACAATTTCCCCTCCTGCCAGAAGGGTCGAGAAGCGCAGGGGAAGCAGGCCGTCAACATCGATTTTACTGCGCGTGATCAAACTCAGCCCCCAGGAATATCTGGTCTGCGAGCATGGCGGTGCGGCTTCGGCTTATCAATATCAGATGGTTTCAAATCTCCTTAATCGGCTTGCTATCTAATCAAGTGAAAGCCTAACCACAGGTGTCACGTCTCCAGTGGCGCCAGCCACTAACCCAGCGGCCCTCACCCCCTAAATCAAAATCCGGAACACCGCCCCGCCACCCTCGGCATCGCCCACATCGATGCTCCCGCCATGCGCCACCACGATCTGCCGCGCGAGGTTCAGCCCCACGCCCGTCCCGGTCGCGCGGGTGGTGAAGAAGGGCAGGAACACGTCCTGGCGCAGTCCTTCGGGTACGCCGGGGCCATTGTCCTCCACTTCGATCACCAGTGCCTCGCGGTCGGCGAAGAGGCGCAGCGCGAGGCGGGGCGGGCGGTCCTGGCCGGCCATGGCCTGCGCCGCGTTCTGGAGCAGGTTGATCAGCACCTGGGCGAGCAGGTCCGGATCGGCCTCCAGCGCCAGCCGCGCTGGAGTCACCTCGATATCCAGCGGCACCTCGGGCTCGCGTGCCGCGAAGATGCGGCCCAGTTCCTCGGCCCAGGGCTGGGCGGCGAAGGTCTGGCGCTGCAGCTCCGGCGTGTGCGCCACCGCGCGATAGGCTTCGATGAAATGCCCCAGCCCATGCGCGCGCCGGGCGAGGGTGGAGACCGCCGCCCGCGCATCGCCGATCCGCGGGTTGCCTGCCAGTTCGGGATCGTCGAGCAGGTCCGCCGCCGTCGCCGCCAGCGAGGTCACCGGGGTCAGCGAGTTGAGGATCTCATGCGTCAGCACGCGCACCAGGTCGGTCTGCGCCGCCATTTCCACGGCATCCAGCGTCCCCTGGATCGGCTGTACCGTCACCGCGCGGATGCTGCGGCCGAGCCGCTCCAGCGTACCCGAGCGGACCAGCACGCGCTGCGTCCGCCCCTCGATCGCCAGCAGCAGGATCTCCTCGGCCGCATCGCCGCCCGCCAGCCGCTTTGCTAGGGTCGCGCCATAGACGGCATAATCCTCCGCCCGCGTGCCCGGCGCGCCGCGGAACAGCCGCCGCGCCGCCTTGTTGGCCGGGTCGACATGGCCTTCGCCGTCGATGGTCAGCAGCGCCACCGGCATGTCGTCGACCAGCGCCTCGAGGAAGCGCATCTCCGCCGCGCTCGCCATCTGGCGCTCGCGCAGCCGGTCCATCGCCCCGTCCAGCGCCGCGCCCAGCGCCTCGAATCCGCCGCCATGGGTGCCGCCGAAGCGGGCCGAGGTGTCGTCGAAGCGCAGCGCCTCGACGAAGCGGGCGAGCGCGACATTGGTGCGCGACACCAGCCGCCACATCCCCCAGAGCGCGCCCGCGACCAGCAGCAGCGCGACGATCCGCGCGGCGCCCAGCCCGGGGGTGAGGAAGCTCAGCACGGCCGCCGTCACCGCCGCGGCCAGCGCGGCGATCCAGGCGATCAGGCCCAGGGTGAAGCGCCGGTCAAAGCCCATGCTTCTCCATCCGGCGATAGAGCGCGGCGCGCGACAGGCCGAGCTCGTTGGCGGCCAGCGAGATATTATAGCCGTGCTTCTTCAGCGCCTCCTCGACCAACCGGCGTTCGACGCGCTCGAGGTTGAGGTCGTCGCTCGGCCCAGGCGGGCGGGGCGGGGTGATCGCGGTGGCGGGCACGACGCGCGGCATCGCGCGGACCAGCGCGAAGTCCTCGGGCTCCAGCGCCTCTTCGCGCGCCAGGATCACAGCGCGCTCCAGCGCGTGGCGCAGCGCGCGGACATTGCCCGGCCAGTCATGGTCGAGCAGCGCCATCCGCGCCGCCGGGCTGAGCTGCGGCACCGGCCGGCCATAGCGCCTGGCGTAGTGCTGGAGATAATGCTCGATCAGCTGCGGCACGTCCTCGCGGCGGTCGCGCAGCGGCGGAAGGTCGATCTCCACCGTGTTGAGGCGGAACAGCAGGTCCTGCCGGAAATGGCTCTCGTCGCGCAGCTTCTCGGGTGGGAGGTTGGTCGCGGCGATCACACGGATATTGACCGGCACCGGCTTGTTGGCGCCCACCGGTGTCACCTGGCGCTGCTCGAGCACGGTGAGCAGCTTGGGCTGCAGCCGCAGCGGCAGATTGCCGATCTCGTCGAGGAACAGCGTGCCCCCGTCCGCCGCCTGGATACGGCCGACCCGGTCGGTCCGCGCGTCGGTGAAGGCGCCCTTCACATGGCCGAAGAGTTCGCTGTCGATCAGCTCCTCGCTCACCGCGCCCAGGTCGACGGTGAGCATCACCTGGTTCGCCCGTAGTGACTGGCGGTGCAGCTCGCGCGCGACCAGCTCCTTGCCGGTGCCGTTCTCGCCGAGCACCAGCACATTGGCGTCGGTCGGCGCGGCGCGGCTGATCAGCGAATGCACCCGCGCCATCGCGGGCGAACCGCCGAGCAGGGGCGAGGCGCCCGCCTGCGCCGCCGGGGCGGGGGCTGCGCTCCCGCCGCCCACGGCCTTGCGCGAGCGGCGCAGCGAAGCGGCGGTGCGCACGGTCGCCAGCAATTTCTCGTTCGACCAGGGCTTGGAGACGAAGTCGGTCGCCCCGCGCTTCATCGCCGAGACCGCGACCTGCACCCCGCCATGCGCGGTGATCATCACCACCACCATCTCGGGATCGACCGCGAGCAGCTTGTCGAGAAAGGCCAGTCCCTCGCTCGCGTCCGTAGCGCCGCGCGCGAAGTTCGCGTCGAGCAGCACCGCGTCGGGCGTGCGCGCCTGTACCAGCGGCAGCGCCTCGTCGGGGCTGCGCACCGCCTCGACATCCTTGAACAGCCGCCGCAGCAACAGCCGCGACGCCATCAGGATATCGTCGTCGTCGTCGATCACGACGCAGAAATCGAATTCCGGATCGCCCATGCTGCCCACTCCCGTACAGTTACTGTGCGGAACCGGACAATCAAATTGCGTGCCAAGCCACGGTCCCCCCGAAAGCGCAATTGGCACGGGACATGCTGACACTGGGATGAACGGCGCATCCGCCGGCGGAGGAAAATCGTGCAGCGGTCGGCAGGGGGAATGCGCAAGGGAGCGGTGATCGCGGTGACGATCCTCCTCCTGTGCCTGCCCCGCGCACCCCTGGGGATCGATCTCCGCATGGACGGCGCCGGCGGCCATGCCGTGCTTCGGCTCGGCATCACATCGTTACGGATAGCGTTCGATTCCGGACGCGCCTGTCCGAAATCGAACACTTGCCACGCCGCCGCCGATCCTCGGCCCGAGGGAGCGGGGCTGGCACGGCACTTGCGAGGATTGGGGGCATGACAGTGCTACGGATGCAGAAGGAAAAGGCGGGCGCCGTCTCGGGCAGCGGGATGGACCAGGTGGTCGAGAAGCGCGCGCTCTCCACGCGCCTCAAGGTCGCGCTCGGCGTGGTCGCCGCCGCGCTGGCCGCTGCTGCCTTCTGGTGGTTCGCCCCGTCGGGCGTCAGCCAGACCGTGACGATGGACCGCGTGACCATCTCCAATGTCACGCGCGGCACCTTCGACGATTTCATGCCGCTGCGTGCCCGCGTTACGCCGCTGCTGACCGTCTATATCGACGCGGTCGAGGGCGGCCGGGTCGAGAAGATGCTGGTCGAGGACGGCGCCACCGTCGCCGCCGGCCAGCCGATCGCGCTGCTGTCGAACGCCGAGCTCCAGCTCTCCACGCTCGCCCGCCAGACCGAAGTCGAGCAGCAGATCAACAACATGCGCAGCCAGGAGCTGTCGCTGGCCCAGACCCAGCTTTCCAACGAGCGCGCCGTGCTCGCCGCACAGACCGCCTATGAGAAGGCCCGCCGCCAATATGAGCGCGAAAAGCCGCTCGCCGACAAGGGCTTCGTCTCGGGCAAGCAGTTCGCCGATACCGAGGCCGATTACGAACTGAGCCAGCGCAACCTGGCGGCCCTCAAGCGCAGCCAGAGCACCGATGCCCGTCTCCAGGGCAGCCAGCTCACCCAGCAGCAACAGGCGGCGAAGTCGATGCAGTCCGGCCTCGCCATCGCCCGCGCCAATCTCGATGCGCTCCAGCTGCGCGCGCCGGTCGCCGGCCAGCTCTCGGGCTTCTCGGTCCAGGTCGGCCAGTCGCTCGGCCGCGGCGAGCGCGTCGGCCAGATCGACAGCCCCGGCCGCAACAAGCTGATCGCCGGCGTCGACGAATTCTATCTCGGTCGCGTCCAGATCGGCCAGAAGGCGGCGCTCGACTGGAACGGCAAGCGCTACGGCGCGAAGGTCACCAAGATCTATCCCCAGGTGCAGAACGGCCAGTTCCAGGTCGATCTCCAGTTCACCGATGGCGAGCCGCCCCAGCTCCAGCGCGGCCAGACGATGCAGGCCCGCCTCACGCTCGGCGATTCCGCCCCGGCGCTGCTGATCCCCAACGGGGCCTTCTACAGTGATACCGGCGGTGCCTGGGTGTTCGTGGTCGCCCCCGGCGGCGGCAGCGCGGAGAAGCGCAACGTCCGCCTCGGCCGCCGCAACAGCGATTTCATCGAGGTGCTCGACGGCCTCGAACCCGGCGAGCGGGTGATCACCTCGCCCTATACCGGCCTCACCGACAAGACGCGCCTGGACCTCACCAAATGACGAACCAGAAAGGGAATCCGATGCTGCAGATGCGCGAACTCTCCAAGGTCTACCGCACCGACACGGTGCAGACGACGGCGCTCGACGCGATCGACCTCGAAATCGCCCAGGGCGAGTTCGTCGCGATCATGGGCCCCTCGGGCTGCGGCAAGTCGACCCTGCTCAACATGATCGGCATGCTCGATAGCCCGTCCTCGGGATCCTATCTGTTCAACGGCCAGGAAGTCGCGGGGCTCTCCGAGAGCAAGCTCGCCGATGTCCGCAAGGAGAATATCGGCTTCATCTTCCAGAGCTTCAATCTGGTCGACGAGCTGAGCGTCCGCGACAATGTCGAGCTCGCCCTGCTCTATCACAATGTCCCCGCCGCCGAGCGGAAGCGCCGGGTGGACGAGGTGATGGACCGTACCGGCATCGCCCACCGCGCCAAGCATCGCCCCAGCCAGCTCTCGGGCGGCCAGCAGCAGCGCGTCGCCGTCGCCCGCGCGCTCGTCGCCAGCCCGAAGCTGATCCTGGCGGACGAGCCGACCGGCAATCTCGACACCCAGCATGGCGAGGAAGTGATGCACATGCTGCAGACGCTGAATGCCGAGGGCTCGACGATCGTGATGGTCACCCACTCGCCCGCGCATGCCGATTATGCCGGCCGCATCGTCTCGATGCTCGACGGCCGCGTCCTCCAGGAACGCCGCCGCGCGGCCTGATCGAAAAGGGGGAGAAAGCCCATGTGGCGCAATTATCTGACGGTCGGCCTGCGCGCGCTCGCGAAGAACCGCACCTATGCCTTCATCAACCTGTTCGGGCTGGCGATCGGCCTGGCCGCCTGCCTGCTGATCCTGCTCTACGTCCAGTATGAGCGCAGCTATGACGACTGGCTGCCCGATGCGAAGCGCACCTATCAGCTCCAGGTCTATTATGAGAGCAAGACCAACGGCGACAAGTTCCAGAACCAGGGCGCGCCCTATGTGACCAAGGCGGCGCTGCTCAAGGATTTCCCGCAGATCGAGAGCGCCACCTATATGGGCGGCCCGCCGCTCACCCTGATCAAGGATGGCCAGGCAACGGTCGTCGATGACGGGCGACTGGTCGACAGTGCCTTCCTCGACACGATCGCGCTGCCGATGGCCCAGGGCGACAGCAAGGCGCTCTCGCGCCCGGGCACCGTGGTGATGAGCGAGTCGGAAGCGGTCCGCATCTTCGGCTCGAAGAACGTCGTCGGCCGCACGGTGACGCTGCTCACCGCCGGGCGGAAGGACGATTATCGCATCACCGGCGTGTTCAAGGACGTCCCGAAGAAGTCGCACCTGACCGGCAAGATGTTCGCCCGTGCCGACTTCCCCAGCATGTTCCCGGAAGACAATGGCTATCTCACCAGCTGGGGTTGGACCTCGGGCTGGGTCTATGTGAAGCTGCGCCCGGGCACCGATGTCGCCACGCTCAACAACCAGATGGACGCCTGGGAAAAGCGCAACATCCCGGACGAGACCTTCAACGGCAAGAAGGTAAATGCCGGTGACGAGCGCACCTTTGCCCTGGTCGCGGCACCCGATGTGCATCTCGGCCGTGCCACCGGTTCCGGGATGGCGCCGGGCAACGACGTGCAGACTATCGCCACCTTCGCGGTGATCGCGCTGCTGATCCTTGCCATGGCCTGCATCAACTTCACCAACCTCGCCACTGCCCGCGCCAGCCAGCGCGCCCGCGAAGTGGCGCTGCGCAAGGTCCTCGGCGCCACGCGCCGGCAGCTGATGGCCCAGTTCCTCGGTGAATCGGTGCTGCTCGCCACGATCGCGATGTTGCTCGCGCTGGCGGTGGTCGAGATCGCGCTGCCCTGGTTCGGCAACTTCCTCGATGCCGATCTCGAGCTGCATTATTTCGGTCATGGCGGGCTGATCCTGCCGATGATCGGCCTGGTGCTGCTCGTCGGCGCGGCGGGTGGCCTCTATCCGGCCTTCTATCTCTCCCGCTTCCAGCCGGCCCGTGTGCTCAAGGCGAACAAGTCGGCGTCCGACGCGGAAGGCTCCGGCCGGCTGCGCAGCGCGCTGGTGGTGATCCAGTTCGCCGTCTCAATCGGCCTGATCATCTGCACCGCGGTGATCTATGCCCAGAATGTCTACGCGCGCTCGCTCGATCCGGGATACAAGCGTGCCGGCCTGATCCAGCTCGCCGGTGTCGGCTCCCGCATCCTCGAGCCCCAGGCCGATGCGCTCACCCGCGCGATCGCGCAGGTCCCCGGCGTGGAATCCAGTGGCCGCACGATGATCGGCGTCATCACTGGCCAGTCCTCCACCACCGGCGTGGTCGTGCCGGGGCGCGAGGATCCCGTGGATATGGGCATCTACGGCGTCGATGCCGGCTTCTTCCCCACCATGCAGATCCGCACCATTGCGGGCCGGGTGTTCGACGAGCGGCCCGCCGACGACATGACCACCCCGGTGCCGGAGGATCCGGCGGCCGAGCGGGCGCTGGTCGCGCGCGGCGGGCATATCGTCATCAACGAGAGCGGCGTGAAGCGCCTCGGCTTCAAGACCGCGCAGGACGCGATCGGCAAGACGATCCGCTACGGCGTGAAGGACGAATATGGGGGGATGATGAACCTCACCATCATCGGTGTCGTCGCCGATGTCCGCTTCCGCACCGTCCGTGCCGCGATCGAGCCGACCATGTACCTGCTCGACAAGCATAATGTGAACTGGCTGGTCGCGCGCTTCCACGGCGATCCGCGCACGGTCCGCGCGGGCATCGAGCAGGTCTGGCGCCGCTACGCCCCCGATCTGCCCTTCGATGCCACGCTGGCCGACGACATCATCGCCCGTGCCTATGAGAAGCTCGATGCCCGGGCGCAGATGTTCGGCATGTTCGCGATCCTCGCGGTGGTGATCGGGTGTCTCGGCCTGTTCGGTCTGGCTGCCTTCACGGCGGAGCGGCGGACCAAGGAGATCGGCATCCGCAAGGTGCTGGGCGCGCGCACCAGCGACATCGCCCGGCTGCTCGTCTGGCAGTTCACCCGCCCGGTGGTGATCGCCAACATCATCGCCTGGCCGGTGGCTTGGTGGCTGATGCGCGAGTTCCTCAACGCCTTCGATGCCCGCATTTCGCTCACTCCGGTGCCGTTCATCGGCGCCAGCCTGCTCGCGCTGGCGATCGCGGTGCTCACCATCGGTGCCCACGCCATCCGCGTGGCGCGCACCAATCCGGTTCATGCCCTGCGCTACGAGTAGGCGCGTCAGTTCGGGGTCATGAAGGGCGGGCGAGGGGGCAACCCCTCGCCCGTTTTTCGTTGGACTCCGTCCCCGGACACCACCCAGGCGTCATCCCGGCGAAAGCCGGGATCTCAGGCGAAGGCGCAAGGAAGGAGCCGCACGAGATCCCGGCTTTCGCCGGGATGACGGAGGGGGATTTACCCAAACCCACAGCGCGCTATCCTCCGCCCAATACCAAAATCGGGAGGGGACATGATTCGTATCGCAAAGATCGCTCTGTTCGCAGCTGCAGCGATGACACCGGTGGCATATGCCGCGGTCGAAGTAATCGGCAAGATGACGCCGGCTGAGCCGATCACGCATGCGCGGATCGCGACGCTGCCGATCGGCCAGCAGCGCGCCTGGAACGTCTATCTCGACAAGTCGGTCGGGCTGATGGAGGCCGACAAGGCCGCGCTCGCGGCCGAGCGCGCCGACGGCACCTTGCCCACGCCCGTCTCGCCGCCCACCGGTCCTTCGGGCGGCAGCGGCATGCCGCTCGACAAGCCGGCCGGCTGGTATGCGGGTGCCGATGCGCGCCATGTCGCCGACAATATCGTCAGCTTCCAGACGCCTGCCGGCGGCTGGGGCAAGAATGTCGATCGCACCGGCCCGGTCCGCGCGCGCGGCGAGCATTATGTGCCGATCGAGAAGCTGCCGGCCAATGCGAAGTCCGACATGTCGGACGAGAATTGGAGCTATGTCGGCACGATCGACAACAACGCCACCACCACCGAGCTGCGCTTCCTCGCCCGCGCCCAGGCCGCCGCGCCGGGTGCCGAGGGCAATGCCTATCGCGAGAGCTTCCTCAAGGGCATCCGCTACCTGCTGAACGCCCAGTTTCCCAATGGCGGCTGGCCCCAGGTCTATCCGCTCCAGGGCGGATATCACGATGCGCTCACTTTCAACGACGATGCGCTCTCGTCGGTGGTGGGCGTGCTGGCCGAGGTGGCGCGCCACCAGGGCGATTACGCCTTTGTATCGGACCAGCTCGCTCTGGAAGCCAAAGCTGCCTGCAACAAGGCGATCCAGCTGATTCTCAAGACTCAGGTGGTTATCGACGGCAAGCGCACGGTGTGGGGTCAGCAGCATGACGCGCTCACCCTGGCGCCGGCGGGCGCCCGGAACTTCGAACCAGTCGCACTGTCCTCGGATGAGAGCGCCGACCTCCTGGTCTTCCTGATGAAGCAGGCGGGGCGCTCGCCCTCGGTCGACGCGGCGGTGGCGGACGGGGTCAACTGGCTGAAGGCGCACGCGATTCACGGCTTCGTGTTCGAGAAGGGCCCGGACGGCCGCAAGCTCATCGCCAGGCCCGGCGCCGGCCCGATCTGGTCGCGCTACTATGACATCCAGACCGGCAAGCCCATCTTCGGCGACCGGGACCGTACGATCCATACGGACGTGAACGAACTCAGCGCCGAGCGCCGCAACGGCTATAGCTGGTACAATAACGGCCCGGCCAAGGCCCTGGCGACCTACGACAAATGGGTGGCGAAGAAGTAACGGGGACGATCCGTCACCCCGGCTTTCGCCGGGGTGACGAATTACCTGTCCTACACGCGCATGTTCCGCTAATGTTCCAGCGTCCCGCAAGGGCCGCTCTTTGAACCGTCAGGGAACCCGCGCAAACATTCGCGCATGGAAGCGTATGCAGATGCACCGCCTCCGCGCACCGCGAACCATATCGAAAACCGCGCGCGCAACACCGCGAGGCGCGCAACTTACGCCAACATCGGCGACTGGAAGCGTCTAGTTCGCCGATTCCAGCGTCTCGGTTGCCCGCAGCCAGGTCGCCTCGGCCTCTTCCAGCTGCGCCACGACCTCGCCGCGCCGCTTCATCAGTTCGCCCATCGACAGCGTCTTGAGCCATTTGGGCGGCTTGCCGGCCAGTGCCGCGTCGATTTCCGCCAGCGATTTCTGTGCCTTGGCGATGGCATCCTCGGCGTCGCTCACCGCCTTGCGCAGCCCGGTCGAGGACTCGCGCGCCTGGGCGGCGGCGCGGCGCTCTTCCTTCTTGTCGCCCGATGCGCCGGGGCTGCCGGGCACCGGCTTGCCCGAGACGACGAAGGCCGCATAGTCCTCGATCGTCCCATCATATTCGCGGGCGGTGCCGCCATCGACTAGGAACAGCCGGTCGGCGACCAGCTCGAGCATGTGCCGGTCGTGGCTGACCAGCACCACGGCGCCCTTGAACTCGGCGAGCGCCTGGACCAGCGCCTCGCGGGTGTCGACGTCCAGGTGGTTGGTCGGTTCGTCGAGGATCAGCAGGTGCGGGGCGTTATGGGTGACCAGCGCCAGCGCCAGTCGCGCGCGCTCGCCGCCCGAAAGCTTGCCGACCTTGGTCAGCGCCTTGTCGCCCGAAAAACCGAAGCGGCCCAGCTGGTTGCGCACTTGCACCGGCGTCGCGGCCTTCATCACCCGGCCCATCGTCTCCACCGGCGTGGCGTCGGGATCGAGCTCCTCGACCTGGTACTGGGTGAAATAGCCGACCGTCAGCTTGGTGGCGGTGGTCATCTCGCCGGCCATCACCGGCAGCTCGCCGGCGATCATCCGGGCGAGCGTGGTCTTGCCGTTGCCGTTGCGGCCGAGCAGCGCGATCCGGTCGTCGGGATCGAGCCGCAGCCCCAGCCGCGACAGGATCGGCTTGCCTTCCTCATAGCCGACCGCGGCATGGTCGAGGGTCAGCAGCGGCGGGCGCAGGCCCTGTGGATTGGGGAAGTCGAAGCGCATGCTCGGATCCTCGGCCACCGCCGCGATCGGCTGCATCCGCTCCAGCGCCTTGACGCGGCTCTGCGCCTGCTTGGCCTTGCTCGCCTTGGCCCGCCAGCGATCGACGAACGCCTGCAGCTTCTCGCGCTCGGCGACCTGCTTCTCGCGCGCCGCCGCCTGCTGCGCCATCCGCTCGGCCCGCTGCCGCTCGAACGCGTCATAGCCGCCGACATAGAGCGTGGTCTGGCCGCGATCGAGGTGGAGGATATGGTCGGCGACATTGTTGAGCAGGTCGCGCTCATGGCTGATCAGCAGGATCGTCCCGCGATAGGCGCGCAGGAAGCCCTCGAGCCACATCACCGCTTCGAGGTCGAGGTGGTTGCTCGGCTCGTCGAGCAGCAGGATGTCGGGGTTGAGGAACAGCAGCGAGGCGAGCGCCACGCGCATCCGCCAGCCGCCCGAGAAGCTGTCCATCGGCCGCGCCTGCATCGCGTCGTCGAAGCCCAGGCCCTTCAGGATCCGTCCGGCGCGGGCAGGGGCCTCATAGGCGTCGATCTGGTCGAGCCGTTCGTAGATATGCCCCAGCCGGTCGGGATCGTCCTGCGTCTCGGCCTCGAGCAGCAGCGCGGCACGTTCGACATCGGCTTCGAGCACGGTGTCGAAGGCGCTGGTCTGGCCGCTCGGCGCGTCCTGGCGGAGATAGCCGAACCGGGCCTGGCGCGGGATATCGACCGAGCCGTTGTCGGTCTCGATCATCCCGGCGATCGCCTTCATCAGCGTCGATTTGCCGGCGCCGTTGCGGCCGATGAAACCGACGCGGGCACGGGGCGGGATCGCCGCAGAAGCGTTCTCGATGATCGCACGGCCGCCAAGCCGGATGGTGATGTCGCGGAAGGAAAGCATGCGCGGGCGCCTAGCAGCAGATGAAGGCGCACCCAAGCGCTCCGTGACCCCTGGTGGTCACTTCGCTTAAAGTGCTGATTTAGCGGGAATTAAAATGGTCGGGGAAAGAGGATTCGAACCTCCGGCCCCTGCCTCCCGAAGACAGTGCTCTACCAGGCTGAGCTATTCCCCGACCGGCGCCTCCGGGGCGAACCCCGACTGCGAGGGGGCGCCTATAACCACGCTATTTGAGTCACGCAAGCCACTGAATCAGCTTTTCCGCGCGTCCATCATCGCATCGACCGAAACGAACTTCTCGCGGGGGGCCCCGATGCGGGCCGCGGCGATCTCCGCGGCGTCGATCTTCAGCCAGTCGCGGAAGGTCACCGGCTCCACCGTGCGCGCCTCCAGCAGGGCATCCAGGCCGGGGCGGCCGGGCTTGCCCGCACCCTCGCCAATGTCCTCGGCGATCTTCTCGGCGATGTGGAAGCCGTCCGGGCGGTTGGTGCCGATCGTCCCCGTCGGGCCGCGCCGCGCCCAGCCCACCGCATAGAGGCCGGGCAGCACCCGCCCGTCGATATTCGCGAATCGCCCGGACTTGTCGTCATAGGGCACGCCCTCGATCGGCGGGGTGCGATAGCCGATGCAGCTCACCACCAGGCTGGCGGGGATGGCATAGGTCTCGCCCGTGCCGTGCGCGCTGCCGTCCAGGCCCAGCGCGGTGCGTTCGACGATCACCCGCTCGACCTTGCCGTCGCCCTCGATCGCGATCGGCATGGCGAAGAAATCGAAGACGATGCGAATCGGCTTGTCTGGCATGCCCAGCGCGAATCGGCGCAGATGGCCGACCGACTTGCGCTGGCCGGGATCGAGTGCGCCGTCCTCCTCCACCGGCGGGAAATCGGCCGGGTCGACGACCGGCGTGGCGTGGCCCAGTTCGCCCAGCTCGCCCAGTTCCTTGGGGGTCATCGCGATCTGGTGCGGCCCGCGGCGGCCGAGCAGGGTGATGCTGTGCACCTTGGAGCCGTGCAGCGAATCGAGCGCATGGGCGACGACGTCCGACGCCTCCAGCTCGTCCTCGGCCTTGGCGAGCACCCGGGCGACATCGAGCGCGACATTGCCGTTGCCGATCACCACGGCTGGCCCGTCGAGCGGCGGATTGAGGCCTGCATAGTCGGGATGGCCGTTATACCAGCCGACGAACGCCGCCGATCCGGTCACGCCCGGCAGCTCCGCTCCCGGTATCTCCAGCTTGCGGTCGTGCGGCGCGCCGGTGGCGAGGACGACCGCGTCGTACAGCTCGCGCAGCTCGTCGATCGACACGTCCTTGCCGATGGTGACATTGCCGACGAAGCGCACATTGTCGGTCAGCGCCACCGCCTCGTACCGGCGGGAGACGCCCTTGATCGACTGGTGATCGGGGGCAACGCCGGTGCGGATCAGCCCGAAGGGCACCGGCATGCGATCGAGGATGTCGACCCGAACCTGGTCGCCAAATACCTTCTGGCAGGCTTCGGCAGTGTAATAGCCTGCCGGCCCGGAACCGATCACCGCGACATGACGCATGGGCCTCTCCTCCCGCGATCTAGGCGCTTACCGTAGCGGCAAGCGGGGGGAGGGCAAGCCTCTCGACGTCGGGCGCAACTTGTTGCTAGGCCGTAACCGTGAGCCCGATCGAAGCGACTGCCAGCCTGCTGGGCCTGATCAACATCGTGCTGGTCGTCCGGCGCAGCATCTGGAACTACCCGTTCGCGCTGGCGATGGTCGCGCTCTATGCGTGGATCTTCTTCCACGAGAAGCTTTACAGCGACGCGCTGCTCCAGCTCTTCTTCTTCGCGGTCAATCTCTATGGCTGGCGGAACTGGGCCCGTTCGCGCGGGGAAAGCGGCGAAGTCGTGGTCGAGACCTTGGGCTGGCCGGCGCGCGGCGGCTGGGCGATCGGCGCGGCCGTTGTGATCGCGCTCTGGGGCGCCATGATGCACCGGCTGACCGACGCGGCCTGGCCCTGGTGGGACGGCAGCATCGCGGTGCTCAGCATCGCCGCGCAGATCCTCCAGTCGCGGCGCAACTGGGAATGCTGGGTCCTCTGGATCCTTGTAGATTTACTGGCTGTCCCTTTGTTCGCCGTGAAGGGACTGTGGCTCACCGCCGGGCTCTATGGCGTGTTCCTGGTTCTGTCCGGGTGGGGGTTGGTCGATTGGCTGAGGGCAAGAAAATGAAGCTGCGCACCATCTGTCTCCACGGGCCCGAGAGCACCGGCAAGTCGACGCTGGCGCCGCGCATCGCCGAATATCTCGGCGGCGAGGTGGTGGACGAATATGGCCGCGAATATGCCGAGGCGCGCGGTATCGCGTTCACGATGCGCGACCTGCTCGAGATCGCCAAGACGCATGACGCCGGCACCCGCACCCTCCTTGCAGCCGGGATGACGCCGCTGATCCTCGACACCGATCCGCTGATGACGGCGGTGTGGGCGGACATGCTGTTCGGCGAGCGGGATCCCTGGTTCGACGAGTGGCAGGGCACCGCCGATTTCTACCTGTTGTTCGATATCGACATGCCCTGGCGCCCCGACGGCACCCGCATGTTCGGCACCGAGGAGCTGCGGCGGAAATTCTTCGAGCTGAGCAAGGCCGAGCTGGAGCGGCGCGGGGTGCGCTGGGCGCTGGTCTCGGGCCAGGACGAGGAGCGCTACGCCAAGGCCATCGCCGCGATCGAGGCTGTTCAGGCAGGCTGATTTCCCGGCGTATCTGCGATTGCGTTGCACGAATGCTGCAGTTGCGAAAAATCGTAGATGATTGTCACAGTTCGTACACAATCCAATCCTAACCGCCGCCTCGGAAGGGGCAGGCAAGCCCCTCGATAACGAGAAATGTCCGGCGCGACGACGGCACGACTCCGATCGGGGACGTGGCCGCTGCTGCGCGTTGGACGCACAGCAGGGAACAATCTCATGAAGACTGGCATCACCAAGTCTGCTCTTTTCCTGGGCGCGGCATTCGGCGCGCTCGTCCTTGGCGGCACCGCCCAGGCGCAGGACGCCACGGCTCCCGCCGCCGCCGTCGAAGACGAAGCGACCACCGAGATCGTCGTCACCGCCGAGCGCCGCCCGGAAACGCTGCAGAACACCCCGGTCTCGGTCGCGGTGATCGGCGGCCAGGACGCGCGTGACTTCACCGCCGCCGGCGACGACACGCTGCTCTCGCTCTCGGGCAAGGTGCCGAGCTTCTACGCCGAGACGACCACCGGCCGCATCTTCCCGCGCTTCTACATCCGTGGCCTCGGCAATATCGACTTCTACCTGGGCGCCTCGCAGCCCGTGTCGATCATCCAGGACGATGTGGTGCTCGAGCATGTCGTGCTCAAGTCGAACCCGGTCTATGACCTCGATCACGTCGAAGTGCTGCGTGGCCCGCAGGGTTCGCTGTTCGGCCGCAACACCACTGCCGGTATCGTCAAGTTCGACACCGTCCGCCCGACGCTCGATCGCTTCGATGCGCGCGGCACGGCGAGCTATGGCAGCTATGGCAGCGTGAGCCTCGACGCCGGCATCGGCGGCCCGCTGGCCGACAATGTCGCGATCCGCGTGTCGGGCCTGTTCCAGCACCGCGACGACTATGTCGACAATGCCTATGCCGGCCCGAGCGCCGACGGCACGAAGACCCCCCGCAAGAACGCGATGGGCGGCTTCGACGAGCGCGACGTGCGCGTGCAGCTGCTGGTCGAGCCGACCGCCGACTGGACCTCGCTTTTCTCGGCGCACATGCGCAACTATAACGGCACCTCGACCCTGTTCCTGCGCCAGGCGCTGAAGAAGGGCTCGAACGACGTCAGCAACGTCTCGCGCACCACGGTCCGCTTCGACGAGGCGATGGACAATCCGCAGGACTATGACACCTACGGCATGTCGTGGAACAACAGCTTCGATCTGGGCGGCGTCACGCTGACCTCGATCACTGCCTATGAGACCTCGTCGGGCTACAGCCGCGGCGACACCGATGGTGGCGCGGCGGCGGACTTCCCGGTCGGCGGCGTTGCGAACGGCTATGGCCAGTCGATGGGCCGCCTCGCGGACCTCGACCAGTGGACCCAGGAAGTGCGCCTCGCCAGCAACGGCGACGGTCCGTTCAAGTGGCAGATCGGCGGCATGTACTTCGATAGCCGCGACATCACCGAGTTCTACCAGCGCGCCTGGTTCCTCAACACCGCGGCCCGCAACCCCAACAACTGGGTGCGCCTGCACGACGTCAACACCAGCTGGGCGCTGTTCGGCCAGGCCAGCTACCAGGTGACCCCGAAGTTCCGCCTCACCGCCGGCGTGCGCGTGACCGAGGACACCAAGACCACCGACCTGCTCAAGACCGCCGACACCGCGGCCGGCGCCGTGACCTATCCGGGTCGCCGCCACGTCCGCATGTCGGACACCCAGCCCAGCTGGGACGTGAGCGCGCTCTATGAGGTCAGCGACGATCTGAGCCTCTATGCCCGTGTCGCCCGCGGCTTCCGCGGCCCGACCATCCAGGGTCGCTCGGCGGTGTTCAACTCGGACTTCACCACCGCGAAGTCGGAGACGATCGTGTCGTACGAGGGCGGCTTCAAGTCGAGCCTGTTCGACAACCGGGTGCGGTTCAACCTGACCGGCTTCTACTACACCGTCGACGACATCCAGCTGAACGGCAATGACTCGAACGGCAACGGCGTGCTGTTCAACGCCGACAAGGCCGAAGCCTATGGCGTCGAGGCCGACCTGACGCTGCGCCCGGTGCGCAACTTCACGCTGACCGCCGGCGCAAGCTGGCTGCACAGCGAGATCAAGGACAAGCGCGTCTATGCCCAAGCCTGTGCCCTCAACGGCGTGCTGGTCTGCACGGTCAAGGATCCGTACGTGACCCGCACCGTCTTCGGCGCCAACGCCTATTTCGCGCAGATCGACGGCAACCCGCTGCCGAACGCGCCGGAGTATAACCTGAACCTCACCGCCCGCTACGACGTGCCGGTGAGCGACAGCGGCAAGTTCTTCATCTCGACCGACTGGAACCTGCAGGGCTACACCAACTACGTCCTCTACAAGACCGACGAGTTCTACTCGGACGGCAACTTCGAGGGCGGCCTGAAGCTCGGCTACCAGGGCGGCAACGGCACCTGGGAAATCGCTGCCTTCGCCCGCAACATCACGAACGAGAAGAACCTCAAGGGCGTGATCGAGAACTACATGGCCGCCGTGCTCAACGAGCCGCGCGTCATCGGCATCTCGCTGACCGGCCGGACCCGCTAAGCCCCCTTTGCTTTCGGCCAGTCAGTCGGGCCCGGTGGCGTCCTTCGCCACCGGGCCCTTCTATTTTGTATTTCGCGCGGGACTTCCGGCACTGGCCCGCGCCTGCTAACGCGCGCAACATCATGGCAACCGAACTTTCCAAGATCCGCAACTTTTCGATCATCGCGCATATCGACCACGGCAAGTCGACCCTGGCCGATCGTCTGATCCAGCGCACCGGCGGGCTCTCCGAGCGCGAGATGTCCGCGCAGGTCCTCGACAACATGGACATCGAGAAGGAGCGGGGCATCACGATCAAGGCGCAGACCGTGCGCCTGGAGTGGAAGGGCCATGTCCTCAACCTGATGGACACGCCGGGTCACGTCGACTTCGCCTATGAAGTGAGCCGCAGCCTGGCCGCCTGCGAAGGCGCGCTGCTGGTGGTGGACGCGGCGCAGGGCGTGGAAGCGCAGACGCTCGCGAACGTCTACCAGTCGATCGAGCATGATCACGAGATCATCCCGGTCATCAACAAGATCGATCTCCCCTCGGCCGAGCCCGAGAAGGTGAAGAACGAGATCGAGGAGATCATCGGCCTCGACGCGTCGAACGCGGTGCTCGCCAGCGCCAAGGCCGGCATCGGCATCGACGAGATCCTCGACGCCGTTGTCGAGCGCATCCCGGCGCCGAAGGGCGATCCGAATGCGCCGCTCAAGGCGATGCTGGTCGATAGCTGGTACGATCCGTATCTCGGCGTCGTCATCCTCGTCCGCGTGATCGACGGCACGCTGAAGAAGGGCCAGCAGGTCAAGTTCATGCAGACCGGCACGATGCACCTTATCGACCGCGTCGGCTGCTTCCGCCCGAAGATCGAGAACCTGCCGGATCTCGGCCCGGGCGAGATCGGCTTCATCACCGCGCAGATCAAGGAAGTCGCCCAGGCGCGCGTCGGCGACACGCTGACCGACGCCAAGAAGCCCGCCGCCGAAGCGCTGCCGGGCTTCAAGGAAGTCCAGCCGGTGGTGTTCTGCGGCCTGTTCCCGGTCGATGCCAACGACTTCGAGAAACTGCGTGAGAGCATCTCCAAGCTGCGCCTGAACGACGCTTCGTTCAGCTTCGAGATGGAGACCTCGGCGGCGCTCGGTTTCGGTTTCCGCTGCGGCTTCCTCGGCCTGCTCCACCTGGAGATCATCCAGGAGCGCCTGAGCCGCGAGTACGACCTCGACCTGATCACCACCGCCCCGTCGGTGGTCTACAAGCTCAAGCTGACCAAGGCGGCGGGCGAGGCGGAAGCGCGCGAGATCGAGCTGCACAACCCGGCCGACATGCCCGATCCCAACCGGATCGCTGAGATCGAGGAGCCGTGGATCAACGCGGTGATCTACGTGCCCGACGAGTATCTCGGCCCGATCCTCAAGCTCTGCCAGGATCGCCGCGGCATCCAGAAGAACCTCACCTATGTCGGCGGCCGCGCCCAGGTGACCTATGAACTGCCGCTCAACGAAGTGGTGTTCGATTTCTACGACCGCCTCAAGTCGATCAGCCGCGGCTATGCGAGCTTCGACTATGAGCAGATCGGCCACCGCGCCGGCGACCTCGTCAAGATGAGCATCCTCGTCAACAACGAGCCGGTCGATGCGCTGAGCATGATCGTCCACCGCTCGACCGCCGAGACGCGCGGCCGCGGCATGTGCGAGCGGCTCAAGGACCTGATCCCGCGCCATCTGTTCAAGATCCCGATCCAGTCGGCGATCGGCGGCAAGGTGGTCGCCCGCGAGACGATCGCGGCGCTGCGCAAGGACGTTACCGCCAAATGCTATGGTGGCGACATCACGCGTAAGCGCAAGCTTCTGGAAAAGCAGAAGGAAGGCAAGAAGCGGATGCGCGAGTACGGCTCGGTGCAGATCCCGCAGGAAGCCTTTATCGCCGCGCTGCGGATGGGCGAGGAATAACCCTCGCCCTCTTCATAGCGTACGCAGCAGCTTGCCGACCTTGTCGTCGGGCTCTGCCGGCACGGTCTGCATGAAGGCGATGCGCCCGTTGCATTGCTGCGCGTTGCTGCCCTGGTACCGCATCGCCTGGCCAAGCTGCTCGCGCGTCATCCCCGCGCGGGCGGATGCCTTCTCCATGATGAAGCCCGGGACGTTGAACGTCTTGGTCTGGCCGGCTGAGGGCTCCGGCGACGGCGTCGATTTGCCGTCGGGCCCGGCACGGGTGGCGAGGAGTATCCGCGCCATGATCGCACGGTTGCGTTCCGCCAGGTTCTTGGGAAGCTTGCTGCCGTCATAGTCCTTGCCGGCGAGATAATTGGCGCAGACGTCGGGGCTGACGGCGCGCAGCGCCAGGGCGCGGTCGAGCGCGAGGCGGTGATAGTCGCGCAGCAGCGGCAGGGGCGCGCCGGGAATGCCCGCCTGGACGCGCGCGTTCAGCAACGGGATCATGCCGTTGGTGAAGTTGACCCAGCTGTCCTTCCGCAGGAACGAATCCTTCCAGTACGTCATCAGCGCGACATAGAGTTCGGGGTTCTTGTCCTCGATCGTCGCAATGTCGAGATTGCGTTCGTACAGCGCCTCGAGTGCGCGATCGATATCGACCCGCTCGTTGCTCAGCGTCTCGGGAATCACCGGCGCCTCGACGCCGGGGATCGGGGCGAAGCGGTTCTGTTCTTTGCACTGGCTGTTGGCGAAGTGGAGCAGCGAGATCAGGATCCAGACGACGATCATGCCGGTCCAGTTCCAGCCGCCGCTGCGGGATGTCGGCTCCCACATTTCGACGCGATAGGAGTCGAAATTGGCCTCCAGCTCTGGATAATGGGTGCGGACCGTGGCGAGCAGTTCGCGGACCCTCTTTCCGCGCACCCAGCCCCGACGGGACTTCTCGTGGGCTGGCCTGGTCAGTTCGCGCCATGCCGCGTGGAGTGGATGCGATGGCGCGCGGACCGCCTCGAAGAAGTCGAGCGACTGGCGGCGGCGCACGACATAGGCGATCGCGGGCGACTGGCTGATCTCGCCGGCGGCACTCATCCAGCCGAAATGGTCGGCCACCGATGCAACGAGCGGATCCGAGAAGGGGACGGCGCGGGCGATCAGGTCGGCGAACCAGTTCTCCGCGTCGGCATAGAAGGACATTTCCTGCATGCGCGGGTCGCGGGTGATGCGCTGCCAGTGGGCGAGCATCGCCTCGGTCTCTTCCGGGCTCGGCCATTGCTCCGCATGCTCGCCGAGCAACAGCCCGGCCAGAGCGCGGGCATGATCGTCATAGTCCTCCGGTGTAGGTGGCGCCCAGGGATTGGGCGCCGGTGGAGCGAAGGCGATCTCGGCGGCGAGTGGATCGCGTTCCCACGCGTCGAAGTTGATCTCGATGCCGGGCTCATCGTCCCATTCGTCGGGATCCTCTTCCGGCTCGGATAGCGCTTGGTCGGGACGACTGGCTTCGGCCTGGGCGGTTTCGGCCTCGGCCTCTTCGTCCTCCTCCTGCTCATATCGTAGCCACTGCGCTTCGCTCTGCGCCTGCTCGAACGCTTCGCGCAGCGCGATGAAGGCCTGAGGGTCACGATCGACATCGATCGCCTTGAGCTTCTCCGCATAGGCGCGGCGGATCGCGCGAGTGTCGTCCGTCGGCTCGATGCCGAGCGTGCGCCATGCCGGCCCGCCGCGGTTCACAGGAAGCGCTCGCCCTCGATCTCGTCCAGCGCCTCTACCAGCCGGGCGCGCGCTTCCTTGATGGTGCGCGGATCCTGGGTGGCCAGCGCATTCTCGAACACGCCGATCCAATGGCCAACGGCGTCGCGGCGGTCGCCGATAAAGCCCTCGTAGCAGCGGGCGGCGCGGGCAAGCACGGCCATGTTGTCGCTCTCGTCGCGCGGGTGCTGCTTGAGCGCTGCGAGCGCATCGCGGCGGGTGGCAAGCTGGGAGTCGGTCAGTGGATCGGCGTCGTCCATGATGACCAGGTTGCGGCTGGTGCTGGTGCCGGGGACGTTGACGTCCACTTCCAGCAGACCGCTGGTATCATAGCTGAAGCGGCACTCGACGACGACCTCGCCCGCGGGCTTGGGTGGGATAGGCACGCGGACTTCGCCGAGCTTGACGTTGCCGGAGACCTCGCGGGCCTCTCCCTGATAGATGCCGAAGCGCAGCTCGCGCTGATTGTCCGAGACGGTGTTGTAGTAGTTCACCCGGCTCGCCGGGATCGCGGTGTTGCGATCGATGATCGGCGAGAACAGCCCGGTGCGCCAGCCGCCGCGCCCGTCCGGCTCGGCATGGTCGACACCCAGGGTGAAGGGGCAGACGTCGGTGAGGCGCACTTCCTCCAGCGCTTCCGAGCGGGCGAGCAGCCCGGCCTGGACCGCGGCGCCGAGGGCCACGGCGTGATCCGGATGCACCGTCGCATTCGGGAAGCGGCCGAACATGCGGGTGATCGCGCGGCGGGCCACCGGCATGCGAGTGGAGCCGCCGACCAGGACGATCTCGCTCAGCGCCTCGACCCGGATGCTGGAATCGCGCAGCGAGCGCAGCACCGGATCGCGCAGTCGCTTGAGCAGCGGCTCGGCGGCGGTTTCGAAATCGGCGGAGGTGACGTTGGTCGCGAACTGCTCGCCCTGCCAGACGATGGTGAACTCGGCCTCGTCGCCTTCGCTGAGCTTGCGGCGGGTGCGCTCGGCGGCGGCGCGGAGCAGTTCCTGCAACACCACCGGATCGGCGCCAGCGAGCTTGCCCGCCGGATCGAGCTTCGGGCGGACATGCTGGACGAGCAGCTCGTTGAAATCCTCGCCGCCCAGCCGGTTGTCGCCCGAAGATGCGCGGACCTCGACCACGCCCTCGAACACTTCGACGATCGACACGTCGAACGTGCCGCCGCCCAGGTCGAAGACCAGGAACGGCTCCTGCTCGCGCATCTGGATGCCGAAGGCGAGCGCGGCCGCAGTCGGCTCGTTGACCAGCCGCTCGACCTTGAGTCCCGCCAGCTCGCCGGCGCGGCGGGTGGCCTTGCGTTGGCGATCGTTGAAATAGGCGGGGACGGTAACGACCGCGCCGGTCACCTTCTCGCCGGTGAAGGCTTCCGCATCTGCCTTGAGCTGGCGCAGGACGAGGGCCGACAGCTCCTCCGAATCGAACTTGCGCTTGCCCAGGGTCACCGTTTGCTGAGTGCCCATATAGCGCTTGAAGGCGGTGACGGTGTCGCGAGGATGGGTGGACTGGCGCTCGCGCGCGGCCATGCCGACCATCACCGCGCCGCTCTCGTCAACCGATACGGCGGAAGGAGTCAGCAGGTCACCGATCGCATTGGGAATGAGCACGGACTCCCCGTCGCGCCAGATCGCGACGGCACTGTTGGTGGTGCCAAGATCGATGCCGATGATCACGTGATTCGTCCCCCCTGACGTCGCAGCCTATCGAGGGGGCCGGGCGGGCGCCAGTCGCAACACCCTGGTCACGAAGTGTAACCCAAGCGTCTCAATCGCTTCATAAAGGCCCGAGCGGACTTGAAGGGGGATACCATGTTGCTTGCCACGCTGATGCTGCTTCAGACTGCGCCTGCCGCGCAGAACGTGCCGACCGCGCAGGTTCATGCGGTTGGCGAGACGGTGGCGGTGGCGAGCCTTGAGGATGCCGCGGACGATCCTGCGATCTGGCGCAATGCCCGCGATCCGCGGCAAAGCCTGATCGTCGCGACCGACAAGAAGGCGGGGCTCAACGTCTATGACCTGTCCGGCAAGCTCCGTTCGACCCTGCCGGCTGGCCGGGTCAACAATGTCGACCTGCGCAGCTGGCGCGGGCAGGTGATCGTCGCGGCCAGCGACCGCAACGACAAGGCGAACGCGAAGCTGGCGCTCTATACGCTCGATACCAAGGCGGCGAAGCTAACCGAGATCGGCCGTTTCGATGCCGGTGCCGGCGAAGCCTATGGCCTGTGCATGTACGCGCCGCGCGGCGGCAAGCTGTACGCCTTTGTCGTCCACAAGGCCGGCACGATCGTGCAGATGGAGATCCTGCCCGAGGGCGGGGCGATCAAGGCGGACCGGGTGCGCACGATGAAGCTTGCAACCCAGTCCGAAGGCTGTGTCGCGGACGATCGTACCGGCCTGCTCTACGTCGGCGAGGAGGATGTCGGCGTCTGGCGCTTCGGCGCGAACTCCCGTGATGCCCTTGGCGGCGAGAAGGTGATCGCAGCCGACGGCAAGACGCTGGTTGCCGATGTCGAAGGCGTGGCGATTGCCGCCCAGGGCACGCGGGGCGGCTATCTGGTCGTCTCGAGCCAGGGTGACAGCGCGTATGGCCTGTGGCGGTTGCCTGACCTGGCCTATGCCGGGCGTTTCCGGATCACCGCCGGCAAATTCGGTGCGACCAGCGAGACCGATGGCATCGAAGTCTCCACCGCCGGCTTCGGTTCGGATCTCCAGGGCGGGCTGATGCTTGCGCAGGACGGCGACAACGCCCCCGCCGCGCAGAATTTCAAGCTGGT
Source organism: Sphingomonas sp. GW822-FHT03G08 (assembly GCF_058801135.1). NCBI lineage: Bacteria > Pseudomonadati > Pseudomonadota > Alphaproteobacteria > Sphingomonadales > Sphingomonadaceae > Sphingomonas > Sphingomonas sp. GW822-FHT03G08. The sequence continues at coordinate 747,423 of NZ_JBXAMZ010000002.1, forward strand.
ACGCTGGGCCGATGTCCGCAAGGCGCTGCGTCTCAAGTGAGGGCCTTGCCTCCCCGCCCGGCGACTGTCAGGCAGGGGGCATGACGACCAACCCAGGGATCGACCGGCGGGCGCTGCTCGCCGGTATCGGAGCGGTGGCGCTGGCCGGGCCGCCTACCGCACGGGCTGCGCAGGCGCCGTTGGTGCTGGCCGCCGCCAGCCTGCAGGAATCGATGACCGCCGCGGCCGATGCCTGGGCGCGCAAGGGCCATGTCCGGCCGGTCTGCTCCTTCGCGGCAAGCTCGGCGCTGGCCCGGCAGATCGCGGCCGGCGCCGCCGCCGATCTGTTCGCATCGGCCGACGAACCCTGGATGGACGATATCGAGAAGCGCGGGCTGATCCTGCCGGGCACCCGCACGCCGTTCCTCGGCAACCGGCTGGTGATCGTCGCCCCGGCCGGCGCGCGGCTCGCCCGGCCCCAGGACGAGCTGCGCGCGCTGGGCAAGACCCGCGTGGCGATTGCCGATCCAGATGCCGTGCCGGCAGGGCGCTATGCCAAGGCTGCGCTCGAGAGCGGCGGGCGCTGGGCGGCGGTCGAGCCCAATATCGTGCGTGCCGAGAGCGTGCGCGCCGCACTCGCGCTGGTCGAGAGGGGTGTCGTGCCGCGCGGGATCGTCTACGCGACCGACGCCCAGGCATCTGGCAAGGTCCGGATCGCCGCGATCTTCACCGAGCGTAGCCATCCGCCGATCCGCTACCCGCTGGCGCGGCTCAAGGCCTCGACCAGCCCGGACGCCGAGCCGTTCCGCCGCTTCCTGCTGAGCGGCGAGGGCAAGGCGATCTTCCGTCGCTTCGGGTTCCGGCCGCTTTAGAGGAAGGTCGCTCGGTTGACCCGGGGCCCTGGCTTCGCCTTTAGTGACCCATTCGCGGCATGGAGCCGATTGCGGGGGCATTTGATGAGCAGAAACGGTTCGATCGGGTTCGCCGCGGGCGTGTTTGGCGGCATCATCCTGGGCGCGCTCATCGACAATATGGCGATCGGGCTGCTGATAGGGTTCGCCGTCGGCTTCGGCATCCTGAAGTTCCCGGTGAAGCGCGGGGATGCCTGATTCCCCGGCCCCAGGCGAGTTTGCCCGATGACCCCCGAGCTCTGGGGCATTGTCTGGCTATCGCTGAAGGTGGGCGGGGTGGCGGTGCTCGCATGCCTGCCGGTGGCGTTCGCGCTGGCCTGGCTGCTGGCGCGTGGGCGGTTTCCGGGCAAGCTGCTGCTCGACGGGCTGGTACACCTGCCTCTGGTGGTGCCGCCTGTCGTCACAGGCTGGCTGCTGCTGCTCGCCTTCGCCCCCGCCGGGCCGATCGGGAGCTGGCTGGAGAGCTGGTTTGGTGTCTCGGTGCTGTTCCGATGGACCGGGGCGGCAATTGCGAGCGCGGTGATGGCGCTGCCGCTGACGGTGCGGGCGATGCGGCTGTCGATCGAGGCGGTCGACCGGCGGTTGGAGCAGGCCGCGGCGACGCTGGGTGCCGGGCGCTGGCGGGTGTTCACCAGCGTGACCCTGCCGCTCAGCCTGCCGGGCGTGCTGGCCGGCACGGTATTGGGCTTTGCGCGGGCGCTGGGCGAGTTCGGCGCGACGATCACCTTCGTGTCGAACGTGCCGGGGGAGACACAGACCCTTCCGCTCGCCATCTATGCCGCACTCCAGGTGCCGGGCGGAGAGGCGATGGTGCTGCGGCTGGCGGGCATCTCGGTACTGCTCTCGCTGGCGGCCTTGCTTGCCTCGGAGCTGATCGCGCGGCGCGCGGGCAGGGGGCTGCATGTCCTTTGACATCGCGCTGACCAAGCGGATCGGCGAGGCCGAGATCGCCTGCCGGATCGAGGCGGGCGACGGGCTCACCGTGCTGTTCGGCCCATCCGGCGCGGGCAAGACCAGCGTGCTCAACATGGTTGCCGGGCTGATCGAGCCTGATGCCGGGCATGTGCGGGTGGCGGGCGAAACGCTGTTCGATGCGACGGCTGCAATCGACGTACCGGTAGCCGAGCGCCGCGCCGGCTATGTCTTCCAGGAACCGCGGCTGTTCCCGCACCTGCGGGTACGGGCGAACCTGCTCTATGGCCGGCGCGACGAGGCCGGGCTGAACGTGGACGAGACGATTGCGTTGCTCGGTATCGCCCACCTGCTCGACCGCTGGCCGCGTACGCTTTCGGGCGGCGAGGCGCGGCGTGTGGCGATCGGGCGGGCGCTGCTCTCCGATCCGCGCTTCCTGCTGCTCGACGAGCCCCTGTCCTCGCTCGATAGGGCGCGGCGCGAGGAGATCATGACGCTGATCGAGCGCCTGCGGGATGAAGTGCGGCTGCCGATCCTGATGGTGACGCACGACCGTGACGAGGCGGTGCGGCTGGGGACGCGGATCGTGGAGCTCTGAGAAGCCGGTCACCGGCAGCAGGGTTCAGTTGCTCGAGGCGGTTCGGTTGATCTCGTCTATCCACCCGATCAGTTCGGACAGCTTCGAAAGCTGCCTGAAGCGGCCTTGCTCGCTCGGTCTATCCGCAACTTCATGGGCCCATGCACCCTCCTGGGGAATATAGGCGGCCCAGGCGCCAGCGTTCAGCGGTGCCAGAACATCGGATCGCATAGAGTCGCCCGCCATGATGCATTCGCCGGGCGCGACATCATATTTCGCGAAGAGCCTCTGGAAGGTCTGCTCGGTTTTGTCGCTGACGATCTCAACCCCGGTGAAAAGGTCGCCGAGGCCGGACGCGGCCAGTTTCGTTTCCTGGTGCAGCAGGTCACCCTTGGTCACCAGGATCAGATCCCCGCGCTCCTTCAGCGCGCGCAATGTATGGTCGATGCCGTCGAACAACTCGACGGGATGGGTCAGCAGCATCCGCCCGGCGTCAAGGATATGGGCTACGAGGTCCCGGGAGAAAGCATCGCCCGCAACTTCCATCGCCGTCTCGATCATCGCCAGCGTGAAGCCTTTCGCGCCATAGCCATAGGCGTGGCGATTCCGGTTCTCCGCTTCATCCAGGGCGGCCTGCGTCACGGACGCTTCGGCGAATGGCAGGAGTAATGCCTGAAACGCCTGCAGCGCGGCGTTGAAGTGACGCATATTGTGCCACAGCGTATCATCGGCATCGACGCAGATGATTCTGATCATGGGCGCAGCTCCATCATTGCTGGCTGGCCCCTATCGCGCTTCGGCCAGCGAGTTCAACGGGCTGGGCAAGACTGCCCGGGCTGGAGCTATGGCTACGCCTCGAGCTCCGGCCCGTAGACCCGCCAGGGCACGCCTTCGCTGCGCTTGGCGGCGTAGAGGGCAAGGTCGGCGCGGCGGGTCAGTTCCGCCGGGCCGAGCTTCTCGGCGCGCGACAGGGCGATGCCGATGCCGGTGCCGACATGCAGCGTGCGCCCTTCGACGAAGACCGGGCGGGCAATGCTCTCCGCGAGCCGGCCCGCGATGACCCTGGCGATCTCGGGATTGGCGAGGCCGGGGGTGATGACCGCGAACTCGTCGCCGCCCAGCCGCGCGGCGGTGTCGCCCTCGCGTACCGCGCCGGCGATGCGATCGGCGACGACGCGCAGCAGGGCGTCACCGGCGCCGTGGCCATGGGTGTCGTTGATCGCCTTGAACCCGTTGAGGTCGAGCATCAGCACGGCATGGAGCCCGCTCGGCGTGAGCTTGCCGAGCGCTTCGTCGAAGGCGCGGCGATTGGGCATGCCGGTGAGCGCGTCGTGATAGCCTAGGTCGCGCGCGCTGCGCTCCGCCGCGATGCGGCGGTCTCGCTCGCGCCCACGCGCGCGGTGCTGGTTCAGTCCATAGCTGAAGAGCAACAGGATGAGTGCCGACGCGAAGAGCAGGAACTCGTCCAGCTCGATCCGCAGCTTGCGGTCGGTGACCGACGAGGTCTCGTCGCGGAAGATGTCGAACGCAAAGATGCCATACAGCCCGGCCATCGCCAGCAGGACGACGAACCAGACGCTCCGGTTAAGCAACAAGGCGCGAACTCCGGCTTCCATGGCCGGGTTCTGCCCCCGAAACGGTTAAGGACGGGTGGAAGCGGCGATCAGTATTGATGCGAGCGCTCGGTTCATCGGCGCGTCGATGCCGTGCTTCGCGCCGAGGCGGACGATGACCTGGTTGCGGGCATCGACTTCGGTCTGGCGGCCGGCTTCGAAATCGGCGTGGAGCGAGTTGACCGATTGCGGGTGGGCGAGCGTGGTCCACTTCACCACCTGGTCGGCGAGCTTGTCGGGCAGGTCGGCACCCTCGGCCCGGCCGACCGCGATGCACTCACGGACCAGCGCCCGCATCACTTCCGCCGCGCCTTCGTCATTGGCGACTTCGGCGGGGCGGTGGGTGAGGGCACTGACGATGCCCGAGCAGTTGATCGCGAGCTTGCGCCAGGCGGCGGTGAGGAAGTCCGGCGTGGTCTGGGCGTCGATCGGCGTGTCGGTGAACAGCGCGACCAGCGCCTCGCCGGCTTCGCCCTCGGGCACATGGATGGTGCCCTCACGGCGCTGGATGATGCGGCCCGGCGCAGTGCGCTCGGCGGGCAGGTCGATGATGACCGGCACGGTGCGCTGGGCGGGGACCTGGGGGAAGCGCTCGCGCTGCTCGACGCCGTTCTGGATCACCGCCAGGCGGGTGGTGGGGCCCATCAGCCCGGGCAGCCAGGCGGCCGCGGCGGGGCAGTCATAGGTCTTTGTGGTGCAGAGCACCCAGTCGACTTGGGTCGCCTCCGCGGGATCGGTGAGGATGCGCGGGGTGGCCTGTATCACGCCTTCGGGCGTCTCGACCTCCAGGTCGGCGAGCGGCGAGCGGGCGCAGACCGTCACGTCATGGCTCTGGGCGAGCCAGGCGGCGAGGGTGCCGCCGATGGCGCCCGCGCCGATCACCGCGATCCGGACCATCAGATGCCGCCCAGGAAGTCCATCTTGCCGAGCGGCGCCCCCTTGTGGCGCAGGATCGCGTAGGCGGTGGTGATGTGGAAGTAGAAGTTCGGCAGCGCGAAGGTGGTGACGTAGGGCAGGCCCTTGAAGTGGAAGCTGCGGTTCGGCGTCTTCACTTCGATATCAGCGTCCTCGCGCCCGTCGACCGCTTCGCGCGGGACCGACTTGAGGAAGGCCACGGTCGCGGCGATGCGGGCCTGCAGCTCATCGAAGCTGGTCTCGGTATCCGCCATCGCCGGTGCCTCGAGCTGGCCGAGCCGGGCGAGGGCGAACTTGGCGCCGTCGCTGACGCGCTGGATCTGCGAGCTCAGCGGCGCCATGTCGTCGGCAAGGCGCGCTTCGAGCAGCTCGGCATGCGGGATGCTGTTCTCGTCCGCCCAGATGCGTGCCTTTTCGAGGAACGCCGACATGGCCTTGAAGCCACGCAGGAAGACGGGGACGGTGAGGTCGTAGAGTTCGGTCGACATGCGCGCGGAGATAAGGGGAGCGGGGCGGCTGTGCAACGGGCGTGACGCCGGCGATATGTTTCCGGATCGCCTGATACTGTTGCGCCGCAACATTTCGCACAGGGGCGGGTGACGAAAAGAGTCTATGGAAATCAGATAGCTGGCCCTCATGTCATTGAAGTGTCGCCGAGACGCAATGTACCGTTCATGATCGGTTGCAACGCGGCCCCCGCATTCCTGATGGGGGTTGAATTCCGATGTCTCGCAAACCGTCCTTCCGCACGCGCCTGATGTTTGGCGCGGTGCTCTTCGCCGTGCCGGTATCCGCTTATGCCAATGACGTGACCGGCAACGTCTCGGAAGCGAGCGGAACCCGCAACCTCCAGGGTGCGCGCGTCACCATCGTCGAGCTGGGCCGGACCACCGAGGCTGACGCTTCGGGCAGCTTCCGCTTCTCCGATGTGCCGGCCGGCACCTATACGCTGCGCGCCGAGTTCGCCGGCGTGCCGGCCCGCGACGAGAAGATCGTCGTGCCCGAGAACGGCGTGGCCCAGCAGAATCTGGTGCTCGGCACCGACGGCAGCCAGATCCTCGTCATGGGCCAGCGCGCCAACCTGCTCGGTTCGCTATCGCGCCAGCGCGCCGCGGACGGCGTGGAGAGCGTGATCACCCGGGACTCGGTCGGCCAGTTCCCGGACCAGAATGTCGCGGAATCGCTGCGCCGCCTGCCCGGCGTCAACATCCTCAACGATCAGGGCGAGGGGCGCTTTGTCTCCGTTCGCGGCCTCGATCCGGAGCTTAACGCCACCTCCGTGAACGGTACCCGTCTGCCCTCGCCCGAATCCGACATCCGTTCGGTCGCGCTCGACGTGATCTCGAGCGACACGATCGAGTCGATCGAGGTCAAGAAGTCGCTGACGCCGGACATGGACGCCGATACGATCGGTGCGTCGATCGAGATCAACACGGTGAGCGCCTTCGCTCGCAAGAAGGACCTGCTGACCGTCTCGGTCGAGGGCAGCTACAACAATCTGCGCGAGGCGGTGACGCCCAAGGTCGGTCTCGATTTCTCGACGCGGATCACCGACAATTTCGGCATCGCCGGCGGTGTCTCCTATTATCAGCGCAAGTTCGCGACGAACAACGAGGAGATGGATGGCTGGGACGAGGATGGTGGCAAGGCCTATGCCGACACCATGGAGTATCGCGACTATGACGTGGAGCGGCAGCGCTTCAGCTCGTCGCTGTCGCTCGACTTCAAGCCCAGCGACACCACGACGCTCTATGCCCGAGGCCTCTACTCGCGCTTCGACGATCAGGAATATCGCCGCCGCCTGACCTTCGAGATGGACGAGTCGCCGACCAGCGCGACCGCCACCGGCGCGACCTTCGACTCGCAGGATGGCGAAATCACCGTCACCCGCGACCTGAAGGACCGGTTCGAGCGCCAGGAGATCAAGTCGATCACGCTGGGCGGCGAGACCAAGGCCAATGGCTGGAAGCTCAACTATTCGGGCAGCTGGGCGCGTTCGAGCGAGCGCGAGAACGGCTCGATCGATCCGGCCGCGTTCGAGCGCAAGTTCGACGACGGCGACAATTTCATCGTGGCATTCGACTATGCCAACCCGATGAAGACCCGCTACAACATCCTGGCGGGCGCCAACGCCTTCTACAACGCCAGCGAATATGAGTTCGACAAGCTCGAGCGCACCACGCTGAGCGACTCGGTCGATACCGAATGGTCGGCCAAGGCGGACGTCGCCAGGACCTTCGCAACCGGCGGAGGCGAGTTCACCGTGCAGGGCGGCGCCAAGTTCCGCTGGCGCACCAAGCGCTACAACGCGAACATCGACGTCTATGAATATGACGGCCCGGGCGACCTGACGATGAAGGATCTGCTCGGTCCGCAGGACTATGACCTGGCGAACATCGAGCCGGCGCTGTCGAAGACCGCGTTCCGCAATTATTTCAAGAACAATAGCGGCCTGTTCGAGCTGGATGACGGCGACACGTTCGAAAGCTCGAACGACAGTGACTACAAGGTGAAGGAAGACGTCTCGGCCGGCTATCTGCTCGCACGCTGGGACAGTTCGAAGATCCGTCTGATCGCCGGCGTGCGTATGGAGCACACCTATAACGACATCCAGGGCCAGGAACTGAACCTGGATGACGAGACGGTCACGCCGATCCGCGTCACCCGCAGCTATACCGACTGGCTGCCCAGCCTGACCGCGCGTTTCGAGCCGACCAATGGCCTCGTCCTGCGCGCTGCCGGCTATCGCAGCCTGGTGCGCCCGAAATTCTCGAAGCTCGCCCCGCGCGTGGTGATCGAGGACAATGAGGGCGAGTTCGGAAACCCGAACCTCAAGCCTTATGAAGCCTGGAACTTCGATGCCGCGGCCGAATATTATTTCGGCAAGGGCGGCGGCATCTCGCTTGGCTATTTCCACAAGGATATCAAGAACTACATCGTCGATCGCGTGTATGAGGACTATGCCTATAACGGCGGCGTGCTCGACGAGGCGCAGGTGCCATACAACGGGCCGAGCGCACGTATCGACGGCATCGAGTTCAGCTACAGCCAGGTCTACAGCTTCCTGCCGGGCGTACTCAGCGGGCTGCTGACCCAGATCAACTACACCTTCACCGATGCCAAGGGCACGGTGCTGGAGGATGGCGATATCGGCGATCCGCGCCGAATCTCGCTGCCTTCGTCTTCGCGCAATACGTTCAACGTGGTGCTCGGCTATGAGAAGGGGGCGGTCTCGTTCCGCGTCGCCGGCACCTATCGCGACAAGTATCTGGACGAGCTGGGCGACGATGCGAGCGAGGACCGCTATGTCGACAACCACTTCCAGCTCGACATCAGCGCCAAATACTGGGTGACCAAGAACGTCCAGGTGTTCGGCGACCTGATCAACCTGACCAACGAGCCCTATTTCGCCTATCGCAACTTCCAGGGTGGCCAGCGGCTGCTGCAGTATGAAGACTACAGCTTCACCGGAAAGTTCGGCGTGAAGGTGAAGTTCTGATCGCCCGCTGAGCGCTGAAACGAAGAGAGCCGGCGTGGTGGATACCGCGCCGGCTCTTCTCATTTTCCGGTATGGCCTGAACCTAGTGCACGGTGGTGCCGTTCACGACCTGGCGCTGCGGCGCGGCGCGGTGGCCGTGCGGGGCGTCGATCGTGAAGTTCGCGGCACTGTCCGCCAGCGAGTCCACTTCCTGGGTGAGGTTGCGCGCGGCTGCCGAGGTTTCCTCGACCATCGCGGCGTTCTGCTGGGTGCCGCGATCCATGTCGCCGATCGCTTCGCTGACCTGGCTGATCGCATGGCTCTGGGCGTTGTTGTCCTCCGCCATCGTGCCGATCAGGGCATGGACCTGGCCGACATCGCCCGAGATATCGGCAAGCGCGCCATCGACCTTCATCACGGCGTCGACCGCGGTGACGACTTCGGCCTGGGTATGGGTGAGTTGGTCGCGGGCGCGGCCGGCTTCTTCCTCGGCGCGCATGGCGAGCGCGGAGACGAGATCGGCGACCACTGCGAAGCCGCGGCCTGCCTCACCGGCGCGGCCCGCTTCGACGGCGGCGTTCATCGCGAGAACGCGGGTCTGGAAGGCGATCTTGTCCAGCCCCTCGATAACCGAGTCGATGCCCTTGGCGCTTTCGCTGACCCGGGTCATCGCCTGCACCGCTTCGTCGGCGATCGCGCGGCCGGTACCGACCACGGCGATGGCGCCATCGGCGCGCGACAGCGTCTCGTTGGCCGAGAGCGCGATCGACTTGAGGCGGTGATCGATCGCATTGACCGCGGCATTGGTCTCTTCGAGCGTTGCGGCATTGCGTTCGGTACGGCGGGCGAGATCCTCGGAAGCGGAGGCGATCTCATTGGCGCCGGTGCGGATATTCTCGGTGCCGGTGACAACCGTGCCGATCAGCGATCGGAGGCCGTGCGCGGCATCGTTGAAGCTGCGCTTGAGCGCGGCGAACGGACCGGTGAGCTCGGCATCGATCTCGACGCTGAGGTCGCCCCGTGCCATCGCGTCGAGGCTGGTACCGATCGTTTCGACGATCAGCTTGGTCTGTGCTTCCTTGGCTTCCTCGGCGGCCTTGAGCTTGTCGCGGAAGGCATCGATCGCCTGGGCCATGCCGCCCAGTTCGTCTTCGCGTGCGGCGTGCGGCACCTTGACCGACAGGTCTCCGCTGTCGAGCGCGCGCATGGTGTCGGCAAGGTCGAGCAGCGGGCGGACGAGCAAGCGGCGTGCGGCCTGGGCCAGCAGGAATGCGGCGGCCATGCCCGCCAGCAGCGTGAGGAACAGGACGATCATCGCCACCGTGCCGAGCGTGGCCGAGCTGGAGGCGACTTCCTTTGCATGGCCCTCGATCGCTTCCGAAGCGCTTTCCATCGATTTCTCGAGCGCGCGGAACTGGTCCATGAAGCCGGGCATCTGCGCGCGGGCGGCGAGGGGATCGCTGGCGGCGGTATCGACGATCTTCTGCGCGGCGGCGGCATAGGCGTCCATCGGCGCCTTGAGCTTGCTCGTCGCAGCTACGATGCTGTCGATGCCCTGAAAGGCGGCATCCTCGTTGATCGTCCGGGAAAGCGTGCCGAGATGATCCTTGAGATCATCGAGCGTCTGCTTGCGTGCGGCGTCGTCGCCGCCGACCAGCGCGGCGAGCACGTCCGCGCGGACCGCGTCGTGCATCATGTCCGCTTCCATATGGTTCTGGAGCAGGCCCGCGGCGGCCGCCTGCTGGGCGATCGCGTTGTTTTCCTTTGCAACGATGAACAGCCCGGTGCCGCCCGAAAGCGCGGTGATGCCGATAAGAACGGCGGCAGCCTGGGTCGTTGCCTTGTTGAGCGACGTGATCTTCACGAAAGTCTCCCGCGCGGTGCCTGTCGCGGCATCCGGTTTCAGCACGAATTATAGGTGGAAAGTCCGCTGCGGGTTCGAGCCCTCTACAAATGTTTCCGAGGGATGTCGGTAACTGGGGCTTGCTAAATGCGTGCGAATTTCGGTGCGGCGGTGTCCGTACTTTCTCTGCTGGTCATTCCTTCGGCATTTGCGCAGGACGCGCAGGAGCCGGCACTCGATATCGGTGCCACCTATCGCGCCGATCTCTCGGGCGTGGCGGCGGACCGGCGCAAGCTGCGCAGTTTCGGGCTGGACGACCTGAACATCGAAGCGAATGGCGATCTGGAGCGCCTGGTCGGCTGGAACGGCGCGAGCTTCCATGTCGACGTGCTCAACAATCTGGGCGGCCGCCCCAATGACGCGGCGGGTACGCTGCAGGGCGTCGATAATATCGAAGTCGCCAGTGCGAAGCTGCGCCTGTTCGAGATCTGGGTGGAGCAGAAGCTCGGCGCCGCAACCTCGCTGCGCGCCGGCCTGTATGACCTCAACAGCGAATTCTACGCCAATGATGCCGCCGGCCTGCTGATCGCCCCGGCCTTCGGCGTGGGCTCGGAAATCGCCTCGACCGGGCCCAACGGCCCTTCGATCTTCCCGACGACGGCGCTGGCCGTGCGGCTTGAGCAGCGTTTCGGCGGCGCGGGCTTCGCACGGGTCGCGCTGCTCAATGCCACCGCCGGCGCGCTCGGCGACGATCGCGGCCACGCATTCGACTTCCACCACGGTGTGCTGCTGATCGGCGAGGCGGGCGTGGAGAAGGACGGCAACAAGTTCGCGCTGGGTGCCTGGGGCTATAGCGAGCGCCAGGACGACATCGCCGAGACCGACAGCGCTGGGGATCCGATCCGCCGCCATGCGCGCGGCGCCTATGTGATCGCGCAGAAGGCGATTGGTGACCAGGACGGCCCCTTCGCCACCAGCCTGTTCGTCCGCGCCGGCATCTCGGACGGCAAGACCAGCCCGTTCAAGGGCGGCTGGCAGGCGGGCGTGCTCGCCACCCATGTCCTGCCCGGTCGCGACGATAGCCAGGTCTCCTTCGGCGTGAACCAGGCCTATCTTTCGAGGGGGTATCGCGACCTGTTGCGCGGCGACGGCGTGCATACCGCGCAGGCCGAGAATGCGGTGGAATTCACCTTCTCCGACAAGCTTACCGATTTCCTGACGCTGCAGCCCGACGTGCAGTTCATCTGGAATCGCGGCGGCGATGTCGATGCGGCACGGGTGACCGTGCTCACGCTCCGGGCGACATTGGAATTCTGACCGGGCGTTGCGCGTCGATTTTGGTAAATCGATGCGCAAAGTCCTGATAGTCAACGGTAATTCTCGTTTCAATTGTTTCAGGGCGTTACTGCAGTTTTACGGTATAGCACCGGGCTATAGCGCTCGTTTATCTTGATAACACTTGGCGTGATTTGAAAATTGACGCTGGTGTGTTGCAAGAATAAATCACTGGTCGCACCCCCTGAAGGACTGACGAGATGCCCGTGACCTTTGCGCCGGCTGCGAAGCCGGCGGCGTATCCGCGTAAGCTGCGTGAGCTGCACAACCACCATTTCGATTCGACCGTGTGGAACGACCTGTCGTTTCGCGCCGATGACGTGGTCGTCTCGACCTATGCCAAGGCCGGCACCACCTGGACGCAGCAGATCGTCGCCCAACTGATCTTCGGTGGCGATCCCGAGGTTTCGGTGGCCGAGATCTCGCCCTGGGTAGACCTGCGCGTGCCGCCGGTGCTGGTGAAGCTCGCCGCGCTCGAGGAGCAGGAGCATCGCCGGATCCTGAAGACACATCTGCCGGTGGACGCGCTGCGCTTCAGCCCCAGAGCCAAATATCTCTATGTCGCGCGTGACGGCCGCGACGTGGCGTGGAGCCTGCACAACCATCACTTCCACGCGACCGACGCCTGGTACGAGATCCTCAACAACACGCCCGGCCGGGTTGGCCCGCCGATCCCGCGCGCCAATCCCGATGTCGCCGAATATTTCCGCGAATGGCTCGACGGCGATGGCGCCCCGTTCTGGTCCTTCTGGGAGAATGTGCGCAGCTGGTGGGCGGTGCGCGACCTGCCCAACGTCCATCTCGTCCATTTCGAGGCGCTGAAGCGCGACCTGGCGGGCGAGATCCGCAAGATCGCGGCCTTCCTCGACATCGAGATCGAGGCGGAGAGCTTCCCGCGTATCCTGCGCCATTGCAGCTTCGACTGGATGAAGGCCAATGCCGCCAGGTCGGCGCCGCTGGGCGGCGTGTTCTGGGACGGCGGGGCGGAGACCTTCATCAACAAGGGCACCAATGGCCGCTGGCGCGAGGTGCTCACCGCTCAGGATGTCGCCAATTACGAGGCGATGGCGCTGGCCGAGCTCGGCCCGGAATGCGCCGCATGGCTTGCGAGCGGCGAAGCGGCGTAATTGCCCCGCTTGCAGATCGGGGTCCGTGCGCCGAAGTAGGGCACATGGACCTCGACGCACTGCTACTCCACTATTTCGACACCGACGAACCCGAGGCGCTCAGCGAAGCCGAGCGCGCGCGGGGCGAGGAACGGCTGCGCATCGATTTCGGTGTCGAGCAGGAGCCCTCGCGCAAGTTCGCCTTGTGGGTGGTGATGGAAGGGCTTGGCATCGCGCCTCTGCCGGCAGAAGCCTTTGACGAGGAGCCGGCGCTCAGGGTGGCGGCGGAGAAATATCTCGACGCCGCCTGGAAGCTCGAGCGCGACTAGCGCGCGGCGGTGGCGCTGCCGCCGGTGAACAGCGCCTGGGCAGCGCGCTTCTCGGGTGTGTCGTCGGCGCCGTAGAGCAGCGGCCAGACGACCTGGCGGGCGAGATCGGCATGGTTCTGCCGCACCAGCTCCTGCGCCATGTAAAGCCGCGGGGCAGGGGCTGCCGGCACCGCGCGGATCGCGATGGCCAGGCCACGCATCGCCGTATCGGGCACGCGCTCGCCGAGGCGGGCATAGCTCTGGAAATAGGCGATCAGCGGCAGCGGCGCTTCGCCGTCGAGCTGGATCGTGCGCTCCAGCGTCTTGCGGGCGGCGGCGAGCAGGGCGGCGCGTTCCGCGGCCGGCGCCGCAACCGCCTGCGTCGTCAGCGCGACGCCCTTCCAGCTCAGCGCACGGATATCGTCCGGCGATTTCTCCAGCACGCGCTCGGCCATGGTGAGGCAGGTATCGGCATGGCCGGCGCGGCATTCGGCCTCGGCCTCGACCAGCATCGCCTCGGGTTCATAGGGCAGGGTGGCGAGCCTGCCGCGCAACTGGCTGAGCCAGGGCTCCGCGGCGGCGGTATCGGTGGGGAAGGGGGCAAGGCGCGCGCCCAGCTGGAGACGGGCCTCGACCATCGCGCCACCGGTTAGCGACAGGCGGGTGACCAGCGGCTCCTCCTCGCGCGCCAGCGGCTTGGCGGTCCGGGCATAGGCGAGCACACTGCCGCGATAGGTGGTCAGATCGGCGCGCAGCTTGCCCAGATCGCCGAACACCTGCGCCGCCTCGGCCATCGGCCTGCCCCGGCCGATCGCGGCCAGATAGGCGCGGAACTGCTTGGATCGTTCGGCCTTCAGGTTCGAGAACAGGAAATAATGGGCGATCGCCCAGGCCTGATAGGGATTCCACTGGTTCTTCGGCGCATCGAGATAGCGGCCGGTCACCACATCTCCCACGTCGATCGGCTGATAGGCGCGGTAGAAGGCGCGATAGCCGTCAGGCGCGCGGGCATAGTCGATCACGCCGTTCTCGCGCACCAGCAATGTCGAGAAGATCGCGCCGACGCCGTCGATGTACCAGCGGGGGAACACGTCCGGCGTATGGGTGCGCAGGAAGTGCTGGGCGAAGGCCGAGTAGAGCACAGCATCCCAGCGCCGGACCAGCGGCGGGAAATAGGGAGGCGGGAAGGGGCAGTCCCACGCGCCTTCGGCCAGCGCGTCGGCGCAGTCGAGGTCCTCGGCCCGCTTGGTGTTCATGTCGAGCAGCTGGTCCTTGCGCGCGATGGCGATCACGTCGCCTTCCTCGCGCATGTCGTAATAGCGCTGCTCGGCGAAGCTGCCGGCATAGGGGCCTTCGATCCCGCGGACGTTGCGCAGACCCAGCTTGTCCTGGAAATTGCCGTCGCCGAATAGCGTGACCTGCAGCTTGGCGGTCTCGTCCGTCTTCGCCCCGCCACGATAGATGCGCGAAAGCAGACCGTGCAGCCGCTCAAGATTGGTGATGACGCGCTTGAGCTCGCTTTCGCTGCCGTCGCTGTAGACGATCAGGTGCGCGGTCTCGGCGCGGCGCCAGTCGCTCTTCTTCTCCTCGCCATTGCCCTGCACGACGATGTCGGACGAACCCGTCTGCGCCTGGGCCAGGGCCGGGGTGAGCAGGCAGAGCAGAAGCGCGCAGCAGCGACCGATCGACATGGCATCGTTCCCGGATTTCAACACGTTCGAAGACGAAGTGCGTCCATCATCCCCCGGAAGGCCCGAGGGATCAATCCCGCCTCGATCCCATGGCAGCGTGACGGCCCTGTGAAGCGAAATGGGATTGAGCCATTCCGGTGCTTGTCGATCGTGGCGGTCAGCGGTTCTCGGTCTGCTCGCGCAGCCGGGCCTCGCGCTCGGCGATCTCGGGCGTGAGCTCCGCGCCGAAATCAGCCATCTCGTAAAAGGGCCGGATCTCGAGTTCGCTCGGGCCGGGCATCGGATTGGGGCAGCGCTTCGCCCAGGCGATCGCTTCGTCCATGTCCTTGACTTCCCACAGCCAATAGCCGGCGACCAGCTCGCGGGTTGCGGCAAAGGGGCCATCGATCACGGTGCGCCCCGCTCCGTCGAATGCGATCCGCACGCCTGCGGAGGAAGGCTTGAGCCCGTCGCCGCCGGTCATGATCCCGGCCTGCACCAGCTCCTCATTATACTTCATCATCGCGTCGAGCAGCTCGGTCGAGGGCATCAGGCCCGCTTCGCTGTCCTCGGTTGCCTTCACCAGCACCATTACCCGCATCGTTCCTCTCCTTCTGGTTCGCCGGAAGCGCCCTGTATTTCCCAAGTCTGACGACGAACGGGGTTCGGGGAAATCGCCTGCGCCGGATTATTTTCCGCCTGCGTCAGTCCTTGCAGACCTGCACCAGCGCCAATCGCATTGGCTCGCCGCCAAAGCCGGGGAATACCTGGTTCTCCACCGTGATGTTGCGGCACGGCTTGCCCTGTTTGTTGAGGATCACTTTTTTGCCGGCCGTGCGCGCGGGGGCGGGGCCCCTTGCGGCCTGGCGTGGCGCGGTGGCGCGGGTGGCCGGGCAGGAGCCTTGCGCCACGAGCTGCTGGTAGGTGGATTCCTCCTGCGACTTCGCCCAGGCATCGGCGCCGGCGCGGCCCTGGGTCTTGAGTCGCAGCTTGTAGCCCTCGATCAGCCGCCGCTTCTCCGGCTCTGGCAGGGAGTTCATCGAGCATTGCCCGGCGCGCTGGGCGGCGGGTGCGGGGTCGGCCCCGGCCATCGGGACCGGGCCGAGGATCAGCAGGAAGGCAGGCACGTGTCGAAGCATGTGTTTCTCCAACGTCCCGCCCGCGCGCATTCTCGCCGGAGCATGGTGACACAGGCAATCGCGCCACACCCGGACGGCCGCGCAAACTGCTCGGCTCGCCCCAAAAGAAAACCGCCGTCCGGTTGCCCGGACGGCGGTGTTTCTTGCGTCAGTTCCTAACGTCGCGAGGAGATCACTCCTCGGTCAGATAGTCCCCGGCGTCGGCATCGGTGCCATGGCCCGAGGGCACGACCGAGGCGAGCGGATCGCTGCCGGTGCCCTCGGCGTCGCGTGCCGAGCGCGCATGCTCGGCTTCACGCTCTTCCGCGGCCGAATTCGGCGCCACCAGCGCGGTCTGCAGCGCACGCTGCTGGACGCGGAGGGCGGCGTCGCGGCTCGTAGCGGCGACACGCAGACGGTTCATGCCCGCGCCGGTGCCGGCGGGGATGAGACGGCCGACGATCACGTTCTCCTTGAGGCCGATCAGCGTGTCCTGCTTGCCCTGGACCGCAGCCTCGGTGAGGACGCGGGTGGTCTCCTGGAACGACGCCGCCGAGATGAAGCTGCGGGTCTGCAGCGAGGCCTTGGTGATGCCGAGCAGGATCGGCTTGCCCTGTGCGGGAGCCTGACCCGGAGCCAGCTTCTCGTTGGTCTCGTCCATCTCGGTACGATCCACCTGCTCGCCGGGGAGCAGGGTGGTGTCGCCGGCTTCGGTGATCTCAACCTTCTGCAGCATCTGGCGAACGATCACCTCGATGTGCTTGTCGTTGATCTTCACGCCCTGCAGTCGATAGACTTCCTGGATTTCCGACACGAGATATTCTGCCAGGGGCTCGATGCCGAGCACTTCGAGAATGTCGTGCGGATCGGGCGAGCCGCCGATCAGGTTGTCGCCACGCTTGACGTAGTCGCCTTCCTGAACGTCGATCACCTTCGACTTCGGAACCAGATACTCCACGACCTCGCCGCCGTCCTCGGGCTGGATGCCGATCTTGCGCTTGGCCTTGTAGTCCTTGCCGAACACGACACGGCCCGAGACCTTCGCGATGATCGCATTTTCCTTCGGCTTGCGGGCCTCGAAGAGCTCGGCGACGCGCGGCAGACCGCCGGTGATGTCGCGGGTCTTCGCGGATTCGCGAGCGACACGGGCGAGAACGTCACCGGCCTGCACGGTCGCACCATCCTCGACCGAGAGCACCGCGCCCGGCGCCAGCATGTAGCGGGCGGATTCGGCGGCACCTTCGCCGGTCAGGGTCAGGCGAGGACGGAGGTCCTCCTTCGACTTGCTGGCCGCGCGATACTCGGTGACGACGCGCTGGGCGATGCCCGTCGCTTCGTCGACCTGCTCGGTCAGCGTCTTGTTGTCGAGCAGGTCCTGGTACTTCACGACACCGCCGGTTTCCGTGATCACCGGCATGGTGAACGGATCCCACTCGGCCATGCGATCACCCTTCGAGATGATATGGCCGTCGTCGAACATGACATACGCACCGTAGGGGATGCGATCGACCGCGAGCTCGCGGCCTTCCATGTCGAGGATGGCGATCTCACCCGAACGGCTCAGCACCACGCGGCGGCCGCGCTGATCCTCGATCAGGCGCAGGTCGCGGAACTCGACAGTGCCGTCGACAGCCGCCTCGAGGTTCGAGGTTTCGTTCAGCTGCGCCGCACCGCCGATGTGGAAGGTACGCATGGTCAGCTGCGTGCCCGGTTCACCGATCGACTGCGCCGCGATGACGCCGACGGCCTCGCCGATGTTCACCGGGGTACCGCGGGCGAGGTCACGCCCGTAGCACTTGCCGCAGACACCGATCTTGGCTTCGCAGACCAGCGGCGAGCGGATCTTCATGCCCGGAATGTTCAGGGCCTCGATCTTCGCCACGGCCGGCTCGTCGAGCAGGGTGCCGGTCGGGATGACCACGTTGCCGTCCTTGTCGACCACGTCTTCCGCGGTCGTGCGACCGAGGATGCGCTCGCCAAGCGAAGCGATGGTCGAGCCGCCCTGCACGATCGCGCGCATTTCCAGCGCACGCTCGGTGCCGCAGTCCAGCTCCATGATCACGCAGTCCTGCGACACGTCGACCAGACGGCGGGTCAGGTAACCCGAGTTCGCCGTCTTGAGCGCGGTGTCCGCCAGGCCCTTACGGGCGCCGTGGGTGGAGTTGAAGTACTCAAGGACGGTCAGGCCTTCCTTGAAGTTCGAGATGATCGGCGTCTCGATGATCTCGCCCGACGGCTTGGCCATCAGGCCGCGCATGCCGGCAAGCTGCTTGATCTGCGCCTGCGAACCACGCGCACCCGAGTGGGCCATCATGTAGATCGCGTTGATCGGCTTCTCACGACCCTTGTTGGGGCCGTCCTCGAAGCGCTTCACCGCCTTGATCTCGTCCATCATGGCGCCCGCCACCTGGTCGCCGCAACGGCTCCAGGCGTCGATCACCTTGTTGTACTTCTCCTGCTGCGTGATCAGGCCGTCCTGATACTGCTGCTCATAGTCCTTCACGAGGGCGCGGGTCTCGTCGACCATCGCTTCCTTGCTCGCCGGGATGATCATGTCGTCCTTGCCGAACGAGATGCCCGCGCGGAACGCGTGACGGAAGCCGAGCGCCATGATCGCGTCGGCGAACAGCACGGTCTCCTTCTGGCCGGTGTGGCGATACACCTCGTCGATCACGTCGCCCACGTCCTTCTTGGTGAGGAGGCGGTTGACGGTGTCGAACGGCACCTTGTGGCTCTTCGGGAGGCACTCGCCGAGCAGCATGCGGCCCGGGGTGGTCTCGAAGCGCTTGAGGTAGGTGTTGCCTTCCTCGTCGGTCTGCGGAACGCGGCTGATCACCTTGGTGTGCAGGGTGACGGCGCCGGCCTCGAGGGCCTGGTGCACTTCGGCCATGTCGCCGAGCAGCATGCCCTCGCCGGGCTCGCCTTCCTTGAGCATCGACAGGTAATAGAGACCCAGCACCATGTCCTGCGACGGCACGATGATCGGCTTGCCGTTCGCCGGCGACAGGATGTTGTTGGTCGACATCATCAGGACGCGCGCTTCCAGCTGGGCCTCGAGGCTCAGCGGAACGTGCACGGCCATCTGGTCGCCGTCGAAGTCGGCGTTGAAGGCCGAGCAGACCAGCGGGTGGAGCTGGATCGCCTTGCCCTCGATCAGCACCGGCTCGAACGCCTGGATGCCCAGACGGTGGAGCGTCGGAGCGCGGTTCAGCAGAACCGGGTGCTCGCGGATCACTTCGTCCAGGATGTCCCAGACTTCCTTGCGCTCCTTCTCGACCCACTTCTTCGCCTGCTTCAGGGTCATCGAGAGACCCTTGGCGTCCAGGCGGGCGTAGATGAACGGCTTGAACAGCTCGAGCGCCATCTTCTTCGGCAGGCCGCACTGGTGCAGCTTGAGTTCCGGACCGGTCACGATGACCGAACGGCCCGAATAGTCGACGCGCTTGCCGAGCAGGTTCTGACGGAAGCGGCCCTGCTTGCCCTTGAGCATGTCGGACAGCGACTTGAGCGGACGCTTGTTGGCACCGGTGATCGTGCGGCCGCGGCGGCCGTTGTCGAACAGCGCGTCAACGGCTTCCTGCAGCATGCGCTTTTCGTTGCGGACGATGATGTCCGGCGCGCGCAGCTCCATCAGGCGCTTCAGGCGGTTGTTGCGGTTGATCACGCGGCGATACAGATCGTTGAGATCCGAGGTCGCGAAGCGGCCGCCGTCCAGCGGCACCAGCGGGCGCAGCTCGGGCGGGATGACCGGCACGACGTCGAGGATCATCCACTCGGGGCGGTTGCCCGAGTCGATGAAGCTCTCGACGACCTTCAGGCGCTTGATGATCTTCTTCGGCTTCAGTTCCGACTTGGTGACCGCCAGCTCCTCGAGGAGCTCCTTGCGCTCGCCTTCCAGGTCGAGATCCATGAGCATGATCTTGACCGCCTCGGCGCCGATGCCGGCCGAGAACGCGTCCTCGCCATATTCATCCTGCGCGTCGAGCAGCTCGTCCTCGGTGAGGAGCTGGAACTTCTCGAGCGGGGTGAGGCCCGGCTCGGTGACGATGTAGCTCTCGAAATAGAGCACGCGCTCGAGCTGCTTGAGCTGCATGTCGAGCAGCAGGCCGATGCGCGACGGCAGCGACTTGAGGAACCAGATGTGCGCGACCGGGGCGGCGAGCTCGATATGGCCCATGCGCTCGCGGCGAACCTTCGAAACGGTCACTTCCACGCCGCACTTTTCGCAGACGATGCCCTTGTACTTCATGCGCTTGTACTTGCCGCACAGGCACTCGTAATCCTTGATCGGACCGAAGATGCGCGCGCAGAACAGGCCGTCACGCTCGGGCTTGAACGTGCGATAGTTGATGGTTTCCGGCTTCTTGATCTCGCCGAACGACCACGAACGGATCCGATCCGGCGATGCGATGCCGATCTGGATCTGGTCGAAGGTCTCCGGCTTGGCGAGCGGGTTCGCGAAGTTGGTAAGTTCGTTCATATTCTTTCGTCCCTCTGGAGGGTCAAATCTTCTGGGCGGGGAGGGGAGGGAGCACCGGTTTTGTAAACCGACGCTCCCGGGTTCCCGTTATTCCGCCGCCTCGGCCAGGCCGGCGTCGTCCTCGGTGCCGTCTTCCAGCGCCTTGAGTTCGACGTTGAGGCCCAGCGAGCGCATTTCCTTGACGAGCACGTTGAAGCTCTCGGGGATGCCGGCCTCGAAGGTGTCGTCGCCCTTGACGATCGCTTCGTAAACCTTGGTGCGGCCGACCACGTCGTCCGACTTCACCGTCAGCATTTCCTGCAGCGTGTAGGCAGCGCCGTACGCCTGCAGGGCCCAGACCTCCATTTCGCCGAAGCGCTGGCCACCGAACTGTGCCTTGCCGCCCAGCGGCTGCTGGGTGACGAGCGAGTACGGGCCGATCGAACGCGCGTGGATCTTGTCGTCCACAAGGTGGTGGAGCTTCAGCATGTAGATGATGCCCACGGTCACCTGGCGGTCGAACTTGTCGCCCGTGCGTCCGTCGAACAGGTCCGACTGGCCCGAGGTGTTGAGACCCGCGAGCTCCAGCATGTCCGAAACATCGGCCTCACGCGCACCGTCGAACACCGGAGTGCCCATCGGGATGCCCGTGCGGATGTTGTGGATCAGCTCGTTGACCTGCTCGGGGCTGCGCGCCTCGATCTCTTCGGCATAGTGGCCGCCATAGACGGTCTTGAGCCGGTCCTTGACGGCGTCGGGCATCTCGCCTGCAACCGCGTCCGGATTCTGCTCGCGCCACTCTTCGAGCTGCTTGGCGACCTGCATGCCCAGGTTGCGGGCAGCCCAGCCAAGATGCGTTTCGAAGATCTGACCGACGTTCATGCGCGAAGGCACGCCGAGCGGGTTCAGCACCAGGTCGACCGGGGTACCGTCCTCGAGGAACGGCATGTCTTCCTGCGGCAGGATCCGCGAGATGACGCCCTTGTTGCCGTGACGGCCGGCCATCTTGTCGCCCGGCTGCAGCTTGCGCTTCACCGCGACGAAGACCTTGACCATCTTGAGCACGCCCGGCGGCAGCTCGTCACCGCGCTCGAGCTTCTCGCGGCGGTCCTCGAACTTGTCCTTGATGCGCTTCACGGCCTCGTCATACTGGCCCTTCACCGCCTCGAGGTCGCCCTGGACCTTGTCGTCAGCGACGGCGAACTTCCACCATTCGTGACGATCCACGCTGTCGAGCAGATCGGCGTCGATCTCGGCGCCCTTCTTCAGGCCCTTCGGCGTCGCGGTCGCGACCTGGCCGAGCAGCATCTCGCGCAGACGCGACCAGGTCGCGCGGTTGAGGATGTTGCGCTCGTCGTCGCTGTCCTTCTTCAGGCGCTCGATTTCCTCGCGCTCGATCGCCAGGGCGCGCTCGTCCTTGTCGATGCCGTGACGGTTGAACACGCGGACGTCGACGATCGTGCCGGCCACGCCCGGGGGCAGGCGGAGCGAGGTGTCGCGCACGTCGCTGGCCTTCTCGCCGAAGATGGCGCGGAGGAGCTTCTCTTCCGGCGTCATCGGCGATTCACCCTTCGGGGTGATCTTGCCGACCAGGATGTCGCCCGGCTCCACTTCGGCGCCGACATAGACGATGCCGGCCTCGTCGAGGTTGCGCAGCGCTTCCTCGCCGACGTTCGGGATGTCGCGGGTGATGTCCTCCGGCCCGAGCTTGGTGTCGCGGGCCATCACTTCGAACTCGTCGATATGGATCGACGTGAACACGTCGTCCTTCACGATCCGCTCGGAGATCAGGATCGAGTCCTCGTAGTTGTAGCCGTTCCAGGGCATGAACGCGACGAGCGCGTTGCGGCCCAGGGCCAGCTCGCCGAACTCGGTCGACGGGCCGTCGGCGATGATGTCGCCGGCGTTGACCGTCTCGCCCACCTTCACCAGCGGACGCTGGTTGATGCAGGTCGACTGGTTCGAGCGCTCGAACTTCATCAGCGTGTAGATGTCGACGCCGCTCTCTTCCGCCGAGACCTCGCCGGTCGCGCGGATGACGATACGGGTCGCGTCGACCTGATCGACGACGCCGCCGCGGCGAGCCGCGATCGCGGCGCCCGAGTCACGGGCGACGGTCTCTTCCATGCCGGTGCCGACGAAGGGCGCTTCCGCCTTCACCAGCGGCACGGCCTGGCGCTGCATGTTCGAGCCCATCAGTGCGCGGTTCGCGTCGTCGTTTTCCAGGAACGGAATGAGCGACGCTGCGACCGAGACGAGCTGCTTCGGCGACACGTCCATCAGCGTCACCGTCTCCGGCAGCGCCATCAGGAATTCGCCGGCCTGGCGGGCCGAGATCAGCTCTTCGGTGAAGCGGTGATCGGCATCGACCTCGGCCGAGGCCTGCGCGATCGTGTGCTTCGCCTCTTCCATTGCCGACAGATAGACGACCTCGTTGGTCACCACGCCGTCGATCACCTTGCGGTACGGGGTCTCGATGAAGCCATACTTGTTGACGCGCGAGAAGCTCGCCAGCGAGTTGATCAGACCGATGTTCGGGCCTTCCGGCGTTTCGATCGGGCAGATACGGCCATAGTGGGTCGGGTGAACGTCGCGGACTTCGAAGCCTGCGCGCTCACGGGTGAGACCGCCCGGCCCGAGCGCCGAGACGCGACGCTTGTGCGTCACTTCGGAGAGCGGGTTGGTCTGGTCCATGAACTGCGAGAGCTGCGACGAGCCGAAGAACTCGCGAACCGCGGCAACCGCCGGCTTCGCGTTGATCAGGTCGTTCGGCATCACGGTCGACACGTCGACCGAGCTCATGCGCTCCTTCACGGCGCGCTCCATGCGGAGCAGGCCGACGCGGTACTGGTTCTCGAGCAGCTCGCCCACCGAACGCACGCGACGGTTGCCGAGGTTGTCGATGTCGTCGACTTCGCCCTTGCCGTCCTTCAGGTCGACGAGCGTCTTGACGACAGCGAGGATGTCCTCGGTGCGCAGCGTGGTGACGGTGTCCTCGGCGTCGAGGTCGAGGCGCATGTTGAGCTTCACGCGGCCGACGGCCGAGAGGTCATAGCGCTCCGGATCGAAGAACAGGCCGGCGAACAGCGACTCTGCCGTCTCGAGCGTCGGCGGTTCGCCGGGGCGCATGACGCGGTAGATGTCGGCAAGCGCCTGCTGGCGCTCCTCGGCCTTGTCGGCGGCGAGGGTGTTGCGGATCCACGGGCCGGTCGAGATGTGATCGATGTCGAGCAGCTCGACGCGGTCGATGCCGGCCTTGTCCAGCTTCTCCAGGTTCTCGGCCGAGACTTCGTCGCCGGCTTCGATATAGATCTCGCCGGTCGCCTCGTTGATGAGGTCATAGGCCGAATAGCGGCCGAAGATCTCGTCGGTCGGGATCAGCAGGGTCTCGAGACCGTCCTTCTGCGCCTTGTTGGCGGCGCGCGGGCTGATCTTCTGGCCGGCCGGGAAGATCACTTCGCCCGACTTGGCGTCGACGATGTCGAACGACGGCTTGGCGCCGCGCCAGTTGGTCGGGTCGAACGGAATCTGCCAGCCGTTCGGGCCGCGGACGAAGGTCACGCGGTTGTAGAAATAGTTGAGGATGTCCTCGCCGCTCAGGCCCAGGGCATAGAGCAGCGACGTCACCGGCAGCTTGCGCTTGCGGTCGATGCGGACGTTGACGATGTCCTTGGCGTCGAACTCGAAGTCCAGCCACGAGCCGCGATACGGGATCACGCGCGCCGCGAAGAGATACTTGCCCGAGGCATGGGTCTTGCCGCGGTCATGGTCGAACAGAACGCCCGGCGAACGGTGCATCTGCGACACGATCACGCGCTCGGTGCCGTTGATGAAGAAGGTGCCGTTCTCGGTCATGAGCGGCATGTCGCCCATGTAGACGTCCTGCTCCTTGATATCGAGGACCGAACGGGCTTCCGTATCGGGATCGACCTCGAACACGATGAGGCGCAGCGTGACGCGCATCGGAGCGGCATAGGTGATGCCGCGCTGGCGGCACTCTTCCACGTCGAACTTCGGATTCTCGAGCTCGTAGTTCACGAAGTCGAGTTCGGCGGTGCCGGCGAAGTCGCGGATCGGGAAGACCGAGCGCAGGGTCTTCTCGAGGCCGGAGACGTAGCCGATCGAGGGATTGGACCGCAGGAACTGCTCGTAGGATTCGCGCTGAACCTCGATCAGGTTCGGCATCTGCACCACTTCGTGGATGTCGCCGAACACCTTGCGGATGCGGCGCTTGAACGTGCCGCCCTCGATTGCCTTGGTTGCCATGGGTGTTTTTGCCTCGTCAGCCGTAATTTCGGTGCCCCTGTCCGGGGCCGGGACGTGCGGAAAGACGCAGAAAAAGCCGCGCGACTCCCATTTCGGGTTTCGGCAGCTTTCAGCGTCTTATGAGACCGCGACCCCAATTCGCCCGATGCGTTGCGCGACGACGCATCATTTCCCGGAGCCGTGGTAGGAAGCGCGATATAGGTAGCGTGTTGGATTCTGTCAAACCGGTGCAAGCCGGGTTTGGCGGAAACTCTGCTTCCGGCTAGCCTGATGGCGAAAGGAAGCGTGATGACGGAGCGCAGCTACAAGACGCCCGGCGTCTACGTCGGTGAGATTCCTTCGCCGGTGCCGGAAGTGCAGGGCGTGATTACCGCGATGCCCGTCTTTATCGGTTTTACGGAGTTCGCGGCGTTCGGCGCCTATGGCGAGCCGGTGCGGATATCGTCGGCGCGGGAATTTGCGTTCCGGTTCGGCGGCATGCCGCCCGCGGGCGCCGCGTTCCAGCTCGCCGTCCAGATCGGGCTGTTCTTCGCCAATGGCGGTGCGAGCTGCCTGGTGATCTCCGCCGGAAGCTATTGGGAGGGGCGGGCGCCCGAGGCGGCGCCTGAAGCGACTGGGGACTGGCGGCTCGCCGCGCCTGCGGCGGACGCGCTGCTGGCCGCGCTCGCAGTGGCCGGGGAGGTCGCGGAGATCACGATGCTGGTCGTGCCCGAGGCCTGTCTGCTCTCCACGCCCGATCATGCGCGCCTGATCCAGGCGATGCTCCGCCAGGCCGGCACCTTGCGGAACCGGATGGCGATCCTCGATCTGCCCGGCTGCATTCAGGCAACCGACCTGCCGGCGCTCCGCCAGGGGCGAGCCGATCTCGCTGCCGCGCTGGCGGCGGTTGCGGAATTTGCAAGCTATGGCGCGGCCTATGCCCCGGCGCTGAAGCTGCAATATCCGGGCGGGCCGGGTGCCGACCTGGTCACCCCGCCCAGCGGCGCGGTTGCCGGGGTCTGGGCGCGGAGCGATCTTGCGAAAGGCGTCTGGGTGCCGCCCGCCGGCGTTCAGTTCGAGGTCGTCGCGGATCCGCAGTCCGGCGGCGTCGCGGATCTGGCTTTTCGAATGGGCGGCGACGAGCAGGGGGATTTCAACGCGCCGCTGGACGGCGTGGCCGTCGACATCCTCCGTTTCATCCCCGGCTACAATCTCGTGGTCTGGGGTGCGCGCACGCTCGACGGGAACAGCGACGATTGGCGCTATCTCGCGGTCCGCCGTGCCTGCATCTATGTCGAGCAGTCGATTGGCCGGGCGATGCAGGCCTTCGCCTTCGAGCCCAACAACAGTTCGACCTGGGGCAGGGTGAAGGCCATGGTCGAGAACTTCCTTGCCACCTTGTGGCAAGCTGGCGCCTTGCAGGGTGCCAAGCCCTCCGACGCGTTTTTCGTATCGGTCGGGCTGGGCACGACGATGACGGCGCAGGACGTGGTGGCGGGCAGGCTACGTCTCGAGATCGGGGTGGCAATAGCGCATCCCGCCGAGTTCATCCTTTTGGGGATCGAGCAGGAAATGCAGCCGGCCTGACCTGCGTGAACGTTGAATTAACAGCGTTATTCATCGCTTCCCTCCCACTGTTCATCGCAGTTTCGAGCCTCCTTCGCGACGGAATCCGGGTTCCATTCATTGAACCTGCGACATGAAGGAGAGACCTGTAATGCGTACCACCCGTGCCGCGCTGTTTCTCGGCGCCGCTTTCCTCGCCGTTCCTGCGTTCGCGCAGGACGCTCCCCAGCAGGTGACGCCGCCGCCGATCATGACGACGCCGGCCCCGACGCCCGCCCCCGCGCCGGCGGCCCAGCCGCAGGTGGTCATCCAGCCCTCTGCCCCGGTCGTCCAGCAGGTGCCCTCGGTCGAGGAGCAGCAGCGCGGCGCCGCTGCCGCCGATGCGCCGGCCCCGGCCGAGCGCCGTGCGACCGCTACCCGCACCACTACGACGCGGACCACCACCACGCGCACCGCTCCGGCCCCCGCGCGCCAGGCCGCCCCGGCCCCGACCGCCGAGACCCCGGTCGCCCCGCCGTCGCCGCCGGTGCAGACCGCGCCCGAGCCGCTGCCGCCCCAGGTCGAGCCCGCGCCCGCGCCTGAAGCCGCTGCGCCGGTGACGGCGGACACCGCCACCACCACCGAGCAGACCAGCAGCACCAGCATCGCCTGGCCGTGGCTGCTCGGCGGCGTCGCGCTGCTGGTTGCCGGCCTCGCCGTGTTCCTGCTCGCCCGTCGCCGTCGCAACGACGAGACGACCACCACCGATCCGGTCTATGTCGAGCCGACCCCCGTCGCCGCCGCGCCGGTCGTGACCCGTGAGCCGATCGTCGAGCCGGTCGCAGCGCCCGACGCCGCGGTGATCGTCCCGCCGGCCGACGAGCGCATCGATCCGCGCATCGATCCGCGCGTCGTCCCGCCCGCGATCGAGCCGGTCGTCGCCGAGCAGGAGGCGGAACTCGCCGATGCCAGTAAGGACGACCTCGCCGGTGTCGCCGACGCCACCGCCCCGGTCGCGCACCGTCCCTGGATCGAGCTCGGCCTGCGCCCGGTGAGCGCCGGCACCACCGAGGAAGAGGCGATGGTCGATTTCGAGCTGACCGTCGGCAATTCGGGCGACACCGAGGCCCGCAACGTCCGCATCTCGAGCTTCATGCTCGCCGATGAGGCCGAGGGCAGCGAGATGGAACGCATGCTCACCGAGCGCCGTGCCGACACGATCGTCCCGCCGGTCTCGATCGAGCCGGGCGACGGCACCCGCGTCGACGCGCACCTCGCGGTGCCGAAGGGCGACCTGGGCCGCGTCTTCAACCCGGTCGTCGTCGCCGAGGCCCGCTACACGCTCCCGGACGGCAGCGAAGCGCGCACCGCCGCCGCGTTCCGGATCGGCCGCCCGGCCTATGAAGGCGGCATCGGAGCGATCGGCGCGTCGCGCCCGCACGTGACCGACGACCTTGCCGCCGAGCTGTACGGCCAGCCCGAGCACGCCTGATCCCTGACATATCGGGGACACAAGAGCCCGCTTCTTCCGAAAGGGAGGAGCGGGCTCTTTCCTTGCGGATGGATTTGGGCCTACGAGAAGCCATTCCTCAGGGAGATAACATCACATGAACAAGAAGTCGTTGCTCGCACTGGCCGCGGGGACCGCGATCCTCACCGCCACGGCCGTCCAGGCCCAGGAAAGCCCCGCGCCGGCCCAGGCGCCCGCCGCGTTCAACGATATCCCGCCCAACTTCCAGCCGCCCGCGCTCCCGGCCGATTACATCAAGCGCGAAGTGATGATCCCGATGCGCGACGGGGTGAAGCTCTACACGGTGATGATCATCCCGAAGGGCGCGAAGAACGCCCCGATCCTGTTCACCCGCACGCCCTACAACGCCGCTGGCCGCGTCGTCCGCACCGAGAGCGGCAAGATGATCAACACGCTGCCCGAGGGCGACGAGGTGTTCGTCAAGGCGGGCTATATCCGCGTGTTCCAGGACATTCGCGGCAAGTACAAGTCGGAGGGCGATTACGTCATCACCCGCCCGCCGGTCGGTCCGCTCAACCCGACCAAGGTCGATCACATCACCGACGCCTATGATTCGATCGACTGGATGGTGAAGAACGTCCCGGAGACCAACGGCAAGGTCGGCATGCTCGGCTCGTCCTATGAGGGCTTCACCGTGGTGATGGCGCTGATGGGCCCGCACCCTGCGCTCAAGGTCGCCGCCCCCGAGAGCCCGATGATCGACGGCTGGATGGGCGATGACTGGTTCCACCACGGCGCCTTCCGCCTGGCGAACATCGGCTGGATCGGCGCGCAGACCGGCTACAAGGGCGCCGGCAAGGCCCCGCCGCGCCCCGATTGGGACGATTACGAGACCTTCCGCAAGGTCGGCTCCGCCGGCGACTGGGCCAAGCAGTTCGGCTATGACCAGCTGCCCGCCTGGAACAAGATGAGCCAGCACGTCTCCTACGACAAGTTCTGGCAGGGTCAGGCGCTCGACAAGCTGCTCGCCGCCAACCCCTCGAACATCCCGACGCTCTGGGAGCAGGGCATCTGGGATCACGAGGACATGTACGGCGCGATCCACGCCTGGGAGGAACTGCAGAAGACCCCGCAGGCCGACAAGAACTTCCTGCTGATGGGCCCGTGGCGCCATTCGGGCTTCAACTATAACGGCTCGACGCTCGGCCAGCTCAACTTCGAGGGCGACACCGCGCTCCAGGCGCGCCGCGACATCCTGCTGCCCTTCTTCAACGCCTATCTGAAGGACGGCGCGCCGCCCTTCACCCCGGCTAAGGCGAGCTTCTACAACACCGGCGAGAACCGCTGGGACTATCTCAACAAGTGGCCGCTCGCCTGCGAGGCCAATTGCGACGCCAAGCTGACTCCGATCTACCTCAAGCCGACCGAGGGCCTGGGCTTCGACAAGCCGGCCGCCGGATCGGACAGCTACGTCTCCGATCCCGCCAAGCCGGTGCCGCACCTGCCGCGCCCGGTGAACTTCCAGGACGGTCGCTGGTCGACCTATCTCGTCACCGACCAGCGCTTCGTCGATGGCCGGCCCGACGTGATGACCTATGTCACCGATCCGCTGACCGCCCCGGTCCGCGTCTCGGGCGCGCCGCTCGCGGACATCTTCGCCAAGACCACCGGCACCGACGGTGACTTCGTGGTCAAGGTGATCGACGTCTATCCGGACGACTATGTCACCAAGAAGGAGATGGGCGGGTTCCAGCTGCCGATCTCGATGGACATCTTCCGCGGCCGCTATCGCAACTCGTTCGAGCACCCGACCGCCATTCCGGCGAACAAGGTCCAGGAATACAAGTTCCGCCTGCCGACGGTGAACCACGTCTTCCAGCCGGGCCACCGGATCATGGTCCAGGTCCAGTCGAGCCTGTTCCCGGTCTATGACCGCAACCCGCAGAAGTTCGTGCCGAACATCTTCTTCGCCAAGCCCGAGGACTATCAGAAGGCGACGGTGACGCTGATGTATGGCGGCGCGAACTCGAGCAGCGTGCTGCTGCCGGTGGTGCCGCTCGACCAGTCGGCGAACGCGCAGAAGTAAGGCGAAACGGGGGAGGGGCCGTCACTGCATCCTCCCCCGCATCCCGCGTCATCTCATCGGCGCACTCTCTCGCCATCCCCATTCGTCATCCCGGCGAAAGACGGGATCTCATGCGGCGGGGTTTCGGGTATCAACCATTCAGCTCTCTGTTCCCCGGCGAAAGCCGGGGAACCGTTGCACCAGCCGCTGAGCGTGAACGTGGAAACGCTCCGTGGAGCGAACCCCCTAAACCCCTTCCCATCCCGGTGTGCGGATGGAATAACTCACCTTCGACTCATCCTTCGGGGAGGAATTGATGCCTAAATGGAGCCTCGCGCTTGCCTTGGCCGCGACTGCGCTTCCCGCGCTCGCGCATGCCCAGGCGGCGCAGCCCGCCGCGGCGAGCAAGCTGCATGTCGACACGCAATATTTCACGCTGCCCAACGGCCTGCGCGTCGTCCTGACCAGGGATACGATCGCGCCGACGGTGACGGTCGGCGTCTATTACGGCATCGGCTTCCGCGTGGAGCCGCGGGACCGCACCGGCTTCGCCCATCTGTTCGAGCATCTGATGTTCCAGGGATCGAAGCACGCGCCCAAGGGCGTGTTCGACACCACGATCACCAATTCGGGCGGGGTCAACAACGGCTCCACCCGCTTCGACTTCACCAACTATTACGAGATCGTCCCCTCGGGTGCGCTCGAGCGGATGCTGTGGCTCGAGGCGGACCGGATGGAGAATCCGGTGATCGACGATGTCGTGCTCAAGAATCAGCAGGGCGTGGTCGGCAACGAGGTCAAGGTCAACGTCCTCAACCAGCCCTACAGCACCTGGCCGTGGATCGACCTGCCGATGCTGGCCAACACCAACTGGTACAACAGCCACAATTTCTACGGTGACCTGAAGGAGATCGAGGCGGCGACGGTTCCCGACGCCCAGGCCTTCTCCAAGGAGTTCTACCGGCCGAACAATGCCGTGCTCGTGATCGCCGGCGACCTCGATTATGCCGCGACCCGCGCGATGGTGGAGAAATATTTCACCCCGATCGCCTCGGCCGCCCCGGTCAAGCAGCCCGATATTTCCGAGCCGCGCCAGACCGCCGAGAAGTTCAAGAGCCGTGTCGATGCGCTGGCGCCCAAGCCGGGCTATGCCGCGGGCTATCACGTGCCCGATCGCGGCACGCCCGAATGGTATGCGATGGGGCTGATCGACCAGATCCTGCTCCAGGGCGATGACAGCCGGCTGTTCCGCAAGCTGGTGACCGATACAGGTATCGCCGGCGAGCTTTCGGGCGGGATCAATGGCGATCTCGGCAACATGTTCAACTATCGCGGGCCGATGCTGTGGAGCTTCAGCTTCACCCACGACACGACCCACAGCACCGCGCAGATCACCAAGGCAGTGGACGAGGTGATCGAGGAGCTTCGTGCGAAGCCGGTCAGCGCGGCCGAGCTGCAGCGCGCCCGCACCAAGATGCGCTCGGACCTGTACGGCACGATCGATGGGGGCGGCCGGGTCGGCCTGGTCGATCTGCTCGCGGTCTATGCGCTGTTCGACAATGATCCCACCGCGGTGAACCGGATCGAGCAGGGCTTCGCGCAGGTGACGCCCGAGCTGATCCGGAAGACCGCCCAGGAATATCTCCGCAAGACCAACCGCTCGGTCTACGTCGTCGAGCCGGGCGCCCAGCCCAAGGGAGGCAAGTGATGAAGCGCATGCTCCTCGCATCGGTGGCGTTGCTCGCCGCCACGCCGGCCCTGGCCCAGGACAAGTTCCCGCCCGCGCCGCCGATCGCCGATCCCAAGCCGTTCAAGCTGCCGGCGACCGAGACCTACACGCTGCCCAACGGGCTTCAGGTCACGCTGATCCCCTATGGCATCGCGCCCAAGACGGTCGTGTCGCTGCGCGTGCGCGCCGGTGCGGTCAATGAAGGCGATGCGGTGTGGCTCTCCGAAGTCACCGGCGCGCTGATGAAGGAAGGCGCGGCGGGCAAGACCGCCTCCGATCTCGCCGCCGCTGCGGCGGGGATGGGCGGCCAGCTCAACGTCAGCGCCGGCATGCAGTCGACCACGGTGAGCACCAATGTGCTCTCCGAATATGCGCCGGATGCGATCCAGCTGCTCAGCGACGTGGCGGTCCGCCCGACGCTGCCGGCGAGCGAGCTCGCCCGGGTGAAGGCCAATCTCGGCCGCCAGCTCTCGGTCGCGCTGTCGCAGCCGGGCACGCTGGCGGACGTGGCGCTGGGCCGCACCGTCTACGGCACCAGCCATCCCTATGGCCGGATCATCCCGAGCGCGGCGCAGCTCCAGGGCTATACGATCGACCAGGTGAAGGCCTTCCATGCCGGCCAGTTCGGCGCGAAGCGCGCGCGACTCTATGTTGCCGGCCGGTTCGACACGGCGACGGTGAAGGCGGCGATCGAGAAGGCGTTCGCCGGCTGGCAGGCCGGTCCCGATCCGGTGGTGCTGCAGAGCCCGCACCAGCCGGGCCCGAAGATCGTGCTGGTCGATCGCCCCGGTGCGCCGCAGGCGACCTTGCGCCTCGCCTTCGACGCCAGCCGTGCGGGGACCGATGCCGACATTCCCCAGCGCGTCACCAATGCGCTGCTCGGCGGCGCGTTCAGCTCGCGGATCACGACCAACATCCGCGAGGACAAGGGTTATACCTATTCGCCCTATTCGGACGTCGAGTTCACCCCCGAGCAGGCGCTCTGGGGCTTCCAGGCGGACGTGACCACCGAGCATACCGGCGATTCGCTGCACGAGGTGTTCAAGGAGATCCGCCGGATGCAGACCGAGCCGGTCCCGGCCGAGGAAGCCAGGGGCATCCGCACCTATATGGCCGGGCTGTTCGCGATCTCGAACTCGACCTCGGGCTCGGTGGTCGGCACCTTGGCGACGCGCGACATCCTCGGCCTGCCGGGCGACTGGACCGAGCGCTATGTGCCCGCGGTGCTGGCGGTGACCCCGGAGCAGATGCAGGCCTCGGCCAACGCTTCCTATCCGCTCGGCAAGCTCATCCTGGTCGTGGTCGGCGACCTCAAGACCGTGGTGCCCCAGCTCAAGGCCCAGCCCGAGCTGGCGAACGTCCCGATGACCACGGTGACGGTGCCGTAATACATCTTCCCCTCCCTGGAAGGGAGGGGATCGAGGGGTGGGTGTAGGCCTGGCGATACGGAACCATATCGTCAGGCCTCTCCGTACCGTCGAGACGGGACCCATCCCCAGCCCCTCCCTTCCAGGGAGGGGAGCGTCTTTACCGAACCCCCAGCACCGTCCGCTTGAGATCCGCATAGATCAGGTCGTTGCCCAGGCCGCTCGGATGGTCGCCGTCGAAGAACAGCGGCCGTCCGCCGGGCAGCGCCTCGCAGGTCTGTCCGGGGCAGAACAGGGGCAGGGGGTCCCACAGGATCGTCGGCTTCTCGCTGGCGACCAGCGCGCTCATCGCGCGCATCACGTGGCGGCGGCGCTCGAGCATCCGCTCGCGTTCGATCGTCAGCCCGTGGCACGACGGGTTGGCGCGGTTGAACCAGTCGGCGCAGCGGAAGACGGGGCTGGGGAAGACCGGCTTGGGCGCTTCGAGCACCAGCCGGGCGCCGCCGGCGGCGAGCCTCTGGGTGATGCCCCGGGCCTCGACAAGCGCGGCGTCAGACACCACATCCTCGCGGGCGCCGATCAGGTCGCGGTCATTCTCGAACTGGTTGGCGAGGCGGGTGACGCGCAGCCCGGGGAGGAACACCACGTCGCCGGGTTTCGAGCGGGCGGCGATCTCCTTCTCCACCGCATCGTACCAGACCGTGCAGCGCGGGCGCGAGGCATGGGTCTGGATGAGCTTGAGATAGGGGCAGCCGGGCTTGAAATAGAGCCGCACGCTCGCGCCCGTCTCTGCGGCGAGCCGTCGCAAAGCGGGCGAATAAGCCAGCCCATGCGAGTCGGCTGGGACGAACAGTGTGAATCCCTCCCCCCGCGCGCACCGGGCAGTCCAGGTCGCGATTCTACCCCCGCCAAGCCACTCCCCACCATCGACCGGCACGCATCCGGTAAGATCCAGCGGCAACGCCCGTCCGGGCTCGGCATACCAGGCGAAGCGATCCCGGGTGACGCTCAGCGTGATCCGGTTATGCGCGGCGATGAGCAGCTGCCCGCCCAGCGCTGCCACCAGCACCCCCGCCACCGCCACCGCGACTACTCGGCCACGCGGCCAGCGGACGAGCAGGGGGCTCATCCGAAGCGGCTTCTCGACAAGGAAATAGGAGAAGATCGCCAGTGCAATCGCGATCACCAGCGCGGCGAGCTGGTGCTTGAGCGTGTGCAGCCCCACGGTCCAGCGGAACAGCACGAACACCGGCCAGTGCCAGAGATAGAGCGAGTAGGAGAGCAGTCCCACCGCCACCATCGGTCGCCCGCCCAGCGCACGCGGCGCGGTGCCGCCCAGGATCGCCATGATCGCCAGCGACGTGCCCGCCACCGGCAAGAGCGCGCCGGGGAAGGGGAAGAGCGGTCCTTCGGGGATCGCGAAGCCCGCCGCGATCAGCAGAATGCCCAATGGCGCGAGCCAGCGCCGGCCTGCCGCCCAGGGCTGCCACCTCTCGCGGGACAGGCAGAGCAGCATGCCGGCGCCCAGTTCCCAGAAGCGCGGAAAGATCAGGTAGAAGGCGAATTTCTGGGCGAAGATGCCCAGCACCGCGCAGAGCAGCAGCGACAGGGCGGAGAGGATCGCCACCAGCCGCACGGCTTTGGCGCCCGAATGCAGGCGGTGGTGCCACCACAGGATGAAGGGGAAGAACAGGTAGAACTGCTCTTCCACGCCCAGCGACCAGGTGTGGGTAAAGGGATTATACGCCGCCTGGGGACCGAAATAGCTGTCCGTATCGGTGGCCAGCACCACATTGCTGAGCCCGAAAAAGGCGAAACGGGCGACCTGGGACAGGCTGTTGCTCAGCCAGGCGTCGGGGATGAACAATTGCGACGCCAGCAGCGAGACCAGCAGCATCACCACCAGCGCCGGCATGATCCGCATCAGGCGGCGGGCATAGAAATATGCCGCAAGCTGCCTGAAACTGGTGAACTCGCGGCCGACCAGCGAACCCGTCACCACGAAGCCCGAGATGACGAAGAAGATGTCCACGCCGGTGAAGCCGCCGGGCAGCGACCAGGGCCAGAGGTGGAAGAGGATCACCGAAGTGACGGCAATGGCGCGCAGCCCGTCGATCGCCGGTATATAGCCGGGGCCGGGCCCCGATCGCTCGCCAGTCACCAATGTCTCCCCAGTGTTTCATCGCTGTAAGGGACGGAGACGGCAGGGACAATCCGCCCTCGACATGCGGCGAATGACGCGCGATGTGCAGCCGCGGTTCATCTTCGGAAGGCCAGGAAATGATGGTGAACGCTGGGAGGCTCAGAACTGTTTGGCTGTGTGGCCTGGCCGCGGCATCGATCGCCGCGCCGCTGGCGCATGCCCAGGACGCACCGGCGCCGGGCTCCGGCTCCGCACCGATCATCACCCCGCCGCCAAGCGTCCG
The DNA here is from genome assembly GCF_058801135.1 of Sphingomonas sp. GW822-FHT03G08. Lineage (NCBI taxonomy): Bacteria > Pseudomonadati > Pseudomonadota > Alphaproteobacteria > Sphingomonadales > Sphingomonadaceae > Sphingomonas > Sphingomonas sp. GW822-FHT03G08. The sequence continues at coordinate 782,495 of NZ_JBXAMZ010000002.1, forward strand.
TCCGCAGCCGCAACAATTGCCGGGCGTGATCCCCGAGCGGTTCAGCATCGCGCCGGCACCCAGCCCGACACCCGCGCCGGTGCCGACACCCACGCCAACGCCGGCAGCCCGTACCGCCACGCCGCAACCGCAGCCCCAACGCGCAGCGCCTGTCGCCCGCGCGACCCCGGCACCGCGCGAGGCTGCGCCGGTTGCCGCTTCGCCGACGCCGTCCGCGACTCCGGCGCCGACGGCGATGCCGAGCCCGGTCGCTCAGCCCATTCCTGCCCCCCAGCCGGTGCAGACCGCCGTGCCAGTGCCCGAGCCGGCATCCGCGTCTTCGCCATGGCTCTGGGCCGCCGCTGGTGCCGGGGGCACGGCGCTGCTTGGGCTGGGCGGCTGGTTGCTGCTCGGCCGCCGCCGCCGGGAAGAAGACGAAGCGGAGGCTTACGAGGCCGAGCCGATGGCCGTTGCCGCCCCGCCGCTCCAGCCGCCGCCGGGCCTTGGCCGCGCGACGCCTGCGCCCGTACCCGCACCCGCCCAGCCTGCCATTCCAGCACCTGCGCTGGTTGGCACCGAGCCGTTCGAGCTTGGTATCAACCCGCATCGGATCGTGTTTGGCGAGAATGAAGTGCTGGTCGAATTCGAGCTGCTGATCGCCAACGGCACGGGCGCTGCGGCCGACAGCATCCGCGTCGCCTATGCCGCGATGAGCGCGCATGCCCGGCAGGACGAAGTGATCGCCGGCTTCCATGGCGGCCCGCCGGGCGAGCCGGGTGGACCGCCCTTCGACCTGCCCGCCGGCGGCGGCGGGCGCATGCCGGTACGCCTCGCGATCCCGCGTTCGGGCGTGAACGTGGTCGATGTCGGCGGGCGGCCGATGTTCGTGCCGATCGTGCTGATCGACCTGCGCTGGCGCGGCGGGCTCAGCATCCGGCGCTTCGGCGCGGACTTCATCCTGGGCACGGCGGGGCAGGGCGACAAGCTCGGCCCGATCTGGCTCGATCGCCCGGCGCCGACCGGGCAGCTGGCGGCGAACCGCTATCTTGCGAAGCAGATGGCGGCGGCCTGATCCATCCAACAGCGGATCGGTGCCGACTCGCGAAAGTACACAAAGTACAGGCCAAGAGCGGGTTTTCGCGGCGCCTATTTTCCCTGTTTCCCCGGAAACGCGTCGCATCTCGCAACATAGTTGCGCGCGCGTGATCCTATTTCTCCCACGGCGTCAAAGAGCTGCCGGGTTGAGGCCGGCCGGGTGAGCCCAGCAGGCGAAATCCTACATTGCAAGGAGGCGGAGGGCTGTTGGCCAATTAACCGTCATCCCGGCCTTGTGCCGGGATCCACCGTGCCTCGGGGGGCGGCATCGAGCCGTGGGGCCAGCGCTTGCCTCCTGGTGGACCCCGGCACAAGGCCGGGGTGACGAACAAGGAGGACGCTTTCGCGGCGCTCCCTCCACCCCGAGGCGAGCCGGGGAGGAGGTGATGCGCAGGCAAAAGAAAAGGGCGGCCCGTTGCCGGACCGCCCTGATCTGGTTCGCTGAAAAGCGAGAAGCTAGGAAGCTTACTTGACCTCGACGGTCGCGCCGGCTTCTTCGAGCTGCTTCTTGATCTTCTCGGCTTCGTCCTTGTTGACGCCTTCCTTGACAGCCTTCGGAGCCGACTCAACGAGAGTCTTGGCTTCGGTCAGGCCCAGGCCGGTGATGGCGCGGACTTCCTTGATGACGTTGATCTTCTTGCCACCGTCGCCGGTGAGGATCACGTCGAACTCGGTCTTCTCTTCAGCAGCCGGAGCAGCGGCGCCAGCGCCACCCGGGGCGGCAACGGCGACGGCAGCGGCGGCCGAGACGCCCCACTTCTCTTCGAGAAGCTTCGAGAGCTCAGCGGCCTCGAGGACGGTCAGTTCCGAAAGCTGGTCAACAAGCGCGTTAAGGTCAGCCATGATAAACTCCAATCAAATCAGGTGTTTCGGGATAAAAAGTCTTGCAAGATCCGCTTATGCGGCGTCCTTGGCCGCATAGGCGCCGAAAACGCGCGCGAGCTGCGCGGCCGGTGCCTGGGTGACGGTCGCGAGCTTCGTTGCCGGAGCAACGATGAGGCCCACGAGCTTGCCGCGAAGCTCGTCCAGCGACGGCAGCGAGGCGAGTGCCTTGATGCCTTCCTGGTCGAGAACCTGCGTGCCCATTGCGCCGCCGACGATTTCGAGCTTGTCGTTCGTCTTGGCGAACTCGACCGCCACCTTGGCCGCAGCCACGGGGTCGATCGAGGTGGCGAGCGCCGTCGGACCCGTAAGCAGGTCGGCGATCGCCGCGTAATCGGTGCCGTCGGCAGCGATCTTGGCAAGCTTGTTCTTCGAGACCTTGTAGCTCGCGCCGGCCTCACGCATCTTGTTACGGAGGTCCGTCGACTGCTTGACGGTCATCCCGAGGTTGCGGGTGACAACCACCACGCCAACCTCGCCAAAGGTGCGGTTCAGCTCGGCAACGGCATCAGCCTTCTGGGAACGATCCATGCCGGTCTCCTCGTTATGAGCACCTCCCTTGCGGGAAATGCCCGGTTACAAAATGTCCGAGGGGAAGGATCGTCGTGCCCAGATCCCTGGGCATGACCCGCGCGCTCCGCTCAGGGAGCCGCCGGTGAAAATCTGTCCCCGTCTAGGCGAGAGATTAAGCAGGGCAAATTCCCTGCACTCGCTGTCTCGGACGGTCACCTCCCGAAGGAGGAAGGCGCGCCAATAGCGATATTTGTGGATAAGTCAATCGCGGCGGCGGCGGGCGCTCCGACGTGTCTCGGATCGGTCTTATTCGTTTCGCCAATGTGTCTCACAACCGGAACGAGACTGCCACATCCCCCGCCTAGGGGCCGATGCTGCGGCGCAACGAAGCCGCGATTCCCAGGGGGATATATGACGGCTCGCCACGTTCTTCGTGCCACTGTTTGCGCAGCGGCTCTTTCCTTCACCGCCATCGCCGCGCCGGCCTATGCCCAGCAGGACCAGGCAGCGCCGTCCGACGAGGCGAGCGCACCGGAGAATGCCGGCGACCAGGCGATCCTCGTGACGGCCAAGCAGACCCGCTCGGCGACCGCGATCCCGGCCAGTGAGATCCAGAAGATCCTGCCGGGCGTCTCGCCGCTCAAGGCGATCCAGACGCTGCCCGGCGTGCTCTATGTCACCGCCGATCCCTGGGGTAACAACGAGCAGAACGCCCAGATCTTCATCCATGGCTTTGCCGGCAACCAGCTCGGCTACACGATGGACGGCATCCCGCTCGGCGACCAGAGCTACGGCAACTATAATGGCCTGTCGCCGCAGCGCGCGGTGATCTCCGAGAACGTCGCCCGCGTCGTCGTGTCGGCCGGCGCCGGCGATCTCGCCACCCCGTCGAACAGCAACCTGGGCGGCACGATCGAGACCTTCTCGTCCGATCCGACCCCGAGCTTCGGCGTGACCGCCAACCAGACGGTGGGCAGCTACAACACCTCGCGCACCTTCCTGCGTCTCGATACCGGCCTGGGCAAGGCGGGCACCGACTCCGCTTATTTCGCGATCACGCGCCACAAGGCCAAGGCATGGGACTTCAACGGCTGGCAGGGCGGCTGGCAGGGCAATGCCAAGTATGTGCACGACGATTCGGTCGGCAAGTTCACGCTGTACTTCGACTATAACGACATGAAGCAGCCGAACGAGGACGCCACCGTCTTCTTCAAGCCCTCGGCCGGCGGCACCGCCACCCCGGTGCAGCTCTACACGCCCTACACCAAGCCCTTCTCCTATCCGGACCTGGGCGGCTATCGCAGCTATATCAACGCGCTGGGCAACTCGCCCGCCGCGGTGGGCAGCAATTACCGCAACTATTATTCGGACGCGCAGCGCACCGACCACCTGACCTATGCGCGGTACGAGGCGAAGATCGCCGACAATATCCGGCTGACCAACACTATCTATTATCACCACAATGACGGTGTCGGCGTCGTCGCCGGCCCGCTCGGCCAGTCGATCACCACGGCGCAGCCCTATCTCGATGCCGGCTATGCCGCGCTGCCGACCAACTGTCGCTTCACCGCCAACGGCAACGGCGTGCGCCCCGCCGCCTGCACCGCGCGGACCGACGCGCAGCTGGCAGCGGTCGGTGCGGCGATGGTCGCGGCGACCGGCGGCTCGGGCCTGATCACCCGCACCACCGAATATCGCATCGATCGTGGCGGCGCGATCAGCTCGCTCAACGTCGAGCTGGGCAATCACAAGATCGAGCTGGGCGGCTGGTTCGAGCATAACAGCACCACCCAGTGGCGCCGCTGGTATGCCGTGCCCGTCGGCAGCCCGGAGCTCAGCACCCCGTACATCCGCCCGATCCGGGTGATGCAGCCGCTGTTCACCCAGTATCAGGGCGAGGCGCGGATCAACGAACTGCAGCTCCACGTCCAGGACACCTGGCAGGTGTTCGAGCCGCTGCTCGTCCAGTTCGGCTTCAAGACCAGCGCGCAATGGGCCAATGGCTGGTATCCGGTGCAGCCCAAGCTCGGCTCGCTCTCCGGCCTGACCGGCGGCCTGCCCGAGGGCAAGATCAACACGCTCAAGTGGTTCCTGCCGGCCGTGGGCGCGACCTATGACGTCAACGGGCACGAGCAAGTCTATTTCAACGTCCAGAAGAACCTGCGCCAGTATCAGGCATATCTGGCCGGTGGCGGCGGCCCGTGGTTCACCGGCAGCCAGGCGGCGTTCAACGCCTTCGCCAATGACGGCAAGCCCGAGAGCAGCTGGACCTATGAAGCCGGCCTGCGCACCCACCGCAACTTCGGCGGCGGCATCGGCCTCGAGGCGCAGATCAACTATTATCATGTCGACTTCAGCGACCGCCTGCTGGCGATCTCGACCAATCCGGGCGGTATCGCGGGCGGCCAGATCGCCGGCGGCACCTCGATCCTGGTGAACGTGGGCGACGTGAAGACCAACGGCGTAGATGCGGCGTTCACGCTGCGCTTCGGCCGCATCTTCTCGTTCTACAACGCCACGTCGTACAACCTGTCCAAGTACCAGAGCGACTATAGCTCGACCGCGACCGGCATCGGTGGCGCGACCAGCAGCTGCATCGGCGGCTATCTGGTGGTGGGCGGCGTCGTCCCTACCTGCGGCAAGCAGCTGCCGGGCACGCCGAAGTGGATGAACAAGAGCGTCGCGACGTTCAATGTCGGCCCGATCGAGGCGCAGCTGGTGGGCGACTATGTCGGCCGCCGCTACACCACCTATTCGAACGACGCGAGCATCGGCTCCTATTTCCTCACCTCGCTCAGCGTCGGTGTCGACCTGCCGGCCGACATGGTCGGGATGAAGAAGGCGAAGCTCAGCCTGAACGTCACCAACCTGGGCGACATCAAGGGCTGGTCGACGATCTCGGTGGGTTCGGCGACCAACAGCTACTCGGCGTATCCGATTGCGCCGCGCCAGTGGTTCCTGACCTATTCGTCGCAGTTCTGATCCTCGGATCGGCTGAAAAGGAAGGGCCGGGGGCGCATCGCCTCCGGCCCTTTTCTATTTCAGCGTGGCGAGCAGCGCGCGGGCGGGAAGCGCCTCGGGCGAGCCATAGGGGCCGTTGGCCACCGGCAGCAGCGCGCCGCGCGCCGCAACGGTGCTGCCCCGCGCGGCGAGTGCCTCGCCGAGCAGCAATCGCGGGGCAGGGGCGGCGGGAACGGTGTCCGCGGCCTTCATCAGCCCCTCGATCGCGACATCGGGCACGGCTTCGCCCGCATCGGCGAAGCTGCGATAATAAGCGAGCAGCGGCAGCGGGTTCTCGCTGTCGGCGCGATTGGCGCGGGCGATGGTGACACGGGCGCTCTTCAGCATCGCCTGCCTGTCCGCCGCCGGCGCCGCCAGCGCGATCCGCGTCTGGGCTACGCCCTGCCAGGCAAGCGCGTCGCCATTGCCGGGGGCGATCGCCAGCGCCTTGCCGGCGGCGGTGGCGCATTCGGTGCCGTTGCCGCTGCGGCATTCGGCTTCGGCAAGCAGCAGCTGCGCGTCGAGGTTCGCCGGATAGCGGGCGGCGTCGCGGCGCAGGCTGCGCAACCAGTCGTCGCGGTGCGCGATCGCGTCCCGTCGCGCCTTGTCCAGCTTCGGGTCGCTGGAGGCGGGCGGCAGCTCGACCCGAGAGCCGAGCTCGAGCCGTCCTTTCACAAAGGCCGCCTCGCCTTCGGTCAGCCGCCGCACGATCGGCTCGCCGGCGCGATCGGCGGGATAGGACATCTGCTCGAACGGCAGCTTGCCATTGTCATAGGCGGCAAGTTCGGCCTGCAGCTTGCCGAGGTCGCCGAATGCCGCCGCCGCGCGCGCCATCGACTCGCCCGCGGCGATCGATGCGAGATAGGCGTGGAGCTGGCCCCGGCGGGTGTTCGAGAAGAACAGCATGTGCGTGAGCGCCCAGGCGTGGAGCGGGGTCCAGCGCTCGGCAGCCTTGCGGTCGCTCAGATAGCGGCCGGTCAGGACATCCGCGATCGGCGTGCGGGCATAGCGATCGAGCACCTTGCGCAGCCCGTCCGGCGCGCGGCCATATTCGATCTTCGCATCACCCTCGGCTGCCATCGTCGCGAACAGCTCGCCAAAGCCGTCAACATACCAGCGGGGATAGGCATGCGGGAAATAGGTGACCAGGAAATGGCGCGCATAGCCGGCATAGATGCGGCCCTCCGCGGAGATCGGCACCGCCAGCTCGTTCACCGAAAGGGCGAGCGGGTCCTCCCGTCCGAATCGCGCGATCGATCCGGCCTGGCCGGCGGCGAGCGCGGCCGCCGTGCCGGGGTTCTCGCCCGATGCCCCGGCGGCGGGATCGGCCGCCGGTGTCGTCGCGCGGACCAGGTCGGGAAGGATATTGGCGAGCGACTGGCCGGGCTCGAGCACTGCCTTCTGGTCGAAGCGACTCGCGGCGAACACCGCACCGTCCTCGCGCGGATCATAATAGGCCGGCTCGGGGAAGGCGCGGGCATAGGGGCCGGGCGAATAGCGCAGGTTCGCCAGGTCCATCGCATCGAACTCGGCGCCGTTGCCGACCAGGGTGATGCGCAGCTTGCGGGTGTTGTCCGGCCGGTCGATTCGGTTGAGCAGAACCGAAAGCAGGAAATGGAGTCGCTCCAGATTATGGGCGATCCGGGTCAGCTCCTTCTCGCCGCCGTCGCTGATCACCACGACGTGATCGGTCTCGGCCTGGCGCCAGTTGCTCGGGCGGTCGCGCTGGCCCTGCACCACGATCGCGGCATCCTGGCCGGGCGGATTCGCCTCCTGCGCCACGGCATTTCCTGCCGTGCCGATCAGGCCCAGTGCCAAAATCGCGCGCATGCCCCGCATATCGCCTCTCCCGCTATATCGTTAGTGCGTTACTATGCGCGTTACGTCGGGGGGAAGGAAGCGCACGATGGCGGTTCGGCCAGGCCCGGATACGCAGGTGTTTCTAGCGGGAGGAGGAAGGCCGTTTCGGCTGGATTCCCATTTGCATGCGATCCGTTTTTCCCAACGCGATTTTGCGCGGAAACTCACACTCTTTCACACCAACTCGGTTGGATTTCCACGCGCGATGGCTAAAAGCTGGCAGCGATGGTGACCGGGACGATCGAGCAACTCACTGCACGTGAACGTGACTGCCTGCGGCTTGTCGCGCGCGGCATGTCGTCCAAGGAAATCGCCCTCGCGCTTGGCCTGTCGCCGCTCACGGTCGATGGGTACCTGAAGGAAGCAGCCCGCACGCTCGGCGTATCCAGCCGGCGCGAGGCCGCGCGCATCCTCACCGCGCACGAGGATGCCTCTCTGCAGCCCCCGGAAACACCCCCCCAAAATTTGGGGGCCGAGCCGGTGGACCTTGCCGAAACGGTGCATTCGGGAGTTCCATTGCCACCGAAACGGTCCGAAGCCGAACCGCGCTTTCGGGTTCCGTTTCTGAGGCAAGGGAGGCAAACCAATGATCTGGACCCGCTCAACCGCCTGATGTGGATATTCGGTCTCTCGATCCTGATGCTGATCGCGGTGGCCAACTTCCTCAATGGGCTGGGCGCGCTCTGGCGCATTACCAGCTGAACTAGGTCTCTTCCAAAGCCGGACCATCAACCACGTCGCAGCATTGTGGCTGCGCGAAGGAGGACTCATGCCTTCTGCAAAGAAGATCGCTTCTGTGCGCATCGCCCGTTCGCTCCAGCCCGCGGAACTCGCGGTGAACCAGGCTGCGCTCAAGGTTCTCGCCATGGGCACTGCCGTGCTCACTGCGCGGGCCGACGGTACTTTCCACCCGCTCGAGGCGCAGGATGCCGTCGACTATGTCGGTGCCGCCACCGCCAAGGTCTTCGGTGCGCTTTCCGACATCAAGAAGGCGCATGGCGAGCTGCGCAGCGTCGGCATTCGCCACCAGGTAATCGGCGAGGGCGACATCTATGAAACGCCCGGGCACGAAGCAATCGAGCCGGCGATCATCAAAATCGCGGCTGCAGCGTGATGGAGGCGTTGACTTGGGTCAGCTTCACTGGTGCGATCATGTCGCATGAGCAAGTTCCTCTATCTCGCCCTGCTGGTAAGCTGCTGCCTCTACGCGCTCGCGCGGGGCGGCACGCCGGAACGTGCGGCCGTCGGGATCCTGGTCTCCGCCGTCGCGGCCTCGGCCTTCACGCCCTCCACCGGCGCGCATCGCTTCTTCCAACTCGAGATGGGCATGCTCACGGTCGATACGTGCCTGTTCCTGGCGATGACCGTGCTGGCGCTGAAGGCGCAGCGTTACTGGCCGATGTGGCTCGCCGCGGTGAAGCTCAACACGGTGATCACGCATCTGCTGATCCTTTCGCCTTCGCTGATGCCATGGTCCTATGCCGTGGCGAACGCGGCGTGGAGCTATCCCAGCCCGTTGCTGATCGCGATCGGCGCGGTGCGGCATCGCCAGCGGCTGAAGCTCTATGGAGCGGATCCCGCCTGGTCCTGACCGGGGAGGCCTATCATGGCTGAGGCGGACAATGCCCTGTATCGCCTGCACGAGCGCCCTGCGGTGCCCAGCAAGGCGGCAGCGGGCGGTGTCGGGTTCACCGGCAAGGCAGCGGACCTGGTGGAGGGCATCTATCGTGCCCGCCGGCTGCGCGACGACGCCTTTGGGCCGATCGCCGGGCAGTTCCGCGAGCCGACCTGGGACATATTGCTCGATCTCTACCTGGCGGCCGCCAAGGGGCGCCCGGTATCGGTGAGCAGTGCCTGTATCGGCAGCGGTGCGCCCCAGACCACGGCGATCCGCCACCTTGCCCTGCTCGAGAGCGCCGGGCTGGTCGTTCGCTCGCCCAATCCGATGGACAATCGGGCGGGCATCGTGACGCTCACCGAGGAAGCGATCCGCCGGGTCGATGACTGGGCACGGCGCGTGCGCGGTACCTGGAAGGCGGAAACGGCGTTGCCGGGCGAAGCGGTGGCCTGAACCATCCGGTGCTTTGTGGGGCGAAGAGGGCCGGGGCGATGTCCCGGCCCTTTCTCTGTCTGGGCGCGCGGCCTGGCGGGTGCTCCCGCGTATCTCTCGGTTCCCCGGCGAAGGCCGAGGCACAGTTGCCGAACTCGCGGACGCCCGGATATCGAGATGCCGTGCCAGGGCGTGCGGACGCAAAAAGGGCCGGGAAGATCGCTCTTCCCAGCCCCTTTTTGTTTCAGCGGTGCGCTGAGATCAGACGGCCGCGACTTCGGCGACGTCGACCTTCACGCCCGGGCCCATCGACGAGCTCAGGGCGACCTTGCGCAGGTACTTGCCCTTGGCGCCCGACGGCTTGGCCTTGACCACTGCGTCGACCAGCGCGTCGAAGTTCGCGCGCAGGTCTTCCGCCGGGAACGACGCCTTGCCGATGCCCGAGTGGATGATGCCGGCCTTCTCGACGCGGTACTCGACCTGACCGCCCTTGGCAGCCTTGACGGCCTCGGCGACGTTCATGGTCACGGTGCCGAGCTTCGGGTTCGGCATCAGGCCCTTCGGGCCCAGAACCTTGCCGAGACGACCGACCAGGCCCATCATGTCCGGGGTCGCGATGCAGCGATCGAACTCGATCTTGCCGCCCTGGACGATCTCGAGCAGGTCCTCGGCGCCAACGACGTCCGCACCAGCTTCGCGAGCCTCGTCAGCCTTCGCGCCCTTGGCGAACACGCCGACGCGCACGGTCTTGCCGGTGCCCTTGGGCAGGGTCACCACGCCGCGGACCATCTGGTCGGCGTGACGCGGATCGACGCCCAGGTTCAGCGCGACTTCGATCGACTCGTCGAACTTGGCGGTGGCATTGGCCTTCACGATCGCGATCGCTTCGTCCACGCCGTGCAGCTTCTCGCTGTCGACGGTCCACGCCTTCTGCTTCTTGGTCAGCTTTGCCATGTCCTTAGCCCTCCACAACCTGGAGGCCCATCGCGCGGGCCGAGCCCTCGATGATGCGGGTGGCCGCCTCGATATCGTTAGCGTTGAGATCCTTCATCTTGATCTCGGCGATCTTGGTCAGCTCGGCGCGAGCGATCTTTCCTGCCGAAACCTTGCCCGGCTCCTTCGAGCCCGACTTCAGGTTCGCGGCCTTCTTGATCAGATAGGTCGCCGGCGGGGTCTTGGTCTCGAACGAGAACGAGCGGTCCGCATAGACGGTGATGACGGTGGGGAGGGGCGTGCCCTTCTCCATGTCGCCGGTCTGGGCGTTGAACGCCTTGCAGAATTCCATGATGTTCACGCCGCGCTGACCCAGGGCAGGGCCGATCGGCGGCGAGGGGTTGGCGGCGCCCGCAGGCACCTGCAGCTTGATATAGCCGGTAATCTTCTTTGCCATGTCACTCTCTTTCGCGGGCCCTTCGCGCGAAGCTCGGGGCCCTGATCAAGTCGAGCGGTTAAGCGGCCGTGCGAACACGGCCTCCCGCGGATTTCCGTAGCTGTTGCTTTGGAAGGGCGCGCGCCTAGCGCATCCCGGGGGGAAAGGCAAGGCGCATGGCGCCGCCGCGCCGGTGCAATCGGGCCTTGCCAACTGGCCTGACAATTCGCAGGGTGCCGTCACCGGCGACACGGGCACCAGCTCGCACAGAAGCGCCGGGCAATCCAGGAGGCGCCTGGAGAAGATGCAATGTTCAAGCATAATCGCACCGCCCTGCTGGCGGCCACCGGCCTGATCCTCGCCACCGCCGGCGTCGCCTGGGCCTATACCACCGACACCGATTCGGGCGGCAGCATCACCAATATCAGCGGCGGCAAGCGCTTCACCATCCAGCAGCGGACCGACAGCACGCCGGGCAGGGCGGAGCTGCGCGGCACGTCCAGCACCACCGGCGTCTCGGCGAGCGGACGGTTCAAGCTGGTGAGCGGCGGCAAATATGTGAGCGTGATGCAGGTGCTCAACGTCGTTGCGGCCGGCGCTACCTCGGGCCCGTCCGAGCCGATCACCCAGCTCGCGGTACGGCCCAAGTCGGGCGGCAATTTCGAGTTCTACGTGGTGCAGGGTGGCCAGCTGTGCAGCGGCGCGCCGACCGTGGTGATCGGCAGCTCCTACGATGTCAGCGTGTCGGTGAGCACCGGCCAGAGCCCGGAATACCGGATCAACGGCGTGGTCTGCAAAAAATCGAATCCGGACGGCGACAAGGCCGGCACCGTCTATGACGGCAGCCTCAAGAGCGGGCGCTATTTCTATCCGAAGATGGGCGCCTACAACACGAGCAGCAACCAGACGAACAATGGCGGCGGCTCGACGATCGAGTGGACGGAGATCTCGATCTGAGAAGGGGAATAGGGGGATCGGCCCTGCCTAGTTGGCCGATCCCCCGCAGGGCGCCGGTCTCCCTAGTGACCGGCACCCATATCCGGCATCGGCATCATGTTCAGGTTCAGGTGGTACATCACCCAGATCGAACCGCCGATGGTGAGGATCACGATCACCGCCGTGAACAGGAAGGCGAGCAGCGTCCATCCGCCCTCGGACCGCGTGTCGAGGTGCAGGAAGAAGGCGACGTGCACGATGATCTGTACGATCGCGAAGGCGAAGATCACCGCCGCGGTCCAGGCCGGGGAAAGGGGGGATCCGCTCATCACCAGCCAGAACGGGATCACCGTCAGGACGATGGCGAGCAGCGAGCCGATGCGGTGGCCATTGCCGTGCCCGTGGGTGCCGGGCGTTTCGTGCGGGGTGCTCAACGGATCACTCCATACAGATAGACGAACGTGAAGACGCCGATCCAGATGATGTCCAGGAAGTGCCAGAACATCGACAGGCAGATCAGGCGCCGCCTGGTCGCGGGGTTGAGGCCGTGCTGGCCGAGCTGGATCAGCATGGTGACGATCCACACCAGGCCGATCGTCACGTGCGCGCCGTGGGTGCCGACCAGGGTGAAGAAGGCCGAGAGGAAGGCACTGCGATCCGGTCCGGCATTCTCGGCGATCAGGTGCGCGAACTCATAGAGCTCGATGGCGACGAAGCCCGCGCCGAGCAGGCCGGTAAGCGCCAGCCAGAAGCGGACGGGGCCGACCCGGCCGCCTTCCATGTGCGGCATAGCTTCCCCAAAGGTGATCGACGAGGCGAGCAGCAGGCCGGTGTTGATCGCGACCAGCTTGAGGTCGAAGATCTCACGCGGCACCGGGCCGCCGGCATAGGCGCTCGCCACCACTCCGAACATCGCGAAGAGCGAGGCGAAGATGAGCGCGTCGCTCATCAGGTAGATCCAGAAGCCCAGGACCGTCGGGCTGCCGCCCGAATGGTCGTGATGCTCCTCTTCCTCGGTGAGGTGCCAGACCGGAGCGGCCTGGGGGTCGATTGCGTGGTCGGTCATGTCAGGCCCCCTGCGCAAGCTGCATGGTGCGCTTGTCCTCGGTTGCGGCGACTTCCTCGGCGGGGATGTAATAGTCGCGCTTGAAGTTGAACGTGTGGCCCACGGCGACCGCGAACAGGCCGGCGAAGCTGAGCGCGGCGAGCCACCAGATGTACCAGACCATCGCGAAGCCCATCACCAGCGCCAGGGCGGAGAGGATGAAGCCCGCGCCGGTGTTCCTGGGCATGTGGATCGCCCGGAAGCCAGTGGTCGGGCGTTCGTACCCGCGGCTCTTCATGTCGTACCAGGCGTCCAGGTCGTGGATGACCGGGGTGAACGCGAAGTTGTAGGCCGGGGGCGGCGAGGAGGTCGACCATTCCAGCGTGCGGCCGTCCCAGGGATCGCCGGTCGCGTCCTTGAGCTGGTCGCGCTTCAGCCAGCCGACGAGGATACTCATCACGAAGCCGAGGATGCCGATCAGGATGATCACGGCGCCGATCGCGGCGATGATGAAATAGGGCTGGAAGCTGGGGTCGTCGAAATGGTTCACGCGGCGCGTGGTGCCCATCAGGCCGACGATGTAGATCGGCGTCCAGGCGATCCAGTAGCCGGCGACCCAGCCCCAGAAGGCGACCTTGCCCCAGAACTCGTCGAGCTTGAAGCCGAAGGCCTTGGGGAACCAGTAGACCATCGCCGCGAACAGGCCGAACACCACGCCGCCGATGATCGTGTTGTGGAAATGGGCGACCAGGAACAGCGAGTTGTGCAGCACGAAGTCGGCCGGCGGGATGGCGAGGAGGACGCCGGTCATGCCGCCCACCGTGAAGGTGAGCATGAAGGCGACCACCCACATCATCGGCAGCTCGAAGCGAATGTTGCCGCGGTACATCGTGAACAGCCAGTTGAAGATCTTCGCGCCCGTCGGGATCGAGATCACCATGGTGGCGATGCCGAAGAAGCTGTTGACCGTCGGGCCGGCACCCATGGTGAAGAAGTGGTGCAGCCAGACTAGGTAGCTGAGGATGGTGATGACCACCGTGGCGTAGACCATCGACGAATAGCCGAAGAGCTTCTTGCCGGTGAAGGTGGAGGTGATCTCGGAATAGATGCCGAAGGCCGGGAGCACGAGCACATAGACCTCGGGGTGGCCCCAGATCCACACCATGTTCCAGTACATCATCGGCGCGCCGCCGAGCTCGTTGGTGAAGAAATGCGTGCCCGCATAGCGATCGAGCATCAGCAGGAAGAAGGCGGCGGTCAGCGCGGGGAAGATGGCGATGGCGAGGATGTTCGAGCAGAAGGCGGTCCAGGTGAACACCGGCATCTTCATCATCGTCATGCCGGGGGCACGCATCTTGATGACGGTGGCGACCATGTTGATCGCCGACAGGGTGGTGCCGACGCCGGCTATCTGCAGGGACCAGAGATAATAGTCCACGCCGGTATCCGGGCTGTACTGCAGCCCGGCGAGCGGGGCGTAGGACAGCCAGCCGGTCCGCGCGAACTCGCCGACGAACAGCGAGATCATGGTCAGTAGCGCGCCCGCGACCGTCAGCCAGAAGCTGAGGTTGTTGAGGAACGGGAAGGCCACGTCGCGCGCGCCGATCTGCAGTGGCATCACGAAGTTGACGATGCCCACCACCAGCGGGATCGCCACGAAGAAGATCATGATCGTCCCGTGCGCGGTGAAGATCTGGTCATAATGTTCGGGCGGCAGGTAGCCGGGATTGCTCCCGAAGGCGATCGCCTGCTGGGCGCGCATCATCAGCGCATCGGAGAAGCCGCGCAGCAGCATCACGATGGCCAGGATGATGTACATGATGCCGATCTTCTTGTGATCGACGCTGGTGAACCACTCCTTCCAGAGATAGCCCCAGAGCTTGTACTTCGTCACCACGCCGAGCAGGCCGAGGCCCAGCAGCGCGACGACGATGAAGGTGCCGAGCAGGATCGGCTCGTGCAGGAAGGGCAAGGACTCCAGGGACAGGCGTCCGAACACCGTCTTTAGCAAATGGTCTGTCATGGCGGTTCCGTTGGCTCAGGCCTGGGCGACGCGCGCGGCGCCGGGCATGCGGAAGGGGGCGAGGGCGGACATGCCCGGATGCTTCGGCGCATCCTGGTGCGTGCCCGCCGGCGGCGTATGGGCGGTGGGTGCCTTGGCCGGGTCATGGCCTGGATCGTGCGGCTTGCCGGCGGCGCGTATCATGTCGCTGCGCATCACATCGACCATGCAGGGCGTGCCGGGGGCGACGCACTGGTTGACGATCTTGTCGAACAGGCCCGGCATCGGCGCCGAGAAGCGCATCACCGGCACCTTGGTGCTCGGCCTGGCGAGCGTGAGGTAGGTGGCGGTGTCCAGCGCCTTGCCGCTGGCCTTGGCCTCGGCGACCCATTTCTCGAACCCGGCCTTGTCGATGCCGCGCAGCTTGAAGCGCATGTCCGAATAGCCGGCGCCGGTATAGTTGCCCGAATAGCCCCAGCTGTCGCCGGTCTTGTTGAGCACCGCGTGCAGCTCCGACTTCATCGTCGGCATCGCGTAGATCATGCCCGCCAGGGTGGGCGCGAAGAAGGTGTTGAACTGGTCGGTCGAGGTGATCGAGAAATGCACCGGCTGGTCCACCGGCAGCGCCAGCTCGTTGACCGTGGCGATCCCCAGGTCGGGATAGATGAACAGCCACTTCCAATCCATGCCGATCGCCTGGACCTCCAGCGGCCTGGTGCCGGCCGGCACCGGCTTGCCCGGCGCGATCCGTTCCAGCGGGCGGAAGGGATCGAGCAGATGGGTGCTCGTCCAGGTCACCGCGCTCAGCGCGATGATGATGAGCAGCGGGCAGGTCCAGATCACCAGCTCGAGCGTGGTCGAGTGGTCGAAGTTCGGACCATAGGTCTTGTTCGGGTTGCTGCGGCGATACTTCCAGGCGAACCAGATCGTCAGCGCCAGCACCGGCACGATGATCAGCAGCATGACGCCTGTCGAGAACAGGATCAGGTTGCGCTGCTGCACCGCGATGTCGCCGGTCGGGTTCATGACGACCATGTCGCCGCAACTGCCGAGGAGCAGGGGCAAGGTGAGTAGGGGCAGGCTGGCGAGAGCCCGGCGAGCTGGTCTGGATCCTGGTATCCGCATGCATCCCGGCTAACCGGACGTTGCGGGTCTGCCTTTGATCCGAGTCAAAGGGCTGCGAATGCCGCTCGGCTAGGGTGCGCCCGCACTCAGGAAGGACGAAATGGGGATGATGGCCACGCCGAGCACGACGAATTCGGGCACGCTCGAACGCGATGCCCGCCTTATCGATGCGCGCGACCATGCGGTGCGCCCCGCCGATATCGCGGTGGGCGTGATCATCGGCCGCGCCTCCGAATTCTTCGATTTCTTCGTCTATGCGATCGCTTCGGTGCTCGTCTTCCCGGCGGTGATCTTCTCGTTCGCCGATGCGCTGACCGGCACGCTCTATTCCTTCGCGGTGTTCGCGCTCGCCTTTGTCGCGCGGCCGTTCGGGGCGCTGCTCTTCATCTGGCTCGATCGCACGCACGGGCGCGGGGTGAAGCTGACCATCGCGATGTTCCTGCTCGGCGGATCGACCGCGGCGATGGCCTTCCTGCCCGGCTATGCCCAGGCGGGAGGCGTGGCGGTGGCGCTGCTCGCGCTGTTCCGCCTCGGTCAGGGCTTTGCCCAGGGCGGCACCTGGGACGGGCTGCCCGCCCTGCTCTCGCTCAACGCGCCGCAGGAGAAGCGCGGTTTCTACGCGATGATCCCGCAGCTCGGGGCGCCGATCGGCCTGTTCGTGGCCGCCGCCGTCTTCGCCTTCCTGCTCACGGCGCTCAGCCCGGCCGACTTCCTCGACTGGGGCTGGCGCTATCCCTTCTTCGTCGCCTTCGTGATCAACGTCGTCGCGCTGTTCGCCCGGCTGCGCCTGATCTCCACGCCGGAGTTCGAGCGGCTCTACGAGAGCCAGGAGCTGCAGCCGACCCCGGTGGGCGAGTTGTTCCGCGAGGAGGGGCGCACCGTGATCCTCGGTGCCTTCGCGCCGCTCGCCAGCTTCGCGCTGTTCCACCTCGTCACCGTCTTCCCGCTTTCCTGGGTGGTGCTGAAGGGCGAGCCGCCGGTGCACTTCCTGGTGATCGAGCTGGTCGGTGCCGTATTCGGCATGCTCGCCATGGTGCTCTCGGGCTATATCGCCGATCGGATCGGCCGCCGTACGCTGCTCGGCGTCTCGGCCGCCTTCATCGCCGCCTATAGCGGCTTCGCTCCGCAGCTGCTCGGCACCGGGTCGGCCGGCGAATGGACCTACATGATCCTGGGCTTCGTCCTGCTCGGCCTGTCGTTCGGCCAGTCCTCGGGCGCGGTGAACAGCAGCTTCTCCGCCAGGCGCCGCTATACCGGCGCGGGCACCACCGCCACCGCGTCCTGGTTCATCGGCGCCGGCTTCGCCCCGCTGGCGGCGCTGCTGCTCGCCAGCAATTTCGGGCTGCTCTCGGTCGGTGCCTACCTCCTCTCGGGTGCCGCCTGCACGCTGGCGGCGCTGGGGCTCAACCGCGAATGGGGCGGCAGGGAAGCCTGATCGCCCGCTTGTCCCAGGAACCCAAAGGCCGGGGCGGCATCGCTCCGGCCTTTTTCGTGCGGGGCGGGAATCGCCCGGTGCTTCGCTTCGTGTCTGCCACGATATGGAACGGGCAGGGATGCCTCGCCGCGGGGCGCCGCAGTGAATCCGCCGCGAACCTTCCGCCACGGAATTTCAAGAAAAACCGTCGGGAAGTCATTGTTACAGGCTTGTTTCATGACTGATTGACAATATTGCTGTTTCACGTAGCTTTTGTTTCAGGACGGGGTGCCTCGAAAGGCGATTCAACATCGCAATCGAGGGGGCATCCAATGGGCGTTACCTGTTCATCAGTTCGTCGGCGTATCCTGTTTGCGTCTTCCGCCATTGTAACATCGCTGCTGTTGACTGATGTCGCGGCGGCTCAGGAAGCGACAACTACGTCCGAGCCGGCCGGCGAGATCGTCGTCATCGGCACGCGACGTACCGATCGCACGCTCACAACCTCCGCGTCTCCGGTAGACGTGATCAGTGCCGCCGAGCTTACCGCACAGCCCGCCGCGAACATGATCGATGCGGTGAAGAACGTCGTGCCGTCCTTCTATGCCGGCCAGAACTCGATTTCGGACGCGTCCACCTTCGTGCGCTCGCCGTCACTGCGCGGCCTGCCGGGCGACCAGGTGCTCGTGATGCTCAACGGCAAGCGCTACAATCGCTCGGCGCTGGTCCAGGTCTATGCCGGCAGCGACACCGGCCTCGGGCGCGGCTCGCAGGGGCCGGACATCTCCGCCATCCCGTCGCTGGCGATCAGCAACCTCCAGGTGCTGCGCGAGGGTGCGACGGCGCAATATGGTTCAGACGCGATTGCTGGCGTGCTCAACTATGGCCTGAAGGAGGGAAGCGGCTTCGAGGTCGTGGCGCGGGCCGGCCAATATTATGCAGGCGATGGAGAGAGTTACCAGATCGCCGGCAATATCGGCCTTGCCGGGGCAATCGGTTTCATCAACCTGACCGGCGAATATGACGACGATGCGCAGACCAGCCGCGGCGTCACCCGGCCATCCGCCGCGAACTTTGCGATCAACTTCCCTTCACTGGCGTCGCAATTGCCCAACTATCCGCTGCCCGCGCAGATCTGGGGCACCTCGCCATCCCATGGTTACAAGCTCTTGCTCAATTCGGCGCTGAACGTGACCGATGAGAGCAAGCTCTACTTCTTCGCCAACTTTGCAAAGATCCACGCAAACCAGAGTTTCAACTACCGCCCCTCGGTTACCAGCACCGCCGTCGATTCCGCCGGCGTGGTCCGCACCCAGGGCGCCAACGCGCTGTTCAACAACACTTTCTACCTTACGCCATGCCCCACCGGCAACGCGACCTGCCCGGCGGGCAGCTTCGTGGTCGACAGCAATGTCTTCCGGTTCAGCCAGCTCTATCCGGCCGGTTTCACCCCGCGCTTCGTCGGCGAGACCGAGGAGATCTACGGCACGCTCGGCTACAAGGGCGAGACCGAGAGCGGCTTCCGCTATGACCTGTCCGGCTCCTGGGCCCGCAACACGCTGACCCTGTCGATGTACAGCTCGCTCAACGCCTCCTACGGCCCCAGGACCCAGACCAGCTTCGCCTTCGGCAAGCTGATCCAGGAGGAGGCCAATCTCAACGCGGACTTCAGCTATCCGGTGGATATCGGCCTGGCGAGCCCGCTGACCTTCTCCGCCGGCGGCGAATTCCGCAAGGAGACCTATGAGCAGACCGCCGGCGACGTGCAGTCCTATGGCGCTGGTCCCTATGCGGTGGCGCAGCGGCTCTACACCCAGACCGCGCCCGGCGTGTATACCTTCACCGGCACCAGCAACGCCCAGGGCGTCGGCGCGAGCGGCTATGCCGGCACCAGCCCGGCGGCGGCCGGACGGTTCAGCCAGAAAAGCTATGGCGCCTATATCGATCTCGAGACCGACATCACCGACGCGCTGAGCGTCGGCGCCGCCGGCCGCTACGAGCATTACGACACGTTCGGCGATGCCTGGGTGTGGAAGATCAACGGCATCTACAAGTTCGCCGATGCCTTCTCGGTGCGCGGCAGCATCGGCACCGGCTTCCACGCGCCGTCGCCAGGCCAGTCGAACGATGCGATCATCACCACCTCGTTCGTCGCGGGCACGGCGGTGCAGGTCGGCACCTATCCGGTGAACACCGCGATCGCCCAATATTATGGCGCGACTACGCTCGATCCGGAGAAGTCGACCAACTACGGCGTGGGTTTCATCCTGACGCCGGACAAGGACTTGTCGTTCACCGTCGATGCCTATCAGATCGACGTGAAGAACCGGATCGGCATCACCCAGAACTACACCGTCACCGCGGCCGACGTGGCGGCGCAGCCATCGCTGATCGCGGTGGGCGTGGGCGGCCAGGTCAACTTCTTCACCAACGGCTTCGACACCCGCACCCGCGGCATCGACGTGGTCGGCACCTGGAAGACCGTGCTCAGCGAGGCGGAGCTCAATTTCTCGCTCGCTTACAACTACAACAAGAGCGAGATCACCAAGTACAATCCCAAGGTGATCGGCCCGAACCAGATCATCGACGCCGAGCATCTCGCACCCAACCACCGCGTGGTGTTCGTCGCCAGCTGGTCGCTCGACGGGCTGAGCTTCAACGTGCGCGAGAATTATTACGGCAGCTGGAAGAGCGCCCAGGACTATGGCCCGGGCCAGACCTTCGGCGACAAGTTCGTCACCGATCTCGACGTCAGCTACACCTTCGCCGAGCACTACACGATCACCATCGGCGCGCAGAACTTCACCGATGAGCGCCCGGACCGGCTGACCGCGGCATCGGTGCCCATCTACCCGATCACCGGCGGCACGTCGGACGGCCAGGTCTATCCGCGCAACGGCGGCCCCTTCGGCTTCAACGGCGGCTTCTACTACGCCCGGCTGCGCATCAAATACTGACGCATGGTGCCCTCTGACTTCCCCGGGGGCATCCGCCTCCGGGGTCCCTTTCGTAGTGCTTGAACCCTGTACGCGCCGGTCGCTATCGCCGTCCCATGGCTGAACTGACGCATCGCATCGCCCGCATCGAGGACCTGCCCGCATTGCATGCGCTGATGGGCCGCGCGATCGAGGCGCTGCAGCAGGGTTTCCTCACCCCCGAACAGGTCCGTGCCAGCCACAAGGTGATGGGCCTCGACAGCCAGCTCGTTCGCGACGGCACCTATTTCCTGGTCGAGCGCGACGGCGAAATCGCGGGTTGCGGCGGCTGGAGCTGGCGGGCGACCCTGTTCGGTGGCGATGACAGCGTGATCGAGCGCGAGCCGGCCCCGCTCGACCCGGCGACGGACGCCGCGCGGATCCGCGCCATGTACACCGATCCCGGCTTCGTGCGGCAGGGGGTAGGGCGGATGATCCTCGCGCTGTGCGAGCGGGCCGCCGCCGATCACGGCTTCCGCCGCGCGGAGATGATGGCGACGCTCTCCGGCGTGCCGCTCTACCGCGCCTGCGGCTATGCGCCGATCGAGCAGGTCTCGGCCGGCCCGATCGAAGGCGTGATGGTGCCGCTGGTACGGATGGGCAAGGTGCTGGGCGCCTAGCCCCGAACGGAAAAGGCCGGAGCGTTTCCGCCCCGGCCCTTCGGATTCGCTTGTCGCGCGTCTCTTACTTGATGCGCTCGACGTCCTCGAAGCCCAGCTCCAGCGGCGTCGCGCGGCCGAAGATCGAGATCGAGACCTTCACGCGGCTCTTGTCGTAGTCGAGCTCCTCGACCACGCCCGAGAAGGTCGCGAAGTTGCCGCTGATGACCTTGACGGTGTCGCCGATGTCGTAGTCGACCTTGACCTTCGCCTTGGGCGCTGCGGTGGCCGCCTCGTCCTTGGTGTTGAGGATGCGCGCGGCCTCGGCCTCGCTGATCGGCTGGGGCTTGCCCGACGAGCCGAGGAAGCCCGTCACCTTCGGCGTGTTCTTCACGAGGTGATAGACGTCGTCGTTCATCTCGAGCTTGGCGAGGACATAGCCCGGGAAGAACTTCCGCTCGGACTGGATCTTCTTGCCGCGGCGGACCTCGGTGACGGTCTCGGTCGGAACCTCGACGGCCTCGACCAGCTGCTCGAGGCCCATGCGGGTCGCGTCGGCCAGGATCTGGTCGCGAACCTTGCCCTCGAAGCCCGAATAGGCGTGGATGATGTACCAGCGCGCCATGCGTTCGTTTTCCCTTTGGTGTTCTGCGGTGCGGCTTACTGCGCGAGGCGCAGCAGCGAATTGACGATGAAATCGAAGATCGAGTCGATGCCCAGGAAGAACACGCCGAGCAGCGTGGTCATGATCATCACCATCACGCCGGTCATGATCGTTTCGCGGCTCGACGGCCACACGATCTTGCGCGCCTCGGTCTGCACCTGCTTCACGAATTCGGTCGGACTGGTCTTCGCCACTGGGGCATCCTCGCTTCAAAGTTCGCCGGCTGCGGGGCACGGGTCCGCTGCCCGGTCCTCTCTGGAGGAACCGGTGCTACCCACCACGCTGTCGGATTGGGGGCTGTATCTAGCGAGTCGCGAGCGCAGGTGCAAGCTGGCGCAAGCGCGAAAAGAAACCGGCCCCGATCAGAGCACCGCGACGGCGACGAAACCCAGCACGATCAGGCCGAGAAAGGCCCAGGCGAACAGGTCCAGCCGCTTCTCGATGAACTGCTGCACCGGGGCGCCGTAGCGCTTGAGCAGCAGGGCGACGAGGAAGAAGCGGGCGCCGCGGGTGATGCAGCAGAGCAGCACGAACAGCGGGAAGTTGAAGCTGGCCGCGCCGCTCGCGATCGTCACCAGCTTGAACGGGATCGGGGTCAGGCCCTTGAGCAGGATGATCCAGGTGCCATATTCGCTCTGATAGGCATGGATCGCCTCCGCGAGCTTGGCCTCCAGATGATAGGTGTGGACGATCCATTCGCCCACCGTCTGCATCAGGCCATAGCCGATATAATAGCCGAGCATGCCGCCCAGCACCGAGGCGATGGTGCAGACCAGCGCGATGCGGAATGCCTGCTCGCGGCGGGCGATCACCATCGGGATCAGCATCGCGTCGGGCGGGATCGGGAAGAAGCTGCTCTCCGCGAAGGAAACCAGGCCGAGGAGCCAGATCGCATGGCGGTGGTGCGCCATGCGCAGCACCCAGTCATACAGGGGTCGGAACATCGGTGCCGGGCAACTTTCCAAGCGGAGAAGGGAGGGCCTGTCCTTTATGGGCGGCGCCCGCGCTTGTCCATGGCGACGAGGGGCCGTTCGGGCGATCTGCCCGGACGACCGGCTTGTTCTGCGGGCAACATGTCGCGGGCCATGGCAGGCTGCGTCAAGCAAAGAACCCGCGCAGTTTCCCGCGCGGGCTCTCGGCCTCCCCCAAAAAGAGGCCGCAGCAATGTCCGGTAAGAAGCGGGTCGGCCCCTCAAACCGTGGCTTCGCTGGTTCTCGGTATTGCGCCAGGGCAATTGTCGGCCTTCTCCTAGGGCAGGTCCGGCGATTCCGTGTTGAACCATGGTGTCACGCGCTTGAACGGATGTTGCGCGAGGGGCGCGGTCAGGGCCGGGCGAGCTGGTCGCGCTCGGCGTCGGTGAACACACGGCCTCGGGTGAG
This sequence comes from Sphingomonas sp. GW822-FHT03G08, assembly GCF_058801135.1. Lineage (NCBI taxonomy): Bacteria > Pseudomonadati > Pseudomonadota > Alphaproteobacteria > Sphingomonadales > Sphingomonadaceae > Sphingomonas > Sphingomonas sp. GW822-FHT03G08. Next base: position 805,382 of record NZ_JBXAMZ010000002.1, read on the forward strand.
GAAGCGGCGCTCGCGGCCATTGTCGAGGCTGAACATGCCGCCGCGCCCGGGCACGACGTCGAGGATCAGCTGGGTGTGTGCCCATGCCTCGCCCTGGGCGCGGCCGATATAGACCGGGGTACCGTCGACTTCGCCGAGCAATATGTCCCCGTCGCCGATGCGGAACTCGCCGATGGGGTAGCACATCGGCGAGGATCCGTCGCAGCAGCCGCCGGACTGGTGGAACAGCAAGGGGCCGTGTTCGGCCCGGATCTCGGCGATGAGTTCGAGCGCCGCCGGGGTGGCGACGACCCGTTCGATCCTGGCCACCCCGTCGGTCATCTCGTGTCTCCTACGAGGCCATGTCGAGGACGATGCGGCCCTCGATCTGGCCCTTGTGCATGCGATCGAACACCTTGTTGATGTCCTCGATCCTGGCGGTCTCGATCGTTGCCTTGACCTTGCCCTGCGCGGCGAAATCGATCGACTCCTGAAGGTCGAGCCGGGTTCCGACGATCGATCCGCGCACGGTGATGCCGTTGAGCACGAGTCCGAAGATGTTGAGCGGAAAATCACCCGGCGGTAGCCCGTTTAACGCCACGGTACCCCCGCGAGCGGTAACCCCTATCGCCTGTTCGAATGCCTTCTCGCTCACAGCAGTGACCAGTACGCCGTTCACGCCGCCGCTGGTCTCGCGCTTGATGACGGTGGCCGGATCTTCGTTGCGGGCGTTGACCGTCACCGTCGCGCCGAGGCGGCGGGCGAGATCGAGCTTGGCATCGTCGATGTCGATCGCAGCGACGTTGAGCCCCATTGCGACGGCATATTGCACGGCCATGTGCCCCAGCCCGCCGATGCCGCTGATCGCGACGAAATCGCCCGGCTTGGTGTCGGTCATCTTCAGCCCCTTATAGACCGTGACGCCGGCGCAGAGCACGGGCGCGATCTCGTTGAAGCCGATGTTGGCGGGCAGGTGGCCGACATAGTTCGGGTCCGCCACGACATAGTCGGCAAAGCCGCCATTGACCGAATAGCCGGTGTTGAGCTGGCTCTCGCACAGGGTCTCCCAGCCGCCCAGGCAATGCACGCAGTGGCCGCAGGCGGTGTAGAGCCATGGCACGCCGACGCGGTCGCCTTCCTTGACGTTCTTCACGCCCGCGCCGACCTGGCTAACATAGCCGACGCCTTCATGCCCCGGGATGAAGGGCGGGTTGGGCTTGACCGGCCAGTCACCCTCGGCGGCGTGGAGATCGGTGTGGCAGACGCCCGACGCCTGGATCGCCACCTGGATCATGCCAGGGCCGGCTTCGGGGACGGGGACTTCGTCGATCGTCAGGGGCTTGCCGAATTCGCGCACGACGGCGGCCTTCATGGTCTTGGCCATGGAATTCTCCTTTCCTGGGGAGGGTGCGCCCGGCCGGGGGTGTCCTTGGGCAAGGGCGGCCGGGCGCGGGGGAACAATCAGAAGAAGCCGAGCTTCTTCGGACTGTAACTGACCAGCATGTTCTTGGTCTGCTGATAGTGATCGAGCATCATCCGGTGCGTCTCGCGCCCGATGCCGGACTGCTTGTAGCCGCCGAAAGCCGCATGGGCGGGATAGGCGTGGTAGCAGTTGGTCCACACGCGCCCGGCCTGAATCGCGCGGCCGAAGCGGTAGCAGGTGTTCGCCTCGCGGCTCCACACGCCGGCACCGAGGCCATAGAGCGTGTCGTTGGCGATCGCGAGCGCCTCTTCCTCGTCCCTGAAGGTGGTTACCGATACGACGGGGCCGAAGATCTCCTCCTGGAAGATCCGCATCCTGTTGTGACCCTTGAACACAGTCGGCTGAACATAATAGCCGTCCGCCAGCTCGCCGCCGAGATCGGCGGTGTTGCCGCCGATCAGCAGTTCTGCGCCTTCCTGCTTGCCGGTATCGACATAGGACAGGATCTTGTCCCGCTGCTCGGACGAGGCCTGGGCGCCGATCATCGTGCCCATGTCGAGCGGATTGCCCTGGACGATCGCGGCGACGCGCTTGAGCGCGCGTTCCATGAAGCGGTCGTAGATCTTCTCATGGATCAGCGCGCGGCTGGGGCAGGTGCAGACCTCGCCCTGGTTGAGCGCGAACATGGTGAAGCCCTCGATCGCCTTGTCGAGGAAATCGTCATCCTCGCGCGCGACATCCTCGAAGAAGATGTTGGGCGACTTCCCACCCAGCTCAAGCGTGACCGGGATCAGGTTCTCGCTGGCATATTGCATGATCAGGCGGCCGGTCGTCGTCTCGCCGGTGAAGGCGATCTTCGAGATGCGCGGCGAAGTGGCGAGCGGCTTGCCGGCCTCCAGCCCGAAGCCGTTGACGATGTTGAGCACGCCCGGCGGCAGCAGGTCGCCGACCAGGTCGATCCACACCATGATCGATGCCGGGGTCTGCTCGGCGGGCTTGAGCACGATGCAGTTACCGGCGGCGAGGGCGGGGGCCATCTTCCACGCGGCCATCAGCAGCGGGAAGTTCCACGGGATGATCTGGCCGACCACGCCGAGCGGCTCGTGGAAATGATAGGCGACCATGTCGTGGTCGATCTCGCCGATCGTGCCTTCCTGCGCGCGGATCACCCCGGCGAAATAGCGGAAATGATCGATGGCGAGGGGGATGTCGGCGGCGGTCGTCTCGCGCAGCGGCTTGCCATTGTCCCAGGTCTCGGCCGTGGCGAGCAGCTCGAGATTCCCCTCCATCCGATCGGCGATGCGATTGAGGATGCGGGCACGCTCGGCAACCGAGGTGCGACCCCAGGCGTCCTTCGCCTTGTGCGCGGCGTCGAGTGCTGCGTCGACATCCTCGGCCTGTGAACGCGCGATCTGGCCGACCACCTGGCCGTTGATCGGGGAGATGTTGTCGAAATAGCGCCCGGCCTTGGGGGCGAGCCAGGTGCCGCCGATGAAATTGTCGTAGCGGGGAGCGAAAGGCGCCTTGAGACGGGTTCCCGGGCGATCCTGAACGATGGCATCCATGTGCCTGATCCTCTTCCTTGCGGTTACGGGCGCCACTTGGTCTGGCGTCTGTCCGTGATCCTAAATCGGGGATCGCCGGGGCAGGAAGGGGCCGGGAAACGCGGCCCGGGCCATGTGTCTCGCTATCGAGACAGGTTGCGGGGGAAAAGGATCAGAGCTTCAATCCGGCGCGTCCCATGCGCCGGTAGAGCGTCGCACGGCCGATGCCGAGCAGGCGTGCGGCCTGGCTGGCATTGCCGCCGGCCCGGGCCAGCGCCTGGCGCAGCACGGCGCGATCGGCATCCTCGAAAGAAGGCGAGGATTGCTCGCCGAGCAGCTGGTCGAGTGCCTGGGGCGCGGCGAGGGCGGTGTCGTCCATGCCGAAGCGCAGGCGGGCGGCGCGGCTGGCGCCGATCACCAGGTCATCGCGGTCCACCGCCAGCAGTGCCGTGCCGGTCACTGCGTCGTCGGAGAGGAAGACGATCCGCCTGCCTTCGAAATAGCGGCAGAAATAGTCGCGCTCGATCTTGCGGGCGGCGTCGCGGACCAGCGCCGCGACCATCTCGGCCATGGCGGGGCCATGATCGTCCCGGCAGCTCGACACGTCGAGCGCTGCGACGAGGCGCCCCTGCGGATCATGGACCGGCGCGTCCATGCAACTGATGTCGACATTGCGGCTCGCGAAATGCTGGTCGCGGTGGATGATCACCGGCTTGCCCTCGAACAGGCAGGTGCCGATGCCGTTGGTGCCTTCCTCCGCCTCGCCCCAGCGCGCGCCCTCGACCAGACCGACAGAGGTGAAGCCCTCCGCATCACCGTCGCCGGCGCGGCGATCGAGGATCACACCGCGTGCGTCGCTGAGGATCACTGCGCAGCCCGAGCGGCCGACCGAGCGGAACATATGATCGAGGACGGGGCCGGCGACGGCGAGCATCACCTCGTGCTCGGCACGCAAGGCACGCAGTGAAGTACCGTCGAATCGCTCGCGGGCACCTCCCGCATCCGGATCGAGGCCGTGGTTGAGCACCGAGCGGCACCAGGACGCGGCGATCGCGGAAACCCCGGCGCGGCTGGGCGACCGGACTGCCTCGAAAACGGCTTCGCCATGACGGGCGCCTGCCTGCTTCATACGCGACTCTCCTGCCAGCGAGGGTCGCAGCAAAGCCCGGGGCGAGTCAACGCAAGCAAGTCCCCGAACCTGCGGAATTAGGCATTTCTCACTCGCATGGGGGCGGTGGCTCACTCCCCCGGGTGTGGGCAGCTTTTCGATTTAGTGGAACAGTTGGAACGATCTTATCCGGCTGCATCGCAGTTCTTCGGCCGCCTAGACCCTGTGCATCCGGAACGCTCCGGGCCGCCGACACTACCAAAAGAGGGAAATCACCATGACCATCACCGCCACCCCGACCCCCGGCAAGACCCTGCTGAACCCGACCGATCACGCGCTCGTGCTGATCGATTTCCAGTCGCAGATGGCCTTCGCCACCAAGTCGATCGCCCCGGAGCTGCTGCGCAACAATGCCGCGCTGGTCGCCAATGCCGCCGCCGGCTTCAACGTGCCGACGATCCTCACCACCGTCGCCGAGAAGAGCTTCTCGGGTCCGATGTTCAGCGAAGTCACCGATCCGTTTCCGGGCCAGAAGCTGCTCGACCGCACGTCGATGAACACCTGGGAAGACGCCGCCGTGATCGACGAGGTCAACCGCATCGGCAAGCAGCGCCTGGTGTTCGCAGGGCTCTGGACCTCGGTCTGCATCGTTGGCCCCGTTCTTTCGGCGATCGACCAGGGCTTCGAGACCTATGTCATCACCGACGCCAGCGGCGACATCTCGGAGGAAGCGCATGAGCGTGCGGTTGCCCGGATGATCCAGGCCGGTGCCCGCCCGATCACCTCGCTCCAGTACCTTCTCGAGCTGCAGCGCGACTGGGCGCGGACCGAGACCTACGACATGACCACCGGCATCGCCCGCAAGCTGGGCGGCGCCTACGGCATCGGCATCACCTACGCCAAGACCATGTTCGGCGCTTCCGAAGGCGGTCACTGATCCCCGCGCGGCCGGGCCGTGCCCCCTGGCCCGGCCGCACCCCAGCCTTTCCCAATCCCACGAAATCCCAAGGAAATTCCCATGAGCACCATTACCACCCAGGACGGCACCGAGATCTTCTTCAAGGACTGGGGGGCCAAGGACGCCCAGCCGATCATGTTCCACCACGGCTGGCCGCTGTCTTCGGACGACTGGGACGCGCAGATGCTGTTCTTCCTGTCCAAGGGGTTCCGCGTGATCGCGCATGACCGCCGCGGGCATGGCCGTTCCGCTCAGGTGAGCAGCGGCCATGACATGGCCCACTACGCCGCCGATGCCGCCGCGGTCGCCGAGCATCTCGACCTGCGCAACGCCGTCCATATCGGCCACTCGACCGGCGGTGGCGAAGTCGCGGCCTATGTCGCCCGCCATGGCCAGCCCGCGGGCCGCGTCGCTAAGGCCATCCTCGTCAGCGCCGTGCCGCCGATCATGCTCAAGACCGAGCGCTATCCGAACGGCCTGCCGATCGAAGTGTTCGACGGCTTCCGCGCAGGCGTCGCCGCCAACCGCGCCCAGTTCTTCCGCGATGTCGCATCCGGCCCGTTCTACGGCTTCAACCGCCCCGGTGCGGAGTTGAAGCCTGGTGTGATCGACAACTGGTGGCGCCAGGGCATGATGGGCAGCGCGCAGGCCCATTATGAAGGCATCAAGGCCTTCTCCGAGACCGACCAGACCGACGACCTCAAGGCGATCACCGTGCCGACGCTGGTGCTGCACGGCGAGGACGACCAGGTCGTACCGTACAAGAATGCCGGCGTGCTCCAGGCCGAGATCCTGCCGAACGCGACGCTGAAGACTTATCCGGGCTTCTCGCACGGCATGCTGACGGTCAATGCCGACGTGCTGAACGCCGACATCCTCGCCTTCATCCAGGCCTGATCCCCAAAAGTCGGAAGGACGAACCCCATGAAAGCCTATCTTCTCTCGCTGGGTGCCGGTCTGCTGGTCGGCGTCGTGTACAGCCTGCTTGGGGTTCGTTCTCCCGCCCCGCCGGTGATCGCCCTGCTCGGGCTGGCGGGGATCCTGCTTGGCGAGCAGCTGGTGCCGATCGCCAAGCGCATCCTGGATCGCAAGGAAGTGGTCGGCTTCGTCACCAGCGACTGCGCCGATCATGTCCTTGGCCGGCTGCCGGCCAACCGAAAGGACGAGGCGTGATCTCCCGCCGCCAGGCGCTTGTCGGCGCCGCCGCCTCCACCGCCCTGCTGCCCATTTCCGAGAGTTTCGCCATGACCCCGCCCCAAGACCTGATCCTCGTCAACGCCAAGGTGACTACGCTCGATCGCGAGAACCCGGTTGCCGATGCCGTCGCCATCCGCGACGGCAAGTTCCTCGCGGTCGGCACCGAGGGCGAGGTTCGCGCCGCCGCCGCGCCGAATGCCCAGGTGATCGATACGAAGGGGCGCCGCCTGATCCCCGGCCTGATCGACAGCCATATCCATGTGATCCGTGGCGGGCTGAACTATAATATGGAGCTGCGCTGGGAAGGCGTGCCGACGCTGGCCGATGCGATGGCAATGCTCAAGAAGCAGGCCGAGAACACCCCGCCGCCGCAATGGGTGCGCGTGGTCGGCGGCTTTACCGAGCATCAGTTCGCCGAGAAGCGCCTGCCGACGCTCGACGAGATCAATGCCGCCGCGCCCGAAACCCCGGTCTTCATCCTCCACCTCTACGATCGCGCGTTGCTCAACGCCGCGGCGCTGCGCGCGGTCGGCTATGACAGGAACACGCCGAACCCGCCGGGCGGCGAGATCCTGCGCGATGCGCAGGGCAACCCGACCGGCCTGCTGCTCGCCCAGCCCAACGCGACGATCCTCTATGCGACTTTGGCCAAGGGGCCGAAGCTGCCGCCGGAATATCAGCTCAATTCGACCAAGCACTTCATGCGCGAGCTCAATTCGCTCGGCGTGACCAGCGTGATCGACGCGGGCGGCGGCTCGCAGAATTATCCGGACGATTATGAGATCGTCGAGAAGCTCCACAAGGATGGCGAGCTGACGCTGCGTATCGCCTATAACCTGTTCACCCAGAAGCCGAAGGAAGAGCTGAAGGACTTTGCCAGCTGGTCGACCCAGATCAAGCCGGGCGACGGCGACGACAGCTATCGCCACAATGGCGCGGGCGAGATGCTGGTCTATTCGGCGGCGGACTTCGAGGATTTCCGTGTCGCCCGGCCGGACATGCCGCCCGAGATGGAAGGCGATCTCGAGCCGGTGATCCGCCTGCTCGCCGAGCGCCGCTGGCCGTGGCGGATGCACGCCACCTATGACCAGACGATCAGCCGCGCCCTCGACGTGTTCGAGAAGGTCAATCGCGACATTCCGCTCAAGGGCCTCAACTGGTTCTTCGACCATGCCGAGACGATCAGCGAGCGCAACATTGATCGCATCGCGGCACTCGGCGGCGGCATCGCCGTGCAGCACCGCATGGCCTTCCAGGGCGAGTATTTCGTCGAGCGCTACGGTGCCAAGGCGGCCGAAGCGACGCCGCCGATCCGCCGGATGCTCGATGCCGGCGTGCCGGTGGGGGCGGGGACCGACGCCACCCGCGTCGCCAGCTACAATCCCTGGGTGTCGCTGAGCTGGCTGGTCACCTCGAAGACTGTCGGCGGCATGGCGCTCTACCCGGTGCGCAACCGGCTCGACCGCGAGACCGCACTGCGGCTGTGGACCGAGCGGAATACCTGGTTCTCGAACGAGGTCGGCAAGAAGGGGCAGATCAAGGCGGGCCAGCTCGCCGATCTCGCCTTGCTCTCGGACGACTATTTCCATGTCGCCGAGGATGACATCGCGCATCTCCGCTCGGTGCTGACCGTGCTCGGTGGCAAGGTGGTCTATGGCGAGGGCGATTTCGCGCCGCTCGGCCCCAAGGCGCCCAAGGCGATGCCCGACTGGTCGCCGGTCGCGACCTTCGGTGGCCATTATCGCCGTGACGACGCGAAGAAGCTCGCCGCTGCGTGCGCCTGCCACTCGGCCTGCGGGGTGCATGGCCATGACCATGCTGCCGCACTCGGCGCCAAGGTGCCGGCCGCCGATGTCCAGAGCTTCTGGGGCGCGCTCGGTTGCGGGTGCTGGGCGGTCTGATTGTTCCAGAATGTCGAACAGTTCCGATGATTTTATTCGGATCGTTCGGCTTTCGGGCGGTGGCTAAACCCGTCCGCAGAGGCAGTGCATATCCCATCGGAGTAGCTGAAATGACCCGCCACACCTTCCTGCTCGCGACCGCTCTGGTCGTGCTTTCTCCCGCCGTTTCCCCCAGTGCTGCCTTTGCCCAGCAGGCGCCCAAGGCCAGCGCCGATCACGCGATCGGGCCGGAATATGATTCCACCCATGTCTATGTCGCGCCCGAGGATTTTGATCGCTTCGTTACCAGCGTGACCGCCACTTTCGGCGGCACTGCCACGAAGAAGGGCGTGTTCCAGGTTACCCCGACCGCGAGCCAGACCAACTCGCAGCTCGTCCTCACGCCTGTTGGCATCCTCTCGGTGTTCGGCTTCGTTACCCCGGTGCCCTATCCGTTCGGGGACGAGCGGACCGGCTATCTGGTCGATAATATCGATGCGGCGGTGACCTCCGCTCTCAGCCATGGCGCGAGCCGGCTGGTCACCAGCTTCCCCGATCCGATCGGTCGCGATGTGGTCGTGCAGTGGCCGGGCGGGGTGAACATGCAGCTCTACTGGCACACCACCAAGCCGCACTACGCGCCGCTGGCGACGGTGCCGGAGAACCGGGTCTATCTGACCGCGGACTCGGCGAACGCTTTCCTTAAGAGTTGGACCGGCTATGCCCATGCCAAGATCGTCTCTGAGGACAAGGCGGCGCCGGGCGTCGAGATCGGCCAGCCGGGCAAGACCTATCGCCGCGTCCGCCTGACTTCGGGCTATGGCAAGATGACGGTGCTGGTGTCGGACGGGCAGCTGCCCTGGCCCTATGGCCGCGAGCTGACCGGCTATGAGGTATCGAGCCTCACCGTGACGCTCGACAAGGCCAAGGCGGCAGGCGTCGAGACTTTGGTGCCGGCGCACCGCGAGGGCGACCGCGATGCCGCGATCGTCCGCTTCCCCGGCGGCTATATCGCCGAGATCCACGCTCCCGTGGCGAAGAACTGAGCGATGGACACGCCCCGCTTCGTGGATGCCGTGCTTGACTGGCGTCCGACCTGGTTCCTTGCCCGGCTGGCGCTCAGCGGCGCCTATCTGCTCGGCGGGGTGGTCAAGCTGACCGACTGGCACGGCGCCGTCGCCGAGCAGGCGCATTTCGGCATGCAGCCCGCGGCGCTCTGGGCGGCGCTGACCATCGCGGTCGAGCTGATCGGCCCGGTGCTGATCCTGAGCGGGCGGCTGGTCTGGCTGGGCGCGGGGATGCTGGGCGTGTTCACTTTCTTCGCCGCGATCACCGCCAACGCCTTCTGGGCGATGGTGCCGGGGAGCGCCGAGCGGTTCGGCGCGACCAATGCGTTCTTTGAGCATCTCGGGCTGATCGGCGGCTTCGTGCTGGTGGCGCTGGTCGCCGAGTGGGAGCGGCGGCGTGGGTAGGCTTGGGGTTGCTTTTTTCAGTTCCCCGGCGAAAGCCGGGGCCCAGGGTTTCTCTTCCGGCTCGCTCGCTACCCTGGGCCCCGGCCTTCGCCGGGCAGCAGCTACGCTCCTGTTGCCGGCCCTCTTCCTCACCACCATCCCCGCCTCCGCTCAGGATCACGAACCCTGGCAAGCCCCAACCCTCAGCATCACGCGCTATGACGAGGACTGGTCCGACCTGAGCGACGCGGAGAAGCGCGCACATCACTGGACCGGGCCGCTCAAGTACATCCCGCTCGGCGAAGACGCCTGGCTCTCCACCGGCATCGAACTGCGTGCCCGCAACGAGAACTACCACGACAATCTCTGGGGCGGGGCCGATGCGCCGGACGACGGCTATCTGTGGCTGCGCGCCATGCCCTATGCCGATCTCCATGTCGGCCGGGTACGCGCCTTCGTCCAGCCGATTGCCGCCTATGCGGCAGGCGTGGCGCCGGCGGCCGGGCCGGTCGACCAGACCCGGGTGGACCTGCTCCAGGGGTTCGGCGAGGTCGATCTCGGCCCGGTGACGCTGCGCGCCGGGCGCCAGATGCTGTCGCTCGGCACCGAGCGGCTGGTCGGCACCCGCTATGGCCCCAATGTCCCGCTCGCGTTCGACGGGGCGCGGGCGGATGTGACGCTCGGCAAGGCGAAGGTGAGCCTGCTCGCGGTCCGTCCGGTCCAGCCGCGGCCGGGGACGTTCGACGACCGGACCTCGGACAGCAAGTCGCTCTGGGGCGCGTACGGCGTGCTGCCGGGGCTCGACCTCTATTATCTCGGCTATCGCAACGATCTCGCGCGCTTCGGCGGAGTGGCCGGACGCGAGACGCGGCACAGCTTCGGGCTGCGCTCGCACGGGACGCGCGGTGACTGGCACTGGAATGTCGAGGGTGTCGCCCAGTTCGGCAGCTTCGGGCGTGAACGCATCGCTGCCTGGACGCTGGGCACCGAAGTCGGCCGCAGCTTTCCCGTCGCGCCGCTGGCGCCCGATGCGACACTGCGCTTCAATATTGTCAGCGGCGACGGCAAGCCCGGTAACGGCACGCTCGGCACCTTCAATGCGCTGTTTCCCAAGGGGAAGTATTTCGGCGAGCTGTCGCCGGTCGGGCCGACCAACATCGTCAGCCTCAATCCCCGCGTCAGCGCCACACTGGCCAGGGACATCTCCGCCAGCCTCGCCGCCATGGCCTATTGGCGGTACAGCCGCATTGACGGGGTCTATGACATTCCCGGCAATCTGATCCGCGCGGCGGGGAACAGCCGTGCCCGCTTCATCGGCAAGGAAGCCGAGGCGACGATCGCCTGGCAGGCGACGGCCGAGCTCGAGCTGTCCGCCTCGCTCTCCGCCTTCGTACCCGGCGCCTTCATCCGCGAGACGGGACCGGCGAAGACGATCGCCATGCTGGGGCTGGAGGCCAATTTCCGGTTCTGACCTTTCGAAAATATCGAATGATAGGGCTGATTTTATTCGGATGTTTGCGAAATCGGGGGCGCCCTAGGACCCAATCGTTCCCCGGCGAAAGCCAGATCAAACAGCCAGATTAGAAAAAGGGAGTTCCCACCATGTCCGCCGCCAAATCCTCGACCCCGCTCCCCTGGCTGTTGCTGCTGCTCTCGGTCACTACCGGCCTGGTGGATGCGATCAGCGTGCTCGGGCTGGGCAAGGTGTTCACCGCCAACATGACCGGCAACATCGTCTTTCTCGGTTTCGCCGCCGCCGGTACGCCGGGCTTCCGGGTGGCGCCGTTCGTCGCCGCGATCGCGGCCTTCCTGCTGGGAGCGCTGATTGCGGGGCGGATCGGCAAGCATCATGCGGGACGACCGCTGCACCATTGGCTGATCGTCGCGGCGCTGGTCGAGGCGGCGCTGCTGTGGATCGCTGCCGGCGTTTCGATCGGCTTCGACATTCCCAGCCAGTCGCCGACCGCCAGCGTGTTCGCGATCATCGCGCTCACGGGCGTAGCGATGGGCTTCCGCAACGCGACGATCCGCCAGCTCAAGGTGCCCGACCTGACGACGACGGTGCTGACGCTGACGCTCACCGGCCTGGCGGCGGACTCGCACTTCGCCGGGGGCAGCAACCCCAACTGGGCGCGGCGGATTGGCGGCGTGGCGGCGATCTTCCTCGGCGCGGTGCTGGGGGCGCTGCTGGTCAACCGCTACGGGCTCACCCCGCCGCTGATCCTTGCCGGCGCGATGGTGCTGGTCGGCACCGCCGCCTGCGCGCTGCACCCGGCGGCGCGGGAGCCGCTGGCAAAGTAACGCCTTCCCGCTCCCCGGCGAAAGCCGGGGCCCGGGGTAACAGAGCGATACGGTAGAGAAACCCTGGGCCCCGGCTTCCGCCGGGTAGCAGCTAAATTCTAGACATCCGTCATCCCCGCCAGCTCCGCATCATGCGCGCCGAGCTGGACGAACTGGTCAAGCAGCCACGCCGCCGCCGGCCCCGGCGGGGTGTCGCGGCGCCAGATGCCCGAGAAGCGATAGGTGCCGCCGACATGGTCGGGCATCCCCAGCCGGATCAGCGTGCCCGCCACCAGGTCCGCCTCGATCATCGGCAGCGGCATGTTGCCCCAGCCGATCCCCTCGCGCAGCAGCGCGTGCTTCGCGCCCAGGTCGGCCAGCCGCCAGGTCTTGGGGCTGGTGACCGAAAAATCCTGCCCCTCGGTGAAGCGCGAACGGTCGGTCAGCACGAGCTGGGTATAGTCGCGCCCGGCGCCCGGCGGGATCACTTCCATCCGTCCGAGCGGGTGATCGGGCGCAGCCACCGGCACCATCGGCACCGATCCCGCGGTCATGCTCTCGATCCCCTCGACGCCGGACGAGAGCGGCCCCGAAATGCCGATCACCGCTTCGTGATCGAGCACCATCGCCGTGATCGCGCCGAGCGCCTCGACATGCAGGCGCAGCTGCACCGTGGGATATTCGCGGGCAAAGGCGCGCAGCACTTTGCCGAGCCGCTCGGCCGGCAGCATCACATCCACCGCCAGGCTGACTTCGGCCTCCAGCCCGTCGAGCAGCCCCTTCACCTTGGCGCGCAGCCCGTCCATGCCGTGCGCGATGCTGCGCGCCTCAGCGAGCAGGGCGCGGCCGGCGACGGTGAGCTGCGGCTTGCGCGTGCCTTCGCGCTCGAACAGCAGGATGCCGAGCTGTGCCTCGAGATTGGCGATGCCGTAGCTGATGACCGAAACCGCCCGGTTGAGCTTGCGCCCGGCGCCCGCGAAGCTGCCGGTATCGACGATCGTCAGGAAGATGCGCAGCTGGTCATAGGTCGGCGTGCCCGGCGTATTCACTATTCAACTTCCTCGAACGTTTCGAAGGATTTTATCCCTCTGATCAATAAAGCGGGCAAGTCCTAAATCCAGTCTCACAAGGGGCGGCCAGCGCTACCCCACAGGAGATACAAGATGATCGAACTTCGCCCTTACGACAGCCTCGGCGGCGCCAATCACGGCTGGCTCGACGCCAAGCACCACTTCTCGTTCGCCGGCTATCATGATCCCGCCCGCATGCACTGGGGCAACCTCCGCGTGTGGAACGACGACACGATCGCGCCGCAGACCGGCTTCCCGCCGCACCCGCACCGCGACATGGAGATCATCACCTATGTCCGCGAAGGCGCGATCACCCACCAGGACAATCTGGGCAACAAGGGCCGCACCGAAGCGGGCGACGTCCAGGTGATGAGCGCCGGCACCGGCATCCGCCACTCGGAATACAACCTGGAGGACGTCACCACCCGGATCTTCCAGATCTGGATCGTGCCGACCCGTGACGGCGAAGCGCCGAGCTGGGGCGCCAAGCCCTTCCCCAAGGGCGATCGCTCGGGCCATTTCGTCACGCTCGCATCGGGCTATGAGAACGACAATGACGCCCTGCCGATCCGCACCGATGCGCGAGTGATCGGCGCCACGCTCAAGGCCGGCGAGACCGCCGAGTATGCGCTGGGCGCGGACCGAAAGGCCTATCTCGTTCCCGCTACCGGCGCGATCGAGATCGACGGCGTCCGGGTCAACGCCCGGGACGGCGCCGCGATCAGCGACCTTGCCGTGCTCAAGGTCACTGCGATCGAGGACAGCGAGATCGTGATGGTCGACGCTGCCTGAACGACCAGCTGAACGAAGGGCGCGCGGTGTTCCGGCACCGCGCGCTTTTTCGCGTGCCTCACCCGCGGTGGCGGGCCTCGGCGAGGTCGAGTTCGCGGGTTAGTTTGCGGGCGATCTCGCTGCCGATCGCACGCCCCCTGGCAAGCTCCAGCAGCTGAGCGCGCTCGGCCTGGATGCCGACCAGGCGCAATTCGCTGGCCAGCCGTTCCTGCAGGCGCAGCTCGTCGGCGCTGCCGTCGCTCAGCCCGTCGATCCGCTCCTGGTAGAAGTCCATCACCCGGGCGCCGGCCGCCGCATAAAGGCCGGGATCGTCATGCGCCTCGCCTTGTTCATGCTGGTGACGCTCGACCGCGCGGATCGCCGCCTCCGCCGTGGCGACGCGCGCGGAATCCTCTTCCGCCTGGCGGGAGGGCTCGGGCGGCAGCTTCAGGTCCTTGAGCAGGATCGGCAGCCCGACGCTGGCGAGGACCAGCGACACGATGATCACGCCGGCGGCAAGGAAGATCGCCAGGTCGCGCGCAGGGAAGGGCGTGCCGTCGCGCAGCGCGAGCGGCAGGGTGAGCACACCGGCCAGGGTGATCGCGCCACGCACGCCGGCGAAGGAAGTCGCCGCGACCAGTCGCCAGTTCGGGCTCTGCATCTCGGCGGTGCCCTCGCGCTTGCGCAGGATGGTCAGGCGCAGCGACGTCCACACCCAGGCGAAGCGCAGCGCGGCGAGGCCGGCGACGATCGCCACGACATAGATGCCTAGCCACCAGGGCGAATGGTGCCCGGTCAGCAGCACGGTTTCCTTGGCGCCGGCGACGATGCCGGGCAGCTGCTCGCCGAGCAGCACGAAGATCACGCCGTTCAGGGTGAACTGCAGCGTGTCCCACACCGAGTTGCGGCGCATGCGGGTGACGGCCATCGCCTGACGGGAGATCTCGGCGAAGGTCATCGTCACGCCCGCCGCCACCGCGGCAAGGATGCCCGAGGCGTGGAAATGCTCGGCCAGCAGGTACGAGCCGAAGGGGATCAGCAGGCTGACCAGGATCTGCGAGCCGGTATCCTCGCCCCAGCGCCGGGTCACCCAGGTCTTGGCAGCCGAGACCGCCAGGGTGACGAGCACGCCGATCGCCAGACCGCCGCCGGCGACCCAGAGGAAGGTGAGCGCCGCTTCGCCTGCCGAGAAGCTGCCGGTCAGCGCGGCGGCCACGGCGAAGCGCAGGCAGACCAGGCCCGATGCGTCGTTGAGCAGCGATTCCCCTTCGAGGATGTGCATCATGCGCTTCGGGATCGGCACGCGCGCGGCGATCGCCGAAACCGCGATCGGATCGGTCGGCGAGACCACGGCGGCAAGCGCGAAGGCAACGGCGAGCGGCATCGCCGGGATCATCCAGTTGATCAGCAGCCCCATGCCGATCACGGTGAGCAGCACCAGCCCGAGCGCGAGCTCGACCACGGTCGACAGATCCTTGAACAGCTCGTCCTTGGGGATGCGCCAGCCGTCGAGGAACAGGAGCGGCGGCAGGAACAGGAAGAGGAACAGTTCGGGATCCAGCACGACCCGGTGCGAGGTGGACAGCCCGATCACCGCGCCGAGCAGGATCTGCACCAGCGGCACCGGTACGCCGAACGGCAGCATCCGGGCGAATGCGCCGCTGACCACCACGGCAAGCAGCAGGAACAGGATGATCGATACGGTTTCCAAGGCTCTGTCCCGTTTCTGGCGCCGCCCGATCGCGGCTGCCCTGTTGAATGTCCGGACCCCGCTGCGAGGTTCCGTTATGGATCAGTTGGCGCTGGCGAGGCGGTAGCCGACGCCCGGCTCGGTCACCAGCAAGCGGGGATCGCTCGGGTCTTCCTCGATCTTCTGGCGAAGCAGGCCGATATAGATGCGCAGATACTGGCTGTCGGCGCCGTCGCTGCCCCAGCCGACGGCGAGCAGCCTTTTGTGGGTAACCACCTGGCCTGCACTCAGCGCCAGCGTGCGCAGCAGGTCATATTCCTTGGGGGAAAGCTTCACCGCATCACCGGCCAGCGACACCCGCCGCGTCTGGAAATCGATTTCCAGTGGGCCGCTGCGATAGGTGCTGGGGGCGTTCTCCAGGCTGGAGCTGCGCCGGATCGCCGCGCGGATGCGGGCCATCAGCTCGCCGATCTCGAAGGGCTTGTTCACATAGTCGTCGGCGCCATTGTCGAGGGCGGCGATCTTCTCGCCTTCCTGGTGGCGGGCGGAGATGACGATGATCGGCACGGCACTGGTCGCGCGAAGCGCGCGGATCACGTCCTTGCCGTCGATATCGGGCAGGCCGAGGTCGAGCAGCACGACTTCGGGCTTGATGTCCTCGGCCATGCGCAGCGCCGCCGCGCCGCCCGATGCGGTGGCGACGCTATAGCCCTCGGCGCCGAGTACCGGTTTCAGCACCGCGATCAGCGCGGGTTCGTCATCGACGAGGAGGATGTTGGTCATGCTTGGGCTGCCTCGGCGAGCGGGAGACGAATGGTGATGCGGGTGCCCCGGCCGTCCAGGCCGGGAAGCGTGGCTTCGATCGTGCCGCCCAGCGCTTCGACAAAGCCCTTGGCGATGGCGAGCCCGAGGCCGTTGCCGCGCCCGGCCGCCTCGCTGCGGCCCGCACGATAGAAACGCTCGAACACGCGGCGCAGTGCCGCCTCGGGAATGCCCTGGCCGCTGTCGGCGATGTCGATCCGGCAGGCGCCCTGCTCGGCGGTGATGGCGATCTCCACCCGGGCATCGTCGTCGCTGTAGAGGATCGCATTGTCGAGGATGTTGATAAGCACCAGCTCGAACAGGGCGGCATTGGCGGCGACGAGCAGATCGGGGGCGGGGGCCTGGAGCACCATCTGCCGCCCGCCGGCGCGCGGGCGGACTCGGTGGAGCGCCGCGGCGGCCATCTCGGCAGCGCCCAGGATCTGCAGCGGCTGCGCGACACCCCCCGCTTCCAGCCGGCTCATCTCGAGCAGGTTGGCGGTGTAGCGATTTAGCCGCTCGCATTCCTCGACAATCCCCCGCAACAGCCCCGCCGAGGTCTCGGGATCGAATCTCTCCCCATAAGCAATCAGGCTCGACGCCGAGGCGCTGATCGCGGTGAGCGGGGTGCGGAAATCATGGCTCACCGAAGCGAGCAACGCGGTCTTGAGCTGTTCGGCGCGCGCGACCGCCTGGCGCTCGGTGATCTGCTCGGACAGGGCGGCGCGTTCGAGCGCGAGCGTGACCAGATTGGCGACCGCATCGATGAAGGCCGGCGTGATCTTTCCCGGACGCAGCGGCTCGATTACCAGCACGGCATCGGAAGCGTTGGCGGGCTTGAGCAGCCTGCCCAACAACGTGCCTTCACCCTGGGGCTCGGCGCGGGCCGCGATTCGTTCGGCGAATGCATACCAGTCGGCTTCGGCCGGCGCCGCGGCAAGGCTGCGCAGTTCTCCGTCCTCGAAGCGGAACAGGGCGGCACGCGCGCCAAGGATGTCATGGACGGCGCGCTCCACCGTGGCGACAACGTCGGGCAGGCGGATCGCGGACTGGAGCTGGCGGCTCAGCGCCAGCAGGCTGTGGAGCTGCAGGTTGCTCGATCGCGCCGCCTGGGCATGATCCTTGAGCTGGCCGGCCAGCACGCCGGAGACCAAAGCGCACAGGTTGAAGACGATCAGCGGTGCAAGATCGCCCCCGGTCGCGATCCGAAAGGTGAGGGCGGGCTCGGTGAGGTAGAAATTGTAGATCAGGAACGCGGCGAGCGCGGCGATGAGCGCCGATGCCAGACCGCTCAGCGCGCCGGCGACAGTGATGCCGAGCACGAATACCAGCGCCGAAGCGACTTCACCCAGTGGATAGACGGTAAAGGCGATGACGGCCGAAAGCGCGAGCACGATCGCGGTGCGCAGCATGTCGTCGCGGTCCAGGTGCAGACGCGCGAGAAGCAGGCGGGCGATCGCGTTCGGGCGTCGGGACGTCATCAAGCTCGTTGCGTTGCCTCTGGCTGGTCCGGGCGGCGGGCTTGGCCGGGGACGACCTTGCTGCCCGCCGCCGCGGTGGGAACACGCGCCTCTTTTGGGGGGAGGCCTGCGAGAGGGGAATGCAGAAAAGCGCGCTCTCGACGAAAAGGGCTATGGCGCCTGTGCATGCGGGTCCATGCATAAAAAACCTATAGTAACGCCTACCGCCAAAGCCTCTCTAGGGATGTTTCCGAAACATTCCCTGGGAGAGGGTATGCGTAAGGAACTGATGCTGGCGGTGATGATCGGTGCGGTGGCGCTTGGCGGCTGCACCAAGCGGCAGGCGCCGGGCAACGCCTCCGACGTCACCGGCGGTGGCACGGGTGGCGAGGGTTATGCCGAGAATGGCGAGGATCCGGCTCTGGCTCGTCTCCAGGCCGATCTGGCAGCAACCGCGGGGGACCGCGTGTTCTTCACCTTCGACGCCTATACGTTGTCGCCGGAAGCGCGCGCCACGCTCACCCGCCAGGCGCAGTGGCTGCGCCAGCATCCGCGCGTCGCCTTCCTGGTAGAGGGGCATGCCGACGAGCGCGGCACGCGCGAATATAACCTCGCGCTGGGGGATCGCCGGGCGCGGGCCGCAGCCGAGTTCCTGACCATGCAGGGCATCGCACCGGCGCGGATCACGACCATCTCCTATGGCAAGGAGCGGCCCGAGGCGCTGGGTTCCGACGAGGCCTCGCACGCGCAGAACCGCCGCGCCGTGTCAGTCGTCATTCAGCTTCCGTAACGAATAGTGCGTGCGAGGCAGCGTCGCCTCGCGCATGATCTGCATTGCCATGAAGATTTCGCCCGCCGAATTTCCCCGTGCCGACGTCTCCGCTCGCAGGCCGGGCCCGCCGCCACAGGTCCGCCCGATCGGAGCGCCCGATCTGGCAGCGCCCGCACGTACCGACCGCCCCGCCAATGACGGTGCACCGGCGACGCGGATGCGGGTCGCGCTGTTCTCGGGCAACTATAACTGCGTACGGGACGGAGCCAATCGGGCGCTCAATCGCCTGGTCGACCACCTGCTCGATCGTGGCGCCGATGTGCGGGTCTATTCCCCGACCATAGCGGAGCCCGCCTTCGCGCCGGCGGGGGACCTGGTGTCGGTGCCGTCGGTGCCGATACCGGGCCGCAGTGAGTTCCGCATCGCGCTGGGCGTGCCGCGATCGGTGCGCGCCGATATCGAGCGCTTCGCGCCCAACATCATCCATGTCTCCGCGCCGGACCTGCTCGGCAGGGGCGCCCAGAAGCTGGCGCGTCGGCTTGATGTGCCGGTGGTGGCCAGCCTGCACACCCGGTTCGAGACCTATTTCGACTATTACGGGCTGGGCGCGCTGCGAGGGCTGGGCGAATGGCACCTGCGGCGCTTCTACCAGGCGAGCGACCGGGTGCTGGCACCTAATGCCGCCTCGGCCGACAGCCTGGTGGCAATGGGTGTGGCGCGCGAGGATATCGCGATCTGGGGACGGGGCATCGACCCCGCCGCATTCTCGCCCATGCTGCGCGACCTGGGTTGGCGCCGCGCGCTGGGCTACCGCGACGACGAGATCGTCCCGCTGTTCTTCGGCCGGCTGGTGATCGAGAAGGGCATCGCCGTATTCGCGGACACGATCCGGCTGCTGCGCGAGCGCGGCTATCCGCTGCGCCCGCTGATCGTCGGCACCGGCCCGGCCGAGGCGCGGTTCCGCACCTTGCTGCCCGACGCAGTCTTCACGGGTCATCTCGACGGCAAGGCGCTGGGTCGCGCGGTGGCGAGTGCCGACGTCCTGATCAACCCAAGCACGACCGAGGCCTTTGGCAACGTCAATCTCGAGGCGATGGCCTCCGGCCTTGCGGTGGTCAGCGCCGATGTCGGGAGCGCCCAGGCACTGATCGCGCCGGGACGATCCGGCATGCTCACACCGGCCTCGGCACCGGAACTGGCCGAAGCGGCAGAGCAGCTGATCGAGCGGCCTGACCTGCGCTTCTCGCTCGCCCGCGAGGCGCATGTCGCGGCGAGTGGGTATCGCTGGCCGGGCATATTGGACCAGGTCCTCCAATCCTATTCCGGGCTGATCGCGCGCTGACAAAGGCAGCCAAGCCCTGGGTTTGCTTGCGAAATTTAATTACCGATAGCTCCCCTAAGTGGACATAAAGGGTAACTATCTCGCCAATTCCCACCATTTGGATAGGTTTTTAGCCGTAAGCAAAACAAAGGTGGGTTGCGCGTTTCTGCAATGATTCCCGGAAGGGATGATAATTCCATGCGATGAAGCTTTTTAACTGGCTTCGCGAACGGGAAGTTGTGCTGAAATAATGTGGGTCAACCCGCCTGATGTCCATCAGGGGGATAGCATAGTCATGCGTTATCAGAACTATGGTGCTCCAGCGGCGAGCGCTGGTATCGGCAGGATTGATCTTCGATTGTTCGGTGGCGTTGCCGCCGCTGCGATAGCGGCGCCTCTCGCGCTGATCGCCCCCGCCCAGGCGCAATCCGGCGCGACCGGAGACGAGCAGGACGCCATCGTTGTGGTCGGCTCGCGCAGCGGCAACAAGGCGCTGGAAAGCTCCGCTCCGGTCCAGCTCGTCAGCGGCGAGGATCTGCAGGCAACTGGCGCCCGCACCCTGTCCGAAGCGCTGCAGCGCCTCGTGCCCTCCTTCAATTTCCCCACATCGGTACCGTCTTCGAATGCGGCCAGCTTCGTGAAGGGCGTGTCGCTGCGTGGCCTGGCGGCGGACGAGACGCTGGTGCTGATCAACGGCAAGCGCCGCCACGCGACCGCCCAGCTCAACGCCGGCAGCGGTGTTGCCAAGGGCGCGCAGACGGTTGACCTCAACAGCATCCCGCTGAGCGCGATCGAGCGCGTCGAGGTGCTGCTCGACGGCGCCTCGGCCCAATATGGTTCGGATGCGATCGCGGGCGTGGTCAACATCGTGCTCAAGAAGCAGGCCGGGCACGGCAATCTCGCGGTCCAGTACGGCGTCAACGACAAGGGCGATGGCGAGACCAAGAGCATCGAGGGCTCGATCGGCGCGAAGCTGCCGGGCGACGGTTCGGTCACCCTGGCGTTCGACGTCTGGGACATCGGCCGTACTCGGCTTTCGGGCCGGGACAACCGGACGATGTACTTCGCCGGAGATCCGCGCGAAGCGAGCTTCCCCAACCGCAACTGGTTCTATGGCAGCGGCGCCACCAAGCGGGAGAACCTGCTGCTCAACGCCGAGAGCACCGTCGGCGGCGTGACGCTTTACCTCACCGGAAGCTATGGCTGGCGCAAGGATGAGGGCTTTGGCAATCTCCGCCAGCCCAATGCGGACCAGACGGTTCGCGCGCTTTTCCCGGATGGTTTCCAGCCCTTCCTGCGCGTCCATTCGCGCGACGCCTCGATCGGCGGCGGTGCGCGCTGGTCGGGCAAGGCCGGCGACTTCGACCTGGGGGCGAACTATGGCCGCAACCGGGTGGAGAGCCTGGTCTACAACACCAACAATGCCAGCCTCGGCACGGCCAGTCCGACATCGTTCAACACCGGCGACCTGCTCAACGAGCAGGCCAATGTCACCTTCGACTGGAAGCGTCCGTTCGAGACCGGCTTGCTGCGCGGGCCGCTTAATGTCGCGGCGGGCCTGGCCTATCGCCAGGAGGCCTATCAGGTGTTCCAGGGCGATTATGGTTCCTGGGCCAATGGCGGCGTGCCGATCCTCGACGGCCCCAATGCCGGCAAGGTGGCGACGCCGGCTTCGCAGGGCTTTGGCGGCTTCTCGCCCGACGATGCCGGACGCACCACCCGCGACGTGGTCGGCGGCTATCTCGAGCTCGAGACCGAACTTGCCAAGGGCCTGCGCGTCACCGCGTCCGGCCGCGTCGAGCATTATTCGGACTTCGGCACCACCGCCAACGCCCGCCTGGCGCTGCGCTATGAAGTGACGCCGAAGCTTGCTTGGCGGGGCAGCGCCGGCACCGGCTACCGCGCGCCGTCGCTCGGCCAGTCGGCCTATTCGCGCACGATCCCGAACATCACCAATGGCGTGCTGGCGACCAACAAGCTGGCGCGGGTGGACAGCGCGGTTGCCCGGGCGCTCGGCGCGACGCCGCTCAAGCCGGAAAAGGCAACCAACCTTTCGACCGGCCTGGTCTGGACGCCGAGCGGCGACCTGTCGGTGACGGTGGATTTCTACCAGACGACGATCGACGATCGCATCGCCTTGTCCGAGACGCTGACCGGCACGCTGGTCCGCCAGGTGCTGACCGGTGCCGGCTTCCCGACCTATTCGGGCGCGCAATATTTCACCAATGCCGTCGACACCCGGACCCGCGGCATCGATGCGACCGCGCGCTATCGCTGGCGGCTGGACCAGGACCAGCGGCTCGACCTGAGCGCGGGCTTCAACCTGAGCGACACCAGGATCACCCATATCAAGGCAACTCCGGCGGTGCTGGCCGGCAGCGGCCTGTCGCTTATCGGGCATGAGGCGCGCGGGCTGATCGAGGAATGGAACCCCGATACGTTCGTCCGCCTGGCCGCCGACTACACCAATGGCGGCTTCGACGCGCACCTCTCGGGCACACGCTACGGCATCTATTGGGCGCGCAACGCCGTGGTCGCCTATGACCAGCGCTTCGGGCCGCAGGAAGTGGTGAACTTCTCGGCCGGCTATCGCCTGTTCGCCAATGCGCGTGTCTCGGCCGGCATCAACAACCTGCTCGACAGCCGTCCTGATCAGGTGCTCCCGGCCGCCCGCAATCCCGTGGTCGCGCTCTATTCCGGCCTGTCGCCCGAGGGTGGCGCCGGCCGCACCTATTTCGCTCGCCTCGACCTGTCCTTCTAAGGAGCCAGTCCCCATGAAATCCCGATATCTTAGCGCGCTGCTGATCGCCGCGGCCGGCCTTTCCGGTGCCGTCAGCCTGTCGTCCATGCCCGTCTTCGCGCAGGAGCATGCGGCGGTCGAGGAGCGTGGCCCCGCCGCGACCCGCACTGCCGTGATCGCTGCGATCGATGCCTATCGCACGGCGGTGGTGAAGGCTGACCGCTCGGGACTGGACGCCGCCTTCCATCCCGACCTTTCCTATGGCCACACCGATGGTGCGGTACTCGGCAAGAATGAGCAGATCGACCGGACGCTGGCGCCCGGCAAGCGCTTCACCGCAGTCGACATCGCCGATGCCAGCGTCCGCAGCTACGGCAATGTCGCCTATGTCACCGCCAGCTGGACCTTCCACCTGAGCAAGGACGACGGCACCACCAGCACCGCACGGCTTTCGGGCCTCGACGTGTGGACCAAGGGATCGCGCGGCTGGCAGCTCATCGCCCGCCAGCTGACCCGCCCCGCGCAATAATCCCCCTTTTCCAAGCGAGACATTCCATGGCCCGATTTGCCCTTGGTTCGAAACTGCTCCTGCTGCTGGCAGGCGCTGCGCTGCCCTTCGCCGGTGCACATGCCCAAAGCTTCACGCCGGAACAGCTCCAGGCGGCGACCGCGCTGCAGGAGCGCATCCCCAATCTCGACAACCATCTCGATATTCCGTTCGACTTCGGCACCGGCGCGCATGACCCCGGCCAGGACGGGCCCGACCAGTTCGACTTCGTCAAGGCGAAGCGCGGCCGGTTGAAGGGCGCAGTGCTGGCGATCTTCGTGCCGCAGAACGCGCGCACCCCCGCCGGCTATGCCGAAGCCGCGGCCAAGGGGCAGCAGAAGCTGGATGCGATCCAAGCCGTGGTCCGCCGTTATCCGCAGCAAACCGAGATCGCGCGTTCGCCCGAGGAGCTGCAGGCGATCGAAGGCTCGGGCCGTGTCGCGATCATCCTGTCGATCCTCAACGGCAATCTGATCGGCAAGGACCTGAGCCAGCTCGACGCATGGCACGCCAAGGGCGTGTCGATCTTCGGCTTCACCCATGCCGGCAACAACGACCTGGCGGATTCCGCCCGGCCCAACCTGCTGCGCGGTGACAAGCTCAATGAACACGGTGGGTTGTCGCCGCTGGGTCGCCAGGCGGTCGCGCGGCTCAACGACCTCGGCGTGGTGATCGATGTGTCGCAGATCACCGCGCAGGGCGTCCGCCAGGTGCTGGAGCTGAGCCGTGCCCCGGTGATCGCCTCGCATTCGAATGCGCGTGCGGTGATCGACCATCCGCGCAACCTGGACGACGCGACCCTGCAGGCGATCGCGGCCAAGGGCGGCGTCGTCGCGATCAACGCCTATAGCTCCTGGGTGAAGGCCTTCCCGCCGGAAGCGCTGGCCAAGCTCAACGAGATCCGCCGCCGCTACGGCATTCCCGAGGACAAGACGCCGGCGGGCATCCAGCCGCTGTCGGACAAGGGCGTGAAGGTGCTCCCGCCCGAGGTCTTCGCGAAGTACAGCGAGGAATTCCACGAAATCACCGGCAGCCCGGACTATCGCGCGTCGCTCAAGGATTATGTCGACCAGATCGACTATGTCGTGAAGAAGATCGGCATCGACCATGTCGGCATCTCGTCCGACTTCAACCATGGCGGCGGCGTGATCGGCTGGAACGATGTCGGCGAGTCCGTCAACATCACCGCCGAGCTGCAGCGCCGAGGCTATGGCGAGGGCGATATCGCCAAGCTGTGGGGTGGCAACTTCCTGCGCGTCTGGGGCCAGGTGCAGGCGCTCGCCAAGCCGAAGGCCGGCCAGTGAGGATCGACCGCCGCGCCACGCTGGGGCTGCTGGCAGCCGCCCCGCTGCTTCCCGGGGCCGTACGCGCCCGTCCGGTCGCGCCGGGGACCCGCACCGCGATCGTGATCGGTGCCGGGATCGTCGGCGCCGCGATAGCCTATGAGCTGGCCAAGCGTGGCGTCGCGGTCACTATCCTCGAGAAGTCCAGGCCGGCGGCGGGGGCGACGGGCGATTCCTTCGCCTATCTCAACGCCTCGACCAAGACCGGCTCGCGGCCCTATTTCCAGCTGAACTGGCTGGGCATGGCCGGCTGGCGGATCTGGCAGCAGGAGGCCGGCCCTGCGCTCCCCCTGCAATGGGGCGGAGCCACCTATTGGCGTGACAGCGAGGCCGAGGCGGCCAGGCTGGGTGCGAGCCTGAGAATCGCGCAATCCTGGGGCTATGCCGGTCGCAGTGTGGATGCGGGGGCGCTCAAGACCCTGCTGCCGGGGCTCGGCATCGGCTCGGTCTCGGCGGCGGCCTTCTTCCCGGAGGAAGGGGCGGTGGATCCCGCCGGCGCGGTGGCCGCATTGCTCGAGCGTGCGCGGAAACTCGGTGCGAAATTGCGGGCGCCGGTCGAAGTGCGCTCGCTGCTCGTCCGCGACGGCAAGGTTGCCGGCGTGCAGACGGCGGATGGCGTGATCGAAGCCGATACCGTGGTGCTCGCGGCGGGCCTGGGCAGTGAGGCGCTGGCCGGTCGGGCGGGCATAGGGCTGCCGCTCACCGCCTCGCCGGGCGTGCTGCTCCACACCCGTCCGCAAAGGCCGGTGCTCGATCGAGTGGTCTTCGCGCCGCGCAGTACCTTCAAGCAGATGCCGGACGGTCGCTTCGTCGCCAGCATCAGCGGGCATGAGGGCGGCGCACCGGAAGGGGCGGGGGTGGAAGCCTTCGGACAGGCAATCCAGCGCGCGGCGGCCACCTATCTGCCGGGCATCGCAAATGCCGGGATCGAGCGCGTCAGCGTCGGCCAGCGCGTGGTGCCGGCGGATTCCTTCCCCGTCGTCGGGTTCACGCCGAAGCTGGGCGGGCTCTATGTCGCCGTCACCCATAGCGGCGTCACGCTCGCGCCCGCATTGGGGCGGCTGGCGGCGCAGGAGATCGTGGATGGCGTAACCGCCGAACCGCTGGCCGCCTTCCGGCCGGATCGCTTCGCTTAGCCGGCGCTCCCCGCGGCGCTGCCCCAGCTGGTGAAGGCCGACCGGAGCATCTCCGCCGTCTCCGCGAGCAGCAGCTCCTCGGGCACGTCCTGCTCGCTGTGCAGCAGCTCGCCGGTGACATAGCCGAACTCGACCGCGATCCGCATCCGCCGCCAGATCGCCTCGCGCGGAATTGCCGGCAGCAGCGGCGCGAAGGCGTCGGCCAGCTTGTCCGCGACGAAACGGTGGGACTCGATGCGGATATGCTCGAGGCGCGGTGTCGCGTGGAGCGCGCGCTCGACCCAGACCCCGCCGGGCTCGTTCTGGGTCACCAGCGCGGTTTCGCGCAGCAGATCCCCGGCATGCGCGGCCGCTACCTCGATCCCGCGATGGGCATAGCGCTCGATCCAGTCCGCGAGCACGGCGTTCTGGCGTTCCATCAGCCGCATGCCCAGTGCTTCCACCACGGCGAACTTGTCGTCGAAATAGCGATAGAAGGTCGGCGGGGTCATGCCCGCGCGCTGGGCTATCATGTTGGTCGAGATGCGCTCGATGCCCACTTCGGCGAGCAGCTCGGCGGTCACTTCCAGCAGCGTCTCGCGCGTCTGCAGCGCCCGGGCCTGCTTCGGCTCGACGGTGGAGGAGGGCCGGGAGATATTCAGCTTCGCCATCGGGGGCGCTCTACGCGATCGGGCGGCGTCATCCAACCGCCCGTATCCGCAGCACGGTAGCCGCCGCGACCAGCGCCAGCAGCGCGCCCGCGCCATAGAGCGCGCCATAGCCGGCAAAGGCGATCAGCGCGGCGGCCAGCGCCGGGGCGGCGACCTGGGGCAGGGCATTGGCGATGTTGAAGATGCCGAGATCGCGCGCCGATTCCGTCGCCTCGGGGATAACTTCGGTGACGATGGCGACGTCCACCGCCGAATAGAGGCCGAAGCCGATCCCGGCGAAGGCAACCCCGGTGATGACCAGTCCCCAGGCCGGCTGCACCGCGAGCAGGGTCATGCCGATCGCCATCGAAGCCGATGCCGCGAGCACGAACGGCTTGCGCCGCGCGATCCTGTCCGAGGCGAGGCCCGCCGGCACCAGCACGATGACCATGGCGGCGATGTGGAGCGCCGTGAGCAGCAGCACGTCGCTGTCCGGCGCGGGGCGATGGATCGCGTCGCCGAGATAGTAGAGCAGATAGAGCAGGGCGAGGGCGGAGATCAGGTTGAAGCAGAAGCGGGTCAGCCAGGCCCAGACCATGTCGGCGGTGCCGGCGGGCGGACGCGCCGTCGCTGCCGGCGCGGCGGGCAGTGGTGTCGGGCCTGGATCCTCGATCAGCAGGAAGGGCAGGGCGCAGACCAGCAGCAGCGCCGCGCAGCTGCGATAGCCGGCGGCAAGGTCCGGCGCGGTGGCATGGGCAAGTGCCACGCCGCCGACGATCCCCAGCGCCTGGGCAAAGGCGAACCAGGCGCCGGCCGCACCCCGCTCCGCCACCGGCACACGGTCGGCGATGGTCGCGACCAAAGCGGTCATCATCGCATTGAGCGATGCCTGGACCAGGCACCAGCCGAGCGTCAGCATCGCGACGCTTTGCGCGCCGGACAGGAGCAACAGGCTCCCCGCGCCGGCCAGCGCGCCCAGCGCCACCCAGGGACGGCGGCGGCCGAAGCGCGAACGGGTGCGGTCGGACAGCGCGCCGAATATCGGGTTGGTCAGCATCGCCGCCGCGCCTCCGGCGGCGCTGACCATGCCGAGCACGGCGACCTTGCCGTCCGGCGCCAGCAGGCTCGAATGCTGGGCGAGCAGCAGTTCGATCGGGCCGAACAGCGCGGCCCATAGCCCGGCATTGGCCAGCGACAGTGCGGCGAGCCCGGCAGCGGAAAGGGGATCGCTCCGCGGCGCCGGCGAGGCGGAGGCGATCCCGGTCATCTCAGCTCCGCTGGGCCCGGATGAAGTCGCGATACCAGGCGAAGCTCGCCTTGGGCGTGCGCTTTAGCGTCTCGTAATCGACATGCACCAGCCCGAAGCGCTGCGACAGGCCGACCGCCCATTCGAAATTGTCGAGGATCGACCAGATGAAATAGCCGCGCACGTCCGCGCCGTCCGCGATCGCCGCGGCGAGCACCTCCAGATGCGCGGCGTGATAGTCGATCCGCCTGCTGTCCCGCACCACGCCGTCCGGGCCGGGTTCGTCGCCAAAGGCCGCGCCATTCTCGGTGATATGGATCGGGGGCAGCGCCGCGCCATAGCGGGCGCGCAGCTCGGCAAGTATCTCGCCCAGCCCCTCAGGAGTGACCGGCCAGCCGAAATCGGTGGTTGCGCGGTCCTCGATCGGCACCAGGTCGAAGGGCAGGTCGGACGGCATTGCATGCCCATCGACCACCCGCACGGTCTCGCTCGGCGCGGCGACCTTCTCGGCATTGTAGTAGTTGAGACCATACCAGTCGATCGGTGCGGAGATCTCAGCGAGGTCGGCTTCGACCGGACCGGGCATCACCGCGCCGATCGCCTCGGGATAGCGGCCGAGCAGCACCGGGTCGGAATAGAGCCAGCAGGTGAGGATGCGGTAGAGATTGGCGGCAGCCACGTCGGCCGGATCGTTGCTGGCCGGCCATACCGGCATCTGGTTGTTGACGATCCCGATGCCCGACGCCCCGGCAGCGCGCAGCGCGGCGACCGCGCGACCGTGTCCAAGCAGCTGGTGATGCGCCACCGGCAGAGCGCCGAGCCCGAGCGTCCTGCCGGGTGCATGGCCGCCGACTGCATAGCCCATGTTGGTCAGCACCATCGGTTCGTTGAGCGTCGCCCATCGCGCCACGCGGTCGGCAAGCCGCGCGCCGGCGATCCCTGCATAATCGGCGAACCAGCCGGCCATGTCGCGGTTGGTCCAGCCGCCCTGGTCCTCCAGCGCCTGGGGCGTGTCCCAATGGTAGAGCGTCACCATCGGCGCGATGCCGGCCTCGCCCAGCGCGTCGACCAGCCGCTCGTAGAAGTCGAGCCCGGGCTGGTTCACCGTGCCGCGACCCTCGGGCAGGATACGCGGCCAGGCAATCGACAGGCGATAGTCGGTCACCCCCAGGTCGCGCATCAGCGCGATGTCCTCGGCGAAGCGATGATAATGATCGGCGGCCACCGCGCCGCTGCTGCCGTCGGTGATCCGCCCGGGCTCGGCGCAGAACCGGTCCCAGGTGGAAGGGCCGCGGCCGCCCTCGGCGACCGCGCCCTCGATCTGATAGGCGGAGGCCGACACGCCCCAGCGGAAGCCGGGCGGGAAGGCCGGGCGGCCCGGCTCAGAACCGCCCATTCAACTCCACTCCCCAGAAACGCGGCCGGTCCATGCGGACATAGGGCGTGCCCAGCGTCTGCGCGCTGATCGGGTTGAGCGTGCGCGGCGTGCGCACGTCGAACAGGTTCTCGGCGAAGACCGACAGCGAGAAGGCATTCCCCGGCAGACGCCAGCCGATCCGCGCATTGACGATCTCGCGGCTGCCGCGCAGGCGCTTGAGCTTCGAGAAATCGACCATGTCGCCGTAGATCGGGCTGTTCTCCAGCGCTGCATCCGATGCGCGGATCGCATCGTTGAGCCGCCGCTTCGAGGTGTAGCTGTAGCTGGCATCGGCGAAGATGCCGCCGGCGCCGCCGCCAAGGTCTTGGTCCAGATGCGCGTTCAGCACGCCGCGGAAGCTGGGCTCGCCGGTCGGTTGGCCGTCAATGTCCACGCCCTGCTCGGTGCGGCTGACCCAGACCGAGTCGATATAGCCGGCCACCGCGCCGATCGAGATGCCCGGTGCGATCGAGAAACGGGTGTCGAGGTCGATGCCCCATGCCCTGGAGTCGCCGCTCAGCGTCACATATTGCGGCACGCCCGAGCCGCTGATCGATTCCAGGCTCAGCTGCTGCCGGTCGCGATAGACATAGTGATAGGCGGAGAGGTTGAACTGCAGCCGGCGCTCGAACAGGTTCGACTTGAGGCCGCCTTCGAAGTTCCACACCGTCTCGGGCTTGAAGAAGGAATTGAGCTCGACGCTGTTGTATCCGCCCGCCTTGTAGCCGCGCGCGGCCGAGGCATAGGCCATCACGTCCGGCGTGAAGTGATAGTCGATCACGAAGCGCGGGCTGACGTCGGAGAAGCTTTCCTTGCGGGTGAAGCGGGTGCCGTTCAGCGCGCCAGCCTCGAAGATGATGTTGGTGCCGACCACCGCGTTGTAGAAATCGGCGACGCTGATCGTTGCGGTGTCCGGGAAGACGCTGGCGCCCAGGATCGCGTTGTAGAGCGCGCCCGGTGCGCCGACCTGCGCCAGGCCCGGCGCGCTGTACGGATTGACCTGCCAGGAGAACTTCTTCTCGTCCCGCGTGTAGCGCAGGCCGACGGTGAGGTTCAGCTTGGGCGTGGCCGACCATGTCAGGTCGCCGAACGCCGCGTAGGAATCATTGTCGGCATGGTTGTCGATCGATTCCACCCAGGGGATGCCGAACACCGGCAGGCCGACGCTGTCGAGCACGGTGAACAGCGGCAGGCCGGCGACATTGGCGAGCACCGTGTCGATCGAATCGGTCAGCGCGATCGTCCGCGTCTTCTGCGTGGCGCTCTCGTGGAAATAGCTGGCACCGAGCACCCAGGTGAGCGCGCTGGTCGATTGGGCGAGGCGCAGTTCCTGGTAATAGCTCCGGTTACGCTCGTTATTCTCGGTGTCGAGGTGATGCGCGGCCAGGTTGGTGCCGTCCTCATCCTCGCGGTTGAGCGTCTTGAACCAGCGATAGGAGGACAGGCTGGTCAGCTTGAGCTTGTTGCCCAGATCCTGGTCGATCGTCAGCGTGAAGGCGTCGAGCAGCCGGGATTCGCGCGATCCGCCGAGCGTGTCGTTGGCGAAGGGGCCTTCGGGATCCTGGCTGAGCGCGAGCGGGCCGATGCCGATCGCGGCGGGGCCGTCCTTGTGGGTGTTGTCATGGTCATAGGCGAGCAGGATGTCGGTGCCCGCACCGGGGCGGAAGCGCAGCGCGGCGCGGCCCGACCAATTGTCCTCGCGCTCATAGTCGCGCCCTGTCACGGCATCGGTCAGATAGCCGTTGCGCTTGTTGTAGACACCGTTCACCCGCAGCGCGAGCGTGTCGCCCAGCGGAACGTTGACCATGCCCTCGGCACGCTTCCGCCCGTAATTGCCGAAGCGCAGCTGGGCATTGCCCTCGAACGCGTCGACCGGCTTCTTGGTGATGATCGAGATCGCGCCCGCCGAGGTGTTGCGCCCGAACAGCGTGCCCTGCGGGCCTTTCAGCACCTCCACCCGGTCGACATCGTTGAAGAAGATCAGCGCCGAGCCGGAGCGCCCGGTATAGACGCCGTCGAGGAACACACCGACCGCGGGCTCGGTGCCGATGCCGAAATCGTCCGAGGAGACGCCGCGGATCGCATAATGGGGCTGGGTGACCGAGGTGTCGTCGATCGTCAGGCCCGGCGTGAAGGTGTCGATGTCTCCGGCGCTCTGCGCGCCCAGCGCGTCGAGCGTCGCGGCGCTGAACACGTTGACGCTGATCGGCACGTCCTGGAGCGATTGCTCGCGCCGCTGCGCGGTGACGACGATTTCCTCGACCCCCGCTGCCTGGCCGTTCCCTCCACCGGCGCCGGTCTCGGCCGAAGTCGTCGTCGATTGCGCCCATGCCTGGCCGCTCCACAGCAATGCCGCTGCGCAGATTGCCGTCCCCCTTTGCACGTCCCTCATGTCGCCTCCCTCTGGCGTGTGCCGTTTTGCTTTTTGCTAGAAGTCCTTTCGGCCCGTTGCCGGGCAGCGCGGTTCCCGCGCGATGACGCGCCGGGTCGGATCGAAATGCAGGTGGGGTGGGGCGCCGCGCGGCGCCCTTCGGGTATCGGACAATGCTTGGTTCGCTTGGTCGGCCACCCAGTCCCCCTCGCGTACGGCTCTTGACCGGATTAGCGATGACTATTAGTTAGCCATGACTAATTTATAGTGTCAATGGGGGTGCGCATGGCCTTGCCGCGGGGGGAATTGCGTGGGGCTTCTGGCTGGAGGGCAGGGGCGCGAAGCCTGGCCGTGGCGAGCCTGGTTGCGCTGTCCGCCTGTGGCGGTTCCACCGGAACGCCCGCTGCCCGCCCGTCGCCGATCACCGAGGCGCAGAGCGCGGCGATGCAGCCCGGCGATACGCACCTCGCCCAACTCTACGAGACCTCGTGCAAGGCCTGCCACACTGTGCGCGACACCGGCGCGCCGCTGACCGGCGACCGCAATGCCTGGGATCCGCGCTGGGCCAAGGGCGAGCAGGAGCTCACCCGCAACGCCGTGGCCGGGCTGAACGGCATGCCGCCGGGCGGGCAATGCTTCGCCTGCAAGCCCGAGGATTATGCCGCGCTGATCCGCTTCATGGCGGGGCGCTGAGCGATGGCCCGGATCTCGCGCCGCGCGCTGCTGGTCGGTGGGGGTGTGGTCGGTGCGGGGGCGCTGACCGCAGGGGGGCTTGCCGGTCGCCGGCTCTGGCTCGACCGCGAGCCCCCCGAACCGCTACTCGCCGACAAGGCGGGCAACCTGCTATGGCGCAACTGGGCGGGCACCGCGCAATCCTATCCCGCCAGGCGCGCCGCGCCCGCCAGCGAGGACGAGCTGGTCGCGCTGCTCAAGTCGGGCCCGGCGCCGGTGCGCCCGGTCGGCTCGGGCCATTCCTTCTCGCAGCTGGTGCCGACCGAGGGCACCTTGCTCACGCTCGACGGGCTGACCGGCCTGGTTAGCCATGATGCTGCGAAGCATCAGGCGACGGTCTGGGCCGGCACCCGCCTGCGCGAGCTGGGCAGCGCGCTTGCCGCGATCGGGCAGGAAATGCCCAATCTGCCGGACATCAACAAACAGTCGCTCGCCGGCGCGCTGGCGACCGGCACGCACGGCACCGGCAAGGGGTTGAAGGCGCTGCACGGCGAAGTGATTGCGATGCGGCTGGCGACGCCCGCGGGCGAGATCCTCGACTGCGACGCCACCCGCAATGCCGACATCTTCAACGCCGCCCGGGTCAATCTCGGCGCTTTCGGGGTGGTGACCCAGGTCACGCTGCAGAACCGGCCGCTCACCCGCGTGCGCAAGCGCGTCGAGATCCGGCCTACCCGCGAAGTGCTCGAGGACTGGCCCGCCTTGCGCGCCCGGCACCGCAATGCCGAGTTCCTCGTGCTGCCTTTCACCAATCGCTGCGCGGTCATCACCCATGACGTGACCAGCGACCCGGTCCAGCCGCGCGGCCCCGATGCGGACGCCGAGACGCTGATGAGCCTCAAGACGCTGCGCGATGTGTTCGAGTTCGCCCCCGGCTTTCGCCGCACCATCGCCGCGCGCGAGCTCGACCGCATCGCGCCGGAGATCGCGGTCGACGAAGGCTGGAAGCTGCTCTCCAACGAGCGCCCGGTGCGCTTCAAGGAGATCGAATATCATGTGCCGATCGAGGCGCATGTCGCCGCGCTGCGCGAGGTGATCGATGCGGTCGAGACGCATCGCCGCGACGTGTTCTTCCCGTTCGAGGCGCGGATCGTCGCCGCAGACGATGCCTGGCTCTCGCCCTTCTACCAGCGCGAGAGCGGATCGGTCGCGGTCCATGCCTATTACAAGGAGGACCACGACTTCTTCTTCGCCCTGATCGAGCCGATTCTGCGCCGCCATGGCGGGCGGCCGCACTGGGGCAAGATGAACTCGCTGGGCGCACAGGACTTCGCCGCGCTCTATCCGCGCTGGCGCGATGCGATGGAGATCCGCCGCGCGCTCGATCCGCAGGGGCGCATGCTCAACCCCTATCTGAAGGGTATCCTGGGAAATGGCTGACGCACCCGCAAGACCGCGCCGCTTCGGCCGCCGGGCAATGATCGTCGGCGGCGCGGCGGTGGTCGCCGGCGGCATCGGCGTCGCGGCGCTGCGCAAGGGCGACCAGGGCGGCGCGCATGACGCCTATTTCCTCAAGCTGAGCAGGGCGCTGCGCGACGCCGGCATCGCGCATCCCATCCTAGTGGTCGATCGCCAGCGGCTGGATCACAATATCGCCGCCGCGAAGAAGGTGCTGGCGCCGTCGCGCCTGCCGCTGCGCGTGGTGGTCAAGTCGCTGCCCGCGCCGGGACTGATCGGCCATGTCATGGCCGGCATGGGCACCAACCGGCTGATGGTGTTCAACGGCGCGATGCTGGCCGACATGGCGCGGCTGCACCCCGATGCCGACCTGCTGCTCGGCAAGCCGCTGCCGGCGATCGAAGCCGCGGCGTTCCTGCGCACTCACAGCCCCGAGGCCGGCGCCAGGGTGCAATGGCTGGTCGATACCCCTGAGCGGCTGGCCCAATATGCCGGGATCGCGCAGGGCATCGGCCGCCCGATCCGTGTCGCATTCGAGATCGATGTCGGTCTGCACCGGGGCGGCTTCCCCGACACGGAGAGCCTGGCCAGGGCGGTGGCGCAGGCGCGGGCCAACCCGCTGCTCAGCCTCTCCGGGCTGATGGGCTATGACCCGCATGTCGTGAAGATGCTCGATCCCGACGCCGCCTATGCCGAGGCGCAGGAACGCTATCGCAAATCAATAGCAGCGATGAGGTCTGCCGGAATCGACCTCGCGGGGCTCACCCTCAACGGTGCCGGCAGCCCCACCTATGCGCTCCATGCCGGCAAGGGCACGGTGGCGAACGAAGTCTCGGTCGGCTCGGCCTTTGTGAAGCCGGTGGACTTCGACGTGTCCACGCTCGAGCCGCATCTGCCCGCCGCCTTCATCGCCACGCCGGTGATCAAGGCACAGCAGCGCTTCCGCCTGCCGGGCTATGAATGGCTATCCGGGCCGATCAACTTCTTCGATCCGAACACCGAGAAGGGCTTCTTCGTCTATGGCGGCCACTGGCTCGCCACGCCGGTCTCGCCGCCGGGGCTCGAATATAATGGCTTGTTCGGCCGGTCGAGCAACCAGGAGCTGCTCACCGGCTCGGCAAGGGTCGCGCTGCGCCCGGACGACTATGTCTTCCTGCGCCCGAACCAGAGCGAGGCGCTGTTCCTCCAGTTCGGCGACATCGCGCTGTTCGATGGCCAGCGCATCGTCGATCGCTGGCCGACGCTCCCGGTCTCGGCCTGACTTTACCCGTCCGGGTAACGTCTGGCGCCCGCACTGGCATTGAGACGGGCAGGCGGGCCGGACACTCTCCTCGCGAAAACCGGATCCCAGGCTCGAGGAAGTCCCAATGCTCAAATCCCTTCTCATGGCGACGGCACTTTGTGTCGCCGCGCCCGCCGTCGCGCAGGTCGCGCCGTTCCCGGCCGCCTTCAAGACGCAGGAAATCGCCACGAACGGCACCACCATCCATGTCCGCGTCGGCGGGCACGGCCCCGCCGTGCTGCTGCTCCATGGCTATGGCGAGACCGGCGACATGTGGTCGCCGCTCGCCGCCGCGCTCGACGACGATCACACCGTGATCGTGCCCGATCTTCGCGGCATGGGCTTGTCCGCCCATCCCGCCGGCGGGTTCGACAAGATGAACCAGGGACGCGACATGCAGGGCGTGCTCGCCGCGCTCGGCATCCAGAAGTTCGATCTGGTCACGCACGATATCGGCAACATGGTCGGTTTCGCCCTTGCCACCCAGCAGCCCGACCGGGTCGGCCGCTTCGTGCTGATCGACGCGCCGGTGCCGGGTGTCGGTCCCTGGGAAGAGATCCTCAAGAACCCGCTGCTCTGGCATTTCCGCTTCGGCGGACCGGACATGGAGCGCCTCGTCGCCGGGCGCGAGCGGATCTATCTCGATCGCTTCTGGAACGAGTTCTCCGCAAATCCGGCGCGGTTCGACGAGAAGTCGCGCCAGCACTATGCCGCGCTCTACGCACGACCCGGCGGCATGCATTCCGGCTTCGCCCAGTTCGCGGCCTTCGACCAGGACGCGGTCGACAACCGCGCCTGGCTCGCCACCGGTGCGAAGCTGAACATGCCGATCCTCGCACTCGGCGGCGAGAAGTCGTTCGGGCTGACCACGGCCGCGGTGATGCGCGCCGGCGCCACCAACGTGACCGAAGGGGTCGTCCCCGATTCCGGCCACTGGATCATGGAGGAAAACCCCGCCGCCACGGTCAAGCTGGTGAAGGCCTTCCTGGAGTCCGGCCGATGAGGGTGTCCCTGCTCGCCGCCGGTATCGCGCCGTTCGCGCTGCTGACCAGCCTCTCCGCCCACGCCCAGCAGGTGCGGCTGACGCCGGCGGAGATCGAGGCGCTGGCAAAAGGCGGGGCAGGGCCGGGGACCTCCGGTGTCGCCGGCATCCGCACCACCGTGCTGCTCGGCGATCCCACCAAGGCCGGCCCCTACACGATCGAGATCCGGGTGCCCGCGCATACCCGGATCCAGGCGCACACCCACCGCGACGAACGCAGCGCGGTGGTCGTCAGCGGTACCTGGTATTTCGGCTATGGCGCCATCGCCGACGAAGCGAAGGTGAAGGCCTTGCCGCCGGGCAGCTTCTATACCGAAGGCGCGAACGATGCGCATTTCGCCCTGACGCGGGACGAACCGGCGATCGTCTATATCAGCGGCTGGGGGCCGACCGACACGGTCTACACTGCCAAGCCCTGAGCCATCGTGGGTGCGGCCGTTACTCTACGGTTCCCCGGCGTTCGCCGGGGAACAGGAAGCGCTAAACCTCGATACGCTCTAGCGATCGATATAGCCCCGCCGCGTCGCCACCGTCACGGCGTGGGTGCGGTCATGGACGCCCAGCTTCTCGAAGATGGTCTTGAGTTGCGCCTTGATGGTGTCGACCGACAAGGTCAGCCGCCAGGCGATCTGCTTGTTGGGATGGCCCTCGGCAACAAGGCGCAGGATCGCTGCCTCGCGGTCCGTCAGCGGCTCGTCCAGCGCATGCTCGGCCAGCGCGTGGGCGATGTCGGAACAGACCACCCGGCGCCCGGCATGCACCGAACGGATCGCGTCGATCAGCTCGCTTCGGACGCAGTTCTTCAGCAGATAGCCGGATGCCCCTGCTCGGATCGCGCGGATCGCGTTCGCATCGCCGGGATAGGTGGTGAGCACCAGGATGCGCGCGTCGCCGGACAGCGCCCGGATCTTCTCGATCGCCTCGATGCCGCTCATGCCCTGCATCTGGACGTCCATCAGCGTGACGTCCGGCGCGAGGTCGCGGAACTTCGCGATCGCGTCCGGGCCGTCGCATGCCTCGCCGATGGCCTCCATATCGTCCTGCCGCGCCAGCAATCCGGTCACGCCTTCGCGCACCACGGGATGATCGTCCACCACCAGGACGCGGATCGGCGAGGCACCAGGCGAGGCAACGGTCATCCACGGCTCCACAGGCGTGCTAGCAGGCTGCGCTTCTCGGCCTTGTACGCGATTCCGCCAGGCACCGTGAGCAGCAGTTCGGTACCCTGATCCGCCGAGGGGCGGATGACAAGGCTTCCGCGCAGCCTCCGCGCCCGTTCGCGCATGCCCGCCAGCCCGTAATGCCCGGTGCGGCCTCGCGCCGCGAGCTCGGGGTCGATGCCCACGCCGTCGTCGGCGATGCGCAGCGCGAAGCTCGCGCCATAGTCGATCTCCACCTCGACGCGCCGGGCGCAGGCGTGCCGCCAGATGTTGAACAGCGCTTCGCCCGCGATGCGGCCGGTCTCCTCCAGCGCCGGCGTGTCCAGCGCGCGGGGCGTGCCGTTGATGGCGACGCATATCTCGACGTCGGGGCCGAAGCCCTGTCGGGCGATCAGCTCCCGGATGACCTGCTCGATATCCGCCGCCTGGCGGGAGCGCAGGTCGAGCACCCGGTCGCGTCCCTCGGCGATCACCCGGTCGGCGGTGTCGATCGCCCGCAGCAGCGCCGGGCGGCCGGGCTGCTTCGCCGGCAGATCGTCGACCGCGAGCTGGAATCGCAGGGTCAGCGACTGGATCGCCTGCAGCAGTGTGTCGTGCAGCTCGCGGGCGATGCGCTCACGCTCCTCGAAACGCTCCGCCATGCGCAGCCGGATGCGGCTGGCGACCACGCGCATCCGCATCGAATAGGCGAGCCAGAGCAGCGCGAGCAGCGCGGCCGCGCACAGCAGCAGGAACGGCCAACTCTGCACGAAGGTGGGGCGGATCTCGAAGCCGATCTCGGCACCGCTACGGTTCCACACACCGTCATTGTTCGCGGCGATCACATGGAAGCGATAGCTGCCCGGGCCGAGATTGGCATAGGAGGCCACGCGCCGGGTGCCGGCATCCACCCAGCCATCGTCCACGCCGTCCAGCCGATAGCGGAAGTGCACGCGCTGCGGCACCGCAAGGCTGAGACCGGCATAGGCGATATCGAGCGCGCGAGTGCCGGGCGGCAGGGTCAGGCTGCCCGGATCGCGCCAGCTTCGTCCACCGCTGGTCAGCGAACGGATCGTGACGGGCGGAGG
This sequence comes from Sphingomonas sp. GW822-FHT03G08, assembly GCF_058801135.1. Taxonomy (NCBI): domain Bacteria; kingdom Pseudomonadati; phylum Pseudomonadota; class Alphaproteobacteria; order Sphingomonadales; family Sphingomonadaceae; genus Sphingomonas; species Sphingomonas sp. GW822-FHT03G08. The sequence goes on from NZ_JBXAMZ010000002.1 coordinate 843,197, forward strand.
GAGAGCGTTCTGCTTGAGCGTCGCCGGATCGAAATAGCCCGCGCCCTGGCGGTTGAGGAACCAGACGCGGCCGTCGCCGGCGACCGTGCTCTGCAGGCCCGCAAAGCCTGCATGCTGGGCCGCGCTGACCAGCCCGTCCTGCGAGTTGAACAGCGTGCGCGGCAACGGTGCATGCGGGTCCTGGAAGGCGCGGTCCAGGTCGGCGGTGGCCACCCGGGAGATGCCGGTGCGGGCGACCAGCCAGGTCTCGCCGCGCGCGGTCTGCACCAGGCTTCGCAGCCAGATCAGCCAGGGAAAGCGGCTCTGGTCGAGCCGGGTCAGCTTGCCGTCGCGCAGGCGCACCAGGCCCCGATCGTCGCTCAGGAAGATGTCACGCGTGCCGGCAGCGAGCATCGTGGCGGTGCCGAAGCCCTTTCTCAGGGTGAGGCGATCGCCCTCGAGCGTGGTGAAGTCGGGACGGCCGGTAAAGGCGATGCCGCCCGCGGGCGTGGCGATCATGTCCCACACATGCTGCTGCGCGAGCGCTCCGGTGGCATGGTGCCAGCCCCCCACGTCGCGCCAGACCAGCGGCTCACCGAAGATGGCGACCCACAGCCGGCCCTGGCCATCCTCGGCGCAATAGGTCGATGTGCCCTGACCGGGAAAGCCTGGTGCGGTCTCGATATGCTCGCCCACAATATGGAGTGTGCGGGCGTTCTGGACGATCCAGATGCCGCCGGCACGGGCGCGGCACATCGACAGGTTGCTGCCGTCCAGCTTCAGGATCGGCCGGGGCGCTCCCCCCGGCGCGATCCGGAACAGCGTGTCGTTCGATTCGATATAGACGCTGCCGTCGCTGGCGCCGGCAAGCGCCAGGCCGTGGACCGGGTCGGCCGGAATGGCCAGTTCCTGCGTCGCACTGGCGCGGCGGAACTGGTCGATGCCGGTCTCGGTGGCGATCCAGACGCTGCCCTCGCGATCGACGAATGATTCATAGCTGAAGTCCGAGGTCAGCCCGTTCGCCGCGTCGAACGGGTAGGCGGTTGCCCTCGCGCCGGCGGCCGACGGAATGTACGAGATGCCGATGGCCGCGGTCGTGCGCCACAGCCCGCCCTGCCGGTCGAAGCTCAGCGTGGCGGAGCGGACATTGGGGGCGGAGGGGAACTGGATGGCGCGCGCGGGCGCCCGGCCATGTCCGTCGCGCACCATGCGCGTGCCCGTCCCGTCGGAGACCCACAGCGCGCCGGACGGATCCAGCGCGATCCTCGGCCTGCCCGAGACGCGGTCGGGCAGCAGCTGGAAGCGGGTCGTGCCCGGTGCGAGATAGGCGAGGGCGCCGCTGTTCCCGCCCTGGTGGGTGAGCGCGATCCACACGCCGCTATCCGGCGCGATCACCAGCCCCATGACCGCGCCTTCGGGCCGCCCCAGCTTTTCCCCGATCGACTCCCATTTTCCACCGCGCAGGCGCCTGAGCTGCGTGTCGAACCGTCCGGAGGCGACCCAGATCGAGCCGTCCGGCGCCTGTGCCATCGGGCCGATCGAGGCGGGCGGGGCGGGCAGGTGCATGTCGACGAGCCGCCCGCCGCGGTACATCGCCACGGCGCCATTGCCGCCCAGCCCCACCCAGAGCGTGCCGTCGCGGCCGGCCAGCAGCCCGGTCGGCTCCACGCGTGTCCGCGCCGCGTCGGCGGGCCAGTCGATCCGCTCGAAGCTGATTCCGTCGAACCGGTAGAGCGCGTCGCCCGCCAGCCAGATATAGCCGTCGCGGGTCTGGGTGATCCTGAAGACACCGTTCGGCGCGCCTTCATCGGGACCCCAGCGGACATGCTTCAGCCCGCCGAACCCCGGCGGCGAGACCTGCGCCTGGAGCGGTATCGGCGCGAGCAGGCAGGCGGCGAGCAGCGCCCGGGCACTACCCGCCAAACGTCCCCGCCAGCCGACGATCCCCCGCCAAATCATCCAGCCCCGCGCCCAGTTCGTCCCCGTTCTGGTAGCGATAGCAAAGCCGCGGGCCCTTCTCCAGCCCGCGGCGGTGCGGGTCAGAGGCGCACGGCATAGAGCGCGTGATGCGCGAGGATGAACAGGGTGCGCCCGTCCGCCCCGCCGATCACCAGTTGCAGCGGCCGCTCGGGCACGTCGATGCGGCGGACCGGCTTGCCGGCGGCGTCATAGACGAACACCTGCCCGTTCGCGACATAGAGCGTGCCGTCCTTGTCGCGAGCCACGCTCTCGCCGCCGCGATCCGCGACGATGCGCAGGTCGGTCACCGTCCCGTTCGCGCCCACCAGCCCGCTATAGGTGCGGTTCTCCGAGCCGTTGGTCAGCGTCACCCGCTCGCCCGGCCGCGCCGCGACCAGTCCGTGCGCGTCCAGCGTGTCCGACCAGCGCCAGCCATTGTGATCGTCCGGCCCCTGGTTCCACACCCGGAATGCCGGCAGCACCAGCGACCCGTCGGGCGAGACATATTCGCGCATCTTGGGCGTGGCCATCGCCCGGGTGAAGAAGTCGGCGATCGGCGGGAACTGGTAGGTCTCCGGGTCGATGCGGTCGGCGAACTCGCCGTTGGCCCACATGTTGACCGGCAGCAGCGTCGCCGCGCCGTCCTGCACCCTGGCGGCGGTCGGGTCGATCACCCGCACCGCGCCGGGCCTGGCCGGATCGATGCTGTAGACCGTGGCGTCATGCCCGGCCGAGGACAGCACCAGCAGATGGCCCGAAGCGTCCACCGCCAGGCTCACCGGATCGAGCGGCGCATCCGCGACGATGGTCAGGCCTTCCTTCTCCGACCAGCCATGAATCCGCTGGAACTGCCGGTCGATGAAGTAGAGCTTGCCCTTCGCATCCGTCGCAGCGCCCGCGATCGAATAGAAGCCGTCGGCCAGCTTGCGCACCTCCGGCGATACCGGCACCGGCGTCCTGCCTGGTGCGACCGCGCCGACATCGAGCCGGGCGAACTCGCGCTCGCGCACTTCCTGCCCGCCGGTCACGTCCTTTATCGCATTCTCGAACGGATATTTGCTCGCCCGCAAATAGGTGCCGCAGCCCTTGTCGTCGCAACTGGCAAAGCCGCTCTCGGCGTTCACATGGACGTTGCGGAAGCGGATGTCGCTCGAGTTGGTGAGCTTCACCGCCGCATCCATCGGCTTGATCGAGCGCGTGACCCGGTAGCCGTGATAATTGGCGAACAGGATGTTGCGCGAGTTGCGGAACTCCGTCGAGATCGCGTTCACCCCGTCGCGCACTTCCTGCTCGGTCTGCGGCGCATGGAACTCCCAGTTCTCGACATGGTCGAGCACGATCTCGGCCCGGTAGTGGTGCTCGGCCGACAGCTCATAGACATAGCCGGGCGTCGTGGTGTCCGAGACATAGAAGCCCGCCGAGGCCAGCGTGTTGGGCGACCAGACCGCCGCGAAGGTGCCGCCGCCGCCATCGGTCACCCAGATGCTCGGATGCTGGCCGTCGAAGCGCGCCTTGGGGTCGCCGAAGCCGATCGGGCTGCCCTTGGTGAGCACGGTGCCGCCGCCGCCCTGGATCTTGACGTCGTTGACCATCGAGGCCGCGCCCGCCTTCCACAGCAGTGCCGTGGCGCGCGGATTGACCCCGCCGGTCCACAACCCGATGCCCGAGACGATCGCGTCGCCGCCCTTGGCGCTCGCCAACAATGCCTTGGCGCTGCCCACCCCGGCATAGGCCGGTGTCTCGTCGGGCAGGTAGAGATGGGTGAGGCTGGGGTGCAGCGAGATCAGCACGCTGTCCGGCCGCAGCCGCAGCGTGTCGGTCACCCGGTAGCGGCCCATCGGCAGATAGACCACGCGGTGGGTATCGATCGCCTTCTGCAACGCGGCGGTATCGTCAGTCTCGTCATCGCCCTTCACGCCCAGGTCGCGGGCATTGGCCCATTCGCTGACCGGGGGCAGGGCGCGGATCGCCGGCGCGGGGCGCTTGGGCATCTTCGCCAGCGGCGCCATCGACACATCGGTGGCGAAGGCGCCCATCGCGCCCAGCCCGGGCAGCTTGAGCCCATAGGAGAAGTCGCTCACCCGGTAGGCGCGGCCCTGGCCCGCCACCGTCCGGCCGCTGTCGCGGAAGCGGGCGAAGACCGGCGTGTCCTGCGCCACCGCGTTCATGAAGCCCACCTGGGTGAACACGCTGTTCTCGTTCGAGATCAGCACCCCGGCCTGGGCGACATTCTCGAAGCGCACGTCCTTGCCCCACAGCGAATCCGAATAGCCGCGGTCGATCTCGATCCCCACCGGGGTGTTGCGGATCGCGACATTGACCAGGGTCAGGTCAACCTCATGCTCGCGGATCGCCGCGTCGCGCTGCCCCTCGAACTCGGAATCGATCAGCGTGAACTGCCAGGCGGGCGAGGTCTTCTCGGTCAGGATGCCGTAGCGCCCGCCATAGAAGCGCAGATTCTCGCACTCGTTGCCGGCCTGGTAGATGCCGGCCAGCCCCGATCCGAGATGGAAGTCGACATGGCGCAGGAAGCCGTGCTGCGCGACGCGAAAACGCACCGCGACCGCGCCTCCATTGCCCTTGCCGATCTCGAAATCGACATTGGACAGCGCTGAATAGAAGGTGCTCGACGTCGCGTCATAGATGTCCGGATTGGCCGGCACGCTGGTGGGCGGCGGCACCGGCACCTTGCCGACGCGGTACTGGTCCTCGCCGGTGAAGCTGACCATGGCCGCCACGCCCTTGCCATAGCCCGGCGTATCGTCGCCCAGCACGATCACCGGCCTGGTGGCGCCGACGCCGAACACGCGCACGGCCGAGCGCACGAAGATGGTGCGGCTGATCCGGTAGCGGCCGGAGGGCAGGAAGACGACGCCGCCCTTGCCCCCCACGGCCGCCGCGTCGATCGCCTGCTGCAGCGCGGCGCTGTCGTCGGCGCGGCCGTCGCCCACGCCCTTCACGGTGATCGCGCGCGGATCGTTCGGCTGGGTCCGGTAGACCGAGGTCGATTGGGCAGGCGCGGGAAGCGGGCACAGCAACAGGGCCGCGCAAAGCAGGCGGAAGGCCTTCATGAACCTCTCCCGGAATGGGCTGATGGAAAGACAATGGGGCGCGGGCAGGGCCGCGCCCGGGAAATCAGGCCTGGCTGAGCGCCAGGCTCTGCGCCGCGATCGCCACCTGGGTGCGGTTGCGCACGTTGAGCTTGCGCATCAGCGCGGTCATGTGCGCCTTCACCGTCGCCTCGGCGATGCCGAGCTCATAGGCGATCTGCTTGTTGAGCTGCCCCGAATGCACGCCCCGCATCACCTTGAGCTGGGTCGGCGTGAGATGCACGGGCCGGCCCGCGCCATCAATCAGATGGGGCATCGCGGCCGAAACTGCCGCCTTCTGGCTCGCTTCCTGAACGGTCACCTTCATCGATCCTCTCCCCGAGGCGCATGGCGTCATGCTCGCGGATCGGCGGTTCTGCACGATCCCTGTCCATGTTCCTTCTGATGGAATCGGTTGGACAGGTTTTAATATGTTCCCCAATTGGTAACGGTAGCAAGCCTTTTTCGTTGCCGATTTGCAAAAACTTGTCATACAACTCTGCGTGTCCAATGAGCTTGCGATAAAAAGCCGAGGACTTCCGGGGAGGACAACGATGTCAGGATTCGCGTTCGATTGCGCCCAGGGGATCGCCGAATGAACGGCGAGGATATCCGGCTGGTAATCGCTGCGGTCGCCGGCATCGTCTTGGCGATCCTGCTGATCGTCCGCTGGCGCCTCCATCCCTTTATCGGCCTGCTCGTCGGCGCCTTCGCCGTCGGCCTGTTCGCCGGCCTGCCGCTCGCCGACACCGCCAAGGCGGTGCAGAAGGGCGTGGGCGATATCGTCGGCGGCACTGGCCTCGTCGTGGCGCTCGGCCTGTCGCTCGGCGCGATGCTCCACCTTTCCGGCGCCGCGGCCTCACTCGCCACCGGCGCGCTGCGCCTGACCGGGCCAAAGGCCGCGCCCTGGGCGACGCTCGGCATCGCGATCGTCATCGGCCTGCCGTTGTTCTTCGAGACCGGCCTCGTGCTGCTGCTGCCGATCGTCGTCGCCGCCGCCAAGGCGATGCCCGACAATGGCGATCCCGACGGTACCAAGCTGCGGCTCATCATGCCCGCGCTGGCCGGTCTCGGCGTCGTCCACGCGCTGGTCCCGCCGCATCCCGGCCCGCTGCTCGCGGTCGAGGCGCTCAAGGCCAGCCTCGGCCTGACCATGCTCTACGGCGTCATCATCGCCATCCCCATCGCGATCCTCGCCGGACCCGTCCTCGCCAAATTCGTCACCCCCGGCGTCAAGCTCACCGAACCGGTGCTGAGCGACCCGGTGCACGACCTGCAGCCGCCGCACCGCGCGGTCTCGCTGTTCATCGTGCTGCTGCCGATCGTGCTGATCGCCACCGGCGAACTCGCCAAGCTGGTGCCGGCGCTGGCCAATTCGCCCCTGCTCGCCGCCGCCGCCAATCCGGTGCTCGCGCTGCTCATCACCAACCTCCTCGCGCTGCCGCTGCTGTTCGGCCGGCGGCTGGGCGAGGAAAGCATCCAGGATGCTATCTGGTTCGAGACGATGGGCGCGGCGGGCGCGATCCTGCTGGCGATCGGTGCGGGCGGCGCGCTCAAGCAGGTGCTGGTCACTGCCGGCCTGTCGGACCTGCTGGCGCGGCTGGTGATGATGTACTCGATCTCGCCGCTGCTGCTCGGCTGGCTGGTCGCGGTCGGCATCCGCCTGGCGGCCGGATCGGCGACGGTGGCGACGATCACCGCGGTCGGCATCATGCCGGGCGTGGTCGCCGCCTCGGGCGCTTCGCCCGAGCTGGTCGTGCTCGCCATCGGCGCGGGCTCGGTGTTCTTCAGCCACGTCAACGATCCCGGCTTCTGGCTGGTCAAAGGCTATATGGGCACGACCACGGCGGACACTTTCCGCACCTGGTCGCTGCTCGAGACGGTGATCTCGGTCGCCGGTCTGGTCATGGTGGTGGGGCTCAGCTACCTTGTCTGAGACGCGCCCTGGAGAAAATCGAGGCGCGAAGAAGAGAGGCGCCGTGCAGGAGGGCAGGCTCGCCGATCGCGCCTATACGGCGATCGTCGGGATCATCAACGAAGACGATCTGGCGGTCGGCGACCGGCTGCCGTCCGAGGCGCGGCTGGCCGAGCTGTTCGGCATGTCGCGCACGATCGTGCGCGAGGCGCTGGTCCGCCTCGCCGCCGACGGGATCACCGAGGCGCGGCGCGGTGCCGGCTCCTATGTGAAGCGCCGGCCTTCCGCCCGGCTCGGCTCGCACGTGCCGATGGACGGGCTGGCGGCGACGCTCGGCACCTATGAGGTGCGCTTCGTGCTGGAAGCCGAGGCCGCGCGCCTCGCGGCGCAGCGCCGCTCGCAGGAGCAGATGGAAGAGATCGACGCGGCGCTCGAGGCGCTGCGCACCGCCTTGCTCTCCAGCGCACCGGCGCATGACGAGGACTGGCGGCTCCACCGCGCCATCGCCGAGGCGACGGGCAACAGCGCCTTCATCTCCACCTTCGATCATCTCCAGCATGACGTGATGGGCATATTGCGCGCTGGCGTCGACATCTCGCGATCGCGCCCGCCCGAGGTGATCGGCTCGATGATGGAGGAGCACGACGCGGTTGTCGACGCGATCCGCGCCCAGGACGGCGACGGCGCGGCACTGGCGATGCGCTGGCACCTGTCCCAGGGCCGCAAGCGGCTGATGCCCTGAAGCCCCAACCGTCGTCCAATACCCCCAAACCGTCATGCTGAACTCGTTTCAGCATCCAACGCACAACAAAGGATGTCTTCGCGGGTGGAGGATTGGACCCTGAACAAGTTCAGGGTGACGATGTGTCCCTACGACCCAAGCTCTGTCCGCAGCCACGCGAACACTTCGCCGCAAAGCGCATCGACCGGCCGATAGCAGTGCAGCGCCAGCGCGCGCTCGTCGCCGTCCGGGCGCTCCAGCGTTGCGAACTGGCTGTCGAGCAGGCTCGGTGCCATGTAATGCCCGGCGCGCGCGGCCAGTCGCGGCGCGATCTCCGCTGGCTCGCCGTCGAGCAGGATGAAGGCGATCGGCACGCCCGCCGCACGTTCCAGCCGCTCCCGATAGCTGCGCTTGAGCGCAGAGCAGGCGGCGACCGCGATGCCGCGCTCGCGCACCGCGCCGCCGATCGCCGCGCCCAGCCGGTCGAGCCAGGGCCAGCGGTCGGCATCGTCGAGCGGCTGGCCGCCGCGCATCTTGGCGACGCTTTCGCTCGAGTGGAAATCATCGCCCTCGAATGCCGGGGCGGCGAGATAGGTGGCGAGATGGCTGGCCAGCGTCGATTTGCCGCAGCCGCTCACGCCCATCACGACGACCGCGCAGGGGAGCAATCCGGTCATTTTTGGCTGCGCTTTCACGTCGTTCCCCGGCTTCGGACAGGACGCTAGATGTTCGCATGCGGGCGCTTTGACCATTGCGACCTTTGTCGCGGTCGTCCGGGTCTGGGCGCGCGCGTATCCGCGTGTCAGGATTGGCCATAACAAAAGAGGGGACCGGCATGATCGGCGGGATTCGATGGGGCGCCGCGGCGTCGGTGATCGCAGTGGCGGTGTCCGCGATGCCCGCCCAGGCGCAGCGGGTCCGGTCGGTCTCGGTCTATGCGACGGCGCCGAACGATCCTGCCGCGGTCCTGGTCAAGGCGAAGGGCGATGGCGTCACCGACGACAGCGCCGCGATCCAGTCCGCGATCGATGTGGCGGCGGCGAAGCCCGGCGGCGGCATCGTCTTCCTGCCCTCGGGCCGGCACCGCATTACCCGCACCATCTATATCTGGCCGGGCGTCCGCCTGTTCGGGGTGGGCAGGACGCGGCCGGTCTTCGTGCTGGCACCGAATACGCCGGGCTTCCAGCAGGGCGTCGGCAGCATGGTCTTCTTCACCGGCAACCAGCCGAACGGCGCGGCGCCGGGGGCAGGCGGGGTGCCGCTGCGCGGCAAGGTCCCAGTGCCGCCGCCGACCAGCGTGCCGTTCAATCCCGACATTGCCGACGCCAATTCGGGCACCTTCTATTCCGCGCTGGCCAATGTCGATTTCGAGATCGGCGCGGGCAATCCGGCGGCGACGGCGGTGCGCCAGCATACCGCGCAGCACAGCTATCTCGCGCATATCGACTTCCATCTCGGCTCGGGCCTCGCCGGCATCTACCAGGTCGGCAATCTCGGCATGAACCTGCGCTTCCATGGCGGGCGCTACGGCATCCTCGCGGAGAAGACCTCGCCCGCCTGGCAGTACACGCTGCTCGATTCCAGCTTCGACGGGCAGCGCGATGCGGCGATCCGCGAGCATGAGGCGGGGCTGACCCTGGTCAACACCGTCATCCGCAACACGCCCGTCGGCATCGATATCGACCGCGGCTATGGCGACTGGCTGTGGGGCAAGGACGTCCGCTTCGAGAATGTCTCCAGGGCCGGCGTCGTCATCAGCAACGAAGGCAATGCCTATACTCAGATCGGCTTCGACAATGCGCTGGCCAGCGGTACCCCGGTTTTCGCAAGCTTCCGCGACAGCGGCAAGACGGTGGCGGGCTCGGGGCCGAACTACCGGGTCAAGGAATTCACCTATGGCCTGACGCTTGCCGGCCTGAACCAGCCGGGCCGCTACGAAACCCGCATCGCCGCAGCAGCGCTGCCCAAGCTCCCAGCCCGCCGCGACCCCGCCATCCGCGCCTTCCCGGCAGTCACCAGCTGGACCAGTGTCCGCGACCTCGGCGTCAAGGGCGACAACGCCACCGACGACACCGCCGCCCTTCAGAAGGCGATCGATACGCACCGAGTCCTCTACTTTCCGGCAGGCTTCTACCGCGTCACCGACACGCTGAAGCTGCGTGCCGACAGCGTGCTGATCGGCCTCCACCCCAGCCTCACCCAGATCGTCCTCGCCGAGGACAGCCCTGCCTATCGCGGCGTGGGCCCGGCCAGGGCGCTGATCGAGAGCGCGAAGGGCGGCGACGCGCTCGTCTCCGGCCTCGGCTTGTTCACCGGTGGGCAGAACCCGCGCGCCACCGCCTTGCTCTGGCGCGCCGGCACGAAGTCGCTGGTCGATGACGTCAAGTTCCAGGGTGGCCACGGCACCAACCTCGCCGACGGCAGCCGCTTCGATCCGTACAACGCCAACCACACGGCGGACGCCGACCCGAAGAAGCGCTGGGACGGCCAATATTCCAGCCTCTGGGTCACCGATGGCGGCGGCGGCACCTTCAACGGGCTGTGGACCCCCAACACCTATGCCCATGCCGGCCTCTACGTCTCCGACACCGACACCCCCGGCTTCGTCTACGAGATGTCCGCCGAGCATCATGTCCGTGCCGAGATCGTGCTCGACCGCGTCCGCAACTGGGAGTTCCTCGCCCCCCAGACCGAGGAGGAAGCCGGCGAGAGCCGCAACACCGTCGCGCTCGAGGTGCGCAACTCGGGCGACATCCTGTTCGCCAATTTCCACGGCTACCGCGTCACCCGCTCGCTCCAGCCGGCCCCGGCGGCGGTCAAGCTCACCAACTCGACCAACATCCGCTTCCGCAACGTCCATGTGAACGCCGAGAGCGGCTTCTCGACCTGCGACGCGAATGGCTGCGGCACCTATCTGCGCGCCAGCAAATATCCCTATTCGAACGCGATCGTCGACGTGACCCGCGGCGGCGAGGTGCGCGAGCGCGAATTCGCGGTGCTCGACGTGACCGACGCACCCACGCCCGCCGCCACGCCTTCGCTCGCCCCGGTAACCCAGCTCGCCACCGGCTTCGGCGCACTTGGCGGCGGCGCGGTGGACGGCACGGGCAAGCTCTACTTCATCGACCGCCCGTTCCAGCGCATCCATGGCTGGTCCGAGAAGGAAGGGCTGACCATCGCCGCCGACGCCCCGCTCGACGCGATCAACCTCGCGGTCGATCGCTCGGGCCACCTGCTCGTCCTGTCCTCGATGGGCCCGGCCGCCACCGTCTACAGCATCGATCCGGCCAGGCCCGCCGAGGTCCGCCTGATCGAGCCGACAGCCGTTAAGGAAGGGAAGGGCGCCCAGGTCGCGCTCCCCGGCAGCTTCTGGAACAATGGCGAGTTCCGCGACCAGTATGACGCGAGGACCGACCATTTCACCACCCTCGCCGAGATGTTTGCGCGCGACATGGCCGTGCCCAAGCCGCGCGAATATGTCTCGCCCGACGGCAGCCTGCGCCTGCCGGCCTTCCGCGTCTGGCAGCAGGGCCCGTCCGACCATCTCGGCTGGCGCTTCTCCGATACGCTCGACACCTATGGCTGGGTCACCGGCAAGCCCGGCGAGCGCGTCCACCTCGCCAACGGCTCGGAGAACCGCACCTATACCGGCCTGCTCGGCGCGGGCGGCGCGGTCACCGATCTCAAGCCCTTCGCCCCGCGCGGCGGCGAGAGCGTCGCCGTCGGGCCGGACGGGCGTGTCTACATCGCGAACGGCGATGTCTTCGTCTATGCGGTCGACGGCAGCGAGCTCGGCCGCATCACCGTGCCCGAGCGTCCGCTGCAGCTCCTCTTCGGCGGTACCGACGGCAAGACCCTGCTCATCCTCGCGCATCACGGCCTCTATTCGGCCCGTCCCTGAACCGGCCCGGCGGCGTCTGCGACCATGGTCGTAGATGCCGCGCCCACCCCGATCAGATAAGGTTCGGACACAATGGCACAGACCATGTGACGATAACGATCAGGGGATGGATGATGGGGAATAGCTTCACCCGCGGTGCGTTGCTTCGTGATAGCGCTACCAGCCTTGCCGCGCTCGCCGCGGCGCTGTGCTGCACGCCGGCCTTCGCGCAGACCGCGCCGGCACCGGCGCCGCAAAGCCAGGAGGCGCCCGCCGCCGCGCCGCAGGACGACAGCGCGGCCAGCGACAATGGCCAGATCATCGTCACCGGCACCCGCATCATCGCGAGCGGCTTCAACGCGCCCACGCCGACCACGGTGATCGGCGAGGAGCAGATCGCCAGCAACGCCCAGCCCAACATCTTCAACACGATCGCCCAGCTGCCCTCGCTCCAGGGCTCGACCGGCGCTTCCACCGGCACGTTCAGCACCTCGAGCGGCCAGCAGGGCCTCAGCTCCTTCTCGCTGCGCGGCCTCCAGGCGATCCGCACGCTGACCCTGCTCGACGGCCAGCGCGTCGTCGGCGCCAACGTCACCGGCGTGCCCGACATCAGCATGTTCCCGCAGCTGCTGGTCAAGCGCGTCGACGTGGTGAACGGCGGCGCCTCGGCCTCCTATGGCTCGGACGCGGTCGGCGGTGTCGTCAACTTCATCACCGATACCCACTTCACCGGGTTCAAGGCCAACATCCTCGGCAGCATCACCCGCTACAACGACGACAAGACCGGGCTGGCCCAGGCGGCCTTCGGCACCTCGCTGTTCGACGATCGCGTGCACCTCGTGGTCAGCGGCGAATATGACAATGAAGGCGGCGTCGGGCCGGGCAATTTCGGCACCGACCTTGCCGGCGACCGCGACTGGTTCCGCGCCTCGACCTTGCTCGACAGCCGGGTCACCACCGGCGGCGCGCCGCAATATACCTATAGCGACTACGCCCAGTCCTATCAGTATGCGAAATACGGCCTGATCACCAACGGGCCGCTCCAGGGCATCGCGTTCGACCAGAACGGCGTCCCCTACAACTTCAACTATGGCTCGAACGGCGTGCCCCAGGGCAACGGCACCGTGTCGAACTGCTATCCGGGCAACAGCTTCTGCGTCGGCGGCGATCTTTCGGGCGGCGTCGGCTCGGGCGCCTCGCTCAAGTCCTCGCTCGAGCGCATCAACGGCTATGGCCGGATCGGCTTCGATTTCGCCGAGGGCCAGGAATTCTACATCACCGCCAATGTCGCGCAGGTGCTGACCAGCAACCAGCCGAGCCCCGGCTATAACCGCGTCAACCTCACCATCTCCTGCGCCAACGCCTTCCTGCCCCAGTCGATCAAGGATCGCTGCGGCACCGCCAACATCACCTCCTTCGCCTTCGGATCGAGCAACGGTTCGTTCCCCAGCCCGAAGGTCAGCACCGACCGGCGGCAATATCGCTTCGTCGCCGGCGTGAAGGGCGCGCTCGGCAGCAAGTGGCATTACGACGCCTATTACGAGCGCGGCACCACCAAGTCGTACATCGATGTCGATCACATCGTGCTGCAGAACCGCTATGCCGCGGCGGTCGACGCGGTCATGCTCAACGGCGCGGTCGTCTGTGCCAACGCCCAGGCGCGCGCGCTCGGCTGCCAGCCGATCAACGTCTTCGGCGGCGCGGCGCCGTCCGCGGCGGCGCTCGCCTATGTCCAGCCGGAGAACGGGCCGTTCCAGCACACCACGCTGACCCAGGATGTCGCGAGCGTGAACTTCTCGGGCGAGGCGTTCGATCTCTGGGCGGGGCCGCTCACGGTCGCGTTCGGCGGCGAGTATCGCCACGAATATTACCGGGTGAACGCCGATCCCTATGGCGCCGGCGTCTCCGCGATCAGCCCGAACTCGGCCGCCTATCCCGCCGATCCGCTGCTCAATTCGGCGCAGGGCAGCAACTATGCGGCGGGCAACTACAAGAACGGCAACGGCGCCTACAGCGTCTATGAAGGCTTTCTCGAGCTCAACCTGCCGCTGTTCGACGGGCCGATGGGCAAGGCGAACCTCAACCCCGCCGCCCGCATGACCCATTACAGCACCTCGGGAACCGTCTGGGCGTGGAAGATCGGCGGCACCTGGGATACGCCGCTCGACGGGCTCCGCTTCCGCGCGGTGACCTCGCGCGACGTCCGCGCGCCGAACCTTTCCGAACTCTACGCCGCGCCCACCGTCACCACGGTGCCGAGCTTCGCCAATCCCTATGGCCCGACGGTGCAGATCTTCCAGAACACGGTCGGCAACCCCGATCTGAAGCCGGAAATCGCCCGCAACACCGAACTGGGCGTGGTCTATTCGAACCCGTCCTGGCTGCCCGGGCTCAGCCTCTCGTTCGACTATTACAGCATCAAGCTGAAGGGCGTGATCTCGACGCTTTCGGCGGCGCAGATCGTCCAGTTCTGCCATGACGGCCTCACCCAGTTCTGCGGCGGCTTCGTGCTCAACAGCCCGACCCAGGGCGGCAACTTCGTCAACGTCCAGCCGTTCAACCTCGCCTCGTGGAAGACCAGCGGGTTCGATATCGAAGCGAGCTACCAGTGGAAGCGGCCGCTGGGCCTGCCCGGTTCCTTCACGGTCCGCGCGCTCGGCACGCATGTCCGCGAGTTCCTCGTCGATGCCGGCGTGAAGGGTGTGGACGTCGTCGATCAGGCGGGCGCCAACACCGGCAACACGCCGCACTGGAAGTGGCTCGCCGTCCAGTCCTATGACGGCCCCGGCTTCACGCTGATGGCGCAGCAGCGCTGGTTCTCCGACGGCGTGTACGGCAACCAATATGTCGTCTGCCAGTCGGGCTGCCCGGTCTCGACCACCAACCACCCGACGATCAACACCAACACGATGAAGGGCGCCTTCTACTTCGACGTCGGCGGCTCGGTGAACCTGACGGGCAACATCACCTCCTATTTCAAGGTCGACAATCTCTTCGACCACGATCCCGCGCCGTCGCCGCAGACCAACACCGGCCTCGACGTGAACCCGGCGCTCTACGACACGCTCGGCCGCACCTATCGCGTGGGTGTCCGCCTGAAGTTCTGATCGCCTTCCGAACTCCCCTCTGGCTTGGCGCAGGGCCCGTCCCTCCGCCAAGCCTGCTCTGTTTTTTGGGGGAGGACACTGCGGGACAGCGGCAAATTCCCCTCCCTGGAAGGGAGGGGCTAGGGGTGGGTGGAGGCCTGGCGATATGTCAGGGCAAGCCCGGCGTCACCATATCGACATCCAGCCCTTCCAGTTCCCCGGCGAAGGCCGGGGCCCAGGGCTTCTCTGCCGGATCGCCTGTGACCCTGGACCCCGCCTTCGCCGGGGAACTGCCAGGTCGCGAACGCCTAAACGACCGCTTCTGGCACGAGGGTGGAACGTCCGAGATTGGGTGGCTAGCCGCCACGGCCAGATTTGCTGGACGTTTTATGGGTCATTCGTCCATGCGGGCGAGGCTTGGCTTCATCGGGAATTTGGGGCGGGCCAGCCATTTTTATTTCCGCGCCGCCGCTTCTAATGTGGCAATTTATAGTTGTTCGCCGCCGCCACTGCTACGGTATCGATATCCACGCCCGAGAATGACGAATAAATTACAATATCCGAAGGCGCAGAACTAGCTGCGTCGCACTTTAGGGCAGTCTTAATGCCCTCTTTTTGAATTTTTTCCTTTCTGATCCAAACTTTCGCGGCTGCCATAAATGCAACCTTGCACCCCGTCGTAATATTCCTCAGCGCACCTACAGAGATGCTCTCTGGATCACCTTCGTCTCGATATAGTTCAATTGATTTCGGCGAATGGGCGTCGCTTGGGGGCGTGCCTTTAGACAAAGTGTCTATAAATCTGCCAACGGTTGACTTGTATTGAGCAAACAGGTGTTCATCGAACTGCCGCCACGCAGGTCCGCTTGGGGGCGGCGGCTGCCAACCCATAGGACTGCCTTCGATAGCCTTCACGGAGACGATGCTGCCGTCGTTCTGCCTTGCCCGAACGATGACATACATCACCCTAACCTCGCCCGCGATGACGCACTCCAAAAATTGATGGCGGCTAAATTCAGGGACTTTATCCTCCCAGAGCAGAGCGGTTCCGCCTCCCCGACAATTCGATAGCATAGCGCGCAATTGAGTAATGGGGATCAATCGACTGTCGACCAACGTTTCCCATTCCGCCGCTGAAATAATCTTAGGCCCTGCCGGCCGTTCAGAAAATCGACGAATTGTCGCCTCGATCGGTCCATTGGATGTCGATGCGCCACCTGTCAGATACGCGATATAGTTATCGGAGAGCTTCTGCAGGCGCGGGCCATCCTGAGCATGGACTGGGGCCCCAAAGAGAACGAACCCTATCCACCCGAAGGAAAGGAATCGCCACATCGCTCTCACTGGTCACACTCCCCGAACACGATATCCAATGCCCAAGCTCCAAATCGAGGTTCATAATCTAAGCGCCGCAAAGTAGACTATAGCCTTCGCGGGCATGGCTGCAATTCGGGCGTTTGCAGCCCGGCAGCTTTTGGATCGGCCGTCTCCGCTGAGCGGCCGCTATTGGGCGGAAAGCGGTCGTTGTGCTTGCCTAGGAAATGGTCGATCGTTCTCACGAACGAGCGATAGCGGGAAGCGGGCTTCGACATGGCTCACAATAGAAAGTTGGTAATAGGCTGTGTCGCGCTTACGATGGCTAGAGTGCGGCCCACAAAGGCCGTGGCATCGGCCGGTAATCGGGTACGCGAGGAATTGGAACAGGAAATAATCCAGTCAGAGTATCTCGAAAATACGCCATTCAGGTGGGTCGGGCTCATCATTAGAGAGGGGTTGGTCGATGAGGAAAAGCCGCATTTTGGCAGGATAGACCCCAAAGATGGTGAACTGCCACTGGCGATAGAAATCGATGTTCATCGGCTATTGGGCGCAACCGAAGATGAGATGGCTCGGGTATATCGGAAGGCAACGCTTACTGCACTGGTCCACGCTGGCAAGAAATACAATTTGCCCATCGATAGGTTTAAAGAACTTCTTGATGCGACTTGAGGCCGGCAAATCCCACGTCCGCTATTGGGGCGTTAGCCGACAAGCTGCTCTTATGAGCCCACGGCCTAAACCGCTGCATCTGAATATCGATACGCACCCCTCCCTCTAAGGCAGGGGTGTAACCCGCACGCCGTTGCCTTTCACGGAACCTTTGCAGCATAGAAAAGCTCTAAGTGATTACGGCGCCGCAACCGGACGGCCGCTGGTGAGCTGGAGCGGGTGTGAGCGGCAGGGAGGAAGAGACGGACGCAGGGAGTGTGCAACCCGCTGCCCCCCGCGGGATGTCGCGCCGGCGCCGCATTGCCATTGTCCTGTCCATCGTTCTGGTGGTGGCGCTCGCCGCGGTCTGGCTGCAGCGGCGCACGATCGCGCGCGGCTTTGTCGATCGCGAGCTGGCCGCGCGCGGCGTTGCCGCCCGCTACGAGATCGAGCAGCTGTCGCCCTGGCGGCAGCGGCTGACCAATGTGTCGATCGGCGATCCGCGCGATCCCGATCTGGCCGCGGACTGGATCGAGCTGCGCACCGCGCTCTCTCCCTGGCGTGCCGAAGTGCTGGTGGTGAAGGCCGGCGCGATCCGGGCGAAGGGGCGCATCGTCAATGGGGCGCTCTCGCTGGGATCGCTCGACCGGCTGATGCCGCCGCCCTCGGGCAAGCCTTTCTCGCTCCCCCGCATGATCGTCGATCTCGCCGATGCCCGGCTCCGGCTCGACAGCGATGCCGGCCGCGTCCTGCTGCAGTTCAGCGGTAAGGGGATGCTGAGCGACGGGTTCGCCGGCAATGTGCGCGCCACCGCGCCGCGCCTGCGCCTTGCCGAGTGCACGCTCGACGGCACCACCGCCCGGATGCAGCTGCGCATCCGCAAGGGAGCGCCCAGCCTCGAAGGGCCGGCCCAGGCGGCGCGGCTGGCTTGTGCGGATGTCCGCGCCGCGCAGCCGCGCATCGATCTCCGCGCCGCGCTCGACGCGTCGCTGGCACGCTGGCAGGGCAGTGCCGGCCTCGCCGCGCCGGCCGTCGCGTCTTCGCTCGGCAGCCTGCGCCTGTTCAGCGGCACGGTCGATTTCGCCGGCACCGGCGCCCGCACCGAGGGCAAGGTCGCGCTCCGCTCCGGCGCGCTGGCCGCCCGGGAGATCAGCGCGGGCGCGGCTGCGATCTCGGGCAGCTACGCGCTGGGCGACGCGGCGGCGTTCCAGGGCGAAGTCGCGGTCGAGCGCGCGGCGCTGCCGCCGGCGATGCTCGGGCGCCTGGCCGGCTATGGCGATCTCGGCCAGGGCAGCCCGGTGGCGCCGCTGGTCCGCAAGTTCGCCGGTGCCGTGCGCGACGCCGGCCGGAATTTCAGCGGTACCGCCGTGGTGGCGGTCAACCCGGCCGAGCTTCGCCTGCGCAACCTGGCGGTCGCGGCGGCATCGGGCGCGCGGCTGCATTTCGGCCAGGGGTCGGGCGCCGGGCTGGCCTTGCCGGGCGGCGCGATCGATCTGGCGGGCCAGCTGTCGCTCGGCGGCGGCGGGTTGCCCGATGCCGTGGTCCGCCTGTCGCGCCGGCCGGGAAGCGCCGAGCTGCGCGGTACCGGTTTCGTCCGGCCCTATGTGGCGGGCGATGCGCGGCTCGCATTCTCGAACCTCGATTTCCGCCTGCGCGGCACTGCCGGCGAAGTGCGCACCTCGGCCACTTTGTCGGGTCCGGTGAGCGGCGGTCGCGTCGAGGGACTGGCGATGCCGCTGCTCGCCCGCTGGGACGCGCGCGCGTTCGAGCTGAACCCGGGCTGCGCCACGCTCGGCTTCGCGCGGATCTCGGCGGGCAGCGTGGTGCTGGACGGCGATCGGCTGCCGCTTTGCCCGGTCGGCCCGGCGATGGTCCGGTGGAGCCCCCGGGGCCTTGCGGGCGGGGTCCGCGGCACTAAGTTGAACCTGCACGGCAAGGTCGGCGACAGTCCGCTGGATCTGGTGGTGGACGCGGCGCAGCTCGATCTGGGCGCGAGCCGCTTCCGTCTTGCCGGGGCCGCGCTGCGCCTGGGTGTCGATCAGCCGACGCGGCTCGATATCGCCCAGCTGGGCGGCGGGTTCGGGTCGGGGCTGGCCGGCGATTTTCTGGGGCTCGGCGGCCGGATCGGCGCGGTGCCGCTGGTGGTGTCGGAAGGGAAGGGGAGCTGGAAATTCGAGGACGGGAACCTCGCGCTGCTGGGCGGTTTCACCCTCTCCGACGCCGAAGCCCCTGCGCGTTTCGAATCCCTCGCCGCCCCCGCCGCGACCGTGAATTTTCGCGACGGCAGGATCGAAGCGCATGCCGATCTGCTCGGCCCCAAGCGCCAGGTCGCGGTGGGCAAGGTGGAAGTCGCGCATGACCTGGCCAAGGGCGAGGGACAGGCCGTGCTCGATATCCCGGGCATCCGCTTCAAGGTCGACGGCCTCCAGCCGACGGATCTTACCGCGCTCACCTATGGTGTGATCGCGGATGTCGAGGGCCTGGTAGCCGGCACCGGCCGCTTCGCCTGGTCGGGCGACACGGTGACCAGCACGGGCCGCTTCACCGCGACCGACATCGCCCTGGCGGCGGCATTCGGTCCGGTCTCGGGGCTGACGACGCAGCTCGATTTCGTCGACCTGCTCAACATGCGCACCGCGCCGGGCCAGGCCGCCCGCGTCGCCGAGATCAACCCCGGCGTCCCGGTCCGCGACGGCGCCCTGCGCTACCAGCTGCTCGACAGCCGCCGCGTCCAGGTGGAGGGCGCCCGCTGGCCCTTCGCGGGCGGCGAGCTCGTCCTCGACCCGACCATCCTCGACTTCAACGAAAAGGGCGAGCGGCGGCTGACCTTCCACGTCAAGGGCGCGGATGCGGCGCTGTTCCTGAAGGAAATGGCGTTCGACAATCTCGACGCCACCGGCACGTTCGATGGCACGCTGCCGATGATCTTCGATGCGAATGGCGGGCGCATCGAGGGCGGCGAGCTCCGCGCCCGGGAGGGAGGACACATCGCCTATGTCGGCGAGGTCTCCCGGCAGGATGTCGGCCTGTGGGGGAACATGGCTTTCCAGGCGCTGAAGTCGCTGAACTACCGGAACCTCACGATCCGCATGAACGGCCCGCTGGCCGGCGAGATGATCACCGACATCAACTTCTCCGGCATCAGCCAGGGCAAGGGCACGAAATCGAACTTCCTGATCCGCCGGCTGGCGCGGCTGCCCTTCGTGTTCAACGTGCGGATCAGCGCACCCTTCCGCCAGCTGCTCGACTCGGTGCAGTCCTGGTACGATCCCCGCCGCCTGATCGAGCGGAACCTGCCCGCATTGATCGAGGAGCAGAATCGTGCACAGGAGGCGGCGAAACCAGCCGTTCAGCCTCGCGAAAGCGCCCCTGTTCCATGAAAGGCAAGAAGATGCAGTTTCGACGCATGACACAGGTGCAACCATGCTGGCGCAGATATCTTGCAGTAGCTCCGATCCTGCTCGCGGGCGGCTGCATCAACGTGACCGCGCCCGACAAGCCGATCGTCATCAACCTCAATATTTCGATCACCCAGGAAGTAGTCTATCGTCTCGACAACAAGGCGAAGGAACTCATCCAGGACAATCCGGGAATTTTCTGATGCGCAACATGCTCTCCACTCTCGGCCTGTCGGCGGCGCTCGCAGCCGGCCTGATCGCTCCCGCCTTCGCCCAGCGCGACCCGGCCTATCAGGCCGCGCGCGAGGACGGGCTCGTGGGCGAGCAGCCCGACGGCTATATCGGCATCGTCGGCGCGGCCACGCCCGCGCTTCAGGCGATCGTGAACAACATCAACATCCAGCGGAAGAGCCAGTACACCAAGCAGGCTGCCGCGAGCTCGACCGTGGAGCAGATGGCTTTCGTCACCGGTTGCAACCTGATCCTGCGCACCGTGCCGGGCGAAAAGTACCGCGCCCCCGACGGCCGCTGGCTGACCCGTGGCAACGACGCTCCGGTGCGCGACCCGCGCTGCCTCTGACGCGATCGCGTCGGAATTGCAGGAACAGGGTGTGGCCGGGCGGTGAGGGAACCGCCCGGCCATCCTTCTTCAGAACTTGATCGTGGAACCGAAGAAGAAGCCCATTCCCATTGCGTCATAGGTGGTGGGATAGGTGTTCGCGCGCGGATTGTTGACGATCGGCGGCTTGTGATCGAGCAGGTTGTTGATCCCGCCGAACAGCCGGACATTGTCCATCTTGTAGGCGAAGGACAGGTCGAAATATTGCTGCGGGCGAATCCGCGGATTGACCAGGTTCGCCAGGTCCGGCGTGGTCGTGCTGCCCCGGCGCCTGGGCAGCAGATAGGTGTCGATCGTCACCGCATCGATGAAGCGACCGCGCACGCTCAGGTCGAGTGGGCCGTTGCGCCAGGTGACGCGGGTCACGCCCCGGAATTCGGGGATCGGCTCGCCGCAAGTGGTGCCGAACGCGCCGACGCATTCGTTCTTGATCGCAGGCAGCGCCGCGACGGGAACCGAAGTGAACTCGCGCGTCCAGGTCCAATTGGTGCCCAGCTCCAGCGTGCTGTGCCCGTCGCCCAGCCCCGGCAGCGCAAAGCCCAGGTCGAAGGCATAGCGTGCGCCGAAGTCGATGCCCGAGGTCTTGAGCGAACCGGTGTTCGCCTGGAGGATCTGCGCGGTGTATTGCCCGCTGATCTCGCCGGTCGCCGGGTTGCGGCTGATCGCGCGGCAGAACTCGCTCGTGGCGTCCTGCACCGTGTTGTAGCAGAGGCTCAGCGTGTTGTTCAGCCCGCCGCCCAGCGGCGCGATCGCGCCGTCGAGCGTGATGTTGAAATAGTCGACGCTCAGCACCAGTCGCGGGATCGCGCGCGGCGTGATCACCGCACCCAGCGTATAGGTGTTCGAGCGCTCCTCACCGACACTGGGGTTGCCGCCATAGGTGGCGGTGACGGTGTTGTTCGGCTGCACCGGCGCGGTGAACACCATCGATGCCGGCACGCCGGTGGCGATGCAGAGATCGCGCACCGCCGCAGTCTGCTGCGCGGTCGGCTGGCGGCTCGAACAGGGGTCGATCGCCGCTTCGCTGCTCTGGCGCAGGCCGCCGAACAGCTCGCCGACATTGGGCGCCCGCACCGCGCGCTGATACTGGCCACGAAGCGCGATATTGTCGTCGACGCGCCATTCAATGCCACCGAGATAGGTCCAGACGCCGCCGACACCCTTCAGGTCATAGTCGGAGTAGCGGAACCCGCCATTGGCGGTGAGCTTCTGGATAAGTGGCAGGTCGTGGAGCAGCGGCAGCTTGACCTCGCCGAAGATCTCGCGCGCGGTGATGCTGCCCTTGGTCGGCTGGCTTGCCGGAAAGCCGACCGCGTCGCCCGAGGACAGGAAGGTGTCGGGCGTGTAGCGCGCCGAGGACTTGCGCCACTCGGCACCCAGCGAGAAGCCCGCCGGGCCGGCCGGCAGCTTGAACAAAGTGCCCGAAAGCGTGGCCTGCGCCACCTGCTGCTTCGCCACGCTGCGGTTGGTCGCGTCGCCGATGATCGAGTCCACTGCCGCTTGGGACATGTTCTGGCCGAAGATGTTGATCAGCGGCGTCGCGCCGTTCTGCGAGAGCAGCCCGGTCTGGTAGCGGCTGCGCGAGATATTGCCGTCCTGGCTGTCGCGCTGCTTCGTCTCGGCATAGCTGTAATAGACGTCGTAGTTGAGGTCGCTCAGGAAGCTGCTCGACACGCTGCCGATCTCGCCGCGCAGGCCGAACACGCCGCGCACCACGTCGCGCTGGCTGTGGTTGACGCGCTGGCCGACCTCGACCAGCCGCCGTGCCGCGGTGAGTGCGACGATGCCGTCGCCGGGCCGGTTGGTCGCGCTTGAGGTGCGCTCGGCCAGGTCGAGCTGCTGCAGCACATTCTGCATCACCGGGGTGAGATAGGGATTGTTGGTGTTGAACAGGAAGGTGCCGCTGATGCTCGCCGGCGCCAGCTGCTGGTCGACCTTGTTCTGGCTGTAGTGGAACTCGCCATAGGCGGTCGCCGCGTCGCTGAAGTCGTAATGGCCGAACGCGTTCACCATCCAGCGCTTCTGCGGCACGATCAGATAATTGTCGGACTGGAGGTTGTAATTGTCCTGCGGATCGAGCGCCGGGCGCGCGGCCGTGCCGGCATCGTTGAAGGTGAAGCCGCGCGAGCCGAGCCCGCCCAGGCCGGCGGCGACCAGCGCCGCATCGAGCCCCGGGGTCGAGGTCGAGGAGCCGACCAGCGGCACGCCGGTGAAGCGGCCATTGGGGATGTCGCCGCTGCCGCTGGCGATCAGCCCGGGCACGCCGCCCGCCGCGCGGCAGGTCGAGCCCGAGGGCACCGCGATCGGCTTGCCCGCGCCGCGCTTGTCATAGCTTTCGGGCGTCACGCAGCCATCGACCAGCCATTGCGGCGCGAAGTCGCCGCGCTGGCGCCGGGTCACCGCGCCGCGATCGAGATAGTTGCCCGACACGGTGAGGTTGCCGCGCCCGCCGCCGAAGTTCTTACCCAGCGTCAGGTCGATGCTGTAGGTCGGCGTTGCGGTCGGGCTGTCTAGATTGAGCTGGCTGCCGAGCTCGATCCCCTCGAAATCGTCACGCAGGATGAAGTTGATCACGCCGGTGATCGCGTCCGAGCCATAGACCGCCGACGAGCCGCCGGTGACGATCTCGGTGCGCTTGATCAGCGCGGTTGGGATCGAGTTGAGATCGGTAACCTGCTCGGGGCCCGAGATGGTGAAGCGCCGGCCATTGACCAGCACCAGGTTCCGCGTCGCGCCGAAGCCGCGCAAATTCGCATCCGCCGTGCCGCCGGGCACGACATTGCCGTACGCGCCGCCATTGGTGGAGGGCACGAACTGCGGCATGTCGTTGAACAAATCCTCGACATTGATCGTGCCGGAGAGCTGGATGTCCTCCTCGGTCACCACCGCGACCGGGGTGGCGGTATCGCGGACGCGCTGGGCGATGCGCGAACCGGTGACGGTGATTTCCTGGCCCTCGTCCTCAGCGACGGCGGGTTCCGGCTGGGGGCGGGGATCCTCCGGCCCCTGGCCAAGGCTGATCGTCGCGCCGCTGCGCGCAACCACGCGCAGCCCGGTGCCGCGCAGCAGCTGGTCAAGCGCGGCGTCGATCGACATGCGGCCGCTCACCGCCTTGGTCGTCTTGCCCGCAAGGCGCCCGGCGGGCGCAACCACCTGGATGCCGGCCTGGCGGCTGAACTCCGGAATGCCCTTTACCGCGGCCTGCTCGCGCAGGTTGAACTGGCGCACCTGCGCCTGGGCCGGCTGCGAGACGCACGCCACCACCACGGCAATCGCCGTGCCACACACCATCCTGGACTGCATTGAGTATCCCCGTTGGGCCGGCAAACGCCGGCGTCACCCGGTAGATGGCCGGGGCGCGATCTTCCCCCACCGGTGCGCGAAAATTATTTCGCTGGCGGTTGCCGGCTCAGGCGGATCGTGTCGCCTTCGATAGCGACCCGCGCGCCAAGGCTGGCGGCGATCGCCCGGGCGAAGCCACGCGGATCATTGGCGGCGAAGCTGCCGGTGATCGGTTCGCGCGCCAGCACCGGATCGGCAATCACGATCCGCGCCGCGCCGTAGCGATCGAACTGCTTGGCGACGCTGGCCAGCATGTCGCCTTCGAACGCCAGCATCCCCTCGCGCCAGGCGAGCGAGCGCTGCAACGCATCGGGCTCGAGCCGGGTCACCCGCGCCGTGGCGCCGGGCGCGCTGGCGTCGAGCCGCATATTGGACTCCAGCACCCGTTCGACGCCGCCGGCGCCCACCCTGACCTTGCCGGTCGAGACGATCACCGCCAGCGGCACGCCTTCGATCGCGCGCACGCCGAAGGCGCTTTCGAGCGCACGCATCGTGAGCTGCCCGGCGAGGACGACGAAGGGCCGGCGCGCATCCTGCGCGACTTCGAAGAATGCTTCTCCGGAGACCAGCTCGATCAGTCGGCGCGCTGTGTCGAAGCTCTGCCGCAACCGGGTGCCCGGCCCGAGAGTAACCGCCGAACCGTCCTCCAGCGTCACCCGGCGGGTCTCGCCAATCCCGCTCGCAAGTTCGCCGCTGTCTCCCAGCAGGCGCGGCACGACCAGCACGCCGGCGAGCGTGGCGGCCAGGGCGGTGGCGCCTCCGGCGAGCAGCCGGCGACGGCCCAGCAGGCCCGCAGGTGGATCGGGAAGGGTGGGCGGCGCGGCCACTGCCTGGTCGGCGTGGACCCATAGCGCGCGTGCCCGTGCAAGTGCGCCGATCCGCCGCGTATCGACTGCCAGCCAGGCGTCGAGCGCCTGTTGCTCGGGTTCGCTCAGCCCACGATCGATCCGCGCCGCCCATTCGGACGCCGCATCATCGATAGTTTCGGCTGTCTCGCGATCGTGCATCCGGCGTGGCGTTCTTCTGGCTGGTTTCGTTCGGCTCCGGCGTGCCCGGCACCCTTTCCCCGGATGTAGATGCACGGGGCACCGCTTTTCCGCCACGTCCAAATTGCGCCATCAATATTCTGATGCCGCGGCCGATATGTTTTTCGACCGTACTCTCGGAAAGCCGGGTCGCGGCGGCGACTTCGCGCTGCGACAATCCCTCGACCCGGCGCAGCTGGAAGGCGCGCCGCGTCTGGGGCGGCATCGCCTCGATCGCGGCGGCGAGCCGGCGCAGATCCTCGCGCCCGGCGGCCTGATCGAAGGGCGAGGGCGCATCGTCCGCCGTGTCGAGCTCGGCCAGGTCGGCGACGGCCTGGATCGACACGATCTTGGCGCGCCGCACCCCCTGGAGGAACAGCGAGCGCGCGACCTGGAAGGCATAGGCGCGCGGATCGGCGATCTCGGCGACCGAGGCGCGGGTGGCGAGCACCGCATAGGTTTCCTGCACCAGGTCATCGACATCCGCGTCGTCGAGCGCGCTCAGCCCGTGCAGCCAGCGCCGCAGCGCCGGCTCGTGCGGCAGGATGCGCGTGGCGAGCCATTGGCTGCGATCGTCGGACGGAACACTCATCTCGGCGCCCCCTGCCACGCCATTGTGACAAGTCGGATGCGGTGGCGCCCGATCACTTCAATCCAAGCGCGTCCCGGATGATGTAGTGCAGGTCGGTCTGGTCGAGCAGGCCGCTGACGTTGACCGCGCGCGGGCCATAGGCCGCGATGCGCAGCTGGGTGCCGGTATGCCCCTGCGAGCCTTCCTCGGCGGTGCCGTAGCTGACCGTCATCACCCCGCCCTCGAGCGTGTTGAGCGCCGCGGTCAGGCCGGGCGCCTTGGTGCCGTTGCCGACGATCTGGCTGGTATGGGCATGATCCGCCGTGACGATCACCAGCGTGTGGCCGTCCTTGCGGGCGAATTCGAGCGCGACCTGCACCGCCTCGTCGAGATCGACCGTCTCGCCGATCTGCCCGCACGGATTGGCGGCATGATCCTGCTTGTCGATCGAGGCGCCTTCGACCTGGAGGAAGAAGCCCCTGGGGTTGCCCTTGAGCAGCGCGATTGCCTTGCGCGTCATCCCCGCCAGCGTCGGGATGCCGGCAGTGCGATCGGCATTGGGCTGGCAGGTGATCGCCGGCTGGTCGATATTGCCGTGATAGCTCGCTTTGGGGCCGGTCCAGCGCACCGGCATGTTGCCCTCCGCGAACAGGCCGATCAGCGGCTGCCTGTCATCGGCGCGGGTGACGGCGTCGAGCTCGGCGGCGTTGCGGACGATGCGGTAGCCGCGCGCCCGGGCCTGCTGCTCCAGCGTCTTGCCCTTCCACTTGCCGGCACTCGCGGCCTCGGCGAAGCTCTTGGCGCCGCCGCCCAGCACCAGATCGGCGCGGACGTCGAGCAGCTGCTCGGTGATCGAGCCGAGGCCGCCATTCTCCAGCGCGTTCTGCGGGCAGGTCTTGAGCGTCACCGCCGGGGCGTAGCAGCTGCGGAAGGCGACATGAGCGATCTGCGCGCCCGGGGTCGCGTCCTGGATCTCTGCGGTCGAGACGTCGCCGGTGGCGAGGCCGGCGGCCTTGGCATATTCGAGCAGCGTGCGCTGCGCCTTGCCGTTCACGTCGACGCCGATCGCGCCGTTATAGCTCTTCACACCCGATGCCCATGCCGTCGCCGAGGCGGCGCTGTCGGTCACATAGTTCGGCTTGCCGGTCTCGCGATCGAGCGAATAATGGGTGTACTGGCCGGTGAAGGGCAGGGCGTCGATGCCCTTGAAATAGCCGCCGGCGCCTTCGGCATAGTTGCGCGCCAGGGTGATCTCGGAATCGCCCATGCCGTCGCCGATCAGCAGGATGACGTTGCGGACCTCGCCCTCCTTGCTCAGCTTCTCGTAGAGCGCGCGCATGTCGCCCGGCAGGCGGCGCGCGCCGCCCGGTTCGCGCACGTCACCGCGCGCGGTGCGCGACAGGTCGGGCGTGGTTTCCTGCGCCAGCGCGGGCTGGCTGGAAAGCGCGAGAAGCGCGGCGAGGGCGATGCGCGAGATCATGGCAATATACTCCGAAGCGGATAGCGGGCCGGCATGCCCAGGACATGCCGGCCCGGTCAGAGGGGTCAGAACTGGGCGCGGATGCCCAGCGTGATGCGGCTTCCCGAGAATTCGTAGGTGGTCGGGAAGGACGGATCCATCGTGTAGCCCGTGGTCTTGGCGTTCCCCACGTTGATGCCCTGCAGCTCCACGCGGAAGTTGCGCATCAGCTGGTAGCTCGCCGCGAAGTCGAACTGGCCATAGGCGTCGCGATAGACCGGATACATGTTGCGCTCGATCCGCTCCACATAGGCGCCCTTGCGGTTGTACGACACGCGCAGCGAGATCGGGCCCTTATCGTAGAACACCGTCGCATTGTACGTGTTGTCCGACAGGCCGATCGGCGAGGTCGGCACGCCCAGGTCGGACTGGCCGGTCAGCGAGCTGTCGAGGAAGGTGGCGTTGGCGTTGATGCCGAAGCCTTCCATCCAGCGGGCGAACATGCCGAACGGGATCACCGCGTTCAGCTCGATGCCGCTGACATTGTACGAACCCTCGGCATTGACCGGCTGGTAGACGTCGAAATCATAGACGCCGTTGACCGAGCCGTTGGCGTTGTACACGGTCACGCCCTTCACCACCCCGGTCAGGCGGCTCTGGACCACGCCCTTGATCTTCTTCCAGAAATACGACGCCGCCAGGATGCCGCCGTCCTTGCCGAGATACTTCTCGACGCCGACTTCCCACTGGTCGGCAAAGGTCGGCTTCAGGCCCGGATTGCCGTCGGTGTAGCGATAGCTGCTGAAGCTCGCGGTGCGCTTGTAGGCCAGGTCGGTCAGCGCCGGGCGGATCAGCGTCTGCGAAGCGGCGGCGCGCAGGTAGAAGCTGTCGGTCAGCTCAGCATGCGCGTTGAACGAGGGCAGGAACTTCTCGTAGCGGCCCGTGCTCGAAACCGGCGCCGGGGTCAGCCCGGTGGTGCCGTTCGGGTTCTGGACCTGGTGGAAACCCTCGGAATTGATCGTCGTGCGCACATAGCGCCCGCCCAGGTTCGCCACGATCGGGAACGAGACGTCGAACTCCATGTCGAGCATCGCATAGCCCGCGATCGTCTCTTCCTTGACCTTGTAATAGTTGGCGTTCTGGAACGGCGTCACGAAGCCGGCCGGGCGGAAGAAGCTGCGGGCATAGTCGTTCGAGATCTGCGACCAGCTCAGGTTGCGCGCCTGATAGTCCTTGCCGCCGACGATGTCGGTCACATTGGTGAGTGGGCTGTCGCCGAGCTTGCGGACGTTGACATAGGCGGTGCTGCCGCGCGTCGGGCCCTGGATCTTCTCCTCGCCATATTGGCGCTCGTTGGTCTTGCTGGTGTAGCGGCCGCCCAGCGTGAAGCGCTTGAATACCGACGAACCGAAATCATAGCCCAGGTCGATCTGGCCGGCATATTTGTCGTCGTTGATCTGCTCGCGCGTCGTCTCATAGGCCTCGAACAGGTACTTGCTCGGCGCATTGTACATGTCGATCGTGTTGGGGTTGGCGCTCGGGATCGTCTCGCCGCCATTCTCGGTATAGCGGGTGCGCGACGGCGCATAGGCGACGTGCTTGAGGTTGGCATAGTCCAGCACGCGCTTGGCGCCCGAATAGCCGCCCAGCGCGTTGATCGTCAGCCGGCCGGTCTTCCAGTTCATCTCGCCGCTGAACTGGCGATAATCGGTATCGGTGATGTACTGCTTGCTCAGGAATTCGTGCTGGGTGTTGGTGTACGAAACGTCACGCAGCACCACGATGCCCGCGCTCGACAGCGTGGTCGCGTCGAAGCCGTGGATCGTCTCCAGCGTCGAGTTGCTCGAAGCCGAATAGCCCGCCGCGTCATACTCGTCCTCGGTCGTGTCGTACGAGCCGAGGAACGCGTCGAAGGCGAGGCTGAAATTGTTGTGCGGCTTGTACTGGAGCGAGCCCGAGATGCCGAGCCGGTCCTGGTCGTTTTGGTAGACGCGGTCGCCCACCTTGTCGAGGAAGACGATCTTGTTCTTCATCGCGTCGGTGAAGGTGATGCCGGCGTCGCGCTGCAGCACCGCGATCGCCTGGTTGCGATAGGTGGTGCCGGCACGGTCGGTCCAGCGCGCGATCGGGCGGAAGTTGATGCCCGAATTGGAATCGGTGCGGTTGGTGCGCTGCTGCTTGGCGACCGAGATCAGCGCGCCGAAATCGCCGAAGGTGTTGCTGGCGAGGAACGAGAAGCTCGGGTCGATCTTCTCGGAGATCGAGTTGTAGGCGCCTTCGGCGCTGCCGACCAGGCGCAGGCCAGGATTGTCGAACGGGCGCGCAGTGCGGATCGCGACCGAGCCGGCGATGCCGCCTTCCTCGTCCGCCGCGGTCGGCGACTTCTGCACGGTGACCGACTGGATCAGTTCGGAGGCGAAGATGTCGAACTCGACGTCGCGGCCGCCCGAGCCCGAGGCGGTGGCGAGCTTGTTGATCGAGACGAAGGTGAACTCGCTCGGCAGGCCGCGCACATTGACGCGGGTGCCCAGGCCCTTTTCGCGCTCGATGGTCACGCCGGGCACGCGCTGCAGCGCTTCGGACAGGTTCTGCTCGGGGAAGTCGGCGATGTCGGTGGCGACGATCGAATCCGAGAAGCCGATCGTGTTGCGCTTCATGTCGATCGCGTCTTCGAGGCTGCGGCGATAGCCGGAGACGACGATCGCGCCGCTGTCTTCCTCGGCGACCGGCTCGGCAGCCGGCGCGGTCTGCGCGGCGGCTGGAGCGACGCAGAGCGCCGCGAACGCCGCGCCCAGCAGAAGCTGCGCGGCATGGGTACGATGACTCGACTTGATAAGCATATCTATCCCCCTCTGGATATGGATCCCGCCATGTTGCGCGGGCGAACGCCGGCGTTTCCCGGCCTGCGAGAGACCGGGATGGCGGCGTTGTTCGAACTTCTTCTGTCGGCGATTCAGGGGCCCGTCGGCCCCTTCACGCCTGCCTCTCCGCTCCTCCAGGTCTGACGACGGCCCTGACGCGTCTCGACCTGAAACTTTTCTTTCGCGGGGTCCGGTGGGGAACAGATATTACGTGGCTGTGACGCGGGGCGAATATATCCGCGCCGCGCGGGCATCCCCCGCGCGGCGATCCGCGTGCAATGCCCGCAGGCCGTAGGGGAAAACACGCCGCCGGCCGGATATCAGACAAAATGTTGCTGGGGTGTTGGCTGGCGGTTGCCGATACTGCCTAGCGCCGCGCGGCCCAGCGGATCGCCCCCGAGATCAGCGTCTGGTGCAGCGGCTCGGCATAGGTCTCGGCCTTGTGCCCCAGCGCCGAGAAGAAGACCCGCCCCTTGCCGACGCACCGGGTCCAGATCAGCGGATGCGTCTTGCCCATCCGGGTGCGCTCCGGGAACGGCTCGTAGCTGGTCTCGTCCAGCGTCGCGAGAATGCGGGTGCAGTTGCCGCTCGGCACCTTGTCGAACGAATACCATTCCTCGGTCCGCACCCATTTGGCGGGCAGGTCGCGGGTGGCGGGGTTGCTGCGGTCGATCACGTCGATGCTGCCCTGCTGGAACTGCTTGGGCCGTCCGGTATGGCCGATGAACTGCGCGCCGATCAGCGTCTCGGGATACCACTTCCAGTCATAGGTCGGATCGCCGCCGGCGCCGTGGAGCAGTACCACGCCACCACCTTTCTCCACCCAGGCCTTGAACGCTGCGCGCTGGCCGTCGTCGAAGATGTTGCCCGAAGTGCTGTTGAGCACGATCGTCGAGAATTTGGCGAGGTCGCGCGGGTTGATGACCGCGGCATTCTCGGTCTCGAACACGTCGCGCCCCTGCTTGCGGACGATCTCGGCCAGGGTGGCGTTGGCGGCATCGATCTGCTCGGGATCGCGGAAGCCGTTGGTCTTCGACAGGACGAGCACCGCGCCGCGCCGCAGCGGCGGCAGCTTGGGGGCGGCCGTGTCCATCACTGGTGTCGGCCAGTTGCGCGGGTCGCGTGGCGGCGGCGTCGCCGATTGCTGCGTGGCGGGGGCGGTCTGGGCGAGCAGGGCGAGGGCAAGCAGGCTCAGCGACATCAACTCTCTCCGATCAATCCTGGTCGAGGCCGAATTCGGCGACGATCGCGTCATCATGTTGGCCCACTCGGGGGGCGCCGGCCGGGCTGCCGGCCCGCGCGCCATCGATGCGGACGGGGCTGCGGGTAGTCGTCACGCCGCGCCCGACCTGCTGGAGCATGTCGAGCCGCTGGAAGGCGTCTTCGGCAAGCAGGCGGGGCCAGTCGTTCACCGGCGCGCACCAGATGTCGTGCGGGCGCAGCCGGTCGAGCCAGTGCCGGGTGGTTGCCCCGACAAGTCGCACGGCGATCAGCGCCTTGATCGCGTCGCGTTCGGCAAAGGGATCGCGGCCGGCAAGCGGCAGGTCGAGCAGCGGCGCCAGCGTCTCGAGCGGGGTCATCGCCAGCGCAAGCCAGCCGTCCTGCGTTCGATAGGTTCCATAGGGCGCGGCGAGATAGGCATGGGCATTGTCCACCGCCGCGCGGCGGGGCGGGCGGCCGCCGTCGTTCAGATGGGTGGTCAGCACTTCGAACTGCAGGTCGATCAGTGCCTCGAGCAGGCTGGTCTCGACATGCGCGCCTTCGCTCGAGATGCCGCGTCGGACCAGCGCGGCGAGGATGCCCTCGACCAGCACGTGCCCGGCGAGCATGTCCGCCACCGACAGGCCGAAGGGTACCGGGCCGTCCTGCGCATCGCCGCTCAGCCACATCGCGCCGGACAGTGCCTGGGCCAGCAGGTCCTGGCCGGGCAGGTCGGCCCAGGGGCCGTCCTCGCCATAGCCGGAGATGCTGCCGACGATCAGCCGCGGGTTCCGCGCGCGCAGTGCCGCCGGTCCGAAGCCGAGCCGCTCGGCGACGCCGGGCCGGAAGTTCTGGATCACCACATCGGCCCGCGCGATCAGCCGGTGGACGCGCGCCGCGTCGCGCGGGTCCTTCAGGTCGGCGGCGAGGCTCTGCTTGTTGCGGTTGATCGCGTGGAACAGCGTGGAGTCGCCGGCGATGTCGGTGTCGCTCAGGTAGAGCGAGCGGCAGATGTCGCCGCTCCCCGGCCGCTCGACCTTGATCACCCGCGCGCCGAGGTCGCCGAGCCGCAGCGCGGCGGAGGGCCCCGACAGGAACTGCGCCATGTCGATGATGAGCAGCCCCTCTAGCATTGCGAGTCCGCGTAGAGCCGGTTGAGCGCCGCGATGACGGAGGCGCCGTCCTCGCCCGCGCGCAGCCCCTGGTTGAGCCGTTCCGAGGCGGCATGCTGGAAGGCCATGTACCCGGCATGCCGCGGCCGGACCCAGGCATTGTCCAGGGTGTTCCGGGTCGCGCGGTAGAAGTCGCCGCTGGCCGCATTGGCGTCGGCATCTTCCCACGCATCTGCATGCCCCGGCTGGCCGCCATTCGGAGCGATGATCCCGCGCTGCACCGCCCCGCTCGCCACCCAGGCCGCGAAAGCAACTGCAGCCGCCCGATCCTGCGCATAGGCCGAGACGGCGATGCCCGTGCCCCCCAGCGCCGATCCGCGCGGGCCGTGGTCGAGCACCGGGATATCGGCGAAGCGGATGCGCGTGCCGCGGTAGCCGGGCAGGGCGTAGTTCACATAGCCATAGATCAGCGGCACCACCACCAGCCGGCTGTCCGGCGCCGCCATCGCCTCGAACATCGCGATCGGGTCCATCGCGAACGCCGCCGGATCCGCCACCGCCGCGAGCAGGTCATAGGCCCGCACCGCCTCCGCCGGGAAGAACGCCTCGCCGCCCAGTTCGACGCCGGCGAGCCCGCACAGGGTGAACAGGCTCATCAGGCTGTGCGGCGGTCGCAGCGGCAGCGAAGCGCGGCCCTCGGCAAACAGCGCCGCGAGTTCCTCCCACCGCGCCACCGGCCCCGCGATCCGCCCGGGCGCCCAGGCCTGGACCTGCGCCGCCGCGTCGATCGGCAGAGCCCATTGATGCCCGCCCCACGCATAGCTCTCATACGAGCCGCCGACCGAACCGCTCGCGATCTCCGCCAGGTCCACCAAGCCATCGAGCGCCACCAGGCATCCGCTCTCCGCGACCTGGCCGACATGGGGGTGATCGATCACGATCAGGTCATAGCGCCGCGCCAGCTCCTCGACCGGCCAGCTCTCGAAATCCTGCAGCGAGCGCCGGTCCCAGGCGATCGCCTGCCCGGTCCGCGCCTCCCATGCCGAAGCCGCCGCCACCAGCGGATCATAGCCACGCGAATGGTCCCAGGTCATGCCGCGCACGGCCTTCTCTCCCGTTTCTCCCGCTTCCCGGGAAATCATTTGACTCGGCATAGCCGCGACAATAGCGTCAGGGCAATAATCATATTAGAATATTAATCGGAGTGGATTGTGGGAGAGGGTGACCACAGCACAGGCATGGGCGCATCAGCGCCGCTGGCCGGCGTGACGGTGCTGGATTTCAGCCAGTTCCTCGCCGGCCCGTCCTGCGCGCTGCGTCTCGCCGACCTCGGTGCGCGCGTCATCAAGGTCGAGCGGCGCGAGGGCGGCGATTCGAGTCGCGGCCTGTTTCTCGCGGACATGGCTTTCGACCAGGACAGCGCGCTGTTCCACGCGATCAACCGCGGCAAGCAGAGCTACGCCGCCGACCTCAAGCACCCCGAAGACCTCGACGCCGTTCGCCGCCTCGTCGCCCGCGCCGATGTGCTGATCCACAATTTCCGCCCCGGCATCATGGAGCGGCTCGGCCTCGGCTGGGCCGACGTCTCGGCGCTCAACCCGCGCCTGATCTATGCCGGCGTCAGCGGCTATGGCCCCGACGGCCCGTGGCGCGACAAGCCGGGACAGGACCTGCTCGTCCAGTCGCTCTCCGGCATCGCCTGGCTCTCGGGCGACCAGAACGGCCCGCCAGTCCCCGCCGGCCTGTCGATCACCGACATGATGGCCGGCGCCCAGCTCGCCCAGGGCATCCTCGCGCTGCTCGTCCGCCGCGGCACCACAGGGCAGGGCGGCCGCGTCGATGTCAGCCTGATCGAGACCGCGATCGACCTCCAGTTCGAGCATCTCTCGGTCCATCTCAACCGCGACGAGACGATGCCCCCGCGCAGTGCTGTCGCGAACGGCAATGTCTATCTCGCCGCCCCCTATGGCATCTACCAGACCGCGGACGGCTGGCTCGCGCTCGCCATGGCCCCGGTCGACAGGCTCGGCACCATAATCGGCCTCGAAACCCTGGCCGGCTTCCCGCCCGCCAGCTGGTTCGCCGAGCGTGACGCGATCAAGGCGCTGCTCCGCGACCACCTGCTTACCCGAGCCACCGCCGACTGGCTCGCCCTGCTCGAGCCTGCCGGCATCTGGGCGGCGCCGGTGCTCGACTGGCCGGCGCTCCGGGCCGAACCCGCCTTCGCCGCGCTGCACGCCACCCAGACGGTTCGCTCCCCCGACGGCGCCGAACTCACGCTCACCCGCTGCCCGATCCGCATCGACGGCAGCATCCTCACCTCGCCGCGCGCCGCGCCCCGTCTCGGCGCCGACCGCACCGCAATCGACCGGGAGTTCGCCGCATGATCGTCGAGCAATATTTCGAGCAGTACGAAATCGGTGCCACCCGCACGAGCTTCGGCCGCACGATCACCGAGACCGATTTCGTCGTCCACGCCGGCCATACCGGCGATTTCTTCCCGCATCACATGGATGCCGAGTGGTGCAGCACGCAGGAGATCGGCCAGCGCATCGCGCATGGCACGATGATCTTCGCGATCGGCATCGGGCTCACCGCCACGGTGATCAATCCGCACGCCATGTCCTATGGCTATGATCGGCTGCGCTTCATCCGCCCGGTCCATATCGGCGACACGATCACGACGATCACCCGCATCGCCGACAAGCGCGACCACCCCAAGCGCACCAGCCACGGCGTCGTCACCGAGGCGGTCGATATCCGCAACCAGCGCGGCGAGACCGTGCTGGCCTGCGAGCATCTCTATCTCGTCGCCCGGCGCGATCTGGCCTGAACCCGATGCGGTTGCGCCCGATCCCCCTGGTCCTCGCGCTCTGCGTCGTCGCCATCTCGGCGGCATCGCTCGCCGGCGTGCGCAATGCCGCGCGCGCGGCCAATGGCGCGGTGGCCAGCCAGGCGGGCAACGGCCCGCGCTACGGCCTGTCCACCGTCGGGCTCAGCTATCCCTTCGCCGCCGCCATCGCCAAGGGCTTCAGCGACGCCGCCGCCAGGGCCGGTGCCCGCGCCGTGGTGCTCGATGCCAAGGGCGACGTCCAGAAACAGGCCAACGACATTGACGACCTGATCGCCCAGAAGGTCGCCGGCGTCGCGGTGATGCCGATCGACTCCGTCGTCGCCCAGGGCTGGGTCCGCCGCGCCAATAGCCAGAATGTTCCGATCGCGGCGGTGGCGGCGCTGGTCGGCGATCCGCGCACCCGCGCGATCGACAACGTCTATCCCGGCCTCGTCGCGCTCGCTTCGCAGGACGAAGTCGCCGCCGGCCGCGCGGCGGGCTCGCTCGCCGCGACCTGGCTGCCGCGCGACCGCACCGCCCGCATCGCGATCATCGAAGGTGCTGCCGGCTTCCCCGAAGTCGAGCAGCGCGCCCGCGGCTTCCGCCTCGCGCTCGATGCCGCCGGGCTGCGCTACCGGATCGTCGCTTCGCAGCCGGGCAACTGGACCAGCCAGGGCGGGGAGGCGGCCTGTCAGAACATCCTGGCCGCCCAGCCCGATATCGACCTGTTCTATAACGAGGCCGACGACATGGTGATCGGCTGCGCCCGCGCCGTGCGCGCGGCGGGCGCAAAGGCCCGGCTGATCGGCGTCGGCGGCTCGAAGCTCGCCATCGCCTCGATCAAGGCCGGCGCGGTCGACGGCACCGTCTGCTTCAAGCCCGAGGCGCTGGGCGCGCTCGCCTTCGAAGCGCTGCACGACAAGGCCCAGGGCGCCTCGCGCTTCCGCACCTATCCGATCCCGGCGGTGACCCGGGCGACCGTCAGCGAATGTGTCGGCCAATGGTAGGCGCGCCGCTCCTCAGCCTCGCCGGCGTCGAGAAGATCTGGCCGAACGGCACCGCCGCGCTGCGCGGGGTCGATCTCACCTTGCATGCCGGCCGCGTCCACGGGCTGCTCGGCGCCAACGGCGCGGGCAAGTCGACGCTGATCAAGGTGCTTGCCGGCGCGATCCCGGCGAGCGGCGGCACGATCCACTGGCGGGGCGAACCCGTGCACTGGACCAGCCCGCGCGCGGCACGGGCGGCAGGCGTGGCGACGATCTACCAGCATATCCCGCTGGTGCCGACGCTGTCGGTGGTCGAGAACATGCTGCTCGAGCGTGCCGGCGGCTGGCGCGCCGATCGGGCAGGGCGCGCCCGCGCCGCCGAAGTCGCTGGGCTGCTCGGCAATCCCTTCGATCTCGATGCGCTGGTCGGCGATCTGCCGATCGGCACGCGCCAGATGGTCGCGATCGCCCAGGGGCTGATGGCCGATCCGGCGCTGCTCATCATGGACGAGCCGACCGCCTCGCTCGCCGAACATGAGCGCGAACGCGTCTATGCCGTGGTCCGCCTGCTCGCCGCACAGGGCCATGCGGTGCTGTTCGTCTCGCATTTCCTCGACGAGATCCTGTCGCTCACCGACGAAGTCACCGTGCTGCGCGATGGCCGCGCAGTGCTGCACGCCCAGACCGCGACGCTGGACGAAGCGGCGATTGCGGAAGCGATTGCGGGCCGTTCGGTTCAGGCGCTCGAACGTAGGTCGCGGGCCAGGCCGTTGGGCGCAATCGTGCCCACGGCACTTTCTGTTCCCCGGCGAACGCCGGGGCCCAGGGTAACAGAGCAAGACGGCAGAGAAACTCTGGGCCCCGGCGTTCGCCGGGGAACAGCTGGGGTGACGATCCCGCCTGAAGGTCGATACGACCTGACCCCGTCAGATCCACCCGCTCTCGAACTGCGCGACCTAGCTTCCCCCGGCAAGCTCGCCCCCACCAGCCTCACCGTCGCAGCCGGCGAGATCGTCGGCATCGCCGGCATGCTCGGTTCCGGGCGCAGCGAGCTGCTCCATGCGATCTTCGGCGCCGATCCCGCCGCGCGCGGTACGGTGCTGCTCCACGGCAAGCGGGTGGGTCCCACGCCCGAGGAAGCCGTGGCGGCCGGCATCGCGCTGGTGCCCGAAGATCGGGCGACCCAGGGGTTCGTCGCCGGCATGAGCGTCGCCGAGAATATCGCGCTGCCGCGCACCGGCCTGTTCCAGTCGCCGGGGCAGGAGCGCGAAGCCGCATTGGCGGCGATCGAGCGGCTGGCGATCAAGGTGCAGGGGCCCGATGCCCCGGTCGGCGAGCTTTCGGGCGGCAATGCCCAGAAGGTGGTGATCGCCAAATGGCTCACCCCCGATACGCGGCTGTTGCTGCTCGACGAGCCGACCGCCGGCATCGACATTGGCGCGCGCACCGACATCCTCCGGCTGATCCGCGGGCTCGCCGATGCAGGCCTGCCGGTGCTGCTGGTCAGCTCCGAGTTCGAGGAACTGATCGGCATCTGCGATCGCATCCTGGTGATGCGCGACGGTCTGGTGATCGCCGAAGTCGATCCCGAAACCACCGACGAGGCGGCGCTGATCCAGCGCGCCAGTGGCAATTTTCCAAGCACAGGAATGGCTGCATGATGCAGACGACAGACTGGCGCGCCGGCCTCGGGCTGCGCAAGGCCGGCATTTACTACGCGCTGCTGATCCTGCTCGCGCTGCTTGCCGGCATCGCCCAATCGCGCGGGCTCCCGGCCTATCTCTCGGCGCAGAATCTCGGCAACATCGCCTATCAGGCCTCGCTCGTCGGGATCATGGGCGTGGCGATGACGGTGATGCTGATCACCGGCGCCTTCGATCTCTCGGTCGCCTCGGTCGCGGCG
Organism: Sphingomonas sp. GW822-FHT03G08; assembly: GCF_058801135.1. Classification (NCBI taxonomy): domain Bacteria; kingdom Pseudomonadati; phylum Pseudomonadota; class Alphaproteobacteria; order Sphingomonadales; family Sphingomonadaceae; genus Sphingomonas; species Sphingomonas sp. GW822-FHT03G08. The sequence goes on from NZ_JBXAMZ010000002.1 coordinate 881,103, forward strand.
CTGGCGGCGGCGGTGCTGGTCGGGCTGGCGCCGAGCATCGGCTTTCCGCTGGCGGCACTCGCCGCGATCGTCACCGCGGTGTCGGTCGGCCTGTTTAACGGCGTGATCGTCCAGTTCGTCGGCATCAACGCCTTCATCGTGACCCTGGGCACGCTCACGGCGGTGCGCGGGCTGGTGCTGGTGCTCACCGATGGCCGCTCGCTGATGGTCGAACAGCCCGAAGTGCTCCAGCAGATGCTGGCCTTCGAAAGCACGCGGGTGCCGCTGTTCTGGCCGCTGCTCGCGCTGGCCGTCGCGCTGTTCGCCTACGCCGCCTTCCGCCGCCGGATCGCGCTGGGGCTGGGTGGTGTCGTCGTCGCGGGCCTGGCCTTGCTGGCCGGGCGCGATTTCGCAGTGGCGGCGCCGGTGGTCTATCTCGCCTTGTTCACGGCTTTGGTCTGGGCGGTGCTGCGCTTCACCGTGGTCGGCCGCCGTATCTACGCCGTGGGCGGCAACGCCGAGGCAGCGCGGCTGTCGGGCGTCAACGTCCATGCCTACAAGCTCGGCGCCTTCATCCTGTCGAGCGCGGCAGCCGGCTTTGCCGGGGTGCTGTTCGGCTGCCGGCTCGGCGCGATCAACCCCACCGCGCTGCAGGGTGCCGAGCTCACCGTCATCGCCTCGGCGATCCTGGGCGGCACCTCGCTGTTCGGCGGGGCGGGGAGCGTGCTCAAGACAGTGGCCGGCGCGCTGCTGCTGTTCACGCTCACCAACGGCTTCAACGTGCTCGATCTGGGCGCCAGCTATCAAGGGCTGATCGAGGGCGTGGTCGTGATCGCCGCGGCTGCGATCTACACGGTTGGTGGCGATCGCCGCCGCAAGGAGGCGGCGCGATGAGCCGGCTGCGCATCGCCGTCCGCCGCTTCGGCCCGTTCGAGAGCGCGATCCGCAAGCAGTTCGACGATTTCCTGCGCGTGACCGGCCGTGACGCGACGCTGGAAGCCGTGGCGATGGACCTCAATCCGCTGCACGAAAGCGCGATTGCCGGGCGCGGGCTGGCCAGCGGCGAATGGGACATCGCCTTTCTCAACACCGATTGGCTGGCCGAGGCGGTGGCCGACGGGTTGCTCGAGGATCTGGCGCCGCATCAGGCGCGCGCGCCGATCCCCGACTGGCCCGATGCCTGGAGCCCGTCGCTCACCGGCCTCCAGCAGTTCGGCGGCGGGTTGTGGGCGATGCCCTATCATGACGGGCCCGAATGCCTCGTCTATCGCAAGGACCTGATCGCCGAGCCGCCCGCGACCTGGGCGGAATTCCATGCGCTGGCGCGGGCGCATCATGCGCCGGCGGAGGATCGCTACGGCACGGTGCTCGCGCTCTATCCGGACGGGCACAACAGCTTCTACGATTTCTGCATCCATGTCTGGTCGCGCGGCGGCGAGGTTTTCGACAGTCTCGGACGGCCCGATCTCGCTTCGCCTCAGGCGCATGAAGCGCTCGATTTCCTGCGCATGCTGGCGCGCGATACCAGTGCGATCGCCCCCGATTGCCGGTCGCTCGACAGTGTCGCCTCGGGCGGGCTGTTTGCCGAGGGCAAGGTCGCGCTGATGGCCAATTGGTTCGGCTTCGCGGCCTATGCCGATACCGCGCCGGAGAGCCGAGTGCGCGGGCTGGTCGATGTCGCGCCGCTGCCCGGAAACGTGTCGCTCAACGTCTTCTGGGTGCTGGCGATCGGGTCTGGCTCGGGCAACAAGCCGCTGGCCTGGGATTTCCTGCGCCACTGCGCGACCGCACCGATGGACCGGCTGACCACGAGCGAGGGCGCGATCGGCGTGCGGCGCTCGACCTGGCTGGATGCGGAGATCAACGCGCGTCTGCCCTATTATCACCGGCTCGAATGGCTGCACGCGCATGCCCGTTCGATGCCGATCACGCCCGATCTCGCGCGGATCAGCCATATCGTCGACGATCTGATGACCGCAGCGGTCACCGGCGATCGCCCGACGGCCGAACTGCTCGCCGAAGCGCAGAGCCGCGCAATCCGATGAATGCTCCCATGAACCACAAGCTCCAGCAAAGCTGGCCGATGCCCTCGGCCCCGCGTCCGATCGTCATCCTCGGCACCGGGGGGATCGTTGCGGACGCGCATCTCCCTGCCTATCTCAAGGCCGGTTTCCCGGTGGCCGGGCTCTACGATGTGGATCGCGGGCGTGCCGAGGCGCTGGCGGCCGAGTGGGGCGTGCCCCGCGTGTTCGCCTCGCTGGAAGAGGCGGCAAAGGCGGATGCGGTCTTCGATATAGCCGCCCCGCCGGTGGCGCACGGAGAGATTCTCGAATCCCTCCCCTATGGCGCGACGGTACTTCTGCAAAAGCCGATGGGCCTCGATTTGCAGGCCGCAACGGCAATCCGGGACACCTGCCGCAAGCGCGGCCTGGTCGCCTCGGTAAATTTCCAGCTCCGCTATTCGGCGATGATGCTGGCGATACGGGATGCGGTACGACAGGGCCGGCTGGGCACGCTGACGGAAATCGAAGTCCGCATAAACCTCGCCACCCCCTGGCACCTGTTCCCGCATCTGCGGAGCAACAAGCGGGTCGAGATCGTCAGCCACTCGATCCACTATCTCGACGCGATCCGCGCGCTCGTCGGCGAGCCGGAAAGCGTGTTCGCGCGCAGCTTCGATCATCCCTCGGGCGAGCTTGCCGATACGCGGACCTCGATGATCCTCGATTACGGCCCGACATTGCGCTGCCTGTTGTCGATCAACCACCAGCATGATTTCGGCCGCCGCTTCCAGGATGCGAGCTTCCGGGTGGAGGGCCTGGAAGGCGCGGCGATCGCCACGCTGGGCGTGCTGCTCGACTATCCGGCCGGCGAACCTGACGCGCTCTGGTTGACCGATCGGCGGCGGGACTGGGAGCAGGTGCCGCTGACCGGCGCCTGGTTCCCCGACGCATTCATCGGCCCGATGGCCAATCTCCAGCGCTTCGCCGCGGGAGAGGACACGGTGCTTTCCACCCATGTCGAAGACGCGTGGCGCACCATGGCGCTCGTCGAGGCCGCTTATCGCTCGGGCGACCAGTCCGGCATGTCCATTCCCAGACCCTGAAGGACCCTATTGTGACCGACCTTACCGGAAAGACCGCACTCGTGACCGCCGCCGCCCAGGGCATCGGTCGCGCCTCGGTGCTCGCCCTTGCCGCTGCTGGCGCGCGGGTGATCGCGACCGATATCGACGAAGTGCGGCTGGAAGGACTTGCCAGCGACCGCGTCGAGACGCGGCGGCTCGACGTGCTCGATCCTGCCGCGGTGGCTGCGCTGGCTGATGAGACGATCGATATCCTGTTCAACTGCGCCGGCGTCGTCCACGGCGGCACGGTGCTCGAGACCAGCGACGCCGATCTCGACTTCGCCTGGCGGCTCAACGTGATGGCGATGGTGCACACCTGCAAGGCGGTCATCCCCGGCATGGCTGCGCGCGGGGGCGGGGCGATCATCAACATGTCGTCGGTAGCCTCGAGCGTGAAGGGCGTGCCGAACCGCTTTGCCTATTCGGTCACCAAGGCGGCGGTGGTCGGGCTCACCCGCTCGATTGCCGCCGATTTCGTCGGCCAGAACATCCGCGTCACCGCGATCTGCCCTGGTACGGTCGATACCCCGTCGCTGCAGGAGCGCCTGGGCGCGGGCGGCGACTATGAAGGCACACGCGCCGCCTTCGTCGCGCGCCAGCCGATCGGGCGGATCGGCACGCCGGAGGAGATCGCCGACCTCGTCGTCTATCTGGCGGGCGCGACCTACACGAGCGGGCAGGTGCAGATCATCGATGGCGGCTGGACGATCTGAGCGGAGGCAGGGTGATGACGATCGATCGACGGAGTGTGCTGGGCGCCGGGGCAGGTGCGGTGGGGACGATGCTGCTGCCGGGATCCGCGAGCGCGGCGCCCGATCGTCTGGCGCCCTATCGGACGTCCTACAAATATCCCAAGCTGATCCTCGGCGGGTCGGGCATTCCCGGCAGCTTCGACGAGAAGGCGGTCGATTGCCCGTTCGTCTTTTCCGCCAACGGCAAATTCTACCTGACCTATGTCGGCTTCGACGGCACCGGCTACCAGACCGGCATCTGTGAATCGACCAACCTGGTCGACTGGACCCGCAAGGGGGTGATCCTGGCCCGCGACCCGAGCGATCCGATCACCCGGTTCAACATCGCCTGCGCCTCGATCCTGCGGGAGAACGAGCTGCAATCGCCAGCGCGGCTGGTCAAGGTGGGTGGGCGTTATGTCGCTGCGTGGCATGCCTATCCCAATGCGGGCTATGAGGAAGGGGCGGCCGTGATCGGGCTCGCCTGGAGCGACGACCTGTTCCACTGGGAGCGCGGGCCCGTGATCCTGCGTGCCGAGGACGGTGCGGAATGGGAGCGCGGCGGGCTCTACAAGCCCTATCTGGTCAAGATCGGCGACACCTTTCACCTCTATTACAACGCCAAGACCACCGGTCGCCCCTGGAAGGAGCAGACGGGCCTTGCGATCTCGAAGGATCTCAAGAGCTGGGCACGGCATCCCGCCAGTCCCTTGATCCGCAACGGGGCTGAGGGCGCGCCCGACTTCCGCTTCGCGAGCGACCCCGTCGTCGTCTCGCACCGCGGGCAATGGGGCATGTTCTATTTCGGCCTCGCCAAGGACGGCTATGCGCGCGACCTGTTCGCGTTCGGCGACAGCCCGACCCGGTTCACCAAGGCGGACGAGGTGCTGATCGATGTCGGGCCCCCCGGCTCGATCGACGAGAAATTCGCGCACAAGCCGGCGGTGATCCACCACGACGGCGCGCTCTACCATTTCTACTGCGCGGTGAGCGGAAAATGGCCGAACGACGTGCGCGGGCTCGCAGTGGCGCGCTCGAAGCCCTGGTGAGCGATCAAAATATTTGACTCGGCAAAACTGCAGAAATAGCTTCGCTGAATAATCATATTAGAATATTATTGATGCGGTTGCGTAGGAGCCGGCGCCCAGTGAAGAGCGGGTGCCGAGGAGCGCTCTGACGCGGGGTTGCCGCGCAAACAGGGAGAGGGATGATGGCACACGCCCAACGGCGGTGGAGGCCGCTGCTTGTCTGCTTGAAACTCGTCGCCGTGCTGGTCGGCATTGGCGGCGGTGTTGCAGCTTCGGCGGCGACGATCGAGGGCAAGCTCCAGCAATGGCGCGATGTCCGGCTCAGCTTCAACGGACCGAAGACGAGCGAGACCGCCGATCCCAACCCCTTCAGCGACTATCGGCTGAACGTCACCTTCACCAACGGCAGCAAGACCTATGTCGTGCCCGGCTATTTCGCCGCGGACGGCAATGCCGCCGAAACCAGCGCGAGCGAAGGCAGCATCTGGCGCGTCCATTTCGTGCCGGACGAGGCCGGTATCTGGAGCTATCGGGTGTCGTTCCGCACCGGCAAGGACGTGGCGGCGAGCCAGGATCCGGGCGCCGGCACTGGGGTCTCGATCGATGGCGAGAAGGGTACGCTCCAGATTGCGGCGGCGGACAAATCGGGCCGCAACAAGCTCGACAACGGCATGCTGCAATATGTCGGCCAGCATTTCCTGCGCTATTCCGGCAGCGGGAAATACTTCGTGATGGCGGGATCGCAGAGCCCGGAGAATTTCCTCGCCTATTACCAGTTCGACAACACCAAGGACTATCGGGGGGCGAAGGGCTTCGCGGCCGAGGACCAGCTCCACCATTACGACCCGCACGTCCGCGACTGGAAGGCCGGCGACCCGACCTGGCAGGGCGGCAAGGGCAAGGGCATCATCGGCGCGCTCAACTATCTCGCGTCGAAGGGGATGAACTCCTTCTACACGCTGACGATGAACAACTACGGCGACGCCATGGATATCAATCCATGGATCTCCTACGACGCGCATACCCGCTATGACGTGTCGAAGCTGGCCCAGTGGGAGATCGTGTTCTCGCACATGGACCGGCTGGGCATGCAGGTCATGCTCATCACCCAGGAAGAGGAAGGCGAGCAGACGCTCGGCAAGCTCGGGGTGGAGCGGCGGATCTATTATCGCGAGCTGATCGCGCGCTTCGCGCATCATCGCGGGGTGATCTGGGATCTCGATGAGGAGATGGACCGGTTCCGCTATTTCACGACGCGGGACATCGAGGAAATCTCCAACTACATCAAGGCGATCGATCCCTGGAAGCACCCGATCCAGTATGTCCAGTGGAAGGCGGAGATGATCGCCGACGACAAGACCTATGGTCGGCTGCTCGGCTTCAAGAACTTCGATGCGACCGCGCTCCAGCACGATCCCGAGAACACCCATGCCGAGACGATCAAGTGGCTCGACAAGTCGGCGGCTGCCGGACATCCGTGGCTGGTCCAGCTGATCGAGATGAACCCGGGCGTGCGCACCGACATCGAGGATCCGGGCCACGACAAGGTCCGCAAGCTGGCGATCTGGGGCCATTACATGGCCGGCGGCACCGGGACGATGTTCTTCTTCACCGATCCGATCGGTGATCTGAACATGGAGGACTTCCGCAGCCGCGATCAGCTGTTCGACCTGATCCGCCACGCGCATGATTTCGTCAGCAACTATCTGCCGGTGACCGAGATGAAGCATGCCGATGCGCTGACCCCGGCGACCGACGACTATGTCCTGGCCAAGCCGGGCGCGGTCTATGCGGTCTATCTGCCAGAGGGCGGCACGACCACGCTGGATCTGTCGGCGGCGACGGGGCCGTTCGAAGTCAAATGGTACAATCCGCGGACCGGCGGCGCGTTGCAGAACGGCAGCGTGCGGACCGTCCTGGGTGGGGCCGCCGTCACGCTCGGCACCGCACCGAAAGGTGCCGCCGGCGACTGGACCGTGCTCGTCCGCAAGACTGGCACGCGCTGAGCGCAGAGAGGATCAAGCCATGAACAAGCTTCTACTCACGCTCGTAGCCCTGCTGCTCTCGCCCGCTGCCCTCGCGCAGGAAGGCGGCGGCGGCGCGGAGGTCGTGTCGCCGATGAACAGCAGCATGCTCGTCAAGATGAACACCTCCATCAGCAGCACCGCCAGCAAGCCCGGCGACCCGATCACCGGTATGCTGATCGATCCGCGCGAGCTGCGCGGGGCGGTGATCGAGGGCAAGGTGGTGCGCGCCGATCACGCCATCCTCGACTTCGCGTTCGACCGGATCATCGTCGGCGGGAAGGTGATCCCGATCCAGTCGCGGATCGTTTCGCTGACCAGCTCCAAGGGCAATGAAGGCCGCGATGACCTGGACAACCGGGTGCGTATCGAAGGCGTCGGCATCATCGCCTTCGGTACCGCCACAGCAGTCGACGAAGGCGCGGAAGTTCGCATCACCGCGTGGAAGCGGTGAGCACCAGGATCATGGAGAAGACCAGGATGATATCGGGCAAGCGCATTTTTGGCGCGTCGGTGGCGATGGCCGCGCTGGCGCTGGCCGTGCCGGCGGCGGCACAGGTGCCGGGCTATGAAGCCAAGGTCGATGCCAAGCTGAAGCAGGTCAAGGCGGGGATCGCGAAGGGGCCGTTCAAGTCGGACTGGGACGCGCTGCGTGGCAAGTATCGCACGCCCGAATGGTTCCGCGATGCCAAGTTCGGCATCTTCATCCATTGGGGGCCGTACTCGGTCCCGGCGTTCGCCAATGAATGGTATTCGCGCAACATGTATGTGCCCGGCAACGCTGCGTACAAGCATCATGTCGAGACCTACGGCCCCCAGTCCAAGTTCGGCTACAAGGACTTCATTCCGCAGTTCAAGGCGGAGAAGTTCGACCCCACCGCCTGGATGAAGCTCTTCCAGGACGCCGGAGCCAGATATGTCGTGCCGGTCGCCGAGCATTGCGACGGCTTCGCGATGTACGCGTCGGACTTCACCGAATGGGATGCCTCCAAGATGGGGCCGAAGCGCGACACCACCGGCGAGATTGCCAAGGCCGCGCGTGCGGCGGGCCTGCATTTCGGCCTGTCCTCGCATCGCGCCGAGCATTGGTGGTGGTACTATATGGGCCGCACCTTCGATTCCGACGTGAACGATCCGAAGAATGACGGCCTGTACGGGCCGGCGGCGCCGATGGGCCTGCCGGCCGACAGGCCCGAGAGTTGGCCCGATGGTGGCCAGCTGCAGACCTGGATGCCGCCCAACAAGGCGTTCCTCAATGACTGGATGGCGCGCACCTCGGAGCTGGTCGACAAGTACAAGCCGGAGCTGATCTATTTCGACTGGTGGACCGCGGCGCCCAGCTTCGAACCGCTGATGCGCGATACCGCAGCCTATTATTACAACCGCTCGGCGGGCTGGGGTCAGCAGGGCATCATCGCGTACAAGGGCGGGCAGTTCGCCGAGGGCAGCGCGCTGTTCGACATGGAGCGCGGCAAGACCGACGCGCTCAAGCTGACGCCCTGGCAGTCCGATACCTCGGTGAGCGTCCATAGCTGGGGCTATGCCAGGAACGACAGTTACCGCACGGCGCAGTCGCTGATCTCCGACCTGATCGACATCGTCAGCAAGAACGGCAATCTGCTGCTCAATGTCGGCCCCAAGGCCGATGGGACGATCCCCGACGAGATCGCCCAGGTGCTACAGGGCATGGGCGGCTGGCTCAAGGTGAACGGCGAAGCGATCTACGGCACGCGCCCGTTCCAGTTCTTCGGTGAGGGGCCGACCAAGTCGGGTCAGGTGCGCGTGGGCGGCCAGGTCGAGGAATCGGCGGTGAAGGGCTACACGCCCGCCGACATCCGCTTCACCACCAAGGGCGACAATCTCTACGCGCTGGGGCTCGAGCGGCCGAAGGACGGCGCGGTGCTGATCAAGACGCTCTATGCCGGCACGCCCTATCTGACGGCGCCGATCAAGAGCATCGCGCTGCTCGACGGCGGCAAGGTCGAATGGGAGCAGACCCCCAAGGGGCTGCGCATCACGCTGCCGGCGGTTGGCGACGGGGCCTATCCCTACGCCCTCCGCATCCGCACGCGCTGAATCAACGAAAAGGCACGGCCGGGCCAGGTGCACCGGCCGGCCGACACTCAGGGGAAGATATCATGAAGCGGTTCGCTTGCCTGTTCACCGCCGCCGCGCTTGCGGGGACGGCGCTCTCTGCACCTGCCTCGGCGCAGGACATTCCGATGCAGCCCTTCCCGGTGGACCATGAGGCCCGGGTCGATTCCGGTGCCGATGCCCGTTTCCTGCTCGATGGGCCGGCGGGCAAATACGGCTTCATCCAGGCGCGCGACGGCCACCTCTATCGCGGCGACGGCAAGCGCTTCCGCTGCTGGGGCGTTAACCTGACCGGCTGGACGATCGGCGGCGAGGAGATCCCGTCGCACAAGGATGCCGAAACCTATGCCAATGCGCTGGCGCGGCTGGGGGTGAACTGCGTCCGCATGCACTTCCTCGACCGGCCCGACACGCCGGACCAGATGCGCAACGAGGGTACGAACGGGCCGGTCACGCACGGCCCGCGCGGCCTGATCCGCGGCGATGTGAACAACAGCCGCGAGATCAATCCCGAGCGGATGGAGCGGCTCGATTACTGGTTCGCGCAGCTCAAGAAGAACGGCATCTACGTCAACTTCAACCTGAATGTCGGCCGCGTCTTCAAGCCCGGTGACGGGGTGCCCGATGTCGATCTGATCAACAACGCCAAGGCCTTCACCTATTTCGGGCCCGAGCTGGTCGCGCTGCAGAAGGAATATGCGAAGCAGCTGCTCGGCCACACCAACCAATATACCGGGCTGCGCTATGCCGATGATCCGGCGGTGATGACCGTCGAAGTGGTCAACGAGAATTCGGTGCTCGAATTCTGGATGCGCAACTGGCTGCGCGGCGAGCGGGTGAAGGGCGGGGCCAACTACCAGCTCGACATGACGCCGCATTACCAGGCGCTGCTGGTCGACAAGTACAATGCGTGGCTGGCGAAGAACCGCACGCCGGCGCAGGTCGCCGAGCTGCACCGCATGGCGGGCGTGATGGCGGACAAGCCGGTGCCGTTCATGCGGCGCGGTGACCATCCGGATGCGCCGCGCCTGCGCCTCGACGCCGAGCTGGCGTTCCTGACCCAGGTCGAGATCGACTTCCACGCCGACATGAAGCACTTCCTGAAGGACGAGCTGGGCGTGAAGTCGCCGGTCGTACCGATGGCGGACCACACCTACTTCATCGCCAACCAGCCGCTGATGCGCACCGCGCTCAAGGGCGATATCGTCGATGCGCATGTCTATTGGCAGCACCCGGCGATCTATGGGCGGCGCAACGAGCCGATGGTGAACAGTCCGGAATTGTCGATCATCCAGAAGCTGGCGCGCAGCACCGCTGTCGGCAAGCCGTTCACGGTCAGCGAGGTCAATCACCCGTTCCCGAGCGAATATGGATCGGAGATGATCCCGATCCTCGCCTCCTATGCGGCGCTGCAGGACTGGGATGGCATCTTCTTCTACACCTTCGAGACCAAGATCAGCGGCGAGTGGAAGCCGGCGATCGCCGACCATTTCGACATGACGCTGGACCCGGTGAAGATGGCGCAGATGCCGGCGGGGGCGATGATCTTCCTGCGCGGCGACGTTTCGGCGGCGAAGACGGTGCTGACGCGGTCCTATTCGACCGACCAGATCAGCGAGGCCTCGCGCCTGCCGCGGGCCGAGATGCCCTATTACACGCCGGGCTTCGACAAGATGATCCCGCTGGTGCACGGCTCGCGCGTCTCGTGCCTTGATTGCAAGCCGAGCCTGCCCGCGCCGCTGCCGCCTGCGAACCCGATCGTCTCGGATACGAAGGAGCTCAGCTGGAAGACCTCGGACGGCAAGGACGGCATCGTCAGTGTCGATACGGCGCGCAGCCAGGCGCTGGTCGGCTTCGTGCGCGAGAACCCGAAGGTGCAGACGCGCAACCTCTCGGCCGAGATCGCCAACCGCTTCGCGACGATCACCCTGTCGTCGCTCGACGGCAAGCCGATCAACCTGTCGAACCGGCTGCTGCTCACCACGACGAGCACGACCCAGAACACCGGCGCCACCTGGGATGAGCGCCGGGCGATGCTGACCAACTGGGGTACCGCGCCTACGCTGATCGAGCCGGTGACCGGCTGGATCCAGCTCAAGGATCTGGAAGGCGCGATTGGTGTCTTTGCCCAGCCGCTGGACGGGGCGGCGCGTCCGATCGGCAAGGAGATCTCCGGCAAGATGATCGAGCCGGGTTGGGAGATCCGCGTGGGCGCGCCGGCAACGACCAGTTATCTGATCCGCGTCGAGCGCTAGGCATCGGTATTATGTAGTTTCGGCACCCTTTAGCTCCCCGGCGAAAGCCGGGGAACCTAAGTGTTGAATATCGATACACCCCAGTTACCGGCAGCCCTGCTTCAGGATCTGGGGCAGGGCGGTCTTCGCCATGCGGGTATAACCCGCATCGTTGGGGTGGAGATGATCGCCGATCTGCTCGGCGAGGCGCATCGTGCCCGGCTGGCCGGGCTCGTCCATCGCCTTGTCGAAGTCGATCAGGCCGTCGAAACGCCCTGCATTGGCGCGGATCCAGGCATTGGCCGCTTGGCGGCGCTGCTCGCCCGCCGCATCGGCATAGGCGGCGCCCTGATAGGGCAGCAGGGTGCCGAAGATCACCTTGAGGCCCCGTGCCTTGGCTCGCGTCAGCAACTGCTCATAGGCGGCGATCAGGCTGGCGGCGGGGGGCTGCCAGTCCTTGCCCGGGTTCCTGACCGTGCCGATGTCGTTGATGCCCTCGAGGATCACGACATGGGTGGCGCCCGGGACCGACAGCACATCGCGATCGAAGCGGGCGAGCGCGCCGGGGCCGCGACCCTGGCTCAGCAGGCGATTGCCGCTGATCCCGGCATTGGCGACCGCCCAGCAGCGGCCCTGCGGATTGGCGGGCAGCATCCGGCCGAGCTGGTCGGGCCAGCTCATCGCCTTGGAGGCGCCGGCGCCTTCGGTGATCGAATCGCCGAAGGTTACCAGCACCTTGGTTGCCGCAGTGCCGGACAGCTCCAGCGCGCTGACCACGCCCGAGGCGCGGGCGCGGCGGGGGCTGGGAAGCGTGAGTTCGGCGCTGGCGTCGCCGCTGGCGATGTCGACCATCTGGGCATGGGTGGGCGGCGCCACTTCGCCGGGGAAGTAGAGCGAGACCGCCAGCCGCTCGCCGGCGGCCACCGGATAGGCGAGCGGATCGGAGAGCATCGGGGCACGGGCGGGGATGCGAACATCCCGCGCGGCGCCAAAAGTCAGCGTGCGCAGGCTGCCGGGCACCGGTTTGCCCTCGGCGTCGAGACGGAGGATCGAGGCGCCACCGATGCGGAGCGCCTCGTCGGCAAGCTCGTTGCTGAGGCGGACACGCAGCGTCTTGCCGGCAATGCCTGCGCGCAGCTCCTGGCGGACCGTCTCGGCCTTGAACGGGCGGCCGAGCGCCTTGCCGTCGCGCGTGTCGGGCTCATAGCCGATCGGCGGGCCGGACCAGGCGGGTACCCAGCGATAGGGGCCGCTTGCCGCGCCGGCGAGGAGCAGGGCGGCGAGCGAGAGCGTCAGCGGCTTGATCATTTGGCCTCTCCCAGCGTGAACCAGGCGATGCCGTGCGCGGCAACCTGGCCGTTCGTCCAGTCGCCGCCCACGGGCTTCGCACCGGCGGGTACGGTGAGCGGACGGGCCTGCTTGCCGTGGTTGATCGCGATCAGCACGCGCTTGCCGCCACCGGCGCGGACGGCGATCTCGAGATCGGGGTCGGCGCCGGGGATTACCGGACTCACTTTCGCATCGGCGAGCAGGCTGGTGGCGAGCTGCTGCATCGTCGCCGGATCAAGCCAGGCGCCGACATAGGTGATGCTGCCCTTGCCGACCTTGCGGGTGACGATCGCGGGCTTGCCGTCGAGCCAGCCGCCCTTGTCGGCATAGGTCGCGCGAACCTGCACGTCCTTGGCCAGCGGGGTGATGTCTTCGGCCCAGATCGTCGCCTTGCCCGCGACAGCACCGGTCACGCCGATACTTTCGTCCAGCGCATAATATTGGGCGATTTCAGCGCCAAGCAGCCCGGCGAGCGGTCCGGGCTGCTTCTGCGGCCAGAGCGCATTGGCATCGTCGCGCATGCCCGAGCGCGGGCCGAGCACGAGGTTGCCGCCGCCGCGGACATAGGTTTCCAGCGCCTTGGCCTGTGCTTCGGTGAGGACCATCAAATTGGGGGCGACCACCAGCTTGTAGCGGGCGAGGTCGGCTTCAGGCGCGACGACATGCACGCCCTGCGCCTGGGTGCGCAGCGGGCGGTAGAAGTCGGTGAACGCCCTTATGGCGTCGAAGTCCTTGTGATGGCGCTGGATATCGATCGCCCAGCGGCTGTCATAGGAGAAGAGCATCGCGACCCCGGCGGCGGGGGCGGTGTCGGCGAGCAGGGGCGCGGCGGCGACGAGATCGGCGGCGGTGCGGGCGATCTCGGGCTGGATCGGGTTGGGCTTGCCGTCCTGCCCCAGCACCGCGCCGTGATAGGTCTCCTGGCCGTTGGCGGCCGGTCGCCACTGCCAGTAGAGGACGGCATCGGCGCCGTGCGCTACCGCCTGCCATGCCATTTCGCGGACCTGGCCGGGGTCGAGGGCGCGGTTGACCGGCGCCCAGTCGACGCGGCCGGGCTGGGTTTCCATCAGCCAGAAATTGCGCTGCTTGTAGCCGCGGACGAGATCGTGATTGGCGCCGTTCGCCACCCAATCGGGGCGGCCTTCCTGGATGTAATTGTCCCAGGAGGCGATATCGAGATCGCGGTGCATCGCGAAGTGATCGAAGCCCGCATTCCAGAACATCGTGTTGGTGGTGACGAAGGCGCGGGGATCGATCAGCGGGCGGATCGCACGGACCTGGTTCTGGACATAGTCGGTCCAGGTCGCGGTGGTGAAGTGCTTGAAATCGAGCAGCAAGCCCGGGTTCTGCTGGCCGGTGGCTCGCAGCGGGATCTGGCCGAAGTCGTTGTAATGCTGGCTCCAATATTCGGTGGTCCAGCGGCGGTTTAGCTCGTCGATGCTGCCGTAGCGCTTCTGCAGGAAGGCGTGCCAGGCAGTTACCGATTCGGGATCGAACGAGGGCGGGCCGACTTCGTTGTCGATCTGCCAGCCGACTACCGCGGGATCCTTGCCGTAGCGCCTGGCCATCTCGACCGCGATGCGGCGGGAGAAGTCGCGGTAGCGGGCGCTGGCGAAGGAGAAGTGGCGGCGGCCGCCATGGCCGGCGCGGGTGCCGTTCTCGTCGACCCGCAGCACCTCGGGATATTTCTGGGTGAGCCAGGCGGGCGGGGCGGCGGTGGGGGTACCGATCACTACCATCATGCCGTGCTTCTTCGCCGCCGCGATCGCGCGGTCGAGCCAGGCGAAATCGAACTTGCCTTCCTCCGGCTCCATCCGGCTCCAGGCGAACTCGCCGACGCGTACCGTGTTGAATCCAGTGGCTTTCATCAGCGCGAGATCGACGTCCCAGCGCGCTTCCGGCCATTGCTCGGGATACCAGGCGACGCCGACCGCGATGGCCGGCTTGTCGGCAAAGGCAGTGGCGCGGTCGAGGCTGCCTGCCCGCGCCAAAGCCGCCGGGGCGGTGGTGCTCAGGGCCAATGCCAGCACTGCCCATCCTGCCCAACGGGCCATCCTCTCTCTCCCTTGTCGTTTCATACGCTTTTGGTTGCAAAGGTGATGCCGCGAGATGACCCGGAGGCCAAGCCTTATTTATCGTTTTATATGATGTTTTGACCTGCTAGGTTACGGCAAAAGAATAGCCGAAGAGGGAGAGATATGGCGGGCATCGGACGGTGGCTGGCGAGGTGCGCGCTGGTGATTCCGGCGGCGGGAGCGATGGCGCAGGAGGTGCCGCAACCGGCAGCCGACCGGCCCAGCCCCGAGGCGTTCCGCGATCCGCCGGCCGAGGTGCGGCCCGGGACTTTCTATCACTGGATGAATGGGAACGTCTCAGCAGACGGTCTGGACGCCGATCTTGGCGCGATGCGGGAAATCGGCATCGGCAGCGTGATGGCGTTCGACGGGAGCAGCGATGTGCCCAAGGGGCCGGTCGACTATCTCAGTCCACAGTGGCTGGGACTGATGACGCACATGATGGCGAAAGCCGAGCAGCTTGGCATGAAGGTGGGGCTGCACAACGCGCCGGGCTGGTCGTCCTCGGGCGGGCCCTGGATCACCCCCGAGCGATCGATGCAGCAGCTCGTCTGGACCGAGACGACCGTGGCGGGTGGCAAGCCGATCACGGT
This sequence comes from Sphingomonas sp. GW822-FHT03G08, assembly GCF_058801135.1. Lineage (NCBI taxonomy): Bacteria > Pseudomonadati > Pseudomonadota > Alphaproteobacteria > Sphingomonadales > Sphingomonadaceae > Sphingomonas > Sphingomonas sp. GW822-FHT03G08. The sequence continues at coordinate 896,317 of NZ_JBXAMZ010000002.1, forward strand.
GAAGCTGGCGCAACCCTATACGAAGCTTGGCTATTATCGCGACGCCGCGCTGATCGCCTTTCCGGCGAGCGCGGGCGACGACAGCCTGTACCGCGATGCAGTCGCCGAGATGCGGACGGCGAGCCCGGTCCCCTCGGCCGTGCTGACCGACCGGGACTTGAACACGGGCACGGATGCAACCCCCGATGCGCCGCTGACCATAAGGATGAAGTCGCCCTTCACCGCGCAGGCGGTGACTCTGTACAGCGACGCGCATGCCGGGCCGTTCAGTGCAAGCATCGAAGTCTCAAGTGACGGGAAGAGCTGGACGCGCATCGGCCAGGTCAGCGCGCCGGCGCAGCATGAGCGCGGGATCGAGGCGCCCGGCACGATCAACTTCGCACCGGTCACTGCCAGCTGGTTCCGCGTCACGCCGAAGGGGCGGCTGAAGCTCACCGAGGCGCTGTTCCATGCGACGCCGCGCATCGATGGCTGGGATTTGAAGGGCGAGCATCTGTTCCGTGCCTCGCCCGCCGTGGAGCCGCACCCGAGCGATCTGCGCAAGGCCGATGCGATCGATCCGGCGAAGGTGATCGACCTCACCGGCAAGCTCGATGCCAGCGGCACGCTGCGCTGGACGCCGCCGGCGGGGCGCTGGACGGTGCTGCGGCTGGGGCACACCAGCACCGCGCATCTGAACGTCGCGGCATCGGATGCCGGGCGGGGCCTCGAGGTCGACAAGCTCGATCCCGATGCGGTGGATTTCCAGTTCCAGAGCAGCGTCGGCAAGCTGGCCGAGGCTTCGGGCGGGTATCTCGGCAAGACCTTCGACATGCTGATGATCGACAGCTACGAAGCCGGGCTGCAGAACTGGACGGCGAAGCTGCCGCAGTTCTTCGCCAGGCAGAAGGGCTATGCGATCACGCCCTGGCTGCCGGCGCTGACCGGGCGGATCGTCGGCGATGCCGACCAGTCCGACCGCTTCCTGTTCGATTTCCGCGACACGCTCTCGGACCTGATGGCGGACAATTATTACGGCCGGATGCAGAGCCATGCCAACGCGATCGGCCTGCATTTCTATGCCGAGCCGTACGGCCCCGGCGCGTTCGACACGCTGCAGGTGTCGGGGCGGACGGAGGTGCCGAGCAGCGAGTTCTGGACGCGCACGCCCTGGACCGACAACCGATCGATGAAGATGGTGACGTCGGCGGCGCATGTGTACGGCAAGCCGGTGATCGCGGCGGAGAGCTTCACCGGCGAGGCGCAGACCAGCCGCTGGCAGGATTATCCCTATGCGATGAAGGCGCTGGGCGACCAGATGTTCGCGCTGGGGCTCAACCAGATCATCTTCCATCGCTATGCGCATCAGCCCAATCCCAAGGCGGCGCCGGGGATGGTGATGGGGCCGTGGGGGATCAACCTCGACCGGTCGAACACCTGGTTCGCCCAGGCCAAGCCGTGGATGCAGTATCTGGCGCGCAGCCAGTATCTGCTGCGCCAGGGCAATTACGTTGCCGATGTGCTGTTCTTCACCGGGGAGGAAACGCCCTATCAGGCCGAATATGCGCGGCCCGATGTGTCGCCGGACAGCAACCCGAAGATCGGGCAGTATTTCGAGCCGCATATCCCGCCGGGCTATCAATATGACCTGGTCAATGCCGAGGTGCTGCTGACCCGGGCGCGCGTGAAGGACGGGCGGATCGTGCTGGCGAACGGCGCGGACTATCGGCTGCTGGTGCTGCCCGCGACGCTTTCGAGCATGACGCCGCAGCTGGCGAGCAAGCTGCATGCGCTGGTCGAGCAGGGTGCGGTGATCCTCGGGCCGCGGCCGGTCCATTCGATGACGATGACGGGCGACGCGGATTTCCGCGCGGCGACCGAGGCGCTGTGGGGCGGCGGGGATGCGCCGCATAAGGTCGGCGCGGGAATGGTGTTCCCCAAGGGCAGCGTGCTCGAGGCGATGGACGCGCTCAAGGTCGGGCCTGACGCCCGGTGCGAGACGCGGACGCCCGACGGGCAGGTGGCGTGGCTGCACCGCAAGCTGGCGGGCAGCGAGATGTATTTCGTCGCCAATCGCCAGCGCCGCGCCGAGACGGTGACGTGCAGCTTCCGGGTCGGCAGTGCCGTGCCGTCGCTTTGGGATGCCGAGACGGGGACGGTCTCGCGGCCGGTGCTGTTCGCGAGCGATGCGGCGGAGACGAAGGTGACGTTCGACCTGTCGCCGGCCGGATCGACCTTTGTGATGCTCGACCCCGACAAGGGCGAGGCGCGGGCCGGCTGGATCGCGCGGGACGGCAAGCGGGTGGCGGAACTCGATCCGCCGGTCGCGGTACGGGCGGCGGCGCCGGAGGGCAGCTTCACGCTGTCGCTCTGGGCCAAGCCGGACATCGACCTGCGCGTGCTGCCCGACGAGAAGACCGAGGGGCGGATCAACGAGACCGGCAAGAACTACCTCATCAACGCGCGATCGGGGCGTGACCTGCACGGCGAGGGCAGTGCGATTGCCGGGCTGGCGATCGGCCGCAACGGCGCGATGGTGATCGAGCGGTCGAGCCCGGACAGCGTGCCGGCGGTGCTGGTAAGCCGGGTGCCGGTTTCCGGCTGGACGCATGTCGCTTTGGTCTATGATCGGGGCACACCGAGCCTCTATCTGAACGGCAAGCTGGTGCGCACCGGGCTGCGCAGCGGGCGGCGGGTGTTCGCGGGCGGCAGCGACGCGCCGCAGCCGCTGGGCGTGAGCTATTTCTTCGAGGGCAATTCGACGCCGCTCAAGACGGTGGCGCGGGCGCTGAGCGCGGACGAGATCGCTGCCGAAGCGGCGGGCGATCCGCCGGTGGCGCCGATCGCGGCGACGCCGGTGACGGTGGAGCGCGACGACACGGGCGGGCTGCGTGGCCTCGCCTGGGCGAGCGGGCGCTATACGCTGGAGGGTGGCAGCGGCTTCACCGCCAAGGTGCCCGAGCCGGTGACGGTGGCGGGGCCGTGGACGGTGCGCTTCCAGCCCGGGCGCGGGGCGCCCGAGAGCGTGGTTTTGCCGAAGCTGGAATCGCTTAGCCATCATGCCGATGACGGGGTGCGGCATTTCTCGGGGACCGCGACCTATCAGCGCAATATCGACGTACCGGCGAGCGCGCTGGGCAAGGGGCGGCGGGTCTATCTCGATCTGGGCCGGGTCGAGGTGCTGTCGGGCGTGACCGTGAACGGCAAGGATCTCGGCGTGGTATGGAAGGAGCCGTACCGCGTCGATATCACCGATGTGGTGAAGCCGGGGGCGAACAGCGTCTCGTTCGCCGTGACCAATCTCTGGGCCAACCGGATGATCGCCGATGCGGCGCTGCCCGAGGAAGGCAAGTTCGTCGATGCCGAATGGCAGATCGGCGAGAAGGTGGCGGCGGACGGCAGGAAGGTGCCAGTGATGGCGCGCAAGATCACCGCGCTGCCCGACTGGTACAAGGCCGGCGAAGCCAAGCCGGCGGGTGGACGGGTGGGTTTCACGCCCTGGACCTTCTATTCGGCGGACGAGCCGCTGCTCGATTCCGGGCTGCTCGGGCCGGTGCGGCTGGTGTTCGCGCAGGAGGTTTCGGTGAAGCGGGAGCGCTAGGTGGCATCAACCTTGGGTGTGGCAGCTGTTCCCCGGCGAACGCCGGGGCCCAGGGTCACAAGCGAGACGGCAGAGTAACCCTGGGCCCCGGCGTTCGCCGGGGAAGCGAAGGAGCGGGATGACGATGGATGCCTGAGGCCATGCAATACACCTTGCTCGGCAATAGCGGGCTGGTCGTCTCGCGGCTTGCGTTCGGCGCGCTGACGCTGACCCGGGACGATCCGATGCAGGGCCTTGCCAAGGTGCGCGGGGCGGATGCCGATGCGCTGGTCGGCCAGGCGCTCGATGCCGGGATCAACTTCTTCGACACCGCCGACATCTATGCGGGCGGCCAGTCCGAGGAAGTGCTGGGCAAGGCGCTGGCGCCGCATCGCGACGGCGTGGTGATCGCGACCAAGGTGATGGGGCGGATGGGCGCGCCGCTGGTGCAGGCGGGGCTGACCCGGCGGCACATCGGCTGGGCGATCGACCAGAGCCTGAGGCGGCTCGGGACGGACTGGGTGGACGTCTATATCGCGCACAACGAGGATGTGCGCACACCGCTGGAGGAGACGCTGGAGGCGCTCGACGCGGTCGTCCGCGCGGGCAAGGCGCGCTATCTCGGCTTCTCCAACTGGTCGGCCTGGAAGGTCGCCGCCGCGCTCGAGCTGCAGCGGGCCAATGGCTGGGCGCCGTTCACGCACGGGCAGATGTATTATTCGCTGCTCGGCCGCGACATCGAGCGCGACCTGATGATGATGCGGGGGCGCTACGGGATCGGGGTTACCGCGTGGAGCCCGCTGGCGGGCGGCTTCCTGTCGGGCAAATATGATCGCGACCGGCCGGGCGGGGCGGAGGATCGGCTGGCGGCGACCGGATACATGCCGTTCGACCGGGAGCTGGGCTTCGCGCTGGTCGACGAACTGCGCGCGATCGCGGGGGAGCTGGGGGCGAGCGTGGCGCAGGTGTCGCTGGCCTGGTTGCTCGCCAAGTCGGTGGACAGCGTGATCCTGGGGGCGTCGCGGCCCGAGCAGCTGGCCGACAATCTGGGAGCGGCGCAACTGGTGCTGCCCGATGACGTTGTGGCGCGGCTCGATGCGCTGACCGCGCCGGCCGAGCTCTACCCGCACTGGCATTGGCGCAACGCCGCCGACGGACCGCTGGAGGCGGCGCTTTCCGGGCGGGGGAGATAGCACCGGAACCGCGACGAGGGGCTGGCCACAAATACTATTATAACTGTAAGGAAGTGGACTGGCCGGCTATTCCGGTCCCCTGGAGAACCTTGAAAATGCTGGCCCGCCCGAACTTCAGCCGTTTTGCAGAGACAGCGCTGTCGAGCCACGATCAGGTGGCGCGGGCGCTGGGGGGCGAGATCCTGGCCGGCGTCTATCCGCCCGGCGCGAAGCTGCCCTCCGAGGCCGAGATGCTGGCGCGCTTCGGCGTGTCGCGCACCGTGCTGCGCGAGGCGTTCAAGACGCTGACCGCCAAGGGGCTGATCGTGTCGCGGACGCGGGTTGGCACCACCGTGCTCGACAGCGCGCACTGGAATTTCTTCGACGCCGATGTGCTGACCTGGAAGGTGTCGCAGGGCTTCGACATGGCGTTCGTGCGCGATCTCGCCGCGATCCGGCTGGCGATCGAGCCGGCGGCGGCGCAGGCGGCGGCCGAGCAGGCGACCGAGGCGGACATCGCACTGATGCGCGACTGTGTGGCGCGGATGGGCGATGCGCCGGGCGATGCGGGCGAGTTCGCCACCGCCGACCTAGAGTTCCACAAGGCAGTGGGCCAGGCTTCGGGCAATGTGCTGATGCGCTCGCTCTCCGCGGTGATCGAGACCGCGCTGCTCGCTTCGTTCCGGATGAGCTCGCCGGTGCGCGAGGCGGAAGTGCATGAGGAGAGCGTGAAGGGGCACAGCCGGATCGTCGATGCGATCGAGGCACGCGACGGCGAAGGCGCGGCGCAGGCGATGCGGGATATCATCGGGCACGGCTTCGCGCGGCTCGAGCGGGCGGGCAGCGGTGGGGCGCGGAAGAAGCGCGGCAAGGATTGATTCCGCAATTCTTCCCCCTGGTGGAGGATTTGCGTTACAAAGTTTGTCCGGCCTTGCGCCTCTGATTAGTATTATTATAAGCCTAGCGATAACGATCGGCGCGCCGCGTAAGGGTAGCCGATTCCATGTGAGAGGATCGCTATGAAGGGCTTCGAAAAGGCCGGAATTTCGCGTCGCGAGTTCGTCCATTGCGCTGCGTGCGCGACTGCCGCTGCCGGCACGACGATCGCGAGCCCCGCAGCGCTGGCGGCCGCCGCCGCGGTGGCGGGCGGCAAGGAAGCCGTGCACGAGTTCGCCTATGGCAAAGTCCGGCTGACCGGCGGGCGGATCAAGCAGCAATACGACCATATCCAGTCGCATTACCTGGCGCTCGACAATGACCGGGTGCTCAAGGTGTTCCGCGAGAATGCCGGGCTGCCGGCGCCGGGCCCGAACATGGGCGGCTGGTACGACAAGGATGGCTTCGTCCCCGGGCTGACGATCGGCCAGTATATCTCGGGCCTCGCCCGGCTTGGCGCCACCACCGGCGACAAGGACATCCACGCCAAGGTCGCAGCCCTCGTCCAGGGGTTCGGCGAGGCGTTCGTCAAGGGCAGCAACCCCTATGCCGGTCCCAAGGCGCAGGACCAGTGGGCCGCCTATGTGATGGACAAGTACGTCGTCGGCATGATCGACGCGTACCGGCTGTCGGGCGTCGAGCAGGCGAAGAAGCTGCTGCCGATCATCATCGAGAAGTGCCGGCCCTATATCTCGCCGGTCTCGCGGGATCGCATCGGCAAGGTGAACCCGCCGTATGACGAAACCTATATCATGTCGGAGAACCTGTTCCACGTCGCCGACATCACCGGCGACCAGAAGTATCGCGACATGGCGGTGCACTATCTGCTCGACAAGGAATGGTTCGATCCGCTCGCGGCCGGGCAGGACGTGCTGCCGGAGAAGCATGCCTATAGCCACACGATCGCGCTGAGCTCGGGCGCGCAGGCCTATCTGCACCTGGGCGACGACAAGTATCGCAAGGCGCTGGAAAATGCCTGGAAGTTCATGGAGCCGCAGCGCTTCGCCTCGGGCGGCTGGGGGCCGGAGGAGCAGTTCGTGCACCTCCACCAGGGCAAGCTCGCCGCGAGCCTGAAGAGCTCCAAGGCGCATTTCGAGACGCCGTGCGGCGCCTTTGCCGACCTCAAGCTGGCGCGCTACCTGATGCGCTTCACCGGCGACGCGCGCTATGGCGACGGGCTGGAGCGGACGCTGTACAACACGATGCTGGCCGTCCGCCTGCCCGACAGCGACGGCGGCTATCCCTATTATTCGGACTACGGCGCGGCGGGCGAGAAGCGCTACTATCACCAGAAATGGCCGTGCTGCTCGGGCACGCTGGTGCAGGGCGTGGCGGACTATGTGCTGAACCTCTATTTCCATGACGACGACAGCCTGCTGGTCAACATGTACGCGCCGTCCGAAGTCAGCTGGGATCGCGCCGGCGGCACGGTCGAGGTGGTGCAGGAGACCGAGTATCCGGCGCGCGACACGGTGAAGCTCAAGGTGCGCAAGGCCGGCAATGGCCGCTTCGCGATGAAGCTGCGCATCCCGGCCTGGACCAAGGGCGCGACGCTCAAGGTCAACGGCGTAGCCCAGGCCGCGACGCCGGGCACGCTCGCGGTGGTCAAGCGGACATGGAAGGCGGGCGATGTGGTCGAGCTGACCATCCCGCAGCCGCTGCGCACGCTGCCGATCGACGATCAGAACCCCAACCTCGCCGCCGTGATGCGCGGTGCGGTGATGTATGCCGGGATTAACCCGTGGGACGGCATCGACCAGCAGGCCATCGCGCTGCCCGGCGCGCTGGAGGCGATGCCCGACCAGGACCAGGCCTACCGCGTGAAGGTGGATGGCCGGAACCTCGTCTTCATCCCCTATTTCAACGTCGATACCGAGCGTTCGACCACCTATTTCAAGACGGCCTGATCGGATGGAACCGCGGATCTACGCTACCTACTGGATCGAAACCGCTTTCCCGCTCGCGCAGGCGGCGGCGACGATGGCCGGCGAGCAATCGACCGGCACCTTCGTCCGCGTGCCGGGCGAGACCGATGAGCTGCGCGAGGCCCATGCGGCCCGTGTCGAGGAACTGACCGAGCTGGGCGAAGTCGCGGTGCCGTCGCTGCCGGGATCGGGGCTGCCCAAATCGGGTGACGCGACCCGGCGGGCGGCACGCGTGGTGCTGTCCTGGCCGGTGTCGAACATGGGGCTGTCGCTTCCCAATCTGCTGGCGACGGTCAACGGCAACCTCAGCGAGCTCAAGGCCTTTTCGGGCCTGCGGCTGATCGACCTGAAGCTGCCGCCCGAATTCCTCACCCGTTACCAGGGGCCGCAATTCGGCGTGGAGGGCACGCGCAAGCTGGCCGGGGTGCATGGTCGCCCGATCATCGGCACGATCATCAAGCCGAGCGTCGGCCTCTCCCCCGAAGCGACCGCCGAGCAGGTGCGCGGGCTGGTCGAGGCCGGGATCGACTTCATCAAGGATGACGAGCTCCAGGCCGACGGGCCGCATTGTCCGTTCAACGAGCGGGTGAGCGCGGTCATGCGCGTCATCAACGATCATGCGCAGCGCACCGGCAAGAAGGTGATGTACGCCGCGAACCTGACCGGCGAGATCGACGAGATGCTGGCGCGGCACGACCATGTTCTGGCCGAGGGCGGCACCTGCATCATGGCGAGCATGAACTCGATCGGCCTGCCGGCGATGAAGGTGCTGCGCGCCCATTCGCAGCTGCCGATCCACGGGCACCGCAACGGCTGGGGCATGCTCGGCCGCTCGCCGGCGATCGGGATGAGCTATATCGCCTTCCAGAAGCTGTGGCGGCTTGCGGGCATCGACCACACGCATGTCAACGGCATCGACAACAAGTTCTGCGAGACCAATGAGAGCGTGATCGCATCGGCCCGCGAATGCCTGACGCCGATGTTCGACGCGCCGAACAAGGGCTGCGAGATCATGCCGGTCTTCTCCTCGGGCCAGTCGGCCCGGCAGGCGGCGCCGACCTATGCCGCGCTCGGATCGGTCGATTGCATGTTCGCCGCCGGCGGCGGGATCATGGCGCATCCGGGCGGCCCGGCGGCAGGCGTGCGCGCGCTGCGCCAGGCCTGGGATGCGGCGGTTGCCGGGGTGCCGGCCGAGCAGGCGGCGAAGGACGCGCCCGAACTGGCGGCGGCGCTGGGGGCGTTTGGGGGATGATCCGCCACCGTCGTCATCCCGGCGAAAGCCGGGATCTCGCGCGGCTCCTGTCCCGTGCCTTCGCCTGAGATCCCGGCTTTCGCCGGGATGACGGATGAGAGTGAAATGACCGACCTTCTCTACGGCTTTTACGGCGACGATTTCACCGGCTCCACCGATGTGCTCGAGCAGCTTGCCGAAGGCGGGGTGCCGGCGGTGCTGTTCCTGCGCGCGCCCGATGCGGCGCTGCGGGCGCGCTTTGCCGACGTGCGCGCGATCGGCATTGCCGGGGACAGCCGCAGCCAATCGCCCGCGTGGATGGACGCGCATCTTCCCCCCGCCTTCGCGGCGCTGGGGGAGGGAGCGACGGTCCATTACAAGACCTGCTCAACCTTCGATTCCAGCCCGACCACCGGATCGATCGGCCGCGCGATCGAGCTGGGCCGGGCGGCGTTTCCGGGCAAGGCGGCGATCCTGGTCGGCGCGCCGCACCTGCGCCGCTATGTCGCGTTCGGCAATCTGTTCGCGGCGGCGGGCGCCGAGGTGTTCCGCATCGATCGCCACCCGACCATGGCGCGCCATCCGGTAACGCCGATGCACGAGGCCGACCTGATCCGCCATCTCGCCGGGCAGAGCGAAGCACGGGTGGCGCTGGTGTCGCTGGAAGCGATCCGGGCCGGGCAGGCGGGCGCGGGGTTCGACGCGGCCGATGCCGATGCAGTGCTGTTCGACGGCGTCGCGATGGAGGATCTGGCGGCGGCGGGCGAGGTGCTGCTGTCGCGCGGCGTGCGCTTCGCGGCGGGCAGCTCAGGCGTGACCCGGGCGCTGGTGCTGGCCTGGCAGGCGGCCGGGCTGATCGACGGGCGACCGGCGGAGGTGCGCGCCGGGGCGGTCGACCGGTTGCTGGTAGTGAGCGGGAGCTGCTCGCCGGCGACGGCGCGGCAGATCGGGCGGAGTGCGGCGGATGGCTTCGCCGCGACGCTGGCAGATGTCGGCGCGCTGCTGGAGGGGTCTTCGGCGGAAGAGGCGCGGCTGGCCGATGCGGCGCTGGCGGCGCTGGCCGGGCAGGGCAAGGCGCTGATCCATTCGGCCGAGGGGCCACTGGACGCGACGGCACCGGCGGCGGGCGAGAAGCTGGGTCAGGCATTGGGCCGGGTTGCCGCGCAGGTGGTGCGCCGGGCCGGATTGCAGCGGCTGCTGTTCGCGGGCGGCGACACGTCGAGCCACGGCGTCGCGCAGCTCGGCATCGACGCGCTGACCTGGGCCGCACCGATCGAACGCGGCGCGCCGCTGGTGCGGGCGCATGCTGCCGATCCTGCCGTGGATGGGCTCGAGCTGGTGCTCAAGGGCGGGCAGATGGGCGGGGACGGGTTTTTCGAGACGGTTCGGCTGGGGGGATAGGTTTGGGGCCTATCAGCGTCGGGCTTTCCCAGGATGCCGCCTCACTCCGGCCTTGTGCCCGGCAGCCACCAATCCGCGCGGACGGAATAGGTCAAAGGCCCGTAGGGGTATGCGGAGGTTGATCTCCCGCGTAGCATCTGATTCTCGACAGCGGGGGAGATCAGGATGCTGTTGTTCGCATTGGTGCAAGCTCTGAATTGCCAATCCATGCCCGTGTGCCCAACGAAAGGGCAATTACTTGAAGCGGTTATCGAGCGGGACTCTGAAGAATTTGGCAGAGCTACGGCCGGTCTTTCGGTGCTCGACGGGGATATGGAGTTCGTCAAGACGACAAACGACCCCAGAATCAGCGATATAGCATGCGTCGATGCGACAGATGCGTTGGGACCGGCAGTCGATTGTCGATATACGGTCAAATATCGATCTTTCGCTATCCTTGAGATAGCTACCCTGAAGCCTAGAGCCGACAATAGATGGCGGATCGAGAGCTCCAAGAGCATGAAGCATCCTCGACGTTAGTTCGGCGCCGCCGGTTCATCGGGCTTTGAAGCTGAAGGCAAGAGCCCAGGCCGTCGGCATTTCGCTATTTTCGTTCCCCCGGCGAAGGCCGGGGCCCAGTTGCGATGTCGTTCGTGAGGTTCCTGCGCCATCGATACTGCGCCGAAACTGGGCCCCGGCCTTCGCCGGGGAAGGGGTGGGGTTGAGCGAACACACCACCCCGCCTTCTTGCTCCCCTCCCTGCAAGGGAGGGGTTGGGGGTGGGTTGCGAGCGTAGCGAGCTCAGCTGGCCGTTGGGGGAGAAAAGAAAAGGCCGGGCATCGAGCCCGACCTTTTCTAACCCACCCCTTGCCCCTCCCTTGCAGGGAGGGGAATTGTTGCCTCTCACCGCTGCAGCACCGCGACACCCTCACTGCCCAGCGTAACCTTGCTCACCTTCCCACCCGCCAGCAGGTCGGTCATCGCCGCCGGCAGGACCACCTCGCGCGGCTCCCGGCTATGGTTGACCAGGATGACGATGCGCTTGCCCTGGCCCTCGCGGGTCATCAGCTCGACATCCTCGGGCACGGCGAAATCGCGCGATACCCTGGCGTCGGCGAGGGCGGTGTCGATAAGGGTCTTCATCACGCCGTCATCGACCAGCGCGCCGACATAGGTGATGCTGCCCTTGCCGACCTTGCGCGAGATCGCGGCGGGCTTGCCGTCGAGCCAGCCATTGGCCTTGCCGTAGCGCAGCAGCACCTGGGTGTCCGGTGCGCTGGTCGAGAGCATTTCGGCCCAGATCGTTGCCTTGCCGGTGCCAACCTCGATCGGCTCGTCGAGCGCGTAGAATTGCTCGACCTGGCCGCCGAGCAGTTCGGCGAGCGGGCCGGGCTGGCGGACGGTGTCTAGGCGGTTGTACTCGTCCTTCATGCCCGAGCGGGGCCCAAGGATCAGGTGCCCGCCGCCGCGGACATAGTCGGTCAGGCGCTTGGCAGTCGCGTCCGTGATGACGTTGAGGCTGGGGGCGACGACCAGTTTGTAGCCGGCCAGCGGGGCTTCCGCTGCCTCGACGACATCGACGGCGCCCAGCGCGTTCTTGAGCGGCTGGTAATAGTCGAGCAGCGTCTCGATCTGGTCGTAATCCTTGTGGTGGAGCTGGAAGTCGATCGCCCAGCGGCTCGGATAGTCCTGGAGGATCGCGACCGGGGAGACCGGGGTGGTGCCGGCCAGCGCCGGCGAGGCGGCCTTCATCTCGCGGCCGATCTGCTGGATCTCGGGATAGACGGGCAGCGGCTTGCCGTCGGGGCCGACGATCGAGCCGTGCATCGTCTCCTGGCCGTTCAGCGCGTTGCGCCACTGCCAGTAGAGCACCGCGTCGGCGCCGTGGCCGACCGCCTGCCAGGCGACTGCGCGGGTCTCGCCGGGATAGAGCATGTTGCTGACCGGCGCCCAGTTCACGAAGCCGGGCTGGGTTTCCATCACCCAGAAATTCTTGCGCTTCCAGCCGCGCACGAGGTCGTGGGTGGCGCCCATGCGATAGGGCTTCACATGGCCCATGCCGACATATTCGTCCCAGGAAGCGAAATCGAGGTCGCGGTTCATCTCGTAGCGATCGAAGCGATTGGCCCAGCCGAGCCCGCCGAAGTTGATCGTGATGAACTGCTTGTCGCCGACCACGGCGCGGACCGCGTCGATCTGGTTGCGGTGGAAGGCGCGCCACTGCGAGGTGATGAAGCGCTTGAGCTCGAGCATCCAGCCGGGATTGGCCTTGTCGCTGTTGAACGGCACCTGCTCCCAGGCGGTGTAGGTCTGCGACCAATATTCGGTGGTCCAGGCGGCGTTGAGCTTGTCGAGCGTGCCGTAGCGCTGCTTGAGCCACGCCACCCAGGCGGCGCGGGCTTCGGGGTCATAGCTCTCGTCGGTCGGCTCGTTGCCGATCTGCCAACCGATGACATTGGGCTCGTCCTTGAGCGCCTGGGCCATGCGGGTGACGATGTCGCGGGCGAACGTCCGATAGCGGCTTGAGGAGATCGAGAATTGCCGGCGGCTGCCATGGCCGATCTGCTTGCCGGTGCCGTCGATCTGCAGCGTGTCCGGGTATTTCTGGGTCATCCAGGCCGGGGGCGTGTCGGTCGGCGTGCCGATGACGACCTTCATGCCGTATTTGTTGGCCATGCGGACGGCGCGGACCAGCCAGTCCATGTCGTACTTGCCTTCCTCCGGCTCCATCTTGCTCCAGGCATATTCGCCGATGCGGACGACATTGGCGCCGTGGCCCTGCATCAGGCGGAGATCCTCGGCCCAGGCGCTTTCGGGCCATTGCTCGGGATACCATGCCGAACCGATATAGAGGCGTTCGTGCGCGACCTTGGCGGCGGCGGGGGAGGCCTTTTGCGCTTCCTGCTGCGCAAGCGCGGGCAGCGGGGCGGCGGCGCCGGCGAGCAGGAGGGCGGTGGCGAGGGCGAAGGTCTTCACTGGTTATTCCCCTTGGCGTCGTCGAGCACGAGCGCCCAGTCATTGCCCGGTGCGGTCTTGCCGGGCGGCGTGAACAGGCGGACGCCCGTGTTGGCGAAAGTGCCGATCGGCGTGCTTGCCCCGGTGCGCGGATCGAACCAGGCGGCGCGGACGCGGGTGCCGCTGATCTTGCCCATCCGGACATGGAAGGGGCGGCCGGTATAGGTATAGGCGATGGCGTAGCTCTTGCCGCGGGTGGCGGCGACGCGCTCGTAGCGCGGGCCGCTGTCGGGGATCAGCGACTGATCGGGCACGCGCTCGAAGAAGGGGCGCGAGAGGATCAGGTCCTTGAGGTGGTGCATCTGGCTGCCACCGGGGGCGTCTAGCCCTTCCTGCCAGGAGAGCTTGGGCCAATAGGCATTGGCCTTCTTGCCCGGCGTGAAGAACTGCATGACGCTGTTTTCGCCATAGGTGTGGCCGAAGGCGCCGGCGAGGACCGACCACCAGGCATAGCGGCGTGCGTCGGCGGCGCCCCAGCGCGGCTCGGGCGCGCGATCGAGGCCGTGGGGGATGTTCTCGTAGCTCGGCTCGGCGTCGATCGTCGGCTTGGCCGGGCTGCGCGAGAGATCGTCGGTGGTGTAGACCCAGTTATCCTCGCCGCGCGCGTTGAGCTGGTGGTCCTGCGCATAGCTCTGGTGGCCCGACTGGTACATGTTGAAATCGAGCCAGGGCGCGTCGTGGAACATCCAGGACGAGCTGGCGCGGCCGGCCGGGTGATAGGTCATCAGATGGTTGGGATCGATCGCGCGGATCGTCTTTCCGAGAATGTCCCAGGCGAGCGGGGAGAGCTCGGGATAGCGATCGCCGCCGTTGACCCAGATCAGGTTGGGCTTGTTCTTGTAGCGCTCGGCGGCGAAGCGGCCGATCACCGGGGCGGTATCGGCGTTGAGCAGGCGGAAATCGGCGAAGTCGCCCCAGACCGGCACCAGCGCGATGTAGAGGCCGTGCGCGGCGGCACGGTCGAACACCCAGTCGAGATGGTCCCAATAGTCATATTCGCCGGGCTTGGCGGGATCGTTGCCGGGGGTGACGCGCGGGCGGGTGAGGTCGCCTTCCACCAGGGCCGGGCCGGCGACGGGGTTCTCCATCTTCGGCCCGTGCAGCATCATCACCTGGATGACGTTGTAGCCCTGCGCCTCGCGCTTGGCGAAATAGGCTTCGGTCTCCTCGCGGTTGAGCTTGCCGAGCAGCAGCCAGCCGGTGTCGCCGAGCCAGAAGAAGGGCTTGCCGTTCGATTCCAGATAGCGGCCGTTCGCCGATAGCTTGAGCGGCGGCGTGCGGTCCTGCGCGGACACAGCGGATGTGGCGAGCGAGCATCCGGCGGCGGCGATCAGCCAGCGCATGTCTTCCCTCCTCAGATCGACTTCTTGTGGTCGAAGCCCTTGGTGCAATCGATGGTCGCGAAGATCACGGCCGCCAGGACCACCATCAGCGCGATGCCCTGCAGCGGCAGGTTGTAGTTGCCGGTGGCGGCGACGACGTAGCCGAACGCCACCGAGCATACGAAGCCGCCGAGATTGCCGGCGGTGTTCATCACGCCCGAGGCGGTGCCGCCGAAGCGACCGCCGATCGCCATGCACATCGCCCAGGCGGCGGGGAGCATCAGGTCCATCACCATGAAGGCGGCGCCGGCAAGTGCCACGATCGCGAACTTGCTGGTCGCCAGGCTCATTGCGACGAGCAAAGCAGCGGTGACCACCAGGCAGGTCGAGGCGATCAGGCGATAGGCGTTGCGGATGCCGATCCGCGCCGCGAGGCGATCGCACAGCACGCCGCCGACGAGGTTGCCGACCACGCCGAGCAGGAACGGAATCGAGCCGTACAGGCCCATCTCGTCGACGGTGAAGCCGGCGCCCTTGACCATCCAGGTCGGGAACCAGCCGAAGAAGAACCAGCTGCCGAAGGCGTAGAACAGATAGGCGATCGAGATCAGCCACAGCTGGGGCAGGGCGAACAGCTGCTTCCACGGCGTGCCGCTATGGCCGGCATGCTCGTCACTGCCGATCTCGGCGACTTCCTCAGGCGTAATGCCGGGCTGTTCGGCGGGCTTGTCGTGGAACCATTTCCACCAGGCCAGCGCCCAGATCGCGCCGATTACGCCGAGCAGGACGAACACCGCCTGCCAGCCGAGATGCTTGTTGGCGGGAACCAGTAGTAGCGGGGCGAGGGCACCGCCGAAGCGGCTGGCGGCCCAGATCACGCCC
Source organism: Sphingomonas sp. GW822-FHT03G08 (assembly GCF_058801135.1). Taxonomy (NCBI): domain Bacteria; kingdom Pseudomonadati; phylum Pseudomonadota; class Alphaproteobacteria; order Sphingomonadales; family Sphingomonadaceae; genus Sphingomonas; species Sphingomonas sp. GW822-FHT03G08. The sequence continues at coordinate 911,739 of NZ_JBXAMZ010000002.1, forward strand.
TGGCCGCGCGCACGCTCGCGCGCCGGCAGCCAGCGATAGAGCACGCCGGTCATGTTGGGATAGGCGCCGGCCGCGCCGAGGCCGAACAGGAAGCGCGCGGCGGCGAGCTGCCAGAAGTTGCGGCACACCGCGGTGATCGCTGTGAAGAACGACCACCAGACCGTGATCCGGGTCAGCTCCTTGCGATAGCCATGCTTGTCGCCCATCGCGCCCGAGGGGATCTCGAACACCGCATAGGCGATGACATAGGCGCTCAGCACCCAGCCCCATTCGGCAGGGGTGATGCCGAGGTCCTTCTGGATCGACGGGCCGGTGACCGCGATCGCCAGCCGGTCGATAAAGGTGATGATCGATAGGGTGGCGAGGAAGCCGAGGACCAGCCGCCGCTTCTTCACTTCCCCGAGCCTTGGCCGAGGCCCGCCAGCACGGCGCGGGCATGCTCCATGCCGAGTTCGGGGCTGGCGTACACGGGTGCCGAAACCGCACCCTCGGGCAGGCTGGCGACGACGCGCGCCATCGATGCCTGGGCGAGGACGATCGCGTCGACGCCCTTCATGCCTTCGGTCAGTCCTTCGCTCACGATCCGGTCATGCGTGGCGCCGTCGCCGGCCATCACGGCCTGGAACGCGCCTTCGCAGAGATGCTCGACGATCTCGATCTGCTTGCCCTGCTCGGCGGCGACGCGGCGGACAAGGTCGGCGGTCGGCTGGAGGGTGGTGGGAAGCGTGGCGACCACGCCGATGCGGGTGCCGCTGGCGACGGCCTTCTCGGCCATGGCGCGATCGACGCGCAGCACGGGCTGGTCGTAGAGCTCGGCCGCCATCTCGACGGCCTTGCCGATCGACGAGCAGGTGACCATCGCGACATCGCAGCCGGCATCGAATGCCGAGCCGACCAGCCGGACCACCTGGCGCATCGTCGACTTCTGGAGATGGCCGGCGGCGATCGTGTTCTTGATCGTGCTCTCGTCGACGAAGTGGAGCAGCTTGACGTCGGCGGGCATTACCCGTGCCGCGATCTCGGTGAAGATCGGCACCAGCGTTGCCGAATTATGGATCAGGCCGAGGGTAGGCATCGTCACTCTCCGGATTTCATGAATGCATGGGTGCCAGCGCCGACTTCCGTACGGCTGTCGACCGGCGTGTCGCCGAGGCGCCAGCCGCTTCCGGGCAGGTCGATTTCGGCGATGGTGTTGGCGGGGATGGTGAGCGTGAAGCGGGTGAGGCCGCTTGCATCGCCATCGGTTTCGGCGGCGATAAGGCCGACCACGGACTCGTAGCGCGCCGAGACCCGGCCGATCGCCGGATACCAGAGCGGCCGCGCGGCGATCCGGCGGAAGCCGGGCGCGGCGGGCGCGATGCCCGCCAGTCGCCGGTAGAAGAAGCCGACGATCGCGCCGAAGGCATAGTGGTTGTAGCTGTTCATCGACAGGTCGCCGGTGTCGCCGTTCCAGCGTTCCCACATCGTCGTAGCGCCTTGGGCAGGCATATAGCCCCAGCTCGGATAGCCGGTCTGGAGCAGCAGCCCCGTGACTTCGTCATGCCGGCCGGCATCGGCGAGCACGTCAAGGATATAGGGCGTGCCGAGGAAGCCGGTGGAGAGCTTCATGCCGCGTGCGCGGATGTCCTTGGCCAGCACTTCGGCAGCGGCGGCGCGGCTATCCTCGGGCACCAGACCCATGAACAGCGCGAGCACCTGGCTCGCCTGGCTGCCATTGCCGACGGTGCCGTCAGCGGCGACGAACTCGGCGGCGAAGGCGGCGGCGATCTTCGCGTGCAGCGCGCGCCATTCGCCGGCGTCGCGGCCGGTGGCCTCGGCCATCTCGGCCATCAGCTCGGCGCACCAGGCCCAATAGGCAGTGGCGCACAGCACGCGCGGAGTGGTCTCGTCATCGGGCTTGATCGCATCGACCGAGAGCCAGTCGCCGAGATCGAGCCCGCGATCGTTGCGCCAGATATGGTCGGGGTTGGTGCGTGCGACAAAGGCCATCCAGCCTGCCATCGCGTCCCAATTCTCGTCGATCACGGCGGTGTCGCCGTAACGCCGCCAGAGCTGCCAGGGCAGGATGATCCCGGCCTCGCTCCAGCCCGCGGTCACGACGTCAGGGAAGGAGAGCGGCTGCGGCACCACGATCGGATAGGCACCGTCGGGCCGCTGCGCCGCGCGCGCTTCGAGCAGGAAGCGGCGGATGAAGGGATCGACCTCCATGTTGAACGCGGCGGCGTCCGCGAAGACCTGGATGTCGCCCATCCAGCCCATGCGCTCGTCGCGCTGCGGGCAATCGGTGGGCACCGCGAAGAAGTTCGAGCGCTGGCTCCACAATGCGTTGTCGAAGATGGTCTGGAGCAGCGGCGCGTCGTGGAAGGTCACGCCGCCGGTCTCGCGGCAGGCGCTGTGGACGACCACGCCCTCGATGTCGTCGAGGGTCGGCACGCCGGGATAGCCGGCGATCTCGACATAGCGGAAGCCGTGATAGGTGAAGCTCGGCTCGAAGACTTCCTCGCCGGTGCCAGCTAGGGTGAAGCTGTCGGTCGCTTTTGCCAGGCGGAGATTGGCGAGATCGGCGGTGCCGTCGGGGTTGAGCAGTTCGGCGAACTTGGCGGTGATCGTCGTACCCGCCGGGCCGGTCGCACGGATGCGGACCCAGCCGGGGAAGTTCTGGCCGAAGTCGAACACGTAGCGGCCGGGCAGCGGCTCGCTGACACTGCGTGCCTTCAGGCTGCCGGTGCGTTCGAGCAGGGGCGAGGTCAGGGCGATCAGGCGGGTGTCGGGCTCCGCGCCGCGCTTGGCTTGCGTCCATGCCGAGGCGTCGAAGCCGGGCAGGTCCCAGCCAGGCTGCTCGTCGCGGGCATCGCGGGTCTCGCCGTCATAGATTTCGGACTTGGAGATCGCCGAGGGGGCGAGGCGCCAGTCGGGGCCGGTCTCGATCCATCGGCTGGTGCCGTCGGCGTAATCGAGGCGCAGCTGGGCGCGGAAGCGGCGTGGGGCGGGGCCGAAGCCATAGCGCTCGATCCGCCAACCGAACGGGCTGGCATAGAAGCCGTCGCCGACCGTCGCGCCGAACGCGTTGGCGCCGGGGCGGATCAGGTCGGTGACGTCGTACGCCTGGTAGAGGACATGGTCGGCCGTGACGCTGATCTCAGGGGCGAGGATCGCGCCGGAGACGGGCTGGCCGTTGATCCGTGCGTCATAGGCGCCGAGCGCGGTGGCATAGAGCCGTGCCGCGACGACCGGCTGGTCGGCGGTGAACTCCGTGCGCAGCAGCATCGCCGGTTCGCTGGGACGCGGATCGTTGTGGACGTTGGCGCCGCTGGGGACGGGCGCGGTCCAGTCGCTCGCGTCGAAGCCGGGCGCCGTCCAGCCCTCCGGCGGGGAGGGCATCAGGCGGAAGGCGCTGCTGACGATCCGATCGACGCTGCCATCGGCGCGGTACAGCCGGATCAGCGCGGCGAAGGCGCCGCCATCCACGGGGAAGAAGCCGGTGGTGTCGGCTTCGACCAGCGCGCAGACGCTGTTGCGGCCTGGCTTCACTTCGCCGGCATAGGGGGCGAGCGTGCCCCAGAAGGGGAGATAGGTGTCCCAGTCGAAATGCCAGTCGAGCGGCGACTTCTCGCCATTGACCCAGACGCCGCGGAGGTGGTCCTTGCCGGCGACCAGCACCTCGGCGCGGACGAGATCGGCGGGGGCGTCGAAATCGAGGCGGAAGGCGTGGGGTCGGTCGTCGAGCGCGGTTTCGCTCCACACCCAGGTGACCCCGGCGGCGCGTTCGGCTGCGGCGAATGCGTCTTCGGCTTCGATCCAGTCGGCGCGCCAGTCGGTGGGCGCGAGCAGACCGGTCTCGAACCAGGACGGGTCAGAATGGGCGACGCGCCCGGCATCGTCATGGGCCTCGACCGACCACCAGATGCGCTGCATCGAAGCGAGAGGCGGGCCTGCATAGGCGATGTCGAAGCTGGCATCGCTGGCCACCGCGCCGCTGTCCCAGAGCAGACCGGCGCCGGCGAGTGAGTCTGCGCTGGCGGCGGCGCGGATGCGGTACTGTGCCTGCACCGTGCCCGGCGTGTCGCTTTCGATCCGCCAGGAAAGGCGAGGCCGCTCGGCCTCGGTGCCGAGAAGCTCGACAGTGTTCTCGGTACGCAGATCGACGACGTGCAGGGTCATAGGGTCAGGCCAAGACGATAGATGCGGTTGGCATTGCCGGCGAACAGCGCGAGGCGCTCGTCCGCCGAGAAATCGAAGGTGATCGCGTCATAGGCGCCGAGATGCCGGTCGAAGCTGCCGAACAGCTTGTCGGTGGGGAAGTTGCTGGCGAACATCGCCCGGTCGGTGCCGAACAGCTCGATCGTCTCGAGCACATAGGGGCGGGCCCGGTCGAGGTCCCAGGGGCGCCAGGTGAAGCCCATGCCCGAGATCTTGACCGCGACATTGGGCAGCGCGGCGAGCGCTGCCATGCCGTTGCGCCAGACCGCCCAGCCATGCGCGTCGCCGGGGATCGCCATGCCGGTGTGATTGACGATGACCTGGATGTCCGGGTGCCTGGCGATCAGCCCGGCGAGATGCGCGAGCTGGCCGGGATAGGCCTGGAGATCGAAGCTCAGGCCGTATTTCGCGAGCAGGCCGAAGCCGCGCATCCATGCGTCCGAAGTGGTGATGTCGGCCGGCGAATAGCTGCGCTGCGGATCGGCATGCCAGTTCACGATGTGGCGGATGCCGCGCACATTGGGGTGCGCGACATGGGCGCCGAGCAGGCCCTCCAGCGTCGGGCTTTCGAGCGCCGCGAAGGCGACGATACCGTTGGGCATGCCGCTCCGGTCGGCCATGGCCTGGAGCCACTCGGTTTCGCGGAGCGCGTCGTCGGGATGCGCGCCCGCATCGATATGGACGATCCCGCGCACGTCCCAATCGCCCGCATCGACCAGATAGTCGTCGAGCCCATAATCGCTGGCGATGGGCTCGACGCTGCCATTGGGCCCGTCCTCGCTGAACGGCGGCATCAGCCACGGATAGCGGATGTGCGACAGGTTCCAGAGATGGACGTGCGGATCGATGAAGGGCGGGCGCTGGGGCATCAGAAGGTGGTTCGGCCGCCCGAGGTGTCGAAGGTCGAGGCGGTGGTGAAGCTGCACTCCTCCGAGGCCATGAAGCAGACCATGGCGGCCGATTCCTCGACTTCGCCGAGGCGGCCCATCGGGATCTTCGAGCGCATGTAATCGACCTGGCTCTGGGGGAGCTGGGCGAGGATCGGGCTCTCGAAGGTGGCGGGGGTGAGCGCATTGGCGATCACGCCCTTGCCGGCCAGTTCCTTGCCGAGCGACTTGGTGAAGCCGATCACACCGGCCTTGGACGCCGAATAGGCGCTGGCGTTCGGATTGCCTTCCTTGCCGGCGACCGAGGCGATGTTGACGATGCGGCCATAGCCGTTCTCGAGCATCAGCGGCACGATCGCGCGGTTGCAGTAGAACAGGCCGTTCAGGTTGATGTCCATCACCCGCAGCCAGCTGTCGAGCGGGAATTCATGGACCGGCACGGTCGCGCCGGTGATCCCGGCCGAGCAGACCAGCACGTCGATCTTGCCGAGGATTTCGGCACTGGCTTTCGCAGCGGCTTCGACCGCGGCGGCATCGGACACGTCGAGCGCCTGCACGCCGGCAGCGCCGACTTCCGCCTGGGCGGCGGCGAGGGCGTCTGCGTTGAGATCCCAGAGGACGACCTTGCCGCCCTCCGCGACGATCCGCGTCGCCACGGCCTTGCCGAGGCCCGAGGCGCCGCCGGTGACGACGGCGCAGCGGCCGGCATAGCGTCCCGCGAACACGCTCACTTGGCGGCCTGCCATGCGACGAACTCCTGGCGCTGCTCGCCGAGCTTCTCGATGCCGAGCTCGACCACGTCGCCGGCCTTCAGATACCAGGGCTCGGGCTTCTGGCCGAGGCCGACGCCCGGCGGGGTGCCGGTGGTGATGACGTCGCCGGGGAGCAGCGTCATGAACTGCGAGCAATAGGCGACGATCTGCGCGACGGTGAAGATCATCGTCTTGCTGTTGCCGTTCTGCATCTTCCTGCCGTTGACCGACAGCCACATGCCGAGATCCTGCGGATCGCCGACTTCGTCCTTGGTCACCATCCACGGGCCGATCGGGCCGAAGGTCGGGAAGCCCTTGCCCTTGTCCCAGGTCAGGCCGCGCTCGACCTGCCAGTGGCGCTCGGACACGTCGTTGATGACGCAATAGCCGGCGACATAGTCGAGGGCTTCCTCCTCGGTGACGTAGGAAGCGGCGGTGCCGATGACGACGCCGAGCTCGACTTCCCAATCGGTCTTCTTCGAGTCCTTCGGGATGGTGACGGGATCGTTCGGGCCCTGGATGCAGCTCACCCACTTCTGGAAGACCACGGGCTCCTCGGGCACCGGCAGGTTCGATTCCGCGGCGTGATCGGCGAAGTTGGTGCCGATCGCGATGAACTGGCGGGTGCCGCCGACGCACGCGCCGTAGCGGACATCGCCCTCGACCAAGGGCAGGCTGGCGGGATCGATCGCGGCGAGGCGGGCGAGGGCATCCTTGCCGAGCGCGTCGGGGCCGATATCGGCGACATGCGCGGAGAGATCACGGATGCGGCCATCGCTGTCGATCAGGCCGGGCTTCTCGGCGCCCGGGGCGCCATAACGGCAAAGCTTCATGAGGTACTATCCTTAGCGGGAATAGGGGCGGTGAAGGGCGATATCGCGGTTGAGCTCGACGCCGAAACCCGGCTTGTCGAGTTCGCTCGCGCGGATCCTGCCGTTTACGGGCACCGGCTCGCCGAGCAGCTGCGGCGCGAACATCGGCACCACCTCGGTCGGCCCCGGATGCATCATCAGGAACTCGGCGAAGGGCGAATTGTGGCGGGTGATGACGAAGTGATAGCTGTACACCGACGAGCCGTGCGGGACCATCATCACGCCCTTTGAATCGGCATAGTTGGCGATCTTGATCAGCTCGGTCACGCCGCCGCACCAGCCCACGTCCGGCTGGATGATGTCGCAGCATTCCATGTCCATCAGCATGCGGAAGCCCCAGCGGGTCGCCTCATGCTCGCCGGTGGTGACGAGCAGGCCCTTGGGAGCATTCTTCTTGAGCTGGGCATAGCCCCAGTAATCATCGGGGCTCAGCGCCTCCTCGATCCACTTCAGCCCGCACTCGTTCCAGGCGCGATGCGCGAGGCGGGTGGCATAGTCGAGGTCGAGCGACATCCAGCAATCATACATCAGCCAGAAATCGTCGCCGCACTTGGCGCGCATGTCGGCGAGCAGGGCGATGTTCTTCTCCAGCCCCTCAAAGCCTTCGGCCGGGCCGTGGTGGAGCGGAAGCTTGCCGCCGATGAAGCCGAGTTCCTTGGCGATGTCCGGCCGCGCGCCGGTCGCGTAGAATTGCAGCTCGTCGCGGACCGCGCCGCCGAGCATGTGATAGACCGGCTCGCCGCGCAGCTTGCCGAGCAGGTCCCAAAGCGCGAGATCGACGCCCGAGATCGCGTTGATCACCAGGCCCTTGCGGCCATAATATTGGGTCGAGAAATACATCTGGTCCCAGATCTTCTCGAACTCGTACGGGCTGCGCCCTTCGAGGAAGCGGGCGAGATGCTTCTCGACGATATAGGCGGCGGGCTCGCCGCCGGTGGTGACCGCGAAGCCGACCGTGCCGTCCTCGGCCTCCAGCTCGACCACCAAAGTGCCGAGCACGTTGATGCCGAAGCTCTGCCGCGAGGCGCGATATTCGGGATAGCGCGCCATCGGCGTGGCGATGTGATCGTCGATCCAATGGCCTTCGCCCTGGTCGTGATAATCGGCGCCGCCACCGCCGCGCACGACGAAGGCGCGGACATGTTTGATCTTCGGCAGGCTCATGCGCATTCCCTTATTGACCGGCGCGCGGCGTGCGCGCGTCGTCGAGCACCAGCACCCAGTCATTGCCCGGCGCGGTTTCCCCCGGCGGATCGAAGCGGTGCTGGCCTGTGTTGTTGAAAGTCCCGATTTCCACCGACTGGCCGTCGCGCGGCGAATACCAGTGCGCGCTGACCTGCTTGCCCGTGGTCGTGCCGAGCCGCAGCGTGAACGGGCGACCGGTATATGTATAGACAAATACATAGCCCTTGCCGCGGCTCGCCAGCACACGGTCATAGCGGGTGCCATTGTCGGTGATCAGCGACGGATCGGGCACGCGCTCGAGCATCGGGCGCGATTCGATCAGGCGACGCAGATACTGCATCTGGTTGGCGCCGGGCGCCTCGATCGCCTGCTGCCACGGCGTGACCGGCTCGAAATTGGCCGTGTCCGCACCGGGCGTGAAGAACTGCATGACGTGGTTTTCGCCATAGGTGTGGCCGAACGCGCCGGCCATCACCGCCCACCAGGCATAGCGGCGCGCGTCAGGGGCCAGCCAGCGCGGCTGGTTCGCCTCGTGCAGGCCGTGGGGGATGCCCTCATAGCTCGGCTCGCCGTCGATCACCGGCTTGGTGGGCAGGCGGATCCAGTCGGTGGCGACATAGCGCCAATTGTCCTCACCAATCGCGCTCGCGCCTTCCTGCGCATAGGAGCGATGGCCTGACTGGAACATGTTGAAATCGAGCCAGGGCGCGTCGTGATATTGCCAGGAGGAGTCGGTGCGGCCGATCGGGTGGAAGGTCATCAGATGGCCGGGATCGTAGCGCTTGATCGTCGATCCCAGCGCGTCCCACACTGCGGTGCGCATCTCTGAACGGGTGTCGCCCCCGTTGAGCCAGATGATGTTGGGCTGGTTCCTGTAGCGCTCGGCGAGGAAGCGGCCATAGGCGGGTGCGTTTTGCAGGTTCAGCTTGCCGCCGTCTGCGATCGAGCCCCAGCAGGGCACCATCGCGAGATAGATGCCGAGTTCCTCGGCGCGCTTCGCGACCCAGTCGAGATGGTCCCAATAGTCATATTCGCCGGCCCTGGCCGGATCATTGCCCGGCGTCGTGCGCGGGCGGCCGGGATCGCCATCGACCAGCGCGGGGCCAGTAGCCGGGTTGGTCATCTTCTCGGTGTGGAGCACCATGATCTGGACGACGTTGAAGCCCTGGCGCTTGCGGGTGAGGAGGTACTGTTCTGCCTCGGCGCGGCTGGTGCGGCTGAGCAGCAGCCAGCCGGTGTCGCCCATCCAGAAGAAGGGCTTGCCGCCGGCGAGCAGATAATGGCCGTTCGGCGCGACCGAGAGGGGGGGGGTCTGCGCGGCGGCCGGCGTGGCGACTGCCGCAGCGGCCGCAAGCGCGGCCAGCAGAAACGAGCCGGCGTGCATCAGACTTCCCTCTCCCGAAGCGCGGGAATCGTGGCCCCCGCTGTCTGACGTTCATTGTATAATAGTATTATTTAAGTCAACCGCCGTCGCGCACTTCTGCCGTTAATTGCGGTGGATACGGGCCGACGCCGGCGCGCGGCGTACGCAGTCGAGCGCATCACGCGGAGCATGATGCGCTGTCCGGCGATCCCTCCGGCCCCAAACGGGGCGGCGGGCTTATTGGAGGTTCACGAACATGCCGCCGTCGACCAGCAGCGCGGCGCCGGTGACATAGGCTGCCATGTCCGAAGCAAGGAAGACGATCGGCCCGGCGAGATCCTCGGGCATGCCGAGGCGGCCGAGCGGGGTGCGCTCTTCCATGTAATGGCGCTTCGCTTCGTCGGCGAGATCGTCCTTGTTGATCTCGGTGAGGATGGTGCCAGGCAGCACGCTGTTGCAGCGGATGCCGTGCTTGCCGAGTGCGATCGCAGCCGACTGCATCAGCGAATGCACACCGGCCTTGGTGGGCGTGTAGTGCGTCTGGAACTCGCCGCCGACCAGCGCCGAGATCGAGGAGACCGCGACGATTGCGCCGCCATGCCCTTGCTTGACCATCTGGTTGGCCGCAGCCTGCACCATGTAATAGGCGCCGTGGAGATTGACCCGGAAGGTGCGGTCGACCGTCTCGACCGGCATGTCGAGGAAGGCGTGGAACGGACAGATGCCCGCGTTGGAGACCATCACGTCGACCTTGCCGAATGCCTCGACCGCCTTGGCCACGAAATCGGTCGCGGTCTCGGGCAGTGCGACGTCGCCCTTCACCGCAATGCCCCGGCGGCCCAGCGCCTCGATCTCGGCGAGACAGGACTGGGCCTTCTCGTCGCTCGCCACATAGTTGATCGCGACATCGGCGCCGTGCTGCGCGGCGCCGATCGCGGCTGCGCGGCCGATGCCGGTGGAGCCGCCGGTGACCAGCACGGTCTTTCCTTCAAGAAGCTTCATCTTACATCCTCTGCCAGGATCGAGCGATCGATCGCTTCGATCCGATTGACCCCGGTCAGCGTCATCGCGACCGTCATTTCCTTGGCGATCAGCTCGAGCAGCTTCGTCACGCCTGCTTCGCCCTGCGCGGCGAGGGCATAGACCCAAGCCCGGCCGAGCAGCACCGAGTGCGCGCCGAGCGCGAGCATCCGCACCACATCGAGCCCGTTGCGCACGCCGCCATCCGCCAGGATGGTCAGTCTATCGCGGACGGCATCGGCGATCGCGGGCAGCGCCCGGGCGCTCGACAGCACGCCGTCGAGCTGACGGCCGCCATGGTTCGAGACGACGATGCCGTCGGCGCCGATCGCGGCGGCCTCACGCGCGTCCTCGGGATCGAGGATGCCCTTGATGATCAGCGGGCCATCCCAGGCGGCGCGGATCCATTCGAGATCGCGCCACTGGATCGACGGATCGAAATTGGCGCCGAGCCAGCCCATATAGTCGTTGAGGCCGCTGTCCTTGCCGAGCACCGGAAGAAGGTTGCCCAGCGTGTGCGGGCGGCCGCGCAGGCCGACATCCCAGGACCAGTGCGGCTTGCCCATTGCCTGGAGCACGCGGCGCAGGGGCGCATTGGGGCCGGACATGCCCGAATGCGCGTCGCGGTAGCGTGCGCCGGGCACCGGCATGTCGACGGTGAATACCAGCGCCTTCGCTCCGGCCGCCTTCGCGCGGGCGATGAGGTCCTTCATGAAGGCGCGGTCGCGGATCACATAGAGCTGGAACCAGAAGGGATCGGCCTTTTGCGCGACGTCCTCGATCGGGCAGATCGACACGGTGGACAGGCACATCGGCACGCCGGCTGCGCGGGCGGCGCTTGCTGCCTGGAGCTCGCCGCGCCGGGCGTACATGCCACTGATCCCGACCGGACCGAGCCCCACCGGCAGCGCGATCTCGCGGCCGAACAGGGTGGTGGAAAGGTCGATCGTGGCGACATCCTTCAGCACGCGCTGGCGCAGGGCGATGCCCGACAGGTCGCTCACGTTGCGGCGGAGCGTCTCCTCTGCATAGGCTCCGCCATCGGCATAGTCGAACAGGAAGCGCGGCAGGCGGCGGCGGGCGGCCTCGCGGAAATCAGTGGCTGAAGCGATGATCATGGAAATGCCTTATGGCGTTCGGCGCGGCCGCGGGAAACGGATTGTGCAATCATCGTCGCCACATTTTTCCTGGCGATGAGGGCTGCTCCGAAGGGGGCGCGCCGGCGCTTTCCCGACCGGCGCGAGTCGCGTGCTTTCATCATCTCGATCCTAAAATTCGCCCCTCTGGCAGCGTCTTGGGGGTGCTGCGCCGGTCTAACGGCCCGGTTTCGATATTGTCAATTTCTTCGCTAAATGACGGAAAACAAAAAAGTCGTAAGCCGGATACCCGGGATATTGAAGATATTATAGTACTAATCGTTGCAATTGCCCCTTTCCCCGGCTAACGAGCGGAAAGGAGAGATAGATGCATAAGCTGGAAAGGCCGGAGGTGGCGGGCGACCGCTCCACGCGCTTGGAAATTCGTGCAAACCACGTGCGTGAGCGCGCCAATTGGATGCGCCGGCGTCTCTTGAAGATGATCTTCGTTGCCGGCCAGGGGCACCCGGGCGGCGACCTCTCAGCCGCTGACATCGTGGCATCGCTCTATTTCGATATCCTTCGGATCGATCCGAAATCGCCCGATGCGCCGGAGCGCGATCGCTTCATCCTCAGCAAGGGCCATTGCACCGGCGCGCTTTATAGCGCGCTGGCGGGGGCGGGTTTCTTTCCCGAGGCCGAGCTCGACACCTATCTTCAGCCGGGCTCGCGGCTGAACGGCCACCCGAATCGCAACTATCTGCCTGGCGTCGAGACCAACACCGGACCACTCGGGCACGGTTTCCCGGTGGGCGTGGGCGTCGCGGTGGCCGGGCAGATCGACGGTGCGGACTACCGCGTGTTCGTGCTCACCGGCGACGGCGAGCTGCAGGAAGGCAGCATGTGGGAAGCGGCGATGTTCGCCGGCCATCGCGGCCTCGGCAACCTCACCGTGATCGTGGACCGCAACCGGCTGCAGCAGGGCGCCCGCACCGAGGACACCAATTCGCTCGAACCGCTGGCCGACAAGTGGCGCGCGTTCGGCTGGGACGTGGTCGAAGTCGATGGCCATGACCATGAAGCGCTGCTCGCGGCGTTCGATGAAGCTGCCGAGCCGCGCGACAAGCCGCGCGTGCTGATCGCGAACACCTTCAAGGGGCAGGGCGTCAGCTACATGCGCGACCAGGCAGGCTGGCACCACGGCGTGCCGGACGCCGAGCAATATGCCCAGGCGATCGCCGAGCTGGAAGCGGAGCTGCGCGCGTGAAGGACGTGGTCGCACCCGACATGTTCGATTGCCGCGACGCCTATGTCGGTGCGCTCGAGGAACTGGCCGCGGCGGATGCGCGCATCGTCGCCGTGGTCAATGATTCGGTGGGCTCGTCCAAGCTCGGCAAGTTTCGCGATCGCTTTCCGGCGCGGCTGATCAATGTCGGCATCGCCGAGCAGAACATGGTCGGCGTCGGCGCCGGTCTCGCCAATGGCGGCAAGATCCCCTTCGTCAGCGGGGCGGCCTGCTTCCTGACCGCCCGCGCGATGGAGCAGATCAAGGTCGATTGCGCCTATAGCCAGGCCAATGTGAAGCTGTGCGGCATCTCGAGCGGCGTCGCCTATGGCGAGCTCGGCGCGACGCATCACAGCATCGAGGACGTCGCCTGGCTGCGCGCGATCGACAAGCTGACCGTGATCGTCCCGTCGGATCCCTGGGAAACCGCGGAGGCGATCAAGGCGGCAGCGGCGCACGCCGGGCCAGTGTTCGTCCGGATCAGCCGGATGCCGGTGCCGGCGCTCGCGCGCGGCGAGGATGCGGCCTTCACGATCGGCAAGGCAGAGCTGCTGCGCGACGGCGGCGACGTTGCGATCCTCGCCAATGGCACACTGGTGCACCGCGCGCTGGCCGCTGCCGCGCTGCTGGCCGGCGAGGGAATCGAGGCGCGCGTGGTCAACATGACGACGGTGTCGCCGCTCGACGGCGATGCGGTGCTTGCCGCGGCTGGAACCGGCGCGATCGTGACGGCCGAGGAAGGGCTGGCGACCGGCGGGCTTGGCGGCGCGGTTGCCGAGCATTGCGCGCGCCACCGCCCGGTACCGATGCGGATGCTGGGCTTCCCCGGCTTCCTGCCGACCGGGTCGGCGAGCTGGCTGATGGAGCATTTCGGACTCACCGCGGAAGGCATCGCCGATGCCGCCCGCGAACTGGTGGCGGGGAAAGGCTGATGGCAGCGCCGTCGGCATCGACCGGTCGCAACATGGCGGAGCGCTCCGCGCTGCCGCCGGGGGGAACGTGACGGGGCGGCGGTGGGGCCGCAACGAATGACGTGAGGTGCTTCGGCACGAGAACATAAGAATTGGGAAGGGAGTGGAAATGAATAAGTCGTTCAAGACAGTGCGTCCCGCGCCGCTGCTGCGCGGAATGCTACTGACCGGGGTCAGCGCCATGACGCTCGTCGTCGCGCCTGCCGCATTCGCGCAGCAGACCGCGCCGGCGCCGGACACCGTGGCCGAGACGCCGCAGGAGCCAGTGACGCAGAATGATGCGATCGTCGTCACCGGCAGCCGCATCAAAAGCCCGACGCTGACTTCGCCGTCGCCGCTGCAGGCCGTTACCGCCGAGACGATCCAGAATATCGGCGCGACCAACGTCCAGGAAGCACTGGCCCAGATCCCGGCGGTCGGCGTGCCCGGCCAGACCCGCGTCAGCAACGCCGGCGATACCAATCCGGGTCTCGCCACCGTCAACCTGCGCAACCTTGGCGACAACCGCACCCTGGTGCTGATCGACGGCCGCCGCTCGGTCGCCGGCATTCCGGGCACCTCGACCGTCGACCTGTCGATGATCCCGACCTCGTTCGTCGAGCGTGTCGACGTGCTGACCGGCGGCGCCTCAGCCGTCTATGGCTCGGACGCGATCGCGGGCGTGGTCAACTTCGTCTACAAGAAGAATTTCCAGGGCTTCCAGGCCAATGCACAGGCCGGCATCTCGGAACTCGGCGACGACAAGCGCTATTCGATCAACGGAACCTTCGGCCAGAATTTCGCCGACGGCCGTGGCAACGTGATGATCTATGCCGGGTACAATCACGAAGGTGACGTGCCCAACTACAAGCGCGAGCGGACCGCAGCCGGCTATAGCAGCCTGGGCAACACGCAGCGCGTTGGAGGCAACAGCGACGCGAACCTGACCGCCGCGCAGAACCTGTTCACGCGCTTCTACCAGCCGTCGAACGTCGGTCCGGGCGGCGTGTTCAACTTCGGTGGCGTCGGCAGCCGGCTGATCCTGGCGGACGGCACGCTCGACACCTATCCGGCGGTGAACGGCACGAACTACAACGACCCCACGGTCGTCGCGAAGATCAACAAGTACGGCTATAACGCGGCCGCGCTGGGCCAGCAGGCCTCGCCGTCGAACCAGATCACGGTCGCCACGCGCGCGAACTTCGACGTGAGCGACAAGCTGAACCTGTTCGTTGAATCGACCTTCTCGAACTACAAGACCAAGGGCCGTCGCGAAGCCTCGCCGATGCGCACGGACAGCGCGCTGGGCGCGTTCAACGGCACGAACGGGTATTTCCCGATCCAGTTCCAGGTCGTGAACCCGAGCAACCCGGCTGATGTCCGCATCGTCAACAACCCGTTTGTGCCGACCGCGGTGTTCAACGCGGCGGACAATCGCGCCGTCAACGACGCGATCGCTTCGAAGGACGTCAGCTTTCTGCTCCGCACGACGATGTTCGGCGACGGCACGCGCAGTACCCCGACCGAGCGTGACAATTTCCGCGCGGTGATCGGCGGCACCTACAAGATCGGCGGCGACTGGACCGCCGACTTCTACTATCAGTACGGCTTCACCAAGCAGCGCCAGAGCATGACCGGCCTCGCCGACCTCAACCGCCTTGCCCAGGCGGTGCAGGTGATGCCCGACGTGTTCGACTACAACAAGAACGGCAACACCACCGAAGCCGTGTGCGTCGACGCGACCGCGCGTGCGAATGGCTGCGTGCCGATCAACGTCTTCGGCCTGAACGCGGACGGTACTTCGAAGGTCTCGAAGGAAGCCGCTGCGTGGCTGATGACCGAGATGAGCCGCTATTCGAAGCAGGAGCTGCAGACGGCGGCGGTGAACGTCGGCGGTACGCTGTTCAACCTGCCGGCCGGCCCGGTGCAGGTCTCGGTCGGCG
The DNA here is from genome assembly GCF_058801135.1 of Sphingomonas sp. GW822-FHT03G08. NCBI lineage: Bacteria > Pseudomonadati > Pseudomonadota > Alphaproteobacteria > Sphingomonadales > Sphingomonadaceae > Sphingomonas > Sphingomonas sp. GW822-FHT03G08. The sequence continues at coordinate 927,272 of NZ_JBXAMZ010000002.1, forward strand.
CCGAGTGGCGTTCCGAGTACAGCATGGACGACTTCGATCCGCTGACCAACACCGCGCGTAACGGCTATGTCCAACTGCTCGACACCAAGGGCAAGTTCAACGTCAAGGAAGCGTATGGCGAACTCGTCGTGCCGATCCTGCGCGACACGCCCTTCTTCCAGAACCTGACGCTGCGCGGCGCTGCGCGCCTGTCCGACTACTCCACCGTCGGCAGCTTCTGGGCCTGGAACGTCGGCGGCGAATGGGCGCCGGTCGAGGATATCCGCTTCCGTGCGGTCTATGCCCATGCCGTCCGCGCGCCGAACATCGGCGAGCTCTATGCGGCGGCCGCGGCCGGCATCATCACCATCACCGATCCGTGCCAGGGCGTGACGCTGGCGCAGACCTCGGCGGTGGCAGTGAACTGCCGCAAGGATCCGGGCGTGCTCGCGAACATCAACGCGAACGGATCGATGACGCTGACTTCGTCGGACACGGCGGGCGTCGGCAGCATCACGGCTAGCAACCCCGGCATCCAGCAGGAAACCGGCAAGACCAAGACGTTCGGCGTGGTGATCAACCCGCGCTCGATCCACGCGCTGCGCGGCCTGACGATCACCGCCGACTACTACGACATCAAGCTCGAGAACGCGATCAACCGCCTCGCTGCGGCGACCGTGCTCAACAAATGCTATGTCAGTGGCCTGGCGGATTTCTGCCAGTTCGTGACCCGCCGCCAGCAGCCTTCGGGCGCGTTCAGCGTCGGCTCGGTCGAGCAGGTGGTGCGCGGTCTCGTCAACAGCGGTGGCCAGTTCACCCGCGGCATCGACATGACGCTGAGCTACAGCCACAAGATCCTGGGCGGCACGGCGACCTGGTCGGGCAGCTGGACCCACCTGCTCAAGCAGGGCATCGTTCCGCTGACCGGCGACGCCTATGACAACACCATGGGCGAGATCGGCACGCCGCGCGACTCGTTCAACTACGGCCTGAACTGGGACAATGACTCGTTCGGGTTCACCATCACGGGTGAAGTCACCGGCTCCCAGATGTTCGACTATGAGAACTACCAGACGACGTTCCGTCTGGCCAACGGTTCGCTTCCGGACAAGAAGTACTTCACGATCGGCGCGAAGAACTACAACAACGCCCAAATCCGCTATAAGGGCATCGAGAATTTCGAGCTCTATGCGGGTGTGAACAATCTGTTCAACGTCCAGGCGCCGCCGCTCTGGACCGGCACGCCCAACGGCAGCCCGAACGCGATCTGGGATATCATCGGTCGCCGTTACTATGCGGGTATCCGTCTCAAGTTCTGAAGGCCCCCCAAGTTGCCTCCTGTCGGGGCGGTGCATTGCACCGCCCCTTTTTTTGTGCGCGACAGGGGCGCCCAAATCGACTGGATTGCCAGCGGGGAGCGCGAGGATATGCTGGCCCGATGTGGCAACCGGCTATCCTTGCTCTGATGTCTGCTTCGCCCGCGGGGCAGGGCGTGACTTTCGAAGGCGTGGCCTTCGGCCCACAGCGCACCCTTAGCTGCACCTGGTTCACCAATTTCGAAAATAGCCGATTCGAGCAATGCCGGGACGCGACAGGACCGCTGCTGGGGGAAGGCGACGGGGCATCGATCAAATGCCGTGGAGACACGTGCAGGCAACTGGATGCCGCAGCCCGGGAGGCATCGGGCTGGCGAAAAGCCGAGCCGCCCTGGGGCAACTTCACGGTCCAGCTGGTGGGGCGGGTGAGCCTTGCGCAGCACAAGAAGCGCTATCTGGGCGATGCCAGCAGGGACGTTCTCATCGAACGTCTCGTCAGCGTTCGCGTCTTGAAATAGGCCGGTATGGGCGAATGAAGAAGGGCGGCCTCCTTGCGGAGACCGCCCGTGCGAGGTGCCGGCGGGTCGAAGAACCGGCGGCCCGCAGTTCGTTCAGGCCTTCAGCTTGGCCTCCAGCTCCTCGAGCGACTTGCCCTCGTTGCGCGGGGCGCCGAGCATGCCGATGATGCCGCTCGCCGCGAGGAAGCCGGTGAGGATCCAGGCGAGGGTAGTGAAGCCCGTGGCGGTCAGCACCGGCACGAAGAAGCTCCAGATGCCCAGGCCGATGCGCACCACCGCGAACATCAGGCCCTGCGCGGTCGAGCGCAGAAGCGTCGGGAACATCTCCGAGCTCCACAGCTGGAAGAACGACTGGGCACCGAAGCCCTGGCCGAACGCCATCAGGAAGACGTGGAGAATCGCCAGCGGCAGGGTGAGCGGGAACAGCGCGAGCAGCGACATGCCGACCACCTGGATCACTGCCGAGACGAGGAACATCGTCCGCTGGTTCAGCCGGTCGGAGAACTGCATGAATACCCCCCAGATCGACAGCATGCCGATCAGGAAGCTGAGCGTCTGGATCGCCACCGCGGTCGCCTGGCTGGCATCGCCGACGGTGCGCAAGATATAGGGGAAGAAGAAGCCGTTGGTGCCAGCCCACAGGTTCCACATGCCGTACATGCCGATCAGGAACGCCATCGAGCCGAGATAGCGCGGCTTGAACAGCGCGCTGATCCTGGCCGGCTCGATCTGCTTGTGCTCGTCTGCGGCCTGGGCTTCGAGCCAGCGCGGCGATTCCTGCATGCGCGAGCGCAGGAAGGTGAGGCCGATTGCCAGCAGCGCGAGATGCGCGAAGACGATGCGCGCGCCAAGCAACCCGAGCGGGGTGAGCACCAGGAACAGCAGCAGCACGACGACCGGACCCAGATACCAAAGCACCTGCGCCACGCCGCTATGCTTGCCGCGTTTACCCTTGGGCGCCATCTCGGCGATGATCGACCAGGAAGCGGGAATGTCCGCGCCGACCGCGAGGCCGACCAGGAAGAAGCCGAGCACGACCATCCAGGCGTTCATCGCGAACACCAGCCACAGCATGCCGAACGCGTAGAACAGCATGTCGTACTGGTAGATCTTCTTGCGCCCGAACAGGTCGCACAGCCTCCCGCCGATCAACGCGCCGATACCGGCGGAGATCGCGTTCGGCCCGAAAGCGCCGATCAGCCCGACCGTATTGTTGTTGAGATGATAGGCTTCCTGCCACAGCGCGAGCGCTGCCGATCCGGCGACGATCGACCCGGCGTCGATATAGTTCGCAAGGCCGGCGAGGATCGTGTTCCGCCAATCGTCCTTGTCCTGCGCATTCGTGCTGGCCATCGCCTGGCACCCCTCCTTTACAACATATGATAGTATTATTTGTGGCGCAGCCTAGCGGTGCCCGAGGGCCGGGGCAAGCGCTTGCAGCGCCTCGCCGACCCCTTAATCATGGTTGTGCGGGCAGTGATTTCTAGTACGATAATATTATTATAAAGCGCGACGCCCTTCCGGGGCGGATGCGGCAGATCGGGAGAGGGTTGGAATGAAGATCACGCGACGGAACATGCTCGCCCAGACCATGGCGATCGGTGCCGCGACTTCCACTCCCGCCATGGCCGCCGCAGCCCCTCGAACGGTCGAGCGCTGGGGTGTGTTCGAGATCGAACTGGCCGGCCCGAGAGGGGGCAATCCGTTCGTCAACGTGACGCTTGCCGCGGTTTTCGAAGGGGCGGGAAAGCGGGTCCGCGTGCCCGGCTTCTATGACGGCAATGGCACCTACCGCATCCGCTTCAGCCCGCCCGAGCTGGGCGCGTGGCGTTGGCGCAGCGAGAGCAATGCCGGTGCGCTTGCTGGCAAGTCGGGCGAGTTCACCGTAGTCGCGCCGGGCAAGGGCAGTCGCGGACCGGTCCGTGTGTCGAAGGACGGCTATCACTTCGCTTATGCCGATGGCACGCCGTTCCGCCAGATCGGCACGACCTGCTACAGCTGGGCGCTCCAGTCCGACGCGAAATGCGCCGAGACGCTGAAGACGCTCGCCGGCGCGCCGTTCAACAAGATGCGGATGCTGGTGTTCCCCAATGTCCCGTCGGTGGCGACCAACCCGTTCGCGCGCACCGGCGACGGGCCAAGGGATTGGGATCCGGCGCGGTTCGATCCCGCCTATTTCCGCCGCTACGAGGATCGCATCCAGAAGCTCGGCGCGCTGGGGATCGAAGCGGACGTGATCCTCTACCACCCCTATGACGAGAAGCGCGGCTATTCGGACATGCAGCGTGCCGATGACGAGCGCTATCTGCGCTACGTCGCCGCGCGCTTTGGCGCGTACCGCAACGTCTGGTGGTCGATGGCCAACGAATACGACAATATCGAAACCAAGACGATCGCGGACTGGGACCATCTCTTCGAGGTGCTGGTCGCCGCCGATCCGCATGATCGGCTGCGCTCGATCCACCAGATCAACACCTATTACGACCATCGCAAGCCGTGGATCACCCATGCCAGCGTGCAGAATGGCGCGGCCGTGCTCGACGATCTGCGCGCCGAGCTGCACCGCGCGATGACGCTCAAGCCGGTGGTCTTCGACGAGGTCGTCTATGAGGGGAACATCGCCAAGCGCTGGGGCAATCTGAGCGCCGAGGATATGGTCCAGCGTTTCTGGTACGGGCTGATCGGCGGCTGCTATGTCGGGCATAGCGAGACCTTCGCGGCGGATCGCAATGCCGACAGTTCCTGGCTGGGTCAGGGTGGCAGCCTGGCCGGGCACAGCGCGCCGCGGCTCGCCTTCCTGCGCAAGATTATGGAGGAAGGGCCGGTGCCGGGCGTCGAGCCGATCCAGGCCTGGTGGAACTATCATCTCGGTGGCCAGCAGAACGCGTATTACCTCCGCTATTTCGGCGCCGAGCAGCCGACCGAATGGCCGGTGGTATTGCCCGGCAAGGGGCCGGAGTCGCTGCAGAGCTATCGGATCGACGTCATCGACACCTGGAACATGACAGTCACTCCGGTCGAGGGGCTGTTCCGGATGGCGAAGAAGAATGACTATGACGTCCAGGATCCCGCGCGGCCGACCGTGGAGCTGCCGGGCAAGCCCTGGATCGCGCTGCGGATGGTCAAGGTGCAGGCATAGGGATGCGGTACGCGGGCTTCTTCGCAGCGGCGATGCTGTTCGCCTTGCCTGCCGCCGCGCAGGGTAGTCGAGAGGTGTGGATCGACGCCTATCAGTCGAGCCCGGCCGACTACGACTTCGTCATTCCCAAGGAGATGAAGCTCCCGCCCGAGACCCGCCAGCGTCTGCGTGATCGTCCGCCGGTGACCGGCACGCTGCGGATGCGCTTCGCGGTTGCGGCGGGCGGGCGGCAGGTCCGTATCCGCCTGTCCAATGAGGATGGCACAACGCCGCTCACCGTGGTTGCAGCCAGCGCCGGCATCGCCGCGACCGGCTTCGATGCGAAGCCCGGCACGCTGCGCCGGCTCAGCTTCGGTGGCGCGGCGCAGGTGACGATCGCACCGGGTGCGCCTGTGCTGAGCGATCCTGTCGCCCTGTCCGTTCCGGCAATGGGCGAGCTGGTGGTGAGCGTGCATATTCCCGCGGGGCTTAAGCTCAAGGGATTCGGGAATGCGGTGATGGCGATGGGGGAGGGCGACCAAATCCTCGCTGAAAAGATCGCAAATGCCGATACGATCATCGGCCGGCCGCCGGTGAGCGGTGTCATGGTGCGCAGCGCCAGCCCCCCGCGCGTTATCGTCGCGCTTGGCGATTCGATCACCGACGGCAACCGGCCCGCGCTCGACCAGCTGCATGGCTGGCCGGAACGGCTGAACCAGCGCATCGCCGCCGCGCCCGTCCGCCCGGCGCTGGCGGTGATCAATGCCGGTATCGGCGGCAACCGGGTGCTCTCGACCAGCTGGGGCAAGGCGGCGCTGGCCCGGTTCGATCGCGATGTCGCCCGCGTGCAGGGCGTGTCCCACGTCATCCTGTTCGAAGGCATCAACGATATCGGCAATGGCGGATCGAGCACCATGTTCGGCAACAACCCGCCGCTCGACGTGGACGAGCTGATCGCCGGCTACCGCCAGATCATCGCCCGGGCGCATGCCGCCAATATCAAGGTGGTGATGGGGACGCTGACGCCGTTCCGGGGCGCGACTTCGTACAATGAGGCGCGGGAAGCGCAGCGCCAGGCGGTCAATCGCTGGATCCGCACCTCGGGCGAGCCCGACGGCGTGATCGATTTCGACAAGGCCGTCCGCGATCCCGCCGCGCCGCTGCAGCTTCTGCCCGCCTATGATTCCGGCGACCATATCCATCCGGGCGAGGCGGGATACCGAGCGATGGGTGATAGTGTCGATATCGCTTTGTTTCGAAGGGCGGGGTGACGCTCGCACCCTGAAAGCTCCCCGGCGAAAGCCGGGGCCCAGGGTTTCTCTGCCATCCCGCTTGTGACCCTGGGCCCCGGCTTTCGCCGGGGAACAGAATAGTTTGAAAGAATTACCCCGCGAACAGCGCCTCGCGCGCCAGGCGCAGCGTCTCGACCGCATCCTGCTTCGCCTGCGCCGCCTTCATCGCGTCGAAGTCGAGCCGGTCGAGCGCCTTCTCGATATGCTTGAGGAAGCCGATCGCGCTCTTGGCGGCGCCGACGCAATCCTCGCGGAACGGGAACTGGTCGAGCTGCCACACGCCTTCCCACTTGTTCTTGCGCAGCGTGTAGAAGAACTCGAACAGCTCGATCGGGTGGACCGAGCCGGCGATCATGTCGTCGTCCCAGCCGCGCAGATTGTCGTTCACGTCCATGCCGAACAGCCGGCCATGATCGATCGCGAGCTGGGCCGAATCCGCCGGGCTCTCGCCGCCGTACAGCGCGTGGCCGAAATCGAGCAGGATGCCGATATTGGGCAGCCCGATCTTCTCGATGCCGAGCAGCGTGCGCGCGACGCTGTCGAAGCTCATGTGATTGCGCGGCTCGCGCGGCTTGTATTCGATCACGAACTGGAGATCGGGATTCTCGGAGGCGAGCTGGCCGACGCCGTCCATGCTCATCCGCCACAGATCGCCATGATCGACCTGGAAGGGATAGTCCCATCCATCCTGGCCCGGCCACAGCTTCACATATTTGGCGCCGAAGCGGCGGACGACGCCGGCGGCCTCGGTGATCATCGCATGCGCTTCGCGGCGGATGCCTGGATCGGGATTGGTGAAGGCGCCCTTGGCGAACTTGCGGGTGTAGATCTCCGGCGTGATGCCGATGACCGACAGGTTGTTGCGGGCGAGCGCCGCCTCGACCGCGGCGAAATCGGTCTCGCCGCCCGGGAAGGGGTAATTGATGTCGACGACCGACAGGTCACCGACCTCGCCGGCCAGGTCGATCATCTCGATCAGCGAGCGCGCCGGGCCATAGCCATCGGTCGCATAGCGATCCACATAGGTGGCGAAGTGCCAGATCCCCGCGCCGTACTTCTGCTCGCTCGCCATCATCAGTCCTCTCGAAGTGCCGCCCGGCTTCGTGCCGGACGTGAAATCATGGGGCCGTCGCGTTTTCGCGCCTGGCCGTGCGCCTGCCGGTCAGGCGATGAGTAGCTTCACCCCGGCGGCCTCGAAGCCCGCACGGTCCTCGTCCCGGATGCCGTCGTCGGTCACCAGCGTGTGGATCAGCTCGATGCCGCCGAGCGACGAGAAGGAGCGCTGCCCGATCTTGCTGCTGTCGGCGACCAGGATCACCTCGGCCGCGGATTCGATCATCGCGCGCTTCACCGTGATGTCCGAAAGCGACGGGAAGGTGAGGCCGGCATCGAGCGACACCGCTGCCGTCGCCAGGAACAGCTTCTGCGCGAACAGCCCGCGGAAATAGTCGCCTGAGCGCTCGCCGCTGAGTGACAGGGTCGGTGCCTTGAAATGGCCGCCCGGCATATGGACGTCGAACCCTGGCAGGCCGCCGAGCGCCAGCGCGATGTTGAGCGCGTTGGTGATCACCGTCAGCCCGCTGCGGGTGGCGAGGTGGGACGAGATCTCGGTGGTGGTCGATCCGGAATCGAGGATGATCGTCTCGCCATCCTGCACCAGCGCCGCCGCCGCGCGGCCGATCCGGCGCTTGGCTTCCATGTGCACCATGTGGTGCAGCGCCATCGCGCGCACCTGCTGGGTGACCGACTTGAGGAATGCCCCGCCATGCTCGCGCACGACATGGCCTTCCGCCTCGAGCTTCTCCAGGTCCTGGCGCACCGTTACTTCGGACACGCCGAAAGCATCCGCAAGCGTGCGGACGCGGGCGGCGCCTTCTTCCTGCATCCATTCCAGGATCTTCATCCGGCGGGCTTCGCCAAGCAGCCCGGGCGTTCCGGCTCGAGTGTTCATGCCTGTCTCCAATCCCCGCCTGCGATGCGGAGCTGCAGTGGCTCTAGCATGCGGGCGCGTGCGGCATAGATGCGGCGGACTTCCGAGGCTGCGGCAAGGGCAGGAGGCGCGCCCGCCTGCTCACCATTTTCCATGCCGAAACGCCGCACAGCCCATCCTCTTCCGTATCGTAGCTCTGATCGCCGGATTTTGCGCAACGCTAAGCGGTAACGCAGCGAAGTGTCAACGAACGAACCGAGATTCGTTGCGAAATGGAGGTAAACGAAAATAATCGTAAGAAGCCGGTTGCCGTTCATATCCGTCCTCGGTTAAGGCCCGGCCATGGGCAAGGCAGTAGCAACCGAGGAATTCGTCGATGCGCGGGTGGCGGACATTCGCCGCCGCGCGGACTGGATACGGCGCGAGGCGCTGACGATGGCGCACCGCGCGAAGCAGGGGCATCCGGGCGGCGATATGTCGTGCGCGGATATCCTGGCGACGCTCTATTCCGCCGTGCTGCGCTTCGATCCCGCCAATCCGCAGGACCCGACGCGCGATCGCTTCGTGATGAGCAAGGGCCACTGCACCGGTGCCTTCTATTCGGCGCTTGCAGGTGCGGGCTATTTTCCGGTCGCCGATCTGGAGACCTATCTTCAGCCGGGCTCGCGGCTGAACGGCCACCCGAACCGCAATTATCTGCCGGGCGTCGAGACCAATACCGGCCCGCTCGGTCATGGCCTGCCCGTCGCGGTCGGCATGGCGGTGGCCGGGCAGATCGACGCGGCGGACTTCCGGGTCTTTGCGCTCACTGGCGACGGCGAGCTGCAGGAAGGCAGCATGTGGGAAGCGGCGATGTTCGCCGGGCATCGCAGGCTCGGCAAGCTGACGGTCATCATCGATCGCAACCGGCTGCAGCAGGGCGCGCCGACCGAGGATACCAATTCGCTCGAGCCGCTCGCCGACAAATGGGCAGCCTTTGGCTGGGAAGTCGCCGATGTCGACGGCCATGATCCCGCGGCCCTGCTCGAACTGCTCTCCGCACCGCGTGGCGCCGACGGCAAGCCGCTTTGCATCATCGCGCATACGATCAAGGGACGCGGCGTGAGCTATATGGAAAATCAGGCGGGCTGGCATCATGGCACGCCCAATGACGCGCAGCTGGCCCAGGCTTTCGCCGAACTCGACGCGGAGCTTGCGGCATGAGTGCGGCGCCGCAGGGCAAGGGCTTCGATTGCCGCAATGCCTATGTCGAGACTTTGGAGGCTCTGGCGGCCGAGGATCCCCGGATCGTCGCGGTGGTCAATGACTCGGTCGGTTCGTCGAAGCTCAACAAGTTTCGCGACCAGTTTCCCGAGCGGCTGGTCAATGTCGGCATCGCCGAGCAGAACATGGTCGGCGTCGGTGCGGGCCTGGCCAATGGCGGCAAGGTGCCGTTCGTCAGCGGCGCCTCGTGCTTCCTCACCGGCCGCGCGCTCGAGCAGATCAAGGCGGACATCGCGTACAGCAACGTCAATGTGAAGCTGTGCGGCATCTCGAGCGGCGTCGCCTATGGTGAGCTTGGCGCGACCCATCACAGCATCGAGGACCTGGCCTGGCTGCGCGCGATGAAGGGGCTGACGGTGATCGTGCCGTCCGATCCCTGGGAAACCGCCGAGGCGATCCGCTGGGCCGCCGGCTATGACGGTCCGGTCTTCATCCGGGTGAGCCGCATGGCAGTGCCCGCACTGGCCCGTCCGGAAGGCGCGCGCTTCGAGGCCGGCAAGGCCGAAGTGCTGCGCGAAGGCGATGACGTCGCAATCATCGCCTGCGGCACGCTGGTGCACCGTGCGCTCGACGCCGCCGAGGCGCTGGCGGCGGAAGGCATCTCGGCCTGTGTGCTCAACATGGCGACGATCTCGCCGATCGACCGCGAGGCGATCGTTGCCGCGGCCGGCACGGGTGCTATCGTCACCGCTGAAGAACATGTCGTGCGCGGTGGCCTGGGCGGCGCCGTGGCCGAAGTCGTGGTGGAGGAGAGGCCGGTTCCGATGCGCGTCCTGGGTTTCCCCGGCTTCCTGGAGACTGGCTCGGCCGAATGGCTGTTCGAGCGGCACGGGCTGACACCGGCAGGCATCGCTGCCGCGGCGCGCGAGCTGGTCGAGAAGCGCGGCTGATGGCGCGCCCGGCGATCCTGGCGGTCGACCAGGGCACGACCAACACCAAGGCGCTGCTGTTCGCGGCGGACACCGGCGAAGTGCTCGGCCGTGCCTCGCACCCGCTGGGCGTGGTCCATCCGCGTCCCGGCTGGGCCGAGCAATCGGCCGAGGCGATCTGGGGCAGCGTCGCCGGCGCGATCGGCGAAGTCATCGCGACGACGCCGGGCGCCGAAGTCGCCTCGCTCGCCATCGCCAACCAGCGCGAGACGATCGTGCTGTGGGACGCCGAGAGCGGCGAGGCGGTGGCACCCGCGATCAGCTGGCAATGCCGGCGCACCGCCGATCGCTGTGCCGCGCTGGCGCCGCGTGCGCAGGAAATCATTGCGGCGACCGGGCTCGGCATCGATCCGCTGGCGCCCAGCACCAAGCTTGCCTGGCTGCTCGACGAGACGCCGCGCGCGCGCGCCAGGGCCGAGGCCGGGCTGCTCCGCGCCGGCACGATCGACAGCTGGCTGTTATGGAAGCTCACCAACGGCGCGCAGCACGCGACCGATGTGAGCAACGCCTCGCGTACCCAGCTGATGTCGCTCGACGCGCTCGACTGGGACCGCTCGATGCTCGCGCTGTTCGGGGTGCCCCGGCTGGTGCTGCCGACGATCCGTCCGTCCGACGCCCAGTTTGGCTTCACCGCCGCGAGCGGCGTGCCCTCGGGCCTGCCGATCGAAGTGCTGCTCGGCGATTCACACGCGGCCCTGCTCGGCCACGGCTTTGCGGCGCCCGGACAGGCCAAGGTCACCTGCGGCACCGGTTCCTCGCTGATGGCGGTGACGCCGGCGCGCGTCACCTCCGCGCACGGCCTGTGGAGCACGATCGCCTGGGCACGCGGGCATGACGTCTTTCATGCGCTCGAAGGCAATGTCGCGGTGTCGGGCCATGCCGCGGCCTTTGCGGTGCGCCTGCTCAACCTGCGCGACGAGGGCGAGCTGACCCGGCTCGCCGCCGAAGTGCCCGACAGCCAGGGCGTGACCTTCGTACCCGCGCTGGCCGGGCTCGGCGCGCCGCACTGGCGCTCGGAAGCGCGGGGGCTGCTCAGCTGCATGTCGCTCGGCACCAGCCCGGCGCACGTCGCCCGCGCCGTGCTGGAGGGCATCGCGCTGCAGATCGCCGATATCGTCTTTGCGATGGACGCCGATCTCGGCGCGCCGCTTGATGTGCTGTCCGTCGATGGGGGGGCTGCGGCGAATGACCTGCTCGTCCAGATCCTCGCCGACGTGATCGATCGCCCGGTCCTGCGCCCGCGCCAGCTCGAGCTGGGCGCGCGCGGGGTGGCGCAGCTGGCTGCCGGGAAGCTGGGTGGCAATGCCTGGGCAATAGTGGATCAGGACCGCTTCGAGCCGGGCATCGCCGGTGCCGATCGCGCGCACCTGATGGCGCGCTGGCGCCAGGCGGTTGCCGCGTCCGCCGCGGCGCATCCCTAGCCGGTGCATGCCCGGCGGAGTCACCCGTAGAACATCGAAATCCGAGGTCGTCAGCAGGAAATCGCTCGGCTAAACACTCGTGAAACTACGAGTGAGAAATCGATTCCATGAGCCTGTCCGATACCCCTTCGCGGCGCGTGCGTTCCGTCGTCATCCTGGGTGGTGGAACGGCCGGCTGGATGACCGCGACGGCGCTGGCGCGCCAATTCGGCCGGACGCTGGATATCACCCTGCTCGAGTCCGAGGAGATCGGCACGGTCGGCGTCGGTGAAGCGACGATCCCGACGATCCACTGGTTCAACCAGCTGATCGGGCTCGGCGAGGCGGCGTTCCTCCGCGAGACCAAGGCGAGCTTCAAGCTGGGCATCGAGTTCGTCGACTGGGTGCGGCCGGGGCATCGCTATTTCCACCCGTTCGGCGACTATGGCGTGCGCTTCCCGGGCGTGGCCTTCCACCATCGCTGGATGAAGGCCAGGGCGGAGGGCCTCGACCTGCCGCTTGCCGCCTTCTCGCTGGCGACCGAACTGGCCGGGCAGGGGCGTTTCGCCATGCCGACGGGTGACGCGCGCTCGATCCTGTCGACGCTCGGCTATGCCTATCATTTCGACGCCAGCCTCTATGCCCGCCACCTGCGCGGCATTGCCGAAGCAGCGGGCGTCACCCGCATCGAGGGCAAGCTGCAGGACGTCGCGTGCGACGGCGAGAGCGGGCTGGCCACCGCGCTCACCACCCAGCGCGGCGAGCGGATCGAGGGCGACCTGTTCGTCGACTGTTCGGGCTTCCGCGCGCTGCTGATCGACGGAACGATGGGCGGTGGATTCGAGGACTGGTCGCACTGGCTGCCCTGCGACCGTGCCGTGGCGGTGCCCTGCGCGCGGACCGAGCATACCACGCCTTTCACCCGCTCCACCGCGCGCCCGGCGGGCTGGCAGTGGCGCATTCCGCTCCAGCACCGGATCGGCAATGGGCATGTCTTCTCCAGCCGCTTCATGAGCGAGGACGAGGCGACGGGGACGCTGCTGGCGAACCTCGACGGCGAGGCGCTGGCCGAGCCGCGCACGCTGCGCTTCACCGCGGGCACGCGGCGCAAGGCCTGGATCGGCAATGTTATCGCGATCGGCTTGTCCTCGGGCTTCCTAGAACCGCTGGAATCGACGTCGATCCACCTGATCCAGAGCGGCATCGCCAAGCTGCTGACGCTATTCCCGGACCGCGACATGGATCCGGCGCTGGCCGAGCGGTACAATGCGCTCCTCAATGCCGATATGGACAATATCAAGGACTTCCTGATCCTCCACTACCACGCCAATCCCGGCCGCACCGATCCGTTCTGGGTGGAGCGGCGCGAGATGGCGTTGCCCGAGACGCTGGTGGCGCGCGAGGAGCAATATCGCCGCTCCGGGCGGCTGATGCTCGGCCCCGAGGAGCTGTTCCGCGACGCGAGCTGGCTGGCGGTGCTCAACGGGCAGGAGATCGTGGCGGAGGACTATAACCCGCTCGCCGACGTGCTCGACAGCGCGGCCAACAGCGCGCAGGTCCGCCAGGTCGCCGAAGTCATCCAGCGCGCCGCGCCGACGCTACCGCTGCACGACGCGGCGCTTGCGGCGGCGATGGGCGGGTGATCAAGCCGGACATCGTCGCGCGGCGGATCGGCAGCGAAAGCCAGCCGATCGCGATCGTCGACGGCTTCCATCCCGACCCGGATGCGCTGCGCGCGGCGGCGCTGGCGGCGAAGTTCGAGCCGGGACGGCATCACTATCCAGGCATCCGCGCGCCGCTGCCGGCCGAGTATTTCGCCCAGGTGCGCCCGGCGCTGGTGCCGGTGCTGCGCGAGGTGCTGGGGGCTGCGAGCGTGGAGCTGCTCGATGCCAGCTTCTCGATGGTGACCACCCCGCCCGCCGAACTCGGCGTGGAACAGCGGCTGCCGCATATCGATGCGGTGCAACCCGGGCGGATCGCGCTGGTCCATTATCTGTCGGAAGGCGACGGCACGGCGTTCTTCCGACACCGGGCGACGGGGTTCGAGACGATCGATGCGGCGCGCTCGGCCGGCTATCTCGCCACGCTCAACGCCGAGCTGCGCGCCGATCCGCCGGAAGCGGCCTATCCCTTTGGCGATACGAAGCTTTTCGAGCGGATCGCGCATGTCGAGGCACGCTATAATCGCGCGGTGATCTACCGCAGCGCGCTGCTCCATAGCGGCGCGATCTCGCCGGATGCGGTGCTGGACGGCGATCCGGCGACCGGGCGGCTGACGGTGACGGCGTTCCTCTCCGCCACATAAAAATCACCCGCCATCCCTGGGGAGGGATGACGGGTCGAGGTGGGGTGTAGGGTTAGCGCAGCTCAGTGCTTCTTCTTCGCCGCAGCCTTGGGTGGCTGTACGGCGAGATAGACCGTGCTCCACAGCTGCGCGGCGTTGGACTCATCGACGTCCGCCTTGCCGGCGCCGAAGGCGACGACCTTGTAGCGGCCATTCTCGAACGCCCAGGACCAGAGCTCCGAGCTCTGCGTCGCCCGGGTTGCCTGGATCGCGCGCCACAGCCTGGCCTGTGCATCCTTCAGCACCGCGCGAGTGGCGGGGGGCAGGTCGGTACGGGCGAGCTGGCGCTCGAGGCCGGCGGCGAACAGGGCCTGCTGCCACGACCACACCACCGCACCGTGATAGGCGGCCGGGGTGAAGCGGTCCTGCACCTCGGTGCCGGCCAGCGCCGGATTGGCGACGAGCAGGCCGATATCGGTCATCAGCCCGGCCGGGAACGGCCGTGCCAGCGCGCCGACATAGGCCTGGAGATCGGCCGGGTCGGGATGGCCGAACAGCAGGCTAAAGCCTTCATCCGAATTGATAATCGGCACCGGCTTGCCATGATCGTCGAGCGCGATCGCGTGGTAGCGCAGGGGCTGGCCCTTGAGCGAGGCGAGGGCCGGGGCGGCGGGGACGCCGACGCGGGCGGCATAGGCGCGGACCTGGGCTGCGGCCTCGGGGCCGGGGGTCTCGACGGCGAACAGGCCGGGGGCCTTGCTCCGCCAGGTCGCCGCCATGGCGTGGGCGCGCTCCAGCGCGGCGCGGTCGTCCGGGGTGAGGAAGCGATCGAGCAGGCCGGCGCGGAGCAGCTTGTCGGCGGCCTCGAGCGCGGCAGGGACAAAAACCGCATTCACATCATAGGGATAGCGGCCACGGCCCAAACCTTCCTCACTATCGCGCCACTGGCCGGTCAGGCGGCCCTTGTGGATCGCGACGAGGTTGTTCCAGCGCGGATCCTCGGCGAATGGACGCACTTGATCGATAACGTAGCGAAGGTTGCGCACCAGGAGGGTTCCTGCCGACGCCGCACTGCCCGGATTCGCTTCGCTCTGTACCATTCTGGCCAGGAAAGTTTGCGCGGCGGCCCGGGTTGCCGAGCCGAGCAGATAATCGGCGGAGACGGGACCGAGCATGTAATCGTCGTCGATCATACCATAATCGAGAGTCGCAGCGGCACCGCCCGGCTGCTTGTGCTGGGCATGGTCGATCAGCGCGAATTCGGAGAGCCCCTCCTCATGCGCGACTTCGCCGTCCCGATCGAGCCGGGCGAGCACCGCGCCCAGGCCCGCTTCCACCGCAGCGCCCTTGAGCGCAGGCATCAGCAGGCGAACCGACATCAGCGTGTCGCGGCCGAAATAGGTGTCGAAGCGCCACGAGCCGGCCAGAAACTTCTCGCGGTAGCTGAGGAAAGCGAGCGCGTTGCGCGCTGCCGGATCGGAGGCTGCTTTGCTATTGAGCAGCTCTGCCTTGCTGAGGCCGGTCAGCGGCGTATCGCCGGTCGCTGCAACGATCCGCAACTGAATGCGTCCATTCGCGCCGGCGACGATCTCGCCCTTCTCGATCCGGCCGCTCAGCACCTGAATCTCCAGGCTGTAGCCCGGCGCACCGTCAACACGGTCACGGGCGTAGAGGATGCGATTACCCTCGATGCGGACCGGTGCCGCCACTTCGGCGGGAAAGCGGCTGACCGACTGGTAATCGCGCAGGAAGCGAACATTGGAGAGCACGGCCTGCTTGGGGGCGAGGCGCGGGGTGTCGATCGTGGCGATGCTCTCGATGCCGTGGAGCGGGCGGCCCCTGGCGTCGGCGAAGGTCACCGGGCGCGGCGCCTGGTCGAGCCGCCAGGTGGCGGGGCGGGCAAGTGGCTGGAACCACAGGCCGACGCCGCTGTTGCCGGCCGGGAAGGCGACCAGGATGCGCGGATCGCTGCCGTTGCGCAGCAGCAGGTGCGCCGCGACCTTGCCCTCGCGCACGAACGCGTTGAGGTTCTGGCCCTCGGTCAGGCTGTAGGCCAGCTCCGGCGCCCTGGCCGCCTTCTGCGCCATCGCCACCGTGCTGGTGCCCGCGAGCAGCAGCCCGCCCGCCAGCAGCAACCGCATCGAACCTCGCATCCGTCTCTCTCCTCTTAATCCAGAAATGGAAAGGCGCGGCGAACCTTTCAGTTGCCGCGCCCTCCCTTTTGCGACCCTTGCGGGGTTTATCAGAACTTGAACGTGATCGTGCCGCCATAGGTGGCGCCGACGATGCCGCGGGCATAGAAATAGCCGTCGGTGATCGCCTGCGTCTGGCCCTGGCGGGGATTACCCTCGGTCAGGCCGATGACGTTGAAGATGTTGTCCGCGTTCACGCTCAGCTGCAGCTGCTTGCTGAGGTTGAACGAGGCACCCACGCTGGTCACGCCGTAGCTCGGCAGCGCCACGCCGTTGCCGGCATCGGCGTAGATCTTGCCGATATACTTGTAGCGGCCATAGATCTCACCGAGACCGTTCGGCAGCTTGTAGCTCGGCGTGATCGTGAACAGGCGTGCCGGCGTGCGCTCGGGGCGATTGCCCTCGAAGCCCTGCTGGTTGGCGCCGTTGATCGCCAGGTTGACGAGCTTCGGATCCTGGAACACGCCCTGGAAGTCGATGCTGAAGGCATCGACCGGACGGACGTTGAGGTTGAGCTCGACGCCGTTGGTACGCAGATCGGCGTTGATGTTGCTCTGCTGCGACGGGTTCACCGGATCGGCGAAGTTGTAGTTCTGGTTGCGGAAGTTGGTGCGGAACACCGTCGCCGAAGCCGAGACCAGGCGGCCCATCTGGTAGCGGACGCCGGCTTCGTACAGCTCGATCCCGGTGATGGGATCGACATTGTTCATCTGGAAGCCGTTGGCGTAGCGGGCATAGATCGAGAAGTTCGGCGTGATCAGGTAGTTCGCGCCGACGGTGTAGGCCACCGCCTTCTTGTTCGCCTTGCGCACCGCATAGGTGCCGTCCCAGGTCGAGCCGACCGTGGTCAGCACGCCGGCCGTGCCCGGCTGCACCGCCTGGTTCACCGCCGCGGTGTTGCCGTCCCACGCCGTCGCGCTGTCATGCTCCCAGCGCACGCCGGCGTCGATGTGCAGGTCGCCGATCGAGAACTCGTCGTTCACATAGAGCGACAGGCTCGAATCCTGGCGGCTGCGGATGCCCGCGCCCCAGTCGCCGTACGAGACCAGGCCGTTGTCGGACAGGGTGCCGATCACCTGGTTGTTCGCGTTGAGCGCGACGATGTCATAGACATCGCTGTTGGTGCGCACATCGTTGACCACGCTCGCCGTCGCCGACTGGTCCTGGTTGCGCTTGGTCTTGTAGTACATCACGCCCGCGGTGAGCGAGTTCTTGAAGCTGCCGCTCTCGAAGTTCCAGCGGCCGCCGACGTTGAAGCCCAGGTCATAGGCGTCGATCGCGTCGTGGTTGAGCGTGGTACGCTGCAGGAAGCCGTTGCCGTTCAGCGCGTTGAGCAGCGCCGTCTGGTTCGAGCCGATCACCTGGCCGGTGCGCAGGTTCTTGATGCCATAGCGCACGGTGGTCGGGAAGGCGGCCTGGCCAAGCGTCAGCAGGTCGTTGATCGGCGAGCTGCTGCCCGGGGTCAGGTAGTTCACCGCGCTGGTCAGGCCGGCATTGCCGGTGCCCGAGCCGGGGAACAGGCCGTTGAAGTCGTAGCTGTAGTCGAGATAGCGGCCATGGCCGAACAGCGTGAACGAGTCCGAGATCGGCTTCTCGAAGTCGAGGCGGACCTGCCAGGTCTTCGAGACGATGCCGTCGTCATAGTTGAATTCGCGATAGCCGCTCGAATGCGCGTTGGTCGAAACCGGCACCGCGATGTTCGAGAAGGCCCGGCCGCCGACATTGCCGAACTGGGTGTCGAGGCTCGGCACGCCGCCCGGCTCGCCATCCGTGAACTTGTACGGCTGGTCGGCGTAATAGGCGTTCTTCATGTCGCCGCCCTTGGCCGACAGGCGGACATAGCCACCGTCGTCGAACTTGTATTCGAGCGCGCCCTTGATGCGCCAGCCGGTATAGTCGTTGGTGTTCTTGCGAACGCCCGGGCTCGACTGGAAATAGCCGCCGACGCTGAAGGCCAGCTTGTCGGTGATCGGCTGCGAGTAATAGCCGTCGGCGCGCTTCAGGCCGTAATTATAGCCGGTGAAGCGGACCGCGCCCTCGGGGCGCTCATGGTTCACGGCCTTGGAGATGAAGTTGATCGTCGCGCCCGCGCCGTTGACGGTGAGCACGCCCGACGAACCGCCCTTGACCGCTTCGAGGCGATCGATGGTCAGGTCCTGATCGAAGAAGAAGTCGGCGCCGCCGCCGCCGTACAGGATCGGCATGCCGTCTTCCTGCAGCTGGACGAAGCGCTGGCCGCCGCCCTGGAGGCCGCGGACCGAATAGTTGTTCGAAACCGCGCCGGCGGTCGCCTCGACGAATATGCCCGGGACCATTTCGAGCAGGTCGGCGGTCGAACGCGGGGCCTTCTGGTCGATCAGCTCGCGATTGGCGAGCGTGATGTCGGCCGACGAGGTGATCAGCGGGCGGTTCGGCGTGGTCTGGCCGGTGACGACGATCTGGCCTTCATCGGCGGCGTCATCCTGCGCGGCGGGAGCAGCCGCATCAGTGGTGGCCGTCTGGGCCTGGGCGGCGAGCGGCGCGAGCGCGGCACTGGCCAACAGCGCGGCGCGAACGCCAGCGCGAACGGAAAGCAACATATATCCTCCCCAACCGAGTTTATGCCGGACAGTCCGGCGGGTTGATCCCGCTCGATTAATCACGACGCCCGCATAATGAAATCGTTTTCTGCAACTGTCACGCGGAATTTGCCAAGCACTGGTGCGCTGGTGCAACAGGTGCCGAAACCAACGGATTTCGGCGGGCTTCGTTGCAATGCTACGCCACGCGGGAGAGAGATTTTGACACAGAAAAGCGCGGGTGGCGCAGGGGGCATGCGAATCAACCGGCGTGCCTTGATGGCGGGATCGGCGCAGGCGGCGCTGCACGGTTTGCTGCCGGTCCGGGCGCGCGCGGCATCGGCGCGGATCGAGGGGCTGATCGCGCGGATGACGATCGCGGAGAAGGCGGGACAGCTCAGCTGCTTCAACGACGAGATCCGTCCGGTCGGCGCGGTGTTCAATCCGGTGGTCGATCCGCGCGGCGCCGATGCGATGCTCGCCGATATCACCGCCGGTCGGGTGGGGATGTTGTTCAACGGCTATGGCGTGGCTGGCGCGCGCAAGGCGCAGGCCGCGGCGCTACGGAGCCGGCTCGGCATCCCGCTGATCTTCGCGGCCGACGTGATACATGGCTGTCGCACCGTCTTCCCGACCCCGTTGGCCGAGGCGGCGGCGTTCGATCCCGCGCTGTCCGAGCGCGCGGCACGGGCGGTGGCGGAGGAGGCCAGCGCCGGCGGACTGCACTGGACCTTCGCGCCGGTGGTCGATGTCGCGCGCGACCAGCGCTGGGGGCGGGTGGCCGAGGGGGCGGGCGAGGATGTGCTGCTCAACCGCCAGCTTGCCGCCGCGCGAGTGCGCGGTTTCCAGGGGAAGGATCTGCGCCGGGCGGACAGCCTGCTCGCGACGCCCAAGCATTTCGCCGGCTATTCGGCGGTGCGCGGCGGCATGGAATATGCTGCGGTCGACATGAGCCTGGCCGAGCTGCGTGAGACCTATCTCCCGCCCTTTGCCGCCGGGTTCGGCGCGGGTGCGCTGGCGACGATCGCGTCGTTCACCGACTTCAATGGCGTGCCGGCAACCGCCAATCGCTGGCTGCTCACCGATGTGCTGCGTGGCGAGCTGGGTTTCGCGGGCGTCTGCGTCTCCGACTATGACGCCGATCGCGAACTGATCGCGCACGGCGTTGCCGCGGACGAGGCGGATGCGGCGCGGCTGGCGATCCTGGCGGGCGTCGATGTCTCGATGCAGAGCGGGCTCTACAACAAATATCTCCCGGCGCTGGTCGAGAACGGCAAGGTGCCGATGGCGCGGGTGGACGAGGCGGTGCGGCGGGTGCTGGCGCTCAAGGAAACGCTGGGCCTGTTCGACGATCCCTTCCGCTCGCTCGATGCCGTCGCCGAGAAGAAGCGGACTGCGACGCCTGCGATCAAGGCGATTGCGCGGGAAGTGGCGACGCGCTCGATCGTGCTGCTGCGGAACGCGGGAGATCTGCTGCCGCTGCCGGTGAAGGGGAAGAAGATCGCGCTGATCGGCCCGTTCGGGGCGGACAAGGCGAACCTCAATGGACCCTGGTCCTTTGCCGGCGATGCTGGGGACGGGATCGACCTGGCGACCGGCATCCGCGCGATGCTCGCCGATCCCGCAGCGCTGGCGGTGGAGGCGGGGAGCGGGATCCACGAACCGCTCGCCGGAGGTGTCGCGCGGGCGGTGGCGGCGGCCAAGGCGGCGGATGTGGTGTTGCTCGCGATCGGCGAGGCGGGCGAGATGTCGGGTGAGGGCAACAGCCGGGTTGAGATCACTGTGCCGGCGGCGCAGCAGGCGTTGGCCGAAGCGGTTTCGAACACGGGCAAGCCGGTGGTGGTGCTGCTGCGCCACGGGCGTGCGCTGGCGCTGGAAGGGGCGGTGCGCGATGCGCCGGCGATCCTCTGCACCTGGTTCCTCGGCGAGCAGACCGGGCCGGCAGTGGCGGATGTCCTGTTCGGGGTGCGTGAGACGACCGGGCGGCTGCCGGTCAGCTTCCCGCTCGCCACCGGGCAGCAGCCCTGGTCCTATGATCGGCGCAGCACCGGGCGGCCGGCGGGAGACGCTGATCCGATGGAGCCGGGCCGCAGCCATTGGCGCGATGCGCCGGACCGGGCGCTGTTCCCGTTCGGCAGCGGGCAGGGCTATACGCGCTTCGCTTTGGCCGAGCTGCAGGCCCCGGCACGGGTGGCGAAGGGCGAGGCGGTGCAGGTCCGCGTTGCCGTCACCAATGCCGGGCTCCGGCGCGGCGCGGCGTTCGTGCGGGCTGATGTGCATGATCGTGTCGCCAGCCGGACCCGGCCGGTGCGGCAGATGAAGGCCTATGCCCGGATCACGCTCGATCCCGGCGAGCGGCGGGTGGTGACCTTGGCCATTCCCTATGGCGAGTTGGCGCTGGTCGCGGCGGACGGGCAGTGGCGGGCCGAGCCGGGGGTGTTCGACCTTTGGGTGAGCGCCGGGGGCGAGGAACTCCACAGCCAATTCGAGGCCCTGTGAAGCAGGCGTTGAAATGCATTGCATGATCTGCTTGGCTGCGCCGGACAAAGCGACGAGAGAGGATCATCCATGAAGCGCGCAGCCTGGGCGGTACCCGCCCTGATCACCAGCTACGCCCTGCTCGGGCTGCTGATGAACAGCGTCGGCACCGTGATCCTCCAGTCGATCGCGCATTACGGCGTCACCAAGACCCATGCCGCGACGCTCGAGGCGTGCAAGGACCTGTCGGTGGTGGTCGCCTCGTTCCTGTTCGCGACCACGCTCCCGCGCTTCGGTTTCCGCCGCGCACAGATCGGGGTGATGCTGGCGGTGGCGGCCGGGGCGGTGGCGATCAGCTTCGCCAACAGCTTCTGGGCGATGCAGCTGTTCTTCGTGCTGGTCGGCCTGTGCTTCGGCATCGCCAAGGTGGCGACCTACAGCTCGATCGGGCTGGTTCGCCCGGATCCCGCCCGCCACGCCAGCCTGACCTCGCTGATCGAAGGCGTGTTCATGGTCGGCATCCTCGCCGGCATCTGGCTGTTCGGCTGGTTCATCGGCCAGGACACGACCGGGCAGGGCTGGCTGGGCGTCTACCGGGTGGTCGCGGTGCTGGCGGTGCTGGCAGCGATCCTGTGGTGGTTCGCCGATCTCGACGAGAGCGGCGCCCGCGCCGTCGAAGGCCAGGCGGCCGGCGGCTACCGCGATGCGCTGGCGCTGCTGGTGCTGCCCTCGACCATCGCCTTCCTCACCGCGATCTTCCTCTATGTGCTGATCGAGCAGGGCGTCGGCACCTGGCTGCCGACCTTCAACAACCAGGTGCTCCACCTGCCCGGCGCGATGAGCGTGCAGGCGTCGAGCATCTTCATCGCCGCGCTTGCGGTGGGGCGGCTGAGCGCGAGCGGGCTGGTCGCCCGGCTCGGTTGGCTCAGGCTGCTGCTCGGCTGCCTGAGCCAACTCGCGGCGCTGGTGCTGCTCACCCTGCCGACCACCCAGGGGCTGCAGCCGCGCGCGGAGATGGGCTGGTTCGACGCGCCGATCGCCGCGTACATCTTCCCGCTGATCGGCGTGTTCATGGCGCCGATCTACCCGATCGTCTCCTCGGTGGTGCTGAGCGCGCTGCCGCGTGAAAGGCACGCCGCGATGGTCGGGCTGATGGTGATCTTCTCGGCGCTGGGCGGCACGATCGGATCGTTCATCACCGGCTTCACCTTCGACCGCTTCTCGGGCCAGACCGCCTTCTACCTGGTGCTGGTGCCGCTGGTGCTGATTGCGCTCGCACTGGTGCGGCTCGAGCGCCTGACGCGGAAGATTTAGGCGCTACCTGTTCCCCGGCGGAAGCCGGGGAACAGGGTTGGAATGCTTCTGGAAAAGATGGTTCCCCGGAGAAGGCCGGGCCTGGCAAGCGGCGCGCTACTGGGCCCTCGCCGGGGAACTAGGTCCGCCATCCCCGGGGTGTGGGGGAAGGGATGGCGGGAGGGAGCCGTCAGGCCGAGTAGGCGGCCAGGTCGAAGTCGGCGATCGCCGGGATGATCCAGTCGGCTTTGGGGAGCGC
The DNA here is from genome assembly GCF_058801135.1 of Sphingomonas sp. GW822-FHT03G08. Taxonomy (NCBI): domain Bacteria; kingdom Pseudomonadati; phylum Pseudomonadota; class Alphaproteobacteria; order Sphingomonadales; family Sphingomonadaceae; genus Sphingomonas; species Sphingomonas sp. GW822-FHT03G08. The sequence continues at coordinate 950,081 of NZ_JBXAMZ010000002.1, forward strand.
GGCCGGGGTGCCGACCCCGACGGCCTTCATGCCGGCGGCATGGATCGCCTCGACCCCCGCGGGAGCATCCTCGACGCCGAGCATCTCGGCGGGAGCGGCGCCCAGCGCCCGGGCGGCGGCAAGGAAGATGTCTGGCGCGGGCTTGCCGGCGGCGAGGCTGGCGGGGTCGATGATCGTGTCGAACAGGTCGGCCACCTGCATCCGTGCGACCAGCAACGGCGCGTTGCGGCTGGCCGAGGCGAGGGCGATGCGCAGTCCGGCGGCGCGGCACTGCTCCAGCGCCTCGCGGGCGCCGGGGAACAGGTCCGCAGGCCCGAAATGGGCGATCTCCTGGAGATACCAGTCGTTCTTCTGCGCAGCGAGGCGGAGGCGCTTGGTCTCGCCATAGCCGGGACGGTCGCCGAGGATCAGCGCCAGGCTGCCCATCCGGTCTACCCCCTTTAGCGCTTCGTTCGCTTCCTCGTCGAAGCGGATGCCAAGACTGTCGGCAAGCTTCTTCCAGGCGCGGTAATGCGCACGGGCGGTGTCGGTCAGCACCCCGTCCAGGTCGAAGGCGACACCCTTGAGGTTCATGCCAGCAGGCCCGTCCAGCTCTCGCCGGGAGCGAGGGCGATCTCGGCATCGTGGTGGCCGATCACGATCGCGGGCCCCGAGACGGCGCTATAGGTGATCTGCTCGCCCGCCACTTCGACGCGCACCAGCGTGCCGCGCCAGTTGAGGCCGAAGCTGTAGCCGGGCCAGGCGGCCGGACGGGTCGGGCGGAAGCGGAGCTGCGGGCCATAGGGGCGGAAACCCGCGAACCCCCAGACCAGTGCCAGCCAGGAGCCGGCAAGCGCGGCCATATGGACGCCGTGGCCGGTATTGCCGTGACGATCGTCGATATCGACCAGGCTGGTCTCGGCGAAGAAATCGAGCGCCTGTGCCTCGTGCCCGACCTCACTGGCGAGGATCGCGAAGGTGGAAGCGGAGAGGGTGGAATCGTGCGTGGTGATCGGCTCGTAATGGTCGAACACCCGGCGCTTGCGCTCCGCCGAGACCTCCTCGCCGCCCAGCACCATGGCGAGGACGATATCCGCCTGCTTCGAGACCTGATGCCGGTAGAGCGTCATCGGGTGGTAGTTGAGCAGCAGCGGGAAGTCCGATGCGGGCGTGCCGGCAACGTCCCAGCGCGGCTTGTCGAGGAAGCTCGCATCCTGCGCATCGAGGTTGCGTTCGGCATCGAACGGCAAATGCATCGCATCGGCGACGCGCGTGAACTCCGCCAGTTCCTCGGCGCCGAGCTGCATCTCGGCGGCGAGCCAACCCCAGGCTTCCGGATCGAGCGCGGAGACCCGGTCGGCGGCCGAGATGGCGAGGCGCAGATGCTTCTGGGCCATCCGGTTGGTGTACCAGTTATCGTCAATCAGCGCGGTATATTCGTCCGGGCCGGTGACGCCGCGCAGGTGGAACTTGCCATCCGCCCAATCGCCCAGCGCCAGCCAGATCCGTGCGGTCTCGACGAGCATGCGCACGCCGTGCTCGACCAGGAAAGCATCGTCGCCGGTCGCATCGACATAGGCGCCGATCGCGAAGGCGATGGCCGCATTGATGTGATATTGCGCCGATCCGCTCGGATAATGGGCCGAGCATTCGCGGCCCTCGATCGTCCGCCAGGCGTATAGCGCGCCCTGCTTGTGGTCGAGCGCGCGGGCATTGGCGAAGGCCGCATCGAGCGTGCCGGCGCGGTACACCAGCATCGCCCGGGCGATCTCCGGCGCCAGTACCGAGAGCACCGGCAGCATGAACGCTTCGGTGTCCCAGAAATAATGGCCCTCATAGCCTTCGCCGGTCAGGCCCTTGGCGGCGGCGCTCGAGCGGCCGTCGCGGCCCGCAGAGGCGAAGAGGTGGAACAGGTTGGCGCGCAGCGTCGCGGCAAGGCGCGGCTCTCCGGCGATGGAAAGGTCGGCGGCGGCCCAGAAGCGGTCGAGCAAGGCGGCCTGGGTAGCGGCGGCGGCGACGAAGCCGTCGGCCAGCGCGGTGCCGGCCAGCGCGCCGGCATCGGCGACCAGTGTCTCGGAAGCGTCGCGGCCTGCCGCGAAGCCGGTGGCGACCAGCAGCCAGCCATCTTCCTCGCCAATCCGCTGAACCGCGGCGACACCGATGCCGCTGCCGGGCAGCCGCTCGACGATCTGTTCATCGGTTGCCTGTTCGGTCTCGAACCCGCGCGAGGCAAGATTCACGCCGATGCGCGGGTCGTCCGACTGCGCGGCGCCGCTGGGAGCGGGGGCGAGGCGGGGGTGGAGGGTGACGTCGGCCTCCCCGTCGATCTCGGCCTGGAAACGGCGGAGCAGCAGGGTGCTGCCATCGAGCGGCACGATCCGCTCGCTGCGGATGCGCAGCAGCCGTCCATCGGGAAAGGACCAGCGCGTCTCGCGGCGGAGCATGCCGGCGCGCAGGTCGAGCGTGCGGCGGGTGGCCGAGCGGAGGGCGCTGAAATCGATTGCTTCGCCGTCCAGCCGGACCTCGAGGCCGAGCCCCTCGGCAACGGGGACGCGCGAATCGGAGGTGGCGGCAAAGCCCTTCAGCTTTTCGTGATAATGGATCGGCGCCTGTTCATAGGCATGGGCAAGGAAGGTCGTCGCCTCGGCGCGCTCCTCGATGGCGCCGCGCACACCCAGTGCGCCGTTCGAGAGAGCGAGAATCGTCGCGGCCCAGCCTTCGCGGGCGGGGTCGTCGCCGATCACATCGAGCGACCAGCCGTCCTCCGCGAAGAGCACACCATCGTCCGCGCCGTTCAATACTCGAGCCAACACCCGCTCCCCAACTCTTATCGAGTGGTGCGATACAGGGTCTTTGATATCGTTTTCAAGGATAAAGGACCGGTTGGTGTTTCCAGTTTCGGATGACGAGGGAGAGTTGGGCCGCCGCCGGTCAGGTATCCCGAACCACGATCTCCGTCGGCAGCGTGGTCGAGCGCGCGCGGCCGCCATCGACTTGCTGCATCAGCTTCTCGACGAGCAGTGCGCCGGCCACGTCGGTCTTCTGGTTGATCGTGGTGATCGCAGGGCTGAAATGCGCTGCAGGCGGGATGTTGTTGTAGCCGACCAGCGAATAATCGGTGGGGGCGGCGAGGCCGCGTTCCTTGAACGCACCGATCACCGCCATCGCGGCGGTGTCCGAAAAGGCGAACACCGCATCGGGCAGGCGGCCCGCGGCGAGATAGGCAGTCACCGTATCGGCGGTGGCGTGGAAGGCCATCGAGGCGATCGGCAGGAAATCGACGGTGACGTCGTCCTGCTCCTTCGCCGCCGCGCACAGGCCCTCATAGCGGAGGCGCAGCTCCTCATGCCGGATGTCGCCGACGAACAGCCAGTGCTTGCGCTTCTTCGCCAGGAAATGCCGCCCGGCCAGCTCGCCGCCCAGGAAATTGTCGCTGCCGATCGCACAATAGCCGGCATCGGGGGCGACCGCCCCCCAGACGACCAGCGGCACATCGGCGCGGCCCAGCTCGCGCAGCATCGCGTCCCGCGTGCCCTGGCCGAGCACGATGAACCCGTCGGCGCCGCGTGCCTGGTAGAAATCGCGAAAGGCGCGGACGTCCTCGAGCCCGGGCGGGGAAAGGAGGAGATCCTGGTTGCGGATCGACAGCGCCTCGGACACCCCGGCGAGCAGCTCGAAGATGAAGGGATCGCCGATCGCGCCATGCCGGTGCGAGCCGAAATCAAGCATCACCGCCACGGTATTGGTGCGGGTGTGGCGCAGCTTGGCGGCGTTGCGGTTGACCGCATAGCCATGCGCCTGCGCCACTGCCATCACGCGCTCGCGCGTCTCCTCGGTCACCAGCGGGCTGCCGTTCAGCACGCGTGAGACGGTGGGCGTGGAGACCTGCGCCAGCCGCGCGATGTCCTGCATCGTCAGGCGGGCACCGGGCTTGGGGCGCTGTTCGTTCTTGCTTGCCGATTTCTTCGTCATTGCCGCCACTATGGCGTGGAATCGACAGGCATCAACTGCTCAAGCGCAACATGCGGACCGGATTGCGGAAGAACCTGCTGGCGCGTGCCTCGTTTTGACGAAGGGGCGGAGCATTCACAAGATAACGGCGTGCACCGCAGGCAGGTGAATGCGCCCGTCCGGCCCGCGATGCTTGGAGAAATTGGGCATCAGGAAATATACCTAAGCTATCTCGTGGAAGTGATGAGGGTGGATTGCAAAGTATTTCCCTGTATGATCCAGGTTAAGATCGGTTCGAGGGAAGATATGTCTGTATCTGCTCTTTCGTGGTCTGGTGCTTTGTGACCGGACCGGACGTGCCTCAAGTGGCAGCGGATGCCGACTTTCTTGTCTGAGCGGGCATGGCGTCACCGCCGCGGGAGGCGGTCAGGCGGGGATCGATGCCATGCAGCACGCATCGCGGAAGGGCGAGGGTTTCGATGTCATCATCACCGACCTGGGCATGCCGCATGTCGACGGCAACCAGGTCGCGCGTACGGCCAAGGCGATATTCCCCGACACCCCGGTGATCCTGCTGACGGGATGGGGGCGCCGGATGGCGACGGACGACCAGGCGCCCGCCCATGTCGATTTCGTCCTGTCCAAGCCGGTCGACCTGGACCAGCTCCGGGGGATATTCGCCGGGCTTGATTGAGCAGTTCTCCAAACTCAGACTGTCACATTCGCCGCCTAACGGAATGCCGACTCGCCGCCCGGCGGGATCGAGTTGCACCCAGCAGGGATGGCCGATGCACGCGATTGACCGCGAACGGACGCGATGGTTCCTGCGCAACATCCTGCCGCATGAACCGGCGCTGCGCAGCTGGCTTGCCCGGCGCCAGCCGATCGGCCTCGATGTCGACGACATCATCCAGGAATCCTATGCGATCCTGGTCGATCTCGACGGGATCGACGGCATCCGCAATCCGCGCGCCTATCTGTTCCAGGTCGCCCGTTCAGTAATCACCCGCCATGTCCGCCGCGCCCGGGTCGTGTCGATCCACACCGTGGAGGATCTCGGCGAGCTGGATATGGCGGATGATCGCCCATCCCCCGAACAGGTTTCGATCGATCGCGACGAACTGGGGCGGCTGGCCCAGGCGATCGGGGCGATGCCGGCGAAGACGCAGCAGGCCTTCATGCTGCGCCGGGTGGACGGACTGTCCCAGCGCGAGATCGCCGCGCGCATGGCGATTTCGGAGAATACGGTCGAGAAGCATATCTCGCGGGGGCTTCGTTTCCTGATCGATTGGTTTGGCCATGGCGGAAAAGCTCTGGCAAAAGCCTCTAGGGAAAGGGAAATGGAGAGTAGCGCTTTTGACGATCGAGCGAGAAACCAGTCGATCCATTGACGAGCAAGCCGCCGACTGGATCGCCAGGCTCGATCGGGGGCTATCGGAAGCGGAATCGCAGGCGCTGAACGACTGGCTGGCCGGCGATCCCCGCCGGCGCGGCGCGATGCTGCGCGCCAATGCCCTGGGGATGCTGAGCGAGTCCGCCCGAGCATTGGGCCCGCAGTTCGACCCGAAGCAGTTTGCCGTGCCCGAACCCGCACCGCAGCCGCGCACCCGGCGCGTCACGCGACGATCGATGCTCGCGATGATCGGTACGGGAGGCGCGATCGCGGCGTCGGTCGTGGCACTGGGGATCAGCCTGCCAGCCGCCGCGATCACCACCGAACTGGGGGAGGTCCGCCTCGTCACGCTCGAGGATGGATCGACGATGATGCTCAACACGCAGACCAGCGTGAAGGTGCACTACGGGCCCCGCGAGCGCAGCGTCGAGCTGCTCTACGGCGAAGCCTTCTTCACCGTTCTCGCCGACCCGGGCCGCCCCTTTTTCGTCGAGCTGCCCGGCAAAAGGGTTCGCGCTACGCGCGGCACCTTCCGCGTGCGCAAGCTCGAGGGCAAGCCGGTCGATATCCTGGCCGATCAGGGCGGGCTCGCGTTGGTGGCGGCAAGCGCCTCTGCGCCGTTGCAGCTTCCCCAGGGCAGCCGGCTGGTATTCCCGTTGGAAAGTCCGATCGGGCAGCTGCCCATCCCGCAAGCGATCGCGCCGGACCTCGTCTCGCGCGAGCTTGTCTGGCGTGAAGGCAAGATCGCCTTTGAGGGGGAGGCGCTGATCGACGCCGCCGCCGAGTTCGCGCGCTACAGCAAGGTCCGCATCGAGATCCGCGATCCTTCGCTGGCGCGCGAACCCGTTGCCGGACTGTTCGCAGCCAGCGATCCGATCGGCTTCAGCCGCGCGGTTGCCAGCCTGTTCGGAGCGCGGATCGAGCAGAGCGGCAACACGGTGGTGCTCAGCCGAACCCAGGGACGTCCCTAAATTTAGCGCCGGAATGGCGGAACTTTCTCCGCCAGGTCTCTCAGCCACCAAAGGGTGCGGCGCCCGCCGCACGGATTGGGGGTCCCAGAACCATGTTTTCCCGGAATGCCATTCTCTCGACCACGGCGATCCTTGCCGCATGCACGGCAACGGCGCCGGCTTTCGCGCAGGTCCGCAGCTTCGACATTCCCGCACAGACCGCGGTCAAGGCCATTCCGGAATTCGCCCGCCAGGCGCAGATCCAGGTCATCGCGTCGGCCCGTGACCTGGCCGGTGTGCGCACGCCGGCGATCAAGGGGGCCATGGATGTGCGGCAGGCCCTGCATCGCCTGATTGCCGGCACCGCGCTGGAGATCGCCAGCGACGATGGCCAGGTCATCACGCTGCGCTCGCGCCGGGCGCCCGGCCACAATGCCGCCCAGGTGAGCGGGCGGGGTACGGTTGCCGGCCAGGTCGCCAACACGACGAGCGGCGACTATCTGCGCGCCGCGATCGTCGAGCTGGTCGCTGCCAACGGGGAACGCCGTTCGGCCACCTCGGGCGAAGGCGGCGCCTATCGCTTCAACGACGTGCCGGCCGGGCCGGCCAGGGTGTCGGTCCATTTCACCGGCTATGCGACCGAGGAAGCGGACGTGCAGGTCCAGCCGCGCAAGACCGCGAAGCTCGACTTCAGCCTGAGCGAGAGCGGGGCGGACGGCGAGCAGGCGAGCAACCGCATCGTCGTGAACGGCGCGCGCGAGGACTATGCGCAGGAGATCATGCAGCAGCGCAAGTCGATGAACATCGTCGATGTGCTGTCGACCGATGCCTATGGCGACATCGCCGGCGGCAATCCGGCCGAGTTCCTGAAATTCATGCCGGGCATCGATGTGGACGGCACCAATGGCAGCTCGCTCTACGCCTTCCTGCGCGGCCTGCCGGCGGAATATACCCGCACCCAGCTGAACGGCATGGACGTGGTGTCGGCCAATGCCAATGCGCCGTCGGGCTATGCCAATTCGGCGGCCGCCGCGCGGATCTTCAGCTATGAATCGATCTCGATGTCGGCGATCGATTCCGTGACGGTCTACAAGACTGTCAGCGCCGACAACAATGCCGATGCCCCGGCCGGCATCATCGATCTGCGTACCAAGCATGCCTATGACCGGAAGAAGCAGGCGCTGGTAATCTCGGTCGGCGGCTTCAGCCACGAGAACATGCTCGACGGCACCATCCACACCGGCCCCGATCCGCGCGGCTACGGGAAGGATCGCTTCCTGCCCGAGGCATCGTTCTTCTACGCCAACAGCTTCTTCAACCGGCGGCTCGGCGTGATGCTCTCGCTGGGCTACAACAACAGCTATATCGAGCGCGAGCAGCTCACCATGAGCCGCAACTATGTGCCGACCGCCAAGAGCCCTGATCCGCTCGCCTTCACGTCGATGGAGTTCGAGACCTCGGCGCGCCAGACGACGCGGCGCACCGCCTCGACGGTGATCGACTTCAAGGTGGACGACCGGCTGACCGTGTCGCTGCTCGGCATCGCCTATCGCGGCAATGTCTATCAGAACCAGTCCGACGCGACCTTCACCACCGGCGCCCGCACCAATGGCGTGAGCGGCGATATCCTCAGCGACTATACGACGCTGAACCCGGCCACGACCAAGACCTTCCAGGCGGCGAACTCCACCCAGTACAAGGTCAACAAGGGCAATATCATCGCGCCGAGCTTCGAGTGGAACCGCGGCAACCTGCATCTCGACGGCTATTTCGCCTATTCGGATTCCAGGTCCTATTATGACTCGCCGCACATGGGGCAGGTCACCTCGTTCATCCCGACGGTGACCTCGACCGGCAACTTCTCGGCGGTGAAGGGCAGCTCGAGCCTGGCCTATACCGATTGGGACATCACCCAGGTGAGCGGGCCGGACTGGAGCAAGACGGGCTCCTATACTCTCTCCGCCGCGCCGCAGATCCGCACCACCAGCGGCGCCAATGCCTTTATCTACGAGAAGTCGGGCGGGCTGAACGCCAGCTATGACGCGCAGTTCGGCAATGTGCCGATCACCTTCAAGGCGGGCTTCAAGGTCACCGACACGGTCTATCGCTTCGGCGATACCTCGGGCGACAATCTCTACACCTATACCGGCGGCCTCTCGAACGCGGCGTTCCTCGCGGCGGTGACCGGCCCCTACACCCGCACCTCGTGGGACAAGAGCAACGCCAGCTTCACCTCGATCTCGGGCTCGTCCTATGTGCCGATGATCGACATGAGCAAGCTCTACGAGATGTACGCCACCCATCCGGACGAGTGGACGCACACGCTCACCGCCGCGAACTACGCCGCGGCCAATTATTCGAACAACACGCGGTTCCAGGAGAACATCAAGGCCGCCTATGGCATGGCGACCGCGCAGATCGGCAAGCTCAAGCTGCGTGCCGGCCTGCGTGCCGAATGGACAGCCAACACCAGCTGGGGCTGGTCGCCGCTCTCGGCCACCGACGTTAAGGCAGCGACGGTGAACGGCGTGAAGTGCGCGGTCACCGCCTCGACCGGGATCGCCACCACCATTCCCTGTGTCGACTATCAGTTCCGGACCAACGGTTATCAGGCGATCAAGGGCGACTATTTCAAGCTCTATCCGAGCGCCTCGGCCAAGTTCACCTTCGCCCGCAGCACCGATGCCGAAGTGGGATATAGCCGCACCATCCTGCGCCCGGGCCTCAACGCGATCGCCGGCAGCGCCAGCGTTGACGATGCCGACAAGGTGATCTCGGTGCCCAATCCAGGCCTGACCCCGGCGATGTCGGACAATATCTCGGTCCGGCTCTCGCACTATTTCAAGTCGGTCGGCCTGTTCACCGCGGGCTTCTACTACAACCGCATCGACGGCCTGGCCGACCTGCAGGAGGGGCTGAGCGCCGCGGAGGTGGGCAGCGCGGCCGGCGGCTATGCCGACGACCCGTCCTATGCCGACTATACCTACACCACCTATCGCCAGCTCGGCGTGGTGAGCATCAAGGGGATCGAGGTCTCGTTCCAGCATGCGCTGAGCTGGCTGCCCGCGCCGTTCGACGGGCTGTCGGTACGCGGCGGCTTCATGCACAACGAGCCGAGCGAGCCGATCACCCGTGTCGGCAAGAACATCGGATCGGCGGCGCTGATGTACGAGAAGGGGCCGGTGAAGCTCTTCGTCAACATGCTGTGGAACGACGACAAATACCGCTCCACCACGCCGAGCTGGTTCCAGGCGCGCACCGATCTGAGCGTGTCGGGCCGGATCAAGCTGGTGAAGCATTGGGAGGCCTATTTCTCGGTGAACAACCTGCTCAGCCAGCCCTACAACGTGATCGTGCCGGGCACGCTTGCCACCAGCGCGAGCAGCTTCCCGAACCACAGCGCCATCTTCGTCCAGAACGGCCGCACCGGCACGTTCGGCATCCGCGCACGCTTCTAGGGCGCGCGTACTCCTTTCATCGCAACCAGCGGAACCTTCCCATGGCAGATACCCCGATCTTAACCCGCCGCCGCCTGATCGCCGATGCAGCGCAGCTCGCCTCGCTCGCCGCCGCCACCACGCTGATGCCGCCAAACGTGCAGAAGGCGCTGGCGCAGGCGCCGAACCGCGCCGGATCGATCAAGGACATCAAGCATGTGGTGATGCTGATGCAGGAGAACCGCTCCTTCGATCACTATTTCGGCACGCTCTCCGGCGTGCGCGGCTTCGGCGATCCCGATGCGCTGAAGCTGCCGGACGGCAGGAGCGTGTTCCACCAGCCGGACGCCGAGAACCCGGCCGGCTACCTGCTGCCCTTCCACCTCGATACCGCGACCACCAACGCGCAGAAGCTGCCCTCGACCAGCCATGCCTGGAAGGTGCAGCACCAGGCATGGAACGGAGGCAGGATGGACCAGTGGCTGCCGGCGCACCGCGCGGCGGACGGCACCGATGGGCCCTACACCATGGGCTATTTCAAGCGCGAGGACATCCCGTTCCACTATGCGCTGGCCGAGGCGTTCACGATCTGCGACGCCTATCACTGCTCGGTGATGGGGCCGACCTGGCCGAACCGGCTCTACTGGATGACCGGCATGATCGACACCGAGGCGACCGGTGGCGGCCCGGTGATCAGCAACAAGGCCCCGCCCGAGGGCTTCCGCTGGACCACCTATGCCGAGCGGCTCGAGGCGGCGGGCGTGCCGTGGCGGGTCTATCAATATGGCGAGCAGGGCAAGCGCGCACACAATCTGTTCAAGTATTTCGCCCAGTTCCGGGGAGCGCCGGCGGGCTCGCCGCTGGCGGTGAAGGGCATGCCCGACACCGACGAGGGCGCCTTCGCGCAGGACGTGCTGCACGACCGCTTGCCCGCCGTCTCCTGGATCATGCCGAGCGCCGAGGCGAACGAGCACCCCGAACACATGCCGGCGGCCGGCGCCAAGTTCATCGCCGACCGGCTGAACGAGCTCGCCGCCAATCCAGAAGTCTGGGCCAAGACCGTCTTCATCCTCAACTATGACGAGAATGACGGGCTGTTCGATCACGTGGCGCCGCCGGTGCCCGCGCCGGGCACGCCGCAGGAGTTCGTCAACGGCCTGCCGATCGGCGGCGGCTTCCGCGTGCCTTGCATCCTGATCTCGCCCTGGACGGCGGGTGGCTGGGTGTGCAGCCAGCCCTTCGACCATACCTCGGTGCTCCAGTTCTGCGAGCAGGTGACCGGCGTGCGCGAGCCCAATATCAGCGCATGGCGCCGCCAGGCATTCGGCGACCTGACCGCGGCATTCCGCTTCCAGCAGTCCGCGACCAGATTTCCGCCGCTGCCCGGCACCCAGGCGATGCTTGACCGCGCGACCTATGCGGCGGCCAACCTGCCCAATCCGCCGGTGCCGGGCGCGGAACAGCAGCTACCGGTGCAGGAGAAGGGCACGCGCAAGCGAATCAAGTGAGGTGCCTGCATTTGCACCTGCTGCTTCCGGGCGTGGTGGCGTTGCTGTCCGCAGCGGCGCTGCCCCGGCCTGCCGTCGGGGAGCGCGGGCGCTCGGTCTATCTCGCCCGCTGCGCCGATTGCCACGGCCGCAGCTTCGAAGGCGTCGAGGAAGCCCCGGCGCTGACCGGGGCGCGGTTCGAAGCGAAGTGGCGCGGCCAGACGGTGAGGCTCTACGAGAAGATCCGGCGCTCGATGCCACAGGACGACCCCGGATCGCTTTCACAGGCCGACGCTGCGGACCTCGTCGCGCTAGTCTCCGCGGCCAACCATGGCCGGCTCGCGACGACCGGGGCGGGCAACTAGCTGCAGAACGAACTCACTTTGACTCGGATATTGCCGTTGTAAAATCTTGTAATGTAAAACGAATTTTACATTGCGGGGCTGTTCTTCGGTAAAGCTTTTGGCGGATACGGTGGGTGCGCTGATCCCGGATGGGCTCAGCGATCTGTATCGGGTTTGCGAAGAGCTTGGGTGGGGCGTGATCAACTATTGCCGGTATCGGCCGGAACTGAACGGGGAAGGGCGCGCGATCCCGTGCGCGCGGCGCAGGGCCTGATGGGCGCGCATCCCCTGGAGATCGTGCCGGACGTGCCGGCGATGGGCGCGGACAGCCTCCGCATCCTGATCGAAGGTTCGCCGGACGGTTTCCTGGTGCATGACATGACCGGGCGCATCCTCGACGTGAACGACCGCTTCTGCCGCGACCTGGGCTATAGCCGGGCGGAGCTGACCGGGCTGACGGTCGACGAGATATCCTGCGGCAGGGCGCGGGCTGCGAACGCAAGGCTGTGGGCCGCCGCGGTTCCGGGGGCCGCCGCCACCTTGTCGCAGATCGTCGTCCGCAAGGATCGCACCACCTATCCGGCCGAGGTTCGCCTTGCCTGCCAGATGGTCGCCGGCCGCAAGTTGTTCATGGCGTTCGTGCGGAACCTGGGCTTCCCCGCATCGCCCCGTGTCACATCGCCCGGGATCTCCACCCGCGACAGGGCGCGAGAGGCCCAGTCGGTCCATGGAAAGCTGCGCGCGGTTATGGACAGCGCCGACGACGTCATCGCTTTCCAGGATCGGCTGGGCCGTTGCCTGATGCTCAATCGCAGCGCGGAGGCGCTGGCGGGGTTGCCGCGCGGGGAAATCCTCGGCCGGAACGCGATCGAGATCTTCGGCGACGCGATCGGCATGCGCCTTCGCGCGGGGGAGGAGCAGGTCCTGTCGACTGGCATCTGCTCCGTCACCGAGGAAGTCTTCCGGGTGGATGGCGGGGAACGGATCTTCCTCATCACCCGGAGTCCGCATCGCAACGAACGGGGCGAGATCGACGGCCTGGTGAGTATCGCCCGCGACGTCACCGATCTTCGCGAGCGCGCCCGCCTGGTCGAGGCACGGTTGACGCAGGCGAATCTCTCGCTGGAAGAGGAGAAGCTGGCGCTTTCCCTGCGCACCGCCGAGCTGGGGCGGCAGGCCGGCGAGGATGCGCTGACCGGTATCGCCAACCGCCGCCGCTTCGACGAAGCGTTGAAACGGGCCTGCCTGCATGCCGCGCGCACGGGCCAGCCGCTTGCCCTGGCGATGGTCGATGTCGATTTCTTCAAGCTCTACAATGATTGCTACGGCCATGTGCGCGGCGATGCCGCGCTGAAGCGGATCGCCGATATCCTCGCCGACGCGGCCCGGCGGCCTTATGACCTTGCCGCGCGCTATGGCGGTGAGGAGTTCATGCTGTTGCTGCCCGGCACAGACCAGCCCCGACAGCTGCTCGAGGATATCGCGACCGAACTGGCACGGGCGCGGCTCCCGCATGCCGCGTCGCCCATTTCGCCCTTCGTGACGATGAGCTGCGGCTGTGTGGTGGTGACCGATCCCGGCGCGATCGCGCCTGCAGACATCATCGGGGAGAGCGACAAGGCATTGTACCGGGCGAAGAAGGAAGGGCGAGACCGGGTCGTGGTTACCCGCTTCTGATCGGGCTTTGTAAAACCTTGTAAAGCGGGCGAAATGGCGCGCGACTTCCTATGATCTAACCGGTTACACGCATGGTTGCGAACCTCCCATCGGTCGCAGTCGCCGCCGAGTTGAGGCTCGGCGGCGGCATCTCTATGGTTCTCCCCGGTGGACCATGAGGGGGAACGAATTGCGTTGTGCTTTCTGGATCACGGCTGCCTTCTGCGCCCTTCTGGCCGGTTGCGTCGCGCCGATCGAGCGGAGCGACCTGATCGTCGGCGAGCCTTCGGTGCCGCCAGCGACGCGCTTCACCATCGCCGGCACGGACACCAGTACGCCGATCGGCATCGAGGCGCGCGAGGAAGTGCGTCGCGCCCTGGTCGCAGCCGGCCTGCAGGAGGATCCTGCCGCGTCGGTCCGCGTCGATGTGGGGTTCGCGGTAGCGCGCAAGGCGCTCCAGGTAGCGCTTCCGGGCGTCAGGCCGGTTCCCGACGATCCCGAAGGCATCGCCACCTGCCGTCGTAGCCAGTATGTCCTGTCGGTCGCGATGATCGCGCGGGACAGCGGTCGGGTGCTCTTCCGGAGCGCGGCGACCGCGCATCGCTGCCCGCGCTCGGTCCGGAAGGTGCTGCCGCTGCTGGCCCGCGCCGCCCTGTCAGGCAGCCCCTGGACTGGCGGGAAGGACTAGGGTGAAGCAGGCGCCGCCGCCTGGTGCGGCGCGATAGACCAGGACGCCGTTGTGGCGCTCCGCCACGGTGCGGGCATAGGCGAGGCCCAGGCCGGCGCTTAGGCCCTTCTTCTCCTTCGATGTCGGGCCGAAGCGCTCGAACAGCCAGGGCAGCTGTTCGGCGGGCACGCCGGATCCGGCGTCCCGCACCTCGACGCGCTGCCAGCGTGCGCCTTCCTCCGTCACCGCTTCCAGGGTGCAATGAACCTCTCCCCCTTCTGGGCTGAATTTCACGGCATTGTCGAGCAGGTTGAGCAGCGTGCGCGTCAATGCCTGGTGCTCGCCCTGGATGCAGTGCGGTTCCAAGCCGGCATCGACGACGACGCGCACGCCCTTGGCGTTGGCGAGCGGCCAGACCGCGTCGCTCGCTTCGGCCAGGCAATCCGCCACGTCGATTTCCTCGGGCTGGAAGGCAGCGGTCTCCAGCCGGGCAAACTGTACGAAATCCTCGGCCAGGCGCAGCGTTCGGCGGGCATGGCCGGTGAGCCGGCGCGCGAGACTATCGGGAATATCCTTGCCCGGTTCGCCCTCGACCAGCGCCACGATCGCGGCCTGGGGGGAGCGCATGTCGTGGCTGAGGAACTCGATCGCGACCTCGCGGTCGCGCTCCGCGGCGCGGATCGCGCTGATGTCGGCGAGCAGCAGAATCCAGCCGCGCTGCTCGGCAGTCGCACCGGTGAGGGCGGTCTTGCGCGGCGAGAAGCTGCGTCCGTCGGAAAGGCGCAAGTCCTCCGCCGGCGGTTCCTGGATCAGCCGCGCCACTTCCGACAGGTCGAGCGGGCCGTCGAGCAGCAGCTGTGCGGGCTGGTTGGCCAGGAGCACCTCGCCTGACAGGGTCGTCACGATCAATGGATCGGCAACCCCCTCGATCGTGTCCGCGACGAACTGCTTGAGATCGCGCAGGCGCGCAATCGAGCTGCTCAGCGCCAGCGCATTGCTGCCCGTCGGATCGAGCCCCACGGGCGCGGAAGGGGCGATGGCGCTGTCCGCCCCGAAGCGGGTCAGCTCATCGGACATCGCGCGGTGGATGGCGCTCAACCGGCGCCATCCCCAGAGCGGATAGACCAGCGCGAGCGCCAGCAGTGCCGATACCGGCGGGATCCAGATGCCGGCGAGCAGGAGCAGGATGATGGGCAGCGTCGCCGTCACCGCGAAGATCGCCAGCGCTGCGAGCAGGGACTGGGTCGGCCGCAACCGCAGGAAGAGCAGCAGCAGGATGATGCTGGGCAATCCGGCGAAGAGCAGGCGCCACGGCGTCGATGCGAGCTGGACGAAGCGGTCGGCGAGCAGCGCGTTCAGCAGATTGGCCTGCACCTCCACGCCGGGCAGGGTGCCCGCGCCCGCGACGAAATGCCGGTCGCCAAGGCCCGCCGCGGTGGCGCCGACCAGGATCAGCTTGTTCTCGAGGAAGCCATGGGGAACGTCGCCCGCGAGCACGTCCTTGAACGGCACGGTGCGGAAGCTGCCCGCTGCGGCATAGGGCACGAACACCCGGTAGTCGCCCTGCGCGGCGGCGTGGGCAAAGGCCGGCGAGGGCGCGCGGTTGGCCAGCCGATAGGCCGTCTCGGCGAGATGCGGGAAGGGGTGGCCGTCGATGTCGAGGGCGAGCAGCGCGGCGCGGGCGCTGCCGTCCGGATCGTGCGGCAGCGCGACGTGGCCGAGCGCCGCCGCCGCCTCGCGCTCGGGCGAGATCGGAAGGGTCGCGTCGAATTCCCTGCCGGCGGTGCCGGGTGCCTCTAGCAGGATGGGCAGGGCGATCGGCGCGCGGCGCATCGACCCGGCCAGTGCCCGATCCTCGGCGGGGCGCGCGGCGGGCTCGGTAAAGAGCACGTCATAGGCGATCGCGGCGGGCCGGGCCGCCGTCATGCGCGCGAGCGCCTGGGCATGGATGTCGCGGCGCCAAGGCCAATGGCCGAGCGCGGCAACGCTGGCATCGTCGATCGCGACGATCAGTATCCGGTCGGAGGGCGGCGCGGCACGGAAGCGGACCAGGCCGTCATAGAGCGCACTGTCCAGCCGGGAGACGCCGCCACCCAGCACCAGGCCGCTGGAAACGGCCAGTGCCAGCAGGGCGATCGCCGTCCACTCCAGCAGCAGCCGGGTGCGGGCCAAGGTCAGCGATCCGCCTTGCGCCTGGCGGACGGGCCGGCGATCGTCAGCTTCTCCGGATTGGTCCAGGTCTCGACGGTATCGTCCGCCTCGATCTGCAACAGGCCGACGCGCCAGTGATAGACGCCGGGCGTGAGCCGGTGGAGCGTGAGCGAGTCCTGCTCGAGCCCGACTCGATCGACGATCGGAGGGGCCTCGGGCGTGTCGCTCAGCAGCTGGAAGCGATAGCGGCGAGTGCCATTGCCCGAGCCCCACCAGCGGAAGCGATAACCATCGTCCGCCGTGTCGACCGAGGCATGGAGCGAGGCGAGGCGGCGCTTGAAGCCATAGCTCTGGGCAAAGCCTTCGACACCGCTCGGCGCGATCGCCGAGATGCGCGCGAACTGGTTGCCATTGGGAATGTCGGTGAAGGTGAAACGGCCATCCTCGGAGACCTGCTCGACATTATTGTCGATGAAGCCCGCATCGCTGGCGATGACCAGTCGATAGCGCGCGGCGCCCGGCGTCGGCGCGGCGCGGAACGCGACATTGTCGTCGAGCTGCACGGCGCCCGGATCCTCGAGCGCGGGGGCAGGGAGCAGCGGCTCGGTACGCACCGCGCCGTCGCCGTCGCGGGCCGCGCCGATGCCGGGATCGAGCGCCAGCGCGCGCGTCTGCCCGTCGCTGTCGGTGACGAGCACATGGCCGCTCAGCACTTCGGTGATCGCCGTTCCCGCCGCGAACGACACGCGGAACTCGGTGCCGCGCACGGCTGTCATGCTCACCGGCGTCTCGATCCGGTACCTGCCGGACGGTCCCTCCAGCGGCTGGACCTTGGTCTCCAGCCGGCCGCTGGTGATCTCCAGGCGATAGTCGATCGCGTTCGTGAGCAGGATGCGGCGCAATTCACGGACCCGCACGCGGCTTTGCGAGGGCAGCACGATCCGCGACTGATCGGCAAGGATCAGCGTGGCGAAGCTGTTGGCGGCAGTGGCGATGAACATGCCCTCGTCGATGCTCGCGCCGATCACCGCGGAGGCTTCGCGCCCGTTGACGGTAATCGCCACCTTGCCGCGATAGCTGGCCAGCCGGGCGGGCTCGATCCGGTAGCGCAGCCAGCTTCGCGGGATCAGGAGCTGCCGACCCGTCGGCAGGCGGCGCGGGTTCTGCACCCGGGCGAGCTTGAGCAGCGCGCGCCAGTCGCGTCCCTCGACCAGATATTTGCGGCTCAGCTGGTCAGCCGTATCGCCGCGCCGGATGACATAGGCGATGGCATTGGCATGCGGCGCGGGCCGCGTGACGGGTGGGGGCGTGTCGAGGATCATTGCAACTCCTCCGCGCCGAACTGCTCCATGCGATAGCCGAAGCCGGAGATCGCCACGATGCGGTAGCCATTGGCGGGGGTCAGGTTGAGTTTGGCGCGGATGCGCGAGACGTGCATGTCGAGCGTGCGGGTAGGGAGGTCGCCCGCGCTCTGCCAGATCTTCTCGAGCAGATAGCTGCGCGACAGCGGCCGGTGCATGTTCTCGAAGAGCAGCAGCGCGAGCCCGAACTCCTTGGCGCTGAGCGGGATATCGGCGCCCTCGAAGCGCACATGGCCGGTCAGCCGGTCGAAGCCGTATTTGCCGAAGATCGAGACGCGCTGCTGCGCGGCATCGGGCAGCGAGCGGCGGAGCACCGCGCCAACGCGCGCGGCGATCACGATCGAGCTCTCGGGCTTGACCACATAGTCATCGGCCCCGGTCTGCAGGGCGACGGCGATGTCGTCCTTGTCCGAGCGGCTGGTCAGCATGATGATCGCGGTCGAATGCGCTCCTGTGCCGCGGATCGAGCGGAGCAGGTCGATGCCCAGGCTGTCGGGCAGGTTCCAGTCGAGCAGGATGAGGTCGAAGGTCTGGCGGCGCAGCGCGGCGAGCAGGGCGGCGCCGGTCCGGAACGGGGTGCAGACATATCCGGCTGCGGTCAGCGCGGCACTGACGAAGTCGATGATCTCCTCGTCATCGTCGACCACGGCGATGTGCATCGCACCGTTCTGGTCCGGGAACCCCGGCTTAACAGCGACCATCGCGGCTGAAACCGTTACGCAAGTACGTCTCGTCCTTTGTCATTGAGAGCGAGCATTTATTCCCGAACTCCAGATGTCGGTGTCGCGTGCGTTTCCTCCAGATCGATCGCGCCGAATGGACGCGGGGCTTTCCTGGCTGCTACCAACTCGCCTCACGGTGAGGTGCTAGCAAAGCGCTGCCCACGGGGACAGTCATTGCCGGTGTAAACTGTTGTAACGGGAAGGTGCGGTTCGAGCCCTCCTGTCCGCGCGCTGGCGCAATCGTCGCGGAGCGCGATTGTAAACTGTTGTAACCGAAGCTCATTTGATCGGGCTTTGCCCAGGCGGATGGGATATTGGCGGGCCGTCTCGGGACGCGTGGCTCAGGGGTGCGCGCGTTCGTGCAGACGATATTCGCCCCCCTCCGGACAGCACGCCCCACGTGCTCCCGGAGTCCCGGCCGGTCCGACTCTCCCTCGATTGTCGGGCCGTGCTGCCCCGCCGGGTCCCCCGGCCCGGCGGGGCTAGGCGCATGGCTGGCAGGGGAGCGCCCCATCCCGATGTAAAATCTTGTCAGGCAGGCGGGCTTCCGATTGTCCGGGCCAAGGCCCTGATTTACCTGGGGAAGACCGGCGGAGTGCCGGGATCCGAACGGCGGCGAGGCGCGGGGACCGCGTCGCATGTCAGTAACGGAAACCATATGACGCTTGATTTGCCCACCGCGATCCTGGGCGCGCTCCTCGAAAATGGCGAGAAGACCCTGGCAGGTATCGCCCATGACCCCATGCCCGTCGTCAAGCTGCACTGCCCCGATACCGGGGGCATCTGGCTCCTGACGGAACTCGACCCGAGGGATCCCGACCGGGCCTTTGGGCTGTGCGATCCGCTTCCCGGCGCCCCGCGCGTGTGCACGGTTTCGCTTGCCGAACTCGGCAAGTTTCGCGGGCCGCTGGGCCTGGCGATCGAACGGGACCTGCTCTTCCAGGCGGACCGGTCGCTGCGCGCCTATGGCGAAGGGGCGCTGGCCGCGGGACGGATCATCGCCTGAGCGGGACCTGATCCGCAGCGACCGATCTTCGCTGGTTGTTGCGAGTCATTCGCAAACTTACTAGAGCCGCGACATGCGGACGAACGCACTCGTCATATCCCGGCTCGTAGTTTCGGAGAGGCCGTCCCTGTTGCGGCTGATCGGGCGGATTGTCGGCAATCCGGCGGCGGCCGAGGATGTGACGCAGAGCCTGTGGCTGCGGGCGCAGCGCATCGCGGACGATCCGCCGATCACCAATCAACGCGCCTATCTCTATCGCCTCGCCACCAATCTCGCGATCGATCACCTCAAGGGCGAGGCGCGCCGATCCGACATCGAGGTCGAGGCGCAGGCGCTGCTCTGGGGATGCGACGAAGCGCTTGCGGCCGAGCGGGTGGCGATCGCCAACGACACGCTCGCCCGGGTGGAGGCGGCGGCGCGGGCGCTGCCCGAGCAGACGCGGCGGGTGTTCGAGCTGCATCGCTATGAAGGGCTGTCGCAGCGTGCGGTCGCCGAGCGGCTGGGGGTTTCGACCACCACGGTCGAGAAGCATATGCGGCGCGCGATGCAACTGCTGGCCAGGGCGCGCGACGGCGAATGAGGAAATCGCGGTATCGGGGGTTGGGTGTTTGGCGCGACTGACAGTCCTATGCGCGGAGGGGCTCTTGCGCGAACGGATGACGGGATCGATGGACAGGTCCGGCGAGATTGCCGAGCGCGCGCGCGAATGGGTGCGGCTGCTCGCCTCGGGTGAGATGCGCGGCGGGGCGCTGGCGGAACTCCGGCAGTGGCTGGCGGCGGACCCTGCGCATGCCCGTGCCTTCGAGCGCGAGCGGGCCTTCTGGCAGGAACTGGAGGTGCATCGCGGCCTGTTCGCCCAGCCCGAGCTGTCGCCGGTGACCGCGCGGCGGGATCGCCGGAGTGGAGGCGGATGGCGCGCGCTGCCGCGGCCGGTGCGGCGCGGGCTGGTGGGGGCGGGAATGGCGGCCTGCCTCGCCGCGCTGGTCGCCGCACCTGAGCTGAACGTCCGGCTGCGGGCTGATCACCTGACCGGCACCGGCGAGATCCGTTCGGTCGCGCTGGCGGACGGTTCCGCCGCCATGCTCGACAGCGGATCGGCGATTGCCGTCGAGTATGCCCAGGGCGAGCGCCGGGTGCGGCTGCTGCGCGGGCGAGCCTGGTTCAACGTCGCGCATGGCGACCGGCGGCCGTTCCGCGTCGATGCGGCGGGCGGCACCACCGAGGATGTCGGCACCGCCTTCGAAGTCTCGACCGGCAATGGCGAGGGCGCCGATGTCGCGGTTAGCCAGGGCGCGGTACGGGTGATCGCGGCGCGCGGGGCGACGCCGCTGACTGCCGGGCAGCGCGCACATTATGTCGATGGGGCTGTTGCGCGGCTGGCGGACGTGCGGCCCGATCGGATTGCGGCCTGGCGTGCGGGCGAGCTGCTGATCGATCGGCAGCCCGCCGCTGCCGCAATCGCCGAGATCCGCCGCTATCGTGCCGCGCCGGTGATACTGATGGCCGATCTTGGTCGGGCAAAGCCGGTCAGCGGCGTGTTCCGGATCGATCGTCCCGACGATGCGCTGGCCGCGATTGCCGCCGCCGCGGGGCTGCGGATGACCCGCCTGCCGGGCGGGATTCTGCTGATCCGATAAAAATCACCGAAAGGGGGTTGGGTGTTTCTCTCCGGCGCCAGTCTCTCAGATGCATAACTGATAATGATTAGCATATGCATTTGAAGGGGCCGCGCGGGGCGGCGCTCATCGAACCGGGGGCTCCATGCTTCGTTCCAACTTCGCCATGTCCGTTGCCATTCGCTGCCTGCGCAGCGCGAGCGTGATCGCGCTCGCCATGGGCGCGACCGTCGCGCACGCCCAGAGCGGCAATGGTGCGGTGCAGGGATTCGATATTCCGGCGGCGACGCTCGAGGAAGCGCTGCGTATCTATATGCGGCAATCGGGCGTGCAGGTATCCTGGAGCGGGATCGACGGCACCGCGATCCGGGTGAACGCAGTTAAGGGCAATCTCTCCGCCGCAGCCGCGCTGAGCCGGCTGCTCGAGGGGACGGGGCTGACCTATCGCTTCACCGCCGCGACCTCGGCGATCCTGGAAGCCGCGCCGCGTGCCGATGCCGGTACGGTCCAGCTCGGCACGCTGCGCGTCGAGGGTGCGAATGACGGTGCGGGTGGCGGTGCCCGGGGTGCGGGCGGCACGGTCGCCGGCAATGCGGGCGAGGGACGGACCTTCACCGGCGCCCAGTCCACCGCCTATTTCAGCCGGGAGCGGATCGAGCGCTTCCGCGGCACCTCGCCGGGCGACTTCCTGAGCGGCACGCCGGGCGTGCTCAACGGCGACAACCGCAATTCGGGCGCGCTCGACGTCAACATCCGCGGCATGCAGGGGATGGACCGCGTGCCGGTGGTTATCGACGGATCGCTCCAGCAATCGACCGTCTATCGCGGCTATTCCGGCGTGGCGGGGCGCACCTATCTCGATCCCGACCTGGTCGGCAGCGTGACGATCGAGAAGGGGCCGAGCGCCGCTGCCGACGGCGTCGGCGCGACCGGCGGCCTGGTGCGTGTCGATACGATCGGCGCGAAGGACCTGATCGCCGAGGGTAACGACTTCGGCATCCGCTTCCGCGGCGGACTGTCCGGCAACAATGTCGCGCCGCCGCCGACGGCGACGCCGGGCACCGGCACGGGCAGCGCCGAGCGGTTCGACCGGCCGGGGGCGCTCGACCTGGGTGGCTGGAACTTCAGCGTCGCTGCCGCCGGGCGTGTCGGCGATATCGAGCTGGTCGGCGCGGTCGCGCGGCGCAAGCTCGGCAACTATTTCGGCGGCGAGCACGGCACCGTGCCGCCGGGCGGCACCGGCACGCTCGGCAATGTCCTCCAGCGCTACAATCTGGGCGAGGAAGTGCTCAGCACCTCGCAGGACAACAGCTCCTACCTGCTGCGCGGCACCTGGCGCTTCGGCGACGGGCATGGGATCGACCTGTCCTATGTCCGCTACGAAAGCGATTTCGGCGAGATGATGCCCTCGCAGATCATCCGCTTCGGCGGGGCGCTGCAGGCGCCGCTCAGCCGCGCCGAGGTCAACACCTATACCGCGCGCTATCGCTGGGATCCGGACAGCACCGACCTGATCAACCTGAAGATCGACGCCTGGAAGACCGACAGCTTCACCAGCATCGAGACGCTGTACCGATACGTCTTCCCCAACGGCAATGTCAGCGTGACCGACGCGGCCTATCAGAGCCAGTCGACCCGCTGGGGCGTCAACCTCTCGAACCGCTCGACGCTGCACACGCCGCTCGGCCGGCTCGATCTAGACTATGGCGGCAGCTATGCGCGCGAGGACATGACTCCTCCGCGCGGCTGGGACACCTACAAGGGCAATTCGGGCTACACTTCGTTCGTCGAGCCGCGGCATGGCTGGCGCGACGAGTTCAGCGGCTTCATCGCCGGCGAGCTGAAGCCGAACGACTGGGTGATCTTCAACGCCGCGCTGCGCTACACCAACACCGTCTCGCAGGATCTGACCGAGACGCATACCTGGGCCGGCACGCCGCAGGTCGAGGTCACCGGCTATAACCGCGAAAGCAATGCCGGCTTCGCGCCGATCGCGTCCTTCCTGATCGAGCCCGTGAAGGGCCTGCAATTCTACGCCCGCTATGCCGAGGCGATCCGCAACCCCAGCCTGTTCGAATCCACCACGGGTTTTTCCTTCTACCCCGATCCGCGCAACCCGATCCGGCCGGAGCATGCCCGCAACAGCGAAGTCGGCGCGAACCTGCAACTGGCGAACCTGGCGAAGGCCGGCGACCTGCTCCAGGCCAAGCTTGCCTATTTCAGCAACGATATCGACGACTACCTGACCCGCGGCATCAGCGAGGGCATGACCTCGATCATCAATATCGAGAAGGCGCGGCTGCAGGGTGTGGAGGCATCGTTCCAATATGATGCCGGCGTGGTCTTCGCCGATTTCGGCGGCACCTATTACACCTTCAAGCAGTTCTGCGGGACCAACCACACCTGCCGCGAGGGGGGCACGGCGGACAGCTATGTCCCGGCGCATTTGCCGCCCAAGCTGAGCCTGAACGTCAACGCGGGCGTCCGCCTGCTCGACGAGCGGCTCACCCTGGGCGGGCGCTATCGCCATGTCGGCGGGCGCGACACGCCGATCATCACCTTTGGCGGCTCGATGACCAGCATCGACTGGTCGCCGTACGACCTGTTCGACGCCTATGGCACCTTCGACATCAGCGACGATCTGCGGCTCGACGTGGCGATCGATAACCTGACCGATCGCTATTACATGGACGCGCTGACGCTGGGGCTGATGCCTTCGCCGGGGCGGACGGTCCGGATCGGGATGACCGCCGGCTTTGGCGGCCCCGCGCGCAGCCGGTCGCGCGATGCCCGCCAGCGGGCGATCGAGGCGCTGAACGGGCGCCCGGCGCTGGCCGCTTTCGACGGCGACTGGTCCGGCCCCTATATCGGGCTCGCGGCGGGGCACGACTTCGTCAAAAGCCGCCGCACCCGCTCGACCGCCGGCAACGGAGCGACCGGCGGGATTCCCGCCACCGAAGTCGGCGAGGCCGAGGGCAATGGCAGCCGGATCGGGCTGCTCGGCGGCTACACCTGGCAGCTGGCGCGGCACTGGGTGGTCGGCATCGAAGGCGATTTCGGCCTGAGCCGGGCGCGGTCGCGGCTCTACACCAACTCGACCGAGCTGCTGGTCAACACGTCGATCATCACGCCGCAGGACATGCGAAACCAGGCCGATACCGATTTCGCTTCGGACTGGACCGGCGGGCTGCGCGCGCGGCTGGGCTATGCGACGGGGCCGGTGCTGGTGTTCGGCAGCGCGGGTCTTGCGCTGATGCAGGAAGTGCAGACGCGCACCCAGTATCTGGACAATGCGGCAGCGTCCTATTTCAACGCCAATCGCCGTTTCAGCCAGAATTCGGCGCCGATGTTCTCGGAGAAGGACCGGCGGCTGGCGACCGGCTGGAGCGTGGGAGGCGGTGTCGAGTGGGCGCTCGGCAACAACTGGTCCGTGCGCGGCGACTATGGCTATGCGCGCTATGGCAGCGGCGCCTTCCGGTTCGACGATGCCCGCGCGGGCGTGGGGCGGAACTTCACCGTAGCCGGCGCGGTTCTCCGCGATCCGGTGACCAACGCCATCCTGCGCGATCCGGTGACCGGCGCGATCCTGCGCGAGATGACCAGCTACACCGGCACGTCGAGCACGGTGAACGGGCGGCGCACGCGCAGCAATGCCGATGCGCACAGCATCCGTCTCGGCGTGAACTTCCGGTTCTGAAGGAGCATGTGGATGACCGATGTGACGAACCTGCCGCGATCGCAGCGGCTCAAGCAGGCGACGCGGGAAGTGCATGACGGGCTCGATCGCTCGATCATGGACGCCGGCCTGTTCGAGAGCCTGCCCGGCTATGTCCGCTTCGTCGCGATGCAGCGGCGTTTCCACCGCGACATCGACGCGCTCTACGCCGATCCCGCGATGCGCGCGCTGCTGCCCGGGCTGGCCGACCGGCGCCGGTTGCCGCTGATCGAAGCCGACCTGGCCGATCTCGGACTGGGCGAGGCGGAGGCCGATGCGCCGGCGTTCGCGGCCGGCCAGGTGGACCCCGCCACGGCGCTCGGCTGGCTCTATGTCGCGGAAGGATCGAACATGGGGGCGGCGCTGCTGCGCAAGGCGGCGGCGAAGCTTGGCCTGTCCGATACGCATGGCGCGCGGCACCTGGCGCCGGCGCCGGAAGGGCCGGCCGCGCAGTGGCGCAGCTTCACCGCCGCGCTCGACGCGATACCGCTCGACGAGGCAGCGGAGGCGCGTGCCGTCGAAGGGGCGAAGGCGGCCTTTGCCCGGGTGCAGCGCCATGCCGACAGCGTCCTTGCCTGACGCCGAACCGGCAACGCCGCGCGGCGGACGCGCGACGCGGGCGGCCTGGCTGGTCGCCGGGCTCGCCTGCCTGGGCCTGGGCGGTGTCGGCATCGTCGTGCCGCTGATGCCGACGACGATCTTCGTCATCCTCGCCGCCGGGTGTTTCGCCCGATCCTCGCCGCGGCTCGATGCCTGGTTGCGCACCCACCCGCGCTTCGGCCCCCCGATCCGCGCCTGGCAGGCCGAGCGGGCGATCCCGGCGCGGGCGAAGCGGGCGGCCTGCATGGGGATCGCGCTCGGCTATGGCCTGTTCTGGCTCGGCGCGCGGCCGCATTGGCCCCTGGCGCTCACCGTTGCCGTGATGATGGGCGGCTGTGCGCTGTGGATCGTCACTCGGCCGCTGCCGAGCGCGGCGGGGCTGCCGTGAAGCTGATGTTCCCGGAGGATGTTGTCGCGTCGCCTTTGCTCCTGCCGGTGCAGCGGCATGGCTATCGTGCGCAGGATTGGCGGACGCGGTCGATCGGGCTCGGTGGTGCGCTTGCCGTGCCGGCGGCGATGCTCGCGCTTGCCGTGCTGCGCTGGGCGACACCTGCGACGATCCCGGCGCGGCCGGCACCGATGATGGTGGAGCTGCTGCCGCTCGCCGCGCCGCCCGAACCGGTTCGCGAAGTGCCGGAAGGGCGGGTGCAGGAGGAACGCAAGGCGCGCAGGATGGTCGAGCCCGTGCGCCCCGAGCCGCCCAGGGTGATCGTGCCCCACCTGCTCACCCAGCCGACCGCGCCGGCGCCGCCGGTCGAGCCCGCGCCCAATGCCGATCCGGTGCCCGAGACGACCGCGCCCAAATCGACGCCCGCGCCGTCGGCCCCGCGCATGTCCAGCGATGCGCCGGCGAGCTGGGAGGCGCGGCTGCTCGCGCATCTCGAGAAATATCGCCGCTATCCGGCATCGGCCCGGGCGCGGCGCGAGCAGGGCGTCGCCTATGTGCGCTTCCGGATGAACCGGGCAGGGCGGGTGCTCGACGCGGCGCTGCTCCGTTCGTCGGGCAATGCCGCGCTCGATCGCGCCGCGATGGAGACGATCCGCCGCGCCCAGCCGCTGCCGGCGATCCCCGAGGACCGGGCGGACGAGCTGCAGCTCTCGGTTCCCGTGGAGTTCACCGTCCGCTGATCGGGCGATGCCGGGTAGGAGCGCGAGCGGGCAGGGCGAAGACGGTCAGACCGCACCGCACCCGACCAGGGCAAGCCGCCCGGCAGGTGACGATCCGCCTGCCCGAGGGCCGCACGCTCCGTATTCTTCGTGCCGGGGCAGGCGAAACGAAGATGACCCGATTGGCGAGCTCAGGGCGCCACCGGCGCATCCAGCGGCAAGCCGGCATGTTCGTAGCCGCGGCGGAAATCGGCCATATGCCGCTCCATCCATAGCCGGGCGGTAGCCAGGTCGCGCGCCCTGAGCGCGGCGACGATCTCGCGATGCGCCTCGAGGATGCGCCAGGGCGAGCGATCGCGCGTCCTCGGATGCGTGAACAGCCGGTCGAGCGAGGGGTAGAAAAGCAGCGACACCGGTTCGCGGGACATCAGCAGCACGCGGTTGCCGGTGGCCTGGGCGATCAGCGCATGGAACTCGACGTCGAGCGCCGAGATAGATTCGCCGCGCTCCAGCGCCTCGCCCATGGCCGCGGCATTGGCTTCCAGCGCCTCGACCAGTGTATCGTCGATCCGCCCCTCGAGCAGGTCCATCGCCAGCAGTTCGAGCTGCATCGCGACTTCCCAGATCTCGCGGAACGAGACCTGCTGCATCATCAGCGCGCGCGAGCTTTGCGAGGCGAGCGCGTCATGCTTCGGCCGCGTGACGTGCAGCCGCCGCCCGGCATCGCGCTTCACCAGGCCGCTTTGCTCGAGCGCACGCATGCCCTCGCGCACCGTGTGGCGCGTCACGCCGAACTTCTCCGCCAGTTCGGTTTCGGTCGGCAGCGGCTGGCCCGGTGCCAGTTCGCCGCTGAGGATCGCCTCCTCCAGCGCCTGCTGCACCGCCTGATAGGCACGCGCGATCGTGAGCTTGCCAAGTGCCATCAGAATCCCTTTGTCCAACAATCCAACATTTGATAGGTCGCAGCCCAACGCTGCCAATGGGAGGGGTGCTTTGCAAGTCGAGGTCGAACGGCGGGACAAGGTTGCGCTGCTGCGCTTCTCCAATCCGCCGGTGAACACCCAGTCGGTTGCCGGGGTGGGGGTGATCGCCGCGGCGTTTGCCGCGCTGGTGACGGACCCGGCAGTGGCCGCGATCGTCGTCAGCGGCGGGCCGAAGATCTTCAGTGCGGGCGCGCAGATCACCGAGTTCGATGGCGATCCGTCGAAGATCGATGCCAATCGCGCGATGATCGAGGCGATCGAGGCCTCGCCCAAGCCTGTGGTCGCGGCGATCAACGGCGTCTGCATGGGCGGCGGGCTCGAACTGGCGCTGGCCTGCCACTATCGGGTCAGCGCCGGAAACGCCCGGATCGGGCTGACCGAAGTGACGCTCGGTGTGCTGCCCGGTGGCGGCGGTACCCAGCGGCTGCCGCGCCTGATCGGGGCGAAGGCAGGGCTCGAGCTGATGCTGAGCGGGCGTGTGCTCGACGGTGCCCAGGCCAAGGCGGCAGGCGTGGTCGATGATGTGGTGACGGGAGATGCCGAGGCGGCGGCGCTCGCCCTGGCGGAGCCGGTGCCGGCGGTGCGCCGCACCGGCGAGATGCCGGCACCGGGTGACCTTGCCGAGGCACTGGCCGCTGCCAGGCCGCGCTCGCTGGCCCAGCGGCGGATCGTCGAATGCGTAGCGGCGATCGGGACGCATGATTTCGTCGCCGGACTGCGGGTCGAGGCGGATCTGTTCAGCGAGTTGCTGGGCTCGGAGGAGTCACGCGGATTGCGGCACGCCTTCTTTGGCCGCCGGATTGCCGCGCGCGTGCCCGGGCTGGGTGAGGCGAAACCGGGGAAGATCGGGCAGGTCGCGGTGATCGGCGGCGGGTTGATGGGCACCGGCATCGCGTTGGCACTGCTCAATGCGGGGCTGAAGATAGTGCTGGTCGAGCCGCGTGCCGAGGCGCTCGACAGGGCGCGCGCAACGATCGCCAAAGCCATCCTGCGCGAGGTCGAGAAGGGGCGGATCGGGGCGGATGTCGCCGATGCCCGTCTGGCTGCCCTCACCGCCGCATCGGAGATCGACGCGGCTGCCGGTGCCGACCTGCTGATCGAGGCGGTGTTCGAGGACATGGAGGTGAAGCGCCAGGTGTTCGAGGGCATGGAGCGGGTTGCCCGGACGGACGCGATCCTTGCGAGCAACACCTCGACGCTCGACCTCGATGCAATCGCCGGCTTCACGGCCACGCCGGAGCGGGTGGTGGGGCTGCACTTCTTCTCGCCCGCCAATGTGATGAAGCTGCTGGAAGTGGTGCGCGGCGCGAAAACCGCGCCCGAGACGCTGGCGACGGCAATGGCGTTCGGCAAGGCTATCGGCAAGAGCCCGGTGGCGGTCGGCGTTTGCGACGGGTTCGTCGGCAACCGGATGTTCGAGGAATATCTCCGCCAGGCCTGGTACCTGCTCGAGGAAGGTGCGCTGCCGGGCCAGCTGGACGGTGCGCTCAAGCGCTGGGGCATGGCGATGGGGCCGGTCGCGGTGATGGACCTAGCCGGGCAGGATATCGGCTGGAGCATCCGCAAGCGCCGCGCGGTGGACCAGCCCGACCGGCCCTATTCGAAGATCCCCGATCTGGTCTGTGAACTCGGGCGGTTCGGGCAGAAGACCGGGGCGGGCTTCTATCGCTATCCGGATGGACGCACCGCCGAGCCAGACCCGGAGATCGACGCGCTGATCCTTGCTGAATCCGCGCGGCTGGGCATCGAGCGGCGCGAGATCGGCGACGAAGAGATCGTCGAGCGCTGCATCTATGCCCTGGTCAATGAAGGCGCGAAAATCCTCGGCGAGAGGATAGCCTGGCGCGCGGTCGATATCGATGTCGTCTATCTCGACGGCTATGGCTTCCCCGGCGAGCGCGGCGGGCCGATGTATCTCGCCGACCGGATCGGCTTGCCCCGAGTGCTGGAACGCATCGAACAATTCGCCGCCGGTCCGCAGGGCTGGGCCTGGGCGCCGGCGCCTCTGCTTGTCGAACTCGCGGCTTCGGGGCGCACCTTCGCGTCGCTCGATGCGGCCACTCTCTGAAAGGAAAATAGGATGGGGATCGATCTCTCGACCCGCGTGGCGATCGTCACCGGTGCCGGCGGCGGGCTGGGCGCGGCGCATGCGATCGCATTGGCGAAGCGCGGCGCGAAGGTGGTCGTTGCCGACATGAACGGCGATGCGGCCCGCGCCGTCTGCGCGCGGATCGAGGCCGAGGGCGGCGAGGCGATGGCGGTGGCGGTGAGCGTCACCGATTTCGCCGGCGTCCAGGCTATGTGCGAGGATACGCTGGCGCGCTGGGGCCGGATCGATATCCTCGTCAACAATGCGGGCATCCTGCGCGACAAGAGCTTCGCCAAGATGGATCTGGACGATTTCCGGCTGGTGCTCGACGTCCACCTGATGGGCTCGGTCCACTGCACCAAGGCGGTGTGGGACACGATGCGCGCCCAGAATTACGGGCGGATCATCTTCACCACCTCGTCCTCGGGCCTCTACGGCAATTTCGGCCAGGCGAATTACGGCGCTGCCAAGATGGCACTGGTCGGGCTGATGCAGACCCTGGCAATCGAGGGCGAGCGTTACGGTATCCGGGTCAACAGCCTGGCGCCGAGCGCGGCGACGGGGATGACCAACGGGCTCTATTCGGAAGAGATGCTGGCGGGGCTCGACGCATCGCTGGTGAGCCCGGCGGTAGTGGCGCTGGCGGCCGAGGACGCCCCCAACCGCGCGATCCTGCTGGCCGGCGCCGGCAGCTTCGAGCAGGCGCATGTCAGCATGACGCGGGGGCTGTTCCTCGGCGATGGCGCGGGGGTGGCCGACACGCTGCTCGATCGGCTGGAAGCCGTCGGCGACCGGGCAGGGGAAGTGATCCCGGCCCGCGGCGAGGAACAATATCAGTATGAGATGTCGGCGCGCGCCGCCAGCATGGAGCGCGCATGACTGCCGAGGTCTTCATCGTCGCTGCGCGGCGCACCGCGATCGGCACCTTTGGCGGGGCGCTCGGGGCCGAGACGCCTGGCAATCTCGCTGCCACGGTCACGCGGGCGGCGCTCGATGCCGCGGGCGTGGCACCGGAGGCGGTGGGCCATGTCGTGTTCGGCCAGGTGATCCCGACCGCGCCGCGTGACGCCTATCTGGCCCGCGTGGCCGGTATCGAGGCGGGTATCCCCAAGGAAGTGCCGGCGCTTACCGTCAACCGGCTATGCGGTTCGGGCGTGCAGGCGATCGTGTCGGCGGCGCAGATGCTGATGCTCGGGGATGCCGAGATCGCGGTGGCCGGCGGTGCCGAGGTGATGAGCCGCGCGCCTTATTATGCACCGGCCACCCGCTGGGGGCAGAAGATGGGCGATGCTACTCTGGTCGATGGCCTCAACGGCGCGCTGACCGATCCGTTCGGCGGCGGCCTGATGGGCGTGACCGCCGAGAATGTCGCCGAGCGCCACGGCATCGATCGGGCCCGCCAGGACGCCTATGCTGCGGAGAGCCATGCCCGTGCAGTACGAGCGATCGCGGAAGGGCGGTTCGACGGACAGATCGTGCCGATCGAGGTGAAGGCGGGGCGCGCAACCAGGGTCTTTGATGTCGACGAGCATGTCCGGGCGGACGCCAATGCGGCCGATCTCGCGAAGCTGCGCACGATCTTCAAGGCGGACGGCAGCGTGACCGCCGGCAACGCCTCGGGGATCAACGACGGTGCCGCTGCCGTCGTGCTGGCGAGCGAGAAGGCCGTGGCCGAGCACGGACTGACGCCGATGGCGCGGATCGTCGCCTATGGCCATGCCGGGGTCGATCCGGATTACATGGGCATGGGCCCGGTGCCGGCGACCCGGGCGGCGCTGGCCCGGGCAGGGCTGTCGGTCGCGGACATGGACGTGATCGAATCGAACGAGGCGTTCGCGGCACAGGCCTGTGCGGTTTCCGATGCGCTCGGTTTCGACCCCGCCAAGGTGAACCCCAATGGCAGCGGCATTTCGCTCGGCCATCCCGTGGGAGCAACGGGTGCGATCATCGTGACCAAGCTGGTCCATGAACTGGCGCGTGTGGGCGGGCGCTATGGCCTCGCGACGATGTGCATCGGCGGCGGTCAGGGCATCGCGCTGGTGGTGGAGCGGGTCTGAGGTAGCCGTCATCCCGGCGAAAGCCGGGATGACGTATCGGTTCTAGCAGCCGCTATACGCAGCCCGCAGCTGCAGCTTGTCGATCTTCCCGGTCGAGCCGCGCGGCATGCTCGGTACCCGCACCACTGCGTCGGGAATCCACCAGGAAGCGACTTGGCCGCGCAGGGCGCCGAGCAGGTCCTGGTCGCTGATCTCCTGGTCCTCGCGCAGTTCGACGAGCAGCAGCGGCCGCTCGCCCCATTTGACGTCGCTGCGGCCGATCACCGCCGCCAGGCTGACCTGGGGCAGGGCGCAGACCACGGCTTCGATCTCGGCCGGGTTGATCCATTCGCCGCCCGACTTGATCAGGTCCTTGGCGCGGCCGGTGATGATCAGGTTGCCGGCGCGATCGATCTTCGCCAGGTCGCCGGTATCGAACCAGCCCTCGGCGGTGGTGGCCGGCCTGTCCTGGCCGAAATAGCGTTCGATCACTGCGGCACCGCGCACGTGCAGGCGTCCCTCGACATCGCGCTGTTCGGGGAGCGGGCTGCCGGCCTCGTCCATCAGCAGCAGGTCCATGCCCAGCGCCGGGCGACCAGAGATCAGCGCATCTCGCGTGGGGGCGCTGAGCACGCCGAACGTGCCGACCGGTGACAGCTCGGTCATGCCCCAGCTGGTCTGAACGGGGATGCCGAGCTGACCCTCGATCCGCTCCATCAGCGCGGGCGGCATCGGCGCGCCGCCGACAAGGATGCGCTTGAGCGAGGGCAGGCTGGTGCCGGTCGCGTCGAGATGATCGCACAGGCCGAGCCAGACGGTGGGCACGCCCACCGCGATGGTGACTTCCTCGGCGGCGATCAGCCGGGCGAGGCTGGCGCCGTCGAGATGACGGCCGGGCAGCACCAGCCTGGCGCCCGCTGCCGGCACCGCAAAGGGCAGGCCCCAGGCATTGGCGTGGAACATCGGCACCACCGGCATCACCACGTCCTGGCTGGTGATGCCAGAGACATCGGCCTGGAGCAGGCGCAGCGTGTGCATGAAGCTGGAGCGGTGGGTGTAGGTCACGCCCTTGGGGGCGCCGGTCGAGCCGGAGGTGAAGCAGAGGCCGCTCGGCGCCTTCTCCTCGAAATCGCCCCAGGCAAAGCCCTCGCCGGCGGTGTCGAGCAGCGGCTCGAGCTGGGCGATCGCCGCGCTGCCATGGATCTGGGGCGTGAACTCGCCATCGATCACGAAGACCTGCCCGACACCGGGCGCTTCGTCGAGGATCCTGAGCGCCAGGGGCATCAGGTCGGCGCTGACGATCAGGATGCGCGCGCCCGACTGGCCGAGCATCCAGGCGAGCTGCGGGGCGGTGAGGCGCGGGTTGAGCGTGTGGCACACCGCGCCCATGCCCATGATCGCGAACCAGCTCTCGACATGCGACTGGCTGTTCCAGGCCAACGTGGCGACGCGGTCCCCCTTTCGCACGCCGAGGCCGGCGAGCAACGACGAGACCTTGCGGGCGCGCCGGTCGAGTTCGGCATAGCTGGCATGGGCGATCGCACCGCCCTCGCCGGCGGTGGCGACCTGCACATCGGGGTGCCATTTCGCTGCGTGCTCGACGATCCGGTCGAGGGTCAGCGGGAAGTCCTGCATGCTGCCGTCGATCACTTGCAGGCCTCCGCGGCCGGGGCAAGCGGCGGGGCGATCACCCCGACATTCCAGTTCCAGGGCTGGGTCCCCGCGGCCCGGCGGCGGCAGAAGACCTGATCGTGCAGCGCATATTCGGCCGGCTTTAGGTCGGCGGCGACCTCCGGCTTGTCGGTGAAGTGCATATAGGCGGCTCGTGCATTGTGGGATGGCCAGGCAGGATGGCCCGAAGCGGTGGGAGCGCCGGTACGGGCGAAGCTCGCCCAGTAATCGACCATCGCGTCGGAAAGCGCGCGCTCGGCCGGCATATCGGGGATCTTGGGCCAGAGCGCAGTCACCCGGTCGATCGTGCCGAACATGAAAGGCACTTCGCTGGCGTGGAAGGCGTGGATGCCGGCAGCGTCCGAGGACGGCATGTGGTGGTCGAAATAGTAGAGATAGGCCGGCTGGCCGGCCCGCGCCTGCTCGCGGACCAGCTTCTGCGAGTTCCAGGCGAAGAAGCCGTCGCGCGCGGCGGCGAGCATGTTCGCGCCGATCGCGTCCGAGGGGTAGAGGCGGAGGAACGCGTCGGCGAGTGGGCCATAGCCGGCGCGGATCTTCGCTTCGTAGGTCGCGGGCGTGAAGGTCGATGCCTCGGGCAGGCCCGGCAGGATCGATTTCATCGTGCTGATCTCGCCGGCGGTGAAGCCGGTCATCAGCGGCACCTTCGCCTGTTCGCCGCGCTCGAAGCTGTCGAGGAGCTGCCGGGTGATGACCGTGCCGTCGACGATCGCTGTCGAGGCGAAGCCGGCCTTCACGGCGCGGGCGGCGAGATCGGGGGCGGGGATCGCCCGCAGCTCCGCCACCGTCCTTGCGCCGATCGCGCCGGCATAATGCTCGCCAAGCGTCTCGGCGGAGGGAACGCCGTGCGCCATCGTCTTCAGCTCGGGGATGTTCATCAGCGACGCGCTCTGGACGATCGCCTTGCCGAACAGCCCTTGCGCCTGGGGCGATACCAGCAGGTGCAGGATGGCGAGGCCGCCCGCCGATTCCCCGGCGATGGTGACATTGCCGGGATCGCCGCCGAACGCGCCGATATTGGCCCTCACCCATTTCAGCGCGGCGATCTGGTCCATCACGCCGTAATTGCCCGAGCTGCCGTCGGGCGATTCCGCGCTCAGCCCCGGGTGCGCGAAATAGCCGAAGATGCCGAGCCGGTAGTTGATCGAGACGACGATCACCCCGCGTTTCGCCAGCCGGGCGCCATCGAACATCGCCTGTTGCGACGAACCGCGCACCAGGTTGCCGCCATGGATCCACACGAATACCGGCGCCTTCTTCGCGCGTGCCGGTGCCCAGATGTTGAGCGAGAGGCAATCCTCGCTCATCGCCGGATAGACCTCGGCATAGATGCTGCTGGGCGGCGCGGGCGGCTGCTGACAGGCCGCGCCGAACGCCGTGGCGTTGCGCACCCCGGTCCAGGCGGGCACTGCCACCGGCGGCTTCCAGCGCCGCTCGCCCACCGGCGCCAGCGCATAGGGTATGCCCTTGAAGACCTTCTGCCCGTCGACCTCGATGCCGCGGACGCTGCCCGCGGGTGCCTTGACGATCGACTGGGCGTCAGCCTGACCGGCGCCGACAAGCGCCAGGCCGAGCGCCGCAAAGCGGTGCGCTATCCCCATCTCACTCTCCTGAAATGCGTGTGTGCAGGGTCGGCGTTCAGCCGATCACCTTGTTCAGCCGCAGCCAGAGCTGCTGGTCGAAATCCTTGTCGCCCGCGGCGGCGCCGGTGCGCACCACCACGAGCTTCCTGCTGGGCACGACGAACAAGCGGCGGTTGAAGGCGCCGAGGGCGGCGACCGTGTCGGCAGGGGCGGCGGCGATCAGCGGGCCGTCCTTCCGGTTGCCCATCGCGCCCATCATGTAGTCGCCGCCGTTCAGCCACCAGAGACGACCATAGGCGGGGTTGGTCGGTGAGCGCTCGAACATCCGTTTCAGGCTCGCCTCGGAGACGACACGCTTGCCGTCGTTCGACACGCCGTTGTGCAGGATCATCAGCCCGAACAATGCGGTATCGCGCGGGGTGGTGACCAGGCCGGTATCGTTGCCGATGCTGGCCAGCGCCGCGGGGCGCTTGCGCCAGGCGGTGTTTGCCATGCCGGCGGGCCCTGTCAGCCAGTCCCGCGTGATCGTCTCAAGCGGTTGCCGGGCCGCCGCCGCGACGATGCGCTTGGAGACCGCGTAGACCGGGGTGTTGTAGAAGAACTTCGTGCCGGCCGGAGCCTCGTAGCCGAACTTCTCGTCCAGGCCCGAGGCCATGTGCAGCACGTCGATCACGCGGATCTTCGCTTCCTGCTCGGGCGTCGCCCTGGACCAGCCGGCACCGATATAGTCGGAGACGGGCTTCTCGACGTCGATCAACCCCTTGTCGATCGCCACCGCGATCAGCACCGAGACGAAGCTCTTCTGCTGCGAGGCGACATCCTCGAGCAGCGCGCCGTCGCCGGCCTTGCCATAGACGAAGAGCGGGAACTGGCGATCGCCTTCGGGCGCCGGGAAGTTCTTCTCCACCAGCACCTTGCCATCCTGGATTACCAGGAAGCCGGTGGTGTTCTGATTGCGGAGATAGTCGAGCAGGCTGGTCATCGCCGCGTTGCCCGCACTTGCCGGAACGATAGGGCCGGGGCGGGCGGGGGCGGCGGCGGGCGCGATCGTCACACCGGCCATGGCCGCCGCGAGCAACATCAGCTTGGCGTGCGATCGTGCCTTCATCGTCATCTCCTGTTCGCGGCTGCGCGCTTCTTCTTTATCGGGGGAGCAGGGGCGGTCAGCGGCGTGACCTCGCGGACCCGGGGCCCGCGCGCGAGCATGATCCGGGCGACTTCGCCCTGCATGAAATAGAGGATGTCGCGGGCTGCCTGGCTCGCCTTGTCGGCGTCGCGCGCGATCAGCGCGGCGCGCACCTGGCGCCAATACTCATACGGGCCGGGGCCATTGGCGTTGATCGCCAGCGCGACATAGGAAAAGTGGAAGCGCGTCTTGCGCCGTACCATGTCGATCATCTTCTGCGCATCGGCGCTCGCCGATTCCGCCATCTCGCTGAAGATTGCTTCCGAGATCTCGATGATCTGCTCGCCCGGCGTCCCGGCGGCGGCGTCGCTCAGCAACCGGTCGATATTGACCAGCATGTGTCGGATCGCGGTATCGGAGGCACGCAGGCAGGCGAAGCGCGCGGCAAGGCCGTAGAGCGCGGCGCGGATCTCATAGAGATCAAACACTTCCTCCACCGTGGTGGCGGAAACACGGGCTCCGCGATTCTCCTCGATCTCGAGCAGCCCGTCGTCGGCAAGGGTGCGTAGCGCACGGCGAACGATCGAGCGGCCGACGCCGAACTCGCTGCACAGCGGCGCTTCGCGCAGCCATTCGCCCGGGGCAAGCTCGCTCCGCTGGATCCGAAGCCGCAGCGCTTGTGCCAGATCGTCGGCGGTCGAAATGGAACGCGCTTCCGCTGCGTCCGTCGACTCCGGCAATGCTGCTGATTCGTGATTGTCGGTCAAAGACTTGCCCTCTCGCGGGTTGGTTGCGCCATCGCAGTGCTTACCAATCCCGCACGGTCATTTCTATTGCGGCTGCCGGACTGTAGCAAGAGATTTGTCGAACCATAAATCAAAGATTGTCGTACAATCCTGTTGACTCGGTCTCACGATCGACGGATGAAAAGCTAGGCGCAGCAAAAATGCGCGCCATGGGAGGATGCATGCGAGATTTCCTTGCCACCACGGCAACCCTTGCGCTCGTCGTGGCCACGCCGGCCCTGGCGCAGACCACGACCGCCACCGCCACCACCACTGACGCCAGCCAGGAAGCTTCCGCGCCGCAGGACGCGCCTGCCGCGAGCGAAGAGAAGCGCAATGACGACATCATCGTCACGGCGCGCCGCCGCGAGGAAAGCATCCGCGACGTGCCGGGCACGATCAACGCGGTGACCGGCGACCAGCTTGATGCCAAGGGCCCGATCGCGGGCAGCGGCGATCTGCTCAGCACCACGCCGGGTGTCCGCTTCAACGATGTCGCCAGCGAGAACCTTGCCGAAGTCTCGATCCGCGGTTCGGGCACTGCGCGCGCCACCGGCGCGGATTCGGGCGTCGGCCTGTTCGTCAACGGCGCCTATGTCGGCAGCTCGACGCTGGGCGGCCGCAATTTCAAGGCGCTCGACTATTTCGACATCGAACGGGTGGAATCGCTGCAGGGCCCGCAAGGCGCGCTCTATGGCCGCAATTCCGAATTCGGCGTGGTCAATATCGTCCTGGCCAAGCCCAAGTTCGAAAGCTCGGGCTGGGCGCGTGGCATGTACACCTTCGGGCTCGACCAGAAGCGCGTCGCCGCGGTGATGAACGAAGCGCTGAGCGACACGGTCGCGGTCCGCGTCGGCGGGGAGATCTACGGCCAGACCGGGGGCTTCTACTACGATCCCAACCACAAGAAATATTATGACAGCACCCGCGGCTGGAACGGCCGCGCCCAGCTGCGCTATCGCTCGGGCAATCTCGACGTGAACCTGATGGTCGACGGGCAGGACCTGAAGCTGCCGAGCTTCGTCAACAGCCTGGTCATCGCGCCCGGCACCAACACCGCGGTGCCGCTCGGCTATTATCAGTCGCGCTACACTCTGCCGCACGACGGCAAGGACGGGCTGATGCAGAAGGTCGGCCGGGTGATGCTCAACGCCAGCTATGATTTCGGCTGGGCCAAGCTCGAATCGACGACGATGGCGACGCGGTGGCGCTCGAGCCAATATTATGGCGCCGCGATCGACTATGCGACGCTGGTTGCAATGCGCCAGCAGGGCCAGCTGGGCATCTATCCCTTTACCCAGGTCCACACCAATGTCGTCGATCGCACGCTCTATCAGGATCTCCACCTCACCGGCTCCGGTGCGGGCGGCAAGCTGACCTGGATCGTTGGCGCCGAGGGCTTGTACCAGAACGATGATTACCGCCTGGCGATCAACAGCTCGCCCTGCGCGTTCAATACCGTCACCCAGGGTATCTGCACCGGCACGCCGACCGCGAAAGTCTGCCTGAAGCCGCTGCCGAACTCGGCCAATTGCCCGGCCAATTATCCGCTGGTGTTCGGCACCGACAGCAACACGCAGCAGCGCATCTACTCGTTCGCGGCCTATGCCTCGCTTGGCTATCAGTTCGGCAATTTCTCGCTGAACGGCGAAGCGCGCATCTCGCACGACTACAAGACCGCGACGCAATATATCTACGCGCTCTACACCACCAACTATACGCGCCTGCCGACCACCTTCGTCTACAAGGCGGAGCAGCCGGCCTTCACGGCGACGGCGAGCTACAAGATTCCGGGGCCGACCAGCACCCTGATCTATGCCAAGGTCGGTTCGGGCTATCGCGCGGGCGGCGTCAACAACGGCACCTATAATGCCGCGGCGCCCAATCCCTTCCAGTATACCTATGGCAACGAGACGACGATCGGCTACGAAGCCGGGGTCAAGTCGACGATCACGCGCGGCGTGTTCGTCCGCGTCGCCGCCTATCTGCAGCGGACCAAGGATGCGATCACCAGCATCAACGATGGCTGCACGCTGACCAATGCCTGCCTCCAGGGTGGCCAGCAGTTCAACGTCAATGGCGGCACGATCGAGGCCAGGGGCCTGGAAGCGGCGCTCGACGGGCGCTGGCGCCTGGCCGGCGGCATGTTCTCGCTCGGGCTGAACGCCGCGACCCAGCACGCCACCTTCGTCAAGGTTCCGGCCGGGGTCACCGGCCTGCCGACGCTGGACAGCTCGGTGGCGCAGATCCCCGATTGGACGATGTCGGCGAGCGTCGACTATCGCCACCCGATCAGCGACAAGTCGAACGTGTTCGTCAATTTCAACTATCAGGGCCAGCGCGGCGGCATCCAGGATACGGTGACAGCGACCACGCCTGCCATCTACATGACCGATTTCGACCTGTTCGGCGCCCGCGCGGGCTTCAACTTCAACAAGGTCCAGTTCGCGGCGTTCGTCCGCAACATCACCGATCGCCAGATCCAGGTGCTCAAGTTCATGTCGGCGGGCTATCCGCTCTCGGTGCGCTACAACAAGCCGCGCACCATCGGCGTGAGCATGTCCACCCGCTGGTAAGGATCCGGGGGGCGGCTCCTTTTTCCATCTCCGCCTTCTTCCTGCCGCCGGCTTCGCTTCCTCTTTCGCGAAGCCGGCGGCCCTCTGTTTCAAGCGCCAGCCGGGAGAGCCGATTTGGCAACACAGCAAGATACCGCCGCGAAGCCCAGCCTGCGCATCGCCGCGATGGCGTCCGCCGGCGCCGCGATCGAATGGTATGATTTCTTCATCTACGGCACCGCGGCCGCGCTGGTCTTTCCCAAGCTGTTCTTCCCGGCGGATCTGCCGCCCTTCATCGCCCAGATCGCGGCCTTCTCGACCTTCGCGGTGGGTTTCCTCGCCCGGCCGCTCGGCGGCATGGTCTTCGGCCATTTCGGCGATCTCTACGGCCGCAAGCGCGCGCTGGTCGCCGCGATGTTCATCATGGGCCTGGCGACCACGCTGATCGGCCTGCTCCCCAGCTATGCGAGCTGGGGCGTGGCCGCGCCGCTGCTGCTGGTCGCGCTGCGCTTCGTCCAGGGGCTCGCGGTCGGCGGCCAGTGGGGCGGGGCGGCGCTGATGGCGATCGAGAATGCGCCGGCGCACCGGCAGGGCTTCTACTCCAGCTTCGTCCAGGTCGGCGTGCCGCTGGGGGTGGTCCTCGCCAACACCGTGTTCCTGATCGCCAGCACGCTGATCGACCCTGCCAGCTTCGCGTCCTGGGGCTGGCGGATCGGTTTCCTGCTCAGCATCTCGCTGATCTTCGTCGGCATCGCCATGCACCGCACCGTCGCCGAGCCGGAGGAGGTGGTGTCGCGGGAAGATTCTCCGGTATCGCCGCTCTGGACGGTGCTGCGCGAGCACGGCCTCACCGTGCTGATCGCCGGCGGCGCGTTCATCGCCAACAATGTCTGCTTCTACATCGCGATCACCTATGCGGTGGCATATGGCACCGCGACTGTCGGCGTCTCCCGCGAGACGATGCTGCTCGCGGTGATGGTCGGCAGCCTGGTGATGATGCCCGCGCTGATCGCCTGCGGCGCGCTGTCCGATCGCTTCGGGCGCAAGGGCATCTTCGTGTGCGGCGCGCTGCTCTCGGGCATCTGGGCCTTTGCCGTCTTCCCGCTGATCGAGAGCGGCTCGCCGCTCGGCATCGTGGCGGCGATCACGGTCGCGCTGATCTTCGTCAGCATGATGTACGGTCCCCAGGCCGCCCTGTTCGCCGAGCTCTTCCCGAAGGAGGTGCGCTATTCGGGCGCCTCGCTCGGCTACCAGATCGGCACGGTGGCCGGCGGCGGCTTCGCTCCGATCATCGCCACGGCCTTGCTCGCCCATTACGGGACGAGCATGCCGATCTCGATCTATCTGGCCGCGACCTGCGCGATCTCGCTGGTCTGCGTGCTGATGCTGGGAAGGAAACGCCATGCCTAGTCGTCGAGGATTCCTGGCCGCCGGTGCCGCATTGCCGGCCGGTGCCGCACTCGCCAGGGGAAGCCAGGACCCGAGTGCCCGGGTAGCGGCCGACCTCGACAAATATATCGGTTTCGGGAGCAAGCAGGCCGGCGGCCCGGGCGACAACGCCTGCGGCGCCTGGCTGAGCGGCGAGATCGCGCAGCTCGGGTTCGCGGTCGAGCAGCAGCCGGTATCGGTGCCCTGGTTCGAGCCCGTGCGCAGCGAATTGCTGTGCGGAGATGCCAGGGCGGGCGTCTGGCCGCAGCCGATCGTGGTGCCGACCGGGCCGGAGGGGGCGAGCGGTCCGCTGGTGCGGATCGACGGGGCAGGGCGGCCGGCGGGTTCGCTTGCCGGTGCGATCGCACTGCTCGACCTGCCCTTCGCCCGCTATTCCACCGCCGTCGCCAAGCCGATCCGCGTGCCCATCGAGGCTGCATTCGCGGCTGGAGCCGTGGCGGTGGTGGTGATCACCAATGGGCCGACCGGCAAGGTGATCGCGCTCAATGCCGATGGTCGCAAGCCGATGTTCGCCGGACCGGTGGCGCTGCTCGCGCCCGCCGACGCAGGGCCGTTTCTCGCCGCGGCGATCCGGGGGGACAGGGCGACCCTGATCGTCACCGGCAGGTGCGGGCGCCGCCAGGCCGGCAATTTCATCGGCAGGCTGGATCGGGGCAGGAAGCGCTGGATCGTCGTCTCCACGCCGCGTTCGGGCTGGTATGGCTGTGCCGGCGAGCGGGGCGGGGGCGTCGCCGCGTGGCTGTGGCTGGCGCGCTGGGCGAGCAAGGCGGTGGCCAACCACAACCTCGCCTTCATCTGCAACAGCGGTCATGAATATGAGAATCTCGGCGCCGCCGAAGCGCTCAAGGCGACTGCGCCCAGGCCCGAGGACACGCATTTCTGGCTGCATCTCGGCGCCAATGTCGCCTCGCAGGACTGGCACGACCTGACCGGCCAGGTGCTGCCGGGCATCGACACCCAGCGCTATCTCTCGGTCACCCCGGGGCTGTTGCCGCTCGCGCGCGAGATATTCGCAGGGCATGTCGGTCTGGAAGCGCCCTATTCGAGCGAGACGATCTCGGCGGGCGAGCAGATCGAGATCCTCGCCGCGGGGTATCGCAATGTCGCGGCCGTGTTCGGCCTCCATCGCTACCACCATGTCGCCGGCGACGATCGCCGCTGCATCTCGCCCGCGAATGTCGCCACGACCGCGCAGGCGTTCCAGCGTCTTCTGGAACGGGCCGCAGCGCGCAGCGGAGGCTAGAGGAGCCGCGGCAAGAGGCATGCCGTCGTCCTTGCCAGGCGCGCGAACGCGTGCGCTCACGACGCCGATCGGATCGGCACCTGAAACAAAGCCTGGGATGAAGAATGGCAGGGGCGCTCGGATTCGAACCGAGGGCCTTCGGTTTTGGAGACCGACGCTCTAACCAGCTGAGCTACGCCCCTGTGCGGACCGCGCATCTAGCGCGCGAAAGGGAAGGGAGCAAGGGCTAGCTTGGATTTGTTGCAAGCGGCGGGAAAGTTTGGGGAAAACCGGAATTCCCGAAGCGTCCGGTGCGCGATCCCGGTGCCGAAGGCCCGGCTTTCGCGGGATCGCGCACCGCGGAGCAGCCATGGGAAGCGCGACGACGGCGGCGCGCATCCGCCGGCCGTCGCCGCATCCTTGCTGCAGGGCAGGGGGCTAGTGATTGTCGCGCGGCAGCCCCATGGTCTGGGCGATGCGCTGGAACTGCTCCGACCCTTCCAGGATCGCGCCGGTATCCAGCTGGCCCACCAGCGTGCGCTGGATCTGCTGCCAGGGCGTCTGCGCCGCGGGATAGGGATAGCCGCCCTCCGCCTCGAGCGCGGCGCGGCGCTCCGCCAGTTCCTCCGGCGGGACCAGCATCTCGGCGGTGCAGCGGCCCAGGTCGATGCGCACCCGGTCCCCGGTCCGCAGCAGCGCGAGGCCACCCATCGCCGCCGCTTCGGGCGCGGCATTGAGGATCGAGGGCGAGGCGGACGTGCCCGACTGGCGGCCGTCGCCGATGCAGGGCAGGGCATGGATGCCGGCGCGGATCAGATAGGCCGGCGGGCGCATGTTCACCACCTCGGCCGCGCCCGGATAGCCGATCGGCCCGGCCCCGCGCATCACCAGCAGGCTGTGTTCGGTGATGCCCAGCGCCGGATCGTCGATCCGGGCATGATAGTCTTCCGGCCCGTCGAACACGACGACCGGCCCCTCGAACGCATTGGGGTCCTGCGGATTCGAGAGATAGCGCCCGCGGAATTCCTCGCCGATCACGCTGGTCTTCATGATCGCGGCGTCGAACAGGTTGCCGCGCAGCACGAGGAAGCCCGAGGCTTCGGAAAGCGGACGGTCGAACGGCCGGATCACCGCCTCGTCCTCGATCTCGGCGGCGCGGCAATTCTCGCCGATTGTCTTGCCGTTGACGGTAAGCGCGCTCTCCGTGATCAGGCCGCGGCTGATGAGCTGCGCCACCACGGCGGGAACGCCGCCCGCGCGATAATAGTCCTCGCCCAGATATTCGCCGGCCGGCTGCAGGTTCACCAGCAGCGGCACGTCATGGCCATGTTCCTGCCAGTCGGCGATATCGAGCGAGACGCCGATATGGCGGGCGATCGCGTTGAGATGGATCGGCGCGTTGGTCGATCCGCCGATCGCCGAATTGACCACGATCGCGTTGAGGAACGCCTCGCGGGTCAGGATGTCGGAGGGCTTCAGGTCCTCGGCGACCATCTCCACGATGCGCTTGCCGGTGT
Source organism: Sphingomonas sp. GW822-FHT03G08 (assembly GCF_058801135.1). Classification (NCBI taxonomy): domain Bacteria; kingdom Pseudomonadati; phylum Pseudomonadota; class Alphaproteobacteria; order Sphingomonadales; family Sphingomonadaceae; genus Sphingomonas; species Sphingomonas sp. GW822-FHT03G08. Next base: position 993,257 of record NZ_JBXAMZ010000002.1, read on the forward strand.
GGTAGGCGGCTTCCTGCCGGTCGCGATAGGGGGCGGGGATGGCGGCGCTGCCCGGCAGCATCATGCCCAGCGCCTCGGCCAGGCTGTTCATCGTCGTCGCCGTGCCCATCGTGTTGCAATAGCCGGTCGAGGGCGCCGACGAGCTCACCAGCTTGATGAAGCCTTCATCGTCGATCTCGCCGGCGGCCAGCATCTCGCGCGCCTTCCACACGATCGTGCCCGATCCGGTGCGCTCGCCGCGATGCCAGCCATTCAGCATCGGCCCGACCGATAGCGCGATCGCCGGGATGTTCACCGTCGCCGCCGCCATCAGGCAGGCAGGCGTGGTCTTGTCGCATCCGGTGGTGAGCACCACGCCGTCGATCGGATAGCCATAGAGCAGCTCGACCAGGCCCAGATAGGCAAGATTGCGGTCCAGCCCCGCGGTCGGTCGCTTGCCGGTCTCCTGGATCGGGTGCACCGGGAATTCGAGCGCGATGCCGCCCGCCTCGCGGATGCCTTCGCGGATGCGCTCCGCCAGCACCAGGTGGTGGCGGTTGCACGGGCTCAGGTCCGATCCGGTCTGGGCGATGCCGATCACCGGCTTGCCCGAGCGCAGTTCCTTCAGGCTCAGTCCGAAGTTGAGATAGCGCTCGAGGTAGAGAGCGGTCATGTCGATATTCTCGGAATTGTCGAACCAGGCGCGGCTGCGCAGCTTGGGGAACGCGGAATCGGTCATCGGTAAGCCTTGTGTGCGTGCTCAATCCCGGCCCGAAGGCGCGGGGGTCGAGAAACGATAGAGGATCGGGTTGTGATAGGTCTGGCCGGGATCGAGCCGGGCGGAGCCGAATGCCGGCGGGTTCGGCGTGTCGGGAAACAGCTGCGGCGCGAGCGCGATGCCATGGGCGTTAGACAGAGTTATTGCCTCGACCGCGCGCCCGTCCGACAGGGTGCCCAAGGCCTTGCGCTCCGCGGTGGCGGCATGCGCCACGCCCGGCATGGCCAGGGGAAGCGCCAGTGCGAGCGCGATGATCGGCTTCATTGCTCTCTCCGTCGGGCATATTCGCGATATGCGGCGCCATCGGTTGTTGACGCCCGATTGGCTAATCAATACTCCGACTAGAAAGCAAAGAGCAACCCGCGCCGGACAGGGCGGCATGAGAGGAATGAGAGCCATGGCATTGCCGCCGGGATCAACCGCGACCGTTGCGCATAACGACGTGGCGGGTGCGCCGCGCTACGGTCCGGCGCTTACGCTGCTCGCCTCGCTCTTCTTCATGTGGGGCTTCATCAGTGTCATCAACGGCACGCTGCTGCCGCACCTGCGCAGTGTGTTCGCGCTCAGCTATTTCGAGACCGGCCTGATCGAATCGGTATGGTTCATCGGCTATCTCCTGGCCTCGATCCCCGCGGCCAGGCTGATCGAGCGGATCGGCTATCAGCGCGCGCTCACCACGGGTCTCGCGGTGATGACGATCGGCTCGCTGGGCATGATCCTCGCCGCCTGGCAGGTCTCCTACTGGATCACCATTGCCTCGCTGTTCATCGTGTCGTGCGGGATCGCGCTGCTGCAGGTCGCGGCGAACCCCTATGTCGCGGTGATCGGCCCGCCCGAGAGTGCTGAATCCCGCCTCACCTTGGTGCAGGCGTTCAACACCACCGGTGACGTTCTGGCGATCCTGTTCGGCAAGTATTTGATCCTCGCGCGCACCACCGGCGGCACCACCGCGCAGGGCACCGAGCTCACCCACGCCCAGCGCATGGCCGACGCGCAGGCGACGGAATTGCCCTATCTGATCGTGGCGATCGTGCTCGCGATCCTCGCCTTCCTGATCGCGCGGGCAAAGCTCCCGGCGCTCGGCGCCGCCACCCGGCGTGTCTCGGCCGAGGAGCGCCGCAGCCTGTCGCTCTTCCGCCACCGCAACCTCATTCTCGGTTGTGTCGGCATCGCGCTCTGCGTGCTCGCCGAGATCGGCGTCGGCAGCTATTTCATCAACTTCGTGTCGCAGCCCAGCGTCGCAAACCTCACCCAGGAGCATGCCGCCACCTATCTCACCCTGTTCTGGGGCGGGATGATGGTCGGCCGCTTCCTCGGCGCCGGGCTGATGCGCAAGATCGCGCCGGAGCGCGTGCTGGCGCTGTTCGCGCTGATCGCGATGGGCGGCTCGCTGGTCGCCGTGTTCGTGCCGGGGCCGGTGGCGATGTATGGCCTGATCACGGTCGGGCTGGGCATTTCGATCATGTTCCCGGCGATCTTCGCGCTGGCGATCCGCGGGCTCGGGCCGCTGACGGAGGAGGGTTCCGGGCTCCTCATCATGTCGATCGCGGGCGGCGCACTGGCCTCGATCCAGGGCAAGATCGCCGACGGCTATGGCCTGCACTGGGGCTTTCTCGTCACCGCCGCGTGCAGCCTCTATGTGCTCTTCTACGCGCTATGGGGCTCGCGCCCCACGCCGAGGGCCTGAGCCGGGCACGGGCTTACATCGCCGAGCGTGTATCCTCGAGCGCCAGGTCGACCAGCGTGCGCATCGCCTGGCTGGCCGCATCCGCATCGCCCGCGACGATCGCGTCGAACACGCGGGCATGGTCGGGCAGCGGGTCGCGGGGCAGGGCGCGGGCGCGCTGCTTGAACTGGGTCGTCCAGTTCACCGCCGCGCCGATGCTCGCGCTCAGCGCGATCAGGGTGCTGTTGTGCGTCGCCTGGAGCAGCGCGTCGTGGAAGTCGCGGTCGGCGGCGCGGCCGGCTTCGGTCGCCAGCGTGTAGCGGCGCATCTTGGTCAGCGCGTCCTTCATCGCCTTGATGTCGGCCTTGTCGCGGCGCTCGGCCGCCAGGCGCGCGGCATTGGGCTCCACGATCGCGCGAAGCTCGAACAGGTCGCGGACGAAGTCGAGATCGGGCTCGCCCGAAAAGGCCCAGGCCAGCACGGCGGGGTCGAGCATGTTCCAGCGGCTGCGCGGCAGGACGCGCGTCCCGGCCTTGGGGCGGCTTTCGACCAGCCCCTTGGCCGTGAGCACCTGCACCGCTTCGCGATAGGCGCTGCGCGACACGTCGAGCGCCTCGGCGTTGGCGACTTCGCCGGTCAGCCGTTCGCCGGGGGCGATCCGTCCGGAGACGATCGCGGTGCCGAGATAGTGGGCGACTGCACCCCGCAGGCGGCGGCCGGAACCCTTGGGAGACGGCGTCAATTGCACCGCGGAAGCCGCCGCGGGCGCTTGGGCCTCCTCCTCCTTCGATGCCATCCGGCGCATGCTCCCTTGTGACTGGCCGGTCTTATCCGCGCACATTCCGGCGCATGCAAGTTGCCTTTGGTGCGCGCCAATAATATGTCGGACTAATTATTGCCGCCCGCAGCGGTTGAAAGGGAGAGGACATGGCATTGCGACTGTTGCAGCATCGGGACCAGGGCGGCACCCGGCGGGTGATCGCGGCGCGGCAGGACGGGGCCGGGTTCGTCGCCGGCGTGTCCGATGTCCGCGCGCTGGCGCTGCGGGCGATCGAGAGCGGCCGGTCGCTGGCGGAGGCGGTCGATGCGCTCGGCATTTCCGGCCAGGTCGATCTCGCCGCCGAGCTGGCGGCGGGGCGGCTGGTGGCGCCGATCGACCATCCCGATCCCGCGCACCTCGTCCTGACCGGCACCGGCCTCACCCATCTCGGCTCGGCCGAGGGGCGCGACAAGATGCACCGCGATGCCGCCGCGGCCACCCACAAGACCGACAGCATGCGGATGTTCCTCGAGGGCGTCGAGGGCGGCAAGCCCGCCGCCGGCGCGGTCGGCCAGCAGCCGGAATGGTTCTACAAGGGCAATGGAACGCATCTCGCCGGGCCCGGCGAGGCGCTCGACATGCCCGGCTTCGCGCAGGACGGCGGCGAGGAGCCCGAGCTCGCCGGCATCTACCTGATCGGCCCGGACGGCACTCCCTGGCGGCTCGGCATCTGCCTCGCCAACGAGTTCAGCGACCATGTGACCGAACGGCACAATTATCTCTGGCTCGCCCATTCGAAGCTGCGCCAGGCCGCGCTTGGCCCGGAGCTGCTCGTCGGCGCGGTGCCCGGGGATGTGCGCGGCACCAGCCGGATCCTGCGCGACGGCGCGACGCTCTGGGAGAAGCCCTTCCTCTCGGGCGAGGCGAACATGTCGCACACGCTCGCCAATCTCGAGCATCACCACTTCAAATACCCGCTGTTCCGCACCCCCGGCGACGTCCACGTCCATTTCTTCGGCACCGCCACCCTCTCGTTCAGCGACGGCATCCGCACCGCGCCGGGCGACGTGTTCGAGATCGAGGCGGCGCCCTTCACCCTGCCGCTGCGCAACCCGCTGTCCCGCAGCGCCGATGCCGGCCATGTCGCGGTGCGGGCGCTCTGAGCGCGGCGGCGCCTCAGCCCTCGATCCGCACCACCACCACCGACTTGCCCGGCAGGTCGAGCAGCACGCCGCCCTTGTCCGCCTTGCCGGCAAAGGGCCTGGGCACCACCACTTCCGGCGCGTCGAAGCTGTTGACCGAGTCCACCCGCGGTGCGGTCAGCACTTCGCCGCGGGCGGCGCGCACCTGCAGGCCCGGGAAGCGCGCCGCGATCCGCGCCGGCCTGGCCGGATCGAGATTGGTCACCGCCAGCCATAGCCGGCCCGCCGTGTCGCGTACCGCGACCGCGTCGATCCGCGGCAGCTTGATGTCACCCTGGCTGTAGACGCCCGCGTCGAACGCCACCGGCACGAAGGTCGCGTCCTGGAAGGGCAGGTACATCCTGTAGAGATGGTAGGTCGGGGTAAGGACCATCTTCTCCTTGTCGGTGAGGATCATCGACTGGAGCACGTTCACCATCTGCGCGATGTTGGTCAGGCGGACGCGGTCCGCGTGCCGCGCGAAGATGTTGAGGTTGAGCGCGGCCAGGATCGCGTCGCGCATCGAGTTCTGCTGGCGCAGGAAGCCGGGATTGGTGCCCGGATCGGGCGCGAGCCAGGCGCCCCATTCGTCGACCGCGATCGCCACCTTCTTCGCGGGGTCGTACTTGTCCATGATCGCGGCGTTCTTCGCGATCGTCTCCTCCATGCCCAGCGTTTCCTTGAGCATCAGCGCGTAGCGGCCCTCGTCGAAGCCGGTGCTCGGCTGGGTGGTCGGCCAGCCGCCGCCGGTGGTGTAGCGATGCAGCGAGAGCCCCTCGATGCTCCATGCCCAGTCATGCGCCTTCCACGCCTTCATCACGCTTTCGGTATAGGCGAGATTGTCGTCGCCCGGCCCCACCGCGATGCGCTGCATCGCCCCGGGGCCGTCCGCCGCCTGGGCGGGGTTGTAGTTGCGCACGAAGCGGGCGAACGGCTTCATCACATCGACATAATGGTCGGGGCTCATCGCGCCGCCGCACGACCAGCTTTCGTTGCCGATGCCCAGATACTTCACCTTGTAGGGCGCGGCATGCCCGTTCGCGGCGCGCTCCTTGCCCGCCGTGGTCGCGGGATCGGCGGTCATGTACTCGATCCATTCGGCGGCTTCCGCCACCGTGCCGGAGCCGAGGTTGACCGAGATATAGGCGTCGCTGCCGATCTGGTCGGCAAAGTCCATGAACTCGTCGGTGCCGAAGCTGTTGGGCTCGGTGGCGCCGCCCCAGTTCGAGTTGATCGTGACGCGCCGGTCCTTCGCCGGGCCGATGCCGTGGCGCCAGTGATATTCGTCGGCGAAGCAGCCGCCCGGCCAGCGCACGTTCGGTACCCGGATCGCGCGCAGCGCGGCGACCACGTCCTTGCGGATGCCGCGCACATTGGGGATCGGCGAGTCCTTGCCCACCCATACGCCGCCATAGATGCCGGTGCCGAGATGCTCTGCGAACTGGCCGAAGATGTTGCGGTCGATCTTGCTGCCCGGCCTGGCGCTGTCCACCGTCACTTCGATCGGGGCCGATGCATCCTTCTGCGCCAGCGCCGGCGACGCGGATGCAAGCAGCAGGGCGAGCGCGCCCGGACGGACAAGATCGAACATCGTGCCTCCCTCTCGTGATCTCTTCTTCCGGAAGGTGGTCCTTCTCGGCGACGATCAGGTTTTAGTCAGACAAAATATCAGGTCAAGCGGCCGGTTCGGGCAGCGCTATGGTGAGGATTTGGGAAGATCCGGCCACGAGCCGTGGCGGGCGCGTGGCCATAATAGCCTGACTAAAGGGCTGTGGCGCGAACCGGGAGGTGCAATCGGGTGTCGCCGCCCGGGTCGCCAGTGGCTCAGGCCGCCGCCGTCTCGCCGCTGCTGGCCCGGGTCGCCAGCGCGCGTGCTTCCTGCACGGGCAGCGGGCGGCCGAAATAATAGCCCTGCACCTTGGTGCAGCCGAGCCGCTGGACCATGTGGTGCTCCTCCTCGGTCTCCACGCCCTCGGCCGTGGTCGCCATGCCCAGGCTGTCGGCCAGCGCCACCACCGCGCGGATGATCGCGATCGCTTCCTTGGTGCCCTTGGACGCGCCCTGCACGAAGCTGCGGTCGATCTTGATCGTGCTGAACCGGGTGTGCGCCAGATAGCCGAGCGAGGAATAGCCGGTGCCGAAATCGTCCAGGCTCAGCTTCACGCCCAGCTCCAGCACCTTCTCGAGCACATGGATCGCCTGGGTGCCCTCGCGCATGAACACGCTTTCGGTCACTTCCAGCTCCAGCCGCTCGGCCGGCAGGCCCGATTGGGCCAGCGCCTGCGCCACCATCGTGGCGAAGGCCGGCGAGTGGAGCTGCTCGGGGCTGACGTTCACCGCCACGCGGATATCCGAATCCCACTTGGCCGCTTCCTGGCAGGCGGTACGCAGCACCCATTCGCCGATCGCCGGGATCAGCCGGGCATCCTCGGCCAGCGGCACGAACTTGGCGGGAGAGACCACGCCGAACTCGGGATGCGTCCAGCGCAGCAGCGCCTCGAAGCCGCGCAGCGTGCCGTTGTCGGCCAGCACCACCGGCTGGTAGTTGAGGTGCATCTCGCCATTCTCGACCGCGCTGCGCAGCGCGATCTCGAGCACGCGGCGCTCCTCGGCGGCCATGTGCAGCTGCGGCTCATAGCTGTGATAGGCGCCGCCGCCGCTGTCCTTGGAGCGATAGAGCGCCAGATCGGCCGAGCGGATCAGCATCTCGGCGGTGCGCCCGTCGCGCGGGCCGACCGCGAGGCCGACCGAGGCGCCGATGAACAGCGTGTTCTGGTCGATCTCATAGGGGCGCGAGACCGTGTCGATGATCGCCTGGGCCAGCCGCTCGATGCCCGCCGTATCGGTCGCGTCGCGCACCACCACGGCGAACTCGTCGCCGCCCAGCCGCCCGACCATCTCGTTGTCGCTCATCAGCTGCTTGAGCCGTTCGGAAACGCGCATCAGCAGCCGGTCGCCCACCGGGTGGCCCAGCGTGTCGTTCACCGCCTTGAAGCGATCGAGGTCGATCATCATGAAGGCGCAACGCGATCCCCATTTCTCGGCCTCGGCCATCGCCCGCGCCAGCGTCTCGTTGAGCAGCAGGCGATTGGGCAGCCCGGTCAGCGTGTCGAAGCGCGCCATCTTGCTGATCTGGTCGGCCGACTTGCGCGCCTCGGTCACGTCCGAGCCGACGCCGCGGAAGCCGATGAAGCTGCCGCTTTCGTCGAAGCGCGGACTGGCGGACATTTCCCACCAGCGCTCCTCGCCGCTCACCAGCACCGGCAGCAGCAGGTCATGGAACGGCTCGCGGGTCTTCAGCCGCTCGGCGAGCTCGCGCAGGCCGGGTGCGAAATTGCCGTCTTCCCAGCTCGGGCCCGCCAGCACCTGCAGGAAGGGCATGCCGTTGATCGCCTTGGGATCGACCCCCAGCGACTTGGAGAAGCGCGGATTGGCGCGCGCCACGCGGCGCTGCGCATCGATTTCCCACAGCCAGTCGGCCTCGCCCTCGCGCTCGGTCTCGCGCAGCAGCAGGCTCAGCGTCTCGTCGCGGTCGGCGATCGCGATCTCGCCGGCGCGGATCACCACCAGCGCCTTGCCGCGCGCGAAGGTGGCCATCACCAGCAGCACGGTGAACAGCGCGGAAGCGGCGGCCAGCATCGGCGAGGCGATCAGCGACAGCGTCGTCACCAGCGCGGCGCCGGTGATCGAGACGAAGGTGATCGTGGCCATCGGCAGCGCGGCCATTGCCACGGCGCTGGCGGTCATCAGCAGCGACAGCACGATCCACAGGCCCAGCGCGGCGCTGGCATCGACCAGATGGCCGAAGGCGAGCGGCGGGATCGACCAGACCGCGCCCAGCGCGATCCCGTCGAACAGCGTGTCGCGCACATCGCCCAGCGATGCGGTCACCGCCTCGCGGTGGCGGCGGGCCAGCCGGCGGAAGGCGACGGCGGCACCGGCGGCGGCGACCAGCGCGCTCCACCCGGCGAGCTGCCACAGCGGCACCAGCGGCGCCAGGATCATGGTGACCAGCGACGCGCCGATCACATTCGCAGCGAGCATGAACAGCGCCAGCTGGCTGCCCGCATGGAGCTGGGCGGCACGGATCGGCCCCCAGTCGGTCGTGTCCGCCGGGTCGTACAGGCCCAGAAGCGCACGCGCATCGATGCGCGGCCGGGCGAATTGGGAGGTCGTCTGGCTAGTCACCCGGCCACGGTAACCCGGCGTTGGTTGACGAGTGGTTAGGGTGGGGCGGGGGAAGGGGAATTTCCTGCGGCCAATCCAATTCTTCCGCCGGTTCCCCGGCGAAGGCCGGGGCCCAGTCGCAACGAACCCTCGAAGGCGCGGGAAACCTCACGAACGCCGTCGCCACAAACCGTCACGAGCCTGGATTCCCCTCCCTGCAAGGGAGGGGCTAGGGGTGGGTTAGAAGAGGGCGGGCTCGATGCCCGGCCTTTTCTTCTTTCCGCACCGTCGCGCCGAGCTCGCTCCGCTCGCCACCCACCCCCAACCCCTCCCTTGCAGGGAGGGGAGTGAGAAGGGGGCTTGGCCAAGCACCACATGATCCATATACGAATCATATACGAATCATATACGGACCTCTCCAAATGGGCATCGTGAACATCGAGGAAGACCTGCACGACCAGCTCCGCCGCGCGAGCAAGGTCGGCTGCCGGTCGATCAACGCGCAGGCGGCCTTCTGGATCAAGATCGGCATGTTGTGCGAGACCAACCCGACGCTGAGCTTCAACGAGATCGTCGAGCGCGAGCTGCGTGCCGCGGGCGTCTCTCCCCAACCGCTGGCAGTGGTGCGGCATGACGAAGCAGCCTGAGGAACTGGCGCTGATGGCCGAATCCGGCCGTCTGCTGGCCTCGGTGTTCGAGATGCTCGATCGCACCGTGCTCGCCGGCATGTCGACGCTCGAGATCGACGCGCTGGTCGAGCGGTTCATCACCGAGGACCTCCAGGCCCGGCCGGCGAGCAAGGGCCAGTACGGCTATGGCTATGTGCTCAACAGCTCGGTCAACCAGGTGGTCTGCCACGGCGTGCCGTCGGAGGCCGACGTCCTGCGCGACGGCGATATCGTCAATCTCGACATCACGCTGGAGAAGAACGGGTTCATCGCCGATTCGAGCAAGACCTATCTGATCGGCGAGGTCGCGCCGGCCGCCCGGCGGCTGGTCCAGGCGACCTATGAGGCGATGTGGCACGGCATCCGCACCGTCCGCCCCGGCGCGCGGCTCGGCGATATCGGCTGGGCGATCGAGCGCCATGCCAAGCGGAACGGCTATTCGGTGGTCCGCGAATATTGCGGCCACGGCATCGGCCGCGAGATGCATGAGGAGCCGCAGATCCTCCATTTCGGCAAGCCGGGCACCGGCATGATGCTGCGCGAGGGCATGGTGTTCACGATCGAGCCGATGCTCAACCGCGGCCGTCGCGGGGTGCGGACGGAGGCCGATGGCTGGACCGTGGTGACCCAGGACGGCTCGCTCTCCGCCCAGTTCGAGCACACCGTCGCGGTGACCGCGACCGGCGTCCAGGTCCTAACCCTGCGCCCGGACGAGCGCGGCGTGTTCGAACGGATGCGGCGCGCGGCGTAGGGGAAGGGGCAACTCTATCCCTGTCATCCCGCTCTATCCCCGTCATCCCCAAACCCCCGTCATCCCCGCGAAGGCGGGGATCCATTGCCGCTGAACGCAGTGAGACTCATCTCAACCAGCCAGAATGGATCCCCGCCTTCGCGGGGATGACGCGCTGTGTGCCGCGTGCTGCCTTGCAATGTAGGATTTCGCCTGCTTGGCTCACGCAGCCGGGCGAACCACCGGCCGCTCCTTGACCCCGTCAACCGGCTATTCCGCGGAAACCGCCCGGAAGCGGCTTCCCGAACCCTGATTCCACCAGCCGCCGGTCGAGGGTTCGAATCCCTCGCCCTGCGCGGCCCGTGTCGTGATCTGCAAAATCAGGCGGCGAGCGCGTAGGGCTTGATCTCGCCGTTGAGGTAGAGGTTGCGGGCCTTGGCGCGGCTGAGCTTGCCCGAGCTGGTGCGCGGCAGGGTGCGCGGCGGCACGAGCTCGATCACGCAGTTCATGCCCGTCACCGAGCGGACGCGCTCGCGGATCTCGTCGCGCAGGCGCAGGCGCTCGGCTTCGTCCGAGGTGCGGCACTGGACCAGCACCGCAGGCGTCTCTTCGCCGCCCGGGGTGGTGATCGCGAAGGCGGCCACGTCGCCCTGCTTGAACGCCGGCAGCTGCTCCACGGCCCATTCGATATCCTGGGGCCAGTGGTTCTTGCCGTTGATGATGATCATGTCCTTGGCGCGGCCAACGATATAGATATAGCCGTCCGACATGTAGCCCATGTCGCCGGTATCCAGCCAGCCGTCCTTGAGGCAGGCATCGGTCGCTTCCTGGTCGCGGAAATAGCCGACCATGACCGACGGGCCCTTGCACCAGACCTTGCCGATCGCCTTCTCGGGCAACGGCGTACCGTCCTCCTCGCGGATTTCGATCGTCATGTCGCGCGCCGGAACGCCGCAATTGACGATGGCGCGGAAACGCTGCGGGCGGTCGCCGCGAGCGACTTCGCCACCCGAAAGCTGGGTCTCTTCGACCAGCTCGACCATGATGCCTTCGCCCGGCGGCATGATCGACACGGCGAGGGTGGCTTCCGCCAGGCCGTAGCTCGGCAGGAAGGCAGTCGCCTTGAAGCCCGCATCGGCGAACGCGTCGACGAACGACTGCATCACGTCGGGGCGGATCATGTCGGCGCCGTTCCCGGCGACGCGCCAGCGGCTCAGGTCGAAGCGCTCGCTCGCCTTGGTCTGGCTCGACATGCGGCGGGCGCAGATGTCATAGCCGAAGGTCGGCGAATAGCTGAGCGTGTTGCCCGGGTTGCGGCTGATGAGGTCGAGCCAGGCGAGCGGGCGCCGGGCGAAGTCCTCGGTCTTGAGATAGTCGGTCGAAACCTGGTTGGCGACGACCGAGAGCAGGCAGCCGACCAGGCCCATGTCATGGTACCAGGGCAGCCACGAGACGCAGCGGTCGCCATCGGTCACGTTCATGCCGTGGCTGTGCGCCGCCAGGTTGTTGAGCAGCGCATGGTGGGTGATGACCACACCGTGCGGGAAGCGGGTCGAACCGCTCGAATATTGGAGATAGGCGATGTCGCTGGTCTTCGCCTCGGGCAGTTCCACCGGCACCGCGTCGCGCTGGACGAACTCGGACCAGTCGACGCCCGGCACGTTGCGGCCGCGCGCCGCCTCGGCGCACATCGCGCCGATCTCGGGCGGGTAGAGCAGCATCGAGGGATCGCAGCTCTGCAGCTGGACGGTCAGCTGGTCGATGTAAGACTGGGCGCCGCCGAAGCTGGTCGGCAGCGGCAGCGGCACCGGCCAGGCGCCGGCATAGACCACGCCGAAGAAGAGCGAGGCGAATTCGGCGCCCGTCTCCGCGATCAGCGCGATGCGATCCTCGGGCTTCACGCCCGCGGCGATCAGGCGATGGGCCTGCTTCAGCGCATCCTCGCGAAGCTCCGCGAAGGGATAGGGGCGCACGAGGTTGCCGCGCGCATCGTGGAAGTTGAGCCCACGTACGCCCTGAGCAGCGTAATCGAGCGCATCGCCCAGCGTATCGAAATCCGCAAGGCGACGCGGCAGGCTGTCATCGGTAGGCGTAGGCGCGAGCGTTCCCGCTTCCTTTTCTGCCTCTAGCGATCCCGTAACGTCCAATACCATTCTTTATTCCGTGCCCCTGCGTGGTAGCCAACGTCGTGCCCCCACGACATTTTTTTTGAGGCTAGCCTCTGCTACGCACTATCGTTCAAAATCGGTTGCCACTGTGGCACAATCATGGCGCATGCCTGACCCGAGACGCCCCCTGCCACCGCTGAATAGCGCCGATCTGGAGCGTTTCGCGCTCCGCTATGTCGAACGTTACGCTACGACAAGAGCTAAACTGACGGCGTACCTGTCCCGAAAGCTGCGTGAGCGGGGCTGGGACGGAGAAAAATCGCCCGATCCGGAAGGGCTGGCAGAGCGGATGGCCGAACTCGGTTATGTCAATGACAGGCTCTATGCCGAATCGAAGGCGGGATCGATGGCGCGGCGCGGCCTGGGCGCGCGCAGGGTGCGGGAGGCGCTGCGCTTTGCCGGGGTGGAGGCCGAGGATGCCGAGGCGCTGGCGCCCGCGATAGAGGCGGACGGCGTCTCGAGCGCGATCACGTTCGCGCGGCGCAAGCGGATTGGCCCCTATGGCCGGGAACTGGCCGATCGGCCGCTCCAGGAAAAGCAGATGGCGGCGATGATCCGGGCCGGCCATTCGCCCGGGCTGGCTCGCGCGATCGTCCGCATGGCCCCGGGGGATGACCCGGAAGACACACTCCGGAAATGAATCGCACAAAGGCAATTCCATTTATGGAAAATACTATGTTAATGACGTCCTTCGGGGGACAGGAAAATGCGTGCTGACCAACAGGTTGCGCAGAAGGACTATACTGACACGCCGGACGAAAACGGGGGAATTGGCGGGGACCGGATGGACGAAGGTCAGGTCTTTGCCGGTGTCGTGAAATGGTTCGACGTTACGCGGGGGTTCGGCTTTCTAGTGGCCGATGATGCCGCCGTGGGCGACATTCTTATCCATTTCACCGTGCTTCAGGAACATGGCCGGCGCTCGCTGCCCGAGGGGGCTCGGGTCGAGTGCACTGCCGTGAAGCGCCAGCGGGGGCTGCAGGCGCGCGAGATCATCTCCATCGACCTGAGCGAAGCGGTCGAGGCGCCCAAGCGCCCGGCCGAGCGCACCGACCGGGTGAAGCTGATCGAGACCGCCGGGCCGTTCGAGCCGGTGGAGGTGAAGTGGTTCAATCGCCTCAAGGGCTATGGATTCCTGGTGCGCGGGTCCGACTCGGCCGATATATTCGTCCATATGGAGACGCTGCGCCGTGCTGATATCGAGGAGGTCGAACCCGGCCAGCCGCTCAGCGCACGCATCGTCGATGGCGAAAAAGGGCCGCTTGCCGTGGCGGTCGAAAGGACCAGCTAGTCAGATGAAGTGCATGCGTGGGTTGGGAGCGGCGCTCGCCGCTTCGGTGTTGCTTGTCTCGGGTGCCTGCCAGGGAGCGGCGGAGACCGGCCCCGCGGCAGTTCAGGCGGCGAAGAAGATCGATGTCATCGTCGAGAGCGCCAATGGCCCGCATGTCTTCCATGTCGAAGTGGCGAGGACTTCGGCCGAGCAGGAGCGGGGGCTGATGTTCCGCACCAACATCCCGCAGGACGGCGGGATGATCTTCACGCCCTATCCGGCCGAGGGCGAGCCGCGCGAGGCGAGCTTCTGGATGAAGAACACGCCGACCGCGCTCGACATCATCTTCATCCGCGCCGACGGCAGCATCGCCCGGATCGGCGAGAATGCGGTGCCCTTCTCCGAGGACAATGTGAAATCGGGCGAGCCGGTGGCCGCCGTGCTCGAGATCAATGCCGGCGTTTCGGCAAAACTGGGCATCAAGGCGGGCGACAAGGTGCATTGGGCGAAGCAGTAAGCATTGCCTCGCCCCGCGCTCCTCGCTAATCCGCGCCCATGGGCCTCAATCTCAATCCCTTCACCTGGTGGAACGGCGCCACCTTCGGCACCTGGATCGCTCTGCGCAGCAAGACGCAGGTCGGCGAAGACCATATGGGCAACCTCTATTATGAGGGCGGCAAGGACCCCAACGGCATCACGCGCCGCTGGGTGATCTATAACGGCTCGAACGATGCGAGCCGCGTGCCGCCGGAATGGTTCAGCTGGCTCCACCACCAGATCGATTCGGTGCCCGACCAGGCACTGCCGGCACCCAAGGCATGGGAAATTCCCGGCGAAGTGAACCTGACCGGTTCGCAGCTCGCCTATCGCCCGAGCGGCGCGCTGGAAAAGGGCGGCCATCGTGCCCGCGCCACCGGCGACTACGAGGCCTGGACCCCCGGCGCATGATGCGTCGCCCCGCTGGAGCCGTCGCGGCCGGGCTGCTGCTCGCCCTCGGCGCATGCTCGGGCGGGGGCGGCAAGGATGCCACCAAGAACACCGCCTCCGACGAGATCGTCACGACTGGCGGTCGCGACTCGGGCGGCCAGCCTGCGGACGTGATCACGGTCGATCGTGACGGCAAGGCGATAGAGGATGCCTCGGCGACGCCGATGAAGGACCGCGTCGCGGTGCTCGGCATCCTCAACAAGCGCAATGGCGAGGCGCGCGAGTTCAAGCTCAAGCCCGGCCAGGCCGTGCGCATCGGCGATGTGATCGTCCGCCTCAGGGCCTGCGACAAGACCGCGCCCTGGGAAGCGGACCAGCTCACCGGCGCGTTCGTCCAGGTGGATGTGCTCGAAGTCGACAAGAAATGGCACCGCGTCCATTCGGGCTGGCTGTTCGCCGAGCGCCCGGCGCTCAACGTCGTCCAGCACCCGATCTACGATGTCTGGCCCAAGAGCTGCGCGATGACTTTCCGCGATAGCGGGCCGGACACGGTGCCGGCTCCGGCCGCGGGCGGCAGCGGATCGGGCAACGCATCGAGCGCGAAGAAGTCGCCATCGACCGAAGGCGCACCCGTTGAGAGCCCCGCGGCCGAATCGCCGAGCGCTGCGCCCAGCAACGCGACATAATCGTCACGCGGGATCTCGATCGCGCCGAGCGTCGAGAGATGCTCGGTGATGAACTGGCAATCCAACAGGGTGAACCCGCCGGCCGCCAGCCGGGCGACAAGGTGCGCGAAGGCGACCTTGGATGCGTTGGGTACGCGCGTGACCATCGATTCGCCGAAGAAGGCCCGGCCGAGCGCCAGGCCGTAGAGGCCTCCGGCGAGCGTGTCGCCGTCCCAGCATTCCACCGAATGGGCGAAGCCGCGACGGTGCAGCTCGAGGAAGACGCGCTCGATCGGGCCGTTGATCCAGGTATCGGGCCGATCGGCGGCGCTTTCGGCGCAGAGCCGGATGATTCGCTCGAACGCGGTGTCCACGGTCAGCCGGAAGCGGCCTGACTGGATGACCTTGCGGAGCGAGCGCGAGAAGTGGAAGCCGTCGAGCGGCAGCACCCCGCGCAGCTTGGGTTCGACCCAATAGACGGTGGCGGCGGTGCGGTGATCGGCCATCGGGAACACGCCCATGGCATAGGCGCGCAGCACCAGGTCGGGGTCGAGTTCCTGTTGTGGCGGCTGGGCGCGGCTCAACGCTTCTTGCCCGTGAGCCGGCGCTCGATCGCTTGCCACAGCGCGGCAAAGGCCTGGGCGCCCGGACTGCGCGGCGCGAAGCTGCCCACCGCGGCGCGGTGCACGCTCATCGATTCGACGATGCTCGCCATCGGGATCACCGGCCAGTCGGGATGCGCCGCGACGGCCTCGACATGCAGCTTGCGCCGGCGATCGACCATCGAATGCACCGGCATCAGCGACACCTTGCCGCCCTTACGCGCGAGGTGCGCCGAGACTTCCTCGAAGGCGCGGGTGGAAAGCGGGGAGGGGATCACCGGCACGACGATCAGGTCGGCGGCGCGCATCACCTGCTCGCTGGTCTCGGTCAGTCCCGGCGGGCAATCGAGCAGCACCCGGTCATAGGCCTTGTCCAGCTCGCCCAGCAGCTTGGCCAGCCGCTTCTTCTTGTCGAGCTCGTGGAAGGTGAGGTCGAGGCCGCGCAGCGAAGTGTCGGCGCCGATCAGGTCGAGCCGCTCAATGCCGGTATGCTGGACCAGCTTGGTGGGGGCGATATCCTTGGTGAAGATCGCCTGCGCCTGGTCGCGGGTCTTGCCCTCGGGCTCGACGAGATAGGTCGAGGCGGCCTGCGGATCGAGATCCCAGAGCAGCGTGCGCCGGGCCGACAATGTGGCCGATGCCCAGGCCAGGTTCACGGCAAGCGTCGTTTTCCCGACGCCGCCCTTCAGGCTGTAGATCGCCACCGTCGCCAATGCGCTCTCCTCTTGCGGCTAGCCTTGCATGAAAAAGGGCCGGCGGGAATGCCCGCCGGCCCTTGATGAAACACTGGATGCCGCGATCAGGCGTGGCAGGCGCGCGAGCCCTTGCCGGGAACTTCGATCGTGGCGTTCTTCGAGGTACCGATGACCTTGTAGCCGCCGTCGGCGACGAAGGGCTGGCCGGCTTCCGGCGCCTTGAGCAGGGTGCCCGGGCCGTCCTTGGTTTCCTTGATCAGGACCATCTTGGCGCCCTGATAGAAGTCGGCGAACACGACGCTGTTGTCCTTGCAGCGCATCGAGACCGAGGCCTCGATCGACGGCGGCAGCTCGACCTTGGGGGCGTTCTTCAGGGCTTCAGCCTGGGGATCTGGAGCGGTGCCAGAGACTTCCTCGGGCTTGTTCTCACAGGCAGCGAGCGAAAGGAGCACTGCGGCGGCGGCAAAAAAGGGGGCTTTCTTCATAACGGACTGGAGCTTTCGTTCACCATGCAAGAATCGTCAAGCGATTCGTGATATAGAGTTACATATCGATTGTGCGCTGCGACATGACATCCGTAATGTTGCGAAGTCATGGCAGACACCGATGTCATTCATGGAATTCACTCATTTCCGGAATACGTCCAAAAGCGATCTTTGTGCCTGTACGGTCGATTCTGCCGCCATGCAGCGCATTGGCGGGCAAGTATCGCAGCCGATTTCTGGTTAATAGGGGCCGTCGAGTCGACCCGGATGCGGCAACCAAGACCAAGACCTGGCGGCGCTCCATGGCTTGACCACCGCAGGCGCCCTGCGCAGGGTCGCGGCGAGGGAGAATGATCAATGCGCGCACTCGCCATTGCCGCGCTGCTCATGCTGGCGGCCTGCGGATCGACGGAAAAGGCGGAGGAGCCCAAGGCTGCGCCGAGCCCAAGGGGGGCGCATCTTGGCGATGTGTTCCTCAACAAGCCGCTGCGCGCGACCGACAATGCCCTGACCTGGTCGCTGGAAGTCGCCCCGGGATCGATCACCCTCACGCGCTTTGCCGGGCGCGGGAGCGAAGGCGATGTCTCGCAATTCTATCCGGTCTCGCCACAGGTGCGCGATGACAAGGCCGTATGGCAGACCAAGGATACGCTCGGCCAGCCGGTAACGATCACCTTCACCAATGCGCGCTGCACCGAAGGTGGGGAGCCGGTGATCGAGCGCCCGCTGACCGCGGAGCTGAAGATCGCCGACAAGGTCTTCCACGGCTGCGCGGGCGTGCGGCCGGTGGACGGGCTGAATTCGGCATCCGATGCCGGGAACGCGTCGGCGGACAAGGCCGCGGACGATGCGGGGAATGCGCACTGAGCCTTTGAGCGACCCATCAGGCGAGCAGCGGCTTCAGCGCCTCCCAATGCGGGAGCTTCTTTTCGAAGCCGATCGTGTGGAGCGGGCTCGACGAGGGCAGGGCGACGATCGTGTAGCGTGCGGCCACGGCGCCAAGCTGCTTCGATCCGGTGCGGAATGCGGTCCCGCCGTTGAACGCGATGGCGCGCAGATCGGGCAGGGTGGCGGCGAGGGCGGCGATGTCATGCCCTTCGACATCGCGCAGTGCGGCATCGGTGCTGCCGGTGCGCCGCGCGCTGGCAACCACGTCCCACAGGCCGATATGCGCGTCGAGCAGCGCGGTGAGGCGGTCGGGATAGTCCAGCGCAGCCAGGTCGCGCCCCGCCGCGGGGGAGATCAGGCGCCAGAACTGGTTCTGCGGATGGGCATAATAACGCTGTTCGGCCAGCGAGCGCTCCCCGGGGAGCGAGCCGAGGACGAGCAGGCGGGTGCAGGCGTCGACCATGGGCGGGAAGCTGTGCTTGCGCGGATCCATCAAGCCGCGTTAGCCTGACGTCATGGCAGGCACCATCACCACCTATCGCGAATTCTGGCCCTTCTATCTGCGCGAGCATGGGAAGCCGTGGACGCGGGGCATGCACTATGTCGGCACGATCCTGACCCTGTGGTTCCTGCTGCTCGCGCTGGGCGGCGCGGGCTGGTGGTGGTGGCTGGCGATCCCGCTGGCGGGCTATGGCTTTGCCTGGGCGGCACATTTCGGCGTCGAGAAGAACCGGCCGGCGACCTTCACCTATCCGCTCTGGTCGCTGGTCTCGGACTATTGGATGTTCTTCCTGTGGTTCGGCGGCCGGCTCGACGCGCATCTCGCCCGGGCGGGCGTGGCGACGGCCTAGCCCTCCGCCAGCACCCTGCCGCCAAGACGCGCCAGCGCACCGCCCAGCGGGCTGCACGGATAGGGCATCGGTTCGGACAGGAAGATCAGGTCGGCGGCGCCGTCATGCTCGGAGGCGAGCGCGGCGATGGGCTCGGCGATCTCGAAATGCAGCTCGGTGGAGGGGTGGGCGTCGGTCTCGGCCTGCCAGCGGGCGTGGCGAATGCCGGCGGTCCAGAGCGACACGCCGCGGCCTTCGATCGAGACGAAACCCAGTTCGCGCGCCTTGGTAGCGGCGCGAAGGAGGCGGCCGCCATCGGCGCAGTCGAGGTCGAGCATGCGGACCGAGCGGTGGCCATGGTTGCGGAATTCGAGCAGCGCTTTCGCGATCCGCGCGTCGCAGGGGCCGTGTCGCGATCCTCCAGGTTCGGTCGACAGGCCGGCGCGGCGCAGCAGCCCGCCGAGCGAGAATTGGGTGGCAGTCATTGTTTCTTCTCCTGGGAATTCATGGGGGTCCTCAGCGACAGGGATCCCTGAATCCGGCGGTGGGATGGGGCGTGTCGTTCACCGGAAGCCGGACGAGCAGCGCGCAGGCGAGCGCGAGCAAGGCGGTCATGCATCAGTGCGACAGGATCGAGTGAAGCGGGGTGGTGGCGAGCACCATGCGGGCGCCGGGAAAGGCGCGGCACTCTGACAGGGCGAAGCGGATCGCCGCGTCGCGGGAGCGGAACAGCCCTTCGAGCTGGCCTTCCTCCTCCTGCACGACCCAGTGGCCTTCGGTATCCTGGCCGACGCGCAGGACATGTTCGGAACGCGAAACCATATGCACTCCTCAAGTGAACGGAGCGCGAGATAGGGTGGGGGTGCGTTAAGCTTCGAGACGAATTTCGCGTGGGCGCATAAGCGTTTCGTAAAGGCGTAAAAGCGGGACTTGGCGGCGATGTGCCAGCGCTTGCTTGCGGTATCGGCCAATCCCCTCCATCTAGCCGCCATGCATGCGACATCCGACACGCTGGCGCTCATCGGCAACACGCCGCTGGTGCGCCTGAAGGGGCCGAGCGAGGCCACTGGCTGCGACATCTACGGCAAGTGCGAATTCGCCAATCCCGGCGCCTCGGTGAAGGATCGCGCTGCGCTGTTCATCGTCAACGATGCCGAGGAGCGCGGGCTGATCCAGCCGGGCGGGTGCATCGTCGAGGGTACGGCCGGCAACACCGGCATCGGGCTGGCGCTGGTCGCCAATGCCAAGGGCTATCGCACGATCATCGTGATGCCCGAGACGCAGAGCCGCGAGAAGATGGACACGCTGCGCGCGCTCGGTGCCGAGCTCGTCCTGGTGCCGGCGGCGCCCTATTCGAACCCCGGCCATTTCGTCCACACCTCGCGGCGCATCGCCGAGGAGACGGCCAACGCGATCTGGGCCAACCAGTTCGACAACACCGCCAATCGCAAGGCCCATATCCACGGCACCGCCGAGGAGATCTGGGCTCAGATGGATGGCCGGATCGACGGTTTCACCTGCTCGGCAGGTACCGGCGGCACGATCGCCGGCGTGGGCCTGGGCCTCAAGGCGAAGGACGAGAAGGTGTGCATCGCGTTGAGCGACCCGCATGGCGCCGCGCTGTACAACTACTACCAATGCGGCGAGCTTCGGGCCGAGGGCAGTTCGGTCGCCGAGGGCATCGGCCAGGGGCGGATCACCGGCAACCTGGAAGGCGCGCCGATCGATGCGCAGTTCCGCATTTCCGACGAGGAAGGCCTGGAATGGGTCGAGCGGTTGCTCAAGGAGGAGGGGCTGTGCCTTGGCCTGTCCTCGGGCATCAACGTGGCCGGCGCCGTCCGGCTGGCCAGGGAGCTTGGCCCGGGCAAGCGGATCGCGACGATCCTGTGCGATACCGGATTCCGTTACCTTTCAACGCTGTACAACGCCGAATGGTTAACCGCCAAGGGATTGCCGGTGCCGGAGTGGCTCGCCGAGGCGTGAACGACCTGTCTTGGCAACGGGGCAGTTCGGCGTTACATTTATGCAACAGATATGAGCGTGGGTTCGCCTGATACCGCCCATACGATCCAGCGCGTGCGCGTTGGTCTTACGGGGCTCGCCATTGTGGCGGTGATGATTGCGCTCGCCAGCGCGATCGGTAACTGGCGCACGCGGGACACGGCTGTTTCCGCGATCGGCGGCGCCAATGTGAGCGTCGTGGCCAACATGACCGCCGTCGGCAACTCGCTCGGCGAGAAGATCAAGGACGAGCCGCTCGCCGAACTGGGTGCCGCTCCCAGCACCACCACGACCGAGAAGACCGACCCGGCCGAGGCTGCGCCGCAGCAGAATGGCGAGTCGCGCTAGCGTTTTTGCATTTCACGACACGGCGCGCGCAGGGGGAGGGATTCGAACTTCCCGGCGACGGCGTGCGCAATCCCGCTTTCGCGGAACCGGTTTTGGCGGTTCCCGCGCGTGTTTCCCTCTCGACGGTTTAAAGGTGCGGCGGGGTGTCGCCCCGGCGGTGTGAGGCAAGCAGGCGGAATCCTACATTGCAAGGGCTTTGCCCCTTGGCGGTTCGAGAGGTTCTCGCGCCTGACCTGATGCGCCGAGATTGGGCCCCGGCCTTCGCCGGGGAACTGGTGGAGTGGAGACGGGCGCGCGTCCGCTATCCACAATTTCCTTGCCTCGTCCGCGCAAAACGCCTTGAATCCTGCCGAAACTGGTTAAGCGGCGCAGGTTTTCGTGGCGACTCGCAGGATTTCTGCGGTTTCCGGAAGATGTGCGCCCGGCCGCTCCTGGGGAGCCCCATGCCAGGCGGATGCGGGAAAAACGGGGAAATCGCGCCACTTGGGCGGTTTTCCCGGGATCCGGCGGGATTGGGCCCCACTTTCAGTAATATCCCCTAGCGGATGTGGATTATGCGTAGCGACCTACCGGAACAGAAGCGAACAAAAGACGATTCTAAGCAAAACATGGCTTGAAATTGGCGCTGAGTGGGGCAAATTCCCGCTCAATCCCCAATTCTCCCGTTGAATCCCCGAGCATTTCTGCTAAAAAGAATGCTTAAGAGGGGGCACGCCCTTTTTCCGTCAGTTCAAAAGCGCCGGAGCGGCCGTGGGGGTTGATTCCGGAGGCGGGAAAGTCGTGCCCATTGGGGTAATGGCGTGGCGGACAGGGAGCTCTTCGAGGGATTTGCGCTCCAGGCGGTCGACCAGAAGGGTCGCGTCGCCATCCCCGCAGACCTGCGCGCCGCCGCCGAGCGCAATTCCGACATCCGCCAGATCGTCGTCGGCCTGCATCCTTACGATCCGTGCCTGTCGGCGCATGACCTCTCCTGGTCCAAGGAGAAGTATGATCGCCTCGACCGCAAGGAGCAGCAGGCAGCCGATCGTGGCGAGGACGCCGACCCGCGCGCCAAGCGCCGCGCCTTCGGCCAGGTCGAAAAGGCCCCGTTCGACGATTCCGGCCGCTTCGTGATCCCGCCCTTCTTCAAGATGAAGGCCGGCATCCAGAAATGGGCGCTGTTCTACGGCAGCGGCGAAACCTTCGACATCTGGGCGCCCGAGCGCCTGATGAACGATCCCGACGCGGACCCCACGCTGCGCGAGATCTGCGAATATCTGTGCCAGGCCAAGGGAGTGACGCTGTGAGCTCCCCGACCGAGCCCCACATTCCCGTGCTGATGACCGAAGTGGTCGACGGCCTCGCCCCCGTGCCCGGCGAGCGCCATGTCGACTGCACCTTCGGCGCAGGCGGCTACACCAACGCCATCCTCGAGCGGGGTGCCGAGGTGGCCGCCTTCGATCGCGACCCCCGTGCGATCGAAGGCGGCCAAACCCTCGTCGCGGCGTCGGGCGGGCGGCTGGTGCTGATCGAGGCGCCGTTCAGCCAGCTCGAGGGCGAGCTGGAGCGGCGCGGGCTGGTGCCCGTCGACGGCGTGACCATGGATATCGGCGTATCGTCGATGCAGCTCGACCAGGCCGAGCGCGGCTTCTCCTTCCAGCAGGAAGGGCCGCTCGACATGCGCATGGCCGGCGAGGGGATGACCGCGGCGGAATGGCTGAACTCGGCCGACGAGGGCGAGATCGCCGACGTGATCTATCAATATGGCGAGGAGCCGCGCTCGCGCCGCGTCGCCAGCGCGATCGTCCGCGCGCGCCCGCTGACCACAACGACCGAGCTGGCCAATGTCGTCCGCAAGGCGCTGGGCCACAAGCCGCACGACAAGAAGGACCCGTCGACCCGGACCTTCCAGGCGGTGCGCATCTTCATCAACCGCGAGCTCGACGAGCTGGCGGAAGGCCTGGCCGCGGCCGAGCGCGTGCTCAAGCCCGGCGGCCGGCTGGCGGTGGTGACCTTCCACAGCCTGGAAGACCGGGTGGTGAAGCGGTTCCTGCGCGAGCGCAGCGGCAGCGAGCCCGCCGGCTCGCGCCATCGCCCGGCAATGGCCCCGGTGGCCGCGCCCAGTTTCGAACCTCCCGCCAAGGCCGTGCGCCCGAGCGACGAGGAGGTTGCCCGTAATCCGCGTGCCCGTTCGGCGACGCTGCGCGTGGCGCGGCGGACCGCCGCGGCACCGTGGTCCAGTGAAGGAGTAGCGTAAGATGGCCGTTCAGAGCTTCAAGGGACTGGGGTGGCTCCTCTGCGCCGTTGTGGTGGCGCCGGCGTGCTACATGGTCAATTCGCACGGTGCGGCCGAGCAGGCCCGGCTCAACGCGATGAAGATCGCGATCCTGCAGGCGCAGAAGGACATTCGCGGGCTGGAAACCGAGTTCCAGACGCGGGCCAACCTGGCCCAGATCGAGCGCTGGAACGGCGACGTGCTGGCGCTTGCCGCGCCGACGTCCGGCCAGTATCTGGCGAGCGAGACGGCGCTGGCCAGTCTCGACCAGCCCGCCCAGATGCAGAACGCCGCGCTGATCGTTCCGACCGGCGCGCCTTCGGCTCAGCCTGCCGCAGCAGTGGCGACGGCAGCGGCGGCTCCGGTGCAGGCGACGCCTGCGCCGGCCCAGGCCGTTTCGGGCAAGAGCGTGGCGCAGCAGGACCGGGAACTTCACGACCTCATGAAGAAGGCTGACAAGCGCGCAGTGGCGATGGTGGACAAGGGCGTGCTCAGCACCTCTACCATCGACGACCTGAAGAAGCTTGCGCAGCGCGAGAAGCTGGCACTCCGTTGATCGTCGTCGTCGCCCCGCCGGCCCGCAAGGGCCGTACGGGCGATGCCCGTCAGGCGCTTGTCGCCACCGCCCAGGTGCGGTTGATGATCCTGTCGATCCTGTTCGGCTTCGGCATGCTGGTGGTGATCGGCAAGCTGGCCTTCCTGGCGGTATGGGCCGAGCCGGCGACGGCGCGCGAGATCGCGACCAGCCTGGTGCCGCCGCGCGGCGACATCACCGACCGCAGGGGCGCGCCGCTGGCCCGCTCGATCGACAGCTGGACGATCGCGATCCACCCGAACCAGGTGATCGGCGACAAGGCCGAGCTTGCCAAGAAGCTGGCCGAGCTGATCCCCGAGCAGAGCGCCGAGAAGTATTTCGCGATCCTCAAATCGGGCAGCAGCTTCGCGTTCCTGAAGCGCCGGGCGATGCCCGAGCTGGTTGCCCAGGTGAACGAGCTGGGCCAGCCGGCGATCGAGTTCCAGCGCGAGAACGACCGGCTCTATCCGCAATCGACCCTGGCGGCGCACGTGCTCGGCTATATCGATAGCACCGGCCATGGCCGCTACGGCATGGAGCGGGTGCTCGATGCGCAGCTGAGCGATCCGGCGCGGCGCGGCCAGCCGGTGGCGCTCTCGCTCGACCTGCGCGTGCAGGCGGCGCTGGAGAATGAACTCGGCACGGCGATGACGCAGCTGCAGGCGCGCGGCGCCGCCGGCGTGATCCTGGACGTGCAGACCGGCGAAGTGATTGCAATGACTTCGCTGCCGGCCTTCAATCCCAATGCGATCGACGGGCCGCCGCCGCGCAACAATGTGACGCAGAGCGTCTATGAGCTGGGATCGACCTTCAAGCCGATCGCCGTGGCGGCCGCGATCGACACCGGCACGATCACCTCGATGGCGCGCCGCTTCGATGCGACGGTGCCGCTGCAGGTGGGCCGCTTCAAGATCCATGACGATCCGGGCGACGAGCAGTTCCGCTGGCTCAACATCCCCGAGACGCTGATCTATTCGTCGAACATCGCCACCGCGCGCATCGCCGACGAGCTGGGCGCGGCGAAGATGCAGGAGATCTTCCGCCGCTTCGAATTCGACCAGCGGCCGAAGATCGAGCTCGACGCGAGCGCCAAGCCGCTCTGGCCGGCGAGCTGGGGGCGGATCACGGTGATGACCACCGCCTATGGCCACGGCATCGCGGTGACGCCGCTGCATCTCGCCACGGCCTATGCGGCGATGGTGAATGGCGGGATCCTGTATCCGGCGACGCTGCGCAAGGTGGATGCGGCGCATCCGCCCCAGGGCAAGCGCGTGCTCAAGCAGGAGACCAGCGACCGGATGCGCCAGCTGCTGCGGCTGATCGTGCTCAAGGGCACCGGCCGCAAGGGCGAGGCCCCGGGCTTCCGCATCGGCGGCAAGACCGGCACGGCGGAGGCGGCCGCCGGCGGTGGTTATGACAAGAGTCGCAACGTTTCGACGTTTGCGGCGGCTTTCCCGATCGACGCGCCGCGCTATGTCATGATCGCAATGCTCGATTCGCCCAAGTCCAACCCCTCGATCGGCGTGTACCGCACGACCGCCGCCTGGACCGTGGCGCCCGTCGTCGCGCGGGTGGTGGGGCGCACCGGCTCGCTGCTGGGCGTGGTGCCGGATGCGAACCGCGATATTGACGAGCGCGAGCTGTTGCCGCTGATCTGGGCGGGGCCGGACGCCGACAAGAAGGATCCCGAATGAAACTGGGCGCGCTGACGGGAGGCGGGGAAGACGCCGTCGTCACCGGATTTGCCATCGACCATCGCAAGGTCGCCCCCGGAACCATATTCGGCGCGTTCGAAGGGGCGCGCTTCAACGGCGAGGACTTCATCGCCGATGCCGTGAAGGCCGGTGCCGTCGCCATCGTCGCCCGGCCGGGTGCGAAGGTGGAAGGCGTGTTGCATATCGCCGACGACAATCCGCGCGAGAAGTTCGCCCGGCTGGCGGCGGCGTTCTTCGCGCCGTTCCCGGGGACCGCGGTGGCGGTGACCGGGACCAACGGCAAGACCTCGACCGTCGAGATGACCCGGCAGCTGTGGCGGATGCGCGGCTTCCATGCCGCCTCGATCGGCACGCTGGGGGTGACCACGGCGGATGACACGGTTTCGACGGGCCTGACCACGCCGGATATCGTGACCTTCCTCTCCAACGTCGCCGGGCTGGCGCGCGAGGGCGTGAGCCATGTCGCGTTCGAGGCTTCGTCGCACGGGCTCTCGCAATACCGGACCGAGGGGCTGCCGGTGAAGGCGGCGGCGTTCACCAACCTCAGCCGCGACCACCTCGACTATCACGGCGACATGGAAACCTATTTCCACGCCAAGATGCGGCTGTTCGCCGATGTGCTCGACCTGGACGGCGGCACCGCGGTGGTGTGGGCGGACGATCCCAATGCGCCGCGGATCGAGGATCTGGCGCGGCAGCGGGGCAACAGGCTGGTCACGGTGGGCGAGCATGGCTCGACGCTGCGGCTGGTGGGCCGCGAGCCGACCCTGCTCGGCCAGGGACTGACGATCGAGGCCGAGGGCCAGACCTACAAGGTGAATTTGCCGCTGATCGGCGCGTACCAGGCGGCCAATGCGCTGGTCGCGGCCGGGCTGGTGGTGGCGACTGGCGGGGACGTGGCGCAGACGCTGAGCGATCTCAGCCGGCTGCAGCCGGTGCGCGGACGGCTCGAGCGCGCGGTGATCACCAAGGTCGGCGCGCCGGTCTATGTCGATTACGCGCATACCCCGGATGCGCTGGAGGCGGCGATCGCGGCGCTCAAGCCGCATACCAGGGGCAGGCTGATCATCGTGTTCGGCGCGGGCGGCGACCGCGATACCGGCAAGCGCGCGCCGATGGGGCAGGCGGCGACGGCCGGCGCGGACGTGGTGATCGTCACCGACGACAATCCGCGCTCCGAGGATCCGGCGGCGATCCGCGCCCAGGTGCTCGAAGGGGCGCCGGGGGCGATCGAGATCGGCGGGCGCCGCGAAGCGATCAAGGCGGCGATCGACATGGCGGGCAGCGAGGACATCGTGCTGGTCGCCGGCAAGGGACATGAGCAGGGCCAGATCGTCGGCGACATGGTGCTGCCGTTCGACGATGTCAGCGTGGCGCGGGAGAGCGCGGCGTGAGGCTGTGGACCGCAGACGAGATCGCCGGGGCGACCGGCGGCACGGCTTCGGCGGACTTCGAAGTCTCGGGCGTTGCCTTTGACTCGCGCGAAGTGGGGCAGGGGGATCTGTTCCTCGCGCTCAAGGGCGAGACCACCGACGGGCACAAATTCCTCGACCAGACCTTTGCCCAGGGGGCGGCGGGCGCGGTGGTGTCGCAGGCGACTGCGTTCCCGCACGTGCTGGTGGCGGACACGGTCGCGGCGCTCGACGCGCTGGGCGTGGCGTCGCGGGCGC
The DNA here is from genome assembly GCF_058801135.1 of Sphingomonas sp. GW822-FHT03G08. Lineage (NCBI taxonomy): Bacteria > Pseudomonadati > Pseudomonadota > Alphaproteobacteria > Sphingomonadales > Sphingomonadaceae > Sphingomonas > Sphingomonas sp. GW822-FHT03G08. The sequence goes on from NZ_JBXAMZ010000002.1 coordinate 1,020,278, forward strand.
GGATGCAGGGCAAGGTGATCGGGGTCACCGGCTCGGTCGGCAAGACCGGGACCAAGGAGGCGCTGTTCGCGGCGCTCGAGCGCAATGCCCCGGGCGAGGCGCATCGCTCGGTCAAGAGCTACAACAACCATACCGGCGTGCCGCTGAGCCTGGCGCGGATGCCGCGGAACACGCGCTATGGCGTGTTCGAGATGGGGATGAACCACGCGGGCGAGCTGGCGGCGCTGACCCGGCTGGTGCGGCCGCATGTCGCCATCGTCACCACGATCGCGCCGGCGCATATGGGCTTCTTCGCCAGCGAGGAAGCGATCGCCGACGCCAAGGGCGAGATCTTCCAGGGGCTGGAGCCGGGCGGCACCGCGATCGTGCCGTTCGACAGCCCGCACCGCGAGCGGCTGATCGAGGCTGCCAGGCCCTACGCGGCGAAGATCGTCACCTTCGGGCTGGGCGAGGGCGCGGATTACCGCGCGGTCGAGACGATGCGGACGCGGACGGGGGGCACCTTCGTCACCGCGCGCTTCGGGCAGCGCGAGCTGAGCTTCACTTTGTCGCAGCCGGGGGCGCACTGGGTCTCCAATGCGATGGCGATCCTCGCCGCGGTCGATGCGGTGGGCGCGGACCTCGAGCTGGCGGGCCTCGCGCTTGCCGAGCTGGGCGGGCTGGCCGGGCGCGGGGCGCGGCTCAATGTGCCGGTGCGCGGCGGCACCGCGCTGGTGATCGACGAGAGCTACAACGCCAATCCCGCCTCGATGCGCGCGACGCTGGCGGTGCTGGCGCAGGAGCCGGGCCGCAAGCTGGCGGTGCTCGGCGAGATGCGCGAGCTGGGCGAGCATTCGGATGCCTTCCACGCCGAATTGTCGGGCCCGATCGAGGCGGCGGGCGTCGAAACCGTCATTCTGGTCGGTGAAGCGATGGCGCCGCTCGCACAGGCGCTTGAGGGCGCGGTCGATTTCGTCCATGTGCCCGACGCGGCGACCGCGCTGGGCAGGCTCGATGACATGCTCCAGGCCGGGGACGCCGTTCTCATAAAAGGCTCTAACGGCGTGCGGCTCGGGTCGGTCGTTGCGGCGTTGGCGGAAAGGGCACCTGCCTGATGTTGTACTGGATCGCAGAGCTGCTCGGCTTCCCCGGCGTGTTCAACCTGTTCCGTTATTTGTCGTTCCGCACCGGCGGCGCGGTGGCGACGGCGCTGCTGATCGGCCTTGTCATCGGCCCGAAGTTCATCGGCTGGCTGCGCGTCCGCCAGGGCAAGGGGCAGCCGATCCGCGACGACGGCCCGCAGAGCCACCTCGCCAAGCGCGGCACGCCGACCATGGGCGGCCTGATGATCCTGACCAGCCTGATGCTGTCGCTGCTGCTGTGGATGGACCTGAAGAACCCCTATGTCTGGGCCTGCATGTTCGTCACCTTCGGCTTCGGCATGATCGGCTTCCTCGACGACTATGACAAGGTGCGGAAGCAGAAGACCGCGGGCGTATCGGGCAAGGTGCGGCTGATCGGCGAGTTCGCGATCGCGGGCATCGCCGCGGCGATCATCTGCTCGCAGAACGGCACCCAGCTCTACGTGCCCTTCTTCAGCAGCTTCCACCCCGACATCAGCTATTTCTACATCGCCTTCGCCGCCTTCGTGATCGTCGCGTTCGGCAATGCGGTGAACCTGACCGACGGGCTCGACGGCCTGGCGACGATGCCGGTGGTGATCGCCAGCATGGCGTTCATGCTGATCGCCTACCTGGCGGGCAACAAGATCTACGCCGTCTATCTCGGCATCCCGCACGTGCCCGGCGCCGGCGACCTGGCGATCTTCTGCGGCGCGATGGTCGGCGCAGGGCTCGCCTTCCTGTGGTTCAACGCGCCCCCGGCGGCGGTGTTCATGGGCGATACCGGCAGCCTCGCGCTCGGCGGCGCGCTCGGCACGATCGCCGTGACCACGCACCACGAGCTGGTGCTCGGCATCATCGGCGGCCTGTTCGTGATGGAGGCGCTCAGCGTCATCATCCAGGTGTTCTTCTACAAGCGCACCGGCAAGCGCATCTTCCGGATGGCGCCGATCCACCACCATTTCGAGCAGCTCGGCTGGTCGGAGCCGACGGTCGTGATCCGCTTCTGGATCATCGCCTTCGTGCTGGCGCTGGCGGGCCTCGCGACGCTTAAGCTGCGGTGATCACCAGCACGTCCTGGCGCGGCAAACGCTATGCGGTGCTCGGGCTTGCGCGCTCGGGCGCGGCGACGGTGCATGCCCTGCTGGCGAGCGGGGCGGAAGTTGTGGCCTGGGACAGCAATGAGGCGGCGCGGGCCAAATTGGCTTCCGGTCTCGGTGAGACGCTGCCCCACCCCAACCCCTCCCCTGAAGGGGAGGGGCTTGAGATTGCTGATCCGCTGGAGATCGATCTCGCGGGCTTTGCCGGCGTCGCCGTTTCTCCGGGCGTGCCGCTGAATACGCATCCGATCGCGGCGAAGGCGGCGGAAGCCGGCGTCCCCATCATCGGCGACATCGAGCTGTTCGCCGAAGCCCGTGCCGAGATGCCCGCGCACCGCGTGGTCGGGATCACCGGGACCAACGGCAAGTCGACCACCACGGCGCTGATCCACCATATCATCGAGACCGCCGGCATCCCGACGCGGATGGGCGGCAATATCGGGCTGCCGATCCTGGGGCAGGACCCGCTTCCCGAAGGCGGCGTCTATGTGCTGGAGCTTTCGAGCTACCAGATCGACCTGACCCACAGCCTCGACTGCGACGTCGCGGTGCTGCTCAATATCACCCCCGACCATCTCGACCGCTATGACGGGTTTCTGGCCTATGCGGCATCGAAGGCGCGGCTGTTCGCGATGCAGGCCAAGGGGCATGCCGCGATCATCGGCATCGGTGACGAGCCCTCGGCGGCCATTGCGCAGCAGGTTGCCGCCGCGGGCCGCAGCGAGGACCTGACCCGGATCGCGCCGGGCATCTGCATGGACCAGTCGCGCTGGCCGGCCCTGCAGGGCCCGCACAACGCCCAGAACGCGCTCGCCGCCATCGCCGCCTGCCAGGCGCTCGGCATCGAGCAGGCCGCGATCGACAAGGGGCTGGAGAGCTTCCCCGGCCTGCCGCACCGCATGGAGCGGGTGAAGACCGTGAACGGCGTGCTGTTCGTCAACGACAGCAAGGCGACCAACGCGGATTCCACCGCGCCGGCGCTCTCGGCCTATCCGAAGATCCACTGGATCCTGGGCGGCAAGGCGAAGACCGACGATCTCGATGCCTGCCGGCCGGGCTTCAGCCATGTAGTGAAGGCGTACACGATCGGCGATGCGGGCGAGATGTTCGCGAAGCTGCTCGAAGGCGAGATGCCGGTCGAGCGATCGGGCACGCTCGATGTCGCGGTGAAGGCCGCCGCCGCCAATGCCCAGCCGGGCGAAGTGGTGCTGCTGTCGCCCGCCTGCGCGTCGTTCGACCAGTTCAAGGACTATGAAGCCCGGGGCCAGGCCTTCCGCGACGCGGTGGAGGCACTGGGATGAACGACACGATGCCGCAGGAAGCGGAGCCCGAGGCCCGCCGCCGCGGCTCGCCACAACTCGGCCGCGCGAGCAAGACGCGCGCCGGCATGTGGTTCTGGGAAGTCGACCGCGTGCTGCTCACGCTGGCGCTGCTGCTGATCGCGATCGGTCTGGTCGCGGTTGCCGCGGCCTCGCCCGCGACCGCGCGCCGCTATTCGGACGCCAGCCATGTGATGGCGCCGATGTATTATTTCTGGCGACAGCTGGTGTGGGTGTGCATCTGCGTGCCGGTGCTCGTCACCGTGTCGATGCTGCCGGTCACGCTTGCCAGGCGGCTTGCGCTGATCGGGGCGGCGATATTCCTCGCCTGCCTCGCGCTGGTGCCGATCATCGGGCACGAGGTGAACGGCGCCAAGCGCTGGATCGGCGTCGGCATCTCCGAATTCCAGCCTTCCGAGTTCCTCAAGCCGCTGTTCATCGTTGCGACCGCCTGGATGCTGAGCTTCCGCGCCAAGGATCCGCAGCTGCCGGTGCTGTTCGTCACCGGCGGGCTGACCGCGCTGATCGGCGTGCTGCTGATGCTGCAACCGGACTTCGGCCAGACGATCGTGTTCGCCAGCGTGTGGATCATCCTGCTGATGATCTCGGGCATTTCCCCGGCGGCGATTGCCGGGCTGTTCGGCACCGCCGTCGCCGGCGTGATCGCGGCCTATCTGTTCTACGGCACGGCGCGCACCCGCATCGACAACTTCCTGTTTCCCACCAAGGACGCCGCCCTTGCCGAGCGCTACCAGGTGGAGATGGCGCATGACACGCTGACCGCCGGCGGGCTGCTCGGGCGCGGGCCCGGCAACGGCATCATGAAGTTCAAGCTGCCGGAAGGGCATACCGACTATATCTTCTCGGTGATCGGCGAGGAGTTCGGGCTGATCGCCTGCATCGTGATCGCGCTGCTGTATCTCGCTATCGTGATCCGCGTGCTGATGAAGCTGCTCGACGAGGAAGACGCCTTCCGCCTGCTCGCCGCGGCGGGGCTGGCGGCCCAGTTCGGCGTGCAATCGCTGATCAACATGGCGGTGAACACCGGCATCGCCCCGTCCAAGGGCATGACGCTGCCCTTCATTTCCTATGGCGGATCGTCGATGATCGCGCTGGCGATCGGCTATGGGTTGCTTCTCGCCTTCACGCGGCGAAACCCGTATCTGAAGCGCTCGCCCTATACCGGCCGCTGGAGCACCAACGCATGAGTCAGTCCCGAAGCTATGTCCTCGCAGCCGGCGGCACCGGTGGGCATATGGTGCCCGCTGCCGCCCTGGCAGCGGAACTGGCCGAGCGGGGCCATCATGTGGCGCTGGTGAGCGACGACCGTGGCGTGCGCTTCCCGGGCCTGTTCGACGGCGTCGAGACACATGTGCTGCCGGCCGGACGGCTGGGCGGCGGGCCGCTCGGCTATATCCGCGCGGCGGGCAAGATCATGGCCGGGCGCTCGATGGCGCTGCGGCTCTACAAGGAAATCCAGCCTTCGGCGGTGATCGGGTTCGGCGGCTATCCCGCGCTGCCCTCGCTGCTCGCGGCGTTCCGGGCCGGCGTGCCGACGATCATCCATGAGCAGAATGCGGTGCTCGGCCGGGTGAACCGTTTCGTTGCGGGACGCGTCGATGCGATTGCGACGTCGTACGAGCAGGTCGATCGGATGAAGCCGGGCTGGCAGGCCAAGGCGCATCTCGTCGGCAACCCGGTGCGCGAGGCGGTACTCAACCTGCGCAACCGTCCGTACCCGCTGCTCGAGGAGGACGGCATCTTCCGCGTGCTCGTGACCGGCGGCAGCCAGGGTGCGACCGTGCTGAGCCAGGTGGTGCCCGATGGGCTTGCGCTGCTGCCCGTCCATTTCCGCCGCCGCCTGCAGGTGACGCACCAGGCACGCGTCGAGGATATCGAGACGGTGCGCGCCAAGTACCAGAACCACGGCATCCCGGCGGATGTCTCGACCTATATCACCGACATGCCCGAAGCGCTGGCCTGGGCGCATATCGTGATCGCGCGGGCGGGTGCCTCGACCATTGCCGAGCTGACCGCTGCGGGGCGTCCGGCGATCCTGGTGCCGCTGCCCAGCGCGACCGACGATCACCAGACCGCCAATGCCCGCGAGATCACCGCTGCTGGCGGCGCGAGGACGATCTCGCAAAAGGGCTTCACCGCGGCGGAACTCGCCAAGCAGATCCAGAAGCTCGGGCTCGACACGGTCGGGCTTGAGAATGCAGCGGCGCGGGCGCGCAGCGTGGGCCGTCCCAACGCTACGCGCGATCTCGCCGATCTCGTAGAATCCATCGATGCGCCGGAGGCCCCGATCAAGGGCCAGCGCATCTCCATGCAGGGAAGGCCAGCGTTCGCATGAAGGGTGTCGCAAAGGACATCGGTACCATCCATTTCGTCGGTATCGGCGGCATCGGCATGTCGGGCATTGCCGAGGTGATGCACAATCTCGGCTATTCGGTGCAGGGTTCGGACGTGGCCGAGGGCTATGTCGTGCAGGGGCTGCGCAGCCGCGGCATCCCGGTGACGATCGGGCACAATGCCGAGAATCTGGGCGACGCCGCGGTGGTGGTGGTCTCCACTGCGATCGTGCGGACCAATCCCGAGGTGGAAGCTGCCTATCAGCGCCGTATCCCCGTGGTGCGCCGGGCCGAGATGCTCGCCGAGCTGATGCGGCTGAAGTCCACCGTCGCGGTGGCGGGTACGCATGGCAAGACCACCACGACCTCGATGGTCGCGGCACTGCTCGATGCCGGCGGGGTGGACCCGACCGTGATCAATGGCGGCATCATCAACCAGTACGGCTCGAACGCGCGGCTGGGCGACAGCGAGTGGATGGTGGTCGAGGCCGATGAGAGCGACGGCAGCTTCCTGCGGCTCGACGGCACCTATGCGATCGTCACCAATATCGATCCCGAGCATCTCGACCATTATGGCTCGTTCGATGCGGTGAAGGATGCGTTCGTCGAGTTCGTCGAGAATGTGCCCTTCTACGGCGCGGCCCTGCTGTGCCTCGATCATCCCGAAGTGCAGGCGATCATCCCGCGCGTGCGCGACCGGCGGATCGTGACCTATGGTTTCGCGGCTTCGGCCGATGTGCGCGGCGTCAATGTGACGCCGCATCATGGTGGCAACCGCTTCGAGGCGATCATCCGCAACCGCGACGGCACCACCCGCTCGATCGAGGGGATCGAGCTGCCGATGCCGGGCCGCCACAACGTCCAGAACGCGCTGGCCGCGATCGGCGTGGCGCTCGAGCTGGGCATTCCCGATGCGACGATCCAGCAGGGCTTCGCCAAGTTCGGCGGGGTGAAGCGCCGCTTCACCAAGGTCGGCGAAGTGAACGGGGCGACGATCATCGATGATTACGGCCATCACCCGGTGGAGATCCGCGCGGTGCTGGCGGCGGCGCGCGAGAGCGCCGAGGGCAGGGTGATCGCGGTCGTCCAGCCGCATCGCTTCACGCGCCTCAAGAACCTGATGGACGAGTTCGCCCAGGCGTTCAACGACGCCGACATGGTCTATGTCACCCCGGTCTATGCGGCGGGCGAGCTGCCGCTCGAGGGCGTGAGCGCCGAGGCGCTGGTCGAGAATGTCCAGCGGCGCGGGCATCGCTCGGTCGCGGCGGTGGAGAATGAGGACGGGCTGGCGCAGGCGCTTGCGGGCGTGGTGCAGCCCAAGGACATGGTGATCTGCCTGGGCGCGGGCGACATCACGAAATGGGCGGCGAACCTGGCCGGCGCGATCGAGGAAGCGCGGGCGTGAACCAGGCGGCTGCCGCGCTCCCTCCCGTGCGCGGAAAACTGACTGCGGATGCGCCGCTGGCGCCGCTCGTCTGGTTCAAGAGCGGCGGCGCGGCCGAGTGGCTGTTCGAGCCGGCCGATGCCGGGGATCTGGCCGATTTCCTCGCCGGGCTCGATTCCGACGTGCCGGTGATGGGGCTCGGGCTGGGCTCGAACATGATCGTGCGCGACGGCGGCGTGCCGGGCGTGGTCGTGCGGCTGGGCAAGGCCTTTGCCGGGGTCGAACAGCTCGATGCGACGACCCTGCGCTGCGGCGGCGGGGCTTCGGGCATTCTGGTTTCTTCGAAGGCGCGCGATGCCGGGATCGGCGGGGTGGAGTTCCTGCGCTCGATCCCCGGCACGGTCGGCGGGTTCGTGCGGATGAACGGCGGCGCCTATGGCCGCGAGGTCAAGGACGTGCTGGTCGAATGCGAGGTCGTGCTGCGATCGGGCGAGCGCCGGGTGCTGGCGCTGGCGGATCTCGGCTATACCTATCGGCACAGCGCGCTGCCCGAGGGCGCGATCGTGATCTCGGCGACCTTCCGCGGGCATGGCGAGGAACCGGCGGTGATCCAGGCAGAGATGGACCGCATCGCGGCGGCGCGCGAGGAGTCGCAGCCGCTGCGCTCCAAGACCGGCGGCTCGACCTTCAAGAACCCGGACGGGCACAAGGCCTGGGCGCTGATCGACGCGGCCGGTTGCCGAGGCCTGATGCGCGGCGATGCGCAGGTCAGCGAAAAACACTGCAATTTCCTGCTCAATCTGGGCAATGCTTCGTCGGCCGACATCGAGGCGCTGGGCGAGGACGTCCGCGCCAGGGTGAAGGCGCAGTCGGGTGTGGAGTTGGAATGGGAAATCCAGCGGATAGGGAGGGCGGAGTGATCTTCGACAAGCTGCGCCGCCTCACCGACTATGAGCGCAGGATCATCGCGAACGTGCGCGATCATGGGTGCCATAACACTTCGGTTTTCTCGCCTGCGAATGAGGTGTGGGAGCCGCCGTTCACCTATTCGACGGGCTTCATCGAGACCGTGAACCAGCCCGAGGTGATCGTGTTCGGCCTCGGCGGAGACCTGTGTCACCCGATGATCAACATCCTGCTTGACCTGTGTCGTCGGGGTCTGGTGCTGAGTGATGGCGCCGCGATCGAGGGGGTGCTGGCGGGGCATCGCGTGATTGCCCGTGAGGTTCTCCCGGATCGCATCACCCGCGAACATTTCAATTCGGCGATATGGTATGAGAAGCGCCGGAGCGGCCGCATGCTCGATCGCGCCGTGCAGATCGTCTGGCCTGGGGCGCAGGACGGACTCTTCCCCTGGGATGAAGGTTGCAGCCAGGAGACGCGCGACCTGCAGCCTGCACTTTACGAACGGAGCATGAATTCGTGACCACCCTTCACATTGCCGTATTGATGGGGGGCTGGTCGGCCGAGCGCGAGGTGTCGCTGATGTCCGGCGCGGGCATCGCCGACGCGCTGGAGGGGCTGGGCCACAAGGTCACGCGGATCGACATGGATCGCGACGTCGCCCTGAAGATCGCCGAGGCGAAGCCCGATGTGGTGTTCAACGCGCTGCATGGCACGCCGGGCGAGGACGGCACGGTGCAGGGCATGCTCGACCTGATGGGCGTGCGCTACACGCATTCCGGGCTGGTCACCTCGGTGATCGCGATCGACAAGCAGCTTACCAAGCAGGCGCTGGTGCCGCACGGCATCCCGATGCCCGGCGGACGGATGGTCAAGACCGAGGACCTCCACCGCGAGGACCCGCTGCCGCGCCCCTATGTGCTGAAGCCGGTGAACGAGGGTTCGTCGGTGGGCGTGGCGATCGTCACCCAGGAAGGCAATTACGGCAACCCGATCGCGCCGGACGCGCGGGGGCCGTGGCAGGAGTTCGACGAGCTGCTCGCCGAGCCGTTCATCCGCGGGCGCGAGCTGACCACGGCGGTGCTCGCGGGCGAGGCGCTGGGCGTGACCGAGCTCAAGCCCAAGAGCGGCTTCTATGATTACGACGCCAAGTACACCGACGGGCTGACCGAGCATGTCTATCCGGCGCAGATCCCCGACGAGATCACCGAGGCGTGCAAGCGCATCGCGCTCGAGGCGCATAAGCTGCTCGGCTGCAAGGGCACCTCGCGCTCGGATTTCCGCTGGGACGACAGCATGGGGATCGAGGGGCTGTTCCTGCTCGAGGTGAATACCCAGCCGGGCATGACGCCGCTGAGCCTGGTGCCCGAGCAGGCGCGCCACCTGGGCATCTCCTATCCCGAGCTGTGCCAGCGCATCGTCGACGAGGCCTTGAGCGGATGAGCCGGCAGCCCGCCAAGCGGACGGCCACCCGTCGCGGGGCGAAGCCGGTAGCGAAACGCAAGCAGCAGCCGCGCAAGAAGCAGCCGGGCCTGATGGACCAGGCGCTGGCCGCGCTGCCGTTCGACCAGGCGACGCTCACGCGCATGGCGACCTGGGGGATTGTCGGCATCTTCGGGATCGGCGCGATCACCGTCGCGACCTGGTTCGGCATCCCGCAGATCATCGGCACGGGGGCCGCGCAGGCTGTGGGCGATGCCGGGCTGCGGGTGGACACGATCCAGATCAACGGGCTCAAGCGGATGAACCGCATGACCGTGTACCAGCAGGTGCTCGACCAGAATTCGCGCGCGATGCCGCTGGTCGACCTTGGCCAGGTCCGTGCCAAGCTGCTTGCCTATCCCTGGATCAAGGATGCGCGTGTTTCACGTCGGCTGCCCGACAAGCTGCTGATCGACATCGTCGAGCGCGAGCCCGCGGCGATCTGGCAGAACCATGGCCAGCTGATGCTGATCGACCCGACCGGCGTGCCGCTGGAGCCGGTGTCGCGCGAAGCGATGCCGGACCTGCCGCTGCTGATCGGCGACGGCGCCAACAACCAGGAGCCCGCGCGCCGCGACCTGATGGACAGCGCGCCGGCGCTCAAGCCGCTGGTCCGCGCCGCCACCTGGGTGGGCAATCGCCGCTGGGATATCATCTTCGATACCGGCGAGAAGCTCCAGCTGCCCGAGGGCGACAAGGAAGCGAAGGACGCGCTCAAGACCTTCGCCGAGAAGGATGGGGCGTATCGGCTGCTCGGCCGCGGAAACCTGGGGTTCGACATGCGCGACCCCGATAATCTGGTCGTCCGCCGGCCCGCCGCGATCGGCGCGCCGCCCGCGACGGGATTATGAGTAACACCGTAGTTGTAATCAGGGCAAAATCCTGATTCATATGGTGAATTGAGTATTAAGCGTTTTTTCGAATGAGGGGCAGATGGCGAAGGTAGCACCGGAAGGGCTGATCACGGCATTGGACGTGGGGTCGTCCAAGGTCTCGGCGCTGATCGCGCAGCGGTCCGACGACGGCACTTTGGTGGTGCTCGGCACCGGCCAGCGCGAGAGCCGAGGCGTCAAGCGCGGCTATGTCGCCGACATGCACGCGACCGAACTCGCCATCCGCGAAGCGGTGGAGCAGGCCGAGCGCATCGCCGGCCAGAACATCGAAGACGTGTGGGTGAGCTTCTCCGCCGGTGGCCTGATCTCGGACATCGTCCGGCTTGAATCGGATCTCGGCGGCCACCGCATCGAGCAGAACGACATCGACGAGCTGCTCCGCGCCGGCCGCGACGCGATCGACCCGCAGGGCAAGATGGTGCTCCACGCCCAGCCGACCCGCTACACGGTCGACGGCCTTGCCGGCGTGCGCCGTCCCCTCGGGCTGCATGCCGAGCGCCTGGGCGTCGACATCCATGTCGTCGCGACCGACGGCGCGCCGGTGCGCAATCTCGATCACTGCGTCCGCTCGGCGCATCTCGAAGTCCGCTCGATCATCGCCGCGCCGGTGGCGACGGGGCTGGCCTGCCTGACCGACGAGGAGCGCGAGCTCGGTGTCGCGCTGGTCGAGATCGGCGCGGGCGTGACCAATGTCTCGGTCTTCTCGCAGGGCGTGCTTTCGGGCCTCGCCTCGATCCCGATGGGCTCGGCCGACATCACCGACGATATCGCCTCGTCCTTCGGTACCGCGCGTGCCTGGGCCGAGCGCACCAAGTGCTTCCATGGCTCGGCGAACCTGAGCCCGCGCGACAATCACGAGATGATCGATGTCGTGCCGGCGATCCCCGATGACGGCACCGAAGGCCCGCGCATCACCAAGGCGCAGCTCAACGCGATCATCCGCAAGCGGCTGGAGCGGCTGATGGGCGAGATCCAGAAGGAGCTGAAGAAGCTGAGCTTCGAGGATCCGGCCGGCCGCCAGATCGTCCTGACCGGCGGCGGTGCCGAGCTGAAGGGCGTCGCCGATTACGCCCAGCAGTTCCTGGGCAGCGCGGTGCGCGTCGGCCGGCCCAAGGGGCTGGTGGCGCTGCCGGAAGCGCATGCCGGCCCGGCCTTCGCCACGCTGGCGGGCCTGGCGCGCTTCGCCGCGGCCAACCCGATCGACCTGCGCACGCTGGAGCCCAGTCGGCACCAGATGGTCACCCGGACCAACCCGGGAGCCCTGTTCCAGCGGCTAATCGCGGCATTCCGGGCAAATTATTAGAAGAAATGCGTTGGTAACTTCGCGTTCCCTCTAGAGTCGCCCTCCGCGTTCGTGCAGAACGGGCGACAGATTACGCGTTCGTGACAGGCCACCCGGACGCAGGGAGACTAAGGCGATGAGTATCGATTTCCTTCCGCCCGACGTGGACGAGCTGACCCCCAAGATCACCGTAGTCGGTGTGGGCGGCGCGGGCGGCAACGCGATCGCGAACATGATCCGCGCGGACGTGCAGGGCGTCGACTTCATTGTCGCCAACACCGATGCGCAGGCGCTCAAGCAGTCGAGCGCGGGCCACCGCATCCAGCTCGGCGCCAAGATCACCCAGGGCCTGGGTGCCGGCAGCCGTCCCGAGATCGGCCGCGCCGCCGCCGAAGAGACGATCGACAACGTCCAGAAGGCGCTTGAGGGCGCCCACATGGTGTTCATCGCTGCCGGTATGGGCGGCGGCACCGGTACCGGCGCCGCGCCGGTCATCGCCAAGGCGGCCCGCGACATGGGCATCCTGACGGTGGGCGTGGTCACCCGGCCGTTCGCCTTCGAGGGCAAGCGCCGTGCGGCTTCGGCCGAGGCGGGCATCAACGAACTGCAGAAGTACGTCGATACCCTGATCGTCATCCCGAACCAGAACCTCTTCCTGATCGCCAATGCGAACACGACCTTCAAGGAAGCGTTCGAGATGGCCGACGAGGTGCTGCAGCAGGGCGTGCGCGGCATCACCGACCTGATGGTCATGCCGGGCCTCATCAACCTCGACTTCGCCGACGTCCGTTCGGTGATGCAGGAGATGGGCAAGGCGATGATGGGCACCGGCGAGGCCGAGGGCGACGACCGCGCGCTCATCGCCGCGCAGAAGGCGATCGCCAATCCGCTGCTGGACGGCGTGAGCATGAACGGCGCCAAGGGCGTGATCGTCTCTATCACCGGCGGCGAGGACATGCGCCTGCTCGAAGTCGACGAAGCCGCCAATCATATCCGCGAGCTGGTCGATCCGGACGCGAACATCATCTGGGGCTCGGCCTTCAATCCGGAGCTCGAGGGCAAGATCCGCGTCTCGGTCGTCGCGACCGGCATCGATGCGGAAGCGCAGCCGGTGGCCGCGCCGCGCGCCGCCGAGCAGCCGCGCGTCTTCTCCTTCTCGACTCCGCGCCGCACCACGGCCGACCCGGCGCCTGCCGCCGCGCCGGAGCCCGAAGCTGCGCCAGAGCCGGTCGCCGAGGAAGCACCGCTCGCACCGCCGGTTCCCGAGGCCTATGAGCCCGTCGCCGAGGAGCCCGTGTCGCTCTCGCCGCCGGTGCCCGAAGCCTATGAGCCCGAGCCGCAGCCGGCCGCGCCGGTCCAGTCTAACTGGGTCGATGACGGCAAGGATGAGGACGAACTGGTCCTCGGTGCCGACAGCCTGGTGCCCGAAGCGCCCGTCGCCCCGATCGACGAGCCTGCCGCGACGCCGACCACGCGCCGCCGCTGGCTGACCGGCGGGGACGAGGAAGAAGCCTCGCCGCTGGTCGAGAAGCCGGCGAAGAAGAGCGGCGGCACGCTGTTCGAGCGCATGGCGATGGCCTCGCGCGGTGCCTCCAAGTCGGATGACGATGCGGACAAGGATCCGCTCGACATTCCGCGCTTCCTGCGCAGCCAGAACAACCAGTAAGCCATTCGTCGCCGGCCGGTCTCGCTTCGGCGAACCGTGCCGGCGCCGTCATTGGCGGTTCAGCGCAATTGCGCGCAGGTGGCGGGGACATGAACCGGAATCGCTTTATCGGCATCGCTGCGCTGGCCTTTGCGGCCGCGCAGGCCATGCCCGCCTTCGCCCAGACCGAAGTCGTCGCCCAGGCCAATCCCGATGCGGACCGGCTGGCCAATGACATCCGCATGCTCGCCAGCGATCCGCGCGACCTGACGACGCTGGTCGATGCCGGCATGACCAGCGCGCGGCTGGGCGATACCTCCGCTGCGCTTGCCTTTTTCCAGCGGGCCGAAGTGATCAGCCCCACTGATCCGCGCATTTCGGCGGGCCGTGCGATGGTGCTGGTCCGGCTCGAGCGGCCGGGCGAGGCGCTGCGCCTGTTCCAGGCGGCCGAGGCGCACGGGCTGGAGCCGCGCAGCTACGCCAGTGATCGCGGCTTCGCCTATGACCTGCTCGGCCAGCCGCTGCTCGCCCAGCGCGACTACAAGCTCGCGCTCGCCGGCAACCGCGACGATGCCGAGACGATCCGCCGCTATGCGCTGTCGCTGGGTATCACCGGCGATAAGGACGAGGCGATGCGCGTGCTCGATCCGCTGCTCCGCCGCAGCGATCGTGCCGCCTGGCGTGCGCGCGCCTTCATCCTGGCGATGAACGGCGACACGGCGGGGGCGGAGAAGATCGCCTCGAGCATGATGCCGGGCACCATGGGCCAGTCGCTGATCCCGTTCTTCCGCCGGCTTGGCGGGTTGAACCCGGCGGACCGTGCCTTTGCCGTGCATTTCGGCGAGCTTTCGCCGACCCAGGCGCGGCTTGCCGATGCCCGGATGGCGCCTGACCTGCCGCGCTATGTGCCGGCGCCGCGCCCGGTGCAGATGGCCGCGGTCGCCCAGCCGGTGGCGCCCGCGCCCGAGCCCAAGGGCAGGGACCGCCGCTCGCGCAGGGATCGCGAGCGTGATGAGAAGCTTGCCGCCGTCGCCGCGGCGCGTCCGGTGCCCGCGCCGGTGCAGCAGCCGGTGGCGGACGAGAACCTGCCGCCGCCGCCGCGCTTCGTGGCGCCGCCGGCCGAGATCGTGCAGCCGATCCCGCAGCCGAAGCGCGAGGAGGAGCCGAGCGAGACCAGCGAGCGGCCGGTGCCGGCGCCGGTTCGTCCCACGCCCACGCCTGCGCCGGTGCGGATGGCTGCTGCCTCGCCGGCGCCTGTCCGCCCGGCGCCTGCGCCGACCCCCGCGGTGCCCACGCCGACACCGGCGCCCGCCCCGGTCACGCTCGCCAAAGCCGAGCCGGTGGTGCAGCCCGTGCGGCAGCCGCCGCGCCCCGAGCCCACGCCGCCGGGCCCGGCCAAGGTGGGGCAGGAGGATTCGGTGCTCGCCGCGATCGTCGGCGGGATCACCATTCCGGCCGAGGAACTCGCGACCGTCACCGCGACGCCGACCGATCCGGTGCCCGCCGCCGCGCCCGAACCCGCTCCGGTGCGCGTTGCCGAGGCGAAGCCGGTGCCGCCGGTGAAGCCCAAGCCCGAGCCGGTCGTTGCCAAGCCCGATCCCAAGAAGCCGGACCCCAAGGCCAAGCCCGATCCCAAGGCCAAGACGTCGCCCGAGGACGCGAAGAAGGGCGGCAAGCCCGATCCCAAGGACGCCAAGGCGAAGAAGCCCGAACCCAAGAAGCCGGATCCGGCCAAGACCGATCCGAGCCGCATCTGGGTGCAGGTCGCCGGCGGCGCCAACCCGGATACGCTGGCCAAGGCGTGGAAGGGCGTGGTCGCCAAGGCGCCGGCGCTGATGAAGGGCAAGGGCGCCTGGACGACGCCGCTGCGCGCCACCAACCGCGTGCTCGCCGGCCCGTTCAAGACCAGCGCCGAGGCACAGGCCTTTGTCAACGCGCTGGGCAAGGAAGGCGTCTCGGGCTTCGTCTTCACCAGCGAGGCCGGGCAGAAGGTGACGAAATTGGCGCTGTGATCGGACGTTCGGCTTGCTCCAATACTTCGTCACCCTGAACCTGTTTCAGGGTCCAACGTGCCTCAAGCGGTATCGCGTGGGGAGATTTGGATGCTGAAACAAGTTCAGCATGACGGGAGAGATCTGGACTGTTAGGGCACCCGCGTGAAAGCGATTTCCTCCTGGGCCTCCACGCCTGAAGCCAGCCGCGGCCGTCTCCATCCCGAGCCCGGCGGCACCGCCCGGGGCCCGCGCGACGCCTTTCAGCGCGACCGCGACCGGATCATCCACTCGATCAGCTTCCGGCGGCTGCGCCACAAGACCCAGGTGTTCATGGCGCCCGACGGCGACCATTTCCGGGTGCGGCTCACCCATAGCCTGGAGGTCGCGCAGATCGGCCGGGCGATCGCGCGGACGCTCGGGCTCAACGAGGACCTGACCGAGGCTTTGTGCCTGGCGCACGACATCGGCCATCCGCCCTTCGGCCATGCCGGCGAGAAGGCGCTGGGCGAGGCGCTGGCCGGGCAGGGCGGGTTCGACCATAACGGCAACACACTGCGCACCCTGACCACGATCGAACGGCCCTATCCGGCCTGGGACGGGCTCAACCTGACCTGGGACACGCTGGAGGGGCTGGCCAAGCATAACGGCCCGATCGCGCACCCGGAGTGGGCGCTGGCAGAGGCGGATGCGGCGTTCCCGCTCGAGCTGGAGAGCTGGGCCTCGCTCGAGGCGCAGGTCGCCGCGATCGCCGACGATATCGCCTATGACAATCACGACATCGATGATGGGCTGCGGGCCGGGCTGCTCCAGCTCGACCAGCTGTTCGAGCTGCCGATGGTCGCCGAGGGCTGGCGGCAGGTGGAAGCCAAGTTCCCCGGCTGCGAGCGGCGGCGGCTGATCAGCGAGCTGATCCGCGCGCAGATCGGGCTGATGGTCAACGACCTGATCGACGCGACCCGCAAGCGCATCGCCGAGAGCGGTGTCGAGACGGTGGCGGACGTGCGCGCGGCGGGGCGGGTGCTCGCCCATTTCTCCGACGGGATGCGAGAGGCGGAGCGCGGGCTGAAGCGCTTCATGTACGCCAATCTCTACCACCATCCGAGCCAGCTCGCCGCGGCGGACGCGGCGCATAAAGTGGTGGCAGGGCTGTTCGCCACCTATCGCGACGATCCCGCGCTGATGCCGGCCGAATGGGCCGGGGCGCTGCCCGAGGCGGAACCCGCGCGCAGCCGCCACATCGCCGACTTCATCGCCGGCATGACCGATCGCTACGCCATCGCCCGCTACAAGCAGCTGGTCGGCACGATCGACCTGCCCGAAGGGTTCTGAACACAAGAAAAGGCCGGAGCGTTGCCGCCCCGGCCTTTCTTCAGCCCCAGAGGGAGGGGGCTAGCTCAGCGTGCGGCCAGGACCGCGCCGCTCTTGTCCTTCGGCGCGCGGAACGAGACGCGGGTGTCGTTGACGTAACCGTCGACCCAGCCGTTCTTCACGTTCAGGCGGAATTCGCCACCCTTGTTGGTGCGGCCTTCGAGCACCTGGACCTTGTCCTTGCTGGTGACCGAATAGGTGTAGGTCACGCCTTCATGGGTGAAGCTGCGCTCGCCGGCGATCGCGGCGGGGGCGGTGAAGGCGAGAGTGGCGGCGACAGCCGCGAAAAGGAACTTCGTCACGATCTTTCTCCTTATTGATAAAGAAGCCAGATCAGCATCCAATATGTTCTGTTCTTGCGCCGAGTTATGTTGCGACGCAGCAAAAGCATCAATCGCAAAGGAAGTTGGGCCCAGTTGCAGAAAACGCAACCGATGAAACGGTGCATGCAGGCGACGAGCCGAAAGCCTGGCAAACTTCTGCGACACTTGGGACGTATTCCGGAGAAATACCGTTACAGGGGAGTCGCATGTCGGACGCCAGTATCGCGCGAAACCGCTTCGGGCTCGGCGCCAGGCCGGGCGAGGATGTAGGGAGCGATCCCCGCAAATGGCTCGCCGGGCAGATCGCAGCCTTCGACCCGCGACCCCAGGCGATCGCCGCCCAGGCTTCCAGCGCGCAGGTCGCAAGCGAGCTTGCCGATTTCTATGAGCGCCAGCGGCTCCTCCGGCTGGAAAACCCCAAGCCGAGACCCGCTGCCGCGGCGCCCGCCAAACCAGCCGGCGCGCAGCCGGCGATGGCCGAGGGCATGGCGATGCAGGACATGCAGGCGGCGGCACCGGCGATGCAGGGCGGCCCGGCAGCCAAGCCCGTCTATCAGGGCGAGGATGCCGCGATGATCGCCCGGCGCGAAGCGCGGCGGGTGCAGCAACAGGCCTATGTCGGCATGGTCTCGGCCCGGGCGCTGACCGCAATCACCTCGCCGACGCCCTTCGCCGAGCGGCTCGTCCATTTCTGGGCGAACCATTTCGCCGTCTCCGCCGACAAGCTCGAGCTGGTCGGTCTTTCGGGCACGATGGAGTTCGAGGCGATCCGCCCGCATGTGATGGGCAAGTTCGGTGACATGCTCAACGCGGTCGAGCGCCATCCGGCGATGCTGCTCTATCTCGACCAGGCGGTGTCGGTCGGCCCCAACAGCGCAGTGGCGCAGCGCCAGCGCGGGCGGCGCAGCGGCCTCAACGAGAATCTGGCGCGGGAGATCATGGAGCTCCACACGCTCGGCGTGCGCAGCGTCTACACCCAGGCGGACGTCACCGAATTTGCCCGGGCGATGACCGGCTTCACCGTGGCGGGTATCGGGCGTGGGCCCGGCGCGCGCTATGTCGGTGCCGTAGATGGCCAGCCGGGCAGCTTCCTGTTCGCCGACCGGATGCACGAGCCGGGCACCCGCACGATCCTGGGCAGGCAATGGAGCGCGCAAGGCGAAGAGCAGGCGAGCGAAGTGCTCGACTATCTCGCCACCCATCCGGCGACGGCGAAGCATATCGCCACCAAGCTCGCCCGCCATTTCGCCAGCGACGATCCGCCTGCGCCGCTGGTCGCGCGGCTGCAAAAGGCTTTCCTGTCCTCGGGCGGCGACCTGCCGACCGTGTACCGCGCGCTGATCGCCTCGCCGGAGTGCTGGTCGCCGACGCCGGCCAAGTTCAAGTCGCCCTGGGAATGGTCGATTTCGGCGATGCGCGCGCTCGGCACGCAGCAGGTCCAGCCCCAGGCGGTGAACGGCCTGATGGGCCAGCTCGGCCAGCCGACCTGGAAGCCGGGATCGCCGGCGGGCTGGGACGATGTCGCCGGTGCCTGGGCCGGGCCGGACGCGGTGATGCGCCGGGTCGAGGCGGCCGAGCGCATGGCCGCCCGCGCCAAGGATACGATCGACGCCCGCGCCCGCGCCGCCGAACTGTTCCCCGGCACGCTTACCCCCTCGACCACGCAGTCGATCGCGCGTGCCGAGAGCCCGGGCCAGGGCCTCGCCCTGATGCTCGTCTCGCCCGAATTCATGCGGAGGTGATCCGATGACCGCACTTTCCCGTCGCAACTTCGTGGGCCTGGGCGCTTCCGCCATGCTCGCCACCGCCTTCGGCTCGCGCATCGCCTTTGCCCGCGCGGCGACCGACCGGCGCTTCGTCTTCATCATCCAGCGCGGTGCGGCGGATGGCCTGCATACCGTCGCGCCGGTGGGCGATCCTGCCTATGCCGGGCAGCGTGGGGCGCTGGCGGAGGAGTTCGCGGCGGCGCCGAAGCTCAACGACATGTTCGCGCTGCATCCGGCGATGAAGAATGTGATGGGCCTGTACGGCGCCAAGCAGGCGCTGTTCCTCCATGCCGTCGCCTCGCCCTATCGCGACCGCTCGCATTTCGATGGGCAGAACGTGCTCGAGACCGGCGGTACCTCGGCCTATCAGCTCAAGGACGGCTGGCTGAACCGGCTGCTGACCATGCTGCCCGCCGACGACAAGGCGATCGCGTTGGCCGCGACCGTGCCGATGGCGCTGCGCGGGCCGGTGGAGGTGGCGAGCTATGCGCCCTCGTCACTGCCCGACGCTTCGGACGATCTGCTCGCCCGGGTGAGCCAGATGTACCAGGGCGACGCCCAGCTTCACGGCATCTGGGAGCAGGCGACCGCCACTCGCATGCTGACCGGCGACCTGGCTTCGAACAACGGCAAGAACGCTGCCGACACCGGCACGCTCACCGCGAAGATGCTCGCGGCGCCGGGCGGGTCGCGCATCGCGATGATCGAGACCGGCGGCTGGGACACCCATGCCGGGCAGAAGGGGCGGCTGCAGGGCCAGCTCAACGGGCTCGACCAGATGATCGGCGCGCTCAGGACGGGGCTGGGGCCGCTGTGGAGCAACACGGTGGTGCTGGTCGCCACCGAGTTCGGCCGCACGGTGAAGGTCAACGGCACCCAGGGTACCGATCACGGCACCGGTTCGGTCGCGATGCTGATGGGCGGCGCGGTCAACGGGGGCAGGGTGCTTGCCGACTGGCCGGGCCTGGCGGATGCGGCGCTCTATGAAAGCCGCGACCTCAAGCCGACGCTGGGGCTAGACGCGGTGATCGGCTCGACGCTGGCCACCCATTTCGACCTGTCGCCGCAGACCGCGGCGCGCAAGCTGTTTCCCGATGTGCAGATGGCCAGGCCGTTGCAGGACCTGCTGCGCGCCTGAACCGGCGGCTCGCCGGAGATCCGGCGGGCGCTCTTCTCTCGCATGAAGTGCTTTGGGTTCGGTCGGCTACGGCCGAGCGGGCTAGCGGCTGTCTGGCAGCGCTTTAACTTACATACATTCTTGATTGCATGTAAATGTGCGGCTAGCCTTTGGTCACCGGCGGAGACCTGGATCGGGAGAGGATATCACTGCATCGAAGCCCAGGGGGCCGGTGCGCCATACGCGAAAACCAGCTTTTGCTCGCCACTCCGCGCGGCCGAACCCTTCGGCCCGGCACCATTCGCCACCACCGATACGGTTCGAAGGAGAAAACGATAAACGCAAGGAGAGGCAGATGAAGCGACTATCCCGAGCGATATGCATCACGCTGGTTTCGGCCACCGCATTGGCGGCGGCCATGCCCGCGGCCGCGCAGTCCGTCCCCAACGCGCCGACCGGTCCGGTCGAGACGCAATATTACGCCAATGGCGCCTATGCGACGACCCAGACGCGCTCCACCGTCGCCTGCGATTCCAAGGGCAACCAGTGCGATGTCTTCTATCCGACCAACATCGCCTCGCTGAACACCCGCCTGCCGCTGGTGCTGTGGGCCAACGGCACCGGCTCCACCGCGGACAATTATCCCAACTGGCTGAAGCATCTCGCGAGCTGGGGCTTCGTCGTGGTGGCGACACGCGACCAGCAGACCGGCTATGGCAACACCGTCCTGGATTCGCTCGCCTATATGCAGGCGCAGGATACCAACCCGGCCAGCCCCTTCTACCAGCGCATCGATTTCGCGCATGTCGGCGCGGCGGGGCATTCGCAGGGGGCGTCCGGCGCCGCCAATGCGATGTTCCACTCGGGCGGCGTGATCAAGACCACGGTGACGTTCGAGCTGCCGAACCAGAACTGGTGCAATCCGGCGGACAATTGCCTGCTCACGCCGACGCTGACCGGCGGATCGGGGTCGATCTTCTATGTCAGCGGCACCGCCGACAGCCTGATCGCGCCGGATACGCAGAGCGGCGGCACCCAGCTCAACTCGCAGACCGCCTGGTACAACGCCACGCCTTCCACGATGCTCAAGGCCAAGGGGCTGCTGAAGGGCGCCAACCATAACGACATCACCGGCACGCCGGGTTGCGGCCTGCTCGGTTTCCTCAAGGCCTGCGCCAATGGCGTGTACGGCTATCTGGGCTATCCGACGGCCTGGCTTGCCTGGCAGCTGAAGGGGGATGCCGTGGCGGGGGCCGCGTTCAAGTCCGGGACGGGTGAGTTTTTCACCGCGAATGCCTGGCAGGGACGGGTCTCCAACATTCCCTGATCGCCCTGGTCGCGGGCCGCCGTCCGGGCGGCGCGCGACCGACCCGCATATCCACGCAAGGGCAGGGACATGGCTCGGATATCCTTGATTGTCGCGTTTCTGATCCTGGCTGCTGTAGCGGCGGGGGCCTTCTTCGCCTGGCCGAGAAGCGCGCCCAGGGCACCGGATGCCGGCGCGGTCGTGATCCAGCCGCTCGCACCGCGCGAGGCCGCGCCCGTCCCCACGCCCGTTCCTTCCCCATCCCCGACGCGATCGGCGATCGAGGCGGCTATCCTCGATTCCATGGCCGATCCGCGTGCCGAGCTGCGCGATGTCGTCACGCGCCGGGATGCGCCGCAGATCGCCTGCGGCGAAAAGCGCACCTCGCGCGACCCGGTGTTCCGGCGCTTCGTCTGGCTTGGGCATCTGAAGATGCTCGCGACCGACGATGGCTCGCAGGATTTCGGCAATATCCTCGCGGTCTGCCGGGAAGGGCAGCCCGTGCCCTGATCGCTCAGCCCGGGAGCGGGCGGCCGCGGGAATCGATCGTGCCGGCGCTGATCGCGCCGTCGATCAGCCGCTTGAGGAAATCGATCGAGCTGCGCATCTCCTCCGGGTTGGGCGCCAGCACCTGCGCGATCGACAGCCCGCGCACGGCCCAGACGAACAGGCGGATCCCGGCGAGCATCCCGGCATCGTCGCCGTTGCCGAATTGCTGCTTGATCGTTTCGAGCGACATCTGCTCGACCCTGGCCTGCATCGGCGTGACCAGCGCGGCCAATTCCGCATCGCTGCGCGAGGCCTGGAGAATCTCGAGCACGGCAAGGCCCGAGGGACGGCTCAGCACTTCCCAGAGCATCTCCGGCCAGTCGGAGATATGCGCGCCGCGGCCGGTATCCGCCGCAATCTCTTCATAGGCCCGGCGTTCGCGCTCGTAGACGGTGCCGATCACATCGGCCATCAGCTGGGCGCGCGTGCCGAAATGATGGTGCAGCGCGCCGCGCGTCACCCCGGCTTCCTCGGAGATCGCCTCGGTCGATGTGCCGCTATAGCCCTTGCGGTAGAGCAGCCGGATCGCGGCATCGAGCAGCGCCTCCCGCGTCTCCGCCGTGCGCTCCGCCTGTGTCCGCCGCTTCCTGGCCGGGGCTGCTTCCGCCACGTTCTTCCAAACCATGTCCCGGCGACGGGAAGCGCCGCCTCGATCCATTTGGCGGGTCGGAAGAAGGTCCGTCAACTCGCGGGCGTGCAAACTTCCGTGGCGCACCCCATCTCACCACAGTGGCGTCGTGGCTCCGCATCCGCTAAGGCGCGCGCTTCCGCAACCACTGGAACCGTGAATGACGCTTTACGCACGCTTCGCCGCGCATCTGAACCTTGCCCTTGATGCGCTTGTCCTCGCCGGCGACCTGCCTGCGGGGCTGGAGCGACGTGCGATCACCGTCGAGCCGCCGCGCGATGCCAGCCATGGTGACCTGGCGACCAACGCCGCGATGGTCCTCGCCAAGCCGGCGGGCACCAATCCTCGCGCGCTGGCCGAGAAGATCGGCGCCGAGCTGGAGAAGCTCGATGAAGTGTCCGCGGTCTCGATCGCGGGCCCGGGCTTCATCAACCTGACGCTGACCGACGTCACCTGGCGTGGCGAGCTGAACGCGATCCTCGAGGCGGGCGACGATTATGGCCGCTCGCATGTGGGTGCCGGCACCACCGTCAATGTCGAATATGTCTCGGCCAACCCGACCGGCCCGATGCACATGGGCCATTGCCGCGGCGCGGTCGTGGGCGATGCGCTTGCCAGCCTGCTCGAATTCGCCGGGCACAAGGTGATCCGCGAATATTATGTCAACGATGCCGGCGGCCAGGTCGACGTGCTCGCCCGCTCGGCGCACCTGCGCTACCGCGAAGCGCTGGGCGAGACGATCGAGATCCCCGAAGGCCTCTATCCGGGCGAGTATCTGAAGCCGGTCGGCGCGAAGCTCGCCGCCGATTATGGCGACAAATATGTCTCCGCGCCCGAGAGCGAGTGGCTGGTGCTGTTCCGCCAGATCGCCGTCGCCGCGATGATGGACATGATCCGCGCCGATCTCGCGCTGCTCGGCATCCATCACGATCTCTTCTCGTCGGAAGCCGAGCTGCAGGCCGCGGGCAAGCCCGAGCAGGCCGAAGCCTGGCTGCGCGAGCGCGGGCTGATCTATGACGGCGTGCTCGAGGCCCCCAAGGGCGAGACGCCCGAGGATTGGGAGCCGGTAGAGCTGCCGCTGTTCCGCTCGACGCAGTTCGGCGATGATCAGGATCGCCCGATCAAGAAGTCGAACGGAGCCTGGACCTATTTCGGCGCGGATCTCGCCTATCACTTCCAGAAGGCGCAGTCGGCCGACCAGCTGATCGACATCTGGGGCGCGGATCATGCGGGTACGGTCAAGCGCATCGTCGCCGCGGTGCAGGCGCTGACTGGCGGCGAGACCAAGTTCGACGTCAAGCTGGTCCAGATGGTCCGGCTGCTGCGCGACGGCGAGCCGGTGAAGATGTCGAAGCGCGCCGGCAACTTCGTGACGCTGGCCGATGTGGTCAACGAAGTCGGCAAGGACGTGGTCCGCTTCACCATGCTGACCCGCAAGGCCGATGCCCAGATGGACTTCGATTTCGCCAAGGTGGTCGAGGCGTCGAAGGACAATCCGGTGTTCTACGTCCAGTATGCGCATGCCCGCGTGGCGTCGCTCGGTCGCCGCACCGCGGAGGCCGGGATCACCTGCGGCACCGTCGACCTGTCTCTGCTTGATACAAATGAGTTGAAGCTGGTTAAGGCCGCCGCGCAGTTCCCGCGTATCGTCGAGGCTGCCGCCTCGGCGCGCGAGCCGCATCGAATTGCGTTCTATCTCTACGACTTGGCCGCCGAACTCCATTCGCTGTGGAATCTCGGCAAGGACGATGCGAGCCGTCGCTTCCTTCTCGTCGATCAGGTAGAGCTGACGTGCGCGCGGCTTTATCTGGCGCGCTCGATCGGGCAGATTATCCGAAATGGCCTCCGCATCATGGGCGTAGAGGCCGTCCAGGAGATGTGAGGGAATGAACATGCGTGGGGGGGAGGCCGGATTCGGCGAGGATGACCGTCTCCCCTGGCTGGAGACGGTCGAGGAAGACTATCGCGAAGGCGTTTCCTTCGGCCGTATTCTTTTGCTGGTCTTGCTGCTTCTCGCCGTGCTCGGCGCGGGGGCGTTCGGCTATTACTGGTATCAGAAGCAGAAGAGCCTGGTCGGCAATGGCGAGCTGATCGCCGCGCCCGCGGGCGACTACAAGGTCAAGCCCGACGAGCCCGGCGGCATGAAGGTGGATGGCGAGGGCGATACCGTCTTCGCCACCAGCCAGGGCAATAGCGGCAATTCGAGCATCGACGTGAGCGCGCTGCCCGAGGCGCCGGTCGACGGCAAGAAGGTCGCCGAGAAGGCACCGACGCTTGCCGGCGAGCGCAATGCCAAGGTGGCGATCCCCTCGAGCGCGACGGCGGCCGACGCCCAGCCGAAGCGCGTGCCGGTGATCGCGCCCCAGGCCACGGGCTCGGGCGCGCTGATCCAGCTCGGCGCCTTTCCGGACGAAGCGGGGGCCAATGTCGCCTGGGCGCGGCTTTCCAAGCGCTTCTCCTATCTCGCGCCGCTCGGCAAATCGGTCGAGCGCGGTGAGAAGGACGGCAAGGCGCTGTTCCGCCTGCGGGTGAACGCCGGTTCGAACAGCCAGGCCAAGGAGCTGTGCGGCAAACTCAAGGTGGCGGGCGAGAGCTGCTACGTGGCGAATTGATTCCTGGGGGCGGAGTAAGGACTTCGTTGCTTTAGCTGCTCCCCGGCGAAAGCCGGGGCCCAGGGTAACAAAGTGAGTTGGCAGAGAAACCCGGGGCCCCGGCTTTCGCCGGGGAACGAGGAAGCTGAATCACTAAGTCCCAGCCATGCCGCGCAGGCATGGCCGATCGCCGCACAGGGGGTTATCCGGCGCGCCGCGCTTCGCTAAGACGGGGGCATGAAGCCAGTAATCTTCGGTGTCTCCGGCCTGTCGCTCACGGCCGAGGAGCGCGATTTCTTCCGTGATGCCGATCCGCTCGGCTACATCTTCTTCAAGCGCAATTGCGAGAGCCGCGCGCAGATGCGCGCGCTCACCGAGGAGCTGCGCGAACTGAGTGGCCGCGCCGATCTGCCGATCCTGATCGACCAGGAAGGCGGCCGGGTCAGCCGGATGGTGCCGCCCGAATGGCCGGCCTTCCCGGCGGGCGAGGTGTTCGGCAAGCTCTACGATATCGCGCCGATCTCCGCGATCGAGGCGGCACGGGCCAATTATCACGCGCTGGGCATGATGCTCGCCGATGTCGGCGTCACCGTCGATTGCGCGCCGTTGCTCGACGTCGTGACGCCGGAAGTGACCAAGGCGATCGGCGACCGCGCGTTCGGCGGCGAGCCGATGCGCGTCGCCGCGCTCGGCCAGGCCTGTGTCGAGGGGCTGCGCCGGGGCGGCGTTGTCGGCGTCGTCAAGCACATGCCGGGGCATGGCCGCGCGCTGGTCGACAGCCATCTCGAGCTGCCGCGGGTCAAGGTGGGCGCCGAGGCGCTGGAGCAGGACATCGCGCCGTTCCATGCGCTCAAGGATGCGCCGATGGGCATGACCTGCCATGTCGTGTTCGAAGCCTGGGATGCCGAGCGCCCGGCCACGCTCTCGCCGACGGTGATCCGCGACATCATCCGCGGCCGCATCGGGTTCGACGGGCTGCTGATGACCGACGATATCGACATGAAGGCGCTGAGCGGCACGCCGGGCGAGAAGGCCACCCAGGCGCTCGCGGCGGGCTGCGATGTGGTGCTCGATTGCTGGGCGCGGATGGACGAGATGGTCGAGATCATCGGCCTGCTCCCCGACGCGACGCCCGAGTGCATCGAACGGCTCGACCGCGCGATGGCGACGACGGGTGCGGATGAGCCGGAAACGGACTTCGCCGAGCTTATCGCGAAGCGGGACGAACTGCTGGCGCTTGTGTCTGCCTGAGGGGGCTTGGATGGCACCGAGGCCTGGCTTTTTTCGTTCCCCGGCGAAGGCCGGGGTCCAGTCTCGGCGCACTATCGACGGCGCAGGAGCCTCACGAACGAGATTGCGACTGGGCCCCGGCCTTCGCCGGGGAACAGCTAGAGTATCGTTCCGAACGTCTTCACCACCTCAGAGCATCTTGAGATATTCGAGCAGCGCCGCCTTATCCTCGGCGCTGAACTTGGTGCCGAATTCGTGGCCGCACCGGCTGTTGCCCGAGTTGAGCTGGTCGCAGCCGGTGGTGGTGACCACATGGCTGCCGGTCTGGTCGGCGGCGATGCCGACGCGCTTGATGTCATAGGCGCGGCCCATCTTGAAGCTCGCCGGCCGCTCGGCCGCGGGCTTGAGCAGGTCCTCCAGCGTCGGGACCGATCCGTTATGGAGATAGGGCGCGGCGGCCCAGATCCCATACATCACCCGCGATTCATACGAACCCGGCTTCACCGCCGTCGCAGCCGCGGGCGACGCCGCCATCGGCTTCTCGCCGAACGCACCGGCGAGATCCTGCAGCGACTTGGGGAGCTTCCCGCTCGTCTTCAGCGCGCCCGTTTCGGCCAGGCTCGCCTTGAACGGATCGGCATTCTGCAGGATCGAGCCGACCACCGAGAAGCCGAGCAGGCTGAACGAAGTGGTCTTTTGCGGGATCGCGGTGCCGAAGGGCGGCACCAGCTTGCCGCCAGCCAGAGAGCCTGAGTCGGCGGTGCGGGCCAGGATATCCCATTCGCGGGTATCGGTGCCGACATTCTGGATCGGCGTTGCCCAGGTTTCCGAGAAGGTGAAGCGGAACTGGCCCTTCTTCTGATCGTGGCAGCTGCCGCAGCTCGGGCTGTCCGGGGTCGACATCGCCCAGACCTGCTGCCCGCGCGCCGCCAGCTTCTGGTCGACCGGCCAGGGCCAGACGGGCGCGCCGATCAGCTTGATCGATCCCTCCAGCTTGCCCAGGCCGTTGAAGTTGGCCGAATTGTTGGCGAGGAAATCGATCCGGCCTCTGCCCTTGTTGACCGGGTGGAAGGTGCCGAACACGCCGTAGACTTCGCCCAGGTTGCGGGCGAGGCCGAGCAGGTCGTTGCCATTGTCGGCGAAACCCGGCCACTGCGTCATGTCCTGCTTCGCGGCGTTCCACAGGAAAGGATAGCGTACCGGCGCATCCGCGGGCTGGATATTGCCGGGGATCAGATAGGTCGGCGCCTTGCCGATATCGAGCCCGGTCAGCCGGTTGAAGATCATGCTGACCGCGTCGAGCCGGCCCAGGCCCCAGATATCGGGGGTGCCATAGGCGCGGTCTCGCAGTGTGTCCTCGCGCGTGTACCAGAGCTGCACCGTCGCCTTGAGCTCGCTGACCAGCGCGGGATCGGGATCGGGGCCAAGCACGCTGACCGCAAAGGGCCGGAAGGTCGCGTCGCTTTCCAGCACGCGGCCGACCGCATCGATCATGTCGGTCAGCAGGCCCTGGAAGTCGCTGAGCGCCGGGCCGCCATCGACGCGGTAGCTGGTGCCGGACACGTCGATTTCGCGCGTGTGGCAGGCGGCGCAGTTCATCCCGACCACTTCGTTGCCGGTGGTGCCGGTGAGGGTGAAGCCGATCGGCAGGTTGCCGGGCGTGCCGGAGCGATCGGCGAGATAGCCATAGCGCTGCAGCTTGTCGGCGAGGAACGGCTTGCCGTCGGGCGTGGTGAGGCCTTGGAGCCAGCTATAGGGGATCAGCTGCGATCCCTGGTCCTGCCAGTAGAAGTCCTCGCGGGTGGAGGCGTTCCAGCTGGTGCCCTGGTTGAGATAGACCAGCGGCGACGGATCGAGCGCCTGGCTGTTCACCGTGGAGGCGGGCAGCGCGACGGCGGACAGGCACAGCAGCACCTTCACGGCGCGCGAGAAGCGGACGTGCGACATCAGATTTCCCCCAAACCAAGGCGTGAAACGCCATGCCGGACAAACGAGGGCGACCCTGTGCGATTATCTTTCTTGAATGCCGCGAACCTGATCGGCGCGGCGGCGCCCGTCAATCGGAACAGGGTCCGAAACGGCGCGTATCCGGCTTCGGCCATCGGGAAGTGACTTTCCCGCGGCGCTCTGCTTAGCTCGGGACATGTCCGAGGAAGCGCCCGAGACCCTCAAGATCGATATCGACGGCTGGGAAGGGCCGCTCGACCTGCTGCTGGCGCTGGCCCGCACGCAGAAGGTCGATCTGCGCCAGATCTCGATCCTCCAGCTCGTCGAGCAATATCTCGGCTTCGTGAACGAGGCGCGCGAGCTCCGGCTGGAGCTGGCCGCCGACTATCTCGTGATGGCCGCCTGGCTGGCCTATCTCAAGTCGGCGCTGCTGCTTCCCCGCAACCCGGAGGAGACGCCGAGCCCCGAGGACCTAGCGCTGCGCCTGCAGCTGCGCCTCGAGCGGCTCAACGCTATGCGCGAGGCCGGCGCCCGGCTGATGGCGCGCGACCGCACCGGCCGCGACAATTTCTTCCGCGGCGCCCCCGAAGGACTGCGCGTGCTGCGCAAGGCCCGTTACGAAGCCGAGATCTACGACCTGATCGCCGCCTATGGCCGGATCAGCGCGCGCACCCGCCCGGTGATGCACGTCGTCCAGCAGCGCGACGTGATGACGCTGGAAGCGGCGATCGCGCGCGTCTCCTCGCTGATCGGCACGCGGATCGAATGGAGCACGCTCCAGTCCTTCCTGCCCGAGGGCGCGAGCGGCGCCTATGCCAAGTCGGCGCTGGCCTCGTCCTTCGTCGCCGCGCTTGAGCTCGCCAAGCAGGGCAGGGTGGAACTCAAGCAGAAATCGGCCTTCGCGCCGCTCTATCTCAAGGCGACCGCATGACCCCTGAAGATGCCGCCACGCGCGCGGTGGAGGCCGTGCTGTTCGCCTCCGAGAACCCGATGAACCTCGACGAGATCCGCGCTCATGTCGGCACCGAGATGGACGTGCGCGCCGCGCTCGCGGCCCTCGAGGCGCTCTATGCCGGGCGCGGGGTCGAGCTGGTTCGCCGCGGCGACCGCTGGCATTTCCAGACCGCGGCCGATCTCGCCCATCTGCTCCGCCGCAACCGCGAGGAGAGCCGCAAGCTCAGCCGCGCCGGCATCGAGACGCTGGCGATCATCGCCTATCACGAGCCGGTCACCCGCGCCGAGATCGAGGCGATCCGCGGCGTGCAGATTTCCAAGGGCACGATCGACGTGCTGATGGAAGCGAACTGGGTGCGCCCGGCCGGCCGCCGCGAAGTGCCGGGGCGGCCGCTGATGTACGCCACCACCCAGGGTTTTCTTACCCATTTCGGCCTGGCCAGCCGGCGTGATCTGCCCGGAATCGACGATCTCAAGGCCGCCGGCCTGCTCGATCCGGTCGACCTCGCCTTCGAGGCGCTTGGCGAAAGCGAGGGCGCCGACGAGCCCGAAAGTGAAACTGTCACAGACGACGAATAGGGGCGACCCCGCGTAGGCCATTGCCGCTCGTGCGTGCGAGGCCTAGATAGGGCCTGAATCAAGGAGATTTGTTATGGGTATGGGTAGCATCTGGCACTGGCTCGTGCTGGGCTTGATCGCGATCCTGCTGCTCGGTGGCGGTCGTTTCTCGAACATGATGGGCGACGTGGCCAAGGGCATCAAGCAGTTCAAGAAGGGCATGAGCGAGGACGACGCCGACGACAAGCCGGCGACCCGCATCGAAGGCAAGGCGGCTCCCGAGCCGACCGTGCAGCGCGAAGCCGAGACGGCGCGCGAAGAGAAGCTCTGACCCTATCGTCCCCGGCTCAGGGCGCCGGGGACCGCTTCTGGCGAATTGATCGATGCTAGATTTCAACGCGCCCGAGTTTGTCGTGGTCGCCATCGTGGCCCTGATCTTCATCGGGCCCAAGGACTTGCCGAAGGCGATGCGCTTCGTGGGCAAATGGGTCGGCAAGGCCCGTGCGGTCGCGCGCCAGTTCCGCTCGGGCTTCGACAACATGGTCCGCGAGGCGGAGCTCGCCGAGCTCGAGAAGCAATGGGCCGAGGAAAATGCCCGGATCATGTCCGAGCATCCGCCCGCCGCGCTGCCCGCGCCTGAGGCTCCGGAAGTGCATCACGTCGCGGAGGATGCCGCGCCGGTGATGGTCGAGCAGCCTGCGTTCGTCGAGGAAACGCCCGCCGTCTCGGCGCCCGCGCCCAAGCCGAAGCGCGCCCGCAAGCCGGCCGCTGCCGCTGCACCCGAGGTTGCGGACGAAGCCGCCGCCAAGCCCGCTCCCAAGCCCCGTGCGCCTCGCAAGAAGGCCGCGCCGCCTGCCGAGGCCGCCGAATGAAGGACATCGACGACACCCAGCAGCCGCTGCTCGAGCATCTGATCGAGCTGCGCCGCCGCCTGTTCTACTGTGTCGCCTCGCTGCTGGTGACCTTCTTCGTCTCCTTCTATTTCTCGAAGGAGATCTACGGCTTCCTCGTCCATCCGCTCGCGGTGGCGGGGCAGGACCAGGTGATCTTCACCCAGATCTTCGGGGCGTTCTTCGTCCAGCTCAAGGTCGCCTTCTTCGCGGCGATGATGCTGTCCTTCCCGGTGATCGCTTCCCAGCTCTGGCAGTTCGTCGCGCCGGGCCTGTACCGGCAGGAGAAGAGGGCGCTGTTGCCCTTCCTGCTCGCCACCCCGGTGCTGTTCATCGCCGGCGCGGCGCTGGCCTATTTCATCGCGATCCCCACCGCTTTGCACTTCCTGCTCGGCTATCAGGGCGAGCTGGGCGACAGCGGCGTGCGGCAGACCGCGATGCCCGACGCCGAGAAATACCTCGATTTCGTCATGCAGTTCCTGTTCGCCTTCGGCATCACCTTCCTGCTGCCGGTGCTGCTGATGCTGCTCGAGCGCTCGGGGATCGTCTCCTATGAGCAGCTCAAGAGCGCCTGGCGCTACGCCGTGGTCGCAGCCTTCGCGATCGCCGCGGTGCTGACCCCGCCGGACGTCGGCTCGCAGCTGCTGCTCGCGATCCCGCTGGTCGGCCTCTATTTCCTCTCGCTGATCGCGATCTGGTTCACCCGCCGCCGTCGCCCCGCCGCGACGGAGGATGAGGACAAGGCCGAAGCGGCCGAAGCCTGACGCAAAAAAAAAGGCCCCTCCCGATCCGATCGGGAGGGGCCTTTTCTTTTCCTGCCGGATTACTTGGCGTCGTCCGCCGTCTTGGCGACGGTGTCGCCGGCGGACGAAACGTCGCGGCCAACGCCTTCGATCGTGTTGCAGGCTGAAACCAGCACCGCGCCCGCAAGGGCGAGGCAGGTGATGATCTTACGCATCCTAACTCTCCAGATACCGAACCCGTTGGGGTCGGAAGGGAAATGCTTATCCGCACGCAAACGTTCCGTTCGCGAAGCAACGCGTTGAAGATGCTGAAAAAAGGGAAGGGCCCCGAAAAGTTTTAGGCCCGGAAGCGTCACCGGGGGGGGAGGGTTGACGCTTCCGGGCCCATGTCTTGGATAGCGAGAGCGGGGGGGCAAAAGGTCACTATCCGAAGTACAAAACGGACCAGGCGGTCAGCGGTTCCACGGCCCCCGATCTTTTTTGAAAAAATTTATCGAGATCAAGATTCGGGACGGAACGCCAGTCTGATCGGCATCCAGCGCATTCGGTTCCCCGGCGAAAGCCGGGGCCCAGGGTTTCTCATCCAAATCGCCTGTGACCCCAGGCCCCCGGGCTTTCGCCGGGGCGCAGCTAAGCCGAAGAGATGCCCCAATCCCTCAAGGCTTCCCGGTAATCGCGATCGCCGCCTCATAGGCGCCGGTCAGCGGATCATGGTGCAGTTTGGTGCGCAGCTGGCGGGCCAGGCCGCCGATGATCCGGCCATAGCGGCTCTCCACCAGCGTTTCGAGCGCCGGGCTCTCGACCAGGGCCGGGGACGAAACCCGGAGCAGCGCCCGGTGCTCGTCATCGGGGATCGGCTTGATCGAGATGCGGATCTGCGCGGCGGGATGGCAGTTCATCGCCAGCTCGACGATCTCGGTGAGCAGGAAGGCGACCGCGATCGCCACGTCCTGGTTGACCAGCACCGGGGAGATGTCGAGCGTCACGCCCAGGCCCTGGGCCCGTTCCGGCGCGGTCGCGCGGATATTCGCCGCCAGTTCGCCGATCACCGATCGCACGTCGAGCCCGCGATTCTCCTCGAGCTCGGCATAATGGTGGCGATGGACCACCGCGAGCGCATCGACCCTGCGCTGGATCGAGGCATAGGCCTCGGTCGCTTCGTCGCTCTTCGCGCTGCGGGCGTGGAAGTTGATCAGGCTGGCGATCACCTGGAGGTTGTTCTTGACGCGGTGATGGACTTCGCGGGTGAGCTTGGTCTGGCGCACCAGGCCCTCGGCGAGACCCGCCTCATGCTCCTTCACCGTGCGGCTGATCTCGCGGAACGTGTCGCCCAGCTCGCGGATCTCGGCGGCGGGCATCTCGCCGAAGCGCTTGATGTCGAGCACTTCGCCCGGCTGATAGGTGCCCACGCTGGCGCGCAGCCGCCGCAGCGGGCGGATCAGCAGGATATCGACCACCAGCCAGCTGATCGCGGCCGCCGCCAGCCACATCAGCACCAGCACCACCGTGTTGATGATCATCGGCGAGGTGATCGGGGTGCCGAGCATCGACATCTGGAGCTCGACCCCGTCCAGCCCGAGGTCGTTGGCCACCGTCTCGCGCCGGTCGAGCGGTCCGGCGCCTTCGAGCTTGCGCAGCACCAGCCGGTCGCCGTGCCGGAGCAGCGCGGCACCATATTCGGGGACGAAGCCGCTCGGCTGGGCGATCGAGGCGAGCGCCGCGGCGGGATAATATGCAATGGCGCTGCCACCGCGCCGGCCGCCGATGCGCAACGTCAGCCCGTCCTCGGTCAGCCCGGTGCGAACTTGGCGCGGCTGGAGCTGGTTCTGCGCGGCGGAAACGAAATTCTGGCCGCAGATCACGCGGTCCTCGCCGTCCCGGATCGCGAATCGCGCGCCGGAAGTGGTGGCGAAGGTGCCGGCCAGGCGGGTGCAGGCGGGAGCGTCGTGCGGATCCGCCTCCAGCGTTTCCAGCGCATTGGAGAGCTGGCCGACATGGTTGACCAGCAGGTCGCGCAGCACGTCCGAGCCTTCGCTGGCGGCGATGCGCAGCCGGGCGCGGGTGTCGGTATCGGCGCTACGGGTGCTCTGCAGGGTCGTGAACAGCGCGATCAGCGCGAGCGGCAACAGGCTGAGGATCAGGTAGAGGAACACCTTGGCGCCGGTCGGCATAGCCCCCAGCGCCGCGGCCGGGCGAAGCCTGGCGCGCGGTTCTTCGTCCGAAATCTCCATGCTTGCGGACTAGTCGAGCTTCTTCAGAAGGTCGAGCAGATCGTCGGGCACGGCTTCGCCCAAGGCCTCGTCATAG
The DNA here is from genome assembly GCF_058801135.1 of Sphingomonas sp. GW822-FHT03G08. Classification (NCBI taxonomy): domain Bacteria; kingdom Pseudomonadati; phylum Pseudomonadota; class Alphaproteobacteria; order Sphingomonadales; family Sphingomonadaceae; genus Sphingomonas; species Sphingomonas sp. GW822-FHT03G08. Next base: position 1,054,011 of record NZ_JBXAMZ010000002.1, read on the forward strand.
GCCTGGCGCAACGCCACGCCTACATTGCGACCGGGGCGACCGGTTTCCTTTCCGCCATCATTTTTGGGCGGCTTTTTCATCTTCTCATCCGCGGAATGCACCAATTCCCCCCTGCGCCGTGACGCATGTCACGGCTCGGACTAAAAGCGACCTGTTCCGGATGCAACGTCCGGACCTGAACGAATGCCACCGGTCGCATCGACACGGTGGGCCTGCAACGACACTACGCAGCATCTGCCATGAAACCAATTCCCCCGTCGTTTGTTCCACAGGCGATGCAATATCCGGGGAGGGGCTCCTTCGGGTGGCACGAATTGAGATTGCAATAGCTCGGAACGGAGCCGAAACAAGCCGTTCCGCACCGTAGGAGAATAGTTCGACCATGTCGCTTGGACAGCAACTCGCGCCGCACCTTCCGCTGCTTCGCCGTTATGCGCGCGCGCTCACCGGCAGCCAGGTTGAAGGCGATCGCTATGTGCGCGCGGCGCTCGAGGCGATCGTCGCCGCGCCGGACCAGTTCCCCCGCGAAGTCGATCCGCGGCTCGGCCTGTATCGCACGTTCCAGGCGATCTGGCAGTCGACGCACCTCGAGGAAGAGGATGTGATCGAGGATACCACCAATGAGAATGAAGCGATCGCCCGCAAGCGGCTCGCCCGTCTCACTCCCTTGTCGCGCCAGGCGCTGCTGCTCACCACCGTTGAGGGATTCAGCATCGAGGACGCCGGCTATCTGATCGAAGAGGAAGCAGGACAGGTGCAGAAACTCGTTGCGGAAGCCGTGGCCGAGATCGAGCGCCAGACGCGCACCCGCGTGATGATCATCGAGGACGAGCCGCTGATCGCGATGGATCTCGAGCAGATCGTCCGCGACCTTGGCCATGACGTTACCGGTGTCGCGGTCACGCGCGATGAAGCCGTCGCGCTGGCCATGGAGGATCGTCCGGGCCTGGTGCTCGCCGATATCCAGCTGGCCGATGACAGCTCGGGCATCGATGCGGTGAAGGACATCCTCGCCGAATTCTCGGTGCCGGTGATCTTCATCACCGCCTTCCCCGAGCGGCTGCTCACCGGCGAGCGTCCGGAGCCGACCTTCCTGATCACCAAGCCGTTCCAGCGGGAAACCGTGAAGACGACGATCAGCCAGGCACTGTTCTTCGACCAGGCGACCGTTCCGGCCTGAGCCGTCCCACGAAAAATCCGGTGCGGGTTCCATATGGTACGGACCCAAAACGGCTTTCGTTGGTTTTAGGTGCATGGCTGAGAACGACGACTCTGTGCACCTCAGTACCGAGGAAGCCCGCGCCGGCACGACGCCGCACATGACGCGCTATGTACTGGGCATCAGCCTGGTGCTGGTTATCGTCGCGTTCGCGATTATCCTTCTTCTCTGACGGAAAGATCGGCGCGAATATGCTGGCAATCGCGGACACCAAGCCTATCTCTGGAAACGGTCGCCTGCCGACCAACGCAAACAAGCGGGAACGAATGAGCCAGTCCGAACAGCCCGAGGACAAGGGGACCGAGGCGCCGCAGGAGCATGTCTCGCTCTCCGATCCCGAGTTCAAGAAACAGCTCGCCGTGGTCATCCCGCACCTGCGCGCCTTTGGCCGCTCGCTGTCGGGCAGCCGCGATCTCGCGGACGATCTGGTCCAGGAGACGCTGCTCAAGGCATGGGCCGCGCGCAAGCGCTTCCAGGCCGGAACGAATATGCGCGCCTGGACCTTCATCATCCTGCGCAACCTCTATTTGAGCCAGATGCGGCGCGCGCGGTTCAAGGGTGAGTGGGATGATCTGGTCGCGGATCGAATCCTTGCGGCACCGGCCAGTCAGGATCGCCATGTCGAACTTTCGGACATGCAGCGCGCCCTGCTCCATCTGCCGCAGCCCCAGCGCGAGGCGTTGATCCTGGTCGGCGCGGGCGGCTTCGCCTATGAGGAAGCGGCCGAGATCTGCCAGGTCGCGGTCGGCACCATCAAGAGCCGCGTCGCGCGCGGCCGCGTCGCGCTCGAGCATCTGCTGAGCGAGGGCCAGCTGCCCTCGCGGCGGATCGAGCCGGGCACCGCCGAGGGCAAGACCGCGCTCGATACGATCATGGGCGAGGTCGAGGACCTCAGCCGCGAACGTGAGCCGCGGTCGGAATAGCAGTATCTAGTTCGGCCCTCCGTTCCCCGGCGAATCCGGGAACGGTCAGGCGCCGGGATAGCACAACGAAAAGGCCGCGTTCCCCTGAGGAGCGCGGCCTTTTCGGTATGCCAAGAGGAAAGGGGCGATGGCTAGCGCTGGTCGTCCCGGCTGAGCTGGCGGAGCATGGCCGCCATGTCATCGGGCAGGCCCAGATCTCGCGCATAGGCATCGCGAAGCGCAAGCCCGATCGCGTCGCTGGCGCGCGGCGCCTCGACCCGATATGCGGGCTGGCGGGCGTCGCCGGCCGTGGCTGAAGTCGTCTGGTTCATGTTGCTAGAACAATTCAGTTCTCTTTTTGTTGCTTGACTTTTCGCAACGCACCGTTTCGCAGGTGACCGATTTCGTGACTGACACGCATCTTCCTCCCGATCTTCTTTGCGCCATCTCGAGAGCCCGGGCGCATGCGCCGTTCCTCGATCATCTGCTCACGCGTGAGGCCGCGCTGGTGGCTGGCCTCGAGTCCGCGCTCGCGGATCCCCGCGCTGCCGCGGCCGCCATCGCCGATGAGATGGGCGAGGGCGCGCGACTGCGCATCGAGCGTCGTCGGCTGGCCCTTATCGTCGCGCTGGGCGATCTCTCGGGCCGGTTCGACCTCACCCGTGTCACCCATTTGCTCAGCGATTTCGCCGATGATGCGCTGGACCGTGCGATCCGCGCGGCCATCCTCGAACGCACGCCGGACGCCGAACCGCGTGGCTTCGCGGCGATCGCGCTGGGCAAACAGGGTAGCCGCGAGCTAAACTATTCCTCGGACATCGATCCGATCCTGATCTTCGATCCCGAGACCTTGCCCTGCCGCCCGCGTGAGGACGTGCAGGAAGCCGCGGTGCGGATCGGCCGCCGCGTAGTCGAGCTGCTCCAGACCCGCGACGAGCATGGCTATGTGCTGCGCGTCGACCTGCGCCTGCGGCCCTCGCCCGAAGTCACCCCGATCGTGCTGCCGGTCGAGGCGGCGATCTCCTATTATGAGAGCCAGGCGCTGCCGTGGGAGCGTGCCGCCTTCATCCGCGCTCGTGCCTGCGCCGGCGATCTTGGCCTGGGCGGTTATTTCCTCGACGCGATCCGCCCGTTCGTGTGGCGCCGCGCGCTCGATTTCGGCACGATCCGCGAGATCCGCGACATCAGCCGCCGCATCCGCGATCATTATTCCCAGGCCCAGGCCTTCGGTCCCGGCTATGACCTCAAGCGGGGCAGGGGCGGAATCCGCGAAGTCGAGTTCTTCGCCCAGATCCACCAACTCATCCATGGCGGCCGCGAGCCGGCGCTGCGCGCGCCCGCCACCCGCGATGCGCTTGCCGCACTGGCCGAGGCCGGGCGGATCGGCGCGGACGAGGCGGCGGACCTCACTGCGGCCTATGTCCAGCTGCGCACGATCGAGCATCGCCTGCAGATGGTCGACGATCGCCAGACCCACGAGCTGCCCGAGAGCCTGACCTCGCTCGACAACGTCGCCCGGCTCCACGGCCTGGAAGGTGGCGGCGCGCTGACGACGCTGCTCAAACCCTATGTCACGCGCGTCGGCACGATCTATGACAGCCTGGCAGGCGAAGAGGAGCAGCGCCTGCCCAGCGAAGCCGCGCCGCTGGAGGCGCAGCTCACCGCCGCCGGCTTCGAGCGCCCTGACGGCGCCACGCGGATCGTCCAGGGCTGGCGCGCCGGCACCTATCCGGCGCTGCGTACCCCCGCCGCGCGCGAGGCGCTGGAATCGGTGCTGCCCGGCCTGATCCAGGCCTTCTCGCGCGCGCCCGACACCGTCCATGCGATCACCCGCTTCGACGCGATGCTCTCGCGCCTGCCCAGCGCGATCAACTTCTTCCGCCTGCTCGAAGCCCAGCCCGGCATGGCCCAGCTGCTCGGCCAGATCCTTTCGCTGGCGCCGACGCTGGCCGAGCAGCTTGGCCGCCGCGCGGAGCTGCTCGACGGCCTGATCGACGCCACCGCGCTCGAGCCCGTGCCGGACATCGAGGCGCTCGCCGCCGGCATGCGCGGCTGGGAGCCGGGTTCGGACTATCAGTACCAGCTCGAATTCGTCCGCCGCTTCGTCAACGAGAAGCGCTTCGCCCTGGGCGCGCAGATCGTCGCGGGGGCCAGCGATCCGCTCGAAGTCTCGGCCGGCTATGCCCGCGTCGCGGAGGCGGCGATCGGGACGCTGGCTGCCGCGACGGTCGAGGAATTCGCGCGCAATCACGGCGCGGTACCGGAGAGCGAGCTGGTGATCCTCGCGCTCGGCCGGATGGGCGGGCAGGCGCTCACCCATGCCTCGGACCTCGACCTCGTCTATCTCTTCACCGGCGACTATGCGGCCGAGAGCGACGGCGCCAAGCCGCTCGGCGCGGTGATGTACTACAACCGGCTCGGCCAGCGCGTGACGGCCGCGCTCTCGGTGCCGACGCCTGCGGGCCCGCTCTACGAAGTCGACACCCGCCTGCGCCCCTCGGGTGCGCAGGGCCCGCTTGTCGTGTCGCTCGAAGGTTTCGAGAAGTACCAGCGCGGGGACGCCTGGACCTGGGAGCATATGGCGCTCACCCGCGCCCGGCCGGTCTATGGTTCACCCCAGGCCAGGGCGAAGGTTCAGGCGATCATCGACGAAGTGCTCGGCGGTGCCCGGCCGGAGCGCGACATTCCCGCCGAAGCCGCGAAGATGCGGGCCGACATGGCCGGCCACAAGCCGCCCCAGGGCCCGCTCGACGCCAAGCTGCTGCCCGGCGGGCTGGTCGACCTCGAGTTCGCGGTCCATGTCACCCAACTCGCCCACCGCGCCGGCTTCGAGCCGCGCCTTGGTCCGGCGATCGACGAACTGGCTGGGCAGGGGCTGCTGCCGCCTTCGATGCGGGCCGCGCATGATTTCCTCACCCGGTTGCTGGTGACGATGCGCCTCGTCGCGCCCGACGCGCAGGAGCCGCGCGCACCCACCCAGGCGCTGATCGCCCGCGCGCTCCGCCTCGAGAGCTGGGACGAGGTGGTTGCGAAGCTGGAGCAGACCCGGCAGGAGGTCCGCCATTGCTGGGCTGCGGTCAGCGGCGCGGCCTGAGGAGATTCACATGGCACTGGAAGAAGGCGACAAGATCCCCGCGGTCAGCCTCGATGGCACCGAAGGCGAAGCGATCGCTCTGGCGGACAAGATCGGGAAGCCCTTCGTCCTCTATTTCTATCCCAAGGACGATACTTCGGGCTGCACGCGCGAGGCGCAGGACTTCTCGGCGTTGATCCCGGAATTCACCGCGCTCGGCGCCGAGGTGCTGGGCGTGTCGAAGGATCCGCCGATCAAGCACCAGAAGTTCATCAACAAGTACGACCTCACCGTGCCGCTCGCCACCGACACCTCGGGCGCGGCGATGGAGTCGTTCGGCGTGTGGGTGGAGAAGCAGCTCTACGGCAAGCGCTACATGGGCATCGATCGTTCGACTTTCCTGTTCGACGAGGAAGGCAAGCTGTTCCGCGCCTGGCGCCGGGTGCGCGTGCCTGGCCATGCCGTGGACGTGCTCGAATCGATCAAGGAAATGCAGGCCCGCTGATGCGCTGGCTGCTCGCCCTGCTGGCGGCGCTGGCGTTCGCGCCCACCGCCGCCCAGGCACAGGACCTGCCGGCGGTGCCGCGCGCGCTGCTCAACACGGCGGCGCTGGTCTGCGTGAGGATCGACCGCGAGGGCAAGGTGGACGCCTTCCTGCTCGATTCGAAGGGCGATGCGGCGCGCGACAAGGCGGTGCTCGACTGGGTGCGCGGGCTCAAATGGCCGGCCGGCGATGGGGAGGGGCGCAACCGCTGGTTCCCGATGCCGGTGCAGTTCGGCGACGTTCCCGCGCCGGAGATGCCGCAGGGTTGTGCCCCCGGATCGGACCGCGCCTGACATGACCCGCAGCGTTGCCGAAGCCTGCCGCGCGGTGCTCATCGCAGCGGCGCCGGCCGCCAAGGTCAAGGCCGCCCGCGCCGCCGCGCGCGACTGGCGGCTCGGCCGGCTCGCCTTCGCCTTCGATGTGGCGATGCCCGACCGCCCGGCGCGCCCGGACCGGCCTGAGTTGCTCCCGCCCAACCGCATGCCCAAGCGCGGCAAGGGCGGTTCCGAACGCGGCCGCATCGCGCTTATCCACGCGCTCGCCCATATCGAGTTCTCCGCGATCGACCTGGCGTTCGACGCGGTAGGCCGCTTCGGCGGCGAATATCCGCGCGGCTTCACCGATGACTGGATGGGGGTGGGCGCCGACGAGGCGATGCACTTCGTCCTGCTCGATCGGCGGCTGAAAAGCCTCGGCAGCTTCTACGGCGCCATGCCCGCGCATGACGGGCTGTGGGATGCCGCCGCCGAGACCGCGCATGATTCGCTCGCCCGCCTCGCCGTGGTGCCGATGGTGCTGGAAGCGCGCGGGCTAGACGTCACGCCGGCCACGATCGAGCGATTTTCCGCCGCGGATGATGCAGTTACCACCCGCATCCTCACACGGATCGTCAACGATGAAATTCGCCATGTCCGGGCGGGAACCACCTGGTTCGAATCGCGTTGTCGCGAATTGGGCCGTGTCCCGCATGCAACATGGCATGCGCTGGTTGCACGTCACTTTCGCGGTGCGATTAAGCCTCCGTTCAACGACTCGGCGCGCGACTCAGCCGGTTTGTCCCGGGAATATTACCAACCTCTTGCGACGACCTGATCCATCTGGCCAAAAGCCATCCGTCCAGAAGGCGGAGGGGCTGCTTGCTGCGACAGTGGATAAATGAAGTACGGTCGCCGGGTCGCTTTTCGGTGCTGACTTCCATGAACTTGCCGGGGAATCATGGCCAAGGCGTCGAACACCAAAACCGCTACTGCTGCTCAGCGGTTCCGTGCTTTCTTCACTACCCGCGATTTTATTTTCCATGACGGCCGCGACCTGAAGCGCTTCAGCATCGCCGGACGCACCCAGGCGCTGCTCGCAGGCGTGGGTACCGTCACCGTGCTGTTCTCCGCCTATGGCGTGGCCCAGGCCGCCGTCGGCGCGATCGCGATCAGCGGCGTGACCGGCACGCCCTCGTCGCCCGAGGCGCAGGTCGCCCAGATGCGCGATCAGGTCGAGAAGATGCAGGCCGATGTCGCCGCCGCCAAGGAGGCCGCCCGCCTCCAGGCCGCGCGCGTCGAGCAGCACCAGGCCCTGATCAGCGCCACGCTCACCGGCAAGGGCGATCGTGCCGTGATCGAGCAGCCGCTCCCCAATACCTCGGCCCGCACCAGCGCCGTCGCCAGCGAAGTCCTCGCCCCGCTCAAGCAGGTCGAGGCCCGCCAGGTCGCGATGGCCGGCAAGGCCCGCGCCGCCGGCGAAGCCCGCTACCAGCGCACCGCCGGCGAACTCCGCCGCCTCGGCCTGTCGCCCGAGCGCTACGTCAAGGTCCCCGCGATGGGCGGCCCGTACGAGCCGATCGACAATGACGGCGCCAATGGCAGCGACGCTTCGGCCGAAGCCGCCGACGCCCAGTTCCGCGCGCTGTTCGTCACCTGGAAGAAGCTCGACGTGCTCGAGCAGACGGTGATCTCGGTCCCGTCGATGCAGCCGGTCGACAAGCTCACCTTCACCTCGAACTATGGCGTCCGCTCGGATCCGTTCCGCGGCACCGCGGCGATGCACGCCGGCGTCGACATCCCCGGCGCGATCGGTACCCCGATCTACGCGACCGCCGACGGCGTCATCAGCCATGCCGGCCGCCAGGGCGGTTATGGCAACCTCGTCCAGATCAACCATGGCCGCGGCATCGAAACGCGCTATGGCCACCTCTCGAAGATCCTCGTCGCCGACAACACCCGCGTGAAGCGCGGTCAGCTGATCGGCCTGATGGGCTCGACCGGCCGCTCGACCGGCAGCCACCTCCATTATGAGGTGCGCGTCGATGGCAAGGCCGTGAACCCGATCCCCTTCCTGCAGACCGGCGAGTATCTCGCCTCGGTGCAGGACCGCGTCCAGGGCGGCGTCGGCGGCCCGGCGAAGAACAAGTAAGCCTGATTTCAGGAGAGGAAGAGGGGCTGCCCGCGAAGGCGGCCCCCTTTTCTTTTTGGGGGCGGTCGACCTGCTTGTCCTCCCCATCGTCATCCTCGCCCTTCTTATCGTCATCCCCGCGAAGGCGGGGATCCATTGCCGCTGGTGGCAACGAGACTCACTGTTGCTCGCCAGAATGGATTCCCGCCTTCGCGGGAATGACGAAAGGATAGGGAATGGCATCCCCCGGGGGGCATGCCTCCCCCGCATTGTGAGGAAGTGTTTCCTCCGCACCGCGCCGGTTGCGCCCGCCCCAAGCCTTGTCCATCCGCCTGACAGACGCCGGCCGCCAAGAGCCGGTGCGCCGCAGGAGATGAACCCATGAGCATCGTTCTCGCGCTCGGGCTGGCGCTTGCAGCCACGGAACCTGTCCATTCCACCCTCGAGCATCGCGCCCGCTTCGATCATGCCGGCGAAAGCATCGACACGCATTACCGCGCGCGCGTCGTGCTGGTTCGTCGCCAGCTCGGCTCGGTCGCCAAGGCGGGCGTTCCGTCGACACTGCGTTGCAGCTGGCGGGCGCATCTGCGCATCGATCGCGAGGCACGTTTCGGCGAGGCACAGCGCTTGAGCCGGAGTATCGATCGCAAGGCGATCCTCGCAGGCAGCCGTCCCGGCTGGTGCGGCGCCAGTGACACCGCGGTGAACCGCGAAGTCGCCCGCCGCGCCGAGGAGATCCGCACGCATCTGCTGGCGGTCGCCGGGGAGGACCGGGATGTGCTGAAGGCGGCGATCGAGCCGAAGGGCGCGGGCCGCTGAAGAGGATGATGGTGAAGCGTATCAAGTTCATATCGTTGGCCGCGCTGCTTCCGGCCCTGGCCGGCGGTGCGGCGCATGCCCAGGACCTGTCCGGCGGCGTCGAGCTCGCGACCGACGAGAGCCGTCGCGGCCTCAGCTGGAGCGAGGGCCGCGTGGCGGCATCGGCGGATGCGCTGGTCGCACTCGGCGCGCTCGACGCCTCCGCGCGCATCGTCAGCACCCGCGATTCGACCCGGCATGCCGGTGCGGACGCCGTGGCGGATCTCGAACTGGGCGCGGCAACCGACGCCGGCCCGTTCCGGCTGCGCGGCCATGTGACCGCCCATGTCTTCGCCGGCGCGCGCGAGCGGATGGACTATGTCGAGCTCGGCGGCCATGCCAGCTATACGCTGGGGCCGCTCCAGCTCGGTGCCGGGGCGGTCTATGCGCCGGACCAGCGCGCGATCGGCGGCGACAATCTCTACGTCTTCGCCTCCGCCAATGCCGGCGTCCCGGCGACGCCGCTTTCCGCCTCGGCCTCGATCGGCCGCAGCTCGGGTACCACCGACGATCCGCTCCGCGCCGCTCGCCTGCGTCCGCTCGGCACCTATACCGACTGGCGGCTGGGGCTGGAGTTCAACAAGTTCCCCTTCACGCTCGGTATCGACTATGTCGGCACCGACTTCGCCCGCCGGACGACCAGCTCGCCCTTTGCCGACCTCGGCAATAGCGGAGACCGGGTGATGGGGCGGGTGCGGCTGGCGTTCTGAGGCGGTCAGGGGATCTCAGTGTCCCTCGATCGTCCCCCAGGTTCGGCTGAAATCGCGGCGCGCCAGGTCCTGGGGCGTGATCCAGAAGGTGCATTCGCCGACATCACCGAACATCCAGCCGAGCCCGCCGTCCGTCGACAGGCTCAACAGGCAGACGGTCGGATCGTTCACGGATAGCGCTTCCTGGGCGGAAGGCGCATGGCCGAGCATCTGCGAGAACTGGACGCCGAACACGGATCCGCCGCAGAACAGCGGCGCCATGATGTCATAGGTCGACCGGGAAATCAGCGACGCGTGCTCGGGATTGCCGGCAAAGGCGCGGATGACGGAGGCGCTCGCCTCGGTGATGGAATTCGAGACGATACCATTGAACGGAAAGCTTGGGTGCCTGGGCAGCGATGCGATCCAGGCACGGAAATCGGCACGGTCCGCGCCGGCCACCGTATCGCTCGCCGGCTTGCCGCGAGCCCGTGCGATCCAGTCCTGCGCAGCTGAGGTCGTAGCGGCTGGGTCGTCGAAACCGGTCCGGCCCGCCGCGATCTGCGTGGTGAGCGCCCGGCAGAAGAAATCGACATGCGACCAGAGCTGCGGAAAGGCATCGGGCGCAGCGTCGTCGCCGTAGAGCTGCAGCGCGACTGCGGTCGAATGCCCGTTCCATTCCTGCCCGGGCCGGGGCTCCTGCGTCGCGCGGTAATATTCGGCGTCCCGCCTGCGCTCCAGCACCTCGTCATATTCCTCGACAATCTCCTCGATTTCGCCGGCACGCTCCACCCATGCCGGAAAGCGTGGCTTCCCGAACAGTCGTGCCGGGTTGAGCCGTCCCCAGTCGAAGGGAGGCGAGATCGCCTCGTGTACCGCGCTGCCGTCCGGCCAGCTGTCGAACCGGAGCGGCTGGATCGGCCATTCGACATAGAGATTGGGGCCGGGTTCGCCGTCCCGGAGAAAGGGCCGGGCGAAGGGCGGCGGATAGAAGCCGCCGATGGGCGGAAGATCGTCCGGGGCCGCACGCGGCGGCGTCAGCGCGAACGCATCCTGGACATATAGCACCCGGCAGGCTTCGTGCGGCCGATCCGCATACCAGACCTGCTCGTCATCGCTTCGACCGAAGAAGAACAGCACGCCGCGCTCCGGAAGCGGCGATGGATGGCCGATGTCCGCGCAATCGATCTGGGCGAGGAAATGGAGCGGTACCCCCGATGGCATGCGCGGCCATTCATGATGCTCGGGCAGCCTGGGCAGTCCGCCGAACTTGCTGTTGGTCCGCGGCGCGGTGTGCGGCGGATAGGGGCGGTGGAGCAGCACGGCGTCCCGGCGATAGCGGGCCAGCAACTTGTCTATGATCCGCTCGGCTGCCTCGCTCATCAACGCTCCCCCTTTTGCGGCCGATTGCGGATCGGCGCCCCCCAGGTTGGAAGGCTAGCTTGAGCAGGGCGAGGCGACAATGCGGAGGGGCAGCTTCGCGCCATAGCGGTTCCGATTATCTGTTATTGACTAATCGTTCCACAATTCTTAAGTCGCGACCATGGCGAGACCACGCGAATTCGATCGGGATGCGGCTCTGGAGAAGGCGATGCGCGTCTTCTGGGCCAAGGGCTTTGCGGCAACCTCCACCGACGATCTGATCCAGGCGATGGGGATCGGGCGTCAGAGCCTCTACAACGCCTTTGGCGGCAAGCAGGACCTCTATCGCGAGGCGCTGGCCGCCTATCAGCGCGGCACGATAAGCGGGCACCTGAGGCGGCTGGATTCCCGGGCATCGCCGATCGAGGGCCTGTACGAGTTGCTGCACGGCCTCACGCCCCAGGACGATGCCGAGCGTGCGCTTGGCTGCATGGGCGTCGGCTCGGTGAGCGAGTTCGGCACCGGCGATCCGGCGCTGGTCGAGCAGCGCGGCAAGGCCGGCTCCCTGCTCGGCACGCGCATCGCCGACCGTATCCGCGAGGGGCAGGGGGCGGGGGAGATCGATCCCGGTCTCGATTCTGTCCAGACCGCGACCTTCATCCAGATGACCATGACCGGGCTCCAGCTCGCCGCGCGCGGTGGCGCCGGTTCGGAGGATCTCGCCGCCATGGCCCGGTTCGCCGTCGATCGCCTGCGCAAGGGCTGAGACTGCGGCGCGTCGCCCGGGAATATCTTCATTTGCCTAATTATTGACTGATCTATCAAGAAAGGAAATCCAGATGAACGTTCAAGCAGGTGCAGCGCGCAAGGTCGCGCTGGTGTTCGGCGGCTCGCGCGGGATCGGCGCGGCCGCGGTCGAGCGGCTGGCGCAGGAGGGGCATGCCGTCGCCTTCACCTATGTCTCACGGCCCGATGCGGCCGAGGCGCTGGTCGGCAAGATCGGGGAAGCGGGCGGCGCGGCGCTGGCGATCCAGGCCGACAGCGCCGATCCCGCCGCGATCCGTTCGGCGGTGGAGCAGGCGGTGGCGCATTTCGGCGGTCTCGATACCGTCGTGGTCAATGCCGGCATATTGCGGCTAGGCCCGGTCGATACGGTCAGCCTGGAAGAGCTCGACCAGATGATCGCGATCAACATCCGCGGCGTCTTCCTCGCGATCCAGGCTGCCGCGGCGCATCTGCCCGAGGGCGGGCGGATCATCACGATCGGCAGCAACACCGCGGTGCGCACCGGTTTCCCTGGCTCGAGCGTCTATCAGTTCACCAAGGCAGCGGTCGCGGCGATGGTGAAGGGGATCGCGCTCGATCTCGCGCCGCGCGGGATCAGCGTCAACAATGTCCAGCCGGGCCCGACGGCGACCGACATGACCGCCGATGCGCTCGACATGCTCGTCGAGAAGAGCCCGATGCGGCGGGTGGGGCGTCCGGCCGAGATTGCCGGGCTGATCGCCTGGCTGGCCGGGCCGGATGCCGGCTACATGACCGGCGAGAGCCTTACCATCGATGGCGGCTGGGTGCTTTAGGCCGGGCAGGGCGGTGACCCTCCGGTTGCCGCCCGCATGCATTGCTTCGCGGGCCTCGCTACCCTATCTCGACGCCATGGCAACGCTTACCCAGCCCGAGATCGGCCTGACCCCGTCCGCCGCGGCCCGTGTCGCGGCGATCGCGACGAAGCAGGGCAAGCCGGCGATCCTGCGCCTTTCGGTCGAGGGGGGCGGCTGTTCGGGCTTCCAGTACAAGTTCGGCTTCGCCGATGCGGTGGAAGGCGATGACAGCGTGGCGGAGCTCGACGGGGTGAAGCTGGTCGTCGATTCGATCAGCCTCGATCTGGTGCGCGGGTCGAGCGTCGATTTCGTCGACAATCTCGGCGGCGCGCATTTCACCGTGATCAATCCCAATGCCGCGTCCGGTTGCGGCTGCGGCACCAGCTTCTCGGTCTGAGGCGGAAGAGACCCTTGCCCAAGATCGTCACCTACAATGTCAACGGCATCAAGGCGCGGCTGGAGCGCCTGACCGAGTATCTGCGCGAGCAGCAGCCCGATGTGGTCTGTCTGCAGGAGCTGAAGAGCTCGGACGAAACGCTCCCGGTGGGGGATTTCGAATCCCTCGGCTACGGCGCGGTCTGGCATGGCCAGAAAGGTTTCAACGGCGTCGCGGTGCTGGCCAAGGGGCAGCAGCCGATCGAGCGCCAGCGCGGGCTCGAGGGCGATCCCGAGGATGTCCATAGCCGCTATATCGAAGTCGAGATCGGCGAGCTGGTCGTCGCCTCGATCTACTTGCCCAACGGCAATCCCCAGCCGGGTCCCAAGTTCGACTACAAGCTCAAGTGGATGGAGCGGCTGGCCGATCGTGCCCGCGCGCTGCTCGCCGAGGAGCGACCGGTGGTGCTGGCGGGGGACTATAACGTCATCCCCAATGACGACGACACCTTCTCGGTGCGCGCCATGCAGGAGGATGCACTGATGCAGCCCGAGAGCCGCGAGCGCTACCGCGCCCTGCTCGCCCAGGGCTGGACCGATTCGCTGCGCACCCGGTATCCGAGCGGCGGTATCTGGACCTTCTGGGACTATCAGGCGGGCGCCTGGCAGCGTGATGCGGGCTTCCGCATCGATCACCTGTTGCTCAGCCCGATCGCCGCCGATCGCTTCCTGGGCGCCGGTGTCGACAAGGAATATCGCGGCCGGGAAAAGGCCAGCGACCACGCGCCGACCTGGGTCTCGCTCCGCTAGTTCCAACACGCGCTCGGCTCCGACTCGCGAAAGTACACGAAGTACAGGCCAGGAAGCGTTTCTGGCCGGCTCCAGGCCGGCCGGATACCTTGGATTACGGCGCGCTACGCAACCTTGTTACGTGCGCGGGATCCTATTCGTCCAACAGCGTCAAAGAGCGGCCGATACTGCGCCCGGCCGCATGAGCCAAACAGGCGAAATCCTACATTGCAAGCGGCTCCGGACGACGCCGGCCTGTCCGCCGCGTCCGCTTCCGGACGGTGCCATTGTCCGTTTCCGGACGGCGGGTCCGCGAAAATCCCAATATTTGGCGTGTATTACCGTGCTATAGCACGTCATCACTTAGTCATAATGGGCTAAGTCATTGAATTTCCGAAACTCTCAAAACTGGCACGCCGATTGCGAAGCATGGGGCACAGGCGGGAAGGAGCGCCTGTCATGTCTGCAAGTAGAGGAGTTGAGGATATGATCAGCAAGCCCATCCAGTCCGCCTGCTTGGCCTTCGCGGCCACCGTTACCCTGGTCGCCGGCGCGGTTTCGCCCGCCATGGCGCGCAGCAATGATCCGGCCAAGGAAGCCCCGAAGAAGTCCGACGATCAGTCCGACAAGGCGATGCAGAAGAAGTACTGCGTCCAGGGCCCGTCGACCGGCACGATGTTCCCGAAGCGCGAGTGCCACACCCGCGCCGACTGGATCGCGCTGACCGGCAAGGATCCCCTCAAGAAGGACTGAGCGGCCCCCGCCGTCCCCGTGCGGCGAACGGTTCGCGACGCCCCCTCGCATTCAACCGTTCGCCCGCTCGTGCCCCCCGATCCCAAGGAATCCCCATCATGACCCGCAAGTCCATTTTCTCCGCCGCAGCCGCCCTGCTGGCTGGTGCAACTCTCGTCGCCGGTGCCGTCTCCCCCGCCGCCGCTGCCGTGAATGATCCGGTCAAGTCAAAGCAGGAGGTTGCTGCGGCGAAGGCCGACAGCCGCAAATACTGCATCTATCTTGAAGCTGCGACCGGAACGCGCATCCAGAAGCAGGAATGCCGTACCCGGGCCGACTGGCTCGACCAGGGTGTCGACCCGCTCGAGCTGAAGAAGCAGGCGCGCTGAAGCCCAGGGAGGGCGCCCGCGGCGGCTTTGTAAGCGTTCGCCGCCGCGGGTAGCGCTCTTCCGGTCCCCAGGCCGGCACCGGCCTGTTCCCATTGCAACCGGGAACAGGCTGGTCGTGGCCGTGCAGGACCAGCGCCGTCAGAGCGGCTTCTGGTAAATGACGTACTCGCGGTTGATGCGGGAATCGATCGCGCTGGCGATCGCATTCATCCCCTGGTTGTCGTCCAGGATCCAGCCGATCTCGCCCCGGCTCGCGCCATAGGTCTCCACCGCGGCGCGGCGGATATATTCGATCATCATGAAGGCCAGCTGGCTCGCCATGCGCGAGCTCTGCAGCCGCTTGACCACGCCCATCAGCGGCACGCGTGCGGTACGCGCCTTGGGGCGCCGCATCCACAGCAGCAGCTTGGCCCAGCCGAACGGGAGCAGCGAACCCTTGAGCGGTTTCAGCGGCTCGTTGAGATCGGGCAGGGTGACCATGAACGCCACCGGCTCGCCGTCATATTCGGCGATGCGGATCAGGTCGTTGAACACCAGCGGCTTCAGCTTCTTGCCCACATCGGCGATTTCGGGCGGCGTCAGCGGCACGAAGCCCCAATTGTCCGACCATGCATCGTTGAGGATGGCGAGGATGATCTCGGCTTCCTGGTCGAACTTCGACTTGTCGACCATGCGCACGTTGATGCGCTCGTTCTTCTCGCCGGCCGCGACGATGCGCTGGACGAGCGGCGGGAACTGCTGAGTGACGTCGAGCTCATAGGTGAGCAGCTTCTTGGCTTCCTTGTAGCCTGCCGCCTCGATCCAGGCCTGATAATGCGCCGGATGATGGCCCATCAGCACGGTGGGGGAGTGGTCATGCCCCTTCACCAGCAGGCCGGGCTCCTCCCAGATCGACAGGCTGACCGGGCCGAGCGCCTTGGTCATGCCCTTACCGCGCAGCCAGTCCTCGGCGGCGTTGATCAGCGCCTTGGCGGCGTTCTGGTCTTCCGCCTCGAACAGGCCCCAGAAGCCGGTGCCCGGGCCAAAGCCCTGTTCGGGCGGCATTTCCAGCGCCAGGAAGTCGATGTGCGCCGAGATGCGGCCCACCGTCTCCCCGTCGCGCTCGGCGAGGAAATATTGCGCCTCGGCATGGCTGAACCAGCCATTCTTCTTCGGGCTGATCGTCGCCGCCACTTCGTCGCGCAGCGGCGGCACCCAGTGCGGGTCGTTGCCGTTGAGGCGATAGGCGATCTCGATGAACTGCTTGGTGTCGCGCTTGGAAGAGACGGGACGGATGCTGAGCGGGCCGCTGGGCAAGGGAAAAGCCCTTCTGTTGGTTTGATTCAGCGCAATGCAGTCTTCCGCCACGGGGCCAGTGTCAAGCGCGGCGTTTCGGGGCGGGAGATGCCTCCACCTGACCCCTGGAATGCCACCATAAAGCCACTATCTCCCGCCAAATGGCAGACATCATGACGAAATCGCTTGCCCTGAAGATCGACGATGCGGAGCTGGAAACGGCCCCGGCATCGGCGCGTATCAAGCTTTCCGGCGTGCCCGACGATCGCGCGATGCTGCGCGCGGCGGCCGAGCTGACGCGCGACCTGCACACGCCCAACAAGCGCATCTACTGGACGGACATGCTCGTCTCGGCCGGCATCGGCTATGCCGCTTTCGCCGCGACGATCCTGGCGCCGACCTGGCCGCTGGCGCTGGTCGCCGGCGTGGTGGCGGTGCTCGCGCTCTATCGCGCCAGCCTGTTCATCCACGAGATCACGCACCTCAAGCATTCGCTGCTGCCGAACTTCCGGCTGGTGTGGAACCTTATCCTCGGCGTGCCGCTGCTCGTGCCTTCGTTCATGTACGAAGGCGTGCACACCATGCACCATGCGCGCACCCGCTATGGCACGGTCGAGGATCCCGAATATCTGCCGCTCGCGCTGATGAAGCCGTGGACGCTGCCGATGTTCCTGCTCGTCTCGATGCTGCTGCCGGTGGCGATGCTGATCCGCTTCGGCGTGCTCACCCCGCTGTCGCTGGTGATCCCGCCGCTGCGCCGCCTCGTCGTCGCGAAATATTCGGGCCTGCAGATCAACCCCAAATTCTCGCGCCGTGCGCCCGAGGGCGAGTTCCGCACCCAGTGGTACTGGCAGGAAGCCGGCGCGTGCATCTTCTCGATCGCGCTGATCACCGCGGTGGCGACGGGTGTTGTCTCGCTGCACGCCTTCGGCGTCTACCTCGCGGTGGTCGCCGGCGTGGCGGTGATCAACCAGGTCCGCACCCTCGTGGCGCATCTCTGGGAGAATGACGGCGAGCCGCTCACCGTGACGGCCCAGTATCTCGACAGCGTCAACGTGCCGACGCCGGGTTTCCTGGCCTATCTCTGGGCGCCGGTCGGCCTGCGCTACCACGCGCTGCACCATCTGCTGCCGAGCCTGCCCTATCACGCGCTGGACGAGGCGCACCGCCGCATCTCGACCGCGCTGGAAGAGGCGTCGGCCTATCACAAGGCCAACTACCCCACGCTGCGCGGGCTGATGCACCGCCTCGCCGCCAGCACGATGGGCGCCCGCTGAGCCAGCGGACGGGCTGAAACAGAAAAGGCCGGGCAGCGATGCCCGGCCTTTTTGCGTTTTTGGATTCATTCCAATTTCACTCCGGCTCAAGGCCGGGGTGACGAGGGTTTCGGCGTCAGAACCTCAAATCGGCGACCATTCGATCGCTTCCTCGCCCTCGTCGTCTTCGGCGACCTTGTCATGCTCGCCGCCGATTTCCTCGAGCAGCTTGTCGAGCACCCAGTCGACTCCGACGCCGCTGGCGCCGGAGATCGGGATCACCGTGCTCCCGCTGGCTTCTTCCAGCTCGGCGGAAAGCGCCGCGATCAGCTCGTCGTCAAGCGTGTCGATCTTGTTGAGCGCGACGATCACCGGCTTGTCGACCAGCCCCGCGCCATAGGCTTCGAGTTCGCCGCGCACGATCCGGTAGCTCTCGGCGACATCGGGGTCATTGGCATCGACCAGGTGGAGCAGTACGCGGCAGCGCTCGATATGGCCGAGGAACCGGTCGCCGATGCCGGCGCCTTCCGCCGCGCCTTCGATCAGGCCGGGAATGTCGGCGACAACGAATTCCTGCATCTTGTGGCGCACCACGCCCAGCTGGGGGCGGGTGGTGGTGAAGGCATAGGCGCCCACCTTGGCCTGGGCGTTGGTCACCTGATTGATGAAGGTCGACTTGCCGGCATTGGGCAGCCCGACCAGACCCGCATCGGCGAGCAGCTTCAGGCGCAGCCAGACATAGGCTTCCTCGCTCGGCCAGCCGGTGCCGTGCTGGCGCGGGGCGCGGTTGGTCGAGGTCTTGTAGCTCGCATTGCCGCGGCCGCCGTCGCCGCCGCGCAGGAAGACGACGCGCTGGCCCTCCTCGGTCAGGTCGAGCAGCAGCGAGCGCTCCTCGTCATCGGCGAGGATCTGGGTGCCGATCGGCACCTTGATGACAAGGTCGTCGCCGCCCGCGCCGGTGCGGTTCGAGCCCGCGCCGCCATGGCCGCGCGGCGCACGGAAATGCTGGGTGTAGCGGAAGTCGATCAGCGTATTGAGGCCGGCAACGGCCTCGAACACGATGTCGCCGCCCTTGCCGCCATTGCCGCCGTCGGGGCCGCCATATTCGATGAACTTCTCGCGCCGGAAGCTGACGGCGCCCGGGCCGCCCGCGCCGGAGCGGACGAAGATCTTTGCCTGGTCCAGGAAATGCATCGCAGGCCCATAGGCGAATGTCGCAAATTCGTCACCCCATGGTGACGGACTATTTACGCTGGCGCGGGACAATCGCCGCCGAAACAGGCCGGGGATTGGGGCAAATGATCCGTGAGGCGTTGATCGGGTGCGCGCTGCTGGGCGGCGGAGGCTATTATGCGGTGTCTGCCTATCAGGCGCCGGACATCGTCCGCACGGTGAATGCGACGCCGCACGATACCTGGCGCGGCTTCGACCTGGTGCTGAACGGCGCGAAGGAGAGCTGGACCGGCTATGGCCCCGGCGGCGCGACGCCGGAAAAGGGCGTGAGCTGGCCCAAGGTGACAAGCGTCGATTCGAAGGAGATCGATTATCGCGTCAGCAATGACGGGGCGGAGGCGATCCACCTCAGGCTGCGCTTCGAGCCGCTGGAGGACGGCCGCAAGACGAAGCTTTCCTTCGATGCGGACTTCAAGGGCAGGGCCGCCATGGCCAATTACAACCCGCAGGTCCGCGCGGCGATGGAGAAGGTGCTCGACGAGTTCATCGTCCAGATCGAGAATGGCAGGGCAGTGAGCTCGGTCGAGCGTTTCCTCGATTTCGATCGCCAGCTGCGTGCCCGGCCGGGCTATGCCGAAGGGCAGCGCCAGGTCGAGCAGATGCGCCAGCGCCAGGCCCAGTCGGCGGCGGCCGCACCGATGATCGATCCCGACAGAGGCAAGCTCGATCCGAAAGGTGCCGATGTGACGCCCAGGAATCCGTCCTCGCGCTACTGACGCGCAACTTTCCTGCTGGCGCTGCCGGGAACCGGAGGTATAGGCTTTCGGTTCATGGAGGCGGCGCTCGCATGCGCCGGCGAGAAGAAACCAAGGCAACCGTCGCGCGCAGATGAACTCGATCGATCGGTACATGGCGCGGCTGATCGCGGTGCCCCTGATCTCGACATTGCTGATCTCGGCAATGCTGCTGGTGCTCGACCGCATGCTGCGGCTGTTCGAGTTCGTCGCAACCGAGGGCGGCCCGGTCAGCGTCGTCTGGCGGATGCTCGCCAACCTGCTTCCCGAATATCTCGGACTCGGCATCCCGATCGGCCTGATGCTGGGCTGTCTGCTCGCCTTCCGCCGCCTTGCCACCTCGTCGGAGCTCGACGTGCTGCGCGCGGTGGGGATCAGCTATACCCGCCTGCTCAAGGTGCCTTTCATGTATGCGCTGGCGCTGGCGGCGCTGAACCTGGCGATCGTCGGCTTCGTCCAGCCCTGGTCGCGCTACAATTACGAGCAGCTCCGCTTCGAGCTGCGCTCGGGCGCGCTCGGTGCCTCGATCAAGGTGGGCGAGTTCACCAGCTTCGGCGCCAAGATGACCATGCGCATCGAGGAGAGCAAGGACGAGGGCCGCAAGCTCTCGGGCATCTTCGTGCAGATGATGACGAAGGACGGCACGCCGGTCGCGGTCACCGCGCAGAGCGGCCAGTTCCTGCGCTCGGATGATCCCGACGTCATCATCTTCCGCCTGCAGAACGGTACGCTCGTCCATCAGGACAAGGGCTCGCCGGTGCCGCGCGTGCTGACCTTCACCACGCACAACCTGCCGATTCCGCTGCCCAAGTACGAGCAGTTCCGCACCCGTGGCGGCAAGAATATCGAGCGGACCCTGCCCGAGCTCGCGGTGATCGGCCGCAATCCGCAGTCGAGCGAGGAGGATCGCGAGACCAGCCGCGCCGCCTTCCACTTCCGCCTGGCGGAAGTCGTGTCGATGTTCCTGCTGCCGTTCCTCGCGGTGGCGCTCGGCGTGCCCCCCAAGCGCTCGACCTCGGCGCTCGGCGTGTTCCTGTCGATCGTGATGATCGTGACCTATCACAAGATCAACGAGTTCGGGCAGTCGTTCGGGGCCAGCGGCGCCGTCGATCCGATCATCGCGCTGTGGGGCCCGTTCTCGCTGTTCTGCGCGCTGGTGATGTGGATGTACTATCAGATCGCCTATGTGCCGGGCGGCCAGCCGATCGGCGGGCTCGAAAAGATGTTCTCCAAGCTCACCAAGTTCGTCCTGCGCTACATGCCCGGGCGGCGGCGCAAGCTGCGCAGGGATGAGGCCGCGGCATGATCCTGAGCCTTTTCCCGTCCCGGACCATGTCCACCTACATGGCGAAGATGTTCCTCACGCGCACCTTCGCCATCCTCGGTGCGCTGGTGCTGATCCTCCAGTCGCTCGACCTGCTGACCGAGAGCAACACGATCCTGGCCTATGCCGGCAACGGCGATGCCGAGATCTGGCGCTATGTCAGCCTGCGCGTGCCGCAGATCGCCGCGACCTTCCTGCCCTATTCGGTGCTGCTCGGCTCGATCCTGACGCTCAGCCAGCTCAACCAGAACAGCGAAGTGATCGCGATGAAGGCCTCGGGGCTTTCGGCGCATCAGGTGCTGGCGCCGCTGCTGCTCACCGGCATGGTGGTGGCGGCGATCTCCTTCGCCTTCAACGACCGGATCGTCACGCGCGCCACCTCCACGCTCGAGCAGTGGAAGAAGGTCAACTACGCCCCGCTGCCGATCGATCGCGGTGATCGCAGCAATGTCTGGGTGAAGGGTGACAACAACCTGATCCAGGTCCAGCAGATCCGCGGGCGCGGCGACGGCGCGCAGCTCTATGGCATCACCGTCTATGAGCGGCAGGACCGTTCGCTGACCGGGATTCTCACCGCGCCGCACGGCGTGCGCGATGGCGATGGCTGGCGCGTCGAAAATGCCGAGCGCTTCACCATCGCGACCGGGCAGAAGGCCAAGGTCGGCAGCGTGGTGATCGGCCATAATATCCGCCCGGACCAGTTCACCCTGGCGCATGTCGATGCAGACAGCATGTCGTTCGGCACGCTCTACCAGGCGATCGGGGACCTGCAGGTCGCCGGCCGCCAGACCGAGGCGCTGGAAGGCGCGTTGTGGCACAAGCTCTCGGGCCCGCTCTCGGCGATCCTGATGCCGCTGCTCGGCGCCGTCGCGGGCTTCGGCCTGGCGCGCTCGGGCAAGCTGTTCGTCCGCGCGGTGATCGGCATGGCGCTCGGCTTCCTCTATTTCGTCGCCGACAATTTCGCGCTCGCGATGGGCAATCTCGGCGCCTATCCGCCGTTCCTCGCCGCCTGGGCACCGTTCCTGCTGTTCCTGATGATCGGCGAGGCGGTCCTCCTGCGCACCGAGGAATAGCTGGCGGGGCGGATGCCCCAAGCGTTCCTGTCTGGTCGTGGCGGATCGGGGGCCATATAGCGGCGCCCATGTCGCTCTTCCCGCCTGCTTCCTGCCCGCGCATCGTCGTCAAGATCGGTTCGGCCCTGCTGGTCGATCCGGATGGCAGCGTGCGCCGGGAATGGCTGGAGGGCATCGCCGCCGACATCGCCGCCCGCGTGCGCGAAGGGCAGCAGGTCGCGGTGGTCTCCTCGGGCGCGATCGCGCTCGGCGCCCGGCGCCTCAAGCTTGCCCGGGGCGGGCGCGCCAGCCTCGAGGATGCGCAGGCCGCCGCGGCGACCGGCCAGATCGAGCTGAGCCGCGTCTGGGCGGACGTGCTTGGCGCGAACGGCCTCACCGCCGCGCAGATGCTCGTCACCCTGGGCGACCTCGAGGATCGCCGCCGCTATCTCAATGCCGCCGCCACGCTTGACCGGCTGCTCGGCCTGGGCGTCGTGCCGGTGCTCAACGAGAATGACAGCGTCGCCACCGAGGAGATCCGCTTCGGCGACAATGACCGGCTCGCCGCCCGCGTCGCCCAGGCGGCCGGGGCAGGGGGCGTGGTGCTCCTCTCCGACATCGATGGCCTGTACGACCGCAATCCCGCGCTGCCCGGCGCCGTCCACATCCCGCGCGTCGAGCGGATCGACGGTGCGATCGAGAACATGGCCGACAGGGGCTCGGCCTCGGGCATGGGATCGGGCGGCATGGTCTCGAAGATCGCCGCCGCGCGCATCGCCAATGCCGCCGGTGCGCATCTCGCCATCGCTTCTGGCCGGATCGCGCATCCGCTCTCGGCCGAGGCCAGGCACACGCTGTTCGTCGCCGAGAAGGCTGCCCCCGCCCGCAAGGCCTGGCTGGCCGGCGGCATCACTGCGCACGGCACCATCCATGTCGATGCCGGCGCGGCCAGGGCATTGGGGCAGGGCCGCAGCCTGCTCGCCGCCGGCGCTACCCGCGTCGAGGGCGATTTCGCGCGGGGCGACCTGGTCGTGATCGCCGGGCCCGATGGCAGGCCGCTCGCCCGCGGTCTCGCTGAATATCCGAGCGACGACGCCACCCGCATCCTCGGCCGCCGCAACGAGGATCAGGCCGAGCTGCTCGGCTATGCCCCGCGCTCGACACTCGTCCACCGCAGCCATATGGCGCTGCTGTGAGCACCATCGCCCTTACCGGCGGCACCGGCTTTGTCGGCACCCGCCTGATCGCCCTTGCCCTTGAAGCCGGCCACCAGGTCCGCGCCCTCACGCGCCGCCCGCAGACCGAGCGCGCCGGCATCGCCTGGGTGCAGGGCGACCTGAACAACACCGCCGCCCTCGCCGAGCTGTGCGAAGGCGCCGACGCGGTCATCCATGTCGCCGGCGTGGTCAATGCGCCCGACAAGGCCGGCTTCGCCGCCGGCAATATCGACGGCACCCGCAACATGCTGGAGGCGGCCAAGGCCAGGGGCGTCCGCCGCTTCGTCCATGTCTCCTCGCTCGCCGCGCGCGAGCCCGAGCTCTCCGCCTATGGCTGGTCCAAGGCGGAAGGCGACAAGCTCGTCATGGAGTCCGGCCTCGACTGGGCGATGGTCCGCCCGCCCGCCATCTACGGCCCCGGCGACCTCGAGATGCTCGAGCTGTTCAAGCTGGCGAAACAGGGCCTTGCCGTCATGCCGCGCGGCGGCCGCATCTCGCTGATCGAGGTCGGTGATCTCGGCCGGTTGCTGCTCGCGCTCGCCACCACCGATGGCTGCAACCAGATCCTCGACGCGGATGACGGCACGCCCACCGGCTGGAGCCACAAGCAATTCTCGCAGGCGATCGGCACCGCGCTCGGCAAGCGCGTCGCCAGCTTCGCCCTGCCGCGTCCGCTGCTGATGGCCGGCGCGCATCTGGACCGGTTGCTGCGCGGCAAGAACGCCAAGCTCACCCCCGACCGCGTCGCCTATTTCTGCCACCAGGACTGGGTGATCGATTCGAGCCGCCGCCCGCCCGCCAATCTCTGGATGCCGCAGGTCGAAACCCCCGCCGGCCTCGCCGCCACCGCAGCCTGGTATCGCGAGCAGGGGCTGCTGTGACCCGCTGAGCCTCCGAGCATCCTAAAATGAAGGATGCTCAAGCTCATCATCTGGGACCTCGACGACACGCTCTGGTCCGGCACGCTGGCCGATGGCGACGCCGTACAGCTGCACCGGCACCGTGCCGAGCTGGTCCGCGCCTTCAACGCGCGGGGCGTCGTCTCCTCGATCTGCTCGAAGAACGACCACGCCACCGCCGAGGCGAAACTGCGCGAGCTCGGCCTGTGGGACGAGTTCGTCTTCCCCCATATCGCCTTCACCCCCAAGCCGGAGGCGATCCGCGCGATCATCGCCGACATGCAGCTGCGCCCCGCCGATGTGCTGTTCGTCGACGACAACCCGGCGAACCTGCGCGAAGTCGCCCATGCGATCCCCGAGATCCAGCTGCTCGAGATCACGCTATCGGATGCCGATGATCACCTCGCCGGCCTGCTCGCGCTCACCCCGCCTTCCAAGAGCCGCGTCGAGCGTTACCGGATGATGGAGCGCCGCAAGGCCGATCGCGCCGCGGTGCCCGCGCTCTCCAACCATGAGTTCCTGCGCAGCTGCGGCCTCCAGGCGAGCGCGCCCTATCTCATGGACAATCTCGATTTCGCGCCCCGCATCACCGACCTGATCAACCGCTCGAACCAGCTCAACTATACCGGCTCGCGCGTCGAGCAGGCGCGGCTGGAGGCGGACATCATCGATGTCGTCCGCTTCGACAGCTGGTCGATCTTCGCCTGGGATGCCTATGGCCGCCACGGGCTGGTCGGCTTCGTCATGGTCGATCGCGCCGCGGAGAAGCTCGCCCATTTCACATTCTCGTGCCGGATCATGCATATGGGCCTGGAAGCTTATGCGCTGTCCAAGGTCCGCGAGAAATGGCCGGCGATCGACACCAGCGCCTGGGACGGCCGCTTCGACCGTACCGAGCCGGACTGGATCGCCGATGCCGACTTCCACGATCCGCAGGTCCGCGCCGCGATCCTCGCCGAACAGGCGCCGCAATTGCTGGCCGAGCCGGCGGTGCGGGTCATGTTCGATTGCCAGTCCGGCGGTATCGCGCATTACAGCCGCTTCCGTCCGGCGATCGAGTTCGATCACCACCCGCGCGTCTTCGCGATGGCGATGATGGACGACGGCAGTTGGCGCGACCAGGATTTCCCGCCCTTCCTCGTCTATGGCGCCGCGGTCGACTATCTGGGCGGCCGTTGGGGCGATCGCTGGCCGCTGGTCGATATCGGCCTGTACGAGACCTGCCTCGTCCGGATGCTGATCATGCTGATCGAGCAAGAGCGCCGGATGCTGGTCGTCCTGCCGCCCGAGGACGCGCCCGAGGGCAAGTATCGTCTCACCCACAATCTCAGCCCTGAGCGCTGCCGCCGCCTCAACGCGCTGTGGCGCAAGGCCGCGCGCGAGAATCCGGAGCATCTCTGGGTGCTCGATGTCGCCGACATCGCCGGACCGGACGAGATGGCCGACGTCACCCACCTCCATGCCGGCCTGCTCCGGAAGATCGCCGGCCAGGTCGATTGCTGGATCGAGGCGGTCGCGCTGGGCGGCGGGGAAGGCCAGGCCGAGGCGGCGTGAAGCCTGCTTGTTCCCCGGCTTTCGTCGGGGAACAGCCCAGGAAATCACGGAATGATGATGCTCGTATCCGCCTTCACCCGGTCGAGCGCGATCAGCGAGCGATAGCTGGCGATGAATTCCTTCTCCGCGAACAGCCTTTTGGTCAGCGCCGAATAGGCACGCATGTCCGACGTCACGATCACCAGCATGAAGCTCACCCCGCCGGTGACGTAATAGCATTGCTGCACCTCGGGCGTGTCGAGGAACATCCGCCGCGCCAGTTCCACCGTCGGCGCATGCTCGTTGATCAGCTGCACCTCGACGATCGAGGTGATGGTGAGCGGTACCGCGTCGGGATCGACGATCGCCACGTTGCGCGCGATCACGCCCGACGTCTCCATCGCCGCGATCCGCCGCTGCACCGCCGCCGCCGACAGATTCACCGCCTCGCCGATCCTGCGCTGCGGCATCTTGTTGTCCGCCTGCACGAGTCGAAGGATCGCCCGATCGAACGAGTCGAGCGCTCGTGGGGATTTGTCCTGTTCGCCTGCCATATGGCGAGTTTTTGTTGCATCCGGACGACTAATCAAGAGCGCTCAGCCCGCTATGATGATGATATTCCCCGTTCCCGAAGGGAATGCGCATGCCGAATGAACGCGGATCACTGGTGCTGGGCGTGCTGTGCGGAGCCGCTGCCGGCGCGCTCTGGGGGCTGGTGTTCCTCGCGCCCGAACTGGCCCGCGCCTTCGGCCCGCTCGAGCTGACCATCGGCCGCTACCTTGCCTATGGCCTGATCTCCGCCGCGCTGATCGCCCCGCGCTGGCGCGGCCTCGCCGCCATGCTGGGGGCAGGGGAGTGGCGCGCGCTCGCCTGGCTCGCGCTCTCCGGCAACACGCTCTACTATATCCTCCTTGCCAGCTCGGTGCAGCTCGGCGGTGCGGCGATCACCGCGCTGGTGATCGGCTTCCTTCCTGTCGTCGTGACCATCGTCGGCAGCCGGGCGAAGGACGCGGTGCCGCTCGCCCGGCTCGCCCCTTCGCTGCTGCTTTGCGCCGCCGGCGCGGTCTGCATCGGCTGGCAGGCGCTGTTCCTGCCCTCGACCCGCCCGGTCAGCGCCCAGCTCGCCGGCCTGCTCTGCGCGATCGGCGCGCTCGCGTCCTGGGGCGCCTATGCAGTGTACAACAACCATATGCTGGCCCGGGTGAAGACCGTGTCCTCGCACGACTGGAGCCTGCTGATCGGCATCGCCACCGGCGTGCAGAGCCTGGCGTTGATCCCGCTCGCACTGCTGCTGGGCGTGCGCGGCCATGGCGCGGGTGACTGGGCGCTGTTCGTCGCGGTATCGGCCGGCGTGGCGGTGTTCGCCTCGATCGTCGGCAATGCGCTGTGGAACCGGATGAGCCGGCTTCTGCCCCTCACGCTTTCCGGACAGATGATCACCTTCGAGACGCTGTTCGCCTTGCTCTATGCCTTCGCCTGGGAGCATCGCGGGCCGACTGTGCTGGAGGCTGCGGCGTTCGTGCTGGTGGTTGCGAGCGTGGTGAGTTGCGTCGCGGCGCATCGGCGGAAAGAGCCGTTTGTGGGCCCAATTCCCCGACCGTCATCCTGAACTCGTTTCAGAGTCCAACGCGCCCCGGAGGATATCGCTGGCGGAGCGTTGGATGCTGAAACAAGTTAAGCATGACGAGGGAGTCAGGCCCCCATCATGCTCCGCGCCACCGCTTCGGCCGTCTTGATCCCGTCGATAGCGGCGGACAGGATCCCCCCCGCATAGCCCGCGCCTTCGCCCGCCGGGAACAGCTGCGCCACGTTCAGGCTCTGGTGGTCCTTGCCCCGCGTGATCCGCACCGGCGAAGAGGTTCGCGTCTCGACGCCGGTCATGATCGCATCATGATGGTCGTAGTTCGCGATCTGGCGGCCGAACACCGGCAGCGCCTCGCGGAACGCCTCGATCACGAAGCCCGGCAGGCACTCCGACAGGTCGGTCATCTTCACCCCCGGCTTGTACGAGGGGATGACTTCGCCGAGCGCGGTCGAGGCGCGGCCGGCGATCAGGTCGCCGACAAGCTGCCCCGGCGCATGATAGTTGGAGCCGCCGGCGATGAAGGCCATGTCCTCCCAGTGCCGTTGCAGCTCGATGCCCGCCAGCGGCCCGCCCGGAAAGTCCTTGGCCGGATCGATCGCGACGACCAGGCCCGAGTTCGCATTGAACTCGGCCCGCGAATACTGGCTCATCCCGTTGGTGACGACGCGGCCTTCCTCGGAAGTCGCCGCCACCACGCGCCCGCCCGGGCACATGCAGAAGCTGTAGACGCTGCGCCCGTTCGAGGCGTGATGCACCAGGCTGTACGCCGCCGCGCCCAGGTCCGGATGCCCGGCGCACTGGCCGAAGCGCGCCCGGTCGATCCAGCTCTGCGGATGCTCGATCCGAACGCCGATCGCAAAGGGCTTGGCCTCGATATGCACGCCGCGTCGGTGGAGCATCTCGAAGGTCGGGCGGGCGCTGTGCCCCACCGCGAGCACGACATGATCGGCCTCGAGGAAGCTGCCCGCACCCGTTGCAAGATCGTGCAGGTGGAGCCCGCGCACCTTCTGGTTGCCGTCGGGCGTGCGCTCCAGCTCGATATCGTCGACCCGGGTCTCCCAGCGATATTCGCCGCCCAGTTCCTCGATCGTGCGGCGCATGCTCTCGACCATGGTGACGAGCCGGAAGGTGCCGATATGCGGATGCGCTTCCCACAGGATATCGTCGGGCGCACCGGCCTTGACGAACTCCTCCAGCACCTTGCGGCCGAGGAAGCGCGGGTCCTTCACCCGGCAATAGAGCTTGCCGTCCGAGAAGGTGCCGGCGCCGCCTTCGCCGAACTGGACGTTCGAGTCCGGGTTGAGCTCGCCCCGGCGCCACAGGCCCCAGGTATCCTTGGTCCGCTGGCGCACCACCTTGCCGCGATCGAGGATAATCGGACGGAAGCCCATCTGTGCCAGGATCAGCCCGGCGAACAGCCCGCACGGCCCCGCGCCGATGACGACCGGTCGCAGCCCGCTCCAGCCGCTCGGCGCCATTACCGGGAAGGTGTAGGTCATGTCCGGGGTGGGGCGCAGGTCCTTGTCGTCCGGGAAGCGCTCCAGCACCGCGGCTTCGTCGGCCAGCTCGACATCCACCGTATAGACCAGCTGGATCGCATTGCGCCGGCGCGCGTCATTGCCGCGGCGATAGACTGCGTGGCTTTTCAGCTCGGCGGGCGCGATGCCCAGCCGTTTGACGATCGCCTCGGGCAGGGCCTCAGGCGAATGGTCGAGCGGCAGATAGAGTCCGGAGAGGCGAAGCATCCCGGGCCTCTAGCGGGGAATGCGCCACCAGCCAAATTCCCCCTTCGTCACCCCGGCCTTGCGGCCAATGCGTCCTTGCAATGTAGGATTTCGTCTGGTTTCCTCCTCCCATGATCGGGTTCGGGCCCCTC
The DNA here is from genome assembly GCF_058801135.1 of Sphingomonas sp. GW822-FHT03G08. Lineage (NCBI taxonomy): Bacteria > Pseudomonadati > Pseudomonadota > Alphaproteobacteria > Sphingomonadales > Sphingomonadaceae > Sphingomonas > Sphingomonas sp. GW822-FHT03G08. Next base: position 1,082,913 of record NZ_JBXAMZ010000002.1, read on the forward strand.
GCTTCCGGAAAAGCGCTGCCGCGCCACGCCCGATTGCCCCAAAACAAAGTGAAACGATTTACCCCGACTCCCTTCACTTTGCCGCCGCGCATTGCCCCGTCGCTGGCCCGTTTGTGCCGCAATCGCTTGGCACTGCGGAACGATACCACTAGAGGGACCCCATGACCGACCGCGCTTCCGTCTTCGAGACCGTCACCGCCCAGATCGAGCCCTTCAACAAGAAGGGCGTCGCGCTGACCGACAGCACCACCTTCGCCGGCGACCTGGAGTGGGACAGCCTCACGGTGATGGATTTCGTCGCGGCGATCGAGGACGAGTTCGACATCATCATCACGATGAACATGCAGGCCGAGATCGAGAATATCGGCCAGCTGGTCGATGCCGTGCAGAAGCTCAAGGGCTGAGCCACGTGACCGACAGCCTGAACACCGCCGACGCGCTCCCCGCCAACCCGGCCGCCGTCGCGCCCGAAACCGACCTGATGTCGAAGTTCGACGCGCTGATCAACGAGCGCGAGCGACTGCTCGCCAGCGGCGTCACCGACCCCTATGCGGTGGTGATGGAGCAGGTGAAGTCGCCCACCGAGGCGGTGATCAAGGGCAAGGACACGATCCTGCTCGGCACCTACAATTACATGGGCATGACGTTCGATCCGGACGTGATCCAGGCCGGCAAGGACGCGCTCGACAAGTTCGGCTCGGGCACCAACGGCAGCCGCATGCTCAACGGCACCTTCCACGACCATATGGATGTGGAACAGGCGCTGCGCGAATTCTACGGCGTCTCCGGCGCTATCGTCTTCTCGACCGGCTACATGGCCAATCTCGGCATGATCTCCACGCTCGTCGGCAAGGGCGAGTATGTCATCCTCGACGCCGACAGCCACGCCTCGATCTATGACGGTTGCAAGCAGGGCAATGCCGAGATCGTCCGCTTCCGCCACAACAGCGTCGAGGATCTCGACAAGCGCCTCGGCCGCCTGCCCAAGGAGGCCGGCAAGCTGGTCGTGCTCGAGGGCGTCTACTCGATGCTCGGCGACATCGCTCCGCTGAAGGAAATGGTCGAAGTCGCCAAGAAGCACGGCGCGATGGTGCTCTCGGACGAGGCCCATTCGATGGGGTTCTTCGGCCCGAACGGCCGCGGCGTCTATGAGGACCAGGGCCTGGAAGGCCAGGTCGACTTCGTCGTCGGTACCTTCTCCAAGTCGGTCGGCACCGTCGGCGGCTTCTGCGTGTCGAACCACCCGAAGTTCGAGGCGATCCGCCTCGCCTGCCGCCCGTACATCTTCACCGCCTCGCTGCCGCCGAGCGTGGTCGCCACCGCGGCGACTTCGATCCGCAAGCTGATGCACGCGCACAACAAGCGCGCGCATCTGTGGGAAAATGCCCGCACGCTGCACGCCGGCCTCAAGGAAATGGGCTTCAAGCTCGGCACCGAGAACCCCGATTCGGCGATCATCGCGGTGATCCTCGAGGACCAGGTCCAGGGCGCGATGATGTGGCAGGCGCTGCTCGAGGGCGGCCTCTATGTGAACCTCGCCCGCCCGCCGGCGACCCCGGCCGGCACCTTCCTGCTGCGCTGCTCGCTCTGCGCCGAGCACACCGCCGAGCAGATCCAGCGCGTGCTGGGCATGTTCAAGGCGGCGGGCCAGGCCGTGGGCGTCATCGCCTGATATCGGGCATCCCTGGTTCCCCGGCGAAAGCCGGGGCCCGGGGTTTCTCTGCCGGGCCGCCTGTGGCCCTGGGCTCCGGCTTTCGCCGGGCAATAGCCAGGCCAAAGCGGGCACCGCGAGCAACGATCCGTCCCAAGGACGCTTTCCTACGCCGTCAGGGTCGATTAAAACCGAGCCCGTAATGAGTGAGAGTAACACCGCTCTGGAGCGTGCCGTCCGGGCGACGAACTGGCGGATGGCATTGCTCGGCGCGCTGGCGCTGCTCGGGATCGTCGTGCTTGCCGCCGTGGCGGTGATCCAGGCACGTACCGATGCCGAGCGCGATCGGGCGATCGCGCGCCAGCAGCATACGTTCGAAGTCATCATGCGGGTCAGCCAGCTGTCGGGCGCGATCCTGGGGGCGGAGGCGGCGCTCGGCCGCTATGTCGTCAGCGCCGACAAGAATCTCGGCCAGCAATATAGCGCGCAATGGGGCCGCGCCTCGGAACAGCTCAACCGGCTCCGCCAGCTGCTCGCCGACAATCCCGCCCAGCAGGCCCGCATCGTCCGGCTCAAGCAGGCGTTCGATGCCCGCGGCAAGGAGCTCGATACCACCGCGCTCTACTCCTCCTACAAGCGGCACAGCGATGCCTGGGGCAGCTATTACCAGGTCCGTGCCAGCCCGGCGCGCAGCCAGCTCGAATCGGTGCTCACCGAGATGGTCGATGCCGAGCGGGTGACGCTGCGCCAGCGCAGCCAGGCCGCTGCCGATCTCGTCGCCAATTCGGGCTTTGCATCCCGCCTGCTCACCGGCTTCGGCATATTGATCGTGCTGGGCGCGGTGCTGCTCGGCTGGATGGCGATCGAGGCGCAGGGCGAGCGCGCCGTCGCCGATGCCAATGCCGATGCCGAGCGCGAACGGGCGGAGGAACTGCAGGAAGCGGTAGCCGAAGCGACCGAGCAGCTCCGTGCCGAGGCCAGCGAGCGCGAAGCCGCGCAGGACCAGCTCCGCCAGGCGCAGAAGATGGAGGCGGTTGGCCAGCTCACTGGTGGAATCGCGCATGATTTCAACAATATGCTGGCGGTCGTGCTGGGCGGATTGGAACTGGCCAAGCGCCATCTCCACAATCGCGGCCCCGATGCGCAGAAGCATATCGAGAATGCGATGGAAGGCGCCAACCGTGCCGCCGCGCTCACCCGCCGCCTGCTCGCCTTCTCGCGCGCCGAGCCCCTGCTGCCCGAAGCGGTGGAGGCCGGCACGCTGATCGAGGGCATGACGGATCTGCTCGATCGCACGCTGGGCGACGGGATCGCGGTCACCACTGCCGATGCCGGCAGGCACTGGCGCATCTGGGTCGATCGCCACCAGCTCGAGAACGCGCTGCTCAATCTCGCGGTCAATGCCCGCGATGCGATGGAGGGGCAGGGTACCCTCAGCATCAACACCGGCGGTATCCGCCTGGCCGATCACCAGGTCGGCGAATGCCTGGCCGGCGATTATGTCTCGATCGAAGTGGGCGATACCGGCCAGGGGATGACGCCCGAGGTGCTCGCGCGCGTGTTCGAGCCCTTCTTCACCACCAAGCCGGTCGGCAAGGGCACGGGCCTCGGGCTCAGCCAGATCTTCGGCTTCGTCCGACAGTCGGGCGGCGAGATCGGCATCGATACCGCGCCGGGCAGGGGCACCCGCGTGACGCTCTATCTGCCGCGCCATATCGGCGAGGGCGAAGCGGCTGAGGCTTCCGCCGAATCGGGAGACGCGCCCGCGCATATCGGCCGTCCGCTCGAGATACTGGTGGTCGAGGACGATCCGCGCGTGCTGGCGGCGACGCTCGGCGCGCTCAAGGAGCTCGGCCACAGCGCCACCGGCTGCGATGATCCGCAGGCGGCGCCGGGCGCGCTCGCGCTGGTGCCCGGGCTCGATCTGATCGTGTCCGACGTGCTGATGCCCGGCCAGACCGGCCCGGAGATGATCGCCGCGCTCGGCGATCGGATCGAAGGGGTCGCGGTGCTGTTCGTCACCGGCTTCGCGGGCGAGGCCGATGCCGGCATCTTCAAGGGCCGCACCGTGCTGCGCAAGCCCTTCACCATCGCCGGGCTCGAAGCGGCGGTGAACGAAGCCATGGCCCATGAATCGCGCCGCGCCGGCAGGGCGGCGGCGGAGTAGCGCTGTCATGCTGAACTGGTTTCAGCATCCAACGTGCAACAGGGGAGGCGCTTGAGCCTCCTGCCCATCGCTCGTCGATAGTTGGACCCTGAAACAAGTTCAGGGTGACGAAGGAAGAAGGCTAGTCCGCCTTCGCGACCACCGGCTTGTAGTTCACCACGCACCAGTCCGGCGCGCAATTGGCCGCGGCCTCGATGATCGCGGCATAGCGTTCCACCACCGCGCAATCGGTGCCGGCGGCCTGGAGGAGGATCGGCCGGCGCGGCGTCTCGCGCGCGGCGCCGCTGGCGAAGTCCTCCAGCGAAGTGTCGCTGGCGCGCAGGACGCCCCACAGCGCCTCGCCGCCATTGTCGCGCACCTCATGGGCATTGGCGCTCTTCTTCGGCAGCTTCGTGCCCCATTGCGCCGACAGGTTGCAGCCCTTGTCCGGCACGGTCAGCGACAACAACGCGATCGAAAACAGGATCATGGCGGTTACTCCTCGCCGGGATGGCTATGCCCGTGATGCTCCCCCATCGTCCGCGAAAGCTGCGCGGCGGCGATCTCGCGGGCCTTGTCGCGCGGCAGGCCGAGTGCCCGGGCCATTGGTGCGCCGAGCAGCGCGTCGCCCACGGCCATCAGCACCAGCTGCAGCGTCTCCTCATGCAGCGAATGCGTCTTGTCGTCATGCCCCTCGGCCAGCTCGTCGACCAGCCGGTGGATCGCCTCCAGGATCGGGTCGAGCGCATCCTGGTTGCCGGTCAGGATCATCCAGCTCGCCAGCGCGCCGGCTCCGCCCTTGTCGAACGCGTCGAAGGTCATGTTGACCACTTCGCGGTCGTCATGGTCCGCCCCGGCACGCGCGCGCATCACCGCGGCGCCGATCTTGCCGGTCACGCTATCGGCGATATTGGCGGCCAGCGCCTTTTGCAGCCCCGATGCCGAGCCGAAATGGTGGAGCAGATTGGCGTGCGTCCGCCCGATCTTCGCCGCCACCGCCTTGAGCGTCACTGCGCCGGGCCCGGCCTCGAGCAGCAGTTCGCGCGCGGCCTCGAGTGCGGCGTCGCGGGATTCTTCGGGTGAAAGGCGTTTGCGTGGTGCGACGGTCATGTTCAGCGGTAAGCCCCCAAAGACACCGCTTACGGCATGATTTCCAAGGGGGAAAGCCGGTAGATCATACAATTCGGCCCGCAAGCTGCTCCCGCGAAAGGGACTCACCGCGGGCCCGACATGGAAGATTTGCGCCGCTATCGGCTCATTCGGTTCCCCGGCGAAGGCCGGGGCCCATTTTCGGCGCAGTTGGTTGGGGTGGTCAAACCTCTCGAACACCATGGCAACTGGACCCCGGCCTTCGCCGGGGAACAGCTGGATCAATGATGTTGTGACGGCCTCACGCTGCCATTCGGTGGTCCTCGTCCCCGCCGCCGCTGCAATCGCCCTCGCACAGGTCGATCTCGTAGCGGGTGGTGGGGGCTTCGCAGCCGCGGCCCCGCGAATAGATCGAGACGAGCTGGCCGGTCGGGCGGAAGCCCAGCTTGCGCAGCACCTTGCCCGATGCGGGGTTGTCGATGAAATGGCCGGCGGTCACCCGGCGGATGCCGCGTGCCCGCGCTGCCTGCAGCACCGCGCGCCCGGCCTCGGTCGCGATGCCGCGGCCCCAGGCGTCCGGCGTGTACCAATAGCCGAATTCATTGGGCTCGTCCTTCCACACGCTCAGGCCGGTGCCGCCGATCAGGCGCGTGGCGCCGTCCCGGTGCTCGAACACCAGGAACTTGGGATCGACGGGATCCTCGAAGCTCGAGAGGAAGGTCTCGGCCGCTTCCATGGGGTAGGGCCATGGCGCGCGCGACAGGTTGCGCACGACATTCTCATGGCCGATCGCCTGCATCAGGGCGGTGGCGTCCTCGGGCCAGCCGGGGCGCAATGTCAGTCTCTGCGTTCGCACGAACATGACCGTCTCCTTGGTCCTGCGACGCCCCACGCCACGTTTGTGTGACGAGGTTGTTGCGCCGTGGTGTCAGGGAGGAAATAAAAAAGGGAGCCGGGGCGACCCGTCTCCCTTTTCAGCTGGTTCGTTCGTCGAACCCGGGTCACCCTGGTGGGCAACCCGGTCGGTCACCCGATGTTATTCGGCAGCTTCCGCAATCATGTCTACCGAGCAGAACTTGCGGCCAAGCTTGCCTTCCTTGAACGACACGCGGCCGTCGACGAGCGCGAAAAGGGTATGGTCCTTGCCCATGCCCACGTTCACGCCCGGATAAATCTTGGTGCCGCGCTGGCGCACGATGATGTTGCCGGCGACGACTGCTTCGCTGCCGAACTTCTTCACGCCAAGACGACGACCGGCCGAATCACGACCGTTACGCGAAGAACCGCCTGCCTTCTTATGTGCCATGGTCTATACTCCTCGTATCTTCGCTTACGCTTCCGCGGCCGGGGCTTCAGCCTCGGCGGGAGCGGCGGCCTTCTTCGCCTTCGGCGCGGCCTTCTTGGCTTCCTGGGCACCGATCGCGGTGATCTTCAGGATGGTGTGGTTCTGGCGGTGGCCGTTCTTGCGACGATAGTTGTGGCGACGGCGCTTCTTGAAGACGATAACCTTCTCGCCCTTCGCCTGCGCAATGATCTCGGCCGAAACGGTCAGACCGTCGGTCGACTTCAGCTCACCACCTTCGCCGGCGAGCAGAACGTCGCCGAGCGTGACCGTCGAACCGGCCTCGCCGTCGAGCTTCTCGACAACGATCTTGTCTCCTGCGGCAACGCGATACTGCTTGCCGCCCGTGCGCACGATAGCGAACATCGGGTCTCTTCTCTGGTTCAAATGCTTGTGCCCGCCAAGGTTGCACCCCGGCAGGAGGAAGGGCGCAGCTAAGGGAGAGAGTCGCCGAAGTCAACCGGTAACTACCCATAAAGGGCAGTTTAGTGACGGTGCGTGCGCTTCAAAGTGTAGCGGCCGCCGGTATAGCCGTCGAAAAGCCCGTTGATCGCGGGGTGGTCGACCGGCTCCTCGCTGTCGTCGGCCACCAGGTTCTGCTGGCTGACATAGGCGACATAGCTCGATTCGTCGTTCTCGGCGAGCAGGTGGTAGAAGGGCTGGTCCTTGCGGGGGCGCACGTCCTCGGGAATCGCCTCGTACCATTCCTCGCTGTTGGCGAAGACGGGGTCGACGTCGAAGATCACGCCGCGGAACTCGAACTGGCGGTGGCGCACCACGTCGCCGATGGCGAAGCGCGCGGTCGCGACGGCGGGCATCGGAACTCCGGGCTCAAGGGGGGAAGGGGAGGCGCCGGGGGCTTGAGTCATGGACTTAATCTAATATCTCTTCGTTTAGGTACAAGGATGCGCTTGCAGTATCCGAAACGCTGCGCTAGGGGCCGCCCCTCACAGCGACCGACGCGGAGTTTTCCGCGCAGTAATCGCCTCGCGGAGAGGTGGCAGAGTGGTCGAATGCGCCGCACTCGAAATGCGGTTTACGGGTAACCGTAACGAGGGTTCGAATCCCTCCCTCTCCGCCACCTACCACCAGTTTTTTGCGGAATTGCGCCCGCGAATCGCTCCATGGGGCAACCCGGCGTTTACCGCTTGCCCCTAGATCCCCGGCTCTCCCTCGCCATCCGGGCCGCTCGTGACAAACTTCGCCTTCTTCCTGCCGGTCATGTTCAGCACCTTCGCGCTGCTGTTCCTCGCCATTTCGCGCCTCGGTCCCGCCGCGGCCCCTTTATGGGCAGCGGGTTTCGGCTGTGCGGCGCTGGGATTCTGGGCTCCGGCGATCGACCAGCTATTGCCGTCCCCGGCCTGGCCGCTCCTCGCCGATACCCTCTTCGCCTGTGCATTCCTCGCCTATAGCGAAGCTCTCCTGGTGCGTTGGCGCGCCCGCTGGCTCCTGCGTTTGCGCCTGTTCATCGCCGTCGGGGCGGTCCTGGGTTGTGGCGTTGCCATATTGCTGCAGGTGCCACTGCTGGAGCTTGCGGTTTCGGACGCGGCCTCCTTCGTCCTGATTGCGCTGCCGCTCGTGGCGGCGCTCCCGCATCTTCGCAATCGCCTGGACCAAGCGCTCGCCCTGGCCGCGCTGCTCGTTGCGTTCGACGGCCTCAGCCGTCTCGCCACCTTGCTGGTCACGCGAGGCTCCGGTGCCTTTCTCGACAGCGTCTATTTCTTCCTGATGCAGTCGTTCGCGAGTGTATTCGGGCTATTCCTCGGCCTCGCCGCGCTTGCCGGCTGCATGTCCGAACTCATCGCCCGCTATCGTCGCGAAGCCGAACTCGATCCGCTCACCCAATCGCTCAACCGGCGCGGCTTCGATCGGGTGAGCGTCGGCGCCCATGATCGCAAGGGTGCGGTGATCAGTTGTGACATCGACCGGTTCAAGGCGGTCAACGACCGTTTCGGACATCAAAGCGGGGACCAGGTGATCAGCGCATTCGCCCGTGTCATCATGGCGCACATGCCCGAGGAGGCGCGGGTCGCCAGGTTTGGCGGAGAAGAGTTTGTCATCTATCTCCCGGGCGCGGACCTGGCGAAGGCGATCGGCTGCGCGGAGACGATCCGCCAGGCGTTTGCCGCCACCGGTGCCGAGGCCGCGAGGATCGACCACGCCCTGACCGCAAGCTTCGGCGCTTCGGCGATCCTGGCCGACGATGGGAGCATTTATGATGCCCTGAACCGTGCGGATCGCGCGCTGTACGATGCCAAGAACAAGGGGCGTAACCAAGTCTGTGCGGCAAATTTCCTCCGCCCGATCGCCGCTCGTCCGGTCGGCGATGGCCTGGCGCGTGGGATCGGCTGAGGAATAGCGGCCGCTCTTCGGCGCAGCGTCAATCCGGGCGGATCTTCAGCGTCATGTCCTGCTGCCGCCCGGTACCGTGCAGCTCCACGCGATCCTTGAAGAAGTCGAGCCGGGCATAGCTGGTCTCGGGCGTGTCGAGCATCGCCTTCATGTTCACATAATGTATGCCGGCGCGCTCGCCGTAATTGCCGTCGTGATTATGCCCGTCGAGCCAGACCTTGGCCGAGGGATGCCGCTCCAGCAGCGCGATCACCGCGGGCGCGTTCCACAGATTGTGCTTGTTCTCGGGGTAGACCGGAAAATGGCTGAAGATCATCACCTTCAGGTGGCGCTTGTCGGCACGGCCGAGCTCGGCGTCCATCCAGGCCATCTGCTCGCCGCCGATCGCGCCGTCCCATAGCGGCTTGTCGGCATAGAGCGCCGTATGCGCGGCCATGCTGCGCTTGTGCTCGGGGCTCCCGGCCGGCCAGGCATAGCTGCTCAGATCGTTGCCGTCGGTGACGAGGAACAGCCAGCCCTCGCGCTCGAAGCTGTAATAGCGCTTCTTCATGCCCAGCTTGGCCGGCACCTGCAGCTTGTACGCGTCATCGACCGAGAACTCGTGGTTGCCCAGCACATAATGGACCGGGTGGCGCAACTTGGCGGCCACCGGCAGTAGCGCGTCATAGCTCGCCCAGTCCTTGTCGATGAAGTCGCCGAGATGGACAACGAAGGCGAGCTTCTGGCGGTTGAAATCCTCCACCGCAGCGGCAAGCTTGCCCGGAGAGGTGTGATACATGCGCTGGCTGCTGTCGGGCGCGTCGGCATATTGCGCGTCGGCGATAGCGCCGATGCTGAACGCCGGCGTCTCTTCGCGCGGCGCAGGACCCGCGCCAATTGCCGCCAGCGCCAGCAGGATCGTCCACCGCATCACATTTTCCTTTCGTCCGATTCGCAGGGGCTTAGGCGCGACAGGTTGCAGTTTTAAGCAGCCGGGCCGGGGCGGTTGTCATGCGAGCTTCACGGAGCGTGCCTAGCGCTGAAGCAATGAGCGGGGCGATTCTCAGGCAGGGGAGAAGCGGCATGACGGCGCCGGCGCGGTCTTGCTTCAAGGGTGTGGCGCGGTGAACGAGTTCACTGCCATCGCCGCGCGCCGCCACGCCGCGGCCGAGGATGCCGCGCTGCGCGCCGCGCTCCACCGCTTCGTCCAGGGCCGCCTGCGCGACCGGGACGAGGGCGAGGACATCGTCCAGGAAACCTATGTCCGCCTCTACGACTATCGCCGCACCAGGGGCGTCGCCGATGTGGGCGCCTTCTGCTTCGCAGTGGCGCGCAACCTGGTGTTCGATCATTTCCGCCGCCGCCAGGCGATGCCCGCCAGCGCCGAGCTCGCAGAGGATATTGTTTGCCCGATGCCTCGCGCGGAGGAAGTGCTCGACTATCGCCAGCGCGTCGACATTCTCGTCGCGGCATTGAAGGTGATGCCGGTGCTCCGCCGCGAAGTGTTCCTCCGCCGCCGGCTCGACGGGATCGCCTGTGCGACAATCGCCCAGGATCTCGACATGAGCCTGGCCGCGGTCGAGAAGCATTGCACCCGCGCCGTCGCCGACCTGCGCGCCGCGCTCGAACGCCGCGGCCTGCCGGCGGGAGCTGCCCGGTGAGTCGCCGCGCCGCCCTGAAAGATGCCGCCCGCTGGGCGATGCGCGAGGATGACGCGGTCCTGCGCGAGGCGCCGCCGGCTGCTGCGCCCGATATCCAGGCTATGCTTGACGACCCGGCGCTTGCCGATGCCATGGGCCAGGTGCCCCGGCTGTCGGACGGCGACATCCTGGCGATGCGTGCCAATAGGCGCCGTGCGCTGGGGACGGGTGGGGCGCTTGTGCTGGTTGCGGCGATCGGCGTCGGCGGTTGGCAGGCGGGCTGGTACCGTCCGGCCGCCCCCGTGCCGCTCCACTATGAGACCGCGCGCGGCCAGCAGCTCGATGTCGAGCTGGCCGATGGCTCGAAGCTTCATCTGAACGGCGAGACTAGCCTAGACGTGACGCTGGGCGACAAGGCGCGCAGCGTCGCGATGCAGCGGGGCGAGGCTTATTTCGACATCGCTCACCGCCCCGACAAGCCCTTTACCGTGGTGGCGGACGGCTCGGCGACGCGCGTGCTCGGCACGGCCTTCGACATCGATATCGCGAGCGGCGGCGGCGTGCGCATCGCCGTCTATCGCGGCAAGGTCCGCTTCGGCGGCGCGGCGGCGGGCAAGGACGGCGCGGTGATCGTCGAGGCCGGCTGGCGCACCCGTTTCGCCGATGGCAAGGCGCGGGCGCCGACCCGCTTCGACGCGACGCAGCAGGATTGGCGTCAGGGCTGGCTCGATGTCGATAATATGAAGCTCGGCGAACTGGTCGATGCGCTCAACCGGCGGGGTGGTCCGCCGATCGCGCCTCCGCCGGGAGCGTTGGCATCGGTCGCAGTTGCCGGGCGTTTCCGCGTCGATAATCCGCATCAACTGCTCGACGCGATGGGCGCGGCTTACGGCTTCGACGTGGTCCGCAAGGGCGAGGAACTGCACCTCGTTCCCACCGCCGGAAGTGACACAAAAACGTCAGATCAATGACGCTGCACTGCAACAAAATTCTTTTGTCCGGAAGCTGATCCACCCCCGTCTTCCCCCCGAGGCGCGCATCGCGCCCGAGCGGAGGAACACATGGATCGTATCAGGGGAATCTCACTCATGGCTGTGGCTGTCACGCTCGCCATGCCGGCAATGGCCCAGGCCCACGGCGCCGAAGCATCGATGAGCGCACAGATGCGCTTTGACATCGGTGCGTCGGACCTGCGCAGCGCCATCTCGCAATTCTCGCAGGCGACCGGCCTGCAGGTCGTGGTCGCGCCGAACGCGGTCGCCGGCCGCCGCACCGGGGGCGTGCGCGGTGCGCTGACCGTTCGCGCTGCGCTCGACCAGCTGTTGCGCGGCACCAACCTGACCGCTTCGGTGCGTGGCGGCGTGGTCGTGCTCACCCCGTCGCGCGCAGCGCCGGCGCCGCGCCGCACCACCCGCGTTGCCGCCGCTGCCCCGGTTGCCCGCCCGCTGCCCCAGGCCGCCGCGCAGGAGCCCGAAGTTCAGGAAGAGTCGCAGATCGTCGTCTCGGGCTATCGTGAGAGTCTCAACGCCGCGCAGGACCTGAAGCGCAAGGCCGTCGGTGCCGAGGACGACATCGTCGCATCCGATATCGCTGCCTTTCCTGACCTGAACCTCGCCGAAGCGCTGCAGCGCGTGCCCGGCATCACCATCACCCGCGACAGCGGCGAAGGCCGCCAGATCGCGCTGCGCGGCCTGGGTGCGGACTTCACCCGCACCCAGCTCAACGGCATGGAAGTGATGGGCAACACTGCGTCGGGCATGGACAATCGCGGCGCGGTCAGCCGTTCGCGCTCGTTCGACTACAGCTTGTTCGCCTCGGAACTGTTCAACCGCGTCGCGGTGCAGAAGTCGTTCGCGGCCGAGCAGGACGAGGGCGGCATCGCCGGTACCGTCCAGCTCTACAGCGCCAAGCCGTTCGATTACGCCGGCTCCAAGTTCGTCGTCTCGGCCAAGGGCCAGACCAACACCAACACCAGCGGCATCACCCCGCGCCTGGTCGGCCTCGCCTCGGTCCGCTCGGGTGATTTCGGCGCGCTGGTCTCGGTTGCCTACAGCCAGATCAAGAACAACGAATATGGCTATCGCAACTGGGGCTGGGGCCTGACCAAGTACGGCGCCGCCAATATCGGCCCGGAAGTGGATGCCGCGACCCGCGCCAAGCTGCTCGCCGGCGTCTACCAGCCGACCGCCCAGTCGCCCTCGACCTGGTATAATGACCGCCGTCGCCTCGGAATCACCTCGTCGGTCCAGTATCATCCGGGCGACAATTTCAAGCTGGACGTCGATTTCCTGTACGGCCGCCTGTGGGACTATCGTGACGATTATGCGCTGGCGACCGCGGGCAGCAATCCGCTCACCGGCTCGAGCGTCACTGGCACCCAGGTGATCCGCAGCGCGGTGATCGACGACAGTAACACGCTGCGCGCCGCGAGCTTCACCGGCATCGATCTCCGCTCGGAGCATCACATCGTCAAGAACCACACCGATTTCTATCAGGGCGTGGCGAACCTCAGCTGGAAGCTCGGCGATCGCCTGACCATCCATGCGCTCGGCGGCTATGAGGAATCGGACTTCGCCCAGCCGGTGTTCGACAAGGTGTTCATGGAGGCCAAGCAGACTGCCTTCAGCTACGACACCCGCCCGCGCATCCCGGTCAACAGCTATGGCATCGACCTGACCAACCCCGATCTCTGGACCGTCCAGCGCCTGGACGTGCAGGAGAACAAGATCGTCAACCGCTACACCAACGCCAAGCTGGATGCGGCATATGAGCTGAACGACGCGCTCACCTTCAAGGCCGGTGGCGCCTACAAGCACTTCACCAACAGCGGCTACACCTGGGTGAACAAGGTGTTCCACAACGTGCCGGCGAACATCGTCGTGCCGAACAGCGTGAAGCAGCTCGTCGGGCCGGACACGCTGCTCCAGTACATCGTCGGCAATGTCGACGGCGTCTATGCCGCGGTCGGCGACAAGCGTGACCTGACCGCCGCCAATCTCCAGGCGGGCAGCGACTTCGATGTCGACGAGAAGAGCTATAACGGCTTCGCCCAGTTCGATCTCGATACCCATCTCGGCGACATGCGCCTGCGCGCCAATGCCGGCGTGCGCTACTACTCGACCGACCTGACCTCGTCCGGGCACCTTGCCACCGGCGCAGGCTTCGTGCCGGTCGTCATCGAGACCAACAGCAAGGGCTGGCTACCCTCGGCCAATGTCGCGCTCGACGTGACTCGCAACCTAGTGGTGCGCGTCAGTGCCAGCCGCAACGTCAATCGTCCGGGCCTGGGCGACCTGGCGGCGGCGGGATCGATCACCACGCGTCCGAACGGCGGCAGCCTCAGCCTCGGTAACCCGTTCCTCAAGCCCTACAAGGCAACTTCGGTCGAGGGCTCGATCGAATGGTATATGGACCGCTCGGGCTTCGCCTCGGTCGGCTTCTTCTACAAGAACATGGATAGCTTCATCTCGCCGTCGACGGTGACGATGCCCTATGGCCAGACCGGCCTGCCGCTGTCGCTGCTGATCCAGGGCCAGGATGCCAACACCCCCTATGACGTGAGCCAGCCGATCAACGGCCCGGGCGCGGACATCAAGGGTATCGAAGTCGCGTTCCAGCACGACTTCACCTTCCTGCCGGGCCCGCTCAAGCATCTCGGCGTGACGGCCAACGGCACCTGGTTCGACGGTCACCAGCAGGGCAAGGTCGGCAACACCTTCGTGCGCTTGCCGCTGTTCCAGCTCTCCAAATGGGCGGCGAACGCGACGCTCTATTATGAGGACAAGGACTTCGGCATCCGCGTGTCGGACGCCTATCGCAGCAAATACTACACCGGCCTCGGCACGGTCGGGAATGTCGGCGACTATATCGCCGCCACCCATAACATCGACTTCCAGGCCCATGTGAACCTGACCAAGGGCATCCGCCTGATCGCCGAGGGCATCAACCTCACCAACGAGCCGATCGAGCAGTTCGCCGGCGGGGAGATCGCGCGCCGCCTGGTCTACACCACTAGCGGGCGCACCTTCACCCTCGGCGTCAGCGCCGAGTTCTAAGCCGTTCCCCAAGCCTTCCGCCCCGGCGCAAGTCGGGGCGGATCTTTCTCGGCTCGTGTAAATCGCGTCAAAATGGTGACACCCGGTTTTCCATAACCAATGGTTATGTTGCAGCGCGGCTTTCCGACGTTGTGATATCGCCAGTTTCGGCAATCATGTGACTCGAACCACAGGTTGGGGTTTCCGATGATTGCCAGTCCCTATCTCCTGTACCTTGGCCACTCGCACGACGAAGTTGGCATCAAGACCTCGCGCGGCCTGGCGGTGTTCCGCCCGAACGACTGCGTGGGGGAATTCCGGTACGACGATTGCCCGCTGACGCTGGAACTGCCACGCATGGGCTTTGCCGAGGCGGTTGCCGCCGGAGCGAAGACCCTGGTGCTCGGCATCGCCAATGCCGGCGGCCGGATGGGCGCCGATCTGGTGGCCGATGCGATCGCCGCGATCGAGGCGGGGCTCGACGTCGCCTCGGGCCTTCATCACAGGCTGCGCGACGAACCTTCGATCGTCGCGGCAGCGGCGAAGCATGGCCGCAAGCTCCACGATGTCCGCGATCCCAAGCCCGGCATTCCAGTCGGCAACGGCAAGAAGCGCGCAGGCAAGCGGCTGCTCACCGTTGGCACCGATTGCTCGGTCGGCAAGATGTACGCCACGCTCTGCCTTGAGCAGGGCATGCGCGCCCGCGGCATGACCGCCGATTTCCGTGCCACCGGCCAGACCGGCATTCTCATCGCCGGCAGCGGCGTGCCGCTCGACGCGGTGATCGCGGACTTCATCTCAGGCGCGATCGAAGAGATTTCCCCGGCGCGCGACGATGACGGCTGGGACCTGATCGAGGGGCAGGGCTCACTCTTCCACCCGAGCTTCGCCGGGGTCTCGACCGGGTTGCTCCACGGCGCCCAGCCCGCGGCCCTCGTGCTCTGCCACGATCCGGTGCGCCCGCACATGCGCGGCCTGCCGCACTATCCGGTGCCGGGTCTCAAGGAGACGCTGGAGGCCAATCTCGCGGTCGCCCGGCTCACCAGCCCCGATGTCCAGGCAGTCGGCGTCGCGCTCAACACGTCCAAGCTCTCCCGCGCCGAAGCCGGGCGGCTCTGCGCCGAGACGGCCGATGCGCTCGGCCTGCCCTGTACCGACCCCTTCGCCATGGGTGTGGATCCCATCATCGACAGGATCAATGCATGCTTCGAACCCTCGCCGCGCGTAGCGACGCTTTCGCTCTAGCCACCCCGTTCCGCATCTCGCGGGGGGTGAAGACGGTCGCCGATGTGGTGACCGTCTCGGTATCGGCCGAGGGTGTTACCGGGCGCGGGGAGGGGGTTCCCTATCCGCGCTACGGGGAGTCGATCGAAGGCGCGCTGGCGGAGATCGAGGCCGTGCGCGGCGCGATCGAGGCGGGCATTTCGCGCGAGGAGCTGCTGGTCGCGATGCCGGCCGGTGCCGCGCGCAACGCCGTCGATTGCGCCCTCTGGGACCTTGAGGCCAAGCTCGCCGGGCGCAGCGTCACCGAACTGCTCGGCCTGCCGCCGCTTGGCCCCACGCCCACCGCGATGACCGTCAGCCTCGACACGCCCGATGCCATGGCGGTCGCCGCACAGGCGCTGGCGGCGGTGCCGCTCATCAAGATCAAGGTCGATCGCAGCGACCCCGAGGCGCAGATCCGCCGGGTGCGCGAGATGGCGCCGGCGCCGCGCGTGATCGTCGATCCCAATGAAAGCTGGACGATTGCCGAGATCGAGCGCCTGCAGCCGATGCTGGTCGATCTGCGCATCGATCTGCTCGAACAGCCTTTGCCGGCGGGCGAGGACGATGCGCTCGAAGGCTTCAACCCGCTGATCCCGATCGCTGCCGACGAGTCCGCGCACATCGCCGACGATGCCGCCGCGCTCGCCAGCAAATATCAGGTCATCAACATCAAGCTCGACAAGACCGGCGGCCTCACCGGCGCGCTGGCGCTTGCGGACGCGGCGGCAGCGGCGGGGCTGGGTGTGATGACCGGCAGCATGATCTCGACCTCGCTGTCGATCGCGCCGGCATTGGTGATCGCCGCGCGCTCGAGCTTCGTCGATCTCGATGGACCGTTATGGCTGGCGGAAGACCGGCCGGGCGGGGTGCTTGGCGAACGCGGCGTGCTCTCGCCGCCCTCGCCGGGCTTCTGGGGAGCGCCATAACCGAAAGCCATAACCAAACAGGGAGTCGCGGCACATGGTTCGGGGACATAGACTGAAGATTGGAATGGCGGCGGGCATCACGCTGGTCGCCGCCGCCGGCGTCGCTCTCGCGCAGGGAGGTAGCCCGGAACCCGCCGCCGACCTGATCCTGCGCGGCGGCACCGTCTATCCGGGCAATGCCGCGCCGTTCAAAGGCGATGTCGCGATCCGCGGCGATCGCATCGTCTATGTCGGGCCCAAGGCACCGGGCACGGCGACGAAGATCATCGACGCCACCGGCATGATCGTTGCCCCCGGCTTCATCGACACGCATACCCATGTGAATGGCGCGCTCGCCTCGGGCGATCCCGCCGCGCGGCTCGTGATGCCGTTCCTCACCCAGGGCGTGACCACCGCGTTCATCGGCGTGGACGGCGGCGGCGATCCCGATGTCGCCCGCACCTTCGGGCGCGACAGCGGCGCAAAGGGCGGCGAGGGCGAAGCGGCGCTCGGCCAGTCGAGTCGCGATTATGGCATCAACTTCGCCACCTATGTCGGGCTGGGCGCCGTCCGGCTGAAGGTGATCGGCCCGGACGATCGCGCGCCGACGCCGGAAGAACTGGCGAAGATGCAGGGCCTCGTCTCCAGCGCGATGTGCCAAGGCGCGCTCGGCCTCTCCACCGGCCTGTTCTATGCGCCGCAGAGCTTCGCCAAGTTGGACGAAGTCGTGGCGCTGGCCAAGGCGGCGGCGGAGAAGGGTGGCATCTATGACAGCCATCTGCGCGACGAATCCTCCTACACGATCGGCCTGAAGGGCGCGGTTGCCGAGGCGATCGAGATCGGCCGTGAGGCCGGCATCCCGGTCCATATCGCGCACATCAAGGCGCTCGGCGTCGATGTGCAGGGCCAGGCCAAGGCGATCATCGACCAGATCGAGGCGGCGCAGAAGGCCGGGCAGATCGTTCATGCCGACCAATATCCCTGGTCCGCATCGGGCACCGGGCTCTCGGCGGCGCTCATCCCGCGCTGGGCGCAGAATGGTGGTCGGCGGGCGTTGCTGGAGCGATTCGAAAACCCCTCCGTGATGGCGAAGATGCGGCCCGAAATCGCCGATAACCTGCGCCGCCGCGGCGGCCCCGCATCGCTGCTCATCACTTCCGGCCCCGCAGACGCCGAAGGCAAGACGCTCGAGCAGATCGCCAAGGCCAAGGGCATCGACCCGATCGACGCGGCCATCGCGATCCTCAAGCAGCGCGAAGCCGGCGTCGCCTCGTTCAACCAGAGCGAGGCGGACATCGCCGCCTTCATGAACCGGCCCTGGGTCGTCACCAGCTCGGACGCGTCGCAGGGACACCCGCGCTACTACGCCTCGTTCGCCCGCAAATATGCGAATTACGTCCGCGACAAACAAGTGATCGACCTGCGCGCGTTCATCGACCGCAGCACCGCCGTCACCGCCGACATGTTCGCCCTCGACGGACGCGGACACCTGAAAGCCGGCGCCTTTGCCGACGTGATCATGTTCGATCCCGCCCGCTTCGCGCCGCGCGCCGACTATATCCATCCCGCGCTGTTCTCCACCGGCATGCGCACGGTGGTCGTCAACGGCGTGATCGCAATCGAGAATGGCGAACCGACCGGCGCTGCCGGCGGCCGCCCGCTACCCCGCCAGCCGAAACCGGGGAGCTGTCGATAGGAGGCCAATAAGGACCGCAGGACGGAGCCGATGCGGTGCAGCCGGGGCAACCGGCGCACGGGAGGCATCAACGCTCCACCATATTGATCAAGGGGAAGAAACATGACCAGGTCACTGAGAGCCGTTTCGCTGCCCGCGCTGGCAGTCGCGCTGCTGTGGAACGCCGCGGCGTTCGCGCAGGACACCCAGACCCCGCCGGCACCGGCGCCCGAACCCGAAGCCCAATCGGCGGAGATCACCGTCACCGGCACGCGCATCCAGCGCGACGGCTACCAGGCCCCGACGCCGCTCACCGTGATCAATGCGGGCGACATCGAAGCGACCGCCCCGGCCAACGTCGCCGATTTCGTCAACGAGATCCCCTCGCTGGTCGGCAGCGTCACCCCGGCCAACTCGAACCTCAACATCTCGGCCGGCACGGCGGGCGTCAACGCGCTCAACCTGCGCTCGCTCGGCACCGCGCGCACGCTGGTGCTGCTCGACGGCCAGCGCTCGGTCGGCTCGACCGTCACCGGGCTGGTCGACGTCAACACCTTCCCGCAAGGCCTGATCAAGAGCGTCGAGATCGTCACCGGCGGCGCCTCCGCCGCCTATGGCTCGGACGCGGTCTCGGGCGTGGTCAACTTCATCCTCGACAAGGAATATTCGGGCCTGAAGGGCTCGGTCGAATACGGCATCTCGACCTATGGCGACGCGCCCAACTACCGCGCGACGCTGACCGCCGGCACCGGCTTCGCCGGCGGGCGCGGCCATATCCTGCTCAACGGCGAGATCGCGGTGAAGGAAGGCCTGCACGGCGTCCCGCGCGACTGGAACAACAAGGGTTGGTACATGATCAACAACCCCGCCTATGTGGCGGGGAACGGCCAGCCCGAGCGCCTGGTCGTGTCAGGCGCCGGCCTGAGCCAGGCGACGCGCGGCGGCGTCATCCTGAACACCGCGCTGCGCGGCACCCAGTTCGGGCTGGGCGGCGCGGTCAGCCAGTATAATTTCGGCACCAACCGCGATCCCTGGCAGATCGGCGGCGACTGGCAGGCGACCCAGGTCAACGGCTTCCAGTCGCTCGATCCGGAGGAGAACCGCAAGAGCCTGTTCGGCCGGGTCAGCTTCGAGGTCGCCGACTGGCTCAACGTCTTCGGCCAGGCATCCTATGCCAAGTCGGAGAATCTCGGCTGGCTGGGCGTGCAGCTCAACCAGAACAACGTGACGATCCGCTCGGACAATGCCTATATCCCGGCCTCGGTCCGCAGCCAGCTCGGCGCGATCACCAGCTTCACGCTGGGCACCAGCAACGCCGACCTGCCGATCCGCAAGAACGACACCGAGCGCGAGCTGCAGCGCTATGTGATCGGCGCGAACGGCAGCTTCCCCCTGTTCGCCGGCACCGCGCGCTGGGACGTCTATTACCAGAAGGGCATCAGCCGCACGCGCGAGATGGCGCGCGACATCACCAACAATGCCCGGCTCGCGCTGGCGCAGGATGCGGTGTTCGCCCCCGCCGGCAACGCGATCGGCGTGCCCGCCGGCACGATCGTCTGCCGCTCGACGCTGACCGCGCCGACCAATGGCTGCGTGCCGCTCAACCGCCTGGGCATCGGCGTCGCCAGCCCCGAGGCGCTCGCCTATGTGCTGGGCAATCCCTATCGCAAGCAGAAGTTCGAGCAGGACGTGGTCGCCGCCAACCTGGCGTTCGATGCGTTCAACCTGCCGGCCGGCGCGGTCTCGGTCTCGATCGGCGGCGAGCATCGCCGCGAGAAGGTCAGCGGTTCGGTGCCCACCGAATTCCAGACCGGCTGGTTCGTCGGCAACTTCCTGCCCAGCTTCGGCAGCTACAGCGTGACCGAAGGCTATGTCGAGCTGGTGGTGCCGGTGATCAAGGGGCTCGACCTGAACGGCGCGGTGCGCGGCACCGACTATTCGACCTCGGGCTATGTCACCACCTGGAAGGCGGGCGTCACCTTCGAGCCGATCCCCGACATCCGCTTCCGCGCCAGCCGCTCGCGCGACATCCGCGCGCCTAATCTGGGCGAGCTGTTCACCGCCGGATCGACCCGCATCAACGTGCTGATCGATTCCTCGCAGAACAATGCATCGGTCACCTTCGCGGGCACCACCCGCGGCAACCCGCTGCTCCAGCCGGAAAAGGCCGACCAGTGGGGTGTCGGCGTGGTGCTGCAGCCGACCTTCGTGCCCGGCTTCGCGATGTCGGTCGATTACTACAACATCAAGATCAACGGCGCGATCGGATCGGTTGCCGCCCAGACGATCGTCGATCGCTGCAACGAAGGCATCCAGGCCTTCTGCACCGCCGTGGTGCGCGGGCCGAACTCGTTCGGCAACAGCCTGCAGGTGTATGAGAGCCCGTTCAACTTCGCGGTGCAGAAGGCGCAGGGCATCGACTTCGAAGCTTCGTACCGCACCCGGATCGGCGCCGGCAACTTCACGCTGCGCGGCATGGCGACGCGCTACATCAAGAACTATTTCGACAACGGCATCGACGCGCCGACCGACACGGTGGGCCAGAACGCCCCGGGCGGCACCCCGAAATGGCTCTATCGTGCCCAGGCCAGCTATGACGTCGATGATTTCAACCTCACGCTGATCGGGCGCGGGGTGAGCGACGGCGTGTACGACAACAGCTTCGTCGAATGCACCAGCGGCTGTCCGGCCTCGACGGTGACCAACCGCACGATCAACGACAACCGGATCAAGGGCGCCTTCTACATCGATGCCTCGCTGACCCAGGGCTTCAAGATGGGCGGCAAGGAAGTGCAGCTGTTCTTCAACGTCTCCAACCTGCTCGACAAGGATCCGCCGGTGGTGGCGCCGGGACCGGCCGGCAGCGCCTATGCGACGCCGGCGACCAACCAGTCGATCTACGACCTGCTCGGGCGGACCTTCCGCATCGGCGCCCGGTTCAAGATGTGAGAGGGAGGCGCAGCATGACATTCGGCACGCGCCGAGCACCCAGCTGTTCCCCGGCGGAGGCCGGGGAACAGTTGCAACGTAGTTCGGGAGGTTTGCCCCTCCTCGCCGGGTTCGCCGAAACTGGACCCCGGCCTTCGCCGGGGAACCGGAACTCTGGATATCGGTGGGGCCTGACCGCCCTCGCGCTCCTCGCCAGCACTTCCCCGGCGCTTGCGCAGGACTATGACGTGCTGATCCGGGGCGGCACCGTCTATGACGGCAGCGGCGCGCCGGGCCGGAACGCCGATGTCGCGATCCAGGGCGATCGCATCGTCGCGGTGGGAGCGATCCCCGCTTCGGCGACCGCGAAGACCACCGTCGATGCCCGGGGCAAGATCGTAGCCCCGGGGTTTATCGATCCGCATTCGCACGCGGCGCCCAATATCCAGACGCCCGAGCTCGCGCCGGCATTGCCGATGCTCTACCAGGGCATCACCACCTTGTTCGCCAATCCGGACGGCGGCGGCCCGGCCGACCTGGCGCCGCAGATCAGGGACCTTCGCACCAACACCCCCGGCGTCAATGTCGCGCTGATGATCGGGCACAATGCCGTGCGCGCCGCGGTGATGGGCAATGTCGATCGCCACGCCACGCCCGAAGAACAGGCGAAGATGGAGGGGCTGGTCACCGCCGCGATGAAGCTCGGTGCGTACGGCTTGTCCGACGGGCCCTTCTATATCCCGGCCAAATATTCGAACACCGCCGAGATCGTCGGGCTGGCAAAGGCCGCCAGCGCCTTCCCGCACGCCTTTTACGAAAGCCATATCCGCGACGAGGGCAATTACGATATCGGCGTGGTCGCGGCGGTCGAGGAAGTCATCACCGTTGCGCGCGAGGCGAAGATCCCCGGCGTCGTCACCCATATCAAGGTGCTCGGCCCCCAGGTCTGGGGCAAGTCGGCCGAGGTGATCGCCCATATCGACAAGGCGCGTGCGGCCGGCGTCCAGGTCTGGGCCGATCAATATCCCTATACCGCCTCGGGCTCGAGCCTGATGGCCTCGCTCGTCCCCGGCTGGGCGCAGGAGGGTGGGGCGGATGCGCTGGCCAAAAGGCTGGAGGATCCGGCGATGCGCGCGAAAATCCGCGCCGAGATGGTGCCCAATCTGGAGCGCCGCGCCGGGCCGCACGCGATCCAGATCCGTGCCTACAAGGCCGATCCCTCGCTCGACGGCAAGCGGCTCGACGAAGTCGGTGCGATCATGAAGCTCGAGCCGCTCGATGCCGCGATCGAGATGCTCAAGAAGGGCGGGGCGCCCACCGTGTCGTTCAACATGAGCGACAAGGATGTCGAGGCGTTCATGCGGCAAGGCTGGACGATGACCTCCACCGATGGCGGGCTGCCGCCCTTCGGCAAGACCGCAGAGCATCCGCGTGCGTACGGCGCCTTCCCCCGCAAGCTGCGCAACTATGT
Organism: Sphingomonas sp. GW822-FHT03G08; assembly: GCF_058801135.1. Lineage (NCBI taxonomy): Bacteria > Pseudomonadati > Pseudomonadota > Alphaproteobacteria > Sphingomonadales > Sphingomonadaceae > Sphingomonas > Sphingomonas sp. GW822-FHT03G08. Next base: position 1,105,391 of record NZ_JBXAMZ010000002.1, read on the forward strand.
GCTCGACAAGCCGGTGATCCCGATGGCCCAGGCCATCCACGCCGCCACCGGGCTGCCGGCCCAGGTGTTCGACGTGGTCGATCGCGGGGCGCTGCGGAAGGGCGCGTTCGCCGACGTGATCGTCTTCGATCCGAAGACGGTGCGCGACACCGCCACCTATGAGAAGCCGCACGCCTATGCCCAGGGCATGGACTATGTCTTCGTCAACGGCCGGGCGGCGCTGGTGAATGGCAAGCCGGTGGCGGCGCGGTTCGGGCGGATTTTGCTGCGGGGGGAATAGGCAGCTGGATTCCGCTTTACTCCCCTCCCTGTAAGGGAGGGGTCGGGGGTGGGTTGCGACCCCGGCGAAGGCCGGGGGAGCTCAGCCAGCCGGCGGAGACAAAGAAAAGGCCGGGCATCGAGCCCGACCTTTTCTAACCCACCCCTAGCCCCTCCCTTGCAGGGAGGGGAATTTTGTCGCCTCCTACCGCCAGCCGCTTGCCTTCGCCTTCGCCTCGGCGCCGGCGTCGAGCGGGTCGCCCGCCATCATCTCCTGCGCGGCCGCCATCAGTGCGGGATCGGTGCTGCCGGCCTGGGCATAGTCGGTCTTCGCGGCGCTCGCCCCCGCCCTGGTCTGGCGCAGCGCCCAGCCCCGGGTATCGCGGCAGGCGATGCCGTCGGCGGTGGCCGAGGTGAAGACGCGGCAATAGCTGCCCTTGGCGTCGCGGAAGCTTACAGGGACCTGGACCGCGCCGGTATTGGAGGCGAGCTGCTGGTCGAGCGCACCGGCAAGCGTACCGGCGGCGTAGAGCTGGTCGCCGTGCGTCTGCACCACGCCCGGGTCCTGCAGACCGTGGCCGATGAAGAGGCCGAGCACCAGCGATGCCGCGATCGCGCCGCCCCAGCGCGTCCAGCCGGGGATGCGGCGGGCGGGCTTGCGGATCGGCAGCGCGACGACATTGCTATTGCTGCGCAATAGCGCAGCGAGCCGGTCGGGCACGGGCTCCTCCGCCACCGGGGCGAAATGGCCGCTGAGCCGGGCGCGCAGGGCCCGGTGGCGGGCGACTTCCTCGCCCAGCGCCGGGTCGGCGGCGATGGCGCGCTCGACGCGCCTGGCCTCGAGCGGGCTCAGCTCGCCATCGGCATAGGCCATCAGCATTTCGGGATCGATGCTCATGCCGCTTCTCCCAGCTGCGCCATCAATGCCTGTCGCCCGCGGACCAGCCGCGAGGTGAGCGTGCCCATCGGGATGTCGAGCACTTCGGCGGCCTCCTTATAGGCCAGCCCCTCGATCAGCACGAGCGCGACGGCCTCGCGCTGCTCGTCGGGCAGGGTGTGGAGCGCGGCGTCGATCTCGCTGAGCGCGACGCGCGCCTCGGCGCCGCCGTCCGCGCCGATACCGAGCCCGGCATCGGGGTCGACAAAGGTCTGCGCGGCGCGGGCGCGGCTGCGGGTGGTGTCGATCCAGCTGTTGCGCATGATCTGGTACATCCAACTGTCCATCCGTGTGCCGGGCTGCCACGATGCGCGCCCGACCAGCGCCTTCTCGAGCGCGACCTGGCACAGATCGTCGGCATCGGCGGCGTCGCGGGCGAGCGCGCGGGCGAACCGCCGCAGACGCGGCAGCAATGCCAGCAGGTCGTCCTCGAAAGCCGCCAATCCCGGTTCCTCTTGTCCGTGGATGAAACGGACGGGGTGCCGCGTTTAATCCACATGATCTTCATTTTGTGCAAGAAGGGCGCGATGCGCGGCAGATGGCTCTGGATCGGGTGGATGGCGCTGGCGGTGCCGGCGCATGCCCAGCTGGCGCCGGGGCTGCCCGCGCTGCCGCTGCCGGCGGGGCAGGTGCTCGACCGGGTCGGGCAGGAGGTGCAGGGCGTGACCGGCGGGGTCGCGCAGCGGCTCGAGGATGTCCGGCGGACGGCGGCGGCGAAGCTGGTGCGCGACAATCCCGATCGCATCGCGCTCGATCCCCAGGGCTTTCCCGCGCGTGCGGGGGAAGTGGTGGTCGACGAGCCCGATGACGCGCTGATCGCGAAGGCAGTGGCCAAGGGCTATGCCGTGATCGCGCGCGAGGACGTGCTGGGCGTCGGCTATGCGCGCCTCTCGGTCCCGCGCGGTCGCTCGCTGGGCCAGGCGATCCGCGAGATCCGCAAGCTCGGCGGCAAGGAGGTGAGCGCCGACCAGCTCCATGCGCCGAGCGGGGCGCTGCCGGGTCCCGCCGCGCCGGTCGCGGCGGGGGGCGGGACGGTGGTCGGGGTGATCGACGGCGGCGCGGCGGGAGCGGCGCTGTCCTCGGGCTTCGCGACCGGGGCGCCGCGGGCGAACGACCATGGCACCGCCGTAGCCTCGCTGATCGCCGGTGCGGGAACGGTGCGCGGCGGACTGCCGGGCGCGCGGATCGCCTCGGCCGATGTCTATGGCAGCGATCCGGCCGGCGGCAACGCCACCGCGATCGCCCGGGCGGTCGGCTGGATGGTGCAGAACCGGGTGAGCGTGGTGACGATCAGCCTGGTCGGTCCGGCCAACCCGCTGCTCGGCAAGGTGATCGCGGCGGCGCAGGCGCGCGGCACGGTGATCGTCGCGGCGGTGGGCAACAACGGACCCGCCGCGCCGCCGGCCTATCCCGCCTCCTATCCCGGCGTGATCGCGGTCACCGGCATCGACGGCAAGGGGCGCGCGCTGATCGAGGCGGGGCGGGCGAGCCATCTCGACTATGCCGCCCCCGGCGCCGACATGCTGGCGATCGGGGCAAACGGCCGCACCATGCGGGTGCGCGGCACGTCGTTCGCCGCGCCCTTCGTCGCCGCGACGATCGCGCGCGTCTACGCAACGCCGGACCCGGGCGGACTGCGCGCCGCGATCGGCAAGGTGGACGCACAGGCACGCGACGCCGGATCGCGCGGGCCGGACAAGCTTTATGGCCGCGGTGTGCTGTGCGAGGCGTGCCGAACGCCCGCACAATGAATTGATTTTGCGCCGAAAAAGCAGAAATTCCGAAAAATATTCGCGCTCTCGGGATTAAACCCGAACCGGCCACCGTTCTCCCGATGTCAGTGAATTTTTGGGAGAACGGACATGATCAAGCTTCTCGGCACCAGCGCCTTCCTCGCCATCGCACTCGCGGCGGCTCCGGCTTCGGCGCAGATCCTCGGCGGCGGTGGCGGCCTGGGCGGTGGTCTTGGCGGCGGCCTGGGTGGCGGCGGCCTCGGCGGCAATATCGGCGGCTCGGGCATGGGCACGCTCGGCAGCACGATCGACGCCCCGACGCGTCGCCTGCCCAGCACCAGCGACACCACGAGCAGCCTGCGCGGCTCGTCGCACACCGAAAAGAACGTCAATACCCGCAAGGGCCGCGTGACGGCTTCGAACGACAGCTCGCTCGACTCCACGGTCGCGAACAGCACCCGGGTCGGCGATCGCACGATCGGCGGCAGCGGCTCGGCCTCGGGCAATGCCGGTGGCAGCGCCGACGCGCAGCTGGTCGGTAGCGATGCGGTGCGCGGCACGGCAAGCAATGCCGTGGGCCGCACCCGCGACACGGTGTCCAATGTCCGTGACCGTGCCGGCACCACGACCGACCGCGTCCGCGATACCACGGGCAATGCGGTGAGCCGCACCCGCGAGACGGCCGGCAACGCCGTCTCGCGTGCCCGCAATGCCGTGCCCAGCACGGATGGTGTCTCGGCAGCCGCTTCGGGTGCCGCCAATGGCGCGGCTTCGTTCGGAGGCAACACCCTGGCCCTCGCCGGTTCGGCGGCGGCCAATGGCGACGGCGCCTTCCCGGTCTCGGTCGGCATGCCGGTCACCGATGCCAAGGGCAAGCTGATCGGCACCGTCCAGTCGGTGCGCACCGCCGGGCGCGGCAAGGTCGAGCAGGTGCTGGTCAAGGTGAAGGACAAGACCGCCACGCTGCCCGCCGCCAATTTCACCGGTTCGGGCAACGCCCTGGTCTCGGCGATGGGCAAGGGTGAAGTGCAGAAGTCGGCAGACTGACGGGCGGCGGCAGCCCGCCTGGACAGCAGGACTGCTCCGCCCGCGGCGCGTCTGGCCTCCAAGCCAGGCGCGCCGCATCTGCATGTGGATCAAGCCAAGTCTTGCATCGATCCATCGCGGCTTTGGTTTGGACGCGAAGGGGATCACCCAATAGCTAACGATCGAACCCGACCCCCGTCGATGCGACGGGCGGCGATTAGGAGAAGATCGTGACGACCTGGAGCCCGGTTGAAATGGCGCGCAGCCTTGGCGGCGGCCTGTTGTCCTTTCCGGTCACGCATTTCGATGCCGACGGCGCCTTCGTCGAGGATGCGTATCGCGCGCATTGCGCCTGGATGCTCGAGCATGAGCTTACCGGCCTGTTCGCCGCCGGCGGTACCGGCGAGTTCTTCTCGCTGACCCCGGCCGAAGTCATCACCGTCGTGGCGGCTGCCGTGGCCGAGGCCAATGGCAAGCTGCCGGTGATCTCGGGCTGCGGCTATGGCACCGCCATCGCCACGGAGATCGCGCAGGGCGCCGAAAGGGCCGGCGCCGACGGCCTGCTGCTGCTGCCGCCCTACCTGGTCGGCTCGAGCCAGGAAGGCCTGGCCGCGCATATCGAGAAGGTGTGCCGCTCCACCGGGCTCGGCGTGATCGTCTACAACCGCGACAATGCGGTGGTGAACGACGAGACGCTGGCCCGCCTGTGCGAGCGCAATCCCAACCTGGTCGGCTTCAAGGACGGCGTGGGCGACATCGAGCTGATGACCCGCATCTTCGCGCGGATGGGCGACCGGCTCACCTATATCGGCGGGCTGCCTACGGCCGAGACCTTCGCCACGCCGTACCTCACCATGGGCGTCACCACCTATTCCTCGGCGATCTTCAACTTCATGCCGGAATGGGCGCTCGACTTCTATCGCGCCGTCCGCGCCGGCAACCAGGCCGAGGTGATGGCCCAGCTCAAGGCGTTCGTGCTGCCCTATATCGCGCTGCGTAACCGTGGACGCGGCTATGCGGTGTCGATCGTCAAGGCGGGCATGCGCGTCGTCGGGCGCGATGCGGGCCCGGTGCGCACCCCGCTGACCGACCTCACCGCCGCCGAGCATGACGAGCTGCGCGCGCTGGTCGAGGGTGTCTCCGCCAAGTCGGTCGCGCACGCCGCGTGACAGGCGCTGCGGAGGTGCTAGGCTAGGGTAATGTTCGAGCTAAGCCAGCTCCGCTGCTTCGTCGCCGCGGCCGAGGAACTCCATTTCGGCCGCGCGGCGCAGCGCCTGAACATGACCCAGTCGCCGCTCAGCCGGCAGATCCAGCTGCTCGAGCGCATCCTCGGCGTCACCCTGCTTGAGCGGACCAGCCGGCAGGTGAGCCTGACCCCGGCGGGGCAGGTCTTCCTGATCGAGGCGCGGCGCATCGTCCGGCTCGCCGAAAGCGCCTCGCTCTCCGCCCGGCGCGTGGCGCAAGGCGATGCCGGCAAGGTCGCGATCGGCTTCACCGCCGTCTCGGGCTATGGCCTTGTGCCGCACATCGTCGCCAATGCCCGGGCGAGCCTGCCCAATATCGATCTCGACCTGCACGAGATGGTCAGCGGCGACCAGGTCGATGCGCTGCTCACCGGGCTGATCGATATCGGCTTTGTCCGCCCGCCGATCGACCGGCACGAGTTCGAGACGCTGTGCGTGCTGCACGAGCCGCTGGTGGTGGCGCTGCCGCCGGGCGATCCGCGCCAGTCGCGGCCGAGCTTCGAGCTGTCCGACTTCGATGACGAGCCGCTGATCATGTATGCCCGCCAGGGCGCGGGCTATTTCCACAACATGCTGGTGCGGCTGTTCGACGATGCCGGCGTCTCGCCGCTCTATGTGCAGCACGTCACCCAGATCCATTCGATGCTCGGGCTGGTCCATGCCGGGCTGGCGGCGGCCTTGGTGCCGCAATCGGCATCGGGGCTGCACCTGATGGATGTCCAGTTCCGCGCGCTGCGCACCGATCCGGAGAACCCGGTCGAGCTCCACATGGCCTGGCGCCGCGACAACGCCAATCCCGCGCTCGAGCCGATGCGCCGGCTCTGCGCCCAGACGGCGGGCGCGTGATAGACCGGCGCGGCGTGGTGCTGGGCGGTGCGTTGCTGCTGCCCGCCGGCGCGGCGCTGGGCAGAGCCAAGGGCGATCCGGTTGCCACTACCCGCTATGGCCGGGTCCGGGGGCTGAGCGAGCGAGGCGTGCTGGTGTTCAAGGGCGTCCGCTACGGCGCCGATACCAGCACCCGCCGCTTCCGGCGGGCTCTGCCTCCGGTGGCGTGGAAGGGCGTGGCCGATGCCACGCGCTACGGCCCGGCCGCGCCGCAGACCAGGGCGGAAGAGCCAACCAGCGAGGACTGCCTGTTCCTCAATATCTGGACGCCCGCGCTCGATGCCGGGAAGCGCCCGGTTATGGTCTACCTCCATGGCGGCGCGCATGCGCACGGATCGGGATCGGACCCGCTCTATGATGGCAGCCATCTCGTCCGCCGCGGCGATGTGGTGGTGGTCACGCTCAACCACCGGCTGGCGGCATTGGGCTATGCCTATCTCGCCCAGCTCGGCGGACCGGCGGAATCGGGCAATGTCGGCAATCTCGACATCGTGCTCGCGCTGCAATGGGTGCGCGACAATATCGCGGGCTTCGGCGGCGATCCGTCGCGCGTCATGATCTTCGGCCAGTCGGGCGGCGGCGCCAAGGTGGTGACGCTGATGGCGATGCCCGAGGCGCGCCCGCTCTTCCACCGCGCCGCGACGATGAGCGGCCAGCACGTCACCGCCGCCGGCCCGATGCACGCCACCACGCGGGCCAGGGCCTGGATGGCGAAGGCGGGAGCGGCGGATGTCGCTGCGCTGGCGACGCTGCCGGTGGAGCGGCTGGTCGAGGCGATGGGTATGACCGATCCGCTGGAGGGGAAGGGCGAGATCAGCTTCACCTCCACGCTCGATCACGGCGTGCTGCCGCGCCATCCCTTCGTGCCTGATGCCCCGCGCGAGGCGGCGCATATTCCGCTGATCGTCGGTAACACGCATGACGAGACCGGCTTCTGGCTGGGCGAAGTGCTGAAGCGCGGCGATACCAGCTGGGATAATCTGACCGAGCGCGTCACGGCGCAGATCACCAAGGACGTCGCGCCCGATTGGGTGGTGCAGCGTTACCGCGAGATCTATCCGGAGAAGACGCCCGGCCAGATCCTGCTGGCGGCAAGCACGGCGGGGCGTTCCTGGCCCGGCCATCTGATCCAGGCCGAGGAGCGCGCGAAGATCGGCGCGCCGACCTGGATGTACCAGCTCGACTTCCCGTCGCCCGAGGCGGGCGGGGTGCTCGGCGCCTTCCATACGCTCGATATACCGCTGGTGTTCGACAATACCGGCGCCAGGGGGGCGCGCACCGGCGACGGGCCCGAGGCGCGGCGGCTGGCGGGGCGGATGGCGGACGTCTTCATCGCCTTTGCCCGCACCGGCGATCCGAACTGTGCTGGCATCCCGGCCTGGCCGCAATTCGAGTTGGAAAAGCGGCCGACGATGGTTTTCGATGTGGATACGCGCGTGGTGGACGATCCGCGTCGCGAGGAGCGGCTGCTCTGGTCGGTCGCGCCCTATATCAAGCCGGGCGGTTAGGCTGGCTGTTCCCCGGCGAAAGCCGGGGTCCGGGGTTTCTCCATCGTCTCGCTTGTGGCCCTGGGCCCCGGCTTTCGCCGGGGAACCGGAAGTGTGTATGGATACCCTTCCGAAGGAGATCGCCATGGCCAGGCTCGTCTACGCCCTGAACCAGTCGCTCGACGGCTATGTCGATCACATGGCGTTCGCGCCCGACGAGATCGTCTTCCGGCACTTCATCGAGGATGTGCGGAGCCTGACCGGCAGCATCTATGGCCGCCGCATGTATGAAATCATGCGCTACTGGGACGACGAGCATCCCGAATGGGACGCGGCCCGGCGCGACTATGCCGAGGCGTGGCGGGCGATGCCGAAATGGGTGGCGTCGCGCTCGCTGGAATCGGTCGGGCCCAATGCCACGCTGCTTGGGGGTGACCTTGCGGCGGCGGTGCGGGAATTGAAGGCGGGGCAGGACGGGGTGATCGAAGTCTCGGGCACGATCCTGGCGCAGAGCCTGACCGAGCTGGGGCTGATCGACGAGTATCGCATCTATCTGCACCCGGTCGTGCTGGGCGGCGGCAAGCCCTATTTCGCGGGGCCACGGCCGAGGCTGCGGCTGGTGGCGGACGAGCGGATCGGGCCGGATGTGATCCGGCTGACCTACGTGCCGGCATAGCTGGGGCCGTCATTCCACTTTCGGTTCCCCGGCGGAAGCCGGGGCCCAGGGTTTCTCTGCTGTCTCGCTCGTGACCCTGGGCCCCGGCTTCCGCCGGGGAGCATCCAGCTTGTGAAACCTACCGTCCCCACGGAAACGCCAGGGTCGGCCGGTTCGCGAACCGCCGCATCGCCAGGCGCAGCCGCGTGCCGCAGCCCGGCTCCAGCCGCAGGGTGAAGTCCGGGCGGCCGATCCGCGTCTCGATGCCGTCGATCACGACGCTCTCGATCCGATGCTCGGCCCAGGCGCCGCCCTGCACGATCACATTGCGCGGCGCCTCGCCGAGATTGACCAGGGTCACCTCCGCCGAGCTTTCGCCCAGCGCATGGACCAAGGCCGCGACCTCCTCGGGCACGCCGGCGCGGCGCTTGTCCGCGTCGAAATAGCGCAGCCGGCAATGGAGCGGCACGCCGCCCTGGTTGGGCGAGGTCGGCGACCAGGGCGGGCGGCCGATGTGCAGCCCGCCGGTCATCAGCTGGATCAGGCTGGTGATGCTGGCCGGGGTGATGTCGAGCGGCCAGTCGGCCAGCCGCGTTTCGGGTGTGGTCGGGTCCTCGGCCTGCGCCTTTTCGCGCGCGGCGATCCGGTCGAGATCGGCCTGCATCGCCTTGAGCGGATAGCCGGGATTGGCGCCCTCGAGGAACGAGACCCAGGGGTGCTCGCCCGCCGCCGCGCGGTCCTTCGGATCCTGGGTGAAATACCAGATCTCGAAGCCGTTGCTGCGATAGGGGCCGGGCTTCCAGCCATACCAGCCCTGCGCGCCGTACATGGTCGGCGCCTCGAACTTGCCGTCCTTCTGCCGGCCGGCCTCGTTGATCCGGGCGTTCTGGCGGCGCCACAGCTCGACATAGGAGAGGTCGCCGGTCAGCACCGTGCCGTTGAAGAAGGCGGTGATTGAGCGGGGCACGCGGTTGCGGTCCTCGCGCTTGCCGGTTTGCGGGACGACCGGCGAGAAGCCCCAGCCATAGGTGCCGCGCCACCAGTTCGCGCCGACCGTGCCGTCGAGCCCGACATGGCTGGGCAGGATGTCATTGTTGGCCTTGGCGCGGTCGACCCAGGCGTCGAGATAGTCGAGCGCCCAGCGCCGATAGCGTTCGCCCCCGCCCAGCGCATAGGCGTTGAGCCCTAGCGTGGTCGCCTGGAGGTTGAGCGGGTTGTCGCCGACCACGTCGCCATATTCGGCATAATGGTCGAGCGTCTGCTGGTACGTCGTCTCGCCATGCTCCATGTGGAAGCGCTCGCCTGCCTCGAACGGGTCGCCGGCCCAGTCGAGCGGGGTCGCCTCGCGCAGCATCGGGCCGCGGCTGCCGTTCATCATGCTGCGTATGATCCGGCGCTCGGGATCGTAGTTCCGCACCGTCGGGTCGCGGCCGGTGTAGAAATCGGCGTAGCGCATCGTCCGCGCCAGCAGCTTGCGGTCGCGCGGGATCGACAGGCCCATCACGTTGAAGCTGGTGAGGCCCTCGCTGTTGTGCTGCCAGTCCATCTGGACCGGGAACTCGCGGTGATACATGCCCTGCCGCGCGATTGGCACCTCCAGGGTGCGGGCGGCGGTGTACTGCTTGAGGTGCCCCTCCCAGAAGTGCTGGGCGAGGGTGAGGATGCGGTCCGAACCGCCGAGCGCGTGAAGCACCAGCCAGTCATTGGTCGCCTCGGCCGCGTCGTCGGGGCCGTCATTGGCGCCCCAGCGCTCGAACACCTTCAGCCAGCCGCGCGCGTCGACATATTTGGTGTAGAAAGCCTCGCAGGCGGCGGCGTTGCGGGCTAGCAGCCTGCGCTGCAGCACCGCCCAGTCGGGTGCGGGCATCTCCGTTCTGGCGACCAGCCGGGCAGGCGCGGCATGGGCGGTGGCGGGCAGGGCGACCGCGCCGGCGGCGCCCTGAAGCAGGAACTGGCGGCGATCGACGGTCATGCGGCGATCTCCACGCGGCGGATCGGGCCGGCGATGACGAGGAAGGCGAAGATCGTCAGCAGGCAGTGCGCGCCGACGAAGACCAGCGCGAGGTCGAACGATCCGGTGCCCGCGACGATATAGCCGACCACGATCGGGGTCACGATCCCGGCGATGTTGCCGAACATGTTGAACACGCCGCCCGAGAGCCCGGCGAGCTTCTTGGGCGCGACATCGGCCATCACCGCCCAGCCGAGCGAGGCGACGCCTTTGCCGAAGAAGGCGACCGACATCAGTGTGACGACCAGCCATTCCTGCTGCACCCAGACACAGGCGATGATCGCGGTGGCGAGCAGCATGCCGATGGTCAGCGGCGCCTTGCGCGCCCAGTCGAGCGAGCCGGTGCGCTTGAGAATGCGATCGGAGATGAAGCCGCCGGCGAGCCCGCCGACAAAGCCGAACAGGGCGGGCGCGGCGGCGGCGAAGCCTGCCTCCATGATGTTCAGCCCGCGCTCCTTGACCAGGTAGATCGGGAACCAGGTGACGAAGAAATAGGTCAGCACGTTGATGCAATACTGCCCCAGATAGATGCCCAGCATCATCCGATTGGCGATCAGCTTGCGGACATTGGCCCATTCGAACGCCGCCGAGGATCCTGCCTGGTCCTCCATATGGATCAGCCCGCCACCGGCCTCGATCTCGTCGAGCTCGGCGCGGTTGATCGAGGGGTGCTTCGCCGGGCTGTGGATGAAACGGAGGAAGGCGAGGGTGGCGAGCAGGCCGAGCCCGCCCATCGTCCAGAATACCGAGCGCCAGCCGAAGCTGTGCGCCAGCCAGCCCATCAGCGGCACGAAGGCGACGATCGAGAAATATTGCGCCGAATTGAAGATCGCGGAGGCGGTGCCGCGCTCGGCGGCGGGAAACCAGGCGGCGACCAGCCGGGCATTGCCCGGGAAGGACGGCGCCTCGGCCAGACCGACCAGGAAGCGCAGCGCGAACAGCATCACCGTGGCCGAGAGGATCGGGATCAGCCCGGCAAAGCCCTGGCTGAAGGTGAAGAGCGACCAGAGCGCGATCGCGCCGGCATAGACGCGCTTGGTGCCGAACTTGTCGAGCAGCAGCCCGCCCGGGATCTGCGACAGCGCATAGGCCCAGGCGAAGGCGGAGAGGATATAGCCGGTCTGCACCGGCGTGAGGCCCAGCTCGCCGGCGGCGGCATTGCCCGCGATCGAGAAGGTTGCGCGATCGGCATAGTTGACGCTGGTGATCACGAAGATCAGCGCAATGATTGCATAGCGCACTCGCGTGGGCCGGACGGCCTGCTCGGACAAATCTCTCTCCATGGGTAGCGCGCCTGTTGCCGACGCTTCGCGATCCTTGAGGCGTACCGGGGGAAGGGGGCGCGGTCCAAGCCAAAATGGGGAATGATCCAGTCCCGCCTTGGCTGGATCGCTGGGGTTCATGGCTGGATCATTGCCGATCAGTGCAAGAAGCGCATCGATCCATGTTCGATTGAGGTTGGCTTGTCGCGGCGGTTCTTCGCTAACCAGCCTGCAATCAAATCCGCTCGGCAAAGAAGCGGACACATTATGGGAGAGACAGAAGGCATGTCCCGCACTCGAATCCTGAAATCCGTCCTTGCCCTGTCCAGCGCGGCAGCGGTGCTCGCCGCGGCGAGCGCCCATGCACAGGATGCCCATGCACAGGATGCAGCCGCTGCCGCCGATCCGGCGCCGCAGACCGCCGCGCCCGAGCAGGACGATGGTCCTTCCAACGAGATCGTCGTCAAGGGCTTCCGCGCCAGCCTCAACAACGCGCTCAACATGAAGCGCAACGAGACCGCGACGATCGACGCGATCAAGGCCGAGGACGTCGCCGAATTCCCCGACCTCAACCTGGCGGAATCGCTCCAGCGCATCCCGGGCGTGGCGATCAGCCGCGTCAATGGCGAGGGCCGCAACATCTCGATCCGCGGCCTCGGCCCGGAATATAGCCGCGTCCGCATCAACGGCATGGAAGCGATCGGCACCACCGGCGGCACCGACAATTCGGGTGGCGTGAACCGCGGCCGCGGCTTCGACTTCAACATCTTCTCGTCGGACCTGTTCAACAGCCTGGCGGTGCGCAAGACCGCCACTGCCGATGTCGAGGAAGGTTCGCTCGGCGGCACCGTCGACCTGCAGACCGCGCGCCCGTTCGACTATCGCAAGCCCACCGCAGTGGTGCAGGCGGCGGCGAGCTACAATGACCTTGCCCGCAAGGCCAAGCCGCGCGTCTCGACGCTGCTCACCACCAGCACCGCCGATGGCCGCTTCGGCGTGCTGCTCTCGGTCGCCTATGAAGAGCGTGCGCTGGTCGAGGAAGGCGCCAATATCACGCGCTGGACCTATGGCGGCTTCAACGGCGGTTTCGCGCCGACCTCGACGATCGCCGGCAAGACCATCGCCCAGATCAACGACACCAATCCGGCCACCGCGCTCTATCACCCGCGTATCCCGGGCCTGGTGAGCTATGCGATCGACCAGAAGCGCCTGGGCGCCGCGCTCGGCGTGCAGTTCCGACCGACCGAGAAGACGCTGATCTCGATCGACGGCCTCTATTCGCGGCTCGACGGCACCCGCCAGGAATCGCAGTTCCAGGCGATCAGCTTCAGCCGCTCGGGCACCGGCAAGCCGCAGACGATCATCCGTTCGGGCACCGTCGATGCGAACAACAACATCATCAGCGGCACGTTCGACAATGTCGATCTGCGCAGCCAGGCCCGCTACGACAAGCTCACCACCGATTTCTACCAGCTCACCGGCACGCTCGATCAGAAGATCGGGGAGTCGCTCAAGTTCGGCGCGATCGTCGGCTATTCGAGCTCGCAGTTCCGCAATCCGATCCAGACCACGGTGACGATCGACGCCGCCAACACCAACGGCTTCTTCTACGACTTCTCGACGCGCTTCCCGACGATCCGACCGGGCGTGGACATCGGCAACGTCGCGAACTTCGCCTTCACCAACGGCACTTCGGAAGTCCGCATCCGGCCGCAGACCGTCGACAACAGCTTCACCAACGCCAAGGGCTTCCTGGAATGGACGACCTCGCCCGAGCTCAAGCTCAAGGCGGGCGTGGACTGGCGCCGGTTCGAATATAGCTCGACCGAGCAGCGCCGCCTGTCGGGCGAGACGGTGGTGACCACGCTCACCGCGGCCCAGCTCGCACCGCTCACCAATGTCTTCTCGGGCTTCGGCCGCGGGCTTACCATCCCCTCGGGCACGCCGACGTCGTGGGTCGTGCCGAACCTCGAGGCGTTCCAGGCCTATCTCAACACCTACAGCAACCCGACCTACGCCACCGGCGGCGTCGAGAACGCAACCGCGCGCGGCTCGTTCGTCACGGTGCGCGAGGAGGATCTGGGCGCCTGGGGCATGGCGGAGTTCAACCTCGCCAATGCCGGCGTGCCGGTCCGCGGCGATGTCGGCCTGCGCTATGTGAAGACCGACCAGTTCTCGACCGGCTATGCCAGCCAGGGCACCGCGATCAACCTGGTCAGCGCGGATCGCAGCTATGAGAACTGGCTGCCCTCGGCCAACCTCGTGTTCGACGTGACCGACAACCTGATGGTCCGCTTCGCCGCGGCCAAGACGATCGCTCGCGCCGGCATCGGTTCGCTCACCCCGGGCGGCAACCTCAACGTCTCGGGCGGCAACCGCACCTTCAGCTCGGGCAATCCGGACCTGAAGCCGACCAAGTCGACCAATCTCGACGCCTCGATTGAATGGTACCCGACGCGCGGCGCGATCTACGCGGTCTCTGCCTTCCAGAAGGACATCGGCACCTTCGTCCAGACGCTGAACACCACCGTGCCCTATAGCAGCCTGGGCCTGCCCAACTCGCTGCTCAACGGCACCACCGCAAGCCCGACCGACGCGTTCATCGTCAGCCAGCCGGTCAATTCGAAGGGCGGCCTGCTGCGCGGCTTCGAAGTGAACGTGCAGCAACCCTTCAGCTTCCTGCCGGGCTTCCTGAGCAACTTCGGCGTGCTGGCCAACTACACCTATGTCAGCTCGGACATCGAGTATCTGACCTCGGCCAATGGCGCGACCACGGTGAAGGCGCCGCTGCTCGGCCTGTCCAAGCACGCCGCAAACGGCACGCTCTATTACGAGACCAAGAAGTTCGCGATCCGCGGCTCGGTCGCCTATCGCTCCAAGTATCTGACCGCCGTGCCGGGCACCGAAGGTAACTCGTACAACGGCACCAACTCGACCACGAACATCGACGCGCAGATCTCATACAACGTCACCGAGAACTTCAAGCTCAGCCTCGAGGGGATCAACCTCACCGATGCGCTGAACGACCAGTTCGTGGACGTGAGCAACCGCCTGAACGTGCTCACGCACAGCGGGCGCCAATTTGTCCTGGGTGCCCGGCTGGCCTTCTAACGCCTCCAAGTCCAGCCATCCCTCCACCCCAGGAACGGGGCCAGCCAACCCCCTTGGCTGGCCCCCTTTTTTGTCTGCCCGGCAGCACAATGTCCGCCCGGTTCGGCGACACGCCGGGGACGGGAAGGGGCAATCATCCAGCAACATTTTGCTACCTGGAACCGGTTACACGTGCTACCGCAAAGGCGATCGGTCCCGACGACTCGTCGAAATCTACGCAAAATGCGGGATTTCCGGCGAGGCTGCAGAAGCGGGCCGATCGGACAAAGGGGAGGAAATTCATGTCCGACAGGGTGAATGAACGCGCGCGCGTGCGCCGCAGCCGCGTGATGGAAGTCGCAGCAGCATTGATGCTTGGCGTGTCGCTGACCGCCGTCGCGGTAGCGCCCGCGCATGCGCAGGAATCCGATGCGTCGCTGCGCGGAACGGTGACGATGCCGGCCGGCACCACCGCCACGCAGATCGTCGCGGTGGAAGTGAACACCGGCTATCGCCGCACTTCGGAGGTCCGTCCCGACGGCGGGTACGTGTTCGCTTCGCTGCGTCCCGGGCTTTATCGGCTCGAAATTGTAACCGGTTCCGGCACGCGCAACACCGATGAGTTCCGGCTCTCCGTGGCGCAGAACGCGCAGCTCGACTTCAACTTCGCGGGCGAGGATGCCGGCGCCAGCGACGCGATCGTCGTCACCGGCAGCAAGATGCGCTCGATGGAGGGCGGCGAAGTGGGCGTGAACATCTCGACGCGCCTGATCGAGCAGCTGCCGCAGAACAACCGCAACTTCCTGGCCTTTGCCGATCTCGCGCCGGGCGTGCAGTTCGTCACCGGCGCCAATGGCGCGTCGCGCCTGCAGGGCGGCGCGCAGGACAGCCGCACGGTCAACATCTTCATCGATGGCGTCGGCCAGAAGGACTATGTCCTCAAGAACGGCGTGACCGGCCAGGATTCCAGCCAAGGCAATCCCTTCCCGCAGCTCGCGGTGGGCGAGTACCGGGTAATCAGCTCCAACTACAAGGCGGAGTTCGACCAGGTCAGCTCGGTGGCGATCACCGCGGTCACCAAATCGGGTACCAACGAGTTCCACGGCGAGGCGTTCGTCGATTATACCGACCAGTCGCTGCGCGCGAAGACCCCGACCGAGGAGCGGAGCCCTACCGGCAAGGCCCGCACCCGCGACTTCCAGTTCGGCGGCGCGCTCGGCGGCCCGATCATCAAGGACCTGATGCACTTCTTCGTGACCTACGAAGGCAAGCGCCAGCAGGTCCCGGTCGACATCTTCCCGGGCAGCGCGAACAACACCGCCAATATTCCGGCGGCGTTCCAGAGCCAGTTCGGCTCGACCAACCGGACGTTCAACGAAGACCTGTATTTCGGCAAGATCGACCTGGTGCCGTCGACCGCCGACCTGTTCGAGCTGTCGCTCAAGGTCCGCAAGGAAACCGGCGAGGGCATCAACAGCGGCTCGAACCTGCGCAGCAACTCGATCGACACGGTGGTCAACGAGTATCGCGGCCTGGCGCGCTGGGAGCATACCGGCAGCAACTGGGTCAACGACCTCAAGCTGACCTATGAATATGCGCAATGGGCGCCGACGCCGCGCGTGTTCGAGAATTCCTTCGTCTTCCAGGACGCCAACAACGCCCAGATCTTCCGCACCGGCGGCGGCGCGAACTACCAGGACAAGGGCCAGAAGGGCTGGGGCGCGCAGAACGACTTCACCTTCACCGGCATCTCGGGCCACACCTTCAAGGCGGGCGTGAAGGCCAAGTGGGTGAGCCTCAAGTCGCTGCAGCTCAACAACTACAACCCGGTCTATTTCTACAACACCCAGTATAACGGCGCGACCTGGAACGATGCGACCCCGTACCGGGTGCAGTTCGGCTATGACTCGGGGCTGGGCGGCGATCCGACGGTGAAGTCGGACAATTTCCAGTTCGGCGCCTATATCCAGGACGATTGGGAAGTCACCTCGCGGCTGACGCTCAACCTCGGCCTGCGCTGGGATTACGACCGCACCCCGGCCTATGTGAACTTCGTCACCTCGGCCTCGTCGCTGGCAGCGGTTTCGCCGACCAACTATCCGAACCTGAACAACGCCGACTACAAGATCGCCGACTACATCTCGAACGGGAAGAACCGGAAGACCTTCAAGGGCGCCTGGCAGCCGCGCATCGGCTTCAGCTACAATTTCGATGCGGACAAGCGCTACACGCTGTTCGGCGGGTTCGGCCGTTCCTACGACCGCAACCAGTTCGACTTCGTCCAGCAGGAAACCCAGGTCGGCTCCTATTCCACCCGTACCTTCAACTTCCTGGTGCCGGGCGACACGCGCAACAATTGCGCGCCGAGCTCGACCTGCGTGGCGTGGAACGCCAATTATCTGACGGCGCAGGGCAGGGCGCAGCTGGTCAGCTCGGTCGGCGCGCTGGGCGGCTCGGAGCTGCGCTTCCTCAAGAACGACCTGAAGGTGCCCTATTCGGACCAGTTCAGCCTCGGCCTGCGCGGCCGCGTGCTGCCGCTGTTCGAGGCGGAGTTGGGCTACAGCCATGTCGAGAGCCATGACGGCTTCGTCTGGCTGCTCGGCAACCGCCGTCCGGACGGCACCTTCTTCGCGCCCACCGGCAACCAGAGCTCGCCCTTCGGCAACGCCCCTCCGGGCCGCGGCTCGATCATCCTGGGCGACAACGGGCTCGAGACCAAGGCGGACTCGGTCTATG
The DNA here is from genome assembly GCF_058801135.1 of Sphingomonas sp. GW822-FHT03G08. Taxonomy (NCBI): domain Bacteria; kingdom Pseudomonadati; phylum Pseudomonadota; class Alphaproteobacteria; order Sphingomonadales; family Sphingomonadaceae; genus Sphingomonas; species Sphingomonas sp. GW822-FHT03G08. The sequence continues at coordinate 1,122,715 of NZ_JBXAMZ010000002.1, forward strand.
TGAAGCTGACCAAGAGCTATTCGGCCAGCTCGCCCTGGAGCCTCAACGCCACCTATACCTATACGGATGCGGTGGAGAACCGGCAGTTCGGCGAGACCTTCTCGCTCGATTACCCGTCGATCAAGGACTATCCGGTGCTCGCCTCGGCCGGCGTGCCGCGGCACCGCTTCGTCGCGGCCGGCAGTGTCGATGCGCCGCTGGGCTTCACCTTCTCGGGCAAGGTGACCCTGTCCTCGGCGCCGTTCGTGAAGGGCTTCTACAACGACACCGCCGGCATCCGCCACATCGCGGTGATCGAGGGCAACAACAAGCAGCCCTTCATCCTCGGCGACCTGTGGGCGCTGCGCCAGGTCGATCTGGCGGCGACCAAGTACATCAAGCTCGGCTTCCTCGGCAATTCGCGGGTCCGGCTGCGCGTCGATGTGCTCAACGTGCTCAACGAGAACAACTACACCACCTATAACAGCAACTTCACCGACACCAATCCGGCGCCGCTGTTCAACCGCGACAACAAGGTGGTCGGCGTAGTCAATGCAGCCGGCAACCCGGTCGACAATGGCCGGTTCGGCGACCTGAGCGGCTTCAGCGTCGGCGGCAATCCGCCGCGGACGTTCAAGTTCTCGGCCGGGTTCAGCTTCTGATCCTGGCTATCTGGCCGCCGCGGGGCTGTCCCGTGGCGGCCATACCTACCGACGTATAAGGACCGTCCCGCGACGCCGGGTGTTACGCCCTTGCCGATACCAGCAAGGAGCACGCCATGGCCCGCACCGTCGCCCAAGTCATCATCGAGACTCTCGAGCAGGCGGGCGTCCGCCGCTGCTATGGGGTGCCGGGCGACACGCTCAACTATGTCACCGATGCGATCCGCGAGAGCGGCATCCGCTGGGTCCATGTCCGCCATGAGGAAGCCGGCGGCTTCGCGGCGGGCGCGGATGCGCTGCTCACCGGCGAGCTCGCCGCCTGTGCCGGCTCCTGCGGCCCCGGCAGCCTCCACTTCATCAACGGCCTGTTCGAAAGCCACCGCAACCGCGCGCCGGTAGTATTGATCGCCAGCCAGATCGTCCGCGACGAGCTCGGCTTCGATTTCCCCCAGGAAGTCGACTTCAAGTCGGTCTATGCCAGCTGCAGCGTGTTCTGCGACGAGATCCGCACACCCGCCCAGGCGCGCCGCATGACCGCGATGGCCGCCCAGGCGGCGCTGGCCAGGAAGGGTGTCGCCGTCCTCATCGTCCCCGCCGACGTCTCCGCGGCAAAGGCGCCCGACGAGCCCGACTTCGCCGTCCACCGCGCCGAGCCGCGCATCCTGCCCTCGGAGGCCGAGCTCGATCGCATCGCCCAGTCGCTCAACGCCGGGGGCAAGGTCGCCATCTATGGCGGTTCGGGCTGCCAGGATGCGCATGACCAGGTCGTGGCGCTGGCGGAAAAGCTCAAGGCGCCGGTCGCCCATACCTCGCGCGCCAAGGACTTCCTCGAACCGCACAATCCCTATGCCGTCGGCATGACCGGCGTGTTCGGCTCGGAAGCCGGCTATGACGCGCTGATGGAATGCGACACGCTGCTGCTGCTCGGCTGCGATTTCGCATGGCGGCAATTCTACCCGTCAAAGGCGACGATCATACAGGTGGACATGGACGGCACCCATCTCGGCCGCCGCCATCCGGTCGACATCGCCGCGGTGGGCAGCGTGCGCGACACGCTCGATGCGCTGCTCCCCCATATAAAGGAACGTGTCGACCGCGCCTTTCTCGATACTTGTCTCGCGCGGCATGAAAAGGCGGTGGCCGGCCAGCGCAAGCATGCCGTGGCGGCGGAGGGAAGGGCGATCCACCCGCAATATCTGACCGAGACGATCGCCCGCCACGCCGCGCCCGACGCAGTGTTCACCGCCGATTGCGGCTCGCCGATGGTCTGGGCGCTGCGCCATGTGCCCGCGACCGGTCGCAACCGCACCGTGATCTCGCTCACCCATGGCACCATGGCCAATGCGATGCCCCAGGCGCTGGGTGCCCAGGCAGCCTATCCCGATCGCCAGGTGATCTCGCTATCGGGGGACGGCGGCATCTCGATGATGCTCGGCGACCTGATGACCGCGATCCAGGAGAAGCTGCCGATCAAGGTGTGCATCTTCAACAATGGCGCGCTCGGCTTTGTCGAGCTCGAGCAGAAGGTCGAGGGGTTGCTCGATGCCTTCACCGACCTGCAGAACCCGGACTTCTCCCGCGTGGCCGAGGCGATGGGTTTCTGGAGCCGGCGCGTGGAGAAGAGCGGGGACGTGGAAGACGCCGTGCGCCAATGGCTGGCCGAGCCGGGCCCGGCGTTGCTCGATGTCGTCACCGATCGCTTCGAGCTGGTGGTGCCGCCCAGGATCGAGGCGGCGCAGATATTCGGCACCGCACTCTATTCGGCCAAGGCCGTGCTGGCGGGGCGCGGGGACGAAGCGTTCGAACTGGTACGCGGCGCCGTTTCCTGATTCCGGCGCGCGAAGCATCGCATCCGGGGCGGGAAGGCCGGGAAAGGCGCCTGATTCCCCCTGATTCTGTTGTGATTCGGGTGTTGATTCGGTTGGTTTGGGGGATGCGGGGTTGGTTTTGGGACCTTCAAAAT
>NZ_JBXAMZ010000003.1:0-5918 GCF_058801135.1 Sphingomonas sp. GW822-FHT03G08
GTTGGTTGCGGGAGCAGGATTTGAACCTGCGACCTTCAGGTTATGAGCCTGACGAGCTACCGGGCTGCTCCATCCCGCGCCAAACGGGGGATGACAAGGTGAATGGGTTCTTCCGATGCACAAGCTTCAATGCCTGGCGACGACCTACTCTTCCATCGCTTAAGCGATAGTACCATCGGCGCTGTCTGGTTTCACGGCCGAGTTCGGGATGGGATCGGGTGGGTCACAGACGCTATAGCCACCAAGCAATGAAGCTTGTGCAGCGGAAGTTTTTCAAACCGTGCGATTGATCAAGGCTGATGAACATCCATCCAACGAAGCGTTGGTCGCTCATCAAACTGATGTTTGATGGATGGCCAGTGCTGTCGTTGATGGTGGGACTCATCAAGTGCGAATAGGACAATTAGGACCGGTTAGCTCCACACGTTACCGCGCTTCCACATCCGGCCTATCAAGGTCGTGGTCTTCGACCGTCCTAAGAAATCTTATCTCGAGGGAGGCTTCCCGCTTAGATGCTTTCAGCGGTTATCCCGTCCATACATAGCTACCCTGCTGCGCCGTTGGCACGACGACAGGTACACCAGAGGTATGTTCAACCCGGTCCTCTCGTACTAGGGTCAACTCCTCTCAAATTTCGACGCCCACGGCAGATAGGGACCAAACTGTCTCGCGACGTTCTGAACCCAGCTCACGTACCACTTTAATTGGCGAACAGCCAAACCCTTGGGACCTGCTCCAGCCCCAGGATGTGATGAGCCGACATCGAGGTGCCAAACAACCCCGTCGATATGAGCTCTTGGGGGTTATCAGCCTGTTATCCCCGGCGTACCTTTTATCCGTTGAGCGATGGCCCTTCCACGAGGGACCACCGGATCACTATGACCGACTTTCGTCTCTGCTCGACTTGTCAGTCTCGCAGTCAGGCTGGCTTATGCCATTGCACTCTAACAGTCGGTTTCCAACCGACCTGAGCCAACCTTCGCGCGCCTCCGTTACTCTTTAGGAGGCGACCGCCCCAGTCAAACTACCCGCCACAGAGGGTCCCAGAACCGGATAACGGTTCGTGGTTAGACATCAGAAAACAACAGGGTGGTATTTCACCTATGGCTCCACACCGGCTGGCGCCAATGCTTCAAAGCCTCCCACCTATGCTACACAGTTCTTTCCTAATGCCACTCTGAAGCTGCAGTAAAGGTGCACGGGGTCTTTCCGTCTAACCGCGGGTACTCCGCATCTTCACGGAGAATTCAATTTCGCTGAGCATGTCCTGGAGACAGTGGGGAAGTCGTTACGCCATTCGTGCAGGTCGGAACTTACCCGACAAGGAATTTCGCTACCTTAGGACCGTTATAGTTACGGCCGCCGTTTACCTGGGCTTCATTTCGGAGCTTGCACCCCTCCACTTAACCTTCAGGCACCGGGCAGGCGTCAGGCCCTATACGTCGTCTTGAAGCCGACTTAGCAGAGCCCTGTGTTTTTGCTAAACAGTCGCTACCCCCTGGCCTGTGCCCCCTGCTACTGCTTGCGCAATAACAGGGCCTCCTTCTTCCGAAGGTACGGAGGCAATTTGCCGAGTTCCTTCAGGACACTTCTCTCAAGCGCCTTGGTATACTCTACCTGACCACCTGTGTCGGTTTCGGGTACGGTCTATACGGTGGGGCTATTTCCCGGGACAGCTTCGAAGCATGCTCAATCCGTTAAGAGCATACAACACACACCATCCGTCACACACCACCAGGCCCACGAATATTAACGTGGTTCCCATCGACTACCCCCTTCGGGCTCGTCTTAGGGGCCGGCTCACCCTGCGCGGATTAGCCTTGCGCAGGAACCCTTGGTCTTTCGGCGAAAGGGCATCTCACCCTTTTTATCGCTACTCATGTCTGCATTCGCACTTCCGATACCTCCACGACCCATTACCAGATCGCTTCACAGGCTTACGGAACGCTCCGCTACCGCGTGTAGTAAACTACACACCCTAAGCTTCGGTGCACGTCTTGAGCCCCGTTACATCTTCGCCGCAGGAACCCTTATTTAGACCAGTGAGCTGTTACGCTTTCTTTAAAGGATGGCTGCTTCTAAGCCAACCTCCTGGTTGTTTTGGGATTCCCACATGCTTTCCCACTTAGACGTGACTTGGGGACCTTAGCTGTAGGTCAGGGCTGTTTCCCTTTTGACGACGGACCTTAGCACCCGCCGTCTGTCTCCCGGATATCACTCCTAGGTATTCGGAGTTTGGTTAGAATTGGTAGATCTCGCGACCCCCGCATCCATCCAGTGCTCTACCCCCTAGGGTGTTCATCCGAGGCACTACCTCAATAGTTTTCGCGGAGAACCAGCTATTTCCCGGCTTGATTGGCCTTTCACCCCTAAACACAACTCATCCGGTAACTTTTCAACGTTAATCGGTTCGGACCTCCAGTGCGTGTTACCGCACCTTCATCCTGGTCATGCCTAGATCGCCGGGTTTCGGGTCTAATACACCAAACTCATTCGCCCTATTCAGACTCGCTTTCGCTGCGCCTACACCTATCGGCTTAAGCTTGCTTGGTACATTAAGTCACAGACCCATTATGCAAGAGGTACGCTGTCACCCCATAAAGAGGCTCCAACTGCTTGTAGGCATTCGGTTTCAGGTACTGTTTCACTCCCCTCATCGGGGTGCTTTTCACCTTTCCCTCACGGTACTAGTTCGCTATCGGTCGCATACGAGTATTTAGGCTTAGAGGGTGGTCCCCCTATATTCAGACAGGATTACACGTGTCCCGCCCTACTCAAGTCCTGATACATCACTTTCGCATACGGGGCTGTCACCCGCTATGGCGTATCTTTCCAGATACTTCTGCTAGTTGAATATCAGGCACTGGCCTGGTCCGCGTTCGCTCGCCACTACTAACGGAATCTCGGTTGATGTCTTTTCCTCCGGGTACTGAGATGTTTCAGTTCTCCGGGTTCGCTTCACGAAGCCTATTTTATTCAGCTAAGTGATACCTTTTTCCAATTACCCCGATCGTCATTGCTGGCGGTCGAGATAATCGGATTAGGTGGGTTTCCCCATTCGGAAATCGTCGGGTCAAAGGTTGCTCACACCTCACCGACGCTTATCGCAGCGTGCCACGTCCTTCATCGCCTGTATGCGCCAAGGCATCCACCAAATGCCCTTACCTCACACTTGAGAGTCCACACCACCAACGACAACACTGGATCGGTCCTAAGACCGACACGAAACTCGGCAGAGCAGTGTGTCGCAGTATCTTGGTGTGGATGTTCATTTCTCAGCCTTGTTGGAAGCGCCCCATCTTAGCGGTCAACCAGATGGAACTTGTTGCTTCCGATTTGTTCCGGCGCTCGCTCCCGCAGACGATCCGAAGACCCCCCGCTGAAACCAACGCCGTCACGGCATCGATTTGAAAAACCCATTCACAATGTCAAAAAGCTCGCAGTCAGTGACTGCAATACTGCTCCGAGGAGCAGATCTCGTTACTTCATCATTCGGATATCTGGTGCGCGCCCACTTCCTTTCAAGAAGTGGTGGAGCCTATCGGGATCGAACCGATGACCTGATGCTTGCAAAGCAACCGCTCTCCCAGCTGAGCTAAGGCCCCGCACTGACAGATGGTGGGCCGAGTAGGAGTTGAACCTACGACCTCACGCTTATCAGGCGTGCGCTCTAACCACCTGAGCTACCGGCCCATCTGCCTGCCCGAACCAGCCATAAAGGCCGCGGGCGGCGTGAGCCAGCTCAGGCTAATACCTTCAGGCGCCAGACTTTCGTCTGACACCCAAGAGTATATCCGATGATGAAGGGACATGAGGACGGCGGCTATGTTCTTTGGAATGGAAGAAGCTCTTCCTCGCACCGAAGTGCCAGGCGCTTTCTGCCGATATCCTTAGAAAGGAGGTGATCCAGCCGCAGGTTCCCCTACGGCTACCTTGTTACGACTTCACCCCAGTCGCTAAACCCACCGTGGTCGCCTGCCTCTCTTGCGAGTTAGCGCAACGCCTTCGGGTGAATCCAACTCCCATGGTGTGACGGGCGGTGTGTACAAGGCCTGGGAACGTATTCACCGCGGCATGCTGATCCGCGATTACTAGCGATTCCGCCTTCATGCACTCGAGTTGCAGAGTACAATCCGAACTGAGACAACTTTTGGAGATTAGCTCACCCTCGCGGGATTGCTGCCCACTGTAGTTGCCATTGTAGCACGTGTGTAGCCCAGCGCGTAAGGGCCATGAGGACTTGACGTCATCCCCACCTTCCTCCGGCTTATCACCGGCGGTTCCTTTAGAGTACCCAACTAAATGATGGTAACTAAAGGCGAGGGTTGCGCTCGTTGCGGGACTTAACCCAACATCTCACGACACGAGCTGACGACAGCCATGCAGCACCTGTGTTCCAGTCCCCGAAGGGAAGAGATCCATCTCTGGAAATCGTCCGGACATGTCAAACGCTGGTAAGGTTCTGCGCGTTGCTTCGAATTAAACCACATGCTCCACCGCTTGTGCAGGCCCCCGTCAATTCCTTTGAGTTTTAATCTTGCGACCGTACTCCCCAGGCGGATAACTTAATGCGTTAGCTGCGCCACCCAAGCACCAAGTGCCCGGACAGCTAGTTATCATCGTTTACGGCGTGGACTACCAGGGTATCTAATCCTGTTTGCTCCCCACGCTTTCGCACCTCAGCGTCAATACCAGTCCAGTGAGCCGCCTTCGCCACTGGTGTTCTTCCGAATATCTACGAATTTCACCTCTACACTCGGAATTCCACTCACCTCTCCTGGATTCAAGCGATGCAGTCTCAAAGGCAGTTCTGGAGTTGAGCTCCAGGCTTTCACCTCTGACTTACAAAGCCGCCTACGTGCGCTTTACGCCCAGTAATTCCGAACAACGCTAGCTCCCTCCGTATTACCGCGGCTGCTGGCACGGAGTTAGCCGGAGCTTATTCTCCCGGTACTGTCATTATCATCCCGGGTAAAAGAGCTTTACAACCCTAAGGCCTTCATCACTCACGCGGCATTGCTGGATCAGGCTTTCGCCCATTGTCCAATATTCCCCACTGCTGCCTCCCGTAGGAGTCTGGGCCGTGTCTCAGTCCCAGTGTGGCTGATCATCCTCTCAGACCAGCTAAGGATCGTCGGCTTGGTGAGCCTTTACCTCACCAACTACCTAATCCTACGCGGGCTCATCCTTGGGCGATAAATCTTTGGTCTTGCGACATCATCCGGTATTAGCACGCCTTTCGGCGAGTTATTCCGAACCCAAGGGCAGATTCCCACGCGTTACGCACCCGTGCGCCACTAGACCCGAAGGTCTCGTTCGACTTGCATGTGTTAGGCATGCCGCCAGCGTTCGTTCTGAGCCAGGATCAAACTCTCAAGTTTGATGTTCCACCATACAACCGCCGGAATGTGCGATCGTACAGCAGCTCATTTCTAGGAGCCGTTCCTGCACAAATTCTTCACGTATGGAAACGTGTAGGACATGTTATGAACCCCGCCGCAAAGCCGAAGCCCCGCAACCGGAAGTCCATTGGAACGGCTTGGTTTGTCCGAGTATCCTACGCCTAGAAGCCGTAAGACCCGGGGCCGCCGCCCACATGTCCCTTCATCAAAATCACTATGTCAAAGAGCGACAAAAACCGACGCACCGTCTAACCCCTTTTTCTCGGGGCGACCTGTGCGCCTGGTTTTTGGTGACCGTCGAAGCGTTCCGGTGAGGAGCACCGCGTCGGTGGAGTGGCTTCTATGCCCGACTCCCCACCCCGTCAACAGCCATCTGTAACTTTCTGTCTTTTTTTCGAAACAGGAACCACAAACCACACAATATCAACACTTTAGCACCATTTTGAAGGTCCCAAAACCAACCCCGCATCCCCCAAACCAACCGAATCAACACCCGAATCACAACAGAATCAGGGG